>NZ_LT629762.1:0-2700000 GCF_900105155.1 Pseudomonas prosekii
ACTCAATCAAGATCGTCCGCCGCTCCAGCACCAAATTGAGCTGAGCCGCACCCACACACGCAAACAGGCAGACCTGACATGACCGTGGCCCAAACGACCAAGTACGTCATCAAATACAAACTTAACGGTGAGCGCCGCTTCGAATTTGCCCAGCTTGTAGACGGCACCGAAGAGGAAGCCAAAGCCGCGCTGGACGCGATTCATGGCCAGAGCGACGACGTGATCAGCGAAATTGCTGTCAGCAAAGCGCTGTAACACTCGCAACTCTCCTGCTTGATGAAGACTCTTTGTGGGAGCGAGCGTGTTCGCGATTGCAATGGGTCGGGCGGCATTGATGTCGACTGACACGCCCTCATCGCGAGCAAGCTCGCTCCCACAGGGGCGTGACAGCAGAACATTGTCGGGAGCGACCACCTGGACGTCACCGCCCCCGCCGCAAAATTCGAGCGCAAGCGCCGGGGTGTTCGCTCAGCGCACACGCCCTAGTCTGGCCACCTCAACCTACGGTTCAGGAGTCACGACATGCCCACTTGCGTGGAATCGGCGGATTGGCCGGCGCTTGAACAGCAACTCGATCAGGACGGCTGCGCGATTGTGCGCTCACTGTTAAGCCATCAGGCGTGCGACGAAATCAGTGCGTTGTACGCCCAACAGGAGCCTTTCCGTTCGCAGGTCATGATGGCTCGCCACGGCTTCGGGCGCGGGCAATACAAGTATTTCAAATACCCGTTGCCCGACGTGGTGAGTCAGCTACGCGATACGCTGTACCCGCGCCTGGTGCCGATCGCCAATCGCTGGTACGAGCACATGAGCTTGCCGACGCGTTTCCCCGAACGTCACGCGCAGTTCATCGAGCGCTGCCACGCCGCTGGTCAGGAGCGCCCTACCCCGTTGTTGCTGCAATACGGTGCGCAGGATTACAACTGTTTGCATCAGGACCTGTACGGTGAACACGTTTTCCCACTGCAAGTAGCGATTCTTCTGTCAGAGCCGCAGCAAGACTTCACCGGTGGCGAGTTTGTGTTGACCGAGCAACGTCCGCGCATGCAGTCCCGGCCTCAGGTCATTGGCCTGAGCAAAGGAGATGCGCTGATCTTTGCCGTCAGCCAGCGCCCGGTCAAAGGCCTTCGCGGTTATTACCGGGTGACCCTGCGCCACGGCGTCAGTCGCCTGCACAGCGGCAATCGCCATACCCTTGGAATCATTTTTCACGATGCGTTATGAAACCATGAGCCCGACCACCCTCGACCTGTTCGCTGATGACGAGCCACAGCAAACGCCACGGCGCGAGCAGATCGGCGAACAGTCCTACGTGCTGCGCGGCTTTGCCCTGCCTCTGCTTGACCGATTGCTGCCAGCGCTGGAAGCCGTGCTGTCGGCCGCGCCTTTCCGGCAAATGGTCACGCCGGGCGGTTTTACCATGTCGGTGGCGCTGAGCAGTTGCGGTGCGCTGGGCTGGACCACCGACCGCAGCGGTTACCGTTACACGCGTCACGATCCGCAAACCGGACAACCGTGGCCAGCCATGCCACCGGCGTTTTTCGAACTGGCGCAAGCGGCAGCACAGGAAGCAGGATTTGCTGACTTTGTGCCGGATTCCTGCCTGATCAATCGTTATATCCCTGGGGCGAAGATGTCTTTGCATCAGGATAAAAACGAAGGTTCCTACGCCGCGCCTATCGTCTCAGTGTCACTGGGCTTGCCGGCGATGTTTCAGTTTGGTGGTTTCGAGCGCAGCGACAAAACCCAGCGCGTGCCGTTGTTCCACGGCGACGTGGTGGTCTGGGGCGGCGTTGATCGCTTGCGTTACCACGGCGTTTTGCCGATCAAGGACGGCCAGCATCCGCAACTGGGCGAACAACGGATCAACTTCACTTTTCGGCTCGCCGGATGAGTTTGCGAGTTTGACCGCAAGACCCGGAGTGCTGCTTTACTGTCGGCTGATTAACCTGAGCGAAACCAGTCCACGGACCTGAAGCCATGAGCACCTCCATCAGCAAAACCACGCCCACCACCGAAAACGACCCACGCTGGGCTGCGGTGGTCGCGCGCGATCCCAAGGCTGACGCACAGTTTGTCTACGCGGTGAAAACCACCGGCATCTATTGCCGCCCGAGCAGCCTGGCGCGCTTGCCGAAACCGCAGAACGTGGAATTTTTCGACACTGCCGAGCAAGCCCAGGCCGCCGGTTACCGCCCGAGCAAACGCGCAGCGAAGGACCAGAGCGAGGTCGCCGCGCAACATGCCGCCACGGTCGCGGCGGCGTGTCGGCAGATCGAATCGGCGGAAAATTTGCCTGCGCTAAGCGAACTGGCGGATGCCGCTGGGTTGAGCAGTTTCCACTTTCATCGCGTATTCAAAGCCGTCACCGGTCTGACGCCCAAGGGTTACGCCAGCGCCCACCGCTCACGCCGGGTTCGTGAACGCTTGAGCGACGGTGGCTCGGTGACCGACGCGCTGTACGACGCAGGTTTCAATTCCAATAGCCGGTTCTACGAATCCGCCGATCACCTGCTGGGGATGAAACCGGGTGATTACCGCGCCGAGGGCCAGAACAACGACATTCGTTTTGCGGTCGGGCAATGCTCGTTGGGAGCAATTCTGGTGGCGCAAAGCGCACGCGGGATCTGCGCGATTTTGCTTGGCGACGATCCGCATCAGTTGGTCTGTGACCTGCAGGACAAATTCCGCCGCGCCAACCTGATCGGCGCTGATCACGAGTTTGAGCAGTTGATCGCTCAGGTCGTCGGGTTTATCGAAGCACCGGCAATTGGCCTCGACTTGCCGCTGGACGTGCGCGGCACGGTGTTTCAGGAACGGGTCTGGCAGGCACTGCGTGAAATCCCGGTCGGCAGCACCGCCAGTTACGCCGACATCGCCCTGCGTATCGGCTCGCCGAAAGCCGTGCGCGCCGTGGCCCAGGCCTGCGGCGCGAACAGTCTGGCGGTGGCGATCCCGTGTCACCGCGTGGTGCGCAGTGACGGCAATCTCTCGGGTTATCGCTGGGGCGTCGAGCGCAAACGGCAGCTGCTGGAGCGCGAAGGCCAGTAATCCTTCAGCGATTCACATCCACCACCACGCGGCCGCGCAATTGGCCGGCGAGCAATTTCGGCGCGGCTGCGATGGCTTCACTGAGACCAATCTCGTGGCTGATCAGCGGCAGCAAAGCGAAGTCCAGATCCGCGGCCAGACGGTTCCAGGCCATTACGCGTTTGGCTTTGGGCTGGGTCACGCTGTTGATGCCGGCGAGGGTCACTCCGCGCAGAATGAACGGCGCGACCGAGGCCGGAAAATCCATGCCCTGGGCCAATCCGCACGCGGCGACCGTGCCGTTAGCTTTGGTACTGGCGCAGGCGTTGGCCAGCGTGTGGCTGCCGACCGAATCGATGACCGCTGCCCAGCGTTCCTTGGCCAGCGGCTTGCCCGGCTCGGATAAGGTCGCGCGGTCGATGATTTCGCTGGCGCCGAGCTGTTTGAGGTAATCGTGCTCCGAAGTGCGACCGGTCGAGGCCACGACGGTGTAGCCAAGCTTGCTCAACAACGCGATGGCGAAACTGCCTACACCGCCATTCGCGCCGGTCACCAGCACTTCACCCTGCTGCGGGGCGACGCCATTGTGCTCCAGCGCCAGAATGCTCAGCATCGCCGTGTAACCGGCGGTGCCGATTGCCATGGCTTGCGCCGGTGTGAAGGCCTTTGGCAGCGCAATCAACCAGTCGCCGTTGAGCCGCGCTTTCTGCGCCAATCCGCCCCAATGCCCTTCACCCACGCCCCAACCGTTAAGCAGGACAAGTTCGCCGACCTTGTAGTCCGGATGCTCGCTGGCTTCGACGCTGCCTGCCAGATCAATCCCCGGCACCATGGGGAATTTTCGCACCACCGGACTGCTGCCAGTGATCGCCAGACCGTCCTTGAAATTCAACGTGCTGTACGCCACGCGCACGGTGACATCGCCCTCGGGCAATTGCTCTTCATTGATTTCCTGCAGTGTGGCCCGATAACCGCTGTCGTCTTTGTCGATCAAAATACCGTTGAACATCGCTGCCTCCCGAGGGGTTTGCTGAGGTTGGAGTGCCCATCAAATAACACAAAGCAACACATTGCCCTACCCGACTTTCCGCCAATCGCCAAATCCGCCGGGCGTTTCCATGAGCGCCGACTATGCTTTTTTTTCGGCCGGCAAATCCGTGAAAAACTTTGCTGTTGATTGAGCTGGCAATGCCCAGCCTGCGCGCATTTAACTGGTCAAGGCTTCATAAAAACAGACGCCACCGTTCAGAAAAACCAACTGGCGTGAGACTGGCCATAGCTGTTACAAAACCGACATTAACCTCCCTGCCCTCACCGTCGGAGAAGCAAGCACATGAGCCAGTGGCCAGATACGCGCATTCTTGACCTGCTCGGGATCGAGCTGCCGATTATCCAGGCGCCAATGGCCGGCGCGACCGATTCCGCGATGGTCATTGCTGCGAGCAACGCTGGCGGCCTGGGCTCGATGCCTGCGGCGATGCTCAGCGTCGAGCAATTGCGCGAAGAGCTGAAAACCATTCGCCAGCAGAGCCAGCGCCCGTTCAACGTCAACTTCTTCTGTCATCAACCGCCGGCGCCGGACGAGCAAAAGGCTGACGCATGGAAAAATCTGCTGGAGCCCTACTACCGCGAATTGGGCGCCGATTTCGATGCGCCGACGCCGGTGTCCAATCGCGCGCCGTTCGATGAGACGGCGTGCGCCGTGATCGAAGAGTTTCGCCCCGAAGTCGTCAGTTTCCACTTTGGTCTGCCGCAGCAGGCGCTGCTGGAACGGGTCAAAGCCACCGGCGCGAAGATTCTGTCCTCGGCCACCACTGTCGAAGAGGCGGTGTGGCTGGAGCAGCACGGCTGCGACGCGATTATCGCCATGGGTTACGAGGCCGGCGGCCATCGCGGGATGTTTCTCAGCGATGACTTGAGCAGCCAGGTCGGCACGTTCGCGCTGTTGCCGCAGGTGGTTGACGCAGTGAAGGTGCCGGTGATCGCTGCTGGCGGGATCGGCGACGTGCGCGGGATTGTTGCCGCGTTTCACCTTGGCGCGTCGGCGGTGCAATTGGGTACGGCGTACCTGTTTACGCCCGAAGCCAGAATCAGCGCGGCGCACCACAAGGCGTTGCGCACGGCTAAGGAAAGCGAAACGGCGATGACCAATCTCTTCACCGGCCGGCCGGCGCGGGGGATTCTCAACCGGGTGATGCGCGAGATCGGGCCGATGAGCGACAAGGCGCCGGCGTTCCCGTTGGCCGGTGGCGCGCTGTTGCCGCTGCGGGCGAAGGATCCGGCGGACTTCGCCAACCTTTGGGCTGGGCAGGCGTTTACCCTAGGTATCGAGCTGACCACTGCAGAACTGACCCGGCGCTTCGCCGAAGAAGCATTGGCCAAACTGACCCACCACTAACCTCCTCACCCAACAAATCACCTGTAGGAGTGAGCCTGCTCGCGATAGCGGACTTCCAAATCAACAAGATGCCGAATGTCCCAACCGCCATCGCGAGCGAGCTCAGCTCCCACCAAGTTCAGCACCCACCAAGTTCAGCACCTACATTGAGCACAAGTTAAAACCGGCAAGTTCCGTTCACAGGCATTTCGCTATATATTCCGCTATATAGCGTTCACCCCAATAACAACGGAGCCGTTTCATGACCATTCGTGCCTCACGTTTTGCCCCCACTTGCCTCGCCAGCCTGCTCGCAATATTCGCGTTCGGCTCGGCCCAGGCCGATGAAGTCCAGGTCGCAGTAGCCGCCAACTTCACCGCGCCGATCCAGGCAATCGCCGCCGATTTCGAAAAAGACACCGGGCACAAACTGGTCGCAGCCTATGGCGCAACCGGGCAGTTCTACACCCAGATCAAAAACGGCGCGCCGTTCGAAGTGTTCCTCTCGGCCGACGACAGCACCCCGCAAAAACTCGAAAACGAAGGCGAAATCGTCATAGGCTCGCGCTTCACCTACGCCATCGGCACCCTGGCGCTGTGGTCGGCCAAAGAAGGCTATGTCGATGCCAACGGCGAGGTGCTGAAAAACAACGCGTACCAGCACCTGTCCATCGCCAACCCGAAAGCCGCGCCGTATGGTCTGGCCGCGACCCAGGTGTTGGCCAAGCAAGGCCTGACCGACAAGGTCAAAAGTAAAATCGTCGAAGGCCAGAACATCACCCAGGCTTATCAATTTGTTTCCACCGGCAACGCTGAACTGGGTTTTGTAGCCTTGTCGCAGATCTACAAAGACGGCAAAGTCACCAGCGGCTCAGCCTGGATCGTTCCAGCGCAACTGCACGACCCAATCAAACAAGACGCGGTGATCCTCAACAAAGGCAAGGACAACCCGGCCGCCAAGGCACTGGTTGACTACCTCAAGGGGCCAAAAGCTGCGGCTGTCATCAAGTCCTACGGTTATCAACTCTAAATGACGCTGACGAGTGCCGACTTTTCCGCCATCTGGCTGACCCTGAAACTGGCGTCCCTGACGACCGTGATCCTGCTGGTCATCGGCACTCCGATTGCGTTGTGGCTGTCGCGCACCCGCTCGTGGTGGCGCGGCCCGGTCGGGGCCATCGTCGCCCTGCCGCTGGTATTGCCGCCGACGGTGATTGGCTTCTATTTATTACTGGCGCTCGGGCCTCACGGCTTCATCGGCCAGTTCACCCAAGCGCTGGGGCTCGGCACGCTGACTTTCAGTTTTGCCGGACTGGTGATCGGCTCGGTGCTGTATTCGATGCCGTTTGTGGTGCAGCCGCTGCAAAACGCTTTTGCCGCCATCGGCACTCGCCCATTGGAAGTCGCCGCAACGCTGCGCGCCAATCCGTGGGACACATTTTTCAGCGTGATCCTGCCACTGGCGCGCCCCGGTTTCATCACCGCGGCGATCCTCGGTTTTGCCCACACGGTCGGCGAATTCGGCGTGGTGCTGATGATCGGCGGCAATATCCCGGACAAGACCCGCGTAGTTTCGGTGCAGATCTACGATCACGTCGAAGCCATGGAATACGCCCAGGCGCACTGGCTGGCCGGGGCCATGCTGGTGTTCTCATTCCTTGTGTTGCTGGCGCTGTATTCCAGCCGTAAAACCAAAACGGCCTGGAGCTGATTGATGATTCTCACGCGCCTGAAACTCAGCTATTCCGGTTTCTCCCTCGACGTCGACCTGCAATTGCCCGGTCGCGGCGTCAGCGCACTGTATGGGCATTCTGGCTCGGGCAAGACTACGTGCCTGCGCTGCATCGCCGGCCTGGAGCGCGCCGAAGAAGGCTTTATTCAGGTCAACGATGAAGTCTGGCAGGACAGCAGCCAGAATATTTTCGTGCCGCCGCATAAACGCGCGATTGGTTACGTGTTTCAGGAAGCCAGCCTGTTCGCGCATTTATCGGTGCTGGCCAATCTCGAATTCGGCCTCAAGCGCATCGCCAAATCGCAGCGCCGCGTCGACATGGCCCATGCCACCGAACTGCTCGGCATCGCGCATCTGCTCGACCGTCATCCGCAGAATCTGTCCGGCGGCGAGCGCCAGCGCGTCGGCATCGCCCGCGCCCTGCTGACCAGCCCGAAATTGCTGCTGATGGACGAACCGCTTGCCGCCCTCGACAGTCAGCGTAAAAACGAAATCCTGCCGTACCTGCAACGTCTGCACGACGAACTGGACATACCAGTGCTGTACGTCAGCCACTCGCAGGATGAAGTGGCGCGGCTGGCCGATCACCTCGTGCTGCTGAGTGACGGCAAAGCCTTGGCCAGCGGACCGATTGGCGAAACCCTGGCGCGGCTCGACTTGCCGCTGGCCTTGGGCGACGACGCGGGCGTGGTGATTGAGGGGCATGCCAGCGCTTATGACGCCGACTATCAATTGCTGACCCTGCAACTGCCGAATACCGAGCTGAGCATCCGCGTCGCGCATTCGCCGATGGCCGACGGTCAGGCGCTGCGCTGCAAGGTTCAGGCGCGCGATGTCAGCCTCAGCCAGCACGGCGTCGAGCAAAGCAGCATTCTCAATCGCCTGCCGGTGACGGTGGTCAGCGAGCAACCTGCCGATAACGCGGCGCACGTGTTGATTCGCCTGGACGCCGGCGGCTCGCCACTGTTGGCGCGCATTACGCGGTATTCACGGGATCAGTTGTGCATCCATCCGGGGCAACAACTCTGGGCGCAAATCAAGGCTGTGGCCGTCCTCGCGTAAATCCGTCGGCACCAACCGCAATCGCGCGCGGTCAATCCTGTACACGCCTTCTTATTGTTGCCCAGGACTACTGCCATGCCCGATACCGCGCTGACCGATGTGTTGCCACCCGACCTGCATTATGTCGATGACACCCAGCCCGGTATCACGCGCAAGATATTGCGCGGCAAGTTCTGCTATTTCGATCCGTCGGGCCAGCGCATCAAAGATCCCGACGAAATCAAACGCATCAACGCCCTCGCCGTACCGCCCGCCTACACCAATGTGTGGATCAGCGCCGACCCGCGCGGCCATCTGCAAGCCACCGGGCGCGACGCGCGAGGCCGCAAGCAATACCGTTATCACGCGCGTTGGCGCGAGGTGCGCGATGCCGACAAATACTCGCGCCTACGCGATTTCGGCATGGCCCTGCCGAAGCTGCGCAAACAACTGGAAGCCCTGCTGGAGGCGCCCGGTTTCAGCCGTGACAAGGTTATGGCCACGGTGATTACCTTGCTCGACGCGACGTTGATCCGGGTCGGCAACACGCAATATGCCCGCGATAACCGCTCGTATGGATTGACCACACTGCGCAACCAGCATGTCGAGGTCAACGGCAGCGCGATCCTGTTCCAGTTTCGCGGCAAGAGCGGCGTCGAACATCAGATCACCGTGAAAGACCGCCGCTTGGCGCGGATCGTCAAGCGTTGCCTGGAAATCCCCGGGCAAAACCTGTTTCAGTACCTCGACGAAAACGGCGAGCGCCACTCAATCACTTCTTCCGACGTCAACGCTTACCTGCAAACCCTCACCGGCGCCGATTTCACCGCCAAGGATTACCGCACCTGGGCGGGCAGCGCGTTAGCGTTGTCGGTGCTGCGCGAGTTGCATTGGGAGCCGGAATCCGATGCCAAGCGGCATGTGGTGGAAATGGTCAAGAACGTCGCCAAACAGTTGGGCAACACCCCGGCCGTGTGCCGCAAATGCTACATCCACCCGGCGGTGGTCGATGGCTTCTTGCTGGGCTCGCTGGCCGAATTGCCACGCTCGCGAGTGCGCAAAGGCCTGCGAGCAGAGGAAGTCGGGCTGGCGATTTTCCTTGAGAAAATGGTCGAAGCCGCGGAAAAAGCTTCATAGCCGCACTGTTCGAGGACTTGCTCGAATGCAAGTCCTCGTCTAGCCTGACGACCTTTCCTTCTCGCAGGACGACCGCCAACGTGAACAACTAAGCCTTCCAAAATGTTCCCGCGACAAGCCGCTACGGCGCTTGTTGGTTTTTCGACATTTTCCGGAGGTGCCGATGACTCAAGTCACGCGTCTGCCTGCTCTCGTCTCCCTGAACCAACTGGGTTTCCAGTTTGCCAACGGCGAGACACTTTTCGATTCACTGAACCTCAGCTTCGACCGCGTCCCCAGCGCTATCGTCGGGCGCAATGGCGTCGGCAAAAGCGTGCTCGGACGCTTGATTGCCGGGCAACTCACACCCACCGCCGGCAGCCTGACTCGCCAAGCCAGCGTCGCTTATGTCGCGCAAACGTTTCCAATCATTGAAGGGCAAACCGTCGCCGAATCCACCGGTTGCGCCCCAGCGCTGCAAGCCCTCGCGCGATTGAATCTCGGGCACGCCTCCAGTGAGGATTTCGACACTCTGGCCGACCGTTGGGATTTGCCTGAGCGGCTGCGGCAGTTGCTGGACGAGGCTGGTCTTGCGGACATTGCTTTTGAGCAACTGACGCAACAGTTGAGCGGCGGCCAGCAAGCCTGCATCGCACTGATCGGCGCGATGCTTGGGCAGGCGCAACTTCTGGTGCTGGATGAGCCGACCAACCACCTCGACGCAGCGGGACGACATTGGCTGATGCGCAGGCTCGACATGTGGCGCGGCGGTTTGATCGTGATCAGCCATGACCGGCAACTGTTGAACCGCATGCAGCGCATTGTCGAGATAACGCCGCATGGGGCGAGCGTGTTCAGCGGCGATTACTCGGCGTTTCAGCAGCAACGCACTATCGAAAACGCAGCCGTGCAACGAGTCCTTGATCAGGCTCGCAGCGAACGCACACGCGAGCGCAGTCGTTTGCAGCGTGAGCACGACACGGTGCAGCGCCGCGCCGCGTCCACGCGCAAAAAGGCTGATATCGCCAATGTCTCGGGGTTTGAACGAGCGCGGATAAAAAGCGCAGCGGCGGACGCCATGGGGCCGGTGCGCCAAGCGCATCAATCGCGCAAAAACGCGCTTGATCAGCAGGTGCGACAGGCACACGCCAAGGTGTTGCCGGATGAATGCGTAGTGGTCAACCTGCCCGGCGCCGAGGTACCGGCGACGCGCCAGGTGCTGACGCTGATCAACGCGCAATTACCCTGGCTCGCCGCCGACCAACCCGCCACGTATGTGTCTCTGAATATTTGTGGCCCGCTGCGCATTGCGGTCAGCGGTCCGAATGGCTGCGGCAAATCGACCTTGTTGCGAATGCTCGCTGGCCAATTCTCGCCGATCAGCGGTGCATGCATTACGCATGTGCCGAGCGCGTTTCTCGATCAGCAATTGGCGTTGCTGGACGATCGGCGTGCAGTGGTCGAGCAGTTGGGCTTGCTGGACACGCCGCTGGCGGAAGGCCTGTTGCGAAGTTATCTGGCGAATCTGCAACTCGAAGCCAGCCGAGTCACCCGGCCCAGCGGTTCATTGAGTGGTGGTGAACGGCTGAAAGCGGCGCTCGCCATCGCCTTATGGCGCAAGGTGCCGGCGCAATTATTGTTGCTGGACGAACCGACCAATCATCTGGACCTGCAATCCATCGAGGCATTCGAGCACGCCTTGCGCAGCTTCCCCGGCGCGATCATCGCGGTGTCTCACGATCCGGCGTTTCTCGCGGCGCTGGACCCGAGCCACACGCTGCAATGTCAGGCGTCTGGCTGGCAATTGCAGCCGGTCACGCGCAACCAACCGACGAACTGACCTGTGTATTTTTTGCACGATAGCCAAGGGCTTCTATAGTTGATGTGAACACGAATCAGCCACGGTGGTGCCATGGAAGACATTTTCGTCGTGAAGCGCTGCAACAAGATCATCATCCATGGCCGCCGCGCTGGAGAAGTCAGCCACACGCCGCCCGAAGCGGCGGTCTGGTTTCGCATCGCTGACACCCGCACCCGCGGCTTTATCGGCGACGGTTTTGATCTGGAAGAAGACGCGCGACGTGAATGCCGGCAGCTTAATGCCAAGTCGCAAGTCACGGCCCGACAAGGCTAAAGCGCCGGTCTACACTTATTATTTAAGCTGAAGGACCAGCGACGCCACCGGCAGAGCTCGCACCCGCGGGCCCTTTGTTGCATTGCCAGGTTTTCTCTCAACGGAGGTGTGTCATGTCCGAAAAAGAGTCCATCACCACCCTGCTCACCCTGCTTGACTCCCGTCAGGCGCGTCTCGCTGCAGCCTGCAAAGAAATTGCCGACTGGGTTGATCACCAGGGCGGGCACCCGACGGCGCTGAAAATCCGTGATCGCCTGAACGACATCGAAAAGGACACGCCGCTGATTCGCAGCACGCTGTCTTCGTTGCGTCCGGTCGAGCGACCACTGCCACGGTTCAGATAACTTGCCCGCCGCGCATTGCTCGACGGGCAGTAATCAGTTGGCCGGCGGCACCTCAAGCGGCTCGTCGCCGTCGCGACTATTGATAAACGCGTTCCAACGCACGTAAGCGTCGTGTTGGCGTTTGACCGCGTCCTCCCAAAGCGGGCCGGACACTGAGCGGGATGAAATCAATTGCATCATTTCTGATGTTGCAGCATCCAGATTCATCAAAAGCTCGTGTGACTTGATCCGGAAATCATCGACTGATGTCATTTATATCAACCCCATCTGACTTGCTCGCCGACGGCGAAGCAATTGCGTGTGAGGGAATTGAGTCAGGAACATTTGAATGATTCCTGTTAGCCGATAACCGGTAGCGCGCCAGGTGAATCGCTTGAGCGCTCGCGGCCGGGACTTTTCTTGCACATCCCTTTCACATCGCGTTCACAACCCAAGCTCTACTGTGGACCCACTCCTTTTGATAAATCCCCTTGGCCCGCCCGCATGCGGGCCTTTTTTTGTCTGGATTTCGAGCAGCGAACTGAAACGCGCGGAATCACCACTGCCAGAAACGCTTGGGCGGCTTCATGAATGAACACATGAGGCCAAGCGCTGCTCGTCCAGTCACGTCCTGTTCCATTGGGTCTTGAGCCAAGCGAATTTCTTTTTGATACTCCGGCGATTTTTCGGCGAGCAGTGCTTCCTCACCCACCTCGGCGGGTAACTGCATGTCAGGGTCATCGATGGCGTTCCGAATTGTGAATTCGATGCCAGGATACACGTGAGTGCATGCTCTCTGCGCTGCGACGAGTGTCACTGCCATCTCGCGTTCGGTCATTTCCTCTGCCGAGGAAAACGGTACAACGCTTAAACCCATAACCGCGACGCCGAATCCAAAAACAGTCATTTTCATCATTGAAATCAAAACTCAAGCTCCTTGCTAGTGATAAATGGCGAACCCGGAAACGACAAAGGCCTGCATGAGAAACCTCATGCAGGCCTTTGATAAATATGGTGCCCGAAGCCGGAATCGAACCGGCACGCCCTTACGAGCGGGGGATTTTAAGTCCCATGCGTCTACCAATTTCGCCATTCGGGCGGTAGCGCGGTGAAGCGGTCTGAGCGTCGCGACAGCTGTTTGGCTTGGCGACAGTTCTGACGCTGGTGCAGCGGAGGTGGAAATATATACATCCCTCCCCCGTGAAGCAAGTTCGCATATGCACTTTTCAAGACTAAATGCCTCAATGCGGCGCACAGGAAAAAGCTTGATAGATCAAAGGACTACGAAATACGGCAAGGAACAAGGTCGAGGTTGCCGCAGCTACGGAGTGAAAAGCTTGAATCCGCGCACCCAACCCCGTGCTCACTCCAGATAAAACGCGCAGCCAGCGGCTTCTTTACTGTTGCATTCAAGCATTGTCGGCAAAGCACCGTCGGCAGATTTGCTCCACTGCGAGGCCAGTTCGATCCACATCCCTTGTTGGTAGTTTTTACCCAAGTCCAGGCGCATCGCCAAAAATTGCCCTCCCGACAGCTCATACATGCAGCTACTCAGAATCCCGAGGCCGTTGTATTCGTCCTTGGTCAGCACGAATAAGCCTTTGTGGAAGTCCTTGACCCGATCATTTTGCCCATCAGCCACGGCTCCGATCCATTCAACGCCATCCGTACTCGCGGGCGCGGTAAAGATCCCTGCATTGTTGTGAATATCCTGTGGCAGCGGGCATGATTCCTCGCTGTCCGGCCAGACCGATGTTCGAAAATATTGACTCTGTGCAGTCGCGGAAATCGAAAGAAGCAGCGATGACAAGCAAACAAGCCTCACAAAAATAAGTCTGAACACAACCGCCCTCCGGTCAGAAATGGGGAAGGAGGCTTAGATAGCATTCGCCAGATTATTTATATGTAGGACTTATCCGATATTGAGTAAGAATTCCTGTTGACCGTGATCGGAAGGATCCTTGAGCACTGCCCGAAAACGTCACGTTGCCGGTAGTTTCCAACACACATAAAAAAAGCCCCGTAGATCATTGATCTACAGGGCTTTTAAAAGTGGAGGCCGAGGTCGGAATCGAACCGGCGTAGGCGGATTTGCAATCCGCTGCATAACCATTTTGCTACTCGGCCTCAAACATCGGATGTCAGTAGCACGACACCAGACGCATACAAACGTTGAGTTTCGAGAGACAATTCAATCACTCTCTAACTCTTTGAAAACATTGAGCTTTTTCAGCGGTCAGTGCTTTCGATGGCGTGAATTATGTACTGAATTGCCGAGGGTGGCAACCCCTTGATTTCAAAAAAAATTCTCCGGGGTTGAAGACAGCGCGACAGGGAGGTTTTCATCCTGGCTTCACGCAGGCACCATCACTCCCGCCGTTCGCGCCCATTGTTCAACGGAGACTCGCCATGCCCGCCACTGTTGTTTACCGCCCGATGACCGATGCCGATCTGCCGGCCGCCCTCGCCCTGTCCGAGCAATTGAAGTGGCCACATCGGCTGGACGACTGGGCGATGCTGCTGCGGCTCAGCCTCGGTTTTGTTGCGCTGGATGGGGAACGTCTGATCGGTACGGCATTCACCTGCCCTCAAGGTGATTACGCAACGATTGGCCTGGTGATTGTCAGCAGCGATTACCAAGGCAAAGGCATCGGTCGCGCGTTGATGGAACTGGCGCTGGATGCTTGTCAGACGCGAACGCCAATTCTCAACGCCACCCGCGCCGGCGCGCTGCTGTATGTCAGTCAGGGTTTTGTCGAATTCGGGCAGATTGCGCAGCATCAGGGCTTGGCGCACGCCCCTGCCCTGCAACCATTGGCTGACTCGGAAACTTGCCGCCCGTTGAAGGGTGCCGATCAGCCGCGAGTGCTGGAGCTGGCGAATGCAGCGACCCGAATGGACCGTGGCGCTGTGCTTGATGTTCTGTTTGACGCCGTCGACTATTCGCTCGGCATCGAAAGCGAAGGCCGGTTGCGCGCCTTTGCCCTGTTGCGTGTTTGCGGACGGGGTTTGAGTATTGGCCCGGTGGTTGCGGAGAATCTCGATCAGGCCCGTCATTTGATCGCAGTTTTGCTCGCGCAGGTGCCGGGTGAGTTCGTGCGCATCGATATCCCGGCCGATGGCGGGTTGGGTGATTGGCTGGAAACCGTCGGCCTGATGGCAGTTGATAGCGTTACCCAAATGGCTCGCGGCGGCCCACCGCAAGTAACCGGTGATGTGCGTCAGTTTGCGCTGGTGAGCCAGGCGATTGGTTGAGCACGGCAGCTCTTTTGACTTAGGCCTGCTGCGCAGTCCAACGCGAGCAAGCTCGCTCGCCACAGGCATTTTGTTTGATTGGGCAGTCCTATAAACCTACAGCCACGCTTGCGCGCAACCGCTGCCGGTATTCGCTCGGGGTTTCGTGCATTTCGTGGCGGAAGTGCCGGTTGAAATTCGACAGATTCGCGTAGCCCACTTCAAAACAGATATTCGACACGCTGAGGCCGCTCTGTGCGAGCAATCGGCAGGCGCGCTGCACGCGCAGTTTGCGGGTCAGGTCGACGAAAGTGTGGCCGGTCGAGCGTTTGAAGAATTTCGAGAACGCCGGTTCGCTCATCTGCAGGCGCTGGGCGATCACTGACAGGCGCAGTTCATCGCCGAGGTCGTTGAGGATGTAGTCGAACACGATGCTCATGCGCTCGGCAGTCAGGGCATCGAGCATCGGCGCGTAGTGCAGGCTGGCGAGGGTTTTGCGTTCGCGTTCGGGCGCTGCGGCCAGCACTTGCAGCAGCGCAAGGAACAGGCATAACCGCTCAAACCCCTGGCTCTGGCCAATTTGCTCAAGCAACTGCGCGGCTTTCTCACGCGTGGCACCGCTGAACTCAACACCTTGCGCCGCTTGGCGAAACAGACTTTGCAGCTCACTGAGTTCAGGCACCAGATTGCGCAGTTGCATCAACGCCTGACCATCGAACTGCAACACCACGTCGCGTCCGGCAATCATCTCGCCTTTGCCCAGGTCGCTGATCCAGTCGTGGGGCAATCCCGGCCCGATCAGCGCGACGTGCCCCGCCTCGAACAGACCAATGTAATCGCCCGCGAGCAAGCGGCCGCTGCCCTCGCGGATCAGGTGAATTTCGAATTCGGGATGATGATTCCAGCGCGCCAGATCAAACGGATAGTCGTGCTGATACCAGCGAAAGCTGTGCTGCGGCTCGTTGAGGATCACTTCGAGCGCCGCTGGTTTTTCCGCCATGGTGGTCGAGCTCATCACGATCACGCCTTTGTTATTTTTTTGGTACGGCAAGAATCCCACTGCGATACAGGCCTTGGCTAGCTCGACGTTTGGCGGCGGCTGATACTTTTTTTCCTTCGACCTTGCGGTTAAAAAAGTACCAGTCAGGTGTTGGCCGATGATTTGTGAGGCGCTGGTCGAGCTGCTGTAATCGGCTCGCCATTGCGGCTGACAACAATAAATTCCTGCTGCCGACGCTGCAGAGCGGAGAACACCATGAAACGTTTGCAAGGTAAAAGCACCCTGATCACCGGTTCGGCGCGCGGCATTGGTCGCGCCTTCGCCCAAGCCTATATCGACGAAGGCGCGACCGTGGCCATCGCTGATATCAACCTCGAACGTGCGCAAATCACCGCTGGCGAGCTGGGCCCGAATGCCTACGCCGTGGCAATGGACGTCACTGACCAGACCTCTATCGACGCCGCCATCGCCACGGTGGTCGGCAAGGTCGGCAAGCTCGACATCCTGATCAACAACGCCGCGCTGTTTGACCTCGCGCCTATCACCGAGATCACCCGCGACAGCTTCGATCGGCTGTTCTCGATCAACGTCGCCGGCACGCTGTTTACCCTGCAGGCTGCCGCGCGGCAAATGATCGCGCAGGGGCATGGCGGCAAAATCATCAACATGGCCAGTCAGGCCGGGCGGCGCGGTGAAGCGTTGGTGGCGGTGTATTGCGCGAGCAAAGCAGCGGTGATCAGCCTGACCCAATCGGCCGGGCTGAACCTGATCAAGCACCGGATCAACGTCAACGCGATTGCTCCGGGCGTGGTCGATGGCGAGCACTGGGACGGCGTCGACGCGTTGTTTGCCAAGTACGAAAACCGCCCGCTCGGCGAGAAGAAAAAACTCGTCGGCGACGATGTGCCGCTGGGGCGCATGGCGACGGCGCAAGACTTGGTCGGGATGGCGATTTTCCTCGCTTCGGCGGAAAGCGATTACATCGTCGCGCAGACCTATAACGTCGATGGCGGCAACTGGATGAGCTGATCGAGTACCCGCGCAGCCGGTTCGGCTGGTATTGTGCAGCGCTGTGAAAATACGCCGCATGACTGTGAGGGAATTGACGTTGAGTAATGATGAAAAGTTGACTGGCGACCTGTTCGAAGTCGATAAGCGCCTGGGCCTCAAACCCGTGGTCGACTTCAACAACTATCTGCGGATGGCCTTCGGTGACGGCAAATGCACGTGCATCCGTTGCGTCGAAACCGCCGGTGACCAGACCGATTACGAGTATCAGCACACCTTCAACCTCGACGGCCAGGTGCTCAACCGCCGCTTCGCTTCCACCGCCGGAAGCGACGTTTTAATGGTGTTGAAGAAGGCTTGGCTGTCGTATTCCAAAGCGGAGCTGGAGGTTTACGGCAACCTGGCGCTCGACACGGTCAAGGAATTCGTCGAGCCACAGTTGCACAAACGCCTGCAACCGTTGTTCCTCGCCAGCGGTCTGGTCAAGGACGTCGACGGTAACCTGCAATTGCAACAACAACTGGCGGCCTGACCCAGCACCGGGAGACATCTTAATGCCCCCCGATGCTGCCAGTTGCGAGTCCCTGAACGGATTACTTGGGCTGGGCCACAGTGCGCAGATAAGGTTTCACCGTGGTGAAACCTTCGGGGTATTTCTTGCGTGCGTCTTCATCGGAAACCGAAGTCGGGATGATCACGTCGTCGCCCGGACGCCAGTTCACCGGGGTCGCCACCGTGTGTTTGGCGTTCAGTTGCAGCGCGTCGAGCAGGCGTAATACTTCGTCAAAATTGCGCCCGGCGCTCATCGGGTAGATGAGCATTGCCTTGACCTTCTTGTCCGGGCCGATGATGAACACCGAGCGCACCGTCGCGTTGTCCACGGCGGTGCGCGTGCCGCCGCTGGCGTTCGGGTGGATCATGTCGTAGAGCTTGGCGACCACCAGATTCTCGTCACCGATCATCGGGTAATTGACCGCGTGGCCCTGGGTCTCTTCGATGTCCTTGGCCCAGCTGGCGTGGTTGCTGACCGGGTCGACGCTGAGCCCGACGACCTTGGTGTTGCGCTTGTCGAACTCCGGTTTGAGCCCGGCCATATAGCCCAGTTCAGTGGTGCAGACCGGGGTGAAGTCCTTCGGATGGGAAAACAGAATCGCCCATTTATCGCCGATCCATTGGTGGAAATTCAGTGTGCCTTCAGTGCTTTCAACGGTGAAGTCCGGTGCCTCGTCGCCAATACGGATTGCCATGATGATCTCCTTACGGTGAGGTCGTGGGGGAGCCCAACAGCCTTCGCCAACGGCGTTGAACCTTGTCAACGCGAGACAGTATAGGAGACGGTTTGCGACCTGCCGGTTACTCGCAACTTGCGGTAACAGGAACCCTTGGCAAGGCGCGTTTGTGTGCGGTTTTGCTGTAGGAATTTTCGATGATCTGCCGCGCCTGCGCCGACACTGTTTCGCCCATCAGGTAAGCGTCAATCTCCTCATAAGTGCAGCCATACGCCGCCTCATCGAGCTTGCCCGGCGCCAGTTCTTCGAGGTCGGCGGTCGGTGGTTTGCGCACTAAATGCGTCGGGGCTTGCAGGGCATCGGCGAGCAGGCGCACCTGGGTTTTGGTCAGGCCTGACAGCGGCGCCAGATCGCAGGCGCCATCGCCGAATTTGGTGAAGAACCCCATCAACGCTTCGGCGCCGTGGTCGGTGCCGACGACTAGCCCGCCGCTGAAATTGGCGATCGCATATTGCGCGAGCATCCGCGCCCGCGCCTTGACGTTACCCTTGGCGAAATCCAGCAATTCGGCCGAAGGCTGCAAGCCGTCAATGGCGATGTTGGCCATCAAGCCGTCGACGCACGCGGCGATATTGGCGGTGGTGATCAGGTCCGGGCCGATGAAGTCGAGCGACGCCTGGGCATCTTGCTCATCGGCCTGAGTTTTGTAGGGCAAACGCACGGCAATGAAACGTGCCTGATAGTGTTCGTCGCGCAGTTGCTCGACCGCCATTTGGCACAAGCGCCCGGCGGTCAGCGAATCGACGCCACCGCTGATTCCCAGGACCAAAGCCTTGCAACCGGACTCGCGCAACACCTGTTTGATGAAGCCGATGCGCCGGGCGATTTCTACGCTTTCGCCACCCTTTTTCAGTTGACGGTCGATGCCCAGGTCCCGGGCGATAATGCCTTGCTGTTGTGTGCTCATCTCAGGCTCCCAGTTGCGGATTGATCAGCGTGACGTTGAACACTTGCGCCGCGTAGCGCAGGAACGAGGCGTCTTCGCAGACGTTTTTGATCGGGTCATCGGAGAACTTCACCACCGGTTCGCCGTGCACGCGCACCAGTTTCATGACGATGCTCAGCGGCTCGACGCCTTCGACGTCGCACGCCAGGCTGGTGCCCATGCCGAAGCCGAATTTGGCCTTGCCGCGCACGTGGCGCAGGATCGGCAGGCATTTTTCGAAGTTGAGACCGTCGGAGAACATCAGGTCCTTGGTCCGCGGGTCGATGCCCAGCTCTTTATAACGGCCCAGCACTTTGTCGGCCCAGACGATCGGGTCACCGGAATCCTGGCGCAGACCGTCGTAAAGCTTGGCGAAGTACAGGTCAAAATCCTTGAGGAAAAAGTCGGTGCTGATGCAGTCGGTCAGCGCGATCCCCAAGCGGCCACGGTACTCGTGCACCCAGTTTTCCAGCGCGGCGTTCTGGCTCTCGCGCAACCGCCCGAGTTGCTGGTGCACCATTAGCCACTGGTGGGCCATGGTGCCGATCAGTGGCAAGTCGAATTCGTATGCCAGGTGCGCGTTGCTGGTGCCGACGAACACACCAGGGAAGTCGCTGCGCATCACGTTCACCACTTCGCGCTGGGCGCGGAATGACAGGCGCCGCCGGGTCGAGAAGTCCGAAACGCGCAACTCGGCGAGCTCTTCGCGGCTGGCGTTTTTCTCCAGCCATTCAAACTTCTGATAGAGCTGGCGCGTCACGTCAGCCAGTTCGACTTCAGGGTATTTGTCGCGGTTGCGCAACTCGCTGACCATCGCCAATACCGGTTGCTCGAACATGATGCAGTGCAGCATCGGCCCGCGAACGCGGATGTTCAGTTGACCGTCGATTTCCGAGACGTGGATGTAACGCAGATTGAAGCGGAACAAACCGAGAAATTGTTCGAAGTCCGGTGTCAGGTATTCGCGGAAGCGTTTGTTGAACAGAAACCGCTGCTCGCCCTCGCGCAGTTGCAGGCCGGCGAGTTTCTCCAGTTCTTCGCGCAACTGCGGGATCAGGTGCCCGAGGCGTTCTTTCGAGCGGACGATGAACTGGTATTCCACCTCGACGTTCGGGTGCTGGTGCAACACCGCTTGCATCATGGTGAAGGTGTAGTAATCGGTGTCCAGAAGGCTCTGGATCACGCCGTTGTCGCGGTCGAATGCACTGTCCATGTCATTTTCCTTATGCGTTTGCCAACGTGGCGGTTTCTTCGCGAGTCGCGGTAACCGCGATGCCCGCGTGTTGCATTTGCTCAATGGCTTGAGTGGCGCCCTCCTCGCTGATCGCCCGGCACGCCGGCAGGTGCACGATCACTTTGAAACCGGCAGCGGCGAGTTGCAGCGCGGTGGTCTTGACGCAGAAATCCAGGGCCAGACCACCAACGATGACCTGCTGCACTTGCTGGCTTTTCAGGTATTCGATGACTCCGGTGGAGAGCTTGCCGTGCAGGTCGTGGTAGCAGGCGCCATACGGGTGAAGGTCCGGCTCGACACCTTTCCACACGAAGTAGTCGTAGTCATATGGGCTGGGCAATTCGTCGAGCAATTTGAAGCCTTCGGTGCCGGGGATGCAGTGGCTGACCCAGGTCACATCGGCGTGTTCGAGGCCGGTTGGCTGAAGCATCTGCGCGTGTTCGGCGACTACCCACGGTGCGTGCGGCGAATGGGCGTCCTTGCTGCCGACCCGCAGACTGGCGAGGGCGGCGATGAAGTTCAGTTCGCCGCCGATCTGATCGCCGCCAGCCACGGGCAGCTCATCCGGGCACAGCGGCGTAAAGCTTTTTTGTGCATCGACATCAAAGGAAGCGGTTTTCACGGTTGGGCTGGTCATGGCGTGCTCTCCTGTTCTTGGAGCCAAAGGTACATGTCGTGTACTTTCATAGCAAGCGAGTTTTAAAAAAAGATTTTCGAACAGTTTGTTCTACTTAAACCCTGCGACTTCTCTAATTTGGTGCGAACGGATTTTGATGCTAGGGTACACGTCATGTACCTAGCAGGAAGATCAGCCATGTTCGAGTTAGCCCTGTACGGCGGCGCGTTCAACCCGCCACACGCCGGTCACGCCCAAGTGATGATCGAAGCCGCAACACGGGCCAGGCGCGTGCTGGTCGCCCCGAGCTTTCGCCACCCCTACGGCAAACGCATGGCGGATTACCCGTTGCGGCTGAGCTGGCTGGATTCGATTGTCGAGCACGTCCGGCCGCTGTGCCGTGGCGATATTGCGGTCAGCCGCGTTGAACAGCAGATTGCACGCGAGATTGACGGGCCGATCTACAGCTACACCCTCCTCGCCCACCTCGCCGAGAGCCTGGCGCTGGACGGTAAACAGATTGCCTTGGTGGTTGGCGAAGACATTGCGCAGTTGCTGCCGACCTTCTATCGCGGCCAGGAATTACTGGAGCGTTTTTCGATCATGTGCATCGAGGAAACCATTCATGTACGCAGCACCGCGATTCGCCAACGTCTGGCGTTGGGCGAGGCTTTGCCCAGCCAATGGATGGCGCCGGGGATGAACCCGGTAAACTACGACCTCTACGCCGCTCACGGAAACTCCCATGCCTGACCGCACCGCGCTGCCCGCTGAAACTTTGCCCCGAGCCTACTTGCACACCATCGACCTGTGCGTGTTGCGCTACTGCCGTGACAGTCACGCCTTGCAAATCCTCCTCAATCGCCGCGAAGCCGAGCCGTTCGCCGGCCACTGGGCGTTGCCCGGCATCGTCGTCAACGGCGGCGTCGAAGACCTGACACTGGCCGACGCGGTCGAGCGGCTGCGCCAGTCGAGCAAGGTCGGCATGCCGTTGGCGTGGATCGAACAGGTCGGCACGGTCGGCGATGCGTTTCGCGACCCACGCTGCTGGTCGTCATCGACGTTTTACCTGGCGATCGTCAGCGAGCCGGTGCAGCTCGCCGAGCATCAGCGCTTTTTCCCGTTGCAGGACGTCGCCGATGCCTCGAGCAAATTGCCGTTCGATCACAACCAACTGGTCGCCGCCGTGCAGGATCGCCTGCTGTCGAAATCGCTCTACAGCAGCCTGCCGCTGATGTTCCTCGGCAACGAGTTCAGCGCGCCGGAAGCGGTGAATATTTTCTCGCTGGTGCTCGAACGCCCGGTGCTCAAAACCAGCATTCGCCAACGCCTGTTGAAGATGACCGAGGCCGGCCATTTGCAGGAAACCGGGCGCAAGAAGAGCGGCGACGGCGGCCGCCCGCAAGCCACCGTCGAGAACCTGAAACCTGCGAGTCTTTATCTGTTTGACCGGTGTTTTCTCGAGTGACGATTGACCAGTACGCGGCGAGCCTTTGAACGGCAGCATTGCGCTCAGTCGGAGCGCAGTCGACCCCTTGAAAACCCCACAAATCAGCCCGATTTTCCTTCCGCAAATCAAAAGGTAACGTCGGCCGTCAATTGCTTTGAATTTTTTTCTGACGCGACCACTCCTTTATCTATGAGCAAAAGGAGGGGGACTCATGAACACCGGTCTTTATGTCATTGAGTACAAACTGCACGGCAAAACCAAGTCGTTCATTATCCGCGCCAAGGTAATGAACAATGGGGATGCCTGGCACTGGGCAAGTTGTGATGCCGGCATCGCGCCGATACCCAAACCCGGTCGACCGCCGCTCAAGGTTGTGTCCAAACCCCAGGCTGAAAAGTACGGGGTGACCGAGGTCAAGTGGCGTGAATCGGCAACGTTGACGTGGTCGGAGGTGACGACATCGTAAGCACTGACGGACACCTCGCCTGACCACTACCGCCCCCGTAGGAGCGAGGCTTGCCCGCGAAGGCTCTTCAACAGTCAGCAGTGATGTTGAACGTGCAGACGCCTTCGCGGGCAAGCCTCGCTCCTACAGGGGGTTTCATTTATGCACAATAAACGGCGCCGGCAAATTTGCCGGCGCCGTTTTGTTGCAGCTGCACGTTAGCGCGTGACAGGAGGGTTTTGCAGCGTCAGCCCAGCGCGGTATCGAGGAACATCATCACCCCGAAACCGAGCATCAAACCGAGCGTCGCCGGAGTCTCGTGGCCATTGCGGTGAGTCTCCGGAATCACTTCATGCGACACCACAAAGATCATCGCGCCGGCCGCCAGGCCCAACGCAACCGGGTAGCCCAGGGCAAAGCTGCTGGAGATGCCCAGGCCAATGACCGCGCCCAGTGGCTCCATCAATCCCGAGCCTACCGCGATCAGCGCCGCGCGCCAGGTCGAGATGCCGGTGACGCGCAAGGCGAGTGCCACGGCGAGGCCTTCGGGGATGTCCTGAATCGCTATCGCGGTGGTCAGCGGCAGGCCGACTTTCATGTCGCCATTGGCGAAACTCACGCCAATCGCCATGCCTTCGGGCAGGTTGTGCAAAGTGATCGCCAGCACGAACAGCCAGACGCGATTGAAGCGCTGCGCCTCCGGACCTTTGCGCCCGCTCTTCTCGTGCTCATGCGGAACAAAGCGCTCCAGCCCGACCATCAGCGCCACACCCAATGCCAATCCGAACACCACGACACAGGCTGCGAGCAGTTTGTTGCCGGCAATCGACTGCGCCGCGTCGATGCCGGGCAGGATCAGCGAGAACGAACTGGCGGCCAGCATCATCCCGGCAGCGAAGCCGAGCATGATGTCTTGCGTGCGGGCGCTGATGTCGCGCAATACCACAGCGGCGACGGCGCCGAGGGCAGTCGCGCCGAAACCGGAAAAACCACCGAGCAAGGCGTAATTCAGGTTGGCGCGGTTGTCGCCAGTGAACGCGCTGTAACCGCTGATAAGCAACAGAACCGTGACGCCCACCAGGGTCGCCCAGAACAGGACGGCCAACCAATTGCCGCTCTTGCCGGGGTCAAGCCCGGCGTGCCAGGACGTTCTGCTGGGCGAAGAAGGGTCAGACATAAAAACCTCTATTTGCCATTGGAGCGTTTGCCGTTCGCCCTCGGTGCCGCCGCGTGGATCTGCCGCGAGAGCCGTGACGCCTCCCGCTCGAAAGCCATTGCGGTGGAGCTGAACAGACGCGAAAAGTCCTCGAACGATTCTGCCGAGGACATCCTTGTAGTAGAGACCATTTGATTCACCTCAATTGTTCAATCTGCTTTTGTTAAATGGAGTTTTTCAGCAAAAAAAAACCGCACGCCAACGTGGCGTGCGGTCGTCCGTCAGGCATCTGCCTGTTGCTGCATGCCTGCACCCAGATCCGCGCCCGTGACCGGGTCGCTGTCAGGGTCGGACATGGTGCGCATTTTCATGTCCAGCAGCAGTTCTTCGTCCTCGGCGCTCAACTGCACGCTGGCCGAGCCATCGCCGCCGTCCACCGCCGGTTGCGGGTCTTCGACGTATTCCCAATCCTCGCCCTGATTCCACGGCCCGCGTGTACTGCCCTCGCCCTGCGACAGGTTGAAGTAGACGTTGGTGAACTCCGGCATGCCCGGAAGCTTGCCTTGGGGGAAGTTCGGCTGGATCGCGTGCAAGGCTTTTTCGAAGGACAGTTGATGGGCGATTTCACGGGTCATCAAGAAACCGAGCGCTTCTTTCACGCCGGGATCATCGGTGACGTTCATCAGTCGTTCGTAAACGATTTTCGCCCGCGCCTCGGCGGCGATGTTCGAGCGGAAATCTGCGGTCGGCTCGCCGATCGTATCGACGTAAGCGGCTGACCACGGCACGCCGGCCGAGTTGGTCAGTGGCGCGCCGGCGCCGTACAGCAGGCTGGTGATGTGCGAATCGTTACCGGCGCCATTGATCGCGCGATACAACTCGCCCTCTTCCTCCACGCCTTCGGCCAGTCGACCCTTGGCGCCCTTGTTGAGCATGACGATGATCGAACCGACGATCTCCAGGTGGCTGAGCTCCTCCGTGGCGATGTCCATCAGCAGGTCTTTCCTGCCTGGATCATCTTCGGCCAGCGCCTGGGTAAAGTAGCGCGAGGCGGCCGCGAGTTCGCCTTGGGCGCCGCCAAATTGTTCAAGTAAAAGGTTTGCCAACCCTGGGTTCGGTTGAGCTACGCGTACGGTGTATTGGAGTCGCTTGTTGTGTAAAAACATGATGGATCTCCTCAGGCCTTTAAGGCTGCGTAACTCATTCGCCGGTTGACTGAATGCGCCGCCCACAATCATCTGAAGCTGGGGCCATCGGGAAAATTTTATAAAGATTGAAGGCCCGCGACAGGCGGCATCGAACGCGGCAAATCGGCGGTTTTCTGTGCCAGTCGTCGGTGATTGGCGAAACACTTCAAACTTTGGATTGTTCGCCGATCTCAACCGCTGTCACGCCGATTCGAGGCGATCAGCGAGGGGCTGGGCGCAAAAAGCAAAATTGCCATGTGCTCTGCTCGTTCTTACTTACGTCGCAGTGTTCACTGCCGGTTTTTATGCCTTTTTTCTTCCCTTTGTAATGCCTGGAGCTTCCTCGATGCCGTCGCCCAAATCCCTGCCCGTTGCGTTGCTCGGGATGGCCCTCGCCTGCCCGGCCATAGCTGCGGCCGAAGGCCTGGAATTGGGGCAAGTGTTGATTCAAGGTGAGCAGCAAAGTGGCGAAGATCAGAGCATCGAAGCGGCTGAAACACGGCTCGCCGAGGTGCCCGGCGCGACCAATGTCGTCGACCTGCGCCGCCCGTTGCAGGGCCGTGTCGCGAGCAATCAGGACGTGCTGGCCTATCAACCGGGCGTGTATGCGCAGTCGGCGGGCAATGAAGGCGTGAAGATTTCGATTCGCGGCTCGGGGATCAACCGCGCACCGGGCGCGCATGCATCGGGGTTGTACGCGATGCTCGACGGTTTGCCGCTGACCGGCCCCGGCGGCACGCCTTATGAATTGCTCGAGCCGCTGTGGCTTGATCACGTCGAAGTGCTGCGCGGCGCCAATGGTTTCGACCGTGGCGCGCTGGCACTCGGCGGCGCCATCGATTACGTCAGCCACACCGGTTACGACGCACCGAAGTTGCAAGTGCGTTACGCCACCGGCAGCCACGGCTATCAGCAGCGCCAGATCAGTTCCGGGCAAGTGCTGGGCGACCTCGATTACTACGTCGCCCTCACCGATGCGCGCGCCGACGGTTATCAGGACCACACCGCGAGCGAAAGCCAAGGGCTGATCGCCAACGTCGGTTATCGCTTCAATCCGAACCTCGAAACGCGCTTTTACCTGCGTTATCGCGAAACCGATAACGACCTTGCCGGACGCGTGACCAAGCATTCCATCGAGCACCACCCGCGCGCGGCCAATCCGGCCTACGTGTCGCGCGACGACAGCCGCAAGCAACCGGGCAGCACCTTCTTCGGCAACAAGACCACCTATTACATCGACGACGATTCGAGCCTCCAGACCGGCCTGGTTTATCACGACTATCCGATGGATTTGCGCGAAGGCCCGAACCGCTTGAAAGTTGCCTACAGCGACGTCAGTGGCACCTTCGATTACAAGCGCCGCGACAGCCTCTGGGGCATGGAAAGCCGCAGTACGCTAGGGCTGCGTGTGACCAAACACTTGCCGAATGACGGCGCCAGCGAATTGGTGCGCATCCCCGGCGGCAACACTGCCGGTTACGCGCCGGGCACGCACATGCGCAATTTCACTTATCAGGGCTCGGACACCGTACTGCACGTCGGCAACGACCTGGAAATCGCCGATGACCTGTGGCTGACCACCGGCCTCGCGGCGATCTATACCCGCCGCGAAAGCGCAGTGACTTACCCCGAGGGTGGCGGCAAGACCAGCATGGGCGATTGGGATTACGCGCCACGTTTGGGCCTGCGCTATCAAGTGACGCCGGACCTGCAAGTGTTCGGCAATCTCAGCCGTTCGGTCGAAGGGCCGCACCCGTGGTCGCTGATCTACAGCGCCGACCAGCGCTTCCCGGCAGGCAGCGGCGCGGCCACCGGCACCCAGCGCGACCCGATCAAACTGCAAAACCAGACGGCGACCACCCTCGAACTCGGCGGCCGTGGTGACAGCGCGTTCGGCCAGTGGAGCCTGGCCTGGTATTACGCGCAAGTGCGCCACGAACTGCTCTCGGTATTGCCTGACGCCAACGCCGTCACGCCTTACGAACTCAACGCCAGCCCGACTGTGCACCAAGGCGTTGAGGCGAGCCTGCAAAGCACGTTGTGGTCGGCGGACAATGGCGACCGATTGAGCCTGCGCCAGAGCTATACGTTCAGCGATTTCCATTACCGCGACGACGAGCGTTTCGGGGACAACCGCCTGCCCGGCCTGCCGATGCATTACTACCAGGGCGAGTTACGCTACGACTGGCGCCAGGGTTTCTTCGCGGCGCTGAACACGCAATGGGTGTCGAAAACCGCGGTCGATTACGCCAACAGTTATTACGCCGACCCTTATGCGACGTTCGGTGCAACCCTCGGTTACAACGCGCCCAAGGATGACTGGCAAACCTGGCTCGACCTGCGCAACCTGACCAACAAACACTACGCCGCCACCGTCACGCCGGGCTACGACGACAAAGGCCTCGACGCCGCCCGCTCGACGCCGGGCGAAGGCATGGCGATGTACTTCGGCGTGTCGTGGAGTTTGCGTTAACCACCAAGTGATCGCGCCACTTATAGGGTTGCGCCACATCATCGGCAACGCCGCGTCCTGTAGCAGCTGGCGAAGCCTGCGTCCGGCGGCGCAGCCGTCGTAAATCCGGATGGCAAAACTCAACTGAAACACCGCGTTGGCTGATTTGGCGACGGCTTCGCCGCCGAACGCAGGCTGCGCCAGCTGCTACATAGGGACGGGGTTGTTGGCGAAGGACGGGGTTATCGGCGGATGACGTCTAGAGGCATGCCTTGCGGGGAAGTAAATCTTCATCGGCAACGCCGCGTCCTGTAGCAGCTGGCGAAGCCTGCGTCCGGCGGCGCAGCCGTCGTAAATCCGGATGGCAAGACTCAACTGAAACACCGCGTTGGCTGATTTGGCGACGGCTTCGCCGCCGAACGCAGGCTGCGCCAGCTGCTACATAGGGACGGGGTTATCGAGAAAGGACCGGGGTTATCGGCGGTTGACGTTTTCAGGCATGCCGCGTAAGAAAGCCTATTCGCGATTAGCGCAATCATCGAATGGGGGTTTTTCTCATGAGCAAAGCGTCTTACGTCCCGCCCAAGGTCTGGAAAAACACCGCGCCGTCTGGCGGCCAGTTCGCCAGCATCAATCGGCCGATTGCCGGGCCGACTCACGACAAACAGCTGCCAGTCGGCGAACACCCGTTGCAGCTCTATTCGCTGGCCACGCCGAATGGGGTCAAGGTCACCATTCTGCTGGAAGAGTTGCTCGCACTCGGCCACAGCGGCGCCGAATACGATGCCTGGCTGATCCGCATCAACGAAGGCGATCAGTTCTCCAGCGGCTTCGTCGATATCAACCCGAATTCGAAAATCCCCGCACTGCTCGACCGCAGCGCCGAACCGCCGATTCGGGTGTTCGAATCGGGTTCCATCCTGCTCTATCTCGCGGAAAAATTCGGCGCATTCCTGCCCCGCGACCCCGCCGGACGCACTGAAACCCTGAACTGGCTGTTCTGGCAAATGGGCGCCGCGCCGTACCTGGGCGGTGGTTTCGGGCACTTCTACGCCTACGCGCCGGAGAAGCTCGAATACCCGATCAATCGCTTCACCATGGAAGCCAAACGGCAACTGGACGTGCTGGATCGACGCCTCGCCGAGAGTCCGTATCTGGCCGGCGATGAGTACAGCATTGCCGACATCGCGGTGTGGCCGTGGTACGGGCAATTGGTCCGCGACAACGTCTATTCAGCCGCCGAATTCCTCTCTGCGCAGGACTACACCCACGTGCAGCGCTGGGCCGAGGACATCGCCAATCGTCCGGCGGTGATTCGTGGGCAGCGCGTCAACCGGACGTGGGGCGACGAGGCGAGCCAAGTGCCGGAGCGGCATCAGGCTGCGGACCTGGACTGAAGATCAGCGCACTCGCCTGCAACGCCTCCAGGCCCATCGGCTTGGCGAAGAAATAACCCTGGGCCTGCCCCGCGCCCATTTCGCGCAGCAGGACCAGCGTCGCTTCATCCTCGACACCTTCGGCGACCACGCTGAGATCGAGCGATTCCGCCATGCGCACAATCGCCCGGACAATCGCGCGGCTGCGCGAACTGCTGGTCAGTTCGAGGATGAACGACTTGTCGATCTTCAACCCGCTGAAGCGGTATTGGTGCACGTAACTCAGGGACGAGAACCCGGCGCCGAAGTCATCCAGCACCACCGACATGCCGTTGTCGGCCAATTGCTGCATGGTCAGCCGGGCGATGGCCGGTTCCGCGACCAACGCGCCTTCAGTCAGCTCCAGGCAAATCCGCGACGGCGCGACTTGGTGCAACGCCAACAAGGCCAGCACATCAGTGGCGAAATCCGGTCGGGTCATGCTGTAGCTCGAGCAATTGACGTGCACCGGCGGCCAGTTCGCGTGTTCCGCTTGCGCGAGAATCGCGGCGATGCTGTTGAGCATGTACAAATCCAGCCGGCCGATCAGGCGCAAGCCTTCGACATCCGGCAAAAACTCACCCGGCGCGATAATCCGCCCGCCCGGTTGATGCCAACGAATCAATGCCTCCAGCGCAACCAACTCGCCAGTGTCGACGCTGACAATCGGCTGGAAATACGGCAGCAGTTCATCGCTGCGTTTCAGCGCATTGCGCAACGCCCCTTCGCGCTCGACCTGATCGGAGACTTCGCGGCGCACTTCCTGATTGAACACCGCGTAACTGTCGCGCCCGGCGCTTTTGACCCGATACATCGCCGCATCGGCGTCGCGCAGCAAGTCTGCCGGCTCGTGGTGAAACTGGCTGTCGGCGCTGACAATGCCGATGCTGCAAGACGAAAACACCTCGTGGCCATTGATGAAAAACGGCAGGTCGAACGCCAGCAAAATACGCTCGGCGATGTCGATCACCGCTTCCAGTGGCGCGCCCGGTGCCAGCACCGAAAACTCGTCGCCGCCCAACCGGGCGAGCATGTCGGTGTCGCGCAGACAGCCGCGCAGACGATTCGCGGCTTGCATCAACAACAGATCGCCAAAGTGGTGGCCGAGGCTGTCGTTGACCATTTTGAAACGGTCGAGGTCGATGAACATCACCGCCAGATTGCCGCCCTCACTGCCGAAGCGTTCCCAGGCCTGATTCAGATGCTGTTGAAGGTAGGTGCGGTTTGGCAGCCCGGTCAGCGCATCGTGGGAGTTTTCGTGTTGCAGCTTGGCGTTGGCGTGATCGAGCTCGCGGGTGCGGTCCTGCACCCGCGCCTCGAGTTTGAGATTAGCGGCGTGAATCGCTTCGGCGGCGGTACGGCGCGACAACGCGGTGTCGATGTGTCGCGAAACAAAGGTCAGCAGTTCCTGATCGCGCAACGTGTAACGCACCGGCGAGGTATAGCTTTGCACCGCCAGCACGCCGCGCACCACGTCGCCGTCGAACAACGGAATGCCCAGCCACGAATACGAGCGCACCGATTCATGGGCCAATTCGATTTCGCCGGTTGCGGACAAACGCTCAGCCTCGCCAGTGTCAATCAGGCACGGGCGGCGCTGGCGGATCACATACTCGGTCAAGCCGCGACGGCCACGCCGGGCGACCGGACGAACGATCTGCCGTTCATCGACGTAATACGGAAAGGTCACTTCGCTGGTCGCGTCGTCGAACAGCGCGATGTAGAAGTTTTGCGCGAACAGCAGATCGCCAACGATGCCATGCAGGGTTTGAAACAGCTCAGCCATGTCGCCGGGCTGGCTCGACAGTTCGGCAATCTGGAACAGCGCACTTTGCAGGTGCTCGGCGCGCTCGCGGTCGAGCACTTCCTGACGCAAGGCATCGTTCAGCGCTGACAGCTCCAGAGTGCGGCGCATCACCGTTTCTTCGAGGTCGGCGCGGTGCAGAATGCGGTCCAGCGCCATCGCCACGTGGCGCGCAACCACCAGAAACAACGCGCGATCTTCGGCGCTGTAAATCCGCGACACCTCGTAGACCTGCATCGCGAGCATGCCAAACACGTCGTCCGAGGCATTTTTCAGCGGCGCACCCATCCAGAATTCCGGACAGTCACCCACGCAATAAAAACGCCCCTCAGCCTCCGCCGCGTGAATCCCGGCGGCGTCGATCAGCAGCGGATGGCCGGAGGTCAACACCTGCGCGGTCAGCGACAGGTGCTCGGGGTCGAGGAACTCGTAGTTTTCCGATTCCAGCGCTTCAACGTCGATGGTGTCGACGTAATACGGGTAATCCATCTTGCGCGTGTGCGGGTCGTAGAGGACGAGGTAGAAGTTTTCCGCGTCGATCAGGCTGGCCAGCAGTTGATGGACGCCGACCAGAAACACTGAGCGGTCGCGGGTCGAACTGGCCAGATAAGTGATTTCGTACAGCACCCGCTGAGTAATCTGTGCCCGCGCCAAGGTGTTGGTCTGCACCTGAACGCCCAGGCGTTGGGCAAACTCGGCGAGCGCCGGGTCGGCGGCCTCGTTAATCGGCGCAAGCAGCCAGCCGAGCACGGTTTCGCCACGGCCGGTGGGCCAACGGTGCAGGCCTCGGGTCTGGCAAAACTGTGCAAATTCTTCGTTGCTGACGGTCGATGGCCATTGCGCCTGCGCATCGCCCTGCCCGACCAGATGCAAATGTTCCCCGGCGCGATAAACCACCCACGCCGTGCTGTGAGCGCCGTTGCGCGCGGCTTCCAGCAAGTTGTCGATGCTGTTGATGCTGTCGCCACTGTCAGCGTGGGCCATGTAGAGCGTGTCCGGGTTCTCTTTCAATTGAGAGGCGAGACCGTCGCAATCGTTCGATTGCCGCGAGGCGTCGGCGGTCAATGGAAGAAAACTCATCAGCACTCCCTGGGGCCAAAAACTGGCGAGACTTTTTTATTAATTGCTAGCAATGTGCCAGTGGACTTCTCGTTTAAAGCTTATAGCGGGTTTTTTCAATATTTTTATTCACTTAAGTTCAACCAGGAGACAGATAACCCGGCCACTCGCCTCGGCCGGGGATTTTCTGCTCAATCGATTCTAGCCCTTGCTGCTCGACGGGTCGGCGCTACGCGGGTAGGTGCGTTCTTCCTGAATAGTGCCGTCCTCCTTGTGAATCTTCAGCGAAGCGGTTTTATCTTTGAAAAACGCCGCCGACATTTCGATCAGCTCGGATTTGGTCTCGGCGGTCTTCAACACTTTATCGTCGCCCTCCTTCTTCAACTGCCAGCCTTTGCCCGATATCGCGATGTGATAGTTATCCATGGTGTTTTCCTTGTTATTTAGAGACGGGTTTCAAACCGATTTTGCGGCGCATTTCATTAGTGATCGTCTGTCGGGTTTTCGCGTAATCGGCCCATGGATCCTCCCCCAGTTCGCCCAGGCGTTCATGCAAGTTGTGGATGTTCCAGACGTTGGCGCCTTTGATTTCGGCGACTTCCTCGCGATAAATCGGCACGGACACCGGCAAACCTTCGCGTGTACGCGCCGCATAGGCATTAATGGTAGTCGCGCCTTTTGCATTGCGCAGGTAATCGATGAAGATCCGCCCGACACGGTTTTTCGGCCCCGACACCGCCGAAAAGCGCTGCGGAATCAGCTTGGCCATGTACTTGACGATGCCGTGGCTGAATTCCTTGACCGAGTCCCAACTGTCCTTGGGCGTGAGCGGCACCACCAGATGAATGCCTTTGCCGCCGCTGGTTTTGACGAACGAGGTCAGGCCCAGCTCATCGAGAATGGTCAGGGTCAGCGTGGTCGCTTCGACCATGCTTTTCCACGGCAGCGCCGGGTCCGGGTCGAGGTCGAGGACGAAGCGATCGGGGCGTTCCAGGTCCGGCGCTCGGGCATTCCAGGAATGAAATTCTATGGTGCTCATCTGCACCGCCCCGACCAGCGCTTCGGCGTTATTGATCAGCATCACCGTTTCGCCGTCGACCGATTCGATGCCGGGAATCGCCAGGCGCTCGGCGTTCTTTTGAAAGAACAATTCGCCGGCAACGCCTTCGGGCGCCCGCACCAGCGCGATCGGGCGGTTTTTCAGGGTCGGCAAAATCCAGTCGGCGATGCTGACGTAATATTCCGCCAGTTGCATCTTGGTCGACCCGCTGCTGGCGTCGATCACACGGTCGGGGTGAGTGATGCGGATCTTCCCGGGCGTCGGGGTGGCAGATTTTTTCGGTTTTTTCTCAGGCGCTGGCGTGCTTGGTTCGCTCACGTCTTTCGGCGTTTCTTCAGTGATGTCCTTGGCCGGTTTGTCGCTGCGCATGCCATGGAACACCGAATGGCGCACCGAGCCGTCCTTGGTGATTTCCGCGTAAGCCACTTCTGCCAGCAGCTCGGGTTTGAGCCAATGCACGCCTTTGGCCTCGAATCCGGTCGGCGGATTGACCACCGCAGGCTTCTTGACTTCGAGTGGCGTCAGTTGCGCGTGAATCGACTTCAGCGTGCGTTCGTTAAACCCGGTGCCGACCTTGCCGGCATAGCGCAACTCGCCGCTGTCCTTGTCGTGCAGGCCGAGCAGCAGCGCGCCGAACAGCGTCCGCGCGCCTTTCGGCTCGGTGTAACCGACCACCACGAATTCCTGGCGCTGCTGGCATTTGAGTTTGATCCAATCATCGGAACGTCGCGAAACATAAGGGCTGCCGACCCGCTTGCCGATCAAGCCTTCCATCTTCATCTGGCAAGCGCTGGCCAACAGATCACTGGCGTCTTCGCCGAAGTCTTCGGAGAACCTGAGGATTGCGTCTTCGCTGCGTTCCAGCACTTTCGCCAGCGCTGAACGCCGTTCTTCAACCGGCACTTCGCGCAGGTCGACGCCGTTGAGGTACGGCATGTCGAACAGGTAAAACACAATCGCGCCGCTCTTGCCGGACTCGAAAGCGTTCTGCAATAACTGAAAACTCGGCACGCCGTTTTCGTCGGCGGCGACCACTTCGCCATCCAGCCACGCCGACTCCAGCCCCAGGCTGGCCAGCGCTTGCGCTTGCCTTGGCAACTTGGCGGTCCAGTCATGACCGTTGCGGGTGAACAGCTGAACGGTGCCGTTTTCAATCCGCGCCAACATGCGGTAGCCGTCGAACTTGATCTCGTAACGCCAATCGCCGGACGGCGCCGACTCGACCAGCGTCGCCAATTGCGGTTTCAGCGCTGCCGGCAGCGGCGCTTTCTTCGCCCCGGTCAACGTGCCGGAACCCTTGCGTTTGCGCGGCGCCGGGACTTGTTCGACCGGTTTCGCCTCGGCGGTTTTGCCCTTGCGCTTTTTCGGGATGAGCGTGCGCTCGCTGAGCACCGAATCGGGCTGCGCTTTGACCACGTCAAACTCGGCTTCGGGTTTCGCCGCGGCGTCCTGATGTTTGATCAGAAACCACGGTTTCTGTTTGCCTTCCTGATGCGTGCGCACCAGGTTCCAGATGCCGCCGAGCTTCTCACCTTCGAGCTCGAACTTGAGTTTGCCTTTTTTCAGCGACTCGAGCGGATCGCCAATCGGTTTCCAGATCCCACGGTCCCAGACGATCACATCGCCGGCGCCGTAATGGCCCTGCGGAATGCTGCCCTCGAACGAGGCGTAATCGAGCGGATGATCTTCGACTTCCATGGCCAGACGCTTGACCTGCGGATCAAGGCTCGGGCCTTTGGGCACGGCCCAGCTCTTCAGCGTGCCGTCGATTTCCAGGCGAAAGTCGTAATGCAGGCGCGTTGCGTCGTGCTTCTGAATGCAAAACTGCAGCGCATGCGCCTTCGCGGTCCGGCGCGTACGTTTTACCGCGCCCGACGGCTCCGGCGTGGCGTCGAAGTCGCGTTTGCTGTTGTAGTCGTCCAGCGCATCGCTCATGCCCAAACCCTCGCTCAATCCTGTTGAGAGGCAAGCGCTGCGCGACTAGTTCCGAGTATTCGACCATCCGCCGCTCAGCCGATCGACGGCACAGTCGCGCGGGGTGAAGCGCAGCACGCGAGTTAACGCCCGGCGAGGTCCGGGGTTAGAATCCAGCGATATCTGCTCTGGCCCACACTGTTCAGGATGACCTCGCCATGCCAACTTTCGATACACCTCTCTCCAGCAAACCTCTGCAAGACCTCGCCGCGCCCGACGGCGTTTGTTACGGCTGCGGCGGGCGCAATCCGCAGGGGTTGCACGTCAAAAGTGTCTGGCATGAGGACGGCGTGCACGTGGTCGCCGAGCATGTACCGGACGCCAAGTATTGCGGCTGGCCGGATCTGGTCTACGGTGGCTTGATCGCCATGCTCGTCGATTGCCACTCCAACTGGACCGCCATGGCTTATCACTACCGGGCCGAACAGCGCGCAGTCGACAGCGTGCCGCGCATCGATTGCGTCACCGGCAACCTCGGCATCAAATTCATCAAACCGACGCCGATGGGCGTCACGCTGACCTTGCGGGCGAAAGTCGAGGGCGACGTCGGGCGCAAGACCCGGGTGATCTGCGAGGTCTACGCCGGCGAAGTGCTGACCGCCATCGGCGACTCGACCTTCGTGCGCGTCGACACCGGGCAACTGGCCAACGCCGCGCATGGCCGCTGAGCGCGCACTGGTTTGATTCGCTGAAGTCCGTCCATATTTGGTTATCGAGGTAACGGTGCCCTACTCTTCCGAGCAACCCGCTGACGAAAAAAGCCTGCCGCGACTGTTGCTCGATCTGCTCTGGCAAATCGCCGTGCTGCTGGTGCCGATTTTTCTGGTGACGGTCATCCCGTTGCTGTGGGCAGTGGGTGTGGTGCTGGGCTGCGCGGCGTGCATGTGGCTGGCGGCGCGATTCGGCTGGAAAGCCACCGGGCGCGGTTTGGCGCGGTTGATGACCTCTGCGGCGATTGGCTTGGGGTTCAACGTCGGCCGGGCGTTGCCGCAATATTGGGATATCGCCGGGGCGGCGCTGGTGATGTTTGGCGGACTGGCGTGCGTCAGTCATCTGGAACGGCGTTTTGGCTTTGCCGAGGACAAACGCGCCAAGTCATCGCCGCACGGCCATTCCTCCGGCGGCGCCAGTGCCTGGGGCGGCGGCGAGCCACGGCAGACGCCCGAGGGCGAACCGATCCGCGTATTCAATGACAGCGAAATCGCCATGGGCGGGCCGGTGCTCTGCGATTACCTGTTTCCCGATGGCGTGCTGCTGCAGGGGCTTGGCTCATCGGCGCGGTTCTCCACGGACGGGCGTTATTTCGCCGCGCCCGTGCCTTCGCGGCAGAAGTGGGGTTTGGTGATTCTGGATCGGCAGGCGCGCCAGCTCTACCAGTGTTCTTGCGATGAATTCTGGGAACTGGATGATTTCAGCGACGGCGTTCTGGTGGGGCGCTACAGCCCGCTGATCGACAACGGCGCCCGCCAAATCAGCCTGGAAAATCTGTTGGCGAGCGCCGAAAAGGTCAGTCTGGTGCCGGTTGCCGACCTGTGGCTGGAGCCCGGCGCGTGGCAGCAAAACCTCGCGCCTGACGCGCTCGAGCATGTTTCCCCGGATGGCCAGCAGCGTGCGGAGGCGTTCAAGGTAATGCCCGCGAGCTTGCGCGAATTGCCGCAACCCTGCGAGGCGCTGAGCAATCCCGACTATCGCGTCAGCGTCAACGGCGAAACAACGGCGTTATTGATCAACGCCGACACCGCGATCATCTGGAGCCGTGACAGCCGCTCGTTCGCTTGCCGCGCGCGCTCCGGTGACGCGCTCGGCTATTGGCTCTGGCACGTTGACCAAGGTTGGCAAATGTTGCCCGAACCGTGGATCGGCGCCGACGACGAGCCGTCGCTCGGCTGGACCGAACCGCTGGAACTTGATGAGGTTCACCTGCGGGTTTCCTCGTACCTCGACTATCCGCAACCTGATCACGGGCGTTACGGCTACGGTTTGTACAGCATTCACAGCGACTGTGATGCGCAGGTCGGGCATGACGCTGCCGGGCGGATTCAGGTCGCCGAGCGGCGCCTGACTCGTGTGCAATTGGCCGTGCCTTTGAATGGAACTGGTCAGCGCGGTGCGACGCTGGTCGAGTCGGCGCCGGTGAGCGCTGCAACCCGTGCGCGATTCACTGGGCAAGCGGATGGCGGTTATTCCTGCACAATTGGCGAGTGGCAGTTGCCGGGCGTTTGGCAGCTCGATCATCGGGTGTGCGACGCGGGACGCTACATCGCGTTGATCCCGTTTGCCGTTGGCCGCGGTGTGGTGGTCGCCGATACCGAGCAACGACAATTGCTCAGCAGCCCGGCGTTATTGGCGGCGCGCTTGCTGGATTTTCGTGGGCCAATTGTCGCTGTCGCTGTGATTCGCGGACGGCTGGATCAGGCTCGCGAAAGCACCGTGCTGCAGCGCTTTGATCAAGCGCCACCGAAGGCCGGCGAGGTGCCTGAGTTCTGTCGATATCGAGAAGATTCGCGGCTGTACTTTGAATGGTGCGAACTGCAGGTCAGCGCTCAGGGGGTGAATGTTCTGCCCAATTGGCGCGAGGTGACGCAACCGCAAGTGGCGATTGCCGATGGCGATTTCGTCCAGCCAGCCCCGAACGGTAAAGATGCGGCATGGCTGTTTGGCTGTGAAACCGAATACGCCGACAGTTGGCTGCGCGTGCACAGTCCGCGCTTGGGCGGTTATTTGCTGACGGCGTCAGGTTGCGCGGTAAACGATCTCGCGCCGTCGATGGTCTGGTCCGGGGAAGCGCGTTATCTGGCGCTGACGCGGCTGCACCGCGATGTCGACGGAGCAATGGCCTGGCAATTGTTGTTGCTGGATGTGCAGGAACGAACCTTGCGCCAATCACCCCAGTGGTTGCGCAATCGCCCGCAGTTTGAAGGTTTTACCGCAGAGGCATTGAGCGTTCGACTGTTCGAACACGACTGGGCCGCCGAGGGTGACCGCGATCGCGGTTCGATCAATGTGATCAAGTTGCGCGACTTGCTCGCACTTCCCGCCGAACCGTTGCTGCCGAGCGGCGGACTGTGGCTGACCAAGGATCAGTTGGCCAATGCGCCTGCGTGGCAAGCGCTCGATAAGGCAGCGTTGCAGCCGTGGCGCTAGCCGCGCAGGTATTGCTCGTAAAATTCCTGCGTCGCCAGGTTCTTGTGTTTGGCTTCGAACATCACGTCGAAGCGATCGAGAAACTGCGCGACGTATTCGTTGGTCCAGCGGTTCCACATGCGGTCGCTGTGCGCGTATAGATCGCGTTTGGTCACCACTTGAGTCACGGCGTCCATTTCCAGTTTCATCTCGGCGCTGAAGCCCATTTCCTGCAATTGCTCCTTGGGTTGCGAGTAATGCATGGTCGGGCGCACGCCGCGCCAGCTGTCGACGATGCGCGATACACGCTCGGAATCCGCCGCGATGTAGTCGTTTTCGTGAATCCAGCAATGGTGGACGTCGAGCACCACGGGAGCCAGATCCGCGAGCGCCAGGCAGTCGTCGACGCCGTAGGTCTTTTCGTCGTTTTCGAAGGTGATGCAATTGCGCGCGACTTGCGAGAGCCGTGGCCACACCGCACGAATGCCTTCGCGCCCTAGTCGGCCGGCAATGTGGATGTTGCATTTGAAATCCTGGAACTGCACGCCGTAACCCATCATGCGAATCATGTCGGCGTGGTATTCGAATTCGGCCAGACTGTTTTCCACCACGTCCGGGCGATCCGAGCCCAGCACGCAGTATTGGCCGGGGTGCATCGACAAGCGAATCCCGCTACTTCGCGCCAGCGCACCAATCGCCGCAAAGCCTTCACTGAGCTTCAGCACAACCTCCGGTTGCTGGTAGAACGCGCTGATCTGCGGATGACTGTAGAACGGCAACAGATCACTGCTCAGGCGCAGCATGCGCAGCGCCGCCGGCAACTCGGCGACGTACGCCAACAACTTCAGTTGGGCGCCGAGGTTGTGCTCGACGATCTCGATCAACCGTTGCTGCGCGACGTGCACTTCGACGCTGTTCATCCAGCGCAGAGTGGTGGTGCGCGGGTTGAGTGCCGATTCGATGACCTTCAACTCCGCCAGCGCGAGGCTGCGTTGCGGGTGGCGATACTGGCAGGCGAAACCGATTCGGGGCGACGACATGGGGATCCTTGGAGTGTTGGCGCTTATGTGTTGTGACAGCTGATCTTCTGGCTAGTGATCTTCTGACTGTGCTCCGGCGGCCACGGTTCGATCGACTTGCGCGGCTGTGTCAATGTCAATGTCAGGCGATCTTTTCCGGTTGCTTGAATTCGCGGCAGATCAGGTCCACTTCGCGGACGCTCAGCGGCTCATTGGTCAGTTTGCAGACCGGGCCTTGCGCCGACACCTGATGAAAACGGCAAGAGTGGCACAAACCAAAACCGGGCACATCCTGGCCGCGCTGGATGGTGCGCAGTAACTCGAGAAGCAGGGTCTCCAGATCGGCGGCGTGGCTGCCCATTTGCCGGGTCGCCTTCACCAGAAATTCCGGCGGCATCACCGCGCCGATCAGCTCGCGGGCGCTGTCGGTCAATTCCAGGTGCACGCTGCGCTTGTCCCGGACGTCCTGAACCTTGGTCAGCAAGCCTTTGGCTTCCAGCGCTTTCAGCGACTGCGACACCGTGCCTTTGGTCAGCCCCAGATAGTCGGTGACCGCCAGCGGCGTATTCGAATAGCGATTGCAGCGCGCCAGGTACATCAGCGCGCTGAGCTGGATTGGCTGCAATTCGGCGAGCAACGGATGCTCGCGGAACCACACGCGGGTCAGGCTTGAAAGGCGTTCCAACAGGTCAAATAACACAAGGCATGTCCAGATTAATCGGGCCGATAGATAGTATCGAATAAAAACCATATTGACAAAAATCGCTGCTCCCTTAGGCTTGTGGTGTCGGATCAACACCAACTAACCTTTGGAAGCCACCATGAAAACTGCATTGGCCATCGCCGTCAGCGCCCTCCTCACCTCGCAGGCCTGGGCCCACGAAAGCAATCACATTCACAGCGAACCGGGCAAAACCGACGCCGCTTTCGACCTGGTGCAAACCCGGGTTTTCAAGGACGGCAGCGACTTGGTCTTCGAGCAATTGGTTGACGGCAAGGCTGGCAGCCGCGTGCCGACCGCCAAGGGTTCGTTCGCCGGCGCCGAAGTCTACAGCTACGTCTGGCCGACCAGCCTCGACAGCGGCGCGGTCGGTTTCGACGCCAAGTCCGGCATTCTGGCGCTCGCCCTGACCTCGCACCCGGACTTCGACGACACGCCGCAGGCCGATGAAAACCACGACGGCAAGAAGGATAACGACGGTGGCCTGTGGCACTCGCACTGGGTGGTCTTGAGCAAGGATGAGAGCTGCGGCCCCGGCGGCCTGAAAGTGCGCGACATTCCCAAAGACGCGAAACCGAAACTGCCCGCGACCTGGCCCGGCGCGCCGATCTACATCGACTCTCCCGGTTACACGCTGAGCGTCAAGGAAAAGGCCGCGCAGATCCGTGTGCCGCTGGCCGCAGTCGGCTTTCCGCAAAGCTTCAATTTCGATGGCGTGACCGCCACGCTCAAGGTCAACGCCGACCTGCACAACCCGCTGCTGTGCGTCAGCAGCGTTTATGACATTGCCTCAGGCGACCTGTCGTTGCCGGGCACCTGGAAACTGGAGGGCAAGCAAAAATGACCATCAAAGTATTCGATACCCACGTGCGCACCAACACCGGCCGCTACCTGCACTTCGATGTGCTGATCGAAGGCAACGACACCGAGAAAGCCCAAGCGCACGCCCGTCAGTATCTGCTGGAAAAAGGCCTCAACGACGAAGACATTGCCCAGAGCGAATGCCGCTTCTGTCACGTCGAACCCGGTAACCCGGTGGTGGCGCAAGCGATCAGCCAACAGGGTTATTACATTCTTGAACTGCAAGGTTGTCAGGAGGATTGAAATGCACACCTATCAGCCGTTGAACTGTGATCTGCACGACTTTCTGGAAATCGCCTGCCTGCGCGGCTACGTGTTGAACGTCGAACGGGTCGACGGTCAACGGCTGATCGCCCGGGCCGTGACCACCCGCACTGCGCCGAGCAAGGAGGAATTCATGGTGTTTGAGCAGGATGGTCACACAGTGGAGTTGCGCCTCGATCAACTGCTGGCAATCACTCCGCTGGACGATCATGCAGAATTTGGCCGGATCGTTTTCAGTGAGGCCGTTTGCCGCTTTTGAGCTGGAGCGTTGGTATTGTCCTGTTTGAGTTGACAGTAAAACCGTTTCCAGGCGCTTTTTCATCTCGAGGCAGGTGATTAATCTGGGCCCATGTTGAACGAAGCGACTGACCCAGCTCAGCCCTACGGACGACGCCCTACCCCTACCAACCTCGATAAAGGATTTCATCATGAGCAACGCCACTTACAACCGCCTGAACAAAGATGACGCTGTAGTGTTGATGATCGACCACCAGACCGGTCTGATCTCGTTGGTACAGGACTTTTCGCCGAACGAGTTCAAGAACAACGTGCTGGCTCTGGCCGACGTTGCCAAGTTCTTCGAACTGCCGACCATTCTCACCACCAGTTTCGAACAAGGCCCCAACGGCCCGCTGGTCCCGGAGCTGAAAGAAATGTTCCCGGATGCGCCGTACATCGCCCGTCCTGGCCAGATCAACGCCTGGGATAACGAAGACTTCGTCAAAGCAATCAAGGCAACTGGCCGCAAGCAGCTGATCATTGCCGGCGTCGTGACCGATGTCTGCGTGACCTTCCCGACACTGTCGGCACTGGCTGAGGGGTTTGAAGTATTCGTGGTCACCGACTCTTCCGGCACCTTCAATACCACCGTGCAGCAAGCCGCCTGGAACCGCATGACTCAGGCCGGCGCGCAGATGATGAACTGGTTCTCGGTAGCCTGTGAGTTGCAGGTCGACTGGCGCAACGATATCGAAGGCCTGGGCAATCTGTTGTCGCAACGCATCCCGAACTACCGCAACCTGATGAACAGCTACTCGGCACTGGCAGCTCGCCAGGCGTAAGTCAGCAGCATCGCAAAAGCCCGCTTTTTAGCGGGCTTTTTGTTGTCTGCAAAATACGCCAAGCAAAAAACACGCAAAAAAAAGCGCCACTCAATGAGTGGCGCTTTTTAATATTTGGAGCGGGAAACGAGACTCGAACTCGCGACCCCGACCTTGGCAAGGTCGTGCTCTACCAACTGAGCTATTCCCGCGTCTTGGTGTGGCGCATTCTATAGAATCCAGAAGCCCCGTCAACCCCTTGATTCAAAAAAGTTTTATTTCTTTTCGACGTCGGTCTTCAGATGCGGCCAGGCAGCCCGCAGATACTGGACCATCGACCACAATGTCAGGCCTGCCGAGATCAGCAGCAACGCGTAACCGAACAATACCCAGAACGTAAAGTCCGACGGGTTGGCCAGCAGGATCACCAGCGCGAGCATTTGCGCGGCGGTTTTCCATTTGCCCAGGTTCGATACCGCAACGTGCGCACGGGCGCCGAGTTCGGCCATCCACTCGCGCAGCGCCGAGACAACGATCTCGCGACCGATAATCACCGCTGCCGGCAGCGTCAGCCACAGGTTGCCGTGTTCTTGCACCAGCAACACCAGCGCAACGGCGACCATCAGTTTGTCGGCCACCGGATCAAGAAATGCTCCGAAGGGTGTGCTTTGTTCCAGGCGGCGGGCCAGGTATCCGTCGAGCCAGTCAGTGGCTGCGGCGAAAGCGAAGACCGAACTGGAGGCCAGGTAGCTCCATTGGTAAGGCAGATAAAACAGCAGAATGAAGATCGGGATGAGCAGGACGCGTAAAACGGTAATCAGATTAGGGATATTCATCGGCACAACTGGCTACGAGGTGAGTTGGGCATTCTACTCGCTGTGCAGGTTTGCATAAATCGACTCAGCGAGCTTTTTACTGATCCCCGGTGCTTTGGCGATCTCTTCGATGCTGGCACGAGACAGCTCCTGCAATCCACCAAAATGTTTCAGCAAATCGCGGCGACGTGTCGGCCCAACCCCCGCAACGCCTTCCAGCGTTGACGTTCGGCGGGTTTTGCCACGTCGGGCGCGATGGCCGGTAATGGCGAAACGGTGAGCTTCGTCGCGAATTTGCTGGATCAAATGCAGCGCGGGGGAATCACCGCGCAACGTGAATTCATGTGCGGCGTCATTCAAATACAAGGTTTCAAAACCGGCCTTGCGCGTCGCCCCCTTGGCCACGCCCAACAAAATCTGGTCCGGCACCGCGAGTTCATTAAGCACGTCGCGCGCCATCGACAGCTGACCTTTGCCGCCGTCCACCAGCAAAATGTCGGGTAACTTGCCCTCGCCGTCCTTGAGTTTGCTGAAACGTCGGGTCAGGGCCTGGTGCATTGCCGCGTAATCATCGCCCGGCGTCACGCCTTCGATGTTGTAGCGGCGGTAATCGGACTTGATCGGCCCTTCCGGCCCGAACACCACGCAAGACGCCACGGTGGCTTCGCCGCTGGAGTGGCTGATGTCGTAGCATTCGAGGCGTTGCGGCGGCTCGTCGAGGTTCAGCACTTCGGCCAACGCATCGAAACGAGCGGCAACATGCTGACGATTGGCCAGACGTGCGCCCAATGCCTGCTCGGCGTTGGTGACCGCCAACTGCTGCCAGCGCGCCCGGGTGCCACGCACCCGATGGCTGATGGACAGTTCGCGACCGCGCAGTTCGTGGATGGCCTCGATCAGCACCGGAAAATCTTCGTGAACCACGTTGACGATCAGTTCGGCCGGCAAATCCCGTTCGGGACTGCTGATGAAGTACTGGCCCAGAAATGCCGCCATGACTTCGGAAACGTCTTCTTCAATACCGACTTGCGGGAAGAAGTTCTTGCTGCCGAGTACCCGCCCGCCACGCACGCTGATCAGGTGCACACAGGCGCCGCCCGGGTTGACGAACGCGGCGATCACGTCGATGTCACCGGAGCCGCCCTCCATGCTCTGCTGGTCCTGGACCCGCCGCAGCAAAGAAATCTGGTCGCGCAATTCGGCTGCGCGCTCGAACTCGAGGTTGATCGCCGCCTCTTCCATTCCGGCCGACAACTCGTCCGTCAGCGCGTTGCTGCGGCCTTCGAGGAACATCACCGAATGTCGCACGTCCTCGGCATACACTTCCGGCTCTACCAGCCCGACACACGGCGCCTTGCAACGTTTGATCTGATATTGCAGGCAGGGCCGCGTGCGGTTCTTGTAGTAGCTGTCTTCGCACTGGCGGACGAAAAAAGTTTTCTGCAACAGACTGAGGCTTTCACGAATGGCGCCGGCGCTGGGGTAAGGCCCGAAATATTTGCCTTTGGCTTTTTTTGCGCCACGGTGGATGCTCAGCCTTGGAAACTGGCCGTCCGACAGAAATACATACGGATAGGATTTGTCGTCGCGCAGCAGGATGTTGTACGGCGGCCGCCACTCCTTGATCAACGTCTGCTCAAGCAACAACGCTTCAGTTTCGTTGGAGGTGATCGTGGTTTCGACCTGGGCGATACGCCCAACCAGCGCCGCCGTTTTCGGCGCGAGACCGGATTTGCGGAAATAACTCGCCAGACGCTTCTTGAGGTTTTTGGCTTTGCCGACGTAAAGCAGGCGCGCGTCGCTGTCGAACATGCGGTAGACGCCTGGGCGTCCGCTCACTGTCGACAGGAATGCACTCGGATCGAAGACTTCAGTCATTTTCAGAGATTGGCATCAACCATGCCGTGACGAACCGCCAACAGTGTCAGTTCTACATCGCTGCTGATCGAAAGCTTCTCGAAAATGCGGTAACGGTAGGTATTCACGGTTTTCGGTGACAGACAGAGTTTGTCGGAAATGATCTGGACCTTTTGGCAACCGACAATCATCAGGGCGATCTGGATCTCGCGCTCGGACAATGCGTCGAAAGGTGAATCATTGGTTGGCTGGAACGACTTGATCGCCAGTTGCTGGGCAATCTGCGGGCTGATGTAGCGCTGGCCGGCAAACACCAGGCGAATGGCCTGGACCATTTCCGGCAGACCGGCGCCCTTGGTCAGATAACCCGCGGCCCCGGCTTGCAACAAGCGGGTCGGGAACGGATCTTCTTCGCACACAGTGACCGCGACAACTTTGATGTCCGGGTGACTGCGCAGCAGTTTTCGCGTGGCTTCAAGACCACCGATCCCGGGCATCTTGACGTCCATCAGAACCACATCGGGTTTCAACTCACGCGCCTTGAGCAGGGATTCCTCTCCCGACTCGGCCTGGCCGACTACTTGCAGGCCATCGATGTCAGCCAGCATTCGTGTAATGCCTGTACGAACGAGATCATGGTCATCGACTACTAGCACCCTAATCAAGCAGACACCTCGCGATATGGTCGTATTGGGTTGCCGGACACCTTAGCAAAAAGCGACTGGCAGACCTAGCGGCAAGCGGCATATAAAAAGTTTCAATTCGTCTTTCAGGGCTTGCTATCCGTGTGTTTCAGCGGGGAGCAGGCCCGGACATCGCGCTGCATTCTGAGGAAACACTCGTCCTCGCCGACCACCTCCAGGCCCATTCGCCGATACAGCGCCTGCGCCGGATTATTTTTGAACACGGTCAGGCGCAATGCAGGTTTTCGCTCGGCGCGGGCCTTGGCCAGAACCTGATCGATCGCCCAGGAACCGGCGCCCTGCCCGCGAAAGGCTTCGCTGATTTGCAATTCGCGGATGTACAGCGCCTTGGCATCACGACTCAGGCTGACGAATCCGCTGCAGAGGTCACCCTGCATGATCATCCAGTTTTCGCGCCCCGCCCAGGCGACATCGAAGGCTTCGTCCTGCCAGAGCAAATCGTACTGAATGTAGTAGCGCAGCATATTTTGACAGGTCAGCTCTCGCGCGAATCCCAGGTCCGAAGATGTCGCCGGCCGTAATGCGTAAGTCATTCAGAGCCCCGAAACAGTGACCGATTCGGCCGAGCCCCGAGTGTGTCACAACCCTGCGAGCACTCAAGCGATAGAAATTGCCGCGCAGCGCCGATAGCATTTTCTGATTGAATCCGCCTGCCGCCCTCTAGTAAGCTCGGCGCATTCATCGGAGACAGACCATGTTCAACGCCCTCTCACAGCTTCGTACCGTCAGCGCCCTGCGCTCGGTGGCGGCTGCCCGGGTGAATGACGTTTGCGCTCCGGTCAGCTTTTATTTTGGGTATTGGTTTAGCCACTGGCGCGCCTGATACCCACACGGCGCCCACTTTAAACGGGTCGCCACCAGAGAATTCTCAACCCCCGGTCGGCTTCCCGACCGGGGGTTTTGTTTTTTCAGCCGTACAAAAATTCAGCGACACCTACCAGACAACTTGAGGATTTACCCAATGAACTACGCCACTTATTACCGTCACGACAGTTTTTCCGCCTGGCGATTTACCAGCCTCCGCTCGGGACAGCCTGCCGCCTCCGATCGGTCACCCACAGGTGGCAAGCACACACACGCAGCCAATCCGGCCAATTGTCGAACACCCCAGTAGGGCCGAGCACGCGGGAACAAACCCGCCGCCAGCCCAGGAATTTGCATATGAACTCGTCCGTCTCCGCTTTGCCACTGTCCACCTTGAGCCCGGCCAATGAAGCACTGACCTTGCGTCTGCCCAGCTCATTGCAGCTCAAACAGCAATTACCTCTCAGCACTGCCCTGACCCAGCAAGTCGCCGCGCACCGCCAAGCCGTTCGCGCGATTCTCAACGGTGAAGACTCCCGTTTGCTGGTGATCGTCGGCCCTTGCTCGATCCACGACCCGCAGTCCGCATTGGAATACGCCGCCAACCTCGCCCGACTGGCCGCTGAGGTCAGCGACGAAATGCTTCTGGTGATGCGCGCCTACGTCGAAAAACCCCGCACGACTGTCGGCTGGAAAGGCCTGGCCTACGATCCGCACCTCGATGGCAGCGACGACATGGCCGCCGGCCTGACCCTGTCGCGAGAACTGATGCGCGAAATGCTCCAGCTCGGTTTGCCGATTGCCACCGAATTGCTGCAACCCATGGCCGCCGGGTACTTCGACGATTTGCTGAGCTGGGTTGCCATTGGCGCACGGACCACCGAATCGCAGATTCACCGCGAGATGGCCAGCGGCTTGAGCATGCCGGTCGGTTTCAAGAACGGCACCGACGGCGGCGTCACCGTCGCCAGCGACGCCATGCGTTCAGCGGCCCATCCGCACCGGCATTTCGGCGTGGACAGCCAAGGGCATCCGGCGATCATTCAAACCCCTGGCAACCCCGACACCCATCTGGTGCTGCGCGGCGGCCATCACGGCCCCAACTACGACCGCGAGAGCGTCGCCCGGATCAACCACGACCTGACCAAACTGAAAATTCCAGCACGGATCATGGTCGACTGTAGCCACGCCAACAGCGGCAAAAACCCGCTGCGCCAGCCTGCGGTGTTCAACGATGTTCTCGAACAACGTCTGCACGGTGATCGCTCGCTGATCGGCATGATGATCGAAAGCCACCTGTTCGAAGGCTGCCAGCCGTTGAGCCCGTCGTTGCAGTACGGCGTATCGGTGACCGACGGTTGCCTCGGCTGGACCGGCACCGAGCAGTTGCTGCGCGAGGCCGCCGAACAGTTGCGCGCACAAACGCGCTAACTATCAGGCCTTCCGGTTTTCAATCGAAGACTGGAAGGCCTGACAATTCAGCAATCGCTCAGCGTTGCACCTGTATCAGCCTTGCACCTGTACCAGAGCCGCTTCCGAAACCTGCGTCATGTCATCCAGCCGTTCAATCGAATAGCTGACTCGTACCGACGAGCCCTGATGCTCTCGCCAGAACCGATAGGGAACGACAAACACCAGCGGTTCGCCGGCCATCTCTTGTGAGATATCGCGCTCGTCGCGGTGACTGAAATGGCTGCCGTCGATTTTCAGATAGACCAACTCGCCCTCCTCGGTCTTCGGATCGTCAATCACGATGGTGACGCCATCAATCGAGTCTTGCAGGTCCAGCCAGCCTTCCTCGGCTTCCAGTATCACCGGAGCCAGCAGCGGCGCGCGTTGCAGCGGCCCGATGGACAGTTGGGTCGGCTCCGAGTAATGCGGCGCCTGGCCGTGTTGTTCAATGCAATACCTGATCATCACCGACTTACCCAAGACCGGCGCAATGAACTCGGGATTGACCCAGAACGACAGCGCCTGGCCAACGGCGAACGCTTCGATTTTCAGGCGGTCGCTGAAACTGGTCTGTGGCGTCGCGCCTTCCCAAAAGAGCACGGCACGATCTCCCGCCGCCATCCGCGCATACGGTCGAATCGTCACCCGCGCACCTTCAGTCACCCGATCCGGATCGAGTGTGCCGCTGACCGCATCATTGATCACAACCGGCAGCAACCCGCTGGGCGTATCGCCCACGTTCAACTGCAAACGCCGGGACTGCACCGACTCGGGCAGGCAACGGCTGGTGAGCGTGTAGTAAATCTCCAGAGAACCGCCATCAATCGCGCCGAGGTGCTGACGGGCGACGGAAGAAATCACCTCCCGGCCCACCTGGCGCTGGCTGACAAAATGCGTCGCGTCGTGTTGATAAGCCAGGCCTTCGGCGTCCAGCCCCGACCAATGCAGCACCAATCTGTCACCGCTCGCCATGCCCGGATAAGGCAGGACCCTGACGATGGCTTTTTTAAGTGCCGGATCAAGGACCTGGTTCTCAGCTTTTTCTACCTGTGGAGCTGCCAGCCTTCCTGCTTCTGCTTCAAGTGTGCTCATTCATCTACTCCAGTCCTTGGTATACGTGCCGTCCCGCAGGGCGGCATCGAACGAGGCCCATTTAAGCTCAACGTTTTGCTGGCGGATGTCAGGGGATCGCTCTACAGAGGCCAGGCAAATGCTGTCCGCTCGGTAGGCCACTGGTGCGAATTCCGTGTATCCACGCAAAAAGATGTCGAAATGTTCCGAAACAGGCTTCACCCAGATCGGAAATTTCATACTTTTTCTATTCCGTTTTCCCGCAATCACCGCGGCTTTTTCGTACATCGCCTACCCGCTGGAGTGTTTTAGAGTGGCCGTCTGCTCACCTCCCTGAACTTCTGCGAAAAAGGTAAGAACATGCAACGGAATGCGACAACTCAACATCCAATCCTTCTGGTACATGGTCTTTTTGGCTTCGACCGTATCGGCAAAGTCGAATTGTTCCAGGACGTCAAGCAGGCTCTGCGCAGCCACGGCGCCAGGGTCTTCGTACCACACCTGTCGGCTACCCATAGCAACGAGGTACGCGGCGAACAGTTGTTGGCGCAGATTGATCGTGTTTTACAAGGAACCGGCGCACGTCAGGTCAACCTGATTGGCCACAGCCAAGGTGCATTGGCAGCCCGTTACGCTGCGGCCATCGCGCCAGATTGCGTGGCGTCGGTGACCTCCGTCAGTGGCCCGAATCACGGCTCGGAACTGGCGGACTCGTTGCGCATGGCGCTTAAGCCCGGGCGTTTACCGGAGAAAGTGGCCAAGCAGATCGCAACGTTATTTGCAGACTTTCTGTCGCTGCTCAGCGGCAACCATCAGATGCCGCAAAACGCCGTCGCCGCGCTCAACGCGCTGACCACCGAAGGCGTCGGCGCCTTCAATGACAAATACCCGCAAGGCCTGCCGAAAACCTGGGGCGGCAAGGGTAAAGAGCTGGTCAATGGTGTGCGTTATTACTCGTGGAGCGGCATTTTGCCGGAATCGATCATTGATGAAGGCCTCGGTGCTTTCGACCCGGCCCACGCTTTCCTGCGGGCCTTTTCCGAATACTTCACCACCGAAGCCGGGCAAAACGACGGGCTGGTCGGTCGCTTCAGCTCGCACTTGGGCAAGGTGATTCGTTCGGATTACCCGATGGACCATCTGGACAGCCTGATGCACACGCCGGGACGCAGCCGCAAAGGCGTCGACCCGATCGAGCTGTACCTGCTGCATGCCGAGCGTCTGAGAAAAGTCGGGCTCTGATCCGGCGCCCCGGTTTGCCCCGCTGGCCAGCTTCGGATGGAACTTTGAGAAGAAATAGGCCACTGAATCCGGTAGGCTCCGCACTTTACTGAACATTGACTGGAGAATTTCCCATGCCTAAAGCCACTGCCCGTCACATCCTCGTTGCCAGCGAAGACAAGTGCAACGAACTGAAAACGCAAATCGAAGGTGGCGCTGATTTCGCCGAAGTTGCCAAGGCCAACTCCACTTGCCCGTCCAGCCGTCAGGGCGGTGATCTGGGTTCGTTCGGTCCAGGCCAGATGGTCAAGGAATTCGACACCGTGGTTTTCAGCGCGCCGATCAACGTCGTGCAAGGCCCGGTTAAAACCCAGTTCGGTTATCACCTGCTGGAAGTGACCAGCCGCCAGGACTGATCCGACGCCTGAGTTTTGTGCACAGCGGCCCGCCTTTTGGTGGGCCGTTGTGTTTGCGATACGTGATACGGCTGGCGAGGGACGCGCCGCTAGCGTACAAATTGTGCTTATCGATCACCCGGCTCTAAGGCTGACAATGCGACTGGCTTTCCCTACTTTGCTATTCACTGCCGCAGCCCTGCTGTTGAGCGCCGTTGGTGTGAATGCAGCACCGCAACATGCACTGACCGTGTATGGCGAACCGGCGAAATATCCTGCCGGCTTCAGTCACTTCGCCTACGCCAATCCGCGGGCGCCCAAGGGCGGCACCATGCGCCGCTCCGCAATCGAGATCGGTCACTTCGATCACATCCTTCCTTATATAGACAAAGGCATCGGCGTTAACCAGATCGATGGTTTGCTCTATTCGCCGCTGGCTCAGCGTTCCCAGGACGAGCCCTACACGGTGTACGGCCTGGTGGCGCAGCAGATCGAGCGCTCCGAAGACGGCTTGTCGCTGCGTTTCTACCTGAACCCGAAAGCGCGTTTCGCCGATGGCAAGCCGATCACCGCCCAAGACGTGCGTTACACCTTCGACTTGCTGATGACCCAGGGCAGTCTGCGCTATCGCACGCAATTCGCCGACGTCAAAGAAGTGGTGATCGAGTCGCCGCTGGTGGTCCGTTTCGACTTCAAAAGCAACGAAAACCGTACCCTGCCGCTCGACGTCGCGACGCTGCCGGTGTTCCCCGAGCATTGGTGGAAAACCCGCGATTTCGCCAGTGGCGGCGGTTACGAGCCGCCGTTGGGCAGCGGCCCTTATCGTGTCGGCAAAGTCGATTCCGGGCGCAGCATTACCTTTGAGCGCAATGCCGACTGGTGGGGCAAAGACCTGCCGGTCAGCCGTGGCTTGTACAACTTCGATCACTTCAGCATCGAGTATTTCGGCGATACCGACGTCGCCCGCCAAGTGCTGCGCGGCGGCGCCTACGACTACAACCGCGAATTCTCCGCGACGGGTTACTCGATCGGCTACGAAAGCCCGGCGCTCAGTGACGGTCGTCTACGCAAGGCGCATCTGGCTACCGAAGCGCCGCAAGCCGCCCAGGGTTTTGTGTTCAATCTGCAAAATCCGCTGTTCGAGGACCGCCGCGTGCGCCAAGCCCTGGCGATGCTCTGGGATTTCGAATGGAGCAACCGGCAGATGATGCGCAACTTGTACATCCGCCAGCAGAGCTTCTTCTCCAACACCGACCTCGCCGCGCGCAAACTGCCGGACGAGGCCGAGTTGAAAATTCTCGAACCGCTGCGCGGGCAGATTCCCGACGAAGTCTTCAGCAAAGTGTTCGAAGCACCGAAAACCGATGGCAGCGGGGTGATTCGCGACAAACAGCTGCAGGCGCTGGAGCTGCTGGAACAAGCCGGCTGGAAACCCGACGGCGATCAACTGGTGAATGCCCAAGGCCAGCCGCTGAGTTTCACCTTCCTCACCAGCCAGAACGGCCTCGACCGCTTGCTCCTGCCGTATAAACGCACGCTGAAACAGATCGGCATCGACCTGAACATCCGCCGCATCGACTCCTCGCAATACGTCAACCGCCTGATGTCGCGCGACTACGACATGATCATCACCGGCTACCCGGTCACCACCTCCCCCGGCAGCGAACTGGTGAATTATTTTGGTTCCTCGTCGGCCAACGATCCCGGCGCCAACAACTACATGGTGCTCAAGGACCCGGCCGTCGACAGCTTGATCAACGGCCTGATTCGCGCCGACACCCAGGCCGACATGCTGCATTACGCCCACGCGCTGGACCGGGTGTTGCAATGGAATTACTACTGGATTCCCAACTATTACCCGCCGGGCAGTTCGACCGTATGGTGGAACCGTTTCGGCATTCCCAACGTGCAAGCGAGCAATGACGAAGCGATCGAAAGTTGGTGGCAAGTGAGCTCGACGCCGCTGACCAACGAGCAGATGACCGCCGAATTGATCAAACGCGGGCAATCCGGAGGAGCGCACTGATGTGGGCTTACATACTGCGGCGTTTGCTGCTGATCATTCCGACGCTGGTGATCATTCTGTTGGTCAACTTTGTGATCGTCCAAGCGGCGCCCGGTGGTCCGGTGGAACAGGCGATTGCGCACCTGCAAGGCATCGGCGGCGCCAGTGTCGGCGGCGGTTCGGGCGAAACCCTGCACGGCAATTCGCGCGCCAGTCGCGGGTTGGACCCGCAGTTGATCAAAGAAATTGAAAAACAGTACGGCTTCGATAAACCGGCCCCGGAACGCCTGTGGCTGATGCTCAAAAGCTATGCGCAACTGGACTTCGGCAAGAGCTTTTTCCGCGGCGCGACGGTGACTGACCTGATCCTCGAAAAAATGCCAGTGACCATTTCCCTCGGGCTCTGGGCGACGCTGATCACCTATCTGGTGTCGATCCCGCTGGGCATCCGCAAAGCCGTGCACCACGGCAGCCATTTCGACATCTGGAGCAGCACCGCGATCATCATTGGCTACGCGATGCCGGCATTCCTCTTTGCGATGTTTTTGATCGTGGTCTTCGCCGGCGGCACTTCGCTGAACTGGTTCCCGGTGCGCGGTCTGGTTTCGGACAATTTCGAATCGCTGTCGACCGTGGGCAAAGTCGCCGACTACTTCTGGCATCTGGTATTGCCGGTCACGGCGCTGGTGATCGGCGGCTTCGCGACGTTGACCATCCTCACCAAGAACTCTTTCCTCAATGAAATCACCCGCCAGTACGTAGTCACCGCGCGAGCCAAAGGCTTGAGCGAGCGCCGCGTGCTTTACGGCCACGTGTTTCGCAACGCGATGTTGCTGGTGGTTTCGGGCATTCCGCAGGCGTTTATCAGCGTGTTTTTTGCCGGTTCGCTGTTGATCGAAGTGATCTTCTCCCTCGACGGCCTCGGCCGCATGAGTTACGAAGCGGCGGTATCGCGGGACTATCCCGTGGTGTTCGGTTCGTTGTTCATCTTCACGTTGTTCGGACTGCTGATAAAACTGGTCGGCGACCTTTGCTACACCCTGGTCGACCCGCGTATCGACTTCGCCGCGAGGAACGCCTGATGGTCAAGCTCTCGCCGCTGGGCCGACGCCGTTTCGAACGTTTCAAGAAAAACCGCCGTGGCTGGTGGTCGCTGTGGCTGTTTATCGGCCTCTTCCTGTTAACCCTCGGCGGCGAACTGATTGCCAACGACAAGCCGTTGATCGTCAGTTATCAGGACTCGCTGTACTTCCCGGCGTTCAAGCGCCACACCGAGCAGGAGTTTGGCGGGCAACTGCCGTTCCAGGCCGATTACCGCAGCGATTACGTGCAGAAGCTGATCAAGCAGGATGGCGGCTGGCTGCTGTTTCCGCCGATCCCGTTCAGTGACGACACGCCGAACTATGACCTCAACAAACCGGCGCCGAGCCCGCCGTCCGAGGTCAACTGGCTGGGCACCGACGACCAGGCGCGCGATGTGCTGGCACGGGTGATTTTCGGCGCGCGGGTGTCGATTCTGTTTGCGCTGATGCTGACGTTTGTCAGTGCGCTGATCGGCATCGCTGCCGGTGCGCTGCAAGGTTATTACGGCGGCTGGGTGGATTTGCTGGGCCAGCGTTTGCTCGAAGTCTGGTCGGGGCTGCCGGTGCTTTATCTGTTGATCATCCTCTCGGGTTTCGTCGAACCTAATTTCTGGTGGTTGCTGGGGATCATGGCGCTGTTTTCCTGGTTGGCGCTGGTCGATGTAGTGCGCGCCGAGTTCTTGCGCGGACGTAACCTGGAATACGTCAAAGCCGCACGCGCACTGGGCCTCAGCGACCGTAAAGTGATCGTCCGGCATATCCTGCCCAACGCCATGAACGCGACCCTGAGTTATCTGCCATTCATTTTGACCGGGGCGATTTCGACGCTGACGGCGTTGGATTTCCTCGGTTTCGGCATGCCGGCCGGCAGCGCTTCGCTGGGCGAACTGATCGCCCAAGGCAAGCAAAACCTGCAAGCGCCGTGGCTGGGACTGACCGCATTTTTCACCCTGGCGCTGATTCTTTCTTTATTAGTGTTCATCGGCGAGGCGTTGCGTGACGCCTTCGACCCAAGATCATGAAGCGGACACTGGACATGACTGAAAACCTCATCGAAATCCGTGACCTCAACGTCGCCTTCAGCGGCCAGACCGTGGTGCGCAATCTGTGCCTGGACATCCGCCCCGGCGAGTGCCTGGCGCTGGTCGGCGAGTCGGGTTCGGGCAAATCGGTGACCGCGCATTCGATCCTGCAACTGCTACCCGAAGAAGGCACCGTGACCACTGGCAGCATTCGTTATCGCGGCCAGGAGCTGGTCGGCGCCGATGCCAAGGTCTTGCGTCAGTTGCGCGGCGACCGCATCGCGATGATTTTCCAAGAGCCGATGACCTCGCTGAACCCGCTGCACAGCATCGAAAAGCAGATCGGCGAAACCTTGCTGGTGCACAAGGGCCTGGCGGGCAAAGCGGCGCAGGCGCGGATTCTTGAGTTGCTGGGACTGGTCGGCATCCAACATCCCAAGGAACGGCTCAAGGCTTATCCGCATCAGTTGTCCGGCGGCCAACGGCAGCGGGTGATGATCGCCATGGCCCTGGCCTGCGAACCGGAATTGCTGATCGCCGACGAGCCGACCACCGCGCTCGACGTCACGGTGCAACGCAAAATTCTGCTGCTGCTCAAATCCCTGCAACAACGCCTCGGCATGTCGCTGTTATTGATCAGCCATGACCTCAATCTGGTGCGCAGCATCGCCCAGCGGGTTTGCGTGATGAAGGCCGGGGACATTGTCGAGCAAGCACCGTGCGAAACGCTGTTTACCGAGCCGAAACATCCTTACAGCTGCGTGCTGCTCAACGCCGAACCGGAGGGTGAAGCGCTGCCGCGCGATGAGCGCGAGAACGTGCTGGAGGTCGACGACTTGCGAGTCAAATTCGCCATGGGCGGCGGTTTGTTTCAGCGCAAGACCTATTTGCACGCGGTGGATGGCATCAGCCTCAACGTGCAGCGCGGCAAGACCTTGGGCATCGTCGGTGAGTCCGGTTCGGGCAAGTCGACGCTGGGTCAGGCGATCCTGCGGTTGCTCGATTCCGAAGGCAGCATTCGCTTTCAGGGTGAGGCGCTGGACGGTTTGACGCAAAAGCAGCTGCGACCGTGGCGCAAGAAAATGCAGGTGGTGTTCCAGGATCCTTTCGGCAGTTTGAGCCCGCGCATGTCGGTGGCGCAGATCATCAGCGAAGGCCTGGAAGTGCACAGCCAGCTGACCGCCGAACAGTGCAAGGCTGAAGTGATTCGCGCACTCGAGGAGGTTGGCCTCGACCCGCAGAGCCGCCATCGTTATCCGCACGAGTTTTCCGGTGGCCAGCGCCAACGCATCGCCATCGCCCGCGCACTGGTGCTGAAACCGGCGCTGATCCTGCTCGACGAACCGACCTCGGCGCTCGACCGCACGGTGCAAAAACAAGTGGTCGCCCTGCTCCGCGATCTGCAGGAAAAGCATGGGCTGACCTATCTATTCATCAGCCACGACCTGGCGGTGGTGCGCGCGCTGGCGCACGACATGATCGTGATCAAGGACGGCAAAGTCGTGGAAAGCGGCGCTAGCCATGACGTGTTTGATACGCCGCAGCATCCGTACACCAAGGAACTGCTGGCGGCGGCGCATTTGGTGTAAGGCCTTGTAACCGAGGTGCGGCCATCGCGAGCAAGCTCGCTCCCACATTGGATTTTTGAACGCCGCAAATCCAATGTGGGAGCGAGCTTGCTCGCGATGGGGCCCTGAAAACCACCACAACTTCCGGACCTGACCAACATGAACACCAGCGAAAGCCTCAAGGACTACCAGCGCGTGCGCTTGCTGGCGATCCGTTCGTTGTTCGAGATCATCGAGCAATCGAGCGAAGGCACGGTGATTGTCGACCGCGACGCCAACATCGTCTGGATGAACGAGCGCTACGCCCGGCGTTTTGGTCTGGAGTCCGCTGAAGTGGCGATCGGCAAATCCTGTGAAAGTGTGATCCCCGGCAGTTTGTTACGCGAAGTGGTGCGCACCGGGCGGCCGATTCTGCTCGACATGCAAGACACGCCCAAGGAACCGCTGGTGGTGATGCGCCTGCCGATCCACGACGACGCCGGCGCGGTGATTGGCGCCATCGGTTTTGCCTTGTTCGATGAATTGCGCAGCCTGTCGCCGATGCTCAAGCGCTACCTGAGCATGCAGGAAGAACTGGCCTCGACCCGTTCGCTGCTGCGTGCGCGCCAGACCAAATACAACTTTGCCCATTTCATCGGCACCAGCGCCGCCAGCCTTGAGGTCAAACGCCGCGCCCGACGCAGTGCCAGCGCCGAATCACCCGTGTTGCTGCTCGGCGAAACCGGCACCGGCAAAGAGCTGTTGGCACAGGCCATTCACGGCGCTTCGCCGCGCGCGCACAAGGCGTTTGTCAGCATCAACAGCGCGGCGATTCCCGAGGCGTTGCTGGAAGCGGAATTCTTCGGCACCGCCCCCGGCGCGTTCACCGGCGCCGATCGCAAGGGCCGGGTCGGCAAACTGCAAATCGCCCAGGGCGGTACGTTGTTTCTTGATGAAATCGGCGACATGCCGTTGCCGCTGCAAAGCAAACTGCTGCGGGTGTTGCAGGAAAAAGAGTTCGAACCGGTGGGTTCCAACGAAGTGATCCAGAGCGATGTGCGGGTGATTGCGGCGACGTCTACTGACCTCGAAGCGGCGATCAAGCGCGGCGAGTTTCGTGCGGATCTGTATTACCGGCTCAACGTGTTGCCGATCCAGGTGCCGCCGCTACGTGATCGTCTGGATGATATTCCGGCGCTCAGCGAAGCGATTCTTGAAGAACTGCGCAGTCAGCATGAATTGAATCGCGAAGCGCTGAAGTTACTTGGGCAGCATGCCTGGCCGGGGAATATTCGCGAACTGCGTAACGTGCTGGAGCGCGCGGCGTTGTTGAGTGATGACCTGGTGCTGACAGCGACGGATATGCGCGGGGCGATTGGCACGTTTACGCCGGTTGAGCGTGTGGCGAATTCGGTGTTTGAGCCGGTGGTTCTGGAAACGTTTAGCCAGGCGCGGGAGCGGTTTGATCGCCAGTTGATTGAGGCGGCACTGGCGCAATGTGGCGGCAAAGTGGTTGAAGCGGCGGCGCGATTGGGGCTGGGGCGGTCAACTTTGTACAAGAAGATGGTGGCGTTGGGGATTGTTGAGTCTCTTTAGAGAGATATTGATCTCTGTTGGTAGACAGGGCCCCTTCGCGGGCAAGCCTCGCTCCTACAAGGCCGGCGCCGTATCTGTAGGAGCGAGGCTTGCCCACGAAAGCGTCCTCACCGACAAAGCAAATCTCAAAACCGAGACAAATTTCAAAATACGCCTCCCATCAAAAAATATTCCGCTTATATTTCAAGACCTTATCCATCTGGCACGATTCCCGCTAAAGCCCTCTCCCACAAGCATCACCCTACAAAAATAACAAACCAGGAGACACACCCCCATGAGTGTGATCATTGCCTTGGCAGCGCTGACGCTGCTGATGCTGGCTGCCTACCGTGGCTACAGCGTTATCCTTTTTGCCCCGATTGCCGCCCTCGGTGCGGTGCTGCTCACCGATCCGTCCGCCGTCGCACCCGCGTTTACCGGGGTGTTCATGGACAAGATGGTCGGTTTCATCAAACTGTATTTCCCGGTGTTCCTGCTCGGCGCGGTGTTCGGCAAGCTGATCGAGTTGTCGGGTTTCTCGCGCTCGATTGTTGCGGCGGCCATTCGCTTGCTCGGCACGCGGCAAGCGATGCTGGTGATTGTGCTGGTCTGTGCGCTGCTGACGTACGGCGGCGTTTCGCTGTTTGTGGTGGTGTTTGCGGCGTACCCGTTTGCCGCCGAGATGTTCCGCCAGAGCAATATCCCCAAACGCCTGATCCCGGCGACCATCGCCCTCGGCGCGTTTTCCTTCACCATGGACGCCCTGCCCGGCACCCCGCAAATACAGAACATCATCCCCAGTACCTTCTTCAACACCACCGCGTGGGCCGCGCCGTGGCTGGGGCTGATCGGGACGATCTTCGTGTTCTGCGCCGGCATGCTGTTTCTGCAACGCCAACGCAACAAGGCCCAGCGTGCCGGTGAAGGTTACGGCACCGAGTTGCGCAACGAACCGGAAACCGCTGCCGACATCAAGCTGCCCAATCCGTGGATCGCGCTGTCGCCGCTGTTGGCGGTGGGCATCATGAACCTGCTGTTCACTCACTGGATTCCGCAGTGGTACGGCAAGACCCACAGCCTGTCGTTGCCCGGCATGGCGACGCCGGTCACCACTGAAATCGCCAAACTCACGGCGATCTGGGCGGTGCAAGCGGCGCTGCTGGTCGGCATCCTCATGGTGTTGGCGTTTGGTTTTCAGGCGATCCGCAGCAAGCTGGCCGAGGGCAGCAAAAGTGCGGTCAGCGGCGCGCTGCTGGCGGCGATGAACACCGCGTCCGAATACGGCTTTGGCGCGGTGATCGCGTCCTTGCCGGGGTTCCTGGTGCTGGCCGACTGGCTGAAGAACATTCCCAATCCGCTGGTCAATGAAGCGATCACCGTGACCCTGTTGGCCGGCATCACCGGTTCGGCGTCGGGCGGCATGAGCATTGCGCTGGCGGCGATGGCCAATGATTTCATTGCCGCAGCGCACGCGGCGGACATTCCGCTGGAAGTGCTGCACCGCGTGGCGGCGATGGCCAGCGGCGGCATGGACACCCTGCCGCACAACGGCGCGGTGATTACCCTGCTCGCGGTCACCGGGCTGACGCACCGCGAAGCCTACAAAGACATTTTCTGTATTACGCTGATCAAGACCCTGGCGGTTTTTGTGGTGATCGGTACTTTCTACGCCACTGGCATTGTGTGAGGTATTCATGACGACTCTGACAGGCAAGACCGCATTGGTCACCGGTTCCACCAGCGGCATCGGCCTGGGCATTGCCCTGAGCCTGGCCAAGGCTGGGGCCAACGTGGTCCTCAATGGTTTCGGCGATGCGGCGGCAGTGATTGCCGAGGTCGGGCAATTTGGCGGCAAGGTCGGCCATCACCCGGCCGACGTCAGCGACCCGCAGCAGATCGCCGAGATGATCGCCTACGCCGAGCGTGAGTTCGGCGGCGTCGACATTCTGGTGAACAACGCGGGCATTCAGCATGTGGCGGCGGTGGAAGATTTTCCGCTGGAGCGCTGGGATTCGATTATCGCGATCAACTTGTCGTCGGTGTTTCACAGCAGCCGTTTGTGCCTGCCGCAGATGCGCGCAAAGAATTGGGGGCGGATCATCAATATCGCCTCGGTGCACGGCCAGGTCGGCTCGGTGGGCAAAGCGGCGTATGTCGCGGCCAAGCATGGGGTGATCGGGTTGACCAAAGTGGTCGGCCTCGAAACCGCGACCACGCAGGTGACGTGCAATGCGATTTGTCCGGGTTGGGTGCTGACGCCGCTGGTGCAAAAGCAGATTGATGACCGCGCCGCCAAAGGCATCGACCCGCAGCAGGCGCAGCATGATTTGCTCGCCGAGAAGCAGCCGTCGCTGGAATTCGTCACACCGCCGCAACTCGGCGAACTGGTGCTGTTTCTGTGCAGCGAGGCCGGCAGCCAGGTGCGTGGCGCGGCGTGGAATATTGATGGCGGGTGGTTGGCGCAGTAACCAGGCGCTAGACCCCGAATGCGTGCGGTTTGCTGTGGCGAGGGGGCTAGCCCCCGTTGGGTCGCGCAGCGGGCCCTGCATTCCTTCGGGCCACCGAGTTGCATGGATTTACGACTGCTTCGCCGCCGAACGGGGGCAAGCCCCCTCGCCACACAAGCTCGTTCAACAAATAGCCCGCGTGTGTGCAGATAAGCCAAAAGAGGCAAGCCATGTCCGACATCTTGTGGCAACCCGGCGCCGAGCGCATCGGCAAGACCCGCATGGAGGCGTTTCGGCGCTTCATCAATCAGCGGCATCAGCTGGAAATCGCCGACTACCCTGCCCTGCATCAATGGTCGATTGTTCAGCGCGAAGCCTTCTGGCAAGCCATCGCCGATGTCTTCGACATTCGTTTTCACCAGCAACCCGATGCGGTGCTGCGCGAAGGCTCGCACATGCCCAGCGCCGAGTGGTTCCCCGGCGCGACGCTGAACTTTGCCGAGCACTTGCTGCGCCGGCGCGACGATGCGGTTGCGGTGGTCGCCATCGCCGAAAACGGTCAGCGCGAACAACTGACCTGGGCTGAACTGGCCAGCCACGTCAGCGGTTTCCAAAACAGCCTGAAAGCCGCCGGCGTCGGCCTCGGCGACCGCGTCGCCGCGTGCATGCCCAACACCTGGCAAACCCTGGTGGCCATGCTCGCGACCACCAGCCTTGGGGCAATCTGGTCCTGTTCATCGCCGGACTTCGGCACCCAAGGAGTGATCGACCGTTTCGGCCAGATCGAGCCGAAAGTGCTGATCACGTGCGCCGGTTATCGTTATGCCGGCAAGGACATTGACCAGTCAGCCAAACTCAATGAAATCCTCGAACGCCTGCCGACGTTGCAGCATTTGATCATCGTCCCGTACGCGCGCCCGCAAACGCGCAGCGATGACTTTCGCACCGAGGCCAACGTGACGCTGTGGCAAGATTTTTATGCTGTCGGCGGCGAGCCGGATTTCGTCGCTGTGCCGTTCGCTCATCCGCTGTACATCCTGTATTCCAGCGGCACCACCGGTGTGCCGAAGTGCATCATCCACAGCAGCGGCGGCGTGTTGTTGCAGCACGTCAAGGAACACGGTTTGCACTGCGATCTCGGCCCCGGCAGCCGTTTGTTCTACTACACGACGTGCGGCTGGATGATGTGGAACTGGCTGGTCTCGGCGCTGGCGGTCGGCAGCGCGTTGGTGTTGTACGACGGCTCACCGTTTTATCCCGGCCCCGAGCGTTTGCTCGACTTGATCGACGACGAACGCATCAACGTTTTTGGCACCAGTCCGAAGTTTTTGGCGACGCTGGAAAGCAGTGGCGTGCGACCTCGGCAAAGCCATGACCTGAGCAGTCTGCAAACCCTGCTGTGCACGGGTTCGGCGCTGTCGCCGCAGAGTTACGACTTCGTCTACCGCGACTTCAAAAGCGACGTGTGCCTGGCCTCGATGTCTGGCGGCACCGACATAGTTTCGTGTTTCGTCAACGGCAATCCCCTGTCCGCCGTGCGCCGCAGCGAGATGATGGGCAAAAGCCTGGGCATGGCGGTCGAGGTGTGGAATGACGCCGGGCAAGCGGTGATCGGCGAGAAAGGTGAATTGGTCTGCACCCGGCACTTTCCGGCGATGCCGATTGGCTTGTGGCACGACCCGGACGGCGAAAAACTCCGCGCGTCGTACTTCAGCCAGTTCCCGGGCGTGTGGGCGCAAGGCGATTACGCCGAACAGTTGGCACATGGCGGGATGATGATTCACGGCCGCTCCGACGCCGTGCTCAACCCCGGCGGCGTGCGCATCGGCACCGCCGAAATCTACCGTCAGGTGGAAAAAATTCCGCAGGTGCTGGACAGCGTCGCGATCGGCCAGCAATGGCAGGATGACGTGCGCGTGGTGTTGTTTGTCCGGCTCAAGGATGGCGTGACGCTCGATGAAACGCTGCAACAGCAGATTCGCCAAGTCATCCGCGCCAACACCACGCCCCGGCATGTACCAGCGAAGATTGTTCAAGTCAGCGATATCCCCCGCACCATCAGCGGCAAGGTAGTGGAGTTGGCGGTACGCAACGTGGTGCACGGGCAAGCGGTGAAAAACACCGATGCGCTGGCCAACCCCGAAGCCCTGGAACAATTCCGCAATCGCCCAGAACTCTCGGACTGAACACCGACCCGTAGGAGCAAAGCTTGCTCGCGAAAGCTGCCGCACATTCAACATCAATGTTGCCTGACCCACCGCCATCGCGAGCAAGCTCGGCTCCCACAGGGGGTTGTGCCGGATGAGTGATTCGCGTGCGGCGCATAACCAATGTAGGAGCAAAGCTTGCTCGCGATGGCGTCGTGTCAGCCGACATCAACGCTGGATGACCCACCGCTATCGCGAGCAAGCTCAGCTCCTACAGAGGTTTGTGCCGGATGAGTGATTCGCGTGCGGCGCATCACCAATGTAGGAGCAAAGCTTGCTCGCGATGGCGTCATGTCAGCCGACATCAATGCTGGATGACACACCGCTATCGCGAGCAAGCTCGGCTCCCACAGGGATTTGTGCAGGATGAGGGATTTGTGCTGGTTTCAGTCCATCAAGCCCCATTCACCGGAGGGTGGCTGGGTGGGCGATGCGTCGGCGTGCAGCTTCAGGCGCAGGCGCAGGTTGTTTTGTGAGTCGGCATGTTTCAACGCTTCCGCCTCACTGATCGCGCCTTCCACCACCAACCCGTACAACGCCCCGTCAAACGTCTGCATGCCCAGTTCCAGCGATTTCTCCATGATGCCTTTCAGCTCATCCAGCGCATTACGCCGGATCAAATCCGCAATGGTCGGCGAGCCAAGCATCACTTCCACCGCCGCCCGCCGCTGGCCGTCAATGGTGCGCACCAGGCGTTGCGAAACGAAGGCCTTGAGGTTGTTGCCCAAGTCATGCACCAGCTGTTCCCGGCGTTCCTGCGGGAAGAAATTGACGATGCGATCGAGCGCCTGATTGGCGTTGTGCGCATGCAATGTCGAGATCACCAGGTGCCCGGTGTCGGCAAATGACAGCGCGTGCTCCATGGTTTCGCGGTCGCGAATCTCGCCGATCAGCACCACGTCCGGGGCCTGGCGCAGGGTGTTTTTCAGCGCCGCGTGAAAGCTGCGGGTATCAACGCCGACTTCGCGTTGGTTGATGATCGATTTTTTGTGCCGGTGGATATACTCCACCGGGTCTTCGATGGTGATGATGTGGCCGCTGCTGTGGCGATTGCGGTAATCGATCAGGGCCGCCAGCGACGTCGATTTGCCGGAACCGGTAGCGCCGACGAACAGCATCAGGCCTTGCTTGAGCATCACCGCTTTGAGCAGCACGGGTGGCAGGTTGAGGTCTTCGAAACGCGGGATATCGAGTTTGATGTTGCGCGCGACAATCGACACGTCGTTGCGCTGCTTGAACAGGTTGATGCGAAAGCGGCCGATGCCGGCGAGGGAGATCGCCAGGTTCATTTCCAATTCCCGATCGAACTCCAGGCGCTGTTCGGCGTCCATGATGGACTCGGCCATCGCGGCGATTTCGCCGGGTTTGAAGCGCTCGTCCGACAGCGCTTTGAGCACGCCATCGAACCGCGCGCTGGGCGGCGCGCCGGTGGAGAGGTAAAGATCGGAGCCGTCCTGACTGGCCAGTTGCCGCAACAGCGCATTAATTTCCATGGCAAAAAACACCTGCAAAGCTTTCAATGAACAGATATGACCCGAATCAGTGACGACTCGGGCCATCCAGCGTCTATCGCTTTGCAGCAATAGTAGACGTAGCCTCAAAAAGACGTAGCCACAGCGACCGACGTGCAGGACATTTTGATGAACGCATCACCGACCGGCAGCGATGCCCAGGCCTTGATCGCCCGACTCGACTGGAGCCGCAGCCCCTTGGGCGCCGCCAGTCGCTGGCCGCAAAGCCTGCGCACCGCGGTAGACATCGTGATTCATTCGCCGATGCCCATGCTTTTGTTATGGGGCCCGCAGCTCACACAGATCTACAACGACGGCTTCGCCCTGTTGACCGGAAGCAAGCACCCGCACGCTTTCGGACAGCCTACGCACCTGGTGTGGCCTGAATTAAAAGACTTTACCGACCCGATTTACCGCGCCGTCCTGCAAGGCCAGGTGCGTTCCTACAGCGAGCAGCGCTTTACCCTGCATCGCGACGAAGGCAATTCTGACTTCTGGCTCGATTTGACCTACAGCCCGATACGCGATGAAAACGCCGAGGTCGCCGGGATTCTGGTGACCGCCATCGAAACCAACGAACGCCGGCGCATCGCCCTCGAACTCGAACAGCGCTCCGCCGACAGCCTCAAGGCCCAGCGTGATACCGAACAACGTCTGCAACTGGCGCTGGCCGCGACCGATGCGGTCGGCACCTGGGATTGGGACATCGGCGAAGATCGGTTCATTGCCGACGCGCATTTTGCCCAGTTGCACGGCGTCGATCCGGCGCAGGCCAGCCAGTTGCCGATCAGTGCATACCTGCAAGGCGTGCACCCCGAAGACCGCAGCATGGTCGCGCGCAGCATCAAGCATTGCATCACCCACGGCACCGAATACGCCGAGGAATACCGCTTGCTGCAAGCCGACGGCGAGTTGCGCTGGGTGTTCGCCCGAGGGCGTTGCTACAAGGATCACCATGGCCGACCGACACGCTTCCTCGGCGCCGCGCTGGACCTGACCGAGCGCAAAAATACCGAGCAGGCGTTGCGCCAGAGCCAGACCGAGCTGCAACTGATCATCAACGCGATGCCGATCCTGATCAGCTACGTCGACCGGGATCAGCGTTTCCGCTTGAACAATGCGGCGTACCTCGACTGGTACGGGCTGACGCCGCAGGAACTGTTCGGCAAAACCATCGAGGAAGTGCTCGGCGAGCACGCCTATCAATTGCGTGCCGAATACATCAAAGAGGCGCTGGCCGGCAAATCCTGCTCGTTCAGCATCGACACCAAACATCGCGATGGCAGCATCCGCAGCGCGCTGATGAATTACCTGCCGCGGCACGGCGCGGACGGCGCAGTGAATGGTTTTTACATTTTTGTCATTGATGAAAGCGAACGCAAAGTCACTGAAGAAGCGCTGCGCAATCTCAATGAAACCCTCGAAGAGCGCGTCGGCGCACGCACCCAGCAACTGGCCGAAGCCAACCAGCGTCTGCAAAACGAGATGGTCGAGCGCGAGCGCGCCGAAGACGCTTTGCGCCACGCGCAAAAAATGGAAGCGGTCGGCCAGCTCACTGGCGGCATTGCCCACGACTTCAACAACATGCTCACCGGCATCATCGGCAGCCTCGACTTGATGCAGCGCTACATCGCCGATGGCCGCGCGGCCGAAGTCGGGCGGTTCATGGAAGCCGCAGTGTCCTCGGCCAACCGTGCGGCGGCGTTGACCCACCGCTTGCTGGCGTTTTCGCGCCGGCAGTCGCTGGACCGCAAACCGCTGAATGCCAACGAACTGATTGAGTCGCTGGAAGACCTGCTGACCCGCACCAAAGGCGACCATATCGAGCTGCACCTGAAACTCGCCGAAGACGTCTGGCCGGTCAGCACCGATGTCAGCCAACTGGAAAACGCCCTGCTCAACCTGGTGATCAACGCCCGCGACGCGATGCCCGATGGCGGCCGCTTGCTGATCGAAACCGCGAATGTCTATCTCGACGGCAGCGATTTGCTGTCGCTGGAATCGGTGAAGGCCGGCGACTACCTGATGATTGCGGTCAGCGACAACGGCACCGGCATGAGCCCGTCGGTGCTGGCCAAAGCCTTCGATCCGTTCTTCACCACCAAGCCCATCGGCCAGGGCACCGGCCTCGGTTTGTCGATGATCTACGGTTTTGCCCAGCAGTCGGGGGGCCACGCCAGCCTCGACAGCGTTCCGGACCAAGGCACTTGCGTGCGCCTGTACTTGCCGCGCTTGCACCTCGGCACGCCGCAGGACGTGTTGCTCGCGGACAGCGGCGCGGCGCCTTCGGCCATCGAAGGGGAAACCGTGGTGTTGGTCGAGGACGATCCGGCGGTGCGGATGCTGGTGCTGAATTTGCTCAACGAGCTGGGTTATCACGCGCACGAGGCTGAAGACGCGCGCGCCGCCCTGCCGTTGCTCGAATCGGATCTGCGCGTGGATTTGCTGGTGACTGATGTCGGACTGCCGGGCATGAATGGCCGGCAATTGGCGGAAATCGCCCGCCAGCATCGGCCGGACCTGAAAGTCTTGTTCATGACCGGTTACGCGGAGAAAGCCGCCGAGCGTCAGGGCTTCCTCGATGAAGGCATGGACATGGTCGCCAAGCCGTTTTCGATTGAGGTGTTGGCGAACAAGATTCGCACGATGATCGGCCAACCGCAGTGAGTTGAGGCATAATCGCGCGCCCCGCTGTCATCACCGTTGCAAGGTAAACGTATCCATGAAAGCTCAAGCCCGCCATATTCTGGTGAAAACATCAGAAGAAGCCGAGCAACTGAAACAACGCATCGCCAAGGGTGAAGCGTTTGATGTGCTGGCCAAGAAGTTCTCGACCTGCCCGTCCGGCAAGCGCGGCGGCGATCTGGGCGAAGTGAGGCCGGGGCAGATGGTTGGCGTGATCGACGCGGTCATCTTCAAAAAACCGCTGCGCGTGGTGCACGGGCCGATCAAGAGCAAATTCGGCTATCACCTGGTGCAAGTGTTTTACCGCGATTGATCGGTTGCATTCCCCTGTGGCGAGGGGGCTTGCCCCCGTTGGGTGGCGAAGCCGCCCCCGCTTATGCGGCATTCGGCCGCCCCTCGCCACCATGGTGATAGTTCAATCTCTTGGGATCAGTGCTCCAGGGAACTGAATAACTCTGCTCGCCAACGCATGCCCAGCCTCCGCCGCCGCAACCGGGCTGCCACCCTGCAACCGACTCGCCAGATAACCCGCACTAAACGAATCCCCCGCCGCTGTAGTGTCGACCACCCGCTCAACCCGCTGCGCTGGCACTTCAAACGACTCACCCGCGCAACGAATCAGGCAAGCCTCGGCGCCACGCTTGAGCACCACTTCCGGCGTGCCGATCTGTTCGTAAGCAGCAAACACCGCATCGCTGTCGGCGAAGTGAAACAGCGCCTGCTCGTCATCGACGGTCAGCAGCGCCAAGTCCACATACGGCAGCACACTGCGATACGCCGCGCGCGCCTCTTCCAGTGACGGCCACAGGCGTGGTCGGTAATTGTTGTCGAAGACGATTTGCGCGCCGCGCTGGCGCGCGTCAATCAACGTTTGCAGGAGCTTCACGCGACCTTGTTCGCCGAGCACGGCCAAGGTTATTCCGCTGAAATACAACACGTCGTAATCCGGCAACGCCGCGAGAATCGGCGCCGCGGCGGGCGTGGTGAAGCAGCTGCGCACCGCCGCTTCGCTGCGCCAGTAGAGAAAGCGCCGCTCACCAGCGGCGTCGGTCTGGATGCAATACAAACCGGGCAAACGGCCGGGCAAGCGCTGGACCATGCCCAGGCCGATGTTTTCACTGGCCCAGCTCTGGCACATGGCGTCGCTGAAACTGTCATCGCCGAGCGCGGTGACGTAATCCACGGTCGCCCGCCCCCCAAGTTCGCGGGACAGGTAAACCGCGGTGTTCAGTGTGTCGCCGCCGAAACTTTGCTGCAGGCTGCCATCGGCGCGCTGTTGCAGTTCGATCATGCATTCGCCGATCAGGGCGATGCGTGGGGATTTTGCGGTGTTCATGGTTGTTCGGGTCTCTGGTGATGCGATGTTGTCTGGGCGGATGCCATCGCGAGCAGGCTCACTCCTGCAGGGTGCGTTCCCCGTAGGAGCGAGGCTTGCCCGCGAATGCCGCGCCTCGGTCTCAATCCTTAGAAACAGGTCTGCATGTTCTCGATCACCTGCAACTGCTCATCCACCAGACACCCGGTACGCCATTTATCAAAGGTCAGGCACGGGTGCGAAGTGCCGAACGAAATGATGTCGCCCACGCGCAACTCAACCCCCGGCGCGACCGTCATGAACGCATGCTGGTCCATCACCGCCGTCACTTTGCAGGCGCTCACGTCGTCGCCAATCGATGGCACTACGTCGGCCTTGTAGCGCAACAACGGCACTGGCAAACCGGCATCGTAGGCGACGTCGCGTTTGCCCAGGGCAATCACCGCAAACCACGGCTCCGGCAACGATTGCACGTGCGCCCAGACTTCCAACGCCGGACGCAGGCCTTCGTGCAGGTCGCTGCGGCGGTCGAGCACGCAGCATTGCGCCTCTTTATAGATACCGTGGTCGTGCGCCACGTAACTGCCGGGGCGCAGCACGCTGAGGAAACGTCCGCCGGCGTTCTGGGTTTCGAACGATTCGGCGATCAAGTCGTACCACGCCGAGCCTGACGCGGTGATGATCGGCTTGGGAATGGCAAACGCGCCGCTGTCCTGCAACTGCACCGCGAGGCGCACCAGCGACGCGGCGAATTCGCGAATGCCGCTGACCGCGTGATCGCCGTGAATCACCCCTTCGTAACCCTCGATGCCGGTCAACGCGAGTGCCGGTTGGGCAGCGATGGCTTTGGCCAGCTCGATCACTTCCTGCTCGCTGCGGCAACCGCAACGTCCGCCGACCACGCCGTACTCGATCATCACGTTGAGCCGCACGCCGCGCGAGGCGAAGTAGGCGCCGAGGTCGGCGACGTTGTCCGGGTCATCGACCATGCAGTGGAATTCGAACGTCGGGTCGGCGAGCAAATCGGCGATCAGCGCCATGTTCGGTGTGCCGACCAATTGGTTGGCCATCAACACCCGGCGCACGCCATGCGCGTAACCGGCGCGAGTCTGCGTGGCGCTGGCGAGGGTGATGCCCCAGGCGCCGGCGTCCAGTTGGCGCCGGAACAGCGCCGGGGTCATGCTGGTTTTGCCATGCGGCGCCAGTTGCGCGCCGCTGTTGCTGACAAACGCCTGCATCCAGCGAATGTTGTGTTCCAGCGCTTCACGGTGCAGCACCAGCGCTGGCAGGCTGACGTCGCGCACCAGGTGTGCGCCCAATGGCGCAAAGCCTTTTTCGACGTTGGCCGTTGATTGCGCAGTGGCTTGAGCAGTGGATGGCGCAGCGGATTTGGCAGAATACATGGTCGAACTCCTTACATTCGCGGCCGCAGGCAGCCGCTTTATTCGTTGATACGCCGGGCGAGGCTGTTGGCGCTGTCGATCAGCACCCGGCGATAGTCGTTGTAATTGTTTTTTGCGTCGGCCCTTGGGGCGACGATGCACAGGGTCGCAATGGCCACGCCGTTGGGGTCTTTGACCGGGGCGGCGAAGCAGTGGGTAAAGGTGTCGGCGACGCTGTCGAAGGAGAAAAAGCCGTCGACACCGGCCTGACGGATTTCTTGAAGAAACTGCTCCAGCGGCAGGCGTTCACCGTTGGGCAGGATGAAGTCATCGTGGTCGATCAGGTCGACGATCGCTTGATCGCTCAGGTGCGACAGCAGCAGGCGCCCGGAAGCGGTCCACGGAATCGGCGCGTTTTCCCCAATATCCGATGAAATGCGGAAATGCCGCTCGCCCTCCTTCATCAGCGCCACCGTGTATTTGCGCCCGTTCAGCAGGCACATCTGGGCGGTTTCGCGGGTCTGGCTGACGATCTCCTGCAAGGCGTGATCGGCCTCGCGGGTGAGGTCGAAATGCCGCAAGTGCGCCTGCCCGAGGAAGTACAACTGGCGGCCGAGGTAGACGTGACCGTCCTTGCCGACCGGTTCGAGAATCCGTCGTTCGAGCAGCGAAGCGACCAGTTCGTAGACCGTCGATTTCGGGCTGCCGATGCCACTGGCAATTTCGTTGGGGCGCAGCGGCTGGCCGATTTCCTTGAGGAAATCGAGAATATCGAACGCCCGGTCCAGACCTCGTGCCCGGCGCTTGATGGTGTCTTCGGTCATGTTTCAAGTTCCCATTCAAAGTGCCGGGAGTTTAACCAGAGTACGGTGGTGACTGTTATGGCGCCTTCGCGGGCAAGCCTCGCTCCTACATGAAACCGCATTCCCCTGTAGGAGCGAGGCTTGCCCGCGAAGCAGTCAGCGCCAGTCTCAGGCCTTTTTCTTGTACGCAATGCAGTCGATCTCGACTTTGCAGTCGACCATCATGTTCGCTTGCACACAGGCGCGGGCCGGGGCGTGTTCGCTTTTGAAGTACTCGGAGAAAACCTTGTTGAAACTGCTGAAATCTCGCGGATCCTCCAGCCACACCCCGGCGCGCACCACGTCTTCCAGGCCATAACCGGCTTCTTCGAGGATCGCGATCAGGTTCTTCATGGTCTGGTGGGTCTGTTCGACAATGCCGCCAGTGATGATCTCGCCATCCACCGCCGGCACCTGCCCGGAAACGTGCAGCCAGCCATCGGCTTCAACGGCGCGGGCGAAAGGTCGAGGCTGGCCGCCAGCAGCGGTGCTGCCGGTGCCGTAACGAGTAATGCTCATGAATGTTTCTCCTGGTTGAAAATTCGTAAAAATGTGAAAAAAATCAGAAACGCGTGTTCTTCAGAAACTCCGCCAGACGCGGCGATTTCGGGTGTTCGAACAATTCCTTGGGTGGCCCCTGCTCTTCGATCCGGCCCTGATTCATGAACACGATCTTGTCCGAGACTTCGAAGGCAAAACGCATTTCGTGGGTCACCAGCAGCATGGTCATGCCTTCATCGGCGAGGCCCTTGATCACGTTCAGCACTTCGCCGACCAACTCCGGGTCGAGCGCCGAAGTCACTTCGTCAAACAGCATCAGGCTCGGGTTCATCGCAATCGCCCGGGCAATCGCCACGCGCTGCTGCTGCCCGCCGGACAACTGGCCGGGATAGTGATCGCGGCGTTCCAGCAGGCCGACGCGCTCCAGCCATTTTTCCGCGAGCGCGACGGCTTGATCCTTGTGCAGCTTCTTGACCTTGAGCAAGCCGAGCGTGACGTTCTGCAACGCCGTAAGGTGCGGAAACAGGTTGAATTGCTGGAACGCCATGCCGGTCATCGCGCGATGGCGGGCGATGACTTTTTCACCGTGACGCACGCGTTTGCCGTTGACCTCGTCGTAACCGATCGATTCGCCATCGAGCAGGATCTGCCCACCCTGAAACTCTTCGAGCATGTTCACGCAACGCAGCAGCGTGGTTTTCCCCGAGCCGCTGGAACCGATCAGCGTGACCACATTGCCGCGCTGCATGGTCAGGTCGACGCCCTTGAGCACTTCGAGTGGGCCGTATTGTTTATGCAGGCCGCGAATGTCCAGCAGGGCCTGGCCGTTTGCTGCGATAGAAGTCTGAGTCATGGCAAAGCCACCCGCTTTTCAATGTGCCGGCCGAGTAATTCGATGGCGTAGTTGATGACGAAGAAGAGGAAACCGGCGAACAGGTAAAACTCCAGAGTCATGAAGGTCCGGGCGATGATTTGTTGCGTGCTCAGCAGCAACTCGGCGACGCCGATCACCGACAGCAAGGTCGAGGCCTTGACGATTTCGGTGGACGAGTTGACCCAGGTCGGCAGGATCTGCCGCAAGGCTTGCGGCAACAGCACATAGCCCAGCGATTGATAAAACGTCAGGCCAATCGCCTTGCCCGCTTCCATCTGCCCACGCGGCAACGCTTGCAAGGCACCGCGGACAATTTCCGCGACGTGCGAACCGCAAAACAGCGTCAGCCCCAAGGCACCGGCCTGAAACGCGCTGATCTGCCAGCCCAGCGCCGGCGCCATGTAGAAGCAGGCGAGCACCAGCACAAACACTGGCGTGCCACGGATGATGTCGACGTAAAAGCGAAACGGTGCGCGCATCCAGACGTTGCCGTAAGTCAGCACCAGCCCGGCCACAATGCCGATCAAGGTGCCGAACAGAATCGCCAGCGCCGAAACTTGCACGCTGGTGATGAACCCCGACAACAGGGTTTCGCGGGCAATCCATAACTCATGCAGCCAACTGGGGGATTCGTACATGAGAGGCTCCTATCGGCGGATCGCCAGACGCTGCTCGAGGTAACGCAGCAGCATGGCGATGAGGTAACAGGCCGCAACATAGAGCGCAGTGGTGACCATCCAGGTTTCAATCACCCGGTAGCTCTCGACATTGATCTTGCGCGCGTAATAGGTCAGCTCCGGCACGGCAATCGCCGCCGCCAGCGAGGTGTCCTTGAACAGTGAAATGAAGTTGTTCGACAGCGCCGGCAGGACGTTGCGCAGCATCACCGGCACGGTCACGTAAGCCTTGACCTGCCACTCGCCGAGGCCGATCGCCAGCCCTGCTTCGCGCTGACCCTTGGGAATGCTCAACAAGCCGCCACGGAACACTTCGGTCAGGTACGCGCCGGCATACAACGACAGCGTGACGATGAACGAAGGGATCTTGTCGAGGCGAATGCCCAGGCTCGGCAAGGCAAAGTAGATCAACAGAATCAACACCAGAATCGGCGTGTTGCGGATCACCGTCACGTACACCGACGCCAGCACCCGCAATGCGCGATGCTTCGATAACAAGGCAAACGCCATCAGCAGGCCAATCACGCAGCCGATCGCGATCGACACCAGCGCCAGCTCCAGGCCCAGACCGAGCCCTGCCAGCAAGGTGTCGAAATCGCGCCAGACGGCCGCAAAGTTCAACTGATAATTCATGGTCAGCAATACCTTGAGCGGGGCGCTGTGGCAGCCGCCCTGCTCTCACGGGATCATTTGAATTCGACTGGGAAACCGATTGCCGGGCTCGGCAGGTCTACGCCAAACCACTGTTTGAACGATGCCGAGTAGGTCGGAAACTCAACGCCCGTCATGGCTTCATGCAACGCGGTGTTGACGAAATTCAACCAGTCCTGATCGCCACGTTTAACCGCGCATGCATAGGTTTGCGGGCTCCAGGCATAGGTCGGGCTGCGATAACGGCCAGCGTTCTGCACCATCAGGTATTTGACCGAGGACTGATCGGTGGCGGCCGCGTCGGCACGCCCGGAGTTCACGGCTTGGTACATCAAATCGACGCTGTCGTACTGATCGACCTTGGCCTGCGGCAACGCCTGGTGCACCAGCTCTTCGGCGTACACGTTCTGCAACACCGCCACCGTAACGTCATCGCCCACCGCTTTCAGGTCTTCGATTTCCTTGTACTTGCTGTTCGCCGGCAACAGCAGGCCCACGCCTTCGCGGTAATACGGCAGGGTGAACGCGACCTGCTGCGCGCGGCTGGCGGTGACGGTGATGAACTGGCAACTCATGTCGACCTTGTCGGTCAGCAGATTGGGAATCCGCGCATCGGAGGATTGCACCACGAACTCGACTTTGCTCGGGTCGTTAAACAAACCCTTGGCGACGATCCGCGCGATGTCGATATCAAAACCCTGCAACTTGCCGTCCGCTCCCTGAAAATGCCACGGCGCGTTGGTACTGCCTGTACCGACGATCAATTTCCCGCGGGCCAGCACGCTATCGAGCTTGCTGTCCGCCGCCTGGGCAACACCCACAGCCGCAGCCGTAGCCACAAACAGAAAGACACACGCTTTAAACAAGGAAGGTCGGCGATGCATGGCAAGCACTCCAGATTAATGTTTATTCCGCTATACCGGACGTCGGTGTGTAACAACGGAATAGACAGCAGAAAGTGTGCCACAGGATGGGTGCAGGGTGTGGGGGAGATTTAAATGTGTTTTGAATCAGAGGGATGGATGGCTGACGCCAAAGAGCGTTACCGGATGCACAGGTTAGCGAGCGCTACCGTTTGCCTCAGTTGAGCGGGTATTTGCACCACAATATTGAAGTCGGACGCACTGGGTGCATCGCAGCAGTGCAGGAGAACGCGAGATGAAACGGTCAATCCGTGACGCATTAGCGCATTTGCGCCTCCTTATAAACCTCTCCTCGCTCTCGTTTGCCTACGGCTATCACGGTGACGATAAGAACTTCATCTCTAACGCGATATACCAGTCGATACCCGGCGCTTTGCAGCTTGATCTTGTAAGCATTTCCTAGCCCATGGAGTCGGTCGCCCGCAACATGCGGATTCAAGATCCGTTCTTGCAGCTTTTTTTTGAATTGTTCTCTGAGATTCGCCCCGAGTTTGTTCCATTCCTTCCAAGCCTTTTCAGAAAACTCCAGCTCATAGGTCATCGATTGAGACCTTTATGGTCGGGTCGTTTTCCCGTTCTTTACAAAGGGCAATCAACTCCAAATCATCCAAGCGATTGATCATCGCTTCGTATTCTTTGGCGGGGACACAGTAGAAAGCCGGTTCGTTACGGTTGAGTATCGCGACAGACAGACCACCACCCGCAGCAACTGTACCCATTGGATTTTTCTTCAATTCAGAAATACTCGCAACAACCTGCGAAAGCACGATATGTGTCATAACCTTGTCCCTCGGGGTGCTTTAAGAAGTGCTAAAAATAGCACTCTGAAGCGCGGCCGGCCCGTCCTTTTGGCATAAACGCTGCACTCAATGCCTCTTGGTTATCACCCTGAACGATTGACTAAAAAGTATCACGCCCGCCACTCCTGCGTTTCCGCGTTTACCGTCAGGCCTGTCCTGCACTGCAGTGGGACAAATCCATATGAGCGTAGGAAAACGAACTGTAATTTCTGACAGTAGACCCACCCCTCGCCCTCCTTTAACGTCATCGAGCCTTCGATGATCGTTGTGAAAAAGGAGATTTCCATGCGTTCGACAACTTCTCCAACGGCGTTACCGCCGCTGTATCGCAAGGCCTTGAACACGTGGCGGCCGGTGATTCTATATTTCGGTAACGAGCATTGCCCTGCTTGCGAAGAGGCTGCGCCGATTTTCCGCGAGACTGCCGAGCCGTATCGGCATCACGCGAGCATTTATATGTTGAACACCCGCGAATCGCCGCGGCACCCGGATGTGACGGGGACGCCGACGGTGTTGTTTTACCGGGATGGGAAGCTGCTGAAAAAGCTCAAGGGGTTTGGCAGTCAGCAGAAGCTGGAGGCGGATTTTGTTGCGCATATTGGCCGGGTGCGGGCCCGGCACAAGGCGCGCAAACCGCAGCATGATCTGGCGTGGCTGCGGCGCACGTTGCGGGGGTTGTGCACTGTGCCGCGGGCGCGAGGGTTGGTTGGGGTTTGAGGGGTGTGTCGTCGGTTGGAAAGCTTCGCGAGCAGGCTCACTCCTACAGGGATTGGTGGTGAACACACATTTGGTGTTCATTCGCGATCCAATGTAGGAGTGAGCCTGCTCGCGATGAGGCCCGCAAAATCGCTGAAGAATCAGCCGTCGATACGCTTCAACATCACCCGCACCACCCGCCGCTCTTCAACCGCCATAACCGTCATCAGCCAGCCGTCTCGCTCATGGCTGTCGCCGATCATCGGCAGGCGATCGAGCACGCTCATCACCAGCCCGGCGAGGGTTTGGTAGTTGTCGGTCGGCTCGGCGCTGAAGCCGGTCAACTGGCGCACTCGCGTCAGGTTCAACGCACCACTGACCATAAACCCGCCCTGCTCTTCAATGACGTCCGGGCCTTCGATTTCGCTGGCGTCCGGCAGCTCGCCGGCAATCGATTCGAGAATGTCGGTCATGGTCAAAATGCCGACGAAGTCGCCGAATTCATTGACCACAAAGGCAATGTGCGTCGAGGCTTTGCGCATCTGCTCCAGGGCATTGAGGATCGAATAGCTTTCCAGCAGATTGATCGTGGTGCGCGCCAGGTCCCGCAGATCGGGCTCGGTGCCGCCCAGGTAATCCTTCAGCAGCTCCTTTTTATGCACGAAGCCCAACGGCTCATCTACCGCGCCATCGCGGATCAGCGGCAATCGCGAGTAGGACGAATGCATCAGCCGTGTACGAATAGTCTCGGCGTCGTCGGACAAATCGATGTGATCGACGTCAGCCCGCACCGTCATCAGCGTGCGAATAGGCCGTTCGGCCAGTTGCAGCACGCCGCTGATCATCACCCGTTCACGGCGGTCGAACAGCGCTTCAGTCGGCGTTTCGCCGTGATCGAGCAAATCGGCAATTTCTTCGCCAACTTCTTCGGCAGCCAAACGGCGACCGCCGAGCAGGCGCATCACCGCGTGGGCCGTACGCTCACGCAACGGGCGCAAGCCCTGCATCGAGCGTTTGCGGCGGGCGCGGGCGATCTGGTTGAACACTTCGATCAGAATCGAGAAACCAATGGCCGCGTACAAATAACCTTTTGGAATGTGGAAACCCAGGCCTTCAGCGGTCAGCGCGAAACCGATCATCATCAGGAAGCCCAGACATAGCATGATCACCGTCGGGTGTTCGTTGACGAAGCGCGTCAGCGGTTTGCTCGCGACGATCATCAGGCCGATGGAAATGATCACCGCGATCATCATCACCGCCAGTTCATCAACCATGCCGACGGCGGTAATCACCGCGTCGAGGGAGAACACCGCGTCGAGCACCACGATCTGCGCAACGATTGGCCAGAACATCGCGTAAACCGCGTTGCTCGCGCGCTGGCCGACGTGGCCCTCAAGCCGCTCGTGCAATTCCATGGTGGCTTTGAACAACAGGAACACGCCGCCAAACAGCATGATCAGGTCACGCCCGGAGAAGCTCTTGTCGAACACCTCGAACAGCGGCTGGGTCAGGGTCACCAGCCACGAGATACTCGCCAGCAGGCCCAAACGCATCAGCAGCGCCAGCGACAGCCCGATGATTCGCGCGCGGTCACGCTGATGCGGCGGCAATTTGTCCGCCAGGATCGCGATAAACACCAGGTTGTCGATGCCGAGCACCAGCTCCAGCACGATCAACGTCAACAAGCCCAGCCAGGCGGTGGGGTCAGCTATCCATTCCATAAAAATGTCTCGATCTCTTCAGCGAATTCAGAATGCCGGGCACGGCAAAGTGCGGCGCGAGGGCCGTAGGGCTGTGATTAAAGAAGGAAACCGAGGTCGGAAAACCGGGTGTCTGGCGTGCGTCAGGGCCGCGCGAATGCGCGAGATGGGTGGCTGACTGGGAGGCTCCGAGAGGGTGTTCATGCAGGTCCTGAAAGGAAAAAAGGACTTGGAGCGTACAGCGGACAGCGACATTTCCTACAGCGGGAAATCATTACAAAATCTGTAATGGATTGAAATCGTGCTGTTCTTGAGGGCGCCATCGCGAGCAGGCTCGCTCCTACAGGGGACTATCGAACGCCGAAGATCCCTGTGGGAGCGAGCTTGCTCGCGATGCTTTCAGCGCTTTTTGATCTGCTCGATATACCTGGCCACGGCCGGCGATTTCTCGAACCGCCGATAGATCATCGACAACCACGAACTCGCCTCACACCCGGCAATCGGCCGATACACCACGCCCGGCAACCCGACATGCCCGACCACCGATTCCGGAACTACCGCCACGCCCTGCCCCAATGAAACCAACGCTATCACCGCGACCAACCCGCCCGGCTGCGCGCCCAGGTTCGGGGCGAAGCCGCCCTGCGCGGCGACCTGCAGCGTGCCGTTGATTTGTTCGGGAAGGATGAACGCTTCGTTCTGCAAATGCGCCGGGCTGATCTGCGGTAAACGGCACAACCAGGAATCGTCCGGCAGCGCCAGGACAAAACCTTCCGCATCCAGCCGAATCGCTTCCAGCCCTTCGGGCAACGGCATCGGCGAACGCACATAACCGATGTCGAACCGCCCATCGACCACCATGCCCGGCAACGCCGCCATCGGGCTTTCACGCACATTCAAGCTGACGTCCGGACACTCGCGGCCAAACGCCTGAAGCTGTTTTTGCAGCAGACCGGAATACACCGCCGACGCCACGTAACCCAGCTCGATATGGCCGAGATCGCCGCGCCCGGCACGTTGCGCGCTGCGTTGGGCGAACTCGAATTGGCGCACGGTCGCCTCGGCCTCGATGACCAACGCCGCCCCGGCCTCGGTCAGGCTGACTTCTCGTTGCTGGCGCAGGAACAAACGCGTGCCGAGTTCGCTTTCCATGTCCTGGATCTGCCGGCTCAACGTCGGCGGTGCGATCCCCAGTTGCTCGGCGGCGCGGGTGAAATTGCGCTGCCGGGCAACGGCCAGAAAATAGCGGAAATGCCGTATATCCATGGTGTGTTAGCTCAAAGGTAATGAAGTCCCGACTGGCAGCTAACATCACTTGCTATGGAGCGCGATAAGCTGCCAGGGCATCCAAAGTAGAGAGAGCCGAGCATGTCCGTCAACCACCTTACTCAAAAGACAATTCGATCATGAGCCGGGTCAGCCCGCGTCTGACTCTGCTGACCGCCTCCGGTGTCTGCTCGCTGATCGTCCTTGATACCAATATTGTCGCGGTAACCCTGCCGACCATCGCCCGCGACCTCGGCGCCAATTTCGCCGACATCGAATGGGTGGTCAGCGCCTACATGCTCGCGTTCGCCGCACTGTTATTGCCGGCGGGGAGCATCGCCGACCGCTTTGGCCGGCAGAAAACCCTGCTCTGGGGCCTGGGCATTTTCATTCTCGCCTCCCTCGGTTGCGGCGCCGCGCCGACCGCGTTGCTGCTCGATATCGCCCGCGCAATCAAAGGCGTCGGCGCGGCGTTGTTGCTGACCTCGGCGCTCGCCTCGATTGGCCACACGTTTCACGATGACGTCGAGCGCGCCAAGGCCTGGGCGTTCTGGGGCGCGTGCATGGGCGTGGCGATGACCGCCGCGCCGACGTTGGGCGGCTTGATCACCGAATACATCGGCTGGCGCTGGATTTTCTACCTCAACCTGCCGGTGGGTTTGTTGCTGGTGGCGCTGGTCTGGCGCAACGTCCCGGAATCGCGCGACACCCAATCGGCGCGACTCGATCCGTGGGGCAGCCTCGCATTCAGCGCCAGTTTGTTGTGCCTGATCTGGGGCCTGATCGAGGCCAATCGCATCGGTTGGAGCAGCCCGCTGACCTATGCCCGACTGCTCGGTGGCGCCGCGTTGCTCGGCGCGTTTGTGATCATCGAGCGCATGCAGCAACGGCCCATGGTCGATCTGCAATTGTTCAAGCATCCGCGTTTCATCGGCGCGCTGCTGGGGATGTTTGCTTACGCCGGTTGCGCGCAAGTGATGATGACGTTGCTGCCGTTCTACCTGCAGAACGGCTTGGGATTCTCGGCGATTGCTTCGGGTATGGGCATGTTGCCGTTCGCCGTGACCATGCTTATCTGCCCGAGCATCGGCGCACGCCTCGCCAGGCGGTTTTCCCCGGCAAGCATGATGGCTGCCGGGCTGACACTGGTTGGCCTCGGCAATTTGCTCAGTGCATGGGCCGTCAACAGCGGCGGTTATTCTGCGTTTGCCATGGCGATTGCGGTGACCGGTGCCGGCGCCGGACTGCTGAATGGCGACACGCAGAAGAACATCATGGCGTGCGTGCCGCGCGACCGCGCCGGCATGGCGTCGGGCATGAGCACGACCATGCGTTTCAGCGCGATCATGCTGGCAATCGGCGTGTTCGGTGCGCTGCTTGCCAGCCACACCGAATTGCTCCTGCGCAATGGCCTGGGCGGTCAATGGCTGGAGCAGACGCGCGGCATCGCCTCGCGGGTGGTCGCTGGCGACATGAACGCCGCGCTGGGTTTGTTGCCAGAAACTGCGCGCGCGGCGGTCGAGCCGTTGGCCCGGCAAGCGTTCGTCGGCGGTTTCAGTCTGTTGCTGTTGGTCGCCGGGTTACTGGCATTGCTCGGCGCGCTGGTGGTCGGCACGTTGATGCGCAGCCCGATCCCGGCGCCCTCCACGCTCGGCGCGACGGTGCGGCCATAAGTTCGACATGAGCAATTCTTCATGATTTGCGGTGAGTCATGGCCGCCGTTGAGTTGTCCTCTTTCTATCCCGAGGACAATTCATCGATTAATGGAGCCGCATCCCATGGCGAAAATCACCATTGCCCAGCAACTCGCGACCACCCTCGAACAGGCTGGCGTCAAACGCATCTGGGGCCTGACCGGCGACAGCCTGAACGGCCTGACCGACGCCTTGCGCAAGATGGACAGCATCGAATGGATGCACGTGCGCCACGAGGAAGTCGCGGCGTTTGCCGCTGGCGCGGAAGCCGAGGTGACCGGCGGTTTGACCGTGTGTGCCGGCAGTTGCGGGCCGGGCAATCTGCACTTGATCAACGGTTTGTACGACTGCCACCGCAACCATGTGCCGGTATTGGCGATTGCCGCGCAGATTCCATCGTCGGAAGTCGGCCTCAATTACTTCCAGGAAACCCACCCGCAAGAACTGTTCAAGGAATGCAGCCATTTTGTCGAACTGGTCAGCAACCCGGCGCAGATGCCGCAGGTGCTGCACCGGGCGATGCGCAGCGCGATCCTCAATCGCGGCGTCGCGGTGGTGGTGATTCCCGGCGACGTCGCGTTGCAGGAAGTCGAAGACAACCTCAAGGCATGGCCGGCGCTCTCGCAACCGCGACACCTGCCTGCGCCCGATGACCTCGATCGAATGGTCGAACTGCTCAGCCAGAGCAAAGCGGTGACGTTGATGTGCGGTGCCGGTTGCGCCGGTGCGCATGATCAGGTTGTGGCGCTGGCCGACGCCCTCGGCGCGCCGGTGGTGCACGCCTTGCGCGGCAAGGAACATGTGGAATGGGACAACCCGTTCGACGTCGGCATGACCGGGCTGATCGGCTTCAGCTCGGGTTATCACGCGATGCTCAATTGCGACACGCTGGTGATGCTCGGCACTGACTTTCCGTATCGGCAGTTCTACCCCACCGACGCGACCATCATTCAGGTTGACCATAACCCCGAAGCGCTCGGCCGCCGCACCGCGCTGGATCTGGGGATCGCCGCCGACGTTGGCGAAACCCTCGCCGCGCTGCTGCCGCGCCTGCCCTACAACGGCGACCGCAGCTTCCTCGATTCGTCGCTCAAGCATTACGAAAAAGCCCGCAAAGGCCTGGATGACCTCGCCGAACCCTCGGCGCCGGGCCGGCCGATTCATCCGCAATACCTCACCCGACTGCTCAGCGAACTGGCCGATGACGACGCGATCTTCACTGCCGACGTCGGCACGCCAACGGTGTGGGCCGCGCGATATCTGAAAATGAACGGCAAGCGTCGCTTGCTCGGTTCGTTCAACCACGGCTCGATGGCCAATGCGATGCCGCAAGCCATTGGCGCACAAGCAGCGTTCCCGGATCGGCAGGTGATTTCGATGTCCGGCGACGGTGGTTTCGCCATGCTGATGGGCGATTTCATCTCGCTCGCGCAGTTGAAACTGCCGGTGAAAATCATCGTTTACGACAACGCTTCGCTAGGTTTCGTCGCGATGGAAATGAAGGCTGGCGGCATGCTCGACACCGGCACAGACCTGCACAATCCAGACTTTGCGGCGATGGCCAATGCGATGGGCATACTCGGGATTCGCGTCGAAGAATCCGAAGCGCTGGAACCGGCGCTGCGTCGTGCCTTAGCGCATGACGGGCCGGTGCTGGTCAACGTGGTCACCGCCACTCAGGAACTGGCGATGCCGCCAGCGATCAAGCTTGAGCAGGCCAAGGGTTTCAGTTTATACATGCTCAAAGCGGTGATGAGCGGACGTGGCGACGAGGTGCTTTCGCTGGCGCGGACTAACTGGTTCCGCTGAGGTTTGATGTTGGATTGACTGGCCCCATCGCGAGCAAGCTCGCTCCCACAGGTTTCGCACATGACCTGTAGGAGCGAGGCTTGCCCGCGAAGATGCCATCGACCACACCAAATCACCTCCCAGAAAAGCGCAACCGCGACAACTCACGCAGATCGCCCTGCACATAATAATCGTGCGTCCAGCGATCATCCGCCGCCAACGGCTGCACCTCTTTCAGCGCCAGTTTTTTCGCGAAATAGCGAAACCGGTAGTGCTCATAAAAGCGCAACAACTCCAACCCGTAACGGTCCGCCAAATCCGTGTCACCGCGAATGATCAGGTAGTTCTCATCATTGCCATTGCTCGCCGCCGCGCTGAGGTTGTGGCTGCCGCTGATGATCGTCGGCGTGTCCGTGGTGAAGTCAGTCACCACCGCTTTGGTGTGCACCAGCAAATTGCCTTTCTGCCCTTTCATGTTCTCCCGCAGCCAGCCTTCCAGCCCGGTATTGAGTAGCGCCGTCGCCGCAAATTCTGCAGTACGGTCGGCATGAAAACCGCTGATGCGGCTGACGGTATTTTGCAGTCCGTAACGCAGGATGTTGTCGTGCGGTGCACCGAGCAGCGCGTTGAGAATGTCGTCGGGCAAGGCGAACGCGGTAACGAACAACACGTCCTTTTTCGCGGCGTTGATGATCCGGATAAACGCCTGCAAATCCGCATGACCGGAGCGCGGCGAGAACCCGGCGAACAGCGCCTGCGTCGGGTCTATCGGGTTGTGCCGGTTGAGCCAGGTGCGCGTGGCGCCGACGTCCGCCGGGTTGTCCCAGACCTGTTCAAAGGTTTGCAGATAGCTCGCGGCGATACGTGGATCATCCAGCACATGCACCACGTTGGCTTGGCGGTAAATGCCGTTGGCGGTGAAATTGGTGCTGCCGCAGAGCACCGCTTGCGGCTGAAACTGGCCTGCGTCATCGCGTTGGCTGAGGACGATGAACTTGTTGTGGAAGATGTTATGGGTGACGCGCCCGCGCTTGTTCGCTGCCGGGATGTTCGCCAGGCTGGCTTGGTTGATCGCCGTATCTTCGTCGTCGGGTTGCGCGTGATACAGCACCCGCACCTCGACCCCGCGGGCGAATGCGTCGTTCACCGCGTCGATGATCGACTGCAACTGGTATTCGTAGATCGCGATGTCGAGCGCCCAATTCGAGTCCTGCGCTCGCTGAATAAACCCGAGCAAACGTCCGAGCAAGCCGTTTTCCAGCCACTGCTGCGCCGCCAGTGGCCAGGCTTCGATCGGCAAGTGTTTGTTGGCGCTGATCTGCGCGTCGAGCTCGGGGAATTTGCGCTGGAACGCCTGACTGGCCGCCACCGCTCGATTGAAAATCACGCTCTGATTGCTTGGCTGACCGTCGTCGGAAGTGATTGTCAGTTCGAGGTATTCAGCGAGTTGCGGCGCGTCGGGCGTGCCGTAGGCGAGGTGCACGCGGTAGTGCAGCGTTGTCCCCGGATTGACCGCGTAATCGGCCCAGCGAAATTTCTGCAGCGGCGCGATATTGCTCGGGGTCGCGTGATATTGGGGGAAGGTGTGCGACTTGCCGGGACAGGTCAGGCTGTTGAACAGAAACAGCCACGGTTTGCTGCCGGTTTGCTTCTCGATGGCAAACCCGAGCAGACCTTTGCGCCGAGGTTCGGCGAGGTCCATGGCCAGCAGCACGCCGTTGGTGCCGGCATAGGCTTTGACGCGGAAATCGTCCTGGGGATTGGTGACGAGCACGCGCATGGTTCACTCCTGTGAATGGCTGGCCTGCTAGAGCATAGATGCGGATGAAGGGTGATGATCCGCAACCGTGGTGATGCAATCGCGAGCAGGCTCACTCCTACAAGTCATGCGCATACCCTGTAGGAGCGAGGCTTGCCCGCGAAGAGGCCAGTCCAGACACGGAAGCCCTCAACCGATAGCCAGCTCATCAATATGCCGATACTCCGCTTGCAGTTCCGAAGCCAACTGCCGCGCCCGCCCCAGCCGGATCGGCCCGCGCTCGATATCAATTAAAAGCCCAGGGCAATCCAGCGTCGGCAAACCCGGCCAGTCCTTCAGCCGCCCATCCGTCACCAGCAACAACCGCTGTTGTTCCGCCGGAAAGCGTTTGCGCCGCGCGTCCAGCCACTGCCCCGCCTCCGCCAGCGCCGCCAATAATGGCGTGCCACCGCCCGCGCCGAGCCCGTCGAGCCATTCGCGCAAACCGCTGGAAGCCTTCAGCCCCTGCACCTGCCACTTCGGCGCCGTGCCGCTGGCGGTCAGCAGCGCCAGGCGCGCGCGTTGCCGATAGGCGTCGTCGAACAGCTGCGCCAGCAAACCTTTGGCATGGCTCAACGCCTTATGGCGGCGGGTCGAAGCCGAAGCATCGACGATCACCAGCCACAACTCATGCGCTGAGCGGCTGCGCAGGTGAAACAGCAAGTCTTCATGCTGGCGCGGACGGCCGTTGAGCAAAGTGCCGGGCCAGTTGATCGAACCTTGTGGCGCTGCGCGACGTTTGCCTTGGCGGCCATGGTCGGGCGTTCCGGCGCGGGGTCTGGCATTCGCCCCCGCGTCAGATCGAGGGCGAATGCCTAGGGCTTTTTTGGCCAGCTCGGCACTTCACGTCGGGCACCGATGGGCAACGCCTGTGCAGGCATTTCGCCCCACTGGCCCTGGCCTTCGCTGGGGTTGCTGTTCTGTGTCGAAGGTGGCTGTTCCTGTTGCGGCGGCGGATTCGAATGCTGGCGACGACGATGGCGCAGGGCAAATTCGGCAACGGCGTCGATGTCTTCTTCGGCAATTGCCTCGGCGCCACGCCACGCGGCATGGGCGCGGGCGGCACGCAGCCAGACCAGGTCGGCGCGCAGGCCATCGACACCAGCAGCAAAGCAGCGCTCGGTGATCATCGCCAGCGCCGCGTCATCCAACGGGATAGCGGCCAACGCGCTGCGTGCCTGCTGGCAGCGTTCGCGCAGTGCCTGTTGCTGCGCCGCCCATTGGGCGCAGAACGCTTGCGGATTGCTGTCGAAATCCAGCCGACGACGGATGATCTGCCCGCGCTGTGTCGGCGCGGTGTGGCCGCTGAGGGCGACGTTGAGGCCGAAGCGGTCGAGCAGTTGCGGGCGCAGTTCGCCCTCTTCCGGGTTCATGGTGCCGATCAACACAAACTTCGCCGAATGCCGATGCGAAATGCCATCGCGTTCGATCAGGTTGGTGCCGCTGGCGGCAACGTCGAGCAGCAAATCGACGAGGTGATCGGGCAGCAGATTGACTTCATCAACGTAGAGCACGCCGCCGTCAGCCTTGGCCAGCACGCCGGGAGAAAACTGCGCGCGGCCCTCGCTCAGCGCAGCGTCGAGGTCGAGGGTGCCGACCAGGCGTTCTTCGGTGGCGCCCAGCGGCAGCGTGACGAATTGGCCGCTGGCGAGCAGGTCGGCCAGGCCTCGGGCGAGGGTCGATTTGGCCATGCCGCGCGGGCCTTCAATAAGCACGCCGCCGATTTTCGGGTCGATAGCAGTGAGGCACAGCGCGAGCTTCAAATCATCAGCGCCGACCACGGCGGAGAGCGGGAAATGGGGTGTGTCGGTCATTGGGCAATCTCGGTCATGGTCGGTAATTTCTCAGCAGCAACTTCCATCCCTTGCGGGGGTGCGGTGCTCTAGCCGTCTTCTTCTATGTCCAGCAACAGGTTTTCCAGCGCTTCGCGGTATTCGCCGGGCTCTTGCCACATTCCGCGTTGCTGCGCTTCGAGCATGCGCTCGGTCATGTCGCGCAACGCATGCGGGTTATGTTCGCGGACAAAATCCCGGGTCGCCGGATCCAGCAAATAGGCGTCCGCCAGCAACGCGTACTGGTGATCGTCAATCAATTGCGTAGTCGCATCGAACGCGAACAGATTGTCCACCGTCGCCGCCAGTTCAAACGCGCCTTTATAGCCGTGGCGCTTGACGCCGTCGATCCACTTCGGGTTCGCCGCGCGGGAACGTATCACCCGATTCAGCTCTTCTTTCAACGTGCGAATTTTCGGCAGATCCGGCTGACTGTGGTCGCCGTGATAACTGGCCGCCGCTGCACCGCTGAGGCTTTCGACGGCGGCGAGCATGCCGCCCTGGAATTGGTAATAGTCGTTGGAATCGAGCAAGTCATGCTCGCGATTGTCCTGGTTCTGCAGCACCGCTTGCACCTGACTCAGGCGCTGGGCGAACTGTTGCCGCGCCGCCGTGCCTTCATCCGAACCGCCATAAGCGTAGCCACCCCAGTTCAGATAAACCTCGGCGAGGTCTTCGCGGCTTTGCCACAAACGCCCGTCGATAGCGCCCTGCACGCCTGCGCCATAGGCACCGGGCTTGGCCCCGAAAATGCGCCAACCGGCCTGACGCCGGGCCGCGTCTTCGTCGAGACCGCTGGCGAGCAACGCTGCACGTTCGGCGCGAACCTTGGCCGCCAGCGGATTGAGATCGTCCGGTTCGTCGAGTTCGGCCACCGCTTGTACCGCGGCGTCGAACAGCCGAATCAGATTGGCGAAGGCATCGCGGAAGAATCCGGAAACGCGCAACGTCACATCGACTCGCGGACGGTCGAGCAGGCTGACCGGGAGGATCTCGAAATCATCGACGCGTTGACTGCCGGTCGCCCACACCGGGCGCACGCCCATCAGCGCCATGGCTTGGGCGATGTCGTCGCCACCGGTGCGCATGGTCGCGGTGCCCCACACGGACAAACCGAGTTGGCGCAGGTGATCGCCGTGGTCCTGCATGTGCCGTTCGAGAATCAGGTTGGCCGACTGGAAACCGATGCGCCACGCGGTGGTGGTCGGCAGATTGCGCACGTCCACCGAGTAGAAATTGCGCCCGGTGGGCAACACGTCCAGGCGACCGCGACTCGGCGCGCCGCTCGGCCCGGCGGGAACAAAACGACCGCTGAGGGCATCGAGCAAACCGCGCATTTCCGCAGGGCCGCAAGCGTCGAGTCGGGGCGCGACGACCTCCAGCAGATGCTCGAGAATCGCATTGACCTCAGCCCAACTGGGACCTTGTGGGAGCGAGCTTGCTCGCGATGACGGTGGTTCAGTCGACATCGAAGTTGAATGATCCACCGCATCGCGAGCAAGCTCGCTCCCACAGGGATTTGGGTCGGCCAACGTGTCTGTGATCAATTGCGCGGCGAACAACTCAAGCCGTTCGCGGGTATCGCCTGCCGTGCGCCACACGTCGTCACTGATCGCCAGTAGCTCCACCGGGCGTGGTCCGAGCCACGGTTCGGCCAGCTCGCAGTCGAGCGGATCGAAGCCCAATGCAAGCGCTTTCGCCAGCGCCCGCAGCAGGCTCGATTGCGCGCCGCGACCGTCGCCGCGGGGGATGCGCAGCAACGCCAGCAACGTATCAATGCGCAAACGCCCGCTCGGCGATTCGCCGAAAATATGCAGGCCATCGCGAATCTGCGATTCCTTCAAATCACACAAATACGTGTCGAGGCGCGGCAACCAGATCGCCGCGTCGGCGTCGCTATTGAGCTTTTCATCGAGCTGCAATTCGCGGTCGATGTGTGTCTCGCGCACCAATTGCAGAATGTCGCGCTGCAACTCGCGGGCGCGGCGTGGATCGAGCAATTGCGCTTCGTAATATTCGTCCGCCAACAGCTCCAGATTACGCAGCGGCCCGTAGGTCTCGGCGCGGGTCAGCGGCGGCATCAAGTGATCGATGATCACTGCCTGGGTGCGCCGTTTGGCCTGGGCGCCCTCGCCCGGATCGTTGACGATAAATGGATAAATGTTCGGCAGCGGCCCGAGCAGCGCGTCCGGCCAGCAGTTTTCCGACAGCCCGACACCCTTGCCCGGCAGCCACTCGAGATTGCCGTGCTTGCCGACGTGAATCACGCCGTGGGCGCCATAGGTGTTGCGCAACCAGAAGTAGAACGCCAGATAACCGTGCGGCGGCACCAGATCGGGATCGTGATACACCGCGCTCGGGTCAACCTGATAACCACGGGCCGGTTGAATGCCGACGAAGGTCAGGCCGAAGCGCAGGCCGGCGATCATCATCCGACCGTCGCGGAACATCGGATCGTTTTGCGGCGCTCCCCAGCGTTCCAGCACCGCTTGCCGATTGGTTTCGGGCAGCGCGTCGAACATCAGCGAATAGTCGTCCAGCGCCAGGCTCTGCATGCATGGTCGCTGGTCGAGCGTGTCGAGGTCGTTGCTGACGCCGCCGAGCAGTTGCGCGATCAATGCGGTGCCGCTGGCCGGCAATTCTGCGGGCAACGGGTAGCCTTCCTGATGCAGCGCGCGGAGGATATTCAGCGCCGCCGCTGGTGTGTCCAGACCGACGCCGTTGCCGATGCGGCCATCGCGGGTCGGGTAGTTGGCGAGGATCAGCGCGATGCGTTTTTCGGCATTCGGCACCCGGGCCAGATCGATCCAGCGCCGCGCCAGTTCGGCGACAAAATCCATGCGTTGCGGTTGCGCTCGATAGCAGACCACATCGGACTGGCTGCGCTCACTGCGCCAGGCCAGATCCTTGAAACTGATCGGGCGACTGATGATGCGCCCGTCGAGTTCCGGCAGCGCGATGTGCATCGCCAGATCACGTGGGCCAAGGCCTTGCTCGCTGGCGCGCCAACCGGGTTCGTTATCCTGGGCGCAAATCGCCTGGATCACCGGAATATTGCGCCGAAACGGCCGCAGGTGCGGCGCTTCGGGGCTGGACTGGGCGAACCCGGTGGTGTTGAGAATCACCGCCGCTTCGACCTCATCCAGCCAATCCTCGACCACCGTCAGGCAGCCGGGTTCTTTCAGGCTGGCCAGCGCAATCGGCAGCGGGTTCAACCCGGCGGCTTGCAGGCGCTGGCAAAAAATATCGATGAAACCGGTGTTCGCCGCTTGCAGGTGCGAGCGGTAGAACAGCACCGCCGCCACCGGTTGCTCGGCGCGCCATTCGGCTTGCCAATCTCGCAGTTCAGCGGGGCTTTTCTGTGGGTGATAAATAGCTGTGCGCGGCAGGGTTTGCGGCTCGGCCCAGGCATAGTCGCGGCCCAGCCATTGGCTGGCCAGACAGCGGAAAAAATCCAGCGCGTTGGCCATGCCGCCCTGACGCAAAAACTGCCAGAGACGATCGCGCTCGTCGGCCGCCACGGTGCTGAGGTCGCTGAGTTCCGGGTCCGGGCGGTCGTCGCCGGGCACCAGAATCAGTTGCACACCGCGCGCGGACAATTCGACCAGGCGCTCGACGCCGTAACGCCAATAACCGATGCCACCGTGCAGCGAAATCAGAATCACTTTGGCGTGACGCAGCACTTCATCGACGTACAAATCCACCGAGGCGTGATTCTGCACCTGCATCGGATTGGCCAGGCGCACGCTCGGGTAATCGTCGGGCAATTGCTGCGCGGCCTCGGCGAGCAGCGCCAGGCTGGAGTCGCCGCTGCACAGGATCACCAGTTCGGCGGGGGTTTGCCCAAGGTCGGCGATGTTGTCATCCGAAACGAAACCGCCGGGCTGGGTCCTGAGCAGGTGCATGGCTTAAACGCTGAGCGCGGCGCGCAGTTGCGCTTCGAGTTGGCCGGCGTCGAGTTCCTGACCGATCAACACCAGACGCGTGCTGCGCACTTCATCGGCGCCCCACTGGCGGTCGAAGTGCTTGTCGAAACGCGTGCCCACGCCCTGAATCAACAGGCGCATCGGCTTGTTCGGAATCGCCGCAAACCCTTTGACGCGGAGGATGCCGTGCTTGACCACCAATTGCGTCAGCGCGTCCATCAGCAGGCTTTCGTCGGCCTGCGGCAGTTCGATCGAAATCGAATCAAAAGCGTCGTGATCATGATCGTCTTCACCTTCGTGGTGATGATCGTGATGGCTGTGGCGGCTGTCGATGTGTTCTTCGGAACCGGCGCCCAGACCGATCAGCACGTCCAGTGGCACGCGACCGCTGCTGGCTTCGATGACTTTGACCGCTGGCGGCAGCTCTTCGGCGACTTCCAGACGTACGCGAGCGAGGTCTTCCGGGCTGATCAGGTCGGCTTTATTGAGGATGACGAGGTCAGCGCTGGCCAGTTGGTCGGCGAACAATTCGTGCAGCGGCGATTCGTGATCGAGGTTCGGGTCGAGTTTGCGCTGGGCGTCGACTTGGTCCGGGAACGCGGCGAAGGTGCCGGCGGCGACGGCCGGGCTGTCGACCACGGTGATGACCGCGTCAACCGTGCAGGCGCTGCGGATTTCCGGCCACTGGAAGGCTTGCACTAGCGGCTTTGGCAGGGCCAGGCCCGAGGTTTCGATGAGGATGTGGTCGAGGTCGCCGCGACGCGCGACCAGTTCACGCATCACAGGGAAGAATTCTTCCTGAACCGTGCAGCACAGGCAGCCGTTGGCCAGTTCGTAGACGCGGCCATTGGCTTCTTCTTCGGTGCAGCCGATCGAGCACTGCTTGAGGATTTCGCCGTCGATGCCCAGCTCGCCAAACTCGTTGACGATCACCGCGATGCGCCGCCCTTGCGCGTTGTCGAGCATATGCCGCAGCAAGGTGGTTTTGCCCGAGCCGAGGAAGCCGGTGACGATGGTGACGGGGAGTTTGGCCAGTGTTTTCATCGGATGCCCTTTGGCAAGGTGGCGGGCATACGGGACGACGACCGCAGCGATGAAGGCGCGGAAGATTTCGCCACCGGATCACCCCGCCCGGTTGTAGTGAGAATTCGTTTCGAGGCAGGTCTCCTGGCTTTCGGCGCGCCGGCCTCGGGGGCCTGGCATTCGCTGCGCCTTCCCGCGAACCCGTTTTGGAGGGGATTTGCAGTGGCGTGGCAGCGAACATCACCGTTCACAGTTGCGGGGGCAGCCGCGGCATCGACCGCGTTCCCTTCTTAGCTTCGGCACCTGCCGAAGAACCTCGAAAGCGCAAGGCTACGCATGGTGCGGGGGCGGGTCAATGTCTGCAGGCGATTGCGATGCCTGTGGCGAGGGGGCTTGCCCCCGTTGGGCTGCGAAGCGGCCCCCGACATTCCTTCAGGCAGACCCCACACCCAGTTTTTGCGACGGCTTCGCCGCCGAACGGGGGCAAGCCCCCTCGCCACAGAGTTGAGAACCCCTGCCAATTGACGCTTCGCCCCGCGCATGCTCTCCTACACGCCTTGTTACGGGTGCCCTTCACAGGGTGAAACGGGAAACCGGTGAATCATGTGCTTTACTCTAAAGCCATGTCAGTCCGGTGCTGCCCCCGCAACGGTAAGCGAGCGAAGAATCAGATCCACTGTGTCGGCAGTTCGGCATGGGAAGGCGATTCTTGCAGGCTCGGGCATTTGCCCTCGCCCCTCGTGAGCCCGGAGACCGGCCCGCAACGCAAAGTGACCACTACGATCACTGAATGACAAACCCGCGGTGGGCGGGCGCTGTTTAGGCTTCTGCGCGCTCGCTCGCAGGGGTTTTCATGCGCTCGATTCACCCGCTGACAGACCAGAGGGAAGCGCCATGTCGATCATCACCAGCACCGACCACAGCACCGCCACCAGCAACACTACGACCCTGAGCCAACGCCTGACCGCCGCCGTCTGCGCGTCGATTCTCGGCGCGTGCCTGGTGTATTTCGCCGGTTTCTCGCACATCGAAGCGGTGCACAATGCCGCCCACGATACCCGTCACAGCTCTGCGTTCCCGTGCCATTGAGACCTGCCGACATGATCAAGCGTATCGCGCAAACCGCAGGTTTCACCGGGCTGCTGGCCGCCCTGTTGCTGACCCTGCTGCAAAGCTTCTGGGTGTCGCCGCTGATTCTCCAAGCGGAAACCTATGAAAAATCCGAACCCGCCGCAGCCGTTGTCGCTCACGAGCACAGTGAAGGTGCAGCCGCCGCTCACACGCATGACGCCGAAGCCTGGGAGCCGGAAGACGGCTGGCAGCGCGTGTTGTTCACCACGGGCGGCAATCTGGTGGTCGCGGTCGGTTTTGCGCTGATGCTCGCGGGCCTGTACACCCTGCGCGCGCCGACCAAAACCGCCCAGGGCCTGCTCTGGGGCCTGGCCGGTTACGCAACCTTCGTGCTGGCGCCGACCCTAGGCCTGCCACCTGAACTGCCGGGCACCGCTGCCGCTGACTTGGCGCAACGGCAAATCTGGTGGATCAGCACCGCAGCGTCCACCGCGGTCGGCATCGCGCTGATCGTGTTCAGCCGCCACTGGCTGATGAAGATTCTCGGCGTGGCGATTCTCGCGGTGCCGCACGTGATTGGCGCGCCGCAACCGGAAGTGCACTCGATGCTGGCACCGGAAGCGCTGGAAGCGCAGTTCAAAATCGCTTCGCAGTTGACCAACGTGGTGTTCTGGCTGGCCCTTGGCCTGATCAGCGCCTGGTTGTTCCGCAGCAAAAGCGACGGTCAATACCACGCATGACCGATGCCAGCACAGCGCCGACCCTGGTGGTCGGCCTGGGCTGCCAGCGCGGCTGCCCGGTCAGCACGCTGCGGGCGTTGCTCGATCAGGCATTGCAGGCGCATCACATCGAACTTCGGCACATCAAGGCATTGGCCAGCATCGATCTGAAACGCGATGAGCCGGGTTTGGTGGAATTGGCTGAGCAACTTGGCTTGCAATTGATGTATTTCAGCAGCGAGCAATTGGCCGGTTATCAACCACAACTCAGCCATCAATCGCAGATCGCTTTCGAGCGCACCGGCTGTTACGGCGTGGCAGAAAGCGCGGCCCTCGCCCTCGCTGAACATCTGGCCCAGGCGCCAGCAAAACTGCTGATTTCGCGACAAAAATACGCCCAAGCCACGCTCGCATTGGCCAGTGCTGCGTAAAATCCCCGATAATCCCCGCCTCGATCATGAGCAATCTTCATCTGAAGCCTTGCCTCGAAGGTTTTTCTCAGCGTTTTTTCAGGAATTGACGATGACCGTCTACTTCATTGGCGCCGGCCCCGGCGACCCGGAACTGATCACCGTCAAAGGCCAGCGGCTGATTCGCAGCTGCCCGGTAATCATCTATGCCGGCTCTCTGGTGCCGGCGGCGGTGCTCGAAGGGCATCAGGCGGAAACGGTGGTCAATAGCGCCGAATTGCATCTGGAACAGATCATCGAGCTGATCAAGGCTGCGCACCTTGAAGGTCAGGATGTGGCGCGTGTGCACTCGGGCGATCCGAGTTTGTACGGCGCGATTGGCGAGCAGATTCGTTATCTGCGCGAGCTGGATATACCGTTTGAAATCATTCCGGGTGTGACCGCGACAGCGGCGTGCGCGGCGTTGCTCGGCGCTGAGCTGACCTTGCCGGACATCTCGCAAAGCGTGATTTTGACCCGTTACGCGGATAAAACCGCGATGCCTGCAGGTGAGGAGCTGGGCAGTCTGGCGCAGCATGGCGCGACGATGGCGATTCACTTGGGCGTCAACCATTTGCAGAAAATCCTCGCCGAACTGCTCCCGCATTACGGCGCGGACTGCCCGATTGCGGTGATCCACCGCGCGACCTGGCCGGATCAGGATTGGGTGGTCGGGACAATTGACGATATTGCCGAGAAGGTTGCGGCGAAGGGCTTTCGGCGTACGGCGCTGATATTGGTCGGTCGAGTGCTGGGCAGCGATCAGTTCAGCGAGTCGTCGCTGTATCGCGCCGGGCATGCGCATCTCTACAGGCCCTGAGACCACACATAGCCCTGTGGAGAGTCCCCTCACCACAGGGAAGTGTTCACGCATAAAAAAACGGCGCTCACGGGGCGCCGTTTTTTTATGTCGCAGTGAACACCTTACTTAGTAGTAGGCGTTTTCTTTCTGCGTGTGGTCGGTCACGTCACGAACACCTTTGAGCTCCGGAATGCGCTCGAGCAAAGTGCGCTCGATGCCTTCACGCAAGGTCACGTCCGCCTGGCCGCAGCCCTGGCAACCGCCGCCGAACTTCAGCACAGCGATGCCGTCTTCGACCACATCGATCAGGCTGACCTGACCGCCGTGGCTCGCGAGCCCCGGATTGATCTCGGTTTGCAGGTAGTAATTGATGCGCTCGTTGACCGGGCTGTCGGCGTTGACCATCGGTACTTTGGCGTTTGGCGCCTTGATGGTCAGCTGGCCGCCCATGCGGTCGGTGGCGTAATCGACTACCGCGTCATCCAGAAAGGCTTCGCTGAACGAATCGATGTAAGCGGTGAAGTCTTTCAACCCCAGCGCGGTGTCTTCTGGTTTTTCTTCGCCCGGCTTGCAGTAGGCAATGCAGGTTTCGGCGTACTGGGTGCCAGGCTGGGTGATGAAGACGCGAATGCCGATGCCTGGGGTGTTCTGCTTGGAGAGCAGATCTGCCAGATAATCGTGGGCGGCGTCAGTAATGGTAATAGCGGTCATGGAAACTCCTCGCAGGCTTGGGCGCAGTTTACGCTAATCATCGCGCGGCACAAAGTCCTAGTATTTTTGTCGGGAAAGAGCCAGCGCCGGTTCGGCAGCCTTTTCCCCGTCGATCCGCGCTTTAAGCCACCGATAGCTGCGTTTTTCCACCCATTCGTAGCTCAGCCACGAAGCAAACCCGATTGTCAGCGCACACACCACGAACATCACGTAGGGATTAACGCCATAACGCTGTGCGACAAATCCGCCAGCGGACAGCACCAGCACGTGCATCAGGTACACCGAATAGGAGCAATTACCGAGCACTTCCAATACCCGGTTGTTGGCGAAAAACCGCTCCAGCGCAATACACGCCATCACCAGCACTGCGCTCGGCAAGCCCCACGCGAGGAATCGCGGCCCCGGCGGCAGGTGATAAATCATCAACAACGCGCAGGCAATCCCCAGCAGCGGCAGGTATAACCCCGGTTTGATCCAGCCACGACGGTAGATCATGCCAAGGGCGATCCCGAGCAGGAATTCGTAGACGATATCCGAACGGTAGAACTCGCTGACCCAGCCATAACCGGTCCACGCCTGGCATACCGCAAACAGCAGCGCCGCGACGATCAGCAGTCGCACTTGCAAGCGAAACAGCAACGCCCAGGCAAACAGCAGGTAAAAAAGCATTTCGTAGTTCAGGGTCCAACCGACGTTGAGTGTGGGATAAATCCCGTAACCGCCGGGGTTCTCCGTAGGAATGAATACCAGCGACAGCAGGAAATGCGACCAGTCGACGCTTTGGTCCGGCAATACCGGCCGTGCGAACACCACCACCAGCGCCATTAACGCGGTGTACAGCCAGTACGCCGGGACGATGCGGAACAGTCGATACAACAGGAAGCGGCCGGGCGGCAGCGACTTGCCTTCAGTGGAGAGGAAAATCACCAGACCACTGATGACAAAGAAGATATCGACGCCCACCGCGCCCTTGTCGATGAACGCCTGCCCCACCGGCCCGCGCGCATGGAAGTCGAAAAAAATCTGCATGAAATGGTGGCAAACCACCGCCCAGGCTGCGATGAAACGCAAGGCCTGCACCGAAATCAACATCAATGGCCCTCTCTATAAATCACCACAGATCCCTTGTAGGAGCAGAGCTTGCTCGCGAAGGCGTCGTATCAGTCAATGTGATGTCGCCTGACCTGACGCTTTCGCGAGCAAGCTTTGCTCCTACGGGGATCGGCGTTATTACAGATGGGACACTGGATAATCGGCAAAGGTCGATCAGGGTTTCTCACTCCAGATCGGCAATCCAGAACCACCGCAAATCCCTTGTAGGAGCAGAGCTTGCTCGCGAAGGCGTCGTATCAGCCAATGGGATGTCGCCTGAATTGACGCTTTCGCGAGCAAGCTCTGCTCCTACGGAGGGGCGGCGGCGGTGTCAGAGGTTCTCGTAGCGATTCATATCCAGCACACCCTCTTCCACCGGGTCGGTTTCGTGGACGTAGCGGCTCAGGTCGTGGAAGTAGAACCAGAACTGCGGATGGCTGCGGCGAATCCCCCAGCGGTCGACGATTTTCTCGAAGCGGTTGGCGTCCTTGGCGTTTTCCATTGCTGCGACAAATGCCGGCATTTGCGCCGCCGGCACGTTGAACATGAAGTTCGGGTAGCTGCTGAGCACTCCCGGATAGATGGTCAAAGTGTCCAGCCCCGGTTGAAAACGCAGGGATTCGCCGAGCAGGAATGCGACGTTGCTGTGCGCGCGGTTGCGCAGCAGGCTGTAGATCTCACGTTTGCCGCTGGCGGTTTCGACGCGCAGCATGGTCGCTTCCGGCAACTGGTCGATCACCCGTAAACCCGCTGCCGGACGTGAAGTCAGCTGGCTCAAGGCCTGCTCGGCGTTCTGCAACGCCGGGTCGATATTCGGCCGCGAGCAGTAAGCGCCGGCGCAACGGTTGATCGGATCGGGCCGCGCATCGAGGTCGCCGTAACGGGCCAGCAATTGCTCGGCGAAGTCGCGTTTCGGGTCTTTTTCATCGAGTTTGAGCGCGGTCGGCTTGTCGTCATCGATGGTTTCGTAATCCAGCCACATCTTGAATTTGCCGCTGTTCTGATACCAATCGTCGAGGTAACCCTCGCGCGAATCGGCCGGCATCAGGCGCAGGAAGTTCTGTTCGGCGCCGTTGCGGATCAGGTCGAAATACAGCCGCGTCTGCGCCTGATGCGAGACATTGCCGAACACATCGAAGTTGACCGCCAACTGATAATAGGTGCGCTCCAGCAGCGGATAGTCGAACAGCCACATCGTCTGCGGCACTTCGCCGATCAGGCCCTTGTTCACTGAAGCGCTGTCGAAGTGGCGAAAAATGCTCAGTAACGCGTTGTCGTTGCCGGCCCACAATGTCGACCAGCTCGGCGCTGGCGCATCGGCGTAACTGTCGCGACGCAAGGCCTCGTATTCGTTGCGCTTGTCGCGGTAGTCGTGCCACAAGCCGAGGACGCTGCCAACATCGTCGTTCTGCCCCGGCATCGCCAGCAGCGGCGTCGCCTGGCCGCGATAGTTGGGGTCGGTGATGTACAGATCGTGCTCCGGCGCCTGGAACAGCGCCCAGAAGTTATCGCGAATCACATCCGTGGCGATCTGCCCACGGCACACCGGCCCGCGAATAAAGGTGCGGACAAAGTATTCAGCGTTATCCAGCATGAACTGATAACGCGCCTGCGCCGGGATCGCTTCGAAGGTGGTGAACGGATTGGCGCGGCGCTCCGGGCCATAACCCGGCAACGCGTTCGCCTGCCAGTTACCGCTGTAGAACAGGCTTTTGACCCGGGCCATTTTCGCCGCGCTCAGCGGATAAGTGATGTGGGTTTTCTGCACAATCACGCCTTGCACCGGCCACAAACGGTAATACACCCGAGTGCCCGGATCATCGTTGGGCCGGCGCGTATTGATCAGATCAATCGGCTGACCGCTCGGCGTGCGCGAGCGCACCCACTGGAAGAAATGCCCCGGCTCGCCGTCCTTGAAATAAATGTGCGCGAGAAACAAATGCTCGAACAACCAGCGCCCGACCAGACTTTCCCGCGCGCCAGGCGAATTTAGCAGCTTTTCCCATTGCAGCACTTGCAGCGCTTCCTCGGCGCTCGGCGCCAGGCCTTGCTGATCAATCGGCGCACCGGACGCGAGCCAGCGCTGCAGCGTCTGGTATTGCTGATCGGTGAGTCCGGTGACCGCCAGCGGCATGCCTTCTTTGGGGTGAGCGCTGGCGTAACCGTCAAACTCCGCCGGCATCGCGCAGGTGTTTTCGCGATTAAGGCCCAGCGCGATCCCTTCCGGCAGTTTGGCATTGGGCGTCAGCGCGGTTGTGTGCCCGAGTTCGAGCATCCGCGCCATCAACGCGGCTTGGCTGCCCTGCGCATCCAGCACCGAATAGAAGCCTTTTTGTTGCCAAGCGCGTTTGCCGAAAGCGTCGTAAAACAGCCGCGTTGGCGGTGCCGCGACGCTGCGTTCACCGTCGTACACCGGGGTTTTGCTGGCGCCACGCAACGCGCCTTCGCCGCTACCCAGGTTCAGCTGACACGCCGAGTCGTAGCACGCATGGCAGGCCACGCACTTTTCGGTGAAGATCGGCTGAATGTCGCGGGTGTAGGAAATGGCGGATGAAACGGTGGGATCCTGCGCAGTGGCGCCCCAGCTTATGAGCAGCAACAACATGCTGACGACGACGCGATACGGCATGTTTCTGGGCCCACTCATGAAAATTCGCCGCGATTCTACCGTTTTGCCACTATCGCCAACATGAGCGATATTCATGCAAAACCCGGACATGCTCTAAAACCGCACAGGTTTGCTATTATCCCGGCCCTTCGTCATGGTCTTTCCGAGTAGTCCCAATGTCCGATCGCAGTGTTCGCCTTCAAGCTCTCAAGCAAGCCCTCAAAGAGCGCATCCTGATTCTCGACGGCGGCATGGGCACGATGATCCAGAGCTATAAGCTTGAGGAACAGGATTACCGTGGCAAACGCTTCGCCGACTGGCCGAGCGATGTCAAAGGCAACAACGACCTGCTGGTGCTGACCCGCCCGGACGTGATCGGCGCGATCGAAAAAGCCTACCTGGATGCCGGCGCCGACATCCTCGAAACCAACACCTTCAACGCCACCCAGGTGTCCCTCGCCGACTACGGCATGCAGGGCCTGGCCTACGAGTTAAACGTAGAAGGCGCTCGTCTGGCGCGCAAGGTCTGCGATGCCAAGACCCTCGAAACCCCGGACAAGCCGCGTTTCGTCGCCGGCGTGATCGGGCCGACCAGCCGTACTTGCTCGCTGTCGCCCGACGTTAACAACCCCGGCTACCGCAACGTCACCTTCGATGAGCTGGTGGAAAACTACACCGAGGCCACCAAAGGCCTGATCGAGGGCGGCGCCGACCTGATCCTGATCGAAACCATCTTCGACACCTTGAACGCCAAAGCGGCGATTTTTGCCGTGCAAGGTGTGTTCGAAGAGTTGGGCATCGAATTGCCGATCATGATTTCCGGGACCATCACCGATGCCTCCGGCCGGACCTTGTCGGGCCAGACCACCGAAGCGTTCTGGAACTCGGTGGCGCACGCCAAGCCGATTTCCGTCGGCCTCAACTGCGCGCTCGGCGCCAGTGAGTTGCGTCCGTACCTCGAAGAACTGTCGAACAAGGCCAACACCCACGTTTCCGCGCACCCGAACGCTGGCCTGCCGAACGAATTCGGCGAGTACGACGAGTTGCCGGCAGAAACCGCCAAGGTCATCGAAGAATTCGCCCAAAGCGGTTTTCTGAACATTGTCGGCGGTTGCTGCGGCACCACGCCGGGCCACATCGAAGCCATCGCCAACGCCGTCGCCGGTTACGCGCCCCGGGTGATTCCGGACATTCCCAAGGCCTGTCGCCTGTCGGGTCTGGAGCCGTTCACGATTGATCGCAACTCGTTGTTCATCAACGTCGGCGAGCGCACCAACATCACCGGTTCGGCGAAATTCGCCCGCCTGATCCGTGAAGACAACTACACCGAAGCGCTGGAAGTCGCCCTGCAGCAGGTCGAGGCCGGCGCTCAGGTGATCGACATCAACATGGACGAAGGCATGCTCGATTCGAAGAAGGCGATGGTGACCTTCCTCAATCTGATTGCCGGCGAACCGGATATTTCGCGCGTGCCGATCATGATCGACTCCTCGAAATGGGAAGTGATCGAAGCCGGCCTCAAGTGCATTCAGGGCAAGGGCATCGTCAACTCGATCAGCATGAAAGAAGGCGTCGAGCAGTTCATTCATCACGCCAAACTGTGCAAGCGTTACGGTGCGGCGGTGGTGGTAATGGCCTTCGACGAAGCCGGTCAGGCCGACACCGAAGCGCGCAAGAAAGAAATCTGCAAACGCTCCTACGACATTCTGGTCAACGAAGTCGGCTTCCCGCCGGAAGACATCATTTTCGACCCGAACATCTTCGCGATCGCCACCGGCATCGAAGAACACAACAACTATGCCGTCGACTTTATTAACGCGTGCGCTTACATCCGCGACGAGCTGCCGTACGCGCTGACCTCTGGCGGCGTGTCCAACGTGTCGTTTTCGTTCCGTGGCAACAACCCGGTGCGCGAGGCGATTCACTCGGTGTTCCTGCTGTACGCGATCCGCAATGGCCTGACCATGGGCATCGTCAACGCCGGGCAACTGGAGATCTACGACCAGATCCCGGCCGAGCTGCGTGACGCCGTCGAAGACGTGGTGCTTAACCGCACCGCCGAAGGCACCGACGCCCTCCTCGCCATCGCCGACAAGTACAAGGGCGACGGCAGCGTCAAGGAAGCCGAGACCGAAGAGTGGCGCGGCTGGGAAGTCAACAAACGTCTGGAACATGCGCTGGTCAAGGGCATCACCACGCACATTGTCGAAGACACCGAAGAATCGCGTCAGTCGTTCAGCCGCCCGATCGAAGTCATCGAAGGCCCGCTGATGTCGGGCATGAACATCGTCGGCGACCTGTTCGGCGCCGGCAAAATGTTCCTGCCGCAAGTGGTGAAATCCGCCCGCGTGATGAAGCAGGCCGTGGCGCATTTGATCCCGTTCATCGAACTGGAAAAGGGTGACAAACCGGAAGCCAAAGGCAAAATCCTCATGGCCACGGTCAAGGGTGACGTGCACGACATCGGCAAAAATATTGTCGGCGTGGTCCTCGGTTGTAACGGCTACGACATCGTCGACCTCGGCGTGATGGTGCCGGCCGAGAAGATCCTGCAAGTGGCCAAGGAACAGAAGTGCGACATCATCGGTTTGTCCGGTCTGATCACGCCTTCGCTGGATGAAATGGTCCACGTGGCGCGCGAGATGCAGCGCCAGGATTTCCACTTGCCGCTGATGATCGGTGGCGCGACCACCTCGAAAGCGCACACGGCGGTGAAGATCGAACCGAAGTACAGCAACGACGCGGTGATCTACGTTACCGACGCCTCGCGCGCAGTGGGCGTGGCCACGCAGTTGCTGTCCAAGGAACTGAAACCGGCGTTTATCGAGAAGACGCGCCTGGAATACATCGAGGTCCGCGAGCGCACCGCCAACCGCAGCGCGCGCACCGAACGCCTGAGCTACCCGGCGTCAATCGCCAAGAAACCGCAGTTTGACTGGAGCACTTACGCACCGGTGAAACCGACGTTTACCGGGGCCAAGGTGCTCGACAATATCGATTTGAAGGTGCTGGCCGAGTACATCGACTGGACGCCGTTCTTCATCTCCTGGGACTTGGCCGGCAAGTTTCCGCGCATTCTCGAAGATGAAGTGGTCGGCGAAGCGGCGACGGCGCTGTACGCCGATGCCAAGGAAATGCTCGCCAAGTTGATCGACGAGAAGCTGATCAGCGCCCGTGCGGTGTTCGGTTTCTGGCCGGCGAATCAGGTGCGCGACGACGACATCGAGCTGTATGGCGATGACGGCAAGCCCTTGGCCAAACTGCATCACTTGCGTCAGCAGATCATCAAGACCGACGGCAAACCGAATTTCTCCCTGGCCGACTTTGTCGCGCCGAAGGACAGCGAGATTACTGACTACGTCGGTGGTTTCATTACCACCGCCGGGATCGGCGCGGAAGAAGTGGCCAAGGCGTATCAGGACGCCGGCGACGATTACAACTCGATCATGGTCAAAGCCTTGGCCGACCGCTTGGCCGAAGCCTGCGCCGAGTGGTTGCACCAGCAAGTGCGTAAAGATTATTGGGGTTACGCCAAGGATGAAACGCTGGACAACGACGCGCTGATCAAAGAGCAATACAGCGGCATCCGCCCTGCCCCGGGCTACCCGGCCTGCCCGGATCACACCGAGAAAGGCACGTTGTTCGCGTTGCTCGACCCTGAGGCCAGCGAAATGCAGGCCGGGCGCAGCGGCGTGTTCCTCACCGAACATTACGCGATGTTCCCGGCAGCAGCGGTCAGCGGCTGGTACTTCGCGCACCCGCAGGCGCAGTATTTTGCGGTGGGCAAGATCGACAAGGATCAGGTGCAGAGCTACACCTCGCGCAAAGGTCAGGATTTGAGCGTGACCGAACGCTGGCTGGCGCCGAATCTGGGTTACGACAACTGAGTCTCGGCTGATTGCGCACCCTGTGGGAGCGAGGCTTGCCCGCGATGGCGTTCTGTCAGTTGACATGATTGTTGCTGGCCAATCGCCTTTGCGGGCAAGCCTCGCTCCTACAGGGGGGTTGTGGCGTTCACGGATATTGCGCGCTGCATTGTCTATGCTTGCCTGACACACATTCGTGACGAGGGATTTATGGACGATCCAGTCGACAACAAGCCGCCGACCTTATGGCAGATGCTGCACAGCGTGGTGGCGGCGGCGTTCGGGGTGCAGAGCGGAAAGAATCGCGCCCGCGACTTCACTCACGGCAAGCCGAGTCATTTCGTGATTCTGGGGATTTTGTTCACGGCAGTTTTTGCGCTGTCACTGTTCGGCATCGTCAAACTGGTCCTGATGCTGGCCGGGATCTGATCCTCCCCTTTTGCGCCATCCCACGTCCTTATGTAGCAGCTGGCGCAGCCTCCGTCATGTAGCAGCTGGCGCAGCCTGCGTTCGGCTGCGCAGCAGTCGCTGAATCATGCGCCGCGGTGTTTCAGCAAGACCGCATTCGCAGGTTTTACGACTGCTGCGCAGCCGAACGCAGGCTGCGCCAGCTGCTACAGGGGGCGTGCGCGCTAACGCGCGCGGTTCATCGCGGTTATTGGTGGCTGACCCAGAACACCGCGGTGCCCACGACCAGGATGATCAGGAACAAAATCGCCCAGGCATCAACGGAACTGTCGCTTTTCCTTGCTTTGGTTGGGTTGCTCATTGCATCGCCTCTTGTCGGTTTTATCGGTGATTGCATAAAGACTCGACCACAGTAAAGACGACGATTGCCCTCACCACAACTAAGGGCTTTTCACTAACGCTTCTCGTTAGGCCTTTTAGTTCTTTACATATACTCAAACATCACTTTTGCGCATAACTGCAAACTGGTATCTTGCCCCGGCTCCGTAGGGAGTGCGCGGCCGTGCGCGCAGAATTGCCGAGGCAGTATCGGAAACTTCAGCAAGCGAAAAACGCCACTGGATCCGACCGGCCCAAGCCTGAGAACAGGACTTATATGTACGTATACGACGAGTACGATCAGCGGATCATCGAGGACCGCGTCAAGCAGTTCCGTGATCAGACCCGACGCTATCTGGCAGGCGAGCTGAGCGAAGAAGAATTCCGCCCCCTGCGCCTGCAAAATGGCCTTTACATCCAGCGTTTCGCGCCGATGTTGCGGGTGGCGGTGCCTTACGGCCAACTGACCTCGCGCCAGACGCGAATGATGGCCAAAATTGCCCGCGACTTCGACAAGGGCTACGCCCACATCAGTACCCGGCAGAACGTGCAGTTCAACTGGCCGGCGCTGGAAGACATCCCGGACATCCTCGCTGAACTGGCCACTGTGCAGATGCACGCGATCCAGACCAGCGGCAACTGCCTGCGCAACGTCACCACCGACCAGTTCGCCGGTGTCGCCGCCGACGAGTTGATCGACCCGCGTCCGTGGTGCGAAATCGTCCGTCAGTGGACGACATTCCACCCGGAATTCGCTTACCTGCCGCGCAAATTCAAGATCGCCATCAACGGCTCGACCTCTGACCGCGCGGCCATCGAAGTGCACGACATTGGCCTTGAGCCGGTGCACAACGCTGCGGGCGAGCTGGGCTTCCGTGTGCTGGTCGGTGGCGGCCTCGGCCGTACGCCGGTGGTTGGCGCGTTCATCAATGAATTCCTGCCGTGGCAGGACTTGCTGAGCTACCTCGACGCCATTCTGCGGGTTTACAACCGCTACGGCCGTCGCGACAACAAGTACAAGGCGCGGATCAAGATCCTCGTCAAAGCGCTGACCCCTGAAGTGTTCGCGCAAAAAGTCGACGCCGAAATGGAACACCTGCGCGGTGGCCAGACCACGTTGACCGACGCCGAAGTGCATCGCGTCGCCAAGCACTTTGTCGATCCCGACTACAAGGCCCTGGACAACCAGACCCAGGCACTCGCCGAGCTCGACAAGGAACATCCGGGTTTCGCTCGCTGGCGCACCCGCAACACCCTGGCGCACAAGAAGCCGGGCTATGTTGCCGTGACCCTGTCGCTGAAACCGACCGGCGTTGCGCCGGGCGACATCACCGACAAGCAGCTCGATGCCGTTGCCGACCTCGCCGAGCGTTACAGCTTCGGCCAACTGCGCACCTCGCACGAACAGAACATCATTCTCGCCGACGTCGAACAGACGCAGTTGTTCACCCTGTGGGGCGAGTTGCGCGAGCAAGGTTTCGCCACGCCGAACATCGGCCTGCTGACCGACATCATCTGCTGCCCGGGGGGTGATTTCTGCTCGCTGGCCAACGCCAAGTCGATCCCGATTGCCGAATCGATCCAGCGCCGTTTCGACGACCTCGACTACCTGTTCGACGTCGGCGAACTGGACCTGAACATCTCCGGTTGCATGAACGCCTGCGGGCACCACCACGTCGGCCACATCGGCATCCTCGGGGTGGACAAGAAAGGTGAGGAGTTCTACCAGGTGTCCCTCGGCGGCAGCGGCAGTCGCAACGCCAGCCTGGGCAAAATCCTCGGCCCGTCCTTCGCCCAGGAAGCCATGCCTGATGTGATCGAGAAACTGATCGACGTGTACATCGAACAACGTCACGAAGATGAGCGTTTCATCGACACCTATCAGCGCATCGGCATCGACCTCTTCAAGGAGCGCGTCTATGCAGCGAATCATTAAGAACAACGAAGTCGTCGACGAGACCTGGCACCTGCTGCCCAAGGATTTCAACATTGACGAAATCAGCAACTGCGACGACTACATCGTCCCGTTGGCGCTGTGGCGCGAGCACGGCCGCATGCTCCTGGCCCGCGATGGCGGCCTGGGTGTGTGGCTGGACGCCGATGAAGAAGCCGAGGAAATCGGTGAAGACGTCGACAAGTTCAAGGTGATTGCCCTGAACTTCCCGGCGTTCACCGATGGCCGCAACTACTCCAATGCCCGTCTGCTGCGTGACCGTTACGGTTTCAAAGGCGAATTGCGCGCGATTGGCGATGTACTGCGCGACCAGTTGTTTTACCTGCACCGCTGCGGGTTTGATGCCTTCGCGATTCGCGCCGACAAAGACCCGTACGAAGCCCTTGAAGGTTTGAAGGACTTCTCGGTGACGTATCAGGCCGCGACTGACGAGCCGTTGCCACTGTTTCGTCGACGTTAAGGCGTCTTCGTCACAGCAAAACCTTGAGCCATGGCCGTAGAGCCGGGCTCAAGGTTTTTTTTCGCCTGCGCTAAAGTACCGGCGCCATCCGCAACGCCGCGACCCGGCCTTCAAGCAGCTCGAAACTGACAAACGGATCGTAACCATCGACCGCGGCCCATTCGCCATCGATGAACATCTGCTGATACAGCGCCGGCGACGCGTGCAGCGCATCGATCAACTGCCAGACCCGCCGTTGCAGCGGCGCATAACTCACGCGAAAGTCTGCCGTGCGGCTTAGCGTGTCGAGCATTGCAAAAAGCCGCTCGCTGCCCTGGCGAGCGGCCAGGTATTGCCAGCGCTCAACCTGAAATGCTGTGTGTTCGGGTGAAAGCCCGGACAGCCAGGCATGGGGCTGAGCGAAATCTTCCGTTGGCGGGCCCAACCAGACGTTGATCCCGGTTTCCTGACGATGGCGACTGATCCATCGCAGGCTGTCCTCATCGTTGATCGGATTGCCCGTCAGTAACACCACCTTCTCGCGCACGGCTTGCTTGCGCACCGCGTCGGGGATTCGATCAATCCGGTTGTCGCGCAGGTCCAGCAAATCCAGATACGGGTGATCAAGTACACCCACCGGGCATATTTCAATGCCGGTCGCCCGCAGGTAGAGACGGCGCAGGGCCGGCAAATGCACAACCAATGGCGGCCGTGTCAGCGGGTTGCCGCTGAGGTCGAGTGTGGTCAGTTGCGACAGCTCACTGAATGCCCCGGCCGCCTGCTCCGTCAACATCAGCCCGGTGCCCCCGAGGTCAAGGTGAGTGAGCTCAGTGAGCTGGCTTATCGACGCCGGCAAATGCGCGGTCCAGTTGCCGGCGGCATCAAGTTGACGCAAATCGGTGCCCGCCAGGTTCAACACGCGCAACTTGGGAAACCCCTCAAGAAACGCCGAAAGACTCGCGGGCTCGTTCAATGAGCAATACGGCATCGACAGCTCCACAACCTCCGTGAGCCTGACATTCAGCGCGGGCAGTGTATGGAAAAAATCCAGGTCCAGACTCAGGCGAAATCCAGTCAACTGACCGTTGCTGAAAATCTGATCAGCCGCGCTGCCATTGCGTTGCCACAGCGTAATCAACTGGTTGGCCAGGCCCATTCGACTCTGGTGTTCAATGCGCATCGCCGCGCTGATCCGGGCATCGTTTTGCGCTTCGATCTCGCGTGGCCCCAGCCCGATTGCTTCGGCATCGCCGGCGGCCAACAGGTCGACGTCCATGGCGGCGATATCGAATTGGACCTGCTGGACCCACGCCAGCAAATCAACGCGCAATTGCTGCAACTGCTCATTGAGAAAGATCAGATGCGTCTGGGCGTTGGCGCCCCATTCAGTCAACAACGCATCCAGTTGCTGCTGTGTCAGCGCCGGATACAACTCGTCGAGCTGAAGCTTTTGAAAGGTTCGGGTGAAGCCTGCGTCCTGCGCAGTGGTCGGGAATCCGCCACCACGCAGGCCGAGGGGGTCGAATGACAGGCCTGAATCCATGCGCTGCAGGCCTGTCTCCAGTTCGATGCGCGACCTCGGTGCGGCGCGGATGAGCGCGCGTAAATCCGCCAGAGCCTGATCGGCGCGCAACCCCAGTGCCAATCGTTGCTGCGGCGACAAGGCATTGAGCAGGGCTTGGTGAAAATCCACGGATTGCCCAGCCGCGAGCCCCTGATAATTACCGCCATGCTTGATCAACTGGCGCGTAGACGCTGCGCCACGCGGGCCGATACTGTCCAACACCCGCCCCGCCGCCGACGTTTGACAAACTTCGATGCGCGTATCGGACGGCCAACCCGGCAGCCGTTCGAGCGAATGCAATGCCAGCACATCGCTGTCGGCGTTTGCGACTGAGGCGAGGTGCAGCCCTTCATAAGCGCGCGCCACTCGCAGATGAAACTCGTATTGCTCGGCTTTGCTGCTCAACTCGCTTAGCACCCGCTTGGCTTCAGCCATGGTGTGCGGCGCCGCAATGTCGATCCCCGAGCGGTCAAGCATTTGCTCGATCGCGCTTTTCGGCAAGCCGGGGTATTGCGACTGAAACAGCCTCACCCATTCGTGATCGGAGTGCTGCAGCGCCGCGTAGCGCGCGTTGAATTGCTCGATGCGCGCACGCTGCGCCTGTGCAGCGGCGGCAGAGTCGGCCGGCAGGCGGTCTATCGCCTGCTGCAAATCGAGGTCGATGCGAAAACGGCTCACGGTGTCCGTCAGGATCGGCGGCGGCGGATGGCCGCTCTGCATCAGCGTGAGCATGTCGGCATCGAGCCCGCAGACTTGATCGATGCTGCGCAGGGCTGCATCGCTGAACAACGCGCTTTCAGGCATGAGTACTCGCAACAGACCGCTGCTGATCGGCGCGCCGTTCACCGAGGCAGCGGCATCGCTGACCACACGTTCAGCGGCCAGCGTCGCATCGGCAGACACGACAGGCGCGCTCGCCGCTGCAACGTTCTCTGCGCCCTTGAGCACCCCGGCGGCATGAATCAACGGCAATGCGTTAAGCAAACCAAACAACGTGCGCCCGACGCCTGCCGAGCGCGCGTCCGTGGTTTTGCCATCGACCGCCTCATCGAGGCCATAACCGGCGTCGATCAGCCCGGCCAGCGCGAGTAAACCCTCGCCTCCCGGAACGAACAGGGCCAATGGACCAAAGCGGTTGACCCACTGCACAACCGGCTCGACGACCGCACTCAAGTTGTCGCGATTGACCTGCGCGTCAGTGCGAATGGTCTCGATACTGGCCTGCGCCGCGCGCTTCATCACCAGCACCCATTGGGCGAACGGGTCTTCGGTAAGCGGCGCGACTTCGGCACTGATGTAGCTTTCTGGCGGCCAGTAACCATCGTTGTTGAAAAAACCGTGGCCCTTCTTCAACAGGTATTGCTGCGGGTAAGTGGCCATCGCTGCCAACGCTGTCAGCACCCCGGCGTGGAATGTCCCGTCCTCGCGGTCGTCTTCGTTGAAATGCGCCGCCAGCGCCTGTTTGCGCGCCTCGTCACGAGCGATGCCGGCCACCCACTCGCACAAAGCGTGATGATCGGCAAACTCGTGAAACGGCGAAGCGTTGCCCGGCACGTAGAGCAACATTCGCCCCGTGGCCCGATCGCGAAAACGCCAGATATCGACCGAGGTATAGCGATAAATCACCAGCCGCGCCGCCTCCAGCGACGCTGGCACGAGGGTGTGCGCTTGCAGTTGCGCGAGCGTCAGTTGCGCCCAGGTTTGCTGCCCGTCGAGCGCCGCAGCGCGCATAGCCATCGTCAGCCCTGCGACGCTCAAGCTGTTTTCCTGACGTTGCAGACACGCCGCCATGACAAAAGCCAGTTTGACCGAGGTTCGCAGCGGGTAAGCGTCGGCGGCCAGCAACGCCTGATCAGCCGGCCATGCCTGGGCGACATAAGCGGCATATTGCGCCTTGAAATCCAGGGTCCAGACCCATTCCTTGAACGCCGCCGGTTGCATCGCCAATTGCGTCGCGGGACCGTAGACCTGCGGCGTGGAGTGTCGATAGATGCCTTCGTAATCGCGGTAACCGCCACCGGGATTGGGGGCTTCGTCAATCTCGACGATCCGCACGTGCGGCCCGACGACGGGCGGCGTATACAAGCCGAATGCGCTCTCGCCGAAACGCCCGGCGCCGACCGTCTGGTAGTTCTGCAGCAACACCTGGGTCAGGCTTTGGCAAGTGCGCGCCCTGCCCTGGTGAATATCACCGTCGGCCGGGTAGCCGTAAAAATCGTAATTGAGGTCAACCAGAATGGCTGCCGGCGCCTCCTTACCCCAGCGGTTGCCGATCAACTGGGCGGCGTATTGCATTGGCGTCATCGGCAGCACGTTGCCCAGCGTCAGATCGGCCAATGCCAACGTGCCACGCTCGAGCGCCGGTCCACTTGATGCCGGTTTTTGTAGGAATCCTTCCATGTGCGTTCCTTGCAGGATCAGTTTTGAAAAAATGCTCTTCGGGTTCAACCCTTGAACCGGGAGGAAGTACGCGTGACGTCCGGCGCAGTGTCGGGTAATGGCAACCCCGGATTGCGTTGCAGGGCCTCGGTAGTCAGCCGTTTGATCAGCGCCGCGCGCTCATTCGTGTAGTTGCTGACGATTGCGGCCATGGTCTGGTTGAACTGTTGGCGAGTGAAATCCAGTCGACTGTCGAGGCGCGCGAAAGAGCTGGCTGCACGCAGCGTCACCTCATCGAAATCTGATTGATGAGCGCTTTGCAGGTATTCGACCCAGGACTCGCGCAGCACTGCCGGCCTCCGATAGCCAGGATGGAATCGGCTGCTTCTTGACCAGGTTATAAAAAATGCCTTGTTGTTCCGGCGTCATCATGGCGCTCGTTGTGCTGGTCAATTCGAGCGAAGTCGAAATAGTTGAATCCGAAGACATGAGTAAAATCCCTTTTACCAAAAGAGCTTTCAGTCTAGAGAAGACACTTTCAAATAAAAGCTTATATAGTCGATTGATAAAACCGTTATTGGATCAGCAATATGATTGCAAACTATATATAAATACCACCGGCCGCTGGCTGATTATGCAGTTAGCAAAAAACAGGCAAAAAAAAGACCCGGCCAACTTGATTGGCCGGGCCTCGAAGTGCAATTACCAGAAGCGTTGTTGGGTCAGACGACTCCACCAACTCAGCAGCAGACGATCCACCGAACCGCTGGCCGCCATGCCGATGCGTTCCTGCAAACTTTTGCGTTCGGCGTAGTGCAGATGATAGAGCTCGGCGCTCTTGGCGCGTTCGGCGAGGTATTCGTCGCTGGTTTTCAGCTCATCGACCAATTGCCGACCCAGCGCCGCTACGCCGAGCCAGATCTCGCCGGTTGCCACTTCATCGATAGCCAGTTGCGGGCGATACCGCGAAACGAAGTTCTTGAACAGTTCGTGGGTGATGTCCAAGTCTTCCTGGAACTTCTCACGGCCCTTCTCGGTGTTCTCGCCAAACACCGTCAGCGTGCGTTTGTATTCGCCGGCAGTCAGCACTTCAAAGTCGATGTCGTGCTTTTTCAGCAAGCGATTGACGTTGGGCAACTGCGCGACCACGCCGATCGAGCCGAGAATGGCGAACGGCGCACTGATAATTTTCTCGCCGATGCAGGCCATCATGTAGCCGCCGCTGGCCGCGACCTTGTCGATGCACACGGTCAACGGCACGCCGGCCTGACGGATCCGCACCAGTTGCGAGGAGGCCAAGCCGTAGCTGTGAACCATGCCGCCGCCGCTTTCGAGGCGCAACACCACTTCGTCCTGAGGTGTGGCGAGGGTCAGCAGCGCGGTGATCTCGTGGCGCAGGCTCTCGGTCGCGGAAGCCTTGATGTCGCCGTCAAAATCCAGCACAAAAACCCGGCCCTTCGGCTCGGGTTTCTTTTTCTGTTTTTTCTCGGTTTTAGCCTGAGATTTGCGCAGCGCCTTGAGCTGATCCTTGTCGAGCAGCGTCTGCTCCAGGCGTTCGCGCAGGCCTTTGTAGAAATCATTGAGTTTGCTGACCTGCAACTGCCCGGCCGACTTGCGCCGACCTTTACTGCGCAGCGCCGCGAAACTGGCCATGACCACGAGAATGGCGACCACCAGCGTCACGGTCTTGGCCAGGAAACTGGCGTACTCGGCGAAAAACTCCACACACGACTCCTTCAATACAATGCGCCGCTAAAAACGCGCGCGCGGAATGTCCCCAGCATACCCATGCCCTGCCTTCGGGGCCAGCCGTGAAACCTCTGGAAACAGGCCTGTAACGGGCATTTCAAACAAGCGTATGTTTTTTCATTGACAGCTCACGGCCATCCTCATAACCTCGCCAAACCTTCAACGTACCGGGATGACGCGGACGTGGGCAGCATCTATTTGATTCGACATGGCCAGGCCTCCTTTGGTGCAGACGACTATGACGTCCTGTCGCCGACCGGTGTGCGCCAGGCAGAAGTCCTCGGCCAGCACCTCGCCGGGCTGGGCATCAGCTTCGATCGCTGCCTCGCCGGTGACTTGCGTCGCCAGCAGCACACCGCCACCAGTGCGCTGGAACAATTCGCTGCGGTCGGCATGCCCACGCCAATCCTGGAAACCGACTCCGCGTTCAACGAATTTGATGCCGACGCGGTGATCCGCGCCCTGCTCCCGGCAATGCTCGACGACGAACCTGAGGCGCTGGAGATCCTGCGCAACGCCGCGCAGAACCGCGCCGAGTTTCAGCGCATTTTCGCCCTGATCGTCGAGCGCTGGCTGGCCGGCACCTACGACACGCCGGGGCTGGAAAGCTGGCTGGGTTTTGTCGAGCGGGTCCAGGCAGGCTTGCAGCGGATTCTCGACCAGGCCGACAACACGCAGAAAATCGCCGTGTTTACTTCCGGCGGCACCATCACTGCCCTGCTCCACCTGATTACGCAAATGCCGGCAAAACAAGCTTTTGAACTCAACTGGCAAATCGTCAACACCTCGCTCAACCAACTGAAGTTTCGTGGTCGCGAGGTGGCTCTGGCTTCCTTCAACAGTCATGCGCACCTGCAATTGTTGAAGGCCCCGGAACTCATCACATTTCGCTGAGTCCGGACTGGTGTGACCCTGGCTGTCATCACCCTGCTGTCATCACCCAACTGTAGCTACCCAGCTGTAATTCCCAAGAAAAGGATCGAACCATGACCTCCGTAGCCGACGCCGTACAAGCAATGAAAGCCAAGTTCAACCCAGATGCCGCCGCCGGCCTGGACCTGGTATTCGGTTTCCGCATCGACGACAGCAAAAACTTCTCGTTGATCGTCAAGGACAAAACCTGCGAACTGCAAGAAGGCGAAAACCCGGACGCGCAGGTCACTCTGGTGATGGACGGCGAAACCCTGCAGGGCATCGTCGACGGCACGACCGACGGCATGCAAGCGTTCATGGGCGGCAAACTGCGCGCTGAAGGCGACATGATGCTGGCGATGAAACTGTCCGAACTGTTCCCTTCGTAAGATGACGGCTGCCCACGCCGGGCAGCGTCAGTGCTGCACAACAAATCCCGCCGACATGGCGGGATTTGTCGTTTCAGGCCCCCACGCAATCCCGGCGCCGATCAGCCTGTCGGGCAGGTCAACAGGCCATTCGGCGATTTGCCGTCTATATTCCTTCTGGCCGCATGCGTCAGCCATCGGCAGTTCAACGCCTGTTTGCTGATCCGAGAACCGAGAACCGAGCGGAGAACGTTGTCATGAGCCCACCTGATGACCACGACGGTTTTAATCGCCGCCGCGTATTGCAAGGCCTGACCGCTGGCGCCTTGGGTGCCTGGGTCAGCCCACTTTTCGCAGGGAGTAAAACCATGCCCGATGCCCCGGCCGATCTGATTCTGTACAACGGTCGTTTGCACACCGTTGACCGCAAGAAACCCCAGGCCAGCGCCGTGGCGATCAAGGATGGGCGCTTCGTGGTGGTCGGCAGTGACGCGCAAGCAATGGCGCTGCAAGGCCCCGGCACGCAAATCATCGACCTGCACGGGCGCACGGTGATCCCCGGCCTCAACGACTCGCACCTGCACCTGATTCGTGGCGGGCTCAATTACAACCTCGAACTGCGCTGGGAAGGCGTGCCGTCATTGGTCGACGCCTTGCGCTTGCTCAAGGACCAGGCCGACCGCACGCCGACCCCGCAATGGGTACGCGTGGTCGGCGGCTGGAACGAATTCCAATTCGCCGAAAAGCGCCTGCCCACCCTCGAAGAATTGAACAAAGCCGCGCCGGATACGCCGGTGTTCGTCCTGCACCTCTATGACCGCGCCCTGCTCAACCGCGCCGCGCTGAAAGTGGTCGGTTACACGCGCGATACGCCGAACCCGCCGGGTGGCGAGATTGTCCGCGATTCGAATGGCGATCCGACCGGCATGCTGATCGCCCGGCCAAACGCGATGATTCTTTATTCGACCCTGGCCAAGGGGCCGAAACTGCCGCTGGAACATCAGGTCAATTCGACGCGCCAGTTCATGCGCGAACTCAACCGCCTCGGCGTGACCAGCGCCATCGATGCCGGCGGCGGTTATCAGAATTACCCGGACGATTACCAAGTCATCCAGCAACTGGCCGACGACAAACAGCTGACCGTGCGTATCGCCTACAACTTGTTCACGCAAAAACCCAAGGAAGAACTCACCGACTTCAAGAACTGGACCAGCACCTCGCATTACGGTCAGGGCGATGCCTTCCTCAAACACAACGGCGCCGGCGAGATGCTGGTGTTCTCCGCCGCTGATTTCGAAGATTTCCTTGAACCGCGCCCGGACCTGCCGCAAACCATGGAACAGGAACTCGAACCAGTCGTTCGCCACTTGGTGGAACAGCGCTGGCCGTTCCGTTTGCATGCGACTTACAACGAGTCCATCAGCCGTATGCTCGACGTGTTCGAGAAGGTCAATCGCGACATTCCGTTCAACGGTCTGCCGTGGTTTTTCGACCATGCCGAAACCATCACGCCGCAGAATATCGAGCGGGTCAAAGCCCTGGGCGGCGGCATTGCGATTCAGGACCGGATGGCGTTTCAGGGCGAATATTTCGTCGACCGCTACGGCGCCAAAGCCGCCGAACACACACCACCGATCGCGCGCATGTTGGCCGAAGGCATCCCGGTCGGCGCCGGCACCGACGCCACCCGCGTGTCGAGTTACAACCCGTGGACTTCGCTGTTCTGGCTGGTCAGCGGCCGCACCGTCGGCGGCCTGGAGCTATACCCGCAAGGCTTAAGCCGCGACACTGCGCTGGAACTGTTCACCCACGGCAGCGCCTGGTTTTCCTCCGAACAAGGGCAGAAAGGCCAGATCAAGGTCGGGCAACTGGCGGACCTGATTGCGCTGTCGGCGGATTATTTTCACATCGAGGACGAAGCGATCAAGTGGATCGAATCGGTGCTGACTATTGTCGACGGCAAGATCGTCTACGGCAGTGTCGAGTTCGACAAACTGTCGCCGCCGCCGATTCCGGTGGTGCCTGAGTGGTCGCCCGTGGCGAAAGTGCCGGGGCACTGGAAACCGCTGGCGCCGCTGACTGCGCAGGTTCACCAATGTGTCGGCGCCTGCGCGGTGCATGCGCACAGCCACGAACGCGCGCGATTGTCGTCGGCACCGGTGAGTGATTTCCAGGGATTCTGGGGCGCGTTCGGCTGCTCCTGTTTCTCCTTCTGAGCTCGAGCTTTACCCACCTCGCAAATCGCCTGTAGGAGCGAGGCTTGCCCGCGAAGGCGTAGGGTCAGTTGATGCAAATGTTGACTGACACAACGCCATCGCGGGCAAGCCTAGCTCCCACGGGAATCAGTGGCTGATCGACCGAAGCTTGATCCCGGTCAGTTGTCGGCGCGCGGCAATCATTACCCTCTTACTTCCATCGACAGCCAGGGACGGCTCATCACGAGCCAACGGCTATCACTGCTCAAGGAAGAGGCACTCATGCGTTCACTGAAAATCATCCTGCTGGCATCGGCGTTCAACGGCCTGACTCAACGCGCGTGGCTGGAATTGCGCGAGGCCGGGCATTCGCCGAGCGTGGTGCTGTTTACCGACGAAAACGCGGTGTGCGAACAGATCGAGCACTCCGGCGCCGACCTGGTGATTTGCCCGTTCCTCAAGGACCGCGTGCCGCAGCAATTGTGGAGCGATCCGCAGCGCCCGGTGGTGATCATTCATCCGGGGATTGTCGGTGATCGCGGCGCCAGCGCCCTCGACTGGGCGATTTCCAATGAGCTGCAGCGATGGGGCGTGACCGCGTTGCAAGCGGTGGAAGAGATGGACGCCGGGCCGGTCTGGGCCACCTGCGAATTCAACCTGCCGCCAGGCCTGCGCAAATCCGAGCTGTACAACGGGCGGGTCAGTGATGCGGCGATCCGCTGCATCCGCGAAGTCGTCGAGAAATTCAACGCCGGGTTTACTCCGGAGCCGCTGGACTACCGCCAACCGCAGGTTATCGGGCGTTTACAGCCGAGCATGAAGCAGGCGGATCGCGCGTTCAGTTGGCACGATTGCTCGCGGTTCATCAAACGCCGGATCGACGCGGCTGACGGTCAACCGGGGGTGTTGGCCAGTCTGGCCGGCGGCCAGTACTACCTGTATGACGCGCATCTGGACGCGCGCAGCGGCACGCCGGGCCAGATTCTCGCGGTGCACGACGACGCAGTGCTGGTCGCGACTGGCGATCACAGTCTGTGGATCGGCGCGTTGCGGCGCAAACCGCTGCCCGGCGAAGAAACGTTCAAGCGCCCGGCCCGGCATATGCTCGCGCAGCAGTTGCATGAAGTGCCGACGCTCGACTGGTCGATCGCTTCGCAGCCGTTCAACGAGGAAGCTTATCAACCGATCCGTTATCGCGAATCCGGGCATGTCGGCGAGCTGACGTTCGAGTTCTACAACGGCGCGATGAGCACCGAACAATGTCAGCGTCTGGTCACCGCACTGCGCTGGGCCAAGGCGCGCGAGACTCAGGTGTTGCTGATCAAGGGCGGGCGCGGGAGTTTTTCCAACGGCGTGCATTTGAATGTGATTCAGGCCGCCGAGGTGCCGGGGCTGGAAGCGTGGGCGAATATTCAGGCGATCGACGATGTCTGCGAGGAGCTGCTCAGCGCCCGGCAACTGGTGGTGTGCGGCATGACCGGCAGCGCCGGGGCTGGCGGTGTGATGCTGGCACTGGCCGCCGACATCGTGTTGGCCCGCGCCGAAACCGTGCTTAATCCGCATTACAAAAGCATGGGTTTGTATGGCTCGGAATACTGGACCTACAGCCTGCCGCGCGCGGTAGGCCCGGTGCTGGCGGAAAAACTCACCCAAGACTGCCTGCCGGTGAGCGCCAAGCAGGCGCTGCAATGGGGCATGGTTCAGGAGATCGGTCCGCGCTGCCCCGACGAGTTCGGTTTGTGGTTGTTGCAACGGGCGAATGGGGTGTTGACCGATCCGGCGTATGCGCCGATTCGCCAGCGCAAAACCGGCGATGACCGTTTGTTGATAGCGCAATGCCGAGCAGCAGAGCTGGCGCAGATGCAGCTGGACATGGTGCAAAACCGCAACCAATTCGCCGAGAAGTGCCGCAACTTCGTCTACAAACGCAAGGCCTGCGGCACCCCGCAGCGCCTGATCGCAGACTGGGCGCAGCTGCTCGAGACCGAACTCACCGAATAACCCGCAACGCCGCTTCGCTCTCCCTTACAACCACCCACGCTCTATGTAGCAGCTGCCGAGCCTGCGAGGCTGCGTCCGGCGGCGCAGCCGTCGCAAACCCAGTCACGTGAGTCTTCAGGAACACCGGGCAGTCGGATCACGACTGCTGCGCAGCCGAACGCAGCCTCGCAGGCTCGGCAGCTGCTACAGGTTTTGCGTGGGCATTTTTGCTTGCGCGGTAGGCACAAACTGCGGCCGTTGCTACATTTGCCCACCCAAACCTGCGCCCAAAAATAACCACCGCCCCCGCACCGCTCTATGTAGCAGCTGCCGAGCCTGCGAGGCTGCGTCCGGCGGCGCAGCCGTCGTAAATCCAGTCACGTGAGTCTTCAGGAACACCGGACAGCCGGATCACGACTGCTGCGCAGCCGAACGCAGCCTCGCAGGCTCGGCAGCTGCTACAGGTTTTGCGTGGGCATTTTTGTTTGCGCGGTAGGCAGCGACTGCCGGCGCTCTTACAATTGCCGACCCACACTGGCGGCCAGCCCATGGACATCGATCTCGCGCGCACTTTTCTGGAAATTGTCCGTCACGGCAGCCTCGCCGCCGCTGCGCAAAAGCTCCACGTTACTCAAACCGCGATCACCGCGCGGGTGCAGAAGCTCGAAAGCCAATTGGGCAGCACGCTGTTTGTGCGCAATCGCGCCGGTGCGCGCCTGACGCCGAATGGCGAAGCCTTCGTGACCTACGCCAACCAACTGGTGCAAACCTGGGAAGCCGCGCGCCGCGACCTGCCGTTGCCCGAAGGTTATCGCGACGTCCTGCACATCGGTGGCGAGGTCAGCCTGTGCAATCCGCTGATGCTCAGTTGGGCCGCCGAGCTGCGCGAGAAAATCCCCAGCCACGCATTGCGCATGGAAATCCGCGACGGGGAAAACCTGCTGCGCCAGTTGGAACTGGGCGTGCTCGACGCCGCGCTGGTCTACCAACCGGAATACTGGCCGCGCCTGCAAGTCGAGCAAGTGTTGGAAGAAAAGCTGATCCTCGTGCGCCTGGCCGGCAAACCCGACCCGTATGTCTACATCGACTGGGGCCCGGACTTCCGGCGCCAACACGACGCCGCGCTGCCGGAAAAAGCCAAGGCTGCGCTGAGTTTCAACCTCGGCCCGCTGGCCTTGCAGTACTTGCTCGAACACGGCGGCAGCGGTTATTTCCGCACGCGCGTGGTGCAAAGTTACCTGCAAAGCGGCGTGCTGGAAGCCGTGCCGAAAGCGCCGGAATTCAGTTACCCGACCTACCTGGTTTATTCCCGCGACCGCGATTCGGCGACGCTGCAACAGGCGTTCGACCTGCTGCGCGAGGTGATCAAGACCGACGACGACTGGTCGCAACGCTGGAACCCGTTGGGCTGACCCCGCCGACCTGCGCATTTGCACCGGAGCCTGGCGTTTGTGTCCTCAAGGTTGACCAAGCCTGCGCCCGCGAATCGGCTAATCTGCTGTGAGGACAAAAATCACAGGTGATTGCAGTGAGGCAGACCACCCAAGCGTTTCGCAGCCGCTACCGCGCCGACATCCATCGTTTCTATAACCCGTGGCTGCACGGCGCGTTTGTGCTGCTGTTCGGCGTGCTGGCGATAGGCGGATTCTGGCGCACCGTGCAGCAGGTTCAGCCACTGGAATGGCTGGCAGTGCCGTTGACGCTGCTGTTGTTCAACTTCGCCGTGTACAGCGTGCATCGGCACTTGGGGCATCACAAAAAGAGTTTTGCGCGGATGTTCTACGCGCGGCATGCCGGCGACCATCACAGCTTCTTCGCGCCCGGCCACATGACCTACGACAACGCTCGCGACTGGCGAGTGATTCTGTTCCCGGCGTGGCTGATCGTGGTGCACACGCTGGTCTTCACCCTGCCGCTGTGGTGGCTGTTGTCGCTGCTCAACGCCAACGTCGCCGGCCTGTCTGGTGGCTGCATGGTTCTTGGTTACCTGCTATACGAAGTGTTCCATGCTTGCGAGCATTTGCCGCCGCGCAATCCGGTCACGCGGTTGCCGTGGATTCGGCAGATGCGCCGCCTGCATGAACTGCATCACCGCCGTGAGCTGATGCAGGAACGTAATTTCAATATCGTCTTTCCCCTGATGGATTACCTGTTCGGCACCCTTTACTGGGAACCGGAGCACGCCCACCCGCACCCGACGAGAACGCCCATGACCCGCATGCAACATCAGATCGTGATTGCCGCCAATCCGATTGCCGTGCTCGCCTACGCCAGCACCGTGAGCCGTTGGCCGGAGTGGCATCCGTCGTCGCTGAAGGTCGACGGCGACGCCGGCCCGCTGCATGCCGGCGCGCGTTTCGAGGAGGATATTCGCGCCGGTGGCCGCGACGGCCATCTGAGCTGGGACGTCGAAGAATACCTGCCGGGGCGCCGCTGGAGCGCGCGGGCGCGGGGCGATCACGGGTTGTCGCTGATGCTGACTTATCAGTGCGACGCCGAGGGCGACGGCACGCGGTTTGTGCGCACGCTGGATTATCAGTTCAGCAGCCTGGGCATGCGCATCGCCAATCAACTAGTGCTCAAGCGCCGTATCGAACGAGAATCGGCAGCGTCGCTGGCGGCGTTGCGCGACCGTGCACAAGCGCACGTCGCTGCTGCGGGAGTGAGCGCGTGAGATCAGTCCTCAGATTTGCAGTGGTGCTGATCGTCGTCACTGGCGGTTTTTTATTGCTGATGCCGACCAAGGTCCATCCGCTGGCGTGGACGCCGGCACCGGCGCCGTCGATGGTCAGCGGCGTCTACGCCGACAATCAACGCCTCAAGGACGTCGAGCGCATTGGCGCAGCGGATATCGACGGGCCGGAGGCGTTGCTGCTCGAAGAGGGTGCGCTGATCACCGGCCTGCACGATGGCCGAGTGATCCGCAGCAGCCTCGATGGCAAAACCCGCACCGTGCTGACCGACACCGGTGGCCGGCCGCTGGGCCTCGCGCGGCATCCCAACGGCATGCTGGTGATCGCTGACGGGCTCAAGGGTTTGCTGTCGCTGGACGCGCTGGGCCAGGTAATTCCATTGACCACCGAGGCAAACGGCGTGCCTTTCGGGTTTACCGACGACGTGGCCATCGACAAGTCCGGGCATTACGCCTACTTCAGCGATGCGTCGAGCCGCTGGGGTTACGGCAAGGACGGCGCGGCGATCATCGAGCACGGCGGCGACGGGCGTTTGCTGCGTTATGACTTCCAGAGCGGCAAAACCGAGGTGCTGCTGGAAAAACTCGAGTTCGCCAACGGCGTGACGCTGGGGCCGGACGATGCGTATGTGCTGGTCAACGAAACCGGGGCTTATCGCATCAGCCGGTATTGGCTGAGCGGACCGAAGGCCGGGACGCACGATGTTTTCATCGATAACTTGCCGGGGATGCCGGACAACCTCGCGTTCAATGGTCGTGATCGGTTCTGGGTGGCGCTGTATGCGCCGCGCAATGCGCTACTCGATGCGACGGCGCCGCACCCGTTTGTGCGCAAGATGATCGCGCGGGCGATGACCGTATTGCCTAAACCGGTTGAAAAGCGTGGGTTTGCTTTGGGGTTGGATCTGGACGGCAAGGTCATTGCCAATCTGCAGGACGCGAGCGACGGCAATTACTCGCCGATTACCACGGTGCGCGAGTATGGCGAGTGGTTGTATTTCGGTTCGCTGAAAGCGCAGCACATGGTGCGCTTGCCGCTAAGCAAAGCACTTCAATAACCCCCCCCAACCCCGCCCTTGTAGGAGCGGGCTTGCCCGCGAAGGCGTCTTCATAGTCGCCATAGAGGTCGACTGAAAAGACGCCTTCGCGGGCAAGCCTCGCTCCTACAGTATCGAAGGGGTTTGGGCCTTTTCGGGGGTGGGGCTCCCGGTGTTTTGCGATCAGCGCGGATTGATCTGGTTATCGCGCTCGGCGTTGTCGGTTTCTTCGCGCACGCGTTCCGGATCGATGTCGGTGCCGTCGCTTTGCTCCAGCGGCTTGGCGCCTTCGTTGTTCGGCAGCTCGTCGATCCCCGGCTCGTCCTCGGGGTTGACGGTGGTGCGGCCAGGGCTCAGCGGTTCTGGATGGGTCGGAATCGGGTCGTACCCGCCCTGCTGTTCGCTGGGAAATTTTTCGTTGGAAAACCGTGTATCAGACATTGGTTGGCACCTCTGAAAAGTGAGTCGGGGATGGAAGACTCTGTACTTTCGAGGTGCCGGGCTTGAGCGCCGTTCCAATTATTCAGTCACCAGTCGTCGGTGGTCAGGACGAGGCCTGAAGCTGCTGAACAATTTTCTCTTTGACCTGGAAACGCCGCTCCTTGAGTTTTTTCAAAGCGTCGTCACTTGGCGCGTCCGACTGTGCGGTTTCAGCCTTGACCACCTCGGCATCAGCCTGCGAGTACTTGTTGATCAGTGAATCCAGTAACGGATCCTTGGTGCGTTTTTGCTGGATATCTTCCTTGGAAATATTCAAATCCTGATAAAGATCGTGTGGCACCGGCATGGAACACCTCCGTTTATTGATCGGCAGCAAACGCGGTCACTTGCGTTCGCCAACCATCAGAATGGCCTCGGTTACCCGCTTCTGTCGACCTGCTGTCAGACCAGCGGTGTCCGTTCGTCGTCGTTTTGCATTTGCGATAAAACCTTTCGTCGCCCGCAAGCCTCCATTACATAACGATCACCTGATCGCTTATAAAACCCGTGTGGAGATGAACCAATGGACGGATTTAACCTGCGCCACCTCGCCCTCGCCGTTGCCCTGAGCACCGGTATGAGCACTGCTTTTGCTGCCACTTCCAATGATTTTGTCGACAACGCGGCCGCTGGCGGCATCGCCGAGATCGAAACCAGCAAATTGGCTCTGGAAAAGAGTTCATCGGCAGACATCAAAGCCTTCGCCAACATGATGATCAAAGATCACACCGAGGCGAACGCAGAACTCAAAGCCCTGGCGAACAAGCATGACATCGAGGTGCCGGACGACACCACGCTGGTCAAGCAAGCCAAGGAAAAAATCCTCGACATGCGCGACGAATCGTTCGATGCGGCCTATGCCAATAATCAGGTAAAGGCCCACGAAGAAACCATCGCGCTGTTTAAGAAAGAAGCTGAAACAGTCACCGACGATAAAAAGGCCGGTGCCACCGAGTTGAAAGGTTTTGCACAGAAAATGCTGCCGGCGCTGGAAAAACATCTGACCGCAGCGAAAGAATTGCAAGCCAAACACCCAAGCAAGTAACGCCGTTTAAACAGTTGAATAAACAACCGCATAAAAAAACCGCATCCATTGGATGCGGTTTTTGTGTCTGTTATCAGCCGCCATCAGTATCAATATCGGCATCGGTGTCTTCACCCGGCGATGGCCGATCGGGCTCGGGTTTGAAACCGGGACTGAATTCGTTGTCGTTATCGTCGTGAACGTTTTTCTGATCGACTTCGCTGTCGGCGCTTTCCGGTTCGGCAGTATTTTCATCGCGGCTTTGATCGCGGTTCTGGGCGACGCCTTGATCGCGGCTCTGATCGTTGCCCGGAGCCCCGTCCCCCGGCACTTGCGGGTCGATTGCCGGGTCATTGCGGTCAATCGGTGCCCCGCCCGGATCCTGTTGCTGAGACTGGTCTTTCATAAGTACCTCGCTCGTCAATTCACATGCGCGGCCAAAACAGTCAGGCCTTGAAAATAGGAAGCCATTGTTGGCGCAGGGTTCAAATTGAATGGACAGTGCCATGCTCGCTGATAAAAGATCACAGCCTTGTGCAGTGACTACTAGAGTTCTGCTCAGGATAAAAATATCCTTGCGCCCGCTAACAACTAATTCACACCACAAATGTCACTGATTTGCGCCGATCGTAATTTGGGGAATCGGTGCAGACCTTTTGGGAGTCGACACACATGGCAGCACTGCAAACCAGCACGCTTGAAGCGATGAAAACACAACAATCGCAACTGCTTGCCGAATGGACCAAAGGCCTCGAAGCCAACGGCGCGACGCGCAACCTCAAGGAACAGGACCTCAAGCAACAGATGTCCGAGTTTCTCCAGTTGGTGATTTCCGGCCTTGAGCAAGGCAATGGCCAGAACATCGCCGCGCCGGCCTGGGACGAGATTCGTCAGTTTCTCGAAAAACTCTCCCACAGCCGCGCCCTGCTCGGCCAGGATTCGCAGCAGACTGCCAGCTTCATTTTCTCCCTCAAGGGTCCGGTATTCAGCCTGCTGCAAAACCTCTACAGCAATAATCCAGCGCAGCTCGGCGAACAACTCTGGGAAGTTTCCGAGCTGCTCGATGCGCTCGGCATGCACACCATCCGCACCTTCCAGAAATCCCGTGAAGCGGTGATCAAGCGTCAGCAGGAAGAACTGCTGGAGCTGTCGACCCCGGTGGTCAAGTTGTGGGACGGCGTGCTGGCGCTGCCGATGATCGGCACACTGGATTCGCAACGCACCCAAGTGGTCATGGAATCACTGCTGCAACGCATCGTCGACACCGGTTCGGAAATCGCCATTATCGACATCACTGGCGTGCCGACCGTCGATACCCTGGTCGCGCAACACCTGCTGAAAACCGTGACCGCGATTCGCCTGATGGGCGCTGACTGCATCATCAGCGGCGTGCGTCCGCAAATCGCGCAAACCATCGTGCACCTGGGCCTCGACCTGCAAGGCGTGGTGACCAAGGCCAATCTGGCCGACGCCCTGAAACTGGCCCTGACCCGCTTGGGAATTACCGTCAGCAAGGCGGGATGAGGCCATGGAACGCATACCGATTCTGCAAATGGGCGACTTTCTGCTGGTGACCATCCAGGTCGACATGCATGACCAGTTGGCCCTGACCCTTCAGGACGACCTGTCCGAACGCATCAGCCGCACCTCCGCGCGCGGCGTGCTGATCGACATTTCTGCGCTGGACATGGTCGATTCGTTTATCGGCCGGATGATCGGCACCATTTCCGGCCTGTCGAGGATCATGGACGCCGAGACGGTATTGGTCGGCATGCAGCCCGCCGTGGCAATTACCCTGGTCGAACTCGGCATGACCTTGCCCGGCGTCAGCACTGCGCTGAACGTCGAGCGGGGGATGAAACTGCTGCAGGAACGAGTGCGCGAACAATGAGCGTGCGCAGCAGCGGCAGCCAACCGATTCAGATTGAGCAAGACGTGGTCCTGGCCCGCCAGACCGCGCGCAAGCTTGCCCAGGAATGCGGCATGCGCCTGATCGATCTGACCAAAATGGTTACGGCGGTCAGCGAGCTGGCGCGTAACACCATGGTCTATGGCGGTGGCGGCGACATGGATTGGGAAATTCTCGATGAGAGCGGCCGTACCGGTTTGCGTCTGGTGTTTCGTGACGAAGGGCCGGGCATCCCCGACCTGAAACTGGCGATGACCGACGGCTGGACCTCCGGCGGTGGTCTCGGCTTGGGCCTGACCGGCGCCCGGCGTCTGGTGGAAGAGTTCGAACTGGAAACCGAGCCCGGCAAAGGCACGCGCATAACGATTACCCGATGGACATGAATATTGGGGGCACCCTGACGCAGGTTTTGCCGATCGAGGACAGCAGCCAGATCGGCCACGCCCGCCGCACCGCGCAACAGCTCGCCGAGCAGCATGGCTTCGACGCCACCGACGCCGGACGCGTCGCACTGGTGGTGACGGAACTCGCCAGCAACATTCTCAAACACGCGGCGCGTGGCGAATTGCACCTGCGAGTCTTGCCGCGCGCCGTGGGCGCCGGGATCGAAATCCTCGCGATTGATCGCGCGGGCGGTTTCGACGTGCAAGCGTGCCTGACCGACGGCTTCTCCACCCGTGGCACCCAAGGCATCGGCCTCGGCGCCATGTCGCGCCAGGCTGACGTGTTCGACGTGCACGCCGACTCGCGCGGCACCGTGCTGTTGACGCGTTTCTATCCGCGTAACGACAAGGCACCGGACCGCCGCGTCGGCATCAGCCAGCACTCTTTGCACGATGACCCGTCGTGTGGCGACGTGTTCCACCTGGCGTTTGATGGCGCCAGCATCAGCGCGTTGGTCATCGACGGTTTGGGCCATGGCGAAGAAGCCGAACGCGGTGCGCGGGCCGGCGAGCAGACTTACGCGCTGACGCCGTTCGCCTCACCGGTATTGCTGCTGGAAGACATTCATCGGGCGATGATCGGTTCGCGTGGCGGCGCATTGGCAATCGCCCAATTCGACGGCGACTCGCTGAGATTCGTCGGCATCGGTAACATCGGCGCCTGCCTGATTGCCCCGGACAAGTCCCGTGGCCTGGCCTCGCATCCCGGAATCGTCGGTGGCCAATATCGGAAAGCCCAACCCTTTGACTATGCTCACGTGAATGGACAGTTATTGATCATGTACAGCGACGGCCTGCAGTCTCGTTGGAATCTGCAAGATTACCCCGGCCTGGTGCACCGCCATCCCGCCGTGATTGCCGCCATTTTGCACCGCGACTTCTGCCGTGGGCGCGACGACGTCACGGTGCTGGTCGTGGCTCTGGAGGCCGCCCATGGCTGATTCACTGAACCTGACGCCGAACCTGACGCCCGATGAACAAGCGGCGCTGATCGCGCAGTTGCAGAGCGAAGCCAACGCCCTGCGTGAAGAGCTGGACGAGACCAATCAGGGCGTCCTGGCGTTGTACGCCGAGCTGGATCAGCAGGCCGATCAATTGCGCCAGGCGTCGGACCTGAAAAGCCGTTTCCTGTCGTACATGAGCCATGAATTCCGCACCCCGCTGGGCTCGATCCTGAGCATCACCGGGCTGCTGACCGATGAACTCGACGGGCCGCTGAGCAGCGAACAGCACAAACAAGTGGCGTTCGTCAGCGGTGCCGCACGCGAGTTGAGCGACATGGTCGACGACCTGCTAGACCTGGCGAAGATCGAAGCCGGGCGCATCACCATCTCGCCGGGCTGGTTCGACATGTTCGACCTGTTCTCGGCGTTGCGCGGGATGTTCCGGCCGATTGTCGATGGCGGCGCGGTGGATCTGATTTTCGAAGAACCGGTGGGCATTCCACGGCTGTTTACCGATGACAAGAAACTCGCGCAGATCCTGCGCAACTTCATTTCCAACTCGCTGAAGTTCACCACACGCGGTGAAGTGCGGGTTTCGGCGCGGCTCGAAGACGGCGATTGCATCCGCTTCGCCGTCACCGATACCGGAATAGGTATCGCCCCGGAGCTACATGGCGCATTGTTCGAGGACTTTTCGCAGGTCGACTCACCTTTGCAGAAACGCTTGCGCGGCACCGGGCTAGGCTTGTCGCTGTGCAAACGCTTCGCCGCGCTCCTCGGTGGCGAGGTCGGGGTGCAGAGCACGCCGGGCACTGGCTCGACCTTTTTTGTGATCATCCCGCTGGCCATTCCTGTGGAGCCCGCCGATGAAACGTGACATCCGCTTGTTGATCGTCGATGACAACGTCGCCACTCGCTACGCCCTGCGCCGGCGCCTGGAAAGCCACGGCTATGCGATTCTCGAAGCCGGCACCGGTGGCGATGGCTTGGCGCTGATCGACAGCGAACGGATCGATGCGCTGATCCTCGACGTCAACCTGCCGGACATGAGCGGCTTCGACATCGTGCGCAAACTGCGCGCCGAAGTGGCCACCGCCCTGCTCCCGGTGATTCACGTGTCGGCGGCCTCGATCCAGACCGGCGACATCATCACCGGCCTCGACGCGGGCGCCGACGCTTACCTGATTCACCCGGTGGACCCGGACGTGCTGTTGGCGACCTTGCGCACGCTTATGCGGGTGCGCGATACCGAGAACGCGCTGCGTGAGAGTGAGGCGCGCTTTCGCGAGATTTTTACCAATGTCTCGGCGCCTATCGCGGTGATGGACGCGACGCTGAAAGTCCACGAATGCAACCATGCGTTTGCTCAGCTGATTCAGGAAAACCTCGACCCGGACACGTTACGTGAATGTTTCGCCGACGATCAGGGCGCAGTAATTGATGAACTGCGCCTGCGCCTGGCTTACGGCGAGCGCTGGAAAGGCACGCTGAACATGCGCGTCGAAGGTCAGGAGCGCGAGACCGAGTGGCAGATTTCGCCGTATCGCACGCCGGAATTGAGCCTGGTGTTTGTCGAAGACGTCACCGAACACCGCCATCGCGAACGCTCGCACCTGGCGCGTCTCGACGACGTCACCACGCAATTGGCCAAGGAAGTCGCTGAACGCGCGCGCACCGAGGCGCAACTGCTGCAAGTGCAGAAAATGGACGCGCTGGGCAAGTTGACTGGGGGCATTGCTCACGATTTCAATAATTTGCTCACTGGCATCATTACCAGCCTGGAATTGATTCAGAAACGGGTCAGCGATTCACGTCTGGACAAGGTGCAGTTTTACGCCGAAGCGGCGCTGAATTCGGCGATGAGCGCCGCCGCGCTGACCCATCGTCTGTTGGCGTTTGCTCGTCAACAACCGTTGGACACGCGCCCGGTGGACATCAACGAACATGTGCGTTCGCTGGAAGAATTGCTAGTGCGCACGATTGGTGAACGGATTGCGCTGAAGCTGGAATTGACCAACAAAGCGGCGATTGCCTTGGTCGATCCGATTCAGCTGGAAAGCGCGGTGCTCAATCTGGTGATCAACGCCCGCGATGCGTTGCCTCAGGGCGGCAATATCTGGGTCAGCACGTACGCCGCGTACTCGCACGGCGACCCGAACATGACCGACGGCGCGTACATCGCGCTGGCCGTGCGCGACGACGGCACTGGCATTGAACACAACGTGATCGATAAGGTGTTCGACCCGTTTTTCACCACCAAACCGCTGGGCCAGGGCACCGGGTTGGGGCTCTCGACCATTTACGGTTTCGCCCGCCAGTCCGGCGGCGATGCGCACATCCGCAGCGTCGCACGGCGCGGCACGGAAGTGACGATCATGTTGCCGGCGAGTGCTGAGCCGCTGATGGAGGTAGTCGAGCCGGTGGTGGTCGATTCCCAAGGCGCAGGCGAGCATGTGTTGATTGTCGAAGACATGCCCTCGGTGCGTATGTTCGTCGCCGAGGTGCTGACCGATGCCGGTTACCGCTGCACCCAGGCGGGCGATATCGAAACAGCGCTGGAACGCTTGCAGAACGACTTGACCATCGACCTGATGCTCACCGATGTCGGCCTGCCCCGCATGACCGGCCGCGAGCTGGCAGACGTCGCCCGCGGCTGGCGCGAAGCCTTGCCGATCCTGTTCATGACCGGCTACGCCGAAAACGCCCTCAACCGCCAAGTCTTCCTCGGCGAAGGCATGGACATGCTGGTCAAACCCTTCCAGATCAGCGAACTCCTGGAAAAAGTCCGCCGCAGCCTCGACGGCACCTGACGGCGCCATCGCGAGCGAGCTCACTCCCACACGGGATCAACCCAAGACCTGTAGGAGCTGAGCTTGCTCGCGAAAGCGGTGGGTCATTAAGAAATGATCTGGCTGACACGGCCTCATCGCGGGCAAGCCTTGCTCCCACAGGGATTCGCGCCCAACACAGCATTAGTGCCCAATCCAAAAACCTGTGGGATCCCTGTTTACCCAAGCATTTGTGCCCAACCCAAATCCCTGTGGGAGCCGAGCTTGCTCGCGATGGCGGTGGGTCATTGAGAAATGATCTGGCTGACACGGCCTCATCGCGAGCAGGCTCACTCCTACAGGGATTGGCGTCAGACACAGCATTTGTGCCCAACACAAATCCCCTGTAGGAGTGAGCCTGCTCGCGATGGGGCCCGCGCGGGCGCCATTGATCATCCAAGCACTTTGGCCAGGAACGGTGCGGTGCGGCTTTTCTTGTTTTTTGCGACGGTTTGCGGAGTGCCTGCCACGACGATTTTGCCGCCCTGATCCCCTGCCCCCGGCCCGATGTCGATCACCCAGTCGCTCTGCGCAACCACGCGCATTTCGTGTTCGACGACGATCACCGTGTGCCCGCCCGTGACCAGCGTATCCAGCTGTTCCAGCAACCGATCGACGTCACGCGGATGCAGCCCGGTGGTCGGCTCATCCAGCACATACAACGTCGCGCCACGCTGACTGCGTTGCAGCTCAGTCGCCAGTTTGATCCGCTGCGCTTCACCGCCCGAGAGCTCCGTCGCCGGTTGCCCGAGGCGCAAATAACCCAAACCAATATCGCGCAGCACTTCCAGCGAACGGCGAATACCCGCCTGCTCGGCAAACACCGTTACCGCCTCATCCACAGTCAACTGCAGCACCTGCGCAATACTCAAGCCCTGCCAGGTAATCGCCAGCGTCTGCGGGTTATAACGGGCGCCGTGACACGTCGGGCAAGGCGCATAAACGCTCGGCATAAACAGCAACTCGACACTGACAAAACCCTCGCCCTCACACGTCGGGCAACGACCCTTGGCGACGTTGAAGGAGAACTGCCCGGCGTCGTACCCCTCGGCCTGCGCCTCTGGCGTCGCCGCATACAGCTTGCGCACGTTGTCGAACAGCCCGGTGTAGGTCGCCAGATTCGAGCGCGGCGTACGGCCGATCGGTTTCTGATCGACTTGCACCAGACGCTTGATCGACTCCAGCCCCGCCGTCACCTGACCGCCACTGACCTGTGGCGCGTCATCTTCGAGGCTCAACTCCTCGGTTTCGCCAGCATTCGCCGACCGCCCCAGATGCGCGCCGACCAGCTCCAGCAACGCCTGGCTGACCAGACTCGACTTGCCGGAACCGGAAACACCGGTCACCGAGGTGAAACAACCCAAGGGAAACTCGGCGCTTAAATTATTCAAGTTGTTGCGCGTAATCCCTTCAAGCTTCAGCCAGCCAGTCGGCTTGCGTATAACGCGTTTTTTACTCACCTCTTCAACGAACAAATAGGCGCGGGTTTGCGAGTCAGAAATATCCGCCAAACCCGGCGGCGGTCCGCTATACAGAATCCGCCCACCGTGCTCGCCAGCCGCCGGCCCGACATCAATCAGCCAATCGGCGCGGCGCATGGTTTCCAGATCATGCTCGACCACAAACAGCGTGTTGCCCGCCGCTTTCAAACGTTGCAAGGCTTCGAACAGCGCCTCGCCATCCGCCGGATGCAGACCGGCCGACGGTTCGTCCAACACATAAATCACGCCGAACAACTGCGAACCCAATTGCGTTGCCAGGCGCAAGCGCTGCAACTCGCCGGACGACAGCGTCGGCGTGCTGCGCTCCAGCGCCAGGTAACCGAGACCGAGGTCGGTCAAGGTGCTGACCCGCTCGAGCAAGTCCTGGGCAATGCGTTGCGCCGCCAGACGTTTCTCCACCGACAGGTTCGGCGTATGGCGCACGTCCGGGGCGTTCGCGTGGCCACTGCCACCTTGGGCGACGCGCTGCTCGCGGGCCTCGCGAGTCTGGCTGTGGCTGAGCACCTCACCGGATTCATCAGCCTGTTCGAGATAACTCTGCGCCGCCACGGGCCGCAGCACTTCGGCGACTTGCAGCAAAGTCATTTGCGACAGCTCGCCGATGTCGAAACCGGCAAACGTCACCGCCAACGCTTCACGCTTCAGGCGTTTGCCCTCGCACAACGGGCACGGGCTGCCGAGCATGAACTGCGAAACGCGCTTCTTCATCAACGCGCTTTGCGAATGGCTGAAGGTGTGCAGGATGTAGCGCCGAGCGCCGGTAAAGGTGCCTTGGTAACTCGGCTCCATTTTGCGCTGCAGGGCGACTTTGGTTTCTTCCGGGGTGAGCCCGGCGTACACCGGCACCGTTGGCGACTCTTCGGTGAAGAGAATCCAGTCGCGCTGCTTTTTCGGCAGTTTGCGCCACGGGATATCGACGTCGATGCCCATGGTCACGAGGATGTCGCGCAGGTTTTGCCCTTGCCACGCCAGCGGCCAGGAAGCGATGGCGCGTTGGCGGATAGTCAGGTTCGGGTCCGGGACCATCAGCGCTTCGGTCACTTCATAGACGCGGCCCAAACCATGACATTCGGGGCAGGCGCCTTGCGGGGTGTTCGGCGAGAAGTCCTCGGCGTACAACATCGCCTGCCCCGGCGGATAACTGCCGGCGCGCGAATACAGCATGCGGATCAGGCTGGACAACGTGGTGACGCTGCCCACCGAAGAACGTGTACTCGGCGTACCGCGCTGCTGTTGCAGGGCCACGGCCGGCGGCAAGCCTTCAATGGAATCGACATCCGGCACGCCGACCTGATCGATCAGGCGCCGCGCATACGGCGCCACCGATTCGAAATAGCGCCGCTGCGCCTCGGCGTACAGGGTCGAAAAGGCCAGCGACGATTTGCCCGAACCGGACACCCCGGTAAACACCACCAAGGCGTCACGCGGGATGTCCACGTCGACGTTCTTGAGGTTGTGCTCCCGGGCGCCACGCACCCTGACCATGCCGGAGGAAGGGGTTGCGGTGCGCTTTGAAGTCATGGGCCAGCCTTAATTACAGGTGTATTTTTTGAACGCGATAACGATACGGACAGGGCTCGGCCGCGATCGTGCGATTGAAATCGACGTTGCGCACAGACATCACCCCAAAGCACATGCACAAAAACCTGTAGGAGCGAGGCTTGCCCGCGAAGGCGTCTTCACAGTCACCATGGATGTCGACTGAAATGACGCCTTCGCGGGCAAGCCATGCTCCTACAGAGTTATGTGTCAGCCATTGAGGACGGCGCGAACCATCTGCGTCAGCGCTTCGGGGCCGTAGGGTTTGCTGAGCAGGTGCGTGTCCGGGCTCAATTGGTGATTGCGCGAAATGATGTCGCGCGTATGCCCGGAGGTGAACAGCACCGCCACTTGCGGGTTTTGCACTTTGGCCCACGCCGCCAGGTCGGAACTCTTGATCAGCCCGGGCATGACCACGTCGGTGAAAATCAGGTCGACGACCAAACCTTCCAGCAACATTTGCATCGCGATGTCGCCGTTGCTCGCGGTGAGCACCTGATAACCCTCCTCGCGCAGCAATTCGACCACCGAGACGCGCACCGCTTCGTTGTCCTCGACCACCAGAACCGTTTCATGCCCACCGCGCTGCTGTGCGGTCGGCAATGCCGGTTCACCCGGCAACGCGCGCAAACTGCGCGGGAAGTACATCTGCACGCGCGTGCCTTCGCCGGGCACGCTGGACATCTCGATGTGACCGCCGCTCTGTTTGACGAAACCGAAAACCATGCTCAAGCCGAGCCCGGTGCCCTGGCCGTCAGCCTTGGTAGTGAAGAACGGTTCGAAGGCCTGCGCCAACACCTCCGGCGACATGCCGCTGCCGGTGTCTTGCACCGCCACGCGCACATAATCGCCGGCGACAATGCCTTTACCGGCGCAAAACCGCCGGTCGAGGGCGATGTTTTCGGCGCTCAAGTCAATCGTGCCCTCGCCGCGCATGGCGTCGCGGGCATTGATCGCCAGATTGAGGATGGCGTTTTCCAGTTGGTTGCGATCGACGTGCAGACGCCACGACTCATCGGGGATATTCACATTGATCTGGATGGTTTCGCCAAGCGCGCGTTGCATCAATTCTTCGAGGCCGTCGAAGATTTTCCGTGGGTCACACACCGCCGGCGACAGCGGTTGGCGGCGGGCGAACGCGAGCAGCTGCGAGGACAGCTTGGCCCCGCGCTCGACCGCAGCAATCGAGGCTTTGACCCGACGCTGCACGTTGGCATTGTCCGGTTCATGCCGGGCGAGCAAGTGCAGGTTGCCGGCAATCACTTGCAGCAGATTATTGAAGTCATGGGCGACGCCACCGGTGAGGCCGCCAATCGCTTCCAGTTTCTGCGACTGGCGCAGCTGTTCTTCGGCCGCCAGCCGCGCGCCGACTTCATTGGCCACACGCTCTTCGAGATTGCGGGTGAACTTGAGCAACGATTCTTCGGCGATCTTGCGTTCGTGAATGTCGATCAACACGCCGGGAAAACGAAACGCCCGGCCCTGTTCATTGAACTCGCAACAACCGCTGGCGAGCACCCACAGGTAACTGCCGTCGGGGCGCATTACCCGATATTCCGCGTTGTACGGCGCGCCGGTTTTCACCGCTTGCTCGACCCGTTCCTGCACCCAGCTGTGGTCATCAGGATGAATCCGCGATTCAGCGATGCGCGCTGGCAGGTCGGCCAGATTGCATCCGGCAGGATAAGAAAAGGTTCGGGCAAAACGCTCGTCGCCGGACAGCACATTGGCTTCGAGGTCCCAGACGAACGAGCCGATCAACGCCCCGGCATTCAGCGCCAGGCGCACGCGCTCGTTGTCGGCGCGATAAGCATCCTCGGCGGCTTGGCGGCGGCGCTCGGAAATCACATGCGCGGTGGTCTCGACCACCATCGCCATGACCCCGCCGGGCCGCCCTTCATCGTTGGCGACCGGGCTGTAATAGAGGTCCATCCAGACTTGTTCCGGAATGCCGTCGCGGAGCAATTCCAGCTCTTTACTGCGGTAGGACAACGTGCCGCCCGCCAGGCAGGTATCGACCACGTGCCGGTTGAAGTCGGCGACTTCCGGCCAGCCCAGTTCAACTGGCGAGCCCAACAGATAAGGGTGGCGCCCGCCAGCAAACACCGAGTACGCATCGTTGTAGATCATGTAGCCGAGCGGACCCCAGAGCATCACCATCGGCAATGGCGACGCCAGCATCAACTGCACGGTACTGCTCAGGCTGCGCGGCCATTGATCAATGTGTCCAAGCTCAGTCTGGCTCCAGTCGAACGCACAGATGCGCCCGGCCATTTCGCCGTTCCAGCCAACACAACCGTGGTTATCGGAAAGAAACTGCATCGACTGACTCTGTGTCCTGTGGTGACGCCCGTTGGTTTCGAGCACGCTGAGTGCCATTGGTTTCATAGAGTTATAGCTGAGCGAAGATTTCGCAGCGGCTGTCGGTCATCGAGTGGCGGTGACTGTGGACGCAGCCTCGCTGGAGCTCGGCAGCTGCTACAGGTCTGGCGGCGCCTGCGGGCTAAACCTCAATCAAATGTTTGAGCGGATGGTAGCCAGTTTTCAATGTGGCGGCGACATCCAGAATGGCTTTCTCGATGCCATTCAAATGCATGCAGGTCAGTTCGATGGCGGCGCTCTGATTGCCGGCCTCGATGTACTCGATCAAGCGCAAGTGCTCGTCGTCGCGGCACACCTCGTGGCTGTCGTCGTCCAGCGCTGCGGCGTACAGCGAGGCGCGCGAAATCAGCTTCTGGAACCAGTCGAGCAACACTGGATTATTCAGGCTGCGCGCCAGTTTGATGTGGAACTCGCCGAGCAGATGAATCAGCCGTTCATGATCGCCGCTGCGGTGCGCCTGATCTTCCAGCAACAGGTGATCGCGCAGGTCCTGGGTCACTGCGGTATCGCGGCGACGGCACAATTCGCTGACGATGCCGATCTCGATCAGACGCCGGGTTTCAAACAGCGACCGAATCTCTTCATCACTGGGCAACGACACCGACGCACCTTTATTGGGCTCGGTGGTGACCAGTCCATCGGCCTCCAATTGCTTGAGTGCGGCACGAACCGACGTGCGGCTGACATTAAATAACTGCGCCAGCGACGCCTCGCCGAGTTTCATCCCCGGTCGCAACGAACGCTTGCTGATCGCCTCGTAAACCCCTTGGTAGACACGGTCGACCGTGGTTTCCAGTTTTTTCTCGACCATTTCCCCGCTCCTTTGGCCCAGTGCAATCCACCCCTGGCGTTGATCAGCCATTGAAAAAGGGGCTTTCAAGAGCAGATTAATCCGGCTATTTCTAAATTGCATCCAGACATTGCATACAATAATTAGAGGATTGCACCATTATGGTTCAGCCGATAGCCATTGAAGTGCGTAACGTTTCCAAGCGCTATTCCGACGACCCGGGGCTGGCGCCCGCCCTCGACAATGTGTCCGTAGACATTGCCGACAACGAATTCTTCACCCTGCTCGGCCCATCCGGCTGCGGCAAAACCACCTTGCTGCGCACCATCGCCGGTTTCGAACACGTCAGCGATGGCGAGATCCGTCTGGCGGGTGAACCGGTCAACCACTTGCCGCCGTTCAAGCGGCGGGTCAACACGGTGTTCCAGAGTTACGCGCTGTTTCCGCACATGAGTGTCGCGCAGAATATCGCCTTCGGCCTCGAGATGCAGGGTCTTGATCACAAGTCGATACCGCAACGGGTCGATGAAATGCTCGCACTGGTGCAAATGCAACACTTGGCCCGGCGCAAACCGGCGGAACTGTCCGGCGGTCAGCAGCAACGCGTGGCGTTGGCTCGGGCCTTGGCGCCGAAACCGAAAGTGCTGTTGCTGGATGAACCGCTGTCAGCGCTCGACCTCAAGTTGCGCAAAGAAATGCAGGTCGAACTCAAGCGCGTGCAGAAGGAAGCCGGGATCACCTTCATTTTTGTCACCCACGATCAGGAAGAGGCGCTGACGCTTTCCGATCGCATCGCGGTGATGTCCGCCGGCAAGATTCTGCAGATCGGCACGCCGAACGACATCTACGAACGCCCCAACCATCAGTTCGTCGCGCAGTTTATCGGCGACATCAATTTCCTCCCCGGCCACCTCAAACGCGGTCAGCACAACGAAAAACTCTTTGTGCCGAATGGCATGCCGGTGGAAATCCCCTGCCCGGCCCACGGTTTTGACGGCGCGGCGGTGCAATTGGCGTTTCGCCCGGAGCGTTCGCAACTGGTTGACCCGACGCAGCCGCATCACCTGCGCGGGGTGATCGAAGCGGTGTTGTACGTCGGCACCGCGACGCTCTATCAATGCCGTTTGAACAACGACATCAAAGTCATGCTGCGCGAAAACAACGAAGGCCTGAACCGTGGCCGTGTCGTCGGCGATCGGGTTGCGGTCAATCTGCCGCCGCACGCCTGCCTGTTGATGGAGGCCTGAGATGAGCGTCAGCAGCACTTCTCCCGCCCTCAACCGCGCGCTGTTGCTCAGCCCGGTGGTTCTGACTTTGCTCGCGTTGATCGCCATTCCGCTGGGCATCATGGGTTACATCAGCCTGCTGCCGCGCAACGTTTACGGTGGTGTCGACTGGCAGGCCGATTGGCAATTGCACAGTTACGTGCAGCTTTTTTTCCAGGAAGGTTTCGACGGTGAACTGGAGCTGAATTGGGTTTATGCCCAAGCCCTGTTGCGCTCGGTGTTTCAGGCTGGCGGCACGACGCTGCTGTGTTTCCTGTTCGGTTTTCCGGTGGCGTTATGGATGAGCAGCCTGACCCCGCGCCGACGCAATTTGATGGTGTTGCTGATCACCATTCCGTTCTGGACCAACCTGCTGATCCGCAACTACGCCTGGCTGATCATCCTCCGCGAACAGGGCTGGGTCGCGCAGAGCCTGAATGCGCTGTTGCCGCAGGCCGGTGGCATCACCCTGCTCTACAACGACTTCGCGGTCAGTGTCGGGCTGGTCTACAGCTTTCTGCCGTTCATGATTCTGCCGATTTACTCGACCCTGGAAAAACTCGACTGGCGTCTGGTGGAAGCCGCCTACGACCTCGGCGCCAATCGCTGGCACGCGCTGAAGCGGATCATTTTGCCGCTGTCGATGCCCGGCGTGATTGCCGGCGCGCTGCTGGTATTTGTGCCGAGCCTCGGCGCCTTCATCACCCCGGCGATTCTTGGCGGCGGCAAGACGCTGATGATCGGCAACCTGATCCAGCAGCAATTCGGCACCGCACGCAACTGGCCGCTGGGCAGTTCGCTGTCGTTCCTGTTGCTCGGGATTCTGCTGGCGTCGCTGGTGTTCTACGCACTGTATAGCCGCCGCGCTAGCAAGACACTTCGTCGAGGAGCCACCGCATGATCGCTCTGCACCTGAAAAAACTGCCGCTGACGCGTGAAGTCAGCCTGTTGATCCTCGCCTACCTGTACGTGCCGATCTTTGTGCTGATCGCCTACAGCTTCAACGCCAATCGCTCGGCGACGGTATGGACCGAGTTCTCGTTTGCCTGGTACGGGAGGATTCTGGCCAACCCGTCGATCCAGACCGCTGCGTTGAATTCGATCATCGTCGCCAGCATCGCCACGGTCTGTGCCACGGCGATTGCGCTGCTCGCGGCACTGGCGACTTACCGGCCGTTTTATGGGCAGAAGATGGTCGAGGGCGGGATCAACCTGCCGCTGATCCTGCCGGAAATCGTCACGGCGGTGGCGACCTTGCTGCTGTTCATGGCGCTGGGGATCAAGCTCGGTTTGCTGACGGTGATCGTCGCGCACATCGGCTTCTGCATTCCCTTCGCTTACCTGCCGATCCGCGCGCGCCTGAATGATCTGGACAAAAGTCTGCTGGAAGCGGCGAACGACCTGTACGCCAATCCGTGGCAGGTGTTTCGCCGGGTGACGCTGCCGCTGCTGTGGCCGGCGGTGTTGTCCGGTTCGGTGCTGGCGTTTGTGGTCAGCCTCGACGATTTCATCATGACGTTCTTCGTCGCCGGCCCCGGCTCGACGACGTTGCCGGTGTACATCTTCTCGGCGATCAAGGCTGGCGTGACCCCGGAGATCAACGCGATCTCGACCCTGATGCTGGTGATTTCCATTGTGCTGGTGGTGCTGGCCTTCTGGCTGGGACAGCGCGGCAAAAACCAATAAAAATCTGGAGCTCTTTTATGAAAGTGAAAACCCTGCGTTTGGCTATTTCTGGTCTGGCCCTGAGTTGCTTCACCGTATTCAGCGTCCAGGCTGCCGAACCCAAAGAACTGTTTTTCTACAACTGGACCGACTATTACCCGGTGGATTTGCTGGCCAAGTTTGAAAAGGAAACCGGGATAAAAGTCACCATGGACGGCTACGACAGCAACGAAACCCTGCTCGCGAAATTGCAGGCCGGCGGCGCTGCGTATGACGTGATCGTGCCGTCGCAATCGATCATGCAAACCTTGATCAAGCAGGATCTGCTGCTGGAAATAGACGCGCCTTCGCTGGCGAATTTCCAGTACGTGAAACCGGCGTTCCGCGACCCGAGTTTCGACCCTGGCCGCAAGTTTTCGGCGCCGTATCTGTGGGGCACTACCGGGTTTTCCTATGACAGTGCGCGGGTCCCGGGCGGCAAGCTTGATGATTCGTGGAAGGAGTTTTTCGAGCCGCGCAAAGAGCTCGAAGGGCAACTCGCCGCGCTGGACACGTCCAGCAGTGTGATCAACGCCGCCAGCCATTATTTGAACGTCGACGAATGCACGGAAAACCCGCAGGACGCCAAGCGCATTCTGGAGCTGCTGCAAAAGCAGAAACCGCATCTGAAGATGTACAGCTCGGACAACACCGTGGACCGCATGGCGTCCGGCGAGGTGATCATGATGCAGAACTGGAACGGTTCGACCGCCCGCGCGACGTTGCAAAAGAGCAGCATCAAGTACGTGTATCCGCGTGAAGGCGTGGCGATGTTCCAGGACAATTTCGCCGTACCGAAAAGCGCGCCGCACCCTGGCAACGCGAAGATTTTCATCGACTGGATGATGAAGCCGGAAAACGCAGCCGCGGTGTCGAACGCGATTGCCTACGCCAACGGGATTCAGAGCGACCAGTTGCTCGATGCCAAATGGAAAGTCATGGACGCGATCAACATGCCCGACGAATTCGCCTCGCGCCTGCGCCCGGAAAAAGAATGCAGCAACAAGGCGCGCGAGCTGCAAGACCGGATCTGGTCGAAGCTCAAGGGTTGATCGGCTGACTTTGAACCGAGGTGCGGCCATCGCGAGCAAGCTCACTCCTACAGGGTATTGAGTTGTTCACACAGTCCATGGGCAACACAAACCCCCTGTAGGAGCGAGGCTTGCCCGCGAAGAGGCCCGAACGGACACCGCATAACGGCCATCGCGAGCAGGCTCACTCCTACAGGGTATTGGGTTGTTCACACAGCCCATGATCAACACAAACCCCCTGTAGGAGCGAGGCTTGCCCGCGAAGAGGCCCGCCCAAACACCAAATATTCAGAGGTAAAAAATGACCTGGCTCCGCAACGTCCGCCCCTACGGCGCCCCTGCCGAGGATCTACTGATCGAAAACGGCCTGTTCAAGGACCGCCGCCCGGCATCCGCTGCACCGCTGGCCGCCACTGATATCGACGGCCAACACCAACTCCTGACCCCGGCGCTGGTGGAAAGCCACGTTCACCTCGACAAAACCCTCTGGGGCCAACCCTGGCGGCCGAATAGCGCGGGGCCGACGCTCAAGGATTACATCGCCAACGAGCGCAACGTCCTGCGCGAAGTCGAAACGCCCATCGCCCAACGCGCCGGCGCCCTGCTGGAAAACTGCATCGCCCGTGGCTCGCTGACCCTGCGTTGCCACGTCGACATCGACCCGGAATTCGGCCTGCGCCACGTCGAAGCCCTGCAACAACTGCGCGAGCGCTATCGCGACCTCATCGACCTGCAACTGGTGGTGTTCCCGCAAACCGGGCTGATCAGCCGCCCCGGCACCGCCGAACTGATGCGCGACGCCATGGCGCTCGGCGTCGAAAACGTCGGCGGCCTCGACCCGTGCGGCATCGACAATGACCCCATCGCCCAGCTCGATTTTGTCTTCAAACTCGCCAGCGAATTCCAGCGCGGGGTCGACATTCACCTGCACGACAAAGGTGAATTGGGCCTGTGGCAAATCAAATTGATCGCCGACTACACCGAACGTTTCGGGCTTCAGGGCCGGGTGATGATCAGTCACGCCTATTGCCTCGGCATGTTGCCGTGGAGCCAGGTGCAACCGGTGGCCGAACGCCTCGCAGCGCTACGCGTTTCACTGATGAGTTCAGCGCCAGCCGATTGCGCGGTGCCGCCGTACCTCGCTTTGCGCGCGGTCGGGGTCAATGTGTGCCTGGGGTCGGACGGCATCCGCGATGCCTGGTCGCCGATGGGCAACGGCGACATGCTCGAACGCGCGATGCTCCTGGCGTTCCGGTTTGACCTGAACAAGGACGAAGAACTCGCTGCAGCCTTTGATGCAGCGACGGTGAACGGTGCGCGCGCATTGGGCTGCGAGGCGTATGGCGTGGACATCGGCTGCCCGGCAGACTTTCTGCTGATGCCCGTGCAGACCTTGGGCGAAGCGGTGGTTTCACGTCCGCTGCGCGAGGTCTATCGCGGCGGTCGGCTGATCGCCACGGCCGGCCGTTTGCTGGACAGTCGCCTGTGAAACGCATTGGCCTGAAAGCCGCTTGCGTGGTCGGTTTCGATGGTACGCAGCATGTGCTGTGGCGCGACGGCGAAGTGGTGTTTCGCGGTTCGCGCATCGAGTTTGTCGGGCGCAATTACCCCGGCCCGGTGGATCAATGGATCGACTACGGCAACGCGATGATTGGCCCCGGTTTCATCGACCTCGACGCTCTCGGCGATCTCGATTCGACGGTGCTGACCCTCGACAACGGTGACGAGCGCGGCATGGGCCGCATGTGGTCTGAAGACTATCTGGCGGCCGGTCCGCGCGAGAGTTACACCGCCGACGAAGAGCGCTTCAAGTATCGTTACGCCTTCACGCAACTGATCCGCAACGGCATCACCACGGCGATGCCGATCACCTCGATGTACTACCGCGAATGGGCAGAAACTTATGACGAGTTCGCGGCAGTCGCTGCTGTCGCGGGCGAGTTGGGCCTGCGCACTTACCTCGGGCCTTGCTACATGAGCGGCATGAGTTATTGGCGCGCCGACGGCAGTCTGGGTCATCACTGGGACGAAGCTCGCGGCCTCGCCGGATTGCAAGCAGCGGCGCGGTTTTTTCAGGACTTCGACGGTGCCCACGACGGCTTGATTCGTGGCGCCCTGCTCCCGGATCGCATCCAGACCTGCACCCCGGCGCTGCTGCAACGCACCGCCGCGCTGAGCCGCGAACTGGATGCACCGGTGCGTTTGCACTGCTGCCAGGGCTTGGACGAAGTGGCGATGGTCAAGCAATTGCGCGGCGTTTCACCGCTGGCCTGGCTCGAGCAACTGGACTTGCTGACCCCGCGCAGCCTGCTGCCCCACGGCATTTACACCGACGGCGACGCAGATCTTCAGCGCGTGGTGAACGGCGGCGCGAGCCTGGTGCATTGCCCGCTGGTGTTCGCCCGCGACGGCGAGGCGTTGAACTCTTTCGGCCGTTATCGCGCCAAGGGCATCAACTTCGCGCTGGGCACTGACACCTGGCCGGCGGATTTGCTGGAGAACATGCGCCACGGCTTGAACATCGCCCGGTTGATGGAGGGCGGCAACGCCCTGACCAGCACGCTGGACCTGTACAACGCCGCCACGCTCGGCGGCGCCAAGGCTTTGCGCCGCGACGACCTCGGACGCCTGGCGCCGGGGGCCAAGGCTGATATCACCGTCTTCAGCCTGCGCGGCCAGCACCTCGGGCCGCTGTTCGATTCACTGAAAAACCTCGTGCTCGCCGGGCGTGGTGACGACTGCATCGCCAGTTACATCGACGGTCGCTGCGTGATGCAGGACGGTCAGGTGCAGGGCGTCGATTACCCGGCGTTACAGCGTCAGGCGCAACGCCAATTCGAAAAACTGATGCGCAGCCACAGTACTCGCGCGTTTGGCCAACCGGACTGGAAAACCCTGTTCAAACCGGCGATCCCGTTCGCCGATGACTACAGCGCAGACGCGCCGCTGAGCGCGATTGATCCCCTTCTTTAAAGCGTTTTCGCCCTAGAGCGTTTTTTTCATAGCGCATTTTTTCATAGAGAGCTGCCATGCAAAGTTTCGATTTCAGCCAACTGAGCCCACGCGACAAATACAAGATCCTGATCGGCAGCGTCGTGCCTCGGCCGATTGCGCTGGTCACCACCATTGATGGCGAAGGCCGGATCAACGCCGCGCCGTTCAGTTTCTTCAATGCGTTGTCGGCCGACCCGCCGATCCTCGCGCTCGGCGTGGAAAACTACGGCGACCAGAGCCCCAAGGACACCACGCGCAACATCCAGCTCAATCAGGAATTCACCGTGAATATCGTCAGCGATGCGCTGGTGGAAGCGATGAACGTCTGCGCCGTGCCGTTCGCGCCGGGATTTGACGAACTGACCGCCGCCGGCCTCACCGCGATCCCCGGCACCACGGTCAAATGCCCACGCATCGGCGAAGCCCCGGTGGCGCTGGAGTGTCGACGAATGATGGCGCTGTCGATTGGCCAATCGCGGGAGATCATTTTTGGCGAGGTCTTGATGGCGCATGTGCGCGACGAATTGATCGACCCGAAAACCCTGTACATCGACCAATTGGGCCTGGACGCGATCGGGCGCATGGGCGGCCACGGTTATGCACGAACCCGCGATTATTTCGACTTGCCAACCCGCTCGTTGCAGGCGTGGACCGAGGCGCCGGGGGGCGGTGAACGGTTTTGGCCGGTTGGTAAGTAATCGTTTGGTCGTTCCCATGCTCCGCGTGGGAATGATCGGCACTCAATGAAAATCCCGACTGCGCACGTGGATGCCGTCCAGCAGCGGGCTCAAATCGCTCATGCGTCCGGCGATCAGGTGCCGCACCTCGCCTTCCCTTTCCCAGCGCCCATCGACCTTGAGCAATTGCGCGCCGACCAGCACCTGGCGTTGGCGTTCGGCCAAGTCGCGCCAGACCACCACGTTGACGTTGCCGAATTCGTCTTCAAGGGTCACGAAAGTCACGCCGCTGGCAGTGCCCGGTCGTTGGCGCCCGGTCACCAGCCCGGCGACGCTGACCGGGCGCCCGTGCTCGACGTCGAGTAATTCCCGGGAGCTGCGACAACGTCGGGCCTTGAGTTCGGCGCGCAGCAACGCCAGCGGGTGCGGGCCGAGCGTGGTGCCGACCGTCGCGTAATCGGCGTGCAAATCCTCGCCCACGGTCGGTTTGGGCAACGAGACCTCCACCTCTTCCTGACTCGGTAAACCGGCAAACAACCCGAGCTGTTTCTGCACCCCCGCCACTTCCCAGCGCGCCCGATGACGATCCCCGGCCAACCCGCGCAGGGCCCCGGCATCCGCCAATTGCTCCTGGGCGCGGGCGTCGAGTTGCGCACGTTCGCCCAGGTCGGCGACATCGACAAACGCGCCCCTCGACCGCGCCGCCTCGATGCGTCGGGCATCGTCTTCGCGAAACCCCTTGATCATCCGCAAACCCATGCGAATCGCCGGTTGCGCGCCGCTGATCGGTTCCAGGCTGCAATCCCAGTCGCTGGCGCGCACGTCCACCGGGCGAATCTGCAAATGATGCCGGCGGGCGTCCTGCAGAATCTGGTCCGGGTTGTAAAAACCCATCGGCCAGCTATTGATCAGCGCACAGGCGAACGCCGCAGGTTCGTGGCATTTGAGCCAGCAACTGGCGTAGGTCAGCAGGGCAAAACTGGCGGCGTGGGACTCGGGAAAACCGTAGCTGCCGAAGCCTTTGATCTGTTCGAAAAGCTGCGCGGCGAATTCTGCGGTGTAGCCGTTCTTTTTCATCCCGGCGGCGAGGCGTTCCTTGTGTGGTTCCAGTCCGCCGTGACGTTTCCACGCCGCCATGGAGCGGCGCAACTGATCGGCCTCGCCGGGGCTGTAGTCGGCGGCGACGATGGCGATCTGCATCACCTGCTCCTGAAACAGCGGCACGCCCAAGGTGCGTTTGAGCACCACTTCCAGAGCTGGCGATGGATAGACCTCGGATTCCTGCTTGTTTCGACGGCGCAGGTACGGGTGCACCATGCCGCCCTGGATCGGCCCCGGACGGACGATCGCCACCTCGATCACCAAGTCATAGAATTCGCGCGGTTTGAGCCGCGGCAGCATCGACATCTGCGCCCGGGATTCAATCTGAAAGACGCCGACCGTGTCCGCCCGGCCAATCATGTCGTAGGTCAGCGAGTCTTCGGCGGGCACCGTCGCCAGGCTCAAGTCCAGATTGCGGTGCCGGCGCAGCAGATCGAAGCAGCGGCGGATTGCGCTGAGCATGCCCAGCGCGAGGATATCGACCTTGAGCAGGCCGACCGCGTCGAGGTCATCCTTGTCCCACTGGATAATCGTGCGCTCGGCCATCGCCGCGTTTTCCACTGGCACCAGCGTGTCCAGCGGCTGCTCGGAAATAACGAAGCCTCCGGGATGCTGGGACAGGTGACGGGGAAAACCGATCAACTGCGCAGTCAGGCTCAACACCCGATGCAGGACCGGGCTCTCGGGGTCAAAACCGCCTTCACGCAAGCGCTCGACGGGCGGCGTCTTGTCGCTCCAGTGACCGCAGCAATCGGCCAGCGCATTCACTTGGTCCGGCGGCAAACCCAATGCCTTGGCGACATCGCGCACCGCGCCAGCCGCGTGGTAAGTGCTGACCACCGCGGTCAACGCTGCGCGGCTGCGGCCGTAACGCTGGAACACATACTGCAAAACTTCTTCGCGGCGCTCGTGCTCGAAATCGACGTCGATGTCTGGCGGCTCGTTGCGCTCCTTCGACAGAAAGCGCTCGAACAGCAACGTGGTGCGATCCGGATCGATTTCGGTAATGCCCAAGGCAAAACACACGGCCGAGTTGGCTGCCGAACCACGGCCCTGACAAAGGATTTTCTGTTCGCGGGCGTAACGGACGATGTCGTGAACCGTGAGGAAATAGCTCTCGTAGCCCAGCTCGGCAATCAGCTCCAGCTCTTTATCAATCTGCGCCAGCACCTTGGCTTGCGGCGCCTTGGGCCAGCGCCACTTGATGCCTTCTTCGGTCAAATGTCGCAGCCATGAAGTCGCCGTCTGGCCGTGCGGCACCAACTCGCGGGGGTATTGGTAGCGCAATTGCCCCAGGTCGAACGTGCAGCGCCGGGCAATCACCCGCGTTTCATCGAGCAGCGCTTGCGGATAAATCGATTGCAGCGCGTCGAGGCTGCGCAAATGCCGCTCGCCGTTGGGGTGCAAACGCAAACCCGCCGCCGCCACCGGCAGGTGATGGCGGATCGCGGTCATGGTGTCCTGCAACGCGCGCCGGCCACGGGCGTGCATGTGCACATCGCCGCTGGCCACCGCCGGGATGCGCAACTCCCTGGCCAGCAGCAACAAATCGTTCAAGCGGCGGCTGTCGTCCTGCCCGCAATGCAACTGGACCGCCAGCCACAGGCGTTCGGCAAAGGTCTGCTTGAGCCAATCACCGCTGGCAAAATCATCGACCGCGTCCGGCACCCACAACGCCAACAGCCCCGGCAACGGCTCGCTGAAATCCTCGCGCAGCACTTGGTACTGGCCTTTTTGCGTGCGGCGGCGGGCGCGGGTGATCAAACGGCACAACGCCTGATAACCCTCGAGGTTTTCCACCAGCAGCACCAGTTTCGGACCATCCTCGATGCGAATTTCGCTGCCGATGATCAGCGGCAGTTCGACGGATTTCGCCGATTGCCAGGCCCGGACAATCCCGGACAAGGTGCATTCATCGGTGATCGCCAAGGCCTGATAACCCTGGCGTTTCGCCCGTTGAAACAATTCCAGCGCACTGGATGCGCCGCGCTGGAAGCTGAAGTTCGACAGGCAATGCAGTTCGGCATAGCCGCTACAGTCAGCATATTTGGCACCGTCGATGCTCATGCGAACCAGCCTTGCAGCCACAGCGGACCGCCCTCACCCACCGCGCGATAAGCCCAGCCCTGTTGGCCGGCGCGGGTCTGGATCAAGTAATAATCGCGGCGCACATCGGCGCCGTCCCACCAACCGGATTCGATGCGTTCCGGGCCCATGAGAATACGCGCCGAGCCTTCGTGCACGGCCATCGGTTCGGTCAGCAGCCAGCCCGGCCGCTGCACCCCCGGCAGCCCGCCGCAGGGCTGGTTGTCGACGCTGGTTTGCCACGTGCATTCGGGTCGGTGATCGGCCTGAAAACGCAAACCCTGCACCGCTTCGTCGCCCAACCGCGCCCGCAGGCGTTCGCGTAATTGCTCCCAGGGCAAGGACTGCTGCGGGCGGTCGTCGAACAGTTCCTGGCGCTGCGGCACGAAACTCGGCAGGTCTTCGGCAGACAAGCGAAAACCGCGTACCGGGGCTTCGACCTGCACTTGCTCCAAGCGCCCGCGCGCCAGTTCGAAGAGCATCGCCGGATCGCGCTCGGCGCTGAGCAGGCCGACCTTGATCACTGTGTCCGGCAACCCGGCGTGCTCCAGATGCAGGTCGAAACGCTGCACGCCGCTGTCCCGACCGCAAAGGAATGCCGACAGATCGCCGGTCAAGCGACGCAAGGGGAACAGCAGTGCCTGATGGGATTGCACGTCGAAATTGAGTTCGATGCGCACATCAAACCGATCCGGCGGCAGGTAAAACGCCAGGGCCAAGTGGCGCAAGCCGAGCAAGGCGTCCAGATGCTTGAGCGCCTGGGCCTCGAAACGCCGGGCCAGGGTATGGCGCGGCAATGCCTGAACCTGGCTCAAAGTGCGCAGCCCCATGCGCGACAACGCCGTGGCCACCGAGGATTCGAGGGCGATGCGGTCGACCGGCAATTGCCCCAGGTGATAACGCAAGGCCTGATCGTCCGGCACCACCAGCCCGTCATAGACATTGGCCAGCACCCGCGCCGCCACGGGATTGGGTGCGGCGACGATGCGATGACGAAAGCCCAGTTCGGCGAGTTCGCTGCGCAATCGCGCTTCAAATTGTGGCCACGCGCCGAACAGGCCCAGGCTCGACTCGATTTCAAATACCACGGCACGCGGGTAATGCACGCTGACCTGGGAACTGAAGCGATAGGCCCACGCGGCGAGAAATTGTTGCCAGTGTTCGATTTCGGCGGCGTCGTATTCCGCCGTGACAAAACCTTTGCTCAATGCTTGAGCGGCGGTCATTGACTGGCCGGGGCGCAAACCGAGCGCGCGGGCCGAGGCGTTGACCGCTTGCAACACCCGACGCTGGGCCGGGCCGGTCAGCAACGCCAGCGGCTCATGGGGGTCGGGACGCTGACGCAGTACCGCGTCCAGCGCCAATTGCGGGAAAAGAATGCACACCCAGCGCATGGCAACCTCAATGTCCCATCGCGAAAGCAATCGGCGCCGTGCGCGCCAATCCGCCCCGGCACTTGAGCACTCGCAATTGCGCAGGTTTGGCGTCGATAGCAATGCGCAGCGCTGCCGGCGAGGGGTTTACCGCTTCGGCCATCGAGCGGTAGGCAAACGCCAGGGTCGAGCCGGTTTCCGCCGCTACCTGCAAGCGCCGCAACGCGCGGTCATCGGCCTTGTGCGGCCAACACAGGACCGCGCCGCAACTTCCCGAGCGCAGGCATTGTTCCGCCGCCCACAGGGCATCGCGTTCACTGGCCTGAATGATCGACAACTGGCGCAGATCGACTCCGGCGTTCTGCCAGGCTTGCGGATACGGTACGTAGGGCGGCGCGATCAGCACGATGCGCTCGCCCGCCGCCGCCAGCCGCGCCAGCGCCGGCCACACCAATTGCAATTCGCCGACGCCCTGCCCGCTCAGGAGGATTTCGGTCAGCGCCGCTTCCGGCCAGCCACCGCTCGGCAGCGCCGCATCCAGCGCCGCGTGCCCGGTGGGTTGCGGGCTGACGGCCGGTGGCGCAGGACGGCCCTTCCAGACCTGGCCGCCATTGAACAGCGTATCCAACGCAACGACGGCGCCCATCATCCTTGCCTCACCAGACCGCAGAACACGCCTTCGATGGCCAGGTCCTGATCGGCATCGACGATGATCGGCTTATAGGCCGGGTTGCGCGGCAGCAGTCGCACGCTGTCGCCGACCCGTTCGAAACGCTTGATGGTGACTTCGCCGTCAAGCCGCGCGACCACGATCTGCCCGTTGTAGGCCTCGGGATTGCGGTGCACGCCTACCAGATCACCGTCGAGGATGCCGTCCTCGATCATCGAGTCGCCCTGGACCCGCAGCATGTAATCCGGGACGCGGGAGAAGATTGCCGGGTCGAACAGCAAACGGCTGTGGACCTCGGCATCGGCACCAATCGGTGCCCCCGCTGCTACGCGACCGAGCACCGGGATGTCCAGCAGTTCGGGGCGCGGCGGTTGCCCGAGCAAGCGAATGCCCCGCGCCTGATTCGGGTTGACCTCGATAAAACCGGCTTCGGTCAGCGCCAGCACATGCTTGCGCGCCACGCTGCGCGAGGCAAAACCAAAAGCCTCGCTGATTTCAGCAAGGCTCGGAGACTGACCGTGCTCCGCGATTCGATCACGGATAAAAGTCAGGATGGCGGTACGGCGGGGAGTGAGAGTCGTCATGGAGTACATTTGTACTCTTTCGGCATTTTCCTGGCAATAACCGCCAGTCAGGTGAGGCCTTGGGGAAGCAAGGCTTTCCCCAAGAGCTCGGCCCCTACAGGGGATTTCTGTTGTGCGCAGATTTGTGTGCACCGCAAATCAAATGTAGGAGCCGAGCTTGCTCGCGATGGCGATTGAACCTTCAACACCGTTGCTGAATGTCAGACCGCTATCGCGAGCAAGCTCGGCTCCCACAGGGTTTTGCGTTGCTTCAATGACAGCCGTTTAACAACACTTCGGCCCGGATTTGCCGCCGTAACGTGCTTCCTGACGTTCGCGGAAGAACATTTCGTAGGTCATCACCGGTTTGTCCGGGTGGTTGGTTTGCATGTGCTCGACGTAGTTGTCGTAGTCGGGCATGCCGACCATCAGGCGCGCGGCCTGACCGAGGTATTTACCGAGGCGACTCAGGTCATTGAACATCGTTGCAATCCTCGATCAAGCATCCGGCAGCGCCTGGAATGGCGCTTCCTTATCCGTGCGTTCCTTGGTGCCCCAAGCGGCAATCCCGACTTTGAGCGCGTAGAACAGAATGCTGAACACCACAAACAGGAACAGTGCCGTCAGCGTCGCGTTGGTGTAGGCATTGAAGATGACGTGGTTCATCTGCGTAATGTCCTTGGCCGGAGCGAGGATCTGGCCATTGGCCAAAGCATCGCTGTATTTACGCGCCAGCGACAGGAAGCCGATCGCCGGATTCGCGTCGAACAGCTTGATGAAACCCGCCGTGGTGGTGCAGATCAGCAGCCAGACCGCTGGCAGCATGGTCACCCAGATGTAGCGTTGGCGTTTCATTTTGATCAGCACAACCGTGGCAAGCATCAGCGCGATGCCGGCGAGCATCTGGTTAGAGATGCCGAACAGCGGCCACAAGGTATTGATCCCGCCCAGCGGATCGATCACACCCTGATACAACAACCAGCCCCACATCGCCACACAACCGGCGGTGGCGATCAGGTTGGCGGTCCAGGATTCAGTGCGTTTCAGCGCCGGAACGAACGAACCCAGCAAATCCTGAAGCATGAACCGTCCGGCACGCGTACCCGCGTCCACCGCCGTCAGGATAAACAACGCCTCGAACAGAATCGCGAAGTGGTACCAGAACGCCATGGTGTTTTCACCCGGCAGCACGCTGTGCAGGATCTGCGCGATCCCGACCGCCAGCGTCGGCGCACCACCGGCACGCGCCAGAATCGTCGTCTCGCCGATGTCATGCGCGACCGCTTGCAGCGCTTCCGGGGTAATCGCAAAACCCCAACTGCTGACGGTTTGCGCGACGGTTACCACGTCGGCACCGACCACAGCGGCCGGGCTGTTCATGGCGAAGTACACGCCCGGCTCAATCACCGAAGCGGCGACCATGGCCATGATCGCGACGAAGGATTCCATGAGCATGCCGCCGTAACCGATGTACCGCGCGTGGCCCTCACTGGCGAGCAGTTTCGGCGTGGTGCCGGAAGCAATCAGTGCGTGGAAACCCGAAACCGCGCCACAGGCAATGGTGATGAACAGGAACGGGAACAAACCGCCCTTCCACACCGGCCCGGTGCCGTCGATGAATTGCGTCAGCGCCGGCATTTTCAGCTCGGGCATGGTGATCAGAATGCCAACTGCCAACGCGAGAATGGTGCCGATCTTGAGGAACGTCGACAGGTAATCGCGCGGCGCCAGAATCAGCCAGACCGGCAGCACCGCCGCGACAAACCCGTAACCAATCAGCATCCAGGTGATCTGCACCCCGGTGAAACTGAAGACTTTGGCCCACTGCGGATCAGCCGCAATCTGCCCACCGACGAAAATCGAACCGAGCAGCAACGCCACGCCGATCAACGAGATTTCGCCAATGCGCCCCGGACGGATGTAGCGCATGTAAATGCCCATAAACATCGCGATCGGAATGGTCGCCATCACCGTGAACATGCCCCACGGGCTGTCAGCCAAGGCTTTAACGACGATCAGCGCCAACACCGCGAGGATGATGATCATGATCAGGAAGCAGCCAAACAGCGCGATGGTTCCGGGGATACGGCCCATTTCTTCACGGACCATATCGCCGAGCGAACGGCCATTACGCCGCGTCGACAGGAACAGCACCATGAAGTCCTGCACCGCGCCGGCAAACACCACGCCGGCAATCAGCCACAGCGTGCCGGGCAAGTAACCCATTTGCGCTGCCAGCACCGGACCGACCAAAGGCCCCGCGCCAGCAATGGCAGCGAAGTGGTGACCGAACAGAATGTGTTTGTTGGTCGGCACGTAGTCCAGGCCATCATTGTTGATGACGGCGGGCGTGGCACGAGTGGGATCGAGTTGCATCACCCTGTTGGCGATGAACAGGCTGTAATAGCGGTAGGCAACGAGGTAGATGGCGATGGCCGCGACGACGATCCAGAGGGCGTTGATCGCTTCGCCGCGGCGCAGGGCCACGACACTCAGCGCAATCGCTCCAATGACAGCCACGACAAACCAGGCGAGGTGTTTAACCAGACGGGTCATTGCGTGTCTCCTGCCGGCAGTCCGATAGGCCGCGGCGAAATTTTTATAATGGGTCCCCGCTCCACAACGGACAGTCGGGCGCGAGGCCGCCTAATATCCGCGCATGTCGCCAGCAGCGGAATCCGCAGAACTACGTAAGGCTCGTCTACGTAGTTCTACGCAGAACGATTCTTCCGTCAGTCCGGCGGCGCGCAAGGCTGGCCAAGCGCAACGGTTTTTGCCCTATGATGCCCGCCATCCGTCACCCGTCCGGTCTCGACAGGAGGGAACATGCAGCTCAAACACAAAATCGTCGCCCTCGGTATCTTGCCGCTGATCCTCGCGATTGCGGTCATTTGCGCGTTGGTGATGTTCCAGAACCGGCAACTCGGCGAGCAACAGGCGCAGTTGATCGAGGACAGCATTCTGGCGAGCAAACGCGCGGAGTTGAAAAACTACGTGGAGATGGCCAAAAGTCTGATCGAGCCGCTGTACGCCGACGGCACCGGCGATGAGACGGCGCAGCAGCGCGTGCTCGAAGAACTGCGCAAACTCAGCTTCGGTCTCGACGGTTACTTTTTTGTCTACGACCGCCAGGGCCGCAGCCTGATGCACCCGCGCCAGTCCGACCTGGTCGGCCAGGACTTGTGGAACATGACCGATCCGCACGGTTTGCCGGTGATTCAGGCACTGCTGAAAAGCGCCGAATCCGGTGCCGGGTTCCAGCGTTATGCATGGAAAAAACCCTCGACCGGCGCCGTCACCGAGAAGCTCGCTTACGTGGTCATGCTCGAGCGCTGGGGCTGGATGCTCGGCACCGGCATCTACCTCGAAGACGTCGAACAAGCCACGCAACAGGCGCGCGATGAAGTCGCGCAAGGCATCCACGGGACGATGCTGGCAATCACCGCCGTCGCGCTGATTGCGGTGTTGCTGGTGTTTGTCAGCGGCATGACGTTGAACGTCAGCGAGCATCGACTGGCGGACAAAAAACTCCAGCGCCTCAACCAGCGCATCGTCAGTTTGCAGGAAGAAGAACGCTCACGGGTTTCGCGGGAATTGCATGACGGCATCAGCCAATTGCTGGTGTCGATCAAGTTTCAATTCGAATTGGCCAGCCATCTGATCGAGGCCGGGCGCGACAATGGCCTGGCGATTTTGCGTGAGGCAACGGAGCGACTCGGCAGCGCCATCGGCGAGGTCCGGAGCATTTCCCATGACTTGCGTTCGTCGCTGCTCGACACCCTCGGTCTGCCCGCCGCCATCGGCCAACTGGCCGCCGAGTTCCAGCAGCGCAGCGGTTTGCAGGTCAATTATGAAAGCGACCTGTTCGACTGCGATCTGGTCGACGGCGCCGCAGTGGCGGTGTTTCGCATCGCCCAGGAAGGCTTGACCAACATCGAACGCCACGCCCAGGCGAGCACGGTTTCGATTACCTTGCAGGGCTCGGCGCAGGCATTGCGCCTGATCGTGGTGGATGACGGCGTCGGTTTTAATGTGAATCGCATCGACCGCTTGAACGCCGGCATCGGCCTGCGCAATATTCGCGAGCGCGTCGAGCATTTTGGCGGCCGCCTCGACCTGCATTCAACGCCGGGCCGCAGCGAACTGAACGTGCTGCTGCCCATGACTGCGCCGGCCGGTTGAAGCCGCTTTGCGTCAAACGACTATAAGAGAAGAGAACCGATGAGCCTGCCCTTCCCGATCCGCGTCGCTCTGGTCGACGATCATTCGCTGGTCCGCGAAGGCATTCGCGCGTTGCTCGCGGTCGTGGATTTTCTGGCGATTGTCGGTGAAGCCGACAGTGGCGCGAGCGCGCTGGAAATGGTCGCCCGGACCCAGCCGGATTTGCTGCTGGTGGACATTGGCCTCAAGGACATCAACGGCCTGGAATTGACCCGGGTTTTGCGCCGCGACTACCCATCGATCAAAATCCTGATCCTCAGCATGTACGACAACAACGAGTACATCAGCGAGTCGGTGCGCTCCGGCGCCAGCGGTTATGTGCTGAAGAATTCACCTTCGCGGGAGATCATTGCGGCGATCGAAGCGATTGCCAGCGGCGGCACGTTCTACAGCGCTGAAATCGCGCAGAAACTCGCCGCCGAACGCCCGACCGACAACGAGCTGACCCCGCGTGAAAGCGAGGTCCTGTGCAAAATGGTCTTGGGCTTGAACAACAAGGAAATGGCCCGCGAGCTCGACATCAGCGTGCGCACGGTGGAAACCCATCGCCTGAGCATTCGCCGCAAACTCAACATCGACAAGCCTGCGGCGCTGCTCAACTACGCGATCGAACGCGGGTTGATCTCACGCTGAACGGCATCGCCGCGATCAGAGCTTGGCAATCGACACTTCGGTGGATTTCACAAACGCGATCACTTCGCTGCCGATCTTCAATTCCAGGTCGCGCACCGAGCGCGTGGTAATCACCGACGTGACGATGCCGGACGCGGTTTGCACATCGATTTCGGAAACCACTTCGCCTTCGACGATTTCCTTGATGACGCCTTTGAACTGGTTACGCACGTTGATCGCTTTGATGGTCATGTGGCGGCTTCCTGTCTGTTGTTTGGCAAGTGGGCACTGAGTGCAGGCCTCCAACATGCACCGCCTAGCGAAACAACAAAAGGAATAAATAACGATTTGGTTATTCTTTAAATGAATATAAGAGATAGGCGTTAATTGCTGTGAATCTCAAATCGCAGGCAAAAAAAAATCCCAGGCAGCTGATGGACGCCTGGGACTTAAAAATGCATAAACCGTGGTGGTGAACGCGGGGCGATATTAACCTACTAAAACACTTTGAAACAAGATATTTCTACGCACCGTTCAGTTAATTAGCTCCGTAAGCCCTTATATATCAACACTATTTGTGCGGAATTTTAGGCCTCATGCAATCGGAATCAGCGGATCAGCTGCGGCCCAAGCGGCCTCGCGATTGGCTTCGGGCGGGTAAATCCAAACGGTATTAATCGTGGTTTTAAGCGCCTTGCCTTCCTGTTTGACCAGCTTGACCTGGCGATCCCAACCCTCGGTGTAGACCGCGCCCCACGCGCCGAGATCCAGGCACGTGACATATTTCGGTTGGCTGTAAGGTGTTGGTTCGACGCCGAGCAACTGCGCCGCGACGTTGTTGCCCGCATGCCGGCCAAGGACGATGGCGTGCTGGCAGGTCATCAGCGCGTGATTGCCGATTTCGTCGCTCGCCGCGTAAGCCACATCACCGGTGGCGAAAATGTCGTCCTGGCCGATCACTTTCAGATGTGCATCGACGTGCAAACGGCCGAGGCCATCGCGCTGGCCGGGGATCTGTTCGGTCAAGGTGCTGGCACGCACGCCGGTGGTCCAGATCACGGTTTTAGCCTCGATGCGCTGACCATCGTCGAGTGTCACGCCGTTTTCATCAACCGCGACCACCGACGATTTCAACTGCCACTTCACGCCGAGCTCAGTGCTCGCCTCGGCGATTGACTGGCTGATTTCTTCGCCCATGGAGGCGCCAACCTTGTCGCCGCGATCAACGATGATGACGTTGATGTCAGCACGCTCGCCCAGAATTGCGCGCAAACGGGCGGGCATTTCTGTCGCAGTTTCGATCCCGGTAAAACCGCCACCGGCAACGACCACGGTGTTGCGCGCATTGCTTTGCGGCAGGTCTGCGAGGGCTTTCAAATGATTTTCCAGGCGCACGGCTTGTTCGATCTGATCGACATCAAATGCGTGTTGCACCACACCGGGCGTGTTCGGCGAAGCGAGACGGCTGCCGGTGGCCAGAACGAGTTTGTCGTAGCTGAGCACCTTTTTTGCGCCGAAGGCATCGAGATACGCCACGCATTTTTCCGCGACATCGATGGTTTCAGCAGCGCCCTGGACGAACTTCACACCCACGGCGTCGAACAGTTTGCCGATTGGCGCGGCGAGTTGATGTGCGTTCGGCTCGTAGAAGCGCGGACGCACCCGCAGCTCGGCCTGCGGGGCCAATACGGTCACTTCGACGCCGTCGTGCTGATGAATATCGAACAAACGGGTGGCGCTCAAGGCTGTCCACATTCCGCCAAAACCTGCGCCGATAACCAGAATCTGCTTTTTCATTGTTGTGCTCCGAGAGGAAAACCAGGTGATGAATCTGTTTGGAAACCGCGACGGCTTGTCGCCGATAACTACGACTCTATTGGTCGCCCATCATCCGCACAAGTCAACTTTACTGATCATTCCCATCTGATTTTTCGATCCATCTACGCAACCCGCATAAACCGGGGCTAGCTAGCTCGCGGCGATCAGAGAAAAAGCAAAGCAGCACAATAAACCGCGTTGCCACCCTCCTGCCTCGCTGCTAATATTTGCGACAACTTTAGTCGGAGATTGATATGTCTCTTTACAGTGCAGGTGTCGAGTACGGCATTCACTGCCTGCTGTTTCTGGTGGGCCATGGCGGCGATTCGCGGGAAGCGAGCGTGCGCGACCTCGCAGAACTGCAAGGCGTGCCGTTGGACTATCTGGCGAAAATCTTCACCAAACTCGCCAAATCAAAATTGGTGGTAGCCACTGAAGGCGTGCGCGGCGGCTTCAAACTGGCCAGGCCGGCAGATGAAATTACCCTGCTCGACATCGTCAACGCGATCGATGGCCAGAAGCTGATTTTTGATTGCCGCGAGATTCGCGGGCGTTGCGCGCTGTTCGAAGGCTCGGCGCCGGAATGGGCGCTGGACGGCCGCTGCGCAGTGCATGGAGCGATGATGACGGCGCAGAAACGCATGGAAGACGCGCTTGCGCAGACGACGATTATCGACCTGGCGAGAAAGGTCGGACGCAAGGCACCGCCAGAGTTTTCCGGGCAAGTCGATGATTGGCTGACCGATCGGCGCGAGAAGAAAACCTCGGCAACCACCGAGCACTCCATCGCCGTGACCGACATCACCGACTAGCCTGTCCGCCGAAAAGCAAAAAAAAGCAGAAACGCTCGTTTCTGCTTTTTTATCCGTTCTGTCCTGCAATCAAACCTTACAGGCAGTCGCGCACCGCTTGGCGCATCGCTGCCGATTTCGCCCACGGCGGCCCTTGATACAGCGAAACCCGGCTGCCGTCCTTGGACTTGACGATGTCGAGGATCTCGTCCGCCGTGATGATGCTCGGCGCAGTCAACCGGTAGCCGTTGGAAATGCCCATCTGATGGGTCTTCGACACTTGCGCCTGCCACAACGGCAGCACGCACGCGGCGTACTCTTTAGGCGGTTTGGCGCTGTACTTGCTGACATTGGGCTCACCGGGCACCAAAGACGCAGGCAATGAACAACCCGCCGACATAGCCACCGCTACCCCCGCAATCAACATCCGCATGACGCTTCCTCATCCTGAAAAACGGCGAATGTAGCGCGTAGACGCGCAGACATCCAGTAAACGATCAGCGAAACCCAGCTAACCGACCGCCGCCCTGCGCCGCTGGACGCTGCATTATTGCTCCCCCATGAAAAAGCCCCGACAAATGCCGGGGCTGCTTTTGCTCATCATTGCCTACCGGCTATTCGCCGGCCGGCTCGCCCGCGCCTTGTACACCGGCAACGCTGCGGCGAATGCCAGGGCTTCTTCGCGGCTGGCGAACGCGCCCAACCGGTCACCTTTGGTGCACACCCGCCACGGGCCGTGGTTAACGCTGAGTACGTCATAACCGTTGATGTGCAGTTTGGTCAGCATTTCAATGCTCATGGTCACCTCCTGTCTGGGCAGTGAAAAACCACAATCGACGCGCTTACCTTACACCCGACGCCCGCCAAGGTGCCGACCAGACGTCGCGCGAGCCTATTCCCTTACAGGTTGCACTTTCCGCAATCGCCAGCAGTCGAACACCTGAAGGCGACGAAACACGGGGCCTCGGCCCGAATATTGCATTTTTATGACTGTTTTGTGACAACCGGCAATTGGGTAACACATGAAAGTACGCGCCACCGTTATTTGCGAGCAAGACCGACACGTCCTTCTGGTGCGCAAGCCCCGGTGTCGCTGGACCTTGCCCGGCGGTAAAGTCGAGCGCGGCGAAACCACCATGAACGCGGCAACCCGTGAACTGGCCGAAGAAACCGGCCTTGGCGTCGACGGCATGCTCTACCTGATGGAGCTGGAAGCAGGCAGCACCCGCCACCACGTTTATGAAGCGTCGGTGATCAATCTGGACGATGTGCGGCCGCTCAATGAAATCACCGATTGCCTGTGGCATCCGCTGGACGCCGTGCAAAACCTCAACATCAGCGACGCCACGCTGCGCATCGTGCGGGCGTTTCAGCGGCGTTTGTAATGCGCCTCAGCCCTGATCGCCACCGCCGACCGGCATGATCATCCCAGTGATGTACGACGCTTCGTCGCTGGCCAGAAACAGGATGGCGCTGGCCTGCTCATCCAGCGTGCCGTAGCGCTTCATCAAACTGCTGTCGAGCGTCTGATCGACGATCTGCTGATACCAGACTTCCTCCTGCGCGCTCTGCTCGGCAGTGTTGCGCGGGATCAGCCGTGGCGGCGCCTCGGTGCCGCCCGGCGCCGTGGCGTTGACCCGAACCCCGCGCCCGGCCGTTTCAAACGCCAGGCACGCGGTCAGCGCGTTGACCCCGCCCTTCGCCGCGCCGTACGGCACTCGATTGACACTGCGCGTGGCAATCGAGGAAACATTGACGATCGCGCCACTGCCCTGCTCGAGCATTAATGGCAGCGCAGCATGGCAACACCACAAGGTCGGGAACAACGAGCGGCGCACCTCGGCTTCGATTTGCTCAGGCTGATAATGCTCGAACGGCTTGGCCCAGATCGTCCCGCCGACGTTATTCACCAACACATCCAGACGCCCGAAACGCGCGACAGCGGTGCTCATCACGCGAGTGCATTCGCTGTAGTCCTCGAGGTCGGCGGTCAGGGCCAGCACCTCGCTAAACGCGGCCAAATCTTTCTGCACCTCGAACACCCATTCAGAGCGATCAACCAGAATCAATTGCGCCCCTTCCGCCGCCATCCGTTCGGCGACGCGCCGGCCGATGCCCTGCGCGGCGCCGGTGATCAGCGCGATTTTGTCTTTAAATCTGTTCATACCAACCTCGTGACCAATGGCCAGATACGGCGTATCTGCCGGGACCCAATCCCCGTAGGCGTGAGCCTGCTCGCGAAAGCGCCCTGCCAGACAACATCAATGTTGAATGTCCCGACCTCTTCACTAGCAAGCTCGCCCCCACAATGGACGGCTGTCTGTGCAAACGAAGGTTTACCCCGCGCTGGCCGCAAACTTCTCGTAGTAGAAATTCGCCGGGGCAATGCCTTGCTCGCGAATGTAGTGGCTGACCGCTTCGACCATCGGCGGCGGGCCGCACAGGTAGACGTCGACGTCGCCATCGTTCAAGTGGCGTGGCTCGATGTGCTGGGTGACGTAGCCCTTGAGCGGATGTTGGCTGTCCGGGTTGGCCACGCAGGCGCTGAAACTGAAGTTGGGAATGCGCGCGGCAAAGCCTTCGAGGCGATCGATTTCGACCAGGTCAAAATCGTTGGTCACGCCGTAGATCAAATGCAACGGCTGCTCGCTGCCCTGCTCGGCAATTTTCTCGAGCATGGCGGTGAACGGCGCCAGTCCGGTGCCACCCGCCAGCAACAACAGCGGCCGACGGATATCACGCAGGTAAAAGCTACCCAGCGGCCCGGCTAGAGTAATGCTGTCGCCGGTCTTCGCCATGCCAGTGAGGAAGCTGCTCATCAAGCCGCCGGGGACGTTGCGAATCAGAAAACTGACCTCGCCATCGCGCTGCAATGAGCTGAACGAATAGGCGCGGGTCTGCTCGCTGCCGGGCACGCCGAGGTTGACGTATTGCCCCGGCAGAAAGGCCAATTTGCTCAACGCTTCACCTTTGATCGACAGCGCAATGGTGCTGTCGGACAACTGGCGCACGGCGCTGATGTTGGCCTCGAAGCTGGCTTGCTGCGTGCGGCACACCTGCGACGACGTCGGCACGCGGACCACGCAATCGCTTTGCGCGCGCATCTGGCAGGTCAGGACAAAACCTTGCGCGGCTTCGTCCGCGCTGAGCGCGTCTTCGATGTATTCCTCGCCCAGCTCGTAGCGCCCGGCTTCGGCAAAACATTTGCACGTGCCGCAGGCGCCGTCGCGGCAATCCAGCGGAATATTGATGCCTTGGCGGTACGCGGCATCGGCCACGGTTTCGCCGACATTGGCGTCGATGAAACGGGTGACGCCGTCTTCGAAATTGAATGCAATGGAATGGGTCATGACGGCCACCTCACAAGTGATAAACGTCGATGACCTGGCGAACGTAGTCGTTCTTCAGGATGACTTTTTTGGAGGTGATCAGCGGGGTCTCGCCGCGCACATCGAGGGTGTAGAAACTGCTGCCGAAGTAGCTGTCGACGGTCTTGTAGCGAAAGCTCAGGGTGTGCCAGTTGAAACGCACCTTGCACACGCCGCCGGCCTGTTCCAGCAGCTCGATGTTGCTCAAATTGTGCGAAGTGCGAGTGTCCGGCACGCTGGCGCTGGAGCGCTCGGTCTTGATCCGGAAGATGCGGTCTTGAAGGCCGGTGCGGTTGCCGTACCAGATCAGCGAGATTTCCCGTTGCGGGTCTTCGGTGAGCTCGTCGTTGTCGTCCCACGATGGCATCCAGAACGTCGCGTTCGGGGCGTACAGTTCCAGCCATTGGTCCCACTGTTTGTCGTCGAGGAAGCGCGCTTCGCGGTAGAGAAAATCGCGCACGGCGTCATAGGTAATGGTCATCACACGGCCTCCACGGCAATCAGTTCGGACTGCTCGGCGGCCAGCGCCTTGAGCATGGTCTGCTGCCAGTATTTGTGTTGCAGCACGAACAGGCCTTCGTCCTCGGTGCGCACGCCGCTGAGCAGCGGATGCAGGTCGATTTCCCGTGCCGCTTCATCGGCGCCCTCGACCCAGTGTTCGGCGCCACGGGACATGTCGTTCCACGTCGTGACGCTGCCCTGATAGCTGGTCTGGCACGAGCGAAACTCTTCGAGATCGTCCGGCGTCGCCATGCCGCTGACGTTGAAGAAGTCCTCGTACTGACGAATCCGGCTCGACCGCGCGTGGTCGCTTTCACCTTTGGGGGCGATGCAGTAAATAGTGATTTCGGTGCGGTTGACCGAGATCGGCCGGGCGATGCGGATTTGCGAGCTGAACTGGTCCATCAGGTACACGTTGGGGTACAGGCACAGGTTGCGCGAATTCTCGATCATCCAGTCGGCACGGGCCTGGCCGAAGTCGCGGGCCAACTCGTCGCGGCGCTCGTAGAGTGGCCGGTCCTCGGGGTTCGACCAGCGCGTCCAGAGCAGCATGTGGCCCTTGTCGAACGAGTAGAAACCGCCGCCCTGTTTGGCCCAGGTGCCGGCGCTCATGGTCGGGTTGCTGTCACCGGCCTCGCGTTGCTTGCGCTGGTTCTGGGTCGCGGCGTAGTTCCAGTGCACCGAGCTGACGTGGTAACCGTCGGCGCCATTTTCGGCGGTGAGTTTCCAGTTGCCTTCGTAGATGTAGCTGGAGGAGCCGCGCAACACTTCCAGGCCATCGGCGGACTGGTCGACGATCATGTCGATGATTTTTGCCGACTCGCCGAGGTGCTCAACCAGCGGCAGCACATCAGCCTTGAGGCTGCCGAACAGAAAGCCGCGATAGGACTCGAATCGCGCGACTTTGGTCAGGTCGTGGGAGCCGTCGCAATTGAAACTCGGCGGATAACCGGCTGCGGCCGGGTCTTTGACCTTGAGCAGCTTGCCGGAGTTGTTGAACGTCCAGCCGTGGAATGGACAGGTGTAGGAGCTTTTGTTGCCAGTCTTGTGCCGGCACAACATGGCGCCGCGATGGCTGCAGGCATTGAGGAACGCGTTGAGTTCACCGGCCTTGTTGCGCGCGATGAAGATCGACTGGCGGCCCATGGTGGTGGTGTAGAAGTCGTTGATATTGGGGATCTGGCTTTCGTGGGCCAGGTACAGCCAGTTGCCTTCGAAGATGTGCTGCATCTCCAGGTCGAACAGGCGCGGGTCGGTGAACATCTCGCGTTTGCAGCGATAGATGCCGGTGTCTTTGTCGTCTTCGAGCAGGGAGTGAAGGTATTCGGGTCGCAGGGACATGGCCGCCGCCTCCATTGTTTTTATTCAGGCAGGGCCAATGTAGGACGGGGCTGTGTGGCGGACTATCCGCTGGCTGCAGACCTTTGTCCGTTTAGTGCAGCAGGTTATGCATGCAGCAGCCAGATTTGTCGCAGCCAGGTTTTGTAGCAGCTGCTACGGGGGCTTCTACGGGGGTTGCTACGGGGCTGCGCAGGTTCAGTGTCGGCGCTTGAGGGTGTCCGACGGCAGTTCGCCGAACTGTTTGCGGTAGCTGTCGGAGAATCGCCCGAGGTGCAGGAAGCCATAATCCATCGCCACCTCGGTGACGTTGCGCACGTTGCAGGTCGGGTCGCTGAGGCAGGCGTAGACCCGTTCCAGGCGTTTGCGCCGGATGTAATGCAGCGGTGAGGCCCCGGCGTGGCGTTCGAACAGAGCGTACAGCGAACGCAGGCTCATCCGTGCCTGACGCGCCAGTTCTTCGCTGTCGATGTCTTGCTTGAGGTGGCGCGCGATGTAATCGGCAATCACCTCGAACTTCGCCGCCGGCGCACCGTGGCTGCTGCGGCTGACGTTGGTCTGCATCAACCCAAGCATTTTGCTGACGATGATTTGCGCGTAATGCTCATGGACCTTGGGTATCGGCTCGGCGGCTTCCGCCTCCTGGCAAATCATCGCCAACAGGCTGACAAACCCTTCAAGTTGATTGAGCTGATAACGGTTTTGCAGAAACCGCACGCCCTGCCCCGGATAGCGCCAGCGCTGCTCGTCACACACCGACTCAAGCAAACGGCTGGGGACTTTGAGGATGAATTTTTCGCAATCGTCGGAATACGTCAGGTCCACCGGATCGTCAGGATTGATCAGCAGCAGCTCGCCGGGCTCGAAGTAATGTTCATCGCCGTGCCCGCGCCACAGGCAGTGGCCGCGCAGCAGCACTTGCAGGTGATAAACGCTTTCCAGCGCGCCGGAGGTCACGCGCACGCTGGCGCCGTAACTGATCCGGCACAGGTCGAGGCTGGCGAATTTGCGGTGGTCGAGACTGGCCAGCGGCCGCCCGGCGCGCGGCATCAGCAGGCAATGATTGCCGACATGCTGATTGACGTAGCCCGACACCGCGTAAGGGTCGGCCTGCTCGAACACTCGGCTGCGCTGACTCAACAGTTGCGCTTGCATGGTCGCGTCACTCTCATTGTTTTTATGGGGTCACATCATGGCAAAACCCTGACCCACCACAACCCTTGTAGGAGTGAGCTTGCTCGCGATAGCGGTGTGTCAGTCAGCGGTGATGTTGAAGCTGAATACGTCATCGCGAGCAGGCTCACTCCTACAGGGTGATGTGGATCAGTCTTCGAGGGCGCGAACGCGCTCGGGGCGCTCTTGCTCTTGCGGTTGCGCGGAAGTTTGCAGGGTGAAATCGAAGTCGATTTCGGCAAACCGGCCGCTGACGCCGTGCGCCGCCGCGCGCTGCTGGTCGTCGCTGAAAGTGATGTGGGCGATCAGTTCGTCGCGAGTCGCGTAGGCGAAATCGTCGTGCAGGTATTGGTCGCCGTCGAGGTTGATCTGCGTGGTCAGGTGCCGATGATCCGCCGCCGAAATGAAGAAGTGAATATGCGCCGGGCGCTGACCGTGACGGCCGAGCTGATCGAGCAGTTGCTGGGTCGGACCATCCGGCGGGCAACCGTAGCCCGACGGCACAATGCTGCGGAAGCGGTAACGGCCATCGGCATCGGTGACAATGCGCCGACGCAGGTTGAACTCCGATTGCGTGGTATCGAAATACGAATAAGTGCCGCCGGTATTGGCGTGCCAGACATCCACCACCGCCCCGGCGAGTGGCTCGCCGGCGGTGTTGCGCACCTGGCCCTGCATGAACAGCACCACGCCCGGATCAACGCCATCATCGAGTCGCGCCTCGCCTTCAACCAGCGGCGCGCCCGCCACGTACAGCGGCCCTTCGATGGTCCGCGGCGTGCCTTCAGCCTTGCCGGCCTGCTCGTCTTCGGCGTCCATCAACAGGTCGAGATAATGTTCCAGGCCGATCCCGGCAACCAGCAATCCGGCTTCCTGACGCGCGCCGAGCACGTTCAAATAATTCACCGCTTTCCAGAACTCTTCCGGGGTTACCGCGAGGTCTTCGATGATGTTCACCGAATCACGCAGGATCCGGTAAACCAGCGACTTGACCCGTGGATCACCGGCCTCGTTGAGCAGGCCGCTGGCCTCTTCGAGAAACTTCTGGGCGCTGGCAGTGTGGGAAATTTTCACGTTCATCAGGTTTCCTCATCTTGTCTTTATTATGGTGGCGAACTGGACAGGCTGGGTTCAGCGGTCATCCTCGCGAATCGAAGCCATAATTCACGCCTGTCGATACCCCTCAGGTTCTTGAACTTCTGCAACCGATTCTCATACGGCTTTTTCCGGGCGGCCAATATAGAATTGGTCTGGCTTGATACCTTAAAGGTATCTACCGAATCAGTATCTGGAGGTTTCATGGAACTGCGTCACCTGCGTTATTTTCAGGTAGTGGCCCGCACCCTCAACTTCACCCGTGCCGCTGAACAACTGCACATTGCGCAGCCGCCGCTGAGTCGGCAGATCCAGCAATTGGAAGACGAACTCGGCGTGCAGTTACTGGAACGCGGGCGGCCGCTGAAGTTGACCGAGGCCGGACGGTTTTTTCATGAGCATTCGAGCGCGCTGCTCGAGCAACTGGCCAAGGTCTGCGACAACACCCGCCGCATCGGCCTCGGCGAAAAGACCTGGCTCGGCATCGGTTTTGCGCCGTCGACGCTGTACGGCGTGCTGCCGGAACTGATCCGCCGTTTACGCAATCCCGAACACCTTGAGCTGGAACTGGGCTTGTCGGAAATGACCACGCTGCAACAAGTGCAAGCGTTGAAGGCCGGACGCATCGATATCGGGTTCGGGCGCATTCGCATCGACGACCCGGCGATCATCCAGACAGTTTTGACCGAGGACCGCCTGGTCGCCGCCCTGCCCGCCGGGCATCCGCTGCTGGCCGGGCCGATCAGCCTGCGTGAACTGGCGAAAGAGCCTTTTGTGCTGTACCCCGGCAACCCGCGCCCGAGCTACGCCGACCACGTTATTGCGCTGTTCGAATCCTGCGGCGTGAGCATCCATGTCGCGCAGTGGACCAACGAACTGCAAACCGCGATCGGTCTGGTCGGCGCCGGCATCGGCGTCACCCTGGTGCCAGCCTCGGTGCAACTGCTGCACCGCGACGACATCGGTTTCACCCCGCTGCTGGAAGAAAACGCCACTTCGCCGATCATCCTCAGCCGCCGGGTCGGCGATGTGTCGCCGGGGTTGAGCCATTGTTTGCGGATGATTGAAGAGTTGCTGCCTCACGCATGATCACGCCGCAGCCCTTGCAGGAGTGAGCCTGCTCGCGATTGCGCACTGTCAGCCAACGCTGATATTGGATGCTGAACAACCATCACGAGCAGGCTCGCTTCCACAGGTTTTGTGTTTCAGTCAGTGGGAATCGCCATCCCACAGCCAGTTCCAGATCCCCGGCAATTGCACCGGCTCCGCGCTTTCGCTGACGGTGCGGGCCAGCGCCGCTTTAATCAATTGCTGCTGATCGTCGTAAAACGGCTTTGGCGCAGTTTTGACCCCGGTCTCGCGGGCGCTGTCGAGGAGGATTTGCAGGTATTCGCGGGTGTGCCGGGCGGTGTAGCGATTGAGGTCGTGGAAGGTCACCACCACCGGAATCACGCCGTCGACCGTGGGTAATTCGCCGCGGGCGATGCGTTCGCGGACTTCCGATAATTGCAGCAACATGTTGGCCCGGCGTCGTGGACTGGCGTTGAAACCCCAGATCTTGCCGTCATTGGCGCTGACGTCGGTCAGCAGCACGTGCATGCCGTGGCGCTTATACGCGGCGAAAGTGCGCGCGTCGTAATTCCAGAACGGCGGCCGCAGCAGAGTCGGCGGCGTGCCACTGATCGCGGCGATAGCCGCCGCGCCTTGGCTTAAAGTCTGTTCGAGGTCTTGCGGGCTGAGCCAGCGATGGTTGGTGTGCCAATGGGTGGCGGTGTGAAAACCGAGGATGTGGCCCTCGGCATGCTCGCGCTGCATGACGCGCCGGCCAATGTCGCTGTCGCCGGCACGCGGCGCGCCGGTCTGGACGAAAAATACCGCTTTGATGTTCGCTTGCAGCGGATTCTCGGCAAGGCCGTCCAGCACGGTCTCGGTCGGGTTCCAGAAACTTGAGGCACTGGGGCCGTCGTCGAACGTCAGCAGAAACCGAATCGGCGCCTGTGCCTGCAAGCGTTGCTGGGTCTGCGCGGTCATTTCGATCGGCGCCGAGATGCAACCGGTCAGTCCGATAGTCACCGCGAGCAGCGAGAGAATCCTGAACAGCTGTGTCATGTTTTGCCTTGGGCCCGACCATTGCGGTCATCACGTTAATGGCAAAACCCTCGCCCGGTGATCCTCCACTCGGCCCGCATGTCGTTGCGCGCGCAAAGTCGGGCAAGGTTACACAGTGTTGGCGTCGCGCGCTCCCGGATTAGTGTGTCAGCGCCTGTTCGAACGAGTGATCGATGATCGGCGCGGTGGCCAACGCCGCCGGCAGTGCCTTGACCTTGAACAGGAAATCCGCAGTGCTTTGCAGATCGGCGGCGGCTTGCTGATCCACCGGGCCGACGGTCATGTGCGCCTGGCGCAACCAGTGGCGCGAAACATTCTGATCGAGGTTGGCCTTCTTCGCCCAGAGGTCGGCGTATTCATCGGTGTGGGTATCGACCCAGGCGCGGGCCTTTTTAAGGCGCCCGAGAAAGTCGGCGATGGCTTCACGTTTGCTGTCGATTGCCGGCGTTGAAGCAGCAATCGCGCTGAGACCAGGCATCAGGTTCTTCGCGGTAAGAATCGGTCGGGCGCCGGAAAAGAGGATTTGTTGCGAGATGTACGGTTCCCACACCGGGAACGCGTCGATGCTGCCCTGCGGTAAGGCCGCCGCAGCATCAATCGGCATCAACTTGATGAAGTCGACGTAGTCCTCCGGCAACCCGGCCTGCTCCAATGCACGCAAGGTCAATTGCTGACTCCATGCACCGGGCCAGTAAGCGACCTTTTTACCCTGCAAATCGGCAATGGTTTTCACCGGTGAATCCTTGGGCACCAGCAACGCAATGGTGTCGGGGTTTTGCCGCGACACGCCGACCAGCTTCACCGGCGCCTGCTTGGCGGCGAGGAACAGAAAACCCGAATCGCCGAGAAAACCCAAATCCAGTGCGCCCGTATTCAGCGCTTCGGCCAATGGCGCGGCGGCCTGGAAGTGTTTCCAGTCGACGGTGTAAGGCGCGCCTTCGAGCACGCCCGACGCTTCCACCGAGGCGCGCACGTTGTAGTAATTCTGATCGCCAACGTGCAGGACTACCGATTCAGCCGCGTAGGCGAAGGGTGCAAGCAACGTCGCAGAAAACAAGGCGCAGCTCAGCAGACTGCGCAGGGATCGGGACAGGTTCATCGAAAGCTCCGGGGGTGTTATTTCGATAGACCATAACGCTCTTACTGGACAGCTTTTAAATTCTTTTTATGCATAAGCTAATGATCGGCTGCGGTCACTGTTTGCTTGGCAACAGCGGTTCAACAGACTGTTTGTCTGTGTTCATCGGCATCCGTTTTCCAAAGGCCTGAAGTGTGGAAAACGCTGGATTCAGCGGACATGGCACAGAGCCTGCAATATTCCTTTTATGCAGGACGCATCGTTAACAACCATTCATCAGGACATAAGAATCTAATCGCCTTGCCTGGAGCTGTGCTCATGAAATCCTTCTTCCGTTTTCCTAACGTCAGGCACTTGCTCAGCGCCGTCGCCATCGCTTTCAGCCTGCAACCCTTGGCCCATGCCGCCGACACCGCGCCGGCCGAAGTGCATCTGGATTACGCCTATTACTCGCCGGTGAGCCTGGTGCTCAAGCATTTCGGCTTCCTCGAAAAAGCCCTGCCGCAGACGAAAGTCGGCTGGGTGTTGAGCCAGGGCAGCAACCGCTCGCTGGAATACCTGAACAGTGGCGGCGTCGATTTTGCCTCTTCCGCCAGCCTCGCCGCGGTGCTGAGCCGCGCCAATGGCAGCCCGATCAAGTCCGTTTACGTCTACAGCCGCGCCGAATGGACCGCGTTGGTCGTGCGCAAGGATTCACCGTACAAAACCGTGGCCGACCTGAAGGGCAAGAAAATCGCCGCGACCAAAGGCACCGATCCGTACCTGTTTACTTTGCGTAGTCTGCAACAGGCCGGCCTGAGCAAGGACGACGTCGAACTGGTGCACCTGCAACACCCGGACGGCCGCACCGCGCTGGAAAAAGGTGATGTCGATGCCTGGGCCGGACTGGATCCGCACATGGCGGCGAGCCAGGTCCAGGCCGGTTCGCGTTTGCTTTACCGCAACACCGATTTCAACAGCTACGGCGTGGTCAGCGTCACCGACAGCTATGCCAAGGAGCATCCGAAAACCATCGAAACCGTGCTCAACGCCTACGAACAGGCGCGGGAATGGGCGGTGAAGAACCCGGAAGAACTGGCAAAACTGCTCGCCACCGAATCCGGCTTGCCGCTCGAAGTGGCCAAGCTGCAATTGTCGCGCACTGACCTCAGCACCCCGCAATTGAGCGCCAAGGACGTGCTCGCGTCCAAGGCTGCGGCGCCGATCCTGGTGTCCGAAGAACTGGTGCGGCGCGGGGTGAATGTCGATCAGGTGATCGATCAACTGATCGACACCGGCTTTAAACAAACCGTCGCCCGTCAATAACAAACACCACACCCCCGTAGGAGCGAGGCTCGCCCGCGAAGAATTCAGATCGGTCTTGCTGAAAGACCATGTAATCGTTCTTCGCGGGCAAGCCTCGCTCCTACACAAAAGGGGCATTGATGTGGAGGACTCATGACCAGCAAAAGCAAATCCCTGCCCGCCCACCTCGCACTCCCCGCGCCCAAACGCCTGAGCAATGCCTGGAAATTGCGCCTCAAAGGCCTGGCCCTGCCGCTTGCGATCGTCCTCGTGCTGGAATTTGTCGTACGCATCGGCTGGCTGCCGTCCTACCAAATGCCCGCCCCCAGCGAAGTGGCGCTGACCCTCGGCGAACTGGCCGACGGCGCGCTGTGGAAACACATCAGCGCCAGTCTGTTGCGGGTTTTGCTCGGTTTTGCCATCGGCGCCAGCCTGGCGCTGGTATTCGCCGCGTGGGTCGGTTTGAGCCGGGAGGCCGAAGCCTATCTGGAACCGACATTCGCCGGCCTGCGCTCGATCCCGAGCCTGGCGTGGGTGCCGCTATTGCTGCTGTGGCTGGGCATCGACGAAACCTCGAAAATCGTCCTGATTGCCATCGGCGCGTTTTTCCCGGTGTACCTCAACGGCGTCGCGGCGATTCGTGACATCGACCGCAAACTGGTGGAAGTCGGGCAAATGTACGGATTCAGCCGAGCGCGGCTGGTCCGCCGCATCCTCCTGCCCGCCGCCCTGCCCGGCCTGTTCACCGGGCTGCGCAGCGGCATGAGCCTGGCGTGGATGTTTCTGGTGGCCGCCGAACTCATCGCCGCCACCAAAGGCCTCGGCTATTTGCTCAGCGACGGCCGCGAGACTTCGCGTCCGGACATCGTGTTGGCGGCGATCATCGTGCTGGCGATTCTCGGCAAATTCAGCGACGGCATTCTCGCCAGCCTGGAAAGACGTTTCCTCGCCTGGCGCGACACCTTCAACGGCCAAAATACAGGGGAATAAGCCATGACCGCACACTTGCTGGACATCCGCGTGGAGCGCAAAAGCTTCGCCAGCGCCACCGACCTCAACAACAGTGCTCTCAACAACACTGCCCTCAACAACGTTGTTCTCAACAACATTCATCTGCAGCTCAAACCCCGCGAAACCGTGAGCCTGCTCGGCCCCAGCGGTTGTGGCAAAAGCACCTTGCTGCGAATTGTCGCCGGGCTGGAAAAGGACTTTCAGGGCGAACTGAACAACCATGCCGGCGAAGTCGCGTTTGTGTTTCAGGAACCGCGCCTGATGCCGTGGCTGACGGTCGAGCAAAACATCGGTTTCAGCGCCGACAAGCAGTACGACAAGGACTGGGTCGCGCAATTGATCGACGAAGTTGGCCTCGGCGGTTTTGCCCAGGCGCTGCCGAAAGCCTTGTCCGGCGGCATGGCGCAACGGGTGGCGATTGCGCGCGGTTTATATTCGCGGCCGCAGGTGTTGCTGCTCGATGAACCGTTCAGCGCGGTGGACGCCTTCACACGGATGAAACTCCAGGACTTGTTGCTGCAACTGGCCGAGCGCCACGCAATCGCATTACTGCTGGTCACCCACGATGTCGATGAAGCGCTGTACCTCAGCGACCGCGTGCTGGTAATGGACAACCGCCCGAGCAGCATTCGCCAGGAATTGGCGGTGCAACTGGCGCATCCGCGCGATCGCCGCGATCCGTTGCTCGCGCGACTCAAGGCTTTGTCGCTGACCGAATTGCAACGCGCACATGTCATCTAAGCTGAAATCTCTTGTGGGAGATTTCGCCAATGTGTGGACGACTGACGCAGTACCGGGGTATTCACGATTTTGTCGCGGTGTTGAGCATTCCCGACGCGCTGATCAATCACGTTGGCGATCAGACGTTGGCCCGCTACAACGCCGCGCCGACTACGCAACTGGCGCTGTTTCATCAGCAAAATGACGGCTTGCATGCCGACAACGTGCGGTGGGGCTGGCGACCGCACTGGGCCAAGGATCGCGCAGCGCCGATCAATGCGCGGGTCGAGAAAGTCGCGCAGGGGGCTTTTTTCCGCTCGATATGGCCGAACCGGGCGATCTGTCCTGTCGATAATTGGTTTGAATGGGTCGACGCCGGCGATTCGACGCGCCAGCCGTGGCTGATTCGGCACCGCGATCACACGCCGATTTATTGCGCGGCGATTGGGCAATTTCCTGTGGCGGGTGGCGAGCCACGGGACGGTGATGGTTTTGTGATCATTACCGCGGACGCTGCCGGAGGCTTGCTTGATGTGCATGATCGGCGGCCGGTGGTGCTGTCGGCGGAGTTGGCCCGCGAATGGCTCGACCCGGCGACGCCCAAGGAGCGCGCCGAGCAAATGGTTTTGTTTGAGGGCGAAAGCAGCGAATGTTTTGAGTGGTACAAAGTAGGCAAAGCTGTAGGAAATGTCCGAAACCAAGGTGCCAGTATTATTGAGCCCTTACTTTGACGCGCGCGCCCTGATTTAACTATTACCCACATCAACAAGTTGCCTATACAACTTCACCGCGCAAACGTTACATACAGTGTTTCAAGCGCGAGACACTTATTTTAGTGCGGCTGTTTGCCGCACAACCGCTTGTCTGACATTCCGATCGTCATACATACATTTCGCCCCGCTACAGCTAGCATGCGCGCCGCATTTCCATAAGCATTCCCAGTTGACCGATGAGTCAACAATCAAGGAAATTCCTACAACTTTTACACACCTGCAGAGAACTAAGTTGCGCGACGATTTTGCAAACAATCAAGTCGATGGGCTGGAGTGTGTCTATCTTTCAATGACAGAACACTTGCAACTCAATTGTTTTATCGGCAATTACATAAAAACCCGAAACCTGCACTCAGTCGCGGATATCGAGAATGTTCTGCGGGCCACGCTGAAAAACTATCCGGGCAAAGCGCCAGTGATGGTCAATGAAGTCAACGCGTGGATCGACAAGACCCTCGGCTACCGCACCGCGCATCCGGATTTCCCGCAGATGGAAGATGCCTGAAAGACGTGTTGTGGTGGTCACAACATCCGGGCACGCCCCCGAAACTGTGGGAGCTGAGCTTGCTCGCGATGGGGCCGGCAGCCGCGACATCTTCACGCCTGGACGACCGCTATCGCGAGCAAGCTCGGCTCCCACAGGGGAGTTGTGGTGATCACAACATCCGGGCACGCCCCCGAAACTGTAGGAGCTGAGCTTGCTCGCGAAGAGGCCAGCAGCCGCGACATCTTCACGCCTGGACGACCGCTATCGCGAGCAAGCTCGGCTCCCACAGGGGAGTTGTGGTGGTCACAACATCCGGGCACGCCACCGGAACTGTAGGAGCTGAGCTTGCTCGCGAAGGGGCCGGTTGACGCGACATCTTCAGCGACTGAACGACCGCTATCGCGAGCAAGCTCGGCTCCCACAGGGGATTTGTGGTGCTCAGGGTTTCAGCGGGATTTCGATGTCGCGGTCGGACAGTTCTTTGCCGTCATCGGGGTGTTTCCAGTCTGGCCTCGAACGGCGCTGGCGCTCGATTTCTTCGTGGCTGGGTTGGTCGGTGTCTTCTTGCAGATCCGGTTGCCCGGGTTCATTGGCCATGCGCACCTCGCTTGTTCAAGGGATCAAATCTCCTCCAAGCGTAGTTCACCGGCGCGCTTGCGGCTCACAGCCACCAGCGCAGCAAAAAGAAGAATCCCATGCTCAGCAACATGCTGATCAGCGTACTGCGGGTCCAGATCACCAGGCCCACGGCCACCAGCGAGCTGAGCAAATACGGGTTGTCCCACTGCAAGTTCAGCTGTTTCTCCGGCATAAACACAATCGGCCCGCAAATCGCCGTGAGCATGCCCGGCACCGCGAAACCGAGAAATTGCCGCGCGTTGCTGCTCAAGCGCAGCGGCAAGCGTGGTTCGAGGAACACGTAGCGGTTGAGAAATACCAACACGCCCATGCCGATAATCACCGCCCAGACCATCATGTGCGCTCCAAATACAGTTTGTTGCAGATAAACCCGGCGGTCATCCCGGCCAGCCCTGACAGCACCAGCGCCGAGCCCCATTGCCAATAACTGAACAACACCGAGCAGAACAGCGACACCGCCACGCAGACCACCGTTGGCACGTTGCGCACCACCGGCGTGATCAGCGCGATAAACGTCGCGGCAATCGAGAAATCCAGGCCCAGATGTTCAAGCCCCGGAATGCTGCTGCCGAGGACGATCCCGGCCAGGGTGAAGAGGTTCCAGGCGATATAAAACGTCAGGCCGACGCCCAGCGCATACCAGCGATTGAACTGCTGTTTGTCGTGCTGACTGGTCAACGCAAACAACTCATCAGTGAGCAAAAAGCCCAATCCCACCCGCCAGCGCCCCGGCAGCGGCGAAATCACTGAACGCATGCTCATGCCGTAGAGCAAATGCTGCGAGGTCAGTAGCAACGTCGTCAGCAGAATCGAAAAGACCCCGGCGCCGCCCTTGAGCATGCCGATCGCGACCAATTGTGCGGCGCCGGCAAACACGATGCTCGACAAGCCCTGACCTTGCAGCGGCGTGAGATTGGCCTCGATGGCCATCGAACCGGCGAGCAATCCCCACGGCGCGGTGGCCAGGGACAACGGCATGATCGCCGCCGCACCACGCAAAAACGCGCTGCGCGGCAAATGTGAGTTGGACATAACACGCTTCACCGATGAATGGACCGCCAACTGTGCCAGCAGTCGCGCTCGAAGGCATGCACAATTTTGCCCACCTGGAGCGCGACGCCGCAGCCGAGTAACATGGCGCCATTCACTTGAAAAGTCAGGGAGCCGACATGCTTTACCGAATCGCCGCCGACGGGCTGGTGCTGTTTCACTTGTTGTTCATTTTGTTCGTGCTGTTCGGCGGACTGCTGGTGCTCAAATGGCATCACCTGGTCTGGTGGCACCTGCCCGCAGCGACGTGGGGCGTGATCGTCGAGGTGTTTCACCTGACCTGCCCGCTGACCTACTGGGAGAACCTGATGCGCGAAGCGGCCGGGCAAACCGTGTATGGCGGCGGTTTCATCGAACATTACGTATTGCCGATCATCTACCCGGCCGGGCTGACCCCGACCATTCAACTCGGGCTCGGCAGCATCGTGCTGGCGGTCAACGTGCTGGTCTACGCGCGTCTGATCCGCCTCTGGAAACTCCGTCGCGCCACCTGAAGCGCAAACCACCCACCCTCTGTAGCGAGCGAGCTTGCTCGCGCTGGACTGCGCAGCAGTCCGTAGATTTCAGCCGATCAATTGGCAATCACACTCATATTGCGCCCGCTCGCCTTGGCCACGTACATCGCCTTGTCCGCCGCGCCGATCAAGTCATCGGCCTTGGCTTGCGAGGCCGGATCATAAGCGCAAACGCCAAGACTGACCGTCACCACGCCCTCGATCCCTTCGCCGTGGACGATGCCGGCCTGCTGCACCGCGCGGCGGATTTTTTCGGCGACCAGAAACGCCCCGACATAGTCGGTGCCGGGCAGCACCACGGCAAATTCTTCGCCGCCATAACGCACCGCCAGATCGCCGGGGCGCTGGATGCTCTCGATGATGATCGCGCTGATCCTGCGCAAACATTCGTCGCCCGCCACATGCCCGTAATGATCGTTGAACAGCTTGAAGTGATCGACGTCGATCATCAGCATCGCCAACATGCTCTGGCTGCGCCGCGCGCGGCCCATTTCGGCAATCATGAACAGATCGAACTGGCGTCGATTGGCCAGCCCGGTCAGCGCATCTTCCAGCGCCAGCAGTTCGAGGCTGTGATTGATCTCGAGAAGTTTTTCCTGGGCTTCGAGCAATTCGTTCTGCACGCGGTTTTGCTGCTTCATCACGCGGATCAGGCGATAACCGAGTGTGCCGAGGACCCCCAGCAGCAGCGCGACGATGGTCGCACTGTTCAACGATTCCTGGCGCCAGGCGGTCAGCACTTCTTGCTTGTTCAGCGCCGCCGAAACGACCAGCGGATAACCCTCGACCCGACGAAAACCGACAACGCGTTCAACGCCATCGATCACCGATTTGATCGTCGCCGTCCCGGAACTGGCATACGGCAGCAACTGCGTAAACAACGGCCCATTGGCGACGCTGGTGCCGATATCGTTTTCATTGAACGGGCGGCGCACCTGCAGATTGCCGTTGTCGGCGATCAGGCTGATCGCGCCGTTTTTGCCCATGTCGATACCGTCGTACAGTGCCAGGAAATGGTTCAGGTACACAGTGGCCAGCGCCACGCCGGCGAAACGGCCGTCGGGATGATTGATCCTTCTGGAAACGGTCATGATCCATTCGCCGGTCGAGCGGCTTTTTATCGACGGGCCGATGTGCGGGCCGCGCTCGGGATGATCGCGGTGGAAGACAAAATACTCGCGGTCAGAGTTGTTCGATTGCGGCACGGACGCGCCGTTGGAATTGACCAGCCAACGGCCGTTTTCGTCGTAGACAAACAAGCCATGCAACTGCGGCAGCTCGCTGCGTTGCGCCACGAGCAATTGCTGCACACGGCTGAACGGTGCCTGGCCCGCGCCGTCCTTTTCCAGGCGATCGACCAGGGTGAACAGCATCGTATCGGCCTGTTTGATCGTCGATTGCGCCTGCGAGGCCAGCGTCTGCGCGAGGTTGGACATCGCCACTTCTTTGTCATGCAAGTGGTAGTGCCGCGAATTCCACGACTCCCAGACCGCCAGCGCGGTCATCGACAGACACACCGCGATCAGCAACACCACGGCGTAACGCACCTTGAGCCTGGCTTGCAGCTGTTCGGCGAGCAATGACGCCGTCGGCTGAAGGGTTTCGATACGAACTTTAACGGACGGCTGTCCCATGACATTCCCTGATTTTTCTGTAGAGGCGATGCTTCCTGACCGCCACTGGTCTGCTGAGACTAGCTGATGCCTTGCGCCGCAGGCGTTAGCGTGGGGTTTGCTTGACTGCTTCGAGCCAGGCCGGGTTCAAGTGCGTCTGTTCAGTGTCGATACCGAGCGCCTGCATGCGTTGCTTGTGTTGCTCCATTTCGCGGTTCAATTGCCCGTGATTGCTGGAGTTACCGTCCAGTTCATGCATCTGGCTCAACCCGAGATGATAGAAGCGCAGCAGCTTCATCGCATCGGCATCGCCCGCTTCGACCGCAGCTGTCACCTGGTGCATGACGTTGGTCACGCTCATCAGGCTGCGCTTGAGCCGCCAGCCGTAGACCGCCGGCGCCATCCATGGCTGATGCCAGAACGTGCCGCGCATCAACGCGACCATCAGCAGCACCGCGACAAACACCCCGCCGACGTTGAAGCGCAGGTTGTCGCCGCGGGGTTCACCGAACAACGTCACCGCAGCGGTCGACAGCGCCATGGCCAGCGCGAGGAAAATCAGGGCAATGATCACCGTGCTGCGCCGGGTCTGGCGGCGGAAGGTTTCGGCATTCATCGGCTGGATTTCGAACATGGTGGCGAACGTCCTTGAATCAGTGAGCGAAAAGAGTGCCGGGCATTATCGCCTCTGCGAGGGATTTAGCTATGCTGGGGCTCCTTTTGATTTTTTCATCGTCAAACCGGGACGTGGCGAGAGTCCGCAGTTCGTGCCATCTTCTTTCCTGGATACATATTATTCGGATGCCAATCGCTACTCCTGTCTGAACGGCATCGTTTTAAGGATCATTGAATGTCCCAACGTCAAGTAATCAACGCTTCCGTCAGCCCTAAGGGCAGCCTCGAAACCCTGTCCCAACGTGAAGTGCAGCAACTGAGCGAAGCCGGTTCCGGCAGCACCTATACCCTTTTCCGCCAGTGCGCCCTGGCCATCCTCAACACCGGCGCCCACGTTGATAACGCCAAGACCATCCTCGAAGCCTACAAGGACTTCGAAATCCGCATTCACCAGCAGGACCGCGGCGTGCGCCTCGAACTGCTGAACGCGCCGGCCGACGCCTTTGTCGATGGCGAAATGATCGCGAGCACCCGGGAAATGCTTTTCAGCGCCCTGCGCGACATCGTCTACACCGAAAACGAACTCGACGCCCAGCGCATCGATCTCAGCACATCGCAAGGCATCAGCGACTACGTGTTCCACCTGCTGCGCAATGCGCGCACCCTGCGCCCCGGCGTCGAGCCGAAGATTGTGGTGTGCTGGGGTGGCCACTCGATCAACACCGAAGAGTACAAATACACCAAGAAAGTCGGGCATGAACTGGGTTTGCGCAGCCTCGACATCTGCACCGGTTGCGGCCCCGGCGTGATGAAAGGCCCGATGAAAGGCGCGACCATCGCTCACGCCAAACAGCGTATTCAGGGCGGGCGTTACCTCGGTCTGACCGAACCTGGGATTATCGCGGCCGAAGCACCGAACCCGATCGTCAATGAGCTGGTGATCCTGCCGGACATCGAAAAGCGTCTGGAAGCGTTTGTCCGCGTCGGCCACGGCATCATCATCTTCCCGGGCGGTGCCGGTACCGCTGAAGAGTTCCTGTACCTGCTCGGCATTTTGATGCACCCGGACAACAAGGGCCTGCCCTTCCCGGTCATCCTCACCGGGCCGAAACACGCGGCGCCGTACCTTGAGCAACTGGATGCGTTTGTCGGCGCAACCCTCGGTGAAGCGGCCAAGCAGCATTATGAAATCATCATCGACGACCCGGCCGAAGTGGCGCGGCAGATGACTGCCGGGCTCAAGGAGGTCAAGCAGTTCCGCCGCGAACGCAACGACGCGTTCCATTTCAACTGGCTGCTGAAGATCGATGAAGGCTTCCAGCGCCCGTTCGACCCGACCCACGAAAACATGGCCAGCCTGCAACTGAGCCGCAGCCTGCCGGCCCACGAACTGGCGGCCAACCTGCGCCGCGCGTTCTCCGGGATCGTTGCCGGCAACGTCAAGGACAAGGGCATTCGCCTGATCGAGGAACACGGCCCGTATAAAATCCGCGGCGACGTGGCGGTGATGCAACCGCTCGATCAACTGCTCAAGGCATTCGTCGCCCAGCACCGGATGAAACTGCCGGGCGGCGCGGCGTACGTGCCGTGTTATCGCGTGGTTGCCTGACAGTTAATTTGGGCGTGGCGCAAATCCTGTAGGAGCTGAGCTTGCTCGCGAAAGCGGTCTGCCAGTTGGTGCATCTGCTGGCAGGCATGACGCCATCGCGAGCAAGCTCGCTCCCACAGTGGAATAGCTGCGGACGCTGGATTTGGGGATGGCGCAGATCCTGTAGGAGCTGAGCTTGCTCGCGAAAGCGGTGGATCAGTTGGTGCATGCGCTGGCAGACATAACGCCATCGCGAGCAAGCTCGCTCCCACAGGAAAATGGCTGTGGACGCAGAATTTGGGCTTGGCGCAGATCCTGTAGGAGCTGAGCTTGCTCGCGAAAGCGGTCTGCCAGTCGATGCATGCGCTGGCAGACATAACGCCATCGCGAGCAGGCTCACTCCTGCAGCCATCACCGCAGCAACGGATATACCCGCAATCCACCTCACACAAAAAAGGCGCCCGAAGGCGCCTTCTTCACTAGCCCCAAAAACTCAAGCCAGGCTCTTGCTCACTACCTCAAACACATCACTGGACAACTCACCCGAGCCACGAATCCGCTCCAACTCCGCTTTCATCAGAGCCTGACGTGCATCGTCATATTTGCGCCAGCGGGTCAGCGGCGCCAACTGCCGAGAAGCGATCTGTGGATTGAACCCATTCAACTCAATCACCAAATCCGCCAGGAACCGATACCCGGAACCGTCCGCTGCATGGAAATTCACCAGATTCTGCCCGGCAAACGCCCCTACCAACGCGCGCACCTTGTTCGGATTCTTGATATTGAACGCCGGATGCTCCATCAGCGCCTTCACCCGTGCCAATCCACCCGGCAGCGTGCTGCCCGCCTGAACACTGAACCACTGATCCATAACCAGCGGATTATCCTTGAAGTGCTCGGCGAAACTCGCCAGCGCCTTGGCCTTCTCATCGTCGAACGGCGAATTCACCAACACCGCCAACGCCGTCAGGCGCTCGGTCATATTGTCACTGGTCTCAAACTGCTCCAGCGTCGCCGCCAACACCTCCGGCTTACCGCTCAGCATCAAGTACGACAGCGCAATATTCTGCAGCGCGCGGCGGGCAAAATGCTCAGCCTCAGCCACATATGGCGTGTTCTTCGACAAATCACGATTGGCCTGGTAACGCAGCCACAACGCCTCGAACAAATTGTCCGCCAACTGCTTGCGCACAAACTCCCGCGCGGTGTGGATGGCATCGACATCAGCCACATCGCTGATCTCGGTCAGATACGCCTCGCCCGGCAACGACAGCATCTCCGCGACCATCGCCTGATCCAGCGTTTCATCGGAAAGCACTGTGCGCAGGGCCGAAATCAGCCGCTGATCCAGCACCAGCGTTTCGCCCTTCTGCTGCTGCGCGATCAACTCCTGCAACACTTGCACCGACAACTGCTGCCCGGCATCCCAACGATTAAAACCGTCGCTGTCGTGCTGCATCAGGAACATCAACTGATCGCGGTTGTACGGGAAGCTCAACTTCACCGGCGCCGAGAAACCACGCAACAGCGAAGGCAACGGCTGTTCGGCGATATCAACGAAGGTGAACGTCTGCTCGGCTTCCGTCACCGAAATTACCCGCGAAGTGCCTTGAGCAGCGTCTTCACCCGACAGGCGCAAAGCAATCGGCGCGCCTTTGGAGTCCAGCAGACCGAGTTCCACAGGAATCACAAACGGAAGTTTCTCAACCTTGTCCGGGGTTGCCGGGCAGCTCTGACGGAACGTCAGGCTGTAGGTTTTCGCCGCCGCATCGTAAGACTCGCTCACCGCCAGACGTGGCGTACCAGCCTGGCTGTACCAGCGTTTGAACTGCGTCAGGTCAACGCCATTCGCGTCTTCCATGGCTTTGATGAAGTCGTCGCAGGTCACGGCTTGGCCGTCATGGCGGTCGAAATACAGGTCGCTGCCCTTACGGAAACCCTCAGCGCCGAGCAAGGTGTGGAGCATGCGGACCACTTCCGAACCCTTTTCGTACACGGTCAGGGTGTAGAAGTTGGAAATCTCGATGAAGCTGTCCGGGCGCACGGCGTGGGCCATCGGGCCGGCGTCTTCGGCGAACTGGTGGGTGCGCAGATAAGCCACGTCCTGGATGCGCTTGACCGTGGCCGAATTCATGTCGGCGGAGAAGCCGGAATCGCGGAACACTGTGAAGCCTTCCTTGAGCGACAACTGGAACCAGTCGCGGCAGGTCACGCGGTTGCCCGACCAGTTGTGGAAGTATTCGTGAGCGACGATCGCTTCAACGCGCTGGTGCGCGGCGTCGGTGGCGGTTTCGGCGCGGGCCAGCACGGCGCTGGAGTTGAAGATGTTGAGGCCTTTGTTCTCCATCGCACCCATGTTGAAGTCGTTGACCGCAACGATCATGAAGATGTCCAGATCGTATTCGCGACCGTAGACCTCTTCGTCCCAGCGCATCGACTTCTTCAAGCTGTTCATCGCGTGCTGGCACTTGTCGATGTTTTCCGGCTCGACGTAAATGCGCAGCGCCACCGAGCGCTCGGTCATGGTGGTGAAGGTGTCTTCGACGCACCAAAGGTCACCGGCCACCAGCGCAAACAGGTACGCCGGTTTCATGAACGGGTCTTCCCAGGTCGCCCAGTGCCGGCCGTCTTCGCCAGGACCGCTGGCAATCGGGTTGCCGTTGGACAGCAGCACCGGGTAGCTGTGCTGCTCGGCGACGACCGTGGTGGTGAACTTGCTCATCACGTCCGGGCGATCAAGGTAATAGGTGATCTTGCGGAAGCCTTCGGCCTCGCACTGGGTGCAGAACATGCCGCTGGATTTATACAAACCTTCCAGCGCGGTGTTGGTTTCCGGGTGAATGCGCACGGTGGTGTCGACCGTGAAACGTTCGCTCTGCGGATGCAATGTCAGGTGGTTTTCAGTCAGCACATAGTCGTCGGCGCCAAGCTCGCGGTCGGCCAGGTTGACCGTCAGCAATTCCAGCTGCTGGCCATCGAGCACCAGCGGCGGCAGGCCCGGACCGCGCTCGGGATTACGGCGCATCACCAGTTGCGCATGGACCAGGCTGTGGTCCTCGAACAACTCGAAGGTCAGGTGCGTCTCGTCGATCAGGTAGTCGGGCGCCTGATAGTCCTTCAGGTAAATCATCTTCGGTTGTTCGGTGCGCATGCTGGAATCCTTAACTATGCACGGCGAGCTGATAGGCCGTGTACTTGCGAATATTGATGACGCCGGTGTCGAAAATCAGGTACTGGCCCTTGATCCCCAACAGCGTGCCTTCGGCAATCGGGTTCTTGTCCAGGTTGAAGCTGACGATCTTGGCCGGGTATTGCTCGACCGGATAGCGGATTTCGAGGACGTCGACATCGGCAATAGTCTGGATTGCCTGTAGGCCGAATCGTTCCTGCAAACCTTGCAAACCTTCGGCGCAGCTCTCGAACAACTGATCGCGAACTTCAGCCAGATCCACCGACAGCGCTTCGCCCTTGAGTAAAGCACGCCAATTGGTCTTGTCCGCCACTTGACTGCGGAACAGGTCTTCGACGAAGCCCGATTGCTGGCGAGTCGAGACGCGCATGATCGGCAACGCCTGGCGCGCGCCCTGATCGATCCAGCGGGTCGGCAACTGGTTGAGCCGGGTAATCCCGACTTTCACCCCCGACGAATTCGACAGGTAAACGATGTGGTCGGTCATGCAAAACGTCTGGCCCCACTCCGGATCACGGCAGGTGCCGGCGTCGAAGTGGCAGCGTTCCGGGCTCATTATGCACAGGTCGCACTGCGCCAGTTTGGTCATGCACGGGTAGCAATAACCCTGGCTGAAACTGGTTTTGGTCTTGCGTCCGCAATGGGAACAGAAAATCGCCCCCAGGTATTCGAGGCGAACCGTGCTGCCGATCAATGGATTGACTGGCACCTCGGTATCGCCCAGACGAAAAGCGTATTGCACGTCCGGCCCGTCGAGGCGCGCCGACATTTTGCTGATTGCACCGCGGCCAATCTCAATCAATGGATGGCATCCGACTTGAACAGGATATTCGGCACTTCAATCGACTTGGAGCTGCATTCCTGCGGGCCCATGTAACCGGTGCGCTGATCTTCGGGCAGATTCTGGATTTCCCAGGCGATCATCGCTTGCAGCGACAGTTCGCGTTGCTCGGCGGTGAGTTTGCCACCGTCCGACCATTTGCCGATTTCCACCGCCAGCTTCAGGCTCTGGTAGATATCGGGGGTGATGTTTTTGATCATTTCGTTAAAAGAGGACATCAGGGTCTCCGCGCTCTTTATGCAATAACTGTTTTAGACGGCGAGTTTACGGCGGTTGTACAAACCGCCCAACAAACCGGTGAAGCATCCGATGAGCAGCCCGCTGACGTGCGCGGCGTTGGCGATTTCGCCAAAACCGATCATCGAGATCAGCCCGGACATGCACACCACCAGCCAGATCAGCATCATCACCAGCACGCCACGCGGCAGGCGATAAGCCGGGTTCGGCGACAGCAACTGGAAGATCCAGCAATGCCCGAGCAAGCCGTAGAGCACGCCGGACAAGCCACCAAACAGCGTTGCGCCGCTGTAATAAAACTGCGAATAGTTCGACACCAGGCTGTACAGCAACGTCAGGCCGATCAGGTTGATGCTGCCCTGCCGCGCCTCGATGCGCCGTCCCAGTTCCCAATACCACATGCCGTTCATGGCCAGGTGCAGGAAGCCAAAGTGCAGCAACATCGGCGTTACCAGACGCCACCACTGCCCCGCCGCCAGGCTGTCGGCCAATGGCGTGAACTGGATGTATTCGCCGACCACGCGGAAATCAAGGAAGGTAAACCAGTGCATCGTCTCGAGGTTTTCCCCGAGCAACGTCACCGCGCCGACGATCAGGCTCAGCAGCAAAACCACCGCGGTCGCCTTGCTGTGGCGCAGTTGCTCGACCAAACCTGGACGTTTGCTGGTCTGAGCCACCGGGATGTCGAGCTGCTGCTCCGGATCACCGGCGGGAAAGCGTTCGTACAGCGAACGCACGTCTTCGCTGATGTTGTCCGGCACCCACAGCACCTGCTCGCCCGCTTCTTCGCTGACCCGATGCGGGACTTGCATGCGTTGCAGCAGTTTGACGAAACCACTCAAATCCACCGCCAGCGGCAGACGCAAAACCGCCACCGTACTCATTGCAAAGCCTCCGGGCGCTCGACATCGACCCAGACAAACTTGTGCGGATCGAGGCGGGTTTCCTGGTCCAGTCGATAAGCGACCAATTTGCCGTAGAGCACGGCGCTGTAATCCAGGCAGGCGAGGTTCGGGCGGATCGGCGCCGGTTTGCCGCTGCGCCAGTAATGGCCGACAAACAACAACGGCTCGTCGACGCCGTAGCGCAGCAAATTGCTCTTTTCAGAGGACGACAGTGGCGTCAGCGCCACCGGTTCAGGCAAGGCGTCGGGTTGAAACACAATGTCTCCGTAGGTTTGCGGGTCGTCTTCCCAGAATTTGGTGCGGAAGAACGAACGCGTCAGGCCGTCGCCGCTGGTCATGGTCTGGCCATCCGGCAGGCGCATATCGGTGCCGCGCAACAGGCGATCGAACACCGTGCAGGCAAAACTGCCGGGCACGGCCGAGGCCTGGAGGAAATGCTCATCGACGCAGCCATCGGGGAACAAGGCGCGCAACGGCTGGATCAGCCCGGCATCCCAACAGGCGTGCACCACGCGGAAACGCCCGGCATCGACGAACAATGGCAGTTCATAGAACCATTGCTGGAAGTCGTGCCAGTCGCCCGGATGATCTTCGAATTGGGTCAGGGTTTCGCCCAGCAGGCGCGCGTGGCGTGGCGTGTGTTCGCGCACGAATTGCTTGCCGCTGCCCGGCGGCGCCGGAGTGCTCCAGCCGAGCGCGTTGAATTCATGGTTGCCCATGATGCACAGCGCCTGACCGGCCTCGACCATGTCGTGAACGATGTGCAGCGCCTCGCGAATCCGCGGGCCGCGGTCGATGATGTCGCCGACAAACACCGCCATGCGCGATGGATGTCGCCAGACGCCAGCGTGTTTGTGATAACCGAGACGGTCGAGCAAGTGCTCAAGGGTCAGAGCGCAACCGTGCACGTCACCGATCAGGTCGTAGCTACGCGCGGGATCGAGCATCAGTCGCCTCCACCACCCAAACGGCTGCCCCAGCCAAGCTTGGTCCGGCACACTTCGTAATAGTTGTGGTCGAGCGGGTGAATCAGCCGCAGCTTCTGCGCTTTTTTGCTGATGGTGATGGTGTCACCCGGCGCGCAGGTGAAGTGGTTCTGCCCATCACAGGAGACTTGCGGGTAAATCTGCATATCCTTGGACACGACGATTTTCAGCTCACTGTTGCCGTCGACCACAATTGGCCGGCCAGACAAGGTATGGGGGTACATCGGCACAATCACAATAGCGTCGAGCTTGGGGTGCATGATCGGGCCACCGGCCGACAAGGCATACGCGGTGGAGCCGGTCGGCGTCGCGACGATCAGGCCGTCAGCCTTCTGGCTGCAGACGAACTGGCCGTCGATGTACAGCTCGAACTCGATCATTCGCGTGGATTTTCCGGGGTGCAGCACCACGTCGTTCAGCGCGTCGCCCTGGCCGATGGCCTCGGCGTGACGGCGCACTTCGGCTTGCAGCAGGAAGCGGTTTTCCACCAGATAGTGGCCGTCGAGCACTTCGGCGACTTTGACTTCCAGCTCATCGGGGCGGATGTCGGTGAGGAACCCCAGGCTGCCACGGTTGATCCCCAGCACCGGAACGTTGTGTCGGGCCAGCGCACGCGCGGCGCCGAGCAGGCTGCCGTCACCGCCGACGACGATGACCATGTCGCAGACTTCGCCGAGCATCTTGCGCGATGAAGTCTGCAGGCCATGGCCCGGCAGGACTTCGGCAATGGTGTCCTCGAGGATCACGTGCAAGTGACGATCGAGCAGAAACCGTTTCAGTCGGCGGACGGTATCCAGCACCTGTGAACTGCCCAGGCGACCGATGATGCCGATATTGCGAAATTGCTCCATGAGGTTCCTGCGCGACGGTGAAAAAACCCGATTATGGGCGAAAGCCGCCCGTAGACAAAATCCTTTCAGCCGCGATCTGACCGGCTATGCTCGCAAGATGATCCTGTTTCCAGATTTGCTCCAGTTGCCCCACCAGTTGCGCCATCCGGAAGTGCGCGACCTGGCGTGGGTCATCCTCGCCCCGCCAATGCTCGGCGAACCGCCGTGGCCGCAGCGTCATCCGCTGACCGGAAGCGATTGGGTGCAGGCGCCGGACGGCCTCGAACGCTGGTTGCGCCAACTCGATCACGACAGCTACGACTTGTTGCACTGGCTGGCGCAATCACGAACCCGGCGCTTGGGCCTGTATTACGAACGCTTGTGGCAATACGCGGTGCGTCATGCGCCCGGCATCGAATTGATTGCCGCCAACCTGCCGATCCGCCGCGAGGGCCACACCCTCGGCGAGCTGGACATGCTGCTGCGCGACCGCGACGGCGTGCATCACCTGGAACTGGCGATCAAGCTTTATTTGGGTCCGCAAAACGGTGACGGCCATGACACCGCGCAGTGGCTCGGCCCCGGTTGCCATGATCGGCTGGACCGCAAACTGGCGCATTTGAGCCAGCATCAATTGCCGATTTCCGCCCGACCGGAAAGCCGCGAAGTGCTCGCTGCGCTGGATATCCAACAATTCAGCGCGCATTTGTGGCTTGGCGGTTACCTGTTATATCCGTGGCCGGGCCACGCCGCCGCGCCGGTCGGCGCGCACCCGCAGCACTTGCGCGGGAGCTGGTTGCATCAAAAGGATTGGGCGGACTTTGTCGTGCAACGGCCGTTCGGCCGCTGGCAACCCCTGCCCCGCCACGCCTGGCTGGCGCCGGCGCATTACCCGGCGGAGCAGACGTGGCAGCAGGAGCAGTTGGATATGTGGATTGCCGCGCTCGAACCGCTGGCACCGGCGCAGTTGATGGTGCGCCTGGTCGAAAATGCGCAAGGCGAATGGGAGGAAGCGGAGCGGCTGTTTCTGGTGGCGGATCTTTGGCCGAATGTGCCGGGTAATGGCTAAGGAGTTGTGGCGTCTGGTCTGGCCTCTTCGCGGGCAAGCCTCGCTCCTACAGGTTTGGGTCGTTTGGGAATGATATGAACGACACAACTCCTGTAGGAGAGAGGCTTGCCCGCGAATGCCCCAACTCGGTCTAGAAGGACAACCGCAGCGCCAACGCCGCCAATGTCACCAACAACACCGGCACCGTCAGCACAATCCCGACTTTGAAGTAATAACCCCAGCCAATCCGAATGCCTTTGCGCTCCAGCACATGCAGCCACAACAACGTCGCCAGGCTGCCAATCGGAGTGATTTTCGGCCCGAGGTCGCTGCCGATGACGTTGGCGTAAATCATCGCTTCCTTGATCACCCCGCTCGCCTGGCTGGCATCAATCGATAACAGCCCGATCAACACCGTCGGCAGATTGTTCATGATCGACGACAGCAGCGCCGTCAGCACCCCGGTGCCCATCGCCGCGCCCCAGATGCCGTGGCCGGCGAAGTAGTTGAGCCATCCAGCGAGATAATCGGTGAGCCCGGCGTTGCGCAAACCGTAGACCACCAGATACATGCCCAGCGAGAAAATCACGATCTGCCACGGTGCTTCTTTCATCACTTTGCGCGTGGAAATCTTGTGCCCGCGCGCCGCGATCGCCAGCAGCAACGCTGCGCACACCGCAGAAATCGCGCTGATCGGAATGCCCAGCGGTTCCAGGGCGAAACAGCCCACCAGCAGAATCACCAACACGGCCCAACCGGCGTAAAACGTGGCTTTGTCGTGAATCGCTGTGCTCGGGTCTTCCAGTTGTTCGGGGTCGTAGGCTTTGGGAATGTCCTTGCGAAAGAACCACATCAGCATCGCCAACGTGGCGCCGACGCTGACGAAGTTGACCGGGACCATTACCGCCGCGTAGCGGTTGAAGCCGATGTGGAAGAAGTCGGCGGAAACGATGTTCACCAGGTTCGACACCACCAGCGGCAGGCTCGCGGTGTCGGCGATAAACCCGGCGCCCATGACGAATGCCAGGGTCGCGGCCGGCGAGAAACGCAGCGCCAGCAGCATGGAAATCACAATTGGTGTGAGGATCAGCGCTGCGCCGTCATTGGCGAACAATGCCGATACCAATGCGCCGAGCAGCACCATAAAGGCAAACAGCTTGCGCCCACTGCCCTTGCCCCAGCGCGCTACGTGCAACGCCGCCCAGGCAAAAAAACCGGCTTCGTCGAGCAACAGGCTGATGATGATCAGCGCCACAAAGGTGCCGGTGGCGTTCCAGATGATCTGCCACACCAGCGGAATGTCGCTGAGGTGCACCACGCCGAACAGCAGCGCCAGTACCGCGCCGAGCACCGCGCTCCAGCCAACGCCGAGGCCTTTGGGCTGCCAGATCACCAGGGTTATGGTCAACAGGAAAATCAACGACGCAGTGAGCATGCGCAAGCAGCCTTGAACAGACAATCGGAAGGGAGGACATCCTACAGAGTGAATGGCCGAAGCGATAATTCCGTGGTGGCGAACAAATATCCTCAGCAACCACAAACAGTTGTGGGAGCAAAGCTTGCTCGCGATCGCGCTGTATCAGGCAACTTTGATGTTGGCTGTGCGGACGCTATCGCGAGCAAGCTTTGCTCCTACAGGGGCCTGTCAGACCTTTTTGTGTTGTTCGACCCATTGGCCGTAGGCGTTGATGAATTTTTGCAGGAACGGCTTCACCGTTTCCGACAACTTGCCCGCTTCATCGAACGCCGTGCCCGCGCCGCCCAGATACGCTTCCGGTTGCTGCATCAACGGCACATCGAGAAACACCATCGACTGGCGCAGATGATGGTTGGCGCCGAAACCACCGATGGCGCCCGGCGACACGCTGATCACCGCGCCCGGCTTGCCGCTCCAGGCACTCTGGCCGTAAGGGCGCGATCCCACGTCAATCGCATTCTTCAATGGCGCCGGCACCGAACGGTTGTATTCCGGCGTGACGAACAGCACTGCGTCGGATGAGCTCACTTGTTGGCGGAAAGTGCTGTAGGCTGCCGGCGGTGAATCGCCATCGATGTCTTCGTTGTAGAGCGGCAAATCGCCTATTTCGACGATGTTCAGCTTCAGATTGGCCGGCGCCAGATCAGCCAGGGCCAGTGCGACCTTGCGATTGATCGACTCTTTTCTCAAGCTGCCGACCACAACGGCGATCGTATAGACGTTGCTCATGGAAGATTCTCGACTGTGCGATGGAAAGGACGTGTAGTTATAAATGACGATTCAAGCAGCGTGCGAGCGAAAAATGCCGCCGCTGACTATTTTTTTCCAGCAGGAAAACTTACCTCGCTTAACAGCGGTCTACAGAACCGCAAATTGAGTGATTTATCTCCAGAGGTTCTAAGCAGATGGCAGCAGTACTGGTCGGTCAGTTTCATGCGAGAGACGCGGAAGGCCGCGTTTATTCCGTGCATGAGTTCCAGGAATCCACCCCGTCGGCAGACGGTGTTGAAGGCTCAGCGCCTGTCACCACCTACAAACTGGCTATCGGCGATCGCATGAAACAGCTCGACGAAAACCGTTTCCAGTTGGTTCAGTCGGACATTACCTTGACGCGTGAACCGGATACCTACATCGGTAAACTGCCGGAACCTACCGTCGCTTCATAACCCAGCGTTATGAGCAGAAGTCATATGCACGCACTTGAGTTAGGATTCAGCCACTGACTCCCTCACCTGCTGAACATGGACTTCACGCATGCGTTTACGTCATATCGAAGTGATTCAGGCGCTGTTGCAGACCGGTCACCTGGGTACCGCCGCCGAATGGTTGCAGTTGCCGGTGGCCGAGGTCGAAAGCGTCTTGCGCGACGCCGAGGGTCAGTTGGGTTTCATGCTGTTTTCCAGTGTGCGCGGCCGGTTGCAGGCCACGCGCGAGGCGCGGCAACTGCAAGTCGAAATTGCCCACGTCTACCAGGCGCTGGAGCCGGTGCAACGTCTGGCCGACAGCCTCAAGCAATATCTCGCACCACCACTGCGCGTCATCGGCACCCCACCGCTGGCCCAACAATTATTGCCCCACAGCATCGCGGCCCTGCGCCGACGTTTCCCCGATGCGCCGTGCACCCTCCTCAGCCAACCCACCCGCGAGATCGTCCGTAGCCTGTTGCTGCGCGAGAGTGATCTGGGCCTGAGCCTGCACGATCCCGAGCACGCCGACGTCGATTGCCAAGTGATTGCCCAAGGCAAACTGCAATTGCTCGCGCCGCATGGCTGGCTGCAACCCAAACAGAAATATGTGTCAGTGCAGGATCTGGCCGGGCAGTCGATGGTCGGCCTCGACGGCCATGATCCGCTGAGTCCGGCGCTGGAAACCAAATTGCAGGCATTGCGCCCGGCGCTGGTGATCCAGACGCGCGTGCAGACGCATCAAATGATGCGCAGCATGGTCGAGGCTGGCGAAGGCTTGGCCATCGTCGACCCGTTTACCGCGCTCGGCGCCAAGTCGTCCGGGCTCGACGTGTGCCCGTTGGCGCCCGCCGTGCCGATCAGCCTCTATGCCTTGACCCTGAAGAACGCCGAGCCCTCGCCCGCCGTTCAGGCGTTGCTGGCGATCATCACGGAACAAGCCGTGGCGATGTTGTCGAGCTGAGCGGGTTTTCCAGCGGGTTATCAAACAAGCGATACCAGAACAACGCCACCTCGGCGGTGTTTGGATCGATGCCGCGATAGCGCAGATGATCGATGCCGCCAATCACGTAACCGCAGCGCTCATAGAGCCGGCAGGCGCCCAGGTTGTTGTTCTGGGTTTCGAGCATGATGCCCGGCAACTTCTTCTTGCGACTCCAGAATTGCGCGACGTCCAGCAACGCCTTGGCCACGCCGTGGCGCCGCGCCGGAGCGTGCACCGCCAATTCATCGATGTGCGCAAAGCCGTTCCAATTGGTGCTGATGACCAAGTGGCCGACCGGCTCGTCATCCAGATACGCCATGAAAATCGCGCTGTCGGCGGCATCGCGGAAACTGCTGAACTCTTCCGGGTCGATGCCGTAACACTTGCGATAAGGCGTGATCGGCGTCACCGGCCACTGCGCCACCGTGGTATCGATGGCGGCGGCACCGTAAGCGGCGACTTCAAAACTGAAATCGCTGCCCCAGATGTAAGGCGCGAAACCCTCGTCGGCAACGCGTACCGACAGCCCTGGATACTTTGGATTCATGACCGGTTGCATGCTGGGAAAGGTCCTCATTCCTTGATGCAATCGACGGTGTAGTGCCGTCCATTGCCCTCGTCTTCGTGTTGCAATCCGTGCACATCGGCGACAAATCCGGGGAAGCTGCTGTCGAAGGTACGGGCGAATGAAAGGTAATCGATGATCGAGCGGGTCGACTCGGTGAAGCGCTCACCGGGCATGATCAACGGAATGCCCGGCGGGTACGGCACCAGCATCACCGCCGCAATGCGCCCATCCAGCGCATCGATCGAGACCGCCTCGACCTCGCCGCGCACCAGTTGATCATAGGCGTCGGCGGGTTTCATGGCGATTTCCGGGAGCACGGTGTACATGCGTTTGAGGTGTTTGGCCGTGGCGTTGATGCGGTAGCAGGTGTGCAGTTGATCACACAGATCGCGCAGGCCCATGCCTTGATACCGCGTCGGGTTCTCTTGCGCGACACACGGCAGGCACGCGCCGAGGCTGACGTTGGCGTCGTAGCTGCGCTTGAATTCGAGCAGCTCGGTGAGCAGCGTGCTCCATTTGCCTTTGGTGATGCCCATCGAGAACAGCACTAGAAAGGAATACAGGCCAGTCTTCTCGACCACCAACCCGCGTTCCCAGAGGAATTTGCTCACCACCGCCGCCGGAATCCCGCGCTCGCTGAGGGCACCGCCAGCGGTCAGGCCCGGCATGACCAAGGTGACTTTGATTGGATCAAGCAACACGTAATCATCGGTTACGCCGCCAAAACCATGCCAATCGGCGTCGGGTTGCAGCAGCCAGTCTTCAGTGCTGACGCGATTGATGCCTTCCACCGACGGCGGCTGCCAGATCGAAAACCACCAATCGTCCGCCGCAATGTGCTGACGCAGATTGGCCAGCGCCCGGCGGAAACTCAGCGCCTCATCGAACATTTCCTGTAACAGCGAACGCCCGGCCGGGCCTTCCATCATCGCCGACGCGACGTCCAGCGAGGCGATGATGCTGTATTGCGGCGAGGTGGAGATGTGCATCATGAACGCTTCGTTGAAGCGATCGCGGTCCAGTTGCCGCGCGCCGCCGTCCTGCACGTGAATCATCGAGGCCTGACTGAACGCGGCGAGCAATTTGTGCGTGGAATGGGTGGTGAACACCAGCGGGCTGTCTTCGCTGCGCGCAGTGCCCATGCCGTAGCGTCCGGCGAAGAATTCGTGAAACGCCGCGTAGGCATACCAGGCTTCGTCGAAATGCAGGACTTCGACGCTGTTGCCCAGTTGCTGTTTGATCAGCTCGGCGTTGTAGCAGAGGCCGTCGTAGGTCGAGTTGGTTACCACTGCCAGTTTGACTTTAGGCTCGCGGCCCTTGGTCAGCGGGCTGGCGTCGATTTTCGCCTGGATCGATTCGCGGCTGAATTCGCTTAACGGAATCGGGCCGATGATCCCCAGTTCATTGCGCTCGGGGCACAGGTACAGCGGAATGGCGCCAGTCATGATGATCGAGTGCAGTACCGATTTATGGCAGTTGCGGTCGACCAGGACCAGGTCATCGCGAGCGACCATGGAATGCCAGACAATCTTGTTCGCGGTCGAGGTGCCGTTGATCACGAAGAAGGTGTGATCGGCGCCAAAATTGCGCGCGGCCCGCGCCTCAGCCTCGGCCAGCGGGCCCGTGTGATCAAGCAGCGAACCGAGCTCCGGGACTGCCACCGACAAGTCCGAGCGCAGGGTGTTTTCACCGAAAAACTGGTGAAACGCCTGCCCCACCGGGCTCTTGTGATACGCCACGCCACCACCGTGGCCGGGCGTGTGCCAGGAATAGTTGGAATCGGCGGTGTGCTGCACCAGCGCCTTGAAGAATGGCGGGAGCAGACCGTCGAGGTATTTGCGCGCGGCGCGGGCGACTTGGCGGGCGGGGAACGGCACGGTGTCTTCGAACAGGTAAAGGATGCCGCGCAGTTGATTGAGCTCGGCCATCGCATCGGCCGGGGCGTTTTCCAGTGTGACCTGTTCACCGAGCGCGAAGATCGGCAAGTCCGGCGCCCGAACACGCGCCAGACCGATCAATTCGGCCATATTGTGTAACAAATGCGAGTTGGAGCTGGCGTCCTCGGCGGCGATCAACATGCACGAGAGGCCGTGATGGGTCGACGCCACGAGGCGCCCTTCGGCGTAATCCATCGCACTCAAAATGCTGAAGCCTTCCTGCTCCAGCTCCCGCGCGATCCCGCGCACGCGATCGCCGGCAACCGTGTCGGCCTTGATGTCGCGGTGCACGATCAGCACCGGAAATTTCAAATCTTTGTACATGAGGCTCAGTGTCCTGAGGCGGCAGAGCGCAGCCCGCCAATTTCATCAGGGTAGAGGGTTGCGGCGAATGTGGCGAGTGCGGATGCCCTGAAGCGGGTCAGGCGCTGCACCATCATGTGGCCAGCAGTGTTGGGCAAAAATGCTGAATTGGGGATAGTTAGATCCCGTCGTCAATAGTCTTTATCAAAATCCCAATTATGAAGAAGAGTGACATCCCGTGGCGAGGGGGCTCGCCCCCGTTGGGGCGCGAAGCGCCCCCCTGCATTCCAACAGTCACACCGCATGCGCAGGATTGGCGACTGCTGCGCAGCCGAACGGGGGCAAGCCCCCTCGCCACAGGTTAGCGTCAGCCTCAGACCTGGGCTTTGCCTCGGCTAGTTGCTGCCACGATAGTGATCAGAATCCCAAATCTGAAGAAGAGTGACATCCCGTGGCGAGGGGGCTTGCCCCCGTTGGGGCGCGAAGCGGCCCCCTGCATTTCTCCAATCACACCGCATGCGCAGGATTGGCGACTGCTGCGCAGCCGAACGAGGGCAAGCCCCCTCGCCACAGGTTAGCGCTAGCCTCAGATCTGTGCTTTGCCTAGGCGATTTGCTGCCACGATAGTGATCAGAATCCCAAATTTGAGTAAGGGTGACATCCCGTGGCGAGGGGGCTTGCCCCCGTTGGGGCGCGAAGCGACCCCCTGCATTTCCACAGTCACACCGCATGTGCAGGATTGGCAACTGCTGCGCAGCCGAACGGGGGCGAGCCCCCTCGCCACAGGTTAGCGCTAGCCTCAGACCTGGCTTTGCCTCGGCGAGTTGCTGCCAGGATAGTGATCAGAATCCCAAATTTGAGGCGGGTGACATCCCGTGGCGAGGGGGCTTGCCCCCGTTGGGGCGCGAAGCGGCCCCCTGCATTCCAACAGTCACACCGCATGTGCAGGATTGACGACTGCTGCGCAGCCGAACGGGGGCAAGCCCCCTCGCCACAGGTTAGCGCTAGCCTCAGGCCTGGGCTTTTGCTTCGGCGAGTTGCTGCCACAGTGATGGTGCGCCGGCAGACTTGGCGATCGCTTCGAGTCGCGCTACGTGTTGCGCCAGGTCATCTTCGCTGGCCGGAATGATCCGCGTTGGTCGGCGATCCACCGGCAAGCGGCGGATTTCCGTGGCGGAGTTATCTGCGCCGTCGCCCGAGCCGTTGCCGTCCGAAGCATTACCGGCCAGCGACAGGCTGGTCTGGCCGCCGGTCATGGTCAGGTAAACGTCAGCGAGAATCTCGGAGTCGAGCAAGGCGCCGTGCAACTCACGGCCGGAGTTGTCGACGCCGTAACGTTTGCACAAGGCATCGAGGCTGTTGCGCTGACCCGGGTGACGTTCCCGGGCCATCATCAAGGTGTCGAGGATCGAGCAATGCTGGGTGATGTCAGCGCGGTCGTGCTGGCCCATCAGCGCGAATTCGTTGTTGATGAAACCAACGTCGAACGCCGCGTTATGGATGATCAGCTGTGCGCCTTTGATGAATTCGAAAAACTCATCGGCGACTTCATTGAAACGCGGCTTGCCGACCAGGAATTCGTTGGTGATGCCGTGAACGCCGATGGCGCCTTCATCACTCTCGCGGTCCGGTTGCAGGTAAACGTGGAAATGCCGGCCAGTGAGGCGCCGACCGATCAACTCGACACAACCGATTTCGATAATCCGGTGGCCGTCGGTCACCGGCATGCCGGTGGTTTCGGTATCGAGTACAACGGATCTGGTGGCCATCAGTGCTCAGCTCTCAACGGGTCAATCGTGCAAAAGCGGCGATCTTAACATGCTCGCCGCCGGAGCAAAGCGTGCTGGCGACGCAGTCTTCAATGACACCGCGTCAGCGTTCCTCGCGGGCAGGCTCGCTGCTACAAAGGAATGCACTGATCGTTCCCATCCTCTGCGTGGGAACGATCGCCACAGATCAATCCTGCTTGTAACCGCGTACTTCGTCGACGCCGCGGTTGGCCAGTTGGTCAGCGCGTTCGTTGCCATGGTGGCCGATGTGGCCGCGTACCCATTTCCAGGTCACGGTGTGGCGGTTGACCTGCTCGTCGAGCAACTTCCACAGGTCGGCATTCTTCACCGGTTCTTTCGCCGCCGTCTTCCAGCCGCGTTTTTTCCAGTTGGCCATCCATTCGTTGATGCCCTTCATCACGTACTGCGAATCCGTCACCAGCAGCACGTCGCAGGAACGCTTGAGTTCTTCCAGGCCTTTGATCGCGCCCATCAGTTCCATGCGGTTGTTGGTGGTGTTGGCTTCGCCGCCCCACAATTCCTTTTCGACGCCTTTGCACACCAGCAGAGCGCCCCAGCCGCCGGGGCCAGGGTTGCCTTTGCAGGCGCCATCAGTGAACAGTTCTACGCTATCGCTCATGCCAATCTATCCAGAAAAATGCGGGGAAAATGCGCGAAAAATGCGCTGGCTCACCGATCCGCGATCGACGATGCCCGAGGCCGGGATCACCCGGCCGGGAAAATAAAGAAGGTTTACGGCTCGATATTGCGACGATTGACCTTGGCCATCGGCAACGGAATCAGCTTGCCCATCGGCTCACGCCGGGCCTGACGCACCGGCCGCAGCCCAACGGCAATCTTGCGCGCGACCAGTAAATAGAAGCCGCCGCCCGACAGTTGCCAGTCACCGGCCTTGCGCTCCCAGCCTGCCAGACGGGCCTGCCATTTGGGCGACGCAAGCGGCGGACGATAGCACCCGAAGCGGCGTTTCTCCAGCGCGAAGCCCAGCAGGTTCAGCCAGTCGCCGACCCGCGACGGCGAAATGCAGCGGGCTTTGCGCATCGCGTCATTGGCGAACATATGGCGCAGGCCCCAGGTGCTCCAGGGGTTGATGCCGACGATCACCAGATGCCCGCCGGGCCGCACGCTGCTGGCCGCTTCACGCAGCAAACCGTGGGGCGACAGGCAAAAATCCAGCCCATGCTGCAACACCACGACGTCGGCGGCGTGCTCGCTCAGCGGCCACGCCTGCTCTTCGCAGACAATCTCGACGCCGGGCAACGGCGCACCGAGGCGCACATTGCGCTGCACTTGCGGCGCTGCCGGCGGGGTTTCCGCCGATGGACCGTAGTGCACAAGATAGCCGCCGAAGAACCGGCCCAGCTCTTCGTCGAGCATGCGTCGTTCTTCGTCCAGCAGAAATTGCCCGATCGGGCCGGCCAGCCATTCACGGGCGGCGCTGATCAATGCCAGCCACTCAGGATCGGCCTGAGCGAACGCTTTATCGGTCATTGCATTCTCCAAAGCGCCAGGAAGTTCTAAGATGCGCCAATGTTTTCCGCTTGGCGAATCCGACGATGATACAGATCAGTGCCCTGCCCGCCTTCACCGACAACTACATCTGGTTGTTACAGGACCACCGTACCCAGCGCTGCGCCGTGGTCGATCCGGGCGATGCCGCGCCGGTACAAGCCTGGCTCGCGGCGCATCCGGGCTGGGTGCTCAGCGATATTCTGATCACTCACCATCATCATGACCATGTCGGCGGCGTCCAGCAGCTGAAAAATGCGACCGACGCAAAAGTCTACGGCCCGGCCAGCGAGAATATCCCGGCGCGCGACGTTGCGCTCAAGGACAACGACCGCATCAATGTGCTCGATTGGGAATTCGAGGTGTACGCCGTGCCCGGCCACACCCTCGGCCACATCGCGTTTTATCACCACGGCCTGCTGTTTTGCGGCGACACCCTGTTTGCCGCCGGTTGCGGCCGCCTGTTCGAAGGCACGCCGCAGCAGATGCACACCTCGCTGACACGTCTGGCGGCGTTGCCCGAAGATACGCTGGTGTATTGCACCCACGAGTACACCTTGAGCAATTTGAAGTTTGCCGTCGCCGTCGAACCGGGCAACCCGGACACCGCCGAACGGCTGGCAAAAGTCAGCGCTCAACGCGAGGCGGGGATCATGACGCTGCCCTCGACTTTGGCCCTGGAAAAGCTCACCAATCCGTTTTTGCGGGTCGACGAAACATCCGTTAAAGAAAAAGTGGACGAACGGAATGGAACCCTGCACGAGGGTCCCACTGCGGTTTTTGCTGCCTTGCGCGCTTGGAAAGACAAGTTCTAAGCGGGCTCCCGGCGGGTCCGATAAATCTGAATGGTTGACCGCAAGGGGTGCGCTTTCTAGAATCGCCCGACATTTTTGCCCGGAACTTACTTCCAGCCAATGTCGTCATCTATTCGTAAAGCCATCAATTCAGACGCATTGACCCGCCTGGCTCAAGCCATCGCGGTGGCTGTGTCCGCCACTCTGGCGGGCTGTTCAAGCCATGTCCCGCAAACCGAAATCACCCATACACCCAACGTTGCCGCTCGCGCCAAACAGAAGCCGATCTGGATCAACGAGAAGCCCACACCACAAATTCCACAGGACGTCTGGGAGCGCATGCGCCAAGGCTTCCAGTTGCAGGACAGCGTCAGCGTCAACCCGCGCATCGAGCAACAGCGCCTGTGGTTCGCCAGCAACCCGTCCTTCCTCGAAAATGCCGGCGAACGCGGCAGCCTCTACATTCACTACATCGTCGAGCGCCTCGAAGAACGCAACATGCCGCTGGAACTGGCGCTGCTGCCAGTGATTGAAAGCGCCTACAACCCGATGGCTTACTCGCGCGCCGACGCAGTGGGCTTGTGGCAGTTCATTCCGTCCACCGGGCGTTATTTCAATCTGCGGCAAACCCGTTTCTATGATGGCCGTCGCGATATCACCGCTTCAACCACGGCGGCGATGGATTACCTGACCCGCCTGCACGACATGTTCAACGGTGACTGGCTGCTGGCCCTCGCCTCGTATAACGCGGGCGAAGGCACGGTCAGCCGCGCCATCGAGCGCAACGAGAAGCTCGGCCTGCCGACCGACTACTGGAACCTGCCACTGCCGGCCGAAACCCAGGCCTATGTGCCGAAGTTGCTGGCGCTGTCGCAAGTGGTGCTGGCGCCGGAAGCCTACGGGGTCAACCTCAACCCGATCGCCAACGAACCGTATTTCCAAGTCGTCGAAATCAACCAGCGCATGGACCTGTCCAAGGTTGCGGCGGTCGCCAACATCGACGAAGACGAGCTGTTCCAGCTCAACCCGGCCTTCAAGCAGCGCACCACCATCGACGGCCCCCAGCATTTGCTGGTGCCGACGTCCAAGGCGCAACTGCTCACGGCCAGCCTGTCGACCATGCGCCCGGACGAGCTGATCAGTCAGCGTTCGCTCAAGCCTGTGTTCGAAGGCGCTGACAGTGCGGAAATCGCCCAGCTCAAACGCGCTTACCGGGTCAAACGTGGCGATAACCTCGGCACCATCGCCAAGGCCAACAAGGTCGATGTGCGGGATTTGCAGCGCTGGAACAAGTTGACCGGGAAAAACCTCAAGGTTGGCCAGACCCTGGTCATGCAGGACAAAACCCCGGCCAAGCGCAGTGGTCGCGTCAACACCGTTATCGCCGCGAACAGCAAAACCAAAGCCTCCTCCAAAACCACCAGCAAATCGCAGCAGACCCAGTACAAGGTCAAGCAAGGCGATTCGCTGTATATGGTTGCCAAACGTTTCAACGTTGAAATGCAACACCTCAAGCGCTGGAATCCGCGCGTTGGCCAGGCGCTGAAGCCAGGCCAGATGCTGACGGTGTCGTCGCCACGCTAATAAAGAGCCCCTGAATTCAGGGGCTTTTTTTTACCCAGAATCCGCATCCCCTGTAGCAGCTGCCGAGCCCCGCGAGGCTGCGTCCGGCTGCGCAGCAGTCGTAAAACCTGAGTGCCAGATATTCCTGATACACCGCGTCATCTCAATTCACGACTGCTTCGCAGCCGAACGCAGCCTCGCAGGCTCGGCAGCTGCTACAGGCCGTCTATCCCTGCAATTAACCACGCATTAAGCCCCTGTCTTTTTCCTGTCGATACAAGCTGTTACTGTACTGGCCACAAAGCCCCAGCCGCCTGGATCTGATTTGACTTGAAGCGTCCCCTCCTCCTGCTCCTGATCAGCCTGGCATTGAGCCCCTGTGCGCACGCGACGATCAGCGAAAGCCATGGTTATGCGCAGTTCGGCACGCTCAAGTACCCGGCCAGATTTACCCACTTCGACTGGGTCAACCCGCAAGCGCCCAAGGGCGGTACGTTGCGGGTGATGGCGTTTGGCACCTTCGATACGCTCAACCCATACACCTTCAAGGGCTCCAGCCCGGTTTCCACACCCAACTTCCTCCAGTACGGCATCAACGAACTCAACGAACCGTTGATGGTCGGCACCGGCCAGTACGCGCCGTCCGGCGATGAGCCGACGTCCAGCTATGGCCTGATCGCGCAATCGGTGGAATACAGCGAGGATCGCAGCTGGGTAGTGTTCAACCTGCGGCCCGAAGCGCGCTTCCACGATGGCACGCCGATCACCGCTTACGACGTGGCGTTTTCCTACCGTCTGCTGCTCAAGGAAGGCCATCCGCAGTACCGCACCAACCTTCAGGAAGTGCTGCGGGTCGACATCCTTAATCCACGGCGGATTCGCTTCGTGTTCAAACGCGCCGGCAATCCGCTGCTGATCCTGCGCCTCGGCGAGTTGCCGGTGCTGCCGCAGCACTACTGGAAAAACCGCGACTTCAAAGCCACCACGTTCGAGCCGCCGCTGGGCAGCGGGCCGTATCGCATCACCGCGGTGCAACCGGGGCGGCAAGTGGTGTTCGAGCGGGTCAAGGATTACTGGGGCAAAGACCTGGCGGTCAATCGCGGCAAGTACAACGTCGACCGCATGCAAGTCGAGTTCTACCGCGACAGCGATGTGGCGTTCGAAGCCTTCAAGGCTGGCGAGTTCGACATCTACATCGAGCATCAGGCGAAAAACTGGGCCAACGGCTACAACTTCCCGGCCGTGCGCCGTGGCGATGTGATCAAGGCGCAAATCGCGCATCAGATCCCGACCCAGAGCCAAGGCCTGTTCATGAACACCCGGCGCCCGACGTTCGCCGAGACCAAAGTCCGCGAAGCGCTGGGGCTGATGTTTGACTTTGAATGGACCAACCGCACGCTGTTCAGCGGCGCTTACAAACGGGCGATGAGTTACTACCCCAACAGCGAGTTCTCCGCCAGCGGCCTGCCGGTCGGGCACGAATGGCTGATGCTCAAGCCGTACCGCGAGCAATTGCCGGCCAAGCTGTTCACCGAACCATTCAGCCTGTCGCAGACGGACGGGCGCGGCATCCCGCGAGAAACCATGCGCAAGGCCTTGGCCCTGCTCGGTGAAGCCGGTTGGAAGCTCAACGGCCAGCGCGTGCAGAACGCCGCCGGGCGTCCGTTACGGTTCGAGATTCTGCTGGTCAATCCGAACCTCGAACGCATCCTCCAGCCTTACGTCGAGAACCTGGCGAGCATCGGCATCGACGCGCGGCTGCGCACGGTTGATCGCGCGCAATACAAACAGCGCCTCGACCAGTTCGATTTCGACATGATCCTGCTCACGCTCAACCAGACCCTCAGCCCGGGCCTGGAACAGTGGCAGTATTTCCATTCCAGTCAGGTCGGGGTCAAGGGCAGCAAAAACTACGCAGGCATCGCCAACCCGGTGGTCGATCACCTGCTCGAACAATTGCTCGCCGCGCAAACTCGCGACGAACAGGTCGCCGCCGGCAAAGCGCTCGACCGCGTACTGCTGTGGCAGCACTACAGCATTCCCAACTGGTACCTCAATTATCATCGCCTGGCCTACCGCAATCGGCTGGCTTTCGTCACCACGCCGCCCTACACCCTGGGCCTGTCCGCGTGGTGGCTGAAATCTTCGGAGAAAGATCAATGAAACCCGTACGCGCCCTGCTCTTGCAGGCCAGCGGTCTGTTGTTCGCCGGGCTGGCCTGCGCCGCCCCGCAACATGCCCTGACCCTGTACAACGAGCCGCCGAAATACCCGGCCAACTTCAAGCACTTCGACTTCGTCAACCCGGACGCGCCCAAGGGCGGGATCTTCCGTCAGGCCGGCCTCGGCGGTTTCGACAGCCTCAACCCGTTCATCAGCAAAGGCGTGCCGGCCAGCGACATCGACCTGATCTACGACACCCTGACCCGCCACAGCCTCGACGAACCGTTCACCGAATACGGGCTGATCGCAGGCAAAATCGAGAAAGACCCGGACAACAGCTGGGTGCGTTTTTACCTGCGCCCCGAAGCACGGTTCAACGACGGCCATCCGGTGCGCGCCGAAGACGTCGTGTTCAGTTTCCAGACCCTAGTCAAGGACGGCGCGCCGCTGTATCGCGGCTACTACAACGACGTCGCCGACGTGGTCGCAGAAGACCCGCTGACCGTGGTGTTCAAGTTCAAGCACAGCAACAACCGCGAACTGCCGCTGATCCTCGGCCAGATCCCGGTGCTGCCGAAACACTGGTGGGCGACGCGCGACTTCAACAAGGGCAACCTCGAAATGCCGCTCGGCAGCGGCCCGTACAAGGTCAGCGAAGTGAAGGCCGGACGTTCGGTGCGCTACGAGCGGGTCAAGGATTACTGGGGCAAAGACCTGCCGGTCAATCGCGGTTTCTATAACTTTGACGTGATGACCACGGACTATTACCGCGACAACACCGTGGCCCTGGAAGCGCTCAAGGCCGGGCAGTTCGATTACTGGCTGGAGATGACCGCGAAGAACTGGGCCAACGCCTACAACATTCCGGCGGTGACCGAGGGCCGGTTGATCAAGGAACAGATCCCCAACGGCAACCCGACCGGCATGCAGGGCTTCGTCTTCAACCTGCGCCGCGCGGCGTTCCAGGACGTGCGCGTGCGTCAGGCACTGACACTGCTGCTGGATTTCGAGTGGACCAACAAGCAACTGTTCAACGGCGCCTACGCACGTACGCGCAGTTACTTCGAGAATTCGGAAATGGCCGCTACCGGCCTGCCGGATGCCGATCAATTGGCGATCCTCGATCCGTTTCGCGGCAAGATCCCCGAGCAAGTGTTCAGCGAAGCGTTCCAGAACCCGATGACCGACGCCAGCGGCATGATTCGCAACCAGCAACGCAAGGCCTATCAATTGCTGCAAGAGGCTGGCTGGCGCATCGTCGACGACAAAATGGTCGACACCCACGGCAAACCGGTGACCATCGAATTCCTGTTGGCGCAGACCGATTTTGAACGGGTGCTGCTGCCGTTCAAGCGCAACCTCAGCGACCTCGGCATCGACATGGTGATTCGCCGCGTTGACGTTTCGCAGTACATCAACCGCGTGCGCTCGCGCGACTTCGACATGATCGTCGGCAGTTTTCCGCAGTCCAGCTCGCCGGGCAACGAGCAGCGCGAATTCTGGATGTCCGCCGCCGCAGACAAACCCGGCAGCCGCAATACCATGGGTTTGAAAGACCCGGCGGTTGACCAGTTGGTCGAACAACTGATCAACGCCGATTCACGCAAAAGCCTGGTGGCCCACGCCCGCGCGCTCGACCGCGTGCTGCAATGGGGTTACTACGTGATCCCCAACTGGCACATCAAGACCTGGCGCGTGGCTTACTGGAACCACATCGGTCACCCCACAACCTCGCCCAAGTACGACGTCGGCATCAACACCTGGTGGATCAAGCCTGACGCGGCGCCGGCGGTAGAAGTCGAATCGAAACTGCAAGCCGACCCTGCGGGCACGGAGTAATCAGATGCTGGCGTATATTTTTCGGCGACTGCTGCTGATCATCCCGACCTTGTTCGGCATCTTGCTGATCAACTTCGTGATCATCCAGGCCGCCCCCGGTGGCCCGGTGGAACAGATGATCGCCAAGCTCGAAGGCTTCGACGGCGCCACCAGCCGCATTGCTGGCGGCGGCGCAGAAGTGTCGGTGGCCGGTTCCTCCTATCGCGGTGGCCAGGGCCTCGACCCGGCGCTGGTCAAGGAAATCGAGCACATGTACGGCTTCGACAAATCGGCGCCGGAACGCTTGTGGATCATGATCAAGAACTACGCGACCCTGGATTTCGGCGACAGCTTCTTCCGCGATGCCAAGGTTATCGACCTGATCAAGGAAAAGATGCCGGTGTCGATCTCGCTCGGGCTCTGGAGCACGCTGATCATGTACCTGGTGTCGATCCCGCTGGGGATCGCCAAAGCCACGCGCCACGGCAGCCATTTCGATGTCTGGACCAGTTCGCTGATCATCGTCGGCTACGCGATCCCGGCGTTCCTCTTCGCGATTCTGCTGATCGTGTTGTTCGCCGGCGGCAGTTATTTCGACTGGTTCCCGTTACGCGGCTTGACCTCGAACAACTTCGCCGAGCTGAGCATGGGCGGCAAAGTCCTCGACTACTTCTGGCACCTAGCATTGCCGGTGACCGCGCTGGTGATCGGCAACTTCGCGACCATGACCCTGCTGACGAAAAACAGCTTTCTCGATGAAATCAACAAACAGTATGTGGTCACCGCCAAAGCCAAGGGCCTGACCCATCACAAAGTGCTGTACGGCCACGTGTTCCGCAACGCCATGCTGTTGGTGATTGCCGGTTTTCCTTCGGCGTTTATCGGGATTTTCTTTACCGGTTCGCTGCTGGTCGAAGTGATTTTCTCCCTCGATGGCCTGGGCCTGATGAGTTTTGAAGCGGCGATCAACCGCGATTACCCGGTGGTGTTCGGCACGCTGTTTATCTTCACGCTACTGGGGCTGGTGGTGAAACTGATCGGCGACCTCACCTACACCCTGGTCGATCCGCGTATCGACTTCGAACACCGGGAGCATTGAGATGAACCTGTCCCCGCTCAATCGCCGACGTTTCGAACTGTTCAAGGCCAACAAGCGCGGCTGGTGGTCGCTGTGGCTGTTTCTGATCCTGTTTGGCGCCAGCCTCGGCGCCGAGTTGATCGCCAACGACAAACCGCTGGTGGTGCATTACGACGACGGCTGGTATTTCCCGGCGCTCAAGCGCTACCCGGAAACCACCTTCGGCGGCGAATTTCCGCTCGAGGCCAATTACAAGAGCCCGTACATCCGCGAACTGCTCAAAGCCAAAGACGCGTGGGTGTTGTGGGCGCCGATTCCCTACAGCTATCAGAGCATCAACTACGACCTGAAAGTCCCGGCCCCGGCGCCGCCCTCGGCAGATAACCTGCTGGGCACCGACGATCAGGGCCGTGACGTGTTGGCGCGGGTGATTTATGGCTTCCGTGTGTCGGTGCTGTTTGCGCTGACGCTGACCATTCTCAGCTCGATCATCGGTGTGATTGCCGGCGCGTTGCAGGGCTTTTACGGCGGTTGGGTCGATCTCGCCGGGCAGCGCTTCCTCGAGATCTGGTCGGGGCTGCCGGTGTTGTATCTGCTGATCATTCTTGCCAGTTTCGTCCAGCCGAACTTCTGGTGGCTGCTGGGGATCATGCTGTTGTTCTCGTGGATGAGCCTGGTGGACGTGGTCCGCGCCGAGTTCCTGCGCGGGCGCAACCTCGAATACGTGCGCGCCGCCCGGGCGCTGGGCATGCAGAATGGCGCGATCATGTTCCGCCACATCCTGCCCAACGCGATGGTCTCGACCATGACCTTCATGCCGTTCATCCTCACCGGCGCCATCGGCACGCTGACCGCGCTGGATTTCCTCGGTTTCGGTTTGCCGGCCGGCAGCCCGTCGCTGGGTGAACTGGTGGCCCAGGGCAAATCCAATCTGCAAGCGCCCTGGCTGGGCATGAGCGCGTTTGCGGTGCTCGCGCTGATGTTGAGTTTGCTGGTGTTTATCGGCGAGTCCGCTCGCGATGCCTTCGACCCGAGGAAGTGAAATGAATCAGGACAATCTGATCGAAGTGCGCGACCTCGCCGTCGAATTCGTCGTCGGCGAGCGCGTGCAGCGAGTGGTCGAAGGCGTCAGTTTCGATATCAAACGCGGCGAAACCCTGGCCCTGGTCGGCGAAAGCGGCTCCGGCAAATCGGTGACCGCGCACTCGATCCTGCGCCTGCTGCCCTACCCGCTCGCGCGCCATCCGTCCGGCACCATCGAATACGCCGGGCAGGATTTGCTGAGCCTGAAAGAGAAAACCATCCGGCATATTCGCGGCAACCGCATTGCGATGATTTTCCAGGAGCCGATGACTTCGCTGAATCCGCTGCACTCGATCGAGAAGCAGATCAACGAGGTGCTCGGCATTCACAAGGGTTTAACCGGCAAAGTGGCGACCCGGCGCACGCTGGAGCTGCTGGAGATGGTCGGCATTCCCGAGCCACACAAGCGCCTCAAGGCATTGCCGCATGAATTGTCCGGCGGCCAACGGCAGCGGGTGATGATCGCCATGGCCCTGGCCAACGAACCGGAATTGCTGATTGCCGACGAGCCGACCACCGCGCTGGACGTGACCGTTCAGCTGAAAATCCTCGAATTGCTCAAGGAATTGCAGTCGCGCCTGGGCATGGCGTTGTTACTGATCAGTCACGATTTGAACCTTGTACGAAGAATTGCGCATCGCGTATGTGTCATGCAGCGCGGTTGCATCGTCGAACAGGCATCGTGCGCAGAGTTGTTCCGCGCGCCGCAGCATCCGTACACTCGGGAACTGCTGGCAGCGGAGCCCAGCGGCAAGCCGGCGACCAATGAAATCGGCCCGCCGTTGCTGCAGGTCGAGGACCTGAAGGTGTGGTTTCCGATCAAGAAAGGCTTCCTGAAAACCACGGTTGATCACATCAAAGCGGTGGACGGGATCAATTTCAGCCTGCCGCAGGGTCAGACGTTGGGGATTGTCGGGGAAAGCGGTTCCGGCAAATCGACGCTCGGTTTGGCGATTTTGCGTTTGATCGGCAGCAAGGGCGGCATCCGTTTTGAGGGCAAGCAGCTAGACTGCCTGACGCAGAATGAGATTCGGCCGTTGCGCCGGGAGATGCAGGTGGTCTTCCAGGACCCGTTCGGCAGCCTGAGCCCGCGCATGTGCGTGAGCCAGATCGTCGGCGAAGGCCTGCGGATTCACAAGATGGGCACCGAGGCGGAACAGGAACAAGCGATTATTGCGGCATTGAAGGAGGTAGGTCTGGACCCGGAAACCCGGAACCGCTACCCCCACGAATTTTCCGGCGGGCAGCGGCAGAGAATCGCCATTGCCCGGGCATTAGTGCTAAAACCGGCGTTGATCCTGCTCGACGAGCCGACTTCGGCCCTCGACCGCACGGTACAACGCCAAGTGGTGGAGCTTTTGCGTTCACTGCAAACCAAGTACAACCTGACGTATCTGTTTATCAGCCATGACCTGGCTGTCGTCAAGGCGCTGAGCCACCAGCTGATGGTGGTCAAGCATGGCCAAGTGGTCGAACAGGGTGACGCGCAAAGTATCTTTGCCGCCCCCCAACATCCGTATACACAGCAGTTGCTGGAAGCCGCTTTCCTGGCACCAGCCACTGCGCAATAACCTGAAAGAGAGGAGCAACACATGGGTTTTCTCGCCGGTAAGCGCGTACTGATCGTCGGTGTCGCCAGCAAGCTGTCCATCGCATCCGGCATCGCTGCCGCCATGCATCGCGAGGGCGCTGAGCTTGCCTTCACTTATCAGAACGACAAACTGAAAGGTCGTGTTGAAGAATTCGCACAAGGCTGGGGCTCGAGCCCTGAGCTGTGCTTCCCGTGCGACGTGGCCAGCGATGAAGAAATCGCCAAGGTCTTCGAAGAGTTGAGCAAAAAGTGGGATGGCCTGGACGTGATCGTTCACTCCGTCGGCTTCGCCCCGGGCGACCAACTGGACGGCGACTTCACCGAAGCCACCACTCGTGAAGGTTTCCGCATCGCTCACGACATCAGCGCCTACAGCTTCGTGGCCCTGGCCAAGGCTGGCCGCGAAATGATGAAGGGCCGCAACGGCAGCCTGCTGACCCTGTCGTACCTGGGCGCCGAGCGCACCATGCCGAACTACAACGTAATGGGCATGGCCAAGGCTTCGCTGGAAGCTGGCGTGCGTTACCTGGCCGGCTCCCTGGGCCCGGACGGCACCCGCGTCAACGCCGTATCGGCTGGCCCGATCCGCACCCTCGCGGCTTCCGGCATCAAGAACTTCCGCAAGATGCTGGCCGCCAACGAAGCGCAAACCCCGCTGCGTCGCAACGTCACCATTGACGAAGTCGGCAACGCCGGCGCCTTCCTGTGCTCGGACCTGGCGTCCGGCATCAGCGGCGAAATCATGTACGTCGACGGCGGCTTCAACACCACCGCCATGGGCAACCTCGAAGAGTAATCTTCGGTTAACGCCCGAAAAAACCCGCCGCGATGGCGGGTTTTTTTATGCCCGGGATTTGGGGTTGGCCACAGATTCTATGAACGGCAGAAACCCCTGTAGGAGCCGAGCTTGCTCGCGATGGCGGTGGGTCAGGTGATGCGATGTGGGCTGATAGGCCGCCATCGCGAGCAAGCTCGCTCCCACAGGGGATGTGCGGGCGGACACAGATGTTCTAAACACCAAAAATCCCTGTGGGAGCCGAGCCTGCTCGCGATGACGGTGGGTCAGGTGATGCGATGTGGCCTGACACACCGCCATCGCGAGCAGGCTCACTCCTACAGGGGGATTTACGCGTGGACACAGATCTTCGTAGCGCCAGAAATCCCTGTGGGAGCCGAGCTGATCTGGTCAAGTAATCCTGGACACCAATTACGGTTTTTTCACGCCGCCATTTTCTCCATGGCGACCGGTGAACGGTAATCGTTGTAGCTATGGAGCCTGAAGTTGTTGTAGCGCACCACGTAGCGCTGCAAATCAGCCCGGGCTTCATACTCCGAGCGGTAACCGGCTTCAGGCACCCACTCTGATTTCAGACTTCCAAAGAAACGCTCCATCGGGGCGTTATCCCAGCATTCGCCTTTACGACTCATGCTTTGCCGCAGTCCATTCGCCAGCAACTCATTCCTGAACTTATGGCTGGTGTACTGGCAGCCTTGATCGGAGTGAAACAGCACGTCTTTGGGTTTGCCTCGCAGCTCAACCGCCATCCGTAGGGCCTCGCAGGTCAGCTCCGCATCCGAGATCATCGAAAACGCCCAGCCCACGAGCCGGCGGGCGAACAGATCCAGAACCGCTGCAAAATACATCCACCGCGTGCCGACCTTGATGTACGTCACGTCCGCGCACCACACTTGGTTGATCGCCGTGACATCAAACTCGCGCTTAAGCACGTGCGGCGCCACCAAGGCTTCAACGCCAGATGACTTGTATTTGTGACGTCGGCGCTGACGACTGACCACGCCGGCTTCTCGCATCAAGCTGCGAGCCATGTGCCTCCCGACGCGATGCCCCTTGGCTTGCAGCTCCCTGGAAAGGGTGCGCGCCCCCGCGGAAGCTCTGGATTCCTTGTGATGCTCGACCAGCATGGCTTTGAGTTTCTCCCGCTCAGGGTTCACCTTGCCTTGGCGCTGACGCCAGGCATAAAAACTGCTGCGGCTGACTTCAAACACCCGGCAGCAGTCGTTAACGCCGTATCGCTCACCCAGCTCATTGATCAGTGAGAATGATCTTTGGCGTCCAACAGCAGGAGAGCACTGGCCTTTTTTAGGATTTCGATATCCCGGTCTTTTTGCCTGAGCAAGGCTTTGAGTTCCTGAATTTCTCGCTGGTCAGCCGTGATCGCTTTGGCTCCCACCGGGGTCGAACCCTGGCGTTCTTTACGCACCTGATCGACCCAGCGACGCAAGGCGGTAGGGCCAATATCTAAACTGGCGCAAACCTCGGGAACCGATATCCCCTCATCCAGCACCATGCCAGCAGCCTTGAGTTTGAACTCAGTTGAATAAGAATTACGCATATCCAAAAACACCTCAGATTTGGGCGACATCATAGCGCCCGATTGAAGTGTCCAAAATCATTAGGCCAGTTCAAGCTTGCTCGCGATGGCGGTGGGTCAGGTGATGCGATGTGGCCTGATACACCGCGATCGCGAGCAGGCTCACTCCTACAGGGGATGTGCGGGCGGACACAGATCTTCCGAGCAGCAGAAATCCCTGTAGGAGTGAGCCTGCTCGCGATGGCGGTGGGTCAGGTGATGCGATGTGGCCTGACACACCGCCATCGCGAGCAAGCTCGCTCCTACAGAGGATTTGCGGGCGGACACAGATCTTCCGAGCAGCAGAAATCCCTGTGGGAGCCGAGCTTGCTCGCGATGGCGGTGGGTCAGGTAATGCGATGTGGCCTGATAGATCGCGATCGCGAGCAAGCTCGCTCCCACAGGGGATGTGCGGGTGGACACAGATTTTCTGAACACCAGAAATCCCTGTGGGAGCCGAGCTTGCTCGCGATGCCGGTGGGTCAGGTGATGTCATGTGGCCTGATACACCGCGATCGCGAGCAGGCTCACTCCTACAGAGGATTTGCGGGCGGACACAGATTTTCTAAACAGCACAAATCCCTGTGGGAGCCGAGCCTGCTCGCGATGGCGATCCATCGGCCAACCCATTCCAATCGCTTCAAACGCCGCTTTCGAGGCACTGGGCAAACAATCTCTGGATCGGTTGCGTCCTCTGGTTGTACCGCTGCAACAACACAATTTCCCGGTAGAACGTCAATTCCCCCAACGCAATCACCCGCACTCTGGCCCCGTGTTCTACCCATAACCCGGCTTCGGGCAGCAATGAAACACCCAACCCGCACTCAACCATTTTCACAATCGCCTCCAGCTCGTCCAGCTCCAGCGCGACGTGCACGTCAACCTGTTGTTCCCTTAAAAACCGCGTCACCAGCCGCCCACCGAACGAATTTCGGTCATAACGCACATGCGGATGCTCGGCGAGGAGGCGCAGCGGATCGTCACCCGGCAGGTCCTGCGGCACGATCAATACAAACGGCTCTTTGCGAATGACCTGCGCCGACAGTTCCTTGGGCAGCTCGAACGGTGGCTTGATCAGAATCGCCAGATCCACCTCCCCGGTATCCACCTGACTGAGCAAACTCAGCGACACCCCCGGCACCAGTTTCGCCTCCAGCAACGGTGCCTGCTGCCGCAAACGCAGCAAGGCGTGCGGCAGCAACCCGGTTTGCACAGTCGCCACCGCGCCGATTTTCAATTCGCCGCGATACTCGCTGACGTCATCGCTGACCGCCATCCGCGCGAAGGTTTCGAGCATCTCCCGCGCCATCGGCAAAGCACGCTGCCCCGCCGCGTTGAGCAACGCCTGGCGTCCGGTGCGATCAAACAGGCGAATACCCAACGCCTGCTCCAGATTGCGGATCTGCGCACTGACCGCTGATTGCGTCAGGCCGATGTGCATGCCCGCCGCGGCAAACGTGCCGTAGCGCGTTACCGCAATAAAGGTTTTCAGTTCCCGCAGCATGCGCACCTCGCCATCACCGTCGGCTATTGATCGAAATAATTGCAGCTCGGCGCAAAAATTATCGTCTTTCAATCAAAAAGCACAGGACTAAACTCAGCTGCAACTTCTGACCGTTGAGGATTACCCGATGCAGCTCTCCCCTTTTCACTTGGCGATTCCGGTGTACGACCTGGCGGCGGCGCGCAGTTTTTATGGCGAGGTATTCGGTTTGGAGGAAGGCCGCTCCAGTGCGCATTGGGTGGATTTCAATTTCTTCGGCCATCAACTGGTGATTCACCTGGCGCCGAAAAACGCCACACAGGAAGCCGCGCACACCAACGCCGTCGATGGCCATAACGTGCCGGTGCCGCACTTCGGCGTGGTATTGGGGATGCCGGAGTGGGAGGCACTGGCCGAACGGTTGCAGGCGCGTGGCACGCCGTTCGTGATTGAACCGGGGATTCGTTTTCAGGGCCTGGTCGGCGAACAAGCGACGATGTTCTTGTTCGATCCGTGCGGCAATGCCTTGGAGTTCAAGGCGTTCAAGGACATCAGCCAGTTGTTCGCCAAATGATCCGCCGCGACGCCACGGCCCTGAGCGAAGCGGTACGCAGTGGCGAAATCAGTGCCGCGGCGATTGCCGAGTCCTGCCTCGAACGCATCCAGACCCAGGAGCCAGACGTTCACGCCTTTGTCTCTTTTGATCCGCAACAGGTCCGCGAGCAAGCCGCACAGATCAATCGCCAAGGCCTGCTGGCCGGGGTGCCGGTGGGCGTCAAAGACATCTTCGACAGCGCCGACCATCCGACGCAGTTTTTCTCGCCGATCTATGCCGGTCATCAACCGTCGCGCGACGCCCACGCCGTGACCCTGTTGCGCCAGGCCGGCGCGCTGATCATGGGCAAAACCCACACCACCGAGTTCGCTTATATGCAAACCGGGCCGACGCGCAATCCGCATGACTTGCTGCGCACGCCGGGCAGCTCCAGCGCCGGTTCGGCGGCGGGCATGGCGGCGGATTTCTTTGCCGTCGCGCTGGGCACGCAAACCGCCGGTTCGCTGCTGAAACCGGCGGCGTATTGCGGACTGTTCGCCTTCAAGCCATCGCTGGGCCTGGTCTCGCTGGAAGGGGTAAAACCGTTGGCGCCGAGCTTCGACACGGTCGGCTGGTACGGTCGCTCGGTGCGCGATTTGAGCCGGGTGGCGCAGGTATTGATTCCAGGTTTTGCAGTCACCGAAGCTGAGCGGCGGCCGTTGCGCTTGGGGTTCTATCGCACCACACGCTGGGATCGGATCGAGCCGGAAGTCACCACGGCGCTGGAACACGCCATCGAACAGCTGCGCGAAATCGGTCACCAGATCAGCGAAATACAACTACCGGAAGCGTTTGCCAGCGTCTTCGACGATCACCTGTTGATCAACGACTGCGAAGGCGCCCGCTCGCTGGCCAAAGAATTCCAGCAACACCGAGACCTGCTGAGCCCCTCCATTCTGGCGATGTTTGATCGAGCAGCGGCTACCACTTGGGAGCAGGAATCGGCGGCCAAGGCGCGACTGGCGGCGCTCGCGCCGCGCCTGACAGAACTCTGTCAGCCGTTCGACGCCATGCTCGGCCCATGCTGCGCCAGCGTTGCACCACTGGCGTCGGGGAGCGCCGACAACACCGGGCCGTCCGACTACATCAAGTTCTGGGGCGCGTTTGGCTGGCCGCAAGTGAATGTGCCACTGGCACGCGTCGCAGGCTTGTTGCCGATCGGCCTACAGATGATCGGCCGGTTCCGCGACGACGCCGGGCTGTTGCACGCCGCCGAGCGGCTCGCAGCCGACCTGGCGGCTGATCGCCCGCAATAGTCCGCCGACCGTGCGGTGCAGCGCCGGGTGAAATTCGATCTGGCGAATGCTGAAGCGAATGTCATAGGCGCGGTGCACCGTGGCGTTGCGCTCGTCGAGCATTTCTTCGAGGCGCGCGCGGATGGCGCGGACGTCCACCGCGCTGGCGCCGGTCAGCAGCGCGGCGAATTCATCGCCGCCCATGCGCCCGATCACGTCACTTTCGCGAAACGCAATGCGCAACACGTCAGCAAACGTCTTCAACGCGTCGTCACCTTCGGCGCGGCCATACAACTGGTTGATGTGTTGGAAGTGATCGAGATCGAAAGACAGCAAAGTCGCCGGTTTGCCCAAGGCCAGACAGGCATCCAGGCCCATTTGCGCCAAGGCCTCGAAGCCGTGGCAATTGGGCAAAAGAGTCAATTCGTCGAGGCTGGCGACCTGCACCGCTGTCAGCTCCTGCTCGGCTTTTCGCGCTAGTTCGCGCAGTAATTCACGCTCCTGCAAAGCAGTATCCGGCCCGTGCACGGCATCTGCGAAAGTGCCCGGTTTGATCGGTTTGCCTGGAAGCAGCATGTGTCACTCCTGTGGAGGGTATGTGCGTTAGAGGCACACATACCCGATTTGACTCCTTTTTAGCTCGCCGTTGGTCAGATGCCCGCTACAGGGCACGGTCCTCCAGCGTCCGCCCACAGCTTGAACTGCGTGACAAAAATGTCGTGCGGCACCGGCACCGGCGCCCGATTGCCGCCGGGATTCCAGCCCCAGAGCACCAGTTTGTCGTCGCTGACGTGCTTGATCAGCGCGGCGAAATCGCGGTCACCGTTGCTCGACCGGTCCTTGATCATCGCGCAGAGTTTGTCCGCAGGCAGGCCGATCCAGGCCATTTTGTGCGCGGCGGGCGGCAGGCTCCAGTGCGGCGCACCCGGCGGCGCATGCGGGCCGTAACTCGCCGGCGGATTGCTCTCTGCGTGGCAGGTCGCACACGGCAAACCGGCGGCGCCCTTGCCGTCCATGCCGCGCACCACGTTCATCGCGTGAGGAATACCGGCGTCGAATTGCAATGGCGAATCACCGGGGATATGGCAGTTCTGGCAGCGCGGACTCTGGAACACCTTCTGCACCGTTTCAAAGGCCTTCAATGCCGCCGGATCTTCGGCAAACAGATCGGAGGCGTAGCCCGCCAGACCGACCATCACCACCGCGCCCAGCATCAAATGTCGTTTCATCTCACACTCCCGACAACTGCAGTGGCAGTTCGCGCAGGCGTTGCCCGGTCAAGGCAAACAACGCGTTGGCCACCGCTGGCGCCATCGGTGGCACGCCGGCCTCGCCAATGCCGCCGGGTTTTTCGCTGCTGGGCACGATGTGCACCTCGACCACCGGCATTTCGTTGAGCCGCAGCACCTGATAATCGTGATAGTTGGACTGCACCACCGCGCCATCCTTGAGCGTGAGTTTGCTGTGCAGCGCGAAACTGAGGCCGAACGCCACGCAGGATTCCATTTGCGCGGCGATGCTCTGCGGGTTGACCGCGATGCCGCAATCCACCGCACAGACCACGCGATGCACGCGAATTTTCAGGTTGTCCTGCGACACCTCGGCCACATGCGCGACGTAGCTGCCGAACGATTCGTGCACCGCCACGCCCAACGCGTGACCATCGGGCAACGGCGCGTTCCAGTTGGCTTTCTCCACCGCCAGATTCAACACACCGAGGTGGCGCGGATGCTCCTTGAGCAGGGTTCGTCGGTACTCCACGGGGTCCTTGCCGGCGGCTTCGGCCATTTCGTCGATCAGCGATTCCATGACAAAACCGGTGTGCGTGTGCCCGACCGAACGCAGCCACAGCACGTTGATGCCGGTTTTCGGTGAATGCAGCTCGACGTGGTGGTTGGCCAGTTTCGCCAGGTAAGGACTGTCGGCCACGCCCTCGACCGAGGTCTTGTCGACGCCGTCCTTGACCATGGTCGCGGCGAACGCCGTGCCGTCCATGATCGACTGCCCGACCAGCACATGTTTCCACGCCAGCGGCAGGCCGTCGGCGTCGAGGCCAATGTTCGCCTGATGCAGAAACATCGAGCGGTAATAGCCGCCGCGAATGTCATCCTCGCGCGACCACACGGTCTTCACCGGCATGCCCGCAGCCTTGGCCACTTGCACCGCTTCGGCGACAAAGTCCGAGGTCGGATTGGCCCGTCGACCGAAACCGCCGCCGAGGAACTCGGTGTGAATTTCCACTTGTTCGGGTTTGAGCCCGGTGATCTGCCCGGCGATCATTTGATCCAGCGTCTGAAACTGCGTGCCGGTCCAGATCTCGCATTTGTCGGCGCTGATCTTCACCGTGCAGTTGAGCGGTTCCATCGGCGCGTGGGCGAGGTACGGCACGCTGTATTCGACGTCGATGGTTTTCGCCGCCGTCTTCAACGTCGCCACGGCGTCCCCGGCCTGGCTGGCAGACATGCCGGCGGTGGTGGCGAGTTGGCGGAAACTTTCGAGCAGTTTGAGGCTGTCGAGCCCGGCATTCGGCCCCAAGTCCCAATCGATTTTCAGCGCATCGCGGCCCAGTTTCGCCGCCCAATAATGCTCGGCGATCACCGCCACGCCGCTCGGTACTTGCAGCACTTTATGCACGCCCGGTATGGCCAAGGCCTCGGCGCCCTCGAAGGATTTGACGCTGCCGCCGAACACTGGCGAACGCGCGACCATTGCAGTCATCAGGCCTTCGAATTGCACGTCCATGCCGAACTTGGCGCGGCCGGTGATTTTCTCCGGGGTGTCGAGGCGCGGGGTCGGTTTGCCGATGATTTTCCAATCCTTGGCGTCCTTGAATTTGATCGAGGCCGGGTCCGGCACTGGCAACTTGCCGGCGTCATCCGCCAGCTCGCCGTAGGTCGCGCGGTGCTCGCCGGCAATCACCACGCCGGGCTCGGTGCGGATCTGCGACGGCGCAACATTGAAGCGTTTGGCGGCGGCGTCGATCAACATCAAACGCGCAGCGGCGCCGGCCTGGCGGTAGCGGTCGAACTCCATCCAGGTCGAGGTCGAGCCGCCGGTGATCTGCATGCCGCCAAACCCTGCCAAACCGTAATCCTTGGCCGAGGCTGGCGAGTGTTCGACGCGAATTTTCGACCAGTCGGCGTCCAATTCTTCGGCGATCAGCATGGTCAGGCCGGTCCAGATGCCCTGGCCCATTTCCGAGTGGCCGAGCAATATGGTCACGCTGTTGTCGCTGGCGATGCGCAGGAAGGCGTTGGGCGCGAAAACGTTGCCCTGATTCTCCGCACCGATGGCAAAACGGTGGGCGCCGGGGATGACAAACGCCACCACCAGACCGCCGCCGAGCATGGCGCTGCCCTTGAGGAAATTACGCCGTGAAACCGGGTTGAGACTATTCATGGTCATTGCGATGACTCCCCTCGACGTGGCATCAACCGATGTCGGCCGCGCGTTTGACCGCCGCGCGAATCCTTGGGTAGGTGCCGCAGCGGCAGATATTGCCGGACAGCGCCTGATCGATGTCGCTGTCGGTGGGCTTAGGGATTTTCGCCAGCAGCGCGGCGGCGGACATGATCTGCCCCGACTGGCAATAACCGCATTGCACCACGTCGAGTTCGGCCCAGGCCTGCTGCACCGGGTGCGAACCGTCGGTGGACAAGCCTTCGATGGTGAGGATTTTTTGCCCGTGGGCGACTGCGGTTGCGGGGGTGATGCACGAGCGCAGCGGCGCGCCATCGACGTGCACGGTGCAGGCGCCGCACTGGGCCATGCCGCAACCGAACTTGGTCCCGGTCAGGTGCGCGACATCGCGCAGAACCCAGAGCAGCGGCATGTCGGCGGGGACATTCAGCTCTTGGTCCTTGCCATTGATATTCAGGGTCAGCATTGCGGATTTCCTCAGACTCACGGTGTTCTGAAGGGCTCGCTGTGACCGCGTCGTTGCTGGGTCGGCGGGTCCGCGCGCCTCGGGTTATCCATACAGCTAAGCGCAGATTGACCGCGCAGCCAGCTTCAGCGACCGCCGGTCACCTGCAATCCCGCAAATGCCCATGTAGGAGCGAGGCTGATCTGGTCAAGTAATCCTGGACACCAATTACGGTTTTTTCACGCCGCCATTTTCTCCATGGCGACCGGTGAACGGTAATCGTTGTAGCTATGGAGCCTGAAGTTGTTGTAGCGCACCACGTAGCGCTGCAAATCAGCCCGGGCTTCATACTCCGAGCGGTAACCGGCTTCAGGCACCCACTCTGATTTCAGACTTCCAAAGAAACGCTCCATCGGGGCGTTATCCCAGCATTCGCCTTTACGACTCATGCTTTGCCGCAGTCCATTCGCCAGCAACTCATTCCTGAACTTATGGCTGGTGTACTGGCAGCCTTGATCGGAGTGAAACAGCACGTCTTTGGGTTTGCCTCGCAGCTCAACCGCCATCCGTAGGGCCTCGCAGGTCAGCTCCGCATCCGAGATCATCGAAAACGCCCACCCCACGAGCCGGCGGGCGAACAGATCCAGAACCGCTGCAAAATACATCCACCGCGTGCCGACCTTGATGTACGTCACGTCCGCGCACCACACTTGGTTGATCGCCGTGACATCAAACTCGCGCTTAAGCACGTGCGGCGCCACCAAGGCTTCAACGCCAGATGACTTGTATTTGTGACGTCGGCGCTGACGACTGACCACGCCGGCTTCTCGCATCAAGCTGCGAGCCATGTGCCTCCCGACGCGATGCCCCTTGGCTTGCAGCTCCCTGGAAAGGGTGCGCGCCCCCGCGGAAGCTCTGGATTCCTTGTGATGCTCGACCAGCATGGCTTTGAGTTTCTCCCGCTCAGGGTTCACCTTGCCTTGGCGCTGACGCCAGGCATAAAAACTGCTGCGGCTGACTTCAAACACCCGGCAGCAGTCGTTAACGCCGTATCGCTCACCCAGCTCATTGATCAGTGAGAATGATCTTTGGCGTCCAACAGCAGGAGAGCACTGGCCTTTTTTAGGATTTCGATATCCCGGTCTTTTTGCCTGAGCAAGGCTTTGAGTTCCTGAATTTCTCGCTGGTCAGCCGTGATCGCTTTGGCTCCCACCGGGGTCGAACCCTGGCGTTCTTTACGCACCTGATCGACCCAGCGACGCAAGGCGGTAGGGCCAATATCTAAACTGGCGCAAACCTCGGGAACCGATATCCCCTCATCCAGCACCATGCCAGCAGCCTTGAGTTTGAACTCAGTTGAATAAGAATTACGCATATCCAAAAACACCTCAGATTTGGGCGACATCATAGCGCCCGATTGAAGTGTCCAAAATCATTAGGCCAGTTCAAGCTTGCCCGCGAAGGCGTCGTATCGGTCGATATCTTTTTCAACTGGCACAACGCCTTCGCGGGCAAGCCTCGCTCCTACAGGAATGATGGCGGTTCAGAGCCTGGGTTTGAGCAGGATGGCGCTGTGGTGCAGCAAGAACACGGCAAACGCGGCGCACCACAGCAGCGCCGAAATGCCCAGCCCGGCGCTGGAAAACGGCACCAGCAGCACTCGGCTCAACCCGGCAAGCACCAGCAAGGCAAACCCCAGCACCATGCCTTTGCGCGGTTGCAGCGGTCGGCCGGTGTGCCCGAGGCTGACGCGGGCGATCATCGCCAGGATCAATCCGCCCATCCCGCCCACCGCCAACGAATGCGTGGCCAGACTTTGTTGCGGCATCCACCCGGCGTGCCACAGCGCCATGGCCAGCGCGGCGACCAACAGCCACGCATACGCCAGATACAACGACCACAGCAACGGCACGCGCCACATGCCGCGATCGTGCCAGCGCCACAAGCGCTGCACATGCAAAACCGCGATTATCGCGAACAGCGCGCCCAGCCAGATCCGCGGCGTGTCGTTGAAACCGGCAGCAAACGAAAGCGCCAGCAGCACGCCGCCGAGCAGCAACACTTTCGTCAGCAATGGCTGCGCGGCGGCAGCGGCAGGACGGTTCAAGCCACGCTGGATAAAAAACGGAATCACCCGCCCGCCAATCACGCTAATCAGCGCCGCGACCAGCCACAACGCCGCCAGCACCCCGTGGCGTTGCAATACTGCGTTGTCGTTGCCGATGCCCCACAGCGTCAGCACCTGACAGCCCGCCAGCAACATGATCACCAGCAGAATCGGATAGTTTTCACGTTTGCCCGCCTTCACCAGATCGCGGCCGATGCACCACGCCAGCAACGGCAGAAACGGCATTTGCGCGGCGATCAACAGCAGCGGCTCAATCGGCAGCAGCCAGGCCAGCCGCGCCAGCAGCCACACCATCACCAGGCCGATCAGCGGCCAGCCGTTGAGGCCGGGGCGCCCGGTCCAGTTCGGCACTGCGGTCAGCAGGAACCCGGCAATGAACGCCGTGGCAAAACCGAACGGCATTTCATGTCGATGCCACGCCAACATGCCGCCCACCGGTTGCGCGCCGGGTAAACGCCCGTAGAGCCAAAACCCCCAGATCGCCACGGCCACCAGCGCGAACCCGGCGCCTGCAAGAAAGAATGGCCGAAACCCCAGACTGAACACTGCCGCTGTACCTGTAGGAACGAGCCTGCTCGCGATTGCGTTCGTCCAGTTTCCATAAATTCTGGATGAAAAACCGCTATCGCGAGCAGGCTCACTCCTACAGGGGGTTTGCGTTGTTGCTTTGAGATTGCGCATCAGGCAGCCGCGGCGATCGGGTGAGTGCTCAGCCGATGTTGCGCGAGCAGGCGCATCACGTAGCCGATTTTCAGCAGCGTCGGGCCGACGATAGTCATCGCGTGCAGCGTCACCAACAGCACAATCGGCAGATAACCGCTGTGCAGGTAAGCGCCGTAGATGCCGACGAGCAACAGCATCAGGCCAACACCCAGCACTTTGCTGGACAGGTGCAGAACGTTATGAGGATTGCTGAAGAAATCGAACATTTTCCGTACTCCTGATGCGGTTGAGATTTACTTTAAGTAACTCAAAAGCCGTGCCAGGTAGAAAATGATATTAAATCAATGACTTGCTTACTTAGCAGTCAATATGACTCTTGTGCAGAGTAGTCGTTATGACCCTATCTAAAGTCATAACGACTACATGTTGTAAATCCCCATCAGTCACGGGTTTTGTTTGACGAAGACCGAACTGAATTCGTAGATATCGCCATAAGCCTGGAACTGAACCGCACCATTGAGCAGTTGCAGGCGATAGCTGAAGTCGTTTTTGTCGTCCATGCCGATCACCAGGTTGCCGGCCTGCAATGGCAGTTTTTTATTGAGCTCCCAGACCCGGTCCTTGCTGATGCGAATGCTCAGGTGAATGTCGGCCAATTCGACACCGCTGGCGTCGGTGGACGGCAGTATTTTCAGGATCAATTCGCCGGTTCTCGGCTCCTCGGCGTTGTTCACCAGATAGCGCCCTTCGCGCTGACTGGCGACCACCGGCAGCAGCGCCGTGGCCGCGACTTTGAACACCGTCGGCCGGCCAGTGCCGCTGAGGATTTTTTCCGCCGGGCCGTGCCAACTGACATCTTGAACGCCGTGCAGGTTGGGCTCGCCCTGCACATACCAGTCGCCGGTGGTTTCGCCCGCCTCGTTCAACTCATGCAGCAGCACGGCGCCATCCTCATATGGCCCGCCGATCAGCCGAATCGGCTGGCCGTTGCCGCTTTTCGGGTAGCGCACTTCACCGACGTACGCGGCGCCCTGCACTTGCCACCACAGTTCGAAGGCAATCTTGCCGTCCAATGTGCCGCGCACCATCACCGGCGCCGTCGCCTCGGGACCTTCGAGATGGTTGCGCTCAGTCCACTGACCGTTGACCAAGTCGCGCTGGGTGATGTCGGTGTAACCCCGCGGCATCAGTGGCGTTGCCTCCAATGGTCGCTGCGCAACTTTGATGGTTTCGGCAATCATCAGTGGCTGGTTGTTCTGAATCTGCCACGTCCCGGTCTGGCGCCAGCAGCAGCCGCTTTTCGATTGGGTGATCAGCCGTTTGCTCGCCGCATCCACGCCAAACAGCCCCAGATTCGGTTCGCGGCTCAGCGCCGCAAAAGCCTTGTTCAGTACCAGCGTCGGGCTCTCGGGGTCGGACAGATAAATATCGTAGGAAGGCTCCGCATAACCGCCGTCATTGCCGTTGCGCACAGCCAAGTCTTGCTCGCCGTCGAAATTGAAATCACCGAACAGCAGCAGGTTCTGATCGGCCGCCAGTTCGTTGCTGCCAGGCTTGAACAAGGCAAACGCTTCGGCCGATTCGATGCGTTGCAGCACTGCGCCGCTGGCCTTGTCGCGCAGGGTGATGGTCGCCGGAGCGTCATCGAAGGTCTGCGTTGGTGCCTGCGGGTAGACCACGTCGATTGCGTATTTCTGCGCCGGGTCGGCGAGGTGCAGGGTCAGGGGTTCAGCCGCCGCAACAGCACTGGCGCTGGTGAACAGGCTGGCGAGCAGGCAGCTGACGGCGGATAAACGAGGGGCAACCATGATGCTGAGCGTCCTTGCGGCAAATTCGGGGCGGCAAGTCTAGCGACTAACGGTGCATACCGATATCTCTGCGAGCTTGCGCCTCGCGCCTTTCGCGCTCAGAACCCATACACTGCGCCACTGGCCTGCCGAGGACGCCAACGATGACGCGCACCGTTGCTCAACACGCTGACAAAGCCCCACGCTTCTGGCGCGACGACGCCCTGCCCTTCATCGAGGCGCGGGCCATCGCCGATGGCCGCGAGGTCTGCTATTCGCGGCATTCCCACGCGCACTTTTCGATCGGCGCGATCACCGCCGGGCGCAGCACTTACCTCCACGAACACGCGCAATTCGAGGTCTGCGCCGGCACCGTGGTGTTGATGAATCCCGGCGATGTGCACGCCTGCAATCCGATCGACGACCAACCCTGGTCGTACCTGATGCTCTACGTCGAGACGTCGTGGCTCACCGATTTGCAGCATCAATTGGGTTTTGCCGAGGATCAGGAATTTCGCCGGTTCGCTATCACCCATCTGCACGATGCCAGCCTGTTTGCCGGGCTGAGTGATCTATACGCCGTGCTGGTCGATGAACAACAAGACATCCTGCGCAAGCACAGTGCTGCCGTGGAATTTTTCACTGATGTGCAGCAGCGCCTCAACCCGATCGATCAACCGTTGCGCGAGCCGAACTCTAAACTGCAGCGCGCTGCTGACTACATCCGCGACCACTGCACGCAATTGCTCAAACTGGAGGACATTTGCGCGGCCGCGCAGTTGTCGCCGTCTTATCTGATCCGCGCGTTCAAGCAACATTACGGCATGACCCCGCACGCGTTTTTGTTGAACCAGCGCATTCAGTTTGCCCAAGAGCAACTGCGCAACGGCAAGTTGATTGCCGATGTGGCGATTGCGGCGGGATTTGCCGATCAGGCGCACTTTCAGCGAGTGTTCAAACAACATCTGGCGGCGACGCCTGGGCAATATCGCGGCTGATTCCGGCACGTCGGCGGTCAGCTCCATCAAGGCAATGGCCTTGCGTCGGGGAATCGGGCGGTTGATCGCGCCAAGCGCCTTGGAAAGGGATTCGACATAGCGGTTGTAGGCGTCAATGGCCGTATTGATGACGTCAAGGCTCAGGTTACAACTGGTCAAGCACCGCGGATCCAGCGGCGGTGCCGGACGCAAAGTCTCGGTGCTGGATTTGTACATGAGTGACCCGTTGCATACCCAGGACTGGGGGCGGCTCAGGGGGCGCGACATCTATGGGCAATTGCCCAGACTGAAAGACCTGCTGCCGGTTTCAGATCTTTATGAAACGGCCATCCATAACCATTACAACGATCTGAAAGAGGGACTGTCGACCACCATCCGCTATGTGTTTTCACAAATGGTCGAATCCGACCGCAGATTTATCGAAAAGGGCCGACTGGGCATGGACGCCTACTTCAAAAACAGCGTGCCTCGCAGTGACGCAACTTCGGCGGTGTACGTGCGCAAAATAGCTGAATTCGAGTGCTCCCTACAGCCAGGTCTATCCGATAAACCGATGGCCTACTTCGATTCCGATCACATTAAAGCGATCAACAGTTGCTCGCTGCCGTGATCGGTTTCCAGGCATTTGGCGATGGCAATGGTCGGACCGCCAGTGCGCTCTACGCGATCAGTCAACTAAGGGCTGGTCGATTTACACCGCTGCCACGAGACGTGGTTAATTCGCTCAGCGGAATTCGTTGACGTCTATTCCGTGCTCCGCTTGACGGGGCACGGTTCAATGTTCAAACGTCACGCCCAAAGCAAATACGCCGCACTGCCCGCCAGCAACAACGCCATGCTTCGATTGAACAAACGCATGCCTGCCGGGTTATTCAAATACCCGCGCAAGAATGTCCCGGCATACACCCAGCAGCCGACGGACACATAACAAATCACCAGATACACCGCGGCAAACTGCCAAATCAGCCGCGCCTCGCCGTTAGCAACAAACGCGCCCATCCCCGCGACGCAGGCCAGCCAGGCTTTCGGATTCAGCCATTGCATCAGCGCGCCATACAACATCGACGGTGCCCGTGCCGAATCCTTGGCATTCACCTGGCCGTTATCGCTTGCCAGTTTGAACGCCATAAACAACAGAAACGCGACCCCGGCCCACTGCACCACTTGCGTCAGCCCCGGCCAGATTTCCAGCAATTCATGCAGCCCCAGGCCCATCAACACCAGCAACAGCACAAACCCCAGCGTCGCCCCCGCCACATGCCGCTGACTGGCCCGAAAGCCGTACCGCGCGCCGGAACTCAACGCAACAATGTTCACCGGCCCCGGCGTTATCGACGCGACCAGAGCAAACGCCGCCATGGAAATAATCAGACTCATCACCGACCTTCTTCAATTCAACTAAGCCGGCCCCCACGTTAGGGCGCACGCGCGGGCCTGTATTGAACAAAACTGCCCTCGGCCAATTCTCTGTCGATTTACCGGTGGAGGCGCCGCACGCGCGGACCTATGCTCTGCCCATGAACCTAAAAAACGCTGCTTTGCCACCCCACGCCGAGATGGTTCGCGCCATGCTCGAACGCGATACCGCCTACGAAGGCGTATTTTTTACGGCGGTCAAAACCACCGGGATTTTCTGCCGCCCGAGTTGCACCGCATGCAAACCGAAGCCGGAGAACGTTGAGTTTTTCGCCCACGCCGACGAGTGCATGTCTGCCGGTTACCGCGCCTGTCTGCGCTGCAAACCGCTGGACGCTGCAGCGATCGCGCCGGATTGGGTGCAGCGTTTGCTGAGGCTGGTCGATGCCGAACCGGAGCAGCGCTGGACCGATGCGCAGCTGCAAGCCGAGGGCATCGAACCGCTGAAATTGCGTCGCTGGTTCAAGCAGCATTTCGGCATGACCTTCCACGCGTGGCTGCGCACTCGCCGGCTCGGCATGGCGTTGGGTGGGATCAAGCAAGGCGAATCAATCGATAACGTCGCGTTCGATTCCGGCTACGAGTCCTTGAGCGGTTTTCGCGATGCGTTTCAGAAGTCTTTTCACGTCACACCGGGCCGCGCCGCCAACAGCGAGCCGCTGCTGTTCACCCGCCTGACCACGCCGCTGGGGCCGATGATCGCCATGGCCGAACGGCGCGGTCTGGTGTTGCTGGAGTTCCTTGATCGGCCGGCGCTGACCCGCGAAGTCGAACAGTTGCAGCAGCGTTATGGCTACGCCGTGGCGCCGGGGCACAACGCACATTTGCGCCTGATCGAGACCGAACTGGCGCAGTATTTCGCCGGCCAGTTGCAAGTCTTCAGCGTGCCGTTGCATCTGCCGGGCGGCGAGTTCGCCCGGCAGGTCTGGGCCGAACTGGCGCAAATCCCCTACGGCCAGACCAGCACCTACAGCGCCATCGCCGCGCGGTTGGGCAAACCCGGTGCCAGCCGCGCCGTGGGTTTGGCCAATGGGCATAATCGGCTGTCGATCGTGCTGCCCTGCCATCGGGTGATCGGCGCCGACGGCTCGCTGACCGGGTATGGTGGCGGGCAGCCGCGAAAAGCCTTTCTGCTCAGGCTGGAAAATGCTGCGGTACAACTGACTCAACCCTTGGCATTCTGATCATTTCAAAGAGAAGGACATTCGATGGAAGCGCTCGACCAGCAATTGCACAACCTGCATCAGCACGGTTTGCTGATCCTCACCAACGTCGCCGATGCGGCCGGGGCGCGGCTGGTCGAGCAATTGGGCAGCCAGGCCGTGGCCACCAGCAGCGCCGCGGTGGCTTGGGCCCACGGTTATCAGGACGGCAACACGCTGCCGGTCGAACGCCTGGTGTTGACGGTGGAATCTATCGCGCGGGTGATCCGTGTGCCGTTGACCGTGGACATCGAGGCCGGTTATTCCGATGACCTGACGCGGGTCGCCGAGGTGGTCGATGCGGTGCTCGCGGCCGGTGCAGTGGGCATCAACATCGAGGACGGGGCGTCGTCGCCGCAGGTGCTGGTACGCAAGATCGAAGTCGCCCGGCAAGTGGCTGAACGGCGCGGGGTCAAGCTGTTCATCAACGCGCGCACGGATGTCTATCTCAAAGGCCTGGTGCCTGCCGAGGAGCGTGTCGCCGAAACGCTCAGGCGTGCGGCGCTGTATCAAGCGGCCGGCGCGGACGGCTTGTTCGCGGCCGGAGCGACCGCGGAATACGAAATTGCGGCGATTTGCCAAGGCACCTCACTGCCGGTCAACGTGCTCGGCCTCGCGCATCTACCCGCGCCCGACGTGCTGCAAGCCCTTGGCGTGCGGCGCTTGAGCGCCGGGTCGAGCATCGCCGAATTTCTCTATGGCGCGATGGCTGGGCTGGCGAAAAGCTTCCTCGGAACCGGCAAGCTCGACAGCCGCGATTTGCGCGCGTTGAGTTACGGCGAAGTCAACGCGCTGTTGGGTCCACGTTGAATGGCATGACGGCTATTTATCAGCCCGCCAGCGAGTTTCTCGCATCGATCGATGACGACTGGCGGCGGCATATCGCCGCCGTCGGCCCGTGCCTGCATCAACCGCACCCGGCGCGCGACCCCTATGAATCGCTGGTGCGGGCGATTGCTTATCAGCAACTGCACGCCAAGGCTGGCGATGCGATTGTCGGCCGCTTGCGTGCATTGTTCCCGGCCGATGCATTCCCCAGGCCTGAGCAGATTCTGGCGACTGACTTTGCGCAGATGCGCAGTTGCGGGTTTTCCGCGAGCAAGATTGCAACCATCCAAGGCATCGCCCAGGCAACGCTGGACGGCGTGGTGCCGGATTACCCGACGGCGCTGGCGATGGACGATGAAGCGCTGATAGAGCGGCTAATCACCTTGCGCGGAGTGGGCCGCTGGACCGTGGAGATGCTGCTGATCTACAGCCTGGAGCGCCCGGACATCCTGCCGGCGGATGACTTCGGCGTGCGCGAGGGCTATCGGCGCATGAAGGGCCTGGAGGTGCAGCCAACCCGCAAACAGATGATCGAAATCGGCCTGGACTGGTCGCCTTACCGGACAGTCGCAGCGTGGTACCTGTGGCGAGTGCCGGCCAGGTAGACCGCGTTATCGTTGTTCGCGAGCAGGCTCACTCCTACATTTGATTGGTGTTGGGCACGTAACTTCCGGGCAGCGCAAATTACCTATGGGAGCGAGCTTGCTCGCGAAAGCGGCGTGTCAGCCAGCGTTATTGTTGGATGTGCCGCAGCTATCGCGAGCAAGCTCGCTCCCACATTTGGATTTTTGTACATCTGAGAGAAAGGGGTTGGCTGGTAGAGAGCTATCGCGAGCAGGCTCACTCCTACAGGGATTGCGCACAGCCGCGGGAACAGGTCGGCTATCAGGCCGCCTCGCGGCGCTTTTGCGGTGCCCGCCCCCTCGTGAGGCCGAGCGCAGGTTCTGCGCAGTGGGCAACCCGGCAAGGATGCCGGGTTAGCCGCCCCCGGCCAGGGATGGCCGATGGCGGCGGGCCCACGGCGCAGGACCGGAGCGAGGGCATGCCGAGCCACGGCGAGGCACCGAACGAAAGGGGCAAGAGCGCTTTGGTTACTTTCGCGCTTCTCGAAAGTGACTCGCTGTAAAAGCGAAACCAACAGCAGCCGTGACCGCAGAAATGGATATGTACATCCGACAAGAACAGGCTGGCTGATAGAAAGCTATCGCGAGCAGGCTCGCTCCTACAGGGATTTTTGTGCGTACGGGTGGCGACGGGCGACGCGATTCTGGTGCCGGTGGAAAATCGCTGAGGGTCTAGGCTGTCTTGGGTCGATCAAGCACAGTCGGAGGTTTCCATGCAGCTCGAAGGTTCCTGCCATTGCGGCGCGGTATCGTTCGATTTGACCAGCGCCCATCCCTATCCGTATCAGCGTTGTTATTGCTCGATCTGTCGCAAGACCCAGGGCGGTGGCGGCTACGCGATCAACATCAGCGGCGATGCCAACAGCCTGAAAGTGCGCGGGCGCAAACACATCGCGATCTACCATGCGCGGCTCAAGGAGGACGGCGCCAAACGCGCGCATCCCAGCAGCGCCGAGCGGCATTTCTGCTCGGTGTGCGGCAGCGGTTTGTGGCTGTTCAGCCCGGAGTGGCCGGAGCTGATTCACCCGTTCGCCTCGGCCATCGATACCCCGCTGCCAGTGCCGCCGGAGCACACGCATTTGATGTTGGGTTCGAAGGCGCCGTGGGTCGAAGCCAATGTGCAGCCCAAGGACAAGGAATTTGATGTTTACCCTGAGGAGTCAATTGCGCAGTGGCATGAGCGGTTGGGTCTGACTCGCTGATACTCGGCAAAGAGCTGCCCACAAACCCTGTGCACTTAGAGCGCGTTCTGGCGTCAGCGCGCCGAATGATGATCCTTCCCACGCAGAGCGCAGGAACGATCAGTTCAATTAAACGCAGGTCAGGCGGCGATTGGCACGCCGCTGTGGAAACGGAATTCCACGTCCGGCGATTCGATCAATTCCTGCTCGGCCGCGCGCACGCGCTCGATGACTTGGGCGATGTCCTTGGCGTCACCGTACTGGTAAGCCAGCTTCAGATAACCCTGGAAATGCCGCGCCTCGCTTTTCAGCAGGCCGAAATAGAATTTGCCCAACTCTTCATCCAGATGCGGCACCAGCGCCTCGAAACGCTCGCAACTGCGCGCCTCGATAAATGCCCCCACCACCAGCGTATCCACCAGCTTCACCGGCTCGTGGCTGCGCACCACTTTGCGCAGGCCCGAGGCATAACGCCCGGCGGACAGCTGGCGCAGCTCGATCTTGCGTTTTTTCATCAGGCGCATGACTTGCTCGTGGTGCACCAGTTCTTCCCGGGCCAGGCGCGACATCAGGTTGATCAGATCGACGTGGGAATGGTACTTGGCGATCAGGCTCAACGCCGTGCTGGCGGCCTTGAATTCGCAGTTCTTGTGGTCGATCAGCAAAGTGTCCTGATCGGCCAGCGCGGCCTGGACCCAGCCGTCAGGGGTGCGGCAGCCGAGGAACTCGTGAATTTCGGGAAGGATCATGGGGCTCACGGATAAATGGTTGAAACGAAGGGCGCCGATTATACCGGCCTGCCCGCAGACCACCAGTCGCTGCCGTTGATATGCATCAAGTCCCGTGTTGGCGGGCAGCAACTATAGTTGTCCAACGCAATGCCTTTCACTTTCTGGAGATCGCGCTCATGCAAGCCATTCGCAGCATCCTGGTGGTCATCGAACCGTCCCCGGACGAAAGCCTGGCGCTGCGGCGCGCCAAACTGATTGCGGGCGTGACCCAGGCGCATTTGCATTTGCTGGTGTGCGACAAGAAGCATGATCATTCCGACCACCTGCGCGAGCTCAAGCAAACCGCGCAGGAAGAAGGCTACAGCGTCACCACCGAGCAGGCGTGGAACGAGAGCCTGCACGAAACCATCGTCGATGTGCAGCAAGCCGAGGGCTGCGGACTGGTGATCAAACAGCACTACCCCGACAGCCCGCTCAAAAAGGCCCTGCTGACCCCGGCCGACTGGAAACTGCTGCGCTACTGCCCGACCCCGGTGTTGCTGGTCAAAACCGCCAAACCGTGGACCGGCGGAGTGATTCTGGCAGCCATCGACGTCGGCAATACGGATGGCGAACACCGCACGCTGCACGCGTGCATCGTCGATCACGGCTACGACATTGCGAGTCTTGCCAAGGCGAAATTGCATGTGATCAGCGCCCATCCATCACCAATGCTGTCGGCGACTGACCCGACGCTGCAACTCAGCGAAACCATTCAGGCGCGCTATCGCGAGCAGTGCAAGGCGTTCCAGGCCGAATTCGATATCGACGACGATCACCTGCATATCGAAGAAGGTCCGGCGGATGTGCTGATTCCGTTCATGGTGCACAAACTGCAGGCTGTAGTGACCGTGATCGGCACGGTAGCTCGCTCGGGATTGTCCGGGGCGTTGATCGGCAATACCGCGGAAGTGGTGCTGGATGCGGTGGAGAGCGATGTGCTGGTGCTGAAACCGGACACGATCATGGATCATCTGGAGGAGATCGTGGCGCAGCATTGAGATTGCAGCGTCTGACGGGGCGCCTTCGCGGGCAAGCCTCGCTCCCACAGGTATGTGTTGATCACAAATGTTGTGAACGCCACAAATCCAAGGTGGGAGCGAGCTTGCTCGCGATGCTTTCAGCCACCGAACGCGTCCTTGAGGAACCCCGGGGCGATATAACGCTGGTAATGCGCCTCCGACAGCAGAAAAAACTCCCGATCGATGGCGTCGCGCAATTCCGGCAGGTTCCAGTCGCGAAACTCCGGCATCAGCACCATCCCGTAAGCCTCCAGATTATTGATGACCCGCGCTCCGCGAGCGATCAACTGATAGGCCCAGCAATATTCCGACTGATGCGGCACAAAGCGGATCTTGCGCTGTTCGAGCTGCAAGCGCAGGCGCTGCGGGTCGAACACTTCGAGCTTGCTCGCCATCACCTGCGACAACAATTGCTCCAGCCTCAGCCACACCGCGCGTTTTTCCTCCTCGTTGTAACCATTCCAATTGATCACTTCATGGTGAAAACGCTTGCAGCCACGGCACACCAAGTCACCGTAAACGGTGGAACAGAGGCCGACGCAGGGGGTTTTGATGGTCTGATTGGGCATAGGTAGGCAAAACACGGGAAAGCAGAACAGGTCGGCATGTTAGCCCTTTGTCTAACATTCATCACCCCTCAAAGTTCGGGGGCTAACTTACGTTTATATTTTTTTTGCCGTAGAATCAGCCAGCCTTTTAAGGCGCCAATGTCCGTTTGAAGCTGTTTTCAAAGCGTCACGAGCACAGTCGTTCCTTCAGAGCGGTGTTGGCGAAGGGTTTTTCCAGCGGGGAAAAGCTCTACGCCAACCCTCATCAGCTCCCCGTTCTGCAGGCGTAAAACTTTGAAAGCAGCTTCTGTAAGGAATTGCCGGTAATTCTGGCTAAGTGGCCCACAACGCCATGCAGCGCATGAGTACGGCAATTTCGGGATGAGCGTCCCGGACACCCATTTGGGACCACTGATGAGGGTAATAACTGTGCTTGAAGCCTACCGCAAACATATCGAAGAGCGTGCAGCACTGGGTATTGTTCCCCAGCCGCTAAACGCCGAACAAACTGCAGGCCTGGTCGAGCTGCTGAAGAATCCCCCGGCTGGCGAAGAAGCTTTCCTCGTCGACCTGATCACCAATCGCATTCCACCTGGCGTGGACGAAGCAGCCTATGTAAAGGCCGGTTTCCTGTCCGCCCTGGCCAAGGGCGAAGCAACCTCCCCTCTGATCGACAAAAAACGCGCTGTTGAACTGCTCGGCACCATGCAGGGCGGCTACAACATCGTGACTCTGGTTGACCTGCTCGACGACGCCGTACTGGCCCCGGTCGCTGCCGCTCAACTCAAGCACACCCTGCTGATGTTCGACGCGTTCCACGACGTGGCGGAAAAAGCCAAGAACGGCAACGAACACGCCAAAGGCGTTTTGCAGTCCTGGGCTGACGGCGAGTGGTTCAAAAACCGTCCGACCCTGGCCGACAAGATCAGCCTGCGCGTGTTCAAGGTCACCGGCGAAACCAACACCGACGACCTCTCCCCTGCCCCGGACGCCTGGTCCCGCCCGGACATCCCGCTGCACGCCCTGGCCATGCTGAAAATGGCCCGCGAAGGCATCGTGCCTGACGTACAGGGTGTTACCGGCCCGATGAAGCAGATCGAAGAAATGCGCGGTCAAGGCTTCCCGATCGCCTACGTCGGTGACGTGGTCGGTACCGGTTCGTCGCGTAAATCGGCAACCAACTCGGTGCTGTGGTTCTTCGGCGACGACGTTCCGCACGTGCCGAACAAGCGTGCCGGCGGTTTCTGCTTCGGCAGCAAAATCGCTCCGATCTTCTACAACACCATGGAAGATGCCGGCGCACTGCCAATCGAGTTCGACGTCACCAACATGAACATGGGCGACGTGATCGACCTGTACCCGCATGCTGGCAAAGTCTGCAAACACGGCACCGACGAAGTCCTGACCACCTTCGAAATGAAGACGCCAGTGCTGTTGGACGAAGTGCGTGCCGGCGGCCGTATCCCGCTGATCATCGGTCGCGGCTTGACCGACAAGGCACGTGCCGAGCTGGGCCTGGGCCCAACCGACCTGTTCAAACTGCCTGAAGCACCTGTCGACACTGGCAAGGGTTTCACCCTGGCACAGAAAATGGTCGGCAAGGCGTGCGGTCTGCCGGAAGGCAAAGGTGTGCGTCCTGGCACCTACTGCGAACCGAAAATGACCACCGTCGGCTCCCAGGACACCACTGGTCCAATGACCCGTGATGAACTGAAAGACCTGGCGTGCCTGGGCTTCTCGACCGATCTGGTGATGCAGTCTTTCTGCCACACCGCGGCCTATCCAAAGCCGATCGACGTGACCACCCACCACACCCTGCCAGACTTCATCATGACCCGCGGCGGCGTTTCCCTGCGTCCGGGCGACGGCATCATCCACTCGTGGCTGAACCGCATGCTGCTGCCTGACACTGTCGGCACCGGTGGTGACTCGCACACCCGTTTCCCGATGGGCATTTCGTTCCCGGCCGGCTCCGGTCTGGTAGCATTTGCTGCAGCCACCGGCGTTATGCCGCTGGACATGCCGGAATCGATCCTGGTGCGCTTCAAAGGCAAAATGCAACCGGGCGTTACCCTGCGTGACCTGGTTCACGCGATTCCTTACTTCGCGATTCAGGCTGGCCTGCTGACCGTCGAGAAGAAAGGCAAGAAGAACGCTTTCTCGGGTCGCATCCTGGAAATCGAAGGCCTGGACAACCTGAGCATCGAGCAAGCTTTCGAGCTGTCCGACGCCTCGGCTGAACGTTCGGCTGCCGGTTGCACGATCAAGCTGTCGAAAGAGTCGATCACCGAATACCTGAACTCCAACATCACGCTGCTGCGCTGGATGATCGGTGAAGGTTATGGCGATCCACGTACGCTGGAACGTCGCGCTCAAGCGATGGAAGCCTGGGTTGCCAACCCTGAGCTGATGGTTGCCGATGCTGACGCCGAATACGCTGAAATCATCGAAATCGATCTGGCCGACATCAAAGAGCCTGTGCTCTGCGCGCCAAACGATCCGGACGACGCCCGTCTGCTGTCCAGCGTTGCTGGCGAGAAGATCGACGAAGTGTTTATCGGTTCGTGCATGACCAACATTGGTCACTTCCGCGCTGCCGGCAAGTTGCTGGATCAAGTCAAAGGTCAGCTTCCAACCCGTCTGTGGCTGTCGCCGCCGACCAAAATGGACGCTCACCAGTTGACCGAGGAAGGCTACTACGGCATCTACGGCAAGGCTGGCGCGCGCATGGAAATGCCGGGCTGCTCGCTGTGCATGGGTAACCAGGCACGTGTTGAGCCGAATTCGACTGTGGTGTCGACGTCGACCCGTAACTTCCCGAACCGTCTGGGCGATGGCGCGAACGTTTACCTGGCCTCGGCCGAGTTGGCGTCTGTGGCTTCGATTCTGGGTCGTTTGCCGACTGTTGAGGAGTACATGGAGTACGCTGGCAAGATCGATAGCATGGCGGCTGATGTTTACCGTTATCTGTCTTTCGATCAGATTGCGGAGTTCCGCGAGGCTGCTGCGAACGCAAATATTCCGGTGGTTCAGGCTTAAGGGTTTTATGTATTAAGCCTTTGAGTTGAAAGACGCCGCGTGTCGAGAGATGCGCGGCGTTTTTTTTGGCTTTTTTTGTGTGGGGTGCATATCCGTTATTTGGGTGATGGCGGGGTTGAATGTGCGCAGGTACATCGCCATCGCGAGCAGGCTCACTCCTACATTCAGGCTGAGTACATCCGTGAAACGCGGTTGGCTGTCAGGACGCCTTCGCGGGCAAGCCTCGCTCCTACAGGGGTTTGGCGTCACTACGCAGCCGAAGACACAAAAATCCTAGGCAAAAAAAACGGCCGACCCACAATCGGGTCAGCCGTTATCACTTCATAAAAGCAAAGCGCAGCAATCAAGCACTCAGCGAATAAATCAACGCCGAAATCGCCACCAGGCCCACGGCCGTCACAAACACATTCGACGCCTGCCCACGATACCGCGCCATCGCCGGCACCTTGCGAATCGCATACATCGGCATCAAAAACAGAATCGCCGCAATAATCGGCCCGCCCAGCGTCTCGATCATCCCCAGAATGCTCGGGTTCCACGTCGCAACAATCCAGCAGACCACCAACATGAACGCCGCCGTCATGCGGTCCAGTGCCTTGGGCGAAGGACGCTTGCCGCTCTTCACGATCAGCCCCTTCAGACCTTCGCTGGCGCCAATGTAGTGCCCGAGGAACGACTTCGAAATCGCCACAAAGGCAATCAACGGCGCCGCAAACGCGATCGTCGGATTGCTGAAATGGTTAGCCAGGTACGACAGGATCGACAAATTCTGCGCTTTCGCCTCAGCCAACTGCGCCGGCGACAGCGTCAGCACGCAACTGAACACAAAGAACAACACCATCACCACCATCAACGCATGGGCGCGCGACAGGATCTGCGAGCTGCGCTCCTCGGCGTGTTCACCGTAACGACGCTTCTGGTCCACGGCGAACGCCGAGATGATCGGCGAGTGGTTGAACGAAAACACCATCACCGGGATCGCCAGCCACAACGTGTGCAGCAGCGCCGATGGCTCAGGCAGGGTCGAAGCGGTGCTGAGGATGCCGCCGTTCCAGTGCGGAATCAGGAACACGGCCAAAAACAGCAGCGCGACGATAAACGGATAAACCATCAGGCTCATGGCTTTGACGATCACCTGCTCGCCGCAGCGCACCACCGCAAGCAAACCGAGGATCAGCACAAACGACAGCACCACCCGCGGCGGCGGCGTGATGTGCAGTTGGTGTTCGAGGAAACTGCCGACGGTGTTGGTCAGCGCCACGCTGTAGATCAGCAGGATCGGGAAGATCGCGAAGAAGTACAGCAAGGTGATCAGCGCGCCAGCCTTGATGCCGAAATGCTCTTCAACCACCTCGGTGATGTCGGCGCCTTCGCGGCCGGACAACACAAAACGGGTCAGGCCACGGTGTGCGTAGAACGTCATCGGGAACGCCAGCACTGCCAGCACCAGCAACGGCCAGAAGCCGCCCAGGCCCGCATTGATCGGCAAAAACAAGGTGCCCGCCCCGATCGCCGTGCCAAACAGGCCCAGCATCCAGGTGGTGTCATGGCGATTCCAGCTTTCGAGCGTCGCTGGTTTCGCCGCTACATAGCGTTCGTCGACGCTATTGGCCTGATCATTCATCCGGTGGGATCTCCGCATTCCGGTCAGTTGCTACCCGACCAGGACGAGTCGGAAAAACCCGACAGGCAGCGCCCTGATCGAAACAGGGGCGCGATTGTCCGGGATTAACGAGCAGAAGCAAAGACTTAGCTGAGGAGCGGTTGTGCGGATCAGATGCCTACAGCGCCGCAAGCCCCTGCGGGAGCGCGCTTGCTCGCGATGACCGTGGGTCAGTCGAGAGTGATTTCGCAGGTGAGGACGCCATCGCGAGCAGGCGCACTCCTACAGGGTTATTCAGTGTTGGGGGGGCGTGTATTTCGTCTGCCGGACTAATCTGACGCTTGATAAAGGTTCATCGTCATGTATTTTTAACCCACCGACCTCTTTACACCTGTGAGCCGCTGATGCCTCGAGTCTCCCGCAAGCAAGCCGACCTCAACCGCGAAATCATCGTCGAGGCCGCCACGCGGCTGTTCCGCGAGCGTGGCTTGCACGGCATCAGCGTCGTTGACGTGATGGGCGCCGCCGGCCTGACCCACGGCGGCTTTTATGGCCACTTCGAGTCCAAGGAAGCCCTGGCGCGCGAGGCCGGTGGCCGGGCGTTCAAGCAGTCTGCCGAGCGCTGGAACGCGCGAATCGCCGAGCACGACAACAAGGACCAGGCACGCCGTTCCCTGATCAATCCTTACCTGTCCGCCACCAGCCGCGACAATCCCGGCGACAGCTGCCCGGTGGTCGCCTTCGCCGGCGACATGTGCCACGAAGCGGCCGACAGCGGTTTGCGCCAGACCTTCCTCGATGGCCTCAACCGATTGCTGCAATCCTACGGCTCGCTGATCGACGCGGGCGACGCCGCGCAGAATCGGCGCCAGGCGCTGGTCGATTACTCGCTGATGGTCGGCGCCCTGACCCTCGCCCGCGCCACCCGTGGCGACGCCCTGTCCGACGAAATCCTCGAAGCGGCACGCACGTTTTTGACCAAGGAAGCCCCGTCGCCAAACCCGTGACACATCGCAGCAAAGCGTATTCGCGATGGCGTCCTCAGGTTAGTCATCGCCAGCAAGCTGTGCTCCCACAGGTTTTCGCGGGTGCGCGTTCCGGCGATCTGCAAGGGCATGGCCTATCCTCTTTGGTGATTGCCAAACCGCTCTTGAGTCAGCAATCTGAAAGCACTTTCGAGTTTCCGACCTCGGCGCCCACAGGAGCCCAGCATGACTGCAACCGTTCTGGTATTGGTTGAAACGATTAATGACTACCTGCCGATTCTCGAACGTCAGGGCTTTCACCTGATTCTGGCGCCGACGCCCGCCGAGCGCGCCCAGGCCATTGACACCTATGGCGCGCGCATCGACGCGGTGCTGACGCGTGGTCCGCTGGGTTTGTACGCTGACGAGATCGCCGCCCTGCCCGCCCTCAAAATCATCTGCGTGATCGGTGCCGGTTACGAGCATGTCGACCTGCAAGCGGCCAGCGACCGTGGGGTTACCGTGACCAACGGCGCCGGGGTCAACGCCTCGTCGGTGGCGGATCACGCGATGGCGTTGCTGCTGGCGCTGGTGCGCGATATCCCACGGGCCGACGCCGCCGTGCGCCGTGGCGAATGGCCGAAAATCATGCGTCCGTCGCTGGCCGGCAAACGCCTGGGCATTCTCGGTCTGGGCGCGGTCGGCATGGCCATCGCTCAGCGTGCGGCAAATGGCTTCGACATGAGCGTCAGTTACCACAACCGCCAGCACCGCAGCCACGTGCCGTACAGCTACTGCTCGACGCCGACCGAACTGGCGCGGGCCTCGGACTTTTTGATCGTCGCGACGCCCGGCGGGCTGGCCACGCAACATTTGATCAACCGCCAAGTGCTGGAGGCGCTGGGGCCGGACGGCTTTCTGGTGAATATCGCGCGGGCCAGTGTGGTGGCCACGGCGGATTTGATCAGCGCGCTGGAACAACGGCGAATCGGTGGCGCCGCACTCGACGTCTACGACCATGAACCGCAAGTGCCGGATGCGCTGAAGACGCTGGCCAACGTGATCCTGACCCCCCACGTGGCCGGGCTGTCGCCGGAAGCGACGCAGGGCACGGTGGAGCTGGTGGGGAAAAACCTCGTGGCGTTCTTCGCGGGTGAACCGGTGCTGACGCCGATTACGCTACCGACCACGCTGGTCAGCCGGATGGGCTAGACCTGCCTGCACTGTCTCTTACCATCAATAGACAACCCTGTGGGAGCGAGCTTGCTCGCGATAGCGTCGGTTCAGCCGAGATGAATGGTGGCTGGCAGGACGCTATCGCGAGCAAGCTCGCTCCCACATGGGTTCTCTGGTGGTCTGTAGGCTGCCGTTCAAACCCGCCATCCCCGCGCATCAGGAACGCTGATTATCCGGCAACACGCTAACCTATAAGACCGGGCCGAGCTTGTGGCACGCCCGTCTCAGCATTAGATTAGCCAATGATGTCTGGCCTCCAAAATAAGCAGAAGGGATAAGCATGGCGCTTACTGACCAGTCCACCCGTATCCGCTCCGGCGAAGAACTCGATGCCAGCCTGATCGATCCCTACCTCAAGGCGCATATTCCGGGCCTGAGCGGCACCCCGCAGATCAGCCAGTTTCCTGGCGGCGCGTCGAACCTCACCTACTTGCTCGAATACCCGCAACAGGAATTTGTCCTGCGTCGCCCGCCGTTCGGCCACAAAGCCAAGTCCGCCCACGACATGGGCCGCGAGTTCCGCATTCTCAATCAGCTCAAGGACGGCTTTCCGTACTGCCCAAAAGCCTATGTGCACTGCACCGACGAAACAGTGATCGGCGCCGAGTTCTATGTGATGGAACGGGTCAACGGCATCATCCTGCGCTCGGAACTGCCGCCGGAACTGAATCTCGATTCGGCGAAAACCGAAGCACTGTGCAAGAGCTTTATCGACAAGTTCGTCGAGCTGCATCAGGTCGACTACACCGCGTGCGGCCTCGCCGACCTGGGTAAACCGCAAGGCTACGTCGCTCGTCAGATCAAGGGCTGGAGCGAGCGCTACGAGAAAGCCCTGACCCCCGATGCGCCGCAGTGGGAAGCGGTGAAAGCCTGGCTCAACGAGAAAATGCCGGCCGACCACCCGACCTCAAGCATCGTCCATAACGACTACCGCTTCGACAACGTGATCCTCGACCCGCACAACCCGATGCAAATCATCGGCGTGCTCGATTGGGAACTGACCACCCTCGGCGATCCGTTGATGGATTTGGGCAACACCCTCGCCTACTGGATCGAGGCCGACGACCCGGCGCCGGTGCAACTGATGCGTCGCCAGCCGAGCCACGCACCGGGCATGCTGACCCGCCGCGAGTTCGTCGACTATTACGCCGCGCGCGCCGGTATTCAGATCGACAATTTCGACTTCTATTACACCTACGGCCTGTTCCGTCTCGCCGGGATTGTCCAGCAGATCTACTACCGCTTCTTCCATGGCCAGACCCAGGACAAACGCTTCGCGCAGTTCATTCACATGAACAAACTGCTGGAGCAGATGAGTTTGCAGGTCATCCAGAAATCCAGCCTTTGATAGCAAGACGATCCGCAGGAACCAGGCTTGCCGGCGAACCAGACGCTGCGGTGTATTGATAAAGCCGCGTCATCGTTGTTCGCCGGCAAGACTGGCGCCTGAAAATATCCGGCCTATAACAAGGAAATCCCATGTCCAAGACTCAGTTGTTCGACCTCGACGGCAAGATCGCTTTCGTCTCCGGCGCCAGCCGTGGCATTGGTGAAGCCATCGCCAAACTGCTGGCCCAGCAAGGCGCGCACGTCATCGTTTCGAGCCGCAAAATCGACGGCTGCCAACACGTCGCCGACGCGATCATCGCCGCTGGCGGCAAAGCCACTGCGATTGCTTGCCACATCGGCGAGATGGAACAGATCAGCCAAGTCTTCGCGACCATTCGCGAACAATTTGGACGCCTGGATATTCTGGTCAACAACGCGGCGACCAACCCGCAGTTCTGCAACGTGCTGGACACCGACCTCGGGGCGTTCCAGAAGACTGTCGACGTGAACATTCGCGGCTACTTCTTCATGTCGGTCGAAGCCGGCAAGCTGATGCGCGACAACGGTGGCGGCAGCATCATCAACGTGGCTTCGATCAACGGCATTTCACCGGGAGTTTTCCAGGGCATCTACTCGGTGACCAAAGCTGCGGTAATCAACATGACCAAAGTGTTCGCCAAGGAATGCGCGCAGTTCGGCATCCGCTGCAACGCCCTGCTGCCGGGCCTGACCGACACCAAATTCGCCTCGGCGCTGGTGAAAAACGACGCGATCCTGAAGACTGCGCTGCAGCAGATTCCGCTGAAACGCGTGGCGGATCCGAGCGAAATGGCCGGCGCGGTGTTGTACCTGGCGAGCGATGCGTCCAGCTACACGACCGGTGTTTCGCTGAACGTGGATGGCGGGTTTCTGTCCTGACGCGGCGCCGGTAACACGAAAAAAGGCAGCCGACCATGGCTGCCTTTTTACTTTGCTCGCGAAGAACCTTTGGTCCTGTGGCGAGGGGGCTTGCCCCCGTAAGGGCGCGAAGCGGCCGTCAATGGTCGTACGACTGCTGCGCGGCCGAACGGGGGCAAGCCCCCTCGCCACAAAAGCTCAGGCGCTACTGCGTCACGCACCGCGTGGTTGTGGTCACTCGCGTTACCTGGCCGTCGGCGCGTACATCGCCGAGCACGTCGGTTTTGTCCTGGGTTTCGCAGGTGCGTTCAGGAGGTGGCGGTGGTGCTGCGGGGGGTGGCGGTGGAGGACTGGCGCAACCACTCAAGATGATTGCGCAGAATACGAGCGACAGCGGCGTGAACGACCGTTTCCCAAGACTCTTCATAGGCTGACCTGCGGTGGCTGATCGGGGGTTTTTCCGCGACACGGAAAATAAATACCACGCATTTCTTATAGCCCAGCCGCCGGGCAATGCCAGAAGATCAGAATTTTCCCGATCCCTGTAGGAGCAGAGCTTGCTCGCGAAGGCGGCGTGTCAGCCTGTATTTCCGTCGTCTGACACGCCGCTATCGCGAGCAAGCTTTGCTCCTACAGGTGAGTCCGAGAAGCTCTGCTCCTACAGGTTGGTTATTGCTTACATTTTTTCAGAGCGATGCAAACTATTGCTTTCGAGCTCATAGCGCAGCTCTTCAATCAACGCGACCACCGCTTCCGGCGTGCGCAAATTCGCCGCACTCAACCCGCTGACCACCAGATCCACCTGACCCGACGCCGGGTGGTAGAGCTTGACCGTCAAGGAGTTGTCCCCAGTGAGCGCACAATCACAAGCCAGCGGCGCAAAGCTACGCTCCAGTTGAGCACGCAACTGCGTTAGATAAATCATTCCGGGTCACCCGACCAACACTGCAAAATCGAACACACCATTGAACGGTTGCTGATCCATGTAGCTGTTCCTCTGTCTGTTTCGAAAATGCGCTTTCGCAGCGACGCGACATCCCGCCGCAGGCTCTACCGCACCTTCCCAGATTACGAACTGCGCCACCCGGCCAGAACCCGCATTTGCCCCCTTGCGCCTAGTGCATTTGCACCCTAACGCTGCGCCTTGGGCCGCCACTCGCTGGCGAACAACCCGCGCTCGCGCGCCCAGACAATCGCCTCACTGCGGCTGTGCACATCAAGCTTGGAATACACCGTCGAAACGTGGTTGCGCACCGTGTTCAGCGCCAGTTTCAGGCGCGCGGCGATTTCCTTGTCGGCCAGGCCTTCGCAGATCAAGCCGAGCACATCGCGCTCGCGTGCGGTCAGGTCGGTGAACGACACGCTAGGCAGTTTCGGCGAATTGACGCTCTTCACATTGGCGAGTTTCTCGATCAGCGTGCGGCTGAACCACGAAGCGTCTTTCATCACTTCTTCGATTGCCGCCACCAACTCGACTTCAGTGCGTTTGCGTTCGGTGATGTCCATCAACACCAGCAGATAACACGGGCTGTCCTGAATGTTCACGGTGTCGGCCGAAACGTTGCACTCGATCAGCTCGCCGCCCTTTTTGCGAATGCGCACGTCGACGCGATCCAGTTTGCCGGCCTTTTCCAGCGCGGCGAACAGGCGCGTGCGGGTGCCGGAGTCATCGATAAAGTCGATTTCCTCAACGGTTTTACCGAGCACTTCTTCGCTCGGATACCCGAGGGTTTCCAGGAACGCGTCGTTGACGTCGATCACCAGTTCATTCTCGGCGCCGCACACCAGCGTCGGCATCGGCGTCAAGCGAAACGCCTTGGCAAAGCGCTCCTCGCTCTGGCGCAAGGCCAGTTCGACCTTGTGCCGCGGTTCCATGTCGACGAAGGAAAACAACATGCACGCTTCTTCGTTGAGCTCCAGCGGCTGGCCGGCGACGATCACCTGTTTATTGCCACGCTCGGGCAGTTTTAGTTCGGCCTGCATCTGCGGAATCGTTGTGTGCTGGCGCAGGCGTTCGATGGCCAAATCGCGTTTTTCGGCGCCGTCGAGGATGTCCAGCTCATACGTGGAAACGCCGATCACCTGATCGCGGGTATAGCCGGTCATTTCGAGGAAACCCTGATTGACCTTGATATAGCGCAAATCACTCAGGCGACAGATCACCGCCGGCGCCGGGTTGGCGTTGAAGGTCTTCTCGAAACGCTGCTCGGCGCTGGCCCACTCGGTGACATCGCTCATGATCAGCACCAGCGATTCCACCTGCCCGGCGCTGTCGGTCAATTGCATGCTGCGCACGTTGTGCACCCACAGGCTTTCTTCATCGTCGCTCGGCGTTACTTCCACCAACACATCGCTGAAAACCTCGCCACCGGCGATTCGATTGATCGGGTAGCTTTCGGTCGGCACAGGATGATTGTTGCGATAGCGCAAGTTGAAGCGCTTGGCGTATTCCTTGGCATTCGCCCCGAGCTGGTTGACCCGGCTGACCCCATGCATGGCCAGCGCCGCGTCGTTGGCCCAGAGAATGGTCTGATCCAGTTCGAGCAAAATCACCCCGTCGGACAAACCGGCGATGATCTGCTGCAACTGACGACGATTGGTTTCGGTGGTCAGGACGTCCTGGCTCATTGGCTCTCCACAAAATGGCGGCGGCGCTCTGCGGCACCGCCCTGTGAAGATTACGACCGCACGGGTTTGCGATAGTGCTGCGCGAAGTTGACCTGCTGATCAGGCCGCCAATTGTCCGCTGGCGATCGCCGCCGACGCCGCCAGCATTGCCCGCAACAACACCGCGCAACCGGCCGCGAGATCATCCGGTGCGGCGTTTTCGATTTCGTTGTGGCTGATGCCGCCCTCGCACGGGACGAAGATCATCCCGGCCGGGCCGAGTTCGGCGAGGAAAATCGCGTCGTGCCCGGCGCCGCTGACGATGTCCATGTGCGACAGGCCCAAACCGTGGGCGGCGTCGCGGACCGCATCGACGCAGCCCTTGTCGAAGTACAGCGGCGGGAAGTCGGCGGTCGGGGTCAGTTCGAAGGTCAGGCCGTGGGCCTCGCAGGTGGTTTCGATGACTTCGCGCACTTCGGCGATCATCGAGTCGAGGCGCGCCGGTTCCAGGTGCCGGAAGTCGAGGGTCATGCGCACTTCACCGGGAATCACGTTGCGCGAGCCGGGGTAGGCTTGCAGGCAGCCGACCGTGCCACAGGCGTGCGGTTGGTGGCTGAGGGCGGCGCGATTGACCGCGCCGACGATAATCGCCGCGCCGACCAGGGCATCCTTGCGCAAGTGCATCGGCGTCGGCCCGGCGTGGGCTTCGACGCCGCGCAGTTTCAGGTCGAACCATTTTTGCCCGAGTGCGCCCATCACCACGCCGATGGTTTTGTGTTCGTCTTCGAGGATCGGGCCTTGTTCGATGTGTGCTTCGAAATAGGCACCGACCGCGTGGCCGCTGACCTTGCGCGGCCCGGCGTAACCGATGGCGTTCAGCGCGTCGCCGACCGTGACGCCATCGACGTCGACTTTGGCCAGGGTTTCTTCGAGGGTGAATTTTTCCGCAAACACCCCGGAGCCCATCATGCACGGCGGAAAACGGGAGCCTTCTTCGTTGGTCCAGACCACCACTTCCAGCGGCGCCTCGGTTTCGATGCCGAGGTCATTGAGGGTGCGCAACACCTCGACTCCGGCGAGCACGCCGAAGCAGCCGTCGAACTTGCCGCCAGTGGGTTGGGTGTCGATATGGCTGCCGGTCATCACTGGTGGCAGGTCGGGATTGCGACCGGGACGGCGGGCGAAGATATTGCCGATGCCATCGACCGTCACGGTGCAGCCGGCCTCCTCGCACCAATTGACGAAAATGTCCCGGGCCTGGCGGTCGAGGTCGGTCAGGGCCAACCGACAAACACCGCCCTTGACCGTGGCGCCCAGCTTGGCCAGTTCCATGAGCGACTGCCACAAGCGGTCGCGGTTGATGTGCTGATGGGTGGATTGCAGAACGTCTACGGCTGCGTTCATGGTGATCTCCTCAGGCTGTTCTTATGGGTTTCTTCAGGTAGTTCTTTGGTGTGTTCGAGGCCGTCTTCGCGGGCAAGCCTCGCTCCCACAAGGGACTGCACGAACCTGTAGGAGCGAGGCTTGCCCGCGAAGAGGCGAGCAATCACACCGATGACTTCGCAACAGACGGGCTGGTCCGCATCGAGCACAACCCGTAATAAATCACCCCGCCCAGCGCCGAACCGGTAAACCAGCCGTAGCTGTAGAACCAGCTGAACGCATCGCTCCCAAGCGACAGCAGGGTCAGCACCACCGGCACGCCGAAGGCGATAAAACCGAACCAGTTCCACGCTGGATACACGTCATCGCGGTACAGCCCGGCGAGGTCCAGTTGCTGTTTCTTGATCAGGAAATAATCCACCACCATGATCCCGGCGATTGGCCCGAGCAGGCTGGAATAGCCGAGCAGCCAGTTCGAATAAACCGTCTCCAGGCTGACCTCGGAAACGATCCAGCCAAGTTTTTTCAGCAACTCGTGGCCCATCAGCAGCAGCCCGACCACACCGGTCAGCAACACCGCTTTGGTGCGGTTGATGACCTTGGGCGCGATGTTCTGGAAGTCGTTGGTCGGCGAGACAATGTTCGCTGCGGTGTTGGTCGAAAGCGTCGCAATGATGATCAACGCCATCGCCACCGCGACCCACACCGGGCTCTGGATATGCCCGATCAGGCTGACCGGATCCGACACGGTCACGCCGACCAGTTTCACCGACGCGGCAGTCATCACCACGCCAAGAGCGGCGAACAGGAACATGGTCAGTGGCAAGCCGAAAATCTGCCCGAGAATCTGGTCCTTCTGACTTTTCGCGTAACGGCTGAAGTCCGGGATGTTCAGCGACAACGTCGCCCAGAACCCGACCATCGCCGTCAGCCCGGCGGCGAAGTAACTGACCACGCTTGCACCTTCAGGGCGCTTCGGCGGAATCGCCAACAGTTCGGTCATCGACACGTTGGGCATCGCCCACACCAGCAGGCCGATGCCGACCGCCACCAGCAGCGGCGCGGAGAGGGTTTCCAGCCATTTGATCGACTCGGCCCCGCGCAGCACCACCCACAGGTTCAGCGCCCAGAACGCCATGAAACCGATCACCTCGCCGGTGCCGCCGAGCGACTTCCAGCCGTCGAAAATCGAGCCGAGAAACAGGTGAATCGCCAGGCCACCGAACATCGTCTGAATGCCGAACCAGCCACACGCCACCAATGCCCGGATCAGGCACGGTACGTTGGAGCCGAGGATGCCGAACGAGGAGCGCAGCAACACTGGAAACGGGATGCCGTACTTGGTGCCGGCGAAGGCATTGAGGGTCAGCGGGATCAGCACAATGAGGTTGGCAAACAGGATCGCCAGCAGCGCCTCGCCGACGCTCAAGCCGAAATACGCGGTGAGCACGCCGCCAAGGGTGTAGGTCGGCACGCAAATCGACATGCCGATCCACAGCGCGGTGATGTGCCACTTGTTCCAGGTTCGTTCGTGCACCTTGGTCGGTGCCATGTCGTGGTTGTAACGAGGACTGTCGAGGACGTCGGTGCCGGCTTCGAGCTCGAACAAGCCGTCGCGCTCGGTCACTTGCGATCTGATCTGTTGCATGGCCGCTCCACTTTCTTTGAATTATTTTTTGCTCATCAGGGGCCGGCGCTTGCTCGCGCCAACCGACGATGGCCGGAGGAACTGACAACTTTTACGGACCGGCCAAGGTGTCAGCGGCGGCATCAATAAACGTGCCGGGGTCCCCACTGATGCAACGGCCAATGCCATAAAATCCTGCTAAACAACTGAAGTCATTGAGTTTTATTTATTCAATTAATGAGTCTTCGGTTACTTGCAACGCCACTCAGGCCGAATGTGCAGCAAGTTGTCGAAACAGTCAGGACTCAATCTGGTGCATCAATGTTTTTTTCAGCATTGCGCCTCAACCATAGACCTTCCTCAAGCGGCTGATTTCACATAGGAAATCTCGTCTATTTTGCGTTCCTGTCAAGTGCGTCAAAATGGTGAACAGCCTCACCATTTTGGTGATTTATGTATTTATTGCTTATATTTCAATTGGTTAAAACAGGCATAAGCTTATAAAAATTATTCTTGCTCATTCCAAAAACTACGACTAGTTTCTATTCCTGACAGCGATGACAGGAATACACCTGTTTGCGCTGGCTTCATACAAAACATTTAGAACCGGCATAAGTCGGTCATGCCTGCGAGGAACTCGGAATGTCTCTGTTGATCCGTGGCGCCACCGTTATTACCCATGATGAAAGTTACCGCGCCGACGTCTATTGCGCTGATGGCGTAATTAAAGCCATTGGCGACAACCTTGATGTTCCGGCGGGCGCTGAAGTGCTCGACGGCAGTGGCCAATACCTGATGCCCGGCGGCATCGACCCACACACGCACATGCAATTGCCCTTCATGGGCACCGTTGCCAGCGAAGATTTTTTCAGTGGCACGGCGGCTGGTTTGGCCGGGGGAACGACGTCGATCATCGACTTCGTGATTCCCAACCCGCAGCAGTCGCTGATGGAAGCGTTTCACCAGTGGCGCGGCTGGGCCGAGAAGTCCGCTTCCGACTACGGATTCCATGTCGCGATTACCTGGTGGAGCGAGCAGGTGCGTGAGGAAATGGCCGAACTGGTCAGCCATCACGGCATCAACAGCTTCAAGCATTTCATGGCGTACAAAAACGCGATCATGGCCGCCGACGACACGCTGGTAGCGAGTTTCGAACGCTGCCTGGAACTCGGTGCGGTGCCGACCGTGCACGCGGAAAACGGCGAATTGGTCTATCACCTGCAACGCAAATTGATGGCGCAAGGCATCACCGGCCCGGAAGCGCATCCGCTGTCGCGTCCGTCGCAAGTTGAAGGTGAAGCGGCGAGCCGGGCGATCCGGATTGCCGAAACCATCGGCACGCCGTTGTACCTGGTGCACGTCTCGACCCAGGAAGCCCTCGACGAAATCACCTATGCGCGCAGCAAGGGTCAGCAGGTCTACGGCGAAGTGCTCGCCGGGCATTTGCTGCTCGATGACAGCGTCTACCAACACCCGGACTGGCAGACCGCCGCCGGTTACGTGATGAGCCCGCCGTTCCGTCCGCGCGGCCACCAGGAAGCGCTTTGGCACGGTTTGCAATCGGGCAACCTGCACACCACCGCCACCGACCATTGCTGCTTTTGCGCCGAGCAGAAAGCGGCGGGTCGCGATGATTTCAGCAAGATCCCCAACGGCACCGCCGGCATCGAAGACCGCATGGCGCTGCTGTGGGATGAAGGGGTGAACACCGGGCGTTTGTCGATGCAGGATTTCGTCGCACTGACCTCCACCAACACCGCGAAGATCTTCAACCTCTACCCGCGCAAAGGCGCGATCCGCGTCGGCGCCGATGCCGATCTGGTGCTGTGGGACCCAGAGGGCACGCGCACCATTTCGGCAAAAACCCATCATCAGAAAGTCGACTTCAACATCTTCGAAGGCAAAACCGTGCGCGGTGTGCCGAGCCACACCGTCAGTCAGGGCCGCGTGGTCTGGGCCGATGGCGACCTGCGCGCCGAGCGTGGCGCCGGGCGCTATGTCGAACGGCCGGCGTACCCGGCGGTGTTTGATTTGCTCAGCAAGCGCGCTGAGCTGAATAAGCCGACAGCGGTAAAGCGCTGAGTTCGAGGCCTTCGGCCTTCGCGGGCAAGCCTCGCGCCTACAGTTTGAAATGCATTCCCCTGTAGGAGCGAGGCTTGCCCGGGAAGAGGCCGGCCCTGACTGCACACAACCCCACTGCCCACCAGAGGCAGGCACCTCAAAAAAACATGAGGCCTTAAACCGTGATCAAGACCCTGAACCATCTCCCGCACCCTTACGAGAATGCGGCCGCCCTCGCCGGCCATTTCACCGATCTGGCGCCGCCGCTCAACGCCCGTCAGGCGCATCTGGAAGCTTCGCGCTGCCTGTATTGCTACGACGCGCCGTGCGTGAACGCCTGTCCGAGCGAGATCGATATTCCGTCGTTCATCCGCAATATCCATCAGGAAAACGTCCAGGGCGCTGCGCAGAAAATCCTCTCGGCGAACATTCTCGGCGGCAGTTGCGCGCGGGTTTGCCCGACCGAAATCCTCTGTCAGCAGGCCTGTGTGCGCAACAACGATCACGAGTGCGCACCGGTGTTGATCGGCTTGCTGCAACGCTACGCCGTGGACAACGCGCACTTCAGCGAACACCCGTTCCAGCGCGCCGCCGCCACCGGCAAACGCATCGCCGTGGTGGGTGCCGGGCCGGCGGGTTTGTCCTGCGCGCATCGCAGTGCGATGCACGGGCATGACGTGGTGATATTCGAAGCCCAGGAAAAGGCTGGCGGCCTTAATGAATACGGGATCGCCAAGTACAAACTGGTGGACGATTACGCGCAAAAGGAACTGGAGTTTCTCCTGCAAATCGGTGGCATCGAAATCCGCCACGGACAGAAACTCGGCGCCAACCTGACCCTCAGTGATTTGCACCAGCAGTACGACGCGGTGTTCCTCGGCCTCGGTCTGGCCGCCAGCAAACAGCTCGGTCTCGACCACGAAGACGCGCCGGGGCTGGTCGCCGCCACCGATTACATCCGCGAACTGCGCCAGGCCGATGACCTGACGCAACTGCCGCTGGCCAACCGTTGCATCGTCCTTGGCGCCGGCAACACCGCGATCGACATGGCCGTGCAAATGGCTCGCCTCGGTGCCCGCGACGTCAATCTGGTGTATCGGCGTGGCGTCGAGGACATGGGCGCGACCGGTCACGAACAAGACATCGCCAAAGCCAATCAGGTGCGCCTGTTGACCTGGGCGCAACCGGAAACGGTGCTTCTCGACGATCAGGGCCACGTGCGCGGCATGCGTTTCGCCCGTACCTGCATGATCGAAGGGCGCCTGCAGACTACCGGGCAGACCTTCGAACTGGCCGCCGATGCAATCTTCAAAGCCATCGGCCAGGCCTTCGATGGCAGCGCCCTCGCCGACCCGTTGGCGCGCAATCTCAAACGCCAGGGCGAGCGCATCGAGGTCGATGCGAACCTGCGCACGAGCATTCCCGGCGTGTACGCCGGTGGTGATTGCACCAACCTCGATCAGGACCTGACGGTGCAAGCCGTGCAGCATGGCAAACGGGCTGCCGAAGCCATCAATGCCCAACTCATGCTCAACGTGGAGGCTGCGTAAATGGCCGATCTTTCGATTGTCTTCGCCGGTATCAAAGCCCCCAATCCATTCTGGCTGGCCTCCGCGCCACCCACCGACAAAGCCTACAACGTGGTCCGCGCCTTCGAGGCTGGCTGGGGCGGCGTGGTCTGGAAAACCCTCGGCGAAGACCCGGCAGCGGTCAACGTCTCGTCGCGGTACTCGGCGCATTACGGCGCCAACCGTGAGGTCATGGGCATCAACAACATCGAGCTGATCACCGACCGTTCGCTGGAGATCAACTTGCGGGAAATCACCCAAGTGAAAAAGGATTGGCCGGACCGCGCGCTGATTGTTTCGCTGATGGTGCCGTGCGTCGAAGAGTCATGGAAATTCATTCTGCCGCTGGTTGAAGCCACAGGGGCCGATGGCATCGAGCTGAACTTCGGTTGCCCGCACGGCATGCCTGAACGCGGCATGGGCGCGGCGGTCGGCCAGGTCCCGGAATACGTCGAACAGGTGACCCGCTGGTGCAAGACCTATTGCTCGCTGCCGGTGATCGTCAAGTTGACGCCGAACATCACCGACATCCGCGTTGCCGCGCGTGCGGCCCACCGTGGCGGCGCCGATGCGGTGTCGCTGATCAACACGATCAACTCGATCACCAGCGTCAATCTGGAGCAAATGGTCGCGATGCCCACCGTCGGCCATCAAAGCACCCACGGCGGTTATTGCGGCTCGGCGGTGAAGCCGATTGCGCTGAACATGGTCGCCGAAATCGCTCGTGACCCGCAGACGCTCGGCTTGCCGATCTGCGGCATCGGCGGCATCGGCAGTTGGCGTGACGCGGCGGAATTCATGGCGTTGGGCAGCGGCGCGGTGCAGGTGTGCACGGCGGCGATGCTGCATGGTTTTCGCATTGTCGATGAGATGAAGGACGGCTTGTCACGCTGGATGGACAGTCAGGGCTACGCCAATATCGCCGAGTTTTCCGGGCGCGCGGTGGGCAATACCACCGACTGGAAGTACCTCGACATCAACTATCAGGTGATCGCCAAGATCGATCAGGATGCGTGCATCGGTTGCGGGCGCTGCCACATCGCTTGCGAAGACACCTCGCACCAAGCGGTGGCCAGCCTGAAACAGGTGGACGGCACGCACAAATATGAAGTGATCGATGAGGAGTGTGTGGGCTGCAACCTGTGCCAGATCACCTGCCCGGTCGAGGATTGCATCGAGATGGTGCCGATGGACACCGGCAAGCCGTTTCTGGATTGGAATCATGATCCGCGTAATCCTTACCACGTTGTTCTCTAGATTAGGGGCTGATCCGGAATCCACCCCTCACCCTAACCCTCTCCCCAAGGGGTAGAGGGGACTGACCGAGGTGATTTTCAGATAGTTTGCGACCGGGGACATTTGAGTCGCACTCAGATTTGGAGGGCATGGAGATCGGCCCCCTTCGCCTCTCTTCCCTATGGGTAGAGGTGAGTGACCGAGGTGATTTTTAGATAGTTTGCGACCGGGGACATTTGAGTCGGACTCAGATTTTGAGGGCATGGAGATCGGCCCCCTTCGTCCCTCCTCCCTATGGGTAGAGGGGACTGACCGAGGTGATTTTCAGATAGTTTGCGACCGGGGACATTTGAGTCGAACTCAGATTTGGAGGGCATGGAGATCGGCCCCCTTTCCCCCTCTCCCCTATGGGGAGAGGGCTGGGGTGAGGGGTGCTTCTCAGGGTTCCAACCCGATCCCGCGCAATATCACGCTGGTCACGGTTTGCACCGCCCGCTCGAACTGCATGTCCGACAACGCCTGATGATCATTGAGGATATTCACCTGATGATCGAAGTCGGCGTAATGCTGGGTCGAGGCCCAGATCATATAAAGCAGTGCCGACGGCTCGACCGGCAGGATGCGTTTGTCCTCGACCCATTGGCGAATCTTCGCTTCCTTCATTTTCGCCCAGTCATACAAGCTGGCGTCCAGCGCCTCGCCCAGCGTCGGCGCGCCGTGAATGATCTCGTTGGCCCAGACTTTCGAGCCGTGCGGGCGGCTGCGCGAGTGGTTCATTTTGGCGCGGATATAACTGCTGAGCACCACGCGCGGATCGTCGAACATCTCGAAGCACAAGGCGTCCTGTTTCCACACTTCCAGCAGGTCGAACAGCACTGCGCTGTACAGCTCGCCTTTGGTGCTGAAGTAATAATGCAAGTTGGAGCGCGGCAGTTGCACTTCAGCGGCGATGTCCGCCATGGCGGTGCTGCCGAAGCCTTTTTCGGCGAAGACCTTTTCGGCGCCGAGGAGGATTTTCTCGACGTTACTGCGGCGGATTTCGATCTTGTGATTGCCCATGAGGGCTCCCTGACAACAGCGTTGCCTCAGACTAGCATCCGCTCTGGGTCGCGGCGACAGCGGTTTTTTCACTTGCCGGGAGAAAAGCTGCGGCGTAAACATTTCCCGGTGTCTAGCGTTCATGTTTAAGTGACGCGCATTTCCTCTGCCAAGAAGGTAACCGACCATGTCCCTGAACCAGTCGCTGAAAAAAACCCTGACCGCCGCCGCCCTGCTCGGCTCGCTGTTTGCCGCATCCTCGGTGTTTGCCCACGCGCACCTGAAAAGCCAGATCCCGGCCGCCAACAGCACCGTCACCGACCCCGGTGAATTGCGCCTAGTGTTTTCCGAAGGCATTGAAACGACCTTCAGCACGGTCAAAATCAGCCGCGACGGCAAAGCCGTGCCGGTGAAAAACCTCGCGACCAAAAGCAGCGACAAGAAGACCTTGATCGTTACCCCGGAAGTCGCGCTGCAGCCAGGCAATTACAAAGTTGAATGGAAAGTGACGTCAGTCGATACGCACAAAAGCGATGGCGCCTACAGCTTCAAGATTGGCCAATAATCGATGACCGATGCGCTGGTGCTGTGCCGCTTTCTGCATTTTGTCGTGGTGTTGATGCTGTTCGGGGCCTGGGTGTTCAGGCCTCTGTTGTTGACCGATGACGCCGTCAATCTCGACCGGTCACTGGCGCGCATCACGCGTTGGCTGACCGCCGTGGCGCTGCTAAGCGGCGTGACGTGGTTGCTGCTGATCACCGCCAGTATGGCCGGCGACTGGAGCGCGGCGTTTGCGCCGTCGACATTGAGTCTGGTGCTGAGCAAAACCTTTTTCGGCCAAGTGTGGCGTTGGCACTTGCTGCTCAATGTGCTGCTGATGGTGTTGCTGTGGACGCCGTTGCGCACGAATGCTGCTTTGCGATTGATCGTCAGCGGTTTATTGCTGGCGACGCTGGCGCCGGTCGGGCACGGCGCGATGCTTGACGGGCTCAGCGGTCAGTTGCTGATTCTCAACCAGATCATCCATCTGGTCTGCGTTGGTACGTGGCTCGGCGGGTTGATGCTGCTGGTGCTGATTCTGCGCCAGCCGGTTGCGCTGGATGTGGTTTTGCGGCGTTTCAGCGGCATCGGTTATGGCTTGGTGGCGGGGTTGCTGATCACCGGTTTGATCAACGTGCGCGTACTCACCGGGCAATTCTGGCCGACGCCGTTATGGTCGGGGTTTGCCTTGATTCTGCTGATCAAGGTTGTGCTGGTGGCAGCGATGCTCGGGTTGGCGTTGTTCAATCGGCTGCGGATCAAGGATTGCGAACAGCGGGTCGGCACGCTGAAAACCAGCGTGCTGCTGGAATGGTTGCTGGGGATCGGCGCAGTGGCGGCGGTTTCGCTGCTCGGCACCATGCCGCCCATGATCGCCACATAACCCTTGTAGGAGCGAGGCTTGCCCGCGAAGGCAGTGTGTCAGCTGACATTGATGCTGCCTGACACACCGCTTTCGCGGGCAAGCCTCGCTCCTACAAAGGTTCGGGAGTTTCGGTGTGGCCGGCTGCCGCGGTGTCGATGCTCACCACCACCGACATCCCCGGGCGCAGCCGTTCGCTTTGTTCCTGGCCGTCGTCCACGGTGATCCGCACGGGCACGCGCTGGGCGATCTTGACGAAGTTGCCGGTGGCGTTGTCGGCCTGCAACAGGCTGAATTCCGAACCGGTCGCCGGTGAAATCCGCTGCACCTTGCCGTGGAATTTTCGATGGTTGAGCGCATCGACGGTGAAGGTCACCGGTTGGCCGACGCGCACTTCATCCATCTGCGTTTCCTTCATGTTGGCGATCACCCACAACTGCTGTGGCACCAACGCCATCAGTTGCGCGCCGGAGTTGACGAACGCGCCGAGGCGCACGCCAATTTGTCCGAGCTGGCCGTCACGTGGCGCCAGTACGCGGGTGTTCGACAGGTCGATGCGCGCCAGTTGCACCGCCGCATCGGCACTGGCCACCGCCGCTTCCAGCGAACCGCGATTGACGATCACGGTTTGCAGGTCCTGCCGGGCGATTTCCAGATTGGCTTGCGCTTGCGCGACCGCGGCGATGGTCTGCGCGTTGGCGGCCATGGTCACGTCCAACTCACGTTTGGACACCGAACCGTCATTGATCAATTCCTGGTTACGGCGCAGGTCCGCGGCGCTTTTGCGCGCCTGCGCCTGGCTGTCGACCACCGCGGCCTGCCGCAACTTGATGGTCGCTTCGGCGCTGTTGCGTTGCTGCACCACGTTGGCCAACGCGGCTTTCTGCACCGCCAGTTGCGCCAGCGATTGATCGAGACGCTGCTTGTAGATCCGGTCATCGAGGCGCACCAGCAAGTCGCCGGCCTTCACATGCTGGAAGTCGGTCACCGGCACTTCATAGACGTAGCCGCTGAGCTGCGGGCCGATGATCGTCACTTGGCCACGGACCAAGGCGTTTTCGGTGGTTTCGACGGCGCTGCTGAACGGCGGCAGTTGCCAGGCGTACAACACGATCAACACGCCAATAATCGCAATCGCCGCGAAGCCCAACGACGAGATGATCCGCACCCGCAGCGAACGTGGTTCGGTGGCCGGCGAGGACGGCGGCGCGACGCCTTCCGGGGTGGCGGCGATGGCATTGGTGGTGGTCGTGGTCGACGCCGGCGTGGAGGTGTTAGTCGGTTCGGTCATGAAGAAGTGGCACCGCTGGGTTGAACGGAAGAAGTGGCAGTTTGAGCGGCGGGCGCGACCGCTTGGGTGGTGCTCATCAGCCACAGCGCGCGAGTGGAAATCCAGATCATCGTCAGCACCGCGATCAGCGCAATCAGCATGAACACATCGTTGTAGGCCAGCACATTGGCTTCGCGGGTGGCGGCCGTGGCCAGGCTGCGAATGCCCTGCAAATTGCGCAAACTCGGGTCGGCGATCAGCGAGCCAACCGCGTTGCCGCCGCTTTGCACCCGCGCGGCAACCCGCGGATCCATCAGGGTCAGGTGTTCGACAATGTTGCTCGAATGAAATTTCTCGCGGACGATCTGAAACGTGCCGAGCAGCGCCGCGCCAATCAGGCCGCCAAGGTTCTGGCAGATGCCGAACAGCACCGAAAAACTCACCAGATTGCGTGGGTTGGTCAGCACGTTGCGCGTGCCGAGGACCATGGTCGGGCCAAGGAAAAACGTACCGCCGAACGCCAACAGGAACTGGCTGAAATACATGTTCTCCGGGCGGGTCAGGTTGTTCGAATAACTGTCGATCACCGAGCCGGTCGCCATCAGCGCCAGCGACACGATCAGCGGCATGAACAGGTGTTTGGGATCAATCGTCAGCGCGCTGGTGGCGAGGCCGGCAATGCTGCCGAGCAACATCACCACGTACAGGCTGTGCAGTTGCTGACTGCTCATGTTGAGCATTTGCATGAAACCGACAGCGCCGGTGGATTGCTCGGACAACACCATGCGAATCAGGATCACCGCCAGCGCCAGACGAATCATCACGCCGCTACCGAGCCAACGGGTCATCAGCATCGGGTTGCTGCGGTTATGTTCGATGGCCAGGCCGGCGAGGATCAGCACGATTGACGCCGCCGACGCCACGCCGATCCACGGTGCTTCCAGCCACCAGTCGATGCGGCCCAGCGACAGCACCGCGCACAGCAGCGCCACGCCCGAAGCGAGAATAGCGAAGGTCAGGAAGTCGAGTTTTTCGAAGGTTTTGAAGCGGTCGCCCGGCGGCAATTTGAGCAGGAACACGCAGCCCAGCGTCAGCAGCGCCATGCCCAGTTCGAACAAGTACAACCCGCGCCATTCGGCGATTTGCATCAGGTCCTCAGAGAACAATCGCGCCAGCGGCAACGCCAGTTGCGACGTGCCGAGACCGAGCACCAGCGCTTTCATCCGCCACTTCGCCGGGAACGCCTGGATCATGTAATACAACCCCAGCGAACTCAGTGCCGCGCCGACCATGCCGTGGGCCGCGCGCACGGCAATCGCCGAATTGAGGTCGTTGACGAACAAGTGGCCGAAGGTCACTAGCGCATAGAGCACCAGAAACACTTCGGTGAACGCGCGCAAACCGAATTGCTGGCGAAACTTCACCAGCAGCAGGTTCATCGAGACGTTGGTCATGACGTAGGCGGCCGGCAACCAGGCCATTTCGGCGGTGGTCGCGCCCAGCGCACCTTGCAGGTAAGGCAGGTTGGCGATCACCAGCGAGTTGCCGAGGCCACCGGTCAACGCCACCAACAGACCGACCAACGCATACGCCAGCCGCTTGGGCGTGGAGTGCAAGGGCGTCGAGGGGGAACCGGGCAAGCTGGGCCGCTCGTGGGGCTGCCAGTTGCGCGGGGCGTAGTGATCCATTCAAAAGCCTTGTTCGGGGGACCGCGCCAGTTTGCCGGAAAATCACAGTCAATACACACCTGTGGAACAGCGCACTTCTGGCGAGAAGCTTGTGGCAGGGGCTGTGGCAGGGGCTTGTGCCAGGGGCCTGTGTGGCGAGGGGGCTTGCCCCGTTGGGTCGCGAAGCGGCCCCCTGTGTATACCAAACAAATATCACTGCTTGGTTTTGCGACTGCTGCGTAGCCGAACGGGGGCAAGCCCCCTCGCCACACAAGCCGCGCTCCAGCAGATTGATTTAGGCCCTCACGTTGTCGTACAACTTGTGATTGACATTCCCGCGAACCCTCGCAAATAATCGCCGCCAATGTTGTACGACGACGTATAACGAAAAATAAAAACAACAAAGAAACAAAGGGAACGTCACTGTGAGCAAACTCGTCCGTCATTCCTCTGTCCGCACGCCCCGCCTCACCTTCAAACGCCGCCACACCCTGAGCCTGATCGGTTGCAGCAGCCTCGCACTGGCCTTGCCGCTGAGCAGCCACGCCGAAGGTTTTGTCGACGATGCCAGCGCCACGCTGAACCTGCGTAACGCCTATTTCAATCGCAACTTCACCAACCCGGCCTACCCGCAGGGCAAGGCTGAAGAATGGACGCAGAGCTTCATCCTCGACGCCAGATCCGGCTTCACCCAAGGCACGGTCGGCTTCGGCGTCGACGTGTTGGGCCTGTACTCGAAAAAACTCGATGGCGGCAAAGGCACCGGCGGCACCCAACTGTTGCCGCTGGACAGCGACGGGCGCCCAGCGGACAACTTCGGCCGCACCAACGTCGCGTTCAAAGCCAAAGTCTCGAAGACTGAATTGAAGGTCGGCGAGTGGATGCCGCTGTTGCCAATCCTGCGCGCGGATGACGGCCGCTCGCTGCCGCAGACCTTTCGCGGTGGCCAGGTGACTTCCAGCGAAATTGACGGTTTGAAGCTCTACGGCGGCCAGTTCCGCGCCAACAGCCCGCGCAACGATTCGAGCATGGACGACATGTCGATGAACGGCCGAGCGGCGTTCACCTCGGACCGGTTCAACTTCGGTGGCGGCGAATACACCTTCAACGACAAGCGCACTTTGGTCGGCGTCTGGTACTCGGAACTCAGCGATATTTATCAGCAGCAGTATTTCAACCTCAGCCACAGCCAACCGATGGGCGACTGGACGCTGGGCGCCAACCTCGGTTTCTTCACCGGCAAAGAGGACGGCAGCGCATTGGCCGGCGAACTGGATAACAAGACCACTTTCGCCCTGCTCTCGGCCCGCTACGGTGGCAACACGTTTTACGTTGGCCTGCAGAAACTCAGCGGCGACGATGCATGGATGCGCGTCAACGGCACCAGCGGCGGAACGTTGGCCAACGACAGCTACAACTCCAGTTATGACAACGCCAAGGAAAAATCCTGGCAAGTGCGCCACGACTACAACTTCGTCGCCCTCGGCGTGCCCGGCCTGACCCTGATGAACCGCTACATCAGCGGCGATAACGTGCACACCGGCACCATCACCGACGGCAAGGAATGGGGCCGCGAGTCGGAACTGGCCTACACCGTACAGAGCGGCGTATTGAAAAACCTCAACGTCAAATGGCGTAATGCAAGCATCCGCCGCGACTACAGCACCAATGAATTCGACGAAAACCGGATCTTCGTCAGCTATCCGATATCGTTGTTGTGAAATTCGCCTGGCGTTCATAACGCTTGTGGCAAGGGAAGTCGTGGCAAGGCGCTTTTGTGGCGAGGGGGCTCGCCCCCGTTGGGTCGCGAAGCGGCCCCAGTGGTTGTTCAGATTCACCAAGTTGTCTGAGTTTGCGACTGCTTCGCCGCCGAACGGGGGCAAGCCCCCTCGCCACAGGAGGAATGGCCAGCTGAGATTCAACACATCAATTTCAGCCACCGCCGCGTTGACAAGCACTGGAATCCCTTACGATACTTCGCTCAAGTCATACGACAACTTACAACAACTTCAATGACTCAAATATTCAGGAATCTCCATGCCCACTACCTCCCCTACCTCTTCGACCCCGACCCCGTTTAATCGCCTGCTCTTGACCGGCGCCGCCGGTGGCCTCGGTAAAGTCCTGCGCGAAACCCTGCGCCCTTACGCCAAGGTCATTCGCCTGTCGGACATTGTCGAAATCACCCCGGCCAGCGACAGCAGCGAAGAAGTCGTGACCTGCGACCTCGCCGACAAACAAGCCGTGCACCAACTGGTCGAAGGCGTGGACGCGATCCTGCACTTTGGCGGCGTTTCGACCGAGCACGCGTTTGAAGAGATCCTCGGCGCCAACATCTGCGGCGTGTTCCATATCTACGAAGCGGCGCGCCGGCATGGGGTCAAACGCGTGATCTTCGCCAGTTCCAATCACGTTATCGGCTTCTATAAACAGGACGAAGTGATCGACGCACACTCCCCGCGCCGCCCGGACAGCTACTACGGTTTGTCCAAGTCCTACGGCGAAGACGTCGCCAGTTTCTACTTCGATCGCTACGGCATCGAAACCGTCAGCATCCGCATCGGCTCCTCGTTCCCGGAACCGCAAAACCGCAGGATGATGAGCACCTGGCTGAGCTTCGGCGACCTCACGCAATTGCTCGAACGCGCTTTGTACGCGCCGAATGTCGGCCACACCATCATCTACGGCGTCTCCGACAACAAAAACGTCTGGTGGGATAACCGCCTCGCCGCCGGCCTCGGTTACGTGCCGCAAGACAGCTCCGAAGTGTTCCGCGACAAGGTCGAAGCGCAACCGATGCCAGCGGCCGATGACCCGGCGATGGTTTATCAGGGCGGCGCATTTGTCGCGGCCGGTCCGTTTGGCGATTGAGCCCTCGAGCAAAGGAATGAGCTGCCATGCAAGCCGAATTGATTGTCGATGCCCGCAATACGGTCGGCGAAAGCCCGGTGTGGGTGCCTGAAGAAAACGCGCTGTACTGGGTCGATATTCCTGCCGGTGGCCTGCAACGCTGGCATGCCGAAACCGGCCATGTCGATGCGTGGACCACGCCGGAAATGCTCGCCTGCATAGCGCGTTGCAGCGACGGCAGTTGGGTCGCCGGGATGGAAAGCGGGTTCTTCCATTTGCACGCGAACAACGACGGCAGCCTCGACAGCGAGCTGCTCGCACACGTCGATCACGCGCGCCCGGACATGCGTTTGAACGATGGCCGCTGTGATCGCCAGGGACGTTTCTGGGCCGGCAGCATGGTCTTGAACATGGGCGCCAACGCCGCTGAAGGCACGATGTATCGCTTCAGCCACGGGCAACGCGGGCCGCTCGATCCGCGGCTCAGCGGGTTTATCGTGCCCAACGGTCTGGGTTTCAGCCCGGATGGGCGGACGATGTACCTGTCCGACTCACATCCGCTGGCGCAGCAGATCTGGGCGTTTGATTACGACATCGAAAGCGGCACGCCGAGCAATCGTCGATTGTTCGTCGACATGAATCACTTCTGCGGTCGCCCCGACGGCGCGGCGGTGGATGCCGACGGGTGTTACTGGATCTGCGCCAATGACGCCGGGCTGATTCACCGGTTTACCCCGGATGGCCGACTGGATCGCTCACTCGCGGTGCCGGTGAAGAAGCCGACCATGTGTGCGTTTGGCGGCAGTCGTCTGGACACGCTGTTCGTGACCTCGATCCGCCCTGGGGATGATCGGGACGAGCAGTCGTTGGCCGGTGGGGTTTTTGCCCTGGATCCGGGCGTCAAAGGCTTGCCCGAGCCGCTGTTTCAAGCCTGAAAAAGTCTTGCATTGATTGGATACATCACTTGCCAGGTCGGCCGGGGCTGCGATTGTTGGAGCGCGGGCAAGCGGCCGAATCAGGTTTCAGCCTGCACTATCGAGCGTTGCAGGGTTCAGGCGCGCAGCAGCATATAAGCCGCGACGACCAGGCAAACACTGGCAAATCCGACCTGCAACGCCCGCGCTGGCACCCGCGCGCAGAGTTTGCGACCGATCAGCATGCCGACAATGCTCGCGACGATGAACGTCACGCCGATGTGGTCGATCCGCACCCCGGCGTGAAACGCGCCGATGACGCCGATGGCCGAGATCAGGCTGATCACCATCAGCGATGTGGCGACGATGCCGCGCATTTGTACGTCGGTCAGTTGCTTGAACGCCGGAACGATCAGAAAACCGCCACCGACGCCGAGCAAACCAGAGACCAAGCCAGTGACCGCGCCGAGTGCCGCCAGGGTCGCGGTGCATTTAGCGGTCCAGGAAAAACGTCCGGTGTGTTGATCGAGCATGCAGTTCTTTTGGCCCCAGTTGGCGTGACCGTGGTCGCTCGGGCCCGCGTCCTTGCGCTCGCGGCGCAACATCCGCCAGGCCACCATGACCATCAGCAGACTGAACAGAACCATCAGGATTTTTTCCGACAACTGATGCGCGAAGTAGATACCCAACGGCGAAAACACCGCGCCGAGCGAAGCGATCAGCAGCGCCGCGCGATAGCGCACCAAACCATGGCGCAAACCGTCGATGGCCCCGACCGCCGCCGCACTGCCCACCGCAAACAAGGCAACCGGCGCCGCTTGCGTCATGCTCCAGCCGAGCCCCAGCACCAACGCCGGCACCGCCAGAATCCCGCCCCCGGCCCCGGTCAAACCAAGGACCAAGCCCATCACCACACCAAAAAAACTCGCCAGCAACATTATTATTCTCTCAACCCAAACGGCCGCCGAAACCAATCACTAAAAACCCAACACCCAACCCGTGGCGAGCGAGCTTGCTCACGTTTGAGTGCGCAGCGCTCACAGCTCTTCAAAACCCGGCTTCAGCGGCACTGACTCACGCCCAGCTTTTCAACACTGCGCCGCAATACAACCCGGACAAGGTTTTCATCACTTGAATCACTTCGTGGCTGGCCAGGCCATAGAAAATGTATTTACCTTCACGCCGGGTTGCGACCAGGCCTTCGTCGCGCAGGATGCCGAGCTGTTGCGAGAGTGTCGGTTGGCGTACGCCGGTCATGGTTTCCAGTTCGCCAACGTTGCGTTCGCCCTGGGTCAATTGGCAGAGAATCAATAAACGATCCTCATTGGCCAATGCCTTGAGCAGCGCGCACGCTTTGGACGCCGATGCCCGCAGTTGGGCGACTTCGCTTTCGGTCAGACTGGATTGCATTTGCACGATGCCTTGGAGGTCACTTAAGCTGCAGACATTATGTCTAAACATAAAGTGTTGCAACTGATGACCGCTACCACAGCTTTCAGATCACTCCCTTCAGAGGCTAGAGCCCATGCCCGCGCAGATTGAAGCCTTCCTCGACCCCGCCTCCTCGACCTACAGTTACGTGGTCTATGAAGAGGCTGGCGGGCAATGCGCAATCGTTGACCCGGTGCTCGATTACGACCCCGCCGCCGGGCGCAGCACCACGGTTCAGGCTGATCGTTTGATCGCATTCGTGCGCGAAAACCAGCTGCAAGTGCAATGGCTGCTGGAGACCCACGCCCACGCCGATCACCTCTCCGCCGCGCCTTATCTGCGTCGCGAGTTGGGCGGCAAGATTGCGATTGGCCAGTCGATCAGCAAGGTTCAGGACGTGTTCAAAACCCTGTTCAATCTGGAACCGGAATTTCGCATCGACGGTTCCCAGTTCGACCATCTGTTCGCGCCGAACGAGTCGTTTCGCATCGGTAACCTCAAAGCCACCGCGCTGCACGTCCCCGGCCACACGCCGGCCGACATGGCTTATCTGATCGACAGCGACGTGATTCTGGTCGGCGACACGCTGTTCATGCCCGACGTCGGCACCGCGCGTTGCGACTTTCCCGGCGGCGATGCGCGGCAGATGTTTGCCTCGATCCACAAGCTGCTGGTGTTCCCGGCCGGCGTGCGGCTTTTCGTCTGTCACGACTACCCGCCCGAGGGCCGCGCACCGCACTGCGAAACCACAGTGGGTGAGCAGCGCCAGAGCAATATTCACGTGCATGACGGTGTCGATGAAGCGGCGTTTGTCGCGATGCGCACCCAGCGCGATGCCGGGCTGGGCATGCCGAATTTGTTGCTGCCGGCGATTCAGGTAAATGTGCGGGCGGGGAACTTGCCCCCGGCTGAGGACAACGGCGTGACCTACCTGAAGATCCCGCTGAACAAACTCTGACGCTCAATCGTTGCAACGCTTTGCGTGGCAACGATCAGCCTCAACTGCCAAGGGTCAACCCGTTCGCCGGCAGCGGCAGCGCAGTTTTGTAACGCACCTGCTTCAAGGCAAAACTCGAACGAATATTCGCGACACCGGGGACTTTGGTCAGGAAATCCATCATGAAGCGCTCCAGCGACTGAATCGTCGGCACCAGCACACGGATCAGATAATCCGGATCGCCCGCCATCAGATAACACTCCATCACTTCCGGGCGATCCGAAATCGCCTCTTCGAAATGCGCCAGCGCTTCTTCGACCTGCTTCTCTAGGCTGACATGAATGAACACATTCACATGCAGCCCGAGCAAATCAGCATCCAGTAGCGTGACCTGCTCGCGTATCAGGCCCAATTCTTCCATTGCCTTGACCCGGTTGAAGCACGGCGTAGGCGACAGGTTGACCGAGCGTGCGAGGTCAGCATTGGTGATGCGGGCGTTCTCCTGAAGGCTGTTGAGAATGCCGATATCGGTACGATCCAATTTGCGCATGAGACAAAACCACCTGTTATTTTTGTTAATGCAGATTTTTTATCCCCAAATGACCGACAACGCAACGAAACAGAGATAAATATTCTCCCGCGCCGAGCCTATGATGTTTGTAGGACAAGATTTCCACTCACCGTGGAATGACCGTCAGCTCACTACAAAAAATTCACAAGATCGAGCGTAGAAGCCATGAACCAAGCGTACGAACCGCTGCGCCTGCACGTTCCCGAACCATCGGGGCGTCCCGGCTGCAAGACCGACTTTTCCTACCTGCGTCTGACCGACGCCGGCACGGTGCGCAAACCCCCAATCGACGTTGAACCGGCGGACACCGCAGACTTGGCCAAAGGCCTGATCCGCGTGCTCGACGATCAGGGCAACGCGCTCGGCCCATGGGGCGAAGGCGTGCCGGCGGAAATCCTCCGCAAAGGCATGCGCGCCATGCTCAAGACGCGAATTTTCGACAACCGCATGGTGGTCGCCCAGCGTCAGAAAAAAATGTCGTTCTACATGCAAAGCCTCGGCGAAGAAGCCATCGGCAGCGCTCAGGCCCTGGCCCTGAACATCGACGACATGTGCTTTCCGACCTATCGTCAGCAAAGCATCCTGATGGCCCGCGAAGTACCGCTGGTCGACCTGATCTGCCAACTGCTGTCCAACGAGCGCGATCCGCTCAAGGGCCGTCAGTTGCCGATCATGTATTCGGTTCGTGATCACGGCTTCTTCACCATCTCCGGCAACCTCGCCACACAATTCGTGCAGGGCGTGGGCTGGGGCATGGCTTCGGCGATCAAGGGCGACACCAAAATCGCCTCGGCGTGGATCGGCGACGGCGCCACCGCTGAATCGGACTTCCACACCGCCCTCACCTTCGCCCACGTCTACCGCGCGCCGGTGATCCTCAACGTGGTCAACAACCAGTGGGCGATCTCGACGTTCCAGGCGATTGCCGGTGGTGAAGCCACTACCTTCGCCGGTCGTGGCGTCGGTTGCGGCATCGCTTCGCTGCGCGTCGATGGCAACGATTTTGTCGCGGTTTACGCCGCCTCTGCTTGGGCCGCCGAACGCGCCCGGCGCAACCTCGGGCCGACCATGATCGAGTGGGTCACCTACCGCGCCGGTCCACACTCGACTTCCGATGATCCTTCGAAATACCGTCCCGCCGATGACTGGAGCCACTTCCCGTTGGGCGACCCGATCGTGCGCCTCAAGCAGCACCTGGTGAAAATCGGCCAGTGGTCCGAAGAGGAACACACCGCCGTCAGCGCTGAGCTGGAAGCCGAAGTCATCGCCGCGCAGAAAGAAGCCGAGCAGTACGGCACCCTCGCCGGTGGCCAGACGCCTAGCGCCGCGACCATGTTCGAGGACGTCTACAAAGAGATGCCGGAGCACTTGAAGCGCCAGCGTCAAGAGTTGGGGATCTGACATGAACGATCACAACAACCAAATCGAGTTGGAAACCGCCATGACCACAACCACCATGACCATGATCCAGGCCCTGCGCTCGGCCATGGACGTGATGCTTGAGCGCGACGATAACGTCGTGGTATTCGGCCAGGACGTGGGCTATTTCGGCGGCGTGTTCCGTTGCACCGAAGGCCTGCAGAACAAGTACGGCACCTCGCGCGTGTTCGATGCGCCGATTTCCGAAAGCGGCATCGTCGGCGTCGCCGTCGGTATGGGCGCCTACGGTTTGCGCCCGGTGGCCGAGATTCAGTTCGCCGACTACGTCTACCCGGCGTCCGACCAGATCATTTCCGAAGCCGCGCGTCTGCGTTATCGCTCGGCCGGCGAGTTCACCGCACCGATGACCCTGCGCATGCCTTGCGGCGGCGGCATTTATGGCGGCCAGACCCACAGCCAAAGTATCGAGGCGATGTTCACCCAGGTCTGCGGCCTGCGCACGGTGATGCCGTCCAACCCTTACGACGCCAAAGGCTTGCTGATCGCCTCCATCGAAAACGATGACCCGGTGATCTTCCTTGAGCCAAAACGCCTGTACAACGGCCCGTTCGACGGCCACCACGACCGCCCGGTAACGCCGTGGTCAAAACACCCTGCCGCACAAGTGCCGGACGGTTATTACACCGTGCCGCTGGACGTCGCCGCCATTGCCCGCCCGGGCAAGGAAGTGACGATTCTGACTTACGGCACCACGGTTTATGTCTCGCAAGTCGCCGCCGAAGAAAGCGGCGTCGATGCCGAAGTCATCGACCTGCGCAGCCTGTGGCCGCTGGACCTTGAAACCATCGTCAAATCGGTGAAGAAAACCGGCCGTTGCGTGATCGTTCACGAAGCCACGCGCACCTGCGGTTTTGGCGCCGAACTGGTCGCGCTGGTGCAAGAGCATTGCTTCCACTACCTGGAAGCGCCAATCGAACGCGTCACTGGTTGGGACACCCCCTACCCGCACGCGCAAGAGTGGGCGTATTTCCCAGGGCCGTCCCGAGTGGGCGCGGCGTTGAAACGGGTCATGGAGGTCTGAATGGGCACGCACGTTATTAAAATGCCGGACATTGGCGAAGGCATTGCCGAAGTCGAATTGTCGGTGTGGCACGTCAAAGTCGGCGACATGGTCGTCGAAGATCAGGTCCTGGCCGACGTCATGACCGACAAAGCGATGGTCGATATTCCATCGCCGGTACACGGCAAAGTCATTTCGCTGGGCGGCCAGCCGGGCGAAGTGATGGCGGTTGGCAGCATTCTGATCAGCATCGAAGTGGAAGGCGCGGGCAACTATAAAGAGCCGGCGCATAAAGAGTCGGCCCAGCCGATTGCTGCGGCTAAAGAAGCGCCAGTTGCAGCGCCGACCAAAGTCGAACCCGTCGTTGAAAGCAAACCGGCCGCGTCTGCGCGCCCAGCCGCTGTGTGCCAAGGCCCGATGGTCGGCCGTGAAGCCGATGAGCGCCCACTGGCCTCGCCGGCCGTGCGCAAACATGCGCTCGACCTTGGGATTCAGTTGCGTCTGGTGCGTGGCACTGGCCCGGCCGGCCGCGTATTGCACGAAGACCTCGACGCCTACCTGGCGCAAGGTCAGACGAACGCTTCGACCGCCCCCGCTGCTTACGCCCAGCGTACCGACGAGCAGCAAATCCCGGTGATCGGCATGCGCCGCAAGATCGCCCAGCGCATGCAGGACGCCACTCAGCGCGCCGCCCACTTCAGCTACGTCGAGGAAATCGACGTGACCGCCGTGGAAGAACTGCGCGCGCACCTCAACGAGAAACACGGCGCAACACGCGGCAAGTTGACCTTGCTGCCGTTCCTGGTCCGCGCGCTGGTCGTCGCCCTGCGCGACTTCCCGCAGATCAACGCCCGTTACGACGACGAAGCGCAAGTCATCACCCGCCTCGGTGCGGTGCATGTCGGCGTCGCCACGCAAAGCGATATTGGCTTGATGGTGCCGGTGGTGCGTCACGCCGAGGCTCGCAGCTTGTGGGACAGCGCTGCGGAAATCTCCCGTTTGGCCAGCGCCGCGCGCAATGGCAAGGCCAGCCGCGATGAGCTGTCAGGCTCAAGCATCACCTTGACCAGCCTCGGCGCATTGGGCGGGATCGTCAGCACGCCGGTGCTGAACCTGCCGGAAGTGGCGATCGTCGGCGTCAACAAAATCGTCGAACGGCCGATGGTGGTCAAAGGCCAGATCGTCATTCGCAAGATGATGAACCTCTCCAGTTCCTTCGATCACCGCGTGGTCGATGGCATGGACGCGGCGCAATTCATCCAGGCCATTCGTGGCTTGCTCGAACAACCCGCCACCCTGTTTGTGGATGCGTTTTGACTGGAGCAGTTATGCAACAGACTTTGAACACCACGCTGCTGATTATCGGCGGCGGCCCTGGCGGTTATGTGACGGCGATTCGTGCCGGTCAACTGGGCATCTCTACCATTCTGGTGGAAGGCCAATCGTTGGGCGGAACGTGCCTGAACATCGGCTGCATTCCCTCGAAAGCGCTGATTCACGTCGCCGAGCAGTTTCATCAGACCCAGCATCACAGCCAACATTCAGCGCTGGGCATCAGCGTTTCCGCGCCGACCCTCGACATCAGCAAAAGTGTCGAGTGGAAGGACGGCATCGTTGATCGCCTGACCACTGGCGTCGCGGCATTGCTGAAGAAACACAAGGTCCAGGTCATTCAAGGCTGGGCCAACGTGGTCGACGGCAAGACCGTTGACGTCGGCGATACGCGGATCCAGTGCGAGCATCTGGTGCTGGCGACCGGTTCGAAAAGCGTCAACCTGCCGATGCTGCCAATTGGCGGCCCGATCATCTCCTCCACCGAAGCCGTGGCGCCGAAAACTGTGCCCAAGCGGTTGATCGTGGTAGGCGGCGGCTACATCGGCCTGGAGCTGGGCATCGCCTATCGCAAACTCGGCGCCGAGGTCAGCGTGGTCGAAGCGCAGGATCGAATCCTGCCAGCCTACGACGCCGAATTGACGCAGCCAGTCAATGAGGCACTGAAGCAACTCGGGATAAAGCTTTACTTGAAGCACAGCGTGCAAGGCTTTGATTCTTCAAGCAATATGCTTCAGGTGTTGGACCCGAACGGCGACACGTTGAACCTGGAAACTGATCAGGTACTGGTGGCGGTCGGGCGCAAACCGAACACGCAGGGCTGGAACCTTGAAGCGTTGAATCTGGCGATGAACGGCTCGTCGATCAAGATCGATAACCGCTGCCAGACCAGCATGCGCAACGTCTACGCCATCGGCGACCTCAGCGGCGAACCGATGCTCGCGCACCGCGCAATGGCACAGGGCGAAATGGTTGCCGAGTTGATCAGCGGTAAATCCCGCGAGTTCAACCCGACGGCGATTGCGGCGGTGTGCTTTACCGATCCGGAATTGGTGGTGGTCGGCAAGACGCCGGACGACGCCAAAGCTGCGGGCCTGGACTGCATCGTCTCGAGTTTCCCGTTCGCCGCGAATGGCCGGGCGATGACCCTGGAATCGAAAAGCGGCTTCGTGCGCGTGGTCGCTCGTCGGGACAATCATCTGATTGTCGGTTGGCAAGCGGTAGGCGTGGGCGTTTCGGAGCTGTCGACCGCGTTCGGCCAGAGCCTGGAAATGGGCGCCCGACTGGAAGACATCGCCGGCACCATCCACGCCCATCCGACGCTGGGCGAAGCGGTGCAGGAAGCGGCGTTGCGTGCGCTGGGGCACGCGCTGCATCTGTAACCCGGGGGATTGATGGGGTCAGTGATGGCCTCATCGCGAGCAAGCTCGCTCCCACAGGGGATTTGTGGTGTTTGTAGATGTCAAGACAGACCGGGATCAAATGGGGGAGCGAGCTTGCTCGCGATTTTCGCAGGCGACTCGATTTATCTGCCAATCACCCAATAGTCCGGGCTGCGATTTAGGCCCGGAATGAAGTATTGTTGTCCCCATCCAAAAAAACGTCAGAAGCCTTGAACCGTTTCGACGGTTGTTCAGTGATAGAGGGTGTCATGGGTAACGAAAGCATCAATTGGGACAAGCTGGGTTTTGATTACATCAAGACCGACAAACGCTATCTGTCGTACTGGCGCAATGGCGAGTGGGACGCAGGCACCCTGACCGAAGATAACGTGCTGCACATCAGCGAAGGCTCGACTGCCCTTCACTATGGCCAGCAATGCTTCGAAGGCATGAAGGCTTATCGTTGCAAGGACGGCTCGATCAACCTGTTCCGTCCTGATCAGAATGCCCTGCGCATGCAACGCAGCTGCGCGCGCCTGCTGATGCCGTTCGTCGAAACCGAGCAGTTCATCGAAGCCTGCAAAGCCGTGGTGCGCGCCAACGAGCGTTTCATTCCGCCTTACGGCACCGGCGGCGCGCTGTACCTGCGTCCGTTTGTGATCGGCGTCGGTGACAACATCGGCGTGCGCACTGCGCCCGAGTTCATCTTCTCGATCTTCGCAATCCCGGTCGGCGCCTACTTCAAGGGCGGCCTGACCCCGCACAACTTCCTGATTTCCAGCTTCGACCGCGCGGCCCCACAAGGCACCGGCGCGGCCAAGGTCGGTGGCAACTATGCCGCGAGCCTGATGCCTGGTTCGCAAGCCAAGAAAGCCAACTTCGCCGACTGCATCTACCTCGACCCGATGACCCACTCGAAAATCGAAGAAGTCGGCTCGGCCAACTTCTTCGGTATCACCCACGACGACAAATTCATCACGCCGAAGTCGCCTTCGGTGCTGCCGGGTATCACCCGTCTGTCGTTGATCGAGCTGGCGAAATCGCGTCTCGGTCTGGAAGTGATCGAAGGTGACGTATTCATCGACAAGCTCTCGGACTTCAAAGAGGCCGGCGCTTGCGGTACGGCTGCCGTGATCACCCCGATCGGCGGCATCAGCTACAACGACAAACTGCACGTGTTCCACAGCGAAACCGAAGTCGGCCCGGTCACCCAGAAGCTCTACAAAGAGCTGACCTGTGTGCAAACCGGCGACGTCGAAGCGCCAGCGGGCTGGATCGTCAAGGTTTGATCTGACGCCAGCTACCAAAAGCCCCTCATTGCTTTGGTGATGAGGGGCTTTTTTATGCGTGCTGAAAACTGCTTTTCCGTAGGAGCGAGGCTTGCCCGCGAAAGCGCTGTATCAGTCAAATAGATGTTGGCTGTGCCGGCGCCTTCGCGGGCAAGCCTCGCTCCTACGGTAAGTCGTTACTCCGAATTCACCGCAGAACCGCGCTCGCCATCGCCCAGCGCAATGCGTTTACCGCCCCTGCCCTTGATGCTGCTGGCCTGCCCGTCCTGCTGCTTGCCGGTTCGTGCCTGAGTGATCAGCCCGGGAATCAACGCGCCTTCCGGCAGATTCTTCCAGAACCGCGCCGGCAAATGGCCCTGCATGACCTTCGGGTTCAGCCGCGCCGGGTTGAAGATGTGGCTGTAATAAGTCAGCCACATGTCGCCGTGCGGATCGTCGACGTTCTGCGCCAGTTTTTGCCATTCAATCGGGCACTGACGTTCGTGGATCAACTGTTCGCCGTCGTAATAAACCCCGTCGCGTGGCGTGGCGATCAACCAGCGATGGCGGCCCATACGACCGATGAAGTGCTCACTCGCGCTGTGCAGAATGTCGTGGGCTGCTTCGTGCCACGCCACGTATTGCGGACCTTCGACGTTTGGCGGCCGCTCGACGAAACGCACGAACGCGTGCAGGTGATGGGCCTCGCGCTGCACTTGCTTGATCCGCCGCTGCAATTCGCTGCCAAGCTTGTCGCCGGCAAGCATCGCCGTGCGATCGCCATGGCTGACTCGCCACAACACTTCGTAAAGCAGGCTCCAGCGCTGATCACCGCGATAGCGTGAGGCGCTTTCGAGAATGCCCAGCAGCGCCATGGGAATACGCGCCTGGAACGGCCCTTGGCCCTCGGGCGGCGAATCATCGCTGGCGAACAGGTCGGCAACACCTTCCGACGCCCAACTGACCAGACTCGGATCAACCTCATGGCTGAGCAACCAGCGCGCCTGCTGGCGCCAGAGGTCGAAGAGGTCGTCGCAATCGAGGTTGATCATCCCCACAAGCCCATTTGTTGCGGCTGCGGCCGGTCACGCAGTTGCTGATAAAGCAAATGGCTGGTGACTTCCGACTGCTGCGGGTGGTAATCGCTGGTGATGAAGAACGGTTTGGCTTTGGCCAACACGCAACGCATGCGCGCCAGGTCTTCATATCGAATACGCCGCTGGCGGCGCAGCTCCACCAACCGCTCGGTGGTGCGCAAGCCAATCCCCGGAATACGCGCGATCAACGAGGCTTCGGCGCGATTCAGGTCCAGCGGAAATACCTCGCGATTCTCCAGCGCCCAAGCCAGTTTCGGGTCAATGTCCAGCGCCAGATGCCCCGGCCCCTTGAACAGCTCACCAGCGGTAAAGCCATAGCTGCGCAGGAGAAAATCCGCTTGGTACAAACGGTGTTCACGCATCAGCGGCGGCGCCGCGAGCGGCACACTTTTCGGGCTGTTCGGGATCGGACTGAACGCCGAGTAGTAAACCCGCCGCAGCTTGAAGTTGCCGTAAAGTGCCTGGGCGCCGTGCAGAATAGTGCTGTCATCGGTGTCGTCGGCGCCGACAATCATCTGCGTGCTCTGCCCGGCCGGGGCAAACTTCGGTGCGCGAGGCTCGTTCAGCACAGTCTGCTCGCCGGTGTAGATGGTCTGCATCGCTTGTTTGATCGAGCCCAGTTGTTTCTCCGGCGCCAGGGTTTGCAGGCTGGCATCGGTGGGCAATTCGATGTTGACGCTGAGGCGATCGGCATAACGCCCCGCTTCTGCAATCAATGCTGGATCGGCTTCGGGAATCGTCTTCAAATGAATGTAGCCACGGAACTCGTGCTCTTCGCGCAACAGTTTGGCTACGCGGATCAGTTGTTCCATGGTGTAGTCGGCGGAACGAATGATCCCTGAACTGAGGAACAATCCGCTGACGCAATTGCGCCGGTAGAAATCCATGGTCAGCGTCACCACTTCTTCTGGCGTGAACCGCGCCCGAGGTACATCGCTAGAGCGGCGATTAACGCAGTATTGGCAGTCGTAGAGACAGAAATTGGTCAGGAGGATTTTCAGCAGCGACACGCAGCGCCCGTCCGGCGTGTAGCTGTGGCAAATGCCCATGCCATCGGTGGAACCCAGCCCGCTCTTGCCTTCGGAGCTGCGCTTGGGCGCGCCACTGCTGGCGCAAGACGCGTCGTACTTGGCGGCGTCGGCGAGAATGCTGAGCTTGTCGATGAGTTCCATGAGGAGAGCCTTTTACTGTTCAGATATACAGTATAGACTCGGCTCCCGACGCACAACCCGGCAACAGACCCTTCCGTCGGACCGGATGAAATCGGCGCATGGACCGATTCCTCACTAAACTAGCCGCGTGTGAATGCCCCCGACAGGTATTAAGACCATGAACAAATTCTGGCGAAAGTATCTGGCCTTGCTGGACACCGACTTCACCACGCAGGTGTTCGACAACATCAAGAACCTGCTGGTCTGCGCGTTATTGTTCGCGGCGGGCACCAATGCCCTCGACAGTAGCCATCACCTATATATGGGGCTGCTGGCCGCGGATCTGGCCGGTTGGGCGCTGATCGGCTTGTCGGCAGTGTTGATGCTGCTCAACGTCAGCGATGGCATGCGGCGATTGTCGCGGTTGCCCTACCACACGGCGTTTCAGGTGATTTTGTTTCTGATTTATCTGGTGTTGGCGATTCGCGTGGTGGAAATAGTCTGGGATTTTCGGGCGTAGGACAGCGTTTGTTCCGCTTCAGGCATGTGCGCGCAAACCGTCGGCGCTGACCGCGCAAGTCCGCTACTTGGCAACACTTTCTCCTCCACGAACAAGGCTGCGGCCCATGGACCCGATCATCGCTGCGACTCACGCCGATCCTTATCCGTATTACGCGCAACTGCGCGCCGCGGGTGGACTGGTTTTTCATCAGCAATTGCAGCTTTGGGTCGCGAGCAGCGCCGCCGCCGTCGCCGCGGTGCTGGCGCATCCCGACTGCCACGTGCGCCCGTTCGCCGAGCCGGTGCCCAAGGCGATTGCCGATGGCGAGGCCGGTGAAGTGTTCGGTCGGCTGATGCGAATGAATGACGGCCCGCGCCAGCAATGTCCGCGCGCGGCAGTCGAGCCGGGCCTGGCGATGATTGATCAGGACGAAGTACGCGCGCTGGTTCGCGCACGACTGCTCACTGCGGACGCCGACGGCCTGAACAAAGCGATGCTGCGTGACCCGGTGTGCGTGGTCGCAGCGCTGCTCGGATTTACCCCCGATCAGGGACGGATGATCAGCGATTTGACAGCCGACTTCGTCGCTTGCCTGTCACCGCTGAGCACGACGGCGCAACTGGCGGCGGCGCATTCGGCGACTGAACAGTTGCGCGGGTATTTCATAGAGTTGCTTGAAATTCCGGGCGTGCACAGCTCACTGCTAACGGGCATCAGGCAGCGGGCCGGCGATCTGGATCGAGAGACACTGATCGCTAACTTGATCGGGCTCTGTTCGCAAACCTGCGAGGCGACGGCCGGGTTGATTGGCAATGCGTTGGTGACATTGATTCAAAACCCGCCGTTGCCGGGTGGCGCCGACGAATTTCTAGCCGAAGTCCAACGTTTCGATCCGCCAGTGCAAAACACTCGTCGATTCGTCGCTGCGGCGTGTGAAATTGACCGCGTCAGCCTGGCGCGCGGGGACACGATTCTTTTGTTGCTAGCCTCCGCCAATCGCGACCCGTTGCTCAATGAACAGCCCGACACGTTCCTGATCGACCGCCCGAACCGTCGCAGCTTTAGCTTCGGCGCAGGTCGGCATCAATGTCCCGGGCAATTGCTGGCGCTGACGATTGCGAGTGCCACCCTGACGCAGATTTTGGCGATGAAGCCAGCGTTGGAGCGGTTGTCATGGGTTTATCGCCCTTCGCTGAACGGGCGGATTCCGGTTTTCCATTGGTTTGAATGAGCAAGACAGAATCTGGGCTCAAGACCTGTGTCTGAAATACATCAACAATGACGTCGAATCTGTCGCGACTTCCGCCATCGCTGCGCTCGGTCATATAGCCCGTAGTCATGGTGAACTGGGTATGAAAGCAGTGACACCTCTTCAGCCAGCGGGGTTTGGTCATTCACGCCACCACCGATCAATCATCGCGCGTCAGCACTTCCAGCAATTCAATCTCGAAAATCAGGTTCGAATTCGGTGTGATTGCGCCCATGCTGCGCTCGCCGTAAGCCAGATGTGCCGGCACCAGCAGCTTGCGTTTGCCGCCGACCTGCATGCCCATGATTCCCTGGTCCCAGCCCTTGATCACGCGCCCGGTGCCGATCACGCACTGAAAGGGCTTGCCGCGACTGTAGGAAGAATCGAACTCGGTTCCGTCCTCCAGCCATCCACGGTATTGCGTGGTGATCAAAGCGCCTTTTACCGCAGCCTTGCCATCACCCGATTCGAGATCGATTACCTGAAGTTCTTCGTTCATTGCCCGCACTCATCTGTTCTGTTTTGTTCATTAGCCGCAAGGGCTGAATGGGCGCCGTTTTCCCAGAATTTTGCGGAGTTGGCAACTGTCTTGAGGAGTGGTTTCTGTGAAGGAAGTCTGCGCGCCGAGCCGAGCGATGGGAAACGACTGCCCGGCGCGCGCTAACGGTCAGCGTCAAGCGTGCGCCGAAACAATTGATTCAGGGGCTAACGCTCAACCGGCCGAATATCCACAATCGTCCCGTTGGTGATCATCACCATCATGTACTTGTCATTGATCTGCACCCACTGCGAATCAGCCTTCGGCGATTGCAGACCTTTTTCTTTCCAGTTTTTCAGGGCTTTTTCGCTGCGCTGGTAGATGTCCGGGGCACGGTCACCGACTTCCAGGGTGCGTTTGTTGTTGACCCCGGGCTGCACGGTTTTTTGCGGATTGTCCGCCGCTTGAACGATTGGAGTGGCTGCGGCGAAGCCTGCGACGAGGGCGAGGCTGGCGATAAGGGTTTTGCTTGTCATCGGTAAACCTCTGGGATGTCTGGGTACTGAAGTTCGGACTGCGCGCGCGGCAAATCATTCCTTGCTGCGGTGATCAAATTTGCCAGAACAATACGCTTGGCCGCTCAACGCATGACCAGACATTGATCCGCTTCACGCATCAATACATGCCAACAATGCAATTAACATATCGATGGCCCTGCTCCACTATCCGCCCCAATAAGAACCGTGCGCCGCTGCAACGAGGCGCACGTCATAAAAGCGGTGGAGACACATCAAATGACTGCAGCAATTCCTTCCGGTGGTTCGCGAGCCGGGGCGATCTTCCGAGTGACCTCGGGCAACTTCCTCGAACAATTCGACTTCTTCCTTTTCGGCTTCTACGCCACGCAGATCGCGGCTGTGTTCTTCCCGGCCAGCAGCGAATTCGCCTCCCTGATGATGACCTTTGCGGTGTTCGGCGCCGGGTTCCTGATGCGGCCATTGGGCGCCGTGGTGCTCGGTGCGTATATCGACGATGTCGGGCGGCGCAAGGGTTTGATCGTGACGTTGTCGATCATGGCCAGCGGCACCATTTTGATTGTGCTGGTGCCCGGTTACGAGAGCATCGGCCTGTTTGCCCCGGCGATTGTGTTGATCGGCCGCCTGCTTCAGGGCTTCTCGGCGGGCGCGGAAATGGGCGGTGTGTCGGTGTATCTGTCGGAGATCGCGACACCGGGCAATAAGGGCTTTTTCACCAGTTGGCAGTCGGCCAGTCAGCAAGTGGCGATCATTGTCGCCGCAGGGTTGGGCTATGGGCTGAACCAGTGGATGGCGCCGGCGATGATTGCCGATTGGGGCTGGCGGATTCCGTTTTTTGTCGGTTGCCTGATCGTCCCGTTCATCTTCTTCCTGCGCCGTAACCTGGAAGAAACCGAGGAGTTTGCCGCGCGCAAACACCGCCCAAGCATGGGCGAGGTGTTTCGCACGCTGGCGCAGAATTGGGTGATTGTGTTTGCCGGGATGATGATGGTCGCCCTGACCACCACCGCGTTTTACCTGATCACCGTGTACGCGCCGACCTTCGGCAAAACCGTGCTGCACCTGAGCACCGCCGATGCGTTGCTGGTGACGTTGCTGGTGGGGGTTTCGAACTTTTTCTGGTTGCCGATTGGCGGCGCGTTGTCCGACCGCATCGGCCGGCGTCCGGTGCTGATCGCCATGGCGCTGCTGACCCTGGCCACGGCTTATCCGGCGCTGACGTACCTGGTCAACGCGCCGAGTTTCCTCAACATGCTGCTGGTGTTGCTGTGGTTGTCGTTCATCTACGGCTTGTACAACGGCGCGATGATTGCCGCCCTCACCGAAATCATGCCGGTAGAGGTGCGGGTCGCCGGTTTTTCCCTGGCGTACAGCCTAGCCACGGCGGTGTTCGGTGGTTTCACCCCGGCCATGTCGACGTTGCTGATCGAGTACACCGGCGACAAAGCCGCGCCCGGTTACTGGATGAGTTTCGCCGCACTCTGCGCGTTGTGCGCGACGCTGTTTCTGTATCGCCGTTCGACTGGTCGCCTGCAATCGGCTCTTTCGCAATCCTGACTTTTTGAGAATCAACTGATGAAAAAACTATTCAACTTCGCCGCGCTGGCCCTGGTCGCCAGCCTTGGATTGAGCAGCGTTGCCCAGGCTGAAGAGCTGCGGGTGATGACCTCGGGCGGGTTTACCGCGGCCTACAAAATTCTCGGCCCGGAATTCGCTGCGGCCACCGGCCACACTTTGGACACAGCGCTTGGGCCGTCGATGGGCAAGGCACCCGAGGCGATCCCCAATCGTCTGGCGCGCGGCGAAAAGGCTGATGTGGTGATCATGGTCGGTTACGCGTTGGATGAGCTGATCAAACAAGGCAAGGTCGACCCGGCCTCGCGAGTCGAACTGGCGGATTCGCGGATCGGTCTGGTGGTGCGTAACGGCGCGGCGAAACCCGACATCAGTTCCGAAGCGGCGTTGAAAAAGACCCTGCTTGACGCGCAATCGGTGGCGTATTCCGATAGCGCCAGCGGTGTCTACATCGAGCAGCAACTGTTCAAGCGCCTGGGCATCGAGGACCAACTCAAACCCAAATCGAAGATGATCGCGAAGATTCCGGTCGGCTCGGTGGTTGCCACGGGCGACTATCAATTGGGTTTCCAGCAGGTCAGCGAATTGCTGCCAGTACCCGGTGTGAGTTTTGTCGCAAAGATTCCGGAATCGATGCAGTCGGTGACGCGTTTCGCTGCGGGCATTCCGGTCGGCGCGCAACATCCGGCGCAAGCCAAGGCCTTGCTGAGCTTCCTGGCCTCCCCGGCCGTTCAGCCGCAAGTGCAGAGCACCGGGCTGGATTCGGTCAGTCGTTAACCGTCAGTTGTTGAGCGTTGCCGGCTGAACTTTCATTTCGACCACCAGACGTTCCAGTTCCAGGGCTGCCGGGGTCAAGGTGCGACCCCGGCGCTTGATCAGCCCGACGCTGCGCATCACTTGCGGGTCGGTCAGCGGCACGCGCGTGAGAATTGGATGATCCTCGGCCGGCATCGCCATTAGCGGCACTGCGGCCACCCCCAGTCCGGCTTCGACCAATCCGATCATGGTCGTGACGTGGCGGGTTTCGCAGATGCTCGGGCGTTGTGGGACCACGCCGGCCAACGCCTGGTCGAGCAGAAAACGGTTGCCCGAAGTCTTGTCGAGCGAGATGTAATCCTGTCGATAAAACTCGTCCCACGTCACGCTGCGGCGCTCGGCCAACGGGTGATCGCGGCGGCAGGCGACCACGTAGCCTTCTTGCACCAAGGGTTCGAAATCGACTTCGGCCTCCAGCGTGCCCATAAAACTCAAACCGAAATCCGCCTCGCCGTTGACCACGGCGCTAAGCACGTCGTGGGCGCTGGAATCGAGGACTTTGACCTTGATTCGGGGGAACTGCCGATGGTAACGGGCGACCACTCGCGGCATGAAGTAGTACGCCGCCGACGGCACGCAGGCGACCGTGACGTGGCCGAGCCGGGTCGAGGCCACTTCGCTGATGCCCAACAGCGCCACGTCCAGATCATCCAGCAAACGCTCGACGCTGGGGATGAAGCCGCGCCCCGCCTGGGTCAGGCTGACCTTGCGCGTGGTGCGCTCGAACAGTTTTACCCCTAGCGCCTCTTCAAGTTTTTCGATGCGCCGGCTCAGCGCCGGTTGGGAAATGCGCACGGTATCGGCAGCCTTGCGAAAGCTGCCCTGCTCGACCACCGCGCGGAAGGCTTGCAGATCGTTGAGGTCGAAATTGATCGCCATGGTGCGCACTCGAAAACAGACAGACTGATCAGCTTATCCTATGAATGTAACCAATTGATGCAGAATGTGCCGAAGGTTGGGTTGGCTGGAGAGTGCCTTCGCGAACAGGCTCACTCCTACAGGGGAATGAGGTGGCGCTGGCGAATGCGCAGCTGACGCCTGCGGCCTCAGCCTTTATCCTTGTCGCCCCCGCCGTATCGAGTCGTTGGAGTTTTTGTCATGCCCCATGAAGGCAACTTGTTGCAAGCCGCTGTCGTGTTTCTGTTCGCGGCGGTGCTCACCGTGCCGTTGGCCAAACGCCTGCAATTGGGTGCGGTGCTGGGTTACCTGTTTGCCGGGGTGATTATCGGGCCGTCGGTGCTGGGGTTGATCGGCAACCCGCAAAGCGTCAGCCATATTTCTGAACTGGGCGTGGTGTTGCTGCTGTTTATCATTGGTCTGGAGTTGTCGCCGCGGCGTTTGTGGGTGATGCGCAAATCGGTGTTTGGCGTCGGGCTGGCGCAGGTGTTGCTGACCGGTTCGGTGATTGGTGTGCTGGCGTTGTTCGTGTTCGGCCAGCCGTTGAACAGCGCGATCGTGTTAGGCCTGGGCCTGGCGCTGTCCTCCACTGCATTCGGCTTGCAAAGCCTGGCCGAACGCAAGGAACTGACCAGTCCTCATGGGCGATTGGCCTTCGCGATTCTGTTGTTTCAGGACATCGCCGCGATCCCGCTGATCGCGATGGTGCCGCTGCTCGCCGGCGGTGATCACACCACCACGGCCGCCGAAGATTTGAATCACGGTTTGCGTGTGCTGGGCAGTATCGCCGTGGTGGTGATCGGCGGACGTTACCTGCTGCGCCCGGTGTTTCGCGTGGTGGCCAAGACCGGCCTGCCGGAAGTGTCGACCGCCACCGCGTTGCTGGTAGTGATCGGCACCGCGTATCTGATGGATCAAGTCGGCGTGTCAATGGCGCTGGGCGCGTTCCTCGCGGGTTTGCTGTTGGCGGATTCTGAATACCGTCACGAATTGGAAGCGCAGATCGAACCGTTCAAAGGCTTGCTGCTGGGTTTGTTCTTTATCAGCGTCGGCATGGGCGCCAACCTGAGCCTGCTGCTGAGCGCGCCAATCACCGTGCTCGGGCTGACGCTGTTGCTGATCGCGATCAAGTTGCCGCTGCTGTTTGTAGTTGGGCGCCTGGCCGGTGGGCTGGGCAAAGTCAGTGCGATTCGCCTCGGTATCGTCCTCGCGGCCGGGGGTGAATTTGCGTTTGTGGTGTTCAAGATCGGGCGCGACCAAGGGCTGTTCGAGCCACGTTTGTACGACCTGCTGGTGCTGACCATCACCCTGTCGATGGCGGTGACGCCGCTGTTGCTGCTGTTATGCGCGCGGCTGTATTCGCCGAAAGTGCAGCCAGTCGTGGTGCCGGAGAAATTCCGCGAAATCGACACCGACGCGCCGCGTGTGGTGATTGCCGGCATGGGCCGGATGGGCCAGATCGTTGCGCGTATCTTGCGCGCGCAGAACATCAAGTTTGTTGCGCTGGACACCTCGGTGGAAACCATTGAACTGTCGCGCAGCTTCGGCGGTGTGCCGGTGTTTTACGGCGACCCGATGCGCCCGGAAATCCTCAGTGCGGCGAAGGTTGGGGAAGCGGAATATTTCGTCATCGCCACCGACGATCCGGACACCAATATCAAAACCGCTGAACTGGTGCACAAGCTCTACCCGCACATGAAAATCATCGCGCGGGCGCGTAACCGTCAGCACGTTCACCGTTTGGTCGATCTGGGCGCAGAAGCGGTGCGCGAAACCTATTACTCGAGCCTGGAAATGAGCCGTCGCACACTGGTCGGGTTGGGCCTGACGCAAGCGCAGGCGGATGCGCGGATCAAGCGCTTCAAGCATCACGACGAACAGGTGCTGGAAGCCCAGCATGCTATCTACGACGACGCCGCCAAAGTCCTGCAAACCGCCCAGGAAGCCCGGGCGGAATTGGCCAGATTGTTTGAGTCGGATCAATTGGAAGAGCAGGAATCGGGCAAGGTTTAAGCCGCAGGCGGTCAACAAATCCTGTTCACGAGCAGGCTCTCTCCCACCAGGGATCTGAGCCTTGCCGCGGACCTGTGGGAGCCGAGCTTGCTCGCGATGGCGCGGTGTCAGACAGCGCAATATCAGCTGGCCCACCGCTACCGCGAGCAAGCTCGGCTCCCACAGTTCATCAGGCCAGTTCCAGTTCTTTGTTTGCGACTGCCGCCCTGGCTTGAAAGCGATCCGCCGAAAACGGTGTGATGTCCAGCGGCAGCGGTTCGTTGTTGATCAGCTTGTCCAGCAACACCCCGGTAATCGCCGACGTCAGAATGCCGGTGCGGAAATGTCCGCAGGCATTCAGATAGCCTTCCACCCCGTTCATTGGCCCGAGAATCGGCAACTCATCCGACGAGCCCGGACGCAATCCGGCCCAGGTGCGCTTGAGGTTTACCTCGGCCAGCTCCGGAATGCAGCGCACCGCGCCTTGCACCAGTCCGGCGATTTCCGGGTAGGTGGTGGTGACGTCGAAGCCTTTGTCCTCGGTGGTGCTGCCGATCAGGATCTCGCCGTTGTCCTTCTGCGCCACGTAGCAATCGCTGGTAGTCAGGCAGCCGCGCAGGATCTTCGGCATGCGCTCGGTCAGCAGAATCTGACCTTTGACCGGGTTCACCGGAATCCGGATGCCGGTGGCCTGTTCGCTCAAATCAGCCGCCCACGCCCCCGCCGCGTTGATCAACGTGTCGCAATGGAACACCCCGGCCTCGGCGGTTTGCACCCCGGTCACCCGCGAGCCGTGATGCAGCACGCCGGTGACGTTGGTGTTGAAGTACATATCGACACCATTCTGCCGCGCACCTTCGGTGTAGGCATCGGCGAGGCGAAACGGGCTGACCTGATGATCGCAGAGAAACTCCAGCGCGCCCCTCGCCTCATGGCTGACGCTTGGCTCGGCCTCGCGCAGTGCGGCTTGATCGAGCCAGCGCACTTGTTCGGCCAGATGCGGAATGCACGCCACGATGTGCTCGGCGTAGAGCCGATCTTCGTCGTCGTAAATCACGAACTTCAGTCCGGTTTTCTCGAACTTGAAATCCATCCCGTGGTTGTCCTGCAACTCTTTGTGCAGGGCCGGGTACAGCGCGTTGGACTGCAAGGCAAAATCGAAGAACGACTGCGGCAGGATGTGCGGCGTGCTCGAATCGACCACTACCGCCGAACCCTGGGCTTCGCGTTTGCGATTGGCCGACATCATGCGGAAGAAAATCACTCCGCAGCCCAAGCCGACCGACTCCCCAATCGCCCACAAACCGCCCGCCGATGCGCGGGTCGCGTTGCCCGGACGCTTGGCGTCGATCAGCGCCACTTTGAGGTTTTTGCGTTTGGATAATTGATAGGCGCAAGACGCACCGATTACACCGCCACCGGCGATGACCACGTCATAGAACTTACTCATGATCGGCGCCCTCCGTGGCGGCGTTGTGGAAAGCGGAAAACGGGATCGGGTCGATCGGAAAGCGCGGGCGCAACCAGCCAACGTCCTGGCGCCCGGTGGCTTCGCGCAAGCGGTCGCTGCAGTAGCCGACGCACATGCGCCCCTGGCAATCGCCCATGCTCACGCGGGTGCGCATTTTCAGGCTGGCCATGTCTTGCACGCCTTGCTGCAGCGCGCGGTCGATGTCGGCGCGAGTCGCGTGTTCACAACGGCAGATCACTGTTTCGGCAGCAGGCAATGCGGTCTGCCCGGCGCCGCGCTCGGTGTAACGATCGACCGCCGCGCGGAAACGCACAATCGACTTGAGTTTCGCCAGGTAGCGGTCTCGCCGCAGCAACGCCAATTGCGGGTCCAGCACCTCGCGTTGCAGCAGTATCGAGGTCGCGGCAATTCGCCCGGCGAGCATCGCCGCTTCACCGCCACGAATGCCACCCATGTCCCCGGCCAGATGCACGTGCGGTTCGTTGCTCTGCTGCCAAATGTTCGACTGGGCGCGCAGGTAACCGTCGTCGCTGAACCCGTGGTTCAGGCCCATTTGCTGACTGAGTTGAGTGCGCGGGATAAACCCGTAGCCGACCGCCAGGGTCTGCGCGGCAATGGTTTGTGCACGGCTCAAATCCGCCGTCCAGTCGCGCGAATACGGCGCGACGGTGACGGATTGCAGTTCGTTGTCGCCCTGCCCCTCGACCACGCCCCAGCCGTACAACATCGGGATGCCGTGTAATTTGAGGAACGCGAGCATGCTCAGGCCATCGAGAAACAGCTGCGGTTTGTTCAGCAGCGCTAGGCTTTCGCGGGCAATCTTGCCAAACGCGCACGCCTCGTAAACCCCCGCCACGGTGACCCCGGACGCGTGCAACTGGCACGCCACCAGCGGCAACAACGGCCCAGTGCCGGTGATGACCACCAGACCTTGCGGCTTGACCACGCCGCTCTTGATTTGCAGTTGCAAACCACCAAGCAGAATCACCCCCGGCAAGGTCCAACCCGGAAACGGCACACTGCGTTCGTGGCAACCGGCAGCAAGCAACAACTGCGAATACTCGATCTCCTGCAAACGTTCTTCACCATCCAGCACCACCAGCGCCCGCGTGCCTTCGGCGCCGACCACCCGATGGTTGAGGCGCACATCGATCAGGCCGGATTGCTCCTGGAAGTCGCCATGCAATTTGCCCAACACTTCGCAATACCGTGGCCCGAGGTAATCGAGCTGAACGCCGTCACGCAACGGTCCGCGATAGACCACGCCACCAAGGCGCGACGCTTCTTCGAGCAAGGTACACCGCACGCCGTGCCGGGCCAGTTCAATGGCCGCAGACATGCCCGCCGGGCCGCCGCCGACGATCACCGGTTGCAGGCTCATAAAACCTCCTGCTCGGGAATGCGATTGACTTGGGTTTCAACGGTCATGCCATCACGAACAATGGTCTGGCAGGCGCGGCGCTTGTGCCGGCCGTTGATTTTCACCAGGCAGCATTGGCACACGCCCATGCCGCAATAGGCGCCGCTGATTTGATCGTGATCGTTGCGAGCCACTTGGCGAATGCCAAGGGATTGAATGACCGTCAGGACGGTCTCGCCGACGGCAGCGCTGACCGCTTGGCCGTTGATGTGCAAAGTCATATCCGCGCGCACCAGCGGCTGGATATCGAAGGTTCTGTCTGAGGGTTGCATTACGTGATTCTTCCGTGAAAGTTTCAGGTGGATTTTGTCAGCTCCAAGCTGCACTACACCTTGCCGAACAACTGATCCGCGAAAAACGCGCAGGTCTGCACCGGTACTCCGACAGCGCATCAGCTGCGCGCCAATGCACTGTAGTTGAAGCTGCAGCGAGGGCTTAGTCTTTTACGTTAAGCGATATTTCATTGCGAAATATTGATCCACGCCATTGAACCTGCCCCGCTACCACCCGCTCGTCAGTCGGAAAATACGAACTGGCCCTTGATCTTTTTCGGGCCGATGAAACCCAGGTCAGGGAACAGCAGGTTTTTCATGTACGCCACGAAAAACACCATTGCCAAGGTGATCGCAGCACCGATCAGCACGGACACCGGGTCCTCGGAAAAATCCTTGAACAGACGTGGAAACTGGCTGAGGGAAAGGATCACGTAGACCGTATAGAACTGCGCTTTGACGGTGTAGAAACCGTAGGCGAACAGCAGTGGAATGCCGGCCGCGAACAGGGTGAAAAACAGCGTCGCAATCGGCCCGATCATCATGCCGAGGAAGAACCCGGCAATCGCGCCGAGCACCGCTTGGGCAATCGTCAGCGCCAGCAATATTTTCATTTTGCCTTGGTGCTGCGCGGTACGCGCCGGGTCCGGGTGCGCGCCAATCCAGTAGGCCAGCACCCGATCCTTGACCGCGCCACCGGAAAAGGTCTTGAACGTTTCGGTTTTCGAGCGACCGGCATCGAGCATCGCCACGAGTTGCCGTTTGATTTCCTTCTTGTCCAACGTGTTACTCCCTGATACGACAAAAATAATGTAGGGGCGAGCCTGCTCCCACAAGGATACATCGGGTTACATAGTGCCCCAAAATGCAAAAAGCCGCTTCTACCAAGGGCAGAAGCGGCGGAGGCATGAGCCTCGTAAGCGTTATTGCATTAAACGGATCAGTGCATGAACAGCGCGATCAGAATGATGATCGGGATCGGCACGCCGAGAAAGAACAGAAGTAGTGAGCGCATGGTTATTTCTCCTTGATTAGCGAACTGGTGGCAGCGAGTTGGTGGTCACGTAGGCATCGGATTCCAGATACACCACGGCATCCCGACGACGACCGCCGAAAGTAGCTGCGAAACTGGCGAAGAACGCACCGGCCAGCAGCGCAACGAACATCCACAACGCGGTCCAGGCAGCAATTTTGGCGGCGGTGTCGGCAGCTTGTTGAGCGGCAACCTTAGCGTCGGCAACGGCTTTCTGGGCACGGGCATAGACTTCGTCAACCCGGCGCTCGGCATCTGCCTGAGTCAGGTTGGTACGTTGGGCAACCAGTTGTGCGAGGTAGGTACGATCTTCCGGCGACAGGCCTTCATTGCTCAGGCTGCGCACGAAGATGCGGGTCACGGTGCCACGTGCAGCGTCATCGCTGACGGCAGCTGGACGATCATCGCGGAACAGGCTGTCGATGAAGTAACCGTACTGGTCGCTGTCAGTATTGGCAGCGGCTGTGCCTGCAGCTTGGGTCATTGCACTTGCGGCGCCACCGGCAACGCTTGCACCGGCCTGCACACCACCGCTGACGATGCTGCTGACCGAACCGACGATCAGCGTCGCGGCCACCAGAGTCGCCACACACCATGAGAGGAAGCCATGCGCGGTGTCGCGGAAATACACTTCATCGCCGTGCATGTTGGCCCATTTCACACGAAGACGACCGGCAATGTAGCCACCGAGCCCGGAAGCAATAATCTGCGTTGCGGCCAGCCAGACGATTGTGGAAATGCCCAGGCCCTTGGCGCTGACGCCCTCGTTGGCCCACGGTGAAACAGCCGAGAAGCCCAGACCGAAGCCGAGCAGCACCAGAATCAGCGATAACGCCGCTGCCGCAGCAGCCCCTGCGAAAATCGCGCCCCAGGACACGCCCGAGAGCGTGCTCGATTCATCTGCGGCAGCGTAATAACCCTCAGAAGATCTATTCATTATTGTTCAGCTCCAGGCATGAAAGATGGTGTTACAACTTGTTGTCAGGAGAGGAATTGCAGGCAGCGTGCCAGTCGTCCGAATTTAATAATTCGTTATAAATCATAAGGTTAAAAAATCAGATGTTCTGAAGACCATGCAATTTGCAAGAGTTGCTTAATATCAGCGGGTTTTATGCATTGGACGGCAAGCGCGAATCCGGTGTTAAGCGCCCTACTTGCGCTTGTAGCTTTTATTACCGCTTGGGGTCAGGCGAAACCTGCGCCCGCAGCTGATCTCCCAGCAACATGAAAGTTAATTTAATTAGCCGCGCGCATTTCTTGGCAAAATGCCCGCATTCTGTAACGAACCGCACAGCAGGCCGCCCTTATGACGCGCATTTTGACCATCGAAGACGACGCCGTGACCGCCCGCGAGATTGTCGCTGAGTTGAGCAGCCACGGGCTCGACGTGGATTGGGTCGACAATGGCCGCGAAGGCCTGGCGCGCGCGGTCAGCGGCGATTACGACCTGATCACCCTCGACCGCATGTTGCCGGAGCTCGATGGTTTGGCCATCGTTACCACGCTGCGGACCATGGGCGTGGCCACGCCGATCCTGATGATCAGCGCGCTGTCCGACGTTGATGAGCGCGTGCGCGGCTTGCGCGCCGGCGGCGACGATTACCTGACCAAGCCTTTCGCCACCGACGAAATGGCCGCGCGGGTCGAAGTGTTGCTGCGTCGGCAGAACACCGTCAGCGCCCAAGCCACCACGCTGCGGGTGGCGGACCTGGAACTGAATTTGATCAGCCACGAAGCGAGCCGCAACGGCGAATTGCTGACGTTGCTGCCGACCGAATACAAACTGCTCGAATTCCTCATGCGCAACACCGGGCAGATTCTGTCGCGGATGATGATTTTCGAGGAAGTCTGGGGTTATCACTTCGACCCCGGCACCAACCTGATCGACGTGCACATCGGCCGCTTGCGCAAGAAGATCGATCCGCCCGGCAATGTCCCGTTGATCCGCACCGTGCGAGGCTCGGGGTATGTCATTGCTGAACCCCTATAAAGGCTGGCGGTCCTCCAGCAGCCGATTGCTCGCGCTCTACAGTTCACTGTTTGTGGCGTGGAGCGCGATCCTCATGGGCGTCATGTATTACGAGGTTTCCGGCTACCTCGACAACCTCGCCAAGCACTCGTTGATGCAGCGCCAGCACTTGTTTTCACGCTTTCAGGGCGAGCAACTGGTAGACGCGCTCGGCGCCAGCATGATGTTTGATATTCGCGGCATCGACGCCTATGGCTTGTTCGATGCCGAGCAGCGTTACCTCAGCGGCGCCCTGCGCGAGATCCCCGCGGAATTGCCGTTGGACGGGCGGATTCACATGCTCTCCAGTTGCGCCGAATCCGACGACCCGACCCTGCCCGCCGACAGTTGTGATGCAGTGGCCACGCGCACATTGGATGGGCGTTGGCTGGTGCTGGTGCGCGACAACGGTTCGCTGTTTGCTGTGACGCAAATCATCCTGCACGCGTTGTTCTGGGGGGTTTCGCTGACGATCCTGCCGGGCATCGCCGGCTGGCATCTGTTGCGCCGCCGGCCGCTGCGGCGGATCCGCGCGATCCAGGCCAGCGCCGAGGCCATCGTCGCCGGCGACCTGACCCATCGCTTGCCGCTGTCGAACCGCCGCGACGAACTGGACATGCTCGCCGCTATCGTCAACGCCATGCTCGAACGCATCGAACGCTTGATGAACGAAGTCAAAGGCGTGTGCGACAACATTGCCCACGATCTGCGCACGCCCCTCACACGGCTGCGCGCTCAGCTGTACCGGATTCAGCAACAGGCCGACGACAGTTCGCCGCTGGTGCAGCAACTGGATTCGGTGCTGGCTGAGGCCGATACGCTGATGGCGCGCTTTCGTGGGTTGTTGCGGATTTCCGAACTGGAAGATCGGCAGCGGCGCTCGGGGTTTGTGCAGCTTGACCCGATGCCGTTGCTGCAGGAACTGCATGACTTTTATCTGCCATTGGCGGAAGAAGGCGAACTGGTTTTCCAGCTGCAACTGCCGGAGTCGCTGCCCTCATTGAACGGTGATCGCGCGTTGCTGTTTGAGGCGATTGCGAACCTGTTGAGCAACTCGATCAAATTCACGCCGCCGGGTGGCGAGGTGATTTTGCGTGGGTTGAATGAGGGCGGACATACGCGCATTGAAGTGTTGGATTCCGGACCGGGAATTGCGCTGGCGGAACGTGAAGCGGTGTTTCGACGCTTCTATCGCGCGGAGGGTGGCAATCAGCAGAGCGGGTTTGGCCTGGGATTATCGATCGTCGCGGCAATCGTCAGCCTGCACGGCTTCACCCTCGACGTCGGCACCAGCGAACGCGGCGGCGCACGCCTGGTGCTTGATTGCCGAGAAAACCTCATCGCCCAGACCTGACGAAACCGCCGTGGGAGCAAAGCTTGCTCGCGATGGCGGTCTGCCAGTTGAAAATTGTGGTGACTGACCCACCGCTATCGCGAGCAAGCTCAGCTCCCACAGGTTTTTTTGCTGAGTCCGGATTTGTGGCTTAACACCAATCCCTGTAGGAGTGAGCCTGCTCGCGATAGCAGTGGGTCAGGCATTTGGTGTCGGCTGATAGACCGCTATCGCGAGCAAGCTCAGCTCCTACAGGTTTTTTGGTTGGGATAGGGATTGGTGGTTTTGCACCAATCTCTGTGGGAGCAAAGCTTGCTCGCGATTGCGGTAGGTCAGCCAGTTTGGCTTCAGCTGACAGACCGCTTTCGCGAGCAAGCTCTGCTCCTACAGGTTTTTTTGCTGGCGTCCGGATTTTTGGCTTAGCCCCAATCCCTGTAGGAGTGAGCCTGCTCGCGATGGCGGTCTGCCAGTTGAAAATTGTGGTGACTGACCCACCGCTATCGCGAGCAAGCTCAGCTCCCACAGGTTTTTTGGTTGGGATCGGGATTGGTGGTTTGCCACAAATCCCTGTGGGAGCGAGCTTGCTCGCGATAGCAGTGGGCCAGTCAATTTGGTGTTGGCTGATAGACCGCTATCGCGAGCAAGCTCAGCTCCTACAGGTTTTTTTGCTGGCATCGGGATTTGTGGTTGGGCACCAATCCCTGTGGGAGCAAAGCTTGCTCGCGATGGCAGTGGGTCAGCCAATTTGATGTCGGCTGATAGACCACTTTCGCGAGCAAGCTCTGCTCCTACACGGGGGTTTTAGGCCGGGTAGTTCGCGCGCAGGGCTTCGAGGCCGCCCTTGTAGATGCCGTCGAACAGCGCTTCCACTTCGGCATCGGTCACGCCTTTGGCGTTAAAACGACCGGACCACGTTACCCGCGCGCCCTGCCCTTGCGCTTCTACGCGCAATGTCGCCAGGTAATCGGTCGCCGGGAATGGCGCTTGTTCAATCGAGTAGCTGTAGGTTTTTGCCGCGTTGTCGAACGTTTGCAAACGCTCGACGACCACCGCGCCGTCCGCCGTTTGCAGGGTGCGCACGCGCCCGCCTTCACTCAGTTCACTCTTGGGAATGAACGGCAGCCAGTTCGGCAACGTGTCGAAGCCGCCGATCAATTGCCACACTTCGTCGGCCGAAGCCGGGATGTCGATAAATGCTGATGCAGTTGCCATAAATGATTTCTCTCGATGAATTCGGGGTTCAGATTGCCATGCTGTCGACGACGCCGCCATCAACGCGCAACGCAGCGCCAGTGGTTGCCGAGGACAGAGGCGATGCAATGTAAGCGACCAGATTCGCCACTTCGGCGACGTCCGCGACGCGCTGGATGATCGAGCTTGGCCGCGCCTTGCGGACAAAAGCGTCGGCCTCTTCGCGGGCGCTGCGGCCGGATTCGGCGGTGGCGTCCTTGAGCATTTCTTCCAGACCATCCGTGAACGTCGGGCCAGGCAAAATCGCATTGACCGTCACACCAGTGCCCGCCAGGCGTTTGGCCAAGCCATGCGACACCGCCAGGTTGGCGCTTTTGGTCACGCCGTAGTTGATCATGTCCGCCGGGATCGCCACGCCGGATTCCGAGGACAGGAAGATCACCCGGCCCCAGCCGTTGTTGACCATCTGCGGCGTGTAATGCCGCGCCAGTCGGACGCCAGAGATCACGTTGACTTCATAGAAGCGCGTCCATTCGCTGTCCGGCGCGTCGAAGAAGTCCACCTCGTTGAAGATCCCGAGGTTGTTGACCAGGATGTCGGCGTGCGGTTCGGCGGCGAAGAGTTTTTCGGCGCCTTCGGCAGTGCCGAGGTCGGCGGTCAGGCTCCGCAATTGCGCGCCCGGCACGTCGTGGAGAATGCTCGCCAACGCCTGCTCAACCTTGGCCGAGTCGCGGCCGATCACCACCACCGTCGCGCCGGATTCGGCCAGCGCCTTGCTGATGCCCAAGCCAATGCCAGCGGTGCTGCCGCTGACAATCGCGAGTTTTCCAGTCAGATCAATTTTCATGCTCAAGCTCCAATGATCGGCAGTGGCGCGCGTTCGGAAATCAGCTTCGAATCACGCAGTGCCTGCCAGAACGCTGCAGGAATCACTTCGTTCAACGCCGCGACATCTTCGGCAATTCGCTCGGGACGGCTGGCCCCAGGAATCACCGCAGCGACCGCCGGGTTCGCCAGGGAAAACTGCAACGCCGCCGCTTTGATGCTGACGCCGTGAGCCGCGGCGATGCGCTTGATTTGCTCGACTTTGTTGATAATCGCCGGGCTGGCTTGCTGGTACTCAAAGTGCGCACCGCCGGCGAGGATGCCCGAGCTGTACGGACCGCCGACGACGATTTCAACGTTTTGCGCCAGTGCCGACTCCATCAAACGCTGCAACGCGCGGTCGTGGTCGAGCAACGTGTAGCGGCCGGCCAAGAGGAAACCGTCCGGCTGCGCTTCGGTCAGGTCGAGGGTCAGTTCGCAAGGTTCGACCTTGTTCACGCCCAGACCCCAGCCCTTGATCACGCCTTCTTCACGCAAACGGGTGAGCACTTTGAACGCGCCGGTGCGCGCCTGATTGAAGTATTCCAGCCACTGATCACCGTAGAAATCCTGGGCGATGTCGTGAATCCAGACAATGTCGAGGCGATCGGTTTGCAGACGCTTGAGGCTGTCTTCAATCGAACGCAGGGTCGCGTCGGCGCTGTAGTCGTTGACGATTTTGTTCGGCCGGCCGTGTTCGAACACGCCGCTCTTCTCGCCCAGATCGCGCGATGCGGTGTCTTCGATTTCATCGAGAATTACCCGGCCAACCTTGCTGCTGAGCACGTAGTCGTCGCGGTTGTACTGGGCCAATGCGGCGCCCAAGCGAATTTCCGAGAGGCCCGAACCGTAGAACGGCGCGGTGTCGAAGTAGCGCACGCCAGCATCCCAGGCAGCGTGCACGGTGGCTTGCGCTTCTTCTTCAGGGATGGCGCGGAACATGTTGCCGAGTGGTGCGGTGCCGAAACCCAGCGCGCCGGGCAGTTTGTCTTTCAAGCTCATGGGTGATTCCTCTGTGTTGAGGGTCAGCTCTTGTGACCGTTGAGCCGATCGTAGATTGCGAGAGTCGGACCGTCCAAGACATAATGCGCAGCACTTGAGTCCCCAGAGGTCTGACATGATCGACATCCGCCAATTGCGCTACTTCGTCGCCGTCGCCGAGGAAGAACACGTCGGTCGCGCCGCCGAACGTTTGCACATTTCGCAATCGCCGCTGAGTCGGCAGATCGCTCAACTCGAAGAGCGTTTGGGCCTGACGCTGTTCGAACGCAGCCAGCAGCGCATCCGCTTGACCCGCGACGGCCAGACTTTTCTCGCCGAAACTCGCGCCTTGCTGACCCACGCCAACCGCCTCGAATCCTTGGGCAAACGCCTGGGTCGTGGCGAAGAAGGCGGTTTGTGCATCGGCTATATCGAGAACGCCATGCACGCCGGCGTGCTGCCGAATGCGTTGCGCGTGTTGCGCGTGGATCGGCCCAATGTGCACGTCGCGTTGTACAACCTCAGCTCCGCCGAACAACTCGAAGGCCTACGCCAGCGTAGTCTGGATATCGCTTTGGTCAGTGAACCGCCCGTCGCCGATGACCCGGATTTGTTGGGTTTTCAGGTACTGGACGACCCGATGCTGCTGGCATTGCCGGAGCATCATCCGTTGGCGCAGCAGCCAACTTTGCGCGCGGAAGACCTCGCTGATCAGGAATGGATTGGCGTGCAGCATCGGCAAAATTGTGCGAGCCGCGAAGACTTTATCAGCGCCTGTATCCGCGCCGGTTTTACCCCGGATATTCGTATGGAAGCGACCGAGCCGTTTACCGCGCTGGGGCTGGTGGCGTCGGGGCTGGGGATCGCGATGATTCAGAAAGGCTTGAGCCGCAACGCCCCGCCGGGCGTAGTGTTGCGAGACGTGCCGTGGATTTCGTTCACCACACCCTTGTGGGCGGCATGGCACCGGATCAACCTGCGACCGCTGGTGGAAACGTTCCGCAAAGTGCTGACTGAACCGGTTTCGTCGACCGACTGATCAACATGAAGCCTGCGTCCCTGCGAAGATCCCTCGTAGGAGCCGAGCTTGCTCGCGAAAGCGGTGGGTCAGTGACATAAAACTGGCTGACCCACCGCCATCGCGAGCAAGCTCGGCTCCCACAAGGATGGGCGGCACCACACCAATTTCGCTACTCACAAAAATCCCCTTGTAGGAGTGAGCCTGCTCGCGAAAGCGGTGGGTCAGTGACATCAAACTGGCTGACCCACCGCCATCGCGAGCAAGCTCGGCTCCCACAAGGATGGGTGGCACCACACCAATTTCGCTACTCACAAAAATCCCCTTGTAGGAGTGAGCTTGCTCGCGAACGCGGTGGGTCAGTGACATTAAACCGGCTGACCCACCGCCATCGCGAGCAGGCTCACTCCTACAGGGGGAACGTCGATTCAGTGAATCGCGACCGGGTTGATGTTGACCTGGGTCGAGCCTTTGTACAGCGGCTGGCCGAGGACGAACATGAACTCCCAGGCCTTGTCTTTGACCAGCGCGCGGCTGTCGATCAACTCGAGGTTATAGATGCCGTTCTTGGCGAGCATGTACTGGTTGACCGGGAATTCCTGGCCGTCTTTCGCCGGGTAGATCTCCGACGCCCAGGTGTCCCCGCCGAACGCGACGATCTGTTTGTCGACCAGCCATTTCGCGGCAGCCATGCCGATGCCCGGCTCGACGGCGAGGAATTTTTTGTCGTCCTTGCCGAGCAGTTCCAGCCAACCGGTGTTGAACAACACCACATCGCCCTTCTGGATGGTCACGCCTTGCAGGTCGAGAGCTTTCTGGATATCGGCGACGCTGAATTCGGTTTTTTCCGGGACGATTGGCGTGCCGTACACGGCGGTCATGTCCAGCACCACGCCACGGGTGACAATCGGCGGCACCTTCTCGATGCCGAGTTTTTTCACGCCTTCGACGGTGACGAAATCGGCGGCGCGGTTGCCGTTGTAGTAGACGTAATCGATGCCGATATGGCCGATACCGTTGAGCTGCGTGCCGACGCCGGTCCAGCCGACCACCAGCTCATCGTTGAAAGTGAATTTGTTCGGCCCCATCGTCGTGCCGCCGGCCTCGCCCGGCTGGACGTTGGTCAGGTTGAAACTGCGATGACGGAAGGCTGGCAGCGTTTTGTCGATCGGCACGGCGAGCGGATAGGTTTTGCCGGTCTTGATCAGTTTGGCGGCGTTGAGCACCGAGTCGGCGTTCAACAGATTCAGCGCACCGATTTCGTCGTCAGCACCGTATTTTGACGGGTACCATTTTTCGGCATCGGCGGCATGGGCGGCGCTGAACGAGAAGAGCAAGGTGAATGGCAGGATCAAACGATTGAGCATGGGGGCGTCCCTGTGGGTTGGCAGTGACCCCACGGTACGCAGCCCGCCTGTGCGGAAACAGACAGGCGCGGGCAATACATTTGTTCCGGATACTCACGAGTGCTCTGGTTGTCGCGTGGGAGCATGGCTTGCCCGCGAATGCCGTGGTTGTCTTGTGGGAGCATGGCTTGCCCGCGATAGCGATTTCAGCAACGCCATCGCGGGCAAGCCATGCTCCCACAAGACAAGGATCAGCCAGCGTGGTGGCGAATCAATGCAATGTCGGTCAAGTCGGCTGCAAGCGCAGTCGGCCATCCGCATCTACGACGACTTCGACCGCATCGTAACTGGCCAATGTCGCGTGCGGCGTTTCCAGCGGATGCTCGTGAGTCGAGGTGATCACCAACACATCAGCGCCAGCCGCTTCCGCCGCTTGAATACCCACGGTCGCATCTTCGAAAATCAGGCATTCGGTCACGTCCACGCCCAACCGCTGAGCGGCCAGCCGATAACCCGCAGGATCAGGCTTGCCGGCCTTCACGTCCTCGGCCGTGACCATCATTGCCGGCTCGGGAATCCCCGCCGCCGCCATCCGCCGCAACGCCAAAGCCCTCGGTGCCGACGTCACGATTGCCCACTGCTGCGCAGGCAAGGTTTTGAGGAATTTCGCCGCGTTGGCGACTTCGACAATGCCTTCTACGTCCTCGACTTCCGCTTCGGTGATAAACCTTGCCTCGGCTTCTGCATCAATTCCGGGCAAGGCCTGGCGATTGATCGTATCGATGGCGCGCGCACCGTGGATGGTCGGCAAAAACGTCACAACGTCGAGGCCGTGACGCTCGGCCCACGCGGCCCAGACGCGCTCGGCGGCGGCGATGGAGTTGAGCACGGTGCCGTCCATGTCGAACAGAAACGCGCGGTATGAGGTGTTGAAAACAGATTTTTGAGCAGACAAAAGACAACTTCCTATCGGGCCGGACCAGTGCGGCAATGTAGCACCGCAGGTCGGCCGCAATCGACTGTGTAGAGGGTAAATCGCCGTACAGGCTAAAGCGTCGGTCTAAGGCGCGGTGCGCGATTTCAATGCGCCTTCAACGCAATCGAGCAACTGCCCCAGCGCCCAAGGCTTCTTGATGAACGACACCTCGTGACGCACCCCGGAAGTTTCCGGCGTCTCGAAACCGGACATGATCATGATCGGTTTTTCCGGCCAGCGATCGCCGAAATCATTCGCCAGGTCGGCGCCGTTGCGCTTGCCGGGCATGGTGATGTCGGTCAGCAACAGGCTGATCTTATCGGCGTTTTCTTCGAGGTACAACGTCGCCGCGTCCGCGCTGATCTGCGGCTCTACGGCAAAACCTTCTTCCTGCAGAATCTCGCACAGAAACTCCAGGATCAACGGGTCGTCCTCCACTACCAGAATCAAGCCGCCAGGACCCGGCTCGCCCGCCATTGTTATTGGATTCATGACCGTCCCACTCCCTGATTGCACAAATGAATTTGCAGCTCAATTACGCTACCTATCAGGTATGAGCAGCGGACTCTGAGGAAATTCATTTTTGATACAAGCAAGTGACGAAATCACCGAACAAAGCTGCACAGCGCTGCCAGCGAGTTGATATCCAGACGTTGCTCAAGGACGTTTGTGGTTAAAATGCCGCCCCCTCACATTGCCGACGTTGCCCGATGAACCCTGACGCCCTCGCCATTCTTCACGCTCACCTGCTGACCGCCCTGGCCACTGCCCCGGCCGAAACTCGGCGGCTGTTTCACGGGCGCGGGCGCTGCTGGCCAGGGCTGGAGCAGTTGACCGTCGACTGGTTGCAGGGCGTGGTGCTGGTGTCGTTGTTCAAAGAACCCGAACCGCAGCAGCTTGAGGATTTGAAGCAGTTGCTGATGGACCTCACGCGCTCCGCCGAATGGCAGCAATCCGCCGCGCACACCTTGCTGCTGCAGCACAGGTATTTGCTGCAAAGCACCACCGAATGGCTGCTGGGCGATGCGCTGGATGAGATGACCATCACCGAGGGTGGCCTGAATTATCGGGTGGACCTGGGCCGCAAACAGAACGCCGGGTTGTTCCTCGACATGCGTTACGGCCGCGATTGGGTGCGGGCAAATGCCGAGGGCAAACGGGTGCTGAATCTGTTCGCGTACACCTGCGGGTTTTCCGTGACGGCGATCGAGGGCGGCGCGGCGCACGTGGTCAACCTGGACATGTCCAGTTCGGCGCTGAGCCGTGGCCGCGACAATCATCGGCTCAATGGCCATGACCTGAGCAAAGTGACATTCCTCGGTCACGACCTGTTCAAGTCCTGGGGCAAGGTGATTGGCAAAGGGCCTTATGACTTGGTGATTATTGATCCGCCGTCGTTTCAGAAAGGCAGTTTTCTCCTGACCAAGGATTACCAGCGCGTGCTACGGCGCTTGCCGGAATTGCTCACCGAGACAGGCACGGTGCTGGCGTGCATGAACGATCCGGCGTTTGGCTCGGACTTCTTGATCGACGGCGTAACCCGTGAGGCGCCGAGTTTGCACTTCGTCGAACGCCTGGAAAACCCACCGGAATTTCCCGACGCCGATGTTGAACGCGGGTTGAAAGCGTTGGTGTTTCAGCAAGGGAATTGAGCCTGCTCGCGATAGCGGTTAAATATTCACAATTTGCGTGTCAGACACACCGCCATCGCGAGCAAGCTCGGCTCCCACAGGGATTTTCAGTGGATGCTGGATTTATGGGCAACAGAGATTCCATGTAGGAGTGAGCCTGCTCGCGATAGCGGTTTCACATTCACAATTCGCGTGTCAGACACACCGCCATCGCGAGCAAGCTCGGCTCCCACTGGGGATCTTCAGTGGATGTTGGATTGGAGGACAACACAGATCCAATGTAGGAGTGAGCCTGCTCGCGATAGCGGTTTCACATTCACCATGTGCGTGCCAGGCACACCGCCATCGCGAGCAGGCTCGGCTCCCACACGGGATCTTCAGTGGATGCTGGATTTATGGGCAACACAGATCCAATGTAGGAGTGAGCCTGCTCGCGATAGCAGTTTCACATTCACAATTTGCGTGTCAGACACACCGCCATCGCGAGCAAGCTCGGCTCCCACAGGGGATCTTCAGTGGATGCTGGATTTTGCGGGCAACATAAATCCAATGTGGGAGCGAGCTTGCTCGCGATAGCAGTTCCACATTCACCACGTGCGTGCCAGACACACCGCCATCGCGAGCAAGCTCGGCTCCTACAGGGGATTTGGCTGGGGCGCGGGAGTTACACCAGGCGCAATCTTGGGGTGATGGCCGGCACGGCGGCGTCGCCCAAGCGCTCGCGGACAAATTCGTTGGCCTTGCGCGTCAGTTGGTCCAGATGCCGATCGCGCTGTTTTTCCGCGTCGGTCATCGCCCGTTTGCCATTCTTCTGCAGCAGGTAATGGTGAATCTGCCGCACTTCCAGCGAGCTGTAGATCGGTGCCGTGTCCAGCACCGCCATCAAGCCATCGGTGCCGTGATCGCGGGTATTCATCAGCACTTGCGTGGCGCGCACGCCGACCACTTGAAACCCCAGCGCTTCGAAATAACCGACCTTGGCCACGCTGCAGGTCAGTTCGGCATGCGGGTAGCGGCCGACCATTTCGCGCAGCATCGCGCGGGCCACGCCCTGGCCCCGATGGCTCGCGTCCACCGCCATGTACGCGACGCCACAGGCCTCGGGATCGTCCTTCACCGGCAGGTACAACACGAAGCCGATGACCTTCTGCGGGTCGTCGACATCGGTCGCCACGATCAACTCCACCGCAACGCCCTTCGCCCCGTTCAACGCCTCCAGATAGAGGTGAACTTCATAGCCGATCGCGTATTGGTAAACGTTGTACAACAGGTTACTCGGCGGCAACGCGACGGCGCTGATGTCGGTCAGGTTGTCGACCACCAGTTGCAGGACTTGGCTATTGATGTGCTCCGGGCACGGCGTTTTGAAATGGCTGATCTGGTGCATCGAAAGGCTGACTCCGGGGATAAAGGCGTTGACGCGTTCGCAGCGGGCCGGCGCATTGTAACGCGTCAGCCGCCTTACGCCGCCTGCGCATTCGCACCCGCTAGCGCTGGGGCGCGACGATGCGAAAGCGAATGTCGATGTTTTTCGAAACCACGCTGTCGGCCCACTCCCCGGCGCCGATCTTGAAGTCATCCCGATTGAGCGCAAACTCGCCGACGAATATGCCGATGCCGCTTTCTGCGCTCAGTTGGACCTGGACTTCTATCGGGCGGGCGACGGCTTTGAGCGTGAGGTCGCCGCTGAACAGATAGCGGTCATCGCCGAGAGCTCGGATGCTGGTGGACTGGAAAATCGCCAACGGATGCGCGGCAGTGTCGAACCAGGCGGGTTTCTGCAATTCGGTATTGGCGTCGCTGCTGCCGGCGTCGATGCTGGTCAGGTCGATGTGCAGCGTCGAATGCGCTGCACCGGGGTTTTGTGTGTCGAAATCGAGTGTGCCTTCGAACTTGCCGAAGGTGCCGTAGACCCGCGAGCCGAATTGGCTGAAGGTGAAACTGATCTGGCTGGCGGCGACATTGACCTCGCTGAACTCGGCGGCCTGGCTGCTGACGGCGAAGACCATGGCCGCCACAATGACGGCGAAATGCGGGAAACGAAAGCGCATGGGATTCTCCGATCGGCGAATTGCCGGGATAGGAGGAATAAAGCAAAGAACCCGCGTTTGCGCCACCGCGATATTCGCCAGCCACAAACCCCACCCCCACCAAAAATCCCGTAGGAGCAAAGCTTGCTCGCGAAGGCGTAATCCCAACCAACACATACATCACCTGACCCACCGCTTTCGCGAGCAAGCTCAGCTCCTACAGGATCAACGCCGAGCACAAACCCCGCACCCTCCACAAATCCAGTGTAGGAGTGAGCCTGCTCGCGATAGCGTCATCCCAGCCAACACATACATCACCTGACCCACCGCTATCGCGAGCAAGCTCAGCCCCACCAATATCTCTAATTCTCCCCAGCGCTTCAGCGACTCACAAACTGCTCAAACTGCCAGGGATCCGGCGCTTTACCCGGCGCACAAAATGGCTGCAACACCCTCTCCGGCGGCTGCCAATCGGTCTGCACGCCGGTCAACGTGCCGAGGTAAGGCGTGGCGATTTCCAGCACTTCCTCGTAGTCCATTTGCTCCGCCTCAACGATGCCTTCGTTCGGATGGCGCACCGCCCAGACAATCCCCGACAACACCCCGGCAGCCACCTGCAGACTGGTCGCCGTGTTGAACGGCGCGATGGCCCGCGCCTCGTCGATGCGCAACAGCGAGCCATACCAATACGCGTTCAAATCGTGGCCCATCAGCAACACCCCGAGCGCATCGACGCCGCCCAGAATGATCTCATCGTTCATGATTCGTTTATGGGTTTGCGGTTTCCAGCCACGGCCAATCAACTCGTCAATCGACAGCAACGCGTCGTCGCACGGGTGATAAGCGTAATAAACAGTCGGTCGGTAGACTTCTTTGCCCAACTCGCGGACGGTCAGGTAATCGGCGGTGGACACAGTTTCGTGGTGCGTAATCATCCGCCCCAGGCACGGCCCGCCGAGCGGCGTCCAGGTGTAAACCTGCACACTGGCGCCCGGCCGCTCGAGGAAAATCGAGTTACGCGAACCGAACTGATGACGCTGCGCATCCACCGGCCAAGTCTTCTCGTGCGTGCCCCAACTCAGCTCCGCTGGTTGCAGACTCTCACTCAAAAACCCATCGACCGACCACGTATTGACGAACTCGTCGTCCTCCTTGATCTGCCGGGTTTTCTGCGTATCGCGCTCGGCGACATGAATGACCTTCACGCCCATGTCCATCGCCAGCGCCGCCCAATTAACGCCCTTGCGCGTCATCGGCAACGCAGTTTTCAGTTGCCCCGCCAGTTGCACCAAACCAGCCTTCAACAGATGCGAAATCAAACCCGGATTGGCGCCGTGCGCGACGACTGCCGTCGGGCCTTTATCAATCACTTCACGCAGTTCAAGCACGCTATGCCGAAGCGCATAGTTGGTGCGCTGGGACAACGACATGTCCGGACTGGCATAACCGCCTTCCCAAGGTTCAACGCAAGTGTCGAGGTACAACGCGCCAACATGCGCGGCATAGTGCATCAGCGCTACCGAACTGACGCCCACCGAAACATTGACGATAAAGTCACCGGGGTTGACGTAACGATCCAGCGTTTTTGCATAGTTGTCTTGGGTCAGTTGCGCTTCAATGAACTCAATACCCTGCTGCGCAAACCATTCGCGGTCTTCAATAATAGGCGCGAGTACGGTGATGTCGCCGACCGAAATATGCTCCTGCCTCAGCAACAATGGCAATGTCGCCCGGGCAATAGAACCAAATCCGACAAATACGAACCTGCCGGAAAATACGCAGTGATTGTCCATGTTGATTGCGCCTCCATGCCCGTTGCCCGTTACACGGCCCGACAACTTAACGGTATGCAATCAACCTACTCGCGCCCTGCCCCGGCGACTACTGTCATATCTGACAGCCAGCCACCAAAGGACAGCTTTCAACTTCAGCAAACAACTGCGCTATACCAACCGCTCGATCTTCTGGTGCCGCCAGACGAACTTGTAGTAAGCCGTCTGCAACGCCAACATGCCCAAGTAAGCCACCGGAAACGCCATCCACACACCTTGCAGTCCATAGTGCGTATCCAGCCAATACGCGACCGGCAACTGCACGCCGACCACACAGACAATTGAAATCGCCATCGGCACCAACACCGTGCCGCTGGCGCGCATGATCCCGCCGATAATTGCCTGGAAACCAAACACCAACAAACTCCACAACATGATGTGCAACAGATGCTCGGCCATCGCTTGCGTCGTCGGTTCAGTAAGGAACAACCCCAATAACCAGTGCGACAACAAATACCCCAGCAATACCAAACCACCGGTCAAACACACATTGATCAACAGGCCCGTGCGCAAGATCGGCGTAATCCGCTGTAGTTGCCCCGCGCCAATCGCCTGCGCGCCGAGAATCGATGCCGTAATCGCAATCGACAACGCCGGAAACTGCACGTAATTGACAATCTGCGTCACCGCCCCATACGCCGCCGTCGCCTGCGAGCCATGCTGATTGACCAACGCCAGAATCACCAACTCCGACGCCGACAACACCACCATCTGCAACCCGGTCGGCAAGCCGATGCGCAAGACCTTGCCGAGAATCGCCAGGTCGAGACGCATCGCCGCAAACATCTCGCGATCCGGCGCCAATGGATGCCCCTTGCGAATCAACCGCCACGCCAGCCACCCCATCGCCGACAAATTGCCCACCAACCCCGCATACGCCGCACTTTGAATCCCCTGCGGCGCAAAACCAAGCCAACCGCGAATCAACGCCGGCGTCAGCGCCAACCCGATACACGTCGACACCACCAACGCCACCAACGGCGAAACCGTGTCGCTGACCCCGCGCAACAACTGCGTAAACAGCACATAAACCAACAGCGACGGCATGATCCACATCATCACGTGCGCATACGAAACCGCGTCGTCCAACACATCCGCCGGCGTGCCCAAACCCTGCAACGCCGGCCTGGCAAAAATGCTCCCCAACACCGCCGCAAGCAGCCCGATCATCGCGCCCAACAGCAACGTCGTCGCGGCGATAGTTTTGACCAAATGCGTCTCCCGCGCGCCCCAGGCCTGCCCGATCAGTACACCCGCGCCAGCCCCGAGCCCGATCACCAGAGCAATAAAGAAGAACACGATCGGGAACATCCCCGACACAGCCGCGAGCGCCTGAGTGCCGAGCATTTGGCCGATGTAGATGCTGTTAATCGTGCCCGACATGGATTGCAGAAAGTTGGAGAGGACCATGGGGGCGAGGAAAAGCAGGTAGGTTTTCCAGAGGGGGTATTGGGTGGTTGGGGTTTGCATTGAGAGTCCGTCTCGGGTGGCGGGTGGGGCTTGGGGGATTCTACGCTAAGGGAGGCTGGGTTGATGGGGTTGGATGTATTGGGGTTGATTTGGGTTTGCGTGGAGGGAGTTGAAGCGGATTTTATCCGTTCGTGCGGGGCAGAGATCGGCCAAAAGCGGGCATTGAGGAGCGTTCTATTTCCTACAGTCCTAGGGTCTGTAATGCAGCCGGTCGCTAAGGGCCTACATCGCTGCAAGCCCTTGACCTGCTAACGGTTGAAAATCTGAATCGACGGCACTCCTTTAGCGAATTGGCAGACGGCCTGATATTCCAGTTGTAAACCAAAAGCGTTCTTGGCTTCGAAATCCATTTTGACTCTAGACGATCCGCCCGGGCCTTTCCGGTCACTTGATGTGCCTGCCAGCTCGTGGAGGACTACTGTAGATGGGTGGGTTGCAGAGGTTTTGATCAGCTCAGAGCATTTCATTATTTCCGATGAGCTAGCTCTTTCGGGCTTCGGTTCGGTGGGTTTTTTCTCTGCCGGCCATAAAATCCAACTGAAGAGTACGACCCCCAAAACCCCCGCAAAAATCCATTCAAACTTGCTATATCCCAGCATTGAAATCATTCCCTTTTCATTTGGGCCTACGAGCGGCATCGCTTGGGTGATTGCATCTGATCGCAACTTAACATGGCCGCTTGTCGCGCGTCGCGACCGGCAGCAAAGGGTCGAAAGCAGCCCTTACCCACTAAGTGCGAGCATTAGTGAAGCTCCACTAATAAGCCGAGGACTGCTTGCTACAAGTCTTTGAAAAAATGACCCCATACTCCTACACCAATCTCGGAGTTTTCCCCTATCGCCGCAAACCAATAAAACCTAGAGTCACCCCGTCGCCCCAAAAAGCGACCCAGGTTTGGCGACCTGCAGATCGGATCAGTCCTTTACTTAAATCTGATTCGGAGTTTCACCTATGGAACGCTACATGCCTCTAACCGGAATCGACCTGGTCCCGGCTTCCCTGCTCATCGACACCCAAGCCCCACTCGACGTCCTGCAAGCCATGGCCGATTACCGCATTCGTTCGGTTACGCAGGTGTTGGAAAACATCGCCTACCGCGCCGAGATTGGTTGCGACACGGTAGTGTTGGCGGACTTCTGCAAGTTGCTGGTCATTTCGTTGCGCGACGGTTGCGACTTGATGGACGTGATCGGCCGGCGCTTGCGAGCGCAGGTTAAAGAGTAAATAAAAAGGGCGCCGTATTGGCGCCCGTTTTTTTTTGCCCGTGATCGTCGTAGCATTGCGGGTCTTGCCTCTTCCCTACTTCTGTCGAGTAACCGATGACCATGGATGAATTTCATCAAGGAAACTGTCTCTGCGGCGCAGTCAGATATGAGGTTTCGGCGCCGCTTAAAGATGTTCCGGACTGCCAATGTCGGAAATGCAGACGATGAGTGCTAATGACTGCGGACGTCCTTCACCAAATGAGTTCTCGTCGGGTGATCTGGAGGAGTTTTCCCATTGGGACATTTTCTGACCGAACCACAACTGACAGACGTCAGAACCGCGCTGTCCGAACCATTCAATTATTTTCCAACCGATTACGAATATATCGCGCGCGAAGTCAAAGGGGTCGATGCAGAAGTCCTCTATGAAATCTTTTACTCAGAAGTAGCGCCCGTGTGCTTCTCCAATATTGCAGCAGTCCTGCCCTCGGTCTGGACAGGTTTTGACCCCGACTGGCTGAGAACTACCATTGAGGAAAGACTGGCGGCGCAGGAACGTAATTGGCTGCGGAGGCAGTTCGATAAGGCGCTGGTGCTATGGCTGAAATACAACTACGACTACATGTGGAAGGAAATTGCTCAGAGGCTTTGACTCCCCAATGCACAATCGAATTTTTACCCGCAGAGTTTTATGAAATACCAGTTACGAAAAACGGGCGCCGTGTTGGCGCCCGTTTTTTTGTGCCCGTGATCGTCGTAGCATTGCGGGCCTTGCCCCTCCCCTACTTCTGTCGAGGAACCGATGACCATGGATGAATTTCATCAAGGAAGCTGTCTCTGCGGCGCAGTCAAATATCAGGTTTCGGCGCCGCTGAAAGCCGTTTCGCATTGCCATTGTGGCAAGTGCCGAAAGGCTCACGGCGCCGCGTTTGCGACTTATGCCAGCGCCCCGAGGTCGGCGGTTTCGATTTCGAGTAGCGTCGAGGCGCTCAAGCGTTTTCAATCGTCGCCCGGCATCACGCGGCAGTTCTGTTCTAACTGCGGGACTTCGCTGTTTTGGTCTGACGCCAACGGCGCGTATGCGGATTGGATTTCGATTGCAGTTGGCACACTTGATACGCCGTTTCGTGCGGCGAAGCAGCGGCATACGTGTGTATCGGAGAAGGCGTCGTGGTTCGAGATTGAAGATCGGTGGCCGCAGGAGCAGTGATGGTTTTCGGTCAGTTGTGATTAATCTGCGATGGAAGAAAACGGGCACCGCGATGGTGCCCGTTTTTTATTGTGCGTTGCTCTTACCAACTACCGTAAGGGATGCCGTACTGATCGATGTAGCGCTTAGCCTTCTCACTTACGGGATAGGCGTACCGGCCTTCATTCTTGCCTTGGTCGGGTCCTAAGGGCTCAATCTCCGCCAAACCTTTGGCAACCTTCACGGGTTGGTTACACGAGTCCCTGACCCAAACTTGCACAACTCCGCCAGGAGCCAGACCTAAATAAACAGAGGCCATAAACCTGGGTTCTTTTTCAGGAGTTGTGGAGCACCGCTCGCTGGTAGAAGAGGTCATGATCTGACGAGCCTTCTCCGGTATGTCCACCCATGCCCGGTAGGTTTTCTGCTCCACAATCGATTGCCACCGTACAAATATCCGAATGGGCAAATCCGCACCTACGACGGTTTTTCCGCTACCACCGACTCCCGTCCAGCCACGAGCCGACTCTTTCCCATCTTCAGGTTCGCCACCCGCCGCGCGCCCGCCGCCTGTTTTAAAAAACACTTTGCCAGTAATGTCCTGGACAGAGCTGTCTTCAACCCAGACCTTCATGTAGTCAGGCTCGGTAAAAGCGAGCTCCCACGCTTTTGCCTGGGTATCACTTGGTGCGGAAAGCGAGTAGGCAGACTGACAGCCTGTAATGAGCAACGCGCCCAGAAGCGATATCCATATTTTCATTACCAAAGCGTCCAGTCGGGTACATGAGGGTGTTTTACGCGGACACCGTCCTGCGTAGGTGCGTTGATGTAAACAGCCTTCAAACCGCTTCCATCATTTCGACCCAGGGGATGATTCCAGTTCGCCGACGTGTGAATGTACTTCAGTCCCAGCACCTGTTCTTCTTGAGGCGTAGTGCTGTAGTCGCCGGCGACGAATCTGTCGCTCATAGCTTGAAGTTCCTGCGGGACCGCCAGCCCGGAAGTATCGGGGATATCGTCAAACTGAACTCCTTTCTCCTTTGCCAATTTGTGCATCAGATGCAAGTAGACCCTCGACAGTTTTCCGCTTATAGGGCGTTTGAGCTGCAATGCCGCATAAACTCGCTTCATGGGAGGACTGAACCGGTCTTGCTGATCCTTTATCTGAATCGCTGGAGGCGTGACGATCTCTAAAAACTCTGCGGGCCACCCCTTGGCTAACCATTGGCTTCTGACCTTAACGGCATCGCGGTAGATCGAGGTAGTCACTACATCCGTATGGATCGACACTTCCAACGCTTGCATTGGGCTGATCAGTACACACTCCTGAGCTTCATCGAGATAACCGCCACCAATATCAGAGTGCACACCTGGCAAGGTAATCTCAGGGAAATCCGGCTTGATGCTACTGAGAGCAAAGTTGCCTCGACATTCGTCGCGGGCGGCTAACTGCACGACGTCGTCGAAAAACCTTCGATCCAAATAGAGCTTTATCCCCGTAGCGACGGAGCTCTTTATATTGCCCAAATTCGACCATCCGGCAATCGATGGCACCGTATCAAACAAACCTATAAAGCCCATGTTGATTCCGCTTTTGTACTGGGCGATGAAGTTTGAACTGAAAGCTTCTGAACTCCCGCGCAACACATTCCCTAAAGGGCCTTGTGGGCCGCGTACGACTTCATTGGCAAAATGGCGAGCCGCCGCCGCACCTCGGCTGAACCCGAAAGTATCGAAGATCAATGATGTGATTTCGCAGCCGGGATGGTTCGCGAGCACGTCATCAATTCGTTGTTGTATTTGAGCGAATGAAAGCTGCACACGCCCGGCGACGCCCGTATCACCCCTGCCGGTACCCTGCCCGACCAGGTTGTCTTTTTCGCCCGACAGAGTGCCGATACCCTCCATGTAGATCATGCGAGATGCGCGTTTTTGTGGGCCCTCGCCTTCAGTCTTTTGCGGTGCGTAATACAGGTCACTCAGCTTTTTTATATTGCTGACGTCATTGCCATAACTACTGTCAGGATCAGCCATAAACGGCTTGCAACTGGGGTCAATGTCCGCCGCAGCTATGGGGTTGTGCGCACCACACAACAACCCAGCAGCCGTATTATTCGCGTTGTTGCCAGTGCCATCGAAGAACACGCCAATTCTCAGCGCGATGCTGATTTTTTCTTTTTGAGGAGCCGGCGCCTTTCCGTGTTTCTCATATTCTGCCCAGCGTCGGGCATGGATATCGACAGGCTTGGCCTCGTGGTATCGATAGTCTTTTGGGGGGTTGGGGACGTAGCCACTCATTCCTTGATTTCCTGCTCCTGGGTGCAACGGGCGTCGAGGGTGCCACCGCGGGTCCTTTCAGGCAACGTGTAGCCAGATGCCATCACTCAAACCATAGGCGCTTCATTCCGACCATTACCAACGTCGATAGTTACCATCACGTCAATGAAGTTCTCATAAAAAATCCGCGGCGTAACATCCGCTCCATACCCAACTAACAACACCCGGAGCACACGATCATGAAACGCCAAATCCTTCTCAGCATCGCTTTCTCGGTTTTCGCAGTTAACGCTTTCGCCGCTTCCTCTGCTCACCAGGCTGTCGCTGAAGGCGGCTCGGATCGACTGATTGAAAGCCGCGTGGCTGAAGGTGGTTCGGACCGTTTGAACCAGAATCGTGTTGCTGAAGGTGGCTCGGATCGTTTGATCGAGAACCGCGTGGCTGAAGGTGGCTCGGATCGTCTGAACCAGAACCGCGTCGCTGAAGGTGGCTCGGATCGTTTGAACCAGAATCGCGTTGCCGAAGGTGGCTCGGATCGTCTGAACCAGAACCGCGTTGCCGAAGGTGGTTCCGACCGTCTGAACCAAAACCGCGTTGCCGAAGGTGGCTCGGACCGTCTGAACCAGAACCGCGTTGCCGAAGGTGGTTCCGACCGTCTGAACCAGAACCGCGTCGCTGAAGGTGGCTCCGACCGTCTGAACCAAAACCGCATCGCATGAATGAAGAGTTCTAAAGCAGTGCGCCAACAAAAAGCCCGGCCTAATCAGCCGGGCTTATTCGCACTTGGAATTCTGCTAATCGCACACCTCAACATAGCTCGACTCCCCTCCTCCAGTCGCCCCCGACAACCAACCCCAAACGAACGCCAGCGTCGTCCGGCCAGCATCATCAACGCCAACCGTGCCTCGGGACCAACCGGCAAGCATCTCGCCATCCGTGGTCAGGCATTGGAAAAGCAACTCGATCGTGTCAGGCCCGGTTACGTGGCCGACCTGATTTCCCGTGCGAATCCTGCCGCCCTGATACGTGCTCGAAATGACATGCCCGTCGACGTAGTAATGGAAAACCGTGCCCGCACCGGAAACCCCGTGGGCGTTGCCCGCTACGGCGAATCGACGATTGTGCAAACGCTCGCTGACTGGGGAAAAATGGTCGTCCATAAATTTCGTGTCCTTTAGTTGGTAGTTACCATTGGGTTGGCAATTACCTAACAGGCTGACATGACTGACATCTTTGTCAAAAACACTTTCTCGATCTGATTTACAGCATCTACACCGCGACTAAATTCAAACACTGCTCTTAACGGCACTCATGTCAGCGGCTTCGACCAACGCGTCAAACGCGTCGATGTCCAGCGGTCGGCTTAAGAAGTAACCCTGCCCTTCATCGCAAGACACCGCTTTAAGCATCTTCAAGTGTTCTGCTGTTTCAATGCCTTCCGCTGTAACAGTGAGGGATAAAGCGCGTCCGAGGCCGACAATGGCGTGGATGATCGCGTTGTCGTCGGCACTTTCTTCCAGTCGATTCAAAAAGCTGCGGTCTATTTTCAAGCCGTCGAACGGGAAGGCGCGCAAGTAACTCAACGAGGAATACCCGGTGCCGAAGTCGTCCATGCAAATGCGCACACCGAGGCGCTTGAGGTTTTTCATGACTTCCAATGCGCCAGCGGCATCGTCCAGCATCACACTTTCAGTGATTTCCAACTCTACGCGGGCCGGATCGATTCCGCTGTTGTGAAGCGTTTTCTGGATGCGTTCGAACAAGTTGCCGGTCTTGAATTCGATCGGCGAAAGATTGACTGAGACGAAAAGATTTTGCGGCCACTGCGCGGCTTGACTGCAAGCGGTGTTCAGCACCCAGTTGCTTAAAGCCAGGATCAGTCCGGATTCTTCGGCAATCGGGATGAACGTGTCGGGAGATATCAAGCCGCGTTCGGGATGCTGCCACCGCACTAGCGCCTCAGCGCCAACCATGCGTCCATCGGCGATGGAATAACGTGGCTGGAAATACAGCCGCAGTTCGTTGTTCTTGATGGCGAAGCGCAAATCGCTTTCCAGACGCCGGCGCTCGATGATCCTGACGTTCATATCGCCGGCATAGTAGCGCCAGGTATTACGCCCGGCGGCCTTGGCTTCATACAGCGCAATATCGGCATAACGCAGTAACTCGGCGGCTTCAAGCGCGTCGGTTGGCGCCATCGCAATGCCAATACTGGCGCTGACGAACACTTCCTGTTCATCCAGCGCTATCGGCCGCTCAATGGAATCAATCAATCGACGGCAGAGCGCTTCAACTTCTACCGATGAGTTCATGTCGGTCAGGATCAGTACAAACTCATCGCCGCCGATCCGTGCTACCAAGTCCCCCTCGCGTACGCAATCTGCCAAACGGCTGGAAACTTCATTAAGTACCAGGTCGCCGGCCGCGTGCCCGAGTAAATCGTTGACCGGTTTGAATCGATCAAGATCCAGGCTGAGCATTACCAACGGTTGCTCAACTGTCGGCAACGCCTTGAGTTTGCCGTCCAGAAACTCCTGCAGACGCGTTCTGTTAGGTAGCCCGGTCAGCGCGTCATGTTGTGACAGAAATTCAATCCGGCGGCGCGCTTCTACTTCCTCGGTAACATCCGTCGCCGTGCCGCGAAATCCTTCACCGGACATTTCTCGAGCGGACAGGCGCGTGATGCGTTCCCGTCCTTTTATATCGACGTAACGGCATTGAACGCTGATATCCGGGCGACGATTGGGAATGCTCAGCCATTGCGACAAAGTGCCTAACTCAGTGCTCAACAGATCGTCTATTGATGCGCCGGTCCAGGCAGTTCTGGAAAGTCCCGTCACTGCTTCGAATCGCTCGGACAAGAAGGTCAGACGCCAATCAGCATCTATTTCCCAGACCCAATCCGAACTGGCTTCAACCACGTCACGAAAACGCGCTTCACTGGTGGCCAACGCCTGTTGACTGCTTTGCAGCGAGGCGTAACTGGCGTCGAGCACCAGCGCCCCGGCGGTTGTACGACGCAAAATGGCCCATGTCATCAAACACACTAACAACGCGGCAATACCGATCAACGGCAAGCCTATTCCCAACAAACGCAGGCCTGGCCTGGATGAAGTCCAGTAGAGGCTGCCAATTGCGGCGTTATCACTTAGGGGAACAGCAAACGCTGCACTCATTTCATCGGGCGTCGCGACATGTAAGCGCGTCACTCCGAAGTCATTTCCCATCAACTCGAGCTTGGCGCTGTTCAGCAAGTTGACGAAGATCAACACCGACGCGGGCCGATCATCAGCCACGGCTGTTGGGTCAGTGCCCGGTGTTATGGCCGCCGCGGCGACAAGCGCCGGCGCGCCATTAACATTGATAAACGCAGTTGTCGGTGTTTCCGTTTCTGCACCTGCGCGCGCTTTATCGACTATCGCGGTAATCGACTGACCGAGCCATTGCGATACTTCAACCGCTTTCAACTCTCCCTTGACCACCGAATACACCGTGCGATTGGTGTCGTTGACCACGAACAGGCCTTGAAAGCCAAAATCGGAATAGATAGTTGGCCCGATATTTTGTTGAACGAAGGCCCAATCGACGTCTACTTCAACGTGCAAGTGCCTGTAGGCATCGCCCCAGAACGCATAATCCCTGACAGTCGAAAGCATCGACTTTTCCAGCGACTGCATTGCCTTCTTCGCATAAAACGCACTTTCAACTTCTTCCGTGCGATCCAGGTCATTTGCCAGATACACCAGTGAAACGCTGGCAAGCACAAACACCCCTGCCAGCAGCGCGACAAACTTGAACAAAGAAGCGCGGGCCAGCGACAGGCTTGAGCGATCAGTGAGGCGATTGGCAATTGAGGCGAGATTGGTCGGCATAGATTCCCGCAATCGTAGAGGCGAGTTGTTGTATCTGAAGTTATCGGCCGGGGTCGCAGAATTATGAGTTTATTGACCTAACGGACAAGTGGTCGCAAAAAAACCTGCTGAAACGCTTCAGCCGAGATGCAAGCTGCCGATACATCACATCGCGCCGAACATACGTCACGTCACGCCTTCCTTTAAAACGAGCTCCCTCATGAACCCTCTGAACCTTTTCACCAAGGCCCGCGCCCATGCCCAAGGCACCGCGAGCGTGTCTTGCAGCGCTGGCGAACTCGACAATGCCTTGGCCGCGCTGCGCATTGCGCCGGTGTTGGTCACCGGGTTTGTCTCACCGCATCTGGACATTGACCAAGTCGCCGCCAAGTTGAAACGGCGTTTTGCCAACTGTGCGATCAGCCTCTGCACGACGTCGGGGGAGTTGAGCAACGGCGCGAGTTCGTTGTATTGCGCGACCGGCGAGCGTTGGGATCGGTTGGTGTTGCAGTTGTTCGACGCCAGTGTGATTGCCTCCGCCGAGGTGGTGATGGTGCCGCTGGAGTGCGAGGACATTCGCGGCGGTGGGCCGCGCATGGCGATGCGCGAGCGGATTGCGAAACTGGTGAACAACATCAAACACGCTCAGGTGCGTACACCGATTGATCATCGCGACACCTTGGCTTACGTGGTTTTCGACGGCCTGTCGGCGTCCGAATCGTTCTTTATGGAAGCGCTTTATGAGTCGGGGCGTTTCCCTTGTCTGTTCGTCGGCGGATCGGCGGGTGGCAAGTCCGACTTCAAGCAAACGCTGATCCACGACGGCCAGCGCAGCTACCAGAATCACGCGCAGATTGTGTTCCTGAAAACCGCAGCGGATGTGCGTTTCGGCGTGTTCAAAAGTCAGAATTTCCAACCGGCCGGGCTGAGTTTCAGCGTGCTGACGGCGTCGGTGGAAGATCGCACCATCGACCAGGTGATCGACAGTCGCGGCAATATCAAAAGCATGGTCCAGGCACTGTGCGACGCCTTCGAGTGCAGCGCTCAGGCGCTGGAAAAGAAGCTGGCCGATTACTCGTTTGCGATCCGCGTGGGCGACGAATTGTTTGTGCGCTCGATTGCGCGCATCGACTATCAACAGCAAATCGTTCAGTTGTTTTGCGACGTCGCACCCGGCGAAGAAATGGTCATGGTCAAGCGCACGCCGTTGCGCGAAGCCACGCGCTCCGATTACCAGAAATTCCTGCGCGGCAAAGGGGGTCAGCCGCTGGCGGCGATTCTCAACGACTGCATCTTGCGCCGACTGAATAACGGCAGCGATCTGGCGAGCATGACCGGGATTTTCGGTGATGTGCCGTTGGCAGGTTTTTCGACGTTCGGCGAGATTCTGGGGTTGAACCTGAACCAGACGCTGACCGCGATTTTCTTCTTTCGCGTGGCCAAGGGCGCCACGTTTGCCGATGAATACGTCGACAATTTCATCGCGCACTATGGCGAATTCAAAGCGTTTTTCCTGCGCCGGCAGATCAAGAAACTCGCCGGTTTGAACCACGTCGTGGTCAAGCAAATCATGGCGTTCAAGGAACAGGATTTCAGCAGCGCGCTGGAAACTCGTGGCCTCGACAGCACGATTCTGCCGGTGTTTGACGGCCTCGCGGACTTGGGTCAAGTGTTGGCCCAGGCCCGTGCGCAGCAAGAGCAGATGTCGACGCAAATCAAGCATTACTCGGGCGAGTTGCACCATTCGATGGATGACTTGGCCGGCACTATCGACCGGCAGAACACGGTAGCTACGCAGGCCGGGACTACGGTTGAGCACTTGGCCACACAAGCAGGTGAAGCGGTGGTCGGCGCCCGCGCATTGGCCGGTTCGAGCCTGCGAATTCAGTCGATTGTGCAAGTGATCCAGCAGATCGCCGGGCAGACCAATTTGCTCGCGCTCAACGCCGCCATTGAAGCGGCGCGGGCCGGCGAGATGGGCCGAGGCTTCGCCGTGGTGGCGGACGAAGTGCGCAAACTGGCGGAAATCACCCGCAAGAATGCGGCGGAGATTGGCGTCGATATTGATTTACTGTCGGGCGAGATCCAGCTGGTGGCGCAGCAAATCGAGGACCAATCCGTTGCGGTGGAAGCCTTGCGCGAAATGCTCGACGTGCTGGAAGAGTCAAGCCGCACCACCGAAGGCACGGCGCAACGGACCAAATCCATCGCCGACACCTTGACCGGGCTGACCCACGCGACGTTTTGACCCATAACACAACCTTTTGTAGCAGCTGGCGAAGCCTGCGTCCGGCTGCGAAGCAGTCGTAAACCCTCAACGCGTAGTCTTTCTGAAACACCGCGTTTGCTGATTTTACGACTGCTGCGCAGCCGGACGCAGGCTGCGCCAGCTGCTACAGGTTTGTCAGTGGGTTTTTTCGGGTTGCCCGAACTGTTGAACCTGGACGCATTTGCGCCGCTGAATCCAATAGCCCAACAGCGCCATCGGCACGGTCGCGAGCATCACTACCACGGCGATTTCCAGCGGCCGCTCGATCCACGTCGACACCAGCAGGCTCGCGGCAAAGCACAGACCCAGTTGCAATGCGTTCTGTAAAGCCGCCGCTTTGCCGGAGTTTTCCGAGAATGGCGTCAGAGCATTCGTCACGATGATTGGGAAACTGGCACCGTTGACCAATCCCATCAGGCAAAACGGGATCAGCAAGGTGGTCAATGTCGGCGTGGTCAGCGTCGCGACCAGGTACAGCGCGACCAGGCTCACGCAGTACGCGAGGATCAGCCACGGCAACATCAGGTTACCGCTGATGCGTTGCAGCAGGCTGCGGCAACTGAAGCCACCGATGAGGAAACCCAGGGTCGGCAAGGCGTAGCTCAGGCCGATGTCGTTGGGGCTGTAACCCATACCGCCGAGGATGAACGGTGACGCTGTCAGCCAAGCGAAAAACGCCGCCGAGCTGGCTGCGTAGATCAATACGTTGCCGCTGAACGCCGGTGATTTGAGGATTTGTCCGAAGCTGATGCGTGAACGTTCGCCGTTGGCTGTCAGACGTTTCGGCGTGGCTTTGAGCAGCGCGGTGGGCAACAGCAAACCGACGCTGATGCACAGCAACACGGTGAAAATCGCCTGCCAGCCAAAGTGATTAAGCAGCAAGGCACCGAGCAGCGGCGCGAGCGCGGGTGACAGTGACATCAGCGGAATAATCGCGGCGAACAGGCGATTGGCCTGATGTGGCGGGTAGCGGTCGATCACCAGCGCTTGCCAACTGACCGCCGCCGAACACACGCCGATCGCCTGAATGAAGCGCAGAGTCCACAGTTGCACCGCGGTTTCGACCCAGAACATGCCGAGGCAACCGACGGCGAACAGGCTCAGACCCATCAACAGCACCGGTTTGCGCCCGATGCGGTCGGACATCGGCCCCCACAACAGTTGGCCGACGGCGAAACCGGCGAGGAAAATGCTCAGGCTGGCGCCCACCGCGCCGGCGGATAAATGCAGGTCGCTGCCGATCACGCCGAACGCCGGCAGGTACATGTCCATGCCCAAATAGCCGAGCATGCTCAGCCCAATCAAGTAACAGGTGAATCCAAACGAGTTTTTCATCAATGCCCTAACTGAATCTTCAATCAAATAATTTGTTAGCAGCGTGTCATTATCGGCAATGCGCTTTTACTGTGAAGCGATAATAATTGGACGTTTCTATCAATATTTTTGAAGGCAAGTGAATGTGGTCTGAATATTCCCTCGATGTGGTTGATGCCGTGGCCCGGCACGGCAGCTTCAGCGCGGCGGCGCAGGAGTTGCATCGCGTGCCGTCGGCGGTCAGTTACACGGTGCGCCAGCTCGAACAATGGCTGGCGGTGCCGCTGTTTGTGCGGCGTCATCGCGATGTCGAGCTGACGCCGGCCGGCAAATTGTTTATCGAGCAGTCACGCGGCGTGATGAAAGCCATGCTTGACACCCGTCGCCGCTGCCAGCAAGTGGCCAATGGCTGGAGCGGTCAGCTGCGCGTGGCGGTGGATGCCATCGTTAAACAGCAGCGCTGCCGGCAATTGGTGCTGGATTTTTATAAACAGTTTCCCGACGTCGAGTTGCTGCTCGGCTACGAAGTGTTTAACGGCGTATGGGATGCCCTCGCCGACGAGCGCACCGACATTGTCATCGGCGCCACCAGCGCGGTGCCGGTGGCCAGTCACTACAGCTTCCGCGACATGGGCCTGTTGAATTGGCTGTGTGTCGCCAGCGCCCGCCATCCGCTGGCGGCGCTAAACGGTCCGTTGAATGACGATCAACTACGCCCCTACCCCGCGCTGTGCATGAACGACACTTCTCGCCAGCTGCCCAAACGCGATACCTGGGCGTTGGACAATCAACGACGGCTGGTCGCGCCGAACTGGGCCTCGGCGCTGGATTGTCTGGGTGAAGGTTTGTGCGTTGGCATGGCGCCGGCGCACTTGGTGATGCCGTTGATCGAGCAAGGTCAATTGGTCGCGCTCAATCTGGAGCGACCCTTCGCCGCCAGCCCGTCGTGCGTGGCGTGGAACCAGAACAAGCATTCGCCAGCGATGGCCTGGTTGCTCGATTACCTGGGGGACGCCGAGACGATGAATCAGGAATGGTTAAACGGCGAGCGCGCTGATACGTAAAGCTCCCTTTACATCTTTTAAGTCTTCGGCGAGTATGTAAAGCACCTTTTACATCAGGACGATGAAATGAAACGCTATTACACCGAATTGGGCGCGGCACTGACGATCTACGTGATTATGTTGATCGGCTCGATAATGCTGCTTCAACACCTGGAAAACGCCGGCATGCCATTGCGCATTGTTATTACGCTGATGCCGGTATTGCCGGCGGTCCTGATGTGCTGGGCGATCGTGCGCAATCTTCGGCAGATGGATGAAATGCACTTGCGCATCCAACTTGAAGCGCTCGGTTTCGCTTTCGCAGCTTCCGCGTTGCTGACCTTCAGTTATGGCTTTCTGGAGAATGTCGGCTTTCCGCATCTGTCATGGACACTGGTGTGGCCGGTAATGGGTTTGATGTGGATCATCGGCTTGCAAGTTGCCAGACGTCGTTATCAATGAAAAACCAGCTCAAGGAACTGCGCGCCGCACGCAAGTGGTCGCAAGTTGATCTGGCGGCGCTGTTGAACGTCTCTCGGCAGACGATCAATGCGATTGAAAACGGTCGCTACGATCCGAGCCTGCCGCTGGCGTTTCAGATTGCGCGGGTTTTTCAATTGCCGATTGAAAGCATCTTTGATGATGAGGCACTTTGATTGAAACCAGGCTTCTCAATCACCGTCGGCAGAATCGGATAGCTGCGGGGGCAGGACTTGCCCGCGATGGGCGGTAATGCGCTGAGCCTGATGCTTCGCGGCGCCTGCTTCGCGAGCAAGCTTTGCTCCTACAAGATCAAAAACAGTTGTGTGCCTGCCAGAAATTCTGTGGCGAGGGGGCTTGCCCCCGTTCGGCTGCGCAGCAGTCGCAAAACCAGCGCTCGCGGTACTCCAGACAAAACGCGACCACAGGTTTTGGGGCCGCTGCGCAGCCCAGCGCGAGCAAGCTCGCTCGCCACGGTTTTTGGGTTTGGCGTGCTTGCGATAAGGATTGACAGATAGTTGGGACCATCCTGCCCTCCAAAGTCAGCCAGCCACACCACAACCCCTGTGGCGAGGGGGCTTGCCCCCGTTCGGCTGCGCAGCAGTCGCAAAACCAGCGTTCGCGGTACACCTGACACACCCCGATCACAGGTTTTGGGTTTGGCGTGCCTGCGATGTGTTTTCTAGCGCTTGTCCGGCGCAACGATCGGTGCGTGTTGCGCCATCAATTCCGCGATCCAATCAATGAACACTCGCACCTTGAGGCTGATGTGCCGGTTCGGCGGAAATGCCACGTACAACGGCATCGAATCCAGCCGCCAATCCCCAAACAATCGCACCAGCTCGCCGCGTTCTTCGTGCGCCTTGGACATGTAATCCGGCAACCAGAAAACCCCCATCCCGGCCAGGCCCGCTGCCAGGTAGGCGTTGCCGTCATCCACCGCCAGCACGTAGCGGCCGGTGATCTGCAACTGCTCCGTGGCGCTGCGCATCGCGTACGGCAACGCCCGGCCAGTGCGGGCCCAGAGGAAACCAATCACCCGATGTTCGGAATCTTCCAGTTCTCGTGGATGCAGCGGCGTGCCGAGCCGGGCCAGGTAATTCGGCGCGGCGAATACGCCGAGCTGCAGGTCGCCGACTCGCCGCGCCATCAACGACTGATCGATAAGCTCGCCGCCGCGCACCACGCAATCGACGTTCTCGCCGATGATATCGACGATGCGATCGCTGACGCCCATGTCGATCTGGATGTCCGGGTAACGCGCGTGAAACGCTGGCAATGCCGGCATCAGAATCATCCGCGCCAACGGGCTCGGCACGTCCACGCGCAATCGCCCCCGGGGCAATACGGCGGCGCTCGACAGGCTGGTTTCGGCGTCGTCCATGTCAGCCAGCAGGCGCAGAACCCGTTCGTAAAACACCGCGCCGTCGGCAGTCACGTTGACCTTGCGCGTGGTGCGGTTGAGCAGTTTGACCCGCAGCCGCGCCTCCAATTGCTGCACCAGTTGCGTCACGCTGGTTTTGCTCATGTGCAGCGTCTCGGCAGCCTTGGTGAAACTGCCGGTTTCCACCACTCGCGCAAAGGCCTGCATCGCGTCAAAACGGTCCATATCGCCTCGGATTGTTTGGGATTGGCAAACAGTGATGGCTAAGGTTGCCGGTTTATCGGGTCGGCGCAAGTGCCTAGAGTCGGTTCATCGTTAACCCGGGTCGGACCTGACCCTGATGCACTTCTGGAGGCACCGTTATGACACCGCGCGATGTAGTTTTCCCCGCTGGACGCCAGGCACTTTACGACATCAACCGTTACTCGCCAGCGATCAAATCCAATGGCTTTTTATTCGTCTCTGGGCAAGTCGGCAGCCGCGAGGACGGTTCGCCGGAACCGGACCTGCAAACCCAAGTGCGGCGCGCGTTCACCAACCTCAATGCGATCCTCGAAGCGGCCGGTTGCACGTTCGACGACGTGATCGACGTCACGGGATTTATCGTCGATCCAGCGAAAAACTTCGAAGCAGTCTGGGCCGTGGTGCCGGAGTTTTGGGGTAACGCGCCGCACCCGACACTGACCTGCATCGGCGTGACGTGGCTGTACGGCTTCGATTTCGAGATCAAGGTCATCGCCAAATTGCCGGAAACCGCCTGACCCGCAGGCAAAACCCACGGCGAGGGAGCCTGCTCCCCCGCCCAATCGGCCGCAGGCGGCTTTCATAATTCTTCTCGAACCTTTTAAAACGCGCCCCCGTCCTAGCTCTATCAACTTGCCGATAAAGCCTGCCGGAGTGGCCGATGCTCATTCATCCGAAAAAACATTTTCACCCCTACACCCACGCGAGCGGCGGCTGGGGTTCGGCGCAATCGGTGATGAAAATCCTCTGGCGCGAACAGGCGTTTGCCAAAGGTTCGGTGGCGTTGCTCAAACAGAACAAACCGGATGGTTTCGCCTGTGTCAGTTGCGCCTGGGCCAAGCCCGGCCGGCCGCACGCGCTGGAGTTTTGCGAGAACGGCGCCAAGGCCACTGCATGGGAGCTGACGTCGCTGAAAACCGACCCGGCGTTCTTCACCCGGCACACCCTCACCGAACTGCGGCAATGGCCCGATTACGATTTGGAGCAGCACGGGCGGCTGACTCATCCGCTGCGTTACGACGCGGCCAGCGACCGTTATCAGGAAACATCCTGGGACGAGGCTTATCGCGAGATCGGCGCGCAGTTGCAGACGATGCAGCCCGACAGCGTGGTGTTTTACGCCTCCGGGCGCGCCTCGCTGGAAACCTCGTTCATGTACCAGTTGTTCGCCCGCGCCTACGGCACCAACAACCTGCCCGACAGCTCGAACATGTGCCACGAAAGCACTTCGGTGGGTTTGCAGGAAAGCATCGGCGTGCCGGTCGGCACGGTGACGCTGGACGATTTCGAGCACACCGATTGCCTGTTTTTCTTCGGCCAGAACGTCGGCAGCAACGCGCCGCGCATGCTTCATCAATTGCAGGACGTGCGCAAACGCGATGTGCCGATCATCACCTTCAACCCTTTGCGCGAGCGCGGCCTGGAGCGTTTCGTCAATCCGCAGTCCCCCATCGAGATGCTCACGCCGGCATCGACCCTCATCAGCACCCAATACCACCAAGTGGCGATTGGCGGCGACACGGCAGCGCTGATCGGCCTGGCCAAGGTGTTGCTGGACATGGAGGATCGCGCGCCGTCGACCATTCTCGATCACGCTTTTATCGCCGAACACACCCAGGGTTTCGACGCCTTCGCGAGCATGGTTCGCGGCTGTCACTGGCAACAGATCGAACGCCAATCCGGCTTGAGCCGGGGCGCGCTGGAAGCGGCGGCGACGGTGTACGCGCAGAGTGAACGGGTGATGTTTATTTACGGCATGGGCATGACTCAGCACCGGCATGGTGTGCAGAACGTGCAAATGCTGGTGAACCTGCTGCTGATGCGCGGCAATTTCGGCAAACCGGGCGCCGGGATTTGCCCGGTGCGCGGGCATTCCAATGTGCAAGGTCAACGCACGGTGGGCATTACCGAAGACCCGAAAAAAGTCCCGGTCGATTTGATCGAGGAGCAATTCGGTTTCAAGGTGCCGGAGCAAATGGGCTTATGCACGGTGGATGCCTGCGAAGGCATTCTCGCCGGGCAAGTGCGCGGTTTTATTGGTCTGGGCGGTAATTTCCTGCGGGCGATTCCCGACACTTCGCGCATGGAGCCGGCGTGGCAATCGCTTGAACTGAACGTGCAGATCGCCACCAAACTCAATCGTACGCACTTGGTCCCCGCGCAGAATCAATGGTTGCTGCCGTGCCTGGGCCGCATCGAGATCGACCGGCAAAACGGCGTCGCGCAAACCTGGGCCACCGAGGACAGCACCGGTTGCATCCACGGCTGGCATGGCAGCGCCGAGCCGGTCAGCCCGCACGTGCGCGCGGAGGCGAGCATCATCGCCGGCCTGGCCACGGCCGCCCTGCCCTCCGCCAGTTCCATCGACTGGCTGGGCTGGAGCAGCGACTATTCGCGCGTGCGCTCGGCCATCGCCAAAACCTACCCGCACATCTTCCACGACATGGAAACGCGCATGGCCGAACCCGGCGGTTTCCATCGACCCATTGCGGTGGCCAAACGCGAATGGCTGACCGAGAGCGGCAAGGCGCAGTTCATCAATCCAAGCACGCTGAATGAGGATGACGACGTCAGCCCCGGCGACATCCCGCGCGATGTCCTGCAACTGATGACGCTGCGCAGCAACGATCAATTCAACACGACCATTTATGGCTATGAAGACCGTTTCCGTGGGATCAGCGGCACGCGTGAAGTGATTTTCATGCACTGCAATGACATCGCGCGGCTGGGCTTCAAGGTCGGCCAACGGGTGTTGCTGACCACGGCGATAGAGCCCGAAGTGAAGCGTCAGGTCGGGCCGTTGGAGATCGTCGCGTATGACATTCCCGAGGGCTGCGCGGCAGCGTATTACCCCGAATGCAATCCGCTGGTGCCGCTGTGGCACCACGCCGAACGCAGCAAAGTCCCCGCCGCGAAATCCGTGCCGATCCGCCTGAGCCCGGCATCCACCCAACCCCTGTAGGAGCGAGGCTTGCCCGCGAAAGCGTTCTACCGGCAACAATGATGTTGACTGACACGGCGCCTTCGCGGGCAAGCCTCGCTCCTACAGGGTGCAGTTGCTTGCGGCTGAGGACATCCCGGCCTATGGTCGTAGGCAGATTTGCCAGGCAGTGATCAGCAGCGTTTTGCTATCAATGGCTGGCCATCCAGTGCAAATCCACAGGAGGTGAAGACATGCCAAACAACACCCGCCCCGCCGTGCTCGAACTGATCGGCAATACGCCGCTGGTGCGCGTCAGCCGCTTTGATACCGGGCCGTGCACGCTGTTTCTCAAACTCGAATCGCAGAACCCCGGCGGTTCGATCAAGGACCGCATCGGCCTGGCGATGATCGACGCCGCCGAGCGCGACGGTCGCCTCAAACCCGGCGGCACCATCGTTGAAGCCACCGCCGGCAACACCGGTTTGGGCCTGGCGCTGGTCGGGCGCGCCAAGGGTTATCGGGTGGTGTTGGTGGTGCCGGACAAGATGTCCACCGAGAAGGTCTTGCACCTCAAAGCCATGGGCGCCGAAGTGCACATCACCCGCTCCGATGTCGGCAAGGGTCATCCCGAGTATTACCAGGACGTCGCCGCGCGTTTGGCCAAGGACATTCCCGACGCGTTTTTCGCCGACCAATTCAATAACCCGGCGAACCCGCTGGCCCACGAATGCAGCACCGCGCCGGAAATCTGGGCGCAAACCCAGCATGACCTCGATGCGATTGTGGTCGGCGTCGGGTCGGCCGGCACGTTGACCGGCCTCACCCGTTTCTTCAAGCGCGTACAACCGAATCTGCAAATGGTTCTCGCCGACCCCATCGGCTCGGTGATGGCCGAATACAGCCGCACCGGCACCCTCGGCACGCCCGGTTCGTGGGCGGTGGAAGGCATTGGCGAAGATTTTATTCCGTCGATTGCCGACCTCTCCAGCGTGCGCCACGCCTACTCGATCAGCGACGAAGAAAGCTTCGATCACGCGCGCCAATTGCTCCGCGCCGAGGGCATTCTCGGCGGTTCATCGACCGGCACGTTGCTCGCCGCAGCCCTGCGTTATTGCCGCGAGCAGACCGAGCCGAAGCGCGTGGTCACGTTCGTCTGCGACACCGGCACGCGTTATCTGTCGAAGGTCTACAACGACCAATGGATGAACGATCAGGGCCTGCTCAAATACAAACATTACGGCGATTTGCGCGACTTGATCGCGCGGCGTTTCGAGGACGGCCGGGTAATCAGCGTCGGCCCGGATGACACCTTGCTCACGGCGTTCCAGCGCATGCGCCTGGCGGACGTTTCGCAACTGCCGGTGCTGGTCGACGGGCAGCAACTGGTCGGGGTGATCGACGAGTCGGATATCCTCCTCGGCATGCAGGAAGACGCCTCGCACTTTCGCATGACCGTCGCCAGCGCCATGACCGGCAAGTTGCAAACCTTGCCGCCGAGCGCCAGTCTGGCACAACTGCAAGCCGAACTTGATCGCGGACTGGTGGCGATCATTGCCGACGCGGCGGGCTTCCACGGTTTGATTACGCGCGTCGATTTGCTCAACCATTTACGGAGATCCCTTACATGAGTCAACACGATGAAACCGGCGCGCCACGCGCTTTCGCCACTCGGGTGATCCACGCGGGCCAGGTTCCAGACCCGTCGACCGGGGCGCTGATGCCGCCGATCTACGCTAACTCAACGTACCTGCAATCGAGCCCCGGCGTGCACAAAGGCCTCGATTACGGGCGCTCGCACAACCCGACGCGCTTTGCTTTGGAGCGCTGCGTCGCCGACCTTGAGGGCGGCACCCAGGCGTTCGCGTTTGCTTCCGGGCTGGCAGCGATTTCCACCGTGCTCGAACTGCTCGATGCCGGTTCGCACATCGTTTCCGGCAATGACTTGTACGGCGGCACTTTCCGTCTGTTCGACAAAGTGCGCCAACGCAGCGCCGGGCACAGTTTCAGCTACGTTGACCTGACCGACCTGTCGGCGTTCGAAGCCTCGCTGCAGGACGACACGCGGATGGTCTGGGTCGAAACCCCGAGCAACCCGCTGTTGAGCCTGACCGATCTGGCCGCCATCGCCCGCGTCTGCCGCGCCCGCGGCATTATCTGCGTCGCCGACAACACCTTCGCCAGCCCGTGGATTCAGCGGCCGCTGGAGTTGGGTTTCGACATCGTCGTGCACTCGACCACCAAATACCTGAATGGCCACTCTGATGTGATCGGCGGCATCGCTGTTGTCGGCAACAACCCGGACCTGGCTGAACGCCTGGGCTTTTTGCAGAATTCGGTCGGCGCAATTTCCGGTCCGTTTGACGCCTTTCTGACCTTGCGCGGCGTGAAAACGTTGGCACTGCGCATGGAGCGCCACTGCAGCAACGCGCTGGAACTGGCGCAATGGCTGGAATCTCAGCCGCAGGTGTCGCGGGTCTATTACCCGGGGCTGCCGTCGCATCCGCAGCACGAGTTGGCTAAGCGGCAAATGCGCGGGTTTGGCGGGATGATTTCGGTGGACCTGAACACAGACTTGGCCGGTTCGAAACGCTTTCTGGAGAACGTGAAGATTTTCGCGTTGGCGGAAAGTCTGGGCGGCGTTGAGAGTTTGATCGAGCACCCGGCGATCATGACCCACGCAAGTATTCCGGCGGAAACCCGGGCGCAGTTGGGCATTGGTGACGGCTTGGTGCGCCTGTCGGTGGGCGTCGAAGACGTAGAAGATCTGCGCGCAGATCTGGCGCAGGCGTTGGCGACGATTTAAGCAAAAGTGAAATAGACAAGCCCCACCACAACACCTTGTAGCAGCTGGCGGAGCCTGCGTTCGGCTGCGCAGCAGTCGCGAAACCAGTCACTGTGGTGTGTCAGAAAAAACTCGCGCAAAACAAATGGCGACTGCTGCGCAGCCGAACGCAGGCTTCGCCAGCTGCTACAGGGGATTCGTGTTGGCTGGGAGAATGGTTTGTCAGTAGGTGAAAAGGGGACAGTGATCTGTCCCCTTTTTTTGGCTTTATGAAGTACCCAGCCCTTGCGACAAATCCGCCGGATTACCCGGATTAACTGGATTCACCCGAGGCTCCGTTTGCGGTTTCGCTTCGGGATCGGTGTGTTCGGTGGTCCTTGTCACCGTATCGCGCACCGCTTCAAACCCCTCCTGCGCCTGATGTTTGACCTTATCGGCCAAGTCCGCGCTGGTCTTGCCCAGATAACGACGCTCAACCGTAGTCGATGGCAACGCCGCGCCCAGCAGCGCGCCAAACGCGATGCCTGCGGCCGCGACCATCAGCGGTTGTTCCTGCAGCAGGTTGGTCAATTGTTGCCCCACCACCTGCGAATTGCGCCGCAGTTTTTCGCCGGCATCGTGCGCGGCATGGCTGAAGTTTTCGCTGGCAGCGCCGAGGCGATCACCCGTGCTGGCGGCCTTGTCCTTCAACGATTGATAACCGTCCTTCAGCGAATCGCCTGCCTGATGCAGTCGGTCGCGCGCGCCATCAATGCCGTCCGCCAGGCCGTCGGCCCATTCGCTGGCAGTGTTTTGATCCGGCCCGACGCGATAACCGGGCCGCGCGGTTGGCGGGCGATTCTGGCTGACCATCAGCCATAACAATCCCACCGAGGTCAGCACCGCCGGCACCGGATTATTGCGCACGCTGGTGCCCAGATTGGTCAGGAACGTGGTGCCGTTGCTTTGCATCATGCCCAGCGCCTGATCGAACATCTGCCCCGGCGTGAACTTGCTTTCCAGCGCGTCGACGATGTGGCCAATGCTTGCCCGTTGCGCATCGATTTCGCGCTCGATGGTTTCCGGACTCTTGCCTGCTTCAGCTTCAAATTCGCGGTTCATGACACTCTCCTGCGCAGCGCTTCCTGGTCTTTATTCAAGGCATCCAGCGTGCGATCCGGCTTGAAATGGGACGGCTCGAATTGCTTCTTGCCCGACTGCAACATGGTGAAGCCAATGATCATCACCACCACGCCGACGATCAGCGCAGCCAGCCATGGCGCCATGAACATGCTCAGCCCGTACACCGCCGACATCAGCAAGATGATCAAACCGGCAAGCAACACAATCGCGCCGCCGGCGACCGCCGCCACGCCTGCCTTGAGCGTGGTGAGGCTGGCCTGGAATTCAGCCTTGGCCAACGCCAGTTCCTTGGAAAACAGCACCGGCACTTCGTGGGACAACTGTCGCAACAACCCGACAATCGAAGCGTCCTGTTCCGCCGCTGGCAGCGGTCTTGAACCCGGCAATTCGGTATCTTGCTTGTTCATCACAGTTCTCCTCGATTGGCTGGCGAGATCGGTGGCTGGGTTGTCGCGAAGTCCGACGGATGTTCGTACTCGCTCGGTGCTGCGGGCGTGCCGCCGGTGGCCAGACCGGGGTTTGGCTCGGCGCGCGAAGGCACGGACGTTTCATAAGGGCGCTGGGCGCCGAAGCCCGATGCGGGCGGCACGGAATGCCCGGCAGCCGGATCCTTTTCACTGGTCGTCGTCGCCGCTGCGCTGGTGCCTGCTTTGAGGAAACGCGACAAACCGAAGCCCAGCGCAATGCTGCCGGCGACAAACAATGCCGGGTTATTGCGCGCCAGTTCGGCGCCGTCGTGCAGCAGTTGTTCGGCGCTCTTGCCGCGCAGATTTTTCGCCAGCCCGCTCATCGACTCGGCGACATCCGCGAGGTAGTCGGACATGCCCAAAGCGTCCTTGTCTTCCATGCCGGAAACGAAGGATTTTGCCCCTTGGGCCAAGGCCTCGATTTGCTCCGCAGCGCTGTCGCGGTATTGCCCGAATTGCGCATCCGCCTGTTGCCGGGCATTGCCGAGCACCTCGGTGACATCCTCTTTCAAGTGATCAAATTGCTGTTCAGGCTTTGCATTGCCCTGACCCTCGGCCTGCGTCCCAGCCCTGTTATCTGAAGTATTCATGGCTACCCTCGCCTTGCGATTTAACAAGCGTTTTCGGGTCTGCCACGAATCAGCCGCAGCTGCCCTTATTGATGATGACGAAGCGCCGTTGCCGGGAGTTCCAAGAAAATGATGAGCGACACAACAAGTCGGACGCATGACCCTTCACGGTTGGCGAAATTGGTCACGGAGGACCGCTAGTCCCAGTTGTCGGCAACTGGCTTGAACTTCCAATCGCCAATGCGCCTCTCCCACTTACCATCCAGAAATCCGCAATGAAGGGAGCAGGACATCATGAGAGCACTCACCTACCACGGTGCGAACGACGTCAAAGTTGACACTGTTCCCGACCCGGTAATCCTCGACAGCAATGACATCATTCTGCGGGTCACGGCGACGGCGATCTGCGGATCGGACTTGCACCTCTATCGCGGGAAAATCCCCACGGTGGAACACGGCGATATCTTCGGCCACGAGTTCATGGGCATCGTCGAGGAAGCAGGTTCCGCGGTAACCGCCGTGCAACCCGGCGACCGCGTGGTGATCCCGTTCGTGATTGCCTGTGGCAGTTGTTTCTTCTGCGAAATGGACCTGTTCGCCGCGTGTGAAACCACCAACACCGGGCGCGGCGCGATCATCAATAAAAAGTCGATTCCGTCCGGCGCCGCGCTGTTTGGTTTCAGCCATATGTACGGCGGGATTCCCGGCGGCCAGGCTGAATACGTGCGCGTGCCTAAAGCCAATACCGGGCCGTTCAAAGTGCCGGGGACGTTATCCGACGAGAAGGTTTTGTTTCTCTCGGACATCTTGCCGACGGCCTATCAAGCGGTGACCAACGCCGGTATCGGCAGCGGCTCCAGCGTGGCGATTTTCGGCGCCGGGCCTGTGGGATTGTTGAGCGCCGCGTGCGCGCGGATGCTCGGTGCCGAGCAGATTTTCATGGTCGATCACCACCCGTATCGCTTGGCGTATGCGCAGAAAACCTACGGGGTGATCCCGATCAACTTCGATGAAGACAATGACCCGGCGGACACGATTATTCGCCAGACCAAAGGCATGCGCGGTGTCGACGGCGTGGTGGATGCGGTGGGTTTTGAAGCCAAGGGCAGCACCACCGAAACGGTGCTCGCGACGCTGAAACTCGAGGGTGGCAGCGGCAAGGCGTTGCGTCAGTGCATCGCTGCCGTGCGGCGTGGCGGGACGGTGAGTGTGCCGGGGGTTTATTCCGGGTTTATCCACGGCTTCATGTTTGGTGATGCGTTCGACAAGGGCCTGACGTTCAAAATGGGCCAGACGCACGTGCAGCGATTCTTGCCGGAATTGCTTGAACACATCGAGACCGGGCGACTCGCGCCGGAGGTCATCATCAGCCACCGGATGTCGCTGGAACAGGCGGCTGAAGGCTACAAGATGTTCGACAAGAAAGAGGACGAGTGCCGCAAAGTCATCCTCACGCCGGGGGATGCGGCGATTGCCTTGCCGGACAGCGACGGCCCGTTTGGGGCGCTGGCGTCCTGATAACGCCGAACCGTAGGAGCGAGGCTTGCCCGCGAAGGTGCCTTCAAATACGCCAAAAGCTTCGCGGGCAAGCCTCGCTCCTACAGGGGATCGGTGCCGTTCACAGATTTCGTGCACACCACCGACCCATGTAGGAGTGAGCCTGCTCGCGATCAGGCCATCACCGCCAACTTCATTCAGAGATCAGTAATTTCCTTGTGACGCGGCACCAGCGTTTTCATCACGCTCCACGCCACCAGGTACGCCACGGCGCAGATCGCAAACATGATCATGTAGCCGGTATGAATGTCGTTGATCGACTTGTAATAGTCGAACACCCAGCCACCGATCTTGGTCATCACCACACCACCCAAACCACCGGCCATGCCGCCGATGCCGACGACCGAAGCCACGGTTTTCTGCGGGAACATGTCGGACACGGTGGTGAAGATGTTGCACGACCACGCCTGGTGCGCCGAGGCGCCGATACCGATCAACAACACCGGAATCCAGAAGCTGATATAGCCCAACGGCTGCGCCAGCAACACCACCAACGGGAACAGTGCGATCACCAGCATGGCTTTCATGCGGCCGTCATACGGTTTGTCGCCGCGTGACATGAAGTAGCTCGGGAACCAGCCACCGCCGATACTGCCGACCATGGTCATGCTGTACAGCACGGCCAACGGAATAACGATGTCCGGGCCTTTCATGCCGTATTGCGCGGACAGGTACGTCGGCAGCCAGAACAGGAAAAACCACCACACGCCGTCCGTCATGAACTTGCCGAAAGCAAACGCCCAGGTCTGGCGATAGGTCAGCAACTTGAACCACGAGACTTTTTTCGCCGGCGCATCGGACACCGGGGTGGCGATCACTTGCACCGGTTCGTCGCTGCGGATGTAGGCCAGTTCTGCCGCCGACAAGCGCTTCTGCTGCTCAGGTTTCTGATACAGCGCGATCCACACCGCCAACCACACAAAACCCAACATGCCGATCACGATAAACGCCGCTTCCCAGCCCCACAGGCCGGCAATCAACGGTACGCAAATCGGTGCCAGAATCGCGCCGACGTTGGCCCCGGAGTTGAAAATGCCGGTGGCGAACGAGCGTTCTTTCTTCGGGAAATATTCGGCAGTCGCTTTGATCGCGATCGGAAAATTACCCGCCTCGCCAATCGCCAGCACCGCCCGCGACAACATGAAACCGGCAATCGACACCGGAATCACCGCGAGGCCGAACGCGCTGCACACCGCGGCAATGCCCTCGCCCATCGGCACCGAAAACGCGTGCATGACCGCACCCGTCGACCAGATCCCGATCGCCACGACAAACGCGGTTTTGGTGCCGATTCTGTCGACCACGCGACCGGCGAACAACATGGAAATCGCATACACAAACTGGAACACCGACGCGATGTTGGCGTAGTCGGAGTTGCTCCAGCCAAATTCCGTCGACAAACCCGGCGCCAACAGGCTGAGCACCTGGCGGTCGAGGTAGTTGACGGTGGTTGCAAAAAACAACAGCGCGCAGATCGTCCAGCGATAGTTGCCTACGGCTTGGCCGACGCGTTGCGCATTGATGGGCTCGTTCAGATTCATAGCATCACTTTATTATTGGACTAGGGTGATGAGCTCTCGACAACCGGTGAGAGCGTGCAGGCACAGGCGCTCCAGGCGCAATGGCCGGAGTCGATGCGGTGCAAGTGCTATGGCGTGTGGGGCGGGCCTGACTGGGCGCAGTGGCAAGCCGTCAGGTGCGAACCGCTGGGGGCGGCGTTCAGCGAGGCGAGGACGCAGGTTGGATTCATGATAGGCCGACACTCTTTTTTATTTTTAGTGTGTAACAGACTCAATATCGTCTATCGTCGTACAACTGCGCCTTTTATATCGAGATGAATAGTCGGCTGTCAATTGGAAAAATGGCCGTTCGTCATCGAACGGCCATCGGATTATTTGACTTTGCGCATGCCAGGCATTGGCTGCAAGGCGTTAACTGGTGCAGTCTTCAGTCCCTGAACACGCATCGAAAACAAAAAATTTGTTGTACGACGACGCATATCAACTACGGTCGATTTGCTGCATGTGCATTTCGGACATGCGCTCGCCGTGCACCGTCAGTTGCGCGAATTGCTCCTCCATCGCCGCCACATCTGCGGCGGTCAACTGCACACCCCGTGCGCCGAGGTTTTCCGTCAGGTGATCGACTCTGCGCGTGCCGGGGATCGGCACAATCCAGGGTTTCTGCGCCAGCAACCACGCCAGCACCACTTGCGCCGGCGTGCCTCCCTTGGCAGCGGCGACTTGGCGCAGGATCTCCACCACTGGCATGTTCGCGGTCATGTTCTCGGGGAACATGCGCGGGAAGCTGCCACGGAAATCGGTCGCCGGATCGAATCGGGTATTGGCGTCCATGGTGCCGGTCAGGAAGCCCTCCCCCAACGGCGCCCACGGCACGAAACCAATGCCCAATTCTTCGCACGCGGCGAGCACGCCGTTGCGCTCCGGGTCACGGCAGAAAAACGAATATTCGGACTGAATGGCCGTCACCGGCTGCACGGCATGGGCGCGGCGCAGGGTTTTCGCACTGGCTTCAGACAGGCCGAAATGCACGACTTTGCCTTCGGCGATCAAATCCTTGATCGTTCCGGCGACGTCTTCGATCGGCACATTCGGATCGACGCGATGCTGGTAGTAAAGGTCGATGCGATCGGTCTGCAAACGCTTTAGCGATTGCTCGACGACTTTGCGAATGTGCTGCGGACGGCTATCGAGCCCGATGGTGCCGTCAATCGCAAAGCCGAATTTGCTGGCTATTTTCACCTGATCGCGGAATGGTTTGAGCGCTTTACCGAGCAATTCTTCGTTGGTGTAAGGGCCGTACACCTCGGCGGTGTCGAAGAAGGTCACGCCTTGCTCGAACGCCGTTCGCAGGGTGTGGATGCCTTGCTCGATGTCGGCGGGCGGGCCGTAGTTGGCGCTGATACTCATGCAGCCGGCGCCGATGGCCGACACCTGCAAATTGCCCAAATGACGCTTGTTCATGTTTGCTGTTCCTGGGTTGGGGTTTTTGGCCTCGGTGATGACGGTGGGCTGGACAGCAGACCCTGCCCAGGCTGAATGTCCAACGGCCAAAGCCGCCCCCGCGAGTGCGGCTTTGGTGATGAAGTCGCGGCGTCCCAGCAAAGTGCATACGCCAACCGGTTTATCGCTGCCCATAATCACTCCTGAATCTGTGCTGCCGCTGGCCGAGCCGAGTGCGGTCAAATGCGCCCCGACGTCAATGTGCGGCCAATCTAACAGTGCCTCCCACAAATGATTAGATGATATGTTCGGAACGTACTTATAACCCTGGGGTATCAATCATGCGGGACAGCGTCAACGATCTGGCAGCGTTCCTGACGGTGGCACGCGAGCGCAGCTTCACCAAAGCCGCCGCCCAATTGGGCGTATCGCAACCGGCGCTGAGCCGCACCATTCGCAAGCTCGAAAGCCGATTAGGCGTGCAATTGCTGACCCGTAGCACCCGCAGCGTTTCGCCCACCGATGCCGGCGAGCGCTTGATCGGGACCATCGCGCCGCACTTCGACGGGATTGAAGCCGGGCTCGCCGACCTTGAAGAATTGAGCGGCAAACCGGCGGGCAACTTGCGCATCACTTCCGTCGAGCACGCCTCGGCGACTATTCTGGCGCCGGCAGTCGGCCAACTGATGCTCGACTACCCGCAGGTGAGCGTCGAAATCAACGACAACTACGGTTTGGTCGACATTGTCGAACAGCGCTACGACGCAGGAATTCGCCTTGGCGAACAGGTGGCCAAAGACATGATCGGGGTGCGCATCGGCCCTGACTTTCGTCAAGCGGTGGTCGGTTCTGCGGCGTATTTTGCGCGTCGACCGCCACCAAAAACGCCGCACGATTTGACCGCGCACATCGGCATCAATCTGCGTTTGCCGACATCGGGGGGATTGTGGTCGTGGCCGTTTGCCAAGAATGGGCATGAGCTGAAAGTCCGGGCGGAAGGTCAGCTGATCTGCAACACGGTGCCGCTGATGCTGGACTTCGCCCTTGCCGGAGTCGGACTTGCTCATCTCCCGGAAGATATCGTCGAGCAACATATCGAGGCCGGCCGGCTAGTGCGCGTCCTCGAAGACTGGTGCCCGATGGTCAGCGGCTACCACCTCTATTATCCGAGCCGCCGCCAGTCCAAACCGGCGTTCAGGCTGTTGCTGGAAATATTGCGTTCTAATCTCACGCCAGCAGCGCGGTAATCCACCGCGCCTGCAGCGAGATTTCTTCCAGCGTCGACGCCGGCACGGCCTGCCGCGCCTTGGCGAAACCGCTCAAGGTCTTGTGCTTCTCGCGCAGGATGCGCTGCCACTTGTCGAGAAATTCCGGGCGGCGGGCCTGCATTTGCAAAGGTCCGAAGTACAGTTCTTCGGCGCTGTAGGTCACCGGTTCGGCGCGTTCGGCGACGATGATTTCGTAGTAGAATCGGTTTTCCCGCAGCAGTTCTTCGCAGAGGATTCGGTAGCCGTTGTCCATCAGCCATTGGCGCAACGGCTGCTCGCCGCCATTGGGTTGGAGGATCAGCCGTTCATTGCCGCTGAGGCGCGATTTGCCGCGGTCGAGGATGTCGCGAATGGTCTCGCCGCCCATGCCGCAGATGCTGATCGCGTTGATCGCATCGCCGGGCTCGATCGCCGCCAAGCCGCTGGCATGGCGCACGCTGATCTGCGCATCGAGGTCGCTCTCGCGCACGGTGCGCTGCGCTGCATTGAACGGCGTCAACGCCACCTCTCCCGCCACCGCCGCCGCGATCAGACCTCGGCGCATCAACGCCACCGGCAAGTAGCCGTGATCCGAGCCGATATCAGCCAGCCGCGCCCCCGCAGGCACATGCGCCGCGACACGCTCAAGGCGCATCGACAATGTGTGTTCGTTCAACTGCAATTCCTTTTCACCACGGACGCCGACACACCGGCCGGATCGGGGCGCGACTCTGTCGAGCAATGTCGGGCGTGTCAACTTTATGCGACAAACGCCTTGAATTTCGGCACCGAAACACAGTCCCTGTAGGAGCAAAGCTTGCTCGCGATGACGGCTGAACATTCAGCATCGATGTCGAATGCCAATCGCGAGCAAGCTTTGCTCCTACAGAGTTTCCAGCCAGGTATTGCGCATCTCATGAAAATCGCGATCATTTCCGACACGCACAACCTGCTCCGGCCGCAAGCGATTGCCGCGCTGCAAGGCTGCGAGCAGATCATCCACGCCGGTGATATCGGCAATGCCGAGATCCTCGCGCAACTCGTCGCCATCGCCCCGGTCCACGTGGTGCGCGGCAACAACGATTTGAAATCGGCGTGGGCGGCGGAGATCCCTGACGTGCTGACTTTCGATCTCAACGGCTGGCAGACCTTGCTGGTTCACGACATCGCCGACGTCCCGGCCAATCTTGCGCCCGAGACGCGACTGGTGATCACCGGCCACTCGCACAAACCCTGCATCGAGTGGCGCGGTGAACGCCTTTACATCAACCCCGGAAGCGCCGGGCCGCGACGCTTCAAGTTGCCGGTGACGCTGGCATTACTGGAGGTTCGGGACGACGCCATCGAGCCGCGCCTGGTGCATTTGCTCGACCCTGCGGACTGAAGCTCAGTCGTAAAACGGCTCAACCGCCGCACGACTGCCGACGAAAAAGCTGTCCGCTACCAAGCGCAATGGTTGCACATCGAGGTCGCTGGCCTGGTCGCTGATCAGCTGTTGGAAATGCCGGTACACCGCGGCGTATTCGCCCTCCTCCGACACCGCTTGGCGTACGCCGTCGATGCTCAACAACGCACCGCCGTTGTCGAGGCGCAGGACGCCTTCGGTGCAGCGGATTTCGATGCTCCAGAGTTCGTCGTGACCGTGATCGAAATCGAACTCCGCGCGGACATCCAGTTGGCGCGCGTCGGACATTTTGATCGATGCGGCGATCGGCGACTGGCAGTTGCTCGGCACGCGCAGTTCGGCGGACTCGACGAACAGCGGCAGCGCCAGCAAATGCGTGGCGATCGACAAGGCATTGATGCCCGGATCGAACACGCCCAGACCACCCGGTTGCCAGATCCAGGTCTGGCCGGGGTGCCACTTGCGCACGTCTTCTTTCCAGTCGATTTGCACGCTTTGCAGGGTGCGCGAAGCGAGCCAGTCACGCGCAGTCTCGATGCCCGGCGCGTAACGCGAATGCCAGGCGAACAAGCCGCTGACGCCCTGCGCTGCAACCTGATCGACCAGCGCCATGGCCTCACCCAACGTGGCGCAGGGCGGCTTTTCTACCAGCACATGTTTGCCGGCGGCCAGCGCTTGTTGGACCAACGCGAATCGCCCTTGCGGCGGCGTGCAAAAGGCAATCGCATCGACCTGCGGACCTTTCTCAAGCAACTCGCTCAGGGACAGAAAATTCTCTACCCCGGCGCACGGCTGTCCTTGCGTTGCGACAGCCACCAACTGAAACGCCGGGTTGGCATGGATGGCGGGAACGTGTTGATCCTGGGCAATCTTGCCGTAGCCCACCAGACCTAGACGAATCGGATGCATCGATGACTCCTGATTTTTTGTTTTAGCCGGCTAAGCTAACAGGCAATCGCCCCACGTCGCCAGATGGGGCGATTGATCAGGTGCCGTTCCTGCGGTCAGTCGACGACCCGTATGCGGGTGATTCCGACCAACTCGGCCTGGGCCAGAATCTCTTCCGGTGTCGCGTCGGCAGTCGGCATGATCAGGCTGTTTTCGCTGTCCCCGAAATGCAGTTGCAGCAAGTGCATCGCCGCGTCATGCACGGACAACTGCGACTGCTTGAATTCAAAAGCCTGGGTGCGCGGCTCGCCGTTAAACAGGTATTCCAGGGTGAAGGTATGCATGGTTGATCCTCGATGTGGAAGGAATGCAGCTGATTATCCTGACTTGTCGGTCAGTTTATAGTTCAACCCAGCGGCTGTTTGGCATGACGTGATGCACGTGGACCCGGTCGAAACCCGTGGGCTCGCGCGCACCAGACAATCGCAAATGCCAACCCGGTCAGCAGCAACATCGTCCACGGAAAAGAACCTGCGCCCCACTTGTCGAGCATGACGCCGCCGACTACGCCGCTCCCTGCGATTGCGCTGTTCCACGCCACGACATTCAACGACAACGCGACATCCGCGCCATCACCTGCAGCGTCCGCCAATGCCGTCTGCAACAACGTCGCCGCGCCGCCGAAACTCAGCCCCCACACTGCCACGCCAACATAGATCACCAGCGGCCCGCTGCCTGCCAAAGCAAACGCCAGACACACGGCCGCGAGTGCGGCCAGGCTCGCCAGCACGGTTGCGCGCAACGACAGCTCGACGCGTTTTGCGGTCAGCCAAATGCCTGCCAGCGCGGCGACACCAAACACCAACAACACCCGATCAACCTGGCTGCCCAAACCCGCCGGAGCCACGAACGGTGCGATGAAGGTGTACAGAATGTTGTGCGCCAACATCCAGCTGATCACCACGGCCAGCACGGGCCGCACGCCCGGCGTGGTCAGCACTGCGCGCAGCGAGCGGCGCTGATGCGCGGCTTGCGGCGGGTAATCCGGGACTTTCAGCAACACCCAGGCGATCAACACCAAGGTCAATCCGGACATCATCCCGAACGTCGTGCGCCAACCGACGAGCCCTCCCAGCCAAGTACCCAGCGGCACCCCCAGCGACAGGGCGATCGGCGTTCCGACCATCGCCAGCGCCAGCGCCTTGCCCTGTTGCTCGGGCGCAACCATCCGCCGGGCGTAGCCGGCCAACAGGCTCCAGGCCAACCCCGCTGCGACACCCGCGAAGAAGCGCGCCACCAGCGTCACGCCGTAGTGGGACGACAACGCGGTGATCGAGTTGAACAGCAAGAAACCGACGATGGTCAGCAGCAACACGTTGCGTCGGCGCCATCCGCGCGTGGCGATGGTCATCGGGATGACCGCCACCACCGATCCCAACGCATAAGCAGTAACCATTTGTCCGGCCATCGAGGGCGAGATCGCCAGGCCCTCACTGATCAGCGGCAACAGGCCGGCGGGCAATGTTTCGGTGACGATGCAGATGAAACCGGTCATGGCCAGCGCGAGCAAAGCGCCGATGGGTAGCCGGTCGGGCGTTGCGGATAACGTTATCGAGGCGGTCAAGGGGTGCTCCTGATTAAAGTTGTTCAGACTTAAATACTGATCGATATAAATGTTGCGGGAAGACGTCGCTCGTTGTCAACGACTTATGTATCGACTAGTATTTATCTCAACTTTCACAGGAGTCAGGACATGGCGCAGATGGGTCGCCCCCGCAATTTTGACCGCGATCAAGCCGTGGAGCAGGCGTTGCACCTGTTCTGGCAGCATGGTTATGACGCGACGTCCCTCGCCCAGTTGAAGGCCGGGCTGGGTGGCGGTATTTCCGCGCCGAGTTTTTATGCGGCGTTCGGCTCCAAAGAGGCATTGTTCGCCGAGTGCGTGCAGCGTTATCTGACGACCTTCGCCCAGGTCACGCAATGTTTGTGGGACGAAAGCCTTGCACCCCGGCAGGCAATCGAGCGCGCGTTGCGCCAGTCCGCGCGTATGCAATGTGAGGATGGGCATCCGAAGGGGTGCATGGTCGCTCTGGGTGTCATGAGCGCGCCCAGCCCGGAAAACGCGCGGGTCACCGATGCCCTGACGCAGTCCCGCGAGCGCACTCGTGCAGGCCTGCAATCGTGCGTCGAGCGCGGGATCGCGGCCGGTGATCTGCCCGCCACTGTCCACGCGCCGGCGATGGCCACGGTGTTCGACAGCTTCTTGCAGGGCATTTCGATTCTCGCCCGGGACAATGTCGCGCATGAAGTCATCGACGCGGCCATCACGCAGATTCTGCAGACATGGGATATCACCGCAGCAACCGTGCAGCCAGAGGTGACGCCGGTAGTCGCCGTATAAGTGCCTGAAACCTGATGAATCAACCAGAAACCTAAAGCGCCATCACGGATCCACCTGCCCCATCATTTCCGCCACCGACTCTTGGCGATTGGCGTAACGCTGCGCCAGCACCGCGCACACCATCAGCTGAATTTGGTGGAACAGCATCAGTGGCAGGATCAACACGCCCAGCGTGCTGCCGGCGAACAGTACTTGCGCCATCGGCACGCCGGTCGCGAGGCTCTTCTTTGAGCCGCAGAACAGAATGGTGATGCGATCTTCCTGATTGAAGCGGAAGACCTTGCCCAGCAAGGACGACGCCAGCAGCACCAGCGCCAGCACGATGCAGCACACCAGCACCAGCCCGGCGAGTTGCCACAGCGGAATCTGATGCCAGATGCCTTCGTTCACCGCCTCGCTGAACGCGCCGTAGACCACCAGCAGGATCGAGCCTTGATCGACGAATTTCAGCCAACCCTTGTTACGCGCCACCCAGTTGCCGACCCAGCGCCGCGCGATTTGTCCGGCCACGAATGGCAGCAACAATTGCACGCTGATTTTCAGAATGGCGTCGATGGTCGAGCCGCCGTCGCCGTGCACGTCCAGCAGCAACGTCACCAGCAACGGCGTGAGAAAGATCCCGAACAGGCTCGATGCCGCCGCACTGCAGATCGCCGCAGGGACGTTACCGCGCGCCAGTGAAGTAAAGGCAATCGCCGACTGCACCGTCGCGGGCAGCGCGCAGAGGTAGAGCATGCCCATGTACAGATCGTCGCCGATCAGCGGCGAAAGCAGCGGTTTAAGGGCGAACCCGATGATCGGGAACAGGATAAAAGTGAGGCTGAACACCAGCAAATGCAGGCGCCAATGCCCTGCCCCGGCAATGATCGATTCACGCGACAGTTTGGCACCATGCAGGAAGAACAACAGCGCAATGGCGATGTTGGTCAACCAGCCAAAACCGACGGCTACTTGACCACTGGCGGGCAGGAAACTGGCCAGAAGCACCACGCCAATCAGCGTAAGGGTGAAGTTATCGGGTAAAAAACGGGGACGGGTCATCTGGGTTTATCCGGGCGCCGGGAACAGTGCGCTCACTCTACGCGCCAGTAACATGACCGACTAACGCCAATAACCCAGGGTATAGCGCCAAACGGACAGGCCTAAATCGAAGTGACCGAATTCGCCACCCCGTGATAATCGCCGCCCGCCACGGCGCGCATGTAAGCGGCATCCGCTTCTACGCGCAAATCACGCCACTCTTCCCAGTTAACAATGCCCTGACGATCCATTTCATCAGCCTGGCGCAGCAATTCTTCATGATAAGCATCCGGGCATTCCCTGCGCAGCGAACAGTTATCCAGCGCTTGGTGCCACGCATCCAGCGCACAAAGTCTGTGTTCTTGTTCCGGGGTCAGCAGGTTCTTGAATGAGTTCATGACGGTATCCAGTAAAAGAGCAACTGCACTGACAGCGCTAAACCAATAATTAATGTTTCCCGCGTGGCGTGACGATCAACTCCACAGCGGCGATTCGATCGACAACTTCATAACCTGGCACCAGCAATTCTTCGCCAAACACATCCGGGTCGAGTTCGCGGTAACTCCAATCGAGCTGTTGGTTATCCAGGCACTCGTGCATCGCAGCGAGAAACGGATCTTCACCGTTGACGATGGCGACGCCGGTATACAGCAACAACGAACCGCCGACGGACAAGCGCTCGATCGACTCGCGAACTATGCGTACAGACAAGTCCGCGCCGAGCGAATCACCACCATGGCGATAAGCGCGTTTTTTCGCGTCCTTCATGTAAGGCGGATTGGCGACAATCAGATCAAATTCGCCGTCCACGTCGTTAAGCACATTGCTGGAGCGGCAACGCACATTGCTCAGGCCGGCAAGTTCTGCATTCACTTCGGTGAAACCCAGCGCTTTCGGATTGATATCTACCGCAAGCACTTCGGCCTGGGTTTCAGCTTTGGCAATCAACAACGCCCCGGCGCCGGTTCCGCAACCGATATCTACCGCACGTTTGATTGCGTGGCGATTGCTGGCGAGATGACGCTGAATAGACTGGGCAAATCGATAAGTATCAGGACCAAAGAACACCGAGTCTTCCGCCGTGGTCGGGAATGCCGAATGCACCAGTAACAAGCCATCCAGCGACGACCATCTGACTGCACTCTTCAGGCGCGAGCCGTCATATTGCAGCAGCCCATTTTCAATCAGCGCGCCCTCTTCTTCGCGGTTCAACAAGCCCGATTCAAAGAACCTGTTCCAGCCAAACGCGTCTCGAAGGGTTTCGCCGAGGGCATTTTCCGGGCGCTCGTTGACCCGCTGATGGGTTAATGGCGTCGGCGTGACGAACGTATAGCCGCTGTTCTTTAACAGCTGACCCAACTGCAACAACGATGCCCGCAAGTCAGTCGAACTTTGCACTAGCGCTGGATCCTGGCCGCTCATGCGTGCAGTCCTTTGATGTTCTCGCTCATCACTTTGACGAACTCGCGCGTGGCATACAGCCCCGCTGGTGTGGCGTGCATGGCGGGACACATGAAGTCCTTGAGCAACGACATTTTCTCGCCAGCCGCACAGCGTTTCAGCGCGCTGATCAAACCCTGCAAGTCCGGGTCGATTTGCTCTACCGAGGACGGCAATTCCTGTTGCGCGGCACTCTTGCTGCGGAACTGGAAGCGGAATGCATTGGACGTAACGCCAGCGCTTTCCTCAACGAGGCGATCGCCCGCGATCCAATCCCAGAGCAATTGTTTTTCGTATTCGGAGAACACCCCGAACATCGGCGCACCGGCGCCATCGATCAACTTCCAGAAACGACTGTTGGCCGGGTCTTCATGCCGGCGGATCCAGCCTTTCTTCAGCAAAGCATCAAGGAAACCGGGGATCTGCTCGGGTTTGGCCAGCCACTCGTTTATGGTCAGGCCTTCGAGACGGCAATAGTCGGAATGCATGTGCTGGCCGAACGTCCGCTTGCGTTCCAGCATCGCCACCACTTCTTGATAAAGATCGAACGACTTGATGATCGAGGTCGAACAAACCCCCAATTCATTAAGTTTGTAGCCCTGAATCACCCGACGATAGAAGTCGTCGCGCTCGGCACCCATCGGCATCAGCGACAACACACTCTGCGCCGCTTTGCGCGCATGCCCGGTGCTGGCGTTATCAATCGTCACGTGCAGGCTGAAGTAATACGGGTCGATTCCCAGTTCATTCAGCTCGAAAGAAGTGATCAACAAGTGCAGCGGAAGTTGTTCGTAACCGAGGTTGTAGCCAATGACTTCAGGAAGGAATTCGGTGCCGTGCTGGCCGAGCGCAAGTTGAATCGCGCCTTGCAGGTAATACTCGTCCTCCAGCGTGTAGCCGGGGTCGCAATCAACGTCGGCAACCAACTTTTTATACAACGACACATGATTGAGCGCCGGATCGCCATCGCCCAGCTCTTCGAGGTAAGTGCGAATCAAGCCGTGAAAACGATAGTCCGCCCAATGCGGCAACATCCCATATAGCCAGGCGCCATCAACCAGTTTGGTCGGGGCCACATGCTGCAGGAAGTACATCGCATGGCTGCGGCCGGCGAAGAATCGGCGCGGCGCGCCGGCATGGCGTTCTTTCAAGTAAGCGGCATATTGCTCGGCGACTTTGCCGACACCTTGGCCGATCCAGTCTTCAAGGTGTTCCGGCATGGCCGGCACGTCACAGGTTTCGTGGTCAGCGAGGGCCAACTGCTGTTGCAGGAAATCCACCACATCGACCTCGCGCAGTTTTTCGCTCGGCTGCATCAAGGCTTCGTAAATGGCCTTGGTCTGGTTGGCGTCGGCTACCACCGGATGACCTACTGGCGTGCCTGTAAGGGTCTGAAGGAGTGTCATAGGTTTACCTGGCAGTATCAAATCCAAAAGAATCGCGGCTTTGTGCCGCTCTAATTCTTACGATTCACGCCAGTTCGGAAGATTCATTGAATTTCACGACTGCCCGGTAGACGGCACATTGCGCGCCTTGAACCCTGATTTCACTCAAGGCTTCAGGGCTGGAAAGTCTGCAAATACGTCAGCAGGTTTTCGATTTTTTCCGGGTCGCTGATGCCCCAGAAGATCATGCGGGTCCCGGAGACAACACCTTTCGGGTCTTCGATGTACTTGGCCAGGGTTTCCCGGTCCCAGATCACACCGGAAGATTTCATCGCCTCCGAGTATTGATAACCTTCAGCGCTGCCCGCCGTGCGCCCGATTACTCCGTTAAGCTGCGGGCCGAAGCCGTTGCGCGCGGATTCGCCAACTTGATGACAGCCGCCACACATGCGGCTGAACAACTTGCCTCCCGCTTCGGCATCGCCAGCGGCATGCGCCGGGTTGCCGAAAAGTGCGGCGCACAGCACCAGCGCGGAGGTCATTACAGCGGCGTGGTTCATCTAGCGGCTCTCTATCCGATGGACTTGCAGAAACGGGCGGCTATTTCATCACGCCGCGCGTCTGCACCGAAACTTCATTTGCGCGCCAACTTGTAGCGGACGCAATCGTCGTAAAAGCTCTTGCGAATCGCCTCGGGCTTGAAGCGCGACTGGCTGTCGTAAGTCTGTTCGGTAATGCCCATGGCCATCATGCGCATCCACGTCTTACTGAACTTGTAGCTCTGGATCTTCTGCCGCGCGGCATATAAAGAGACGCCCTGCAACTTGAGTTCCTGCGCCCGCGCCGCGGTCCCCGCCCCCCAGCTGCACATATACCGGTCATTGGGCTTCAGCTCTTTGGCCTCGACCGCCATTGATTCGACCGACATTGCTACGCCCGCCACCGCCAGCGAGATCACTAGTTTGCGCAATTGAATTTCACCCAAGCATCTGAAAGTGCGGCGATTCTGGCGATTGCGCGGCCTCTTGGGGGCCAGCAAATTGCCTTGTTTGCCCACGCCAGATCAGAACCCCGGCCTCACGAGGCATATAAGGCAGGTTCGCAAGGCGCGACGAGGTCCGCGCCCTGGACTTCGGTCAGATCAAGTACCGGTTTTCAACTTGTTCCACAACCGCGTAGTCAGCCGCGCAATGGTCGGCGGCAAGTCTTCGACGGTGAAGAGTTTTTCCAGCACGTTTTTCGGCGGGTAGATCGCCGCGTCCTGTTTTACTTCGGCGCTGACAAATGGGTCCGCCGCCAAGTTGGCATTGGCGTAATGCACGCTGCTGCTGATGTTGGCGATTACTTTCGGTTCCAGCAGATAGTTCATGTAGGCGTAGCCATTCTTCTCGTGGGGCGCGCTCTTGGGCATCACCACCATGTCCATCCATAACGTCGAGCCTTCGTCAGGAATTGAATAAGCGATGTTGATGCCGTTATTGGCTTCCTTGGCACTGGCGGCGGCTTGCACGATGTCGCCGTTAAACCCGATAACTGCGCAGATATTGCCGTTGGCCAGGTCGCTGACGTACTTAGAGGTGTGGAAGTATTGAACGTAAGGACGAATCTTCTGCAGCGCCTGCTCAGCCTTGGCGTAATCCGCCGCTTGGTGACTGTGGTGCGGCAGCCCCAAATAGTTGAGGGTAATCGGCAGGATCTGTGTCGGGTTATCGATAATCGCCACGCCGCACTGGCTCAACTTCTTGATGTTGTCCTCGTCAAAAAACAGCTTCCAGGAATGCGTGACGTCGGTGGTGCCGAAGATCGCCTTGATCTTCTCGACGTTGTAACCGATCCCCGCTGTGCCCCACATGTAGGGATAACCGTACTGGTTGCCCGGATCATTGACTTCGAGTTTTTTCAGCAGCGCCGGGTCGAGGTTCTGCCAGTTCGGTAGTTGGCTTTTATCCAGTTTCTGAATCGCCCCGGCCTTGATCAGCCGCGACATGAAATGGTTCGACGGGCTGACCACGTCATACCCGGTGTTGCCGGTCATCAACTTCGATTCAAGCACTTCGTTGCTGTCGTGAATGTCGTAAGTTGCCTTGATCCCGGTGGCCTTGGTGAAACTGGGCAAAGTGTCTTCGGCGATGTAACCGCTCCAGTTGGAAATATTCACCTGTTCGTCGGCGTAACTGATTGCCGAGAACGTCGTAAGCACAACCGCGAGGGAAACAGGATTGACGCGCATGTTTGATCACCCGATTTAATAATTTTGTTGTAGGAGAACCGCGATTCAGATTTCTGTTCTGGCCCTGACCGCCTCCACGCGCATTCGCAGCATGGCACCGATATCGAGCAATGGTTTGGGCGGCAGCCAGCCGGGTTGGGCGCGTTGCATCACCGAGGCCAGCAGCGGCGAATCAATGCCCGAGGACATTTGCGCGAGCAAGCGCCCCCACAACGTGCCGCGCGCCACGCCGGAACCGTTGCAGCCGGCCACGGCAAACACGCCCTCCTCGACTTTCGCGAAATACGCCTGGCCAGAGCGCGAGGCGCTGAGATGGCCGGTCCAGGTGTACTGAATATCCTGCTCCTGCAAAAACGGAAAACGCCGCTGCAACCCGAGTACATGGTGTTTTCTGCGCACTGACAATTCAGCGGTGGACAGATCCCGCGAGCGGTATTCGGCGGTGTTGCGGATCATCACTCGACGGTCCGGGGTCAAGCGCACCGTGGCGCCCAATGGCCGCGTCGACAATACGCCCCACGGCTCAACGCGGCCAATGGCGTCAAATTCCGCCTCGGTCAACGGCCGAGTCAGGCTGGCGCTGAGCTCCATCGGGAAGGTGCCGCTGTCGGCAATCCCGGCGCGCGGGATAAACGCGTTCAGGCACACCAGCACTTGCCCGGCCTCGACGCAGCCGTCAACGCCTTGCGCGCGAATGCGTGCGCCGCTCAAGCGCTGCAAACCGCTGATGTCGGTGTTTTCGTAAAGGGTGACGTTCGGCGGCAACGCATCAAGCAAACCCTTCACGTACTTCGCCGGTTGCAGCAAGGCGTTGCCGCTGCCATCGCTGCCGCCACACCAGATCGCCGCTTGGTAGTGCGCCGTACCGAGTTTTTGCTTGAGTTGCTCACCTTGAAGAAAATCAGCAGAAGCGCCGACGGCGTGCAGGGTCTGGAGTTTTTCCTCGACGTGCGTGAGCTTCGCCGGGTCGCTGACCGCAAAGAAATAACCGGCCTCGCGCAAGTCGCACTCGATGCCATGACGGGCGATGCGCTGGCGCACTTCCTGGCTGGCGGCACGGGAAATCGCCGTGTCTGTTTCGTATCCGGCAAAGCCGTGGTGCCCGATCAATTCATCCACGCTCGGGTGTTCATGCGCCACCACAAACCCGGAATTACGCGCCGATGCGCCTTGCGCCGCACGCTGCCGATCGACAATCACGATGCGTGCCTGAGGGTGCAGTTCGGCCAGCGAATGCGCCGCGCACAAACCGGTAATGCCGGCGCCGATCACCAGCCAATCGGCTTTTTGCGTGCCGCTCAGGCGACCACGCAACGGCGAATTGCCCGCCTGTGCGATCCAGCCACATAGATTTTCCATGGTCACCTCGGTTGACTGTCATTCGGCTCCTCTATGCTCTCAACGCATGAGAGCCATCACAGCCATGACTGGAATTTATAGGGCCGACGGTGATACAACCAACGTTATAAATTCATTCTGGCATTCATAAAACGCATGGATAAGATTCGTCACGTGCCCTCGCTTCAGGGTCTTCAGGCGTTGGTGGAGGTTGCCGATTGCGGCAGTTTCACCCAAGCCGCGCAGCAGCTGTGCCTGACGCAGAGCGCGGTCAGCCGAAAAATCCAGCAACTGGAAAGCCATTTCGGCGTGCCGCTTTTCGTGCGCAGCAGCCGCAGCATTCAGCTGACTGTTGAAGGCGAACAGGTTCTGGCCAGCGCACGGTCGATCCTCGAACAACTGAAAACCCTCGAAGACCGCCTCTCGCCGCAAAAACGCCCGTTCCGGATCCGCATGCACGTCTCGCTGGCGGTGCGCTGGTTGCTGCCCAAACTCAGCGACTTTTACCGGCGTCACCCGGACGTTTCGCTGTCAATCGAAACCGTGGCCACCGAGATCGTCGAGCCGGCCAGTGACAGCGACGCTTACATTCTTTACTTGCCAGAACCGTCGAACGATCCCGCCAGCCTGACCCTGTTCGAGGAAGCGCTGGTGCCGGTCTGCGCGCCCGGCGTCGGTCCGCTGGATTCGATGGATGAGCTGGTGGGTTTTGCGCTGCTGCACCGCTCGGCGGACAAGCAAGCGTGGATCGATTGGCTGGCGGCGAACGGCGGCAAATCGCTAGAGGATTACCGGCACATTCCGTTCAATCTCGACGAACTGGCGCTGGACGCAGCCGCGCGCGGACTGGGTGTGGCGATGACCGATTTGACCCTGGCCCAGGAATCGCTGGATCGCGGGGTTTTGGTGGTGCCATTTGGGCAGCCACTGATGACGCGCGGAGTGTATGCGTTGTGCCCGCAAGCGTCGGCGGCGCTGCATCCGGCGTGTGCGGTGGTGATGGAATGGTTTGCGGAGCAGGCGCAGCCGGGTTCTGCATGAACCTGCCGCGCTGACTCTTTATAGACAGCGCTAGAAATCAGTAATCGTCGTGCCAGCAATCGTCTCGGCAAACCCGGCGCCGAACACTTGGCCCGGCGTGGCGAAGCCTGTCTGGCGTTCGCCATCGAGCACCCGGCGCGCCGCTGAGTCCAGACCGGCTGCTTTGGCGTGTACGGCGGCCATGCGTCCGGTGTAGCCGGTCGCGCCGTAGATCATCAAGGTTTTCATTGCACGTGCTGCCAGTTTTTATAGACGAATTCGAGGCTGTACCCGTCCGGGTCCAGCACGTTTGCGGCGTAATAATTGGGGTCGTAGTGCAGACGCGCACCCGGTGCGCCGTTGTCTACAGCGCCATTTTCGATGGCGGCGGCGTAGGCGGCTTCGACCTCGGCGCGACTGTTGGCGACGAAACCGACATGCACCGCGCGGCCCTCGACCACACCTTCGCGCAACCAGAAAAACACCCGGCCATTGGCGCCGAAACCCTTGAGGTCCGGATGCCCCGGCGGGCCGTCTTTGCCGTCGTAATCGAGGCGTCCGGTAATGCCCAACGGCGTCAGCGCGGCGCTGTAGAAACGGATGGAACGAGCGACGTCGCTGACCGACAGAAAAATATGATCAAGCATGTGGTGGCCTCACTGCTGCTGACTGAGTAGTGCCACCACCGTACGCTTGAAACCGATCACAAGCGCCGTGGTTTCTGGCGCAAACCTGCCTGTTTGTGCTTTTGCCTGGTGACGGATAACCGCCTGGTAACAGCCTGACGCTAAACCCGTACGTGATCGCCACGCTGCCCAGCGACGAAGGCAAAGTGCGCGGGCGATCACTGGCGGCGATGTGCGACATGAGCGTCGCAGCGTTTTACCGTCACTTCAAAATCATCACCGGGATGACGCCGATCCAGTATCAGAAACGTCTGCGCCTGATCCGCGCGCGCTGGTTGCTGTTGTTCGATCCTCGCAATGCGGCGTCCATCGCTTTCACCATGGGCTATGAAAGCGCTTCGCAATTCAGCCGCGAATACGCGCGGCTGTTCGGCATGCCGCCCATGCGCGATGCGGCGCGGTTTCGCTGAAAGCAAAAAGGGGACAGATTTATTTATTCAGCCGCTGGACGCGAGCTGGAAAATAAATCTGTCCCCTTTTCAGAAGATGGCAGGGGCGGCTGGATTCGAACCAACGCATGGCAGGATCAAAACCTGCTGCCTTACCGCTTGGCGACGCCCCTGTAACAACGCGCGGAAATGTAACAACTTCCCTCGCTTTAGGGAAGTGTTCTTTTCGAATAAATGCGTTTTAAATCAGCCGCTTGTCCCTAGACCCTCGGTTGATGGCTGGTAACGCAGTGAATCCCGCCGCCGCCAGCGCTGATCGCGTCGATATTCAGCTGCACGACTTCCCGGCCCGGATACAGCGTGGTCAGCAGTTTCAGGGCCTTGGCGTCGGCAATTTTGTCGCCAAATTCAGGCGCGATCACCGCGCCGTTGACCAGGAAGTACCCGCCCGCGCCGTCGACGACAAAATTGGCGCCGATATCACGCATCCAAATGTCGTCGAGTTTGCAGGTGACGTAGGTGATGTTGGCCGTGCCGCAGTGTTTCTCCGCCAAATCGCGCTCGCGGTGACGGCAAAACACAGTCACCGATTGATAACGCGCGATGGCCCGCGCAAGCAGGCCCAACGCGGTTTGTACGTCCGGGGTAAAATCGCCCCAAATGGCGAGCCGGGTTTGCTGCTGGACGCGGCGTGCGCCGGGTTGGGGATCGCTTTGGTCAGCCAGTTATTGAGCCGCAAGGCGCTCACGGATGGACAGCTGCAACCCTTGGTCGAGCAAACCATTCGCGGGCCGAACTGGGCGCTGTTGACTCATCGCGACAGTGAAAACAATGCGCGCAGTTTCAGTGAGTGGTTGGTGGGGCAATTGCAGCGCTGATGGTGGGTTGGCTGTCAGTCCGCGCTTATAAAGCCGCGCGGATCCCTATGCGAGTCCGGTAGCATTGCCGCCCAAGGATCAAATCTCTCCCAAGGAAGCTTCAATGCTATTCACCACGCGCTCGACCCACACACCGTTTTTGCTGTGCCTGGCGATCTTCGCCACGTTCTGGCTGATCCAGCTCAACGCCTTCAACATCATCGTCTGGAGCTACAACTTCTGCCATTTCCTCTATGGCTTCTGCGCCGCGTTGCTGCTCGGTTACGTGACCCTTCCGACGAGATTGTTCAAGCAATCGCTGCGCGACAACTTGCGCACGCTGCAAACAGGCATGCCGTGGAGCCCGTGGGGCGGCTTGATCATCGTGCTGTTTCTCTCGGCATATAACGAGATGTACGTCGATCCTCTGGAGAACGGGATTGCGTTCAGCGCGGCTTATCAGAACTTCGTCGCGGATATGTTGGGCCTGGGTTTATGCGTCGTGGTCAGCCATTTTGCCTTCCGTGATCGGCTGGGGAATACGCGCACGGATTACTCGGCAGGGCTGGGAATGGGGTCTGCGCGTTCGGCGGGTTGATGGTCGCGCGAAGTGAGGAGGATTTCATGACGCAAAACGGTATAGATGCAAACGGCTTCATCCTCGAGGTACCCGACGCTCCCGTTCAGTCTGATTTCCAGGAGCTGCTGCGCGACCTGTGCAGCACGCTGGTCGCTGAGGCGCCGCTGCTGCTGGACAGCATTTACCTGTATGGAAGTGTCGCAAGAGGCGAAGCCGTTCCAAGGGTTTCAGACCTGGACGTGACCTTGGTCCTTAGCCACGAGGGCTCCTCGCCCGACCTTGAAAACATAGAGGCCCTACGCAAAGCGCTGGCAGCCCGGCATCCCGAAGTCGTGAAGATTGACTTCGACATTGGCCATCGCGCAGAAGTGCTCGCAGCGGATAACTTGTTCAGTTGGGGCTACTGGCTAAAACACCACTGCCGCTGCATCTGGGGCAATGATCTGGGTCAACGCTTTGCACCGTTCAGACCTTCGCGCGCCATAGCCGTTGCGGTCAACGGTGATTTCGAAGCGGTGTTGAACCGTTATGCCGAACGCATCGAGCAAACGATCGACATAAATGAACAGTCGCTTTGGCAACGCGAAGCAGCGCGCAAACTCATCCGCGCGACCAATATCTTGCGATATGATCAAGACCGAAATTGGCCGCGCACGCTGGACGAGCATGCCGAGCAGTTTGCCCGGCATTATCCGTCGATGAAGACGCAGATCGAATCCTTTCTGGTATTGGCAAAAACGCCGACCACGTCGGTCAAGGAGTTCTCGACGCAGTTGCGCAATTTTGTCCAGTGGATGGCAGGTGTCCGAGTTCATTAAGCGCTTGGCGACACGCTTATATTTGAATTGGATCACATTTTTTTGTCCGACGATTTCGCCCATTGGCTTTTCCAAACCGGCCATAACGCCTACCATGCCCGCACTCTAAAAAGCGGCAGCCACTTCATGTTCAAAGCAAGTCTGCGCAGTCACCTGACCCTTTGGTTTGCCGGTTTGTCGTTGCTCACGCTGCTCAGCGTCGGGTTTTACGTGGGCCACATCGCCACCGCGCAGATGCGCCAAGCGAGCGGCAATGCGCTGCTGAGCACGGCCAAATCCGCCGCCGAGTTGCTTGGCGCGCAACTGCATGAACGCCAACTCGAAGTGTCGCTGCTCAGCCGCGCGCCGCTGTTGAAGCGCGGCAATCTTGATGACCCGGACATTTTGACTTCGATGGAGTTGCGCACCCAATCGCGCGCCGAATATGCCTGGATGGGCGTGGCCGATGGCGATGGCCGGGTGCGCCAAGCGGTGAATAATCTGCTGGTCAATCAGTCGGTCAAGCAACGACCGTGGTTTCAGGCCGGGTTGCGTGATGATTACACCGGCGATCCGCACGAAGCGGTGTTGCTCGCCAAATTGCTGCCGGGCAGTCCGAACGGCGAGCCTCTGCGCTTCATTGATTTCGCGGCACCGATTCGCAATGCCCAAGGCCAGGTGGTCGGGGTATTGGGCGCGCACGCGCACTGGAGCTGGGTGACGAAGATTGTCGACGCGGCGGTGCTGCAAAAAGGCACGACGCCGGCCGTGGAGGCGTTGATTGTCGATAACGATGGCAAGGTGCTGTACCCGGAACAACTGGCCGGCGAGCAGTTGCCGAACTTGCCGATGGCTTCGCAACAGTCCGGCGCCACGCCGGGCTGGACGGTCGGCAACGGTTATCTGACCAGCGCCGTTGCCGTGCCGACGCCTTCCAGCACCGGTCTGGCGTGGTACATCGCGGTGCGTCAGCCGCTGGACATCGCACTGCAACCGGCGCGGGTGCTGTTGTACAAATTGCTGTTGCTGGGTGTACTCGCGGCGGTGATTTTCGGATTGGTTGCGTATTACCTGGCGCTGTACCTGAGTCGGCCGATCGAGCAACTGGCGCGCGCGGCGAAGCAGGTCGGCGAGCAGCAGCCCAATGTGGTTTTTCCGCAGCATCATCCGGTGTTGGAAATCGCCCAACTGGTGTCCTCGATCGAGGGCATGACCCAGTCATTGCTCGGCAAGGAGCATGAGCTGCTGGAGGCCAATACCTCGCTCGAAGCCACCGTCGCGCAGCGCACCGCCGCCCTCACCCAGGCAAATGCCGACCTGTTGAAACTGGCGACTCACGACGCGCTGACCGGGGTGTTCAACCGGCGGCGTTTTGATGAAAAACTCGCCGAATGCAGCCTGTTGTTCCAGCGCACCGGCCGCACGTTTGCACTGCTGTTTATCGACGCCGATCACTTCAAGCGAATCAACGACACTTACGGACACGCGACCGGCGATGACGTGCTGGTGCAACTGGCGCAGTTGATTCAGCGCAACACCCGCGCGACTGACTTTGTCGCGCGGTTTGGCGGTGAGGAATTCGCGGTGTTGCTGCCCGAGCTGGAAGAGCCGGAAAGCCCCGAAGTCGTGGCGGAGAAGATCCGCGCGGCGATTGCCCAAGCGCAGTTTGCTGCAGTGGGTCAGGTGACGGTGAGTATCGGGGTCGGCGTGGCGGAGTTGTCGGATAGCAATGCCTCGGCGCTGATCAAACGCGCAGATGAGCGGTTGTATCAGGCGAAAGCTGCGGGGCGTAATCGGGTGTTCAGCACCACGCAGACGTTGAGCGCCGAGTGAGTTTTTTGCGCTGGATTGTTGCTGGATGCGGGCGACGCTAATCTCGTCGCCCACCCCGCCGTTCGCTACGGCGCCGGATAACCTTCGACCTGATCCGGCCACGCGGTCAGCACTTCAAAACCATCGTCGGTCACCGCGACCATGTGCTCCCACTGCGCCGACAGCGACAGGTCCTTAGTGACCACAGTCCAGCCATCGGCGAGGGTTTTGACGTGGCGTTTGCCGGCGTTGAGCATCGGTTCGATGGTGAAAATCATCCCGGTTTTGAGCGTCAGGCCCTGCCCCGGATAACCGTAATGCAGCACCTGCGGTTCATCGTGATAAACCTTGCCGATGCCATGCCCGCAATACTCGCGCACCACGCTGAAACCATCACGCTCGGCGACGCTTTGAATCGCATGACCAATATCGCCCAATGTCGCGCCGGGGCGCACTACGCGGATGCCGGCGCACATCGCTTCATAGGTCGTCTGCACCAGCCGCAGCGCCTCCGGGCGCGGCTCGCCGACAAAGTACATGCGGCTGGTGTCACCGAACCAGCCATCCTGCACCACGGCGATGTCGATGTTGACGATGTCGCCATCCTTCAGCACCTGGTCCGAAGGAATCCCGTGGCACACCACCTCGTTGACTGAAATGCACACGGTTTTCGGAAAGCCGTGATAACCGATGTTGCCGGCAATGGCTTTCTGCACATTGACGATGTAGTCGTTGCAGATCCGGTCCAGTTCATTGGTGGTCACACCCGGCTTGACGTGCTGGCCGATCATCGCCAACACCTCGGCGGCCATTTTGCCGGCGACGCCTGACTGAGCGATTTGCGCTGGCGTATTGATCGGCACGATGGCCCTCACGGCGCGGTTCATACGGCAGCTCCTGCGGGGATCTTCACGCCATCGGCCATTGCGCAGACCTGTTGCAGATCCAGACCACCGGCCTGTTCGGCGCGAATCAGCAAACGGCAGATCGCGTTGTGGTCCAGGTCTGGATACAGCTCGGCGAGCATGCCAACGCGCATCCAGTGCTCAGCCTGGGCGTTGATCGAGCGGCTCAGCGCATTGCTCGCAACCCGCAGGTTCTCGTGCATGTCTTCTGAAATTTTGACGATACCCATGAACAACCATCCGATATGAAATGCATATGAATCGTATACTACTGCAACGTCTCGGGTGACTGCAAATGCATAGCGTTTTTCCATCCTGCCGCCCACGCGCTTGCGCGCAATCGATCTAAAAAGACTGCGCGGGGATTTCGGCTTTTGACTATTCTGAAGTTGTAGGTGAAGACGCAGACTGATGCGCAAGAGGATAGCGAGGAGGCGTGGGGCGCGCTCCGAAGGGTACACGGTTAGAAAGATCTCCGCGCTGAGATCCAGCCCTTATGCCGTGTGAAGCAGCAAAGTAAAAAACTTTGCTGTGAGAAGCCTGATAAATCTCGTAAGCCGGAGACCAGCACCGGCCACCTACTCGAATACCGAGCCCGCCTAGTGCGGGCTTTTTCGTCGGCAAATACTGCGCAAAACTGAAACTGCGGGAGCGAGCCTGCTGGCGAAATGGCCCTGACATTCAACAGCTATGTTGCCTGTAGAACCGACTTCACAAGCTCGCTCACCCCCACTGGATCACTTACTGAATCTTGTTGTTCAGCTTGATCACGTCGCCCGACACATGGGTGGTGTAACCGGTCAGCACGTAGGCCCAGAACCAGTTTTCCTGCACTTGCGTGTTGATCAGCGCGTCGCCGCCCTTGGCTTTGATCGCGGCGGTCTGGGCGCGAACAAAACGGTTGTTGTGCTGGATCGGGATGCAGCCGAACAGCAGCATGCCAGTGGCGCTTGCTTCGCTGTGACCGAGGACCGTGTATTGGCTGGCGTCATATTGCTGGGTCTTCATCGGCGCGCCTGTGCAACCGGCCAAAACCAGACCACATACTGCAACGGCAACCATCTTGCTGAGGTAATTCAAGGTGAAACTCCATTAGTAAACGCCCGGGATCCGTCTCCCGAGCGGCGCACACTCTAATGGAAGTGATGGCAAATTGGTATCGCCACAGGCGCTGTTTTCACTTCACCGCTTCGACCACGCCGCGCTCCTCAAGCAAACGCACAAACATGGTCAAACTTTGCGACACCGTACCGCGGCGCCACACCAGCCAGGTGCGCAAAAACCGGAACGACGGGGTCAGCGGCCAGATACTCACCGTGCTGCAGCCGGGCATGCTTTCGAGCATGCTGCGCGGCATCAACGCCAAACCGGCGCCGGCGCTGACGCAGGCGAGCATGCCGTGATAGGACTCCATTTCGAAAATCTTGCCGGGCACCGAAGCGTCCTCGCTGAACCAGCGTTCGAAGTGATGCCGATACGAACAATTGGAGCGAAACGCGTAGATGTTTTCGCCGTTGACGTCCCGCGCGCGCCGGATCGGCGCGTGGTTGAGCGGCGCGATGACGACCATTTCCTCCTCGAACGCCGGCACGCCTTCCAACGCCGGGTGCAACACCGGGCCGTCGACAAACGCGGCAGCCAAACGCCCCGCAAGCACGCCGTCGATCATGGTCCCGGAAGGTCCGGTGGACAGATCCAGCTCGACTTTGGCGTGTTTCTGGTTGTACGCCGCGAGCAGTTCGGGAATGCGCACCGCTGCGGTACTTTCCAGCGAACCTAATGGAAACGCACCTTGCGGCTCTTCGCCCGCCACCGTCGCCCGTGCTTCCTGGACCAAGTCGAGAATGCGCCGCGCGTAATCGAGAAAACTCCAGCCGGCGGGCGACAGGCGCAAGCGGCTTTTCTCGCGGATAAACAGGTCAACGCCCAGGTCCAGCTCCAGTTGTTTGATCCGCGTGGTCAGGTTCGACGGCACTCGGTGGATGTGTTGCGCAGCCGCGCTGATGCTGCCGTGCTCGGCGACAGCTTTGAAAATTTCCAGCTGAACCAGATCCAAGACATTCTCCAAACGTGAACGATACGCTCAGTATTATTCAGTTTCCAGAAAACAGCCATCGCCTTAACCTGAGCGAATTCCCACCCAGCAGGACGGTGTCATGACTCAGGTCTCCAGCCTCACCCACGCGCTTTCGATCAATCCCGCCACCGGCGAAACGATTGGCCAGTACCCGTTTGAATCCGCCGCGGCACTGGAAGCCGCCCTCGCCCGCGCCGCCAAAGGCTTCGCAACCTGGCGCCGCACGCCACTGGAGCAGCGCGCGCAAGCGCTGATCGCACTGGCCAAGGCATTGCGGGACGACGCGCAGAACTTCGCGCAAATGATTACCCAGGAAATGGGCAAGCCGATCACCCAGGCGCGCGGTGAAGTGGAAAAATGCGCGCAACTGTGCGAGTGGTACGCCGAACACGGCCCGGCGATGCTCAGCGCCGAAGCGACGCTGGTCGAAGGCAACAAGGCGCGCATCGAGTACCGCCCGCTCGGCCCGATTCTCGCGGTGATGCCGTGGAATTTCCCGATCTGGCAAGTGCTGCGCGGCGCGGTTCCAGCGTTGATCGCCGGCAACACCTACGTGCTCAAGCACGCGCCGAATGTGATGGGCAGCGCTTATCTGCTGCGCGACGCGTTCAAGCGCGCCGGGTTTGCCGAAGGTGTATTCGAGGTAATCAACGTCACGCCGGAAGGTGTTTCCAGTGCCATCGTTGACCCGCGAATTGCCGCCGTGACCCTCACCGGCAGCGTGCGCGCCGGCATGGCCATCGGTGCTCAGGCCGGCGCTGCGCTGAAAAAATGCGTGCTCGAACTGGGCGGCTCCGACCCGTTCATCGTGCTCAACGACGCCGACCTCGATGAAGCGGTCAAAGCGGCGGTGATCGGTCGTTACCAGAACACCGGGCAAGTCTGCGCAGCGGCCAAGCGGCTGATTGTCGAGCAAGGCGTGGTCGAGGAATTCACCCGCAAGTTCGTCGAAGCGACCCAGCAATTGAAGGTCGGCGACCCACTGTCGAACGACACGTACATCGGCCCGATGGCGCGGTTTGATCTGCGCGATGAACTCGATCAACAAGTGCGCGACACCTTGGAAGAAGGCGCAACTCTGTTGTTGGGCGGCAAGAAGGCTGAAGGCCCGGGCAACTTTTACGAGCCGACCGTGTTCAGCCAAGTGACTGACCAGATGACCTCGTTCAAACAGGAACTGTTCGGCCCGGTCGCCTCAATCATCACCGCGCGCGACGCCGAACACGCCTTGGCGCTGGCCAATGACAGCGAATTCGGCCTGGCCGCGACGGTCTACACGCGCGATCTCGAACTCGCCAAACACTTCGCCGACGAACTCGAAACCGGCGGCGTGTTCATCAACGGCTACTGCGCCAGCGACCCGCGCGTGACTTTCGGCGGCGTGAAGAAAAGCGGTTTCGGCCGCGAACTGTCGCACTTCGGCGTCCGCGAATTCTGCAACGCGCAGACTGTGTGGCTGGATCGTCACTGATCACCTATCAGCCGCGCACCGCCGCTTCGATGGCCGCGACGTCGATTTTGCCCATTTGCATCATCGCTTCGAACGCGCGTTTGGCCGCGGCTTTATCGGCGCTGGTAATGGCGTCGGTGAGCACGCGCGGGGTGATTTGCCAGGACAGGCCCCATTGGTCCTGGCACCAGCCGCAGACGTTTTCCTTGCCGCCGTTGCTGACGATTGCGTTCCACAAGCGGTCGGTTTCAGCCTGATCTTCGGTGGCGACCTGGAACGAAAACGCCTCGTTGTGTTTGACCCCAGCGCCGCCGTTCAGCCCCAGACACGGGATGCCCATCACGCTGAATTCGACGGTCAACACGTCGCCCTGTTTGCCCGCCGGATAATCGCCGGGCGCGCGATGAACGGCGCCGACGCTGCTGTCGGCAAACGTCGCGGCGTAGAACTCGGCGGCGTCCAGTGCGGCGCTTTCGTACCAGATGCACACGGTGTTTTTGCTGAGCATTTCGCTGCTCCAAAGTGGGGAATGACGCATTGATTCTAGCCGGGCCACGCGCTCCGTCCGCCCGACTTTGCCACCGCATGTCGGCACCGGTGGTCGTCGCGCCGAACCGGTGAAAATCAGCGATCTATACTGTTCAGTTCGATATCTCGAAGTCACGCAACACGTCGACACCCGTGCGCTGTGCCGCGCACCCGTGCCAATCGCAATCAATTCAGCCGCAATGTGCGTCGCTGACGGGTCGTGGAGAACATCATGAAATACAGGTTTATTTCAGGCGTTGTTTTGGTGCTTGCGGCAGCTGTGGTGGTGCCGGGTGCGTGGGCTGCGGAAACGCGGGCGGTGGCGGCGGATGGTTCGGATCGAGTTGGCGCTGGAGCGGTTGCGGCGGATGGTTCGGATCGAGTCGGAGCGGGTGCAGTTGCGGCAGATGGTTCGGACCGAGTCGGCGCGGGTGCAGTTGCGGCGGATGGTTCTGACCGCGTCGGCGCTGGTGCAGTTGCTGCGGATGGTTCTGACCGCGTCGGCGCAGGTGCAGTTGCGGCGGATGGCTCCGACCGGGTCGGCGCGGGTGCAGTTGCTGCGGATGGTTCGGATCGAGTCGGCGCCGGAGCAGTTGCGGCAGATGGCTCTGATCGCGTTGGCGCTGGGGCTGTTGCGGCGGATGGTTCTGACCGCGTTGGCGCTGGTGCAGTCGCCGCCGACGGCTCCGACCGGGTCAACGCAGCCCGCCTCGCTTACTCGCGCAGTGGCATCGGTTCTGATCGAGTGGCATCCTCGCTCATGGGCGGCAGTTACTCCGACCAGTTCAACAGCCCGATCATCAATCAGTAACGCACCATTTCACCGAGGGGAATGACCATCCATGACGACGCAAACCGAAACCGCCATCCTGGCCGGTGGCTGCTTCTGGGGCATGCAGGATTTGCTGCGACGCTACCCCGGCGTACTGTCCACGCGGGTCGGTTATTCAGGTGGCGAAGTGCCGAATGCGACCTATCGCAATCACGGTAACCACGCCGAAGCGATCGAAATCGTGTTCGATCCCGAGCAGATCAGCTATCGCCAGATTCTCGAGTTCTTCTTCCAGATCCACGACCCGACCACCGCCAATCGCCAAGGCAATGACCTCGGCGCCAGCTACCGTTCCGCGCTGTTCTACCTCAGCGAAGAGCAGAAACAGGTCGCCGAAGACACCGTAGCCGACGTCGAGGCATCGAGGTTGTGGCCGGGCAAAGTGGTCACCGAAATCACCCCGGCCGGCCCGTTCTGGGAAGCCGAACCGGAACACCAGGACTACCTCGAACGCGTGCCGAACGGCTACACCTGCCACTTCATCCGCCCGAACTGGAAACTGCCGAAGCGCGGTTGAACATTGAAAGAGGCGGCTCAATTGAGCCGCCTCTTTTATATGTGCCTGGATGGCGAACGCCTCAACGGCCACCATCCCCCCATCAACCCTTGGCAGCCATCGCCGTCACTTCAACGCGCATGCCTTCAACGGCCAGCGCCGCCACACCCACCGCAGCGCGGACCGGCCACGGTTTGGCGAAGAAACGCTGGTACACCTCGTTAAACGCCGCGCGGTCAGCCATGTCAGTGAGATAGATGGTCAGGTGCAACACCCGATCCATCGAACTGCCCGCGCCTTCCAACGCAACTTTCAGCGCCTGCAACGTGCATTCGCTTTGCTCGACGATGCCGCCCAGTTCCAGGCTGCCATCGGCGCGGGTCGGGATCTGCGTGGAAACCAGCAGGCCGCCGAAACCGGCGACGTCGGAGGAAATCGAGTCTGCGTCCGGGTCCGGAATAAAAGTGATGTCTTGGTTGGCCATGGGGCTCTCTTCGCTTGGAAAGTTAACGGGCTGTCGCCCACCGGCGCGCATTTTACCGCGCCCGCGCCGAACTGTTGCCGAATTGCACCCAAACCCGGCAAAACCGCCTGCGCCTCCCGGTTTGGCGCACTACCAGCGCCCTCGCGCACAAGGTATCTTCACGGCTTCGCACCGAAAACCTCCGGCGCACGAGGCTGCTGATGAAACCCACTGGCGAAACACTTTTTCTGCAAACCAACCCACTGAGCCAGCCACGCCCCGCGCTCAGCGCCCGCGAGGTCTGCCAGATATTGCGCGATGCGGCGCTGCAAACCCGCCACCTGCAATGCCTCGACACCCGCGGCCCGGTGCAAGTCGATATCGAAGGCTGGCGCCTGACCCTCGACTTCGACGGCAAGCATCTGCGCCACTGCCAAAGCTGCGTCTGCCCGGATGGCCGCGAAGGTTTTTTTGAAGATTGGCAGCGTTACGGCACCGACCCCGTGAGCCTGCTCAGCACCTGGGAACTGGCGCAAATCGAACGGCTGCTGTCAGAGGGCTGCTGCTCCGCGTGAGCCGAAGGGCTGGTCTACGTGCCGGTCAACCTCGTCGACATCATCGTTTCATCGACGACGTAGGCCTGTGGCGGCACACATCGAAAATCTCGGGTTATGATCCGGCGGCAGTGCGCCGCAGGTCTGAGGGACCTTTTCACCCAACCCGTGCCCGGCCAATGACCACCCGATGACTCAATTCGCCAAAGACCTGCCGACCGACCGTTCCGGCAAACTCACCTCGCGGGAGCTGCGCGGAATGGTGGCGATCCTCGTGGCGATCGCCCTCGCAACCCTCGACACCGCCATCGCCAACACCGCGTTGCCAACCATCGCCGCTGACCTCAATGCTTCGCCCGCGGCCTCAGTGTGGATCATCAACGCCTACCAACTGGCCGCCGTGGCGACGCTGCTGCCATTTGCGGCACTGGGCGGCATCGTCGGCCATCGAAAGGTTTTTCTTGGTGGGATCATCGTGTTTGTCGCCTCTTCGGCGTTGTGCGCGCTGGCATGGTCGCTCCCGACGTTGACTCTCGCGCGAGTGCTGCAAGGCATCGGCGCCGCCGCGATCATGAGCGTCAACGCGGCGCTGATCAGCCTGATTTTCCCGCCGCAACGCATCGGTCGCGGCTTGGGTATGAACGCGCTGGTGGTCGGCACGTGCTTCGCCGCCGGCCCGACTATCGCCTCGCTGGTGCTGTCAGTCGCGACGTGGCCGTGGCTGTTCGCGATCAATTTGCCGCTGGGTTTGTTTGCGCTGGCATTCGCCTGGAGCTCATTGCCGATCAGCAAACCCAACGCCCTGGCGTTCAACGCGCTGACCGCGCTGCTCAACGTCCTCACCTTCGGCGCGTTGATTTTCGCCCTGAGCCAGGCCGCACAACTCGGCTCCACCAGCAGCGTGGTGATCGCTCTCGTCGTCGCGGTGATCGCCGGAGCATTGCTGTTGCGCCGCGAGGCCGGGCATCCAGCGCCGATGTTTCCGCTGGATTTGCTCAAGCGACCGATGTTCGCCTTGTCAGCGCTGACCGCGTTCTGCTCGTTTGCGACCCAGGGATTGGCTTTCGCCTCACTGCCGTTTTTTTTCGAAACTACGCTAGGTCGCGACCCGATCCAGACCGGTTTTCTGATGACGCCATGGTCGATCGTCGTCGCGCTCATCGCGCCAATGGCCGGGCGCCTGTCCGACACCTACCCGCCCGGCTTGCTCGGCGGCATCGGTCTGGCCATTCTCAGCGCCGGCATGCTCTCGTTCGCATTGCTGCCGAGCGACCCCAGCGCCACCGGCATCGTCACTCGCATGATCATCTGCGGCATCGGTTTCGGCTTCTTCCAGGCCCCCAATCAGAAAGCCCTGATGACCAGCGCCCCACGCGAACGTGCCAGCGGAGCCAGCGGCACTATCGCCATGGCCCGACTAATCGGCCAAGCCACCGGCGCCGCACTGGTCGCCCTGAGTTTCGGGCTGTCCGGCAAGCACGGCCCGGTGCTGGCGCTAAGCATTGGCGCGGGGTTCGCGGCGGTGGGAAGTTTGGCTAGCGGATTGCGGTTGGTGACGCGGGGGGCGGTGAACTGACGCATAGGAAGACGCAGAGCGAACCTGTTTCGCCCGCTCTGCGCATAAACCAGCTGCTACCCGGCGCCAACCGCGCCCTTCAAACTGAACTGGTCACCATCAATCGGCCCTCTCTGAGTTCCAGCCGCCCGTTGCGAGTCAACTGATCGATTTGTTCTTCCAAAAGCGCAGTGACTTTAGCCGTGGCGCGACCAAAACCGAGGAGCCGGAGCGCGCCGGATATTGCATCGTCAGGACTCATGGAAAATCCAGAAGTAATGATTTCCATGAGTGCCTGATCAAGTTCTTCAGGAGCGACCCACTCAAGTTTGCGCTCGGCGGATTCCATGTGTGCCCGACTGCGGATGACTACAGGCCGGTACTCGACTGGATGAAGAAACTCGCCCCGACGTGCGAAGTGCCGCTGTCTGATGCCCAAGCCAATGGCGTTCTCCACAGCGGTAGTAATTCTCGTGCCTTGGCGCGTTACGCCGAATGCCTCCATCAGCCGACGGGTAACTTCAACTGTGTGCACGGGAGACTCAACTTCGACGACCCTACGTATGAGTTGCAGCAGTTGTTCAGTCTGGTGCTGATGCAATTCCACATGATTGGTCACTGCGGCCAGCCGAGCCTTTTCGTAAGGCAGGCTGGCAATTGGCGCGACATCAGACACATTGTCGTCACGTACAATTTCGTGCAGAGATTCAATCACTACTTCATTGATTGAAGAAGCACTGCGGCGGGTAGTGATCCGCTCACGCGCCGCATCAATTGCTGCCACTGTCCGAATGATTTCCTGTTGCGGGTTACGAAACCAATCGGTGCTCCAGATGCGATGAAAGTTCCAACCCAGCCCTTCAAGCACTCCTTGACGCAAACGGTCGCGATCGCGAGCAGATCGAGAGCTGTGGTAAGCAGCGCCATCGCACTCGACTGCCAGTACGTATCGACCCGGGAACTCGGGATCCTTCACGGCAAGATCGATGAAATAACCTGCAGTACCTACTTGCGGCTCGACCAAATAGCCAAGATCGCGCAACGAGCGGATTACCTCGTCCTCAAAAGGTGAGTCTGTAGCCTTTCCGGTTTCCTTAGCGACTTCCAATTCGCCCGTTTCCGCGTACTTGAGGAAGTTTTTCAGAGCACGGACGCCATGTTTTGCGGTTGCATCAACCTCCAGTTCATCGCCTCGGAAGTTACAAAACACGCGCATCGCCAATTTGGCTCGCGTAATAAGAACGTTGAGCCTGCGATGCCCGCCGTCTTTATTGAGCAAACCGAAATCACGGGCAATACGCCCGGATTCGTTGCGGCCATAACCGATGCTGATGAAAATGACGTCGCGTTCATCCCCCTGAATATTTTCAAGGTTTTTTACAAAGAACGGTTCACCGCCCTGCGCCGTGAAGAAAACCTCGGCTTGCGGAGTATTACGTCGCAACAGTTCAACTTCAACGTTGATCAGGTCACGTTGGGGAACGCTGAATGCGGCCACACCCAACGAAAGCTCCGGCGTCTCCAAGGCGTGTTTCATTACTGCAAGAGCGACCGCTTTGGCTTCATCCTTGTTGGTCCGCGTGCGCCCACGATCATAGAGGGCTTGCGGCAAGTAATCGAAGGTCACACCTTTCGCGTGGACATGCTGGCCAGCGGAGGGAAACACCACCAGTTTGCTTTCGTAGAACTCCACGTTGGAGACCGCGATAAGTGATTCGTGCCGGCTCCGATAGTGCCAGCGCAAGTAACGCTCTTGGCTACCTGCAGCCTTGAACATGCTGAGGATACTTTCGATGTCCGCGGTGACGTCGTTTTCGTCATCAGGCGCGATGTCCCTGCTGAACAAATCGCTCGGCGGCATCTGGCGGGTATCACCCACTACCACCACTTGTTTGCCGCGCAGGATCGCACCGAAGGCATCAACCGCCTTAACTTGGGATGCCTCGTCGAATACCACGACATCAAACGCCAACTTGCCCGGCGGAAGAAAGTTGGCGATGGACATTGGACTCATCATGAATACAGGTTTGATCTGCTGGATCGCCCGACCAGCATTTTCGATGAGTTTGCGTATAGGAACATGGCGGCGCTTCTTATTCAGCTCTGCGCGCAGAAATGCCATTTCACCCGGCTGGCTCAGATTAGGCATGCTCTCCCAGACCTGACGTGCCAGATAGGTCTGGGCATGATTCAACGAGGCTCCATCAAGTGACTTGAACCGGGCAATCTGATGTTCGTGTTTGATCCTATCGAACTGCTGCAGGGCTGGTTTCTCGGCATAGGCTTTCTGCACCAGCCCCGAATACCATGAGAAGTCGAGAATCGCGGGTATTTGATCAGGATTTTCGCTTCGCAGAGCGATGCTTAACAACTCGCCCAATTGGGCCTGATGCATCTCGCCCGACAGCACATTGAGGCGAGCTAATTGATAAAGCGCACCTAAACTGGATTGCCACAACTGTAAGCGGGTACCGAGAGCAGAAAGATCAAGGCTTTGCAGAGTTTGCGCCGTGTCATCTTGCATTTCGATGACCTCAAGGCCCGTCTGCAAAGATTGAGCAAGGCCGGCCAGATGTTCCTCAATGTCACTCACCGTTTCCCCAAGACCACTGGCGTCGGTGTGCCCCGCCAGGAACGCAATAATTCCTTCAGGAACGTGGCCATTACCCAAATCTTCATAAAGTTGTACAACCCAGGCACTGACGCGCTCCAGCACTGCCCAGTCGGACTGTTGACGCTGCCATTGCGCACCAAAGAGAGCACTGCCCAAGGCCTCGTGCTGGTTGTAGATTTTTTGGCTTTGCTGATAACTCAGAACGGAATCGACCAGTGTGAGTTGCTCGGCGTTAGTGCTCGGCAGCGCACCTTGTGCAAGTCCTTGCAAACGAGCTTTGGTAGCGCGATAACGCCCCGAAAATACTTTCCACCACTTGTCACCATAGGCAAGCAAGTTCTGGCGGACTTCCAACAAATCCTGCTCCCAAGCGGCTTCAATCAACTGGCTGCCATGGCTGGACTTGCACGTACTCATGCGCTGACCGGCATCAAGTAACTCGCGAATCGCATCGCGACGTAACTGCCAGTCTCCGGTACTCAGTTCCACGCCTTGCAGACGAGGCGCCTCGGCCGCCCGCTTGGCGGCGCGGCAAATAACGGCAACATCCGCGAGAGTTGCCGGTTGGGTCAACATCAATCGCGAAGAGAGCGCCTTGGCCGCTGCATCAAGTGCCGCAAGATGCCCACTTGCCCGCAGCAGCGCATCGTTAGCAGCGTTCTGTTCGATGGGAGAAAAATAGGTCCGTTTACTACCCCAAAACGGATTCAGGTCCGCACGCCCCATCTCCTTAAGATGAAGTGCCAGTTCCTCAACCAGTTCGCGGCGTTTTCGCTGGTCAGTTTGAGTCCATGACGCCATCGGTGCGAAGGCGATAGTTGGCAATGCGCCGTAGTCTCGTTGAAGTCTTAAGTAACGCCCCAACACCTCGACAAAATCCATTCCGCTGGAACCAACATGCGCACTGACTGCCGCGCAGTATTGGTTCAAGTTGCCTTGCAACTGCGCCAGATTGGCGAGGTCATCTTCGCCCACTTTAGTGACCGGACGACCTTGGTCAAGCGTACGCCCCAGCTCTTTGAGCACCGATATTTTGGTGGACTTGTGACTGTGCAACTCCAGAACGGCATCGCCCAAGTGGCACTCGTCGAGTCGACGTTTAACCACTTCCAAAGCCGCCATTTTTTCAGCCACGAACAACACGGTTTTTTTCTGGGCAATCAATTCAGCGATGATGTTGGTAATGGTCTGCGACTTACCAGTACCTGGAGGCCCCTGAATAACCAGGTTGGCGCCCTCGCGCACCTCTAGAATCGCTTCAGTCTGGCTACTGTCGGCATCCTTGACGAATCGTACTTCACCTGGCTGAAGCACCGAGTCGATGTTTATATCCTCGGCATAAGCCGGACGCTGATCACCAAAACCGGAGCCAAGAAGTCGATTGATTACCGGGTGGGCATCGGGTTGCTGGTCTTGCGGCCAGCTCTTGGGATCCAGATCCTTGAACATCAGGAACTTGCCAAACGAGAAGAATCCGAGAGCCGCCTCATTTGCCGACACTTTCCAGCGCGGCTGCTTACCGATCAGCTCGCCGACTTCTGTATAGAAGCTGCCGAGGCTGCCGTCGGTAGTTTCAAAGCGCTCTTCACTGAACTCGCACACTGCCAGATCAAGGCCGAAATCAGTCTTGAGCTTGGCAATCAATGACAAGTTCGGCATCAACTCATCGCCGGAATACTTCAGTTTGAAGGCGTCCTTTGCACCGCCTCGCTCCAAGGTCACCGGCAACAACATCAAGGGAGCCTTTCTCAAATTGTCTGAGCTATCGGCTTCGTACCAATGAAGGAATCCAAGCGCCAGAAACAGCGTATTGACCCCTTGCTCCTCTACAAAAGCGCGGGCCTCGGCGTGCATCTTCAGTAGTTGCAGGAAAAGCCGTTCTTCTTCCAGAACTGTCTGCAACCGAGTATCCGAATGCTTGCGAGCTCGGCCCGTATCGTCCACTTCATTGTTGGCAGCATACGACTCGCGCAAACCTGCGAGCTCTTGCAACAGCAACTCGTCAGTGGCCGCGTCCTCGGCGTCATCATCATCCGGCAGCTCGAATCTCGCCAAAGTCACCATTCTCTGAGGCGCTTTCGGAGAAAAAGTCATCGTCTTCTCTTGCCGATAAAGCAAGTCGAACACCGATTCGGACAGCTCATCCACCACCGCTAATGTCCTGGCTGACGGACGAAAATTCAACATGGTGTTTCGAAGGCCGATATCGAGCAGTTCCTTGCGGCTACCCTGCAGCTTTTGACTAATCCCTGAACTCATGATGACTCTCTTGAAACGTGATCGAGACTGAAGACGATGAGACCATATGGCCATCACTCAACGGCGGCGCTTTCGGATCATGAACGACGATCAGCGCTATCACAACGTACTAATGGGATCTGTAAACTTTATTTTCACTGAAACTACAAATGCTGACCGCCCATCGTATTGATAGGAACTGCCCACCCATGAACCGAACCACCGAGCGCCTGATTTTACGGCCGCCCACCGCCGACGACTTGCCACGCCTGTTCGCAATCTACGGTGACCCGGCGACCAATCAGTTCAACCCTGCCGGGCCGTTGAACGAGCTTCATCAGGCGCAAACCCTGTTGCATGGCTGGCTCACGCACTGGCGTGATCACGGCTATGGGCAATGGGCGATTGCCAGGCGTGAGGCGCCGGATCAGGTGATTGGTTTCGGCGGTGTTGCGCGGTACAACTACCTCACCGAGCCGCGTCTGAACCTCGGTTATCGCTTTGCGACCGCCGCGTGGGGCAAGGGTTTTGCCACCGAGTTGGGACGTGCGGCGCTGGAATTTGCCTTCGCCGAGCTCGACGCCGAGCAGGTGTTTGCGCTGGTGAGGCCCAATCATCAGGCGTCCATCGGCGTGCTGGAGAAGCTCGGCATGCAGCGCATCGAGCTGCTGGATGATGTGCCGGGGCAAGCGCAGAGTCTGGTTTATCGGGCGGATCGGCCTTAGATCATGTAGCCGCCGGACACGTCGATGCTCTGCGCGTTGATCCAGCCGCTGTCGTCGGACAGCAGCGTGGCGATGACGCGCGCGACGTCGTCCACTTCGCCGACCCGGCCGAGTGCGGTTTGCCCGGCCAGCAGCGCTTCGAATTCGTCGTTGAGGCCGCCGCCCAGTTCGGTGCGAATCGCGCCGGGGGAAACCGCATTCGCGCGAATTCGCCGGTCGCCGAATTCCTTGGCCATGTAGCGCGTCAGCACTTCGAGGCCACCCTTGGCGGCGGCGTAAGGTGCGACGCCGGCGGTGGCCACCCGGCTGGTGGCGCTGGTCAGGTTGACGATGCTTGCGCCCTCTTCCAGCAGCGGCAACAGCGCTTGGGTAAGGAAGAACGGGCCTTTGAGGTGGACGTTCATCAGACCATCGAATTGCGCCTCGCTGACGGTTTCAATCGGGTTGAACAGACCGTGGCCGGCATTGTTGACGAGGCCGCGCAGGGTAGTTTTCTGCCACGTCGTTTGCAGCGCCTGTTTAACCATCTCGGCAAACCCGCCGAACGTGCCGACATCGCTTACGTTCAATTCCAGCGCCAGCGCTTGGCCGCCGTCGGCGTTGATTTGCGTGACAACTGACTGCGCCGCTTGCGGATTGCTCTTGTACGTGAGGATCACGCCCATGCCGCGTTTTGCACACAATTGCGCGGTGGCGGCGCCGATGCCGCGGCTGCCGCCGGTGATGATGATGATGTTCATGGGTTGCTCCGATGTGGATTGGGGGTGGATCAGGGGTGAATGAGGTGAGTCACCACGGTAGCGATTGAACGGTTGACGAGCGCAGCCGTTTCTACTCGAAAACTGCCTGTTTCTGCTTTTTGCTTGCGCCGCCGTTTGGCATGGGATCAGATGTCGCCCCATGAACAGTCAACTAGATGAGCTTCGATCCTTGGCCGCCAAGGCTGAAAACCGCCGCACCGAGACCGGTATTCCGCGCGTGGCGATGGTTCAGGGCGCGATCCCGGAACACCAATTGGCGGCGGTTTACGACCCGATGATCAACCTGATCCTGCAGGGCAGTAAATCGATGACCGTCGGCGACCGCACGCTGCGCTACGACCCGGCGACCTACTTTGTGATGTCCATCGAACTGCCCGCCGTGGGTCAGGTGCACCCGGCGGCGACCGGCGAACCTTATCTGGCGGTCAGCCTGACGCTCGACCCAAGCGTAGTCGCCAATCTGCTGGCCGACCTTCCGGGGACTGCCGGTGGTCAGGAAAAGGACTGCGGTTTCTCGGTGGCGGCGGTCACGCCCGAGCTGATGGACGCCTGGGTGCGCATGCTGCGCTTGATGCAGCGGCCGGCGGACATTGCCGCGCTGGCTCCGGTGTATGAACGCGAGATTCTTTACCGTGTGTTGCAAGGCCCGCACGGCGGCATGCTGCGCGAGATCGCCGCGCCGGATTCGGCAATGGCCCGCGTGAGCCTGGCGATTCAGTGGATTCGCCGCGACTTCAACGAGCCGCTGCGGGTCGAGGCTCTGGCGCAGAAAGCGGCCATGAGCGTTTCAGCGTTTCACCGTCATTTCAAAGCCGTGACCAACTTCAGCCCGTTGCAATATCAAAAGCGCGTGCGGCTGCTGCACGCGCGAACACTGCTGGTGGCCAACGCCCACAGCGTCACCAGCGCGGCGCTGGACGTCGGTTACGAAAGCGCCACCCAATTCAGTCGCGACTACGCTCGGGTATTTGGTTTGCCACCGGCGCGAGATGCCGCGCGGATCATGGCCAATGTCCGAGGTGCGCCGCGTTGAACATCTTCACTACCCACCGGAGGCAATGGATGCCCACTTTGCACAAGACAATCGCCGCCCTGTGCCTGATCGCGCCGTGCCTGGCCGGCGCCGAACCGCGGCCCGAACACATGGTGTACGTGCGCTCGATCGCCCCAAGCATCGAGCAGGATATTCGCTACGCCACGGCGCACAATTTCACCGGCCACGCGCTCGACGGTTACGAGGCGCCCGAGTGCCTGTTGGCCGAAGACGCAGCCAAGGCGCTGGCCCGCGTGCAAAGCACATTGCGAGCGCAAGGCTACGGTTTGAAAGTGTTCGATTGCTATCGCCCGAGCCGCGCCGTCGCTGACATGGGCCGATTCGCGACGTTGCCGGGCGATCCAACCAAAGCCGAATTCTATCCGCGCGTGAATAAACAGGACTTCTGGAAATTGGGTTATGTGGCGCGGGTGTCGGGCCATTCCAAGGGCAGCACCGTCGATCTGACCTTGACCGGCCCGGGCGCCCTGCCCGCCGCCGTCGGCATGCCGCGGGCGAAGCAGGTCGATTGCACCGCGCCATACGGTCAGCGCTGGCAGGATGGCGGGCTCGACATGGGCAGCGGTTTTGATTGCTTCGACGAGCGCGCACACACCGCCAACTCGGCGATCAACGCGACCGCCAAAGCCAATCGCCTGCGGCTCACGGCGGCCATGGAAAAAGAAGGCTTTGTCGGTTATTCGAAGGAATGGTGGCACTTCAGCTACAACGGCAATCCAGCGTTAACAGAGGTGATGAATTTCCCGATCACGCCGTTGGCGCTGGAAAGCAGCCAGCAGTTGATCGTCGTCACCAGCAAAAACTGGACCGACATCCAAGGCACCGCGCAGCGCTACCAGCGCCACGGCAAAACCTTTGAAAAAACTGGCGAGCCGTTCGCCGTGGTGCTCGGCAAAAGCGGATTGGCGTGGGGTAAAGGGTTGACCGTGGTCGAGCGTCTTGCGGGACCGGTCAAACGCGAAGGCGACGGCAAGGCACCCGCCGGGATCTTCAAACTCGGCACCGCGTTCGGTTACGACAACCGCGCCGACACCCGCCTGCCTTACCTGCCGCTGAGCCCGACCGTGGAATGCGTCGACGACGGCAAGTCCGAGCGCTACAACGAGTTGGTCGATGGCGCGACGGTGAGCAAAGACTGGAACAGCTCGGAAACCATGCGCCGCAAGGACGACATGTACCGCAAAGGCATCTTCATTGAACACAACACCCCGGCGGCTGCGGGTGCCGGCTCGTGCATTTTCTTCCACATCTGGCGTGCGCCGGACTCGGGAACGTTGGGCTGTACAGCGATGGAGCCGGCGAATATCCAGCAACTGTTCGCCTGGCTGGACCCGCGTCAGCAGCCGTTGTTGATTCAGTTGCCGGAGGCGGAATATGCGCAGTTGCGCGAAGACTGGAATCTTCCATCGCTTTGACAACGTTGTGTCACTAGCATCATTGAGCCATCATTGGAGCTTTCGACGGACCAATCCTTCGTTCTGATCACGGAACGAAGGGCTTGTTGTTTATGGAGTGGGATCGATGTCCTGGCGTATGAAAGAGTGGTGGCAACTGCGCAACCTCGAGCAACCTTTGGCGTCTGGCAGCCAGGAAGGTCTGGATGAGCTCGATGAACTCGACGAGCAGGATGAGCAGGATGAGCAGGATGAGCAGGATGAGCAGGAGGACGCAGATGAAATTGAAGAGGCCTGCGCCCCCACCAGTCGCACCGTCGCCGCCCTGCCGGCGCGCCAGGAAATTCTCGATTACTGGCACAAAGTCCTGATCAGCGACGATGTCGAAAGCATGCGCACCGCAGATGTCCGGATGCCGCAAAAAAAGTTCTTCTGGAATGATCACGCCAAATACGAAATTGGCTACGGGGATGTCCCCACCGCTGCGCTGGCTTTCCTGACCACGCGCGCAGTAGAAAAGGCCCGCAAATCAAAAGCAGCCTCGGCCGAACCAGCAACAGGCTCGGACTCCATCGCGCTCCCTGACTCGGCCGACGGCGCCGATCAAGAAGCCGAAGCGGCGCCGCAGGACCTGCGCATTCCGATGGCGTTGGTGCTGCATAAAGTCAAAAAAGATCCTGTCCGGGCAACGTGGCCCGATCCCAAGCGAGCGAAACCGCCCGGAAGCGACAAGCCCAAACTGAATCCGCTGAAACTCAACATCGTCGCGTGGTTTCCATTTGAGCTCGATACCAACGGCGCGGTGTGTCTGCCTCGCAACGAGCTGGATCGCTGGCCCCGGTTCGTCCGTCAGTGGCTGGAGCCACAACCCCTGAGCGCCTCGAAAGATTTGCCCAACGCCATTGGCCATTACGACGACTACCAAAAAGCGCTGGGCAAATTTTTTCGCGAAGTCGATGGCAGCGTGACCTTTTCCGCCTACGCCAAAGCCTGCGAAATGTTCTGTAAAGACCTGCAGCAAGAAGGCGAGGCCTCAGGCCTGACCGCACTGGGGGTAACCCAATGGATTGCGGTCGAGCGTAATCCGGGGTACGCCACCCTCGCGCTGAACTCGGTGTACAAGGCGCTGCAAACCCGCTCGGCTACCGACACCCTCGGCGCGCTTGGGCAGTTGATCGGCGCCGACCAGCAAACAATCGTGGTTGACCCTCGGGCGCAACCAGTAGCGGCGAGCGTCGCCCGTCATGTGGCGATGGTCGACAAAGCCAAGGTCGGCTCGCCCGACCTGGAACGCACTGCCGACCCGCTCAATCCTTCGCAGCGCCGCGCATTGCACAACCTCATCGAGCTTGGCGACGACACCGGGATCATTGCCGTCAGCGGTCCACCGGGCACCGGCAAAACCGCAATGTTGCGCGCGATGATCGCCAATCAGTGGGTGCTCGCCGCGCTCGACGACAAGCCCGAATGCCCGGTGACGCTGGTGTGCGGCGCAACCAACCAAAGCGTTGAAAACGTGATGGGCACCTTCGACGGCGCCGTGAGTGATAGTCACCCCTACGCCCGACGCTGGCTCAAACGCAACGCGGCAGACGCATTGCTGGGGTTTACCGCGAGCGCGCCGTCGTCCGGGAAAATCAACAAGCACCTGCCGTTGTTCACGGTGATCGAAATCGGCAAAAACCCGGAAAAGGATTTGCTGCTCAAAGGCGTGGGAGTGCCTGAGGGGTTTTCCCACATTGCCACGCCCGACGATGCATTTCACTGGGCCAAGTGTTTTGACGATCTGCTGTTCCGCACCGACCAAAAACCGCTGACCGAACTGTTGTTTACCGCCGAGCAGAAAATCCAGGTGGGTTCAATCACCGGACAACTGCGCAAGGTGATGAATGCTTTCAAGAGTCTTGATAAAAACCAGTCATCGGCCAACACGAATGCCACACCCAAGCCGTCGATCAATGAAGTAGCGCACCACTTGACGACATTGACGCAGATTCTGCGCGGTGGTCTGGTGGCGGCGGTCGATCGGCAAAACCAGGTGCTGCGATCCTCGCGATACTCGGCCAACGAGCTCAAACAGGATTTGCCTTCCGGCCACTGGACCACCAAATGGGCTCTCGCCGGGTTGCAGGAGTTGCAAAACAGCGACGATGACCAACAAAAAGACACCGTGCGGCACAAGTTGGTTGACGTCGTCTGGCGCCCCGTTGCCTTCCATCTCGCCGCCCGATATTGGGAGGCGCGCTGGCTTCTCGCGTCATTGCAAACTACTGCCGGACGCTCCCGCACAGAACAGCTGCGCAGCCTGGCGATGTTGTTTCCATGCATCGTCTCGACCCTGCACAGCGCACCACGCTTGCTCAAGGAAAACGACCAACCGTTGTTCGATTTTCTCGATTTGCTGATCATCGATGAGGCGGGTCAGGCTGCGCCGGAGCTCGGCGTGCCCGTGTTGAGCCTGGCGCACAAAGCGGTGATCGTCGGGGACATGAAGCAACTCGCCCCTGTTTCTGCGGTGACCGAAGAGGTAGACGCGCGCAACGTCGCCGATCGTTGGAGCAACGCCGCCAGCGTGCTCGCGCAATTGCAGGCGCGCGGCGCGGACGTGGCCACCGGTTCGATCATGAAACTCGCCGCCACCGGCGCATCGCGTGCGGAGCTGGCGCCCAATGGCAAGATTCGCGACGGTTTGCTGCTGCGCGAGCACTACCGCTGCGCGCGATCGATCATTAACGTGTGCATCGATTTGCTTTACCACGATCACGACCGCGATCTTCGCGGGGCGTTGATTGAACGCGAGTTGATCCCGGTAATTCCCGACCCTCGGCCCGGCGACCTCGCCGACGCCGATATTGCGCTGCTCGATGCCGAGCAGGAAAGGCATTTGCTGGAGCAAATGAAAGACACATTCCCGCTGCCGCCACTGGCGTTCTACCAGACCGGCGGGACCAACGACGAACCGGTCAAGCAGGAATCCTGGTCCAACCCCGGCGAAGTCGAGGCCATCGTTCGCTGGTTGCAAACCCAGGGACGCCAACTCGCCAAATGGACCGCCCGCGCCGCAGGTCGCCCCGGTGAATCAGCGGATCTGGCGAGTCTGGTCGCCATCGTCACACCCTTTCGTGGGCAAGCCAAGGCGATCAAAGAGTCGATAAAAAAACACCTCGATGGCGACGACCCCGGCCTGAGCGAGCGCATGACTGTCGGCACCGTGCACACCCTGCAGGGCGCCGAGAAGCCTGTTGTGCTGTTCAGCGCTGTCAACAAGGACAGCCTCGCGATCAAGCGAACTGCCGACAATCATCGCGAACGGGTCTTCATCGATCGCGACGATGGCCGATTGCTGAACGTGGCGATCAGCCGCGCACAAAAAAGCTTCATCCTGTTCGGGCATTCGGACCTGTTCTTTTCCCATCAGGCGCTGAACCCGAACAACGATTTGCCTTCCGCCATCGTCGGTCGCTGCCTGGCCGGTGTGCGCGAAGCGGCGCACGAAGCCCTTACCGGTGCACCGCGCCATCCGGCGCGCAAGCTCGGGCCGACGACGCTGATGATCGTCGAGTCGGCGCACAAGGCTGGAATCATCCAGGCGTTATTGAACGATGACACCCAGGTATTCGGCTGCGGCGGACACATTCGCGAGTTGGCCGGCGCGGGGGCGATCAGTCTTGAAGATGGTCTCAAACCGCATTGGCTGCTGAGCGGCCGCGAGGGCGAAAACCTCCAGTTGCCATTGCAACGCGCCGCGAACCGGCTGCTGCAATGTGATGAATTGATACTCGGCACTGATGACGATGCGCAAGGCGAGGCGATTGCCTGGCACTTGTTGCAAGTGCTTCAGGAAGCGCCGTGGTTCGCCCACGTCAAACGCGTGCGGCGCGTACGTTTTCATGCCCTGACCGCACCGGAACTGCAACGCGCAATCGATCACGGCCAGCTCACCGAGTTGAGCGGAGCTGACAACAACAGCCGCGCCGCGAGTGCGCTCAAAGCGTTGAACATGGGCCTGGCCTACGGTGCCCTCGCCATGCGCGTGCTGGACAATCTGATCGGCACGGTCTATGGGGGGCTTGGCCTACCCCGTGGCGGACGGGTCAAAGGACCGTTGTTGCGCGCCTTGGCCGGTTACGGCGACGACCCAGGTGCGCCGGAAGGACGGTTTGGCATCGCCGTGAAATTGCTCGTCGACGGCCAGCCAACCCCTGCACGCCTGATGCTCAGCCGTGCCGGTGGACACTGGAATTACTGGGGCAGCGATCACCGAGGCGCCACAAAAAAACTCCTGAAAGCGTTGGCCGATGCACAGGTCGGGCCTGAGCCCTGCCTGGTGGAACACCAAACCCGTGCCCTCGCCCCCGCCGATGACATCGGCACCAACCGAGTTTTACAGGAAGCATTCAAGCGCTTCGGTTGGCTGCCCTCGCATACCCAACGCGTGCTCCAGGGCTTGTATGAAAAAAAACCTGCGTCGCCCGATACGCTCGATCCGCTGCCTGCGCCCGGCAACACAGACGCCTGGGCGACATTGAACGCGGACGGCCGCTTCGTGCTCAGCACCTACGGCAAGGCGCGGGCCAGGAAATTGCGCTCAAGCGAGCTGAAAACCATCAGCGCCCACGCGCTGCTCAGGCAACTGGACCAGGCGCTGGGCGAACTTTCGCAGTGCCCGGATGCGCAACCCGAGGACTACCAAACGTTCCTGCGCACCTGGGCCGCGCGTTTCGACGGGCAGCGCGCGCATCGCTACTTCGACCTGGACATCCGCCTGCCTGATGGCCCGACGATTGATCGCGAAAAAGTCGAAATCCGCATGTTCGACGAGCAACCTCAAGTTGCCCGCAGTGCCTGGCACGCCGTGAGTGTCGCGCCGCTGCGCAGTACTGAAACCACTGCAGATTTGCGGGCAAGCGAGCGCAAAACAGAGGAGCCCGACAGAGTCGTTTCGCCGCCGCAGGACAATCAGGATGCAGGTTCACGCGACGGTGCTCACGGCGCGCTGGTGCCGTTGTCCATCGACATCGATCGCGACCACGAATCCATGGCGCTTTACAGCGAAGCGCAAAAACAGCTGTATGACTTGATGCAAAAATTGGCGTTGGCCTCGGTGCTGCGCGACGGTTCGGTGCACACCACGCGCCGTATCTATCCGCTGAGTTGGCCTGACAAAGAGACCGTGCGCCCCGTGGAAATCGGTCTCGAAGTCATCACCGCCGTACCCGGAGACTACCGTGGCTGGTTCGATATCGATCCTGAAGGTCTGCAACAGCAGCTCAAACACTGGGGTGATGCCGACATCGAGCAACTACTGGTCCGGCAAACGCCACCTCCGACTCTGCTGGTGCAGGTCATCGATAACGCTATCCGCACGCGCTCATTACTGGAACCCACTGTGGATCGACTGCTGGCATGGATGGAAGCCCACGGGCTGGGCCGCCCTTCGACATTCGGCGCGCACATCGAGGGCCTGCTGCAAGGCCAAGCTTTGCAAACGGCGCCGGGAGCTGACGAATGACTGACGCTTTTTCGGCGATGAAAGATGTGCGTGCAGCCTACGATGCGGTAGTGCTCGCGCCCAATGATCCCGTGGCAATAGCGACATTTGCCGCCGCGCATCAGGCACATGCCAACACCTATGTCGAAGCGTTCGACGTCGGCGGCGTGACATATCCACGCACCGACGGGCACAAACTCAGCGAACGCGAGGCACGTGGCGCGATTAGCCGCTTACTGGCGTCGGGCTCCACTGCAATGGATTTTCGCCCATCGGTGATCAGGGCCGCCTACCCGTTGCCGGAGGAAGTGGTACGACAGGAAGTGGTGGAAATGGTCGCGTTGGCCAAGGACATCGTTGCGTTGAACTGGCGCACAGATGTCATCGACGATGTCACCAAAACCAAGGTTCGCGCGCTGCTGCGCATGCCCACCGACTGTGGCAGCTACAAGACCATGCAAAAAGCCAAAACCGCCGCCGGGCGACGCAGGAGCAAAGCAAAAGACCAACAACGACCTTATGACGAACCTTTGATTGGCTATGACGCCGACCATCTGATTCCCGATCAAGTGTTGCGCGGCAGTTGTACACGCAACAATTCGGCGACGAAAGCGGGTAGCTACGCTACATGGCTGCAGGACTCGCAGAACGAAGGTTCGCAGCACAGGTTCGCCACCAACGCGCAAAACGAGGCCAAAAAGAAGATAGAAATAGCGCAAGGCAACCAGGATAACCCCACGTTGGGTCAGTACATGGAATACGTCTTTGAATGGATGACCGACATTTATACGATGGCCGATCTGTCGGTGGACATCGCCATTCACGACACGCATCTGGGCAGTGGCGAGCATTTCGAGCAATACGCCGTCAAGGGTTTTGCCTTGGCTCAAGCGGGTTTCATGACTTGGCCCGAACGCCAATTGATCGGTAAAGCCGTGGCGACGGTGCTGATGATCGACGCTCTGGAGTTCTACGCCTCCATCAACATGAACAAGGACTACGTCTTGCCGTTGTTCAGCGACATCCCGCCCACCGTCACTCAACAGCCTGTGCCCAACACGTCGAGCCCAACATGACCGAAATTGACGACAACCTGAACACCACCGAAGCGCCAACGCCGAGCCCGCAGTACCAGCTCGCGAGCCTGACGATGGTTGGCGCGAATCCGTGGTTCAGCGTGCATTCAACCGATAGCGAGGGCCGCAAGTCATCGTGGATCATCAGCGCCACGCTTGAGGGCGAGCAATTCAATGCGCAACTGCAAGTCTGGGTGCCTGAAGCCATTCAGGCGCTGGCCGGCGATGCCAAAGGGTTTGTCTGGGCAATCACGGTCAACGACCAACTCATCACCAACAGCCCGGTGGCCACCAACGATGGCTGGACAAGCATCGAGCCGCACCCGCATCTGCAGCAATCCAGCCAATGGTTTCAGCGCCGGCTGAGGTTCGAACTTCAAGGCCAGCCTGCAGCAGAGTTAGCCGGCTGCCTGCTCTGGTACAACGAAGATTTGCTGATCGGCACCTTCAGCCGACGCCTGTATCGCCTCGAAGGCGCGATGGCCGTGCTGGAAGATGACGGCCATCAGCCAGGAAAATTGGGCGGCATCAACGACATCGTCGCCACCGACCAAGGTGTGTTTGCCGTGGGTTATGGCGGCACAGTGCTGCATCGCGAGCAGCGCGGCCAATGGTCACCGCTGCAAGGGCCTTGGCCACAGGAAGCCGCACCGTTCGTTAACGTCGTCAGCGCGGCCCAAGGACTGAACAACGATTTATGGGCGATCGTCGCGGGCGGCTCAGTGATTGCCAGTGAGGGCGATGTACTCCGCCCTCTCGCCTCACTGCCCGCCGAGCCGTTGGGCATTACCGGTTTTCAAGGCGAGCGGTATGTGTCGACACTCGACGGCTGCTATCAAGTGTTCTCTGACGGGCGCGCGACGTTAGTAAAGGATGGGTTGGTGATGGGCCGGGCCATCGACGCGGGGATCGCACTGGTTGCCTTTGATGCCGAGCCCGATGAGCTGGGCACAGCGGCGATCCACGTGTGGCTGCGCTCGCGAACGATGGATCGCTGGGTGACGCAGGTGATCTGCCGGTCCTGAATCACCTGCAACCCAGCGGACTCAATCGTGCCGCACACCCGCGCGTTTGAGCATTTGCTTGCAACGCTCCGACAAGTGAAACACCCGCAGGTGTTTGCCGGCCTTGTCGTAGCGTTCGCGCAAGGTCTTCAGCGCAGCGATCGCCGAATAATCGACGAAGCTCAAGTGGCGGCAATCCAGCGTCACGTGCGCCGGGTCGTTGGCCGGGTCGAACTGGTTGAGAAACGGCGCGGTCGAGGCGAAAAACAAGGTGCCGTGCAGGCGATAGAGTTTGCTGCCGTCGTTCTCGACATAGGTGTCGGCGTACAGCTCGCGGGCCTGCTGCCAGGCGAAGTTGAGCGCGGCGATGATGATGCCGCAGAGCACGGCGGTGGCGAGGTCGGTGAATACGGTGATGGTGGTTACGGCGATGATCACCAGCACATCGTTGAGCGGCACTTTGTTGATCACCCGCAACGACGCCCAGGCAAAGGTTTGTTGCGAAACCACGAACATCACGCCGACCAGCGCGGCCAGCGGAATACGCTCGATCAGCGGTGACAGGAACAACACGAACAGCAAAATCATCACCCCGGCGATCACCCCCGACAGCCGACCGCGACCACCGGAACTGAGGTTGATCACGGTCTGGCCGATCATCGCGCAACCGCCCATGCCACCGAACACGCCCGAAACCATGTTCGCCGCGCCCAGCGCCACGCACTCGCGGTCCGGGTAGCCACGGCTCTCGGTGATTTCGTCGGTAAGGTTCAGCGTCAGCAACGTTTCCAGCAGGCCGACCAGCGCCATCAAAATCGCGTAAGGGGCGACGATGCGCAGTGTTTCGAAAGTCCACGGGATGTCCGGCAACGCCAAGGTCGGCAAGCCGCCGGCAATGTGCGCCATGTCGCCCAATGTGCGGGTCGGCAGCCCAAGCAGGTACACCGCCAGGCCAACACCGAGAATCGCCACCAGCGCCGGCGGCACTGCACGCGTCAGGCGCGGCAGTACATAGACGATGGCCATGGTCAGCGCCACCAGGCCGATCATCAAGTACAGCGGCGAACCGCTGAGCCAATTCTCACCACTTTTGAAATGCTCCAGTTGCGCCAGCGCAATGATGATCGCCAGGCCGTTGACGAACCCGAGCATCACCGGATGCGGCACCATGCGCACCAGTTTGCCGAGCCGCAACAGCCCGAACGCCATCATGATCAACCCGCCGAGCAACACCGTCGCCAGCAAATACTGCACGCCGTGCTGCACCACCAACGCAACAATCACCACCGCCATCGACCCCGCCGCGCCAGACACCATGCCCGGCCGCCCGCCGAACAACGCGGTCAACGTGCAAATGATGAAAGCGCCGTACAGGCCCATCAACGGATTGAGGTGCGCGACCAGGGCGAATGCAATGCACTCGGGCAGCAACGCAAAAGAAGTAGTGAGCCCGGCCAAGGCATCGGCGCGCAGACGTTGTGGTTTCATGACTTACCTGGAAAACGGGCCGGAGGAGCTGGCCGCTGGGAGTTGCGGGAAAAGAGGGTTGCGGATGTTACGGAATTGACGGCGGTTGGGCCAGTGGTCTCAACCCCGCTTCAAATCCAGGCAATAGGTGTAATAACCGGTGTCGCGCACGTAGCCCAGTGATTCATACAAACGTTGGGCGTCAACGTTGTCTGTCGCGGTTTCCAGCACCAGGCCTTTTGCGCCAGTGGACAGGGCGAAGTCGCGGGCGGTGTTCATCAGCAAGGTGCCAACTCCGCGGCCGCGGGCGGCGGGGTCGGTGAAGAGGTCGCTGAGCAGCCAGGTGCGGAAAGCGTCGATGGAGGAAAACGATGGGTAGAGCTGGACGAAACCCAGCGCCTCGGCGTTTTCGTCGAGGGCGAGGAAGATCGCCGATTCATTCTGCGCGAGGCGTTCGGCGATGAAATCCTGGGATTGTTGCAGGTTGGTGGGTTGGCCGTAGAAGCCGCGGTAGGCGTCGAACAGTTTGGCGACTTGGGCGAGGTGGCTGGCGTCGGCGCGTTGCACGTGGAGGGCCATGGCGATGTTTCCGTGCAGTTTGAGGAAAAATCAGCATAGCTGGCGGCCGGCAAGCTGTTGCGAGGTGATTTTGCGCAAGTGAGAGGCGCGATGCCTCTCACTTGGGTGCCGGGTGATTAGCCGGGCTTGTGGTTATCCAGTACGCGATTGACCGCTAACTCGCCCATCGTGATGACCCGTTGCAGCACCAGCAATGTTTGGCGTCGCGGGTTGTCGGCCAGGCCGACAAGGTCGTTGACGATGCTGCTGGCGGACGCCAGCGCGTCGCATGCATCGACGAGTAAGGTCTCGTCGTCCGCCGCTGCATCGATGGCAAAAATGTTGCTGGGTTTGCGGGGCGCTATCTGCGCTTTCGTCGCCCCGGGGTTCAGATAAATCTTGAGCGCGCGGTCGGCGGCCACTTTGATTTTTTCGGGGTCGAGATCAAAAGTGGCGTCGTAGGGTACTGGATCGGTGTGCGGTGGATTCGGGGTTACTTTGAACATGGAAAGACTCACTAATTTTCGAATATTAAGGAGCCGCCACTTTCGCTACCAAACGAAGGGTGGCGGGCATACGTGGGTTGGTAGACCGTTCGAAAACTAGAAACCCGGCGCTCACGAGGAGCCCCACGCATGCCCACCCTATAGAGCTGAGTCCCGGGAAGAGGACTGCATAAGGTGTTACATGTCAGAATTTCGAAGCGGGCTACCAAACCCGATCACTGTTTTGCAGTGACCGGAAAACGATATAGCCCGCCCGAAAGACCCACAAGCCGGCGGATTCTGTCTTAGCTGTAGGCAAAGGCACAAGGTTTTGTAGCCTTCAGGACGTTACAGAGAGTGTCGTTAAACACCCATCGTTAAACATGTTTATTGCGGGTTGCCAGACCTGACGCCATCGCGAGCAAGCTCGCTCCCACAGGGGGATTTGGCAAATCTTGGGTTTTGAGATTCCCAAAGAAAACGGGCGCCTTGCGGGCGCCCGTTTTCGTTTAACGCGTGGCTTTACAGATTTTTAGCCATGGTGTCCGTGATGGTTTTCAGCGCTTGTTCGGTGCTTTCTTTCCAGTCGTTATCGGTCACGGCTTGCACGCCTTCGCGGTTCTGGCCGTGGATTTCGATGGGTGCTGCCGAGGTGCCGGTGTCGACTTTCAGGTGCACTTTGTTGTTGACGCCGACGGTCAGGAAGCCTGGCGACATCCATGACCAGAATTCGATGACGTGCACGGTGATCGCTTGGGTGTCGACGGTTTTTTCGCTGCTTGGCACTACGCGATAACCGGCCTGGCCGTAGGCGGTGGCGATGCTTTTGGCGATCAGGTCGCTGACTTTGGTGCCTTCCGGCAGCAATACGTCGCCCAGGCCCATGCCGTAGCCGTTGCGTTTACGGGCGATGGCGCGTTCGGTGATGCTTTTGTCGGTGATTTCGCCTTCTTTGAGCGACGGAATTTCCGGGACTTGCGGCTTGAGTTCGAAGCGGCGCTCGTCCAGCACGCTGATGAAGACTTTCTGGCCGTTGCCGTTGGCGACGGGAGGCGTGGCAATGTCCACGACCGAGCGACTGGTGGCGCAGCCAAACAATGCGGTGGTTGCGAGCAGCAGGCAGGCGAGTTTCAGGTGTTTCATGACGACTCCGTTCATTGTGATCAGTCCACGTTACTGGCAGGCAAAGCGGTTTTGCCCCCAGCGCGACCACAAGGAATCGGCCGCGTGGCGACATTCATGAGTCGCCACGGGTGTTTTTTTGATAAAAATCAGCGCTTGAGACGCGGATTTCGGCGCTCGGCAGCACATCGATTCGCGCGACCGGGCCGGTCAGGCGCGCGAGGTCGGCGTTGTGTTCGGCGATGATGTCTTCAGCAGCAAGGTTGCCGTTGTCGACGGTCGAATGCGCGTCGGCGGCGAGGACCACGTCGTAGCTCAGGTTCAGCGCCTGGCGCACGGTGGCGTTGACGCAGTAGTCGGTTTGCAGGCCGCAGATGATCAATCGGTCAGTGCCTTGGTCTTGCAGCAAGGCTTGCAGATGCGTCCGGTAAAACGAATCACGGGTGGTTTTGCGCACCCGCAGGTCGTGCTCGGAAGTGTTCAGGGTTTGCGCCAGTTGCCAGCCTTCGGAGCCGTGTTGCAACAAATCACCCTTCTCTTCGTGCTGGATCAGGACTACCGGGATTCCGGCGTCGCGCGCCTTCGCACTGAGGTTATTGATATTGTCGATGACGCGTTCGATGTCGAAGCATTGGTATTCGCCGGTGCACAAAGCGTGCTGTACGTCGATGATCAGCAGTGCGGTGGTCATGAGGGTCCTTCCTTGATAGTCGGCAATACAGGGGACGGAGATAAACCGAGCGGAAATAGATCCGTCCCCTTTTTACGCTGTCAGTAACCCAGCGACAACCCGGTATTGCGGCGCGGATCGTTGGCGCCGTAATAGCGGTTTTTGCCCACCGGTTTGCCGTCCAGCGACGGCGCGCCGATGAGGATCGCCGCGACGTGGTTGGCGTCCTGCGGCCCGGCGAATTTGTGGCCCCAGCTTTCGAGCATTTTCACTGTGTCGGGGCTGGTGGTGAAGGTCTCCAGATTGGTCTCTTCGGGCAGCCATTGTTGGTGGAAACGCGGCGCATCGACGGCTTCCTGGATGTTCATCCCGTAGTCGATCACGTTGAGGATGGTCAGCAACGTCGCGGTGATGATCCGACTGCCACCGGGCGTGCCGACCACCATCACCACTTTGCCGTCCTTGGTGACGATGGTCGGGCTCATCGACGACAGCGGCGCTTTGCCCGGCGCGATGGCATTGGCCTCGCCCTGCACCAGGCCGTACATGTTCGGCACGCCGATTTTCGACGTGAAGTCGTCCATTTCGTCGTTGAGGATGACCCCGGTTTTGCTGGCCATGACGCCTGCGCCGAACCAGTCGTTGAGGGTGTAGGTCATCGACACCGCGTTGCCCCACTTGTCGACGATCGAGAAGTGCGTGGTGTTGCTGCCCTCGTGCGGCGCGACGCCGGGTTTGATCTCGCGGGAGACGCCGGCCTTTTGCGGATCAATGGCGGCGCGCAGCTTGGTTGCGTAGTTTTTGTCGAGCAGGTGGTCAATCGGATTTTTCACGAAATCCGGGTCGCCGAGGTAGCTGTTGCGGTCGACGTAGGCGTGGCGCATCGCTTCGATCTGGTAATGCATGCCCTGCGCCGAGTGGTAACCGAGGTCTTTCATCGGGTAGCCGTCGAGGATGTTCATGATCTGGCAGATCACTACCCCGCCGGAGCTTGGCGGTGGCGCCGAAACCACGTGATAACCGCGATAGTCGCACTCCACCGGCGCCAGTTCGCGGGTCTTGTATTTGTCGAGGTCGGCTTGGGTGATGATGCCTTTGTTGGCCTGGCTGGAGGTGACGATGGCGTCGGCCACCCAGCCCTTATAGAAGCCATCGGCGCCCTTCTCGGAAATCTCGCGGAGGGTTTTGCCGAGGTCTTTCTGCACCAGTTTCTGCCCGACCTGCATCGGCTCGCCGTTGCTGAGGAAGATCGAACCGGAATCGCGCATGTCCTTCTTGAACACGTCGGTGGCGGTTTCCAGCAGATCGACGTCGCCCTGCTCCAGCACGAAGCCTTCTTCGGCGAACTTGATTGCCGGGGCGATCAGTTCCTTGCGCGGTTTGGTTCCATATTTGCTCAGCGCCAGTTCCATGCCGGACACGGTGCCGGGCACGCCGACGGCCAAGTGGCCACGGGTGCTGAGTTCGGGGACGACGTTACCGTCCTTGTCCAGGTACATGTTCGCGGTGGCCGCCAACGGCGCTTTTTCGCGGAAGTCGAGGAAGGTCTTGCGCCCGTCCGCCAGTTGGATGGTCATGAAACCACCGCCACCCAGGTTGCCCGCTGCGGGATAGACCACCGCCAGCGCGTAGGCTACCGCGACGGCGGCGTCCACGGCGTTGCCGCCATTTTTCAGTTGATCGACACCGACGTGAGTGGCCAAGTGTTGTGCCGTGACCACCATGCCGTTTTCGGCGGCGACCGGGGCCACGGAAGCGGCGTAAGCACTGAGGCAGCTGAGCGCCAAGGAGGTCGCAATCAGCGATTTGGCTAAAGGTTCGAACTTCATGATTCGGTCTCTTTTTGTTTTTCTGGCTCTGTACAAAAACAGAGGGAGCGCTGCAAGAGCAGTAGCCAGTATGGCTGGGATTGCGGTTTGCGCCTCCCCGGCGAGGCAGTATGCTGGCGCTCTTTGCAGCCGTTTTCGGGGTTCGCCGGCATGAGCTACACCTTCACCACCATGGCCTCGCCGGTCGGCGAGTTGAAGCTGGTCGCGAACGGTTCGAGACTGGCGGCCATCCTCTGGGAAAACGACAAACCGAATCGTGTGCGGCTGGGGGCGATGATCGAGTCGGCGGACGCGCCGATCCTGCTGTTGGCGGTTGCACAACTGGAGGAATATTTTGCTGGTCGTCGGCGCCGATTCGAGCTGGATCTGGATTTCACCGGGACCGAGTTTCAGAAACGTGTCTGGCAGGCGCTGTTGACCATTCCGTTTGGCGAAACGCGCAGTTACAGCGATATCGCCCGGCAGATCGGCAGTCCCAGCGCGGTGCGGGCGGTGGGTGCGGCGAATGGCAAGAATCCGATTTCGATCGTCGCGCCGTGTCATCGGGTGATCGGCATGTCGGGTAAGTTGACCGGGTTTGCCGGAGGGCTGGCGGCGAAGGAGCGGTTGTTGCGGCTGGAAGGCTGCGACTGGGCGGGGGCTGGCCGGACGGGTGAGTTGTTTTGAGTTTTCCCACACTATCCACCCAGATACAAAACCTGTGGGAGCGAGCTTGCTCGCGATAGCTATCTGACAACCGACATCTGTGGTGTCTGACGATCCGCCATCGCGAGCAAGCTCGCTCCCACAGGGGGTTGCGGTTTCCCCGCCGCTCAAGCAACGGTGAAGATGTTTTTCATCGCCGCGTATTGCAGCAGCATGATGGTTTTCGCGTCGCAGATTTCGCCGCGATAGAACGCTTCGAGTGCTTCGTCGAATGTCCATTCCAGCACTTCCAGTTCTTCGGTCTCTTCCTCCAGACCGCCGCCGTCGCTGACTTTGGCCGCAGCGTCATATTCGGCGATGAAGAAGTGCAGCTTTTCCGTCACCGATCCCGGGCTCATGTAGGCCTCGAAAATTTTCTGCACATGGTGCACGCGGTAGCCGGTTTCTTCTTCCGCTTCGGCGCGAATACGCTCTTCTGGCGCTGCGCCGTCGAGCAAACCGGCTGCCACTTCAATCAGCAGACCGTCATGACCGTTAACGAACACCGGCAACCTGAACTGCCGCGTCAGCACCACGGTTTTTTTCTCGCGGTTGAACAGCAGAATCGCCACGCCGTTGCCCCGGTCGTAGACCTCGCGGGTCTGACGCTGCCAGTCGCCGTTGTTGCGCTGGTAGTCGAAAGTGATTTTCTTCAGCAAGTACCAGTCGTGGGACAACACCTGGGTTTCGATGAGGTTGACCCGCTCGGCTGTGTTCACCATCACGACATATCCTTCAAATCCAAAGAGCGCCATGGTAGGCGAAAATGAAAAAGCCCGGCATCTCTGCCGGGCTTCTTTTTACTGCTGGCTCGCCACTTCAGGTGCCGCGCCTTGTTCGTCGTGCGCGGACAGACGCTTGCCGTTGATCAACGGCCCGTAACGACGGCTGAACTCCCAGTTATACGGCACGTGGTCCTTGTTGACGCCGTTGTCCCAGTTCACCGACCAGGTCATCAGCCCTTTGATCGACAGGCCTTTGGCGTCGAGGCGCTTGAAGGCGTTCACCACCGCTGCCGGGTGAATCACATAACCGGTGGCGGCTGCGTCGACGTTGGCTGGCAGGCCGATGACGAACTTGTCCGCAGGGATGCGGGTGAAGCCGCGCGTACCGCTGACCAGACTTTCTGTCAGGTAAAACAGGAAGTCCTCTTTCATCGCGTCGTTGTTCTGGGCGATCCACGCGCCATTGCCATTGTTGGCTTCCTGAACCCAGATACCGTCGCCGCCCTGGTTGTAATACTGCGGCGCGACAAAGTCGTAATAACCTTCGAGTGCCTGCAGGTAACCGACGTATTTGCCGCTGGTGGTCAGGTACGGGAATTCCGGCGCCATGCTGATGATGAAGTGTTTACCCTCACCGGCGTAATGGTCCTTGACCAGTTTCAGCGCGGCCGGCAGGACCGTCTTGTTGTCGGCGAAATCAATCGCGCTCTGTTCAAGATCGATGTCCAGGCCATCGAAGCCGTAGGTTTCCACCAGCCGGATGATTTCATTGGCCAGCGGTTGTTCGTTGCCCTTGTGCAACTCGATATGCGCGTCGGCGCCACCAAGGGAAATCAGCACCGCTCTGCCCTGGCTGTTCAGCACGCCGACCTGACGGCGAAACTCGGCGTCGCTCAGGTTGTACGGCTTGAAGGTCGGTATACCGTTGCCCTTCATGAACGCCACGGCGACCACGTTGTAATCCTTGGGCACATCCTGCAGCGCAATGTTGGCGAACTGGCCACGTTGGTAGCCGTCGCTCGGGCCGGCCGGCCAGTTGTGCCAGAAACCCATCAGGATCTTTTTGCCGGCAATGCTCGGCATCAACGAAGCGGCGTCGCTCAGTTGCGATTTCATTAACGTAAAGTCGATATCAGACATGTTCTATTCCTTCAGAACGTGTGGAGGGTTTGCGAATGGTTTCGCGGCGTCGGATTACTTGAAATCGACGTCAAACGCTTGATAGAAGGCGTTGCCAGTGTTGGCGACGATCCACATCAGCACGATTACGTGAGGGCCTTTTTTGTTGCTCGGCAACTTCACCTCGTGATTGACCTTGGCCACCATCTCCGCCGAATGGCTGTAGTACGGGACCTGGGTGTAGAAGTCGTCGAAGAACGCTTTCGGTTCCAGTTGCGCACGGCTGATGCGCTGTTGCGGGTCCCAGCCATCCTTGGTGATAAACCAGCTGTAACCACGGGTGACGTGCGGCGCGGTGTATTTCCAGGTGACTTTGAAGTTCTGGCCCGGGGTGACGTTGAGCAACGGCCAGGCGAACGGACGACCGAGTCTTTCGCTCAGTTCTTCATTGGTGAAATTGACGCAATCACGCTGATCGACTTTACCGCCACTGAGAATGTGGCCGTCGGCGGGGGGAGCGACGCTGTCGCTGTCGGTTTGATACGGCGCCGGGAACGGGCCAGCAGTCAGCGCAGGGAAGTTTTTGCCACCCTCCATTTCGTTGACTTGCCAGCCCTCCAACAGGCCCAGTTCCATGGCAACTGCGCCACGGCTGGACGGGGATGTCACACGACCGTGACGCAGTTCGGCTTGCGGTTGAATCTGTGGTTGGTTCATCTTTTTCACTCCATTGATTTGAGATCTCTCCTTCCTGAGGAGAGGTCTTCAAACTAACGGAGCTGGTTTTTTTGTCCACCGAGCCAATTTGCGCTTCGGTCGATGCCTGCACGAGCAAATCACCGCGAATACTGGATATACAACCAGTGGTTTGAGCTGAGTCGTACGTTTCGTATGGGCGAAGGATTACACCGCGAAGCATCGATCTGGAGGTTTGTTACCTCAGGACAGCTGCGCTTGGTATTCCTTTTCATATTGGCTGGCGAGGGTTTCTTTCTGCTTGTCGTCGAGCAGTTTGCCGGCCATCTGGAAGAACTTCTGTTCTTCTTCCTTCAAGTGGTGATGGACCTTCTCCGAGAGCTTCTTGGCAGTTGCCAGCCACGCCGGGCTGGACATCTCGGTCTCGTCGAGGGTTTCCATCATCTCGTCCATTTCATGGTGTTCGGAAATGGCATGACGGCTCAGGTCGACGCCGTTATCGAAGGCCATCAACGGGATGTAGAAATGCCGTTCTTCGGCGGTTTCGTGGGCCTGCAGTTCGGCTTTCAGCTGTTTATAGGCTTCGGCCCGCTCCGGGGTGTCGCCGCTGGTCTTGATCAGTGCATCGGCGTAACCGCGCTGGCGGTCGTGGCTCTCGCGCAAAGCTTCGAAAATGTTCATGGCACTCCTCATGGCCGCGTTCTGAATTGACGCTCTTTTTTAAATAACGCTCAAGTGCCTAGACATCTGCGTGCGAGCAGCGGTTCCGCTGGCGTGATGGATGGAACATTCAGCAGAGCCCGGATAGTCTTTCGGCTCACCGCCATAAGGACATCGCCATGACATTGCGTATCGAGCAGTCGCAACACCCCACGGATGCAGAGCGCGAGGCCATCCTCGCCCCTTTGCGCGCCTACAACGCCGCGCAGGCCGGGCCGGGTAACCCGCAACCGATTGCTCTGTTGGTGCGCGACGAGCACGAGCAGATTCTCGGCGGTTTGTATGGCCGGGTGTTTTATCAGTGGCTGTTTATCGAGTTGCTGTCCGTGCCGGAGCAGGCGCGCGGCCAGGGCTTGGGCTCGAAGCTGATGCAAATGGCCGAGGAGTTGGCGCGGGACAAGGAGTGCGTGGGGATCTGGCTGGATACGTTCGACTTTCAGGCGCCGGACTTTTACCGCAAGCATGGCTACAGCGAGATCGGCCAGATTGCCGATTACCCGCCGGGGCACAAGCGCCACTTCTTTCAGAAACGCTTGATTAACGCTCTCTGAAACACCGCCCCTCTGTAGGAGCGAGGCTTGCCCGCGAAAGCTATCTTTCAGCCAACATCAGCGCTGAACGTTAAATCGCCTTCGCGGGCAAGCCTCGCTCCTACGGGTATTGCATGCTTACAAACACGTAGCCAATGCCGCCAACCGGCGCTTCGCCACGAAGTCATCGCGCTGCGCGTAGTAGCTCAATTCTGTGCCGGTCACACCGGTGGTCAGGTCGACAAACGATTCTGCGGAGCGCGTGTACACCGTCGAACCGCTTTTCTTGCCTGGTTGCAGGTAAGCCCCGGCATCGACGCCGAACACCGCTTCGTCCTGCCAGGCGAATTGCACGCATTGGGCGACGACTTTTTCCGGTTTGTCCGAGGTCAGGGTTTGGGTCGGGGCCTTGGTGCGGGAGTCGTCCATCAACGACCCGGCGCATCCGGCCAGCATGCTTGCGGCCAGCGCCACCATCAGAATTCGCATTGTGTTCGCTCATCGGGAAAAAGCGGACTGTATCACCGTGGCGCGGCGTATCGTTCTGCTTTACTGCATTTATAGCGAGACACCGCGTGACGATTCGCGCACCCTGTCGCGCATTAAACAGCGCATCAGGCTTTTGCCCGGCGCTTTATTTTGGAGACGCTATGACCCCCAACGCCGAATTCTACAAACCGACCGCCGAATACGCGGACAAACTGATCAGCCAGATCGGCCAGACGCCGTCCTGGATCGCCAAGCGAATCGGCGTTACCGACAAGCGCATTCGCTACATTCTCGACGGCGAAAGAACCGTGAAGGGCGAAACCACGCCGATCCAGATGACCTATCCGGAGCAGTTCGCTCTGGAATGCCTGGCCGCAGCGGCCAAAGCCAAGAAACAGTCTGCGTAACCTGACCGGCAAGGAGCGACCATGGCAGCCACCGAACAGCAACACGAACAGGCACTGAACAAGTTTCTCGATGAGCGCCCCGAATTGCGCCACGAACTCGACAACCTTAATCCGTTGTTGGCGCAGGCCAAGGGCGAAACGGCGGCGCAGTACCGCGACGAACGTTTGCATGAAGCCTTTGAGGCCGAAGCGGAGCGCCAAGGCTTGTTCGCCTGGGAACTGACGTTGCAACTGACCTCCGCCACGCCTGAGGACTATCAGGCGCAGCGCATGGAAGTGCACCGGGAAGTGGCGGAAATGGCCGGCATGGACTGGCTGGAATATTGCGACTTGTACCGCCTGACCCCGTAATCAAAACGCTTGCTGCCTGAGGACGACCGACGCCGATGCTGCCATCCGCTTCCACCCACCGCGCCAGCCCCGGCCATCTGCACCGGCAAAAATGGCGCGGGCGCATTGGCATGTCGCTGGTGGCGGCGCTCTCGGTGCTCGCCGGCATGACCGACGCCATCGGTTTCATGGCCAGCGGCGATTTCGTCTCCTTCATGAGCGGCAACACCACGCGCCTCGCCGTGGCGATCAGCGAGGGCGACCTCGGTCTGACCACGCGCCTGCTGATTCTGGTGACCACGTTTATCCTCGGCAATGCGCTGGGCATCGTCGTCAGCCGCCTCGGCGGGCGACGGGCGCTGCCATTGCTGTTGTGCATCGCCACGTTGCTCTGCGGCGCGGCGGCGTGGCCATCCGAGCAACAATTGCCGGCGCTGCTGGCGGCGATTATCGCCATGGGCATGCTCAATGCGGCGGTGGAAGAGGTGAATGGGCTGCCAGTGGGCCTGACGTATGTCACCGGCGCGCTGTCGCGATTTGGTCGTGGATTGGGCCGCTGGATGCTCGGCGAGCGGCGTAATGGCTGGCGGGTGCAGTTGATTCCCTGGACCGGCATGTTTGCCGGCGCGGTGATTGGCGCGCTGCTGGAACAGCAAATGGGCCTGAAAGCATTGTTTGTCAGCGGGCTGCTGGCCGGGGTGATCGGGCTGGTGTCGCTGAAGATTCCGCGGCGTTGGCAGTTGGGGTATATGCCGCGCTGACCGGGTTGGCTGGCAGTCCGTCATCGCGAGCAGGCTCACTCCCACATGGGATGTCGTCCAGCAGACTATTTGCGCCCAGATCAGATCCCCGTAGGAGTGAGCCTGCTCGCGAAAGCCGCGCCTCGGTCTTTGACTAATCCCCCTTCGCCGCATCCACGATAAAGCTTTATCATTGCCCGCAGTTTTGCTGATCGAGTCCGCCATGAAGTTCGCCATCGCGCTGTTTTCCGCCGCCCATGCGCCCTCCTCGCGCCGAGCCCTGCTGTTCGCCCAGGCTGCGCTGGCCGGCGGGCATGAGATTGTCCGGCTGTTTTTCTATCAGGATGGCGTCTACAACGCCGCCGCCAGCGTGGTCACGCCGCAGGACGAACAAGACCTGCCCAAACAATGGCGCGCCTTCGTCACCGAACATCAACTTGACGGTGTCGTGTGCATCGCCGCCGCCCTGCGCCGTGGCGTTCTGAACGCAGAAGAAGCCAAGCGCTATCAGCGCGAAGCCGTGGCTGTCGACGCGCCGTGGGAATTGTCCGGCCTCGGCCAGTTGCATGACGCGGTGCAGGATGCCGACCGTTTGATCTGTTTCGGAGGCGCGTGACATGCCCAAATCCTTGTTAGTCATCAGCCGTCAGGCGCCGTGGTCCGGCCCGAGTGCCCGCGAAGCGCTGGACATCGTGCTGGCCGGCGGCGCGTTCGACCTGCCGATCGGCCTGCTGTTTCTGGATGACGGGGTGTTTCAGCTCGCCGCGCAACAGGACGCCAAGGCCCTGCAACAAAAAGACCTCAGCGCCAATCTGCAAGCCTTGCCGATGTTTGGCGTCGAAGACCTGTTCGCCTGCGCCGACAGCGCCACCGAACGCGGTCTGGACCCGAACGGCTTGGCGCTGCAGGAAGTTCAAGTGCTGAGCGCTGAACAAATCACCGCCCTTATCGACCGTTACGACCAGGTGATCACCCTCTGATGTCGACTTTGCATGTGTTGTCTCATTCACCGTTTGGCGACGATCGCCTCAACAGTTGCCTGCGCGTGATCGGCGCCAATGATGCCTTGCTGCTCTGCGGCGACGCGGCATATGCGTTGCAACCCGGCACCGCGCCGTTCCAGACCCTGAGCAGCCGTGGCGTGAAGCTTTTGGTACTCGCCGAAGACGCTCAGGCCCGCGCACTGCCAGTGCCGGATTGGGCGCAAGCGCTCGACTATCCGGCCTTCGTCGAACTGTCGATTGCCTACGACAAGGTCAACAGTTGGCTATGAAATCCCTGACCGTCGGCGCGCGCGCCATCGAACTCGACAAGGACGGCTTCCTCGTGGAACTCAGCGACTGGTCGGCCGACGTCGCCAGCGCTCTGGCCGCCGCCGAAGACATCGAGTTGAGCCCGGAACACTGGGAAATCCTCGAATTGCTGCGCAGTTTCTACGCCGAATTCCAGCTGTCGCCGGCCACCCGCCCGCTGATCAAATACACCGCGTTGAAGCTCGGCACGGAAAAAGGCAACAGCCTGCACCTCAATCGACTGTTCAAAGGCACCCCTGCCAAACTCGCCGCGAAACTGGCGGGCCTGCCCAAACCGACGAATTGCTTATGACCGATTACCCCGCACTGACCCTCGAAACGCCGGCTGAACATCCGTTCGCCCAATTTGTGCGAATCCTTGGCAAAGGCAAACGCGGCGCCCGCGACTTGAGGCGCGAAGAAGCCCGGCAAGCCATGGGTTTCGTGCTCGATGATCAGGTCGAAGACACCCAGCTCGGCGCGTTCCTGATGCTGTTGCGGCACAAGGAAGAAAGCGCCGAGGAGATGGCCGGTTTCACCGAGGCCCTGCGCGAACGCCTGCAAGCGCCGGCGCTGCATGTCGATCTGGATTGGCCGACGTACGCCGGGAAGAAGCGCCACTTGCCGTGGTATCTGCTCGCGGCCAAATGCCTGGCGCAGAACGGCGTGCGGATTTTCATGCACGGCGGCGGCGCGCACACGGCGGGTCGGCTGTACAGCGAGCAACTGCTGGACACGTTGAACATCCCGTTGTGTCGCAATTGGCAACAGGTGGGCGATGCGCTCGATAATGGCGGCTTGGCGTTCATGCCGCTGGTCGATTGGGCGCCGCAATTGCAGCGCATGATCGACCTGCGCAACACCTTGGGCCTGCGTTCGCCGATTCATTCGCTGGCGCGGATTCTCAATCCGCTGGGCGCTCGCTGCGGTCTGCAAAGCATCTTCCATCCGGGCTACCAGGCCGTGCATCGCGATGCCAGCGGTCTGCTGGGCGACACGGCAATTGTGGTCAAGGGCGATGGCGGCGAAATCGAGATCAACCCGGACGCCGACAGCCATTTGTACGGCACTACCGGTGGTGTCAGTTGGGATGAGGAATGGCCGCAATTATCGGCGCAGCGCCACGTCAAACCGGCATCGCTCGATCCCGAGCATTTGAAAGCCGTGTGGCGCGGCGACGTGATCGACAGCTACCCGCAAATGGCCCTGATTGCGACCATGGCCCTGGCCTTGCGCGGCCTCGGCCAGACGCGCGAGCAAGCGTTCGCCACCGCCGAACAATACTGGGCGGCGCGAAACAGATCGATTTAACCGATCATATCTGCCCAAGCTTTGCGCTTTTTGTTCGAACTCATCGGCATAGACTCCTCTCCAACGCTTATATGTTGAGGAGTCTTGATCATGGGTTTATTAGTTGAAGGCCAGTGGCACGACCAGTGGTACGAAAGTAGCAAGGACGGCGCATTCCAGCGCGAACAGGCGCAGCGGCGCAATTGGCTGACCGCTGACGGTCAACCGGGCCCGACCGGTGTCGGCGGTTTCGCGGCCGAAGCCGGGCGCTATCACCTCTATGTTTCCCTCGCCTGCCCGTGGGCGCACCGCACGTTGATCCTGCGCAAACTCAAAGGCCTCGAAGGCCTGATCGATGTGTCGGTGGTCAGTTGGTTGATGCTGGAAAACGGCTGGACCTTCGACCAGCACCTCGGTTCGACCGGCGACAAACTCGATCACTTCGACTTCATGCACCAACGCTACACCGCCGATACCGCTAACTATACCGGGCGCGTGACAGTGCCGGTGCTGTGGGACAAGCAGCAAAATCGCATCGTCAACAATGAATCGGCGGAAATCATCCGCATGTTCAACAGCGCGTTTGATGATTTGACTGGCAATGATCTGGACTTCTATCCGGCGCCGCTGCGCAGTGAGATTGACGCGCTGAATGAGCAGATTTATCCGGCGGTGAATAACGGCGTGTACCGCGCCGGGTTTGCTACTTCGCAGAACGCTTATGAAGAAGCGTTTGATGAGGTGTTTGCCGAGCTGGACCGTCTGGAGTTATTGCTGGGCGAGAACCGCTATCTGGTCGGCGAATACCTGACTGAAGCGGACATTCGCTTGTTCACCACGTTGATCCGTTTTGACGCGGTGTATCACGGGCACTTCAAGTGCAACCTGCGGCGGATCGCCGATTATCCGAATCTGTCGAACTGGCTGCGCGAGTTGTATCAGTGGCCGGGGATCGCTGAAACCGTGGATTTCCAGCACATCAAGCATCACTACTACGGCAGCCACAAGACCATCAATCCGACGGGCGTTGTGCCGAAAGGGCCGGAGCAGGATTTCACCGCCAGCCATGATCGGGCGCGGTTGAGCGGGAAAGGGGTTTGGCGCAAGGCCTGATAGGCCGCTGCAACCCGAGCGTGGGCACGATCAATTGTAGTGAGGGGGCTTGCCCCCGTTCGGCAGCGAAGCAGTCGCAAAACAGCGAGCGCGGTCTTTTCAGCCAGAACTCGCTCGCCGTTTCAGGGCCGCTACGCGCCCCAACGGGGGCAAGCCCCCTCGCCACAGGTCAGACTTGCGCTTGCGCGCCTTCGAACCACGCCAGTTTCTCGCGCAGTTGCACCACTTCCCCAACGATCACCAGCGTCGGCGCATGCACTTCGTGGTCCGCGACCATTTGTGGCAGATCGGCCAAGGTGCCGGTGAACACCCGTTGATTAACCGTGGTGCCCTGCTGAATCAACGCCGCCGGTGTATCCGCGCCGCGACCGTGCTTGATCAACTGCTCGCAGATGATCGGCAACCCGACCAACCCCATGTAAAACACTAGGGTTTGCGCCGGTGAAACCAGATCGGCCCACGGCAAGTCGGTCGAACCGTCCTTCAAATGCCCGGTGACAAAACGTACCGACTGCGCGTGATCGCGATGCGTCAGCGGAATCCCCGCATACGCCGCGCAACCACTCGCTGCGGTAATACCCGGCACCACTTGAAATGGAATGCCGTGCGCCGCCAGTTCTTCGATTTCTTCGCCGCCACGGCCGAAGATGAAAGGATCGCCGCCCTTCAAGCGCACCACACGTTTGCCAGCCTTGGCCAGATCGACCAGTTGCTGGTTGATCTGATCCTGCGGCACGGCGTGTTCGGCACGACGCTTGCCGACGTAAACGCGTTCCGCATCGCGACGGCACAAATCGAGAATCGCCGGCGCCACCAAGCGGTCGTACAGCACCACATCGGCTTGCTGCATCAGGCGCAAGGCACGGAACGTCAGCAGGTCCGGATCGCCCGGGCCGGCACCGACCAAATACACCTCACCGGTTTTCTTCGGCGGCTCGCCGGCAATTTTCGCCAGCAGCAAACGTTCGGCTTCGCCGCCCTGCCCGGCCAGTTGCCGGTCGGCAATCGGGCCCTGAAATACGTCTTCCCAAAACGCCCGGCGCTGCTGCACATCCGGCAGCAGACCTTTGACCTGGCTGCGAAACCGCGCAGCCAGACCGGCGAGTTGCCCGTAAGTGGAAGGAATCCAGGTTTCGATTTTGGCGCGGATCAGCCGAGCCAGCACTGGCGCATCGCCGCCGCTGGAGATTGCGACGATCAGCGGCGAGCGGTCGACAATCGCCGGGAAAATCACGCTGCACAAGGCTGGCGCATCGACCACATTGACCGGCACGCAACGCCGATGAGCGTCGGCGGAGACTTGCGCGTTCAGCGGCTCGTCGTCGGTGGCGGCAATGATCAGCCCGCAACCGTCGAGATCGCTTTCAACGTAGCCGCGCAACAGGCACTCGCCGCCGCTGCCGGTGACCAGTTCGCGCAATTGCGGTTCGATTTCAGGCGCGATCACCCGCAGCAGCGCACCGGCTTCGGCCAGCAGGCGGGATTTGCGCAAGGCAATTTCCCCGCCGCCGACGACCAACACACGACTGCCGCGCAGGTTGTGAAACAGCGGCAGATAGTCCATTTAGCCGATGACCTCGAGGCCACCCATGTACGGTTTCAGCACTTGCGGCACGCGGATCGAACCGTCGGCCTGCTGGTAGTTTTCCAATACCGCAACCAAGGTGCGACCGACCGCCAGGCCGGAACCGTTGAGGGTGTGCACCAGCTCAGGCTTGCCGGTTTCCGGGTTACGGAAACGCGCTTGCATGCGCCGGGCCTGGAAGTCGCCGCAGTTGGAGCACGAGGAAATCTCGCGGTACTTGTCCTGGCTCGGAATCCACACTTCGAGGTCGTAAGTCTTGACCGCGCTGAAGCCCATGTCGCCGGTGCACAGCGCCAGGGTGCGATACGGCAGCTCGAGCAATTGCAGGACTTTCTCGGCGTTGGCGGTCAGGCCTTCCAGCGCTTCCATCGACGTCGACGGCTCGACGATCTGGACCATTTCAACCTTGTCGAACTGGTGCTGGCGGATCATCCCGCGAGTGTCACGGCCCGAGGCACCGGCTTCACTGCGGAAGCACGGCGTGTGTGCGACGAATTTGATCGGCAGCAGTTTCGAGTCGAGGATTTCCCCGGAAACGATGTTGGTCAGCGACACTTCGGCGGTCGGGATCAGATACAGATCGGCCTCGCCTTCGCGGGTGATCTTGAACAGGTCTTCTTCGAACTTCGGCAATTGGCTGGTGCCGACCAGCGCCGGTGCCTGGACCAGATAAGGCGTGTACGCCTCTTCATAGCCATGTTCGGTGGTGTGCAGGTTGATCATGAATTGCGCGAGGGCGCGGTGCAGGCGCGCGATCGGGCCACGCAGCAGGGCGAAACGGGCGCCGGACAGCTTGGCGGCAGTTTCGAAGTCGAGCCAGCCGAATTTCTCACCGAGCGCGACGTGGTCCTGAACCGGGAAATCGAACGCGGTCGGCGTGCCCCAGCGGCGCACTTCGACGTTGCCGTCTTCATCGGCGCCGACCGGCACGGATTCGTGCGGCAGGTTCGGAATGCCGTAGAGGATCGAGTCGAGGTCGGTCTGGATCTGGTCCAGTTCAACTTTGCCGGCACTCAATTCGTTCGCCATGCGCTCGACGTCAGCCATCAACGGTGCGATGTCTTCGCCGCGCTGCTTGGCCTGACCGATGGATTTGGAGCGCGCATTACGTTCAGCCTGCAGTGCTTCGGTGCGGGTCTGGACGGTCTTGCGCTGTTCTTCCAGCGCTTCGATGCGCGCAACATCCAGTACAAAGCCACGGGATGCCAGGCGGTCCGCTACGTCCTGAAGGTTGCTACGTAACAGTTTGGAATCGAGCATGTCGGTCTCTCGTTTATCAAAGTTTGGTCAAGGACAGGCCAGCCCAGGTGGCGAGCAGCCCGCCGAACACGCTGATGGCCAGATAACCGAAGGCTATCGGTGCCTGCCCGCTTTCCAGCAGGCGCAGCGTATCCAGTGAAAAGGATGAAAAGGTCGTCAGACCGCCTACAAAACCGACGATCAGGCCGGCGCGAATTTCGATCGGGACTTCCGGGCGTGTCAGAAACAAGCCGTACAGCACGCCGATGATCAGGCAGCCCACAAGATTGACGGCCAGCGTTGCCAGGTAAAAATGCTTTGGCCAGTTTGCGCTGACCCAAGTGCTGGCGGCGAAACGCAGTAATGTACCAGCGATACCGGCCACCGACACCGCAAGAATTGTTCGAATCACTTATTTTCTCCGCTGGCGAGGGCTCAGACGATCCAGTTGGGCGAGGTGGTTGAGTTTCTCGCCGATCTTCAACTCCAGGCCTCGCGGCACCGGCTGATAGAAAGGCTGTGGCTCGAGTTCTTCCGGGAAGTAGTCTTCGCCCGCGGCGTAGGCATCCGGCTCATCGTGGGCGTAACGGTATTCGTCGCCGTAACCGAGTTGTTTCATCAGTTTGGTCGGGGCGTTGCGCAGGTGCAGCGGCACTTCCAGCGAACCGTGTTCGGTGGCGCTGCGCATCGCCGCTTTGAAACCCATGTACACCGCGTTGCTTTTCGGCGCACAGGCCAGATAAGTAATGGCTTGGGCCACGGCCAATTCGCCTTCGGGGCTGCCGAGGCGTTCCTGCACTTCCCACGCCGCGAGGCACAGGCTCAGCGCGCGCGGGTCGGCGTTGCCGATGTCTTCGCTGGCCATGCGCACAACGCGCCGCGCCAGGTACAGCGGATCGCAACCGCCGTCGATCATGCGCGCGAACCAGTACAGCGCGCCGTCGGGATTGGAGCCGCGCACCGATTTGTGCAGCGCAGAAATCTGGTCGTAGAACGCTTCGCCGCCCTTGTCGAAACGGCGACGGGTGTCGCCGAGCAGACTTTGCAGCAGGTCGATGCCGATTTCGCTGTTGTCGTCGGCGAGGTCCGAGGCGTTTTCCAGCAGGTTGAGCAGACGCCGGCCATCGCCATCGGCGGCGGTCAGCAACATCTGGAAGCCTTCATCGCTGAGGGTCAGTTGCCGTTTGCCGAGGCCGCGCTCTTCAGTCAGTGCGCGGTGCACCAATTTGCGCAGCGCCGCTTCGTCGAGGCTTTTGAGCACATAGACGCGCGCCCGCGAGAGCAAAGCGTTGTTGAGTTCGAAGGAAGGGTTTTCGGTGGTTGCGCCGATGAAAATCAGCGTGCCGTCTTCAACGTAAGGCAGGAACGCATCCTGCTGCGACTTGTTGAAGCGGTGCACTTCGTCGACGAACAGGATGGTGCGTTTGCCGTACTGCCCGGCCTGCTGCTTGGCGATTTCCACCGCCTGGCGGATTTCTTTCACGCCGGCCAATACCGCTGAAACCGTTTCGAAGTGCGCATCGGAAACTTCTGCGAGCAACCGCGCCAAGGTGGTTTTGCCCACGCCCGGCGGTCCCCAGAAGATCATCGAATGCAAGGCACCCTGCTCCAGCGCTTCACGCAAAGGCTTGCCGCGAGCGAGCAGATGTTCCTGACCGACGTACTCATCCAGATTGGTAGCACGCAAACGAGCGGCCAAGGGTTGAGCTATCGGGGCACTGCGAAACAGGTCCATCAAAACGTTTTGAAACCTCTTTGGTTCTCGAGCCCCTGTAGGAGCGGAGCTTGCTCGCGAAAGCGGTGGACCAGGCAACCTGATGGTGACTGACACGCCCTCTTCGCGAGCAAGCTCTGCTCCTACAGGGGGTTGAGTATCACTCCTGAATCACGTCCGCGCCTTTCGGGATGTCGAACTTGAACTTGGACGCCGGAATCGATTCGTTGGCTTTTACGCCGGTGAACAGAATGTTGGTGCGCTGACCGACGTTGTCGATCAGTTGCATGTCATTGACCAGGCCATTACGGAACGACAAACGCAGGCTGTCGAACAGGGTGTCCTTGGTCTTCGGCTTCAGCGTGAAATCGATCACGCCGCCAGCTTCCTTGGCGCTGATGTCGAAGCTCTGATTGATCTTCGATACGTCACCGGACAGCAGCAACGCCGGGGTCTGGCTCAGGCGCAGGTCGAGGGTCTTGATGGTCACCTGTTCCAGGTCCGGGTCCCACAGGGTGACTTTCTTGCCGTCGGAGACCACGGTGGTTTCGGCCGGGGCGTCGGTGTGCCAGTAGAACAGGCCCGGACGCTGCAGCGACATTTCACCGGTGGTTTCCTGCAACTGCGTGCCGCCGCCGTCCAGCGTCAGTTGCGAGAAGCGCGCGGTCAGGGTCTTGGAGGTTTCGAGCAATTGGGTCAGGCGCGCCACGTCCTTGTCATCGGCGTGCGCCGAGAGTGTGGTCAACGCCAGAACTGGCAGCAACAGCATGCGGATAAGACGCATGGGAGTCCTCTTGAACATTCGTGGGGAGTGCGCCGGCGCGTCATTGCGCCAGCGCAGTGTTTCAATCAAATCAGTCGCGCACCGGGCCCGGGGCCAGGACTTCACGCGAACCGTTGGTGTTCATGGACGTCACGACCCCGGCCATTTCCATGGCTTCGATCATGCGCGCGGCGCGGTTGTAGCCGATTTTCAGTTTGCGCTGAACTGCCGAAATGGAAGCGCGACGGCTTTCCAGCACGAACTGCACGGCTTCGTCGTACAGCGCGTCGGATTCGCTGTCGTCATCGCCGCTGCTGCCACCCTCAAAACCACTGCCCGGCTCTTCGACGCCAGCGAGAATCTCGTCGTTGTATTCCGGAGCGCCGCGCAGTTTCCACGCTTCCACCACGCGGTGAACTTCGTCATCGGAAACGAACGCGCCGTGCACACGAATCGGCAGGCTGGTGCCCGGCGGCATGTAGAGCATGTCACCGTGGCCAAGCAATTGTTCGGCGCCGCCCTGGTCGATGATGGTCCGCGAATCGATCTTGCTCGACACCTGGAACGCCATGCGCGTCGGGATGTTGGCCTTGATCAGACCGGTAATTACGTCAACCGACGGACGCTGGGTCGCGAGGATCAAGTGAATACCGGCCGCACGCGCCTTCTGCGCGATACGTGCGATCAGTTCTTCAACCTTTTTACCGACGATCATCATCATGTCGGCAAATTCGTCGACCACCACAACGATGGTCGGCAACTTGTGCAGCAATGGCGCTTCGTCGTGAATGCTTTCGCGTTTGTACAGCGGATCGGACAGCGGCGTGCCGGCGTCCTCGGCGTCCTTGACCTTCTGGTTGAAGCCGGACAGGTTACGCACGCCCATCTTCGCCATCAGTTTGTAGCGACGCTCCATCTCCGCCACGCTCCAGCGCAGAGCGTTGGCCGCGTCCTTCATGTCGGTGACCACCGGGCAGAGCAAGTGCGGAATGCCTTCGTAGATCGACAGCTCAAGCATTTTCGGGTCGATCATGATCAGCTTGGCGTCTTCCGGGCCAGACTTGAACAGGATCGACAGGATCATCGCGTTCACGCCCACCGACTTACCGGAACCGGTCGTACCGGCCACCAGCAAATGCGGCATCTTCGCCAGGTCGGTGATCACCGGTTTGCCGCCGATGTCATGACCCAGCGCCAGCGTGACTGGCGATTTGAAATTGTCGTACTCGGGCGACGACAGCACTTCGGAGAAACGCACGATCTGCCGGTCTTCGTTGGGAATCTCGATACCAACGGTGGTCTTGCCCGGGATCACTTCAACCACCCGCACACTGGTCACGGCCAGCGAACGCGCCAAGTCTTTGGCCAGGTTGGAGATGCGGCTGACCTTGACCCCGGCCGCTGGTTGAATTTCGTAACGGGTAATGACCGGGCCTGGGTGAATCGAATCCACGGTGACTTCGACGCCGAATTCCTTGAGCTTGATTTCCAGCAAGTGGCCAACCGCAGCCAGGGATTCGGGCGAGTAATTGAGCTGTTTCTTTTCTGCCGGGTCGAGAATCGAGATCGGCGGCAAGGTGCCTTCGACGGCGCTGTCGACGAACAACGGCGCCTGTTTCTCTTTCTCGACGCGCTTGCTCGGCGCGGCCGGTTTGACCGGGGCCGGGGCAATCACTGGCGGCACCTGCTTTTCGCGGTCCGACATGTGCTTGCTCAGCGCTTGCTCGCGCTCGATCAGGCGTTCCTTGACCTTGGCTTGTTCGCGTTTGTCGGTGACGGTTGGCGCGACCACGTCGTGCACTCGATCATCGACTTCGCGCAATTGCGCGACCAGTTGCTTGCGCTCTGTGCGCGCGGCCCACCAGCGGTTGGCGGCGCCCTGGAACAGTTCGAAGAGGTCGAGGGTGATCTTGCCGGTGAGGTCCATGACCTTGAACCATGACAGGTCGGTGAACACCGTCAGGCCGAACAGAAACAGGGCAATGAACAGCAGCGTGCTGCCCTGAATGTTCAGGGCATTGCGCGCCAGATCGCCAAGGCTTTCGCCCAACGCCCCGCCCGCGCCGGCCGGCAAACCGGTCGCGGCGTGAAAATGAATGTGCGCAAGAGCAGCGCCCGACAGCACCAAAAACACCAGACCGATCAGGCGCCAGGAGAACAGCCAGCCGCTCCACTGCCACGGTTCGTGGCGTTGACGGAAGATCTGGTAGGTCTTGACCGCCAGCAATAACGGGAAGATGTAGGCGAAGTAGCCGAGGATCATGAACAGGATATCGGCGCTGTAGGAACCGGCCGGACCGCCGAAATTCTGCACGTCGTCGATCTTGCTGTTATGGCTCCAGCCCGGATCGTCCTTGCCATAGGTCAACAAGGCCATCATCAGGAACAGGCACAAGGCGCCGATGGCGATCAACGCACCTTCCTTGAGTCGGTAGTGCAATTGCTGGCGCCAGAGCGGCACGACGGATGGTTTAGGTGCTGCGGTGGATTTCTTCAAAACGCTACTTTTCCTGCGCCTGTGGCGCGTCCATCTGTTGAATGACTATAAAAAAACTGCCCAATCCAGGCAGGTAAAAAAGTTAACAGGCGTATCCGGGACTACTTTTAACACTGCGCCCCCGTGTTGCAAAACAGCGCACGTAGCAGTTTTTTGCTACACGCGCCGTTACAAGCGGGCATTGTACGGGTTTGTTCGCCCGTTGCCATGCTTCGCGCCCCGTGATGTAGCATAGCCACGGCGCAGGACGCACGGCTCAATTTGAGCACGCATTGTCTTTTGTGACAAAGGCTTATGAGGTGTTTTTATGAGCGAGGCTAAGCTTTCACTCCATGGCATTCCAGCATTCGGCCCTGGCGGCACGACGCAGATGGAAAGCATGCAAAAACACGCCATGCGCTTTGTTCCAGAGATCGTCTACGACCACGCCCGCAGCGCCAAGTTGCAGCGGCGCACAACACGCGACTTCACGGCGAGCCGCCAAGCCCGCCACCACCCTCCCCTTCTGCAAGCCCAAACGCCATGCTGACTTGGTTACAACGCAATTCCCTGACTTTTCCGCCGCTGGAAAAAGCCATGCGCGAGCCCAACGGTTTGCTCGCGGCGGGCGGCGATTTGTCCGCCGACCGGCTGATCCAGGCGTATCGCCATGGCTGCTTTCCGTGGTTTTCCGAAGGCCAGCCGATTCTGTGGTGGTCGCCGGATCCGCGCACGGTGTTATTTCCCGACGAACTGCACGTTTCCCGCAGCCTGAATAAATTGCTCCGCCAGCAGCGCTATCAGGTGACTTTCGATCAGGATTTTGCCGCGGTCATCCGCGCCTGCGCTGCGCCTCGGGATTACGCCGACGGCACCTGGATCACCGACGCGATGCAGGAGGCTTACCTGCAATTGCACCGACGCGGGTTTGCCCATTCGGTTGAAGTCTGGGATCAGGGCGAGTTGGTCGGCGGTTTGTATGGCCTGGCGATGGGTCAGCTGTTTTTCGGCGAGTCGATGTTCAGTCGCGCCGACAACGCTTCCAAATTTGGCTTTGCCACACTGGTGCGACATCTGAAAGACTCAGGCTTCGTGCTGATCGACTGCCAAATGCCCACGGACCACTTGCACAGTCTCGGCGCACGCGCGATCCCGCGACGCGAGTTTGCCGGCTATCTGGCGCATCACCTGGATCAGCCCAATCGCGCGACTTGGGTTTGCTGAGGCGACTTTTGCGCGCGTGGCTTACACTTAATGCAAACGCTTATCCCGAGGGTTGATCATGACCGAGTTGGCGCGCTTGAAGTTCTATGCCACTCAGCCCCACTCTTGCAGTTATCTGCCCGAGGAGCAGGCCACTACGCTGTTTCTCGATCCTAGTCAGCCCATGGATGTGCATGTCTACGCAGACCTGTCGGAAATGGGTTTCCGGCGCAGTGGCGATCACCTCTACCGCCCGCACTGCCAGAATTGCAATGCGTGCGTGCCGGCGCGCATTCCGGTGGCGCAGTTCACACCGAATCGTCAGCAGAAACGCATTTTCAAGCGCAACGCCGATTTGCAGGTGCGCCCGGCGCGCCCCGGATTCAGCGAAGAATATTTCGATCTCTATCAACGCTACATCGAACAGCGCCACGCCGACGGCGACATGTACCCGCCGAGCCGCGATCAGTTTTCGACTTTCCTGGTACGTGACCTGCCGTTTTCGCGCTTCTACGAATTTCGCCTCGACGGGCGATTGGTAGCCATCGCGGTGACCGACTTGCTGCCCAACGGCTTGTCGGCGGTCTACACCTTTTACGAGCCGGCCGAAGACCATCGCAGCCTGGGTCGTTACGCGATCCTCTGGCAAATCGCCGAAGCCCAGCGCTTGGGACTGGAAGCGGTGTACCTCGGTTACTGGATCAAAAACTGCAAAAAGATGAACTACAAGACGCAATATCGGCCTATCGAACTGCTGATTAATCAGCGTTGGGTCGTCCTGAACTAGGACAATCCGTAAACCACTTGGCGTAAACCCCATTTTTCGGGCACAATGCACGCCGCTTTTGCCTGGCGCAGTTGCACCGGGCCATTCATTGGATACCGAGGGCTTTACTGCATGTCGAAAGAAGACAGCTTCGAAATGGAAGGCACTGTCGTCGACACCCTGCCCAACACCATGTTTCGTGTGGAGTTGGAAAATGGGCACGTCGTAACCGCGCATATTTCCGGCAAGATGCGCAAGAACTACATTCGTATTCTTACCGGTGACAAAGTGCGCGTCGAGCTGACGCCCTATGACTTGAGCAAAGGGCGCATTACCTACCGCGCTCGTTAATCAAGTCAATACAAGACGCCCGGTTATGCCGGGCGTTTTTGTGTCTGGGGTTTGGGGTTTTGCTTTGAGCGCTTATCCGTCGCTGCGTTGATGGCGGCTGCCGCGAATGCGGTGGGTCAGTTGATGGATGTGCCAGCAGGCATGACGCCTTCGCGGGCAAGCCTCGCTCCTACAGGGGAATGGTGGTGGGTTTGGGCCTTGCACCGCTCCCGTAGGAGCTGAGCTTGCTCGCGAAAGCGGTGGGCCAGCTGATGAGTCGCCGTGAGTGCGAAACCCTGATCAGCCGCTACCGCAGCAACGGATACATACCCAAAAAAACCAGCCAACAAAAAAGGCGCCCGAAGGCGCCTTTCGCTTTACAACAGATCAACAACCGTCAGGCCATCTCAGCAGTCGTCTCAAACTCAAAGGTCAACTCACCATCTTTGAGATCGATATGCACCACCCCACCATGATCAGCCAACTCACCGAAGAGAATCTCCTCAGCCAACGGACGCTTGATCTTGTCCTGAATCAAACGCGCCATCGGACGAGCCCCCATCGCCGAGTCATAACCGCCCGCCGCCAACCAACTACGCGCGGCGTCCGTGACCTCAAGCTGCACACGCTTGTCCTCCAACTGCGCCTGAAGCTCGGTAAGGAACTTGTCCACCACGCTCTTGATAACCTCATGACTGAGGCGACCAAACTGAATAATGGTGTCCAGACGGTTGCGGAACTCTGGAGTGAAACTCTTCTTGATCACTTCCATCGCATCAGACGAGTGATCCTGATGGGTGAAACCGATCGAGGCACGCGCCGCAGTCTCGGCGCCGGCGTTGGTCGTCATGATTACGATCACATTGCGGAAATCCGCCTTGCGCCCGTTGTTATCAGTCAACGTACCGTGATCCATTACCTGCAACAGCAAGTTGAAGACTTCCGGATGCGCCTTCTCGATTTCATCGAGCAGCAGCACGCAGTGCGGTTGCTTGGTGATCGCTTCGGTCAGCAAACCGCCCTGATCAAACCCGACATAACCTGGAGGCGCACCGATCAGACGCGATACGGTGTGGCGCTCCATGTACTCGGACATGTCGAAGCGAACCAGCTCGATGCCTAGCGCCTTGGCCAACTGCCGCGCCGCTTCGGTTTTACCGACACCGGTAGGCCCTGCGAACAGGAACGAACCAACAGGCTTGTCAGGCGATTTGAGCCCGGCACGCGACAATTTGATCGCAGTCGACAACGAATCGATCGCCGCATCCTGACCAAACACGGTCAGTTTCAGGTCACGCTCAAGGTTACGCAGCAACTCTCTGTCGGAGGTGTTGACGTGCTTAGGCGGAATCCGCGCGATTTTCGCCACGATGTCCTCAACCTCAGGCACATCAATGCGCTTCACGCGTTTTTCGACTGGCTGCAGACGCTGGTAGGCGCCCGCCTCGTCAATCACGTCGATGGCTTTATCCGGCATGTGCCGATCATTGATGTAGCGCGAAGCCAGCTCAGCCGCTGCGCGCAGGGCCTCATCGCTGTATTCGATGCCGTGGTGCGTTTCAAAACGCCCTTTCAACCCGCGCAGGATGCTGATGGTGTCTTCCACCGAAGGCTCCGACACATCGACTTTCTGGAAGCGACGCGCCAAGGCACGGTCCTTCTCGAAGATGCCACGGAATTCCTGGAACGTGGTCGAACCGATGCAGCGAATGTCGCCAGACGACAGCAGCGGTTTGAGCAGGTTCGAAGCGTCCATCACGCCACCGGAAGCGGCACCCGCACCAATGATGGTGTGGATCTCGTCGATGAACAGAATCGCTTGCGGACGTTTTTTCAGTTCATTGAGCAACGCCTTGAAGCGCTTCTCGAAATCGCCACGGTATTTGGTCCCGGCCAGCAAAGCGCCCAGATCCAGCGAATAAACCACGGCGTTGGCCAGCAGATCCGGCACTTGGTTGTCGACGATGCGCTTGGCCAGGCCTTCGGCAATCGCGGTTTTACCCACGCCAGCCTCGCCGACCAACAGCGGATTGTTTTTGCGACGACGCGCGAGAATCTGCGCGACACGCTCGACTTCCATCTCACGGCCTACCAGCGGATCGATTCGACCCTGGCGCGCGAGTTCGTTGAGGTTGCTGGCATAAGCATCCAGAGGATTGCCTGAAGATGAAGACTCACCGCCCTCGTCGTCCTGCATATCTTGCTCACCTTCAGAGTGATCGCCGTGCCCCGGCACCTTGGAAATGCCATGGGCGATGTAGTTGACGACATCAATGCGCGCAACGCTCTGCTGTTTCAGCAGGAACACTGCCTGGCTTTCTTGCTCACTGAAGATTGCGACCAGCACGTTGGCGCCTGTCACTTCGCGTTTGCCCGAGCTCTGTACGTGAAAGACAGCACGCTGCAGAACACGCTGGAAGCCCAGTGTGGGTTGGGTCTCGCGATCCTCGTCATGGACGGGAATCAGCGGCGTGGTGGAGTCGATGAACTCCTGCAGGTCATGCTTGAGTTTGTCGAGGTTTGCGCCGCAGGCCCGTAAAACGGTGGCGGCAGCCTCATTATCCAATAGGGCCAACAGGAGATGTTCGACGGTCATGAACTCATGACGCTTCGAACGAGCCTCCTTGAAGGCTAAATTGAGGGTGACTTCGAGCTCGCGGTTTAACATAGCTTCACCTCATACCCAAGTGGTCGGCGATTAACCGTCCTTCTCGATTTCACAGAGTAGCGGATGCTGGCTTTCCCTGGCGTACTGGTTGACCTGCATGGCCTTAGTCTCGGCGATGTCGCGGGTAAACACTCCACATACTGCCCGTCCTTCTGTGTGGACGGCCAGCATGACCTTGGTCGCCAGCTCGCGATTCAGGTTAAAAAACACCTCGAGCACTTCGACGACGAAATCCATCGGTGTGTAGTCATCATTGAACAAAACCACCTTGTACATCGGCGGCGCCTGTAAAGCAGGCTTGGCCTCCTGAACAGCAATGCCTGCGGAATCGTCGTCGTGTTCCTCCGGGTGTTCTTTCTGGAGAGTCGGGCGATCCTGATTGAATGTTAGTCGAATCTGGCTAATTGCATGCATGGAAAGAAAGGTTCGTCAGTTGTGCAAATACAGTGGTGGGGGCAGCTATCAACGATTTCAACTCCGACTGCCCGGTCACCTTGACTATCGGGGAAACGGTGTTACAACCAATAGAGCCCACAGTGGGTAAAAAAGGTCCGCGGAGTCAATCTTATTTATCAGATAGATTGCGGATGAACTGGATGATACTCCAGTGATGGAGTCTGTTGCAGAGGGATATGGGTATGTCAGGCGTCAAGGTCAGCGGCAAGGTCAAATGGTTCAACAATGCCAAGGGTTACGGTTTTATCATTGAGGACGGAAAGAACGAAGACCTCTTCGCTCATTTTTCCGCGATCACCATGGAAGGTTATAAAACCCTGAAGGCCGGGCAGCCGGTGGACTTCGAGATCATTCAAGGCCCCAAAGGCCTGCACGCGGTGGCGATCTGCGCTCAATGCGAGAAGCACGAGGTTCACACCCACGGCGCCGCGACGACTGCCAGTGCGGGTGAAACAAAATCTGGCGAATCAGCAAAAGTACTCGCCTGAACACGTCAAGACTTCAGACATCCAGTCATAAAAAAACCGCCCGACTCAAGGATATGAGCCGGGCGGTTTTTTATTTGCTGCAAATCGCTTACATGTGCGAAATCAGCGCATCACCGAATGCCGAAGAAGACAGCAATTGCGCGCCGTCCATCAAACGGTGGAAATCATAAGTCACAGTTTTGGCGGAAATCGCGCCGTTGGTGCCCTTGATGATCAGGTCAGCAGCTTCGGTCCAGCCCATGTGCCGCAGCATCATTTCGGCGGAAAGGATCAGCGAACCCGGGTTGACCTGGTCCTTGCCGGCGTATTTCGGCGCAGTCCCGTGGGTTGCCTCGAACATCGCGATGGTGTCGGACAGGTTCGCACCTGGCGCGATACCGATACCGCCCACTTCGGCCGCGAGGGCGTCAGAGAGGTAGTCGCCGTTGAGGTTTAGGGTCGCGATCACATCGTATTCGGCCGGGCGCAGCAGGATCTGCTGGAGCATGGCATCGGCGATGGCGTCCTTGACGATGACATTCTTGCCGGTTTTCGGGTTCTTGAACTGCATCCACGGCCCGCCGTCGAGCAGCGTTGCGCCGAATTCTTCAGCCGCCACTTCGTAGGCCCATTCCTTGAAGGCACCTTCGGTGAACTTCATGATGTTGCCTTTGTGGACGATGGTCAGCGAGTCGCGATCGTTGTCGACCACATACTGCAGAGCCTTGCGCGCCAGACGCTTGGTGCCTTGCAGCGAAACCGGCTTGACGCCGATGCCGCAGTTTTCGTCGAAACGGATCTTGGTGACGCCCATTTCTTCTTTAAGGAATTTGATGACTTTGGTGGCTTCCGGCGAACCGGCCTTCCACTCGATGCCGGCGTAAATGTCTTCCGAGTTCTCGCGAAAGATCGTCATGTCGACGTCGCCAGGCTTTTTCACCGGGCTCGGCACGCCTTCAAACCAGCGCACCGGGCGCAGGCAGACATAGAGGTCGAGTTGCTGACGCAGGGCCACGTTCAACGAACGGATGCCGCCGCCGACCGGGGTGGTCAGAGGGCCCTTGATGGAAACCACGTAATCTTTGACCGCGTCCAGGGTTTCCTGAGGTAGCCAGGTGTCCTGATCGTAAACCTGAGTCGCTTTCTCCCCGGCGAAGACTTCCATCCAGGAAATTTTGCGCTCGCCGCCGTAAGCCTTCTTCACAGCAGCATCGACAACCTTGATCATGACCGGGCTGATATCAACGCCAATACCATCGCCTTCGATAAAGGGGATGATCGGGTTGTTAGGAACATTGAGAGAATGGTCCGCGTTGACGGTGATTTTGTCGCCGACTGCTGGCACCTGAATCTTCTTGTATCCCATGCTGAACTCCATTGTTTGGATTGAACATCTGGCTTCGTTCGAGCGTACCCCAGTTAAATCGGCGCGAAAACCCTATGTTCCACCCATCTGCGGCAAAGCTGCGCAGTTCATGTTCTACAAGCCTGAAAGCAAAGGGAAAAGCGCCAAACTCAAGCACGGTGCAAGACTCTACGCCCCACTCGCCCCTGCGACCTTTAGACCAATGGACGAGATTCGTTGCGTATGAACCATCGGCAGATTGCCAGCCACCTATGTATAATGCCGCCGCTGACCGAAGGGTCACACAGGCCGAGCTCTCTATTACGAGACTCTCAGCCAGATTGAAGCCGGGTTGTTATCGCAGCCCACCCGCTTGACGCTCGACTGATGCACCCAACATCACCGCGCACAAATCTCGACATTCGGCTCATGGACGACTTTGAACGAACGCGCTTATCCGGCGCCCCTCGAGTTTTCTGCGCATGCTTTAGCAAAGAAGAGAGTTAATCCGAATATGCCCACCCGCTCGAAGATCATCTATACCTTCACCGACGAAGCCCCAGCCCTCGCCACCTATTCACTGTTGCCTATCGTAGAGGCTTTCACCGCCTCCGCTGATATCGCCGTGGAAACCCGCGATATCTCTCTTGCAGGGCGCATCCTGGCCAGCTTCCCCGAGCAATTGGGTGACAAAGCCGTAGCCGACCACCTCGCCGAACTGGGCGACCTGGCCGTTACGCCTGAAGCCAACATCATCAAGTTGCCGAACATCAGTGCTTCGGTTCCGCAACTGCAAGCCGCGATCAAAGAGCTGCAAGCCCAGGGCTTCGCACTGCCGGACTACCCGGAAACCGTGAGCAGCGACGCCGACAAAGAAGCCAAGTCGCGTTACGACAAGATCAAGGGCAGCGCCGTGAACCCGGTACTGCGCGAAGGCAACTCCGATCGCCGCGCACCGCTGTCGGTCAAGAACTATGCGCGCAAGCACCCGCACAAAATGGGCGCCTGGGCTGCAGACTCCAAATCCCACGTTGCGCACATGAGCACCGGCGATTTCTACGGCAGCGAAAAAGCTGCCTTGATCGACGCCGCTGACGCCGTGAAAATCGAACTGATCGCTCAGGACGGCACCGCCACCGTGCTGAAAGAAAAGACCAGCGTGCAAGCTGGTGAGATCCTCGATTGCGCGGTCATGAGCAAAAACGCTCTGCGCAGCTTCATCGCCGCCGAGATCGAAGACGCCAAAGCCAAAGGCGTGCTGCTGTCGGTGCACTTGAAAGCGACCATGATGAAGGTCTCCGACCCGATCATGTTCGGCCAGATCGTTGCCGAGTTCTATAAAGACGCACTGGCCAAGCACGCTGACGTGCTGGCACAGATCGGCTTCAACCTGAACAACGGCATCGGCGACCTGTACGCTCGCATCAAGGCCTTGCCGGCCGAGCAGCAAGCGCAGATCGAAGCGGACATTCAGGCGGTTTACGCCGTGCGTCCGTCGTTGGCCATGGTCAACTCCGACAAAGGCATCACCAACCTGCACGTGCCAAGCGACGTTATCGTCGACGCCTCGATGCCGGCGATGATCCGTGACTCCGGCAAAATGTGGGGCACTGACGGTCAGTTGCACGACACCAAGGCTGTGATCCCGGATCGTTGCTACGCGACCATTTACCAGGCGGTCATCGAAGACTGCAAGGCCAACGGCGCGTTTGATCCGACCACCATGGGCAGCGTGCCAAACGTTGGCCTGATGGCGAAGAAAGCCGAAGAGTACGGCTCGCACGACAAGACTTTCCAGATCAAGGCCAACGGTGTCGTTCGCGTTACCGACAGCAAAGGCGCCCTGCTGCTGGAACAGTCGGTTGAAACCGGCGACATCTTCCGCATGTGCCAGACCAAAGACGCACCGATCCAGGATTGGGTGAAACTGGCTGTCAACCGTGCTCGCGCCAGCAGCACCCCGGCGATTTTCTGGCTGGACCCAATGCGCGCTCACGATGGCGTAGTGATCGAGAAAGTTCAGGCTTACCTGAAGGATCACGACACTTCCGGCCTGGACATCCGCATCATGTCGCCAGTCGACGCGATGAAGTTCACCCTGGACCGCACTCGCGAAGGCAAGGACACCATCTCGGTGACCGGCAACGTATTGCGCGACTACCTGACTGACCTGTTCCCGATCATGGAACTGGGCACCAGCGCCAAGATGCTGTCGATCGTACCGCTGATGAATGGCGGCGGTCTGTTTGAAACCGGCGCTGGCGGTTCGGCACCAAAGCACGTTCAACAGCTGCTGGAAGAGAACTTCCTGCGTTGGGATTCGCTGGGCGAGTTCCTCGCGTTGGCTGCTTCGCTTGAGCATCTGGGTGTGACGTACAACAACCCTAAAGCGCTGGTGTTGGCTAAAACTCTGGATCAGGCCACTGGCCAGTTCCTCGACAACAACAAGTCGCCATCGCGCAAAGTCGGCAACATCGACAACCGCGGCAGCCACTTCTACCTGGCGCTGTACTGGGCTCAAGCCCTGGCCGCCCAGTCCGAAGACACTGCACTGCAAGCGCAGTTTGGCCAATTGGCGAAAACCCTGACCGAGAACGAAGCGACCATCGTCGCCGAGCTCAACGCCGTTCAGGGCAAACCAGTGGACATCGGCGGTTACTACCACGCCAATGCCGAGCTGATCAGCAAGGCCATGCGCCCGAGCAACACCTTCAACGCTGCGATTGCAGCGTTGGTTTAAGGTTGTAAGGGAACATCACAAACCCCGGCCCCGTGCCGGGGTTTGTGTTTCTGTCATGCGCAACACTTGTAGCAGCTGCCGAGCCTGCGAGGCTGCGTTCGGCGGCGGAGCCGTCGTAGAATCAGGCCCTGCGGTGTTTCAGACTGACCGCGGGCATAGGGTTTACGACTGCTGCGCAGCCGAACGCAGCCTCGCAGGCTCGGCAGCTGCTACAGACCACACGAGGTATTTTCATGACTTGGCTACCCCACATCACCGTCGCCACCATCGTCGAAGACAACGGTCGCTTCCTGATGGTCGAAGAACTCAAGGGCGGCCGCGCGGTGCTCAACCAGCCCGCCGGTCACCTCGACCCGAATGAAACCCTGATCGAAGCCGCCGTGCGCGAAACTCTTGAAGAAACCGGCTGGGACGTCGAGCCAACCGCCATCGTCGGCCTGTACCTCTACACCGCACCGAGCAACGGCGTGACTTATCAGCGCGTCTGCTTCATCGCCAAAGCGCTCAAACACAACCCCGACTATCAACTGGACGACGGCATTCTCGGCGCCAAATGGCTGACCCGTGACGAACTGCTGGCCCAGCGCGCAAACTGGCGCAGTGAGCTGATCATCCGCTGTATCGATGATTATCTGGACGGCAAGCACTTCGGTCTCGAACTGATCCGCCCTTCTCTTTAGCCTTGTGGGCTTCGGCCTGCTAGAATCGCGTCCTTTTTAAAGACACTCATTGAATCCCTATGCGTGATCCAGCCCCTTCTGACACACAAAAGAAGCGCGTCATTGTCGGCATGTCCGGCGGCGTGGACTCTTCCGTTTCCGCTCTCCTGCTGATCGAGCAGGGTTATGAGGTGGAAGGCCTGTTCATGAAGAACTGGGAAGAAGACGATGGAACGGAATACTGCACCGCCATGGACGACCTGGCGGATGCGCAGGCTGTGTGCGACAAAATTGGCATCAAGCTGCACACCGCCAATTTCGCCGCCGAGTACTGGGACAACGTGTTCGAGCACTTCCTGGCCGAATACAAGGCCGGCCGCACGCCGAACCCGGACATCCTGTGTAACCGCGAGATCAAGTTCAAGGCGTTCCTCGACTACGCCATGGTGCTCGGCGCAGACCTGATCGCCACCGGCCACTACGTGCGTCGCCGCGACATCGATGGCCGCACCGAACTGCTCAAGGGCCTCGATCCGAACAAGGACCAGAGTTATTTCCTGCACGCCGTCGGCGGTGAACAGATCGCCAAGACCCTGTTCCCGGTCGGCGAGCTGGAAAAACCGGAAGTGCGCGCGATTGCCGAGAAACACGATCTGGCGACCGCGAAGAAAAAGGATTCCACCGGCATCTGCTTTATCGGCGAACGCCGTTTCAGCGACTTCCTCAAGCAGTACCTGCCGGCGCAACCGGGCGAAATCAAAACCACCGAAGGCGAAGTCATCGGCCGCCACCACGGCTTGATGTACCACACCATCGGCCAGCGTCAGGGCCTTGGTATTGGCGGTTTGAAAGACGCCAGCGACGAGCCGTGGTACGTGCTGATCAAGGACTTGGTCAACAACGAGCTGATCGTCGGCCAGGGCAATGATCACCCTTACCTGTTCTCCCGCGCCCTGCTCGCCTCGGACATCTATTGGGTCAACCCGATCGACCTGAGCCAGCCGCGACGCCTGACGGCCAAAGTGCGTTATCGCCAGAGCGACCAGGCGTGCACGCTGGAAAAAACCGCCAGCGGCTACCGCGCGACTTTCGATGACCCGCAACGCGCGGTCACTCCGGGGCAATCCGTGGTGTTCTATGACGGTGAAATCTGCCTCGGCGGCGGCGTGATCGAAGTTGCCGAACCGTGGACGCGCCAAGACACTGCTCAAGGCGCGGCACAATGAGCCCGACTCAGGAGCAACTGACGGCACTCGGCGGCGTATTTCTCGCTGCGGTGCTGGTCGACAAGATCGCCAAGACCGGCCAGACCAGCGAAGCCGGTTTGGCCTGCATGCTCGGCAGTCTGCTGATTCGCGACCCCAAGGACACGCTGGAAGTCTACGGTGGCGACGACCTCAATTTGCGCGAAGGTTATCGCGCGTTGATTGGCGCCCTCGAACGCGACCCGAGCACGCTGCAGCGCGAACCGCTGCGTTACGCCCTGGCGATGCTCGGTCTGGAGCGGCAACTGGCCAAACGCGACGACATGCTCGACGTGATCGGCAAGCGTCTGCCGCAGATTCAGTCACAGGTCGAGCATTTCGGCCCGGCCCACGAAAATGTGATTGCCGCGTGCGGCGCGCTGTACCAGGACACCCTGAGCACCCTGCGCCAACGCATTCAGGTGCACGGCGACATGCGCAACCTGCAGCAACCGAGCAACGCTTCGAAGATCCGCGCGCTGTTGCTCGCCGGGATTCGCTCGGCGCGGCTGTGGCGGCAGTTGGGTGGCCATCGCTGGCAGTTGGTGATCAGTCGTCGCAAGTTACTGAAAGAGCTTTACCCGCTGATGCGCAGCAGCTGAACCCGCGCCCGCAAGACTGTTTCAGATCTGTAACGCGTAATACGCCGGTCAGTTGGCAACGGACCGGCGGATTTTTTCATGTATGATACGCGCCCCATTTCGTTGCCCGACTGTCCGAGAACACCCCATGCAGCTTTCTTCGCTCACTGCGGTTTCCCCTGTTGACGGCCGCTACGCCGGCAAAACCCAGGCCCTGCGCCCAATTTTCAGCGAATACGGTCTGATCCGTGCGCGCGTTCTGGTTGAAGTGCGCTGGCTCCAGCGCCTGGCCGCTCACCCAGGCATCAGCGAAGTGCCGGCGTTCTCCGCCGAAGCCAACGCGGTGTTGAACACCCTGGCAGACAACTTCGCTCTGGAGCACGCCGAGCGTGTCAAAGAGATCGAGCGCACCACCAACCACGACGTCAAAGCCATCGAATACCTGCTCAAAGAGCAAGCGGCCAAGCTGCCGGAATTGGCCAAGGTCAGCGAATTCATCCACTTTGCCTGCACCAGCGAGGACATCAACAACCTGTCCCACGCCCTGATGCTGCGCGAAGGCCGTGATGATGTAATGCTGCCGCTGATGCGCCAGACCGCCGAAGCCATCCGCGAACTGGCCGTGCGTTTCGCTGACGTGCCGATGCTTTCGCGCACTCACGGTCAACCAGCCTCCCCGACCACTCTGGGCAAAGAGCTGGCGAACGTGGTTTACCGTCTGGAGCGTCAAATTGCTCAGGTTGCTGCGGTGCCGCTGCTGGGCAAGATCAACGGCGCAGTCGGCAACTACAATGCGCACCTGTCGGCCTACCCGGAAATCGACTGGGAAGAAAATGCCCGCGCTTTCATCGAAGACGAGCTGGGCCTGGGCTTCAACCCGTACACCACGCAGATCGAACCGCACGACTACATTGCCGAGCTGTTCGACGCGATTGCGCGCTTCAACACCATCCTGATCGACTTCGACCGCGACATCTGGGGCTACATTTCCCTGGGTTATTTCAAACAGCGCACCATCGCTGGCGAAATCGGTTCGTCGACCATGCCGCACAAGGTCAACCCGATCGACTTCGAAAACTCCGAAGGCAACCTGGGTATCGCCAACGCACTGTTCCAGCACTTGGCGAGCAAACTGCCAATTTCCCGCTGGCAGCGCGACCTGACCGACTCCACCGTATTGCGCAACCTCGGTGTCGGCTTCGCCCACAGCGTGATTGCCTACGAAGCCAGCCTCAAAGGCATCAGCAAACTTGAGCTCAACGCGCAGAAGATTGCCGCTGACCTCGACGCGTGCTGGGAAGTGTTGGCCGAGCCGATCCAGACTGTCATGCGTCGCTACAACATCGAAAACCCGTACGAGAAGCTGAAAGAGTTGACCCGTGGCAAGGGCATCAGCCCTGAAGCGTTGCAAACTTTCATCGACGGCCTGGACATGCCAGCCGCGGCCAAAGCCGAGCTGAAATTGCTGACCCCGGCCAACTACATCGGCAACGCTGTAGAGCAAGCCAAACGCATCTGATCCAACGCTGTACCCGTTTGAGACGCCCGGCAGCGCCGGGCGTTTTTATTCCCGTCTGAAAAGTGCTTTTTTTCAATAGGTTACACATGAATCCTGACATTCCTCTTCAACTTCTGGGCGGCATCACGGCGCGCGAATTCCTGCGTGACTACTGGCAGAAAAAACCACTGCTGATCCGCCAGGCAATGCCTGATTTCGAAAGCCCGATCGACCCGGACGAACTGGCCGGCCTGGCGCTGGAAGAAGAAGTTGAATCGCGTCTGGTGATCGAGCACGGCGAGCGTCCCTGGGAAATGCGTCGCGGCCCGTTCGCTGAAGACGAGTTCAGCAAATTGCCGGAAACCGAGTGGACCTTGCTGGTGCAAGCGGTCGATCAGTTCGTGCCGGAAGTCAGCGAACTGCTGGAAAACTTCCGTTTCCTGCCGAGCTGGCGCGTCGATGACGTGATGATCAGCTTCGCTGCACCGGGTGGCAGCGTTGGTCCGCACTTCGATAACTACGACGTGTTCCTGCTGCAAGGTCACGGCAAGCGCAATTGGAAAATCGGCCAGATGTGCGATTCCGAGAGCACCCTGCTGCCGCACGCAGACCTGCGCATTCTTGCCGACTTCGAAGCCACCGATGAGTGGGTTCTGGAGCCGGGCGACATGCTTTATCTGCCGCCGCGTCTGGCCCATTGTGGCGTTGCGGTTGACGACTGCATGACCTACTCGGTCGGCTTCCGCGCACCAAGCGCCTCGGAAGTGCTGACGCATTTCACCGACTTCCTCAGCCAGTTCCTGACTGACGAAGAGCGCTACACCGATGCCGACGCCCTGCCGGCAGTCGATCCGCACCAAATTCAGCACGACGCGCTTGATCGCTTGAAAGCCTTGCTGGCCGAGCACATGAGCGACGAGCGTCTGCTGCTGACCTGGTTCGGCCAGTACATGACCGAACCGCGCTACCCGGAATTGGTGGTTGGCCCGGAAGAAATCGAAGAAGAAGACTTCCTCGCCAGCCTCGAAGAAGGCGCAGTGCTGATCCGCAACCCGAGCGCGCGCATGGCGTGGTCCGAAGTCGATGACGACTTGCTGTTGTTCGCCAGCGGCCAGAGCCGTTACCTGCCGGGCAAACTGCGCGAGCTGCTGAAGCTGATCTGCGCGGCTGACGCTCTGCACAGCGATAACCTCGGCGCATGGCTGAGCGATGAAGACGGTCGCGGCTTGCTGTGCGAATTGGTCAAGCAAGGCAGCCTGGGGTTTGCTGATGAATAAAATCCACGTTCGTGTCGCAGACTGGCAAAAGGATATCGCCGAGATCCGGCGCATTCGTGAGACGGTGTTCATCGCCGAGCAATCCGTTCCACCTGAACTGGAATGGGATGCCGATGACGCCACAGCGGTGCATTTCCTCGCATACGAAGGCGACTTTCCGATTGGCACCGCGCGCCTGTTGCCCGATGGGCACATTGGTCGCGTGTCGGTGCTCAAGGACTGGCGCGGTTTGAAAGTGGGCGATGCGCTGATGCAAGCAGTGATCGGCGAAGCTGAAAAACGCGGGTTGAAGCAGCAAATGCTCAGCGCGCAGGTGCAGGCCACGGCGTTCTATGAGCGTTTGGGCTTCAGCCTGGTCAGTGAGGAATTCCTCGAAGCCGGGATTCCACATGTCGACATGGTCCGGCATTCGGTCTGAGACCGAGTAGCCCCCATCGCGAGCAAGCTCGCTCCCACAATTGGAATGCATTCCCCTGTGGGAGCGAGCTTGCTCGCGATAGGGGCTTCAAGAACACCACAAAACGCCCCGCCATCTTCGGATGCCGGGGCGTTTTGCTGTGCGCGATTCAACTTGCCCCACCCCGTGCCGACAAACTGGCAATATCAAGCCTTTCGAAAGCGGAGATAACGGACATGTCCCTACGCACCCTGCTCACCACGCTGCTGCTGACCTGCAGTTTTTCGGTCATGGCCGCCACCGAAATTGTGCCCCTGAGCTACCACACCAGCGCCGACATGCTGCCGATGGCGCAGGATTTCATCGGCAAGGACGGCCAGGTCAGCGCCTACGGCAATCAACTGATCGTCAACGCTGACCAACGCAAGATCGACGAACTCAAAGCGCTGATCGCGCAGCTGGATACCCAACCCAAGCGCCTGCTGATCACCGTCGACACCAACGAAAACAATTACCAGGGCGATCAGGGTTATTCGGTGAATGGCGTCAAGCCGAGCCAGACCCGCATCATCAACCGCAGCACCAACAGCCGTGATGGCGGCGTCCAGCAAATCCAGGCCAGCGAAGGTTCACCGGCGCTGATCCAGGTCGGCCAAAGCGTGCCGTTGACCAGCAGCCAGACCGATTCCTACGGTGATTTGCGCAGCCAGACCGAATATCGCAACGTCACACAGGGTTTCTACGTCACTGCCAGCGTCACCGGTGACATCGTTCACTTGGCAATCGGTACCAATCGTGACCGCATGAGCCAGGAACGTCCCGATGTAGTGAATGTGCAAAGTACCGACACAACTGTCACCGGGCGCCTGGGCGAGTGGATCACCCTCGCCGGCGTGAACCGGCAGACTCAGGCCGACAAACAGGGCCTGACCCGCAGCTACTCTACTCAGGGCCGCGATGACATGACGCTGCGAGTGAAAGTCGACACGCTGGACTAAAGCACCGAAAACTGACTGATTAGTCGTATTAGACTAAAGATGTAGTGCTTGAAAAAAAGCACTACAAAACGTTTGACGGGCTAAAAAAGCAAAGGCATGATGGCCTCGCTCCCGCTAATCAGGGGCCCTGGAAAGGGCCTTCGGATCGACGCCTGCATCTACCCCGCAAGCCGATTCGTGTCTGTACCGCCCACAAGGTGTGTTTGACGAGGTTGCCGACTGGAACGAAGTTGTCCCGAGGGACGGAAGCGTAATTAGGTAACCCGGCTCCACACTGATGTTTGTATGAAGGCCCACGACGCCCGAATGCGCTCGCCAGTTCGCCCTTACCTGCTCACTTCCCCTCGAGCCCATCGTTCATCCCGTCGCCACCCCCGCCGAATCCGACTTGAGCACCTAAGCTTCTGGTCAGCGAGCATGAATTTTTCACCCAAGACGACTTTTCATACAAGACGCGACGAGGTTTAACTCCATGGCACTGACACGCGAACAGCAAATTGCAGCCCTCGAAAAAGACTGGGCTGAAAACCCACGCTGGAAAGGCGTGACACGCGCTTACTCCGCTGCTGACGTCGTCCGCCTGCGCGGTTCGGTTCAACCTGAGCACACCTTTGCAAAACTCGGCGCCGAAAAGCTCTGGAACCTGGTCACCCAAGGTGCCAAGCCGTCCTTCCGTCCTGAGAAAGATTTCGTCAACTGCATGGGCGCCCTGACTGGCGGCCAGGCTGTTCAGCAAGTCAAAGCCGGTATCCAGGCTATTTACCTGTCGGGCTGGCAAGTGGCTGCGGACAACAACTCCGCCGAATCGATGTACCCGGACCAATCGCTGTACCCGGTGGACTCGGTGCCAACCGTGGTCAAGCGCATCAACAACTCGTTCCGTCGTGCTGACCAGATCCAGTGGAAAGCCGGTAAAGGTCCGGGCGACGAAGGCTACATCGACTACTTCGCACCAATCGTGGCTGACGCCGAAGCCGGTTTCGGCGGTGTACTGAACGCTTACGAATTGATGAAAAGCATGATCGAAGCAGGCGCCGCCGGCGTTCACTTCGAAGACCAGCTGGCTTCCGTGAAAAAATGCGGGCACATGGGCGGCAAGGTTCTGGTGCCAACCCAGGAAGCCGTACAGAAGCTGACCGCTGCTCGTCTGGCGGCTGACGTTGCCGGCACACCGACCATCATTCTGGCGCGTACCGACGCTAACGCAGCTGACCTGCTGACCTCCGATTGCGACCCGTACGACCAGCCATTCGTGACTGGCGAACGCACCCAGGAAGGTTTCTACAAAGTGCGCGCCGGTCTCGACCAGGCAATCGCTCGCGGCCTGGCCTACGCGCCGTACGCCGACCTGATCTGGTGCGAAACCGCCAAGCCGGATCTGGACGAAGCTCGTCGCTTTGCTGAAGCGATCAAAAAGGAATACCCGGACCAACTGCTGTCGTACAACTGCTCGCCTTCCTTCAACTGGAAGAAAAACCTGGACGACGCGACCATCGCCAAGTTCCAGCGCGAACTGTCCGCCATGGGTTACAAGCACCAGTTCATCACCCTGGCCGGCATTCACAACATGTGGCACAGCATGTTCAACCTGGCGCACGACTACGCCCGCAACGACATGACTGCTTACGTGAAGCTGCAAGAGCAGGAATTCGCTGACGCCGCCAAGGGTTACACCTTCGTTGCGCACCAGCAGGAAGTGGGCACCGGCTACTTCGACGACATGACCACCGTGATTCAGGGCGGCTCGTCTTCGGTCACCGCGCTGACCGGTTCGACTGAAGAAGAACAGTTCCACTGATAGCTGAGCAAACGGCCGCTGCGTACCGATAAAAAGCTAACCGCAACGCCGCACATCTAACGCCCCGACAGGTTCGGGGCGTTTTTTTGCGTGGGATTTCTTCCGTCCCACCTTCCCTGTAGCAGCTGCCGAAGGCTGCGTTCGAGGACGAAGTCCTCGCTGATCCCACGAATTGAACTCACCTGAAAAACATCACCGCTTGATTAACGACTGCTGCGCAGCCGAACGCAGCCTTCGGCAGCTGCTACAGGGATGTGCGCGTAGCGGACCTTGCGCGAAAAAACATTGATCCAGAGCGGTATCGCGATCGCCAAAACCGGGTAAAACCTGCCCACGTGCAACTTGCAGTAACGGCTATATAAGACAACTTCCCACTCACTCGCCCGTTAAACACTTTGAAAACCGCCGCAAACAATATTGATTATCATTTAGCCACAACTTTGTTCGTTACATTTGCCACAAAACAATATTGATGAAATGCCGGCTAATGCCCGGAGCGCATGGGTCGCAGGGCTGTGGAGGTACGCTATGTCCTTATTCCGCTAAATAATTTCGCCACAGGAATTTTACTTGCACGGTGTTGTGCCATAAAATCACCGCGATTGATTGCTGCGACATATCGTCACTGCTTTGTTTCTATCAAGCTCAGAGACCTTTGCTCTCTGTTAAGGATTACCAGCATGCCCGAAGCGACAGGACTCATGGCCCACAACTGGGGCTTTGCCATTTTCCTTCTGGGCGTCGTCGGCCTCTGCGCCTTCATGCTCGGCGTCTCCAGCCTCCTCGGGTCAAAAGCCTGGGGCCGCAGCAAAAACGAACCGTTCGAGTCCGGCATGCTACCTACAGGTGGCGCCCGCTTGCGGCTCTCAGCCAAATTCTATCTGGTCGCGATGCTCTTCGTGATCTTCGATATCGAAGCCCTATTTCTCTTTGCCTGGTCTGTGTCCGTCCGCGAAAGCGGCTGGACCGGATTCGTCGAAGCTCTCGTTTTCATAGCAATTCTGTTGGCAGGTCTTGTCTACCTGTTCCGAGTGGGCGCCCTTGACTGGGCTCCGGAAGCTCGTCGCAAGCGGCAGGCGAAGCTGAAACAATGAGGCTTTGGCAATGCAATACAATCTCACCAGGATCGACCCCGATGCTCCTAACGAGCAGTATCCGATTGGCGAACGGGAAACCGTTTCCGATCCGTTAGAAGATCAAGTTCACAAAAACATCTTCATGGGCAAGCTCGAAGACGTGCTTAACGGCACGATCAACTGGGGGCGCAAGAACTCCCTGTGGCCGTACAACTTCGGTCTTTCGTGCTGCTACGTGGAAATGACCACCGCCTTCACGGCGCCCCACGACATCGCGCGCTTTGGCGCCGAAGTTATCCGGGCATCGCCACGTCAGGCGGACTTCATGGTTATCGCCGGTACCTGCTTCATCAAGATGGCGCCGATCATTCAGCGTCTCTACGAGCAAATGCTCGAGCCTAAATGGGTTATTTCCATGGGTTCGTGCGCCAACTCCGGTGGCATGTACGACATCTACTCCGTCGTTCAAGGGGTGGACAAGTTCCTGCCCGTGGACGTCTACGTGCCTGGCTGCCCGCCCCGTCCGGAAGCTTTTCTGCAAGGCTTGATGCTCTTGCAAGAGTCGATTGGACAGGAGCGTCGTCCGCTTTCCTGGGTCGTCGGTGATCAAGGCGTGTATCGCGCCGAGATGCCTTCGCAAAAGGAACAGCGCCGCGAACAGCGAATCGCAGTCACCAACCTGCGCAGCCCCGACGAAGTCTGATCCAGCTCCCCTTCTTAAATAGAACGAGAACCTGGCTTCATTCTTTACGTTGACCGAAAGCGATAAATAACCATGACTACAGGCAGTGCTCTGTACATCCCGCCTTATAAGGCAGACGACCAGGATGTGGTCGTCGAACTGAACAACCGTTTTGGCCCCGAGGCGTTCACCGCCCAGCCGACCCGCACCGGCATGCCGGTGCTTTGGGTTGCCCGCGCCAAACTCGTCGAAGTCCTGACGTTCCTGCGCAACCTGCCCAAGCCGTACGTCATGCTCTATGACCTGCACGGCGTGGACGAGCGCCTGCGCACCAAGCGTCAAGGGCTGCCAAGCGGCGCCGACTTCACCGTGTTCTATCACCTGATGTCGATCGAACGTAACAGCGACGTGATGATCAAGGTCGCCTTGTCCGAGAGCGACCTCAGCCTGCCGACCGTTACCAGCATCTGGCCCAACGCCAACTGGTACGAGCGTGAAGTCTGGGACATGTACGGGATCGACTTCAAAGGTCACCCGCACCTGACCCGCATCATGATGCCGCCGACCTGGGAAGGTCACCCGCTGCGCAAGGACTTCCCGGCGCGCGCCACCGAATTCGATCCGTTCACCCTGACCCTCGCCAAGCAACAGCTTGAGGAAGAAGCCGCGCGCTTCAAGCCTGAAGACTGGGGCATGAAGCGTTCCGGGGCGAACGAGGACTACATGTTCCTCAACCTCGGCCCGAACCACCCTTCGGCGCACGGTGCATTCCGCATCATCCTGCAACTGGACGGTGAAGAAATCGTCGATTGCGTGCCGGACGTCGGTTACCACCACCGTGGTGCCGAGAAAATGGCAGAACGCCAGTCGTGGCACAGCTTCATCCCGTACACCGACCGTATCGACTACCTCGGCGGCGTGATGAACAACCTGCCCTACGTGCTCTCGGTCGAGAAGCTCGCTGGCATCAAGGTGCCCGAGAAGGTCGACGTCATCCGCATCATGATGGCCGAGTTCTTCCGGATCACCAGCCACCTGCTGTTCCTCGGGACGTACATCCAGGACGTCGGCGCCATGACTCCGGTGTTCTTCACCTTCACCGACCGCCAGAAGGCGTACACGGTGATCGAAGCCATCACCGGTTTCCGTCTGCACCCGGCCTGGTACCGCATCGGTGGCGTCGCCCACGACCTGCCGCGCGGCTGGGAAAAACTGGTTAAAGACTTCGTCGAATGGATGCCCAAGCGTCTGGACGAATACCAGAAAGCTGCGCTCGACAACAGCATCCTCAAGGGCCGGACCATCGGCGTCGCTGCCTACAACACCAAAGAAGCCCTGGAATGGGGCGTCACCGGTGCCGGCCTGCGTTCGACCGGTTGCGATTTCGACCTGCGTAAAGCGCGTCCATATTCCGGCTACGAGAACTTCGAATTCGAAGTGCCGCTGGCGGCCAACGGCGATGCCTACGACCGCTGCATTGTGCGTGTCGAAGAAATGCGCCAGAGCCTGAAAATCATCGAGCAGTGCATGCGTAACATGCCGGAAGGCCCGTACAAGGCGGATCACCCGCTGACCACGCCGCCGCCCAAAGAGCGCACGTTGCAGCACATCGAGACCTTGATCACACACTTCCTGCAAGTTTCGTGGGGCCCGGTCATGCCGGCCAACGAATCCTTCCAGATGATCGAAGCGACCAAGGGCATCAACAGTTATTACCTGACGAGCGATGGCGGCACCATGAGCTACCGCACCCGGATTCGTACCCCAAGCTTCCCGCACTTGCAGCAGATCCCTTCGGTGATCAAAGGCAGCATGGTCGCGGACTTGATCGCGTACCTGGGTAGTATCGATTTCGTTATGGCCGACGTGGACCGCTAAGCATGAACAGCACGCTTATCCAGACAGACCGTTTCACTTTGAGTGAAACCGAGCGCTCGGCCATCGAGCACGAGTTGCATCACTACGAAGACCCGCGCGCGGCGTCGATCGAAGCCCTGAAGATCGTCCAGAAGGAACGCGGCTGGGTGCCGGATGGCGCCCTGTACGCGATCGGCGAGATCCTCGGCATCCCGGCCAGCGACGTTGAAGGCGTGGCGACGTTCTACAGCCAGATCTTCCGTCAGCCGGTCGGCCGCCACATCATTCGCGTCTGCGACAGCATGGTCTGCTACATCGGCGGCCACGAGTCGGTGGTCAGCGAAATCCAGAGCAATCTGGGGATCGGCCTGGGTCAGACCACCGCCGATGGTCGTTTCACCCTGCTGCCGGTCTGCTGCCTCGGCAACTGCGACAAGGCGCCGGCGTTGATGATCGACGACGACACATTCGGTGACGTGCAGCCTGCTGGCGTCGCCCAATTGCTCGAGGGCTACGTATGACCCTGACTTCCTTCGGTCCTGCCAACCGCATCAAGCGTTCGGCCGAGACTCACCCGCTGACCTGGCGTCTGCGCGACGACGGCGAGGCCGTGTGGCTCGACGAATACCAGGCCAAGAACGGTTACGCCGCTGCGCGCAAAGCCTTCGCCGACATGGCCCAGGACGACATCGTCCAGACCGTGAAAGACGCCGGCCTCAAGGGTCGCGGCGGTGCAGGCTTCCCCACTGGCGTGAAGTGGGGCCTGATGCCCAAAGACGAATCCATCAACATCCGCTACCTGCTGTGCAACGCGGATGAAATGGAGCCGAACACCTGGAAAGACCGCATGCTGATGGAGCAACTGCCCCATCTGCTGATCGAAGGCATGCTGATCAGTGCCCGCGCGCTGAAAACCTACCGTGGCTACATCTTCCTGCGTGGCGAATACACCACCGCCGCCAAGCACCTCACCCGTGCCGTGGAAGAAGCCAAGTCTGCAGGCCTTTTGGGCAAGAACATCCTCGGTTCGGGTTTCGATTTCGAGCTGTTCGTCCACACCGGCGCCGGGCGTTACATCTGCGGTGAAGAAACCGCGCTGATCAACTCCCTCGAAGGCCGCCGCGCCAACCCGCGCTCCAAACCGCCCTTCCCTGCCGCCGTCGGCGTGTGGGGCAAGCCGACTTGCGTGAACAACGTTGAAACCCTGTGCAACGTGCCGGCGATCATTGCCGACGGCGTCGACTGGTACAAATCGTTGGCGCGTGAAGGCAGTGAAGACATGGGCACCAAGCTCATGGGCTTCTCCGGCAAGGTCAAGAACCCGGGCCTGTGGGAATTGCCATTCGGCGTCACCGGTCGCGAGTTGTTCGAAGACTACGCCGGCGGCATGCGCGACGGCTTCAAGCTCAAGTGCTGGCAGCCTGGCGGCGCCGGTACCGGTTTCCTGTTGCCGGAACACCTCGACGCGCAAATGTACGCCGGCGGCATCGCCAAAGTGGGCACCCGCATGGGTACCGGCCTGGCCATGGCGGTCGACGACAGCGTCAACATGGTGTCCTTGCTGCGCAACATGGAAGAGTTCTTTTCCCGCGAATCCTGTGGTTTCTGCACCCCGTGCCGCGACGGTTTGCCGTGGAGCGTCAAGCTGCTGCGCGCAATCGAAAACGGTGAAGGACAGGCCGGCGATATCGAGACCCTGCTGGGTCTGGTCGGTTTCCTCGGCCCGGGCAAGACCTTCTGTGCTCACGCACCGGGCGCCGTGGAGCCGTTGGGCAGCGCAATCAAATACTTCCGTTCAGAGTTCGAAGCCGGCATCGCGCCCACCAGCGCCGTCGTCCCGCCTCTGGCAAGGCCGATCGTAGTCGGCGCGTAAACGCTTAAAAAAACGAAGGGTCCGTGCCCTTCGTTTTCTCGTGTGATGACGCCGCAAGCGGCTGTGTTGATTCACTCGAATAACAAGATTCCATTAGCCACGCCCGCTGACACCGGGCCAACGAAGACCTTTGAACCATGGCCACTATCCACGTAGACGGCAACGAGCTCGAAGTCGATGGGGCAGACAACCTGTTACAGGCATGTCTGTCGCTAGGCCTCGATATCCCTTATTTCTGCTGGCACCCAGCCCTCGGCAGCGTTGGCGCTTGCCGCCAGTGCGCGGTCAAGCAGTACACCGACGCCAACGACACCCGTGGTCGGATCGTCATGTCCTGCATGACACCCGCCACTGACGGCAGCTGGATCTCCATCGAAGACGAAGAAGCGAAAGTGTTTCGCGCCAGCGTCGTCGAATGGCTGATGACCAACCACCCTCACGACTGCCCGGTCTGTGAAGAAGGCGGTCACTGCCACCTGCAAGACATGACGGTAATGACCGGCCACAACGAGCGCCGTTACCGCTTCACCAAGCGCACTCACCAGAACCAGCAACTGGGCCCGTTCATTTCCCACGAAATGAACCGCTGCATCGCTTGCTACCGCTGCGTGCGTTTCTATAAGGATTACGCCGGCGGCACCGACCTCGGTGTATTCGGCGCCCACGACAACGTGTACTTCGGTCGCGTTGAAGACGGCACCCTCGAAAGCGAGTTCTCCGGCAACCTCACCGAGGTCTGCCCGACCGGTGTGTTCACCGACAAGACTCACTCCGAGCGCTACAACCGCAAGTGGGACATGCAGTTCTCGCCGAGCATCTGCCATGGCTGCTCCAGCGGTTGCAACATTTCTCCGGGCGAGCGCTACGGTGAACTGCGTCGAATCGAAAACCGCTTCAACGGTTCGGTCAACCAGTACTTCCTGTGCGACCGTGGCCGTTTCGGCTACGGCTACGTCAACCGCGAAGACCGCCCGCGTCAGCCACTGCTGGCCAACGGCGCCAAGCTGAGCCTCGACGAAGCGCTGGATAAAGCGGCTGATCTGCTGCGTGGTCGCAACATCGTCGGTATCGGCTCGCCGCGCGCCAGCCTCGAAAGCAACTATGCGTTGCGCGAACTGGTCGGCGCCGAGCACTTCTACTCCGGCATCGAAGCCGCCGAGCTGGAACGTATTCGCCTGGTCCTGCAAGTCCTGAACGACAGCCCGCTGCCGGTTCCGAACATGCGCGACATCGAAGACCACGACGCGATCTTCGTCCTCGGCGAAGACCTGACCCAGACCGCTGCGCGCATGGCGTTGTCCTTGCGCCAATCGGTCAAGGGCAAGGCTGAAGACATGGCCGATGCGATGCGCGTCCAGCCGTGGCTCGACGCTGCGGTGAAAAACATCGGCCAGCACGAGCTGAACCCGCTGTTCATCGCCAGCCTCGCTGAAACCAAGCTCGACGACATCGCCGAAGAATGCGTGCACGCCGCGCCGGACGACCTCGCGCGCATCGGTTTCGCCGTGGCTCACGCCCTCGACGCCAGCGCGCCAGCGGTTGAAGGCCTGGATACTGAAGCCCTTGACCTGGCCCAGCGCATTGCCGACGCCCTGCTCGCGGCCAAGCGTCCGCTGATCATTGCCGGTACTTCGCTGGGTTCCAAAGCGCTGATCGAAGCCGCGGCGAACATCGCCAAAGCCTTGAAGCTGCGCGACAAGAACGGTTCCATCAGCCTGATCGTGCCAGAGGCCAACAGCCTCGGCCTGGCCATGCTCGGTGGCGACTCGGTCGACGACGCGCTGCAAGCAGTGATCGATGGCCGCGCCGACGCCCTCGTCGTGCTCGAAAACGATCTGTACACGCGCACTGACAAAGCCCTGGTCGATGCCGCCCTGAACGCTGCGAAAGTGTTGATCGTCGCCGACCATCAGAAGACCGCCACCAGCGATCGTGCGCACTTGGTGCTGCCCGCTGCCAGCTTTGCTGAAGGCGACGGCACCCTGGTCAGCCAGGAAGGTCGCGCCCAGCGCTTCTTCCAGGTCTTCGATCCGAAATACATGGACGCGAGCATTCTGGTGCACGAAGGCTGGCGCTGGCTGCATGCCCTGCGCGCGACCCTGCTGGACCAGCCAATCGACTGGACCCAACTGGACCACGTCACCGCAGCCGTCGCGGCGAGCCGGCCACAACTGGCGCGCATCGTCGATGCCGCTCCGTCCGCCGCGTTCCGCATCAAAGGCATGAAACTGGCGCGCGAACCGCTGCGTTACTCCGGGCGTACCGCCATGCGCGCTGACATCAGCGTGCACGAACCGCGTACTCCGCAGGACAACGACACCGCGTTCAACTTCTCGATGGAAGGTTACTCGGGCTCGGCCGAACCGCGTCAGCAAGTGCCATTCGCCTGGTCGCCGGGTTGGAACTCGCCGCAAGCCTGGAACAAGTTCCAGGACGAAGTCGGTGGTCACATCCGCGCTGGCGACCCGGGCACCCGCCTGATCGAAAGCACCGGTGATTCGCTGAACTGGTTCGCCAGTGCTCCGCGCGCGTTCAACCCGGCGCCGGGAACCTGGCAAGTGGTGCCGTTCTTCCACCTGCTCGGCAGTGAAGAGACCTCGGCAAAAGCCGCACCGGTTCAGGAACGCATTCCGGCGCCTTACGTTGCTTTGGCCAAATCTGAAGCCGATCGTCTTGGCGTCAATGACGGTGCCCTGCTCAGCTTCAATGTTGCCGGCCAGACCCTGCGTCTGCCGCTGCGCATCAACGAAGAACTCGGTGCCGGCCTGGTGGCCTTGCCGGCAGGTATCGCCGGCATTCCAGCGGCGATCTTTGGCAAAACCGTTGACGGTCTGCAGGAGGCAGCTCAATGACCTGGTTCACGCCTGAAGTGATTGACGTGATCATCGCGGTCCTCAAGGCCATCGTGATTCTGCTCGCCGTGGTGGTGTGCGGCGCGCTGCTGAGCTGGGTCGAGCGTCGTCTGCTCGCCCTCTGGCAGGATCGTTACGGTCCGAACCGTGTCGGCCCGTTCGGCGCGTTCCAGATCGCTGCCGACATGATCAAGATGTTCTTCAAGGAAGACTGGACGCCGCCGTTCGCCGACAAGATGATCTTCACCCTGGCACCGGTAGTCGCCATGAGCGCCCTGCTGATTGCCTTCGCGATCATCCCGATCACCCCGACCTGGGGCGTCGCGGACATCAACATCGGCATCCTGTTTTTCTTCGCCATGGCCGGTCTTTCGGTGTACGCGGTGTTGTTCGCCGGTTGGTCGAGCAACAACAAGTTCGCCCTGCTGGGCAGCTTGCGGGCCTCGGCACAAACCGTGTCGTACGAAGTGTTCATGGGCCTGTCGCTGATGGGCATCGTGATTCAGGTCGGCTCGTTCAACATGCGCGACATCGTTGAATATCAAGCGCAGAACCTGTGGTTCATCATTCCGCAGATCTTCGGTTTCCTGACCTTCTTCATCGCTGGCGTCGCCGTGACTCACCGTCACCCGTTCGACCAGCCGGAAGCGGAACAGGAACTGGCCGACGGTTACCACATTGAATATGCCGGCATGAAATGGGGCATGTTCTTCGTTGGCGAGTACATCGGCATCGTGTTGATTTCGGCGTTGCTGGTGACCTTGTTCTTCGGTGGCTGGCACGGCCCGTTCGGCATTCTGCCGCAGATCCCGTTCATCTGGTTCGCGCTCAAGACCGCGTTCTTCATCATGATCTTCATCCTGTTGCGCGCCTCGATTCCGCGCCCACGGTATGACCAAGTGATGGATTTCAGCTGGAAGTTCTGCCTGCCGCTGACCCTCGTCAACATGCTGGTGACCGCTGCGATCGTGTTGCTCAACACGCCCGCCGTCGCGGCTCAGTGAGGATAGAGAATCATGAAGTACATATTTGACATCGTGCATGGCTTCTTCACCCAGCTTCGCAGCCTGGTGATGATCTTCGGCCATGCCTTCCGCAAGCGTGACACGCTGCAGTACCCGGAAGAGCAGGTCTACCTGCCGCCGCGCTACCGTGGCCGGATCGTCCTGACTCGCGACCCGGATGGCGAAGAGCGTTGTGTAGCCTGCAACCTGTGCGCCGTGGCTTGCCCGGTCGGTTGCATTTCGCTGCAGAAAGCCGAAACCGAAGACGGTCGCTGGTACCCGGACTTCTTCCGCATCAACTTCTCGCGCTGCATCTTTTGCGGCCTCTGCGAGGAAGCCTGCCCGACCACCGCGATCCAGCTGACACCGGATTTCGAGATGGCCGAGTTCAAACGTCAGGACCTGGTTTACGAGAAAGAAGATCTGCTGATCTCCGGCCCCGGCAAAAACCCTGATTACAACTTCTATCGTGTTGCAGGTATGGCGATTGCCGGGAAGCCGAAAGGCGCCGCGCAGAATGAAGCCGAACCGATCAACGTGAAGAGCTTGCTGCCTTAAGGAAGAAAGATGGAATTCGCTTTCTATTTCGCATCGGGTATCGCTGTGGTGTCCACGCTTCGCGTGATCACCAACACCAACCCTGTGCACGCCCTGCTCTACCTGATCATTTCGCTGATTGCCGTGGCGATGACGTTTTTCGCCCTCGGCGCACCGTTTGCCGGTGTGCTGGAAGTGATCGCCTACGCTGGCGCCATCATGGTGCTGTTCGTGTTCGTGGTGATGATGCTGAACCTTGGCCCAGCCTCGGTTCAGCAGGAACGCGTGTGGCTCAAGCCCGGCATCTGGATCGGCCCGGTAGTGCTCGGCGCGCTGCTGCTGGCGGAACTGCTGTACGTATTGTTCAGCGATGCCAGCGGTCAGGCCATCGGCCACACCACCGTAGACGCGAAAGCCGTGGGCATCAGCCTGTTCGGCCCGTACCTGCTGGTGGTCGAACTCGCCTCGATGTTGCTGCTTGCCGCAGCGGTCACGGCGTTCCACTTGGGCCGTAACGAAGCCAAGGAGCAATGACGATGCCTGCTATCCCTCTGGAGCATGGTCTGGCGGTCGCCGGCATCCTGTTCTGCCTCGGTCTGGTCGGCCTGATGGTCCGGCGCAACATTCTTTTCGTGCTGATGAGCCTGGAGGTGATGATGAATGCCTCCGCGTTGGCGTTCATCGTTGCCGGTGCCCGTTGGGGTCAGCCGGATGGACAGATCATGTTCATCCTGGTGATCAGCCTCGCGGCCGCCGAGGCCAGTATTGGCCTGGCGATTCTGTTGCAGCTGTACCGCCGCTTCCACACTCTCGATATCGACGCTGCCAGCGAGATGCGCGGATGAATCTTCTCTATCTGACTTTCGTATTCCCTCTCATCGGTTTCCTGTTGCTGTCGTTCTCACGCGGCCGCTTCTCGGAAAACCTGTCGGCGCTGATTGGCGTCGGTTCCATCGGCCTGTCTGCCATCGTCACCGCTTACGTGATCTGGCAATTCAACGTCGCCCCGCCAGAAGGCGGTCACTACACCCAGGTGTTGTGGCAGTGGATGGCGGTTGAAGGCTTTACGCCGAACTTCGCGCTGTACCTGGATGGCCTGTCGGTGACCATGCTTGGCGTGGTGGTGGGCGTTGGTTTCCTGATTCACCTGTTCGCGTCCTGGTACATGCGCGGTGAAGACGGTTACTCGCGCTTCTTCGCGTACACCAACCTGTTTATCGCCAGCATGCTGTTCCTGATCCTCGGCGATAACCTGTTGTTCCTGTACTTCGGCTGGGAAGGCGTGGGCCTGTGCTCGTACCTGTTGATCGGTTTCTACTACAGCAACCGCAACAACGGTAACGCCGCACTCAAAGCCTTTATCGTCACCCGCATCGGCGACGTGTTCATGGCCATCGGCCTGTTCATTCTGTTCCAGCAACTGGGCACGCTGAACGTCCAGGAACTGCTGGTGCTGGCGCCGCAGAAATTCCAGGTCGGCGACTTCTGGATTGTCTTGGCGACGCTGATGCTGCTGGGTGGCGCTGTTGGTAAATCCGCGCAACTGCCGCTGCAAACCTGGCTGGCGGATGCGATGGCCGGTCCTACCCCGGTTTCGGCACTGATCCACGCCGCAACCATGGTGACCGCAGGCGTTTACCTGATCGCCCGTACCCACGGTCTGTTTGCCTTGGCGCCGGACATCCTGCACCTCGTCGGCATCGTTGGCGGCGTGACCCTGGTGCTGGCCGGTTTTGCCGCACTGGTGCAAACCGACATCAAACGTATCCTCGCCTACTCGACCATGAGCCAGATCGGCTACATGTTCCTGGCGCTGGGCGTCGGTGCCTGGGATGGCGCGATTTTCCACCTGATGACTCACGCGTTCTTCAAGGCGCTGCTGTTCCTTGCTTCCGGTGCGGTGATCGTTGCCTGCCACCACGAGCAGAACATCTTCAAGATGGGCGGCCTGTGGAAGAAACTGCCACTGGCCTACGCCAGCTTCATCGTCGGCGGCGCGGCTCTGTCGGCCCTGCCACTGGTGACTGCAGGCTTCTACTCCAAGGACGAAATCCTCTGGGAAGCGTTCGCCAGCGGCAACCACGCTCTGCTTTACGCAGGTCTGGTCGGCGCGTTCATGACTTCGCTGTACACCTTCCGCCTGATCTTCATCGCGTTCCACGGTGAAGCGAAGACCGAAGCGCACGCCGGTCATGGCATCGCCCACTGGCTGCCACTGTCGGTGCTGATCGTACTGTCGACTTTCGTCGGCGCGATGATCGTGCCACCGCTGCACGGCGTGTTGCCGCAAAGCGTCGGCCATGCCGGCGGCGAAGCCAAGCACAGTCTGGAAATCGCTTCGGGCGCCATCGCCCTGGCGGGTATCCTGCTGGCCGCGCTGCTGTTCCTCGGCAAGCGTCGTTTCGTCACGGCAATCGCCAACAGCGGCATCGGCCGCTTCCTTTCGGCCTGGTGGTTCGCTGCCTGGGGCTTCGACTGGATCTACGACAAACTGTTCGTCAAGCCATACCTTGCGATCAGCCACGTACTGCGCAAAGACCCGCTCGATCAGACCATCGGTTTGATCCCACGGATGGCCAAGGGTGGTCACACCGCCCTCAGCCGTACCGAAACCGGTCAACTGCGCTGGTACGCGGCATCGATGGCAGCCGGCTCCGTGCTGGTCATCGGCGCCATCGTGCTGGTAGCGGTCTGAATATGAACCTTGCGAACTTGCGAAAGGAATTGAGCCCGTCATGATTCTGCCTTGGCTAATCCTGATCCCCTTCATCGGCGGCCTGCTGTGCTGGATGGGTGAGCGCTTCGGCGCTACCCTCCCGCGCTGGATTGCGCTGTTGACCATGACCCTGGAACTCGCACTCGGCCTCTGGCTGTGGGCCCACGGTGATTATTCATTTGCTCCGGCGCCTGGCGCCGATCCGACCTGGGCGCTTGAGTTCAAGCACATCTGGATCCAGCGCTTCGGCATCAGCGTGCACCTGGCGCTGGATGGCCTGTCGCTGCTGATGATCCTGCTGACCGGTCTGCTGGGTATCCTCTCGGTACTCTGCTCGTGGAAAGAGATCCAGCGTCACGTCGGTTTCTTCCACTTGAACCTGATGTGGATCCTGGGCGGTGTCGTCGGCGTGTTCCTCGCCCTCGACCTGTTCATGTTCTTCTTCTTCTGGGAAATGATGCTGGTGCCGATGTACTTCCTCATCGCGCTCTGGGGTCACAGTTCTTCGGACGGCAAGAAGACCCGGATCTACGCGGCGACCAAGTTCTTCATCTTCACCCAGGCCTCCGGCCTGATCATGTTGGTGGCGATCCTCGGTCTGGTGCTGGTCAACTTCAACAGCACCGGCGTGATCACCTTCAACTACGCCGACCTGCTGAAAACCAAGATGTCGCTCACCACCGAGTACATCCTGATGCTCGGCTTCTTTATCGCGTTCGCGGTGAAGCTGCCGGTCGTGCCGTTCCACTCCTGGTTGCCTGATGCTCACGCCCAGGCGCCAACCGCAGGTTCGGTCGACCTCGCCGGTATCTTGCTGAAAACCGCTGCCTACGGCCTGCTGCGTTTTGCCCTGCCGCTGTTCCCGAATGCCTCGGCCGAGTTTGCGCCGATTGCCATGACCCTCGGTCTGATCGGGATTTTCTACGGCGCGTTCCTCGCATTCGCACAAACCGACATCAAGCGTTTGATCGCCTTCTCGTCCGTTTCCCACATGGGTTTCGTACTGATCGGCATCTACTCCGGCAGCCAACTGGCGCTGCAGGGCGCGGTGATGCAGATGCTGGCGCACGGTGTTTCCGCCGCCGCACTGTTTATCCTCAGCGGTCAGTTGTACGAGCGCACCCACACTCGCGACATGCGTCAGATGGGTGGCTTGTGGTCGAAGATCGCTTACCTGCCGGCCATCAGCCTGTTCTTCGCGGCCGCGTCCTTGGGCTTGCCGGGCACTGGTAACTTTGTCGGTGAGTTCCTGATCCTGCTCGGCTCCTTCGCCGCAGCGCCATGGATCACCGCGATTGCAACGTCCGGCCTGGTGTTCGGTTCGGTCTACTCGCTGATCATGATTCACCGCGCCTACTTCGGCCCGTCCAAGTCGGACGCGGTGTTGCATGGCATGGATGCTCGCGAACTGATCATGGTGGTCGGTCTGGCGGTACTGCTGATCTACATCGGCGTGTACCCGCAGCCGTTCCTCGACACTTCTGCCGCGACGATGCATGGCGTGCAGCAGTGGCTCGGTACCGCCTTCACTCAACTCGCTTCGGCCCGGTAAGAGCGCTATGGAATTCACGACTCAACACTTTATCGCGCTCGCGCCGTTGTTGATCACCACCGCCACGATCATCGTGGTGATGCTGGCCATCGCGTGGCGTCGCAACCACTCGCAGACCTTCCTGATTTCCGTGGCGGGTTTGAACCTGGCATTGCTGTCGATCCTGCCAGCCTTGAAAGTCGCGCCCCTGGCCGTGACCCCGTTGCTGCAAATCGATAGCTTCGCTTGTCTTTATATGGCGCTGATCCTGGTCGCCACCCTCGCGTGTGTCACCCTCGCCCACGCCTACCTCGGCGATGGCGGTTCGGGTTACCCGGGCAACCGTGAAGAACTTTACCTGCTGATCCTGATGTCGGCCCTTGGCGGTCTGGTATTGGTCAGCGCGCAACACCTGGCCGGGTTGTTCATCGGTCTGGAACTGTTGTCGGTGCCGGTCTACGGTCTGGTGGCGTATGCCTTCTTCAACAAGCGTTCGCTGGAAGCCGGCATCAAGTACATGGTGCTGTCGGCCGCCGGTTCTGCGTTCCTGTTGTTCGGCATGGCGCTGTTGTATGCCGACTCCGGCAGCCTGAGCTTCGTCGGTATCGGTCAAGCCCTCGCGGCCACCGGCCTGCCAAGCTCGCTGGCGCAAATGGGCCTGGGCATGATGTTGATCGGTCTGGCGTTCAAGCTGTCGCTGGTACCGTTCCACCTCTGGACCCCGGACGTTTACGAAGGTGCTCCGGCGCCGGTTGCAGCGTTCCTCGCGACCGCTTCCAAAGTGGCGGTGTTTGCGGTGATGGTGCGGTTGTTCCAGATCTCGCCAGCGGCAAGCAGCGGTGTCCTCAGCGACGTACTGACCGTCATCGCCATCGCGTCGATCCTGTTCGGTAACCTGCTGGCACTGACCCAAAGCAACCTCAAGCGTCTGCTCGGCTACTCGTCCATCGCCCACTTCGGTTACCTGCTGATCGCCTTGGTGGCGAGCAAAGGCCTGGCCGTGGAAGCCATCGGCGTGTACCTGGTCACCTACGTGATCACCAGCCTCGGCGCATTCGGCGTGATCACGCTGATGTCCTCGCCGTACAACGGCCGTGACGCCGACGCTCTGTACGAATACCGCGGCCTGTTCTGGCGCCGTCCGTACCTGACCGCCGTGCTGACCGTGATGATGCTGTCGCTGGCCGGTATCCCGCTGACCGCTGGCTTCATCGGCAAGTTCTACATCATCGCCACCGGCGTCGAGTCGCACCAATGGTGGCTGGTCGGTTCGCTGGTGTTGGGCAGCGCCATCGGCGTCTTCTACTACCTGCGCGTGATGGTCACTCTGTACCTGATCGAGCCAAACCTGCGTCGCCACGACGCCCAACTGCACTGGGAACAAAAGGCTGGCGGCGTGATGCTGCTGGCCATCGCCGCCCTGGCGTTCTTCCTCGGCCTGTACCCGCAACCGTTGCTGGTACTGGTGCAGCAGGCAGTGTTGGCGGGTTGATGGTTTAGCAGTAAAAGCAGCAAACAGAAACGGCACCTACGGGTGCCGTTTTTGCGTCTGGGCTAAAAATTCAAGACACCTCGCCCTCCTCCTCGCCCATATGCAGAAATGCCCCGCAGGCAAATCCGCCGCGTCCTACATCCTTTTCGCGATACGCAACTTACCGTAATGACTTGACCGAATTGGCCGGAACAGATGCTTTGACCAATCCGATTCTTGTGATAGAAATATACGCAGGTAACGTACAGAACATGGATGCTCTCTTTATCGAATTACCCGTATTTGCAAAACACCGTAGCGACTACCTGGACGATGACCTGTTCGGGCTGTTTCAACAGGAGCTGCTGAAAAACCCGGAAGCTGGGGATGTTATTGAAGGCACCGGAGGTCTGCGCAAGATTCGTGTTATCGATCAACGACGAAACAAGGGCAAGCGTGGCGGGTTGAGGGTGATTTATTACTGGTGGTCCGGCTTCAACCAATTCTGGCTGTTTACCTTGTATGGCAAAAACGAGCAGGACGATCTGACGTCATCCCAGAAACAACTGCTCAAACAAATGCTGCATCGAGAAATCAACGCGAGAATAAACGATGAAACGTGAGATCTTTTCCGAGCTGGTAGAGGGCTTCGACGCCTTGGCCGATGAGCGCCAAGGCAAAATCACACTGCGCACCCACAAAGTAAAGCTGGCCAAGCTTGCCCCCATCACGGCAGAAGAAGTGGTGGCTGTACGTCAGCAACTGAACCTGTCCCGTCCGGTGTTTGCCATGTACCTGCGCACCAACACCCGCACCCTGGAAAACTGGGAACAGGGCCGAGCCCAGCCAAATGCACAGGCAACTACCCTGATCCGCCTGGTCGAGCGCTTTCCGGAGACGGTCGAGCAATTGGCGGCATTGACCTGATAGCAGCGCGACGGCTTGTGACGTCGTCGCGAGCAGGCTCGCGAAGACGGTAGATCCCGCGCACTCAGCGTTGCGCCTAACTTTAATGCAAGCAGGCAATTCAAGAGAAGAGTTGCCCTCATGAGGCTGTGATCACATCAGACGCAAAACAGAAACGGCACCTACTGGTGCCTTTTTTGAGATTGTGGGATTTATTACCGCCAATCACGCACACCTCCCAATCACCGAAAGCTCCGGCTGGATTTACCGCTTCGTCCTACAGCCAGAAGTACGCCATCCGCTCTATCGTGATCTACGGTTAATAGGCTGCGCAGCACGTGAGGAGAAACTTTGTGAGCAATAACGATATAGGAGCAACCTACGAAAAAATGTATCTGCATGAAGAGGAAATAAAAAACAGTCTTGCGATTAAAACCCAAGTGATTTTTACAGCCATATTCGCCCTCGTTTCGACAACAATTTATCTTGCTCGCTTTTTAGATTTCTCATCCAGACCCGACATTGCTTTAGCTATTTCATTAATGATCACTCTGGTCGTAACAACCGCGATGATTTCAACGTATTTCAACTTCAAAGCTTTTAGTGGGTCAGAATTCAAACGAATGCCGTATGCCGCAAAGGTCAAAGATTATTACGACGAGCAAATCCAATACAATATTGAGCTCGATCGCTATAACGCCAAAGTTACTCAGCATGAAAGAATATCTTTGATTGATCCAACCAAAGAAACTGAAAACTTTATATCGAACACTTACGTTTCGTGCTCGACGCATAACGCGCTGGCCAATGAAAAGCGTTCAAGATGGCTTTTCCAGGCTATTGTGGCTTTCTTGTTAGCCTGCATTCCTCTCGCATTCGCCAGCCTGCTTTTTGTGCTCTTCGACATGGATACATCTTCCCCCAGGAAAAATTTCGCAACTAAAGATGCCTATGTAGGCGGGGAAATCGCCTCATTAAAAAACCATCTATTAAATATTACCAAGAATGGCGATATCGCAGAATTGGAAAGAAGGATCCAAATTATTGAGAGCGGGCTCTCGGAAAGATCAACAATTGATTCAAACCTAATTGAACACGTTAATATCGTAATCAAAAATCTGCGTGAATCGCACTGACTGTTTCATCCTCGAAAATAATGTACGATGAGCCCCATGGTGGCTCCAGCAGGAATAAGAATGAAACCCAACGACGGTCAATCCAAACCAAACAATTCTACCAAGCCCACACCGCCGAAGAGGCCGTCGGCGCCGGTTGTACGGCGAGTCGTGAACGAGAAAGTTATCAATAGCAGGGAAATAGCGTTAGAGATTCGCTGATATCCTCCTTGCGCACTTGCTTTCAGTAGCAGGGCCCAAAAAAAACGGCACCTCCCGGTGCCGTTCGCCTTTCAAAATATAACCCGCTTACTTGCGTGCATCTGCCCACGATTTCAGCAGTTCGGTGTAGCTCACGGTTTCCCCTTTTGGCTTCTCATTGGCCAGTTTAGGTTTCGGTGCTCCCGGCTGGTCGAACCAGTACTGCGCATCGCGTTCCGGGTTCATTTTGGGTCCGCAGACCGGTTGCACTTTGGAGCGTTCGAGGCGCGCCATGATTGCGTCCTGATCCTTGGCCAGGCCGTCGAGCGCCTGTTGCGGGGTTTTCTCGCCGCTGGCGGCTTCGGCGATGTGGCTCCACCACAGTTGCGCCAACCGAGGATAATCCGGCACGTTGGTCCCGGTCGGGGTCCATTGCACGCGGGCCGGGCTGCGGTAGAACTCGACCAGGCCACCGAGTTTTGGTGCGAGGTCGGTCATCGCTTGCGAGTTGATGTCGGATTCGCGGATCGGTGTCAGGCCGACGATGGTTTTCTTCAGCGAGACGGTTTTCGAGGTCACGAACTGCGCGTACAGCCACGCGGCAAGTTTTTGTTTTTCAGGCGTGGACTTGAGGAACGTCCAGGAACCCACGTCCTGATAACCGAGCTTCATGCCCTCTTCCCAATACGGGCCACGCGGCGACGGCGCCATGCGCCACTTCGGCGTGCCATCGGCGTTCATGACCGGCAGGCCAGCCTTGGTCATGTCGGCGGTAAACGCGGTGTACCAGAAGATTTGTTGGGCGATGTTGCCTTGCGATGGCACCGGACCGGACTCGGAGAATGTCATGCCCGCCGCTTCCGGTGGCGCGTAGGCTTTCATCCAATCGACGTATTTTTGCGTAGCGAACACAGCCGCCGGGCCGTTGGTGTCGCCGCCGCGGGTGACGCTGGAACCGACCGGGTGGCAATCCTCGACGCGAATCCCCCACTCGTCCACCGGCAAGCCGTTGGGCAAACCCTTGTCGCCGCCACCGGCCATGGAGAACCAGGCATCGGTGAAGCGCCAGCCCAGCGACGGGTCTTTCTTGCCATAGTCCATGTGCCCGTAGACACGTTTGCCGTCGATTTCCTTGACGTCTTCGCTGAAGAATTTGGCGATGTCTTCATAGGCCGACCAGTTCACCGGGACGCCCAATTCGTAACCGTACTTTTCCTTGAACTTGGCTTTAAGGTCCGCGCGCTCGAACCAGTCGGCGCGGAACCAGTACAGGTTGGCGAACTGCTGGTCGGGCAATTGATAGATCTTGCCGTCCGGCGCAGTAGTGAAGGAAATCCCGATGAAGTCCTTGAGGTCCAGCGTTGGCGAGGTGAAGTCTTTGCCTTCGTTGGCCATCAGATCGGTGATCGATTCAGTCTTGCCGTAGCGAAAATGCGTGCCGATCAGGTCCGAGTCGTTGACCCAGCCGTCATAAATGCTCTTGTCCGATTGCATCTGGGTTTGCAGCTTTTCCACCACGTCGCCTTCTTGCAGCAAGTCGTGGGTCAACTTGATCCCGGTGATTTCGGAAAACGCCTTGGCCAGCACTTTCGACTCATATTCGTGGGTGGTCAGGGTTTCCGAAACCACTTTGATGTTCATCCCGCGAAACGGCTCGGCCGCTTTGATGAACCACTTCAATTCCTCGAGCTGCTGATCGGCCGTGAGGGTGGACGGCTTGAATTCGCTGCCGATCCACTTTTTCGCCGCGTCTTCGTAGGCATCCGCCCAGGCAGATGCGCTCAAACCGCTGAGTGCCAGCATGGCTGCCAATGAAATGCTATGTCGCAGCTTATTGTTTTTGTCGAACATAGAGACCTCCTGTTGAGTTTTTGGGAGCAACTTTGCCGAGCGATTCGACTAGCCCCAACGCATCACAGCCAACAGCCACACCAGGGACAACGCGGACGCGACCCAGATGCTCCAGTCGGTGACGCCGATTACCAGCAAATGCAGGTAGGCGCTGCCGAGAAGACCGATAAACAAGCGATCGCCACGGGTGGTGGCAATCGGCAATAAACCCCGCCGAAGAATGCTCGGCGAACGCAATTCCCACGTCGTCATGCCGACCAGGATCAGGCCGATGACGATGAAAAACGCTGCGGTCGGAACCGTCCAACTCATCCATTCCATCATCAGCTCCTCAGACCCGACCGAGGGCAAAGCCCTTGGCCACATGGTTGCGAACAAACCAGATCACCAGCATGCCCGGGAGGATGGTCAACACACCCGCCGCTGCCAGCACGCCCCAATCGATGCCGGACGCCGAAACCGTGCGGGTCATTACCGCCGCGATCGGCTTAGCGTTGACCGAAGTCAGCGTGCGCGCCAGGAGCAATTCGACCCAGGAAAACATGAAGCAGAAGAATGCCGTGACGCCGATCCCCGAGCCAATCAACGGGATGAAAATCTTCACGAAGAACTTCGGAAAACTATAGCCATCAATGTAGGCCGTTTCGTCGATTTCTTTGGGAACCCCGGACATGAAGCCTTCCAGAATCCACACCGCCAGCGGCACGTTGAACAGGCAATGCGCGAGTGCCACAGCGATGTGCGTGTCGAACAGACCAATCGATGAATAGAGCTGGAAGAACGGCAGCAGAAACACTGCCGGCGGCGCCATGCGGTTGGTCAGCAACCAGAAGAACAGGTGTTTGTCGCCCAAAAAGCGATAACGCGAAAACGCATACGCCGCCGGTAACGCCACGCTCAGCGAGATCACCGTGTTCAGGCTCACGTAATACAGCGAGTTCAGGTAACCGGTGTACCAACTCGGGTCGGTGAAGATCACCTTGTAGTTCGCCAAGGTGAAATCCTGTGGGAAAAGGGTCAAACCGCCGAGGATTTCGGTGTTGCTCTTGAAGGACATGTTCAGCAGCCAGTAGATCGGCACCAGCAGGAACAGGATGTAGATCAGCAATGGGATGAGCTTTCTTTTACTCATGGCAGACCTCAGCGGTTGGCGTCAGAGTGAGTCATGGCGGTATAGAACAGCCAGGACACCAACAGGATGATCAGGAAGTACACCAGCGAGAAAGCCGCCGCCGGGCCGAGGTCGAATTGCCCTACAGCCATTTGCGTCAACGTCTGACTCAAGAAGGTCGTGGCATTGCCCGGACCGCCGCCCGTCAGCACAAACGGCTCGGTGTAAATCATGAAACTGTCCATGAAGCGCAACATCACCGCGATCAGCAGCACGCTCTTGAGTTTGGGCAACTGGATGTGTCGGAACACCGCCCAGGACGATGCGCGATCAATCCGCGCGGCCTGGTAATACACATCGGGAATCGCGCGCAATCCGGAGAAACACAACAGCGCCACCAGCGAGGTCCAGTGCCACACGTCCATCACCAACACCGTGACCCAGGCGTCCATGGTGTTCGAGGCATAGTTGTAGTTGATGCCCATCGCGTTGAGGCTCGAACCGAGCAAGCCGATGTCGGCGCGGCCAAAAATCTGCCAGATCGTGCCAACCACGTTCCACGGAATCAGCAGCGGAATCGCGAGGATGATCAGCACCAGCGACGACCAGCGGCCCTTGGTCGGCATGGTCAGGGCGATGGCGATGCCGAGCGGGATTTCGATCAGCAGCACACACGCCGAATAGATGAACTGGCGCAGCAGCGAGTCGTGCAAACGTGGGTCGAGCAGCACCTGCTTGTACCAGTCGGCCCCGACGAAGTAGCGGCTGGACTGGTCGAAGATGTCCTGCACCGAGTAATTGACCACGGTCATCATCGGGATCACCGCGCTGAACGCCACCAGCAAAAACACCGGCAACACCAGCCACCAGGCCTTGTTGTTCTGCACCTTGTTCATGGCTGCGCTCCGTTATTTGCCTGCACGGGGCTGCCTTGCGCAGGGCTATTGGCCTGCGCGGGCAACAGATAATCGTCGGCGTAGACCATCAGCCATTGCGCCGGAAAACTGATATACGCCGTGCCTTCCGGCACCGGTTTGTCTTCGGCCAAACGTACTTTCAACGGTGCGCCGTCGAGGTTGAGGGTCATGATTTTGTAGGTGCCAAGGTCTTCGACGTGTAAGACGTTTGCCTGCATCGCGTCGTCAAACGGCTCGTCCCAGACATGCACGAACTCGGGGCGGATCCCGACTTTGAGGGTTTGCCATTGCTTGTCGGCGATTTGCTGTTGCATCGCCTCGGACAGCGGCAAGTGCGTCGAGGCAAACCCAACGCCACCCGGCTGCGGCTGCACGTCGATCAGGTTCATCCCCGGGCTGCCGATGAAATAGCCGACAAACGTGTGGCTCGGCCGCTCGAACAACTCGCGCGGTGTGCCGAATTGCACAATCTGGCCGCCATACATCACCGCGATTTTGTCGGCGAACGTCGACGCTTCAAGTTGATCGTGGGTGACGTAGACCATGGTGATGTTGAACTGCTCGTGAATCTGCTTGAGCTTGCGCCGCAGCTTCCACTTCAGGTGCGGGTCGATCACCGTCAGCGGTTCGTCGAAGAGGATCGCCGAGACGTCGTCGCGCACCAGTCCACGGCCCATCGAGACTTTCTGTTTTTCGTCGGCGGTGAGGTTGCGCGCCTTTTTGCTCAGCAGTGCCTGCAGGTCGAGGACCTCGGCAATTTCCTGCACCTTGCTGTGCACTTTCGCTTCGTTCATTCCCTGATTTCGCAGAGGGAAGGCCAGATTGTCGAACACCGTCATGGTGTCGTAGACCACTGGAAACTGGAAAACCTGGGCGATGTTGCGCTTCTCCGGAGTCAGGTCGTTGACCTCTTTGCCGTCAAACAGCACTTGGCCCTGCGATGGGCTGAGCAACCCGGAAATGATGTTGAGCAACGTCGATTTGCCGCAACCCGATGGCCCGAGCAACGCATAGGCACCGCCCTGCTCCCAGATGTGGTTCATCTCGCGGATCGCGTAATCCTCGGGCCCGCTCGGCGTGCGGGTGTAGCTGTGGGCGAGGTGTTGCAAACGAATTTCGGCCATCAGGCAACCCTCGCGATACGGCGACCGGGCGCCTGGACCAGCCGGCCCTGCATATCGAAGACAAACAGTTTGTGGGTCGGGATGTAGATGCGGATCGGCGCATCGACGTCGTATTCGTGCACGCCCGGCAGGTGCAGCACCAACAGGAAATGTTCGTTGCGCACGTGCAGGAAGGTTTCCGAACCGCTGATCTCGGCGACTTCGACGGTGACCGCCAATTCGAGGTCATCGTCGTTGCTCGGCACCAGCGAAATGTGGCTCGGGCGCACGCCAAAACGGAATTCGCCCTCGCCCACCGGGCGCAGATCGACGTTCAGCGGGAAGTGCACAAAATTGGCGAAACTCACTTCGTTGCCAGCGATGCGTCCCGGCATCAAGTTGATCGGCGGCTCGGAAAACAACTCGGCGGCCAATACGGTTTGTGGCTGGTGATAAACCTCGGAGGACTTGCCGCTCTGGATCACCCGGCCTTCGTGAAGAATCGTCGTCGTGCCGCCCAGCGCCAACGCTTCGTTGGGCTCGGTGGTGGCGTAGATCGCGATGGTGTGCCGCGCCTTGAATAGCTCGCGCATTTCCTGGCGCAGCTCTTCGCGCAGCTTGTAGTCGAGGTTGACCAGCGGCTCGTCGAAGAGGATCAGCTCGGCGTCCTTGACCAGCGCCCGCGCCATGGCCGTGCGCTGCTGCTGACCACCAGAAAGCTCCAGCGGATAGCGCTTGAGGAATTTCTCGATGCGCAGCATTTTCGCGGTTTCGAGCACTTTGCTCTGGATCAGTTCGTTGGACGCCCCGCCCTGCCGCAGCGGCGAAGCGATGTTCTCGAACACCGTCATGGTCGGGTAGTTGATGAACTGCTGATAAACCATCGAGACGTTGCGCAAACGCACCGGGCGTTGCGTAACATCCACGCCGTTCATCAGGATGCGACCGCTGTCAGGCTTGTCGAGGCCGGCCATCAGGCGCATGAGGCTGGTCTTGCCGGACAGCGTGCGCCCGAGCAAAACGTTGAATGATCCGGGTTCGAAAACCAGGCACGCATCGTCGATCCAGGTCTGGCCCTCGACGGTACGGCTGACGTGCTCCAGGGTGAGTGACATGGCTCGGCCTTTTTTATTATTTGGAGTCAAGCGACCGAAACGATAGAGCGACATTCGTGCCAGAAAATGCAAGTGCTTGATGCGCTTCGCAAATCCGTGAAATGAGCGAAAAATGGCGTTCGTTGCTGAACAGAAATGAACAATCGCGGCTGAACAATTGAACAGTCGGGCGGTTGACAATGAACAATAGTGAACAACACTCTACGAACGCATTTTGACCCTGTAGGAGCATGGCTTGCCCGCGATGGCGTTATCGAAATCGCCATCGCGGGCAAGCCTCGCTCCCACCGGGTAATGTGGCGCCTCGAACGTTGTGTAACACCCATAAAAACAATAAAAGCTTTGCTCAGAGATCGACTGCCATGGCCGTACCCGCCTCGCCGCTCTCCCACGACGCCATCATTCAGGACTCCTGGTCGCGCTGTCGTGCGTTCGGCCTCGACCATCACAGCGTGCCGACCTTCGATCAGCTACCCGCCGCCGGCATCGCGCAATTGCTCGAGAGCCAGCATTCGCTGGTGCAGACCACGCATCAGGAAGTGCTGCCGTATTACGAAAATATCCTCAGCAACTCCAATTGCCTGATCATGCTCGCCGACAATCAGGGCCAAGTGCTCACGTCCTGGGGCACCCAGCGCTTTATCGAGCCGAGCCTGACCCGCGGTTTCAGCGCCGGCGCCAGTTGGATCGAGCGTTGCAGCGGCACCAATGCGATCGGCACCGCCCTCGCCTGCGAGCAAGCCGTGCACATTGAGCACGACGAACACTTTCTGAAAGCCAACCGTTTCATGACCGGCTCCGCCGCGCCGATTTTCGATGCCGAGCGCAAAGTCATCGCGGTGCTCGACGTGTCCAGCGACAGCTATCTGCCGCCGTCGCACACGTTGGGCATGGTCAAAATGATGAGCCAGACCGTGGAGAATCGGCTGATTCTCAACCTGTTCCATGGCCAGCATTTTCAACTGACCTTCAACACCGGGCTAAACAACCTCGACAGCCAATGGGCCGGTTTGCTGATCTTTGACGAGACCGGGCAAGTGCTCTCGGCCAATCGCCGGGCCGATAATCTGCTGGGCATCAGCCTGTCGCGGGTCAGCGTCGAGAGCCTCTTCAAGGTGTCATTACTGGAATTGCTCAACCAACCGGAGGGCTTGCCGTTTGCGTTGCAAGCGTCCGGGCGCAACCGTTTTCAGTGTTTGTTGAAGCGGCCGAAACAGCTGCCGATTCAAGCGAGAGTGTTCGCTGAACCGACGGTTTCGCCCCCCGCCGCGATCAGCCTGAGCACCCTGCACTTCGGCGACAGCCGCGTCGAAAAAGCCGTGCGCCAGGCCGAGCGTTTGTTGGAGAAAGACATTCCGCTGCTGATCCACGGCGAGACCGGGGTCGGCAAGGAAGTGTTTGTCAAAGCGTTGCACCAGGCCAGCTCGCGCAGCAAACAACCGTTCATTGCCGTCAACTGTGCAGCGATCCCCGCCGAACTGGTGGAATCCGAGCTGTTTGGCTACGAGAAAGGCGCGTTCACCGGTGCCAATCAAAAGGGCAGCATCGGCCTGATCCGCAAGGCTGACAAAGGTACGCTGTTCCTCGATGAAGTCGGCGACATGCCGCTGCCGACGCAGGCCCGACTGTTGAGGGTGTTGCAGGAGCGTTGCGTGCAACCGGTGGGCAGCAGTGAGTTGTTTGCGGTGGATATCCGGATTATTTCGGCGACCAACCGCTCGTTGCGCGAACAGGTGCAGTTGGGGCGTTTCCGCGAGGATTTGTATTACCGGATTGGCGGTTTGACCCTCGAGCTGCCGCCATTGCGCGAGCGCAGTGATAAAGAAGCCTTGTTCAAACGCCTGTGGGAACAGCACCGCGAACCGGCGCAATGGGCCGGGTTGAGCCGCGAGGTAATGGCGTTGTTCAACCGTCATCCGTGGCCGGGGAATTTGCGTCAGGTGAGCAGCGTGATGCAGGTTGCACTGGCGATGGCTGAGGAGCAACCGGTGAAACCCGAGCATTTGCCGGATGATTTTTTTGTCGATCTGGAGATGGAACCGGTAGAGACGCCGGAACCGTTGGCGGTGGATTTGAATGATGCCGAGGATTTGAATCGGCTGTTACAGGCCGCTGGGGGCAATATTTCGCATCTGGCCCGCAGGCTCGGGGTGAGCCGCAACACCCTGTACAAGCGGTTGCGCCAGACGGAGTGACCAGTAAGCCCTATTAGCGGTGTTTGGCTCCAGACCATTCGCGGGCAAGCCTCGCTCCTACAGGGCCGAGTCGTACGCCATATCGCCAACGACACAACATTGTAGGAGCGAGGCTTGCCCGCGAAGGCGTCAGCCCTGTCACCACCGGACTTGGAACCTGCACATAAACAAAAACCCGCACAAGGCGGGTTTTGTTCGTAGCGAGCGCAGCAATCAGTCAGCCAAGCGCCAGGTCGTGCCGCCCTTGCCGTCTTCCAGCACCACGCCCATGGCGGTGAGCTGGTCGCGGATGCGGTCGGATTCGGCCCAGTCCTTGTTGCTGCGAGCCGCCAGACGCGCAGCAATCAGCGCGTCAACTTCAGCTGCATCGACCCGCCCTTCAGCGCCAGCCTGCAAGAAGTCATCGGCTTCAAGCTGCAACACGCCGAGCACGCTGGCCAGTTCCTTCAAACGCGCCGCCAGACCGGCCGCCGCGTTCAGATCGCTCTCGCGCAGACGGTTGATCTCGCGGACCATCTCGAACAGCACCGCGCAGGCTTCCGGCGTACCGAAGTCGTCGTTCATCACCTGGGTGAAGCGCTCGACAAACCCTTCGCCGCCCGCCGGAGCTACGCTCGGCAGGCCTTTCAACGCATGGTAGAAACGCTCGAGTGCGCCTTTGGCGTCCTTGAGGTTGTCTTCCGAATAGTTGATCGCGCTGCGGTAATGGCTCGACACCAGCAAGTAACGCACGACTTCCGGGTGATACTTTTCCAGCACGTCGCGAATGGTGAAGAAGTTGTTCAACGACTTCGACATCTTCTCGCCGTTGATGCGAATCATCCCGCAATGCATCCACGCGTTGGCGTAGGTCTTGCCGGTGGCCGCTTCGCTCTGGGCGATTTCGTTTTCGTGGTGCGGGAACTCAAGGTCGCTGCCGCCGCCATGAATATCGAAAGTCTCGCCGAGGCAGCAGGTCGACATCACCGAGCACTCGATGTGCCAGCCCGGACGCCCGTCGCCCCACGGCGAAGGCCAGCTCGGCTCGCCCGGTTTGGTGGCTTTCCACAGCACGAAGTCCAGCGGGTCCTGTTTCGACTCGTCGACTTCGATCCGCGCGCCGATGCGCAGGTCTTCGATCTTCTTGCGCGACAGCTTGCCGTAGCCCATGAACTTGGCGACGCGGTAATACACGTCGCCATTGTTCGCGGCATAGGCGTAACCCTTGTCGATCAAGGTCTGGATCATGCTGAGCATGCCCGGAATATGATCGGTGGCACGCGGCTCCATGTCCGGCTTCTTGATGTTCAGGCGCGCTTCGTCTTCGTGCATCGCAGTGATCATGCGCTCGGTCAGCACGTCGAACGGTTCGCCGTTCTCCTTGGCCCGATTGATGATCTTGTCTTCGATGTCGGTGATGTTGCGCACATACGTCAGGTTGTAACCGCTGAAGCGCAACCAGCGGGTTACCAGGTCGAAAGCGACCATGCTGCGGCCGTGGCCAATGTGGCAGTAGTCGTAAACGGTCATCCCGCAGACGTACATGCGCACATTGTTGCCATCCAGCGGTTTGAAAACTTCTTTGCTCTTGGTGAGCGTGTTGTAGATCGTCAGCACTTTAGTGGTTTCCTTGAATCACTGGCCCCACGAATCACGCAAGGTCACGGTACGGTTGAAGACCGGAGCGCCCGGTTTCGAGTCCTTGATATCCGCGCAGAAGTAACCTTCGCGCTCGAACTGGAAACGGTCTTCCGGCTGTGCATTGGCCAACGAAGGCTCGGCACGACAACCAGTGAGAACTTGCAGTGATTGAGGGTTGATGTTGTCGAGGAAACTGGCGCTGTCCTCAGCCTTTTCAGGGTTCGGCGAGCGGAACAGGCGATCGTACAGACGCACTTCACACTCAATGCTGGCCGCTGCTGGCACCCAGTGCACAACGCCTTTGACCTTGCGGCCCTCAGGGTTTTTGCCAAGTGTTTCCGGATCGTAGGAGCAACGCAGCTCGACGATGTTGCCGTCGGCGTCCTTGATCGCTTCGTCGGCACGGATCACGTAGCTGCCGCGCAGACGCACTTCGCCATTCGGCTCCAGGCGCTTGTAGCCTTTTGGCGGCTCTTCCATGAAGTCATCATGATCGATGTAGATTTCACGGGCGAACGGCAGCTGGCGCACGCCGAGTTCTTCTTTCTGCGGATGACGCGGCAGTTCGAGGTTCTCGACCTGGTCTTCCGGGTAGTTGGTGATTACGACTTTCAGCGGACGCAGCACACACATGGCGCGCGGAGCGTTCTGGTCAAGGTCCTGACGGATGCTGAATTCGAGCATGCCGAAATCGACCACGCCGTCGGAACGGTTGGTGCCGACCATGTCGCAGAAATTGCGAATCGACGCAGGCGTGTAGCCACGGCGGCGGAAACCCGACAGCGTCGACATGCGCGGATCGTCCCAGCCGAACACGTGCTTTTCATCGACCAGTTGCTTGAGCTTGCGCTTGCTGGTGATCGTGTAGTTCAGGTTGAGGCGGCTGAATTCGTACTGGCGCGGGTGCGCCGGCACTGGCAGCGCGTCGAGGAACCATTCGTACAGCGGGCGATGGCTTTCGAATTCCAGGGTGCAGATCGAATGCGTGATGCCTTCGATGGCGTCCGACTGACCGTGGGTGAAGTCATAGTTCGGGTAGATGCACCACTTGTCACCGGTCTGGTGGTGATGGGCGTGGCGGATGCGGTACATGATCGGGTCGCGCAGGTTCATGTTCGGCGAGGCCATGTCGATCTTGGCCCGCAGCACGCGTGCGCCGTCCTGGAATTCGCCGGCCTTCATGCGGGCGAACCAGTCGAGGTTTTCTTCCACGGAGCGGTCACGGAACGGGCTGTTCTTGCCCGGCTCGGTCAGCGTGCCGCGGTATTCCTTGGCTTGCTCCGGGCTCAGGTCATCGACGTAAGCCTTGCCGGCCTTAATCAGCTCGACGGCCCAGTCGTGCAACTGGTCGAAATACTGCGAGGCGTAGCGCACTTCACCGGACCATTCGAAGCCCAGCCATTTGATGTCGCTTTCGATCGCGTCGATGTATTCCTGGTCTTCCTTGGCCGGGTTGGTGTCGTCGAAACGCAGGTGCGTGACGCCGCCAAATTCCTGGGCCAGGCCGAAGTTCACGCAAATCGACTTGGCGTGACCGATGTGCAGGTAGCCGTTGGGCTCAGGCGGGAAACGGGTGACGATCTGCGTGTGCTTACCCGAGTCCAGGTCCGCCTGGATGATCGGGCGCAGGAAATTGACCGGCACGGCAGGGCCAGTCTTGGAATTCGAGGTAGGGTCGACAGTGGGCTTGCTCATAGGATCCTTGAACGTACGAGTGCGCGGCCGGAACTAAAGGCCTGACAAAACAAAGCCGCTATCATAGCCGATGCTGTCAAGCCGCTGACAGAGCAGGCCTTAAATCAGCTGCGTTTAATCGACCTGTTTTGAAAAACTGCCTCGAAATTAACGCCTGTCGCGCTAAACTGCGCACCTTGGTCGAAACTGACCAGAGCGGTTGCCGGCGAACGCGCGGCAAACCACGAATTCCTTTCAAACGCTTCTTTTATAAAGAGTCCCGATCATGACCCAAGTCAAACTGACCACCAACCATGGCGACATCGTCCTGGAACTGAACGCTGAAAAGGCTCCGCTGACCGTTGCCAACTTCATCGAATACGTCAAAGCCGGGCACTACGAAAACACCGTTTTCCACCGCGTCATCGGTAACTTCATGATCCAGGGCGGCGGTTTCGAGCCAGGCATGAAAGAAAAGAAAGACAAGCGCCCAAGCATCCAGAACGAAGCCGACAACGGTCTGCCGAACGAGAAGTACACCGTCGCCATGGCCCGTACCATGGAGCCGCATTCGGCCTCCGCGCAGTTCTTCATCAACGTTGCTGACAACAGCTTCCTCAACCACAGCGCCAAGACCACTCAGGGCTGGGGCTATGCGGTATTCGCCAAAGTGGTTTCCGGTACTGAAGTTGTCGACAAGATCAAAGGTGTTTCCACCACCATGAAATCCGGCCACCAGGACGTGCCAGCAGAAGACGTGATCATCGAGAAAGCCGAGATCATCGAAGCGTGATACTGCTGATTTCAGATTTACATCTGGAAGAGGAGCGCCCGGACATAACCCGGGCGTTTCTGGATTTGCTCGCCGGACGCGCCCGCTCGGCGAGTGCACTGTACATTCTCGGCGACTTTTTCGAGGCATGGATTGGCGACGACGCCATGACGCCTTTCCAGCGCTCCATCGGCCAGGCCCTGCGCGATCTCAGCGACAGCGGCACGGCAATTTTTCTGATGCACGGTAATCGCGACTTCCTGCTCGGCAAGGCCTTCTGCAAACAGGCCGGCTGCACGTTGTTGAGAGACCCGAGCGTCGTGCAACTCGCAGGCGAGCCGGTGCTATTGATGCACGGCGACAGCCTGTGCACTCGCGATGTTGGCTATATGAAGCTGCGTCGTTATCTGCGCAATCCGATCACTCTGTTTATCCTGCGGCACCTGCCCCTGAGCACCCGGCACAAACTGGCGCGCAAACTGCGCAGCGAAAGCCGTGCGCAGACGCGGATGAAGGCCAACGACATTGTTGATGTCACGCCCGAGGAAGTGCCGCGGATCATGCAGGAATTCGGCGTGAAAACGCTGATCCACGGGCACACCCACCGCCCGGCGATCCACAAGTTGCAGATCGGCGAACAAGCGGCCAGGCGCATTGTGCTGGGGGATTGGGATCGCCAGGGCTGGGCGCTGCAGGTGGATGAGAACGGATTTGCCTTGGCACCGTTCGACTTCGGGACACCGCCGCAGCTTGCATTGCCTGACGGCTAAGAGCCACCCCTCACCCCAGCCCTCTCCCCAAAGGGGAGAGGGGGAAAGGGAGCCGATCTTCATCGTTTTCCAGAACTGAGTTCGGCTCAGACTTTCAGGTCGGGACACCGCCGCAGCTTGCATTGCCTAACGGCTAAGAGCCACCCCTCACCCCAGCCCTCTCCCCAAAGGGGAGAGGGGGAAAGGGAGCCGTTCTCCATCGTTTTCCAGACTTGAGTTCGACTCAGACTTTCAGGTTGGGACACCGCGCAGCTTGCATTGCCTAACGGCTAAGAGCCACCCCTCACCCCAGCCCTCTCCCCAATGGGTAGAAGGGGGGAAAGGGAGCCGATCTTCATCGTTTTCCAGACCTGAGTTCGACTCGAACTTTCAGGTTGGGACACCGCGCAGCTTGCATTGCCTAACGGCTAAGGGCCACCGCTCACCCCAGCCCTCTCCCCAAAGGGGAGAGGGAGCCGATCTCCATCGTTTTCCAGACCTGAGTTCGGCTCGAACTTTCAGGTCGATGTAGCTCCAAAGAACGCCTCGATCAGTCCCCTCGCCCCTCTGGGGAGAGGGTTAGGGAGAGGGGTCGATCTCAAGCCGTGCACTCAATGCCCAGACGCCGCTGGCCCGGCCTTCGCCGCAAACGGTGGTTTCGCCAGCCATACAATCAGGATCAAACCGACAAAACCCCAGCCCAGCAGCGTGAAGTAATCCACGGTGGAGAGCATGTACGCCTGGCTTGTCAGCACCTGATCGAGTTGCGCATAGGCTGGCGTACTCGCCCCGCCCAGCGCGTGCAAGGCATCGCGCGTGGCCGGTTCATAGGTGGTGATGCTTTCACTCAGATACGCATGATGCTGATCGGCCCGGCGAATCCAGATCCACGTCGTCAGCGACGCCGCGAAACTGCCGCCCAAGGTCCGCAGGAACGTCGCCAGGCCCGCGCCATCGGCGATCTGGCTCGGCGGCAAGTCCGACATCAAGATGCTCAGCGTCGGCATAAAGAACAGCGCCACGCCAATCCCCATGAACAACTGCACCAACGCGATGTGCTGGAAGTCCACTTCATTGGTGAACCCGGCGCGCATGAAGCAGCTCAGGCCAATGCACAGGAACGCGCCACCGGCGAGCAAACGCAGATCGAACTTGTGCGCGTATTTGCCGACGAAGGGCGACATCAACACCGGCAGAATCCCGATCGGCGCCACCGCCAGACCGGCCCAGGTCGCGGTATAGCCCATCTGCGTCTGCAGCCATTGCGGCAGAATCAGGTTGATACCAAAGAACCCGGCATAACCCAGCACCAGCACGATGGTGCCGATGCGGAAGTTGCGATACGCGAACAACCGCAAATTAACCACCGGATGCGCATCGGTCATCTCCCAGATCACAAACACCGCCAGCGCCACCACGGAAATCGCCGCGCCGATGATGATGAAATTCGACTCGAACCAATCGAGATCATTGCCCTTGTCGAGGATCACCTGCAACGCCCCGACGCCGATGATCAGCGTGATCAAACCGACGTAATCCATCGGCTGGCGACTGGTAACCACCGGGCGCTCCTTGAGCTGCTGGCGCACCACCATCACCGCGAAAATCCCGATCGGCACGTTGATAAAGAAGATCCACGGCCAACTGTAGCTGTCGGTAATCCAGCCGCCGAGGATCGGCCCGGCAATGGGTGCGACCACCGTGACCATCGCCAGCAGTGCCAGGGCCATCCCCCGTTTGGCTGGCGGATACACCGCGATCAGCAGCGTCTGGGTCATCGGGTACAACGGCCCCGCCACCAGACCTTGCAGCACACGGAAACCGATCAATTCCGGCATCGAGGTCGAGATGCCGCAGAGAAATGAAGCCAGCACGAACAGAATCGTTGCCCAGAGAAACAGCTTCACTTCGCCGAAACGCCGGCTCAGCCACCCGGTCAGCGGCAGCGCGATCGCGTTACTGACGGCGAACGAAGTGATCACCCAGGTGCCCTGCTCCGAACTCACGCCGAGGTTGCCGGAAATCGTCGGCAACGCGACGTTGGCGATGGTCGTGTCGAGCACTTGCATGAAAGTCGCCAGCGACAGCCCGATGGTACTGAGCAGCAGGCTGGGCGGGGTGAAAGACGCGTTATTGCTCATCGCGAATCCTTTGAAACGGGGTGTGCGCGGTGTCTGTTAAAGACACCGCTGCCCTTGCAGGAGCAAAGCTTGCTCGCGAAGACGGACTGACATTCAGCAACAGACCTTCAAAACCTCTGCTGACTGATCCACCGCCATCGCGAGCGAGCTTTGCTCCCACCGGGTTGGTGTGGTTACGAATCAGCGCTTGGCGGTCTTGCTGGCCGCCGCACTGTTGTCGTGGATCAACTGCGTGATCATCGCGTCCGCCTCGGCCAATTGACGGTCGTAGACGTTAGTGCTGAACGAAGCCTTTTGCGGCGGCTGTTGCGCCAACACCGGGCCGCTCTGGTCGTGCAGGTTGACCTCAACCTGAGTCGACAGGCCCACGCGCAACGGGTGTTTGGCCAGTTCTTCGGCGTTGATGTGAATCCGCACCGGCACCCGCTGGACGATTTTGATCCAGTTACCGGTGGCGTTCTGCGCCGGCAACAGGGCAAACGCGCTGCCGGTCCCGGCGCCGAGGCTGTCGATGGTGCCGCTGTACTTCACGTCGCTGCCGTACAGGTCAGCCTCGATGTCCACCGGTTGGCCGATGCGCATGTCGCGCAGTTGGGTTTCCTTGAAGTTGGCGTCGATCCACAACTGATCCAGCGGAATCACCGCCATCAACGCCGTGCCCGGCTGAACCCGCTGACCGAGTTGCACCGAACGCTTGGCGACATAACCGGTGACCGGCGCAATCAAGGTGCTGCGGGAATTGTTCAGGTAGGCCTGACGCAATTGCGCGGCGGCCGACATCACGTCCGGGTGCGACGAAACCACCGTGTCATCGACCAGCGCGCTGGTGGTTTTCAGTTGTTGCTGGGCGTTGGCCAAGGCGTTTTGCGCCGAGGTCAGGTCGTCGCGAGCGTGGGACAGTTCTTCCTGGGAAATCGCCCCGCCGGCGGCGAGATTCTTCCGACGGCTGAAGTTGTCCTGAGCCTTTTGCACGTTCGCCTGTTGTGCGTTGACCTGGGCTTTCATGCCATCGACGTTGCTGTACAAGCCGCGCACTTGGCGCACGGTGCGGGCCAGATTGGCCTGGGCACTTTGCAAACTGACTTGCGCGTCGTTCGGGTCGAAGTTGACCAGCACCTGGCCTTCGTGGACCAGATCGCCATCGTCGGCGCCGATGCTGACCACGGTGCCGGTGACCAGCGGGGTGATTTCCACCACGTTGCCGTTCACGTAGGCGTCGTCGGTGCTTTCATTCCAGCGACCGTAGAGTTCGTGATAAGCCCAGACGCCGAGGCCGGCGAGGATTACCAGAACCGCCAGCACGGTCAGCATGATTTTGCGTTTGCGCGGGTTGCTGGTGTCTTGCGCGTTGTCGGGAGCTTTGGTTGTTTCGGCAGTGGCCATGACAAATACCTTGAATTAGTTGTTCAGCTTGGCTGGAGCTGGGTTGGCCGAGGCGAAGGTTTCAGTCTGGAAACCACCGCCCAGCGCCTGCATCAGTTGGATCGACAGGTCGATCTGCTCGGCATTCAGGCTGGCCAACTGACGCTGGGCCTGGAGCAATTGCTGTTCGATGCTGAGCACGTCGAGGTAATTGCCGATGCCGGATCCGTAGCGCTCGACCACGGTGTTGTAAGAATTCTGAGCAATCTCGGTGGCGTGTTGCTGGGCGCCGATCTGCCGGCCGATATCGCGCAACTGGTTGATCGTGTCGCTGACATCACCGAGGGCCTTGACCAGGTTCTTGTTGTACTGCGCGACCGCGAGGTCATAGTCGGCATCGCGCGCATCGAGGTTGGCGCGCAGGCGCCCACCGTCGAAAATCGGCACCGAAAGGGTCGGGGCAATGTTGAAAAAGCGACTGGCCGAACCGAACATCGCGTCGCCCAACAGCGACTCGGCGCCCGCAGCGGCGCTGAGGTTGAGGTTGGGGTAGAACTGGGTTTTGCTCGCGTCCATGTCTTTGCTCGCCGCTTCGACCCGCCAGCGCGCCGCGACCAGATCCGGGCGACGACCGAGCAATTCGGCCGGCAGCACCGACGGCAATGCCACGGCGCTGGCTTGGAGAATCTTCGGCCGGGCGATTTCGTTGCCGCGGTCCGGGCCTTTGCCGAGCAGCACGGCCAAAGCAATTCTGGCGCTGTTCAAACGCTTTTCAGCGTCGATCAGGCTGGCCTGGGAACTGGCTTCGAGGCTTTCGGTTTGCTGGAACTGGTACTGGCTGTCGATCCCCGAACTCAAGCGCCGCTGGCTCAGATCAAGCATTTGCCGGGTGCGTTTGAGGTCTTCGGCGGCGAGGTCATAAACGATGTGCGCCTGCCCCAGATCGCTGTAGGCGCGGGCAACGTCGGCGGCCAGGGTCAGTTGCGCAGCCTGCCGATCGACTTCGGCGGCACGCGCCTCGCCCAATGCGGCTTCCCAGGCGTCACGCTGACCGCCCCAGAGGTCGAAGTTGTAATTGAAACCGGCGCTGACGTTACGCACGGTGGCGTAAGCATCGCCCTGCCCCCGCGGATCCTGGTCCTTGGCCAGACGTGAACGGCTGATGCCGGCGCTGGCGTCGAGCGTCGGCATGCGCGCGGCATCGGCGGCATACGCTGCGGCACTGGCCTGATGGGCACGGGCGGCGGCGATTTGCATGTCGGGGCTGTCGTGCAGGGCTTCGCGGATCAAGCCGTCGAGCTGGGGGTCGCCGAGGCTTTTCCACCAGTCGCTTTTCGGCCAGGCCGCTGGCGACAGGGTCACGCCGGTCAGCGATTGCCCGGCCTTGAGGGTTTTTGCGTCGAGGCTTTGGCCTTCGGTGTCGAGGCCGCTGTAGTTGGCACAACCGGCCAGGACCATCGCCGACAGCACCAGGCTCAGGCCGGTACGCAGGGTTTTACTGCTCATTTGTCACCTACCCGCAGCAGCGTGATGGGATCACCCGCCGCTACCAAAATTTTCTTCAGGATCTGTTCCAGGGCGCTCAACTCTTGCGGGGTGATGGCCCCGGCCAACTCATTCATCGCGTCGGCGCCGATGTCCGGCAGGCGGTCGGCCAACTGCTGGCCTTGCGCGGTCAGCACCAGTTGCACCTGACGGCGATCAGCTTCGGAGCGTTGGCGGGCGAGGAAGTTTTTCTGCTCCAGACGATCAAGCATGCGTGTCATCGAACCACTGTCGAGCGACAGGTGCCGGCACAGCTCGGCCGGCGTATCGACGCCGAACTGGGCCATGATGATCAGCACTTTGAACTGCGCGGCGGTGATGCCGTGCGGTTCCATGTGCGTATCAATGATCCGGTCCTTGAGCAGCGCCGCGCGCCCGAGCAAGAGGCCGAGATGGCAATGCTTGAATTGTTCCGGGGTGAAATGCTTCATCTGTCCACCGATTAGCTGCCTAGGCAGAGAATGTATGTCGAGATGTTACTGCCTAGGCAGCGAATGTCAACGTAATAGTTAGGAAGCTTTGTAATTGGCGGATAAATGGCAACGTGACTGATCGTTCCCACGCTCTGCGTGGGAATGCAGCCAGTAACGCTTTGCGTCACCATTCAAAAGCGGAACGCGGAGCGTCCCAAGAGGCATTCCCACGCAGAGCGTGGGAACATCGGGCAGGGGCTGTAACGGGCGGGCTTTAGAAATCCCGCTTGTAGAAGATGTCCAGTGAGCTGGCGACGCCGCTGGCGACTTCGACGTAGACTTTTTTGCTCAGTTTGTAGCGCAGGGCAATGGTGCTCGCCGGCTCAAACACGCCGACGCCGTAGCGCAGACTGAGTTTCTCGGAGATATTGCCGCTGGCGACCACGCTGGTGTTGTCGCCGCTGCCTTGGGTATCGAGTTGGAAATCCTGAATCCCCAAGTCGTTGGCCAAACCGCTGGTGACCCCGGCGCTGCCCATCAAGCCCAAGCCCAGCGCCGCTTGCGCGAGCATGTTGTTGTCTTCGCCGCTGGTGCTTAACGGACGCCCGAGCACCAGATAAGACAGGGCCTGCTCCTGGCTCATCGCCGGTTCGGAGAAGATCTGCGTAGTGGGTTGCTCGGCGCTGCCGCTCAAGCGAATACCGGCAATCACGTCATCCGTCTGGCGAATCGCTTCGATGTCCAGATAGGGCTGATCCAGCGGCCCGGCAAACAGCAACCGCGCCCGGCGCACCGTCAAGCGCTGGCCATACGCGCGGTAACGACCGTCGTTGAGCCAGAGCTCGCCGCGCGTGTCCATGTTGTCGCCGATGTGCACATGACCTTGCAGATTCGCGGTCAGACCGAACCCGGCGAAGCTCAGTTTGTCATCGCCGACCACCACGTCGATGTCCATTTTCATCGCCACCGGTGGCTTGCCTTCTTCGGTTTGCGCGCCAACGATCACCGTGTCATCCGAGACCTTGACCGTCGAGGGCGGCAGTTCGCGCACGGTGATTTCACCGCGCGGCACCTGCACTTTGCCAGCAATCGCCAGCTCATCGCCCTTCATCGAAATCTTCAGGTCCGGCGCCACTTCAAGCTTGGCGTAGGGCTCGACGGTCACCGGCAATTGCGAGCCTTTCAGCGCCAGGTCAACGACCAGCGCCTGACCCCAGGCAATATTGCCGTTCAAACTGCCCTGCCCGTTCTTGCCGCTTTTCCAGCCACCGTTCAACTGCACGGTTTCACCGGCAATCAATGCCTGGACTTTTAAATCCTGCAACTCCATCGGCAGTTCCGGCCCGGACACTTCGCCGTCGCTGAGCATCAGGTTGCCGTTGACCAGCGGCGCCGTCAGCCCGCCAGACAAAGTGCCGCTGCCATTCAAGCGGCCGTTGATCTTCTCGACCATCGGCAAAAACGGCCGCGCCACCGACAGGTCTAGGCCATTGAGGCGGAACGAGCCGGTCAGCGGTTTGTTCGCCGGCAGCGGGTTGATCTGCGCTTGCACCATCAACTCACCGAGCTTGCCGCCGACGAAATTGAGGTCGGTGTCGATGCGCTTGGGCGTGAGTTTGCTGGTGAGTTTCAACGTCTGATAAGGGAAGTCCAGCCACTGATCCTTGTCTTTCATGCGCAACGTGCCGCCGCTGGCATCGACGCTGATCTGGCCGTTCGGGCCGCTGGCCGGCAAGTCGAGTTGCAGGTCGGCGTTGAGTTTGCCCTTCCAGGCAAAGTCCTTGGGCAACCATTGCGCAAGACTGTCGATCGGGAATTGCTTGAGGTGATAACGCAGCTTCGGCTCCGGCATCAGGCGCTGGTCTTCGCCACACAAACTGGCCTGACCGGACATCCAGCAATGCGCGCCGAAGTTGATTTTGCCGTCCGCCAGGCGTTCTAGTTTCGCCGGCCCTTGAAGCCGCCAATCCTGACCACCGGCCTGAATATCGCCGCTGGCCAGGCGTCCGCGCCAATTGCCCTGATCCAGCGCGCCGTCGAGGCCCAACACCAGTTTCAGCTTCGGCCCTTGCAGGTCGAGGGCCAGTTGCTGCTTTTTGATGTCGCCCTGACCGCTGGCGGTCAGCGTGCCCAGATTGGTTTCGCCGGCCTGAATGCCGCCGCCCTTGAGATCAATCTTTGCCCGTTGCGCGTTGTCCAGCGTGGCGTCGAGATTGAGGCTTTGCAGACGATTGTCGGCGAACGCCAGTTGCGAACCTTGCAGGCCGAGCTTGCCCTGCGGCGCTTTGAGCGTGCCCGCGACATCGACCCTGCCGTTGAGCTGACCGCGCAACTGTGGCCAGAGCTGGGCGAGGCGCGGCATCTTGATGTCGATCTGTCCGGCAAGTTTTTGCTGCAGGCTGCCCTTGCCGTTGATGCTGTTGTCGCCGAGGCGAATCTGCAGCGCGTTCAAATTCCACTGCTCGCCAGCGCCGTCAGCCTTGGCTTGAATCACCGCCGGTTGCCCGCGCAGTTTGCCCTTCAGATCGAGGTCGGCGCTGAGGCTGAGCTGCTGGTTTTTCATCTCGCCCTTACTGCGCAACGGCCCGGCCAGCGTGCCCGGCAATTCCGCCATCCAGTACGCAGGGTTGAGCGCCGACAAATCCAGCGCAGTGTCCCAGGCAATGCCGTCGGCGAATTGCAGGTTCAGGTGACCTTGAGCCTTGCCCTGCCCGGCTTCAAGGGACAGCTGTTGCAGATAGATTTTTGTCAGGTCGCCGGCGAATGGGCTGGTCAGGCTGAACGCCCCGGCCGGGCCATCCAGCGCGGCTTTGAAGTTGCCGAGGTATTTGCCATCGGTGTAGGAAACTTCGCCATTAAAGCTGCGTAGCGCCACTTGCGGCTCGTCGATCAGCGGATAGAGGCGATGCCACGGGAAGTCCAGCCAATCGATTTTCGCCTGAGCCGTGAGGCCTTTGCTCCAGTCGAGGTTGCCGGTGAGTTTCAGACTTTGTTTGTCGTTGGCCGTGAGGTCGAGGCCGGCGATCTGCGCGCCATTGGCGTCGACCTTGCCTTGCAGCAACAGCGCCACCGGGCCTTTTTCGGCGGGCAGCGTGGCTTTGCCGAGCAATTGATAACCGTTTTTCAGGTCGCCAACACCGGTCAATTCCAGCTGATTGAGTTGCAGCGTGTCGGGCAGATCAGCGGCGGGTTTGAAGCCGTCAGCGGTGATGCGCACCTTGGCCGGCAGGTTTTCCACCAGCGGTTGCAACTCGCCGGTCAGTTGTCCATTGAGGTAACCGCTGCTGTCGGCCTTCAAGTTGAGGGTTTTCAGCAAGTCGCCGTCAACTTTGAGGTCGAGCGTCCACGGCGCGGGCGTGGCCATTGTCAGCTTGCCGGCGGCGGTCAGCGGCCAGTTGCCGCTGGGTTTGAGCAGCCCGGACAGGTTCAGGCTGAGGTCGTCGCGCTGCAATTGCACCGAGTCGATCTGCAAACCCTGAGTCGTCCAGTGCGCGGCCAGTTGCAAACCCTTGAGTTCCTCGCTGCCATTGAACAGCAGGCTGCCGACCTTGACGTCGCCCAGTTCGATGGCCAGCGGCAGATCCAGATCCGGCAGGCTGATCGGGCCGCTGCTTTCTTCATCGGCGCCCGGCGGCAATTGCAGGCTGACTTGATCGGCCTGCAACTGGTCGATGCACAAGGTCATGCGCGTCAGGCACAACGGCGACCAGGCGAAAATCACTTTGCTCAGCTCGACTCGGCTAGTGTCTTGCTGCCACAGCAGATGATCGGCGCTCCACTGCCCGGCCAATCGACCCTGGAAATTGTCCACGCTCAAACCCGGCACCCAGCCGAGCGCCCAGCGGCTGCCCGCGGCGGTGCCAAGCACAATGGCCACGGCCAGCACGCTCAGCAACAGCAGCGAAGCAATCGCCGCCAGGGTTATTTTCAAACCACGCTTCACAGCTCAGGCCCCATGGAAAAGTGCAATCGAATGCCGCCGTCGTCATCCAGCGCATGGGCGAGGTCGAGGCGAATCGGCCCCACCGGTGACACCCAGCGCACGCCTATACCGACGCCGGTCTTGAGGTTCGGCAGTTCGAGTGTATTAAAGGAGTTGCCCTGATCGACGAACGTCGCGACGCGCCATTTCTCGGCAACCGAATATTGATACTCGACGCTGCCGGCGATCATGTAGCGGCCACCGATGCGGTCGCCGTCGGAGTTTTCCGGGGACAGGCTCTGGTAGTCGTAGCCGCGCACACTCTGATCGCCACCGGCGAAGAAGCGCAGCGACGGCGGCACGGATTTGTAACCGTTGGTGGCGCTGCCGCCGACCTGCACCCGACCGAGCAAACGGTGTTTGTCGAACACCGTGGTCAAGCCTTTGACCAGCGCGGTGCCGTACAACAGATTGGTATCCGAACCGAGCCCTTCCTTGGCGACTTTGGTTTCGAAGGTCAGGCGATAACCGTTGTGCGGATCGATGCGGTTGTCGCTTTTCAGGTACGAATAACTGACGCCGGGCATCAGCAAGGTGCTCAGGCCCGAGTCATCGCCGAGGGTGTATTCCTCGCGTTGCCACTTCAGCGAAATCACCCGTTGCCAGCCGCTCGGCAGCTTGCTGTGCCACTCGGGGCCGAGGGTCAGCAGCTTGCTCAGGGAATCGGTGTCAGCGATTTCTTCATATTGATAACCAGCGGCCCAGCGCAATTTGTCGGTCAGCGGCGGGTCCAGCGGAATGTCGTAAAACACCCCGACGTTCTGCCGTGGCGCCGACAATTCGGCTTCCCAGCCATAACTGTGGCCTTGCGGATTGACCCAGTGACGCGTCCAGTTGGCTTTGATGCGCGGGCCGACGTCGGTCGAATAACCCAGACCGAGGCCCATGGTGCGCGGCTTGCGCGTGTCGAGTTTGACCGCCACCGGAATCACGTCGTCCTTGGACGCGGTAGGTGCCGCATCGACGCGCACGCCTTCGAAATAGCCGCTCGATTGCAGCGCCTGATTGAGCTCGGCGATCAGTTCGGAATCGTAAGGCGCACCTTCCTTGAACGGCACCATGCGTTGCAGCAGGTCTTCGTCAAACGGCGTGTCGCCTTCAAATGTCACTTTGCCCAAGGCATAACGCGGGCCGCTGTCGTAGATCAGTTCGACGTCGGCAACCCCGGCGCGCGGGTCGACCAGCAGTTTTTGGCTGGTGAAGCGGCCACTGAAGAAACCGAAGCGCGAAGCCTGATTCTGGATCAGCCGCTTGGCGTCTTCGTAATGACCGTGATTGAGCACTGCACCGGGCTTGAGCAGTTCCGGTGGCGGTTTGCGAAAGGACTTCAGCGCGCCGGCCGGGCCGTCGATGCGCACCGTGACGTTGCGCAAATGGATCGGTTCGCCGGGGTCGATATTCAGGGTCAGGCGCGGGTTCTTGCCGCCCTTCACTTCGCTGTCGATCTGCGGCTGGTAATAACCCAAGGCCTGGGCGGCCTTGCGCGCCTGTTCCTCGGCACCCCGACTGAAGCGCAGCAACGCTTCCTCGTCACGATCGCCGAGGCTGCCGATATAGCCCTCTATATTGGCTTTCAGTTCATCGTTGGACGGTTTGATCCGCACAGCCAATTCACTTTGCGCCAGCGCCGTGCAGCTGGATAACAGCATGAGCACGCCACTGGTAAATCTTCCTGGAAACTTCATAGGCGCAGATGCTATCACGAGCTTGGGAGCGTGATAGAGCCTGCTGTGCCGGTAAAGTTCGACCTCTATGCCGTTGCTGTTTGCAGGACCTGCGGATTGGCGTGAAAAAACACGTGCTCGCGGATCGGTCCTACGGCCACTTCGCCGATTTCCTCATAACCCTGTCGCTTGTAGAACTCGAGATATCGAGGGTTTCCGGTGTCGAGGACTACACCTTGGGAGTGTTCATCGACCGCACACCAGTTGTGCACCGCTTGTAACAGTTGCTCACCAAAATGTTTGCCCTGGAACTGCGGATGAATCCCCAGCAACGGCAACACGTGGACCGAATCGGTCGGCACGCAGGCGGTCACCGCATCGTGGTATTCGAGGTAACGTCGAGTGCAGCGGAAACCGGTGCTGAGCACCATGCGCAGGCGCCAGGCCCAACTTTCGGTGATGCCCAGGCGTCGTTGCGGCGGCGCGATCAGGGCAATCCCGATCAAACGGTCGTTGACCAACAGGCCGATGGCCGGCAAGTCCTGCAGGAAATGTTGCTTGACCAGTTCACGCACAGTGGCGCGGACCCGCTGTTCATAGCCGGGGCGCTCGGCTTCGAACAGATAACCGAAAGTCGGTTCGTGGCGGTAAGCCTGGTACAGCAAGGAGCGCGCTTCGCGGGAATAGCCGCTGTCGAGCATGTGAATATCGGCAATGGCAGTCGAGGTTTCAGGCATATCGGTATTTCTCCCCGGGGCGCCGTTCAAACGACGGCACTCTTCTGGTTACGAGCCTACAGCGCTGGCACAGTTCCGTGCTGATCCGAATCAGCGTCGTCGCTGATGACGCCATCGCGAGCAGGCTCGCTCCCACAAGGTATAGCCGATAACCCTGAGGGTGCGAGATTGCTCGCGATGGCGCCAGTTCTGCCAACAGATCTTCTGCGGCAAAAGGCGAATCCCCCTACCCCGACACTGGCCCCATTCCTACATGTCAGCTAGCATCGCCCTTTTTCCCAGGACTGCCGACCATGAAGATCGTCTCCTTCAACATCAACGGGCTGCGTGCTCGCCCGCATCAGCTGGCGGCGCTGATTGAAAAGCATCAACCGGACGTCATCGGCCTGCAGGAAACCAAGGTCCACGACGACCAGTTCCCGTTGGCCGAGGTCCAGGCCCTTGGCTACCACGTGTATTTCCACGGGCAAAAAGGCCATTACGGCGTCGCCCTGCTCTCGCGCAAGGAGCCGATTGCCCTGCACAAAGGTTTCGTCACCGATGAAGAAGACGCGCAGCGGCGCTTTATCTGGGGCACGTTCGAAGACGCGAATGGCCTGCCGGTGACGATCATGAACGGCTATTTCCCTCAGGGCGAAAGCCGCGACCACCCGACCAAATTCCCCGCCAAGCAGCGTTTCTACAACGATTTGCAGCACCTGCTGGAAAGCCAGTTCAGCAATGATCAGCCGGTTGTGGTGATGGGCGACGTGAATATTTCCCCGGAAGACTGCGACATCGGCATCGGCGCCGACAACATGAAGCGCTGGCTGAAAACCGGCAAATGCAGCTTCCTGCCGGAAGAGCGCGAGTGGATGGCCCGCCTGAAAAACTGGGGCCTGGTGGACAGCTTCCGTCACTTGAACCCGGACGTCGCCGACCGGTTCAGCTGGTTCGACTACCGCAGCCGTGGTTTTGAAGACGAGCCGAAGCGTGGACTGCGGATCGACGTGATCATGGCCTCGCACGGTTTGTTGCCGCGCGTGAAGGATGCAGGCGTGGATTACGATTTGCGCGCAATGGAAAAACCCTCGGACCATGCGCCGATCTGGCTTGAATTGAGCTGATCCCGCACGAATTCACGCAAATCCCTTGTGGGAGCGAGCTTGCTCGCGATGACGGTCTTGCATTCAACATCTGTGTTGAAGCGGGTGACGTCATCGCGAGCAAGCTCGCTCCCACAGGGTTCTCTGTCATCTGGCTGAAATCTTACTGACTTATTCTCCCGGCACTTTCCTTGTCCTCTATAAGGTGCCGGCATGACCCTGCGCGTGTTGTTCCTGATGCTGCTCTGCGCCGGCCTGCCATTTACGGCGGCGGCCGATGTCTTGCCGATCGCCGAAAACGGCCCGGCGCTGCGCATTCAGGGCTCCAACACCATCGGCGCGGCGCTCGGCCCGGCGCTGGTCGAAGGCTTGCTGCGCGAACAAGGCCTGCTCAAAGTCCATCGCGAAACCTCGGACACAACCAACGAACAACGGGTGATCGGGCAAACGTCGGACGGTCGGCGAGTAGTCGTCGAAGTCGCGGCGCACGGTTCGAGCACCGGTTTCACTTCTTTGAAAAACGCCTCGGCCGACCTCGCGGCCTCATCACGTCCGATCAAGGACAACGAATTGGCGCAGCTCAAATCCCTCGGCGACCTGAAAAGCCCCGGTGCCGAGCAAGTGATTGCCATCGATGGATTGGCGATCATCCTGCACCCGCAAAACCCGTTAAATCAGCTCAACACCGAACAACTCGCGCGGATCTTCAGTGGCGAGGCCCAGACGTGGGAAGACATCGGCGGTGTCGGTGGGAAAATTCATTTGTACGCGCGGGATGATCAGTCGGGCACCTACGACACCTTCAAGGAAATTGTCCTCAATGGCCGAGGGAAAACGCTGAGCAAAACGGCGCAACGTTTCGAGTCCAGCGAACAATTATCCGACGCGGTCAGCCTCGACCGGCAAGGCATCGGTTTTATCGGCCTGCCCTATGTGCGTCAGGCCAAAGCCGTGGCGATTGCCGATGGCCAGTCGCAAGCCATGTTGCCGCTGAACAGTTTGATCGCGACCGAGGACTATCCGCTGTCGCGGCGGTTGTTCTTTTATCTGCCGCCGAATGGCAAAAATCCTTGGGCCGAGGCGTTGGTGGGGTTTGCGCAAAGCAGCCAGGGCCAGGCGATTGTCGCGGCCAACGGTTTTATCGCGCAAACCGTGCAGGCGATGGCGGTGACGCCGAACGCGCTGATGCCTGAGGGTTATCAGGCGTTAAGTCGGCATGCGCAGCGTTTGACCGTGAATTTTCGCTTTGAGGAAGGCAGTGCGACGCTGGATAACAAGGCGCGGCAAGACCTGTCGCGGGTGCTCGACTATATAAAGCAGCACGGCAAGCGCAATCGCGAGGTGACGCTGGTGGGATTTGGCGACGCCAAAAGCGATCCGGCGCGCGCTGATCTGCTGTCGAAGTTGCGGGCGATGGCGGTACGCCGGGAGTTGGCGAAAAACGGCGTGGTGTTCCGCGAGATTCGCGGTTTTGGCGCAGAGATGCCGGTGGCGGCAAACAGCGCGGATGAAGGCAGGATCAAAAATCGGCGGGTTGAGGTTTGGGTGTATTGATTCTGGAGGTTACTGCGTCGAGGCTTCCGACGTCATCGCGAGCAAGCTCGCTCCCACAGGGGAATGCATTCCAAATGTAGGAACAAGCTCGCTCTCAAAGGGGAATGCATTCCAACTGTGGGAGCGAGCTTGCTCGCGATGGCTGCCAATGCGCTTTTACTGCCCGCTGCGCATCATTTCTTTCGGCACGTATTTGCCGATTTCGAATTTGCCGATCGCCGCGCGGTGCACTTCGTCCGGGCCGTCGGCCAGGCGCAGGGTGCGCTGCATGGCGTACATGTAGGCCAGCGGGAAATCATTGGAAACCCCGGCGCCGCCATGAATCTGAATCGCCCGGTCGATCACCCGCAAGGCAACATTCGGTGCGACCACTTTGATCTGCGCGATCTCGCTTTTGGCGATCTTGTTACCCACCGTGTCCATCATGTACGCGGCTTTCAACGTCAGCAGCCGCGCCATGTCGATTTCCATCCGCGAGTCGGCAATCTTGTCGATGTTCCCGCCCAGCCGTGCCAACGGTTTACCGAATGCAGTACGGCTCACCGCGCGTTTGCACATCAATTCCAGCGCGCGTTCAGCCATGCCGATTGAACGCATGCAGTGGTGAATGCGCCCTGGGCCGAGGCGACCCTGAGCAATTTCGAAGCCCCGTCCTTCGCCCAACAGGACGTTTTCGTACGGCACCCGGACATTTTCAAACAGCACTTCGGCGTGACCGTGCGGCGCGTCGTCATAACCGAACACCGGCAATGGCCGGACGATTTTCACCCCCGGTGTGTCCACCGGCACCAGAATCATCGAGTGCTGCGCATGACGCGGCGCGTCGGGATCGCTCAGGCCCATGAAAATAAGGATCTTGCAGCGCGGATCGCACGCGCCGGAGGTCCACCATTTTTTCCCGTTGATCACCCATTCGTCGCCATCACGCACAGCGCGGGCGGCCATGTTGGTGGCGTCCGAAGAAGCCACGTCAGGCTCGGTCATGGCGAACGCCGAGCGAATTTCGCCGCGCAGCAAGGGCTCGAGGTAACGCTGTTTTTGTTCTTCGTTGGCGTAACGCACCAGCACTTCCATGTTGCCGGTGTCTGGCGCCGAGCAGTTGAACGGCTCCGGGCCGAGCAGCGAGCGGCCCATGATTTCGGCGAGCGGCGCGTATTCGAGGTTGGTCAGGCCGGCGCCGAGTTCGGACTCAGGCAGAAACAAATTCCACAAGCCTTCGGACTTGGCCTTGAGTTTCAGCTCTTCCATGATTGCCGTCGGCTGCCAGCGATCGCCCTCGGCGACCTGGCGCTCGAACACGGCTTCAGCGGGATAAACGTAGGTGTCCATGAACGCGGTCACGCGCTCACGCAGTTCTTGCACCTTGGGCGAATAAGCGAAATCCATGGGCAGCTACCTTCTCTTTCAGGGAGGTTGTTTGGGGCATGCAATCGATGCTAGAACAGCGTTGATAATTTACCTAGCCTATTCTCGGCGTGTATAAACATTCATCACCGATATATGATCGGCCAATTATCAAGGGCAAAATCGCCCTGACTGCCAGCCCTGACAACACTCCAGAAAAACAAGAGAGCGCGCAATGAATCTGAGCAAGGTCGACCTCAATCTCTTTATCGTCTTCGACGCGATCTACACCGAAGCCAACCTGACGCGCGCCGGGCAAATTGTCGGCATTACCCAGCCTGCGGTTTCCAACGCCCTGGCGCGTTTGCGCGAAACCTTCAACGACCCGTTATTCGTGCGTACCGCGCAAGGCATGGTGCCGACGCCGATGGCGCAGAACATCATCGGCCCGGTGCGCAACGCCCTCTCGCTGCTGCGCGTGTCGGTGCAGGAAAGCCGCATTTTCAACCCGTTGCAGGCGGTCAAGACCTACCGCATCAGCATGACCGACCTCACCGAAGCGGTGATTCTGCCGCCGCTGTTTCAGCGCCTGCGACGCCTGGCGCCAACAGTGATCATCGAAAGCTTCCTGTCGAAACGCCGCGAGACCACCAAGGAACTGGCGGCCGGTCGCCTCGACTTCGCCGTGGATGCGCCGCTCAATACCGACCCGCAAGTGCGCCATGTCAAACTGATGGAAGACCGTTACGTATGCGCGATGCGCAAAGGTCACCCCATGGCCGGCAAGGAAAAATTCAGCCTCGACGATTACCTGTCACTGACCCACATCCACATTTCCAGCCGTCGCAACGGGCTCGGGCATGTCGATCTGGCGCTGGGGAAAATGGGCATTCAGCGCAAGATCGCCCTGCGTTCCCAGCATTATTTGATGGCGTCACAGGTGTTGCAGCAGACCGATATGGTCATGACGGTGCCGGAGCGCTTTGCCCGCCGGCATGAGTTGCAGGCGTTCAATCTGCCGGTCAACGATGTGCCGCCGGTGGAAACCCATTTGTACTGGCACGAAAGCACCGATCAGGACCCGGCCAACCGCTGGATGCGCGAGCAGATGATTGAGTTGTGCCAGCAGGTGACGGCGCATGAGAAAAAGCTCGATAAGGCGTAGGACGTATGACCGCGTTGTCGTTCTTCGCGAGCAAGCTCGCTCCCACATTGGATTTGCGTTCACCTCGCTCCAGGGTGGGAGCGAGCTTGCTCGCGATGAGGCCCGCAAGAACCCAGAAGATCCAAGCTGCTTGACGTAAACGTCAACCTGCCATTAGCTTAGCGCCATGACTTTCTTCGAGCGCGCCCATGAGCAGCCAGACTTACAGCATTTCCGATCTCGCCCGCGAGCTCGACATCACCACCCGGGCGATTCGTTTTTATGAAGAGCAAGGCCTGCTCCGCCCCGAGCGTCGGGGCCAGGAAAGGATTTATTCGCCGCGTGACAAGGTCAGCCTGAAGCTGATTTTGCGCGGCAAGCGCATCGGTTTTTCCCTCGCCGAATGCCGTGAGTTGATCGAACTCTACGACCCCACCGGCGGCAATCAGAAACAGCTGCAAACCATGCTCAGCAAAATCGCCGAACGCCGCGAACAGCTTGAGCAGCAGATGCTCGACATCGAACAGATGAAACTCGAACTCGACACCGCGCAAGAGCGCTGCACCCAGGCGCTGGAACAGACGATCAAGAGCCAGCAACCGGTCCAATAAACACTGCAAATCCCCTGTAGGAGTAAAGCTTGCTCGCGATAGCGTCAGGTCAGTCGACATCGATGTTGCATGACCTACCGCTATCGCGAGCAAGCTTTGCTCCTACAAGGGTTATCTGAACCATTAAAAGGTCCATCGCCATGTCCCTCCCCACCCACGTACGCCTGGTCGAAGTCGGCCCTCGCGACGGTCTGCAAAACGAAGCTCAGCCCATCAGCGTCGCGGACAAGGTGCGGCTGGTCGATGCCTTGAGCGCCGCCGGTCTCGGCTATATAGAAGTCGGCAGTTTCGTCTCGCCGAAATGGGTGCCGCAAATGGCCGGTTCCGCCGATGTCTTCGCGCAGATCCAGCGCAAGCCCGGCGTAACCTACGGCGCCCTGGCACCGAACCTGCGCGGGTTTGAAGACGCGATCGCCGCCGGGGTCAAGGAAGTCGCGGTGTTCGCCGCAGCTTCCGAGGCGTTCTCGCAGCGCAATATCAATTGCTCGATCAGCGAAAGCCTCGCGCGGTTCGTGCCGATCATGCAAGCCGCCAAGCAACACGGCGTCAGCGTGCGCGGTTACGTTTCCTGCGTGTTGGGCTGCCCTTATGAGGGTGCGGTGGCGCCGGAGCAGGTCGCGATGGTCGCCCGCGAGCTCTATGCGATGGGCTGCTACGAGGTTTCGCTGGGCGACACCATCGGCACCGGCACCGCGGGGGCAACGCGGAAAATGTTCGAGGTGGTTTCAGCCGAGGTGCCGCGAGACAAACTGGCCGGGCATTTTCACGACACTTACGGCCAGGCCATGGCCAATATCTATGCGAGCCTGCTGGAAGGCATTGCGGTGTTCGACAGCTCTATCGCCGGCCTCGGTGGCTGCCCGTATGCCAAAGGCGCGAGCGGTAACGTTGCGACCGAGGACGTTGTGTACCTGCTCAACGGCCTCGGCATCGACACTGGAATCGACCTGGACGCCCTGATTCTCGCGGGCCAACAGATTTCCAGCGTGCTCGGACGCCCCACCGGTTCCCGAGTGGCCAAGGCGCGCAGCGCGCAGTAAACGCGCAAATGAGTCAGGGTGTTACCGCAACCGCGTTTGTGCGGGGATAAACGAGTAACACGGAAACAAATTGTCAGTTCTGAACGCAGGGCAAAATCCTGATAAATCACAACACGTTGATTTTAAAGGGATTTTTAAAGTTGGCACGGCTTCTGCTATCTCTATGGCATAACAAGAATAAAAAGCAGCAAACCAATAAAAATAAGACGAAACGACTCTGACATAACAAGAACAACACGGCAGAGACGCAGCTAACAGATTTTTTTGGAGAGGATGTGCTTTTCAGGGTGCTTTTCGGAGTAACCCGCAACCGGGCAGAGAACAATAAAACTACCTTCAGGTAGCTCCCGAACTGGTTGGATCGCTCGGCGAAAAAGCAGATCAGCGCTCAAAAAAATACGTTTGCTCTTGATCCCGGATGGGGATCGACAAGAAAAGCGGTAAAGGGCCACGGTTGCCAAAAACAACAACAGACCGACCCTCAATAATAAAAAAAGAGCACGCGCAACGACAAATTAAAGGGGAGCCTCGGCTCCCCTTTGTGCTTTCTGCGATTCACCGACGACACCTGCTTCTGCGGGAGCGAGGCTTGCCCGCGAAGGCAACGCCACGATCCCACAGAAAACCTGTGGGAGCCGAGCTTGCTCGCGATAGCGCCAGCCCGGCCACCACCAATGCTGGATGACAGGCCGCCATCGCGGGCAAGCCTTGCTCCTACAGGATCTCCAGCAAGTTGCAGGCTCTTGCCAAAACACCAGACCCTGTGGGAGCCGAGCTTGCTCGCGATGGCGTCAGCCCGGCCACCATCAATGCTGGATGACAGGCCGCCATCGCGGGCAAGCCTTGCTCCTACAGGATCTCCAGCGGTTGCACGCTCTTGCCATAACACCAAACCCTGTGGGAGCTAAGCTTGCTCGCGATGGCGTCAGCCCGGCCACCATCAATGCTGGATGAGAAGCCGCCATCGCGGGCAAGCCTTGCTCCTACAGGATCTCCAGCAAGTTGCAGGCTCTTGCCAAAACACCAAACCCTGTGGGAGCTGAGCTTGCTCGCGATGGCGCCAGCCCGGCCACCATCAATGCTGGATGACAAGCCGCCATCGAGGGCAAGCCTTGCTCCTACGGTATCGCTTTGAGCTCCTCGATACTGATCTCGCGCATGCGGAATTTCTGGATCTTGCCGGTCACTGTCATCGGGAATTCCTCGACGAACTTGAAGTGGCGCGGCGTCTTGAAGTGCGCGATGCGTGACTTGCACCAGGTTTTCAAGTCTTCTTCGGTAGCGCTGTGGCCGGGATGAAACTTGACCCACGCGACAATCTCCTCGCCGTAACGCGAACACGGAATGCCGATCACCTGCACGTCCGCCACCGCCGGATGCGTGAAGAAAAACTCCTCCAGCTCCCGCGGATAAACGTTTTCCCCGCCACGGATGATCATGTCTTTGTTGCGCCCGGCGATGCACACGAAACCCTCGTCATTCATGCTCGCCAGATCGCCAGTGTGCATCCAGCCGGCCTCATCGATGGCCTCCGCCGTGCCTTGCGGATTGTTCCAGTAACCGAGCATCACGCTGTAACCGCGCGTGCACAGCTCGCCGATGGTGCCGCGCGGCACCAGGTTGCCGGCCTCGTCGATGATCTTGTTTTCCAGCTGCGGCTGAGTGCGGCCGACCGTGGTCACGCGCAATTCCAGTTCGTCTGCAGGACCGGTCTGTAGTGACACCGGACTGGTTTCCGTCATGCCGTAGGCAATCTGCACTTCGCTCATGTGCATTTCCTTGATGACCCGGCGCATCACTTCGATCGGGCACGTCGCCCCGGCCATGATCCCGGTGCGCAGGGTCGACAGGTCGAATTCGCTGCGTTGCGGCTGATCGAGCATGGCGATGAACATGGTCGGCACGCCGTACAGCGCGGTGGCTTTTTCTTCGGCCACGGTGCTCAGGGTCAATAAAGGATCAAAGGCATCGTTGGGGTAAATCATTGTGCTGCCGTGGGTGATGCAGCCGAGATTGCCCATGACCATGCCGAAGCAGTGATAGAGCGGCACCGGAATGACCAGCCGATCAGCAGCAGTCAGGCCCAGGCTTTCGCCGACCATGTAACCGTTGTTGAGAATGTTGTAGTGGCTGAGGGTCGCGCCTTTGGGGAAACCGGTGGTGCCGGAGGTGTACTGGATATTCACCGGTTGGTCGAAATGCAGACTCCTATGGCGCTCGTCGAGTTGCTCGGCAGTGACGCTGGCGGCGAGATCGGCCAGTTGCGTCCACGGCAGAAAACCCGAGGGCGGGCGAGCGTCGAGGCTGATGACGCCGCGCAACTCCGGCAGGCGTTCGCTGCGCAATTGACCGATGGATTGCTCCGCCAATTCGGGCACCAGGCCTTGCAACATCGCGTGATAGTCGGAGGTCTTGAACGCCCCGGCGCAGACCAGCCATTGGCAGCCGGATTGTTTCAACACATATTCGAGTTCGGAACTGCGGTAGGCCGGGTTGATGTTGACCAGGATCACCCCGAGCTTAGCGCTGGCGAACTGGCTGATGCACCATTGCGCGCAGTTTGGCGCCCAGATCCCTAGGCGGTCGCCGGCCTGCAGCCCCAGCGCCAGCAGCGCCCTCGCGTGCAGGTCAACGGTATCGGCCAGCTGCTGCCAGGTGTAACGCAGCTGTTGATGCCGCACGACCAGCGCCTCTCCGTCCGGGAACTGCCCGACGGTGTGGTCGAAGGCCTCGCCGATGGTCATCGCCAGCAAGGCTTTTTCCTGGGAACCGCGCGTGTAGCTGCGGGCCGTGCTGGGAATGACGCGGCGCTGCGGGTTTGCTCTGGGTTGATCCATGACGACCCCTATTGTCTTTATTGATGGGTTGCCGACGGTCACTTGCGGGACTGCATTTGTGGCGAGGGGGCTTGCCCCCGTTGGGATGCGAAGCAGCCCCAAAATTTCCGATGCACCAAAGATTTTGTGAGTGCCACGCACACAAACGGGGGCGAACTCCCTCGCCACAGATCCCACAGGGATGGTCCGCTTTTCAATCTTGAACGGCCCTACTCTCGCTCAAGTTGACGTTAACGTAAAGGGTGATTGACAGTCATCTGCCGCAGGCTTACGTTAACGTAAAGGTGAGAGCCGATTCACTGCCCTCCCCAACCGACAAAAAAGCCAAAAGGTGACCCATGAGCTACCCATCCCTGAACTTCGCCCTCGGTGAAACCATCGACATGCTGCGCGATCAGGTTCAGTCCTTCGTTGCCAAGGAGATCGCTCCGCGCGCGGCGCAGATCGACATCGACAACCTGTTTCCCGCTGACCTGTGGCGCAAATTCGGAGACATGGGCCTGCTCGGCGTCACCGTTCCGGAAGAGTACGGCGGCGCTGGCCTCGGTTACCTGGCGCACGTGGTGATCATGGAAGAAATCAGCCGCGGCTCTGCCTCGGTGGCGCTGTCCTACGGCGCGCATTCCAACCTCTGCGTGAATCAGATCAACCGCAATGGCAATCACGAGCAGAAAACCAAATACCTGCCCAAGCTGATCAGCGGCGAACACGTCGGCGCCCTCGCCATGAGCGAGCCGAACGCCGGTTCCGATGTGGTTTCGATGAAACTGCGCGCCGACAAACGCGGCGATAAATACGTGCTCAACGGCAGCAAAACCTGGATCACCAACGGTCCCGACGCCAACACCTACGTGATCTACGCCAAGACTGACCTGGAAAAAGGCCCGCACGGCATCACTGCTTTCATCGTCGAACGCGATTCGCCGGGCTTCAGCCGCAGCAACAAATTCGACAAGCTCGGCATGCGCGGTTCGAACACTTGCGAACTGTTTTTCGACGACGTCGAAGTACCGGAAGAAAACATCCTCGGCGTGCTCAATGGCGGCGTGAAAGTGCTGATGAGCGGCCTCGATTACGAGCGCGTCGTGCTCTCCGGCGGCCCGACCGGGATCATGCAGGCATGCATGGACCTGATCGTGCCGTACATCCACGACCGCAAACAGTTCGGCCAAAGCATCGGCGAATTCCAGCTGATCCAGGGCAAAGTCGCCGACATGTACACCCAACTCAACGCCAGCCGCGCCTACCTGTATGCGGTCGCGCAAGCCTGCGAACGTGGCGAAACCACGCGCAAAGACGCCGCCGGGGTGATCCTCTACAGCGCCGAACGCGCCACGCAAATGGCCCTCGACGCGATCCAGATTCTCGGCGGCAACGGCTACATCAACGAATTCCCCGCCGGACGCCTGTTGCGGGACGCCAAGCTGTACGAAATCGGCGCCGGCACCAGTGAGATCCGTCGCATGCTGATCGGTCGCGAACTGTTCAACGAAACCCGCTAACGGAGCTGTCCATGGCTATCCTGCATACCCAGCTCAACCCGCGTTCGGCGGAGTTCGCGGCCAACAGCGCGGCGATGCTCCAACAGGTCGACGCCCTGCACACCATTCTTGCCCAAGTGCAGCAAGGTGGTGGCCCGAAGGCGCAAGAACGGCACACCTCGCGCGGCAAATTGCTGCCGCGTGAGCGCATCAACCGGCTGCTTGATCCGGGTTCGCCGTTCCTCGAAATCAGCCAACTGGCGGCCTACGAAGTGTATGGCGAAGAGGTTCCAGCGGCGGGCGTGATTGCCGGAATCGGCCGCGTCGAAGGCGTCGAATGCATGATCGTCGCCAACGATGCGACGGTAAAAGGTGGCTCGTACTATCCGTTGACCGTGAAAAAACACCTGCGCGCCCAGACCATCGCCCAGCAAAACCGCCTGCCGTGCATCTATCTGGTGGATTCCGGCGGCGCCAATTTGCCGCGTCAGGATGAAGTGTTCCCGGACCGCGAGCACTTCGGCCGGATCTTTTTCAACCAGGCCAACATGAGCGCCATGGGCATTCCGCAGATTGCCGTGGTCATGGGCTCGTGCACCGCTGGCGGCGCTTACGTGCCGGCAATGGCCGACGAAGCGATCATGGTGCGCCAGCAAGCGACGATTTTCCTCGCCGGTCCGCCGCTGGTAAAAGCCGCGACCGGCGAAGTGGTCAGCGCCGAGGATCTTGGCGGTGCCGATGTGCATTGCAAGATTTCCGGGGTCGCCGACCACTACGCCGAAAGCGATGAACACGCCTTGGCCATCGCCCGCCGCAGTGTCGCCAACCTCAACTGGCGCAAGCTCGGCGAACTGCAACAACGCTTGCCGATCGCGCCGCTGTACGCCAGCGATGAGTTGTATGGCGTGGTTTCGGCCGACGCCAAACAGCCATTCGACGTGCGCGAAGTCATCGCGCGACTGGTCGACGGTTCGGTGTTCGACGAATTTAAAGCGCTGTTCGGGACCACGTTGGTCTGCGGCTTTTCCCACCTGCACGGTTACCCGATCGCGATCCTCGCCAACAACGGCATTCTCTTCGCCGAAGCCGCGCAAAAAGGCGCGCACTTCATTGAACTGGCCTGCCAGCGCGGGATTCCGCTGCTGTTTTTGCAGAACATCACCGGGTTCATGGTCGGGCAGAAATACGAGGCCGGCGGCATTGCCAAGCACGGCGCCAAACTGGTGACCGCCGTGGCCTGCGCCAAAGTGCCGAAATTCACCGTGATCATCGGCGGCAGCTTCGGCGCCGGTAACTACGGCATGTGCGGCCGCGCCTACGATCCACGGTTCCTGTGGATGTGGCCGAACGCGCGGATCGGCGTGATGGGCGCCGAGCAAGCGGCGGGCGTGCTGGTGCAGGTCAAACGCGAGCAGGCCGAACGCAGTGGCCAGGCGTTCAGCGCCGAGCAGGAAGCGCAGATCAAGCAGCCGATCCTCGACCAATATGAAGAGCAAGGTCATCCGTATTATTCCAGCGCGCGCTTGTGGGACGACGGCGTCATTGACCCGGCGCAGACCCGCGACGTGCTGGCGCTGGCCTTGTCCGCGTCGCTGAACGCGCCAATCGAACCGAGCCGCTTCGGCGTGTTCCGGATGTGATTTGTGGGAGCAGGCTTGTGTGGCGAGGGGGCTTGCCCCCGTCGATTGCAAGGCAATCGCAGCGCAAGCAATCCCACAAATGAGATGAGTTGTGGAGACGGACAATTATGAGCGACTTCAACACCCTCGAACTGCTGACCGACCCACGGGGTTTCGCCACCCTGTGGCTCAGCCGTGAAGAAAAGAACAACGCCTTCAACGCCGAAATGATCCGCGAACTGATCCTCGCGCTGGACAAGGTTGGCGGCGATGCGAGCCTGCGTTTCCTGCTGGTTCGCGGACGCGGCAAGCATTTCAGCGCTGGCGCCGACCTGGCCTGGATGCAGCAATCCGCCGAGCTCGATTACCACACCAACCTCGACGACGCGCGCGAACTCGCGGAGCTGATGTACAACCTCGCCAAACTGAAAATCCCCACTCTGGCCGTGGTGCAAGGCGCGGCGTACGGAGGCGCGCTGGGCCTGATCAGTTGCTGCGACATGGCGATTGGCGCCGATGACGCGCAGTTCTGCCTGTCGGAAGCGCGCATTGGCTTGGCGCCAGCGGTGATCAGCCCGTTCGTCGTACAAGCCATCGGCGAGCGTGCGGCGCGGCGTTATGCGCTGACCGCCGAACGTTTCGGCGGGCAACGAGCGCGGGAAATCGGTTTGCTGGCAGAGAGTTATCCGCTCGCCGAACTGGACCAGAAGGTCGAGCAATGGATCGACAACCTGCTGCTCAACAGCCCGGCGGCAATGCGCACGAGCAAGGATTTACTGCGCGAAGTCGGCCACGGTGCGCTGACGCCGGCGCTGCGCCGCTACACCGAAAACGCGATTGCGCGCATTCGGGTCAGCCCTGAAGGTCAGGAAGGTCTGCGCGCCTTTCTGCAAAAACGTCCGCCGAACTGGCAAGCCGAATCCACCAAGGAGCCGCGTTGATGAGCGCACCTGTTCTCACCACCCTGCTGGTGGCCAACCGCGGCGAAATTGCCTGCCGCGTGATGCGCACCGCCAAAGCCCTGGGCCTGACCACCGTTGCCGTACACAGCGCCACCGACCGCGACGCCCGGCACAGCCGCGAGGCGGATATCCGCGTCGACCTCGGCGGCAGCAAGGCTGCCGAGAGCTATTTGCAGATCGATAAGCTGATCGCTGCGGCCAAGGCCAGTGGCGCTCAGGCGATTCATCCGGGTTACGGCTTTCTCTCGGAAAACGCCGAATTCGCCCGCGCCATCGAAGCCGCCGGGCTGATTTTCCTCGGCCCGCCCGCCTCGGCCATCGACGCCATGGGCAGTAAATCGGCGGCCAAAGCCTTGATGGAAACCGCTGGCGTGCCACTGGTGCCGGGCTATCACGGCGAAGCCCAGGACCTCGACACCTTCCGCGACGCCTGCGAGCGCATCGGTTATCCGGTGTTGCTCAAAGCCACGGCGGGCGGCGGCGGCAAAGGCATGAAAGTGGTCGAGGACGTCAGCCAACTGGCCGAAGCCCTGGCCTCGGCGCAACGTGAAGCGAAATCGTCATTTGGCGATTCGCGGATGTTGGTCGAGAAGTATCTGCTCAAGCCGCGCCACGTCGAAATTCAGGTGTTTGCCGACCAACACGGCAACTGCCTGTACCTGAATGAACGTGATTGCTCGATCCAGCGCCGCCATCAGAAAGTCGTCGAAGAAGCACCGGCGCCAGGCTTGAGCGCGGAACTGCGGCGGGCGATGGGCGAAGCGGCGGTGCGTTCGGCGCAAGCGATTGGTTACGTCGGCGCCGGCACCGTCGAGTTTTTGCTGGATTCGCGCGGCGAGTTTTTCTTCATGGAAATGAACACGCGCCTGCAAGTCGAGCACCCGGTGACCGAAGCAATCACCGGCCTCGATCTGGTGGCGTGGCAGATTCGCGTGGCGCGCGGTGAAGCGTTGCCGATGACCCAGGCTGAAGTGCCGCTGATCGGCCATGCCATCGAAGTGCGGCTGTACGCCGAAGATCCGGGCAATGACTTTTTACCGGCGACCGGACGGCTGGAGTTGTACCGCGAGTCGGCCGCTGGGCCGGGGCGCCGGGTGGACAGCGGGGTTGAGGAAGGTGACGAGATTTCGCCGTTCTATGACCCGATGCTCGGCAAGCTGATCGCGTGGGGCGAGGACCGTGAACAGGCGCGCCTGCGCTTGTTGAGCATGCTCGATGAGTTCGCGATTGGCGGGCTGAAGACCAACATCAATTTCCTGCGGCGGATCATCGCTCATCCGGCGTTTGCCGCGGCGGAGCTGGATACCGGGTTTATCCCGCGTTATCAGGAGCAATTGCTGCCGGCGCCCGCCGAGCTCAGCGACCCATTCTGGCAAGCGGCGGCACAAGCGTTCGCGCAAGGTCAGCCATCGCTGACGCGCAGCGACGATCCGGGTTCGCCATGGGCGATCAACAGTGGTTTTCGCTCAGGACTGCCGAAAGAAATCAGCGTGCATTTGAGTTGCGAAGGTCAAGATCGCGCGTTGACCCTGGGCGATGTGAGCAACGCACAGATCAGCGGCGAACAGTTGCTGATCGACGATAACGGCGTGCGCCGCCAGCATCGGGCGATCCGCCGCGGCGACAGTTTGTATCTGCAATGGCAAGGCGAATTGCGTCGGGTCGAGGCTTACGATCCGATCGCAGCGGTTGAATCCAGCCACAGCCATCAGGGCGGTCTGACCGCGCCAATGAACGGCAGCATTGTCCGGGTGTTGGTCGAGACCGGGCAAACGGTCGAAGCCGGGGCGCAATTGGTGGTGCTCGAAGCGATGAAAATGGAGCACAGCATTCGTGCGCCACATGCCGGGGTGATCAAGGCGTTGTATTGCCAGGAAGGCGAGATGGTCAGCGAAGGCAGTGCGTTGGTCGAGCTGGAAGAAGGGTGAAATGGAGATCGGTCCTGCGCATCACCTTGCGCGGACCGATCTGATCAGAATTTTGCGGTTGCCTGAACCACTACGCCGATAATTCGGCAATCCTCGGTAAACAGGGCTTTCGGGTAGGTGGGATTGAGCGGGACCAGGTAACGCTGGCCGCCCTCTTCCATCAGTTTGCGAAAGGTCGCCTCGTCGGTATCCGGCCACTGCGCGATCACCAGTTTGCCGGGCTCCGGAACGATGGCCGGGTCGACCAGAATCATCATCCCTTCGGCAACACTGAAACCACTGGGCGCGGTCATCGCGTCACCGACTACCGAGAGCCAGAACGCCGGGCCCTGCGCGTGATAGTCGGTGAGCTCGTAGCGCTCGTTCTTGCGATACACCGTCAGTTCACCGTCGCGCAATTGCGCCGGCTCCCGCCAATCGCTGACCGGGTAGCGGAAGTATGGGTTGTATTTGAGCGCCAGCGGCATCTCGTCCTCTTCCGATTCCACGCGTTCGCGGATCACCAGCGCTACTTCGAGAAACTCCATGCCCAGCGCTTTCAACACGCGGTTCATGTTCTCGACGCCAGGGTCGCGACGTTTGTTGAGCCAGTGGCCGACGCCGCCCTGGGACATCCCGAGGCGCTCTGCGAGTATCTCTTGAGTGATTTTGAGTTCACTCATTTTGGCCTTGACCAATTCAATCCATTTATCCATGTGCGGCACGATACGTGGGGCTCTCCGACCCGCAAAACACAAATTGTAGTATTTAAATATTCGTCACAAATACAGCACGTATTAAGATGGAATCACGGATCTGAATCTATCACGGAGTTCACCAGCATCATGACAATCCCCAGCCAGGACACGCCAGAGCAGCAAATCGACACCACATTCACCTCGCCAAAAGGCTGCGCCGCCGCGCAACGAGCGTTGGATTATTACTTGAAACCAGCTGTTTCAGAGGTGGTCATCCAGTCGCGTTTCTTCGACGTCAATCGCAATGTCAGCTGCGAGGAGGCCTTGGTGCACGCCTCGGACCTGCTGCGCTGTGCCGCCGCCACCGCGCAGGAATCGGCAGACAACCTGCAAGGCTCGCATCGCGCGTTGGCGTTTTCAGTGGTGCACATGATTGATATGGCGCAGGCCATGGTCGACCGCTCGCTGGATGGCGATCAGGAAGATTGAAGAACACGAGGTTTGACGGAGGACAGGAAAGAGTTTTCCAATCGCGCAGATAAAATCATTTGACTTGCAAACGAGAATGATTATTATTGCATGCAGCTGGTCGCGAGATCAGTCGATGGACCAGAGGACCTTAGGTCGGTCTCCTGGACTATCTCCTCATCAGGCTAATCACGGTTTTTGACCCGGCTTTTTGCCGGGTCTTTTTTTGCCAGTTATTCTGGCTTTGGCTTCAGGCTAATGAAGACTGTAGGTGCTGCTAATTCGATGGCCGGCATCATATCAAAAGAATGTCCGTTGGCAAGAGAACCCCGCCGGCATTGGGCCAAACTAATCCCAATTAGCACTTGAGAATCAATCGCACACTCTCTAAGCTGCCTGCGCGTCATGGAGGACGCCCCCGCTCCACCCCCAATTTTTCCGCCGATTCCCCCCCTCCTTGCGTGTAAAGTAGCAGCCATAAAATCATAATCAGGAACCGACTATGACCGTGGCTAAATCCTCTTTCGACATCAGCGCCAATTTTGACAGCGGCAACATTGAAGTGCTGGACATCAGCAACCCGTTGCAGGCCCTTCTGGCGATCAAGCCGGACACACGCAGCCAACATTTCCAGTGGTTCCACTTCAAGGCCAGCGGCCTGCATGTCGGTCAAGAGCATTGGTTTCGCCTGAACAATGCGAGCAAATCCTCGTACAACAAAGCCTGGGACGGTTATCAGGCGGTGGCGTCCTACGACCACGTCAATTGGTTCCGCGTACCGACCATTTTTGAAGGCGATTGCCTGCGCTTCAGCCTCGAAGCGACGGCCACTCACGCCTGGTTTGCCTATTTCGAACCGTACAGCCGTGGTCGTCACGACTGGCTGATCGAGCAGGCGCTGACCAAGGCTGGCACCGAGGTGCTGGCCACCGGCAAAAGCGTTGAAGGTCGCGACATTCAATTACTGCGCAAAGGCACCGGCGCGGCTGGCCAGCGCAAAGTCTGGATCATCGCGCAGCAACATCCCGGCGAGCACATGGCCGAGTGGTTCATGGAAGGCGTGATCGAACGCCTGGAAAAACACGACGACCCAGTGCTGCAAAAACTCCTGGCCAAAGCCGACCTGTACCTGGTGCCGAACATGAACCCGGACGGCGCGTTCTACGGCCATTTGCGCACCAACGCCATGGGCCAGGACCTAAACCGCGCCTGGCAAAACGCCACGCCGGAAATCAGCCCGGAAGTGTATTTTGTCCAGCAACAGATGGAGCAGTACGGCGTCGATCTGTTTCTCGATATTCACGGCGATGAGGAAATCCCCTACATCTTCACCGCTGGATGCGAAGGCAATCCAGGTTACACGCCGCGCATCGAAGAGCTGGAGACGCATTTCCGCAATCACTTGAAGCATCTGACCAAGGACTTCCAGACCAAATACGGCTACACCCGCGACCTGCCGGGCCAGGCCAACATGACCCTGGCCTGTAACAGCGTCGGGCAGAAATTCGATTGCCTGTCGCTGACCCTGGAAATGCCCTTCAAGGACAACAACGACGCGCCGAACCCGTTGACAGGCTGGTCGGGCAAACGCTCGAAACAGTTGGGTAAAGACGTACTGACCACTGTTGCCGAGATGATCGAAAGCGTCCGCTGATCATCCTTCAAACACAAAGATCGCAGCCTTCGAGTCCTGAGAAGCTGCGATCTTTCAGTTTGCGGGCAACCGCACGCAATCCTCCGGCCCCAACAATCGTCCATCCTCGGCGCGCAACTCCAGCGCGCGTATCGGTTTGCCGTGCTGACGATCCACCACTTGTGAACGCGCCTCCCCCGCCGCAAAGAAAAACGCCTCGCCCCACTGGCGCAAACCGATGATCAACGGGAACAGGCCCTGGCCCTTTTCCGTCAGCACGTATTCCTGATAAGCGCTGCCGTCCGACGCCGGCACCAAGTCGAAAATCCCATGCGTGACCAAGGTGCGCAGGCGCGCCGAAAGGATGTTCTTGGCCATGCCCAGACTTCGCTGAAACTCGCCGAACCGGCGGATGCCATCGAACGCATCGCGCACGATCAGCAAAGACCACCAATCACCAATCGCGTCCAGCGACCGTGCCACCGGGCATTCGGCGTCTTGCATGCTTGTACGTTTGACCATGATCGCGCTCGCAGACTGCAAATGTGGTTGCAATATAAAACCAGTCTCCTTACCGTACAACTGGTTTTATTTTGAAACCACATCAGGAGCCTGGCATGAAGCCCAATCAATCCTTGAACAGCGGCGTGGTGTTGCTGTTCGCTGTCGCCTGCGGTCTCGCTGTCGGCAACGTGTATTACGCGCAACCGCTGCTCGACGCGATGGCCGACGCCTTCGGCATGAACCCAGCGACCATCGGCATCGTCGTCACGCTGACCCAGGTCGGTTACGGCGTGGGGCTGTTGTTGCTGGTGCCGCTGGGGGATCTGCTCAATCGTCGGCGCTTGATCGTCACGCAAACGCTGTTGTCGGCGCTGGCGTTGCTGATAATCGCGTTGGCGCAAAGCAGCGTCTGGCTGCTGATCGGCATGGCGTTGACCGGATTGCTCGCGGTGGTCACCCAAGTTTTGGTCGCCTACGCCGCGACCCTGGCCATTCCCGCTCAGCGCGGGCGCGTGGTCGGCGTGGTCACCAGCGGCATCGTCGTCGGCATTCTGCTCGCGCGAACGGTCGCCGGCGGCATGGCCGATCTGGCCGGTTGGCGCTCGATTTATTGGCTGTCGGCAGCTTTGACCTTGCTGATGGCGCTGCTGCTATTGCGCGTGTTGCCGAAGCACGAAGCCGCGCAACCGGCACATTCTTACGCGGCGCTGATCGGCTCGGTGTTTACGCTGTTTAAAGAAGAACCGGTGCTGCGCCAACGGGCGATCCTCGCGTTGCTGACCTTCGCCAGCGCGATGGTGTTGTGGACGCCGATGGTCTTGCCGCTGAGCGCGCCGCCGCTGTCGTTGTCCCACACCCAAATCGGATTATTCGGACTCGCCGGTGCCGCTGGCGCACTCGGGGCGGCGCGCGCGGGGCATTGGGCGGATCGCGGTTTGGGGCAATGGACCAGCGGGTTATCGCTGCTGTTGATGCTCGCGTCGTGGTTGCCCATCGCGCTGACGCAATCTTCGCTGTGGGCGCTGCTGCTGGGGGTTATTACCCTGGATCTGGGTCTGCAAGCGGTGCACGTCACCAGCCAAAGCATGATCTACAGCGTGCGGCCCGAAGCGCAAAGTCGCCTGACTGCCGGGTACATGCTGTTTTACTCGATTGGCAGCGCGCTGGGGTCGATCGGCTCGACGGCGATGTATGCGTGGGCCGGATGGATTGGCGTGTGTTGGCTCGGCGCCGGAATCAACAGCGTGGCGTTGCTGTATTGGTGGCTGACCCTGGCCGCCAAACCCCAGACACTTCCCCATCCCCTGTAGCAGCTGCCGAGCACCGCGAGGCTGCGACTGGCGCCAATCGCAGCCTCGCGGTGCTCGGCAGCTGCTACATAAGATGCGCGAAGATGCGCGAATCAGATGTGATCCTTACCCCGCAACATGCTGTCCAGCACATCATCGCGGCGCACCCAGCCATGGAACAGCGCCGCCGCCAAGTGCAGCAATACCGTCAGAAACAGCAGGTACGCCAGATACCCGTGCGCCTTGCGCAGCAAAGCAAATACTTGGGCATCAGCCGGCATGATCGATGGCAATTGCAACGAACTGCTGAGCATCACCGGGTCGCCAGCAGCGGAAATCATCGCCCAGCCGAGCAACGGCAAAATCAGCATCAACGCATACAGCAACACGTGCGATGCCTTGGCCGCCAGCGCTTGCCAACTCGGCAAATCCGCCGGCAGCGGCGGCTGTTGCGTCGAGAAACGCACCACCAGGCGCACGATCACCAGCAACAAAATCGCAATGCCCAACGGCTTGTGCAGGTGAATCAGCCATTCATGACGTTCGGACACCGAGGCCACCATGCCGGCGCCGATAAACAGCATCGCGATAATCATCAGCGCCATCAGCCAGTGCAACAGGCGCGCCAGCGGGGCGAAATGTTTCGGTTGGGCGCTCATTGTTTAGCCTCCTGTTTAGCGGCGGGCAACTGACTGACTTCGCTGGTGCGGCGCAAGTAGGAACTCGCGTAACCGGCCGAGCGCGCAGCGAGCAATGGGTCGGCGGAGCCTTCGATGCCGGCCGGCAACACCAGCGGATCGTAGTTGATGTCGCGGCACTCGCCGTCCAGTTGCGGCTGGGTAGCGTTGAGCACCAACGTCCCGGCGTTGATCACTTTGCGCCCGGCGGGCCAGGATTTGCTGGCGTCGTTCACCGGATCGTCAGCGTTGGCCAACGTCAGGTTCAACTGGAAACGCAGCGGACCTGCGCCGATCCGTTGCACCAAGTCTTTCTCAAGGAAATCCGCGCCTTCAGGCGCCGTCGCCCCGGCCGCGTCCTGCGCCAGCGGAACCATGCTCCAGCGCACGGCTTGCTTTTGCCCCGCCGCATTCACCAGATAGAACGCGTTGACGCTGTTGTAGGTTTCCGTCACGTAGCTCGCCGACGGCTTGGCCGTCTTGATCCAGGCCAGGAACGGCCCCGCTTCCGGATGCGAACCAAAGAATGCCGGGACCGCCGCCGGGTTCGGTTTACCGGTGGCCGGGTCCGGCGATTGCGCTTGCTGCAACTGATAAAACGCCTCGGGCGTGCCCACCGGGAACACCGGCATGCTGTTCATCCCGGTGCGCCACTGTTGGCCATTGGCTTGGGTAAAACGTAACGCCAGGCTGCGGATCGGCACGCTGCTGTCCGGCGCGTACGGGCTGCCCGCCGGTAACGCAAAACGGCCGACCACCGGGGTCTGCGGGTCGTTGAACACTTGCGCGCTGGAATAGCTGCGCGCTTCCCCGCTGCTCTCGAAATGACCGATTACGCACACGCCTTTCGAGTGATTACGGCGGAAACCCGGGTGCACGCCGTTGTTGGTTTCGAGCACGTTGATCAATTTTTTCGGGGTCAGCCGTTGTGGGTCAAAAGTGCCGTTGACGTAGGCAAAAGCCCCGGCAACTGCCGCGACGATCACGCCGATGCCAGCCAGGCGCGCAATCAGGCTGGCGCTGCTCAGCGGCGGCCGGTTGGGCGGTGTTGAGCGATCTACCATGAAAGACTCCAGGGCCAGCGGCCACAAGTGAGAAGAATCAGCCAGACGCACCCCGCGCAGGTTTATTCCATCGCCCGGTATTTATTTTTGCGGGCGTGGAATAACCTCGAATGCCGTACGTCTTCCTAGTCCTAGCGTAGTGACTGGCCGGAACTTCATGCACGATATCGACGAACAACTGCGGGAAATCATTCCCAGACTGCGCCGGTTTGCCGTGTCGTTGACGCGCAACGCCAGCGGCGCCGACGATCTGGTCCAGGCCAGTCTGGAAAAAGCGCTGTCGAGTTGGAGCGACAAACGCCCCGACGGAGACCTGCGCGCCTGGCTGTTTGCGATTCTGTATCGGCAGTTTCTCGACGCGCACCGGCGCTCCCGGCGTTACGCGCGCATGCTCGAATTCTTTACCGGACGTGACGATGCGCAGCCTTCGGTCGAGCGCACGGTGATCGCCCAATCGACCCTGCAAGCCTTCGACCAGCTCAACACCGAACAGCGCGCGTTGCTGCTCTGGGTGTCGGTCGAAGGCCTGACGTATAAAGAGGTCGCCGAGATTCTCGGCGTCCCGACTGGCACCGTGATGTCCCGCCTGTCCCGCGCCCGCCAGGCCTTGCGCGAACTCAGCGACGGCGAAATCAGCCGCCCTTCCCTGCGGAGACTCAAATGATCAGCATGCCCCCAAGCGAGCGTGACCTGCACGCCTACGTCGATCACCAACTCAGCGACGCCGACCGACGTCTGGTGGAGACTTTTCTGACAAGCAACGCCGACGTTTGCGCACAGGTACGCGCCTGGCAACAGGACGCCCAGCAACTGCGCGCGGCGCTGAGTGGCGCGTTGCAGCAGACGGCTAATCCGCAGCTTGACTCGGCGCTGGTTCGCCAGCGCCTGAAACGTCAGTCCCGACGCAATCTGGCCAGCGCGGCGGTGTTGCTGATTGCAGTCAGTGTCGGCGGTTTTGGTGGCTGGAAAGCACGCGAGATCGCCCTCGTCAGCGCCCAGCCGCCCATGGCCGATGCGATGCAGGCGTACCGCTTGTTTGCGCAGCAAGGCGTGATGCCGGCGGATTACAAAGTCAGCGATGACGGCGATATGCAGCGTTGGCTCGACCGCTATTTCACCCAGGCCAATCGTCTGCCGGACCTGGCGAACGCAGGGTTCAAACCGGTCAGCGGGCGCTTGCTCAGCACCGAGCAAGGGCCGGCGGCGATGGTGGTTTATGAGGACGCGGGCGGGCACAAGATCAGTTTCTACGTGCGCCCACCGGGACCAAAAAACTACCTGCTGCCGCGCGGCAGTCGCAGCGATGGCGAGTTGCAGGCCGAGTACTGGTCGGGCGCCGGGTACAACTACGCAATGGTCAGCCCGAACGACACGCCAGCGGCGCAACTGCTCAAGCAAACACAGCAGTTTTAGCCACACAAAACCCTGTAGGAGCGAGCCTGCTCGCGATTACGGTGTGTCAGCCGAAATTGATGTAACTGAAACACCGCTATCGCGAGCAAGCTGAACTGGCCTAATGATTTTGGACACTTCAATCGGGCGCTATGATGGCGCCCAAATCTGAGGTGTTTTTGGATATGCGTAATTCTTATTCAACTGAGTTCAAACTCAAGGCTGCTGGCATGGTGCTGGATGAGGGGATATCGGTTCCCGAGGTTTGCGCCAGTTTAGATATTGGCCCTACCGCCTTGCGTCGCTGGGTCGATCAGGTGCGTAAAGAACGCCAGGGTTCGACCCCGGTGGGAGCCAAAGCGATCACGGCTGACCAGCGAGAAATCCAGGAACTCAAAGCCTTGCTCAGGCAAAAAGACCGGGATATCGAAATCCTAAAAAAGGCCAGTGCTCTCCTGCTTTTGGACGCCAAAGATCATTCTCACTGATCAATGAGCTGGGTGAGCGATACGGCGTTAACGACTGCTGCCGGGTGTTTGAAGTCAGCCGCAGCAGTTTTTATGCCTGGCGTCAGCGCCAAGGCAAGGTGAACCCTGAGCGGGAGAAACTCAAAGCCATGCTGGTCGAGCATCACAAGGAATCCAGAGCTTCCGCGGGGGCGCGCACCCTTTCCAGGGAGCTGCAAGCCAAGGGGCATCGCGTCGGGAGGCACATGGCTCGCAGCTTGATGCGAGAAGCCGGCGTGGTCAGTCGTCAGCGCCGACGTCACAAATACAAGTCATCTGGCGTTGAAGCCTTGGTGGCGCCGCACGTGCTTAAGCGCGAGTTTGATGTCACGGCGATCAACCAAGTGTGGTGCGCGGACGTGACGTACATCAAGGTCGGCACGCGGTGGATGTATTTTGCAGCGGTTCTGGATCTGTTCGCCCGCCGGCTCGTGGGGTGGGCGTTTTCGATGATCTCGGATGCGGAGCTGACCTGCGAGGCCCTACGGATGGCGGTTGAGCTGCGAGGCAAACCCAAAGACGTGCTGTTTCACTCCGATCAAGGCTGCCAGTACACCAGCCATAAGTTCAGGAATGAGTTGCTGGCGAATGGACTGCGGCAAAGCATGAGTCGTAAAGGCGAATGCTGGGATAACGCCCCGATGGAGCGTTTCTTTGGAAGTCTGAAATCAGAGTGGGTGCCTGAAGCCGGTTACCGCTCGGAGTATGAAGCCCGGGCTGATTTGCAGCGCTACGTGGTGCGCTACAACAACTTCAGGCTCCATAGCTACAACGATTACCGTTCACCGGTCGCCATGGAGAAAATGGCGGCGTGAAAAAACCGTAATTGGTGTCCAGGATTACTTGACCAGATCAAGCTCGCTCCCACAGGGGGCAGCGTCGTTCATAAATATTGCAATCAACCCAATCCACTGTGGGAGCGAGCTTGCTCGCGATAGCAATTTGTCAGCCGCCATCCCCGGAGAATGAACCGGCGCTTTCGCGAGCAGGCTCACTCCTGCATTGAGTTTGGGCGGTAGTCAAAATCCGACATCCAGCACCACGCTGTCCTGATAGGTCCCGGCCGGCGGGGTGTTTTGGTCGCTGTAGATTTTCGCGTTGTAATTGAACACCTGGCTGCCGGTGCCGAGGCCGTTACCGGGATTGACCTCGGCATCGGTGCTGGCTCGCCGCGCTGCGCCGACACTGCCCCAGCGCGTGGTGCCGGCGCTTTTGAAAATGTCATAGGCCAGATAATTCCCCCCGGAAATCATCCGCCGGCGCCCGCCGACGCTGACGGCTTGCTGGCCATCGCTCAGCCCCACGGTATAGGCGCTGCCCTTGGTGCAGGCCAGGTTGATGGTCTGGCCGGTGACCGGGGCAAACGCGCTGATCACCGGGGCGCTGCCGAAGTTGATGTTCGGCGCAGTGATCGTGCAGTCATTCGCCACAGTCAGGTTGACCGTCAACGTGGTGTTGCCGCTGCCGATGTCGCGCCCCACGCAGATATTGCCAATGCCGAGGCCGGAACAATAATTCCAGCTCCAGGCAATGCTCAGGGTTTCGCTGTAGATCCCCGCTGCGACGTTGCTGCCGATGGTCGTGCGTAAAAAAATCGGCACAGTCTTGGGCACCACGCTGCCGAGCAACCCCAGCGCGTCGATGATGCCATTGCGGGCGAAATCGAAGGCAACGCCTCGGGTCAGCGGGTAGCTGGTGGAATTGTTGGCGTACAGCGTGTAGTTGATGATGTCGCCGGTCGGGCCGCGCAGGCCGCTCTGGCTGGAGGTGACGGTGGTGTAGAAATGGTCATTGGCGGACAGCAACGACAACAAAGAACCGGTGCAGCTCAACCCGGCGTTGAGGCTCGAACTGCTCTGCACCGTGGTGCGCACCGCGATCGAACTCAGCGAACCGAACGCGACCGGCGTGGTGCTGACCACCGAGCACAGCGCCCACGCCGAACCCGGCAAGCACAGCGCCAGCAACGCGAAGAAACACCTGACCATTGGCCTGATCATTGGCCTGATCATTGGCACACCAGCGGCCCGATCAACGGGATCTGCGCCTGCTGCATGTCCACGGCAAATTGCACCTGACAGTGGCTGCCATCGGCCAGCGTCACGCGCAAACGGTTCTGCGCCTGAAGGTTTTCCAGGTACACCAGCCCGTCCCAACCGACCACGGTTTGCGCGCCACTTTGCTCATGCACAACGCCGCTGCCCAGCGGCAATTCCTGCTGCCGCGCGTCCACCAGCACAATGCTCGCGGCGACCACCCGTTGCAGCGGAAACTCCAGCAGATAACCGCTGCCGCGGCGCACCGCAATCCGCTGTTCGACATTAGGGCTGCGCACGTTGGCCGGCAGGTTGAGCGGATCGATTTCATATTTGCCACGGTAATAAGCGCTGCTCCACGGCACCAGAAGATGGCCATTGCGATCGGTCTGGCCGACCTGCTGATTCTCGTAGCGCACCGGAATATCGGCGTAGCCGTCGGTGCTGACCACCACAAACGCGTCGTCGATGCGATTGGCGGCGAACGCCTGACGGTCCATCCACACCAGCGAACCGCTGGCGTCGGCCCAGCGGGTTTCAGCCTCGCTGGTGCCGTAAACGCCAGCCTGCAATTGCACCGATTGCAGGCGCCAGGTCAGGTCGGCCTGCCGGTATGCCGGGCCGTCGCCCTGCGCATAACCGAGGTTGAAACCGACCCCGCCTTCGGTCGGCACCGCGCGGCTGTAATTGACGCGTTGCTGACTCTGCCCGGTTTTGCTGCGTTCGCTGCTGATCGCCAGACTGCCGCGCAGGTCGAACGGAATCACCAGTTGCGCCTGCAGCGCCCAGTTGCTGTCACCGATCTCGCGGTTGCCCGACAGGTAGAAACTGGTGTTGCGCCACAGCGGTTTGCTCCACGTCAGGTTAAGCAGACGGGTGCGCGAATCGTCCGCCGCGCGCACATCGAAATAACCGACGCCGAGGCTGCCCCACGTGTCGAGATTGAGGCTCAGGGTCGCTTGCTCGCTGCGCTTGCTGAGGGTCGCGTACGGGCTGTCGACCACCGTCAGGTCGGCGTAGTTTTCATGCCGTTGCAGCCGCTGATAAGAAAAACTGTAACGCTGACTGCTGTACTGATAACCAAGGCTCAACTGCTGGCCGTTTTCGCCGTCGAACTGGCTTTGACTGAGTGCGGTGTTGAGCACGCCGAAATTGCCCAGGCGCACATTACCGCCGAGACCACCGAGGGTCAGGGCTTGCGATGCTTCGGCGTGGCTCTCCAGCGTGAAGTTGTCGCTGACGCCGTAACGCAAACTGCCGGACGTGACGCCGGAACCGTAACCGAAATCCTTGAGGCCATAGTTGCGCCGCAACGTACCGGCGGCCACGGAAAAATCGCTCAGACCTTTTTGCAGCAAACTGCTGGTGACGTAGAACGGCACCGTGGTCGAAACCTGGCGACCCAAGGCGTCGGTGGTAACCACCACAGCCTCGCCAGCGCCGTTGATGAACGGGATATTGGTCAGCGTGTACGGCCCCGGTTGCAGGTCGGCGCTGCTGGATTTGTAGCCGTTGATGAACAGATCGACCGAGGACGGCACCGCCGCTTCCCCGGCAAATTGCGGCAGCGGGTATCTCACCAGGTCCGGGCGCACGCCAAAGTCGCGCGACAGTTGCAAACCGCCGAGGCGCACCGAACTGCTCCAGGGCAAGGCGCCGCTGACCAGATCGCCGGCCTCGTAGGTCAGCAGTCGCTCGTCATCGGAATAACGCCACGTGGTGTCGTAGCGCAGGTAGCCGTTATTCAGCGTGCTGACGGCGTTGCCCGACAAGGTCTGGCGGTATTGCCCGGTGTTGGACAGCGTGCCCCAACCGTCAAACAGCCGCAGTTCGTTCCATGCCGCGAGGTAGGTGCCGGCATCGTCGGTGTCGTTGAGGTACAGATCGTAGTTGAGCAACGCGCCGAAACTGCTCAGCGCCGGGGTGCGCGGGTAGGCTTCGCGGCTGCCGACAAATTGCTCCGGCAACCACTCCGGCGGCACGTTGACCAGCAGCCGCTGGCCGGTGCTGTCGTACTCACTGTGCAGGCCCGGCAAGCTGTCGAGATCGACGTCGGCATCGACGTTTTCCGGCAGCTTGATGCCGCTCGCGCTTAAGGCCGAGGCCGGGAGAAAGAAGCGCCCGCCACGCTGATCGACGGCGACCACGCGTCCGGTATTCATCTGATTGACCACCAACTCCAGAAACAACTGTGCATCGGCCACGGCCTCCATGCCGCTGGGCGGCGGCGGCAAATCGCCGGCCTCGGTGCGCGGGACGATCAGCAGCCAACACACGCAGATTGCCGCCCGGATCGGACTTTGCAAACTGCGAGCCCAAGCGGGGCTCATTCGCGTTTTACGTCCGTCAATGGACCTTGTCCTCCTTGTTCAGCCTGTCTGGCGAAACCGGGTCGTCAGTGCAGGGGCCGCTTCGCAGCCCGGCGCGAGCAGGCTCGCTCGCCACAACAGCTCGAACGCCGTGATATCAGCGCAGTGGCGAAATGCTCTGCACCTGGCTCGCCCCGTTTACCCGCACCAGCAACGCCGATTCCCCGGCCAGCGGTCCCGGCGCCGGCCAGCGCATCACCGCGCCCGGCAGCACGTAACCGAGCAACCCTTCCACCAGCGGTTTGCTTTGCCCGCCCTGCTTCAGCGCCACATCGGTCAACCGCGCATGCACCGCGCCCTGATTGCGCACTTCGACATACGAGCGGCCATCGACCGCCACCGTGCGCCAACTCAAGTCGGGCAAACCGACCCCCTTGGGATCACGCGGGCGATTGGCGTCTTCCTTGCTCCACAACCCTGCGCCGTAAGCGAACAACGGCACTGAATAACGCATCTGGAAGCGAATCGCCGCAGCCGTCTTGCCGTCCTCGGCGGCGGGCGGCGTGGCCGAAGGAATCTCGTCGATGATGATCCGATAAGCCAGTTCCTGCCCCGGCGGGACGTCCTTGGTCCGGGTCAGCCGTACCAGCTGTTTTTGCCCCGGTTCGATCTTCGCCACTGGCGGGCTGCCAATCACATCACGCTGGTTCTGGTACTGGTCGTTGAAGCCGTTCTGGCTCCAGGCAAATACGCGTATCTGCAAGTTGGCCGTCTCGCTGCCACGGTTTTCCAGCCACAACGCACTAGCCTGTTGATCGGCCTCCAGCACTGGATCGATTGGCCAGATCAGCACCGAGCTGGCGGCCTGCGCCCTGGCAATCCCGAAGAACATCAGCGCCACTGCTGCCGCGCGCAAAACCTGTGAAGCCATGTGCCTGCTCCTTGTTGAAATCACTGCACTACCAAGACTGCATCACCACGACAGCTGCACCTGCAACACATCGCTGTACGTTCCACCGGGCTGATTGCCCGGCAACTGCACCTGCCCGTAAATCGGCAAGCGGATGTTGTTGGCATCGGTGTAAGCCACCGCCACGCTCTGGCCGACGCCCAGCGCCTGGCTGAATGCCGCATCGCGAAACAACGAATACGCCACGCGATTGCTCCCGGTGCTCAGCTGCAAATGGCGACCGCTGCTGTTGTACTGGCCGCCATCGACGCTCATGTTCAGGGTTACGCCCGGCGTGCACTGCAACTGCACGCCACCGCTCAACGCCACTTGCACCGCACCGGTGGCCAGCGCCGAACGACTGCCGAAGTCGAGGCTGCCGTAATTCGACACACCGCCGACCACCAGGCACCCGGCCGTCACCGTCGCGCTGACCTGAAAGCTCTGACTGGTCACCGCCGCCAGCGGCAACGGCAGGCTGCCCGCACACAGCAAAACCAGCGTCGGCCATCCCTGGCGAGCCATGGCACTAGAACGTCAGTTCGACGGCAACAGTGTCGGTGTAGGTGCCGGCGGGTAAACCGGCCTTGCCGACTGCCTTGCCGTAGATATTCACGGTCTGCGCCACGCCGGTACTGGCGGCGAGGTTGATCACGCCGTCGATGGCAAGAATCTGCGAGTGCCCGGCGTCGGTGTACAGGTCGTAAGGCACGAAGTTGCCGCCGCCATCGGCCAGCGCGCGGGTGCCGCCGGGCGACTGTCCGTCATGGCTGCCGGCGCGCACTTTGACCGCCGGGATAGTGCCGCTGGAGCACAGAATCGACAGCCCTCCGCCGCCACCGCCCAACACCTGCGCGTCAGCCTCGGTGAACAGGCTGTTGGCGACGCCGAAGTCCAGCGCACCGAAGTTCAGCCCCGTGGTGCCACCGGCGCCGTTGACCTGACAACTGCTGATCAGCGTCAGGCTGGAGGTGATCTGGCCGGTGACCGTGGTGGCCGCGATGGCGCTGGAGGCCAGCGTCAGGCTGAGCAATGACAAACCGATCCTTGATGCAAACATGTGCATGGTGTCCGTCCTCTACGGGGTTACCAATCGAGCGTTACCGTGAGGGTGTCGGTATAGACACCGGCCGGAACCGCGCGGGTATTCGCCACCACCGCGCCATATACCGGGATCGGTATCTGCTCTGCGTTGGTCACGGCGAAATTGTGTTGTTGGCCGATGCTGTAGCCCTGTGTGCCGGAAGCATCGAGGAACAACTGATAAATGAGGGTCTGGCGGCCGTTGCTCAGGCGTCGGGTGGCGCCGTCGCCGTGGGCGCCACCGTCGATGGTGACGGTGAACCCGGTGACCGAAGGGTTACAGGCGACATTCAGCGTGCCGCTGCCGTTGTCGCTGAGGCTGGCCTTGATCGGATTGGTCCAGGTCGGCCCCTGCTGGCCGAAATCGAGGCTGCCGAGGTCGCCGACCGGCAGGTCGGGACGCGTGCCATTGTTGACTTCGCAGCCGGCAATGATCGTCAGCCGCGCCTGGATCTGCCCGCTGACCAGCGCATACGCAGGCTCGGCCAGCAACGACAGTGCGCCTGCGGCAAGAAGAGCGCATGCGGCAAAAAGAGCGCCTGTGGCGTAAACGCGCCTGCGGCGAAAATTTTCCAGTGCTTGTCAGTCAGCGCCAAACCCAGTTCCCTCTGGTGTCGAACCCCGGACGATCAACCGGCATCGTCCCCTTCCCTGCGCTACCCGACTCGGCGGGAGCAATCAAAACAGCGCCTGCTACCAGGTGACGGTCACCTTCACCAAGTCTGAGTAACGGCTGACATGCGGAATTTCCGCCAGCCGTTCGATCCGTGCATACAAAGGCAAATCCACCGAACCGCTGTCCGGTACGCGCCCGCTCACCGGCACATCCACCGCCAGCGGAATGCGCCGCGCCGGGTCTTGGTAGAGCCGATAGGGGATGGGTTTGCTCTGTTGGTTGGCTCCCGCCATGTAGCGCACGTCACCGACGCCGCCATGCTGGCCGCCATCGACGCGTAATTGATACGGAGTGTCCGGATTGCACTCCAGTCGCGGCAGGCGCGAACTGATCAGGGCGGCACTCAACGGGCCGGCGGGGTCGTCGAGACGCGCCGTGCTGCCGAAATCCAGCACACCCAATTGCTCGATGCCCGCGCTGCGTTGCTGGCCGACCAATTGACAGCCGCGCAGCACATCGACACGCACTTGCACCTGCATTTCTGCGGCCAATATCGGCGTGCCGAGCAGCATGCCCAACACCACGAAAATCCAAAATCCTTTCACTGCCCCAATCCTTGTAAGGGGTGGCTCCTGAAAATCAGGTTAGCCAGCGAACGAAATTTCGCCAGTTATTCGCGGCAATTGGATCCAGCAAAGTGGCGGGGATTTGTTTCGATTTGTTGAAGAAGCTGCGGTACAACGGCGGGAAAATAGCTGTCCACACCGCAGTTTCTCGTACAACCAGGCATCGTTTACCCCTGCGCGCGTGGCAGGACAATTCACCCTTTGGTTAAACTACGCCGCCGACGCTCCAAGCGCCGGTCTGCTGATTTCCGGGGTGCTATTTATCGTGGCTGTTCGACCGCCAAACCGTCCGCAAAAGACACCGCGCTGGCCCGCGTTGCGCCGCTTGTTCGGCAAAGCGCTGCTCGGCGATAAGGTGTTGGGCAAAAAACTATTTGGCAAAGCGGCGTCGCCCGGCAACCCACGGTTGATTCACGATTACTTTCAGCACAAAGCGTTTGCGCAGGGCTACACCCTCAGCCACAGCCAGCAACGAGTGATCGACTGCATGGCGCAGCACGCCACCCATTTGCTCGGATCGTCGGCGAAAACCCTGCCCGGGCTGTACTTGCATGGTGCAGTCGGGCGCGGCAAGAGCTGGTTGCTCGACGGATTTTTCCAGGCCCTTCCGATCGAACAAAAACAACGTCTGCACTTCCATGAATTCTTCGCCCGGTTGCATCAAGGCATGTTCGACAATCGCGAGCACAACGATGCCCTGGCAACGACGCTGGACACGCTGTTGCAGGATTGCCGGGTGTTGTGTTTCGACGAGTTTCACGTGCATGACATCGGCGACGCGATGCTGATCAGCCGGCTGTTCAAAGCCTTGTTCCGCCGCGGCATTCTGCTGCTGGTGACGTCCAACTACCCGCCCGAAGGCCTGTTGCCGAATCCGCTGTACCACGCGCGTTTCAAACCGGTGATCGACCTGATCAACACGCGCATGCAAGTCCTGGAAGTCGGCGGCCCGCATGATTACCGCAGCCAGGTGTGCACCGATCATTTGCAGGTGTTTACCCACGGCCAATATGTCTGGCCGGCGACGCCGCAGCAGCGGCAAGCGCTGCACCTGCCGGACCGCGCGCAGCCCCTGGAACTGACGGTCGGCACGCGACAAATGCCGGCGTGGTTTTGCCACGGCAGCACGGTCGGCTTCAGCTTCAGCGACCTCTGCGATCAGCCGACCGCGGTGATGGATTATCTGCAATTGTGTCGGCGTTTCGATCACTGGGTGATTGATCAATTGCCCTGCCTGGCCGAGTGTTCGATTGCAGCGCAGCAGCGATTCATCAACCTGATCGACGTTTTGTACGATCAGGACAAACACCTGGTGTTGCTCGGACAGCGCTCCTTGCATGAAAGCCTGGGCGGCGATGCGATTGATCTGGCGCGCACGCGCAGTCGGTTGGGGCAGTTGGTCGAGGTTCGCGAGGTTGTTTGACTGAGCGGTTTTTTGCGGGATGGCTGCTCGCGAAACCGGCCTGACCGGCAAACCAACTTCCCGCTATCATGCAGCCCATTCTCCGGGCCGCGCGCCCGACGCCACGATCAATAGCGAATCCCGTTGATGAATACCCTTGCCCAATTGCAGGCCGGTGAACTGGCCGGCATCACCCGCCTCGACTTGTCCTGCGGCCTCAGCGAATTCCCCCGGGAAATCTTCGACCTCGCCGATTCGCTGGAAGTGCTCAACCTCAGTGGCAACGCCTTGCGCAGCCTGCCGGACGACCTGCATCGGTTGCACAAATTGCGCATCATTTTCTGCTCCGAAAACCTCTTCAGCGAACTGCCGGCGTGTCTGGGCCAATGCGCGGCGCTGAGCATGGTCGGCTTCAAGGCCAATCGCATCGAACACGTGCCCGGCGCCGCCCTGCCGCCGCTGCTGCGCTGGTTGATCCTGACCGACAATCGCATCAGCGAGTTGCCGAGCGAACTGGGCCAGCGCCCGCACCTGCAAAAACTCATGCTGGCCGGCAATCGCTTGCAACAGTTGCCCGAGAGTCTGCGCGATTGCCATCAGCTCGAACTGATCCGCATCGCCGCCAACCAACTCGGCGAACTGCCTGAATGGCTGCTGACTCTGCCGGCGCTGAGTTGGCTGGCGTACGCCGGCAATCCGCTGGAAACCGAAGCCAACGCCGCTGCGCTCGAAGAGACATCGAGCATTGCCTGGTCGCAGTTGCGTCTGGAACAGCAATTGGGTGAAGGCGCGTCGGGGGTAATTCATCGCGCCACCTGGCAGCGCCCGGATCAACCGGCCAGCGAGGTCGCGGTCAAACTCTATAAAGGTGAGATGACCAGCGATGGCTCGCCGCTGCACGAGATGAATGCCTGTATCACCGCCGGCCTGCACCCCAACCTGATCCGTGTTGAAGGGCGAATTGTCGAGCATCCGCAGGCGCAGGCTGGGTTGGTAATGCAGTTGATCGACCCGAGTTATCGCAATCTCGCGGGGCTGCCGAGCCTGGCGTCGTGTTCGCGGGATGTTTACCGCGACGACACACGTTTTACCGCAGCAGTGGCGTTGCGCATCGCCGGTGGCATTGCTGCGGTGGCCGCGCATTTACACCGGCAAGGCATCACCCACGGCGATTTGTACGGCCACAACATTTTGTGCAATGAGCACGGTGATTGTCTGTTGGGGGACTTTGGTGCGGCGTCTTTTCATGCCACTGGCGACAGCGTTGAGAGCCGCGCGCTGCAACGCATCGAAGTGCGCGCGTTTGGCGTCTTGCTGGGGGAATTGCTGGCGCGGATTGATTCGGGGTTGAGTGCTGAACAGCGTCTGGCGCTGGAGGATTTGCAACAGCGTTGCTGTCAGCCGGATGTGCTGGCGCGGCCGGGGTTCAGCGAGATCGTGCGCGAACTGAAGGACCTGTAACCGCTGCACATTGATGGGCCAGCGGGCAAAAAAAAGTGGCAATCGCCTCAACGATTGCCACTTTTCATCAAACCCTATACGCCTGGTAAGGCTGGTTTAAACGGCTGGATTATTGGCCGTAAACATCAAAATCGAAGTACTTGTCCTGAACCTGCTTGTACTTGCCGTCGGCGCGGATTTCAGTGATGGCGGTGTTGAATTTGTCCGCCAATTCCTTATCGCCCTTGCGCACGGCAATGCCCGCGCCGCCGCCGAAGTATTTGGCGTCTTCGTAGGTCGGGCCGACGAATGCAAAACCTTTACCGGCGTCGGTTTTCAGGAAACCGTCGTCAAGGTTGACCGAGTCGGCCAGCATTGCGTCGAGGCGACCGGAGACCATGTCGAGGTTGGCTTCCTGCTGGGAGCCGTAACGCACCAGGATGATGCCTTTGGGTTCCAGCACTTCCGTGGCAAAACGGTCGTGGGTGCTGGCGCGCAGTACGCCGACTTTCTTGCCTTTGAGTTCGGTCAGCGGGTCTTTGACGTCGGTGCCTTGCTTCATCACGAAGCGCGCCGGCGTGTGGTAGTACTTGATGGTGAAATCGACGTTTTTCTTGCGGTCATCGGTGATGGTCATGGACGACAGGATGGCGTCGATTTTCTTCACTTTCAGCGCCGGGATCAGGCCGTCGAACTCTTGCTCGACCCACACGCATTTGACTTTCATCTGCTCACACAGCGCATCGCCGATGTCCACGTCGAAACCGGCGAGTTTGCCGTCAGCGGTTTTCATCGAGAATGGCGGATACCCGGCTTCAATGCCGATGCGGATCGGCTTGGCATCGTCAGCCACAGCGCTGAGGGACAACATCGACAGTGCCAGGGCACCAAACATCACTAGCTTGTTCATTTATAACTCCATGGTGTGCGGAGGTTTTTATTGGCAGCTTTAGAGTGGCAGTTTCGATGGATGAAGATCGAAAGTGGCCGCAGTCTAGAGTGGCTTTGGGCCAGCCAATTATCTATAAGCGACAAATACTTATAGAAAAAACCAAGTATTACCCACACACCCGTAGGAGCGAGGCTTGCCCGCGAAGGCGGTGTGTCAGCCAACATTGGTGTTGAACACGACCAGCCTCTGTGGGAGCAAGGCTTGCCCGCGAAAGCGGTGTGTCAGCCAACATAAATGTCGAACACGACGAGCCCCTGTAGGAGCAAGGCTTGCCCGCGAAGGCGTTGTGTCAGCCAACATTGGTGTTGGATCTGACGGCCTCTTCGCGGGCAAGCCTCGCTCCTACAGGGTTATCGTTTTATGGCAGGTCATCGTTTATTGGCAGGTCAGCATTCGCAGCCAATCGCCCCGCTAACCGCGTCAACGCTTAGCGCAAACCCTTCATCCAGCCACCCGGTAACCCCGCCGATCATTTCCTTGACCGGGTAACCCAGCGCCGCGAGTTTGACTGCGGCTTTGTTTGCGCCGTTGCAATGCGGGCCGGCGCAATACACCACAAACAACGTGGACGCGGGATAAGCCGCCAGCGTCTGGGCGGTCATCAATCGCCCCGGAATGTTGATCGCCCCCGGCACGTGCCCGCGCTGGTAGGCCGATGGCCCGCGCGTATCCACCAGCACGAAATCCACCTCGCCAGCCTCCTGGCTGCCATAGACGTCGGAACAATCGGTTTCAAACGTCAGACGATTGCTGAAATGCATGAGGGCAATCGCGGACGGGGCGGCGGGGATTTGGCGAACCAGACTGGTCATGGTGTGTAGTCCTTGGTAGCGGTAGGTGTAGGCAAACTTTATCTGCCAGACACTTGCCGCTACAGTGGCGCACAAGACACTTACCGGGAAGTTTCCGCCAAATGCCCAACACCCCAGGACTGGTCGCGATTCTGGCCTATGACGGCCTCTGCACATTCGAGTTCGGCATCGCCGTGGAGATCTTCGGCCTGACCCGGCCGGAGTTCGATTTCCCGTGGTACCAGCACCAGATCGTTGCCGTGGATGACGGGCCGATGCGCGCCATGGGTGGAATCCAGGTGCTGGCCGACGGCGGCATGCCATTGCTTGAAACCGCGCGCACCATCATCGTCCCCGGTTGGCGCGACCGCCAGGCGCCGGTGCCAGAGGTGTTGCTGGTTGCGTTGCGCCAGGCACATGCGCGCGGCGCGCGGTTGCTGTCGATCTGTTCAGGGGTGTTTGTGCTGGCGGCCACTGGCCTGCTCGACGGTCACCGCGCCACCACCCACTGGCGCTACACCGGCGAATTGGCGGAACGTTTTCCGAACATTCTGGTGGACCCGGACGTGCTGTATGTCGATTCGGGCCAGTTGATCACCTCGGCCGGCAGCGCGGCGGGCATCGATGCTTGTTTGCATTTGGTGGCGCGCGACTTCGGCACGCAAGTCGCCAACTCGGTGGCGCGGCGCCTGGTGATGTCGCCGCAACGCACCGGCGGTCAGGCGCAGTTTATTCCGGCGCCGGTCAGCGCTTCGCCCCGCAGCGATTTGTCCCGGGTCATGCAATGGGCGCGCGAGCGTTTGCACCAACCGCTGGAAGTGCGCGACCTCGCCAGTGAAGCCGCGATGAGCGAACGCACCTTTCTGCGGCGTTTTACCGAGGCCAGCGGCCTGTCGCCGAAAACCTGGCTGCAACACCAACGCCTGGCCCGAGCGCGGGAATTGCTCGAAAGCACCAGCGCCAACACCGAACAGATCGCCGAGCGCTGTGGCTACCGGTCCGTGGAAAGTTTTCGGGTGGCGTTTCGCAGCGTGGTCGGGGTGCCGCCGTCGGTGTATCGAGAGCGGTTCGGGCGGGAGGTCACGACGATTTCCTGAGGTGACCTTATTGGCCCAATCGCGAGCAGCTCACTCCTACAGAGTCAGCGCATTCCCGTGTAGGAGCGAGGCTTGCCCGCGAACAGCCTCGCGCAGACACCTGAAGTTTCAAAGCTTGCGCAGCAAATACGTGTCCATGATCCAGCCATTCGCCAACCGCGCCGCTTTACGTACCCGCTCGATCTCCGGCGCGACGTCTTTGAGCTTGCCCGAGATGAGGATTTCATCTGGCGTGCCGAGGTAGGCGCCCCAGTAAATCTGCGTCTCCGGATCCGCCACGTGATGGTAGGAATCTTCGGCATCAAGCATCACCACGACGCTGTCCGCCTCACTCACCTGCCCCGCCGCCAGTCGCCGGCCGGTGGTGATTTCAATCGAGCGGCCAATGCGGTTCAGCGGCACTTTGTGTTGCGCCGCCAACGCCTGGACGCTGGTGATGCCGGGGATCACTTCGAACTCGAAGGTGCAACGCCCGGCATCGAGGATTGATTGCAGGATGCGTACGGTGCTGTCGTACAACGCCGGGTCGCCCCACACCAGGAAACCGCCGCATTGGCCGTCGGACATTTCCTCGTTGATCAGCCGTTCGAAGGTGTTTTGCTTGGCCAGGTTCAGCTCCTCGACGCTGGTCTTGTAGTCCACATCGCCACGCTCGCGCTCGGGGCTGTGGGCTTCGACAAAACGATAATCGTGATCGGTGATGTAGCGTTCGCAGATCTCGCGGCGCAGGTCGATCAACTTGTCTTTGCTCTGGCCCTTGTCCATGAGGAAAAACACGTCGGCGCGGTTCAGCGCTTTCACCGCTTGCATGGTTATGTAGTCCGGGTTGCCGGCGCCAATGCCGATGACCAGCAAGGTTTTCATCAAATTGCTCCTTCAAAAGCAGTGCCCATCAAGCGTAGCCGCCAGCGCCCGGTGAAACGCAATTCGAGCGCCGAGAGCGGCTCGACATCGATCAGGTGGGTCGCCGGGCTTTGCAGCACGTGCGCCAGTGCGGCGCGAATAACATAAGGATGAGTGACCGCGATCACCTGGCCCGGTTGCGCCTCCAGCGTGGTAAGCCATGCCGCAACACGTGCGCCGAGTTGGTTTACCGACTCGCCACCGTGCGGCGCCGAATCCGCGTTGTCGAGCCAAGCGCTGAGCGCTTCAGGCTCATGCTTTTGCAGATCGCTGAGGCGCTGGCCCTGCCAACGACCGAAATCACAATCACGCAGGGCTTCGACGACTTGCGCATCGTTGCCATACAGCTCGGCGGTTTGCCGGGTCCGGGCCTCGGGGCCGCACAAGAGAATTGGTGCCACGTCGGATGCATCGCGACGGCAAGACTTCGCCGATTGCCAATCGATTTCCACCGATTCGTCCGTAGGAAAACGCGCGAGTTTCTGTGCGACGGTTCGGGCGTGGCAGATCAGGGTCAAACGGGTCGCCTGCACGGGTGATTACTCTTGATGGAAAACCAAACGGCAACACGCCGCCAACGATCGGGGGATTGTGCCGCAAGAAGTGCCCGCAACCCACAAACCTTTGGCAAATTCAGTGGCTGAAAGGATGATCTCCGACATGCCTATGGTCAATGTCCTACACGCTGTGTCGACATCTACGTAGCCCCCGGAACACGGGTGTTTGCTCCCATCTCATGCGCAAATCCGATTGCGTGAAAAATCCGCTAGACATGTAGCGTGTATTACATAAATACTGTTTTGGCGAATTGTGAAATAAAACCGACACACCCATCCAGCAGGAGCCCGGATGCCGCCTCTCAGAGACTTGATCACCGATCCCGGCCTCGTATTGACGCCGTCGGAGCGCAAAGTCATCCGCGCCTTGCTCGACCAATACCCGCGTAACGGGTTGGGGCCGATGTCGCGTCTGGCCGAACATGCCGGTGTCAGCGATCCGACCATTGTGCGGCTGGTGAAGAAACTCGGTTTTGGTGGTTACGCTGAATTCCAGGACGCCCTGCTCAGCGACATGGACCACCGCTTACGCTCCCCCAGCGCCCTGCTGCAACCGCGCGCTCATTTGCAAAAAGACGATCCGTGGAGCCACTACCTGGCCGAGACGCATCGCTCGCTGATCGAAACCCAAGCCCTGACCCAACCCGAAGACGTGCGCATTCTGGTCGAATGGCTGCTCGACGTGCGCCATCAAGTGCATTGCTTCGGGGGGCGTTTCAGCAGTTTCCTCGCCAATTACCTGCTCAATCACCTGCGCCTGCTGCGCCCCGGCTGTTTTGCCATGGAAGACAACGCTCAGTTACCCGACCGTTTGTTCGATGTGCAGCGCCAGGACGTGGTGCTGGTGTTCGACTATCGGCGCTACCAGACCCAGGCCTTGCGCGTGGCCAGCGCGGCGAAAAACCGTTATGCCCGCGTTGTGCTGTTTACCGACATTTATGCGTCGCCGCTGCGCGAGATGGCCGACTTGATCATCAGCGCACCGGTGGAATCGGTTTCCGCGTTCGACAGCATGGTCCCGGCACTGGCGCAAATCGAGGCGTTGATCGCCTGCCTGACCTTGCGCAGCCCGGACCTCGCCGATCGGCTCGAAGGCATCGATGCCGTGCGCTCCGACTTCGATACCCATTTGCTTGAGGAAAAATAAGGATGTTGACGCTCCCTCACCGCTCGCCCCGCGACTTGCCGTTTGTCACCGACCACACCGCGCTATTGCTGGTCGACATGCAACGCGCCTGGCTCGAACCGCAGTTCGACCCGCACCTCAACGAGCCTGACGCCGAGTATTTCCTCAGCCGCACGCGCCAGCAGGTGGTGCCCAATCAACAGCGCTTGCTCGAAGCCTTTCGCGGCGCGCGGCAGAACGTTTTGCACACCTTGATCGAAAGCCTCACCGCCGATGGCCGCGACCGCTCGCTGGACCACAAACTCTCGGACATGCATTTGCCCAAGGGCAGCCCGCAGGCGCAGGTGATTGAACAACTGACGCCGCAGGAAAACGAAATCGTCCTGCCGAAGACTTCTTCGGGGGTGTTCAACTCGACCAACATCGATTACGTGCTGCGCAATCTCGAAACGCGGCACTTGATCATTGCCGGCATCGTCACCGACCAATGCGTGGACATGGCGGTGCGCGACGCTGCCGACCGCGGCTATCTGGTGACGCTGGTCGCCGACGCCTGCGCGACCTATACCGAGCAACGTCACCAGGCCTGCCTCAACGCGATCAAGGGTTATTGCTGGATTACCGACACACAAACCGTGCTCCGTCGTTTGCAGGAGATGCAGCCATGAGCGCGCGCCTGTTGCCGGTGCCGATGACCACGATTGTCACCACCGACCTGATCGGCGTGACCCGTGGCCGCTCGTTTCCCAGCGATGAGCTGGAGCACTATCAAGCCGCCGGTTGCGGCTGGGTGCCGGCCAACAGCGCGCTGACCCCGCAAGATGTGATCGCCTCGACCAACCCGTGGGGCGCTTATGGTGATTTGCGGCTGATTCCTGACCTGAGCAGCCGGGTGACCGTCAACAATGGCCCGGACGCCAACGCCCCGACGCTCGATTTCATCCACGGCGACCTTTGCGAAACCGATGGCCGGCCGTGGAGCGCTTGCCCGCGCACGCTGCTGCGCAATGAAGTGGAACGTTATCGCGCCGAGCTCGGTTTGCAGGTCAACGCGGCGTTCGAACACGAGTTCAACCTCGCCAGCGGCGCTACCGAACACTTGGCATTTTCCCTTGAAGCGCAGCGCCAGGGCGCCGAGTTTGGCGGCTGGCTGCTCAGCGCACTGCGCGCGGGCGGCGTCGAACCGGAAATGTTCCTGCCGGAATACGGCAAGCATCAATACGAAATCACCTGCCGCCCGACCCTCGGCGTTGCTGCCGCCGACCGCGCGGTCAATGTGCGTGAAATCACCCGCGAGGTCGCCCGGCAAATGGGCCTTGACCTGAGTTTCGCGCCGAAAACCGCCGAAACTGCTGTGTGCAACGGCGTGCACTTGCACGTCAGCCTGCAGGACCTGGCCGGGCAACCGCTGCTGTACGACGCCGGCACCAGCAACGGCTTGTCGACGCTCGGCCAGCATTGGGCCGCCGGTGTGCTGCATTACTTGCCGGCACTGTGTGCGTTTACCGCGCCGACGCCGGTGTCCTACGAACGGTTGCAGCCGCATCACTGGAGCGCGTCGTACGCCTGCCTCGGCCAACGCAACCGGGAAGCGGCGTTACGGATTTGCCCGACAGTCAGCCTCGGCGGCAAATCGGTCGCGGCGCAGTACAACCTGGAATTTCGCGCGATGGACGCCACTGCCTCGCCACATCTGGCAATGGCCGCGCTGCTGATCGCCGGGCGCCTGGGCATTGAGCAACGCCTGGCACTGAACGCGATCACCGATGAAATCCCCGATGCCTTGAATGAGGAGCAACGCCAATCGCGCGGCATCGTCGCCCTGCCCGCTTCGTTGACCCAGGCGCTGGATTGCCTGCGCAACAGCGAGGCGCTGATCGAAGCCTTGCCGCAGGCCTTGCTCGACACCTATTTCGCCCTGAAAACCGAGGAATTGACGCTGACGGAACAGCTCTCGCCCGCCGAACTTTGTGAGCACTATGCGCGCCTGTACTGAATCCGTTGAACAGGGGCTTTACACCCGCCCCGCGTACACCTTGAGCCGGGAAGACTCCGAGCACCCGTTGATTCTGGTGTGCGAACACGCCAGCCGGTTTATCCCGCCGGCCCTGAATGACCTGGGCCTGAACGCCGAAGCCGCGCGCCAGCACATTGCCTGGGACATCGGCGCCCTGGCGCTGGCCGAACGTTTGGCCGAGACCCTCGGCGCGACCCTGCTGGCGGCGAACTATTCGCGTTTGCTGATCGACCTCAACCGCCCGCGCCATGCCCCGGACAGCATTCCCGGGCAAAGCGAAATCTACCAAGTGCCGGGTAACCAGCAACTCGATGAAGCGACGCGCGAGCATCGTCGGCAGATGTTGTTCAAGCCGTTTCACACGCGCCTGCAAACCCTGATCGATGAGCGTGTGGCGCACGGTCGCCCGGTGCGGGTGGTGGGCATTCACAGTTTCACCCCGGTTTATTACGGACAGCAGCGGCCGCTGGAGGCCGGTGTGCTGTTCGGCGAAGCGCGGCAATACGCGCAAAACGTGCTCGACGGTCTGGCCCGACATCCGTTGAAAGTTGCAGGTAATCAGCCGTACAAAATCGACCCGTTGGGCGACATGACCGTGCCGGTGCACGGCGATGCTCGCGGCTTGCAAGCACTGTTGATCGAGGTGCGCAACGACCTGCTGCGCACGCCTGAAAACGTTGCTCGCTGGGCCGGATATCTGGCCCCGCTGCTGTAGGAAAAAGCTCTACATAAAAAAGCTCTGCCCGCATAAAAACTAAAAGTTGTCCGAACGACTGATAAGGAGAAACGCTTCATGGAAATAGAAGAATTCGGCTACAAGCAGGAGTTGAAACGTAGCCTGACGCTCACGGACCTGGTGGTGTACGGGATGATCTTCATGATCCCGATCGCACCGTTTGGTGTGTATGGCTACGTCAACGCCGAGGCGCCGGGGATGGTGCCGCTGGCGTACATCATCGGCATGATTGCGATGCTGTTCACCGCGCTCAGCTACGGCAGCATGGCCCGGGCTTTTCCTATCGCCGGCTCGGTGTATTCCTACGCGCAACGCGGCTTGAATCAACATGTCGGGTTTATCGCCGGTTGGTTGATGCTGCTCGATTACCTGCTGATCCCGCCGCTGCTGTACGTCTACGCGGCGATGGCGCTGAATCATCTGTATCCGGATATTCCGAAAGTCGGCTTCATCCTCGCATTCCTGGTCAGCGCAACGTTTGTAAACCTGCGCGGCATCACTTTCACCGCGCGGATGAACATTGTGTTTCTGCTCGCGCAACTGGTGGTGCTGGGGATTTTCCTGTTCTACGCCTGGAACGCCCTGCACAACGGTGGCGGCAACGGCCAACTGACTCTGGCGCCGCTGTATAACCCGCAAACATTCAACTTCGCCCTGCTGATGCAAGCAGTGTCGATTGCGGTGTTGTCGTTCCTTGGCTTCGATGCGATTTCCACGCTCGCCGAAGAGATCAAGGGCGATCCGGGCCGCAGCGTCGGCAAAGCGGCGTTGATTACGCTGGTGGTGATGGGCGTGATTTTTGTCGTGCAAACCTGGATCGCCACCGACCTCGCGGCGGGCATGGGTTTCACCTCGGCGGACACTGCGTTTTATGAAATCGCCGAAATCGCCGCTGGCAGTTGGCTCGCAACGCTGACCGGCGTGGCCACCGCGCTGGCCTGGGGCGTGGCGGTCGCCATCACTTCGCAAGCGGCGGTGTCGCGGCTGCTGTTCGGCATGGCGCGCGACGGCAAACTGCCGAAGGTGCTGGCCAAAGTCCATCCGAAACACAACACGCCGTACATCAGCATTTATCTGGTGGCGGTGCTGTCGCTGGTGATCTGCTACTTGTTCATCAATTCGGTCGACACCCTGACCTCGCTGGTGAACTTCGGCGCGCTGAGCGGTTTCATGCTGCTGCACCTGACCGTGATCAATTACTACTGGCGCCGGCAGAAATCCGGCCAGGTGATTCGTCACCTGTTGTGCCCGGCAATCGGCTTCATCATCGTCGCGGCCATCATGTACAACATGGGCGTTGATGCGCAGAAGCTTGGCTTGATCTGGATCGCGCTGGGTCTGGTCTATCTGTTCTTCCTCAACAAACTGGGCGCCAGCACAACGCTGCCGGACCCGAGCAACGTCTGACAATAAAAAGGGCGGCGTCTGACAACAAATCAGGCGACCGCTGCTTTAACGCGTGGAAACCGACAGTGATAGTCAGGTTCGGCGGAAAACCGTCGAACCCTTTGATACAGGAGTGCATCCATGCTGGTCTTACGTCCAGTCGAACTGACCGACCTGCCCCAGTTGCAGCAACTGGCCCGCGACAGCCTGGTGGGCGTGACCTCGCTGCCGGACGACAGCGAACGCTTGCGGGAAAAGATCCTCGATTCCAACGATTCGTTTAACCGGGACGTTGAAAGCAATGGCCCGGAAAATTACTTCTTCGTCCTCGAAGACCTGGCCACCGAGCGCCTGACCGGTTGCTCGGAAATCCTCGCCACTGCCGGGTTCGCCGAACCGTTCTACAGCCTGCGCAACCGGCACTTCACCAGCGCCTCGCGCGAACTGAACATCGAACACGGCGTGCCGGCGCTGTCGTTGTGCCACGACCTCAGCGGCCACACCTTGCTGCGCGGCTTTCACATTGACGCGGCGCTGGTGCGCACGCCGTTTTCCGAATTGCTTTCGCGCGCGCGACTGCTGTTTATCGCGGCGCACACGGCACGTTTTTCCGAAGCGGTGATTACCGAAATCGTTGGTTACAGCGATGAACAAGGCCAGTCGCCGTTCTGGAATGCCTTGGGCAAACACTTTTTCGATCTGCCCTACGTTGAGGCCGAAAGGCTGTGCGGGCTGCAGAGCCGGACGTTTCTCGCTGAATTGATGCCGCATTACCCGATCTACGTGCCGATGCTGCCGCCAGCGGCGCAGGAATGCATTGGCCGGGTTCACCCCGATGGCCAGGAAGCGTTCGACATTCTTGAGCGTGAAGGCTTCGAAACCAACAGTTACATCGACCTGTTCGACGGCGGGCCGACGCTCTTCGCGCGCACTTCGACGATCAATTCGATCACTCGCAGCCACACGGCGCGGGTGCAGCAGGTTGAGGTCATCGAGGCGCGTGGCAGTTATCTGCTGAGCAATGATTCGCTCAGGGACTATCGGGCGATTGTCGCCGAACTGGCATTCAACGATGGGCAGACGGTGGGTCTGAGCGCCGAGATGTGCGCCGCGTTGCACGTGACTGACGGCAGCCCGATCCGGCTGATCGCCCTGTGAGCATCACCCGGCCCCGCGCCCAACGACAGCGCCCGAGCACGTGCGCAAAAGGAGCTGCATCATGATTGTCCGCCCGGTTAGCGTCGCCGACCTGCCCGCCTTGTTGGCGCTGGTGCAACAGGCCGGTCCGGGGTACACCACCCTGCCGGCCAACGAGGAACGGCTCGGCCATCGGGTGCGCTGGTCGCAACGCACGTTCGCCGAACAAGTCGAGCGCGCCGACGCCGATTATCTGTTCGTGCTCGAGGACGATGATCAGCAAGTGGTCGGGGTCAGTGCGCTGACCGGCGCCGTCGGCATTCGCGAGCCCTGGTACAACTATCGGGTCGGGCTGACGGTGAATTCGTCGCCGGACCTGGGCATTCAGCGGCAGATCCCGACGTTGTTCCTGAACAATGAAATGACCGGGCAATCGGAGCTGTGCTCGCTGTTTCTGCGACCGGATCAGCGTCAGGGTTATAACGGGCGTTTGTTGTCGCTGGGGCGTTTGCTGTTTGTCGCCGAGTTCCGCCAGTTGTTCGGCGAAAAGATGATCGCCGAGCTGCGCGGCAGTGCCGACGAGCAAGGGCGTTCGCCGTTCTGGGACAGCCTGGGCCGGCACTTTTTCCAGATGGATTTCAGTTATGCCGATCAACTGTCGGGGCTCGGCAACAAATCCTTTATCGCCGAACTGATGCCGCGCCAGCCGCTGTACACCTGCCTGCTGACCGAACAGGCGCAAGCGGTGATTGGACAGGCCCACCCGAACACGCAACCGGCGTTGAAAATTCTCAATGCCGAGGGTTTTGCGCATAAGGACTACATCGACATCTTCGACGGCGGGCCAGTGATTGAAGCGCCGGTGGCGAAGATTCGCACGGTACGCGACAGTCAGCCGCTGATTCTCGGCATCGGTACGCCGGATGATCAGGCGCCGGTGTGGCTGATCCACAACCGACGACTGGAGAACTGCCGGATCACTACGGCCCAGGCACGGTTGGTAGGTAACAGCCTGATCGTTGATCGATTGACCGCGAAACGCCTGCAACTGCAACCGGGCAACTCGGTGCGCGCGGTGCCGTTGCCGAATCAGGAGCAGCAGGCTGTGGCGGCCTGACTGCATCACCATACGCCCCTGTAGCAGCTGGCGAAGCCTGCGTCGGGCTGCGAAGCGGCCCTAAAATTACCGACCCGGTACACTTCGTTCACTCGATTGAGTGAATTTGTTTATGCAGGTTTATCCAACTGCGAGCGCTGCGCACTCGGACGCAGCCTTCGGCAGCTGCTACAAGGAGCTCGGCAAACTGACCAAAATCCAGCCAAGCCCAACCCCGCCGAGAGCGGTATCGTTTCACCCGAGTTTAAATTCGTCATCATCTTTGCCGCGCTCGCGTGATAGCCTTTTGTTCCTTCGGCGTTGACAGTTTTGTTCAAGCCCTTCCATTCCAATGCAGTGGTGGAACTATATGTCCAGGCTTTCCCATCAAGATTTGCGCCGTAACTTTCGTCAATTGCTGGCCTCCGATACCTGCTATCACACCGCCTCGGTGTTCGACCCGATGTCCGCGCGCATCGCCGCTGACCTGGGTTTTGAAGTCGGCATTCTTGGCGGCTCGGTCGCCTCGTTGCAGGTGCTGGGCGCCCCCGATTTCGCCCTGATCACCCTCAGTGAATTCGCCGAACAAGCCACGCGCATCGGCCGCGTCGCCCAATTGCCGGTGATCGCCGACGCCGACCACGGCTACGGCAACGCGCTCAATGTGATGCGCACCATCGTTGAACTGGAGCGCGCCGGCATCGCCGCGCTGACCATCGAAGACACGTTGCTGCCCGCACAATTCGGCCGTAAATCCACCGATCTGATCGGGGTTGCCGAAGGCGTCGGCAAGATCCGCGCGGCTCTCGAAGCCCGGGTCGACAAGGAAATGGCAATCATCGCCCGCACCAACGCGGGGATTCTGCCGATCAAGGAAATCATCAACCGCACCCAGCAATACCAGAACGCCGGCGCCGACGGCATTTGCATGGTGGGCGTGCAGGATTTCGACCAACTGGAAAAAATCGCCGAAAACCTCAACGTGCCGTTGATGCTGGTGACCTATGGCAACCCGGCGCTGCGCGACGACAAACGCCTCGCGGAACTGGGTGTGCGGGTGACGATCGACGGCCACGGCGCGTACTTTGCGGCGATCAAGGCAACTTACGACAGCCTGCGCGAACAACGCCAAATCTTCACCCAGGCCTCGGACCTGAGCGCGACCGAACTGACCCACACCTACACGCAGCCAGAAGAATACATTCGCTACGCCGAAGAGTTTATGCGCGTTAAAGAGTGAGTACGGCGCCAGCCGCGACACCGCTCATCTGATCGTTCCCACGCCTAGCATGGGAACGACCTTTGGCGGTGTGGTTCAGCGCTTGGTCAATTCCATGATCATCCGCGACAGCAGATAGATCCGTGGCGCGACGCTTTCGACTTCGGCGTATTCCTCCGGTGTATGAATGTTGCCGCCGACAATCCCGAAACCGTCGAGCGTCGGCGTACCAACGCCTGCCGAAAGACTCGCATCCGCCGCCCCACCGCTGCCTTCTTCGGTGAGTTTGCGGCCGATTTCGCCGTAAATCCCCTGCGCCATGGCCATCAGCCGATCCGACTCCGGCGTTTGCGGCATCGGCGGCAAACCGCGCTCCAGCGTGGTGGTGACCTCGGTGTCGGCGATCAACTTGTCCTTCGACACCCGCGCCAGATCCTTCTCGATCCGGTCGAACTCTTCCGGCACCGCTGCGCGCACATCGGCCTTGGCGGTGGCCTGATCCGGGATCACGTTGGTGCGGTCGCCGGCCTTGAGCACGGTGAAATTGATCGTGGTTTTCTTCGCTTCGTCGCCCAATTTGCCCAATTGCAGAATCTGATGCGCGGCTTCCATCGCAGCGTTGCGCCCCAGCTCCGGCGCAACCCCGGCGTGGGCGGCTTTGCCCTTCACTTCGACGACGGCAGTGGCGCTGCCCTTGCGCCACACCACCAAACCATCGGCCGGGCGACCGGGTTCCAGATTGAGCGTGACGTCGTGGGCCTTGGCGGTTTTCTTGATCAGGTCGGTGGCGATGTCCGAGCCGGACTCTTCGCTGGCATCGAGCAGGAAGGTGATCTGCGCGTAGTCCTTGAAGTCGAGATTTTTCAAGACTTTCAGCGCGTAGATCCCGGCAACGATGCCGCCCTTGTCGTCCATCACGCCAGGCCCGTAGGCGCGACCGTCCTTGATGTGGAACGGACGCTCGGCGGCCGAACCTTCCTTGAACACCGTGTCCATGTGCGCCATCAGGAGGATTTTCGCTTTGCCGGTGCCTTTGAGCGTGGCAACTACGTGGCTGCTTTTGTCCGGAGTGTTAGGCACCAGTTCGATGCTGAAGCCAAGTTTTTTCAGCTCGTCGACGGCGATGTCGCTGACTTGGGTCAGGCCCGGTTCATAACCGGAACCGGAGTCGATGTTGACCAGTTTTTCCAGCAGTTTCAGCGCTTCGGCCTTGTACTGCTCGGAATCGGCAAGCACTTGTTTGTGCGGTTCGGCGAAGGCTGCGGGGGCGAAAACGCCGAGGGCGAAGGTCAGTGCGAGGCTGCTGGCCAGCGGGGAGCGAGCGAGTTTGAACGTCATGAATCGATCCTTGTTTCTCGTCGGGGGTCGTCGAACCCTACCGCACTGGGCCGCGAGGCTCTATACCGGATGCGACATCGACCGCCCGCAACGACACACATCTGTTGTAGCAGCTGCCGAAGGCTGCGTTCGGCTGCGCAGCAGTCGCAAAACCGCAGTAGGTGATTTCTCTGAAACGGTGGTGTTGTTTAAATTGGCGACTGCTGCGCAGCCGAACGCAGGCTTCGCCAGCTGCTACATAGGGCGATTATGATCAGACCGGATCGAGCAATTCATGCCGGGGCTTGCCGTCGCCGCAGCAGATTACCCGGTTGCGCCCGGTGCTCTTGGCTTCGTACAGCGCTTGATCGGCGTCGTTGAGCCACAACGTCGCATCGCTGTGCGCCGGGTTGAACGCGGCGAGGCCAATGCTCAGGCTGACTTTCAATGCCGGGCTCTGCTCGTAGCCGAGGGTGGCGAAACGATCGCGTAAGGCATCCATGACCATCGCGGCGCTGCTCAGCGGCAAGTCGGGAAGGATCACGCAGAATTCGTCGCCGCCGTAACGCCCGGCAACATCCGTGGCGCGCAGGTTTTGCTTGAGCATTTTGCTCAGTTGTCGCAGAACGATGTCCCCGGCGACGTGGCCATAGGTGTCGTTGATCGATTTGAAGTGGTCGATGTCGATCAGCGCAATCGCCCCGCCCTGCTGCTGCCGATGACAACGCTGGAATTCGACCTCGAGCTGATCCTTCCAGGCGCCGTGATTCAGCAGGCCGGTGAGGCTGTCGGTGCGGCTCAGCGCCAACAGTTCACGTTTGCGTCGGCCGAGGGTGTCGGCCTGACGAAAGCAGATCCAACCCAGTGCCAACGGGTACAGGCACAGCAACGGCAAACAGGCGTACAGCTGTAATTGGCTGGTTTGCGCGATGAACAACGGGGCGAAAATCAGCATGCCGGCGCCCATACCGAAGATCTGCACCACCGTGCCGACCAGCAGAAAACGCAGGCCGCCGATGGCGACGTTGTTCATCGCCATCATTGAGATCGTGGTAGCGCTGGGCAGCGGATTGAATTGCATGGCCGCGACCCAGAAGCCGCCGAGAAAGGCGTCGACCAGCAAGTTGCGGTATTCGGCGTGATAAGGCACTGGAGACCGGCGCGCCCATTGATAGGCCAGATGCGGCCAGAGCAAGCCATTGAACAGCATCAGCGCCCAGACCCACGGCGCCGGATCGAGCGGGTACATCGCTGCACTCACGCACAGTAAACCCAGGACCAGACCCAAGGTGCGCGACGTGTAGAGACGCTTGGCGAGCGAAAGTCCCTTTCCTCCAGTTTTTGCCATAAAGGCCTCGATCACTGAACGGAATCTGATACCCGGGCTTGCGGGGGTGCTGGCAGTCTATCAGGGCGACGTCAAATAGCCATCACCGGCTGGCGGTGAATCCCCCGGCCCCGATTACGCCGCAACCCCCTGTAGGAGCGAGGCTTGCCCGCGAAGAATGCTGACGCGGACTTCTGGAAAACCGCGGCGGCGCTATCGCGAGCAAGCTTTGCTCCCACAAAAGCAGGCTATACATGTTGGGTGGGTTCAATAAACGAGGAGGCGCATGCAAACTTTTCAGGTGTTGATCATCGGCAGCGGTTTTGGCGGACAGTGTGCGGCGGTGAATTTGCTCAAGGCCGGCATCAGCGATTTTCGCCTGTTGGAGCGGCGGGATTTTTTTGGCGGCACCTGGTGCCAGAACACCTACCCCGGCGCCGCCGTCGACGTGCCCTCGCCCTTGTATTCGCTGTCCTTCGCGCCTTATCCATGGACGCAAATGTTCGCCGAACAAGCTGAACTGCAGCGCTACACCGAGCATGTGGTGGAGCAATTCGGTTTGCGCGACAAGGTCGAACTCGAGGCCAACGTCGAAGCCATCGAATGGGACGACGCCAATAAACGCTGGGCTGTGCACGTCGGCAGCAAAGGCACGTTCTACGCGCAGTTCCTGATCAACGCCACGGGGCCGCTCAGCCAACCGGTTATCCCACGCTTCGATGGCCAGGATCTTTTCCAAGGCAAGACCTTTCACACCAATCATTGGGATCATTCCTACGACTACCGCGGTAAACGGGTCGCGATCATCGGCAGCGGCGCGAGTGCCGCCCAAATCATCCCGGCGATTGCGCCCGATGTCGCGCACCTGCACGTATTCCAGCGCTCGGCGCACTGGGTGTTGCCGCGCGCCGACCGCAGGTTCGGGCGCTTTCAGCGTTGGCTACTGGGGCTGAAACCGGCCTACAAACTGCTGCGCTGGATGATCTACTGGCAATTCGAAACCCGGGTGATTGCGTTCAAATATTCCCGACCGGCGATTCATCTGGTGCAGCAACACGCGCTACGTTTTCTCAAACGCCAAGTGCCTGACCCGGAACTGCGCCGCAAACTGACTCCGGATTTCACTATCGGCTGCAAGCGGGTGATCGTCTCGAGCACCCTGTATCCGGCGCTGGCCCGGCCGAACGTCACGCTGCACAGCCGCGAACAGGCCATCGCCACACTTGATGCAAGCGGAATCAATACCCTCGACGGCCAGCACATTGATGTCGACCTGATCGTCTGGTCGACCGGTTACGACGCCACCGACGGGGTGATTTCCTACCCGGTCACCGGCAAAAACGGCACGCGCCTCAAAGACGTCTGGGCGCAATACCCGCGGGCCTATCTGGGCACCAGCCTGCCGGACTTTCCCAACTTGTTTATCGTCACCGGACCCAACACCGGCATCGGTCATACCTCGGCGCTGTTCATCATCGAATCGCAGATGAATTACATCCTCGGTTGTATTCGCACACTAAAAGAACAGGGTCTGCGCAGCATTGAAGTGCGCCCCGAAGCAGAACGTACCTACACTGAAATGATCCACCGGGAAATGGAACGCACGGTGTGGAAGTCCGGTGGCTGCAACAGTTGGTATCAAAGCAAGAGCGGTCATGTGATCGCCATGTTTCCGGGGTTCAGTTTCAGCTATCACCGTTTGACCCGAACGCTGAAACCCGCTGACCACATTCTGTCCTGATCACGTAAAAGGAAGCGCCTGATGCTTGTGTTGGTAGTCGCGATTGCGGTGTTTATAGCCTGGAGCTGGTTGAGTTACCCGGCCATCGGCCATTGGTTGTATGACCTGAGCATGGCCCTGGAGGCCAAGTTGTATCGGTTGCACAAGATTGTCGTGCCGATCAGCGAAATGACTGTTTCGACCTGGCAGGGCGGGCCTTACGAAGCCTCGAGTGCGGTGTTGATGCTGCACGGCTACAGCGCCGACAAGAACCTGTGGCTACGTTTTGCCCGGCACTTTGTCGGCGATTACCGGGTAATCATTCCCGACCTCGCCGGCCATGGCGAAACCGGGTTCAAGGCCGGCGGCGGCTACGACATCGCGCTGCAAGCGAAACGCATGATTCAGTTGCTCGATGTCTGCGGGGTCGAGAAGGTCCACGTGATCGGCAATTCCATGGGCGGCTACATCGCAGCGTGGCTCGCGGCCACCTACCCCGAGCGGATTGCCTCGGTGGCGCTGATCGACCCGGCGGGCGTGACCGCGCCGGAAATCAGCGACCTGGAGCGCCAATTGGCCAAGGGCCACAATCCGTTTTTGATCAATTCCAAGGAAGAATTTCAGCAGTTCTACGCGATGACCATGGCCAACCCGCCGTGGGTGCCCGGCGTGGTGCTCGACGCGGTCGCCCAGCGCTACGAGCAGAACCGTGAGGAACTGGCGGAAATCTTTGAGGATTTTCGCACCAGCCCACCGATGGAGCCGAAACTCCCCGACATCAAATGCCCGGCGCTGTTGTTGTGGGGACGCAAGGATCGGCTGATCGACGTCAGCAGCGTCGCGGTGTGGAGCAAGGGCATCGACAATTTGCGCGTCGATATCTGGGAAGGCATCGGCCATATGCCGATGGTCGAGCAACCGGTGCGCGCGGCGCGGTTGTATCAAGAGTTTCTGAAACCGGGCGCATAACCCTTGTAGCAGCTGCCGGAGGCTGCGTTCGGCTGCGCAGCAGTCGTAAATTGGTAAATGCGCTATTTCAGGTGGGCAAGGATTTGGCGTCTGCTGCGCAGACGAACGCAGCCTTCGGCAGCTGCTACATGGAGCAAAGGCAAATTGCGGCGGGCGTTACATCAGGTACAAAAAGATTCGGCAACAGCTCAAGAAGGCTTTCTGGAAGGGGCATTGCGATGAACATTCTTTACGACGAGCGTATCGACGGTGTCCTGCCAGACGTGGACAAAACTGCCGTGCGCAATCAGCTCAACCAGCAGATCCCCGACCTCGACCTGCTCTGGCGCGAAGAAGAACTCAAGCCTTACGAATGCGATGGCCTCTCCGCGTATCGCACCACGCCAATGCTGGTCGCCCTGCCCCGGCGTCTGGAGCAAGTGCAGAAAATCCTCGAAATCTGCCACGCGCAACACGTACCGGTGGTCGCGCGCGGCGCCGGTACCGGGTTGTCGGGCGGTGCTTTGCCGCTGGAAAAAGGCCTGCTGCTGGTAATGGCACGCTTCAACAACATCCTGCATATCGACCCCGCGGCACGCACCGCACGGGTCCAGCCCGGGGTGCGCAACCTGGCGATTTCCCAGGCTGCCGCGCCGTTCGGTCTGTATTACGCGCCGGACCCATCGTCGCAAATCGCCTGTTCCATCGGCGGTAACGTCGCCGAAAACGCTGGCGGCGTGCACTGCCTCAAATACGGTTTGACCGTGCACAACTTGCTGAAACTCGAAGTGCTCACGGTCGAGGGCGAACGCCTGACGCTGGGCTCTGAAGCGCTTGATTCGCCCGGTTTCGACCTGCTCGCGCTGTTCACCGGATCGGAAGGTTTACTCGGGATCATCACTGAAGTCACGGTCAAACTGCTGCCCAAACCGCAGGTCGCGAAGGTCTTGCTGGCGAGTTTCGATTCCGTGGAAAAGGCTGGCCGCGCGGTCGCCGACATTATCGCCGCGGGGATCATCCCCGGCGGCCTGGAAATGATGGACAACCTGGCGATCCGCGCCGCCGAAGATTTTATCCACGCCGGTTACCCAATCGACGCCGAGGCGATTTTGTTGTGTGAACTGGACGGCGTCGAAGCCGATGTTCACGACGATTGCCAACGCGTGCGCGAGGTCATGCAACAGGCCGGCGCCAGCGAAGTTCGCCAGGCGCAGGACGAGGCGGAACGCGTACGCTTTTGGGCCGGGCGCAAAAATGCGTTCCCGGCGATCGGTCGCCTGTCGCCGGATTATTACTGCATGGACGGCACGATTCCGCGCCGCGAATTGCCCGGCGTGCTTGAGGGCATTGCCCGTCTCGGCGTCGAACACGGGTTGCGCGTCGCCAACGTTTTCCACGCCGGCGACGGCAACATGCACCCGCTGATCCTGTTCGACGCCAACCAGCCCGGCGAACTGGCGCGCGCCGAAGCGCTGGGCGGGCAAATCCTCGAACTGTGCGTGAAAGTCGGCGGCAGCATCACCGGCGAACACGGGGTCGGCCGCGAGAAAATCAATCAAATGTGCGCGCAGTTCAACAGCGACGAGTTGACTTTGTTTCACGCGGTCAAAGCCGCGTTCGATGCGCAAGGCCTGCTCAACCCCGGCAAAAATATCCCGACCCTGCACCGCTGCGCGGAATTCGGCGCGATGCACATTCACGCCGGGCAACTGCCGTTTCCTGAGCTGGAGCGTTTCTGATGAGCGATTTCGATGCCAGCGAAGCGTTGCTCGCGCAGGTCAATCAGGCCCGCGACGACGCCACGCCGCTGCGCATCCAGGGCAGTAACAGCAAGGCGTTTCTCGGACGCGAGGTGGCCGGCGAAGTGCTCGATACCCGCGCCCATCGCGGCATCGTCAGCTACGACCCGACAGAATTGGTGGTCAGCGTGCGCGCCGGCACGCCGCTGAGCGAATTGCTGGCCGCGCTCGACGCCAAGGGGCAAATGCTCCCGTGCGAACCGCCGTCATTCGGCGACGGCGCCACGGTCGGCGGGATGATCGGCGCCGGGCTCTCCGGCCCACGGCGCCCTTGGTCAGGCTCGGTGCGCGACTTTGTCCTCGGCACGCGGGTGATTACCGGCCTCGGCAAACACCTGCGCTTTGGCGGCGAAGTGATGAAAAACGTCGCCGGTTATGACCTCTCGCGCTTGCTCGTGGGCAGTTACGGTTGCCTCGGCGTGCTGACCGAAGTCTCGCTCAAAGTGCTGCCCAAACCGCGGCAATGCCTGAGCATCAGCCTGGAAATCGACAGCGCCCGCGCCCTGATCAAACTCGCCGAATGGGGCCAGCAACCGCTGCCGATCAGCGCCGCCAGCCACGATGGCCAGCGGTTGCATCTGCGCCTGGAGGGTGGCGAAGGCTCGGTGACGGCGGCCCATCAACGCCTCGGCGGCGAGCCGCTGGACTCAGGTTATTGGGCGCAACTGAACGAACAACGCCTGGCTTTTTTTGATGAGGGATTGCCGCTGTGGCGGTTGTCCTTGCCGAACAATCTCGGACCGTTGGCGCTGCCCGGCGAACAATTGATCGACTGGGCCGGCGCGCAACGCTGGTTGAAATCCGATGCCGACAATATTCAAGCGCTGGCCCACGAACTCGGCGGCCACGCGACCTGTTTCAGCCACGGCACCAGTCAAACACCGTTCCAGCCACTGGCCCCGGCGTTGCTGCGTTATCACCGGCAACTCAAGGCGCAACTCGACCCGCAAGGGCTGTTCAACCCTGGCCGGATGTACGCGGAGTTCTAGCATGCAAACCACCCTCAGCGAACAATCGCGCAAACTGCCACGGGCCGCCGAAGCGGAAAAAATCCTCCGTACTTGCGTGCATTGCGGGTTCTGCAACGCCACGTGCCCGACCTATCAACTGCTCGGCGACGAGCTCGACGGCCCGCGCGGGCGCATCTATCTGATCAAGCAAGTGCTCGAAGGCGCGCCTGCCACCGCCAAAACCCAATTGCACCTGGACCGTTGCCTGTCATGCCGCAACTGCGAAACCACCTGCCCGTCCGGCGTCGATTATCACAATTTGTATGACATTGGCCGCGCCGTAGTCGATCAAGCGGTGCCGCGCACGCCCGGTCAACGCCTGCTGCGCGAAGGTTTGCGGGCGCTGGCGCCGAATCCGAACCTGTTCAAATCGCTGCTGCGAATCGGTGCGACGTTTCGTCCTTTATTGCCACGCAATGTCGAAGCGAAGTTGCCTCACGGTCTGCCAGTGACCGGCACACGCCCCGCCATTCGGCATGTGCGCCGGGTGTTGCTGCTCGAAGGCTGCGTGCAACCGGGTCTGTCGCCGAACACCAACGCGGCGGCGGCGCGGGTGCTCGACCGCGTAGGAATCAGCGTGATTGCGGCGCCCGAGGCCGGTTGCTGCGGCGCGCTGGATTATCACCTCGACGCGCAAACCAAAGGCCTCGACCGCGCTCGCCACAACATTGATGCGTGGTGGCCGCACCTGGAAAGCGGCGCCGAAGCCATCGTGCAAACCGCCAGCGGCTGCGGCGCGTTCATCAAGGATTACGCGCATCTGCTTGAACACGATCCGGCATATGCCGCCAAAGCGCAGCGGGTCAGCGCGCTGGCACTGGATCTGGTGCAAGTGCTGGCCGAGGAACCGCTGGAGCGCGTCTGCTCGGCGACGGCTCAGCGCATCGCTGTTCATTGCCCCTGCACCTTGCAGCACGCGCAAAAACTCGGCGGCACGGTGGAAGCGCTGCTCAGCCGCTTGGGTTTCAACCTCAGCGCGGTGCCGGACAGTCATTTGTGTTGCGGCTCGGCCGGTATTTATTCATTGACCCAACCGGAACTGGCCCGGCAACTGCGCGACAACAAACTCAACGCGCTGGAAAGTGCTCGCCCGGATCTGATCGTCACCGCCAACATCGGTTGCCAGAGCCACCTCGCCAGTGCCGCGCGCACACCGGTCCGGCACTGGATCGAACTGGTGGACCAGTCGCTGGGAGAATGAAGTTCGTAGGATTCTTCGTTTGTCGGCGTAGCTGAAGGCTGCGATCTTGCCCCTCATCCGATCAGTCCTACGCCAGGAACACTTTTCATGAGCCAGCCGAGCTTCGTCAGCCCCGACCTGATCCGCCAGCGCTTTTCCAAAGCGATGTCCGACATGTACCGCGAAGAAGTGCCGCTGTACGGCGCGCTGATGGCATTGGTGGAACAGACCAACCGCGACGTTTTAGCGAGCGACCCGCAGATCGCCCGGCAGCTCGAAAGCACCGGCGAAATTCAGCGTCTGGACCTGGAGCGCCACGGCGCAATCCGCGTCGGCAGCGCTGCCGAACTCGCCACCCTCGCCCGTTTGTTCGCGGTGATGGGCATGCAACCGGTGGGTTATTACGACCTGACGCCGGCGGGCGTGCCGGTGCATTCGACGGCGTTTCGCGCAGTGCATGAAGCGGCGTTGCAGGTCAGCCCGTTTCGGGTGTTCACCTCGTTATTGCGCCTGGAATTGATCGAAGATCTGGAACTGCGCGCGTTCGCCGAATCGGTGTTGGCGCAACGTTCGATTTTCACCCCGACTGCGCTGCAATTGATCGAACTGGCCGAAACCCAGGGCGGGCTCAGCGACAAACAGGCATGGCAATTTGTCGAGCAGGCGCTGGAGACGTTTCGCTGGCATCACACCGCCACCGTCACTGCCGCGCAATATCAGCAACTCAGCGCCCAGCATCGATTGATCGCCGATGTCGTCGCGTTCAAAGGCCCGCACATTAATCACCTGACCCCGCGCACGCTGGACATCGACATGGTCCAGGCGCAAATGCCTGAGCATGGCATCACGCCCAAAGCGGTGATCGAAGGCCCGCCGCGCCGCCAGTGCCCGATCCTGCTGCGCCAGACCAGTTTCAAAGCGCTCGACGAGCCGATTGCCTTCACCGATCAGGACAATGCACGCGGCAGCCACAGCGCGCGTTTCGGCGAAATCGAACAACGCGGCGCGGCGCTCACGCCCAAGGGTCGAGCGCTGTACGACCGGCTGCTGAACGCGGCGCGCGATGAACTGAAGGACTTTCCGAATGAAGCCAACGCCGACCGCTACAACGAATTGATGGCCCAGCACTTTGGCGAATTCCCTGACACGCTCGACGGCATGCGCCGACAAGAACTGGCGTACTTTCGCTACTTCGTGACGGAAAAAGGCTTGGCGATGGAAGGATTGAGCGGGGCGTTGCAGGACTTGCTGGATCAAGGTCTGGTGCGGGCCGAGCCGCTGGTGTACGAGGACTTTTTGCCGGTGAGTGCGGCGGGGATTTTCCAGTCGAACCTCGGGGACGCGGCGCAAACGCATTATGGCGAGCATTCGAATCAGCAAGCGTTCGAGCAGGCGTTGGGGCGCAAGACCATTAATGAGTTGCAGCTGTACGCCGAGACCCAACAGCGCTCGATTGATCAGTGCTACGCCAGATCGTCCACCACCCAACCCCTGTAGCAGCTGGCGCAGCCTGCGTTCGGCTGCGCAGCAGTCGTTGACCTCTGCACGCGATGTTTCAGTCAAATTGCGGCGGTTGAATAAACGACTGCTTCGCAGCCGAACGCAGGCTGCGCCATCTGCTACAGGACGGTGTCGGCTCCGGGAACGGAGTTTGTCAGTTGGCCAGTTTCGCCAGCAACGCTTCAGCCGTAGCTTGCGATGACGCCGGGTTCTGCCCGCTCAGCAACAACCCGTCGGTGGTCACGTAGCTTGCCCAATCCTCGCCCTTCGAATAAATCCCGCCCTTGGCTTTGAGCTCATCCTCAACCAGAAACGGCACGATATCGGTCAACTGCACCGCTTCTTCTTCGCTGTTGCTGAAGCCAGTCACACGTTTGCCTTTGACCAACGGCTGACCGTCCGCGTCCTTGACGTGGCGCAACACACCCGGCGCATGGCACACAGTGGCAACGGGTTTACCGGCCTGGTAGAGCGCTTCGATCAGCGCGATCGAGTGCTGATCTTCAGCCAGATCCCACAGCGGACCATGGCCGCCCGGATAGAACACGGCGTCGAAATCTTCAGCCTTCACGCTGCTCAGCACGACCGTCGAAGCCAATGCGGACTGCGCTGCCGAATCCTTGCGAAAGCGCTCGGTGGCGGCGGTTTGCGCGTCCGGCTCGTCGCTTTTCGGGTCCAGCGGCGGCTGACCGCCCTTCGGCGAGGCCAGGGTCAACTGCGCGCCGGCGTCTTTGAACGTGTAATACGGCGCGGCGAATTCTTCCAGCCAGAAACCGGTTTTCTTGCCGGTATTTCCCAATTGATCGTGGGACGTTAAAACCATCAGGATTTTCATGTCGTACTCACTTGATTTCAGGAATGTTCATACGCCTGCGGCGTTCAGGTACAGAGTCATTGACTGCCGCGCCGTGCCGTTTGTTTCACTCAGCGCTGGGCGGTGAAGCCGGATCATACGCAAGCCTTCCAAATTTAGATATTGAAATATCGCAATATTGTGATACTCCTATAAAGGCGTTCACAGCGCACCCTGCTCAGCCCACGGCTGACGGCGCACGAACGCACTCATTCCGCACTACAGGACTTTACCGATGACCGGCTCCGCCCTTTTCACCCCCATCCGCCTCGGCCCATTCACCCTGCAAAATCGTCTGGTGCTGCCACCGCTGACGCGCTCGCGCAGCAGCCAACCGGGCAACATCCCCAACGCCTTGATGGCCGAGTATTACCGCCAGCGCAGCAGCGCCGGTCTGCTGATCACCGAAGGCATTCAGATCGAACCGCGCGGTCAGGGCTACGCCTGGACCCCGGGCATCCACAGTCAGGAACAAATCGACGGCTGGAAACTGGTGACCGAGGCGGTGCACGCCGAGGGAAAACCGATATTTGCGCAGCTGTGGCATGTCGGCCGGGTATCGCACACCTCGCTGCAACCGGGTGGCGCGGCGCCGGTCGGGCCGTCGGCAATCCCGGCGACGGCGGTCAGCGTGTTTATCGAAACCGGCCCGGGCACCGGCGCACTGGCCGAACCGTCCGTGCCGCAAGCGCTGAGCACCGCGCAAGTCAAGGAACTGGTGGAGCTTTACGCTCAGGGCGCACGCAATGCTCTGGCGGCCGGTTTTGATGGTGTCGAGTTGCATTGCGCCAATGGTTACCTGGTGAATCAATTTATCTCCGAGCACAGTAACCAGCGCACCGACGAATACGGCGGCTCGCTGAGCAATCGCCTGCGCTTTCTGCGCGAAATCACCGAAGCCGTTGCGGCGGTGGTGGGCAAGGATCGCGTCGGCGTGCGGTTTGCACCGCTGTTCGCCAGCACTGACGAAGCCCGCGTGTACCTCGGCCTCGTCGAAGAAAACCCGCACGAGACCTACCTCGAAGCGGTGAAGTTGATGGAGCAAATCGGCATCGCTTACGTGTCGCTGGCCGAAGCCGACTGGGACAACGCGCCGGAGTTGCCGACGACCTTCCGCGAGGCTGTGCGCGAGGCATTCAGCGGGCTGCTGATGTACGCCGGCAAGTATTCGAGCGCGCGTGCCGACAAGGTTCTGGACAATGACTGGGGCGATCTGATCGGTTTCGGCCGCTGGTTCATCGCCAACCCGGACCTGCCGGCGCGCCTGCTCAATCAATGGCCGCTCAACGAACTGGACGCGTCCAGCCTCTATGGCGGAACTGCTGTCGGCTACAGCGATTACCCGCGTTACCAGCCGAGCCTGTAAACTGCGCCGCAGATCGCGCCGTGGAATTTCGGCAGCGATCTGCCGGCCATAAGGTTTCGGCTTATTTCGACGCAGCAAACAGGCGCCAGGCTCGACCATGACTCTTGATCTGAACGACATCATCAAAGCCCTTTCCAACCCCACACGCCTGCAAATCATGCTGTGGCTGAAGGATCCGCGCGTGCACTTCCCGACCCAGGAACGCGATCCGGAAGAAATCGGCGTGTGCGTCAGCATCATTCAGGAAAAGGTCGGCCTGTCGCAGTCCACCGTGTCGCTGTACCTGACGGCGCTGCAACGTGCTGATCTGGTGACCTCGCAGCGACTCGGGCCGTGGACGTATTACCGGCGCAACGAAAAGACCATTGCCCAGTTCGTCGAGCAGATCGGCGCCAGTCTTTGATGATGGCGCATGGCCTTGATGCGCAAGAAGTTGCGCACTTGGTTTGCCAAATCAGCCGTCAATGCCGCTGAGCGACCGCCCCGTCAGGCCCTGCAGCCGAGTGCGCAAGAAGTTGCGCAGTACTGCGCAAGAAGTTGCGCACTTTGCCGGGTGAATCCTTTGCGGAATCTGCGAAATAGCCGACTGGGCTGCCGCAACACCCCGGTTTCACTGGCCACTGAAGTTTCTGGCACGGACCTTGATAACAGTCAGGCACCCACCGGGCGATATCGCCTCCCGGGCACCCTAAATTTTTAGCAAGGAGCACCTCCATGGCTACACCAGCGTACATGTCCGTCACTGGCGAAAAACAAGGTCTGATCACCGCCGGCGCTTTCACTGCCGATTCGGTTGGCAACACCTACCAGGAAGGTCACGAAGACCAGGTCATGGTTCAGGCTTTCAGCCACGACGTCATCATCCCGCGTGACCCGCAGTCCGGCCAACCTACTGGTCAGCGCGTTCACAAGCCAGTTGTGATCACCAAGGTCTACGACAAGGCTTCGCCACTGCTGCAAGCCGCTCTGACATCCGGCGAGCGCATGAGCGAAATCGTTATCCAGTGGTATCGCACTTCGGCCCAAGGGACCCAAGAGCACTACTACACCACCAAACTGGAAGACGCGATCATCGTCGCCATCAACAACAAAATGCACAACTGCCAGGATCCGTCGAACTCGCACTTCACGCACCTGGAAGAAGTACAGTTCACCTACCGCAAAATCACCTGGACCCACGAAGTATCCGGTACTTCGGGTTCCGATGACTGGCGTCAACCAGTCGCTTAATCGCGGCTGACCGCTTCAAGCATCGGCCAGCTCTGCTGGTCGATGTTGTTTACGCCCCTCCAGAATTTCGCGTCCGTTGACCCGGTTTCCGGGTGTCGACGAGCGCAGTAAGCACTGCACAAGGAACAAGGGATGTTCGCGCCGGCCAATCAGACTCACTTTGCCCTGACTATCGAAGGCCTTTCCAACGATCTGCAGGTTCTTGCCCTGCAAGGCCGGGAAGGTATCAGCCAGCCGTTTGTGTTTGAGGTGGATCTGGTCAGTGAGCAGCCGTCGCTGGACCTCGAAACCCTGCTGCACAAACCGGCTTTCCTGCAGCTTTCGCCCGATGGCAGCGGCATCCACGGCCAGATCTATCGCGCCGCCCAGGGTGATTCCGGCAAACGCCTGACCCGCTACGCGGTGACCCTGCGCCCGCAACTGTCCTACCTGGCGCACCGCGTCAACCAGCGCATCTTCCAGAACATGACCGTGCCAAAAATCATCGGCAAGGTCCTCGAAGAGCACGGCCTGCAGGGCAACGCCTACGAGTTCACCCTCGGGGCGACGTATCCCGAGCGCATCTACTGCGTTCAATACGATGAGTCGGACCTGCAATTCATCCAGCGTCTGTGCGAGGAAGAAGGTATCCACTACCACTTTCAGCACAGCACCACCGCGCACAAACTGGTGTTCGGCGATGACCAGACGGTGTTCCCGAAACTTGCGCCATTGGCCTACCTGCAAGACTCCGGCATGGTCGCCAACGACCCGGTAATCAAGCGCTTCGACCTGCGCCTGGAAACCCGCACCAGCCGCACCACCCGCCGCGACTACGACTTCGAAAAACCACGCCTGACCCTCGAAGCGGAAAACCGTGGCGACGCCCTGCCCGACCTCGAAGATTACGACTATCCAGGTCGCTTCATCGACCGCGAGCGCGGCAAACATCTGGCCAAACGCGCCCTCGAACGCCACCGCAGCGACTTCCGGCTCGCCGAAGGCAAAAGCGATCAACCGTTGCTCGTCAGCGGCCACTTCCTGGCCCTGACCGAACATCCAAAAGCCAAATGGAACGACCTGTGGCTGCTCACCGAAATCTTCCACGAAGGCAAACAGCCACAAGTGCTGGAAGAGTCGGTCACCAGCGACACCACCGCGCTTAAAGATGACTTCCACCAGGGTTATCGCAACCGCTTCCAGGCCACCCCGTGGGACGTGCCGAACCGCCCGCCGCTGAACCACCCGAAACCGCGAATCCTCGGCAGCCAAAGCGCCGTGGTCACTGGGCCAAAAGGTGAAGAGATCCACTGCGACCAGTACGGCCGCGTCAAAGTCCAGTTCCATTGGGACCGCGAAGGCCAGGCCGACGACAAAACCAGCTGCTGGCTACGCGTCTCCTCCGCCTGGGCCGGCGCCCACTACGGCGGCATCGCCATCCCGCGCATCGGCATGGAAGTGCTCGTCACATTCCTTGAAGGCGACCCCGACCAACCGCTAATCAGCGGCTGCCTGTACCACAAGGAAAACCTCGTCCCCTATCCACTGCCGGCGAACAAAACCCGCAGCACCTTCAAAACCCTGAGCTCCAAGGGTGGCGGCGGCTACAACGAACTGCGCATCGAGGATAAGAAAGGTCAGGAACAAATCTTCCTGCACGCCCAGCGCGACTGGGATGAGAACGTCGAGCACGACCAGAAGATTCGCGTCGGGAACGAGCGGCACGATACGGTTGAGCAGAACAGCTACACGGAATTCAAGGCTGAAGAGCATCACACGGTTTATGCGGATCGCAAGGTCGAGGCGCGCGCCAACGACCACCTCACGGTCGGCGTTAACCAACACATCAAGGTCGGCACCGGCCAGTTCATCGATGCTGGTCAGGAAATCCATCTCGACAGCGGCCTGAAAGTGGTGATGGAAGCGGGCACTGAATTAACCCTGATTGGCGGGGGAAGCTTCATCAAGATCGACGGCAGCGGTGTAACGCTGAGCGGGCCGGTGATAAATATGAATTCTGGCGGCAGCGCCGGTAATGGCACAGGCGCTGCACCGATTCTCCCGACACCACCTAAACCCGCAGACACCGCGCCGGTCGGGCAGACGTTGGGCAATGCACCGGTAAACGATGCCGCACCGAGAAAAACCCCAGGTGAAAAAGGCGCAGAAGCTCTAATCGTCGATGTCTGGGGTGACCCTGAATTGGGCAGCCAATTGCAACTACTGGGCCCGGAGGGCAAGGCATGAGCAGTTTTAACGACAAGCCCATCAGCGAAGGGACTCGCAAAAAAACCGAATACGAGAACAAGCAGAAATCGCGATTGGCGCTGAACGTTCAACGCACCGATGGCAGCATTCTGCAAATTCAGATAATGGTCGACGCCAAGACCACCCAAGAAGAAGAAAAGTATCAGCACAATACGATGTTGGCCGTCACTCCGCTGGCGCGACTGCCGGGACATGACAAGCTAAATGAAACGTTACAAGGTGCTCTGCCGCGCCCCGGTCGCATCTACGTGTTCCTGAAGAATAAATTGTGGCGGGAACTGGAAGCAGACGGTAAAGGCCAGCTGTTCGAAGTAGACGTGGCCCACTGGCGCAAAATAGCTGAGAAAAAGGGCGATGCAGACAAGCGCGATCCGGTATGTATCAAACAGCATTTGATTCTGGTGCCTATGTTTCTACAGGGTCGATTCGTTGGCGACCAACTGAGCATGGCCTACAGCGAAGTGCCGTGGACCTGGGAATACATCGAGTGGCTTGAAAAGGACTCGGGACGGATCAAGGCGCGCAGTCAAAACATGGCGCCGGCCTGGGCGGCGACTGCGGGTGAGACGCAGCACTGGAAAGCTTCTTTGATTTATCCAGCGACGCCTGTGAAGAGTCTGGTCAAAGGGTTGCGAGCGCGCGACTTCAACATCGAAAGCGCCCTGGAAGATCCTGCAGATTTCACCCCTGAGTTCTCCGCGTTCAAACCTGATGCCCTGATTCTGCAACTGCAACAACGCAAACAGGAGCTGGCGGTGAAACTCAAGCGCCCTCCGCCAGCGGCGCTACCCACTGCTGAAGCCGGGACAGACGTGCTGGCCCCGAACAAATTGCGAGACTACCCTCATTTGGTGGGCATGATTCTCGATGATCCATTGTTCGCCTTGCGCCATACAACTTCTCGAATTCGTGATTGCGTTGATTACTTGCAGACGCTAAACGCGTTGGTACCCCACGAACCTCATGGGCGCTATGCACAGGTGCTCTACAGCACCCTCGCCGGTCCACTCGCCAAACTTAGCGACGAGGTCGACCTGCCCAAATTGCAGAAAGCCGTCTTCGAAGAAGCTCGTGAGAAGTGTCGTGAAAAACTGGCGCAACGATTAACTACCCTCGTAGACCTTCTAGACAAGAAACTGCACCCGGTGCTGCTCGACTGGAGCTACAGTCGCAACGAAGCGCTGCTGGAACCTTATTGCCTGCTGACCGAAGCGCTTGATGCGCTGAACCAGGTCCCCAACCGCAGTGACGCCATGTATACCGGCAAGGGCTACCCAGAGCTGATCGGCCCTATCAATCGTCTCGTACAAGGCCTGCTCCAGGGTCAGCACCCGTTGGGCGCCCTGATGCTGGCAAAAACCGCCGACCAGCTACCCGACCTGGTTAAACGTCTGAAAACCCTGCGCGACAGCGGTAAAGAGCCAATGCCGGAAGCTATGGGCTTAAGCACGTTGATGCTGACGGCATCCCTGACGGGTGAAGTCGACCAACCCAGCGCCGGCAAAGGCTTTGCGTATTTTCTCGCCGACTTACTCGATAACTTCGGTGCCAGCGTCGTGGCCCAGATCGGCCGTTTGTCGCAGGATGCGTCGAAAATTCAGCTTGATCGATTATTCTCCCCCACATTCGTGACCCTGGCTGCGCTCTCGCCAAAACTGGCCGAGATCAAGTTAATGCCGCAGGGCCAAGCACTGGCTCAGAACTACGTGGTTGTCGGGGTCGAAGGTGCAGGACTGCGCGGCGGACTCACCGACGTTGAACGGCAGGCCCTGACCCGTAAAAGCTACCGTTATGCGACGCTGCATGACCAGTCCGGCACAACCGTGGGCAGTACCAGCCCACGCGGTTCTGGCGCAGGGCGCCCTACGTTGCGCGATGTCACGGTCATTGCTATCCCTAAAGGGAATGCAGACTTGGCCAACTACAGTACATTCCGGGTTCGTTTCGGGGCTGTGACCGAGACGATGGAGAAGAACAAAGCTGTACCGACGTTGATGGTGGCGTTTGCGGCTTATAACCTGTGGGTGCAGATTAAAGCATATGACGATCTTAAGGCGGGGGGCGAATGGGGTCGTGGGATAGTCGGGGAAATAAGTGCCTCGTTGGACTTGCTGGCAGCCCTCGGTAGCCATAGTAAATTACTGTTCGGCCCAACCTTTGAACACCAACTGACCAAACCCCGCTTTAACGTAGAGAAAATTTCTACTCGTTGGGCGAAAAATCTCAAAATGCAGACTGGCAGCCCGAAACTACCGCTACTTCGAACTGTAGGAGGTGTTGCAACCCTTGGGGGAGCAATATTGAGCGGCTGGGACAGCTACCGGTCGCTGAATCAGGGAGATACGGATGCAGCCGCAGCCTATGGCGTAGCCGCTGTCGGAAGTGGCCTATGGAGTGCATATGGCTTTGGACTAATTGTTAATCCTTACGCCCTTGTGGCAGGTGTTGTGTTAACTATCGGTGGTACCATCGCAGCCAATATATTGACCGACAGCGACATGGAAATCGTAGTAAAAAAAGGTCCATTCGGTCGACAGTTTGCCGAAGCAGGAATACTGGATCAGGCCTTGGGCAATAGCCTACGTTTCGCTCACTTGAAAGACCAGCAGATTGCCTACCAGCAATTGCTCGGCATTATTGGCAAACCGCAAATATTCGTACAGAGATTGGCCGACTGGCAAAAAAAAGCACCAGCCGCTCACCGCAAGACATTGCAAAAAGCTGATAGCGATCGTGCGCCACTGCCCGACTCGGGGATGCAATGCGTAATGCCCGCAAAACAACCCCTAACAGAGCAAGACTGGGTCATAGTTCTCTCTTCTCCCCTTCTGTCGATGTTCGAGAATGACCAACAATTTCAGTTAATCGCCCAGGAATTCCAGAGCAGTCTGCGCATAAATGGCCTATTCGATGTAAAACGCTATCATCGTGTCCCCGCTGCTGCCCCCAAGATAGCAGCGCTTTCACTGGATGCCACTAGCGTGCTTTATATTCTTCCAGCCCGTCTACCCGTTGCTCAACTCAGCCCTCTGGATCGCTACAATGTGCGCGTGACTCAGGGCCTGAAAGTCAGTGCTCAGTTTGTACTAAGTGCAGATGAAGCAAGCGAATTGTTGGTTTTGCCTCAACCTAGCCCTAAAAGCTGGTCAGCCTTCACCCCAACCAACCGCCGCCTGCCACCAGACAATCTGCCGACAGATAAGGCGCCACCCTATTGGCAGATCGAAACCACTGAGCTCTCTGTATGACCACGCAAATGGATACTCCTTACGCTGTCGGTGCCTACCGCAGCAACAGTCATGAGCCCTTGCCTCCTCCAAAGTGGCCGGAAGATTCGAATCGCTCAGGGGCATTTGATACCCACCTTGCTTTTGGTAATTATGCCAACTTGGAACCGGCGATGGAGGTCACCACCCAGGTTCAAGGTGAAGAACAGACGATTTACCAGCGACAGCAGGAGCAAGGAAAAAGGGAAGAGGTATATTGCGATGCTAGGCGTTGGTGCTTTCAAAACTCAAGTAAGATCCCACATCTACTTTTCGTACTTAAGATAGTGTGTATTTCGTTTATATGGGTACCGTGGACCGTTTGGATCTTCGGATCAATCAAGCCGGAGCTTGGCCATGGAGCACCGGAAAGTGGCGTCGCACTTTTAATTGCGCTTCTCGCTGTTGCTTTAATGCTAACTTCTCTAACGCTATATATGACAGGAAAAAAAATAGTCCACTACCTACAGGTTAGTGGATTTATTGCCAGTGCCACCATTGTGCTTTGGCTTAAGGGGTCTCTCTTGGGCAACAGCAGTATGCAGACTGCGTTATGGGCCGGTGCTTTCCTTTATTTCATCGCGACCATCGGATCAGATGCTCTGCTCTGGCTCCACAGCAAAATAAGCACCTATGACGGCAGCGAATTCAACCGCATCGACGGCATGCTTCGCTTCAAACGTCGGTTCCGCCGCCAATTCGTTGCACCCTTTGAAGAGTTCGACCCAGTGCTGCAATTGCTACCCAGCGGTTATGGCTCCCACGACTACGCCCTCTGGCTACACCACCGCTATACCGATAATAAGATTTGTCTGGCCACCAAAGTCCACTCCTTGGGCCTCGACCAGGCGAATGCCTTGGCTTTCTGGGATTGCCTGCAACGTTACATGGACGTCACGCAACCGCTGCCCGACCTGCCAGTGCTGGAGCAAAGTCGCCACCTCGACCCGGTAACTTCCGCCTACGACGGCAAAACGGGCCGTAACCCGAGACGCTGGCGCGACCAATCGGAAAAGGGTTGGCTGGCGACAGGCTTCAAACAATTGACCCAACAATTGCAGCAATACCCTTGGCAAAAACAGCCCTGCATCATCAAGGCCCGTATTGATCCGTCGCTGAGCATCGAAACTTACTACCGAGCCCAAGAAGCCAAAGGCATTCAGGCGACGCCGAAGGCCGACGACTTTGATGATGTTCATCGCGGTTGAACAGTAAAAGCTCAAAGGGGGCAGATTTATTTTCCTACACTAGAAAATAAATCTGTCCCCCTTTTGCTGGCACCCAATGGCGAATTATTGAGCCCCGATGGTGAAATCGTCACCTTGCGCTCCGGCGAACCAACCCCAGAACTTGATCGGGCCAGCATTCACCGCCTAGGTCCGCAACAGAACCCCTGCTATTTGAAACCCAAGGACAAGGCATGACCTCAGCCACATCCGGCAGCCGCAGAGGACCGCTCTCGCGAGAGGACTATTTGGCACCACTGGCCGTTTCTACAGGGCAAACGCCAAAGGATGTCCTAAACACCATTTGGCGCAAGAACGACGTTTGCCTTGACATCGGTTCTTACAGTATTGGCTCGGCAGTGATGGTCATTTGGCCGGTACTGCTTTTCTGTATCTGGCTTATTCATCACGAGCGCAATTCCGTAATTTTCTGGGAAGCATTGGCCCTTTCGCTTTTCATAGTTGGCATTCCCATTCTCCTAGTACTGAAAGGTTTAATGAGTCCCGTACCGCCTCCAATCCGCTTCAACCGTCAACGCCGCGAAGTATGTGTGCCATTCAAAGATGGCCGATACTGGATCGTGCCTTGGGAGCAGGTTACTGCCCAAGCAGTAGCGATGGACTCGGTGGGGCAGCACGGCAAAACCACTCAAGGTCTATTGGTAGTGGGCTTCCGCAATCCCGATCCTGATGCGCCGGAGAAGGAGCGCGACTTCAGTCTAGGATTCAACTGCGGCGGTGGCGAAACGGCTATGAGCCTTTGGGAGTGCATGCGCAGCTACATGGAGAAGGGGCCACATGCGATCCCGGATAGCCGATTGGGACGAAAGCCATACGCCGAGACACAGATCGGCTCCATCGTAACCAGCTTTTTCAAAGGCGACTTTCTAGACGTATTGCACGGGTTATTTTTCGTTATTTTCCTAGGAACATACTGGGCCGAAAAATTGCAAAACTGGAAGCTCGCCCCACCACCTGAGCTGACCGATCCCGCCATCGTCGAATGGTCCCAACCGCTTCCCCCCGACCAATGGGCCAAACGCTCACCAGAGTTGGAGTCGGCCATAGCTCAGCGGGAGACAGAGCTGGAGATCGAAGCACAAGTCGCGTGACCCCCAACTTGGGAACCAAACTATTAGAAAGCCAAGGATAAGGCATGAACTCAGCCAAACCCGGTAGCCGCAACAGACCGCTCTCACGAGAGGACTGCCTGGCACCACTGGCCGTTCCGACAGGACAAACGCCCAAGGATGTACTCAATACGATCTGGCGCAAGAACGAGGTATTTCTTGACATAGGCTCCTACAGCATCGGTTCTTTCGTCATCGTGCTTTGGCCTGCACTGCTTATCTTTATATGGTTAACCCAGGCGGTTGGTTTTGAGGGACTGAATGCTGCTTACTGGTATGGGTTCATGTGTTTCTGTGGGGTGCCAATCTTAATCCTCATCTACATGTTGAGCCGTCCGGTCCCTCTCCCAGTGCGTTTCAACCGCCAGCGCCGCGAGGTCTGTGTGGCATTCAATGACGGCCGTTACTGGATCGTCCCTTGGGAGCAGATTACTGCTCAAGCAGTAGCAATGGACTCCGTCGGTCAGCACGGTAAAACCACCCAAGGCCTATTGGTCGTGGGCTTTCACAACCCAGATCCAGATGCCCCCGAGAAGGAACGAGACTTCAGCTTGGGATTCAATTGCGGCGGCGGCGAAACGGCCATGTGTCTCTGGGAGTGCATGCGCAGCTACATGGAGGTTGGGCCTGAAGCCGTTCCGAAGTGCAATTTTGAGGGCGAGAATAGCCAAAAAGGCTTGACCGGCTGGACCTTTAGTATTTTGTCCGACGCATTGAAGTCCGCTGTCAAGGGCGACTTTAAATCGGCAATTAAAGATGTTTTCTTCACCGTCTTTTAGGTGCTCCCTTAGGTTTTTATTTGCAAGAACGCAAGCTGGTTCCGCCACCTGACTTGACCGCCCCGGAAATAAAAGAATGGTCCCGAGCACTCCCGGCCGAGCAGTGGGCCAAACGCTCTCCGGAGCTGGAAGCAGCCATTATTAAGCGTGAGGAAGAATTGAAAAACAAAGCAAGGTCCGCAACACCCTAAATTAAAAGTCGAGAAACTTGGAAAAGAAAGGGGACAACAACAAAAGGTGACAGATTTATTTTCCGTTTATTCGAAAATTAATCCGCCCCCTTTTTGCTCTTGGAACCGAGCATCTACGTGCCTAAGAAAAAATATGATCGGTTGCCTCATGCATGTGATATCGAGAGAGAACCGGGCACTGAGATAATCTACTCATCGCCAAAGCCAGTGATGACTGGAGTACAGCCCTATAGTGCACACCGGTTGCACCACTAGGCCGATGAAGTGGTCTCAGACTTTGTCATTTCCCGAGGAAGCTTTGAGTTGATGGAACGAGCCTGAGTCGGCGCGGTAATGTTCCTGTTGATTTTTATTTTTTTACTACAGGGATATGATCCTGTATAAGACGAAATTCAGAACCATTTTGGAGCAGCTGGCTGGACTTTTTACAAGCAGACTCCGAGAGAGAGCTAGATATTAAGTTATGCACTCACCTCGAAGCCTGCGCCTACAAAACCCTCGATTAGTGTTCGTCACCACCACCGTAGTACTCAGGGCAAACTAGGACAGACCAAAGCGTCTATAGCATATGAAGAACTTAGCCTACCTCGTTGGCATTACCTTGGCATGAAATCGCAAAAAGCAAATTCGTCCTTTTGGGTGCTGTTGCATTCCGTTTTTCGGAATGCAACAACCGACTCAAAGGAGAATCCTGGGACGGAGCTAAATGGATCGACATTAAGCCGGAGAACGCGCATGTCTAAAGATACTTATGAGAGATTACCGCACGCTGGAGACTTCGAAAAAGAGTCGGGTGTTGAGAGAGTCTACTTGTCCCCCAGGCCAGTACCTACGGGCATGCCACCCATTAGTACCCGCCAGTTACACCGTTATATTAATGAAACATATTTAGACATCTCTATCGGACAAGGAAACTTTGAGTTTCTTGCTCGAACAGGAATTGGATCAATAAATTTTATTATTACTTTGTTATTCTTTTTTTCGGGATTTGCCTCCTATCTAAGACGCAACGCTGAGCCTTTCCTGAGTGGGTGGTCAAATTTTTTCTTCAACCCAGTGCTTTGGTTGATCATTGCTGCCATCGCGACGACATATCTTTATTATTTCACGCAAGCTGCCCGACAGGTTTCCATACATCCTCCCATTCGCTTCAACAGGCAGCGCCGAGAAGTCGTATTTGTACCAAAAAAAGGTGATACTCCCCTCTATGCGCAATGGGAAGACGTTATTTCCTGCGTGTCAGCTGGAACTCATATTAACCAGTATGCGGCAACGCCAGATTACAAGCTAATGATTGGCTTACGTGATGCTAAATCCGGCAACGTATTGTGGTCTGTTATACCGAGCGGAAATTTAAGTCTTGCCATTTCTGAGTGGGAGGCAATTCGCGCCTATATGGAGGATGGCACATCTGCCCTACCAACCGATGAACCGGACGAACTAGAAGAAGGCACAGTGGAATTTTTCCATCTGAGTCGTCGGAGCTATCGCGCAAATTATTCCTTTGTACGTTACGTTTGGGGATTTTTAACAATACAGTTTTTTAGCGGCTGGACATTGCCTTGCTACATTTCCGGCTGGGTCAATAACCGCACCAAGGCGGGCTTCCCCAAAGAAGTTCAAAAATGGTCACAACCTCTTCCCACTGAGCAACATGCTATGCCTAGTGAAGAACTGCTCCGGGAAAGCACTGAAATACGGAAGGCTTTTGCCAAAGGCCAAAACATGCTGGATTACTTCAAGGTGAAGTTTGCCGAAACGACTCAAAAGTCTGAATCCGCCACTTGACGAGTAATACCCTTGGAAAATAGATACGACCGACTGCCCCGCGCAGGTGATATCGAGAGAGAATCAGGCACTGAGACAATCTATTTATCACCAAAGCCAGTACCAACTGGAGTGCAACCCTTCAGTGCTCGCCAACTACACCGCTATGCCGATGAAGTAGTCCTAGACTTTGCCGTTTCTAGAGGAAGCTTTGAGTTTATGACTCGAGCCGGAATCGGGGCGGTAATGTTCCTGTTGATTTTTCTGTTTTTCACAACGGGTTTCGGATCCTGGATAAGACGTGACATAGAACCTTTCTGGAGTAGCTGGCTGGACTTCTTCACAAGCATTGCCGTTTGGGGCTTTGTGGGGGCGCTGGCCACTCTCTACCTTTGCGTTTTTTTCTTTGCAATTCGTCGGGTAAGCCATCAACCTCCTGTACGCTTCAATCGTCAGCTTCGCGAGGTCGTCTTTGTTCCCAAAAAAGGCATGACCCCACGTTATGTACAGTGGGAGGAAGTCATTGCGAGTGTCTCGATCAGCAAATTGATCACTCAATATGCTGTCATTCCTGAATTCAAATTAATGATTGGGCTACGTGAGACGAAAAATGGCGATGTGCTCTGGATCAGTGTTCCAAGTGGAAATTTGAATCAGGCTATCGCTGAGTGGGAGGCAATCCGTGTCTATATGGAAGATGGACCGCGAGCCTTGCCCGAGGGGCAATCGGATGAATTCGAAGCAGGCTCGGTCGCCTACTTTCATATGTGTAGAAAAGGTTATCGCTCCCATCATTCATTGCTTCGATATCTCTTCGGCTTCCTGATCATTCAATTTTTCAGTGGTTGGACGATTCCTTGTTACCTTGCCGCTTGGATCAATAACCGCCCTAAGACAGGCTTCCCAAGGGAAGTTCTTGAGTGGTCGCTACCGCGCCCAATTGAAGAACATGCAGTACCTAGCAAGGAACTGATTAATGAAAGTGCTGAGATCAGAAAGGCATTTTCAGAAGGACAGAACCTGGTGGACTACTTCAAGATTAAGCTTGGCGAGTCGAACGAAATACCAACATAAAGCAGACAGATTTTTTTCTTTGACGGAGCTGCCCAGCGCACCCCTTCGACGTAAACACTTACACAGCAAAACCAGGAAGATTTCCCACAAGGAGCAGGACGCATGTTGAAACCCATAATCCCATTGATCTTGGCAGCCACCGCCCTCAGCGCCCAGGCAGATATCCAGGTCCAGATCTCGCCAATACCCGAACAACTGAAAAACCTGAAGCCAGTCACCATTGCGGAAAGCAGCTTGGAAGAACAAAAGCGGCTCAACCAAATCGACGAAATAGTCCAGCGCTTTAACCTGAACATTGAAGAGAAGTTCATCTACGTCGACAAAGAAACACCCCACCCACTCCTGGGAATTTTGGATGTCGTCTACAAGGTTTATCCAGAAGAAGCCCAGTTGCAGGTGGTTAAACTCGACATCCAAAAAGGGTATGCGCGTGTCTACCCTGTCAGCCCCCAGGATATCCAGCCATATTCGAGTTTCGCGACGAGCCCGCTCGACGCCCGGATTGCCAACAATATCCTGAGTCCCGGTGCATCCGCGGCCCGATCCAAAGCCTATTTCAAAGACTGGTACGACACTTATCAATCGTCTCGGGTCAAGCTCGCCCGAAAGGTAGTGGCGAGTGATGCCTGTGAGACTGTCACGAGTGTCGAGCTCTACAGTTTCAACGGGGATGTGTTTACTGCGTTCTGTGGCAATGGCATGGCGTTCCATCAAACGCCGGCGCAGGTTGAAGCGGACGAGTCTATTGATCCCGCGATAAAAAAATGGGGTGTCAAACGGCCCCTGTGAGTTCGGGGCTCGTCACCCTGAGCGTTAGGTCCATTCCGATTGCGAGGCGCCCTCACGCCGAGCAGCGCATTTCTACGTGTCTGTGCGGGACGCCCATTAGACATGTGCCAGAGAGTCAACCATGAAGAACTCGATACGACGCCGACACTGCGCCCTCTTTGCCGCCTTCCTGCTATCGACCGGCACCGCCGCCTGGGCAGTGCCAGCAGATCAGGCAAAAGCTCGGCCACCCAGTCCAGCTCAGTTGATGCACGAGGCACAACGTCTGAGCAGTGAAAATTCACTGCCAGAGGCCACGGTCGCCGCCCGGGCGGCCATGGAGGCAGGCCGCAAGGGTGGCGCAATGGATTTCACGGACCTCGAGGCGGGTGTGTTGCTCGTCAATCTGCTGCATCAGCAGAAGAGATACGACGAGGCCCGGAAAGCCGCCGAAGAGCAGATCGCGTATTGGGAGCAGCGAGCAGCCTCTGTCGGGTCGACTAACAGGCGCGACCCGCGCATCACAAACATGCTGGGCCTGGCCATCGAGGCAAGCATGCTGGCGGGTGAAAGAGCCGAGGTCGTACGCCTAGAGGAAAAGCTTTTTGCGGCCGTCAGTCCCTATCCCGGTCTATGGCGCTTGTCGCCGGACGAGCCGCGCTTGCGTTACGAATTAGCTGACTTCTCGATGCCACTCCTGCTGGGGCGGTGGAAACTGGCGAAGTTTGAACCCGCAAAAAAACGCGAAGCCACCACCCTCCTCCTCTATACGCAGGAGTTGGCAAACGGCCGCCTGAGCGCCGAGATTTCGCTGGCTTATGACGAAGCTCAACGCAAATACACGGCATCGCAACGCCAGGATTGGCTCAAACCCTATCAGGAACAGCGTGAAGTTCGGGCGGTTGCATCGGCGATGCCTGACCTCCCCTTCGACGACCTGGCCGCCGTCAAACTGGGGAGGCAAGAGGAGTGTGACGGCGAGCAATGCACCAATATTCGTTGGACGGCGCTTCGCGGCGACTGGCGCATGGACATCGATGTGGTGTTCAAATCGCGGGACAAGGCCCAGGCCGTTGAGCAGATGCAAAAGTTGTTCGCTGCGCTGAACTGGCAAAGCGCACCACCGCTGTTCCGCGAACGCACTATGGCCGAGCAGACCCAATACATGGATTCAACCTGGGAGCTTCCGGGCGGCGAGTCCAAGGCTGCGGAACTGGCGAAACAGGCGTTGCCCGACGCCATTTTCCCGGAGGAAGTGGCGCGCGTGCAGACACTTATCGGCGTGTCGCAGTACCGTCACGGCGCGCTGGATGCCGCGCGCCGCTCGCTGGGTTTGGCCGTGCCTGCCTGGGAGTATGGCTTTACCTATCAACTTCTCTATGGAACTGCGCTGGATTACGCCGCTGATATCGCCTACCGCCAAGGCAGAACTCAGGAGGCCGTCGCCCTGAACCGGACGCTCATCGAATGGCAGAAAAGCGATGCTACGCTCGGCTGGATAGTGCCGAAGGATGAAAATGCGCTGGTTAACAGCTCGATGGGCATACATCTACCCTTGCGCGTGGGCGACTACCGCCTGAGATTGGGTACGGAATATCGCTTCTATTACGAAAATCTGCAAACAGGGGCACAACTTGGCCTCACCGTGGGTTCGGCCCAGACATCGGACGAAAAGCTTGAATCAATACTGCGTTCGTTCATGTCGGAAACGCTGGGACTGCAAGCCGGGGATGTGCGCAGGACGAAGTTTTCGCCCAAGTCGGCCGAGCCCGCAAAGTCGCCAGCAACCGGCGAGAAATGGGAGTTCGATGTTACGAAGCTGCCTGGCGATGAAGCGGCCGTATCCGACGACTTCGTTGCTGGCGTCCAGCGCAAAACGCCCATAAAGATGGCGTTCTGGATCGTGGACCGCGAGGGGGAACGGTCGTTGCTAAGGGCGCCAATCATGGGCGGTGAGCAAACCAGGAATGAGGCAAATCAGATCGCACAAGCGCTGTTCTGGTAGCGCCAGACGACAGCTTATTCAAAACCCTTCTGCTCTTCGTCCAGCCCGCATCGGCAGGCCGGCAAGCCAAATATCAAACGGCTGCTGGCGTGCCTTGGGGGTCAAGATTGACAATCAGAGGCTTGGTCGCACTTCTGATCATCGGCCCCAATATCAGGTTACTGCCGATCAGCATCATCACGGCCACCAGCACCAGGGTGTCGGACTTCAGGAAACCGAGAAAAGTACCGCCGAACACACACACCGATAGCAAGCCACTGAGCATCATGGCCAGCATCATGGGTTTAGCAGGGTTATCGAAACTCAGGAAGCGCTGCTTTTCCACGGCGGATATCACCAGTGCGGCCTTGCAGCCCTTGCACACAATGGAGTGGTCTTCGCGCAACAGCGTTTGCTGTTTCTTGCCGATGGGAAATTCCTTTTCACAGGCGTTGCAGTGGACTTTCATGCCAATGATATTTGCGCGAGAGGAGCTCATCTTGATCCTTAAGATTGGCGGAAAACATCGCCGCCGGCAGCTGCAGGTGCGCGGCGGCGGATTGTTGCATGTTTGAGCAAGGCCAACAGGCTTAGCTGTCGTCCGTTTCTCAATAATTAGTTCGGCTGATCACCTATGCAATCAGGCAGATTGGGGCCGATCTCGATCATGGCCGCCGACACCGTGGGGTAGGTTCGGCCACCCCAATCCAGAGGCCCGCCAGCATTGACCAGGTCGTAGATTTCGCTTTCGCCAATCAGTTGGCCGTTGCGATGATCGTACAGACGAAAAAAAGCCGGAATTTCCCAGCGTGCAAACCAATAGACTTCTGCTTCCGGGTCCGGGAAAGCCATTGGGTGCAAGAACCAAGGCAAGAGCCAGAAAGGTTGAAACTGCTGAACCCGATAACACCCGTTGGGGCTGATGTCAGGGGCGCCGACTGGTTTCGCCAGGCCCTTTTCCCACCACTGCGACGCGGCCCACAGCCCGGCGCAGAACAGGGGCATACAGAGCCAAAAACGTTGACGTCGACTCAGTCTTTTCATCTTCTGATATCCATATCAATCTGCCGAGCCGCGTCTTTTAAACGTAGCGTGGCATCGGCAAAAAAGGCCGAGCAGTTTACCTTATATGAGTTGCACAGCGAGTCTCCTTAATGCCAGAGTTGCCCGCCTTAATCGCGAGAACTACATCTGTTTCCTTTTTCGACGTGCCGGACTAATGAGATACAACAAAAATCCACAAGCGTCAGCTTGGGCGCGCAGGTTCGTGGTGAAATCAGAGGCGATTCAATGCTTGGCCCACGAGCCTTGAAGTCCCCTTCATCGGGTTTACCGAAACCACTTCCACAAACCTGAATTTCTACTTGGCCGCCCTGGTAGCTTCTTACTCTGTTGGAGGGGTACTCAGCGTATCCGCCTCATCAAAAGGGGACAGATTTAATTTCTATTTATTTGAGAATAAATCCATCCCATTTTCTCTCTTGTCGGACAGGGAATATCAATAACGATATCAACGCCGGTGGAAGAAAAGAGACTGCGACAGAGTTCTATCGAACACAAGTTTTTGAAGAGACTAACATTCCGGGCCACTTGAGCGGAATCGACTTTAATCAGCCAGTAAATGTAGAGACGTTGAATCGAGGTAAAACGGTTTATCAATTTCAATCACCCGGAGCCCCACAAGGCAACTATTATTCTCTGAACCCTGCTACAAGCCAATCAATGCTCGGCATTGGTCCGCTCGAAGATAATCGCGCAACATGCACGGTGGAACTAAAACTGCAAGGCATTTATCGACGACCGGAAAAACGACAGTATTGAATCGACAGCCAAACCGATTGATGATACGTGGTTTGTAAAAGGGATGACGCAACCGTCATCAGGTGGGGGCACTCAAGTCCTTATCAGCGCTAAAGGCTAACTTTGAAAAAACCAAATAATTTATCAAAATCTAAGAGGCCACGAATGAAGCAAACTGATTTATATAACATGGCAAGTCGTTGCGGCTTTATGGTAACGGCGTTTTCGGACCATCCAGACTTCTTTTCATCTTGGTCATTAAATATTGGAAAAGACGATAAAAAATACATGATAGAGCACGACAATAGAGACGGCTGGCTAATATTCTACCAAGAAAACGAAAAAAATAAATTCAAAGAAATTGATAAGAAAATATCTCATGCCATAGACGACAATGAAAAAATAAACCAGTGCGAGTCTTGGCTGTTAAGCGTTTAAAAAGCAAATTCCAGCGAGAGATCAACAAGAGAAAAAAGGAACAAAAGGAACAAAAGAGGGAACAAAAGTGGCCAAATTTATTTCCTATGCTCGAAAATAAATCTGTCCCCTTTCCGGTCCCTAGAAAATAAACATGCGCCCTTTTCGCAGCAAATAAGAATTAACGAATAGGAAAATAATATGTTTGGTGAAGACAAACAAAAAATACAAAATGACTGGGAGGATGAAATATATCCTCGCAACAACTCCATAATGTCCTACAATGGATTTTACTGCCTATTCGAGATATCTGAGCAAAGTCAGTCATTACAAAGCAAATCTTGGCAACCAGCACTAGATTATGCATTAGAGGAAATCAGCTCTGTGAGGGGTTGGCGACCCTTGACATGGTAGAAAAATTTAAGGGCCACGAGATAAAGTGCGGCGAATGTCTAGCATCCGGAGAGGATGGATTCATATCACTGACAAAAAAAGCAATGACGAATTGGTTTGCATAATTGTATTAAGCACAACAATTCCTTTCGAAAAAATAGAACTCCACGAAGATTTTATTTATGTGACTTCTTCTAACGGCACAAAGGTAAAAATCCCACCAGAACGCCCGGACAGATTCACGATACAGTGGGAGTGATACGAAAACGAACACTAAAATAAAAAATCGAACACCATCCAGCGTTTGGAAGAGTTTTTGTCGCCCACGTTAAATATCGAGAAATAAAAACTTTTATAAAGATGATAAAGAAGCGTCGTTGCGTCAAGTCAACAATTGATTTAGCTAAAGGTCTTTAATATGAAAAAAACATCTCGATCCGATGCGACTTACATGCTGAGCAAACAAGCTTTAGCGTCCCTTGACAATAATACACGTGAATTAGTGCTACTGAACTGGTGGGGAATTGATGATAGCGACGAAGAATTCTCCTTACTTTCAAAAGAGATGCAAGAACTACTTGTTTCAAACGAAGAACCTCCAAGCGATGTGCAGAATCCTCTATATGACGAATTGCTTTTGATTGCTTTGTACTCAGAGTACAAAGGCGTGACAAACTCATATTTATCTACCTCCATGAAAAAAATGGGACTTGGCGAACATGAGGTAGTTGGGTTTATCGAACCATTGGAGACTTGCCCTTGCTGTGGCTACCGAACGATATCGTCAAGGGCAAACTATGAAATTTGTGATCTATGCAGATGGGAAGATAGTGGAGTAGTTGATCCTGAGCAGTACAGCGGCCCAAATCATATGACACTCGGGGAAGCGAAAGCGATATTTGCGAAGAGCATGTGCACACTGCCTTTATATAAATGGGCTATCTGATAACGACCGAGAGGTTGAGATTTATTTTTATACAATGTTTAGTCCTGAACTAAAACTAAGTTTAGTTGAAGACACAAACGGGTGTACCTTAGAGTGTATGACCCTCTCGTTCCCAAGGAAAGAAAACACCTAAATCTACGAGGCATTCAACCTAAAAAAATCGAATAATAACAAAAACAGGGACAGATTTATTTTCTACGCTCGAAAATAGATTCGCCCCCTCTTTTCAAAGAGGATGGACTTATTCTGAGAAGTACAATTGGCGCCCCAAAAGAAGGGGATAAGTGGTCATGGCAGTATTCGGAAGATCGTTGGGGGGAGCAAGAAGTTCTCTTGAAAGGACCCCGCAGCGGGGATATTGAGGTGTTTAAACCATGAACATATTAGATTTCTTACAGCAGCATTTTCATCTCGCAGACGGCGGGATGAAATCGGCCCAACTATTAAAAAAATCAGCTAAAGAAAGTTTCGTTTTTAAAAATGCTTACACAATAAATAAAACTAGCGACACGTATAAAAAAGAACTCACTATTCAAAAAGAAATTGCAAATACAACCTCATCGGAAATGCTAGGATTTGAAGAGCTTATAAGTGCGATTTCAAATATGGCGCCTGACGCAATACTATCAATGCGTTTCATTGATAGCACTAGTTGGGACGGTCGCATTTTTTATGATGAGAAAAATACGCTCATTGGCGCAATAATTGGAAAAAAGAAAAATAAAGATTGGGAGACGCCCCCAAACTGGGATGGCTCAGAGGAAATGCTACGAACATACAACGCCCAAAAAGACACCTAAAACCCTTATGAAACGGCACACCCATGCACGAACCGGTCTCCAGTCAAGGCTAAGGTGTTTCTATTTCGTTTAAACGCATGTCGAATCGGGATAAAGCGATAGAAGGCAGCATCATTACATAATGAAAGATGCGGTTCCTCAACAGCTACAGTTGCACTACTTAAGACAAAAATGGAAAAGTACCTTTTTAAGCCAAGTCGTAAACTTACCTTCCGACTGTAAAACGCAAGGACCGAGAAACAGTACACTTTTACCAACAAAGGGAGACAGATTTGTTTTCCATTCTCAAAATAAATCCGTCCCCTTTTCGCAGAGATAATCGCGCAGCAGGAACGGTGGAACTAAAACTGCAAGGCATTTATCGAACGACAGAAAAAACGCCAGTATTGAAATCGACAGCCAAATCGATTGATGATACGTGGTCTGTAAAAGGAATGACGCAACCGTCATCAGGTGGGGGTACTCAAGTCTTTAGCAGCGCTAAAGGTAACTTTGAAAAAACCCAGTTATTTATCAAAATCTAAGAGACTACGAATGAAGCAAACTAATTTATATAACATGGCAAGTCGTTGCGGCTTTAAGGTAACGGTGTTTTCGGACCATCCAGACTTCTTTTCATCTTGGTCGTTAAACATCAGAAAAGACGATAAAAAATACATGATAGAGAACGACGGTAGAGACGGCTGGCTGATGTTCTACCAAGAAAACGAACCAAATAAATTCAAAGAAATTGATAAGAAAATATCTCATGCCATGGACGACAATGAAAAAATGAACCAGTGCGAGTCTTGGCTGTTAAGCGTTTAAAAAGTAAAGTCCCGCGAGACGTCAACAAAAAGGGGACAGATTTATTTTCTGTTTGAAAATAAATCTGTCCCCTTTTCTCTCAGTGTTGGCCAGCAGGATCGCAACCTGTTCCAGCGCCGCTACACCTACGATGCCAATGGCAACCTCGCCGGCATCGACGACAGCCGCAGAGGCACCCTGGCAAAGGCGAACGAGACATCTGGGGTGGAGGCCGAGAAGGGCGCGAAGGGAAAATAAAAACGGAATAATTGGAGCACTGATATGAAACACAATCAATCTATCAAGATAAACGACCTGATCGATTTCTTAAAGGCTCAGAAAAAAGAACTGACCTATTGTGTTTATGGGAAAGGATCATCGGACCAAGCGACGCTGAAAACCGACTGCGTGATTGATGAATATTCGGAGATTACCGATGACGACGAAGAGATTTTCCCAAAGTACATCACTCAAAACAATCTTGAGTTTTGGTTTACCGACGAACTCTTGGAGGATGTTACATTCAACGCACTGAAGCAAAAAATGTCTGCTACAAATGAGGAAATACTAAAAGCCATTAAACATTATAATGAGCACGACAGCTTCATGAAACCATGAAAATACAGCACACAAAAATAACCGCTTTCCCTTTTTGCTTGCTGAATGGGAATGCAGCTAGACAAGGTTCGGAAATTGCCCCGCCGAAACGATAGGCTCCCATAAACTTGCACACATAAATTAGTAGGCTGGACGGCGATTGGAAGGCGGTTCCGATGCTCTACCTTCAGGACTAAAACTGAGGAAACAAAAAATGGGGTCGAAAAAAATCGTTTCTATTTGGACGGCCAATACCGATTGGGAACCGTCTACTCTTCGAGATGTGATGAGCGCAGAGTATTCTGACGACGGAGACTATCTTGGTTCTGAGTTCGATAAGGCTTTCTCACTTGGCTTTGTTGACGATGACAGTGTCGAAGCAGATAAAATCGAGCCAACCAATTCTCTAATTAATGCAATTGACGGATGCTCATACGACCTTGACATCGCGGCTGACATGAAAGATAAAAAAGCTCCTCTGATCGATGCGGCTATAGACACCATAGTTGCAATCTACGACTACTCCTTCTCAGGCACTACTCAAAATACTAAAATCAGAAACAAGCTCTTTACATACCGAGGAAGCTTTGAATACCAAGACTAAACTCTCAGAGAACAGAACGTAAGGAATAGATATATTTCTGCATTCTTAAATAAATCTGTCTTTTGGAATTCCCTATGAACAGTAATCCGACTTATAAAAGTATATGGAAATTTCCTATCCTGGCATCTACGATAAAGTCGGCCCAGGCCCCAAAGGCAGTGAACAGACGGGTGCCTTAGGTGATGGCGTGTGCCACTGCGTTGAGCTCACAATTCCCCGTGATGAATGGCAGCGCACAGCTCCGGACCAAGGTCAAGTACCGTGCGCGCCGATGACCAAAAACCCTGATCAGGGAGTATTCGCAGTTTCCTGAGCAGTAGATTCTCCACTCTCAGTCCCCTTCCCGCTGTCCTCACGCTTCTTCGGATCAGTCGGGCGCAACGCATCGTTATCACGCTCGACTTCACCCGGTGGCCGTGGTTCGTCGGGGTGTTCGCTTTGGTTAATCGGTTTCATTCGAGTCTCCTCACGCTTCGGGGTCGTCGACTTCTTCGGCGACGTTGATGGCCGGCGAATCCTTATGGGATTGCTCGGCTTTGGCTTTCAGGGTTTGCCATTGTTGGAGGTCGATGGCGCCCTGCCCCAGCAAGTCGTCGGCGACGCGCAGCAGTTCGCTGTAATGCGCGTCGGGGGATTGTTGCCAGTAGGCTTTGTCCTCGAACAGACGTTGCCAGGTGTCGAGGTCCGGGGCTTTGAGGTCGTCGCTCATGGCGCACTCCAGTAATCGGTTTCTTAACTTAGGAGGGCGCCGCGATGGCGAGAGTTCCGACTCAATACCCGGTCATTTCCAGATAGCCCTGCCCCGCGTGGCTGCCGCTCAAACGTACCGGGCCTTCCCAATAGGGAATGCGCAAATCCATCCACGCGTTGGGGTTGAGCGCGGTGGTGCTGATGTCGAGGTTTTTGCTGGGGATTTTGATGGTCCAGCGCACCGGCATTTGATGTCCGGCGACCTTCGCGGTGTCTTGCGGCGTGAGGCTGATGTCGTCGCCGTGCAGCGATTGAGTTTGCCCCTGGGCGTCGATCCAGGTGCCGGTGAGGTAAGGCGCGCCGTCCTTTTGCCGCATGCGGTAGAGCATGACGTTTTCGCCGCTGTCCAGGTGCAGCGAGAACCAGTCCCAGCCGGTTTGATTAGCGGTCAGTGGTTGGCTGCTCCACTCGCGATCGAGCCACGCCGGGCCGCTGACGGTGAAGGTTTTGCCATCGATTTGCAACGTGCCGCTCGCCTGGAAAAACGGTTGGCTGTAGTAGTACGACGCCTGGCCTTGTTCGGATTTTTGACTGAAGCCTTTGTCGCCCTGAAGCACCAGCGGTCGAGAGGATGTCAGGCGTAGTTGATAGCTGAACGCCTTGTCGCGGGCACTGAGTTGCATGTCAGCCAATGGATCGGCGCTCGCGCTGCTGAAGCGCCAGTCATCGATCCACGCATTGAACGGCGCCACGCTTACACCGGCCTGCGCCACGCCGCCTCGGGCGTAGCGTTCAGCAGCGTGATGCGCGGTCGCCGAGGTCACCGCTGCGTGGCCGAGCCAGATGGTCTGGTTGGCCCAGCCCGCCGCCTCGGGCATGGCTTTCAACGCGCTGCGAAAGAGCGTCCATTGCACGCCGAATTCCTCGCCCTGATCGTCCTTGAGGTTGGCGGTGACGTACCACCACTCGATGCGAAAACCATCGTGCGGTCCGTGGTCTGCCGGAAAACTGAACGGCCGCCCCGCCACCACCGGAGTGAACGCCGCCGCGTCGCCACCCATCCCGGCGAAGCCTTTTTCGACCGGCGCGGAATTATCGCAGCCGCTTAACAACGCCAATAACCACGCCAATGACAAAGCCAATAACGGCCGGAAAACCTTAGTCCTCATGCGCAAAAGTCCTTAGCAAATCCGCCGGGCGTGTGCGGTACAGCGTGTACAACGGCCACGCCGACGCCAGCAGCGTGGCGAGCAGCGCCAGCCCCATCAACTGCAGTAATTGCAGCGGGAACACCCGCAACGGCAGGCGCCAGCCAAACGCCTGAACATTGATCACCGTGTCCAGGCACCACGCCAATGCGATGCCCAGTGGCAGCGCGAGCATCAGCGTCAGCACCGCCAGCAGCCAGGTTTGCCCGAGGTTGAGCAGCATCAATTGTCGCCGCGTCACACCCAGCGCCCACAGCGGCGCGAGTTGGCCGAGGCGGCTCTGGCTCTGCGTCAGCAGGCTGATGAACAGCGCCACGCCAGCGACCCCCAGCGTCAGGCTATTAAGCGCGGCAGTGGCGGCGAATGTGCGCTCGAACACTTGCGTCGACCAACCCTTGAGCCGCGCCTGATCGACGATGTGGCTGTCGTCCAATTCGAAGCGCTTCTGCAACTCAGTCAGGAACGGCGCGACGGCCGGCGGATCAATGCGCAGATTGAAGCGGTTCGGCGTGAGCTGCGGCCAGCCGCGCAGCAAGTGTTCGACGTTGACCAGCAGGTGGCCTTTGGGATTGCCGTAATCGGCGTAGATCCCGACGATGCGCGGGCTCCACGTGGCGTCCGGCGTGGGAATTGCCAGGTGATCGCCCAAACGCACCTTCAAACGCCGCGCCAATTGTTCGCTGAGCATCACCGTATCGTCGCTGGCCAGACGTTGCCAAGGGTTGTCGCCAAGCGCTTCGAGCAGCGGCCAGTGTTCACGATAACTCGGGTGGTCGATCACGCCGTAGACGTCCGCCGGCCAACCTTGCAGTTGCACCGAAACCTGCCAATTGGGCAGCACCGCCGTGACCTGCGGTTGTTGTGTAAGCCAGCTCTGCAACTCGCGCGCCTGTGCCGGATTTTGTGGGTTGATGTAGAGCTCGGCGGTCAGGCGTTGTTCGAGCCAGTCGCTGAAGGTCTGGCGGAAACCGGCGGTCATGCTGCCGGCGCCGATGTTCGCCGCCAGCGCCAGCAGCAACGCCATCAGCGCCAGGCTCAGGGCCGGCAATTGCTGGCGGCAATCGGCGAGGAACCATTGGCCAAGCACCGACCGACTGCGCCGCAGCACCAGGTTGAGCACGCCGTTGAGCAATACCGGGAGCGCCAGCGCGGCGCCGAGCAGCATCGTTGCCATCAGCACAAAACCGCTGGCCAGGCTGTCACCCCAGATCCACGCCGACAGCGCGATCAGCCCGGCAATGCCAGCGACCCAACCTTGGCGACGCAACCATCGTGCATGCGCCTGATGCCAGGCCTGCGGATTGGCCAGCGCCAACAGCGGCAGTCGCGCCGCTCGCAATAAACTGTTAGCGCCGGCCAGCAGCGCGCCGAGCAGGCTGAGGCCGACGCCGCTGAGCCACCACAGCGGACTCAAACTCAGCTGCCCCGCCACTTCGGCGCCGTACAAACCGCGCAAACTGGCGGCGACATCGGGCAGCAATACGCTCGCCAGCAGGTAACCGCTGGCGACCCCGGCGACGCCACCGATCAGCGCCAGACCACCCAACTCGACCGACAGACACGCGATCAACATCCGCGCGCTGACCCCGCAAGCGCGCAAGGTTCTGAGCAAACCTCGGCGTTGCTCCAGCGCCAGACCGATCGCCGCGTGGACGATGAACAGGCCGACGACGAACGAGAGAAATCCCAAGGCATCAAGGTTCAGGTGAAAGCTTTCGGTGAGGCGCGAAAGATTGTTTTCTTCGCCACTGCTTTTGAGCTGCAACTGGCCTTTGAATTGGTCCGGCAAAGGCGCGTTGAAGTCTTTCGGCAGCAGCAGGCGCGACAGCTGATCCGGCTGATCGAGGATCTGCTGGGCGAAGCCGATATCGACCAGCAATACGCCGGGCGCCATTTCCGGTTGCGCGTGCAGCGGCGGCAAGCTGTGCCCGCTCTCTGCAACTGGCCGGTCACCTTCGCGCAACCCCAGCGCCTGCAACGTCTGCGGCGCGATCCAGGTGCTGCCCGGCGGGGTGAAAAACTCGACGATTGCTTCTATTGCCAAGGCCTGCCCCGCCACCGCCGAACCGGCCGGCAATGACACCGGCTCAATGCCCATCAGTTGCAAGCGCTGATCGTCGTGCTCCTTGAGCGTCAACCGGCCTTGCAGCACCGGCGATACCGGCCAACCGGCGCGGCGCAAGTCGACGAACAGTTGCTGGGAAAACACCGCGCCGCTCGGCGCACTCAGGCTGGCTTGGGGTTCGCCGCCGATCAACTGGCTGGCCTTGGCGTAGCTTTCTCGCGCCTGGCTGTTCAGTGCCTGCACGCCGGTGAGCAGGCTGGTGGCGAGCCACAACCCGGTCAACACACTGAAGAACTGCACCGGGTGCTGGCGCCAATGGCTGAGCAGCGCGCGCAAGGTTTCAGCAAAGACCCGCACCTCAGCGCACGTCCGCGTCAGCCAGACGGCCACGGTGCAGCACGACTTTTTCCGCCAGCCGCGCGGCCACCCGCGGACTGTGCGTGACCATCAACAAGGTCGTCGGCGTGTCATCGAGCAACTCCAGCAACAACTTCAACACCTCGTCGCTGGTCGCTTCGTCGAGGCTGCCGGTCGGTTCATCGGCCAGCAGCAATTTTGGCTGCGAGGCCAGTGCGCGGCCGAGGGCTACCCGTTGTTGCTGGCCGCCGGACAGTTGCTCCGGATAGCGCCGGAGCAAATCGCCCAGACCCAGCCGCTGCACCAGATGCGCCTGCCAGCGCGGATCGTGACGCCCGGCCAGCCGCGCCTGAAACGCCAGGTTGTCTTCCACACGTAAACTGCCGATGAGGTTGAACTGCTGGAACACCAAGCCGATTTCAGTGCGCCGCCAGTTGGCCAGTTGCGCTTCGTTCATCTGATCGAGCCGATGCTCGCCGCTGCTGATGCTGCCGCGATCGACCTTGTCCAGCCCGGCAATCAGGTGCAGCAAGGTGCTTTTACCACTGCCCGACTCGCCCATCAGCGCCAGGCTGCTGCCGGGTTTCAGCGTCAGGTCGATGCCTTGCAGCACTGGCAATGGACCTTGCGGGGTGGCGTAGCTTTTGTAGACACCTTGGACAGACAACATGGGCAAACCCGTTTGATAAGCGTGGGGCAAGGATAGCGGACGCGACCGCAGGTTACCTGACAGTTCTAACAGTAGCGGGCGCGCAGGCGCGGGTATCTAATAATGTCATGCAAGGAGTGTCTGATACCGGGGATGGTCATCGCTTTGCCCACCAGCGCTGCGCAGGAAAGAGGCTCGAATGATGAAAACGTCACTGCACATCAGCCGCAAGACCGACGCCAAAACCGTCGGCAAATTCCTGCGCAAGCCGCTGGTCATCGGCGTGGTCGAAGTCGGTCGGGAACCCAACAGCCTCGCGCTGGCCGCCAACGATTGTCTGGCCCTCGTGTGCAATACCGAGGACCGCACGCTGTCGCTGATCGACACTGATGCGATGTGCGTGATCGCGGTGATAGCGCTGCCGATCCGACCACTGGCGATCGTTGTCGATGCCCGAAGAAATCGCGCATATGTCGGCGGACTGGGGCAATCGAAAGTCATTGTGATTGATATTTCGGCGCGCAAAATCGTCGGCGAAATCGCTGCCAGCGAAGGGCATGCGATGACCATCGATACCCACAGTCAACGCCTCTACGTGCACGCCAACAGCGCCGGCAATGGCCAGTTGTGCATTATCGATACCGCGAGCGACAGGCTGATCAAGCGCTTCATCACCGGTCCGTTCGCCAGCGCTGCGGTGCTCAGTCGCGATGGACGCCTGTTCATCTGCGATTACCTGCGCCACGCGCTGAACGTGCTGGATAGCGTAACCGGTGAGATCACTACGGTGCTGTCACTGCCCGATCCCTTCGAGGAATTCGCGCTCAGCCCTGCGGGGGATTTCGGCTACGCGCCTTACCGGACGGATGAGCGGATCGTCGCCAAGATCGATCTGGCAAGCTACGACGTGGTCGACCTGCTGCCGGTTCCGCCGCTGCCGCACGGCCTGACGTTCAGCCCGAATGGTGCACTCGCGTGTTGCTGTAGCGCGGCTGAACGCAACGTCACGATCATCGACACCGCAACCTGGCAAGTGGTCAGCCGCTTTCAGGCAGGTCTTTATCCGCAAAGCCCGGTGTTCAGCGCCGATGGCACGCGGTTGTACCTCTGCGATTCGTTTGGCAATGCGGTTTGGGTGGTGGCGCTGGACTGAGAAGTTTTAATCGATGACCTCGCATTGCAGCGTCGCCGCCACCCCGCACTGAGCCGCGGGTTGTGCGAGGGCTGGCAGGTGTCGTTAAATCGGCGCACTCATATTGCTGGATCCAATCATGTCCGCCCCCTTTGATCCCCTGTCCCCGGATGACCTTCTGGCCGAACCGACGCCCTTCGAAGGTCATGTGCTGGACCCGCAAATCGAAACGTTGCCATTGCACGATCTGACGTGGCCGAACTTCGAAAAGCTCTGTGCCCGGCTGATCCAGCATCGCTACGACGTGCGCTCGTTCAAATACGGACGACCCGGCCAGGCCCAGGAAGGCATCGATGTCACCTGGCGCTTGCCCGCAGCACAAAAAAGGCACGTGGCGCAGGTCAAGCATTGGAAGCAGATCAAGGCCAGCGACATCAAGCAGTGGGTCGCGCACTTTTGCAACGGCAAACTCGCGACGCAAACGCAGCAGTACATCCTGTGCCTGTCGATCGACGTCGATGATGACCGCAAGGCCTACCACGCCTGGGATGCCGCTGAGCAAAGCCTCGCCGCGCAAGGCATTGACGCGCAACTGTGGGACAAAAGCTGCATCGTCGAGCTTCTGCGTGAAGCGCCGCATCTGGTGCAAACGTTCTTTTCCAAGGCGATCAAGGAGCGTTTTTGCAACGAGCTGCCGATGCCCGAGCCGGACAGCCAGACGTTCCGCCCGCGTTACGTCTCCATCCAGGACTCACTCGTCACGCTGGAAAACACCACGATCCGCCTCGAACTGCTGACGCCAACGCAAGAAAATCCAAGGCCGTCAGCCATTTTGTCGTTTGGGCGAGCCGACCTCAGCGGCATCATTCTCGGTCTGGATCGCGACGAAGTGGTGGCGTGGCTGCAGTGGGTGAGTCACTACCAAGAAGGTGATGCGGTGCCATTTGGGCATCGCAGTTATAACAATGATCAAAAATATATCCTGAGTACGCAGCAATCGCGGCTGACTCTGGAGAAACAGGAGCTGGATGATTTGATCTGGGCATTGAAACAAGCCTGGGGACCCTATCGCGCAGCCATCGAAACCCTCGAAGCAAAATGGCAGGTACTGCGTTTCAAACGCCTGCACCGTGACGCCGGAAATACCTATGGCCTCTATCGAATCTCGCGCGCGCTGTGGCGTTTGATTTGCGATTACACCCGGCAGCATCAATCCGATGACGGTGACTCGCCCGAGCATATTTTTGAATCATCGGGAAGTGGCATGTTGAAGGTGTACGTGCCGCGTAAAACCAGCGATCTGGATGCCGGCCATCACCTTATTGCCTACGTCTTCCAGGAGGGTGGCCACATCAATGGCTTTGGTGAAGACATGATCACGCTGGGCTGGTCACCGACAAAAATCCACGGCGGCGCAGTACAGTTCAGTCCGCGCAAACAGTGGAATGCCGAGATCACCCATCAGTGGTTCGCCGAGCAGTTGATACCGCGCGTTCTGCGCTGGTATGAACGCCAGCAGTACCAGAATCTGTCGTGGCTGAACAAGCTGCGCCACACCTTGAACGGCGCTGACTTGAACGGAGCTACATCAAACGTAGCTACATCAAACGTAGCTCCCGCGCGACATCAGCTTGAGGGTCACTTCTACTCCAAGGCCGGCATGGCCACCCGCGCTTTCAATGAGTTCCGCTCCGCCCGGGAAACCATCCAGAGCCTGCATCAGATGCAATCACACTTCAGCGTTTATCAGCGCGACGCCGCCATTGAGCCGGCGCTGGTTCAGGTCGCTACGGCATGTGTCGAAGAACTCGCGCACAAGCTCCCGGAATGCCACCACGACTATGTCAGGGGTAATTTAGGCCTGGACAGCCGCCCGCTGGGCGAAGGGATTTTGCACCTGCTGGCCAATCTCGAAGGTCGCGCCGGTGCTGCAAGACTGGAGATGACGTTGCGCTCGATCATTTGTTGTTGTGAGACGACGCATGATTTGTCCGACACCGATTACCGCTGGCTGACTCACAGCTTGATGCCGGTCTGGCTCAGGATGCGCGAAGACATGCTCTGCGATATGTTTCGTTGATCGCACAACCAATGGAGATTGAGTTGAATGGGCAGGCCTGCTCGCGAAGAGGCCCGCCCCGCTCATCATTCCCTCACTGCCCCGCCGCCACACTCGTCGCCGACTCGGCCGGCGTGACAATCGTTTTCAGGTCGATGTGCTTCCACTGCGGTTTCGCCCCCAGCCGCGCGTTGAACCGGTAGTTGAAAGTGAAGTCATCCGCCGTCGCCACGTTCAGCGGTTTGCCGTACACCGCTTCAACGCCCGCCAGGTCGTAACCCATCAACTGCAACATCGTCGGGAAGATGTTGTAGTGGCTGGAGCGATCCTTGTTCGCGGTCAATTGCGCTGACCAGTCGAGCGTCTGCAAATCGCTGCCCTGAATCACCACCAGCGGCACCAGCCCTTCTTCTTCCACCGGATCACCGCCGCAGTGGGTATTGAGCCCAGGATTGCCGCGCTCATGCAGATCCTGGCCATGATCCGAGGTGTAGATCAGCACCGCATTGCTCAGGTCAGCCTGGGCAAACAGCCGCGAGAAAAACTCCCCGACGTTCCACAGCAAAGTGTTTTTGTAGGCGTTGCGGTAGAGCATCCAATCGTCCGGCTGACCATTGAAGCCATCGCGTTTGCTGGTATCCGCCACTTCGACAAATTGCCCGCGCGGCAAGGTCGGGCGATAGGTCATGAAGGCGTCCGGGTATTTGTCGTGGACCGGAAAATGCGCGCCGACCTTGTTGATCACCACCAATTGCGGCGTGCCGTCGTTGAGCAATTCGATGAGCTTGGTCGCGGCCGCCATGTCGCGGTCGAGCACGCTGGTTTTGTCGAATTGCACAAATTCGTCAATGTCTTTTTTCTCGGCATCGTTCATCAGGTTCTGCAGGTTGCCGCCCGTGCGCTGGGCGTCAATGTAGACGGTGCGCAGCCCGGCTTTTTTCGCGTACTGCCAGATCGACGGCAACGTGGTGTTGATGCGCATGTAGTCGGCGCGGGTGCCGCCGTAGCGCAGGGTGATATTGGTGTCGGCGCTGCAATTGGCGATGGAAGCGGCGTAGCCATAATTGAAAATATCGACGCCGGGCCGCGCTTGCTTGAGGTTGCTGTGCACGCCGAACGGCGCGTTGATGTCGAGGTAATTGCCGGAGATGCTTTCGTCGATGATCAGCACGATGTCGTGGCCGACCGGTTGCTCGTTGCGCGCCAGTTTTACCGGTTCGCGCGGGCCGACGGTGTTTTGCAGGGCCTCGTAGGTAAACAGGTTCAGATACGCCAGCGGCGTGTACATGATCGGCAAGCCACGCGCGCCCTCGCCCGCCCTGACGAACAGCACCGCGCTCAATAGCAACACGCCCATCAGCGGCGCCGCCACCAGCACCGCGCCCGGCAAGCGCAGGCGCCGACGCGGCTTGAGGCCGATGCCGAACAGCAGCAGCAAACCACCGAGCAAACCGCTGATCAGCGGATCGCGGTACTGGTACGCCGCTTCCTGAATGAACCCGCCCGAGTACACCAGCGAGACAAAACTGCTGTACGTCAGGTAGTCAGCGGTCACCCGCGTATAGACGTCGAAGAACACTGCCGAAGCAAACATCGCCCCTGCGAACAGATGCCGAATCAATGTTTGACGGATATACGCCGTCATAAACAACGCAATAACCAGCGCCGCAAACATGGCGCCAAATAAAAGTAATGGAATACCAATGCCCAACGCACTTAGACGTTCGAGGTAATAGTCATAATTCTTTAGTAAGTACAAAACTAAGAGCAGTTCTTTAAGGTATCGATTCATAGTATTTGCACGTCTCGTGGAGGGCGTCTGGCCAATAGATTGTCGGCCATTTTTTGACACTAGCACCGGGCCATCAAACCGCAAGAAATGTCCGACATTTTCAAAAAGCGTCAAAAAATTGTTGACTCAAATCTGACACACTCAAGGCGCTACAGCCCTTGCCCGCCGGGGCTTTCGACCGTTTATCGTTTTCTTTTAAATGTGAAAAACCCGTCAAAACCGCGGCAAATCCAGCTACATCAAGCCTTTGATGGCAATTCGCCCGTAAATATCGCGGTGTACTAACAGTGCAACATGTCATTTTGCTGACACGTTTTTCTGCGGCTGGGCTATACCCCTTTTGACAGTCTAATTCCTGATTTTTTAACCGTCTTACGAGGCACGCCAATATGGACGTGAGCGTATTTGGTACGGGCTACGTCGGCCTGATTCAAGCAGCAGCACTTGCCGATGTCGGACACCGAGTGTTGTGTGTCGATATTGACCCGAACAAGATTAAACAGCTGCAACAAGCTGTTCCGCCTATTAGCGAGCCAGGACTTTCCAGCACGCTGGAAGAGAACATCAAGGCAGGTCGTTTGCTGTTCACCACTCAGGCCAGCGACGCGGTCGAGCACGCCGAGCTGATCTTCATCGCGGTCGGCACGCCGGCCGATGAAGACGGCTCCGCTGACCTCAGCCACGTGCTCAACGTGGCGCGGCAGATTGCCAATTTCATGGAAGCCGATCGCACCTTGATCATCAAGTCGACGGTGCCGGTCGGCACGGCGGACAAGGTCATCGTCACCGCCAATGAAGAACTGCAACGCCGCGGCAAAGCTGCGCTGGCGGTGCGCGTGGTGTCCAACCCGGAGTTCCTCAAGGAAGGCAGCGCCCTTGCCGATTGCATGCGCCCGGACCGGATCATCGTCGGCACCAACGACGACGTGGCGCGCGACCAGTTGACCGAGCTCTACGCGCCCTTCTGCCGCAACCGCGAAAAACTCATGTTCATGGACAACCGCAGCGCCGAACTGACCAAGTACGCCGCCAACGCGATGCTCGCCACGCGCATCAGCTTCATGAACGAACTGGCCAACCTCACCGAATTGCTCGGCGCCGACATCGAAGCGGTGCGCAAAGGCATCGGCTCCGACCCGCGCATCGGTTATCACTTTATCTACCCCGGTTGCGGCTTCGGCGGCTCGTGTTTCCCCAAAGACCTGCGCGCCCTGCTGCATACCGCCGAACACAACGGCATGCCGCTGCGGCTGTTGCGCAGCGTAACCGACGTCAACGATACCCAGCGGCACATCCTGTTCAGCAAACTCAAAGCGCAATTTCCTCAAGGCCTGGCCGGCAAATCCATCGCGATCTGGGGTCTGGCGTTCAAGCCGAACACCGATGACATGCGCGAAGCGCCGAGCCGTTACCTGATGGAAGCGCTGTGGGCCGAGGGTGCAAGCGTGCAGGCCTACGACCCGGAAGCCATGTCCGAATGCCGGCGCATCTACGGTTATCGCAACGACCTGCATTTGTGCGCGACCCGCGACGACACCCTGGAAGACGCCGATGCATTGGTGATCTGCACCGAGTGGAAGAACTTTCGCGTGGTCGACTTCGACGTGCTCGCGAGCAAGCTGCGCTCGCGGGTGATCGTCGACGGACGCAACCTCTACAACCCTGAACAAGTCGCCGCCGCCGGTCTGCATTACAGCGGCATCGGCCTGCGCCACGTGGTTCCCGAGGTGCTGCGCCCATGAAGATTCTGGTGACGGGAGCGGCGGGATTCATCGGTGCCCATTGCGTGTTGCGGCTGATGCGCGACGGGCATCAGGTCTGCGGGCTGGACAACTTCAACGACTATTACGACCCGCAACTCAAGCACGATCGGGTGCGCTGGGTGCAGTCGCAAGTCGGCAGTTTCCCGCTCGCACAGATTGACCTCGCCGACGCTGCGGCCATCGACGCCTTGTTTGCCCGTGAACAACCAGAGGTGGTGATCAACCTCGCGGCCCAGGCCGGTGTGCGTTATTCGCTGGATAACCCGAAGGCGTACCTGGACAGCAACCTTTGCGGGTTCCTGAACATTCTCGAGAGCTGCCGACACCACCCGGTCAAACACCTGATCTACGCCTCGTCGAGTTCGGTGTACGGCGCCAATCAACAAACACCGTACTCGACGCACCACGGCGTCAATCACCCACTGTCGTTGTACGCGGCGACGAAAAAAGCCAATGAGCTGATGGCCCACAGTTACAGCCATCTGTTCGGCATTCCCTGCACCGGCCTGCGCTTTTTCACTGTTTATGGGCCGTGGGGCCGGCCGGACATGTCGCCGATCCGCTTCGCCCAGGCGATCGTCGAAGGCAGCCCGCTGAAGTTGTTCAACTACGGTCAGCATCAACGCGATTTCACCTACATCGACGACATCGTCGAAAGCATTGCCCGCCTGGTCGAGCGGCCACCGGTTGCCTCGCCGCAGTGGGACCGCGAGCAACCGGACGCGGCCACCAGCATGGCGCCGTGGCGGCTCTACAACATCGGTGGCGAACACCCGGTGGAACTCAAGGATTACCTCGCCCTGATGGAAAAACATCTGGGCCGCAAAGCCAATGTCGAGCTGCTTCCCCTGCAACCGGGGGATGTGCTCAACACCTGTGCCGATGTCCACGAGCTGGAACGCGACACTGGTTTCCACCCGCGTATCGAGCTTGACGAGGGCCTTCGCCGGTTCGTCGCCTGGTTTCGCGATTACTACCCACTGCCTGCCCACGCGCCGCTTGCGGCTGAGCTTTTGGGCTGAACTTGAGCGGAGGCGTCTATGACTGGACATGAAAAAGGTGTGCCACTGCAAAACCTGCGGCGCGACAAACGCCTGGACCCCGAACACCGAATGCGCCTCGACAGCGCGATCCACATGCAGGGTCGCGGCTGGATCACCGGGCGTGACGGCGGCCGGCCCTGGACCTTGTCGCGCACCAATCGGGTGGTCGCCTGCATCGGCGCTCTGGTGATTCTGCTAGCGATTTCGCCGCTGTTGCTCGGTCTCGCGGTGGCGATCAAGTTGAGCAGCCCGGGCCCGGTGATGTTCGTGCAGAAGCGCACCGGTTATCGCGGCCGCGTGTTCGGCATGTACAAGTTTCGCACCATGGTCGCCAACGCCGAGGAGCTCAAGGAATCCTTGCGGCACCTGAACAAGCACGGCGCCGACGCGATTGATTTCAAGATCGACAAGGACCCGCGCATCACCCGTATCGGTGGGTTCCTGCGGCGCAGCAGCCTCGATGAGCTGCCGAACCTGATCAACGTCTTTACCGGCGACATGCGCCTGGTCGGCCCCAGGCCTACCTCGTTCAACGCCTACCGCTACAAGGATAACCACCTTGCCCGCCTGAGCATCTACCCCGGCATGACCGGCCTGTGGCAGATCTCCGGGCGCAGCAACATTGACTTCGACCAGCGCGTTGAGTTGGACCTCAGCTATATCGCCGAGCAGAGCCTGTTGCTTGATCTGAAGATTCTGTTGAAAACCCCCTTCAAAGTATTCAGCGGCCACGGAGCAAGTTAAATGGACGGTTCAACCAATAAAAGCCTGAGCATTGCCAACCCGAGCGAGTCCAACCTGACATCGACCGTGCTCGATCAAGATCTGCGGATCCTATTCCTGACTGCCGCCAACCCCGGCGCAGGCACCACCACCAGCGCCCTGGTGCTGGCCAGCCAACTGGCACAAATGAGCAGCGGCCAAGTGCTGCTGGTCGACGCCAGCCAGTCGGCGACCAACTTCACCGCGCAACTCGGCTTGCAGAAAGAACGCGGCTTCCGCGACCTGCTGTTCAGCAGCGGCACCCCGCCACTGCTGCAGGATTGCGTGGTGCAAACCTCCAGCCTGCCGTTCGACGTGCTGCCCAACGGCCGGCAAATCCGCGGCACCGAACACCTCACCGCCGAACGCCTGAGCCCGTTGCTCGACCAGTTGGGCAGCCGCTACCGCTTTGTCGTGATTGACGGCGACGCGGTGTATTCGGCCGCCGACACACTGGTCATCAGCACCCAGGTGGACGGCGTGATCATGGTCGTTCGCGCCGAAGACACGCGTTGGGAAGTGGCCCAGGCCGCCGTCCAGCGCCTGACTCAGGCCGGGGCAAAACTGGTCGGCAGCGTGTTCAACCGACGCAAGTACTACATGCCCAAGTGGCTCTACAAAAACCTCTAAGCCAGCAGAAAAGGATGACGCCATGAACGCCAAAATGCTGCTTCTGCTGTTGCTGCCGCTTGCAGGTTGCTCCAGCAATTCCGACACCCAGAACATGCCGGTGAATATCCTCACCGCATCGCCGGCCAATGCGCAGGCCACCGACATGCCCCGCGTCGAACAGACCTTGCGTCCGCAAGATGTGCTGGACGTGATCTTCCACATCAGCACCAGCGGCTCGGACGCTTACCGCGTGCAGTCCGGTGACCAGATCGGCCTGAACTTCACCGCTGCCAGCCAGCTCAACGGCAATCAACTGGTGCTGCCCGATGGCACCATCGAACTGCCGGGGGCCAATACTTCGGTGAAAATCGCCGGGCTGACCTCCGAGGAAGCGCGCACCGAAATTCAGCGCGTCTACCAACGCAAACAACTGTTCCAGCCCAACCGCAATCAGCTGACGGTGCAAATCATCAGCCCGCTGAGCAACGAAGCGAACCTGAAAAGTGCGCTCAACCACCCTGCTACCGGCATGAGCCGGGAGATCACCGTGGGCACCGACGGCTACGCGAGTTTCCCGGAAATCGGCGCCGTGCCGCTGCAAGGCATGACCGTCAATCAACTGGAGACCTTCCTCAACAAACGCTACGCGCAACTGCCAGGACGGATGACCGTCGACGTGCTGCTCAAATCCACGGCAGGCAACGAAATCTACGTATTGGGCGAAGTCGCGCAACCGGGTTCCTACCCGATTCGCCGGCCGGTTTCAGTGCTCGAAGCGTTGACCCTGGCCCGTGGCACCAACATCAAGGCACGCCTCGATTCGGTGGTGATCATGCGCCGCAACGGCAATCAGGTTCAGGCCCGGCGCTACGACGTGGAGAAAGCCCTGTCGGGTGACGCTTCGCAATTCGCCTACCTGCAACCGGACGACATGCTCTATGTGCCGAAGACCAAACTGGCCAGCGCCGGTGAGCTCGCGCGGCAACTGGCAGACGTCGTGTTGTTCCAGGGTGTGGGTTTCAGCTTCGGCTACCGCGTCGACAACAAAGACAGCGACAGCAACTAACGCTTGGGGGATCTGACATGAATCCAAAGGAAAACTACCTGCACGAGTTCTTCAGGATCTTCTTCGCCAACAAGCAATTGGTGAAACGAGTCTTCCTGATCTTTGCAGTCGTCGCGCTGATCTTGCCAATGGTGCTCAAGCAAAGCTTCGACATCACCGCGCAAGTCATCGTCCAGTCGAAAAAACTCTCCCAGGGCGACGCGACCACCTCGCTGACCCAGGAAAACGCCAGTTTCATTCCGCCGTCACTGGCCGACATGGAAACCGAGAGCAACATCCTGCGTTCGCCGGCGCTGATTCGTCAGACCATCAGCGAACTGCGGGAAAAAGGCGAGTACACGCCCAGCCCCGGTGCGTTCAACAAACTGGTGTCCGAGCCGTGGACGCGTTATGTCACCACGCCGCTGCGCGAGTATGTGATCAACCCGGCGAAAGCCGCGCTCGGCATGGAAACCGATCCAGTGCGCGACACCACGCTGGACGCGCTGACTGAAGAAGCCATCGCCAAGCTGAAAATCGAGACCCTGCCGGGCTCCAACGTGATTTCGATCATCTACAGCTTCGGCGATCCGCATCAGGGCACGCAGTTCGTTGCGGCGCTGCTGCAAAACTACCTGGTCAGCCGTCAGCAGTTGCAGTCGATCGAATTGCCGCAAAGTTTCTATGAAACCAAAAAGCAGCAATACGAAGTGCGCCTCGATGGTCTGGAAGGCAATCGCCTGGCGCTGCTCGAAGCCATCGGTTCGTCTGATCCGAAAGAGGAAATCACCTTCCGCCTCAACGCGATCAACACCGAAGAACAAGCGCTCAACCTGTACCAGGACCGTCGCCTGCAAAGCCAACGCTGGCTCGAATACCTGAAAACCAGCCTGGCCGCCGCGAGTGCCTCGAAACTCAACGACTACACCTTCCCGTACACCTTCACCACCACCGTCGACAACGTGGCGTTCGAAGATCGCGAGATCAAGCAGATGGGCGAAGCGCTGACCTCGCAAGTCAGTCGCTACATGAACGACCTGGCGATTTTCCAGCCAAGCAGCGAACCGATGCTGCTGACCCGCGAGCAGATTGCCCGCACCCGTCAGCAGTTCTTGAAAGTGGTGAGCAACCGGATTCAGGAACGCACCAACGACCTGGCGATTGTCAGTTCGGTGATCGACCAGAAAACCGCGCGCATCGCCGAGTTCAAGAATCGCATCCACCAGTTGCAGGAAACCCAAAGCAAACTGCGTCAGATGGACACCGAGATCAACGCCCTGCACGCGGCGTTCGGCACCTACGCCCAGCGTTTTGCCGAAAGCACCGCGACCAGTTCGCTGAACAACGACCTGTCCAACGCCCGGGTGCTCAGCCCGCCGTTCGAACCGACGGCGCCGGCGTTTCCCAAGCCGTTCCTGATCATTCCGTTCGGTTTGCTCACCGGTCTGTTGCTGGCGATTGCCTTGGTCTACGTGCGTGAGTTCTTTGATCATCGCTTCAAGCACCCAGCGCAAATCAGCCACGAACTGGGCTTGCCGGTGCTGCTGGTGATCAACGATCAACACCTGCTGCCGACCAACCCGCACAAGAGCTGGAGCGTGCCACGCTTCGTGCATTGGGTGCGCAATTGAACGCGCCGCTCAACCCGACCAGCGCCCTGCCGATCATTCATTTGCTCAGCAGCGGCGGCTTCTATGGGGCTGAGCGGATGTTGCTGGACCACTGCCTGGCGACGCCGGGGCAGCACCAAGTGCTGTTTCTCGATGCGCCGCCAGCCCTGATTGCACGGTTCCGCGATGCCGGGGTGGATTGCCAGGGCGTCGCGGGGTTGGGGGCGCTGCTGACGCATTTGCGTCAGCGCCGGGCGGAACAGCCGCTGATCAATACGCACAATTTCAAAGGCCTGTTGTTTGGCTGGGTCGGCGCGACGCTGTTGCGTCTGCCGCTGGTGATTACCCAGCACGGCTTCACGCCGCGCAGTCGCAAGCAGAAGTTCTACACCTGGCTGAGCCTGCAACTGTGCCGCACTGCCTCGGTGAACCGGGTGGTCTGCGTCGCTGAAAGCATCGCCACGCTGTGCCGTCAGGCCAGTGTGCGGGCGGAGAAATTGCAGGTGATTCCCAACGGCTTGCCGGCGGCCAACGGGGTGTTGCCGCAGAGCATCAACCGCCAGCGCTGGATCGCCGGTTACGTCGGGCGCCTGAGCAGTGAAAAAGGCCCCGACCTGTTTCTCGACGCGCTGATTCCGCTGTGTCAGCAACACCCGCAACTGGACGCCGTGATGCTCGGCGACGGCCCGGAACGCGAGAGTTTGCTGGAAAGGATCAACGCCGCCGGTTTGCAAAACCGCATCACCCTGCCCGGCTATCAGACGGACATGGGCTTGTGGTGGCGCCGCCTCGATGCGCTGGTGATCAGCTCGCGCACCGAAGGCACGCCGATGATTTTGCTCGAAGCGATGCAGGCCGGCGTGCCCGTGGTCGCGTTTGGTGTCGGCGGAATTCCCGATGTGCTCGAAGAACGGCACAACGGCTTGCTCGCCACGCCGACCGACAGCGCCGCCCTCGCCCGGCAGATCGGCACCTTGCTGAGCGAACCGGCACTGGCCCGTGAATTGAGTGACAACGCAAAACGTACACAACTGGATCGCTATGACCTCAAGGCCCTCGCCGAACGCTGGTCGCAGCTTTATATCCGTACTGCACGGGAAGCACGCGCATGATCTTTCCACTCTCGATCATCAGTCTTTTCGGCCTGGTCTGCCTTGCTCTGCTGGCCAGCCCTTATCCATTCCTCGCCCCCGGCGCGGTCCTCGGCCTGGTCGGCTTCGCGGTGCTGTACCGCAAACCGGCCTGGGGTTTGTTGGGGATTATTGCGCTGGTGCCCTTTGAAGGTTTCTTCAAGGACAACGCGCTCTCCGGGACCAAGTTCATCGGCGCCTCGCTGGCGCTGATCCTGATGCTGCAACTGGCGCTGCACCAGATTCCCTCGGAACGCCTGCGCAGCAACATCTGGCGTTTCCTGATCTGGTTCATGGTTTTGTACCTGCTCAGCACGCTGAACACCGATGACATGGGCATGTCGCTGGGGCATCTGCGTGAACTCAGCGTCGGCCTGGTGTTGTTCGTGATCACGCTGCTGATCGGCCGCGAACTGAACCTCGACCTGTTCGCCCGCCTGGCGACCCTCAGCGTCACGGCGACGTGCGCCTTGGCGATGTTCTCCAGCAAGTATCAGGATCAGGGCCGCGCCGCCGGCCTGCTCGAAGACCCGAACGCCTTCGCCATGCTGATCGCCTTCGCCGTGCCGCTCGCTTTGCTGCTGGTGATCCGCAGCCCGAACCTGTGGCACCGGTTGTTCTGGGGCGCGTGCTTCGTGCTGCTGCTGGGCGGCATGACCAAAACCGAATCGCGTTCCGGGCTGGTGGTGTTGTTCCTCAGCCTGATGATTGGCGTCTGGCACTACCGCAGCGAGCTAACGCGCATCCGCCCTCGGCATCTGGGTTTTGCCATGCTCGGGCTGGTGATTGTGATTCCGCTGGCGATTTACGCGATGCCGGCCGGTTACGTCGAACGCATCCAGTCGCTGAGCATCTTGAGCGCTGGTGCCAAAAGCCAGGACGAATCCCTCGGCCGTCGCGCCTCTTATATCGTCGTCGGCGGCCAGATGATCAGCGAAAACCCGCTGCTCGGCACCGGCCCCGGCACCTTCCCGCTGCACTACGCAACCACCGGTTATGCCAAGGCGTTTTCCGCCAACCGCAAGGTCGGCGACCTCTATCGCCGCGCGCACAACACCTACCTGGAAATCTTCAGCGAACTGGGGATTCCTGCCGGCCTGTTGTTCGTCGGCATGCTCGCCCTCGGCGTCTACAACATGATCCGCGCCCGGCGCGCGTGGATGCTGCGCAACAACGGCAACCAGGCTGACCTGATGACGCACCTGGGCATGAGTTTCCTGTCGCTGGCGTTGTTTCTGATGTTTCTCAGCGCGCCCAACCAGAAGTACGTGTGGATCATGCTCGCGCTGACCAGCGTGTTGCGCCTCAAAGCCGAGCAAGCACCACTGACGGGGGCCAAGGCATGAATCGGATCAGCATTGTTATCCCGATGTACAACGAAGCCCGGCACATTGGCCGCACCCTGCTCGCCGCGCGAAAAGCTGCGGTGGCGGCCGGTGTCGAGTGCGAGTTGATCGTGGTCGATAACGGCTCCGACGATCACGGCCCGCAGATTGCCCGGCAGTTCGGCGCGCAGGTGTTGGTGCAACCGGGTGTGCTGATCGGCGCATTGCGCAATCGCGGCACCGCCGTTGCAACCGGCGATTGGCTGGCGTTTATCGACGCCGACGTGGAAATGCCCGAAGACTGGCTGAGCCTGTTGTTCAATCTCGAATCCGCCGCGCAGGCCGATGTCTTCGGTCTCGACCTGCACGCCCCGGCCCAGGCGCCGTGGTATGCCGATGCCTGGCAACGGCGCACCTTGCGCCCGACCACGCAGAAACTCTACGCGGCGCAATGGCTGCCAACCTCCAATCTGCTGATGCGCCGCAGCTGGTTCGATCAGGTCGGCGGTTTTGATGAAAACCTGCGCACCGGAGAAGACAAGGATTTCACCATGCGCGTGCGCGCCGCCGGTGCACGGTTGCTCTCGGTCAATCAAAGCGTCGCGCTGCATTGGGGATATGAAGCCACGTGGCGCGAATGGATGGGCAAGGAGATGTGGCGCCAGGGCAGTCATCTGCAATTGCTCCGCACCCACGGCTACAGCGTGCGGCTGCTGCGCTTTCCGATGTTGTCGCTGCTGGTCTGGCTGCTGGATTTTCTGGCGATCTCGGCGTTGCTTGATGGCTTCCCGCACCACGCTGCCGTGATGGTCACCATCACCGTGCTGCCGAGTCTGGCGCTCAGCCTGCGCCAAAGCATCAAACATCGCGATGTGCTGTTGACCTTGCAACTGTGGGGCCTGCATTGGGTGCGCCTGCACCTGGCCGGCGCCGCGTTTGTCCTCAGTCTGTGTCGTTGGAATGCCAGGAGGCCTGCCCGTGGCTGAATTCATTTTCTGGACGTGCCTGCTCTTGCCGGTCTACGCCTACCTCGGTTATCCGCTGCTGCTGACGCTGCTCGCGCCGTTGTTCGCCGCGCGCCGTCACGACGCTGCGCCGCCGCTGAACATCAGCATCGTGATCGCCGCGCACAACGAAGCGCGGCACATCGAGCACAAGTTGCGCACCCTGCTCGCCCAGGATTATCAACCGGCGACGCTGGAAATCATTCTGGTCAGCGACGGCTCCACCGATGACACCGTGGCCTGCGCGCATAAAGTCGTTGACCCGCGCATTCGTGTGCTCGACCTGCCGCGCCAGGGCAAAGCCGCGACCCTGAATGCCGGCGTAGCCTTGAGCAGCGGCGACATTCTGGTGTTCACCGACGCCGACAACCAATGGTCGCGCGACACCCTCGGGCATTTGCTCGCGCCGCTGACTGACCCGAAAGTCGGCGCCTGCGCCGGGCACATGGTGATCCCGGTGACCGGCGGTGGCTTGAGCGTCGGCGACAGCCTGTATCGGCATTACGAAGGCTGGTTGCGCCGCGTGGAAAATCGCACCGGTTGCATGGTGTCCGCTGACGGTGCGCTGCTCGCGTTGCGCCGCGAATTGTTCGAAAACGTACCGGCCGAGGTCAACGACGATTTCTTCATCAGTACCTGCGCGCCCGTGGCGTTCAAACGCATCGTCTATGTGCCCGAGGCGCAAGTCATCGACCACGGCGTCGACGAAGCCGACAAGCAATTTCGCCGCCGCCAGCGCGTCACCGTCGGTGGCCTGCAAAGCCTGGCGCAGCGCCGCGAACTGCTGAATCCGCTGAAGCACGGCTTGTATTCGATTGCGTTGATCAGCCACAAACTGATCCGGCGTCTGGCGCCGATCCTCTTGCTGCCGTTGCTCCTGAGCAACCTGTGGCTGTGGGATGACCACGGTTTTTATCAATTCTGCCTGGTGGCGCAACTGCTCGGTTACGCGGTGGCCATCGCCGGTCTGCTCGATTCACAACACCGTTTACCGAAACCCTTTCGCCTCGCCGCGTTCCTCCTGGTGACTCTCGCCGGGATGAGCATCGGTCTGTGGCAGTTTCTGCGTGGCCAGCGGTACAGCCAGTGGAACCCCGAGCAAAATCGTTGAGAGGCGCGCGCCATGGCGATCAAACAATTATTAAAACGCACCAGTGGCTGGCTGTACCTCAACTCACCGGTGGGGCGCAATCAGCTGCACGGCGCCGGGGTGATCCTGATGCTGCACCGGGTGCTGGCCAGCGACCGCGCCGCCGACCTGCCGCATCGCAATGAATTGTGCGTCGGCCCGAAGGCCTTCGAGCACTTGTTGGCGTGGCTGAAAAAACACTTCGACTGCGTGCCGCTGATGGACATTCTGCAACCCGGCACCCAGCGTTCGGAGCGGCCGAAAGTCACCCTGACCTTCGACGATGGCTGGCGCGATAACGACATCAATGCCTTCCCGCTGCTGCAGAAATACCAGGTGCCGGCGAGCATTTTTCTCTCCACCGATTTCATTGGCAGCCGCCAGCGTTTCTGGTGGGAAAGCATCGGCGAAACCCTGTGGGGCAGTTATGGCGAAATCGCCCGCCATCATCTGATCGAAAGCCTGCTGCAGGTCGGTCGAGCGCTGCCGGTGTTGCTTGATGACCTCGACGTCGAGCGCCGCAGCCTGACGTTGCTGCACTACCTGCAAAGTCTGAAAAGCCTGTCGCCCGACGACTTGAACCGGCTGACCTACGAATGCCCAGACGAGTCGATGCCCCAGGCGCTCGACTGGCAACAAGTGCGCGCGCTGGAAGCTTCGGGGCTGGTGCGTTTCGGCCCGCATGGCGCCAGTCACGCGATCCTCACCGGCCTCAGTGATCGGCGCCTCGACGAAGAACTCAGCCGCAGCCGCGAGGCGTTGTTGCTCGGCTGCAATCGGCCGTTGCCGGTCTACTGCTACCCCAACGGCGACCACGACGCGCGGGTGCGCCAGCACGTCGCCGGGCATGATTTTCCGTTCGCCCTCGGCACCGGCACCGGTATTTATCGCGGCGCCAGCGACCCCTTGGCCTTGCCGCGTTTCGGCGTCAGCCAACGCACCGCGCGTAACCCGGAATTGCTCTCGTGGCGCATTTATCGCGGAGCACGGCCATGAGCCGCAGCCATTACCTCAAACACCTGGCCCTGAGCATGGGCACCAAACTGGCAATGATCGGCCTGCGCTTGCTGCGCAACGTTTTGCTCGCGCGGATCCTCGGGCCAAGCGAGCGCGGTCTGTTTGCCCTGCTCAGCACCCTGCCCGACCTGATCAGCGCCGCCACCAGCGGTGGCTTGAATTCGGCGGTCGGTTATCAAGCCGCCAAGCAACGGCCGATGGGTTTGCTGCTGAGCCAAGTATTGGTGTTCGGTTGCCTGCTGGCGCTGTTGCTGACATTGCTGGTGGTGGCGTTGACCCGTGAATTCGGCAGCGAACTGGACATCACCACGCAGCTCGGTTTGCTCGCCTGGCTGTTGTTGCTGGCGGTGCCGTTGACTGTGCTCAAAAGTGGTTTGCTCACACTGCACAATGCTTCCGGCGGCGTGGTTGCGTTCAACGTCTTGCGCCTGATCGAATCGCTGGCGCCGCTGCTGCTGTTTCTCGCCCTGTTCTGGATGTGGAAAGAAGCGGCGCTCGAAGCGGCGGTGATCAGTTGGCTGGCCGGCATCAGTCTGGTGGTGCTGGCGGGTTGGATCTGGCTCAAACGCAGTCAACCGGTGACGCTGCAATGGGACCGCGCCAGTCAAAATGAACTGCTGCGCTACAGCGCGCGCAGCCATCCCGACTTGTTGTTCCAACAAGTGATCCTGCGTTCCGATTACCTGTTCATCGGCGCCCTGCTCGGCAGCACCGCGCTGGGGCATTACGCGATGGCCAGCGCCGCCGCCGAACTGCTGCTGATCGTCCCGGAAGCGGTGACCACGCCACTGATGAAACGCCTGTTGCAGCAAGAGGCCGGGATCGAAAAAGTCACGCCACTGGCGCTGCGCCTGACCGCGACGGTGATGCTCGGCGCGTGCCTGAGCATGGCGGTGATTGGCGAATGGCTGATCGTCACGTTGTTCGGCGCCGCCTATCAACCGGCGTATCCGGCGTTGCTGGCGCTGCTGCCGGGGCTGTTCGGCTTGTGCTACGCGAGCATCCTGCGCCTCGACCTGCTGGGCAAAAATCGTCCCGGCACGATCTCGCTGATGATGGGCCTGGGTGCGGTGCTCAACCTCGCGCTGAACCTGCTGTTGATCCCGACTTACGGCATCGTCGGCGCCGCTGCTGCTTCATCCGTCGCCTACCTGGCGGTGACTGTGGCGATGCTGGTGCTGTATTGCCGCTTGAGCGGCGTGCCGGTCTGGCAAACCCTGATTATTCTGCCCAGCGACATCACGCCGATGCTGCTGATGCTGCAACGGAAATCGGCATGAAATCCGTCGCCCGACGGTTGCCGCGCAGACTGGCGCGCGGGCTGACGCTCGGGCTGCTGCTCGGCTGGGCGCTGGGCTCTCACGCGGCGCCGATGCATTGGGGCGAGATTCGTGACGGCAGTCTGTACCTGCAAGCCAATCGCCCTGACACGGTGACCGTACGCTGGGCGCCGGCGTGGCAGGCCGACGCCAATGAAGAACGGATTTATCTGATTGACGGCCAAGGCAAACTGCAGGGCGAACGCCTGATCGCCGCGACCGAATCGCGCGGCAAGCAGAGCTGGCCGTTGCTGCCCGGCGCGGCGAGTTATCGACTGGAAATTCCCGGCTACAGCTTCCGCCACTACAAGGTCGAACACGACGACAGCACAGTCGCGCTATTCGCCCCGGCCAAGGTGCATTTCAGCGCCGAAACCCATGACGGCACCGAGTTGTATTTCAAAGTCGCGCCGGGAGAACGCGCGGTGCTTGCCGGCAAGTTCCATGGCGGCGTCAGCACCCTGCAAGCGCAACGGCTGAGCGACAAACTGCAATTGCTGCTGCCGCTCAAACCGTATCGCGCTTATTGGCAATTCGATGAGGTTGAACTGCCGGTGGCTGTGACCGAACAAGTCTGGCGCCTGCGGTTACGCGGCAGCGGCAAAGCGGCGTTCTGGCTCGACGGCACGGCTAATCTGTTCGCGCAAAATCCGCAGCAACTCAAGCCGCTGCGCGAGGACGCTGGCCAGACCCAATTGACCTTGCACAACGAGCTGCTCGGGCCGACGCCGAACCTGGGTGTCGCCCTGCCCTACGTGATGCCGCCGCCGTCGAGTTTTGCCGTGCTCGATGCGCTCAAGGCACGCTCGGCGAGCTACTACAGCTTTGTCGACGTCACTCAGAAACAACCGAAATACGAGAACAAATTTCGCCAGCTCTATCAGCAGCGTTTTGGCATAACCCACGACATCACGTTGCTCGCCGGCAGCCAACGCCAGGCCGATTTGCGCGCCGACACCATGAGCAATGCCGGCCTCGACGCCTGGCTCGCCGCCACCCGCGCGCTCGGCGGCAAAGGCACGCATTACATCGGTTTCGCCGACGAGCCGAACCTCAATTACCCGGACTACGCCAGCTACCAAAGCATCTTCAACAGCATGGCCAAACAAGTGCGAAGCAACCCGGCCAACGCCAAGGCTGGCGTGCGCATCGCCATGCCGGCCACCTCGCGGCTGGTCAACGGGCCGTTCGCCGACAACGCGGCGGACAAGCGTGGCATCGACTGGGCGAAACGCCTGCTCGCCGAATCCGCCGATCAGGTCGATGCGCTGGCGTGGCACGAATGGATGATTCGCGATTTGCTCGCCACCCGGGTCTACCGCGACAGCGTGCGCCGCGCCGCCGACCTCGTCGGGCTCGACGCCAAGGGCCGGCCGCGCAAGGCGTTGCTGCTCGATCAGACCAACATGTCCAGCGGCTCCAGCCTCAGCCCTTACGATCAGGAAACCCATTACGCCTCGCTGTGGTGGGCGTCGGTGGTGATCAATTCATCGCAGGACGGCTTGCTGGAAATGCTCAATTTTTTCCAGGCCGCCGACGAGCCGAACTACCCCAAGGGCATGTTCAAAGTCATCAATGACAACCAGTTCGTGATGAAACCGGTCGGCTGGGCGCAGCAGTTTATTCAGGAACATTGGTTGCACAGCGTGATGCGCCTGGAGAACAGCGCGTTTGAAGTCGATGCGTTGGCGATGGCCAGCGAACTGCAACGCAGCGTGCTCGGCGTCAACAAAGCCAAGCGTCTGCAGCGGGTCAGCCTGGCCGGGGCGAAGTGCCCGTTGGCCAACGGTTCGCTGCGCTATTTCGGCGCCGATAACCGCAGCCGCGACGCACCGTTCAGCTGTGATAACGGTCGCCTCAGTTTCGATTTGCCGGGTGAAACCCTGTTCGCGCTGAGCTGGAGCGCCCAATGAGTAGTTGTCGATTGAATTGCCGCGCCGGTCTTGCGCCGCGCGACGCATTACTCCACCCACGGACCATCCCGTCAGGAGTTCAGCACATGGGTATTTTTCGCAAACTCAGCGAGCACATCAAACAAAAAGGCCTGCGCGCCACCCTTGCCAAGATCTGGAAGCACTTCTTTTTTGCCCACCAGGAGCTGCTATGGATGGAGCGCGATCTGGTGACCCCAGTGCCGCCGCACAAGCTGCGACCCTACGCGCCGCTGCGCCTGGAGACGATTACGCCGCACAACACGCTGGCCTTCAGCAAACACTTCGGCGACCGCGTCGGCACCATGGCCGAACTGGCCGCCGAGGGTCACACCGGGCACATGTACCTCAATGAACAGGGCGAAGCGGTCGCCTTCATCTGGGGCAGCAAGGTCAATTACCACGACCGCCATTATTACGGTTGCTGGTTCCCGGTGCGCCCCGGCGAGTTTTTCGAGTTCGGCGGCGAGCAGATTCGCGCCTATTGGGGCACGACGCTGTCGGTCGATCTGCAACTGAATCTGTGGCAAGCCATGGCCGCTCAGGGCTGCAACAAAGTCGTCGACGTCTGCGAGTACCAGAACATTCCCGCCCTCAAATTGCACATTCGCATGGGCTACAAGGAGCAAGGTCGAATCATGAACGTCTATACATTGTTTGGCCGCTGGCGCTTCTACCGGGAAACGACCTATAGCGGTTCGCGCCTGGATGCCTTGCGCAAACCGGCGTCCGCCGCTGTCACCGCGTCGGCGGCCTGACCGATGGCGGCGCGATTCGAATGGCGCACTTCGCTGTGCGCCGCGGACTTTCCGGCAGCGGCTTACGAGGCGTTGCGTCTGCGTGTGACCGACCACACGCCGTTCAACACCCTGGCCTGGCTGGGCGCCGCCGAAAAGGTCCTCAACCCCGGCGAGCAATTGCACGTGCTGCTCGGCTGGCAGGGCGATGAATTGGCGCTGTGCCTGCCGTTGGTGACCACCCGCGAACGCTTCGGCGGTCTGTCGTTTCGGGTGGTGCATCACCTCGGCTACCCGCTGACTGATCGTCTGGCGCTGCTCGCCTGCCTCGATGCCGAGAGCATCCGCAAAGCGCTGATCGTGATCCGTCGCCGCTTGCCCTACGCATTGCTGCAACTTAACGAGCTGTCCGAACCGACCGGCGAAGAAAGTGCCCTGACGGTGTGGATGGCGCACAGCTCCACCGGAGAACGGCGCCTGAGTTGCAAGGTGCCGGTGCACCTGATCAGTGAAGCGGATCGCCAGGAAGTGTCCGGCGATCCGCGCTACAAACTGCGCCGCGCGCGCAAGCGTATCGCTGCGTGCGGCGCTGAAGTGCGGCGCATCACCCCGGACGCTTTGACCATGGGCCCGCTGTTGCAGGCCATCAGCGAAGTCGAAGCGGTGAGTTGGAAAGGAGATGAGGGCGTGGGCATTTTCGCCGACGACCGCCATCGCCAATGGATGAATCGCGCCTTCACCGCCCTCGCCGCCCAAGGTCTGGTGCGTGTGGTGGTGCTGGAACTCGACGGCCGCTGCATCAGCTATCGCCTCGGTTTGCTCGAGCAGGGTCGGCTGTACGACTACAACCTCGCGTTCCTGCCGCAATACGCTGATCTGGGCAGCGGCCGGGTCTTGCTCGAAGAGTGGATTCGCTGGGGCCTGGACGACAATTGGCGCTGGATCGATGCCTCGCGCGTCAGCCTGGAAAACTCCAGTCATCAACTCCACGAGCGCATGACCGGGCAACTCGAACACTGGCGCTGGAGTTTCTATTCCTGGCGCCCGAGCGGCCTCGTGTTGGGGCTGGCGTTGCGCGTCTGGCAGCAGCTGAAACCGACCTTGCACAAATGGCGGGCGAAACGTGCGGCAGCCGCTGTGGTGACCACACCTGCGGTGGCCAAGCCTGCGGCGATTATCGAGAAACCAATGGAGGGCGAGCATGCCTCAGCAAGTCATAGTCAACGCTGACGATTTCGGCCTCAGCCCGTGCGAAAACGCGGTGATTCTCGGCGCGTTTCAGGCCGGGGTCATCAGTTCGGCGACAGCCATGGCCAACATGCCGGCATTCGAAGCTGCGTGCCAGATGGCCCAGCACCCGCTGCTCAAGGGACGCATCGGCCTGCATTTCAACCTGACGTATGGCCGGCCGTTGAGCCAGAGCATTCGCGCGCGCCCAACGTTTTGCGACAGCCAGGGCGGGTTTGATCTGAACCTGCGGCGCCACAGCTTCTGGCTCAGTCGCGAGGACCGCGCGGCGGTGTTGGAGGAACTGCAAGCTCAATGGCAGCGCTGCGTCGACCGCGACATGCGCCCCAGCCACATCGATTCGCACCAGCACGTGCACAACATCTGGCCGATTGGCGAGATCGTCGCGCGGTTCGCCGCGAGTCAAGGGGTGGCGGTGCGCCTGGCGCGAAATCTGGGGCAAAACCTGAGTTTGCCGAAGCGGGTATTCAAGGGTTTGCTCAATCGTCGTTTGCACAGTTTGGCCGGTGCCTCGGCGGACTATGTATGCACGCCCGTGGACCTGCGAAATCAGCCGATGCCGACTGACGGCCTGCTGGAAATCGTCGCTCATCCGAACCAGTTGGGCGCCGATTTTGGTGACGCCTATTTGAACCCCGGGGAGTCGTTGACGCAGGTGCTAGAGCGGCGCCTTGCGGGTATCGAGCGGGTGTCGTACGGCGTGTTTCATCGGGACCTGGCCACCCGGACTGCAGTACTGGAATGAGCAACATAAGTTGCAACATATTCAAAGCTGGCGTTTTGATATGAACCGACAGCCTTGATCTATACCCATAAAAAGAACCACCACACCACACCCTGGCTTCGGCCACGGAGGGCTCCATGAACGTCATCGAAAAGCTTCGCGAACGCATCAGGCAAAAGGGCTTGGGCAACCTCTTCAAGGCATTCTGGAAGCGCTATGTGTTCTTCCATTGGGAGCTGTTGTGGATGGAACGTGACCTGGTCAGCCCGGTGCCGCCGCACAAACTGCGGCCCTATTCCGGTTTGCGCAAGGTCGACATCACACCGGAAAACGCGACGGCGTTCGCCAAGCATTTTGGCGACCGCGTCGGGACCATGGCGGAACTCGCCGCCGAGGGCCACACCGGGCACATGTACCTCGACGAGCAGGACGATGCGGTCGGCTTCATTTGGGCCAGCACCCGCAACTACCACGACCGCCACTATTACGGTTGCTGGTTTCCGGTGAAACCGGGCGAGTTCTTCGAATTCGGCGGCGAAATGATCCGCACCTACTTCGGCACCAGCCTGTCGGTGGACGTGCAGATTGCGTTGTGGGAAACGATGGCGGCGCAAGGTTGCAACAAAGTGGTGGACGTGTGCGAAACCCACAACATTCCAGCGCTGAAATTGCACATCCGCATGGGCTATCAAGAACAAGGTCGGGTGACCCACGTCTACGGCTTTTTCGGCGGGCGCTGGCGCTTCTTCCGCGAAACCCGCTACCAAGGCTCGCGCCTCGACCCACTGCGCAAACCGGGCCGGCCAGTGGTGGTATCGGCGGCTGTTTAAGGGGTGGTAATTAAGGGTAGGTAAATGCTTGAGAGGGGGGGATGGCGCTTGGCGCCATCGCGAGCAAGCTCGCTCCCACAGGGGATTTGTATTGGTCACTGATTACGTGTGCGCAACAAATCACCTGTGGGAGCGAGCTTGCTCGCGATAGCAGTCTCACTGCGAAAGCAGATTAACCCGCCAAACCGACGAACATGTCCTGCACGTCATCGTGGTTATCGAGGCCTTCGAGGAAGGCTTCGACTTCAGCCATTTGCTCATCGCTCAAACCGCTGACCGGGTTTTTCGGCTGGTAGCCCAACTTCGCCGCCAACACGGTAAAACCCTGCTCTGGCAAGGCTTTCTGCACGGCATCAAGGTCCGCAGGCTCGGTCAGGAACAGGGTCGTGCCCTCTTCTTCGCCCGGCTCGAAATCCTGTGCGCCGGCCTCGATGGCGGCCATTTCCGGATCGGCGTCAGGGCTGTCCGGGGACGCCTCGATCATGCCGACATGGTTGAAATCCCAGGCGACCGAACCGGAAGCACCCAATTGGCCCTTGCGGAACGCGACGCGGATTTCCGCGACGGTGCGGTTGATGTTGTCGGTCACGCATTCCACGATCAGCGGCACCTGATGCGGGGCGAAGCCTTCATAGGTCACGCGATGGTATTGCACGGTTTCGCCCAACAGGCCCGCGCCTTTCTTGATCGCGCGGTCGAGGGTTTCTTTCGGCATCGAAGCCTTCTTGGCCTGCTCAACAACCAGACGCAAGTGGGCGTTGGTGGTGACATCGGCGCCGTTACGCGCAGCAATGGTGATTTCTTTCACCAATTTGCCGAAGATCTTGCCTTTGGCATTGGATGCCGCTTCTTTGTGTTTAACCTTCCACTGTGCGCCCATTACTCACTCTCTTGATCTGTGGCGCCGAGACATCTATTGGCCGACGCATGGCGGCAAGTTTATACGGCCTAAAGTCGGCAATCGACCAAAAATTCCATGCTGTTTAGCCAAGCCGCGTCGACTTATTCAACAGTGCTTGTAGGGCAAATCTGAAAAGTCGCTTTGCAGGGTCTATTCCTGCGCGCGGTTACGTACCCTCTGCGCCCCGTAATCCATGGCAGAAGCGCACTCGATGCACAACGACAAGGAAAGTCCCTTCACCCTGACGCTGGTCGAGGATGATTTGAGTTGGCAAGTGTTGCAGTTCAGCGGCCACGAAGCCCTCAACCAGCCTTACCGCTTCGACATCGAAGTGATCGGCCTCGCCCCGGCGATGAACCTCGACCGTGTGTTGCAGCAACCGGCCTATTTGAGCCTGGGCGATGGCCAGGGTTTTCATGGCGTGGTGCACAGCGCCAGTCGCGAGCAGCGCGGCGCGCAGCGCATCGGTTACCGACAGGTCCTAGTGCCGAACCTGCAACGGCTCGAGCAACCACGCAAGCGACGGGTATTTCAGCAGCTCGACGTGCCAGCGATTGTTCGCCAATTGCTCTCGGAACACGCCCTGCCCGAGGACAGCTATCGCCTCGAACTGAATACCGGGCACTACCCCGTGCGGCCGTTTTGCATTCAGTACGAGGAAAGTGACCTGGCGTTGCTGCAACGGCTCTGCGAGGAGGAAGGCATTCACTATCACTTCGAACACAGCATCGCCGGGCATGTCGTGGTGTTCGCCGATGACAGTTCGAGTTTTCCTCAAGCGCCGGTGATCACGCCGTTTCATGGCGACGCTTTTGATGAACCGTCATTTGTTGCAATCCGCGAAATGTTCCAGCGCCTGGATTCGCCGCCGATTCCACCGCTGCCTGGCGCCAATGATCGGGGCATGCAGGTGCTCAGCGCTGACGCGGCCAATCATCCGCCGAGCGAAAAACCCAGACTGATCGGGCATCCCGGCGCCGGGCAAATGCACAGCGAACAACGCAGCCGCCGAACATTGCAGCAGTTGCGCTGCCAGCATCGGCAAATGCATGGCAAAAGCGATCAGACCGCGCTGCTCAGCGGCCGTGTCGTGCAGGTCGAACAACATCCGCTGGCGAGTTTCAATGATCAATGGCTGCTCACCGAGGTTCGCCATCAAGGTCGGCAGTCGTCGATTCTGGCGCGGGACAGTGCCTCGCGGCCGGCAGGTTATTGCAATGAGTTCAGCGCGATTGTCTGGTCAAGTGTGTTCAGGCCAGCGTTGAAACAACCGCGGCCGATTATCCCCGGCTATCAACCGGGGCGCGTGATGGGCGTGCCGGGGCAAGCGCCGACGCTGGATGAATTGGGACGAATTGAGGTCAGCCTGTGGCCGGAATCGGCGGCGCAGCTTTCGCAGGGAATATGGTTGCCGGTGGCGCTGGGCGCGGCCGGCATGCCGCTGGCCGGCAGCGAGGTGTACGTGAGTTTTCTCGACAGCGACCCGGATCGGCCGATTGTCTGCGCAGAGGTTAATCCGCAGAAACGCCGAAAACCGCCGGCAGCAACACCGCGTGGCGATACGCGGCTGCTGCTGGATTGGTTGGTCAATTGTCCGGATAACCCTTGAGAACTGAGTGCCGAAGGTCGCGGCAAGGTCCGCCCTTGTGGCGAGGGGGCTTGCCCCCGTTGGACGGCGCAGCGAGCCTGGAAAAGCGACGGTTGCTGCGCGACCGAACGGGGGCAAGCCCCCTCGCCACAGGGTTATGTGTCTGATCTACAGAGTTGCTCAGCCCTTGTCAGCCTTGCCCGCCGCTGCCGCGAACTTCGCCAGGCGCACGTCGAGATGCCTTGGCCGGCGTCCGTGATCCTCGGCGCGTTCCTTGCGGCGGATGGTGCGCGAGAGTTTGGTGTAGGCAGGTCTGGCCCCATCGCGGGCAAGCCTCGCTCCCACAGGTTTTGTGTCGTGCACCAAATGTGTGTCTGGCATAAATCCCTGTGGGAGCATGGCTTGCCCGCGAGGGTCGCGCCTCGGTCTAGCTGGCCGGAGCCAAATCAAAAAACGCCTGAATCAATCGCAAATCCCGCCGCCGCTGCATGCACCCGATCATGTGCCGGTTGACCAGCCCATCGCCGACAATCGGCACCGCCACCACCCGCGGGTCATGGCTGACTTCCACCGACGACACCACGCCAACCCCCAGTTCCGCAGCAACGGCCTCGGTCACCGCCTCACGACTGTCCAGTTCCAGCAACACCCGCGGACTGACCCGGGCCTGAGCGCACGCCTGATCAAACGTGCGCCGCGTAATCGAACTCGGCTCGCGCAGCACCATGATTACCTGATCCAGTTCCTTCAGCGGCACATCCTTGACCCGATGCGCCCACGGGTGCGCGGCCGGCACCAACGCGCAAATCCGTGATTCGCTCAGCGCTTGCAGATGCAAGCCTTTGCGCGGTTCGACCTCGGTCAGCACCGCGACATCCGCGTGTTCGGACAACAACGCGCCCAAGGTTTCCTGCGCGTTGCCCAGGCGCAGGTTCACCGTTATTCCCGGATACCGCGCGCGCAAACTGGCGAGCATCGGCATGACCATGTGCGGGCCGTCCGCCGCAACTTCCAGGCGCCCGGTGAGCAACTGCCGGTTGGCCTCGAGCAGCACTTGCGCCTCTTCGGCCAAACCAAACATCGCGCGGGTGATCGCCGCGAGTTTGGTGCCCTCCTCGGTCAATTCGACCCGGCGCGCGGTGCGCCGCAACAAGGTGATCTGGTAATGCTCCTCCAGCGCTTTGATGTGCCCAGTGACCGCCGGTTGGCTAATGAACAACCGCGCAGCCGCCCGGGTAAAGCTGCCCTCGCGGGCCACCGCATCGAACGCGCGGAGCTGGAACAGGTTCATGAATAACCCTCGCTGATGGTTGGCATAACAACAAACAATTTGATTGATGCAACGGCAAATTGCAATTTAAGCCCCGTAGCTTCATCCCATCGATTGCGAGGACACGAGAATGAGTATTGCCGAACCCATCCTGCTCACCCCCGGCCCACTGACCACTTCGGCCCGCACCCGCCAGGCGATGATGGTCGACTGGGGTTCATGGGATGACCGCTTCAATCAACTGACCGCCAGCCTCTGCGAACAATTGCTGACCATCATCAACGGCGCGCACAGCCACCATTGCGTGCCTCTGCAGGGCAGCGGCACCTTCGCCGTTGAAGCGGCAATCGGCACTCTGGTGCCGCGCGACGGCAAAGTCCTGGTGCTGATCAACGGCGCCTACGGCAAACGCCTGGCGAAGATTTGCGAAGTGCTCGGCCGCCCGTTCAGCACCTTCGAAACCGCCGAAGACGAGCCGACCACCGCTGCCGATGTCGATCGCCTGTTGCGCGCCGATCCGAGCATCAGCCACATCGCGCTGATCCATTGCGAAACCAGCACCGGCATCCTCAACCCTTTGCCGGAGATTGCCGCCGTCATCGCGCAGCATGGCAAAAGCCTGATCATTGATGCGATGAGCTCGTTCGGCGCGCTGCCGATTGACGCGCAACAGGTGCCGTTCGACGCGCTGATCGCCGCCTCTGGCAAGTGCCTGGAAGGTGTGCCGGGCATGGGTTTTGTCTTCGCTCGCAAAGAGTCGCTGGCGCAAGCCGCGGGCAATTCGCACTCGCTGGCGATGGACTTGTTCGACCAGCACAGCTATATGGCCAAGACCGGCCAGTGGCGCTTCACCCCGCCGACCCACGTCGTCGCCGCGCTGCACGAAGCGCTGCTGCAATACAACGAAGAAGGCGGTTTGCCCGCGCGTCATCAGCGCTACGCGAACAATTGCCAGGTGTTGCTTGATGACATGGCCAAACTCGGTTTGCGCAGTTTTCTGCCTGCCGCGATCCAGGCACCGATCATCGTTACGTTCCATGCACCGAAAGATCCGCGCTACCAATTCAAGGAGTTTTACGAACGGGTCAAAGCCAAGGGTTACATCCTCTATCCGGGCAAATTGACCCAGGTCGAAACCTTCCGCGTCGGCTGCATCGGCCACGTCAACGAGGCGGAGATGCATGCGGCCGTGGCAGCGATTGCCCAAGTGCTGCGCGAAATGGAAGTCCTCGACATCTGACCACTTACGGCCCTGAAGCAGCTGCCGAGCCCCGGCGAGGCTGCGTCCGGCAGCGCAGCTGTCGTAAAACCATCCACCTCGGTGTTTCAGGTGGACTGCGTGGCCAGTAAACGACGGCTTCGCCGCCGGACGCAGCCTCGCCGGGGCTTGGCAGCTGCTACAGAAAATCAGCGTTGCACATTCTCGAATTTGCTCATTTAAAAGGATCACATCACATGAATTACAACAACCCAAGCAAACTCCAGGCGGCCATTCTCGATTGGGCTGGCACCGTGGTCGATTTCGGTTCGTTCGCGCCGACGCAGATTTTTGTCGAGGCGTTCGCCGAATTTGACGTGCAGGTTTCCATCGAAGAAGCCCGTGGACCGATGGGCATGGGCAAGTGGGACCACATCCGCACGCTGTGCGATCAGCCGCAAGTCGCCGAGCGTTATCGCATGGCTTTCGGACGCACGCCGACCGACGATGACGTCACCGCGATTTATCAACGGTTCATGCCGTTGCAGATCGAGAAAATCGCCGAGCACTCGGCACTGATCCCCGGCGCTCTGGAAACCATCGCCGCGCTGCGCGAACAAGGGATCAAGATCGGTTCGTGCTCCGGTTATCCGAAACAGGTCATGGACAAAGTCGTCGAACTGGCCGCCACCAACGGCTACGTCGCCGACCACGTAGTCGCCACCGACGAAGTGCCAAACGGTCGCCCATGGCCAGCGCAGGCATTGGCCAACGTGATCGCGCTGGGAATCGACGACGTCGGCGCCTGCGTGAAAATCGATGACACCGTGCCGGGCATTCTTGAGGGTCGCCGCGCCGGCATGTGGACCGTGGCGTTGATCTGCTCCGGCAACGCGCTGGGGCTGGACTACAACGGTTATAAAGCGCTCGGCAGTGAAGAACTGGCCAGCGAACGCAAACGGATTCACGCGTTGTTCGAAAGTTCGCGCCCGCATTACATGATCGACACCATTACCGACTTGCCGGAAGTCATCGCGGATATCAATAAGCGTTTGGCCAATGGTGAAATGCCACAAAGTTTCTGACAACCTAAAATGCCGCGACATCGGATGATGTCGCGGCATTTTTTTATAGCAACTATCGACAACCGCTTAGTTGATCTGCACACCGTCAGCGTCAATGATTACGCCGTCGGGATAAACGGTGCTGCCATCCGCGCGAAGTTCGGTGCCATCCGCCCAGACGATTCGCCCATCCAGGTACTCAACAGTACCGTCCGGCCATTCGATACGACCATCCGGATAACCGATTCGGCCATCGGCATACTGCACGATGCCGTCCGGGCGAGTCACCGATTGCTCATCTTCGCTGATCAGGCTGCCATCCGGCAGTTGACCGCGGCCGTCAGCATTGCGGATCAGGCCCGGAGCAGTGAGCAGGTTGTACCAGCCCAGCGGGTCAATCGTGATGTTGAAGGTCGGCCACGGCAACGGCTGACGCGGGCTCGGCCGCGGCGCTGGTTTCGGCGCAGGCTTAGGGGTCAGACCCGGTTTCGGTGCAGGTTTTGGCGCTGGTTTAGGAGCTGGCTTGGGGGCCGGTTTTGGCGCCGGTTTCGGCGTTGGTTTTGGAGCAGGCTTTGGCGCCGGCTTGGGTGTTGGTGCCGGTTTCGGGGTTGGCGCAGGTTTTGGCGCTGGTTTGGGTTTCGGCGCAGGCGGTTTGGCCGCCATCATTTTTCGCGCCGGGCCTTGTTTCTGTGCTTGGGTGAAAATGAATCCTTTCATGAACTTCTCCAGTTATATAAGTAGGTGTATCAACTTTTACTAAAGCCACCAGTAAATTGAATTAAACAAGTGAGGGCCTGGCGACAGAGTATATAACCGGCATGGAAAGGCAAAACCGCAAGCGATACAAAACATGAGTAACGTTTAATTAACAACTATCAACTAGCAGAACAAAAGCTCATTAAGCAACAGCAAATCCACGACGCCCCTGCAAACCGCCAGTATGAATAAAGATCAAACGCGAACCCGGCGCAAATCTTCCTGATTCAATATGTTGTTTGAGTGCCAGCAACGCTTTGCCGGTGTACAGCGGTTCCAGAGCAATGCCGCTTTGCTGTTCAGTCTGTTGTATAAACGCCAGCAACAGCGGATCAACCTTGGCAAAACCTCCACGACTGGCGTCGACCAGTTCATACCGCGACTCAGCCAACCCCGCCTCGCGCACAATCGCCTCAACCTGTTGCGCCACGCCATGATCGTCGGGCACGGCCAGCGCGCCGTAAACCGGATGCTCGCCGGCCTCGGCCAGAACCAATCCCGCGAGCGTGGTGCCCGTTCCGCAGGCCAGCCACCAGCCGTCGTGATCGCGCCAGCCCAGACCGCTCAATTGTTGCTGCACCTGACTTTTGAGCTGCCGACAGCCAAGCGCCCCCAGCAACCCGCCACCACCCTCCGGCACCGCGTGCAGCGTCGGGTATTGCGTCTGCCATGGCAGCCAGAAACCCGGCTCGTGGCGCGCGCGATAGCCGCCGTAACCGAGCCAATGCAGCTGCATGCCGAACTCGCGCAAATCGATGACGGTCGGCGTGTCTTGCGCATGCCCGCGCAGCAAACCGACGGTTTTGAAACCGAAACGTTGGCCCGCTGCAGCGAGCGCATGCAGATGATTGGAGTGCGCGCCGCCGAGGCTGATGATGCCTTCGGCACCGGCGAGATCAGCCGCATTGAGGTGCTCAGTGAGTTTGAACCACTTGTTGCCGCTGATCAGCGGGTCGATCTGGTCGAGACGCAGGATCGCCACGTCGACGCCGGCGCGGGTCAGCCAGTCGAGGTGCAGCGTTTCGAGGGGAGCGATGGCTTGCCAGTCGCTGGGAGGGAGAAACATCGATGCCGGCTCTGGATAAAGAGCCGGCATCTTATCAGCACGCTGGCCGGTTTAGAGTTCGGCGGCCAAACGCGAACCCTGGTTGATCGCACGTTTGGCGTCGAGCTCGGCTGCCACGTCTGCGCCGCCGATCAAGTGCACATTCTGCCCGGCCGCGAGCAAACCGTCCTGCAACTCACGCAACGGGTCCTGCCCGGCGCAAATCACGATGTTGTCGACCGCCAGCACCTGCGGCTCGCCAGTTTCGCCGATGCGAATGTGCAAGCCTTCATCGTCGATTTTCAGGTATTCGACGCTGTTGAGCATTTGCACCTGTTTGTTCTTCAACCCGGTGCGGTGAATCCAGCCGGTGGTTTTGCCCAGGCCATCGCCGACCTTGGAGCTCTTGCGTTGCAGCAGGAACACCTCGCGGGCCGGCGCATGCGGTTGAGCCTTGATCCCGGCGACGCCGCCACGCGCTTCAAGGTGCGTGTCGATGCCCCACTCTTTCCAGAACGCGGCGCGGTCGAGGCTGGTCGACACGCCTTGATGCACAAGAAATTCCGAGACGTCGAAACCGATGCCGCCGGCGCCAATCACCGCCACGCGTTTGCCCACCGGTTTGCGCTCGAGGATCACGTCGAGATAGCTCAGCACTTTGGCATTGTCGACGCCCGGAATCGCCGGCGTGCGTGGCGCAATGCCGGTGGCCAGGATGATCTCGTCAAAGCCGCCGGCGACCAGTTGTGCGACGTCGACGCGAGTATTCAGGCAGACCTCGACGTGGGTGGTCTGCAACTTGCGGTTGAAATAACGCAGGGTTTCGAAGAACTCTTCCTTGCCCGGCACGCGTTTGGCGATGTTGAACTGGCCGCCGATTTCGCTGGCCGAATCGAACAAGGTCACCTGATGCCCGCGCTCGGCAGCCACGGTGGCAGCGGCCAGACCCGCAGGCCCGGCGCCGACCACGGCGATTTTCTTGATTCGTTGCACGGGCAGGTAATTGAGTTCGGTTTCATGGCAGGCGCGCGGGTTGACCAGGCAACTGGTCAATTTGCCGCCGAAGGTGTGGTCGAGGCACGCCTGATTGCAGCCAATGCACGTATTGATTTCATCAGCGCGACCGGCCGCAGCCTTATTGACGAAATCGGCGTCGGCGAGAAATGGCCGCGCCATCGAGACCATGTCCGCGTCACCTTCGGCGAGGATCTGCTCGGCGATTTCCGGAGTGTTGATGCGGTTGGTGGTGATCAGCGGAATGCTCACCGAGCCGCGCAGTTTCGCCGTGACTTTGCTGAACGCCGCGCGCGGGACTTTGGTGGCGATGGTCGGAATCCGCGCTTCGTGCCAGCCAATCCCGGTGTTGATAATGGACGCGCCGGCCTGCTCGATGGCTTTGGCGAGGGTGACGATTTCTTCCCAGGAGCTGCCGCCCTCGACCAAGTCGAGCATCGACAAACGGAAAATGATGATGAAATTCGGACCGACCGCTTCGCGCACGCGGCGGACGATTTCCACCGGCAGGCGCATGCGGTTTTCGTAGCTGCCGCCCCAGCGGTCGGTGCGGTGGTTGGTGTGGGCCGCGAGGAACTGGTTAATGAAATAACCTTCGGAACCCATGATCTCGACGCCGTCGTATTCGGCTTTTTGCGCGAGAGCCGAACAGGTGACGAAATCGCTGATTTGCTTCTCGATGCCTTCCTCGTCCAGCTCTTTTGGCTTGAACGGGTTGATCGGCGCCTGAATCGCGCTCGGCGCCACTTGTTTCGGGCTGTAGGCGTAACGCCCGGCGTGGAGGATCTGCATGCAAATCTTGCCGCCCGCCTCGTGCACCGCGCGGGTGACGATCTGGTGTTTGAGCGCTTCTTCTTCGGTGGTCAATTTGGCCGCGCCGGAGTACACGCCGCCCTCATCATTCGGACCGATACCGCCAGTGACCATCAGGCCAACCCCGCCGCGTGCACGCTCGGCAAAGTACGCCGCCATGCGCTCGAAACCGCCGGGCTTTTCCTCAAGGCCAGTGTGCATCGACCCCATCAGGGTGCGGTTGCGCAGCGTGGTAAAACCCAGGTCCAGCGGGGCCAACAGGTGCGGGTAATGAGCGGCGGCCATCGGTAACTCCACATCGAGCGATCACGGAAATTGCGGAAGCTCTGCGGCCCCCGTCAGTCATGTGGCACAGACTAAGAGTCGCACTCGTGTCACTCAATGACCCAAACTGACAACTTATTGATCCAAATGCGCAGCGCCCCTTGGCAAGCGCCGGCATGCGCCCTACCCTAGTCGGTGAATCCTGCACACGGCTGTCGACTGTTTTCCCATGCGCAAACTTCTCTACCTGACCTTTTCCATGGCGTTGATCGCCGCCCTGACGACCTACGCGATGTGGGCCGCGGACCGTCCGGTGGGGCATTATTTGTCCGACCTGCGCATCAATCTGGCGGTCGATCAAGGCACGCCGGCCGATCGCGGCAACTTGCTCGGCATCCAGCCCGAACTGTTCCCGACTGATTACCAAAGCCCCGAACGCCTGCGGCGCAAGCTCGGCGCCTATCTGCACAAGGCCCAGGAACAAGGCCTGCTCAGCGAGAAAACCGTCGTCGTGCTGCCGGAGCATGTGGGCACATGGCTGATGATCAGCGGCGAAAAAGACGAGCTGTATCAGGCCGGCACCCTCAAGGAAGCGATGAACTGGCTGGCGGCGAGCAATCCACTGCAGTTCGCGCGCGCGCTGCTGCGTGCCAAGGGCGCCAGCCGTCTCGATGACGCGCATCTGCGCATGAAAGCCAAAAGCATGGCCAAGGATTACCAGGCGTTGTTTGGTGGCCTGGCGAAAGAATTCAACGTGACACTGGTGGCCGGCACCATCGTGCTGCCGGAGCCAAGTGTGCGCGACGGCGAGCTGAAAATCGGCCACGGCGCGCTATTCAACAGCACCGTGGTGTTCGGTCGCGACGGTTTGCCGATCGGCCAGCCGCAGCGGCAGATGCACCCGATCTTCACCGATCAGGACACCCTCGCCGCCAACACCGAGCACACCATCAGCGTCGTCGACACACCGGCCGGGCGCCTTGGCGTGTTGATCGGCAGCGACAGTTGGTATCCGGACAATTACCGCAAGCTCGACGAACAGAACGTGCAACTGGTGGCAGTCCCGGCCTTCGTGGTCGGCCACGGCGCGTGGGACAAACCGTGGCGCGGCTATAAAGGTCTGTCGACGCCGAGTTCGGTCAGCCTCAAGGCCGGCGAGCTCAGTGAAGGCCAGGCCTGGCATCGTTTGACCCTGATCGCGCAGCCGCCGAGCAGTCAGGCGATTGCCGGGGTCAGTGTGTTCATGCGCGGGCAATTCTGGGACAAGGCCAGCGCCGGGCAGAGTTTCCTCAGCAGCAATGGCCAGCACGCCGCTGACGGCGATCAGCGTGGCGCGCGTTTGTTGAACCTGTGGTTTTAAAACATGAAACCGCTGCCGATGCGCCTCGGGGATCTGTCGGTCGGCTTCGTTAACAGCCTGGCCGATGCGGTGCGCAGTCACGGCGCCGATCCACAGCCGTTGCTCGACCAATACGGCCTGGACGCGGCCCGCCTCGGTGAGGCCGGTGCGCGGTTGTCGATTCCGCGGTACATGCGCCTTGGCCACGGCGCGATCCAGCTGACCGCCGACCCAGCACTGGGTTTGCGCATGGGCCAGTTGAGTCGGTTGAGCCAGGCCGGCCTCGCCGGGGTCACCGCCGCGCAGGCACCGACGGTTCGCGAGGCGGCGCGTTGCCTGATTCGCTTCGAAGCGTTGTACGGCTCCAACTATCGCGGCCAATCGAGCTTTCACGAAGACCCACGCGGCGCCTGGTTGCGGTTTTATTCGATCAATCCCTACAACGCCTACAACCGCTTCGTCGTCGATTCGATCATTTCCGGCTGGTTGCGGCAGTTGTCCAGCGTCAGCGCTACCGCGTTGCCAGCCGAACGCATCGACATCGAATTTGAAGCACCGCAGTATCGCGAGGCTTACAGCGTATTGGGCGATTGCCCGATCCAGTTCGGCGCCGAGCACAATCAACTGCGCCTGAGCCTGACCAGCCTCGCCCAGCGCAACCCGGAGCATTGCCCGAGCACTTGGCGGCACCTGCTGCAATTATGTGAACGCGAGCTGGAACAACTGACGCGCACCCGCAGCCTGCGTGAACGGATCATTCAGCTGTTGGGGCCGTTGCTCAACGGTGGCCGGGAACCCGACCTGGAAGAAGTGGCGGCACGCCTGAAGCTGCCAACCTGGACCTTGCGTCGCAAACTCGCCGAGGAAGGCACGCAATTTCGTGCAATTCTCAACGACACTCGCCGCGACCTGGCCATGACGTACATTCGCGACACCGAACTGGCGTTCGGCGAAATCGCCTATCTGCTGGGCTTTGCCTCAGCCGAAGCTTTTCAACGGGCCTTCAAACGCTGGAACGGCCAGACGCCCGGCGAATTTCGCCGAAGTCATCGCCAAACCGCGTGAAGGCTTAAAGCTCGGTAGCGTCTTCGGCTGGTTCCAGCGGATCCAGTTCAAATGCCGAATACTCCAGCAACTCTTCTTGATAATCGTCCATGGTGATCTCCCCTCGATTGCTCATTAAAAAAGGCCTGATCAACTGACCAGCGTCTTGAGCATAAAGTGCCCGCGTGAAAGAAAAATGACGCTCACACCGCACTTGACCGCTACTCAATAAAACGTAGCAGTCGATCAGGGATTTATCACAGGATTTTTTCGCCGCAGTGCGTAGGAAAACGCACTGCTTTGACGTCGATCAATTGGTCGGTTGGCGGCGGGAAGCGTTGCGTCTGACACGTTCCCGCTCTTTTGCGGCAGGGTCGGTTACTGGCCCGAGGATGGCATCGCCGGAATCGGCTCGCTCGGTGCGGGCATGTTGTCCGGGTGCGACGGCGTGGTGTTGGTTTCCGTGGCGGGCGCCGGTTCGGTGGTTTGTGCCGGGGTGATCGGTGCAGATTCCGCGGGCGGCGCGACGGGCTCCGAGGCCCCAGGCGCGAAGTCGACTGCGGCGGGTTCGGCGGCTGGCGCGGCTGCCGGCTCTGCGGCAGGTGCTGCGGCCGGTGTCGGCGCGGCTGCTGGGGTTGCTGCGGCCGGTGTGCCTGCCGCTGGTGCGGGCGCCAGTGCTGCCGGTGCGGCTGGCGCAGGTTTGGTTTCCGGCACGCCCAGATCGGTTTTTGGCTTCTCGACGATGTGCGCGGCTTTCTTCGCTTCTGCCGGCAGGAACAGCTCGACCAGGGTAAAGAATCGCTCATAGAACTTGGCCGACGACACGGTTTCGCTGGCCACTTTGACCATCGAATCGTCAGACGAGCCGATCGGCATCGACACCGAGCCCAACACACCGACGCCGAGACTGGCGGAGTTGTTGGTCTTCTTCAACGCATAACGGTCCTGCAAGGCGTTGGCGAACATGGTCGCGTGGTGCCCTTCGGAACCATCATCGGCGCACACCACACTGAAGCTGATCTCCATGTGCGTCTCGCCGGTTTGCTGGAAGCTTTTATGGCCGCTGATCAGTTTCGGATCGTTGCTGGTGATGATGTAACCCTGGCTGAGCAACGCGCGACGCGCGGCTTCGCAGGTCTGCACATCGGTCACTGGGTAATTGCGCGAAAACGTTCCGGAATCGTCGAAGTTCTCATGCTCATAGATGGCGGCTTTTTTCGACGAACAACCGGCAGCAACGGCCAGCACTAAAGCCAACCCGACAACACGCATGGGAATTGATCTGAACATTGAACATCCTGAGAGAAAACGGTCCGGGGCGTATTGTGCAACAGAACGATGCTTAGCGTCGCATCCATTGATGTCTTAAACCTGTTACAGGAAGTTGACCCTGATAAGCCGGAAAAGTCGCACAACCTCGCGGATTACCGATAAACCGGCGCCGAGCTTTTCCTTCATGCACAAAAAACCCCGGCGTTTCGGCCGGGGTTCTTGTGTAGCGAGCAGCTCAGTCAGCCATCAGAAACGCTTGATGTCCGCTTCGCTTTCCAACTGCTTGCGGTAGGCCGCAAAGTCTTGCTGGCCAATGCGCGAAGCGAGGAAGCGACGGTACTGAGTCTTCTCTTCTTCGGTCGGCGCTGCGGCTTCGTTCACGGCATTCAGACGCACGATCACCAGGCTACCATCGGCCAGGGTCACGCTGTTGAACGTCGGCTTGTCCTTGGCGGCAGGCTTGGGCATACGGAACAGCGCTTGCAGCACAGTCGGGTCAACCCCTTCCTGAGCGCGAGTAGCTGCTGCGGTGACTTTCCAGGTCTGGCCGTCAATGGCCTGATCCAGCGGCGTCTTGCCGTCGCGCAAACTGGCGATCAGCTCATCAGCCTTGGTCTTGGCGGCAGCAATCGCGTGCTCCTTGGCCAATTGCGTGCGGATGTTGGCGGCAACGCTTTCGAGTGGCAACTGCGCAGGCTTCAAGTGCTCCTTGGCGCGCAACACGATCACGGTTTCCGGATCGAGCTCGATGGCGGTGCTGTTGGCACCCTCATCCAGCACTTCAGGGCTGAACGCCGCAGTGATCACGGCACGGTTGGCCGCAACACCTTCGCCACCTTCACGGCCGAACGGCGCGGAAGTGTGAACGGTCAGTTTCAAGTCTTGTGCCGGCTGAGCCAGATCGGAAGCTTCAAACGAGGAGTCTTCCAATTGCTTGGTCGCCTCGACGAAACGCTGCTCGACTTGCTGGGTTTTCAGTTCACGGGTCAGTTTGGCCTTGAGGCTGTCCAACGTCGGAACTTCAGGCGCTTCAACGCCCAGCAGCTTGATCAGGTGGAAACCGAAATCAGTGCGAACCGGTTCCGATACCTGGTCCTTGGTCAACGCGTACAGGGCTTTTTCAAACGCTGGATCGTAGACACCTGGACCGGCGTAACCGAGGTCACCACCGTTGTTCGCCGAACCCGGATCCTGGGAGAATTCCTTGGCCAGAGCCTCGAACTTCTCGCCTTTGGCCAGACGCGCCTGAACTTCTTCGATTTTCGCCTTGGCTTGCGCCTCGGTCACTTTGTCGTTCGCTTCGATCAGAATGTGCGCAGCCCGGCGTTGCTCGGCCAAGTTGGCGATTTCTTTCTGATAAGCCGCTTGCAGCTCTTCGTCCTTGACGCTGACTTCATCGAAGAAGGAAGCCTTCTTCAATTCCAGGTAATCAATGACTACCTGATCCGGCGTCATGAATTCCTTGGCGTGTTCGTCGTAGTAAGCCTTGACCTCGTCGTCGGTCACTTTCACCGCAGACGGATCAACCTTGATGTTCAACGAAGCGAAATCACGCGTCTGTTTTTCCAGACGGGCGAACGCCAGAACCTGGGCGTCGGTAACAAAACCGCTGCCCGCCAGACCGGCGCGCAACTGACCGATCAGCATTTCCTGAGCCAGCATCTGGCGGAATTGCATACGGCTGTAGCCCAGTTGACGAATCACCTGGTCGAAGCGCTCAGGGCTGAACTTGCCATCCACCTGAAACTCAGGCGTCTGCAGGATCACTTGGTCCAGAGCGGCTTCGGAGAAAGCGAATTTCGATTTTTCTGCGCCTTGCAGCAGCAGTTTGCGATCGATCAGGCCTTTGAGGGCCGATTCGCGGAGCATTTTTTCGTCGAGCAACGAAGCGTCGAAATCCTTGCCCAGCTGTTGCATCAGCTGACGGCGTTGCATGTCAACAGCTTGGCTCAGCTCGTTGGTACTGATTTCTTCACCGTTGACCTTGGCCGCATCCTGGCTGTTGGTCGTCGCCTGGAAAATGGCCTCGATACCGGTGAAAGCCATCAATACAACGATGATTCCGATAATGGTCTTGGCAATCCAGCCTTGTGAATTGTCCCTGATATTCTGCAGCATGCGTCCCCCAGAAACGGTTGAACTTCAAAATTAGGCAACCGTGGAGCGTGGGTAGAATCCGGATAGAAGAAAGGCGCATCCGGGGATGCGCCTTCTCGTAACTGGCGGAGCGGACCGAGGGGTTCGAACTTGCGACCCTCGGTGTCTCAGACCAGCAATGTGCTGACTGGACTACCGCTCCGCTGCCAGGTCAGGCATGACCCCGACCCGGATAGGCAAAAACCTGAATCTGACTTAGTTGACAGCTTCTTTCAGTGCTTTACCGGCTTTGAAACCTGGTTTTTTGGCTGCAGCGATTTCCAGTGTCTTACCAGTCTGTGGGTTACGACCGATGCGAGCTGGACGATCGGTAACGGAGAACGTACCGAAACCAACCAGAACAACAGAGTCGCCAGCCTTGAGAGCGCCAGTGACGGATTCGATTACAGCGTCCAGCGCACGGCCAGCAGCAGCTTTCGGGATATCAGCGGATGCAGCGATAGCATCAATCAGTTCCGACTTGTTCACTCTAAGTCCCCTTATATCTATTTGAGTATGATTCTAAGTTTTTTGGTGAAAGCAAAAAAACGAGTGCTGAATGGCCTACAGACACTTAAGAGCCGCTTTATAACAAGGGCTCTAAAAAGCTGTCAAGGAAGCCCCCCAGGCAAATGCGTACTAATGCGTGCTAATTCTTTCCTTAGAGTCAGACTCGCGTTTTTCATCCTTTGCAACTATCTCGGGAGCCACATCCGGCAAGGGCTCCGGCGCGTATTGCAGCGCAATTTGCAGGACCTCGTCAATCCATTTAACCGGTTTAATCTGCAGATCCTGCTTAATGTTGTCAGGAATTTCCTTCAGATCACGCACGTTCTCTTCCGGAATGATCACAGTCTTGATCCCGCCACGGTGAGCCGCGAGCAGTTTTTCCTTCAGACCGCCGATGGCCAGCACTTGGCCACGCAGGGTGATTTCACCCGTCATGGCGACGTCTGCGCGCACCGGAATCCCGGTCAACGCCGATACCAGCGCCGTGCACATGCCTACACCAGCGCTAGGGCCGTCCTTCGGGGTCGCCCCTTCCGGCATGTGGATGTGCGTGTCGCGCTTCTCGTGGAAGTCCAGAGGGATCCCCAGGCTTTTCGCACGGCTGCGCACCACGGTCAGCGCAGCGGTGATCGATTCGACCATCACATCACCCAGCGAACCGGTCTTGATCAACTGGCCTTTGCCGGGTACGACAGCGGCTTCGATGGTCAGCAATTCGCCGCCCACCTGAGTCCACGCCAAGCCAGTTACCTGGCCGATCTGATCCTGCGATTCGGCCAGACCGTAGCGGTATTTGCGCACGCCGAGGAAGTGCTCGAGCATGTCCGCGGTGACCTTCACCGAGAAGCGTTTTTCCAGTGCGTGCTCTTTGACCGTCTTGCGGCACACCTTGGCAATCTGGCGCTCAAGCCCCCGTACACCGGCTTCGCGGGTGTAGTAGCGGATGATGTCGCGGATCGCTTCGGATTCGAATTCCAGCTCGCCTTTCTTCAAGCCATTGGCCTGAATCTGCTTCGGCGACAGGTACTTGACCGCGATGTTGATCTTCTCGTCTTCGGTGTAGCCCGGCAGGCGAATGACTTCCATCCGGTCCAGCAGCGCTGGCGGAATGTTCATCGAGTTCGAGGTGCACAGGAACATCACATCGGACAGATCGTAATCGACTTCCAGATAGTGATCGTTGAAGTTGTGGTTCTGCTCGGGGTCGAGCACTTCCAGCAACGCCGACGCCGGATCGCCACGCATGTCGCTGCCCATCTTGTCGATTTCATCGAGCAGGAACAGCGGGTTGCGGACCCCGACTTTTGTCATCTTTTGAATCAATCTTCCCGGCATCGAACCGATGTAAGTACGGCGATGACCACGAATTTCCGCTTCATCGCGCACGCCACCGAGGGCCATACGGACAAATTTACGGTTGGTGGCGTGCGCAATCGACTCCGCCAGCGAGGTTTTACCCACGCCAGGAGGGCCGACCAGGCACAACACCGGACCACGAATCTTCTTCACGCGCTTTTGCACGGCGAGGTATTCGAGGATGCGTTCTTTGACTTCGTCCAGACCATAGTGGTCGGCGTCGAGAATGTCTTCGGCGCGGGCAAGGTCCAGACGCACTTTGCTCTGAGCCTTCCAAGGCACCTGAACCAGCCAGTCGATGTACGAACGAACCACGGTCGCTTCGGCGGACATCGGCGACATTTGTTTCAGTTTGTTCAGCTCACCGTTGGCCTTGGCCAGGGCATCTTTGGGCAGGCCAGCGGCATCGATGCGCTTTTTCAGCTCTTCGATTTCGTTGTGGCCTTCTTCGCTGTCGCCGAGCTCTTTCTGAATGGCCTTCATCTGCTCATTCAGGTAGTACTCGCGCTGACTGCGCTCCATTTGCTTTTTGACGCGACCGCGAATGCGTTTTTCGACTTGCAGCAGATCGATCTCGGCATCCAGCAACGCCAGGACGTGCTCGACCCGGGCCGACAAATCGATGATTTCGAGGATTTCCTGCTTCTGCTCGATCTTCAGGGCCATGTGTGCGGCCATGGTGTCGACCAGGCGGCCTGGCTCGTCGATGCTGTTGAGCGACGACAGGACTTCAGCCGGGACTTTCTTGCCCAGCTGTACATATTGTTCGAACTGAGCCAACAGACTGCGGACAAACACTTCCGACTCGCGCTCTGGCGCGTCGACTTCGTCGATCAACGAGACTTCGGCACGGCAGTGGCCGTCCACTTCGCTGAAGCGCTCCACGGCGCCCCGCTGCTCGCCTTCGACCAGAACCTTGACGGTGCCGTCAGGCAGCTTGAGCAGTTGCAGAACAGTGGCGATGGTACCTACGCGATAAAGTGCTTCTTCACCGGGATCGTCGTCAGCAGGATTGCGCTGAGCCAGCAGAAGGATCTGCTTGTCGCCGGCCATCGCTGCCTCAAGGGCTTCGATGGATTTCTCGCGCCCCACGAACAGCGGGATAACCATGTGCGGATAAACCACAACATCACGCAATGGCAGGAGAGGCAATTCGATGGTTGTCTTCATGATTTCGCCTCTACGGCGGCCATAAGGCCGTAAACAGATGGATGTAAGCTTGAAACCAAGATGGGGGCTGCTTTCAAAAAAAACAAGCGTAAAGAGGGTGTTAAAACGCTTTAAAAGAAAAGGGGCCCGAAGGCCCCTTCTTTATTCCAGCAGCGTGACGCTTAAGCGTCTGGCGCTGCCTTGGCAGTCGGCTCACTGTTTTCGTAGATATACAGTGGCTTGGACTTGCCTTCGATCACGCTTTCATCGATCACTACTTTGCTCACCTCGGACTGCGAGGGGATTTCATACATAGTGTCGAGCAACACACCTTCGAGAATCGAGCGCAAGCCACGGGCACCGGTTTTGCGTTCCAGGGCACGTTTTGCGACCGATTTCAGTGCGTCGGCCCGGAATTCCAGGTCCACGCCTTCCATCTCGAACAACTTGGCGTACTGCTTGGTCAAAGCATTTTTCGGCTCGGTGAGGATCTGCATTAACGCAGCTTCATCAAGCTCGTCCAGCGTTGCAAGAACTGGCAGACGACCGACGAATTCCGGGATCAGACCGAACTTGACCAAATCGTCAGGCTCGACTTCACGCAGGGATTCACCGACTTTCTTGCCTTCTTCCTTGCTGCGCACTTCTGCGTTGAAACCGATGCCGCCCTTGGTGGAACGGTTTTGAATAACCTTTTCCAGACCGGAGAACGCACCACCGCAGATGAACAGGATGTTACGGGTGTCGACCTGCAGGAATTCCTGCTGCGGATGCTTGCGACCACCTTGCGGCGGGACGGAAGCGACCGTGCCTTCGATCAACTTGAGCAAGGCTTGCTGCACGCCTTCACCGGAAACGTCCCGGGTGATCGACGGGTTATCAGACTTGCGCGAGATCTTGTCGATCTCATCGATGTAGACAATGCCCATCTGGGCCTTTTCCACGTCGTAATCGCACTTCTGCAGCAGCTTCTGAATGATGTTCTCGACATCTTCGCCGACATAACCCGCCTCGGTGAGGGTGGTTGCGTCGGCGATGGTGAACGGAACGTTCAGCAAACGAGCCAGTGTTTCGGCAAGCAGGGTTTTACCCGAGCCTGTCGGGCCGATCAGCAAGATGTTGCTTTTGCCGAGTTCGACGTCGTCATTCTTTTTGTCACGCTGGTTCAAGCGTTTGTAGTGGTTGTACACCGCTACGGCCAAAACCTTTTTCGCACGCTCCTGACCAATGACGTACTGGTCAAGGATGCCGCTGATTTCTTTAGGCGAAGGCAATTTATGCGCGCTGCTTTCGGCCTGGGCTTCCTGCACCTCCTCGCGGATGATGTCATTGCACAGGTCGACGCACTCGTCGCAGATAAAGACCGAGGGGCCGGCAATCAATTTGCGCACTTCATGCTGGCTTTTGCCACAGAAGGAGCAATAGAGCAGCTTGCCGTTGTCCTCGCCGTTGCGGGTGTCAGTCATTCGTTCGATCCAAATCCGATAGGCTTGCAACACAAGATGAAGGCTATTGCGGGCTTTTTCAAGCCCGCTGGTGATCGGAGCAACCGACCAGCCTTATTTTGAGCTGCTTATTTTAAGCCGGGCGCTGTTCGATCACTTCATCGATCAACCCGTACTCACGCGCGGCTTGTGCACTCATGAAGTTGTCGCGGTTGGTATCGCGCTCGATTTCTTCAAGGGTGTGCCCGCTATGCTTGGCCATCAGCGTGTTGAGACGCTCACGAATGAAGAGGATTTCCTTGGCATGGATTTCGATATCCGAAGCCTGACCCTGGAAACCGCCCAATGGCTGGTGAATCATCACACGCGAGTTCGGCAGGCAGAAACGCTTGCCGGCAGCACCTGCGGTCAGCAGGAACGCGCCCATGCTGCAGGCCTGGCCGATGCAGGTGGTCGATACGTTTGGCTTGATGAACTGCATGGTGTCGTAGATCGACATGCCCGCTGTCACCGAACCGCCCGGGGAGTTGATATAGAGATGGATGTCCTTGTCCGGGTTTTCCGCTTCAAGGAACAGCAGTTGCGCACAGATCAGGTTAGCCATGTAGTCCTCTACCGGGCCAACCAGAAAAATCACTCGCTCCTTGAGAAGACGCGAATAAATGTCGTAAGCGCGCTCGCCACGAGCAGACTGCTCGACAACCATCGGGACCAGGCCGCCAGCGGCCTGGATATCTGAGTTCTGCTGAATATACGAATTACGGAACATGCTCTGCAGTCACTCCCAAATAGTTATGTCTTGAATACGCATAAGCCAGCGCGAAGGCTGGCTTATGGTGATTACTTCTTAACGCTAAAACGATCAGTCGGCTTGTGGAGCTTCAACCGGTTTGACTGCTTCTTCGTAAGAGACCGACTTATCGGTCACACTAGCTTTCTGCAGAACAGTATCCACAACTTGTTCTTCCAGCACAACCGAACGAACTTCGTTCAGTTGCTGGTCGTTCTTGTAGTACCAGGACACAACCTGCTCAGGCTCTTGGTAGGCCGAAGCCATTTCCTGAATCATTTCGCGAACGCGGGCTTCGTCAGGCTTGAGGTCGAATTGCTTGACCACTTCAGCCACGATCAGACCCAGTACAACGCGGCGCTTGGCCTGTTCTTCGAACAGCTCGGCAGGCAGTTGGTCAGGCTTGATGTTGCCGCCGAACTGCTGAACAGCCTGCACGCGCAGACGGTCAACTTCGGTGGACAGGAGAGCCTTAGGCACTTCGATCGGGTTGGTGGCCAGCAGACCGTCCATTACCTGATTCTTGACCTTGGATTTGATCGCCTGACGCAGCTCGCGCTCCATGTTCTTGCGAACTTCGGTGCGGAAGCCTTCCAGGCCAGTTTCCTTGATACCGAACTGAGCGAAGAATTCTTCGGTCAGCTCAGGCAGTTTTGGCTCGGAAACAGTGTTCACGGTAACGGTGAACTCGGCAGTTTTGCCGGCCAGGTCGAGGTTCTGATAGTCCTCTGGGAAAGTCAGGTTCAGAACGCGTTCTTCGCCAGCTTTAGCGCCAACCAGACCGTCTTCGAAACCAGGGATCATGCGACCCGAACCCAGTACCAGCTGAGTGCCTTTGGCGGAACCGCCAGCGAACACTTCGCCGTCAACCTTGCCAACGAAATCGATGTTCAGTTGGTCTTCGTTCTGGGCAGCGCGTTCGGCCACTTCAAAACGGGTGTTCTGCTTGCGCAGGATTTCGAGCATTTTGTCCAGGTCAGCGTCAGCCACGTCAGCGCTCAGGCGCTCAACGTTGATGCCTTCGAAACCGGCAACGGTGAACTCAGGGAACACTTCGAAAACTGCAACGTATTCCAGATCCTTGCCAGCTTCGATCGATTTAGGCTCGATCGAAGGAGCGCCAGCCGGGTTCAGCTTCTGCTCGACTACAGCTTCGTAGAAGGAGGACTGGATGACGTCGCCAACAGCTTCCTGACGTGCATCAGCACCGAAACGGCGCTTGATTTCACTCATTGGCACTTTGCCTGGACGGAAGCCAGCAATCTTGGCCTTTTGGGCGGTCTGCTGCAGACGCTTGTTGACCTGAGTCTCGATGCGCTCAGCCGGCACGGTGATGCTCATGCGGCGCTCAAGAGCAGAAGTATTTTCAACAGAAACTTGCATGGATATTCCTCGTTGCACAGACGTTAGCCGGCCGTTTCCGACCCCAGAATCAAGGGCATGCATTCTAGTGGGTCAAACTCAAGAAGTCACCCTACTGAAAAAGGGTAAAAAAACAGCAGGCAATTTATAGGCGAGGGACAAACGGTTGCGCCTCGCCCTGTTCGCAAATACAGCCAATCAAGCCAGGGCTCTGCGCCAACCCTTCTATATAAAGAAGAAGTTGCCAGTCATCTCCCTGACAACCGACCTTGCGAGCAAGGCCGGCGGGCGGCGCGGCATCATCGGGAAACATAAATACGACGAAGCACCCCACCACTGCGACCCGGAATTGCAGCCGCTGAATACTCGAACCGCTAAAACAAAAAAGGCGCCAGACTGTTAAATCTGGCGCCTCTCGAAATATGGGGTGGACGAAGGGGATCGAACCCTCGACAACGGGAGTCACAATCCCGTGCTCTACCAACTGAGCTACGCCCACCATATAGCCTGACAAAGAAGCCAAACAACCTTCCTTGCTGCGCCCCAACCAGGCCAATGGCCCGAGTGAAGCTTTATTTGGTGCGGATGAAGAGACTCGAACTCTTACACCTTGCGGCGCTGGAACCTAAATCCAGTGTGTCTACCAATTCCACCACATCCGCGTTTGAAGCTGTTAAAGCAAAGGCGCCAGACTGTTAATCTGGCGCCTTTCGAAATATGGGGTGGACGAAGGGGATCGAACCCTCGACAACGGGAGTCACAATCCCGTGCTCTACCAACTGAGCTACGCCCACCATATTGCGCTACTTGTGCCAAAGTTGCCTAATGGCGCACCCGGCAGGACTCGAACCTGCGACCATCCGCTTAGAAGGCGGATGCTCTATCCAGCTGAGCTACGGGCGCCTTATTAATCTGTACTCTTGGAGGACTACAAACTAAGTGCTTCCAGTCTCGCAGAACCGTAATCCCGCTTGACCTTCTCATCCAGTGCTAGGCTGTGCCCGACAAGTGCGACGAATAGTATAGAGCGGCCTAAAGTCCGTCAAATCCTTTTTAAAAAAAATTCATTTAATTAAAGGGCTTAGAGGAATTTGCAGACCAAGCGCCTTTGCCCTCGGCGCCTGACATGCGAGAATGCGCCCTCTTTTTTTCCCCTCTCGATGGTTAATCACGCGCAATGACTGCACAACTAATCGACGGCAAGTCAATCGCCGCCAGCCTGCGCCAGCAGATCGCCAAACGAGTTGCCGAGCGTCGCCAGCAAGGTCTGCGCACGCCCGGCCTCGCGGTGATCCTGGTCGGCAGCGATCCTGCCTCTCAGGTTTATGTCTCGCACAAGCGTAAAGACTGTGAAGAGGTCGGCTTTCTATCCCAAGCCTACGACCTGCCTGCTGACACCACTCAACAAGCACTGACCGAACTGATCGATCGCCTCAACGACGACCCGGCCATCGATGGCGTGCTGCTGCAGCTGCCATTGCCTGCGCACCTCGATGCTTCGAAATTGCTTGAGCGCATTCGCCCGGACAAAGACGTCGACGGCTTCCACCCTTATAACGTCGGCCGTCTGGCACAGCGCATTCCACTGCTGCGCCCGTGCACACCAAAAGGCATCATGACCTTGCTCGAAAGCACTGGCGCCGACCTTTACGGGATGGACGCAGTGATCGTCGGTGCGTCCAACATCGTCGGCCGCCCGATGGCGATGGAACTGCTGCTGGCCGGCTGCACCGTCACCGTCACCCACCGTTTCACCAAAGACCTGGCCGGCCACGTCGGCCGCGCCGATCTGGTCGTTGTCGCTGCGGGCAAGCCAGGCCTGGTCAAAGGTGAGTGGATCAAGCAAGGCGCGATCGTGATCGACGTCGGCATCAACCGTCAGGACGACGGCAAGCTGGTCGGCGACGTGATTTACGAAACCGCCCTGCCCCGCGCAGGCTGGATCACCCCAGTGCCGGGCGGCGTTGGCCCGATGACGCGCGCCTGCCTGCTGGAAAACACTTTGTACGCGGCAGAAACCCTGCACGACTGAGTTGTTTTGCTGCGCTCATAGAGCCCCGACCAGTGCGGGGCTTTGTTGTTTTCGCGGTGTGTATTTTTAGCGAACAAACGCATCAATTGCGCCAACCCCGCCCTCACCAGAGATTAAATTTTCTTCATCTAAAGCCCGTGCCGCACAGGCGTGTGGCGCTTTATTGGCTCATACTCATAAAATGCGTCGTTTTGATGAAACAGCCCGTAACAAAACGGCATATCCACCCTTTATGAGTTCGCCCGCGTGAAAATCCGTCTTTCCATCCTGAGTCTATTTTTTGCATTTACAGGGACGTTCATCACGCCAATGGCCAGCGCCGCAGAAACCACTGCCGCGCCCCGAGACGCTTCGCAATTGAAAATCGCTTCCGGCAGCGCACTGCTGCTGGATCTGCAAACCAACAAAGTCATCTATTCGAGCAACCCCGACGTTGTCGTGCCGATTGCTTCAGTGAGCAAACTGATGACCGGCCTGGTGGTGGTTGAAGCCCGCCAGAACATGGACGAATACATTAACGTCGACATCAGCCACACGCCGGAAATGAAAGGTGTGTTTTCGCGGGTCAAACTCAACAGCGAATTGCCGCGCAAGAAGATGCTGCTGATTGCGTTGATGTCTTCGGAAAACCGCGCCGCTGCTACCCTCGCTCACCACTACCCGGGCGGATACGTGGCGTTTATTGCCGCGATGAACGCCAAAGCCAAGGCGCTGGGCATGACCAGCACGCACTTTGTCGAACCCACCGGCCTGTCGCCGCGCAACGTCTCGACGGCACGCGACTTGAGTAAGCTGCTGATCGCCGCGCGCAAATATCCGCTGCTGACCGAGCTGACCACCACCAAGGAAGCCACCGTCGCGTTCCGCAAACCCAACTACACGTTGGGTTTCAATAACACCGACCACTTGGTGAAAAAGCCCAACTGGGACATCAAGATCACCAAGACCGGTTTCACCAATGAAGCCGGGCATTGTCTGGTGTTGGTGACCAGCATGGGCAATCGCCCGGTGGCCCTGGTGATTCTCGACGCCTTCGGCAAATACACGCATTTCGCCGACGCCAGCCGCATCCGCAGTTGGGTCGAAACTGGCCGCAGCGTCGACGCACCATCGGTGGCCTTGCAATACAAAGCCGCGAAAAATCTCAAACAGCGCCAGAGCGGCGTGGTTGAAGCCTCGAAATAGCCGGGCGTCCGCCAATAGACCCCCAACAAAAAGCCCCGAACATTCGGGGCTTTTTGCAGGTGGACGAAAGATCAGTCGTTGGGCAACGGCATCTCATCGTCATTGGGAATGCCATCGCCATCGCTCGGATGTTTCGAACCATGCGCAGGATCAGTCGGTGTCACCAACGGCCGGGCCAGCGGATCGCGCAGCGGACTGTTCGGGTCCATCGCCCCGCCCACGTCCTCTTCGGGAGTGGTTGGAACACTGTCCGGACGTTTGTCATTGAAACTCGAATCGGTAGACATGAGTCACCTCATTGCGATTGCGCGTCAGGTTTCAGGTCACCCAGCGGATCGTAAGGCTTGGCCGGCTTCTTTTCGTCCTCGCCCGGCTTGATGTCTCTCGGGGCCTTGGCTGGCCCGATAGGGTCAACCTGCGGGTCCGCAACATCGGGCGAATCGGGATCGAAACCCAGATCATCGCCAGACGAATGCTCGGACGAATGTGGGCCATCTGGGGAATTGGAATGTGCCATGGACGCCTCCTTGGGTCTGGCCCGGAGGAATCCGGGCCTTACTCATATGAGGCGCGCGGCACGCGACGGTGCCCGAAACATGACGAACGGAGCCTTCAGCGCAAATAGCAGCTACTGAGCCTGCAATGCTTTGCTTGCCCGCGCGGCGGCCTGTTCCTGCCCGGCCTGGCCTAAATCGTTGGCGGCCTTGAGCCAGCGCGGCCCGTCGACCTTGGCCGGCAGCTGATTCGGCTTCTGGATCAAAACCGCCCAGCCGCCAGCATCCTTGAAGGCAGACTCAAACGAATTGAAGTCCATCAGCAATCGCCGATTCATCCCGGCACGCAGCAGCACGGTCTGCTTCTGCCGGTTGTAACCGGCGAGGATCGCGTAACGCGGTTCGGCCCAGAATGCCGAGCCTTCGGTGAACCGCACCATCACCGGATACCCGGCCGCGACTTGGGTCAGCAGCGCCGACAGATTGCCGTCGAGCGGGTACACGACCATGCCGTATTCACGGGCAAGGTTCTGCATGTTCTGCTGCAACTGCGCCTCGGCGCCCGGTAACTTCAGCGGTTTTTCGAGCAGCCCCGGGGTGATCACGATGCCTTGTTGCGACAACATGCTGGCCAGCACCTGCGGCCCACTCTGATTGGCCTGCCCGCGATAAAACGTACCGCTGAGTTCCACGCGTTCCGGCAGTTGCCGAACCTCTGGCGCCACGCTGCCCGCGCATCCTGCCAGCGCGGCAACGCAACCGATCGCCAGCATTAAAGATCGAATTCCAGACATTACCCGCACCATCATCACTCGCTTGTTCAGACGCCAGGCAATCACGCCCCTGGCTTGGGCCACCGATCATAGGTCGCCATGACGCAGCGGTATAGCCTAAACCGGCAGTTGTTTGCATTCGATAGAGCGAACTGGCTGGAGACAGTCGACCTTTGGTCAATAGCCTGAAACACGCTAACGACTAGACTGTCATTTGAAAGACGTGGTGGGCCCGATGCAGGGCGAAGAGGAGGCACCGATGAGCCTGACAATGACAATCATAATGCTCGTATGTGGCTGGCTGGCCGTGGCCGCCGCCATGCTGTGGGGCGTGCTGCGCATTACCCGCCGCCACCATCACCCGCAAGAACAAGCGATGCCCGACGCGAAAACCGAGCAAACACCGCCCCGCCCCGCCACCGCGCACTGATCATTCTTTAGCAAAATCCCATAGGTGCATTTTGCGTATGTAGCAGCTGCCGAGCCTGCGAGGCTGCGTTGGGCTGCGAAGCGGCCCCCCGAGGGCGCTCCTTCGGACCGCAACGCAGCCTCGTGCCTCGGCAGCTGCTACAAGAGATCTTTATTTATCTAGATTTCTTTGAGAACGCTGACCCAATTAACAAAACGGCCGCCTGAACTCTCGCGAGTACAAGCGGCCGTTGGTTTCTGGCGCGGATCAGACTTTAGCGGCGCTGCGCTTCTGCTTGGCCCGTCGAGACATCATGTTCAAGCACTCGATCGTCGCCGAGAACGCCATGGCGGCATATACGTAGCCTTTCGGTACGTGAGCGCCGAAGCCCTCTGCAATCAACGTCATGCCGATCATGATCAGGAAGCCCAGAGCCAGCATCACCACCGTCGGGTTGTCGTTGATGAACTTGGCCAGCGGGTCAGCCGCCAACAACATCACCAGCACCGACACCACCACCGCGATGATCATGATCGGCAAATGCTCGGTCATGCCGACAGCGGTAATGATGCTGTCGATCGAGAACACCAGGTCGAGCAACAGGATCTGCCCGATCGCGGCGGCAAAACCCAACGTCACGGTAGACGTCGCCGACTTCGGATCTTCCGGCGCCGGGTCCATGCTGTGGTGAATCTCGGTGGTCGCTTTCCACAACAGGAACAGGCCACCGGCGACCAGGATAATGTCCTTCCACGAAAACGCGTGGCCGAGCAGCTCGATCACCGGGGTGGTCAGCTGGACGATGAACGCGATGGTGCTCAGCAGGCCCAATCGCAGGATCAGCGCCATGCCGATCCCGATGCGCCGCGCTTTCTGCCGATGTTGCTCGGGCAGTTTGTTGGTCAGGATCGAGATGAAAATCAGGTTATCGATGCCGAGCACGATTTCCATTACCACCAACGTCGCCAGGGCGATCCAGGCAGTTGGGCTGGCGGCTAGCTCTAAAAGGTATTCCATGGGTCAGTCCTGACTCGTTGTGATTCGGGGTTAGATTTCCTGAGACGAAGACGTCGATTGCTCTTCATCTTCGGCCGAGGATGGTTTCTTGCTGATCAGCCCGCCAGTGGCATCGCTGAGCGCCTGTTCAGCGGCCTTATGCGTGTCGTCAATCGCCTGTTTGGCGGATTCGGCAGCCTTGCCCATCAGTTGCTGCGCACTCTTTTCAGCCTGATCACACCCGGCCAGTACCAGTAAAGACGTGAACAGCAGGGCCGTAGCGGTAAATTTCATGACGCTCTCCTTGTATAACGGACCAACGCCCAGCGGCGCGCGGTCGATAGCGAGGCATTCTATGTAAGTAGATACTTCAGGAAAATTCGTATTTTCAGCGGCTATACTTCGTTTTTTACGAACTGACAGGCCGCCATGCTCAATTACCGACAGCTGCATTACTTCTGGGTCGTCGCCAAGACCGGCAGCATCGTCCGCGCGTGCGAGCAACTTAACCTGACACCGCAGACCATCAGCGGGCAGATTTCACTGTTTGAACAAACTTTCGGTATCGAATTGTTTCGCCGCGTCGGGCGCAATCTTGAGCTCACCGAGGCCGGGCGCCAGGCGCTGCCCTTTGCCGAGCAGATGTTTCAGCTCGGTGGCGAATTGGAGTTGATGCTGCGCGCCCAACCAAATGAGCAACAGATTCTGTTTCGCGTCGGTGTCGCAGACGTGGTGCCAAAATCCATCGTCTATCGCCTGATCGCGCCGACCATGGAATTGAGCGAGCCGCTGCGCATCAGTTGTCGCGAGGACAAACTGGAACGGTTACTCGCCGACCTGGCAATTCAGCGCCTCGACCTGGTCATCTCTGACAGCCCAATGCCGTCGCACCTCGACATCAAGGGCTACAGCCAGAAACTCGGCGAATGCGGGATCAGTTTTTTTGCGACGAAGGCGTTGGCGGCGCAGTACGGCGAGGATTTCCCCCGCAGCCTGCACGGCGCGCCATTGTTGATTCCCGGGCCGGAAACCGTGGTGCGCAGCCGTTTGCAGCGCTGGTTTGCCGAGCAGCAGATTCAGCCAAGGATTGTCGGCGAGTTCGATGACAGCGCGTTGATGCAAGCGTTTGGGCAATCCGGCAGCGGGATTTTCATCGGCCCGAGCGTGATTGCCGACGAGGTGCAACGCCAGTGCGGCGTCGAATTGATCGGCCAGACCGACGCGGTCACCGAGTCGTTCTACGCCATTTCCGTCGAACGCAAGGTCAAGCACCCCGGCATCGTTGCGATTGCCGAAGGTGCCCGACGCGAGCTGTTTACTGACTGACTGTTTACTGACTGACTGCTTACTGAACAGCTGTTTACTGAACGGTGAGAATCTCGCGCGGCTTCATGGTCATCAGGGCCATGGCCAGCAGCACCGAGGCGAGGATGATCGCGGCGGCGGCAAAACCCAGCCCTTGCAGGCCAAAACTGTCGATCACCCGACCACCGAGCATCGCGCCCAGGCCAATCCCGAGGTTGGCCCCGGCGATGTTCAGCGACGCAGCGAAGGCCGGCGCTTCCGGCGCAGCTTTCATCAAACGCACATGGCTGACCAGGAACAGCGCGGCTTGAGTCACGCCCCAAATGCCCATCGCCGCCGCCAGACCCAGCGGCGAGTGAATGTTCGGCACCAGCGCGACCATGCCGGCAATCATGAACGCGCAAAACATCATCGACGCGATCAATGGATGACGGTCCACCGCGCGGCCACCCAGCGAATTGCCGATCAAACCGACCGCGCCGAAGCCCATCAGGCACCAGCCGACCACGGTGCCGTTGAAACCGGCAAGGCGTTCAAGGATGTCCGCCAGGTAGGTGTAAGCGGTAAACATGCCGCTGAAGACCAGAATCGACAACAGCACATGACCAATCATCAACGGGCTGTGGAGGATTTTGAATTGCGAGCGAAAGCTCACTTGATGCTGATGCAAGCTGGTTTTCGGCAGGTAGATAAACAGCAGCAGAGCCTTGGCAAACGCGATTACCGCGAGAATGCCGAAGGCGCTGCGCCAGCCGAATGCATCGGAAATCAGCGTGCCGACCGGAATGCCGAACACCGTGGCGCAGACGATGCCGAAACCGATCTTGGCGATGGCGCGACCGGCGTGGTCCGGTCCGACGATGTCCACCGCGGTCTCGCTGGCCAAGGCCCAGAACACCGGCAAGCCCAGCGCCGGGATCAACCGCGCGGCGGCCATCACCCAGATATTCGGCGCAAACGCCGCGACCGTATTGGCCACGCCGAACATGATCAACACCGAGATAAACAGTTTGCGCCGTTCGAAACGGGCGAAGTAGGCGGTCAGGAATGGGCCGAACGCGGCCACGGTGAACGCGAACAACGTCACCAGCAAACCGGCTTGGGGAATCGTGACTTCAAGGTCTCGAGCGATCGCCGGCAACAGGCCGACGATGATGAACTCCGTGGTCAGCACCGTGAAGCCGGCAGCGGACAACAGAATGATGGGCAGCAACAGCATGCAAAACTCCAGAAAAACGACGACAGCAGCGACAGCCCGAGGGCGCACTGGCAGAAACTGAAAATGAGGATGGCGAATCTTAACAGAGTGTGTCCGAGCCGGGTTGCACGAACCTGCAAATTGCCCGGGCGTCACGGGCGGCAGATCGTCACAGGTCTGAAGGATGCGGACTACCCTGTGATAAAGTTCGCGCCCTGCGATTCGTACACCCTGATCATCGGCCACTTTGCGGCTCTGATGGCGCACTAACCTGTAGTTCTTAACCGTAGTTTCTATCCGTAGCTTCTACCAGTGGTTCCTTCCTGTGGCCTGCCCTGTTTATTGCCGCGTGACGCGCAACCCTGCACCCAAAAAAATCAGAGATACCGCTATGAGTGCTGCATCCCCTGCCCTATTACATCGTTTGAAACGTATTAGCCTGGTTACGCAAATCATCATCGGCCTGATTGCCGGCATCGCCCTTGCGCTGCTGGCGCCGGAAGTGGCGAAGTCGACCACGCTCATCGGCAAGCTGTTTGTCACGGCGTTGAAAGCGGTCGCGCCGATTCTGGTATTCGTGCTGGTCATGGCTTCGATTGCCAACCACAAGGTCGGCCAGGAAACGCACATTCGGCCGATTTTGTATCTGTATCTGCTGGGTACTTTTGCCGCCGCGGTGGTCGCGGTCGTGGCCAGCACGCTGTTCCCCTCGAACCTGGTGCTGACGACCCACGACGTCGCGATCAGCGCGCCGGGCGGGATTGGCGAAGTCTTGCAAAGCCTGCTGCTGAGCGTGGTCGATAACCCGGTAAGCGCGCTGATGAATGCCAACTTCATCGGCATTCTGGCCTGGGCGATCGGCATGGGCGTAGCCATTCGCCATGCCGGTGACACCACGCGCGAGGTGCTGGGCGACTTGTCCAACGGCGTCACGCTGATTGTGCGCATGGTGATCTGCTTTGCGCCGCTGGGGATTTTTGGCCTGGTGGCATCGACGCTGGCCACTTCCGGTTTCGGCGCGCTGATCGGTTATGTGCATCTGCTGGCGGTGTTGCTCGGCTGCATGCTGTTCGTGGCGCTGGTGATGAACCCGATCATCGTTTTCTGGAAACTGCGCCGCAACCCGTATCCGCTGGTGTGGACGTGCCTGCGCGAAAGCGGCATTACCGCGTTTTTCACTCGCAGCTCGGCGGCGAACATTCCGGTCAACCTGGAATTGAGCAAACGCCTGGGCCTGCATGAAGACACGTATTCGGTGTCGATCCCGCTCGGCGCGACGATCAACATGGCTGGCGCGGCGATCACCATTACCGTGCTGACCCTCGCCGCCGTGCACACGCTTGGGATTGCCGTGGACATTCCGACCGCGATTCTGCTCAGCGTCGTCGCGGCGATTTGCGCGTGTGGTGCTTCGGGCGTGGCCGGCGGTTCGTTGTTGCTGATTCCGCTGGCGTGCAGCTTGTTCGGCATTCCGAGCGAAATCGCCATGCAAGTGGTGGCGGTCGGTTTCATCATCGGCGTGCTGCAGGATTCGGCCGAGACAGCGCTGAATTCCTCCACCGACGTGCTGTTTACCGCAGCGGCCTGTCTGGGTGAAGAACAGAAAAACCCGGCATAACCCCCGCTCCTGTAGGAGCCAGGCTTGCCGGCGAAGGCGTCCTTGAAATCGCTTTCGCCGGCAAGCCTGGCTCCTACAAAGGCAAAAAAATCCCGCCACGGCGCTAACCGTGGCGGGATTTTTTTTATTGCCGGACGGTTTAGAACGCGCCCATGTAATCGCGCTTGCCCACTTCTACGCCGTTGTGACGCAGCAGCGCGTAAGCGGTGGTGACGTGGAAGAAGAACTGCGGCAAGCCGTAGCTCAGCAGGTAAGCCTGGCCGCTGAAGCGCTTCTCTTTCGGCGTGCCTGGGCGGGTGACGATTTCGATGCCTTCGTTGCCATCGATCTGCTCAGGCTTGATCTCGCCGATGTAGGCCAGAACTTTGGTGATCAGCGCTTGCAGGTCGGCGAAGGTGGTTTCTGAGTCTTCGTATTTCGGCACTTCCAGCTCGGCCAGACGCGACGAAACGCCTTTGGCGAAATCGACGGCGATCTGTACCTGGCGAACCAGCGGGAACATGTCCGGGTACAAACGCGCTTGCAGGAACGCATTCGGGTCGATGTTTTTCGCAGTGGCGTGGGCTTCAGCCTTGTTCAGCACATCGCTCAGGGCGTTGAGCATTTGCTTGAAAACCGGGACGGAAGCGGCGTACAGGGAAATAGTCATGGCAGTCTCGTGTTGTGGCGGGTGTAAAAACGTGGAGCGATTATAGCCATGCTTTGCGCATCGGGCGGCTTGCCTTTTGTTTGGCAAGGATTACGCTAGGCGGCTTCGACTGCACGCATCGACAGCAAAGGGAAAAGCGCGAATGAGCACTGAGCAAGAGACGACCTTCGACGAGCCGCGCCTCAACAGCACGGAAATCCGCATCCTGGGCTCGCTGATCGAGAAACAGGCGACCAGCCCGGAAACCTACCCGCTGACCCTTAATGCGCTGGTGATTGCCTGCAACCAGAAAACCAGCCGCGAACCGGTGATGAACCTGACTCAGGGCCAGGTTGGTCAGAGCCTGCGCGCCCTCGAAGGTCGCGGCTTCAGCAAACTGGTGATGGGCAGCCGCGCCGATCGCTGGGAACACAAAGTCGACAAGGCGCTGGAACTGGTGCCGGCGCAGGTGATTTTGACCGGTTTGCTGTTCTTGCGTGGTCCGCAAACGGTCAATGAACTGCTGACCCGCAGCGGCCGCATGCATGAATTTGAAGATGCCGAGCAAGTGGTTCATCAGCTCGAACGGCTGATTGCGCGGGGATTGGCGCTGTTGATTCCGCGTCAGGCCGGGCAGCGCGAAGACCGCTACATGCACGCGCTGGGCGATCCGGCAGACATCGAGACGATTCTTGCGGCCCGCCAGCATCCGGCGGAACGTGGTGCCAGCGGCGGGGTTTCGGTGGAGCGCATTGAAGAGCTCGAAGCGCGGATTGCAGCGCTGGAAGAACGCCTGTCGCGCCTGGAATAACCCGACGCGACAGATCAAACGATGTCGGCTGACACTCCGTTATCGCGAGCTGGCTCACTCCTACAAGGATTTCAGCGTTCATGAGCTTCCCTGTGGGAGCGAGCTTGCTCGCGATGAGGCCGGCACTGCCCATCCAAAAACCCGGCTATCAACTCCGTGCAAACGCCACCGCAGCCTGAAACTGCTCATCCGTCGGCCGCACGCCGGTGTACAGCACAAACTGCTCCAGCGCCTGGATCGCGATCACTTCGAGCCCGGTGATCACGCGTTTGCCTTCCGCGCGCCCGCGCACGATCAGCGGCGTCTCCGACGGAATCGCCACCACATCGAATACCGTTTCCGCGGCCGCAATAACCTCTGCATCAAACGCCAACTGATCCGCTTCCGGTCCACCGGTCATGCCGATCGGCGTCACGTTGATCAGCATCTGCGGACGCCGCGCAGCCAAATCCGCTTGCCATTCATAACCCAGCGCATCCGCCAGCGCCCGCCCGGCGCGCTCGTTACGCGCGACGATCACGCCGTTTGCGTAGCCGCCATCGCGCAACGCGCTGGCCACTGCTTTGGCCATCCCGCCGCTGCCGCGCAGGGCGAATGTCGAGTCTTTCGGCACCTGATGCGTTTCCAGCAACTGGGCGATGGCAATGTAATCAGTGTTATAGGCCTTGAGATGGCCGTCAGTGTTGACGATGGTGTTGATCGATTGAATCGCCGCCGCCGACGCATCCAGCTCATCGACCAGTGCAATGCACGCTTCCTTGAACGGCATCGACACGCCGCAACCGCGAATGCCCAGCGCGCGAATACCACCGACGGCGCCGTTCAGGTCTTTGCTGCTGAACGCCTTGTAATAGAAATTCAGCCCCAACTGTTCGTACAGATGATTGTGAAATCGCAGGCCAAAGTTGCCGGGGCGCCCGGAGAGCGACATGCACAACTGCGTGTCTTTGTTGGGGTTCATCTGCATGAAACATCTCCTCTCAATGCACTTTCAGATGGACGGGATTAGCCATTCCATCCTGTTCTGTTCGATCATGATCCGGTCTGCAAACGGCGCTGCAGGACGGTAAAGAAGCCGGTACAGACCTTACACAAAATTTACCCAGCGGCTGTGCAGTTTTTCAAAAAAGCGCTGTCTTAGAAGTATCCCCGCGCCAATCCCGGGTCTATTGCAGACTCAGGCGCCGGGTCGAAGAACCGAGGAATTATCATGATCCGTAAAATCCCCACAGTGGCCTTGTTGATTGGTGTACTGGCAGTCGCCGGACAGGCCGAAGCGCATGGCGGTGGCGGTTGGCAAGGTCCCGCGGTGTTCGGTGCGATTGTCGGCTCGGCCATCGTCGGCTCGGCCCTGATCAATGCCAATCGACCGGTTTATGTTGAACAGCCGCAGCCGGTTTACTACCAGCCACAACCGGTTTACGTACAACAACCGCCGCCACCGGTTTATTACCAACCAGCCCCGGTCTACGTGCAGCAACCGATCTATTACCGCCCGGCGCCGGTTTATTACGGCCCGCCACGCGGCTATTACGGTCGCCCGCATGGCTATTACGGCGGCCCGCGCTACTGATTGATCGAATCACCAGGCCCCGCCTCAACCGCGGGGCTTTTTTATGAGCGCGAGGTGTACGAGGTCTGGATAGACCGCGTCGAGGTCGTTATCGAGACAGCGCGCGCCGGCGATTTTGGCAAGATGCCTTGAGTGCCCTTCCCTGACATTGGGGCAAACCGTCATATTTGTGTCATGACAGGTGCGCAATCTGCATCTGCAGGCGTACAGCAACGTTGATCACCGCCACTAATAACAAGAAGGACGAGCTCATGCCCACGCAAAACCCGCACCGCAATGTCGGCTTGTGCACTTCCAGCAAGGTTTATGACGCACTGACTGAACTCAAGCACCTGGAAGGCCATCGCAGCGCCAAGTTCCTCTCGCTGCTGGCGGAAAACCTGGTGCGCAAAGGCCTGCTCAATGAGCAGGAAGTCGTGCACATGCTCGATCTGGTGGTCGATTGAGCGCAAAGCTCAGTCGCATCAATGACCACTATCGAGAACGTTGATTGTCCGTCGCGCGGCACGATAAGTAAGGTAGCCCCATCGTTTGGTGGAGGTACTTATGAATCAGGTCCAGATCATGTCAGTTATTGGTAGCGCCGTTCCGGCATCGCTCAGAGCGTGCGGGTTGCTCGCCTGCTGGTATTTGGTGCTCAACGGCGAACCGGTCAGCGGCCCGCTCACTTCGCTGACCGCCGCCCAGGCCTTGTCGCAGCGCATGGGCGACGGCTCGTTCAGCGCTTAAGAAGGCAGTTGAATACGTGGCTTGCTTTCGACGAAGATCGCCCAGCTCGACATAAACAGCGCGGCGATCAAAGGCCCGATCACAAACCCGTTCAGACCGAAGACGGCCATGCCGCCCAAGGTCGAAATGAGGATCATGTAGTCGGGCATTTTCGTGTCCTTGCCCACCAGAATCGGGCGCAGCACGTTGTCCACCAGGCCAATCACGAACACCCCGAACAGCGCCAGCACCACGCCCTGCCAGATATAACCGCTGAGCAGGAAGTACAAGGCCACCGGCGCCCAGACAATCCCCGCACCCACCGCTGGCAACAGCGACAGAAACGCCATCACCACCGCCCAGAGCAACGCGCTCGGGATGTCCAGAAACCAGAAAATAAACCCGCCCAACGCACCTTGGCTAACCGCCACCAACAGGTTGCCTTTGACGGTAGCGCGCACCACGCGGTTGAATTTGAGCTGCAAACGACGCTTCTGCTGTTCTTGCAACGGCACTGCGGTACGGACCTTACGCGCCAGTTCGGCGCCATCGCGCAGCAAGAAAAACAGCAGGTACAGCATGATGAAGAAGCTGACGATGAACTCAAACGTGCCTTGGCCGAACGTCACCACTTGCGAGGCGAAGAACTGACTGCCCTGCATCGCGCCTTTCACGGCTTTGTCCTGCAGACCATTCAACTCGCCGATACCAAAGCGGTCGAGCAGATGCTGGAAAGACATAGGCAAGCCATGCTTGAACTGGGTGATGTAACCGGCGATGTCCAATTTGCCGCTTTCGATGCTCTCGTAAAGCACCGCGCCTTCCTGAACCAGCAACGCACTGATGATGATCACCGGCAAAATCGCGATCACCAGACACACGCTCAAGGTGCACAGCGACGTCACGTTGCGCTGCCAGCCGAACTTCAATTGCAGCCGTCGTTGCATGGGCGCAAAGATAATCCCGAGAATCACCGCCCAGAACACCGCGCCGTAGAACGGCAGCAGAATCCAGATAAAGGCCAGCGTCACTGCTCCCAGTAAAAACAGCAGTGCTCTTTTTTGTACCGTCGTTTCTTTCATGTCCGATCCATGTCAGTGCGCAGAGGACGCAAGTTCGCGTCAGATGCTTAGTCCGCCACGGTTCGCGCGAGTGCCATCCGTTTGTTAAACAAGCATAGATCCAGATCAATAAAGCCCCGGAGCAACACGCTTAACCTCGCCGACTTTTGCGATCGACACGACCATGACCCTAGCGCCGCCGCCCTCCAGCCCAGAACTGCTCGCCCCCGCCGGCACCCTGAAAAACATGCGTTACGCCTTTGCCTACGGCGCCGATGCGGTGTACGCCGGGCAGCCGCGCTACAGCTTGCGGGTGCGCAATAACGAGTTCGACCACGCCAACCTTGCCCTCGGCATCCGCGAAGCGCAGCAACAGGGCAAGCGTTTTTACGTGGTGGTGAACATCGCGCCGCACAACGCCAAGCTCAAAACCTTCCTCAAAGACCTCGAACCGGTGATCGCGATGGCGCCCGACGCGCTGATCATGTCCGATCCGGGCCTGATCATGCTGGTGCGCCGGCACTTCCCGCAGATGCCGATTCACCTGTCGGTGCAGGCCAACACGGTGAATTGGGCGAGCGTCGAGTTCTGGCAGCAGCAGGGGCTGAGCCGGATCATCCTCTCGCGTGAACTGTCGCTGGAAGAAATCGCCGAGATCCGCCAGCAAGTGCCGGCCATGGAACTGGAAGTGTTCGTCCATAGCGACTTTTCCAAGCATCGAATACTGTCAGCGTATAGATCTGTGTTAAAAAAACAAAAAAAACAAAGGCTTGCATTCACGGCAGTATCTTCTATACCTGTTTTTGACAACCTCTCATTGACATCGCGCGAGGTGGAAAATGGGCATCACCTTAAAGGAAGCCGAAGGCAAGCTTACGGCCAGCTATTACGATGAGGTCGGTAAACAGTGAATCGCCCCTAGTTTCGTAGACACCTCCAAGCCTTAAAATGAGGCCCATTAGGAGGTGCCATGAGCAACCAGCGATATCCCGAAGAATTCAAAATCCAGGCGGTCAAGCAAGTGACCGAAAAGCAGCTTCCTGTCTCGGAGGTGGCTGCACGATTGGGTGTGTCCGTGCACAGCCTCTATGCCTGGGTTAAGCGCTACACCAAGCCCCAAGAACAGCGCGTTGAGGAGGATGATCAAAGCGCTGAGGTTCGTCGTCTACGTGCCGAGCTGAAACGGGTGACGGAGGAGCGAGACATCTTAAAAAAGGCCGCCGCGTACTTTGCCAAGGAGTGCGGCTGAAGTACGCCTTTATTAAGCAGCAATCGGGTCATTACGCGATTCGACGGCTTTGCCTGACGCTCAAGGTTCATCCCAGCGGCTACTACGCGTGGCTATCAGAACCAAAATCTGCGCGAGCCAAGGACGATCAGCGACTGCTTGGATTGATCAAACACTCCTGGCTGGAAAGCGGTGGCGTTTATGGCTATCGCAAGATCCATGATGACCTGCGAGAGGTTGGTGAGAGCTGTGGCCGTCACCGGGTGGCTAGGTTGATGCGCCTTGAGGGTTTACGTTCTCAGACTGGGTATCGACGGAGGCCGGGAAAATATGGCGGTAAACCAGCCGTTGCCTCACCGAACTTACTGAAGCGCCAATTCGATGTCAGAGAACCCAACAAAGTCTGGGTCACAGACATTACCTACATCCGAACATATGAAGGCTGGCTGTATTTGGCCGTGGTGCTCGATCTGTTTTCACGCCAGATCATTGGTTGGTCAATGAAGTCGCAGATGACCAGCGACGTAGCCATTGATGCACTGCTGATGGCGGTTTGGAGACGTAAGCCGAAGCAAGAGGTGATGATCCACTCAGATCAAGGCAGTCAGTACAGCAGCTCAGACTGGCGAAGCTTCTTGAAAGCTAACAACCTGGTGGCCAGCATGAGTCGTCGAGGTAACTGCCACGACAACGCTGTGGCGGAGAGCTTTTTCCAGCTGCTAAAGCGGGAACGGATCAAGCGTAAAATCTACACTACACGCCAGGATGCTCGGGATGATGTGTTCGATTACATCGAGATGTTTTACAACCCAAAACGACGCCACAGTTTCAACAATCAGCTGTCACCGGTAGAGTTTGAAAAGCGTTACGCAGCGAGCCTGGAGAGTGACTAGAAAACCCGGGGCGATTCAGGCTTCCCGAAGGTGGGACGCTCTACCGATGGGGCCGGGCATGGCAAATCGTCCAGTTAAAGGAAAACCATCAGGTCAGCCTTACACCAAATACGAAGAAGTCACGAATATCTACAAGGGTTTTGGCGGAACGGAAAAATGACACTGACTAAAATCTTCATCAGTTCACTGTGTTTCGTATGCCTTCATGCGAACGCTATGGATGTGCCGATAAAGGAAGGAATGGCATTTGTAAAAGCCCGAAAACTGCTGATCAAAGATGGTTGGCAGCCCAATCCTACTTACACCGGGGAGTATGGAGTAGAAAACATAATCTTAAGGGCAGGCTTCATAGAGATCGAATCCTGCACGATGGGCGTTCAGTATTGCGGATTTAATTACACAAAGGATAAAACCTGTCTTGGCGTAGGGACCGTGGGTGAAGAGGTTAAAGACATGAAGATCTACTCTTGGGATTTCGAGCGTCTTGAACGAGAAGAATAAATCGGGGAATAGAGAACGGCCATCTATAAGTGAACGGAGTGGGGTTGGCGATTGTGTATACGATTTTGCAGATGCACAGCGGAACATATGGCGTGACCAGCGCGGACGGATTGACGTGTTTTGAGTTGTTTTTTCCGGCGCGGGTGTTGGAGGGATAGTTGATTGATCGAAATAACGAGGGGGCGATCCCCTCGTTAATCGCCTGGCGACTAGCCGGGCTTGTGGTTATCCAGTACGCGATTGACCGCTAACTCGCCCATCGTAATCACCCGTTGCAGCACCAGCAGCGTTTGCCGTCGTGGATTCTCTGTCAGGCCGACAAGGTCGTTGACGATGATGCTCGCGGACGCAAATGCATCGCACGCATCGACGAGTAAGGTCTCGTCATCTGCCGACGGGTCGATGGCGAAAATGCTGCTGGGTTTGCGGGGCGCTATCTGCGCTTTCGTCGCCCCGGGGTTCAGGTAGATTTTGAGCGCGCGGTCGGCGGCTGCTTTGATCTTTTCGGGGTCGAGATCGAAAGAGGCGTCGTAGGGTACTGGATCGGTTTGCGGCGGATTCGGGGTTACTTTGAACATTGATGAAACTCCACTTAGATAAACGGAGCCATCACCCTCGCTACCAAACGAGAGGTGGCGGCCATGCGTGGGTTGGTAGACCGGTCTAAGCGGGAAACCCGGCGCTCACGAATGAGCCCCACGCATAACCACCATAAAGTCGAGTCCGAGGAATAGGACTACATACAGTGTCGCCATGCATCTACTTAGAAGCGGGCTACCAAACCCGATCACTGCTGTTCAGTGACAAGGAGACGATATAGCCCGCCCCAGAGACGCACAAGCCAGCGGATTCTGTCTTACCCGTAGGCAAAGGCACAAGGTTTTGTAGGCATTGGGACGTAACAGATGGTGTCGTTAAACATGAAGCTGGCAATGGTTAAACGCGCAGAAAGGCTTCCATTGATTTTGCTAGCTCATCGCGGCAAACGTGGCGTTGATCTCGCGTTATCCGCCCCGCTCATTCAGTCCCTTTTCAGCGCACGGAATGAGTCGGGTCCAACAGAGAGTGCGTTAAGGTTTGCCAATTCCGCCAAAAGGCAAATAGAACGGTTCCCTTTATTTCGCAAACCCCAGACAACAAAAAAGGGCCCACCTTTCGGTGAGCCCTTCTAGACCGCCCAGCAGAGCGGATTTTGTTTGGTAGGCGCGATTGGACTCGAACCAACGACCCCCACCATGTCAAGGTGGTGCTCTAACCAACTGAGCTACGTGCCTGCTGTGTGGCGGCATTCTACGGAATTCCGGAGGGGTGTCAACACCTTTTTTCGAGCTAACCCTATGAATATGCAAAATATTTAATTTTGCTGCCGCGACCAGGATTTTCCGGTGGCTGGCGGCGGTTTTTTAAGTCGGGTAGGATCAGGGCACTCGTAAAATATATTAAACAGAGGCAGCAGGATGGCGAACACCCCTTACCCAGAGTCCTATTACGCCGCATCGGCCAATGCGGTTCCGCCGCGCCCGGCGTTGCAGGATGACGTGGAGACTGATGTCTGCGTGATCGGCGCCGGTTACACCGGTCTGTCCTCTGCCCTGTTTCTGCTGGAGAACGGCTTCAAGGTCACCGTGCTGGAGGCGGCGAAGGTCGGGTTTGGCGCGTCGGGGCGTAATGGCGGGCAAATTGTTAACAGTTATAGCCGCGACATTGATGTGATCGAGCGCAGTGTCGGGCCCAGGCAGGCGCAGTTGCTCGGGCAGATGGCGTTCGAGGGCGGGCGGATTATTCGTGAGCGGGTCGCCAAATATAATATCCAGTGCGACTTGAAGGACGGCGGCGTGTTCGCTGCGATCACGGCCAAGCAGCTTGGGCATCTGGAATCGCAGAAGCGCTTGTGGGAGCGCTTCGGGCATACGCAGCTTGAGTTGCTGGATCAGACGCGCATTCGTGACGTGGTGGCGTGTGAGCACTATGTCGGCGGCTTGCTCGACATGAGCGGCGGGCACATTCATCCGCTGAACCTGGCGCTCGGTGAAGCGGCGGCCGTGGAATCGTTGGGCGGCACTATTTATGAGCAGTCGCCAGCGGTGCGCATCGAGCGCGGCGCGAATCCGGTGGTGCATACGCCGCAGGGTAAGGTCCGGGCCAAGTTCATCATCGTGGCGGGCAATGCTTATCTGGGCAATCTGGTGCCGGAGCTGGCGGCGAAGTCGATGCCGTGCGGCACTCAGGTGATTACGACTGAGCCGTTGAGCGAGGCGCTGGCGAAGAGTTTGTTGCCGCAGGATTACTGCGTCGAGGACTGCAATTATTTGCTCGACTATTACCGGCTGACTGGCGACAAGCGTTTGGTGTTCGGCGGTGGCGTGGTGTATGGCGCGCGGGATCCGGCGAACATTGAAGCGATCATTCGGCCGAAGATGCTTAAGGCGTTCCCGCAGTTGAAGGACGTGAAGATTGATTACGCCTGGACCGGAAATTTCCTGCTGACGTTGTCGCGTCTTCCGCAGGTCGGACGGCTGGGGGATAACATTTATTATTCGCAGGGCTGTAGCGGCCATGGCGTGACGTATACGCATCTGGCGGGCAAGGTGCTGGCCGAAGCGTTGCGCGGGCAGGCTGAGCGTTTTGATGCGTTTGCGGACCTGCCGCACTACCCGTTCCCAGGCGGACAACTGCTGCGCACGCCGTTTGCGGCGTTGGGGGCTTGGTATTACGGGTTGCGAGATAGGTTTGGGTACTGACCAACACCGCGGTTCCGTGTAGGAGCGAAGCTTGCTCGCGAAGAGGTCGTGCCAGACGACATCATTTTTACCTGACGCACCGCTTTCGCGGGCAAGCCTCGCTCCTACAAGGATCAGAGGCGATCGCGGGGGATGCCGCTGCGGATTCGCAGGATGTCGGCCAGGACTGCGAGGGCGATTTCTGCGGGGGTTTTGCTGCCCAGGTTCAGGCCGATTGGCGCGTGTATCCGCGCCAATTCGGCATCACCTAATCCACCAATCCGACGCAACCGCTCAAAGCGCTTCTGCGAGGTTTGCATCGAGCCCATTACGCCGATATAGAACGCATCGGTGCGCACCGCTTCCATCATCGCCAGGTCATCAATGCGTGGGTCGTGCGTCAGTGCCACCACGGCGGTGTCGCTGTGGCAGCCGCCGTCGGCGATGAACACCGACGGCAGTTGCCGCCGAATCTCGACGCCCGGCAACTCCACGCCTTCCAGCACTTCATCGCGCGGATCACACAGAATCACCTCGAACCCCAGACCCACGGCAAACTCCGCGCACGCTTGGGCGACGCTGGAATAACCGGCCAGCAGCAAACGCTGAGCCGCGCCGATGCGCACGCGCACTCGATCGATCTCACGTTCGATGCGCGCGCCCTGCTCGCTGTCGGCAAACACGCTGCGCGCACTGCTGGCCAGATCGACCTCGCGAATCAATCGACGCTGGCCGAGCAACGCCGATTGCAATTCGCGCAGGTGCCCCTGAACCTCGCAATCCGCCTCTAGCTTCTCCACCAGCACATCGAGCACGCCGCCACATGGCAGGCTGACCCGCGAACGCGGATCGTCGCCCTCGCCGTATCGCACGACGCTGACGGCTTGATCGAACCCACCTTCGGCAACGCGCTCGAGGAAATCCTCCTCGACGCAACCGCCGGACAGCGAGCCGATCCATTGCCCGTCAACGTTCACCGCGAGCAACGAACCCGGCGCACGCGGCGCCGAGCCGTAAGTCGCGAGCACCGTGCACAACCACACGCGCTGACCGGCGCAAGACCATTCGAGCGCGCGGCGCACCACTTGCAGATCGAGATGCTGCATGTCAGTGCGCCTTGTGCTCGGCCGGCGGCGCGTCAGCCTGCAGCTTCTGCACATCGCCGACCGCCAGTTCACCCGGCTGACCACCCCAACCCTGACGCAGATAATTCAGCAGATCAGTCAGTTGCTCGTGGCTGAGTTTGTCGGCAAAACCGGGCATCGGTTGCATGCGTTCGAACCCGGCGAATTGCTGTTCGCCGATGCCGTCCTCGATCACTCGCAACAGGTTGCGCGGGTCTTCCAGGCGCAGCGTGGTGTTGCCGCGCATGGCCACGGCGATGTGCGGTTTGCCCTCGCCGTCCGGCGCGTGACAACCGGCACAAACGTTGAGGTAATCCTGACGACCGCGCTGGGCGCTCGGGCTCATCTGCGCCAGCGGCACTTCGGTCAACACTTTCGCCGCGGGTGCCGGATCGCCAAGCAGATACGTGGCCATCGCCGCCAGGTCCGGGTCGCTGAGGCGTTGGGTGCTGTTGTGGAACACCGGGAACATCTCGTTGAACATCGTCCCTTGCGCGCTCATGCAGTGCTTGAGGAAGGTGCTCAAGTCCTGATGATTCCAGCCGCGCGCGGCCAGGTCAGTGGCCAACAGGCTCGGCGCCAGATAGCCGTTGAGCACGCCGCCGGTCAGGCGTTTGTCTTGCTGCATGGCGCCCGGCAAACCGCGCGGGGTGTGGCATTCGCCGCAATGGCCGAGCACTTCGACCATGTATTCGCCGCGCTTGAACTCGTCGCTTTTGCCGTCGGTCGGCGCCAGTTTCAGGTCTTTGCCATAGAGCATGTTCCAGCCCATCAGGCCCAAACGCACGTTGAACGGAAAGCTCAGGCTGGTCACCGGTGCTGCACGCTCGATCGGTTCGACGGTTTTCAGGTACGCGTGAATCGCGTCGGAATCGGCACGCGGCATCAAGTGATACGAGGTGTAAGGCATCGCCGGGTACAAATTTGCGCCATCGCGGCGCTTGCCTTCGGTCAGCGCGGCGAAGAATTCTTCGTCGCTGTACAAACCGATCCCGTGTTCTTTGCTCGGGGTGATGTTGGTGCCGTAGATCGTGCCGAACGGCGAGACGATCGGCAGACCGCCCGCGTACGGCGCGCCGCCCGGTGCGGTGTGGCACGCCACGCAATCGGCGGCGCGGGCGAGGTATTCGCCGCGCTTGATCTGATCATCCGCGTGCGCCAGCAACACCGGCGCAGCCAGGCCGACCGCCAAGGTCAGACGGGAGAGTAAATGCTTCATGGTTAACCCTCCTTGACCAGGCCGAGATCGGTCAGCACGTTGCGCGTCGCGCTGTAATAACGCACGTAGCCAGTGCAGCGGCAAATGTGGTGACCGAGGCTGTCCTCGATGACTTTTTCCAGCTGACTTTTGACGATTGGCTGACGTTGCAGCTTCTCCACCAGCACGGTCGCGGCGTTGACGAAACCCGGCGCGCAGTAGCTGCACTGAAAGGCGAATTCATCGACGAAGCGCTGTTGGATCGGGTTCAGTTCGGTGACTTTGCCCTGCTCATCGCGGGTCGCGTGACCTTCGATGGTGCGGACTTTCTTGCCTTCGAAATAGTGCGCGCCGGTGATGCAGGTGCGCACTTCTTCGCTGGTGCCGTCGGGGTTGTCGACGATCACCACGCAGGCATGGCAAATGCCTTGGCCGCAGCCGAGGCGCGAGCCGGTGAGGTTTTTGTATTCGTGCAGATAGTCGATCATCGGCAGGTCATCAGGGATGTCCACCGGGCCGACGGATTGACCATTGAGGGTCAGTTGAAGCGGACGGTTAGCCATTGAGGGCCTCCTTGATGCGCGCAGAAGTGATAGGCAGGTCGCGAACGCGTTTGCCGATGGCATGGGCCACGGCGTTACCGATGGCGCCGACCACCGGGATCATCACCACTTCGGCGATGCCTTTGGACGGGTCGCTTGGCGACAGCGGCGGCAGAATTTCCGCCGTTTGCGTCCACACCGCCACGTGCCGCGCCATCGGCAGACGGTAACGGTTGAAGTTCCAGTCACCCTCCCCCGGCCCGCCTTCGTACAGCGGCATTTCTTCGAGCAGCGCATGGCCGATGCCCATGGCGATCCCGCCTTCGAGCTGGCCCCTGACCAATTCTTCCACCAGCACCCGACCGCACTCGACCCATGAGTGATGGTTGAGCACCTGCACTTCGGCCGATCCTTTGTTGACTTTCAATTCCACCAGCGTCGCGACCGGGCTGTAGTAAGTCACCGCCGCGTTGTTCAACTGGATGTCCGGGTAATGCGCGTTTTGGCGATCGAGCAGATGGAAACCAGCGCTGGTCATCTGTGCTTTTTTCGCGTTCGGCGCGCCGTCGCCGTACTTCACGGCGAGGCCATCGAGTGGCAGGCGCTCGCGCACACCGTCGATGCTGAACTCGGCTTCGGCCCAGCTCCAGCGGTTGAAACCGTGCACGGTCGCGCCGGTCACCAAACCTTTTTCGTGAGCGTGTTTGGCCAGTTGTTCGAAGCTCAGCGGTTGCATGCCGTTGGCGGTGAGTTTGCCGTCGACCCAATGCGCGTCTTCGCGGCGCACCACGTAAGGGTTGGCCTGGCCGCCGTAAGGGCCTTGGCCCCAGATCTGCAACGCCGCCGGCCACAAGCCGTGGTTGAACAGCACGCGCGCCGCTTCACGGGTGGCGTGGCTGAAGTAGTAAGCCGAGTTGGTCGCCGATGAGGCCGACGCCAGTTTGCCGACCCAGCGCGGGTTGCGCAGGTAACCATCCTGTTCAGCCTGGCTCATGGTGTACGGGTTGCCGCCGGTGAACAGCTGCAACTCTTTCCACTCGGTTTCGCCGGTCTTCACTTCGGTCGCCGGGATGCCGATGAAATCAGCCACCACCAAGGCTTGCGAGGTGGACATGCCGGTGCCGATTTCGATGCCGATATGGCGCAACGTCACGTGCCCGTCAGCGGTGTATTCGATGCTCGCCATCGGCGCTTCGGAACCGGTGCCGAAGTCTTTCTGGCAGATCGCGAAACCGACGCCATACCAGTGATCCGGGTCAGCCGCCTCACGTTGCTTTTTGATCGCGTCGCGGTTTTTCCAGACTTCGTGGACCGCAGCCTTGTCGAGAATTTCGTGCAGACGCAAAGCACCGGCAGGGATCGCGCCCTGGGTGTTCTTCATGCCCGACAGCATGGCGTTTTTCTTGCGCAGATCAATCGCGTCGATGCCGAGGCGACCGGCGATTTCATCGACCATCATCTCGGTCGACGCCATGCTTTGCAGGGTGCCGTAACCGCGCATCGAGCCCGCTTCCACGGCGCGCGAATGGTAGGCCGTGACCTGCAAATCGTTCTGCGGCATGTAGTAGATCGACTGCGCCGCTGTGGCGCCAACCGCTGCCACTGAAGGGCTGTAGTTGATCCGCCCGCCACCGTCGACGCTCATTTCGGCGCGGAAAATCTTGAAGCTGTGATCGGTCTTGTCCACGGCCAATTGGTAGCGGATGTCGAACGGGTGACGCTTGATGCCGCTCTGGAATTGCTCGTAGCGATCATTCGCCAGACGCACCGGCACACCGGCGCCGTACAACGCGGCCAGCGCAGCGTAGTAGACGAAAATATTGTGGTCCTTGGAGCCGTAACCCACGGTGTAGCCCGGGTGCAGGTTGAGGTTGGCGAGGCCGAAACGCGACGGCGCGATCATCTTCGCGGTGTCGGTTGCGGTTTCCAGCGGGCATTGGGTAGCGACGACAAAGTGCAGGGTTTTGGTGGCCGGGTCGTACCAGCCGTTGCCGTTGTCCGGCTCCATCGCGGCAGGTTCGATCGACGGCGTTTTGTAGCGCTCGTCGAAGACCAGCCAGTTGTCCGGCGGCGTGTCGATTTGCTGCTTCATGCGATCGGCGTAGAACAATCCGCGCTCGGTCAGGTTGCCGTGCAGGTCGGGCTGGGAATTCCACACCGGGCGACGGTTTTTCAGCATCGGAAAGAGGATCGAATCCTTGAGGCTGGCGAATTCGTCTTCGTCCGCCGACGTCGCGCCGCCGACGCGCACGTAGCGGAAACTGCCGTAGGGATCGCCCTCGTAAAACGGCACTTGGGCGCCGTAGCGGATGGCTTTGTCATTGAATTTGAGTTTGGCTTTGGCCTGGCGGAATCGCTCGAAATCGTTCCAGATCAGGATCGCCACCGGGTGACCGATGAACATCGGCACTTTGCCTTCGGGCAGCAGCGGATCAGGCGCGTGCTCTTCCGGAAAGACGATGCCGTCGTTGTCCAGGTCAGCGGCGGTGACGATGCGGTCGGGCTGCAAATCGGCGCCGAGCCAGCTCAGGTCGTAGCCGGCGTAGATGCGGTCAGCCTTGGTGATTTTCAGCAACATGGCGTGGCCCTGCTGCTGCGGCCAGCCCGGCATGTCCTTGGCGCGGATGTCGCGGGCAAACACTTTGCTGCCGCAGACTTTGGACAAGGCATCGTTGCGTTGGCGCGCCTTGCCGTTGTTGCCGAGCCATTGCTCGGACGGCACGGTCACGCTGTTTTCCATCAAGGCAGCCAGCGCCTGGGAGCTGAGCGGCGCAAGCGTCACGCTCACACCTGCCACCAACCCGCCCTGAAGGAACGAGCGCCGGGAGATATCACGGTTGGACATGGATCATCCTCTGGACGGTTATAGGTCCGCCCTTCTGGTTATTTTCTGGGGATCTCGAGTCTTGCAGAAGCCCTTCTTGACGAAGCAAAGGGCTGAATTGACAGTGCAAAGCTGACCGAAAGGTTAACTTTAAAGGTTTGCGCTGTTTTAGAAAACAACTCGTTACAAATATCTGACCAAAGAATCAGAAACCGAGGTGAAGCCATCGCGAGCAGGCTCACTCCTACAGAGATTGCGCATGTCCCGAAACCACCGAACCCTGTAGGAGCTGATCTTGCTCGCGAAGGCGGTGTGTCAGGTGATTATGATGTAGCGGCTGATGGCCTCATCGCGAGCAAGCTCGGCTCCCACAGGGACTGCATGCTGCCTGAGAAGCGCCGCTGACACTGTGGGAGCCGAGCTTGCTCGCGAAGGCGTCAGACCAGCCTTGAACTGCTCCCTGAACCACCACTCCCGCCAGCAAACCTCTCCCCCAAAAAACCCAACCAACTCAGAAATCAACAGTCGCCGACAGCAAATACGTGCGCGGTGTCGACAGCGTCAACCCTGGCTCGCTGTCATCCGACGCGCCCGCAGAACTCCAATAGCGCTTGTTCGCCACGTTCTCGATATTGCCGCGCAAGGTGATGCGCTTATCGTCGACCTTGAACGCATACCGCGCGCCGACATCCAGGCGTGTCCAGGCATCGATTTCCTTGACGTTGGACTGGTCCAGATATTGCGAACTCGAATAGATCCCGCGACTGGTCAGCGTCAGGCCCTCAACGTTCGGAATATCGTATTCGGCCCCCAGATTGACGTTGTATTTCGGCGTGGCCGGCGCGCGGTTGCCGTCGAAGGTGCCGTTGGTGGTCTGCTTCAGTTCGCTGTCGATGTACATCACGCCGCCGAGCAGGCGCACACCTTTGAGCGGCTCGCCAAACATGCTGATTTCCGCACCGGTGTTTTCGCGTTTGCCGTTCGGGCCGAACACGCGGGTGTTGGCGTTGGTCTCGTAAGCCGGTTGCTTGATGCGGAACACCGCCGCGGTCACCGCGAACGGCCCCGCGTCATACTTGGCGCCGACTTCGACCTGACGACTGATGAACGGAGGGAAGATTTCGTCCTCGTTCACCGAAGTCGATGGCGCGATTTTGCCCTGGCTCAAACCTTCCATGTAGTTGGCGTACAGCGACAGCTTGTCGGTGGCCTTGAACAGAATGCCGCCCGATGGCGAGACCTTTTCCTCGTCGTAAGCGGTGTCGCCCTTGACGTTGTCCGACCAGTCGTCGACCTTCACCCGCTGCCAGCGTGCGCCGAGGGTCAGCAATACGCGGTCATCAAAAAAGCCGAGGGTGTCGGACAACGCCACGCCGCTGAAGCGGTTTTCGGTGTAGACCTTCGCGTCCTGGCGCGTCGGATTGTTCGGCGTCGGCGTGGCCACCGGGTTGTAGAGATTGCTCGGAGATGCGGCATAACGGGCGCCACCGTTCTCGAAATCCATATAAAAATAACTGGCCGCCAGATTCACCTCATGGCTGACCGGGCCGGTGTGAAACCAGTTGCGCACGCCGGCGTTGGCGGTGCGCACGTTTTCGTCACGGGTAAAATCACGCGGCTGCACGCTGAAATCGCCACGGTCATTGGTGATCGAAACCGCATGCCGAAGAAAATCGTGGTTACTTTTGCGCGCGCCGACGCCGCCGTAGAGCATCACCGAATCGCTGACGTCGAACTCACCGTTGACCGTGCCGAACGTGTCCCTGGTCCGCGCCTGGCTCCAGGCCTGCGCATAGTTGCGGCGCACGTCGCTGGCGTGTGGCACCTGGGCGTTGGCGCCGACAATCACCCGCTCCTGCGGGGCGTCGGTGTCGCGCTCGGTGTGCCCGACATCCGTCGACAGGCGCAGCCGTTCACCGCGAAAATCCAGGCCCAACACAGCCATGTCGCGGTCGACGCTCTGGTGATCCCACTCGGTGTCGCCGGACTGTTTCACGCCGTTGAAACGAATGCCGAACTTGTCATCCTCACCAAAGCGCCGGCCGATATCCACGGCGCCGCCGAGCTGATTGTTCGACGCATAGCTGCCGGCAAACGAGGTGATCGGCGCATCGGTCGCGCGTTTCGGCACCACGTTGATGCCGCCACCGACGCTGCCGCGCGGCGAGATGCCGTTAATCAACTGGCTCGGGCCTTTGAGAATGTCGACGCGGTCAGCCATTTCCATGTCGATGGTATAAGTCGGCAGGATGCCATACAGACCGTTGTAGGAAACATCGCTATTGAACAGGCTGAGCCCGCGAATAGTGAACTGCTCGTAGCGCCCGCCCGCCGGGTTGGTCGCTCGAACCGATGGATCGCTGGCCACCAGATCGCCCAAGGTCCGCGCCTGCAGATTCTTCACCGCTTCAGCGGTGTAAGTGGTGATGCTGAAAGGGGTTTCCATGAAATCTTTCGAGCCGAGCAACCCCTGCGAACCGCGCCGCGCAACCTGGCCGCCAGCGTAAGGCTCGCCCTCGACACCGCCAGTCGCGCCGAGAATCGAGGTGGGCGCCAGTTGCAGGCTGCTGCCCTCCGGCGCCGGGGTCAGGATGTACGCCTGATCGCCGACGGCCTGCAATTGCAGGCCCGAGCCCTGCAACAACTGCGCGAAACCCTCCTCAACCGCGAAATCACCGGACAGCCCCGGACTGGTGCGACTGCCAACCAGTGCCGGGTCGACCGACAAGTTGACCCCGGCCAACCCGGCAAACCGCGTCAACGCCGCGCTGAGGCTACCCGCCGGAACTTGATAACTGCGTTTGGAGCCGTCGTCGGCCCACGCGGTGGCGATGAAAAATGGACTGGCGCTCAGGCTCAGCAACAGACTCAAGTGCACCAACGGGCGCAGGCGGAATGGAGCCGAACGTGTACTGCTGGGCATCACTGCGGGCATTGAAAGTCTCTCTGATTTCGTTTCACTTGCCTTGAATGACCAGCGACGCGAAAAAAGGGGACATGCGTTAAACACTATTTTTGCGCGGCAGCAGCGTTACCCAATAGCGCGTGCGCGAGTGCACCTCGATCGGCAGGCTCGCCGCCAGCAGCGCGAGGATGCGGTCGGTGTCGTCGAGACGAAAACTGCCAGTGACCCGCAGCGATTCCAGCTCCGGCTCCCAACGCAGCACGCCCGGTCGATAGCTGCTGAGTTCGCGCAGGAAATCGCCCAACGGCTGGTTCTGCGCCATCAGCACACCGTCGCGCCAGCCGGGAGCCAGCACATCAAACGGCTCGACGTTGCCGGCACCGGCCGCCCGCAGGCTGACCTGCTGGCCACCGCGCAGCGAGAACACCGGACCGCGCAGAGGCTGCAATTGCACCGCGCCCTTGCGCACCGAAACCTTGCAGCCGCTTGCACCCTGGCGCACGCAGACTTCGCTTTGGCTGACGACAATCTGCCCGAAGTGCGTCTGGATCGTCAGCGGCTTAGTCCCCGGCACATTCAGCGCGATCTCGCCCTCGACAAGTTTCAGCAGACGCTTGCTCAGATCGATATCTACGGCGCTCGCGGTGTTCAGTTGCAGCGAACTGCCATCGGTCAATTGGACTTTTTTGCCTTCCCCGGTCGCCGTCCGCAGGTCGGCGCTCCAGACGTCCAGCGGCAATTGCCGGCTGATCAGCCACGCTGCCGGCACCAGCGCCACCGCACCGACCGCGCGTTTGATCACCGTGCGCCGACTTGGCTGCGGTCGGTCGAGGCTGGCCATGGCGAGGGCTGACGGCAGATCGGCGAAACGCTGGCGGAGCATTTGCGCTTTCTGCCAGGCCTGTTCGTGGGTGCTGTGGCTGTCGCGCCAGCGCTGCAACTCGGCGCGATCCTGGTCACTGGCGGAACCGGATTCGACCAGCGCGAGCCAGCGTGCAGCCGCCCGCATGATTTGGCGAGTTTCGGCCAAGGGTGCAGAACCATTCACAATTCCACCAGCAAGCAATGTTCGTACGCTTGGGCCATGTAGCGTTTGATCGTGCGTTCGGAGACTTGCAGGCGTTCGGCGATTTCCTGATACCCAAGGCCTTCGAGTTGGCTCCAGAGAAATGCGCGGCGGACCGGGCGTGGCAGACCGTCGAGCAATTCGTCGAGCGCTTGCAGGGTTTCCAGCAGTATCCAGCGCTGTTCCGGGGACGGCACGCAGTCTTCGGGCAACAGCGCCAATGCATTCAGATAGGCTTGTTCGAGGCTGCGGCGTTTGTAGAAGTTGCTCAGCAGGCGCTTGCCGACGGTGGCCAGATAGGCGCGGGGTTCTTGCAGGTCGGCGATGCTTTGCGAGCTGGCGAGCAGGCGCAGGAAGGTGTCCTGGCTCAAGTCCGCCGCGTCATGGCCATTGCCCATGCGGCGTCTCAACCAACTTTCGAGCCAGCCACGATGGTCGCGGTACAGGTCGTGGAAAGTGTGTCCCGTCGGCATCGCTGCATCACTCATTTCAAGAAGCCCTGTACCAAGGAGTTAGCGCAAATGAGAGTGATTCTAATTAATGTCGGCGCAGCGAAGGAAGCGCTTTATGCGTTGGTGGGGCAGAAAGATTGAGCAGAGGGAAATTGAAGGAGGGAAAAGCCAAATCGCAGACACAAAAAACCCCGGTCTTTCGACCAGGGTCTTTGCTATCGACTCGAATCAAGCGCTGGTATTAGCAACTGCTTTTCTTCGTAGCTCCAAGGCGTTCAGTGGGCCTTGAGGCAGATATGGCGCAGCGGACGGGACTCGAACCCGCGACCCCCGGCGTGACAGGCCGGTATTCTAACCGACTGAACTACCGCTGCGTATCGCTTTGGACTTGCGTCCAAGTAACTCGTCTGACTGGAAGCTTCGAGGCTTTCAATCTCGAACCAGAAAAAACTCTGATTCGGAAAATATGGCGCAGCGGACGGGACTCGAACCCGCGACCCCCGGCGTGACAGGCCGGTATTCTAACCGACTGAACTACCGCTGCGCGTCGGTGGAGGCTTTTAAAGGCTTCCATCTTGCTTGCGCAAGACTCTCGGAAGTGGTGGGTGATGACGGGATCGAACCGCCGACATTCTGCTTGTAAGGCAGACGCTCTCCCAGCTGAGCTAATCACCCGTTTGCATCTCCGAGGCCGCGAAATTTACGCAGGTAGCGAACCTAAGTCAATAGCAGGATTGAAGTTTTTCTGAAAAAGACAAAATCGTGTCATTCGCAACAGCATCAGCACGGTGGGACCGCCTTCGCGAGCAAGCTCGCTCCCACAGTGGATTGCGTTTCAATGTGGGAGCGAGCTTGCTCGCGAAGGCGGCGGCACATTCAATACCTGTATGCGCCTATGCGAATCACTCGGTGTAAATCATCTTCTTGGTCATGCCACCATCGACCACAAACTCTTGCCCGGTAACAAACCCGGCATTCCTCGACAGCAACCACGCCACCATCGCCGCCACATCTTCGACCGTCCCTACCCTACCCGCCGGGTGCTGCGCGTGATCCGCTTCGGTCAGCGGCTCAGCACGGCGCTCACTCGGGTCGCGCGCATCGATCCAGCCAGGGCTGACCGCGTTGACGCGAATCTCCGGGCCGAGGCTGATCGCCAACGCGTGCGTCAGCGCCAACAAACCGCCCTTGCTCGCCGCGTAAGCCTCGGTGTCTGGCTCCGACTGCCCGGCGCGGGTCGAGGCCAGGTTGACGATCGAACCGTTGTGCGCGCGCAGGTACGGTGCGCAGTGCTTGGCCAGCAACATCGGGCCGCTGAGGTTGACCGCCAGCACGCGATTCCAATACGCCAGATCCAGACTTTCCAGAGTGATGTTGTGCGGATCGGCAATTGCCGCGTTGCACACCAGCGCATCCAGACGCCCAAATTGCCCCAAGACCTCGGCGACGCCCAGCGCCACCTGACTTTCGTTGGACACGTCCATGGCGATAAACCAGGCGTTGTCGCCCAGCACCTTCGCCACTTTCGAGCCGCGCGCGCGGTCCAGGTCAGTCAGCACCACTTGCCAGCCTACGCTGATCAGCCATGCCGCGATGCCCAGCCCGATGCCGCGCGCAGCGCCGGTTACCAGTGCGACGCGGCCATGGCTGCCAGTGCTTGGCGTGGACAACTCGATCACAAGGCAGCCAGCCCGCGTGCCAGATCGGCTTGCAGGTCGGCTACGTCTTCGAGGCCGACCGCGATGCGGATCAGGCTGTCACGAATGCCCGCCGCTTCACGTTCCTGCGGCGCCAGACGGCCGTGGGAAGTGGTGCTCGGGTGAGTGATGGTGGTTTTGGTGTCGCCCAGGTTGGCGGTGATCGAAATCAGCCGCGTCGCATCGATAAAGCGCCACGCGCCCTCCTTGCCACCCTTGACCTCGAAGCTCACCACCGCGCCGAAGCCCTTCTGCTGGCGCTGCGCCAGTTCGTGCTGCGGATGGCTCTTGAGGCCGGCGTAATGGACTTTCTCGATGCCGTCCTGCTGCTCCAGCCACTCGGCCAGTTGCTGGGCGTTGGCGCAATGCGCTTTCATCCGCAGGTTCAAGGTTTCCAGACCTTTGAGAAAGATCCACGCGTTGAACGGGCTGAGGGTCGGCCCGGCAGTGCGCAGAAAACCGACGATTTCTTTCATCTGCTCGCTGCGACCGGCCACAACGCCGCCCATGCAACGGCCCTGGCCGTCGATGAACTTGGTCGCCGAGTGCACAACGATGTCTGCACCGAGCTTCAGCGGCTGCTGCAACGCCGGGGTGCAGAAGCAGTTGTCGACCACCAGCATCGCGCCTTTGGCGTGAGCGATTTTCGACAGTTCGGCGATATCGACCAACTCGGCGAGCGGGTTGGACGGCGATTCGACGAAGAGCAATTTGGTGTTGGATTTGATCGCCGCATCCCAGCCGGACAGGTCGGCCAACGGCACGTAATCGACTTCGACGCCGAAGCGTTTGAAGTATTTTTCGAACAGGCTGATGGTCGAACCGAACACACTGCGCGAAACCAGCACGTGGTCGCCGGCACTGCACAGGCTCATCACCACCGCCATGATCGCGGCCATGCCAGTGGCCGTCGCGACCGCTTGCTCGGCGCTTTCCAGCGCGGCGATGCGCTCTTCGAACGCACGCACGGTCGGGTTGGTGTAACGCGAGTAGACGTTGCCCGGCACTTCGCCGGAGAAGCGCGCCGCCGCATCGGCAGCGGTGCGGAATACGTAGCTGGAAGTGAAGAACATCGGATCACCGTGTTCGCCTTCCGGCGTACGGTGCTGACCGGCGCGTACGGCCAGGGTATCGAACGCTACGCCATCGAGGTCGCTGTCCAGCCGACCGGCATCCCAATCCTGACTCATGCTGTCACTCCTTGCCTTGCTCTTGATAGATACAAAACCGGCCTGGAGGGAACACCCGTTATTGTAGGAGCGAGGCTTGCCCGCGAAGGGGTCGCCACATTCAACATCACTGTTGCCTGTGACACCGCCTTCGCGGGCAAGCCTCGCTCCCACAGTTACAGGCCGGTGGTTACTCAGTTGTTATACAGATCAATGATCGCGCTGACTGCCTGAGTCTTGACCTTGGAGGCATCGTTGCGAGCCTGCTCGATCTTGTTCAGGTAAGCCTCGTCGACGTCGCCAGTGACGTACTTGCCGTCGAACACCGCGCAATCGAAGTTTTCGATTTTGATCTTGCCGCCGCCGACCGCTTCGATCAAGTCAGGCAAGTCCTGATAGATCAGCCAATCGGCACCGATCAGGTCAGCCACGTCCTGGGTCGAACGGTTGTGGGCGATCAGCTCGTGGGCGCTCGGCATGTCGATGCCGTAGACGTTCGGGTAACGAACGGCCGGGGCCGCAGAGCAGAAGTAGACGTTTTTCGCGCCGGCTTCACGGGCCATCTGGATGATCTGCTTGCAAGTGGTGCCGCGCACGATCGAGTCATCGACCAGCATCACGTTCTTGCCGCGGAATTCCAGTTCAATGGCGTTGAGCTTCTGGCGTACGGATTTTTTCCGTGCTGCCTGGCCCGGCATGATGAACGTGCGGCCGATGTAGCGGTTCTTCACGAAACCTTCGCGGAACTTCACGCCCAAGTGGTTCGCCAGTTCCAGTGCCGCCGTGCGGCTGGTGTCCGGAATCGGGATGACCACGTCGATGTCGTGCTCGGGACGCTCGCGCAGGATCTTCTCGGCGAGTTTTTCGCCCATGCGCAGACGCGCCTTGTAGACCGACACGCCGTCGATGATCGAGTCCGGACGCGCCAGGTACACGTGTTCGAAAATGCACGGCGTCAGCGAAGGATTGTTCGCGCACTGACGGGTGTGCAGCTTGCCGTCTTCAGTGATGTAGACCGCTTCGCCCGGTGCCAGGTCGCGGATCAGGGTGAAACCGAGCACGTCCAGCGAGACGCTTTCGGAAGCGATCATGTACTCGACGCCTTCGTCGGTGTGACGCTGGCCAAACACAATCGGGCGGATACCGTGCGGGTCGCGGAAACCGACGATGCCGTAACCGGTGATCATCGCGACAACGGCGTAACCACCAACACAACGGTTGTGCACGTCAGTCACGGCGGCGAACACGTCTTCTTCAGTCGGCTGCAACTTGCCGCGCTGGGCCAGTTCGTGCGCGAACACGTTGAGCAACACTTCGGAATCGGAGTTGGTGTTGACGTGACGCAGGTCAGATTCGTAAATCTCCTTGGCCAACTGTTCAACGTTGGTCAGGTTACCGTTGTGCGCCAGGGTGATGCCGTAAGGCGAGTTGACGTAAAACGGCTGAGCTTCGGCCGACGTCGAGCTGCCTGCGGTCGGATAGCGCACATGGCCAATGCCCATGTGGCCGACGAGGCGCTGCATGTGACGCTGATGAAACACGTCACGCACCAGACCGTTGTCCTTGCGCAGGAATAAGCGGCCATCATGGCTTGTGACGATACCGGCAGCGTCCTGGCCGCGGTGCTGGAGCACGGTTAGCGCGTCATACAGCGCCTGATTGACGTTCGACTTACCGACGATACCGACGATGCCACACATGCGACGCAACCCCTACTTAATGGATCTGAACTGAACAACACTCACTGTGGCGTTTTCGCCGACGGCAAGAGTTGCTCCTTGAACGGTATCTCAGCGGGTACGCTGATACCGCTGGCAAGCCACTGACTGCTCCACCCCAGAATCAGGTTTTTGGACCAATCTGCGACCAATAAAAATTTTGGCACTAGCTGTGATTCTTTCCACCAGCTGTCCTGCTGTACCGGCCCCAGGCTCAACAGCCCGACCGCCACGACCACCAGCAACACGCCACGCGCGGCGCCGAAGGCCATGCCGAGGAATCGATCAGTCCCGGAGAGCCCGGTGACGCGAACCAATTCGCCGATAAGATAATTGATCATTGCGCCTACGATTAACGTGGCGACAAACATGATGGCGCAGCCCGTGATCACACGAGCCGAAGGCGTTTCGATGTATCCGGCGAGGTACTCGGACAATGAACCACCGAACATCCAGGCAACGACTCCTGCGATGATCCAGGTCACCAGCGATAATGCTTCTTTGACGAAGCCGCGGCTCAGACTGATCAATGCGGAGATGGCGACGATTGCAACGATCGCCCAGTCAACCCAGGTAAATGGCACAGTGCAGCCTACAGACGGATAAGGCGGCGCATTTTAGCAGAGCCCATGCTTATCGGTAAGCTGCGATTGTCAGTGCATTTCAAATCGGCGTGATAGCCACAACCCTTTGTAGCAGCTGGCGAAGCCTGCGTCCGGCTGCGCAACGGTAGCAACATCAGCCACCGCGATCTATCAAGTTGACCGCAGGTGCCGGTTTACGGCCGCTTCGCAGCCGGACGCAGCCTCGCAGGCTCGGCAGCTGCTACATCAGGCGCGGGGCGGCTGTTAGCCGCGTTCGGGCTGGAAGCGCACCACAAAACCTTTGAGATTTTGCTGGCGGCCGAGCAGATCACGCAGGCGATCAGCCTCGGCACGCTCGATCAGCGGACCGACAAACACCCGATTCTTGCCATCAGCCGTGCGGATGTAGGCGTTGTAACCCTGACTACGCAGGGATTTCTGCAGGCTTTCGGCACTGGCACGACTGGTCAGGCTGGCCAGTTGCACCGACCAGCTGACCGACAGGCCATTGGCATCGACGCGGCTTTGCGTGGTGTCGGGTTTTGCCGGGGCGGCGGCGATCGGCTGGGCTGGCGCCGGTTTGGCGACAGGTGCCGGTGGCGGCGTAACCGGTTTGGCCGCCGGTGCCGGGGCCGCAGCCACGGGCGCAGCAGGTGCGGCAGGTGCCGCAGGCGCGATCGGCATCGACGGGGCTTGCTGATCGGCAATCTCGTCGTCGCTCGGCACTGGTTCTTGCGGCAAGGCTTGCGGCTCGGGAACAACTACCGGTTCGACCTGCACTTGCGGCATCACCGGGGCCTGCGGCGCGGATGGCGCCTCGACCGTGACCTGACGCTGTTCATCCTGACGCGTGAACAGCATCGGCAAGAAAATCACTGCTAGCGCCACCAGAACCAGGGCTCCGACCATGCGCTGTTTGTACGACTTATCCAGCAAAGCCATTTGCCGCTTCCTCCGTGGAGCGCCGGGCCAGCCATTCAAGGGCCTCGGCAACACAATAAAATGATCCGAACAACAGAATCTCGTCGTCGCTCGTCGCCAGTGCGCACTGCCCTTCCAGGGCGGCCGCCACACTGCCATAGGACGTTACCGACGCGCCAAGGTTCTGCAACGCCGCGTGTAAATCCTCGACCGGCCGCGCTCGCGGTGAATCCAGCGGCGCCACGGCCCACGACTGGACACTAGCATTCAATTCGCCGACAACACCATCGAGGTCTTTGTCGGCAAGCAAACCGAACACCGACAGGCGTTTGCCCTTCGGCGGACGACTGGCCAGACGCCGCGCCAGGTACTGCGCTGCGTGCGGGTTGTGCCCAACATCCAGCAACACATTCAGCGACTTGCCGTGCCAGTTGAACTGGCGGCGATCGAGTCGGCCGACGATGCGCGTCGCTTGCAGCGCTTGAACAATCTGCGCGTGCTGCCACGGCAAACCGATCAGCAAATAGGCCTGCAACGCCAGCGCGGCGTTTTCCATCGGCAAATCGAGCAACGGCAGATCACGCAGCTCGACCACCTGGCCCTGTGCGTCAACGCCGCGCCATTGCCAGTGGTGATCGGTGATGCCGAGGTCAAAATCGCGCCCACGCAGAAACAACGGGCAAGCCAGCTCGCGCGCCTTGTCCAGCAGAGGTTGCGGGGGATTGAGATCGCCACACAGCGCCGGCGCGCCCTGGCGGAAAATGCCGGCCTTCTCGTAGGCGACGGACTCGCGGGTATCGCCCAGGTAATCGACGTGATCGACGCCAATGCTGGTGACCAGCGCGATGTCGGCATCCACTACGTTGACCGTGTCCAGACGTCCGCCGAGGCCGACTTCCAACACCACGGCATCGAGGTTGGCTTGCTGAAACAGCCAGAACGCCGCGAGCGTGCCCATTTCAAAGTAGGTCAGGGTCGTTGCGCCCCGACCGGCTTCGACTGCCGCAAACGCTTCGCACAGCGCGGCGTCAGTGGCTTCGACGCCGTTGACCTGCACCCGCTCGTTGTAACGCAGCAGGTGCGGAGAACTGTAGACACCCACATTGAGGCCTTGCGCACGCAGCAATGCAGCGACGAATGCGCACGTGGAACCCTTGCCGTTGGTGCCCGTGACCGTAATCACCCGTGGCGCCGGCTTGCCCAGTCCCATGCGGGACGCTACCTCTTGCGAGCGCGCCAGGCCCATGTCGATGGCCGAAGGGTGCAACTGCTCAAGGTAGGCGAGCCATTCGCCAAGGGTACGTTGGGTCATATGTTGGCAGGTACCGGCGGAATCTCGATCGGCTCGATCGGCGCGGCGACGAACTTCGGCGTCGGCAGGCCCATCATTTGTGCCAGCAGGTTGCCCAGACGTGGGCGCAGTTCCTGACGGTGCACGATCATGTCGATCGCGCCGTGCTCCAGGAGGAATTCGCTGCGCTGGAAGCCTTCCGGCAGTTTTTCGCGCACGGTTTGCTCGATAACGCGTGGACCGGCGAAACCGATCAGGGCTTTCGGCTCACCAACGATAACGTCGCCGAGCATCGCCAGGCTGGCGGAAACGCCGCCGTAGACCGGGTCAGTCAGGACCGAGATGAACGGAATGCCTTCTTCGCGCAGACGCGCCAGTACCGCCGAGGTCTTGGCCATTTGCATCAACGAGATCAGCGCTTCCTGCATCCGCGCACCACCGGAGGCGGCGAAGCAGATCATCGGGCATTTGTTTTCCAGCGCGTAGTTGGCGGCGCGAACAAATCGCTCACCGACGATGGCGCCCATCGAGCCGCCCATGAAGGAGAATTCGAACGCCGAAACCACCACTGGCATGCCCAGCAAAGTGCCGCTCATGGAGATCAGTGCGTCTTTCTCGCCGGTAGCCTTCTGCGCGGCGGTCAGGCGATCCTTGTACTTCTTGCCGTCGCGGAATTTCAGACGGTCAACCGGCTCCAGGTCCGCGCCCAGTTCGGCACGGCCTTCAGCGTCGAGGAAAATGTCGATACGCGCACGCGCGCCGATACGCATGTGGTGGTTGCACTTGGGGCATACGTCCAGGGTCTTTTCCAGCTCCGGACGATACAGCACCGCCTCGCACGACGGGCATTTGTGCCACAGACCTTCAGGCACCGAGCTCTTCTTGACCTCGGAACGCATGATCGAAGGGATCAGTTTGTCTACTAACCAGTTGCTCATGCTTTCTTTCTCCAGTACCGGCGGCCCGAACGCTTTGGTTCGCAGCCCCGCGTATGCCCTTGAGCTAAATTCATGTGTGTGGCGATGATCGTTGAGTTGCCGGGTCAGCGAGACTGACCTGCGTACCGCTCAAAAACCCTCAGCCGTGCCTGCTTTGTGCAGCGCAGTGCATTTTGGGACGGCGGCAGTTAGCCAGCCGTCACATCACGTATCGCTTTGATAAATGCCTGAATCTTTGCGTGATCCTTGATGCCCTTGCTCGCCTCCACCCCGCCGCTGACGTCCACGGCATACGGCCGGACCCGAGCGATGGCGGCGGCGACGTTGCCGGGGTTGAGACCGCCGGCGAGGATGATCGGTTTGCTCAGGCCTTGCGGTATCAAAGACCAGTCGAACGCTTCGCCGGTTCCGCCCGGCACGCCTTCTACATAAGCGTCGAGCAGAATGCCGCTGGCGCCCGGGAAGGCCTCGCACGCCGCGCGAATGTCGTCTCCGGCCTTGACCCGCAACGCCTTGATGTACGGGCGGTTCCAGCCTTCGCAGTCCTCGGCCGGTTCGTCACCGTGAAACTGCAACAGGTCCAGCGGCACGGCGTCGAGGATTTCGCCCAACTCGCAGCGGCTGGCGTTGACGAACAAACCCACGGTAGTGACGAATGGCGGCAAGGCTTTGATGATCGCCCTCGCCTGCTGGAACGTCACTGCCCGTGGGCTCTTGGCGTAGAACACAAATCCGATGGCATCGGCCCCGGCCTCGACTGCCGCCAACGCGTCTTCGATGCGGGTAATCCCGCAAATCTTGCTGCGAACGGCTGACATGTCGATAAAACCTCAGGGCTAATCCGAGAAAGTCCCGGATGGTAACAAATGCGTTCGAGGGCGTCAGCCGTCAAGTTCGCTGAAGCCGGTCAGGAAGTGCGGGCCGATGTAGCGCTCGGGCAACGGGAACTCGTCCCGATATTCGACCTGCACCAGATACAGGCCGTACGGGTGAGCGGTCACGCCGCCGGAACGCCGAATGCGGCTCTCCAATACTTCTTTCATCCACTCCACCGGGCGCTCGCCGGACCCGATGGTCATCAGCACGCCGGCAATGTTGCGCACCATGTGATGCAGGAACGCGCTGGCGCGGATGTCGAGCACGATCATTTTGCCGTGACGACTCACGCGCAAATGGTGCAATTGCTTGATCGGCGATTTGGCCTGACATTGCCCGGCGCGGAAGGCGCTGAAGTCGTGGGTGCCGACCAGATATTGCGCAGCTTCGGCCATGCGCTCGACGTCGAGCGGGCGGTGATTCCAGGTGATTTCTTCGTTGAGGTGCGCCGGGCGGATCTGATCGTTGTAGATCACGTAGCGATAGCGGCGGGCGATGGCTTTGAACCGCGCGTGGAAATCCGCAGGCATGACCTTGGCCCAACTGACGCTGACGTCGTGCGGCAAATTGATGTTGGCGCCCATGACCCAGGCTTTCAGCGAGCGCTCGACCTGGGTGTCGAAATGCACCACCTGCCCGCAGGCGTGCACGCCCGCATCGGTCCGCCCGGCGCAATGCAGCGACACCGGCGAATCGGCGACTTTGGACAGGGCATTTTCCAGGGTTTCCTGCACGGTCAACACACCGGAAGCCTGCCGCTGCCAGCCGCGATAACGCGAGCCTTTGTACTCGACGCCCAACGCGATGCGGTAAAAACCGTCAGCCGCCATTTCGGCGGCCGGATTATCTATATTTGCCAAGGGGTGACAGCCTGCTGATAAACGCAAAGGCGGGCATTATAAGGCCGCCGGTTCGCGACGCCAGAGGTGAGTGGGATTGCGCTGGTGTTGATGGCGATTGTTGAGGCAAAGCAAAACCTGCGGGAGAACAACTGTAGGAGCCGAGCTTGCTCGCGAAGTGGCCGGCACATTCAGCAAATTTGTTGGCCGATAGACCGCCATCGCGAGCAAGCTCACTCCTACAGGGGGTTTGTGGTGGGGCTTGGAATTTCGTCCAACAGATAACCTGTGGGAGCCGAGCTTGCTCGCGATGGGGGCGGCACATTCAGCAAATTTGTTGGCCGATAGACCGCCATCGCGAGCAGGCTCACTCCTACAGGGGATTTGTGGCAGGGCTTGGAATTTCGTCCAACAGATAACCTGTGGGAGCCGAGCTTGCTCGCGATGAGGGCGGCACATTCAGCGAATTTGGTGGCTGATAGACCGCCATCGCGAGCAGGCTCACTCCTACAGGGGATTTGTGGTGGGGCTTGGAATTCCTGTGCAACAGATAACCTGTGGGAGCCGAGCTTGCTCGCGATGGGGGCGGCACATTCAGCGAATTTGGTGGCTGATGGACCGCCATCGCGAGCAAGCTCAGCTCCTACAGGGGGTTTGTGGTGGGGCTTGGAATTCCGTCCGACAGATGACCTGTGGGAGCCGAGCTTGCTCGCGATGGGGGTGGCACATTCAGCAAATTTGGTGGCTGATGGACCGCCATCGCGAGCAAGCTCGGCTCCCACAGGGGATTGGGGTGAGCCTCGCCCCTGTAGGAGTGAGCCTGCTCGCGATGGCGATAGGCCTGACGCCTTCGCATTCGCGCGCAAACAAAAACGGCAGCCTCTATGGGCTGCCGTTTTTTTCCATCTCACCGTTGCATCAGATCAGGCGCGAGAGCATTTCCTGCGCTTCTGTCTTTTGCCCGGCGTCGCCCTCGGTCACGACTTCGTTGAGGATGTCGCGGGCGCCGTCGCTGTCGCCCATGTCGATGTAGGCCTGGGCCAGGTCGAGTTTGGTGGCGACTTCGTCGGTGCCCGAGAGGAAGTCGAACTCAGGCTCGTCATCCATCGATGCCGCGGCGTCGGCTTCGGTGAAGCTCGGTTCGCCGATGCTTTGGGACAGACGATCCAGCTCGGCGTTGACGTCGTCGAGCTCAGTGGTGAACGCGTCTTTCGGTTCAGCGACGTCCATTTCATCGGCCAGCGACAAGTCGAAATCCGCAGGCAATTCCAGATCGTCGAGGGCAGCTTCGTTCGGCGTTGGTGTTTCGACGGGGGGCAGGTCTTTCACGCCGTCGTCGAGGTCGAGCAGGAAGTCATCTTCGGCCAAAGTGGCTGGCGACGCTTCGGCGCCGAGGTCCAGGTCCAGATCGAAGTCCGACAGGTCGTCGAGGTTTTCCTTGATTTCAGTCTGCTGTTGCAGCACCGACTCAAAGCTCAAATCGTCGTCCAGCGGGAATTCGTCCAGCTCGGCCGCAGGCGTCGGTTCCGGGATCGGCGCAACCACGGCTGGCGAAGCGTTTTCCAGATCATCCAGGCTCAGATCGAACGCGCTGTCCAGATCATCCTCAGCCGGGGCCGGCGTTTCTGGCTCATCCAGCAGCAGTTCCTTGACGTACTGCGCGTCCAGTTCGGCGGCGATGGCGGCGGCTGCGATGCCACCGGCTGCGGCCAGGGCCATGGCCGGGAAACGACTTTTCAACTGCTCGACCTGGGCGAAGTTATCACCCGTGGCCACCAGTTGACGCTCCTGAGCGACGAACGCATCGCGATCGCCCTGCTGACCATACACTTCCATCAGTTTCAGGCGCAGGTCGCTGCGTTGCGGCTCTTGCTTGATGCCGTCTTCGAGCAACGCGGCGGCCTGATTAAAGCGACCGGCGTTGATGTGCGATTGCGCGTGGGCCAGCACGTCGTCATTGCGTTCACCGGCAGGCGCGACCAGCGGCGCAGCGATCGGTGGCGTAACGATGACCGGTGCAATAACAGGCGCCGGGGCCGGCACAGGTTGGGTAATCGGCGCTGGAATCGGTGATGGCGCCTTGGCCAGTTTCACCGCTGGCGGCGGAACTTCCAGACCTTCAAAGCTGCTTTCCGGCAGGTCTTGCTCAGGGGAAAACTCCTGCTCTTCCGCCAGCGCGCGGGCCATGCGCACATGCTTTTCAGCTTCTTGCTGGGCTTTGCGGCGACGGGCCAGGAGCAATAGCAACAACAGCAGCACAATCGCGCCGCCGCCGAGCAGCCCCAGCAGAATCGGGTTGGTCAGCAGGTCATTGAATGTGCGCTCATCGTCCACCGCAGGGGTCGGCACGACCGGCGTCTCGCCAGTGGCCGGCACCGGTGAAGCTTCCGGCGCTGCTTCAGGCGCGGTCACTACCGGCGCCGGCGTTCCCGGTGCCGCTTCAGTCGGCAGCGTTTCAGCCGTCGAGGCGTCAGCAGGTGCAGTGCCGGGCGCTGGCGTCAGCTCAGCGGAAATCGCCGGAGCAGTCGCCACTTCCGGCGTGACCGGGATCGCCGGATCAACCGGCGCACCTGCCGCACCAGCGGCACCTGCCGCACCTACTCCACCCGCCGCGCCATCAGCCTGCAGCTTGGCCAGTTGGTTGTTTTTCAGCTCGATCAGGCGTTGCAGCTTGTCCAGCTGACTTTGCAGATCGGTCATGCGGCTTTTCAGTTCGGCGTTGTCACGACGGGTCGTGTCGAGGCTTTCCTGAGTGACCGCAAGTTTATTGCTGAGATTCTTCGCGTCGCCAGCAGCGCCCTTGGCGCCCTTCTTCGCGGCATCGGCCGAGACCAGGCTCAGGTTGTCTTTTGCTTCCTGAGTCGAAGGTGCATCGCCGCGACCACGATTGGTCGCATCAAGTTGCTGCTGGCCAGTGCCAGGCTTGGCCACGTAGCGGCGACCTTCGCGCCACGCGGCGTTTTGCGCGGCGACTTCGGCGATGGCTTTAGGCTGCGGCAGGCTGGTGCTCTGCACCTGATCCGGCATGCGCAGGACCTGGCCGGTTTTCAGCAAGTTGATGTTGCCGTTGATAAACGCCTGCGGGTTCAGCGCCTGAATGGCCAGCATGGTTTGCTGAACCGAACCGCCGTTGCGCGCCTTCGCGGCGATTTCCCAAAGGGTGTCGCGCGGCGTCGTGGTGTAGGTCTGCGATTGCGTGGCGCCGGTGGATGGCGCGATCACAGTTTGAGCCGGCGCAGGTTGCGCAGCCGCTTCGGCGGTTTGTGGGGAGAATTTCGAAGGATCAAGCAGCACGCTGTAATCGCGCAACAGGCGACCGTTCGGCCACATCACCTGAACCAGGAATTTCACCATCGGTTCAGAGAGCGGCTGACTCGACGTCACGCGCAGGATGCTTTTGCCGCTGGCGTTGAGCACCGGGGTGAAGGTCAGGTCGTTGAGGAAGGCCTGGCGATCAACCCCGGCCTTGGCGAAATCTTCCGGCGAGGCCAGGCTCGGCACCACTTCGGCAGCGGTGAGGTCCTTGACGTCGAGCAGCTCGATTTCGGCTACCAGCGGCTGGTTCAGCTGCGACTTCAGGGTCAGCTCCCCGAGCCCGAGGGCATGCGCCATACCGGAGGACAGCGCCGAGGCGGCCGCTATTGCTAACACCAGTTTGCGAACTTGAACCATAGCCTCATCCTTTGTTTGAACATTCCTCGGCCAGCGAGAAGGTATTGATAGTCGCTGCCGTAAGGCATTGCGCGCGGCGGCGAAGGGTCGTCGCGCGCGATCGTTTCGGTGCTGCTGCGCCAAGCATAGCGCTCGGCTAGAATCATTCGACAAATTGTTGCCAAGTATCTTTTACAGCAGGTCTTTTATCAACAATTCGGCCACCTGCACAGCATTGAGGGCCGCGCCTTTGCGTACGTTATCTGACGTCAGCCAGACATTAAGTTCCGACAGGTCGTCGACTCCGCAGCGCACGCGCCCCACGTAGACCACATCCTGCCCCACCGCGTCACCTACCGGCGTCGGATAATCACCCGCTTCCACCAGTTCGATGCCCGGCGCGTCTTCGAGCGCGGCATTCACTTTTGCCAGATCGACGGCGCTGGATGACTGCAGGGTCACGCTAAAGCTATCGCCGAAAAACACCGGGGCTTGAATGCAAGTGGCGGAAATCTTTAATAAAGGTAGCTCAATGACCTGACGCAGCTCGCGCACCAGGCGTTTTTCCAGCAGCGTATGGCCCTGTTCGTCAGGTTTACCGACTTGGGCGAGCAGGTTGAAAGCCATTTGCCGATCGAAAAAAGTCGGCTCCAGCGGGCGCACGTTGAGCAGTTCGGCGGTCTGCCGGGCAAGCTCGGTCACGGCTTCGCGGCCCTGGGCGGACACGGCGAGGCTGGCGGTGACGTTGACGCGCTGCAAGTCGATCACTGCCAGCAACGGCGCGAGTACCACGGCCAAGGTGGTTGCCGATGGGCTCGGGCTGCTGACCATGAATGGTTTTTTCAGACCGGCGAGCACGTGGGCATTGGCTTCGGGCACCACTTGCGGCGCTTGTTCGGCGGACAAGGCGCCGGACAGGTCGATCACCGAGCAGCCGGCTGCCGTGGCGCGCGAGGCGAAACTCAGGGTGACGGCAGGACCGGCGGCGAAGAACACCAGTTGCACCTTGCTGAAATCGAACTCGTCGACTTCACGCACGCGCACGTTTTTGCCGCGAAATGGCACCGAATGCCCGGCCGATTCGCTGCTGGCCAGCAAGTGCAGGTTGCCGACCGGGAAATCGCGTTCTTCGAGAATCTGCACGAGCGTTTCGCCGACAGTTCCGGTGGCGCCGATCACGGCAATATCAAAGGACTGGCTCATGGTTCTACCTCAGGCGAAACGGGGGGAGCGGCACTTTACCGGGTGGTTGGCGTGCAGGCAATTCGACTGGGGATTTGTGGCGCCCGTGCCGACCTCTTCGCGGGCAAGCCTCGCTCCTACAGTTTTTTTGTCGCACGCGGGATATGAATACCAACCGTAGGAGCGAGGCTTGCCCGCGAAGAGGCCTTCCCCAGCGACACATCACCCATAAAAAAACCCGCACCTCTTTCAAGGCGCGGGTTTTTCATTACTTCAGTCGATCAACGCTCAAGCAGGATCCGCAGCATACGGCGCAGCGGTTCGGCCGCGCCCCACAACAACTGGTCACCAACGGTGAACGCGCCGACGTACTGCGTGCCCATGTTCAGCTTGCGCAGGCGCCCAACCGGTACGTTCAGAGTGCCGGTGACTTTCGTCGGGCTCAGTTCCTGAATGCTCGCGTCACGGTGGTTTGGCACCAGTTTGACCCAAGGGTTGTGCTGGCTGATCAGCCCTTCGATGTCGGCGATCGGCACGTCTTTGTTCAGCTTGATGGTCAGCGCCTGGCTGTGGCAACGCATGGCGCCGATGCGCACGCAGATGCCGTCGACCGGGATCGGGCTCTTGAAGCGACCGAGGATCTTGTTGGTCTCGGCCTGGGCCTTCCACTCTTCGCGGCTCTGGCCGTTCGGCAGTTCCTTGTCGATCCACGGGATCAGGCTGCCGGCCAACGGTACGCCGAAGTTTTCAGTCGGGTACGCGTCGCTGCGCATGGCCTCGGCGACACGGCGGTCGATGTCGAGGATCGCGCTGGCCGGGTCTGCCAGTTGATCGGCGACCGCGGCATGGGTCGCGCCCATTTGCTTGATCAGTTCACGCATGTTCTGCGCGCCGGCACCGGAGGCCGCCTGATACGTCATGGCGCTCATCCACTCGACCAGACCGGCCTCGAACAGGCCGCCCAGACCCATCAGCATCAAGCTGACGGTGCAGTTGCCGCCGATGTAGTTCTTGGTGCCCGCGTCGAGCTGCTGGTCGATGACCTTGCGGTTCACCGGGTCCAGCACAATCACCGCGTCATCCTGCATGCGCAGGCTGGAAGCGGCGTCGATCCAGTAACCCTGCCAGCCGGCTTCACGCAGTTTGGGGAACACTTCGCTGGTGTAGTCGCCGCCCTGGCAAGTCAGAATCACGTCGAGGGTTTTCAGCTCTTCAATGCTGTAAGCGTCCTTGAGCGGAGCAATGTCCTTGCCCACGGAAGGGCCTTGGCCACCGACATTGGAAGTGGTGAAAAACACCGGTTCGATAAGATCGAAATCCTGCTCTTCCAGCATCCGCTGCATGAGCACGGAACCGACCATACCGCGCCAACCGATCAGACCTACACGTTTCATCGCAACTACACCTTCTTGAAAAAGTGGGCCGCTGCTTTCATGGGTGAAAGTGGCAGCGGGCCGGAGAGATTACAGATTCCGCAGCGCGGCGACTACTGCGTCGCCCATTTCCTGCGTACCGACTTTGGTGCAACCGTTCGACCAGATGTCGCCGGTGCGCAGGCCCTGATCGAGGACCAGACTGACGGCTTGTTCGATGGCATCGGCCGCAGCCTGCTGGTTGAAGCTGTAACGCAGCATCATCGACACCGACAGGATAGTCGCCAACGGGTTGGCAATGCCCTTGCCGGCGATGTCCGGCGCCGAACCGTGGCACGGCTCGTACATGCCCTTGTTATTGGTGTCGAGCGAGGCCGACGGCAGCATGCCGATCGAACCGGTGAGCATCGACGCCTGGTCCGACAGAATGTCGCCGAACAGGTTGTCGGTGACGATCACGTCGAATTGCTTCGGTGCGCGCACCAGTTGCATGGCGGCGTTGTCGACGTACATGTGGCTCAGTTCGACTTGCGGGTAATCCTTGGCCACTTGCTCGACGATTTCACGCCACAGTTGGCTGGACGCCAGCACGTTGGCCTTGTCCACCGAGCAGAGCTTTTTGCCGCGAACCATGGCCATGTCGAAACCGACACGAGCGATGCGGCGGATTTCGCTTTCGCTGTACGGCAGCGTGTCGTACGCCTGACGCTCGCCGTTTTCCAGGGTTCGGGTGCCGCGCGGCGCGCCGAAGTAGATGCCACCGGTCAGCTCACGGACGATCAGGATGTCGAGGCCGGCGACGATTTCCGGTTTCAGGCTCGAAGCTTCGGCGAGTTGCGGATAAAGGATCGCCGGGCGCAGGTTGCCGAACAGGCCCAGTTGCGCACGAATCTTCAGCAGACCGCGCTCAGGGCGGATGTCACGCTCGATGGTGTCCCATTTCGGGCCGCCGACGGCGCCGAGCAACACTGCATCGGCAGCGCGGGCGCGATCGAGGGTTTCGTCGGCCAGTGGCACGCCGTGTTTGTCGATGGCGGCGCCGCCGATGACGTCGTGGCTCAGTTCAAAGCCCAACGCGTACTTGTCGTTGGCCAGCTCCAACACCTTGACCGCTTCGGCCATGATTTCCGGGCCAATACCGTCACCTGGGAGAATCAGAATCTGCTTGCTCATGCTTTCCTCATGTCATCAGTCGGCGCGCCCGTGGGCACGCCCGGAAAAATTCTATTGTTCGGCCGCTATCGTGCGGCTGATATCGTGCGGCTGATATCGTTCAACGCTTAGCGTTCTGCAAACAGCACCAGCACATCTGTACTGAACGAACCATCGGCCTCAATTTCAAAATATTCGCGCACTTCGTTGCCCATCGATTTCTGCAATTCGAGGATCGCGGCGCGCATTACTTCGGGGGTGCGCATGCGCTCGACCCAACTGCGGTATTCCAGGCGCAGGCGCTGGCGGCTGGAGTTGCGTACATGCAACCCCGCCTCGCTGACCTGGCGCATCCACTCACCGGCATCGTAATCGCGCACGTGACTGGTGTCGCGCAGCACTTCGACGCTTTGCAGGTAGGTGTCGAACAACGGGCTGCCCGGCGACAACACATCGACAAACGCCGCCACGCCGCCCGGCTTCAGCACCCGGCGCACTTCGCGCAGGGCCAGGCCGAGGTCGCTCCAATGGTGCGCCGAATAACGGCTGAACACGAAGTCGAACTCGCCATCGGCAAACGGCAGGCGCTCGGCGGCGCCGTTGACCGTGGTGACGTTGCCGAAACCGCGCTCGCTCGCCGCTGCAGCAACCACGTCGAGCATTGGCTGGGACAGGTCGTAGGCGACCACTTCCTTGACCAGCGACGCCACGTGAAAACTCACGTGACCGGCGCCGCAACCCAGGTCCAGCACCCGCGCATCGCCGCGCCCGGCCAGTTCGGCCTGTAGCAGGGCAAATTCGGTGCCTTGCGCGTGGACCGCGCTGCTCAAGTAGGCCGAGGCCTGCTCACCGAATTGCTTTTGCACGACTTGGGAGTGCTGGGCGGTGCTGGTCATGGGACATCCTTTTTGGGGTTTAGCCTTGTGGTGTGTTGGCGGGCCTCTTCGCGGGCAAGCCTCGCTCCTACAGGGTTTTGTGAGCGACGCAAATCCAATGTGGGAGCCGAGCTTGCTCGCGATGGGGCCGGCACTGCCTACCGAAAACTACCGAAAATCAATCGCGGAACAACCACGGCTGGCTCGCCCGGTGCTTGCTTTCAAACGTCGCAATCGCTTCATGGTCCATCAAGGTCAGGCCAATATCGTCCAGACCATTCACCAGGCAATGCTTGCGAAACTCGTCCAGTTCAAAGCTGTAAGTTTTGCCATCCGGACGGGTCACGGTTTGTGCCTCCAGATCGACGGTCAACTGGTAACCCGGATTCGCTTCAACCTGCTGAAACAACTCATCCACTTCAGCGTCGGTGAGGATGATCGGCAGCAAGCCGTTCTTGAAGCTGTTGTTGTAGAAGATGTCGGCGTAGCTCGGCGCGATGATGCTGCGGAAACCGTATTCTTCCAGCGCCCACGGCGCGTGCTCACGGCTGGAGCCGCAACCGAAGTTCTCGCGGGCCAGCAACACGCTGGCGCCTTGGTAACGCTCGGCGTTGAGCACGAAATCCTTGTTCAACGGACGCTTGGAGTTGTCCTGATAGGCATACCCGACGTCCAGATAACGCCACTCGTCGAACAGGTTCGGGCCGAAACCGGTGCGTTTGATCGACTTCAGAAACTGCTTCGGAATGATCTGGTCAGTGTCGACGTTGGCTCGATCCAATGGCGCGACCAAACCGGTGTGTTGGGTAAAAGCTCTCATGTGCGGTTCCTCAGATCAGTTCGCGAACGTCGATGAAACGACCGTTGACGGCAGCCGCAGCGGCCATCGCCGGGCTGACCAGGTGGGTACGGCCACCGGCGCCCTGACGCCCTTCGAAGTTACGGTTGGAGGTCGAAGCGCAGTGCTCGCCCGACTCCAAACGGTCCGGGTTCATCGCCAGGCACATCGAGCAACCCGGTTCACGCCACTCGAAACCGGCTTCGAGGAAAATCTTGTCCAGGCCTTCCGCCTCGGCTTGCGCCTTCACCAGGCCCGAGCCCGGAACCACGATAGCTTGCTTGATCGTCGAAGCGACTTTGCGGCCCTTGGCGATCACCGCCGCAGCGCGCAAATCTTCGATCCGCGAGTTGGTGCAGGAGCCGATGAATACGCGGTCGAGCTGAATGTCGGTGATCGCCTGATTGGCGCTCAAACCCATGTATTTCAAAGCGCGTTCGATGGAACCGCGTTTGACCAGGTCCATTTCCTTCGCCGGGTCCGGCACGTTCTGATCCACCGCCAAGACCATCTCGGGCGAGGTGCCCCAGCTGACTTGCGGCTTGATCTGCGCCGCGTCGAGCTTGACCACAGTGTCGAACACCGCGTCCGCGTCGGACACCAGATCTTTCCAGGCTTCGACCGCCATGTCCCATTCCGCGCCTTTCGGGGCGAATGGACGACCCTTGACGTACTCGACGGTTTTTTCGTCGGCGGCGACCAGACCAACACGGGCACCCGCCTCGATCGACATGTTGCAAATGGTCATGCGGCCTTCGATCGACAAGTCGCGAATCGCGCTGCCGGCGAACTCGATGGCGTGGCCGTTACCGCCGGCGGTGCCGATCTTGCCGATCACCGCGAGGACGATGTCCTTGGCGGTGACGCCGAACGGCAAGGTGCCTTCGACCGAGACCAGCATGTTTTTCATTTTCTTCGCGACCAGGCACTGCGTGGCGAACACGTGCTCGACCTCGGATGTGCCGATGCCGTGGGCCAAGGCACCGAATGCGCCGTGGGTCGAGGTGTGCGAGTCGCCGCAAACCACGGTCATGCCCGGCAACGTTGCGCCCTGCTCCGGGCCGATCACGTGAACGATGCCCTGACGCACGTCGTTCATCTTGAATTCGGTGATGCCGTATTCGTCGCAATAGTCATCAAGGGTTTGCACCTGCAAACGCGAGACCTGATCAGTGATCGCTTCGATGCCGCCCTTGCGATCCGGGGTGGTCGGCACGTTGTGGTCCGGGGTGGCGATGATCGAATCGACGCGCCAAGGCTTGCGCCCGGCCAGACGCAGGCCTTCGAAAGCTTGGGGCGAAGTCACTTCATGGATGATGTGGCGGTCGATGTAGATCAGCGACGAGCCATCGTCGCGCCGTTTCACTTCATGCGAATCCCAGAGCTTGTCGTAAAGCGTTTTGCCGGCCATCAGACGGTCCTCATCAGCTTGTTTCTATTTTCTATGCCTTGGGTCGTGCAGCGGTTCAATAACCCCTTGGCTTGTGAGGCTGATCCTAGGGGGTTACATTAAATAACTCAAATTCATATTTTTCATGCTTTGGATAACCAACTGGAATACCACAATGGACCTGGCCAACCTCAACGCTTTTATCGCGATTGCCGAGACCGGAAGTTTCTCCGGCGCCGGCGAACGTTTGCACCTGACACAACCGGCAATCAGCAAACGCATCGCCGGGCTGGAGCAGCAATTGAAGGTGCGGCTGTTTGACCGCCTGGGCCGTGAAGTCGGCCTGACCGAGGCCGGACGCGCGCTGCTGCCGCGCGCTTATCAGATTCTCAATGTGCTGGACGACACCCGCCGCGCGCTGACCAACCTGACCGGCGAAGTGACCGGTCGTCTGACGCTGGCCACCAGTCATCACATCGGCCTGCACCGTTTGCCGCCGCTGTTGCGGGAGTTCACCCGCCGTTACCCACAAGTGGCGCTGGATATTCAGTTCCTCGATTCGGAAGTGGCCTACGAGGAAATTCTCCATGGCCGCGCCGAACTGGCGGTGATCACCCTGGCGCCGGAGCCACACACGCTGGTCAAAGCCACGCCAGTGTGGGACGACCCGCTGGATTTCGTGGTGGCACCCGAACACTCGCTGATCAGCAACGGCCCGGTCAGCCTCGCCGACATTGCCCTGCACCCGGCAGTCTTCCCCGGCGGCAACACCTTTACCCATCACATCGTGCAGCGCCTGTTCGAGGCTCAGGGCCTGACGCCGAACATCGCGATGAGCACGAATTATCTGGAAACGATCAAGATGATGGTCTCGATCGGCCTGGCCTGGAGCGTTTTGCCGCGCACCATGCTCGATGAACAAGTGGCGCGCATACCTTTGCCGGGCATACAGCTCACTCGCCAGCTAGGCTATATCTTGCACACGGAAAGGACGCTATCGAATGCGGCACGGGCCTTTATGGCCTTGCTGGATGCACAAATTGATCTGCCAGGGAGCCACGGCTGAGTTGTGCTACATCTATAGAGCTGCAAACCCCTGTGCCTAACGCCCCCATTCAGCCAAAGGCCTGTTGCCAATGCCCAAATCTGTTGACCGTACTCCGCCGATGCCGCGTATTCAGGCGATTGACCCGCAGCGGTCAGAGCAGAGCTGGGAAAGTGCGCCGCAATTGCTCGCCGCACTCAACGGCGCGCGCCTCGGGGCGTGGTACTGGGACATAGAACTTGGCCAGATCAGTTGGTCGCGGGGCACGCAGGCATTGTTCGGTTTCGATCCGCGTCAGCCGCTGCCCAAAGACCTCGAATACCTCGACCTGCTGCCGCCCGAGGACCGCGCGAAAACCATTCGCGCGTTTCATCAGGTGATCGCCGGGGCGCCACTGGCGCAGGCAATGCATCACCGCATTCGATGGCCCGACGGCAGCCTGCATTGGCTGGAAATCAACGGCAGCCTGTTGCCGGACAAGAACGGCCGGCCACGGATGATCGGCGTCATCCGCGAAATCACCCACCAGCGCCAGCGCGAACAAGCGCTGAGCAGCTCGGAGAAACGTTTCGCCACGCTGTTTCACCTGTGCCCGAACATGGTGCTGCTGACCCGCCAGGAAGACGGCTTGATCAGCGAAGCCAATCAATATTTCGAAAGCCTGTTCGGCTGGCCGGTGCAAAGCGCGATTGGCCGGACCACGCTGGAACTGGGCCTGTGGGTTCATCCCGAGCAACGCGCGGTACTGGTCAAGGCAACCAAAGCCAAGGGCGAATTGATCAGCATGGAGGTGCAGTTTCGTGCGAGCAACGGCCAGGTCCATGACGGCATTCTCAGCGCGCAGAAGGTCGAGCTCGAAGGCCAGCCGTATTTATTGAGCACATTCCTCGACACCACCGAGCGCAAAGCTGCCGAACACGCGCTCAAGGACAGTCAGGAACGGCTGGATCTGGCGCTCGATTCAGCGCAACTCGGCACCTGGGACTGGCACATTCCCAGCGGCATGCTTTACGGCTCGGCGCGCGCTGCGCAGTTGCATGGCCTGGAACCCAAACCATTCCATGAGGCGTTCGACGAGTTCTTCGAAGGCGTGCCTGGCGAAGAACGCGACAGCATGCGCAACGCCTACCGCAGCCTGCGCGAAGGCCCGGCGGGCAATTATCAACTGACCTACCGCGTGCAATTGCCCGACGGCAGTTCGCGTTACCTCGAGAGCCGCGCCCGCCTCTACCGCGACGACAACGGCCTGCCGCTGCGCATGGCCGGGACGTTGCTCGACATCACCGATCAGGTCGAGCGCGAGCAGCGTTTGGTCGCCTCCGAAGAGAAATTCGCCACGCTGTTTCAGGTCAGCCCTGACCCGATCTGCGTCACTCGCCAGGATAGCGGCCAGTTCATCGAGATCAATTCCAGTTTCACCCAGATTTTCGGCTGGAGCGCCGCCGACGTGATTGGCCGCAGCGCCGACCAGATCGGCTTGTGGGACGCCTCGGCGAAAAGCCTGCAACGCATTGAACAGGTGATCCGCGAACAAGGCTTGAGCAACGTCGCGATCATCGTCCAGCACAAGAACGGCCAATCCCTGACGTGCGTGATTTCCAGCCGCCAGATCAGCGTCGGCGACCAGCCGTGCATCGTCACCACCCTGCGCGACATCACCCAGCAGCAGCGCTCGGAAGCCGCGCTGAAGGCCAGCGAGGAGAAATTCGCCAAGGCGTTTCACTCAAGTCCCGACGCCATCACCATCACCGAACGCGATACCGGGCGTTATCTGGAGGTCAATGATGGTTTCTGTCGCCTGACCGGTTTCCGCGCCGACGAGGTGGTTGGCAAAACCGTGTATCAGGTGGGCATCTGGGCCGAAGAGAAACAGCGCTCGGCACTGCTCGCCGAACTGCAGATCAAGGGCCGCGTGCATCACCAGGAAATGCTCGGGCGCAACAAACGCGGGGATTTGCTCACCGTCGAGGTCTCGGTCGAGCCAATCACCCTTAACGAAACCGCCTGCCTGCTGCTGACCGCGCGCGATGTCAGCCTGTTGAAAAACGCCGAGGCGCAGATTCGGCATCTGGCCTACCACGACCCGCTGACCAACCTGCCGAACCGCGCGCTGCTGATGGATCGCCTGAGCCAGCAGATCGCCCTGCTCAAGCGCCACAACTTGCGCGGCGCCCTGATGTTTCTCGACCTCGACCACTTCAAGCACATCAATGACTCACTCGGCCACCCGGTCGGCGACACGGTGCTGAAGATCATTACCGCGCGGCTCGAAGCCAGCGTGCGCATGGAAGACACCGTGGCGCGGCTCGGTGGCGACGAGTTCGTGGTGCTGCTCAGTGGCCTGGAAGGTTCGCGCGGCGAGGTCAGCGAACAGGTGCGGGAATTGGCCGACACCTTGCGCGAATTGCTTTCGGAACCGATGTTTCTCGACGGCCAGCGCCTGCAAGTCACGCCGAGCATCGGTATCGCGTTGATTCCTGATCACGGCTCGACCCCGACCGACCTGCTCAAGCGCGCCGACATTGCCCTTTATCGGGCCAAGGATTCCGGGCGCAACACCACGCAGATGTATCACAACACCATGCAGAAGGCCGCCAGCGAGCGCTTGCGCATGGAAACCGACTTGCGTCTGGCGCTCTCGCGCAATGAGTTCAGCGTGCATTACCAGCCGCAAATCGATGCCCGCAACAACAGCATTGTTGGCGCCGAAGCCTTGGTGCGCTGGCACCACCCGGAGCTCGGTGCGCAATCGCCGACCGAGTTCATCAAGGTGCTGGAGGACAGCGGGCTGATTCTGGAGGTTGGCACGTGGATCCTCGATGAAGCCTGCGATGCCTTCAAACAGCTGATCGCCAAGGGCTTGATCGACCCGCTGATGTTCAGCCTCTGCGTCAACATCAGCCCACGGCAGTTCCGCCAGAACGACTTCGTCGAACGCATCGAACGCAGCCTCAGCCACCACGGATTGCCTTGTTCGCTGCTGAAACTTGAAATCACCGAAGGCATCGTTATCCAGAACCTCGAAGACACCATCGGCAAAATGCGTCGACTGAAAAAACTCGGCGTCAGTTTCGCGATGGACGATTTCGGCACCGGTTATTCCTCGCTGACCTACCTCAAGCGCCTGCCGGTGGACACGCTGAAAATCGACCAGTCATTCATCCGCGACGCCACCACCGACCCCAACGACGCCGAAATCATCCGCGCCATCGTCGCCATGGCGCGCAGCCTGGCGCTGAAAGTGATTGCTGAAGGGGTTGAGACGCCGGAGCAATTGGAGTTTTTGCAGGGCCTTGGCTGCCATTTTTATCAGGGCTATTTGCACAGCCGGCCGTTGCCGTTGGAGGACTTCCAGACATTGCTCAAATAAATCACCGCCCCCTCCGTAGCAGCTGTCGAGCCCTAGCGAGGCTGCGTTCGGCGACGAAGTCGTCGTGAAATCAGACGACGCGGTGGATCAGGCAAACCGCGTGCGCTGGGTTTACGACGGCTTCGCCGCCGAACGCAGCCTCGCTGGGGCTCGGCAGCTGCTACAGGTTTACGGTAATTGCCAGTTTTTCTCTCAGCCTGTAGGGTCGCTTTTTTTGCGCCGCCTCAAAGAGATCAACCATGCAGGATGCAACCCTCCCCCGCCCGGCCTTGCTGGGTATCGACCTCGGGACCACCAATAGCCTGATCGCCGTCTGGCAGGACGGTCAGGCACAGTTGATTCCCAACGCCCTCGGCGATGTCCTCACGCCGTCCGTGGTCAGCCTCGATGAAGACGACAGCATTCTGGTGGGCAAGGCCGCCCGCGCGCGCTTGACCACTCACCCGCAACGCACGGTGGCGGCATTCAAACGCTTTATGGGCAGCGACAAGCAATTTGAACTGGGTGGACGCCAGTTCAGCCCGGAAGAACTTTCGGCGCTGGTGATCGGTTCGCTCAAACAGGACGCCGAAGCCTTTCTCGGCCACCCGGTGCACGAGGCGGTGATTTCGGTTCCGGCCTATTTCAGTGACGAACAACGCAAACGCACACTGTTTGCCGCCGAGCTGGCTGGCCTGAGCGTGTCGCGGCTGATCAACGAACCGACAGCCGCCGCCATGGCGTACGGGCTGCATGAGCAGAAGTTCGAGCGCACGCTGATTTTCGACCTGGGCGGCGGCACGTTTGACGTCACGGTGCTGGAATACGCCCTGCCGCTGATCGAAGTGCATGCCTCCACCGGCGACAACTTCCTCGGTGGCGAAGACTTCACCGCCGCGCTGCTGCAAGCCTGCCTGAAAGACTGGCAACTCACTTCGCAGATGATCGACGGCCAGGGTTTGGCCAGCCTCGGCGATGCCCTGGAACAACTCAAATGCAAACTCAACGAAGGTACCCAGCACCTGAGCTGGAACGGGGCCGGCGCGTTGCGTGAATGGTCGCTGGATGAAGCCGGGGCGTTGAAAATCTGGGAACCGTTGCTTGGGCGGTTGCGCGCCCCCATCGAGCAAGCCCTGCGCGATGCGCGACTCAAGCCACGGGACCTCGACAGCCTGGTGATGGTCGGCGGCGCCACGCGAATGCCAGCCGTGCAGCAAATGGTCGCGACGCTGTTCGGGCGCCTGCCCTATCGCCATCTCGATCCGGACACGATTGTCGCGCTGGGCGCCGCCACCCAAGCGGCCTGCAAGGCCCGGGACAGCGCCATCGAAGAACTGATCCTGACCGACGTCTGCCCCTACACCCTGGGCATCTCGACCAATCGCGGTGAAGACGTCAGCGGCGCTTTCGCACCGATCATCGAGCGCAATACGGTGATCCCGACGTCCAGGGTGAAGCGCTTTTTCACCAGTCATCCCCAGCAAACGTTGATCCGCATTGAGGTTTATCAGGGCGAGCGGCCATGGGTGCGCGACAACATTTACATTGATGCCTTCGACGTCGCGCTGACACCTAGCGAGCAGACCCAGGCGCTGGATGTGCGCTTCAGCTACGACATCAACGGTTTGCTCGAAGTCGACGTCACCCTGCTGGCCAGCGGCGAACGCCACAGCCACAGCATCGATCGCAGCCCCACCGGGCTCGACCCGCAATCGCGGCAAAACAGCCATGAACGGCTCAGCGCCCTGAAGATTCACCCCCGCGACACCCTGCCCAATCGCACCTTGCTGGCGCGCCTGGAACGGGCCTGGACACAAAGCCTGGGTGATGAGCGCGAGCAGATTGCCGATTGGCTGGATACCTTTACCGCCGTGCTCGGTGGCCAGCAATCGGTGGAGATTGCCAGCCATCGGTCACAGCTCAATAAAGCCCTGGATGAACTGCGCCTCTAGCCGTTAAGCCGCCGCAAGGCCGTTTGCAAACCGCCGGACAAGGTGTCTTCACCGCCGCTGTCCGGCGGCACGCCGTAACGGTTGGGCAGTTTGTCGCCGGGAAAGCCAAACAACAGCAAAGGCATGAACGGCAGCACCAGCGACAGGCAGCCAAAAATCAGCAACGTGGGAATCCCGCGGCCCATGTCATGCAGTCGACGCAGAATCGCGCCGAGCAACAACAAGGCGCCCAGCAACAGCACGCCAATGCCCGAGAGCGCAGTGCCGCTCATCAACGCCAGATACGGGGTGAGTAGCACACACCCCAGCACTTGCCCGATAAACGCCTTGCGCCCAAGTCGGGAACCCAAGCGCCAGAACGCCATGGCCGGCACGGGACGTTTGTCGCCGTTGGCCAGCAGCAGGCGTTCGTTCCACGACAACAGCGCCGTTAGCGCCAGACGCAGGCCCACGCTGTTCTCGGGGTTATCTTTGCCGTACTGCAAGATGCTCAGCGCCTTGTTCCGCGGCACCCCGGCCGCGCCATGACGGACCAGGCTTTTCAGCGTATCGAGGAGTGAATAGACCACCAGTTTCTCGACACCGAAATCCTTCAACACTTTCTCGGGCGGCCACACCGGATCGCCTTTGATCAAGCCATTGCGAAACCCTTCAAACCAGTCATCTTCGCAACTGACGGCGGCGATGGATTGCAACAGCGCGCGGTGCTGTTCGGCATTCAGGGTCGGATCGTGATACAGCACACCCCAAAGCAGCATCAGCCCCAATACATCTTCGCCGCAGGCGTCAGGATCGCTTTCAATGCAGGTATAGAGTTGCGCGTTGCCCGGCAGCGTCGCGCTGTCGAGGGCCTGTTGCACATTGAACAGCTTTTGCACGAGCAAGCCATGCACCGGATCGCTGGCTTGCAACCAGCCCAGTAAACCGGCGCAACTCCCTTGCTCGCGCTGCAAACGCTGGAGCAAGGGTTGAAGCCGACTCAGCGGATGAGCCGGGTTGACCTCCAGCTGATCCAGGCAGGGCGAATCGATCAACGATAGCCAACGTTCCGGCTGATCGAGCAATGCCAGCAGGAACATCGTTTGAGCGTGCCATTGCCACGGCGTCGCGCCTTGGTCCATGGCTGGCAACAGCACACCGCGCTGTTCCAACTGGACCAACAGGCTCAGACCGCGCAAGTCCACGTCCGCTTGCGCGTCTTGCAGGTCAAACGCCTGATCGATCCGCACCAGCGCGGCCTGATCGTAAGGCCGCAGCCTGCGCAACCAGAGACGGCAAATGGTGTGTGGTTCGGCCTTTCTCAGCTCCTCGGCCAGTTGCGGCTGCACCGAACGACTGCTGAGGAAAGCCTTCAGCGCCAAGGGGATCGGCGCCTGATGCAGCCAGCGGAGTTGCTGCGCAGCCTGATACTTGAACCCGCTCAGCACCATGCCTTCAAGGGCATCGACCGGCTGCGGTTCGTCAAGTATGTGTTGCAGCAATCCGACATCGCCACGGTGCAAGGCCCAGGCATGCCGGTACAGCTGCTGCAAACGGCAATCCGCAGATTGCCCAAGCAGCAAGGCCAGCAGCGGCAGCTCATCCCCGGTCATCCGCCAATCGACAAACGCAGCCGCCAAGCCTTGCAGGTTGAGTTGCCCGACCCCAAGCCAGCGCACCAGCGTCTCGGGACGTTGTGCAGGGCTGCCAAAGGTTTGGCTGACATCGGCGAGGTCGGCGGACCAATCGCGGAAATTCTCCTGATGGTCAAATGCCTGGATCAGCAGCGCCAAGAAGTCCGGCTGACGCTTGGCGCACAGCTCCAGTAAACGGCCTTCGGCCTTCGGATGGTGATGCTCCTGCCACAGCCGGATCCAGCAAGGCAACGCCTGATCCTCCAGGCCCAGCAAGCTGTTTTGGCACGCCAGCAAATACAGCCAGTCGACATCGTCGGGGGCTTGCGCCTGTTGTTCGACACACACTTGCCGCAACCCCGGGCCACCCATACCCGCCTGAGTGAACTGCACCAGCAGACGCTGGATAAATGCGTCGTCCGCCGGCAGCGGCAAACAGGTGTGGTGGCTGGCGAAGTCTTCGAACTCATGCAGAGGACGATGTTGGAAGATGTAGTCGAGGCTGCGGGCATACCAGAGGGTTTCCATCTGCGCAGGCCCGGGCCAATCGCCCATCAGCGTGGTGTCGAACGGGTCGGGCCCCTTGATGCGTTGCAGGAACGCTTCGACTTCTTTCGCCTGGTCGAACTCCAGGTCCAGCAACTGCTGTTCCCAGGCCAGCCGTTGCGCCAGCAGATTCGCGCAGCGGTACGACAATGGACCAGCGTTGGCCAATGGGTGGAACAGCCCCCAACTGAGGTCATCGAGGGCGTCCAGCGGTAATTGGTCCAGCGCTTTGACAAAGACTTGCCAGGCCTGCGGATTGAAACGCCGCGCCGGGTCTTCGAGCAGCGCGTAGAAATCCACCAGGGTCTGCGGCATCTCCGGGACGCCTGCATCCTCTTCGTCGACTTCGTCCTCTTCCTGCCGGGCGAAACGGTTGGCGCTTTCATAGGCTTCACGCAGTGCCTGGAAGCCTTCGGGATCACTTTCCGGATGATGCTGCGGCAGGCGCGCGCGGTAGGCATCCCGAATCAGTGCCTGGTCTGTGGTGGGCTCTATGCCCAGACGTATCCAGCAACTCATGACCAGTCGAACTCCCCTAAGGATGCCGGGCGTTGCGGCGGATCAAGCTTAAGGTGCCAAGGCAAGCCGGCCAGGAAAGTCGGTAGGTTACGGCTCAGCCCGCGAGCGATGCGCAGACTGCTCGAACACTCCCCTTGTCGGTCCAGTTCGTAAGCAAGCGTTTCGTCGCTGCTGTTCTGGCAGCCCCAGAATGCGCGGCCGGTGAGAAATCCGTTGAAATAGGAAAACCAGTCGTCGTAGTGATATTGCGCCCTGACGGCCAGGCGCCAATGCAGCCAGAGACTTTCGCGAAGATCTATCCACTCGTTGCGCACGCCACACCGCAACAGAAACCCCATGCGCCCCAGATCCCACGCCAGGATACCGCCCGAACCGCAGCCCTCGAAGGTACGGCTGGCAAACTCGTGCAAGATGCGCTCACGGGGTTCCAGGGTCTCGAGCAACAACTGCCACTCACCGGGCAAACAGCGTTGCCATGAGTGATACGCCTGTTTGAGGTGGGTGGCGTGACCGTTATCGGTCATTCTTTCGAGCATGCCCAACAACTGCGACCGGTCATTGATGCCCCAGCTGCATTGCAGGTCGATAAATTCCGGATTGGAATAGAAAGCGGGCTCGTCGTATTCGGCACGAGGATTGAGGGCCACCATTGGCGCAGAAAGACCGCACAGCCAACGCTGTTGTATCTCTTCCATGAAAAAAAGCTCCGGGCCGACCAGGCAGGATGGGAGTCGGCAAAACTGTCGCGGATTGTAGAGAAACCGTCACCAGGCGGCAAAGCCTGCGAGGCCGTTTTTTCGCCCGGATACAAAAAGGCCCCGACAGGTCGGGGCCTTCATTCAGCGGGTTATAGCCTGTTCAGACGAATGTGTGTCTTCGAATGAATCAGTGCTGCAACGCTGGCTTTTGCGTCCCGTTGATCGGGATGCGTTTGGCTTTCGCCTCTTCCGGAACAATGCGCAGTAGGTCAATGCTCAGCAGACCGTTGCTGAGGTCGGCGGCTTTGATCTCGATGTGATCGGCCAACCGGAACGACAATTTGAATGCCCGCTGGGCGATGCCCTGGTGCAGGTACGTCACGCTGTCATTGGCGTCGCGTTTGCCACCACTGATGGTCAGCACACCTTTCTCGACTTGCAGGTCCAGGTCTTCTTCCTGGAAACCAGCGGCCGCAACGACGATGCGGTATTGGTCATCACCGTGCTTTTCGACGTTGTACGGTGGGTAGCTGCTGCCAGGCTCGTTGCGCAGGGCGGTTTCGAACAGGTCATTAAAACGGTCGAAGCCAACCGAGGAACGGAACAATGGTGCGAGGGAAAATGCAGTACTCATGGTTCAAATCTCCTGAAAACAATCAGCAAGTTTTTTTGTCTCCGCGACCCGAATTCGGCATCGCGTAACCCTTAGATAGGGACCGCTGATTGCATTTCAAGAGATTATCTGCAGATTTTTTTCAGGCCGCTTCGGCGACCTTCAGACCCAGTAAACGCGAGACATGGTCGAGTTCGGTCTCGCGGCGCAGGACGGTAAACAGCTCGACCGCCTCCGGATAATTGCGCGTGAGCATCGCCAGCCATTGCTTCAAGCGACCCGGCGATTGGCGCGGGGTCATTTGTGCCTTGGCTTGCAGCCAGAAGTCTTGGAGCAGCGGCAGCAGCTCGGCCCAGGTCATTTCGACGACTTCTTCGCCAGCGCGTGCGGCAGCGATCTGCCTCGCCAGGTCCGGGCGGGACACGAGGCCGCGCCCGAGCATGATGTCTTCGACGCCGCTGATTTCGCGGCAACGGCGCCAGTCTTCGACGCTCCAGATGTCGCCATTGGCGAACACCGGGACTTTGACCACTTCTTGCACGCGCGGAATCCATTCCCAATGCGCCGGCGGTTTGTAGCCGTCGGTTTTGGTCCGCGCATGCACCACGATGTGCGCCGCGCCGCCCTCGGCCAACGCCGTGGCGCAGACCAGCGCGCCGTCCGGGCTGTCGAAGCCGAGGCGCATTTTCGCTGTAACCGGAATGTGCGCAGGCACCGCGCGGCGCACGGTTTCGACGATTTCGTTGAGCAATTCGGGTTCTTTAAGCAGGACCGCGCCGCCACGGGACTTGTTGACGGTTTTGGCCGGGCAGCCGAAGTTGAGGTCGATGACTTCGGAGCCGAGTTCACAAGCGAGCGCGGCGTTTTCCGCCAGGCACACCGGGTCGGAGCCGAGCAATTGCACGCGCAACGGCACGCCGGACGCAGTGCGCGCGCCGTTCAACAGTTCCGGACCGAACTTGTGGTAATAGGCAGGCGTGAGCAGTTGATCGTTGATCCGAATGAATTCGGTCACGCACCAATCGATACCGCCGACACGGGTCAGCACGTCCCGCAGGATGTTGTCGACCAACCCCTCCATGGGCGCCAAAGCAATTTGCATGGAAAACACACTCAACGAAAAACGTGCGGCAGTTTATAGGTTTCGGCGCGCAGAAGGTATTTCCTCAGACGGGGCGGCGGCGATTGTGCTGACGCCTTCGCGGGCAAGCCTCGCTCCTACAGGTTTTGCGGCGTATGCACATTAGGCGCACGACACATATGTAGGAGCGAGGCTTGCCCGCGAAGAGGCCCGCGCAGATACCTAAACAGAGATTGGCAACGCCTGGCCATAACCTTCAATGAATTCAGCCGGCATGCGCTTAGGCTTGCCGGTCGACAACTCGATGCACACAAACGTGGTTTGCGCGCGTAGCAGCGTGGTGTTGTCGCTGGGGCGTTTGAGCTGGAAGTGGCGGGTCATTTTCAGGCGCTGGTCCCAATCGACGATCCATGTCGCCAATTGCAGCGCCTCGCCTTCATAGGCGGCGGCGAGGTAATCGATCTCGTGACGCACCACGGCCATCGCCCGATCCAGCCGCCGATATTCCACCAGATCCAGACCGAGGCGTTGCGAGTGGCGCCAGGCGCAGCGTTCCAGCCAAGTCACGTACACCGCGTTATTGGCGTGGCCGAGGCCATCGATGTCCTCGGCGCCGACTTCCAGATCAATGATAAATGGCGTTGCCCGATCCCAGCCCATGCCCCACTCCCGGTCAGATAAATTCGACCGGGGCAGTGTAACGGATGCTCAGGCCGATTGCCGCGCTTGCAGGCTGCGACCGGACAGCAGTGATAACACCCCATCAATCACCCGAGGGTCGGCGAGCACGCGCTGATGGCCGCCCTCCTCCAGCCGCAGCAAACGGCTGTCGAACCAGGCTTCGTGAATGATCTGCGACTCTTTGACCGAGACAAATTTGTCGTCCTCGGCATGCACGATCAAACCGGGCATATCGAGCTGATAGTGCGCAACATCGAGGGTCGCGGCGCGCATGCCAACGTCTTGCTCGACCTGGCGGATGAACGCCGAGCGCGCTTTGGGCGGCAACTTGACCATGCGCGCGAACCCTCGCAGCACCCCAAGAATCCGCGCCGGCGCGGCAATCGATACCAAGGTCTCGGTGCGCAAACCCAGTTGCACCGCGAGCATCGCACTGGCGCCGCCCATGGAATGGCCGATCACCGCTTGCAGTGGCGGCAGCTCAGCGGCGGCTTCGAGCATGGCACGGGCGAACAACACCACGTTGGCTTCACGGCCCGGCGAACGACCGTGGGCCGGGCCATCCAGCGCCACCACGGTATAACCGGCCTCCACCAGCGCGGTGATCAGGCTGGCGAATTGCGTTGGCCGACCTTCCCAACCGTGCATCAACAGCACCGTCGGGCCTTGGCCCCAGCGCAACGCCGAGAGGCCGAAGCGCAAGGTAATTCGCTCGGATTTCGCCAGCAGCGGCAATTCCCAGTCACGCGGGGCAAACTCGCGCGGCGTCATGAAGGCCAGACGCATTTTGCTCGCGACCAGTTTCGGCGCGAACCAGCCCAAGGTGCCATTAACGCCACGAACCCACTTCAACGTGCTCATCGCTTCACTCCTCGGGCCGCTGCCTTCAGGACATAACACTCAGTTAATAACGCTCAATTCACAGGACCGCCGACTTGGCGGCGCGCAGCATTCGATCGGACAACTCGCCAGGGCCCAGCGCGCGCGCCAGGGCCAGACCACCGATCATCAACGCCATGTCGGCCAGGGCTTTATCGGTGTCTTCGGGGCTGGCCGCCAACTGCGCGACCATCAGCTCCACGTGCTCATTCAACGCAACCCGGAATTCATCGGGCAGACGCCCCAACTCACCGACCGAAGCCGGGATCGGGCAGGCTGAATCAGATGAGTCACGGTGTTTGCGCGACAGATAAAACGCAGCCACCAGCGCGCGACGTTCTTCGCCAGTCAATTCGGCGTCCATGTCGGCAATCAAGCCACGGCGATGGCCGAGCAGTTGCTTGAACGCTTCGAGCATCATCGCGTCCTTGCTTTCGAAGTGTGCGTAGAATCCGCCAACCGTCAGGCCGGCCGCGCCCATCACTTCGCCCACGCTCGGTTCAGCCGGGCCACGCTGGATCAGCGCAGCACTGGCAGCCTTGAGGATGCGTTCGCGGGTTTGAGCTTTTTTATCGTTCATCGTTGCCTCCGAATATTACGACTAGAATATTATTCACATAATAAATTTGCGCAAGTCATGGCTGTGACCGCTGGTCTGAAGAACAGTTTTGAAGAAAGAGAGGAATTGGCCAAACGCCAGACAAACAAAAGGGCCATTCAATAATTGAATGACCCTTATAAAATCCCGCAGAGCGGGTAATCGTGGCGTCCCCTAGGGGACTCGAACCCCTGTTACCGCCGTGAAAGGGCGGTGTCCTAGGCCACTAGACGAAGGGGACACAAACCCTTCTATACACTGACCAGCGCTGAGAGCTGATCGATTCAAGGCCGGTGTGGCCAGACCTTGAAATGTAAAATTGGTGGAGCTAAACGGGATCGAACCGTTGACCTCCTGCATGCCATGCAGGCGCTCTCCCAGCTGAGCTATAGCCCCGATTTATCGCCTGGCGGCGGAGCAGCATCTTGCGACACTGCTTCTGTAAAACATTGCTACCGTAAAACTGGCGTCCCCTAGGGGACTCGAACCCCTGTTACCGCCGTGAAAGGGCGGTGTCCTAGGCCACTAGACGAAGGGGACGCAAACCCTTCTATACAACTGATCAACGCTGAGTGTTGATCGCTTCAAGGCCGGTGTGGCCAGACCTTGAAGATGTAAATTGGTGGAGCTAAACGGGATCGAACCGTTGACCTCCTGCATGCCATGCAGGCGCTCTCCCAGCTGAGCTATAGCCCCTCATCGCTGAGGACGGGGCGAATCTTAATGGCGCATCGAAAGGCTGTCAAACTTATTTTTAAAATATTTCAAAGTTTTTTGCCGACATAACAATCACTTACCGCCAAACCCCGTAAATCCGAGGTCCGTCCCATCCCTGTAGCAGCTGCCGCAGGCTGCGTTCGAGTGCGAAGCGCTCGCCCTCGCCCTTTCAGGCGAACGCGTGGCGACCTTACAGGGCTGCTGCGCAGCCCAACGCAGCCTTCGGCAGCTGCTACAGGAGGACGGTCGGGGTCAGGCGATATTGGCCAGCAGTTTTTCCCATTCCTTGTTTTCTTTCTTCGACACGCCACCGAGCAGGTCGATGGCTTGGCGCAGACGGAAACGCGTCAGGTCCGGGCCGAGGATTTCCATCGCATCAAGCACCGACACCGAACTCGCCTGCCCGGTAATCGCGGCAAACATCAGCGGCATCGCGTCACGCAATTTCAACTCGAGGGATTCGACTACCGCTTGAATGGTCGCGGTGATGCTGTCCTTTTCCCACTGACGCAGGCTTTCGAGTTTCCACAGGATCAATTGCATCAACTGCCGAACCTGATCACCCGAGAGCTTCTTCGATTCAAACAGCTTCGCCTCCGGGTTGACCCCGCCTGCGAAGAAGAACCCGGCCAGCGGCGCAACCTGGCTGAACGTCTCAACCCGGCCCTGCACGTGTGGCGCGATTTTCATCATGTAGTCAGGGTTCAGCGCCCAGGTCTGCAGGCGCGAAGCGAACTCTTCGACCGGCAGATCGCGCAGCCATTGGCCATTGAGCCACGACAGCTTCTCGACGTCGAAAATCGGCCCGCCGAGGGAAACACGCTTCAGGTCGAAGTTATCGACCATTTCCTGCAGCGAGAACTTCTCGCGCTCGTCCGGCATCGACCAACCCATGCGGCCCAGGTAGTTGAGCATCGCTTCGGGCATGAAACCCATGCGCTCGTAGAACGTCACCGAGGTCGGGTTTTTGCGCTTCGACAGCTTGCTCTTGTCCGGGTTACGCAGCAGCGGCATGTAGCACAGCTCTGGTTGTTCCCAGCCAAAATATTCGTAAAGCAGGATCAGTTTTGGCGCAGATGGCAGCCATTCTTCGCCGCGCAAAACGTGGGTGATGCCCATCAAATGGTCATCGACGACGTTGGCGAGGAAGTACGTCGGCAGGCCGTCGGTCTTCATCAACACTTGCATGTCCATGCGATCCCACGGGATCTCGACGTCGCCACGCAACATGTCCGGGACCACGCAAACGCCTTCGCTCGGCACTTTCATGCGGATCACGTGCGGTTCGCCAGCGGCCAGACGACGGGCCACTTCTTCCGCCGACAGCAACAGCGCACGGCCGTCGTAACGCGGGGTTTCGCCACGGGCCATTTGCTCGGCGCGCATCTGGTCCAGCTCTTCGGCGGTGCAGAAGCACGGGAAGGCGTGGCCCATTTCGACCAGTTGCTGGCAGTACTTCTGATAGATCTCGCCGCGCTCGCTCTGCCGGTACGGACCGTGCGGGCCGCCGACGTCCGGGCCTTCGCTCCAGTCGATGCCCAACCAGCGCAAGGCGTCGAAAATCTGCTGTTCGGACTCGCGGGTGGAACGCAATTGATCGGTGTCTTCGATGCGCAGAATGAACTCACCGCCGTGCTGCTTGGCAAAGCAGTAGTTGAACAATGCGATGTAAGCGGTACCTACGTGGGGGTCCCCGGTAGGCGATGGCGCGATGCGCGTGCGGACGGTGGTCATGGAAAGTCTCAACAAAGAATGGAAAGCGAAGATCAGACAAGGGGCGAATGGTAACAGGGCATGCCCGCCCGGCTCCAGTGAGTGGGGGATTTAACGGGGATTGGGTTTATTCCGGCGTGGCATCAGGTCGTTTTGCGGTGCTTTGGCGATTGCCATCGCGAGCAGGCTCACTCCTACATTAGACCGTGTCCGGACGGACAACTTGGTCAACTGTAGGAGCGAGCCCGCTCGCGAAGAGGCCCGCCCAGACACCGCAACTCTCAAGCCTTGAACATCAAACCTCAATCAAGCGCTCGCGCAACTTGCCGATCTCATCACGCATCTGCGCCGCCGCCTCGAATTCAAGATCGCGCGCCAAGGCGTACATCTTCTCTTCAAGCCCTTTGATGCGCTTGGCGATCTCGCCCGGCGAGCGCAATTCGGCTTCGTACTTGGCGCTTTCTTCGGCAGCCTTGGCCATGCCTTTGCGCTTCTTGCTACGCGAACCCGGCACCGTCGCGCCTTCCATGATGTCGGCGACGTCCTTGAACACACCTTTGGGCGTGATGTTGTTAGCCAAGTTGAACGCAATCTGCTTGTCGCGACGCCGCTCGGTTTCGCCGATCGCCCGTTCCATCGAACCGGTCATCCGATCGGCATACAAAATCGCCCGGCCATTGAGGTTACGCGCCGCCCGACCGATGGTCTGAATCAATGAGCGCTCGGAACGCAGGAAGCCCTCCTTGTCGGCGTCGAGAATCGCCACCAGCGACACTTCCGGCATGTCCAGGCCTTCTCGCAGCAAGTTGATGCCCACCAACACGTCGAACGTGCCGAGGCGCAAATCGCGGATGATCTCGACGCGCTCCACGGTGTCGATGTCCGAGTGCAGATAACGCACGCGCACGCCGTGATCAGCCAGGTAATCGGTCAAATCTTCGGACATGCGTTTGGTCAGCGTGGTGACCAGCACCCGCTCCTCCAGCGCCACGCGCTTGCCGATTTCCGAGAGCAGATCGTCGACCTGAGTGAGCGCCGGACGAATCTCGATTTGCGGGTCGACCAGACCGGTCGGACGCACCAGTTGCTCGACCACACGGCCAGCATGTTCGGCTTCGTAATTGCCCGGCGTCGCCGAAACAAAAATCGTCTGCGGGCTGATCGCTTCAAATTCATCGAAACGCATCGGCCGGTTATCCAGCGCCGACGGCAGGCGGAAACCGTATTCCACCAGTGTTTCCTTGCGCGAACGGTCGCCCTTATACATGGCGCCGACCTGCGGCACGCTGACGTGGGATTCGTCGATCACCAGCAAGGCGTCGGCCGGCAGATAGTCGAACAAGGTCGGCGGCGCCTGGCCAGAATCGCGGCCCGAGAGGTAGCGCGAATAGTTTTCGATGCCGTTGCAGTAACCCAGCTCGAGAATCATCTCGAGGTCAAACCGGGTGCGCTGCTCCAAGCGCTGCGCTTCCACCAATTTGTTGTTGGTGCGCAGGTAATCGAGGCGTTCCTGCAGTTCGACCTTGATCCCTTCGATGGCGCCGAGCAGGGTTTCACGTGGCGTCACGTAGTGGCTTTTCGGGTAGAAAGTGAAACGCGGCAATTGCCGGGTGACTTCGCCGGTCAGCGGATCGAACGCGGATATCTTCTCGACTTCATCGTCGAACAGCTCGATGCGGATCGCTTCGAAGTCCGATTCTGCCGGGTGAATGTCGATTACATCGCCGCGCACGCGGAACGTCGCACGGGCAAATTCCATGTCGTTGCGGGTGTATTGCAGGTCCGCCAGACGACGGAGCAATGCACGCTGATCGAGCTTGTCGCCGCGATCCACGTGCAAAACCATCTTCAGGTAGGTTTCCGGGCTGCCCAAACCGTAGATGCACGACACCGTGGTGACGATGATCGCGTCCTTGCGCTCGAGCAACGCTTTGGTCGCGGACAAGCGCATCTGCTCGATGTGGTCGTTGATCGAGGCATCTTTCTCGATGAAGGTGTCCGACGACGGCACGTACGCTTCGGGCTGGTAGTAGTCGTAATACGAAACGAAATATTCGACGGCGTTGTTCGGGAAGAACGCCTTGAACTCGCCATATAGCTGCGCGGCCAGGGTTTTGTTCGGCGCCAGCACCAACGTCGGCCGCTGCACTTGGGCGATCACGTTGGCGATGCTGAAGGTCTTGCCCGAGCCGGTCACACCGAGCAACGTCTGGTGCGCCAGCCCGGCTTCGATGCCTTCGACCATCAGGCGGATGGCTTCCGGCTGATCGCCGGCGGGCTCGAAGCGGGTAACTAGCTGGAATTCAGACATGAAAAAACCTCTGGGTCGCGCCTGCACGGTGAAACGCACAGCAACGAGAAAGACCGCAAACGGCTGAAGCCGCCCGAGGAAAAAACTGGATTGCATTCAATGTGGAGTCGATTGCCGTCGCTTTCAAGGCAAACGTCCTACATCCCTTGAAGTCTTTGACGACAGCATTCGACTAACGGTCGAAAAATAATCGGAAAAACTTGCGGGAAAAACCGAATCGGCTGTCGCCTTCGATCGCAGATGGCCTCTATACTAGCTCCCCGTTTGTGCACCGCTCTAGTGCATTCGGCTGGAGCGCGACACGTCCCTCCACACTCCATTCAGAGCCGCCGCAAAAATGAGCCTGTTCTCCGCTGTCGAAATGGCACCACGCGATCCAATCCTGGGCCTCAACGAAGCATTCAACGCCGATACCCGTACCAACAAGGTCAACCTGGGCGTCGGTGTTTACTGCAACGAGGAGGGGCGAATTCCACTCCTGCGCGCCGTTGTCGAAGCCGAGACGATTCGCGTCGCTCAACACGCTTCCCGTGGCTACTTGCCAATCGACGGTATCGCCGCCTACGACCAGGCTGTGCAAAAACTGCTGTTCGGCAATGATTCGCCGCTGATCGCTTCCGGCCGCGTCCTCACCACCCAAGCCGTTGGCGGCACCGGCGCACTGAAAATCGGCGCCGACTTCCTCAAGCAATTGCTGCCCAATGCCGTCGTCGCGATCAGTGACCCGAGCTGGGAAAACCACCGCGCGCTGTTCGAAACCGCTGGTTTCCCGGTCCAAAACTATCGCTACTACGACGCCGCGACCCACGACGTCAACCGCGCCGGCCTGCTTGAAGACCTCAACGCGCTGCCGTCCGGTTCGATCGTCGTGCTGCACGCCTGCTGCCACAACCCGACCGGCGTCGACCTGAGCCCGGCGGACTGGAACAACGTGCTGGAAGTGGTGAAAGCCAAGGGCCACGTGCCATTCCTCGACATGGCCTACCAGGGTTTTGGCGATGGCATCGACGAAGACGCCGCAGCTGTGCGTCTGTTCGCCGAATCGGGCCTGACCTTCTTCGTCTCCAGCTCGTTCTCCAAGTCGTTCTCGCTGTACGGCGAGCGCGTTGGCGCCCTGTCGATCGTCAGCGAATCGAAAGAAGAAAGCGCGCGCGTGCTCTCGCAAGTCAAACGCGTGATCCGCACCAACTACTCCAACCCGCCAACCCACGGCGCAAGCATCGTCGCCGCTGTGCTGAACAGCCCGACATTGCGCGCACAGTGGGAAGAAGAACTGGCCGAAATGCGTTTGCGCATTCGCGGCATGCGCGTGCAGATGGTTGAGCAACTGGCGAAAGAAGCCCCGCATCGGGATTTCAGTTTTGTCGGTCGTCAGCGCGGCATGTTTTCCTACTCCGGCCTGACCGTTGAGCAAGTGACGCGCCTGCGCAGCGAGTTCGGCATCTACGCGCTGGACACCGGGCGCATCTGCGTTGCCGCGTTGAATCAGAGCAACATTGATGCAGTGACCAAGGCCATCGTTGCGGTGATCTGAGTCTGCAATTGCTATAAAAAACGGGAAGCCAATGCGCTTCCCGTTTTTTATTTGTCTCAGATATGTGTCAAAGCGCAGTGCCTGCCCTCTAAACTCCACGCAGCGATGCACTGCACAATGCACTTGCAGGAGCGAGGCATGCCCGCGAAGCTTTCAGCGTCAGTAATGACGCCTTCGCGGGCAAGCTTCACTCCTGCGGGTCTCATGTACACCCCAGGATTTCTACGAGAGCCCACATGAAAATTGATGACCTACGCGCTGACCGGGATGAACTGGACGATTTCGTGCCCCGCACCCCGCCGGCCAAACGCGGTAACAATCTAGTGATGCAAGTAGCCGCCGGCGTGTTCCTCGGCGGCCTCGCGTTGTGGATCGTGCAACTGGCGGCGACAGCGCTGTATGCCAAGCTGATGCTCGGCACCTTCACCTTCGGCGGTTAAGCCAGTTCGGTGGCGCGCTGGCTGGCGGCGTCGTCGTAAGCCACGTAAAGCGATTCGGCAATCTGGCTTTTGATCGCCTTGGCGCTTTCCAGGCCAAGGACGAAACCTTCAGCCTTGCCGCCAGCGCGGTTCAATTCGTCGGCGGTGCTGGCCTGGGTGATAGCGTCGAGCAATTTCTCGGCGTGAGGACCGACGCCTTTCGGCAAGCTGATCTGGGCAATGCTCATGCGAACACCCCGTAATGGTGCGATGTAAGTGCTGAATGATTCATGGCGCGTACCTTTTCGGCGAATGGCCGGCAGCGCGTGTAACCACTTCCGGGCGACTATGGTAGACCTCCGGCACGATTCTGGTAACCGCCAATCACCGATAAACTGCCACTGACACCCTCGAATCCACCCAATCATCAACAGATGCTTGACTTCTCTTTTTGAATCAGTAACATACACGCCATTCCGCGATAGCTCAGTTGGTAGAGCAAGTGACTGTTAATCACTGGGTCCCTGGTTCGAGTCCAGGTCGTGGAGCCAGACTGTAATAACGAAAAGCCCCTGAATCGAAAGGTTCAGGGGCTTTTTTGTGGGCGGTAGAAATGCAAAAGATCGCAGCCTTCGGCAGTAACTACACAGATTTCGTATTCACCTGTAGTAATTGCCGAAGACTGCGATCCTCTGATCTACAGTCGTATCAAAGAATTGCCGCGGTCAAACATGCTCCCCACTTTTCGAATGCACCACTCGCGGTTCCGCATGTCCGTGCTCCACTTCCACCACGGGAATTTCATTGCCGTCGCAGTCGTGCAGTTTGCCTTCGCTGAAGTAATCGCCTTCACGTAGCGCTGCCAGATCCTGGTAGCGCAGCACACGTTCGGTCCCCGCCGCGAACACCGACTGCTGGTCCGAGTTGCCGGTAGTGAAGTGGTTGAACGCCAGGTTGAGCACGATGGCCATGATCGCCGAGGAGCTGATGCCGGAGTGGAAGATGGTTGCAAACCAGCTCGGGAATTGATCGTAGAAGTTCGGCGCAGCGATCGGGATCATGCCGAAGCCGATCGAGGTGGCGACGATGATCAGGTTGACGTTGTTGCGGTAATCAACCTTGGACAGCGTGCGAATGCCGCTGGCCGCGACGGTGCCGAACAGCACGATACCGGCGCCGCCGAGGACCGAGGTCGGCACTGCGGCAATCACCCGACCCATGAAGGGCAACAGTCCGAGGATCACCAGGAACACGCCGCCGGTGGCCACGACAAATCGGCTCTTGATGCCCGTCACCGCGACCAGCCCGACGTTCTGGGCGAAGGCGCTTTGGGTGAAGGAACCGAAGATCGGCGCAATTATGCTCGACAGCATGTCGGCGCGCAGGCCGTTGCCCAGACGTTTGGAATCAACCTTGGTGTCGATGATTTCACCGACGGCGAGGATGTCCGCCGAGGTTTCCACCAATGTCACCATCACCACGATGCACATCGACAGGATCGCGGCGAAGTGGAAGGTCGGCATGCCGAAATGGAACGGTGTCGGGAAGCCGAACATCGGGCCTTGGGTGACGGAGGAGAAGTCCGCCATGCCGAGAACGACCGCGACCACCGTACCGATGACCATGGCCAGCAGGATCGACAGACGCGAGATGGTCGCGCTGCCGATTTTGCTCAGCAGCAACACCAGCACCAGGGTCAACGCCGCCAGACCAATGTTCGACATGCTGCCGAACTCCGGGGAATGGCTATTGCCGCCCATGGCCCAGCGCGCCGCTACCGGCATCAGCGTCAAGCCGATCGTGGTAATCACGATGCCCGTCACCAGCGGCGGGAAGAACTTGGTGATCCGCGAGAACACCGGGGTAATCAGCAAACCGATCAATGAAGCGGCAATCACCGCGCCGAGGATCGACTGAAACCCGCCCTCCCCGCCGCTGCTGACAATCGCCACCATGGTTGCGACGCCAGAGAACGACACGCCCTGAACCAGCGGCAACTGACAGCCAAAAAACGGTAAACCCAGCGTTTGCAGGAGCGTTGCCAAGCCCCCCGCGAACAATGAAGCAGCAATCAACAAACCGATGTCCGCCGGCGACAGCCCGGCAGCCTGACCGATGATCAAAGGCACCGCGACGATGCCGCCATACATGGTCAGAACGTGTTGCAGGCCGTAAGCCATATTCGCGCCGATCCCAAGATTTTCGTCCTCGGGCCGTTGGTGTGAAACATGGGGCGTTTTCATGGTTGGGGGAGTCCCTGGTTTTTGTTATGCGCACACTGTATGCAAGACTCAGGACAAATGTCTATAGAGTTGTATACAACTGAACGGTCAGATTATGGACATCTGGCCATTTTCGCCAACGGGCGGTCCGCCCCAGCCCCCTAAAACCTTGCAATACATCCATTCCGGCACATTCCCCTTCTACCGCTAACCTTTCGTCTTCATGGCGACCGCCGGCACGGATGCCCTCTTTCTTATACATATAAAGTATGCATAATGAAGCCATTCGAAATACAGTTCGACAGAGCCAAAAACGCGGCTAACAAACTCAAGCATCGAGGGATCAGCCTTGCAGAAACCGAGCCAGTGTTCGAAGACGAGCGAGCCCTGACCCTGCAAGACCGCGATCACGACGAGCAGCGTTGGATCACTATGGGGCAGGACGCCAAAGGTCGTTTACTGGTGGTTGCCTACACGTGGCGCGACCCGAATTTCGTTCGAATCATTTCCGCACGCGTCGCCAGCAAAGACGAGCGTCGGCAATACAGGGAGGCATGACCATGAAAGATGAGTACGACTTCAGTAACGCCAAGCGTGGGCCAGTTGCCTCCAGCAAGGGCAAAACCCGCATCACCATCATGCTCGACGACGCCGTGATCGAAGCGGCCCGCGCGGTCGCAGAAAACGAAGGGTTCGGTTATCAGACGGTGATCAACAACACTTTGCGCCAGGCATTGCTCACCGATAGAGGGCACGCGACAAGCGCCGACGCAAACGGCGGCACCACTTTTGGGCATCTGAAAAAGGGCGTCACGGCGATGGACCTGAACAATCTCGAGAGAAAACTCGCCGACGCGCTGAGCGAAATTCGGCGGGTGATGGAGTTGGATGTCAGGCCTTAAACCCGGACGCGGCGGCGCTAGTCAGTTGGGTTGTTTCGGCTCGATCAACTGCTCGAATACCTGCTTCATTCCGGCATCCACCGACAGCCGAATACCGAACTCATCCCACAGCAGCGCGATCAAATCATCGGCGTCCGCTACTTGGCGCCGCTGGCTCTCCTCGCCGATCCGGTGGATCGCAAAGCTGCCGTTGTTCAGCGTGCGCCGCCAGCCGTCGCCGGTACGCGCCGCCATCAATTGTTTACGGAAAGACGACTCTGGATGAGTCGAGACATACCAGTTGCCGACGGTGTAATCGATGTCCTCCTGACGCTGCAGATCGAAGATATACATCGCCCGCCATTCTTCTCCGACCTTGGCGCGCAAGGTGTAACCATCGACGTGCTGCTCGATACGATAGGGCTCGTGCGGTGTCGGTTGTTCGGCCTCGGTATCGAGGAGCAGCGGCGCAGTGGGCACCATGCCGCCGAAGCCGACGTCGCTGATATAGCGCACGCCGTCCAGGGTCACCAGGCTCAAACGGTGAGTGCGTGCGGTCCACGCACCTTCAGGCTGGCCCATCACCACACGGCCGGTGATGCCGCGAGCGTCAAACCCCAGCGTCTGCAGCAACACCAGGAACATCCCGTTCAGCTCATAGCAGTAACCACCGCGATTCTGCTGGAAGATTTTTTGCTCGATGGAAGGCAAGTCGATCAGCACCGGCTCGCCCAACACAGTCGCGATATTCTCGAACGCAAAAGCGCCGGTGTGGCGCAGTTGCAGTTGGCGCAGGGTTTCCAGGGTTGGCGCTGGAGGCGTACTGAAACCCAGTCGTTGCAGGTACAGATCGAGATTGCTCAGGCGTGGCTCGCTCATGGCTCAGTCCTTATGCGCGGGGCCGCGGATCGCTCCGCTGATGGTCGCCATTTATAAGGGACAAAGTGCTTGGGCCGACAATTGATTTCGCCAATCGGCGCCCGCGAACAATCAACGCCGCTTGCGCGAACTCAGGCGGATCCAGGTTGGCGCATGGTCGCTGGCATGCGGCTCGTTGCGCACCCAGGCATCGACGCCGGCCTCATGCAGATAAGGGCTTAGCGCCGGATTAAGCAGTAAGTGATCAATGCGCAAACCGGAGTTTTTCTGCCAGTGCTGGCGGAAATAATCCCAGAAGGTGTACAGCCGATCTTCCGGATAGAGATGACGCAGGGAATCGGTCCAGCCCTGGTCGAGCAATCGCTTGTAACACTCGCGACTCTCGGGTTGCAGCAACGCATCCTTGAGCCAGGAGCGCGTGTTGTAGATGTCCATGTCGGTCGGCACCACGTTGTAGTCGCCGGCCAGCACCACCGGGTGATCACTGGCTTGCAGCGCCTGCGCGTAGTTGATCAGCCGTTCGAACCACGCCAGTTTATAGTCGAACTTCGGGCCCGGCTGCGGGTTGCCATTGGGCAAGTACAGGCAACCGACCAACACGCCGTGCACCGCGGCTTCGATATAACGGCTTTGCGTGTCCGCCTCGTCACCGGGCAAACCGCGCCGACTCTCCAGCGGTTGCGCGTCCCGCGCCAGAATCGCCACGCCATTCCACGAAGACTGGCCCTGCCAGATCGCCCCATAACCGGCAGCCTCCAGTTCGGCAGCAGGGAATGCACTGTCGACCGACTTGAGCTCTTGCAGGCAAACAACGTCCGGTTTCTCCCGCTCAAGCCACGCCAGCAAATTAGGCAAACGCGCCCGCAGGCCATTGACGTTGAACGTGGCGATTCGCAAGTTTTTCATCAACCCGTGCTCCCGGCGGCGAGGTGTCTAGGGTGTGACATCGGGCAATTGCGGTGGTTGCGTTGGCGTTGCGGGCGGACCTGGGTGGGAGCGGAACTGTTGGCGAAAGCTGATATGTCGGACGTGGATGTGACTGCACGCTCACCAGGGTAGTCGTGAACCATTCGTCACCTGACCGGCACCAACCGCGCAGCCTCAAACACCAATATCAGGTAACGACTCATTTCTGGAGACGTACCATGATCACCAAAAAAATTACTTCGCTGCTGCTCGCAGGTTTGCTTTGCAGCGCATCGGCAGTCTATGCGGCCAACGATGCGCCGGATGCCACCGGGACTAAATCCGGCGGGGTCAGCGGGTCGACGTTGCCACCTAACAGCACGCCTGGCGCGCCTTCTGGCGGCAACAGTTCGGGCAACGGTTCGGGCACCACTGGCGGCGGTTCTGGCTCATCGAGTTCGGGAACTGGCGTCAATAGCGGCGCGGGCGGTAACGGTGGCAGCAGCGGTTCCGGCGCGGGCGGCGGCACAGGTGCGCCGGGCGGTGGAACCGGTGGCGCTGGCGGCGGGACAGGCAGCTGAACGCGAAAAGGCAGTTTCTGATTCGGTTATTTAAAATCAGGACTGCCCTTTCGCCCTTCTATCGATCCGAACGCATCAGCGTCTCGACGCCGCCCTCCATCGACAGCACCGCCGTGCGATTACGTCCGGAGTGTTTGGCTTGGTAGAGGGCGGCGTCCGCGCGCTGGATGAACACTTCCACGCTGTCGCGGCCACTCGGTACAAACGAATAACATCCCAGGCTGACGGTCACCTGCCCGGTCGGCGAACCGCTGTGCGAGATGTTTTTGTCGATGACGCTACGGCGAATCTGCTCGGCAATTACCATCGCGCCGTGAATGTCGGTGTTCGGCAGTAAAGCTGCAAACTCTTCCCCGCCGTAACGAACCGCCAGATCAGCGTTGCGCTGGCAACAACTCTTCAGCGCACGCGCCACTTCTGCCAGACAGTGATCCCCGGCGACGTGGCCGTAGTTGTCGTTGTAACTTTTGAAGAAATCGATATCGAGCATGATCAGGCTCAGCGCGCTGCCCTGCCGCGCGCCGCGTCCGAACTCGATGTCGAGCGCGCGCTCGAACAGGCGCCGATTGGCCAGTCCGGTGAGGCTGTCGTGGGTGGCGATCAGCTCCAGCGCTTCCTGGGCGGCGCGCAGATCGGCTTCAATTCGTCCGCCATCGCGCACCTGATGAATGAATACCCAGCCAAACAAACCGATCCCCAAAATCACCAGCGCAACGATGACGCTGGCCTGAAACGCATTGGCGTACCAGTCCTTGAGAATCGCGTCCCTGGACGATGCCGCCGACACCACCAATGGATAGGCCTCCAACTGTCGGTAGCCGTACAACCGCACCGTGTCATCGACCACCGAATTGATCATCGCGTTGCCCGCGTTCGCCAGCGGCAAGTGCTTCTGGAAAATCGCGCCTTGGGCCACCGACGTACCAATTTGCGACTCCACAAATGGCCGTCGAGCGAGCAGCGTGCCGTCAGTGCGCGCGAGGAACATCGCGCCATGCTCATCGATGCTGAAGCTTTTGAAGAATTCGTCGAAGTAGGCCATTTTGATCCCGGCCAGCAGCACACCGGTAAAATTGCCGTGATCATCATTGACGCGTTTGGAAACAGGAATAATCCACTCGCCGTTTTTGCGACTGCGGATAGCTGGGCCGATGTGCGCCAGCGACGAGACGTTTTGTTGATGAAACTGGAAATATTCGCGATCGGCCACACCGGATCCGTGAGGCAAATCGTCAAACGAAGTGATAACCCATTGGCCCTGCCGGTCGAACAGGAAAATCCCGTGCAACTGCTGCAGCGATTGCACGCGCCGAGAGAAGGTCTTCTGCAGCCGCGATAACTGCATCTGGTCATAACCGTCGGCCTGAATCCAGTCCGCCAGACTGGTCAGCACCAGATCGGCTTTCATGAACGTGTCTTCGGCCTGCTGCGCCATCGCCCGGGTGAGGTTTGATGAAGCGACTTCGGCCAACGCCAGATCGTGGCGCCGCGACTGCTCCAGTTGCAAGTACAGCAAGCCGCACAGGCATAGGCAAACCGCCGCAATAAATAACGCCGCAGCCTTGAGCAAGGGCAAACGTTTCAGTGCGCCGGGTGCGTGGTGCGATTCGTGAATGGGGATAGGCAAAAGTGTTTCCTGGAGGGCACGGCATGGGCGACGGCCCAAAGCCCTTATTTTTTGTAAGCGTAGTCTACGGTGTTGAGCGGGGCCAATGGGCAAACAGTTTGGCGTCGCCCTCCAGTTATCCGCCGCGAGCGTAGAAACCTTACAAAAAACTCCTCGGAAAATTGTTTCAGCGGGTCTTTATTCGCCAGCAGGACGACTCTCTCTATTTGAGTCTGGGTTTGTTTATTTCTCGCAGGAGGTCCGCGGTCGGGATATACATTGCGTTGGAGTAGTAGGTTTCGTAGCCGTATGCGGTGATACGGACCCTGCAAGGAATGCTGCTCTTGTCAGCCAGAATTTCATTTAACTCATTTGAAGCAAGGTTTCGTCTCGATCCGCCACTGTTACTGACTTCACTCAACAGAGCACTTGTTACATAGTTAAATGTTCCTTTTTCCTGACTCTGCCCGTCGCCCTTGATGGAGCCGAGCGCGGCAAACTGCATATGATGACCTATCGAAAAATCTTGATCATTTCCCAATGCGCAAACCAGAAAAGCCGCAGCATAACCAACACCTTCGCCTCGATCAAATAAATCCAGAAGATTAATATTAGAACTATAACTGACATCATAAATAGGATATCGATTGTCTCTCTCTACAGACATGTAACTCAAATCAGCCTCAGGTTTTACATGCTCCCGCGCGCATCCCGAACAAACAACCATGAGCAATAAGACAATCGACTTCTTCATATCAAGAGAACTCTTTCATAATCGAATCGAACAGCAGATCACTCGCAGATTTTCCACCAGAGATTTTGGCGCTAAATAAGTCAGGAGCGTTTGCATGGTTAGTATCAACGTTCGCATTGATCGACGGCCCGCAGGTGATCAACCATTTTTCTCCAAAGTCCGCTACACCATCGGAGGCATCAGGTCTGGACGGAGTGGCTCTGACGTTGATCCAGTCTTCAGAAACCGGCTCCGGCCGATTCAGATAGATATCCGAACCCAGCCAAACCAAAGCGCCTTCCCCAACCGGATCCAGTGTAATCAACAGTTTTACCTTGTATCCCCATTCAGTCATTATTCTGGTCAGATGTCCGCTATTCCACCCGCCTAGACTGTGCCCCACTATAAAGACCGGGCAGCTCTTATATGGAATAAGACTCAACACATGCCTTTGAATATCCTGCTTGCCTCTTATTTCGTTGTAGCCCAACCATTGAGAGGTATATTTTCCTTCAGCTATTAACGGTTGGGCACGCACATCAAAATCCTGCCAGGCAAATTTTATATTCTCGTAGGGACCGGAAAAATAATAACGCTCTTTATCTCCTGCACCACCGACGAATATAACAATCGCCTTGGTACTCTCAATCGGCACCGTCTTCTCACTGACATCTTTTTTGTCCGTCAGCGTATGTTCACCCTGCAGCTTGTAAGTCTTCCCCTTCGCGCAGGTCACTGTTTCAGCACACATGCCTCACTCCTCCAAAAACAGTTTGACGCTTTCAGGCAGGTGCGAGCTGATGGCGTGGGTGAAACCGGCTGCGTCGGAAACCCCGTGCTCCTGGCGCCCATCGGCGCGCAGGATCATGTACGGGTGATCGGGCATCGGGGCGCCAGTGACAGCGTTCACCAGTTTCAACTTGTCGGTAAAATTGACCGGCATCGGCACCAGGCCGGTAAACGGCGCCGTGACCACCGTATCGCCAATGATTACCGTGCCCGAGCCGCCGATCACCACATTACCGTGGCCGCCGGTGCTGTCGAGTGTTGCGGCGTTCAGGCCGTTGATGAATACCGTCGCCGATACGCCGCCGGTGATCGGGCTGCCGCATGCCGATTTGTCCGTCAGGCGCGCAGCCGCAAGGCCGTCGAAATTGACGTTGGGAGAACCGCTGGCGATGGGATTGGTGCCGTGACCCGGCAGTGGACACGCGGTGGGATCGGTGAGGCGGGCGGCGGGTTTTCCGCTCATGAACAAGCTCCTTGCAGGCTTTTCTGACAATCCATTGAACAAGCGCGCAAGGATGAGGGATGCCGCGAAGATGTTCAAATCTGAATGCAAAAAATGGCCGTCCGATAACGCCCATCTATCCATCCGAACAACCGATTACCGCGATGGCGGAACGCGGATATCGCCCGCGCGACATTGAGTTTTCACACCTTAGCCACACGCGCCGAATTGCAGATCCTTGCCCATGCACACGCGCACTTCCGACAACTCTGGGCCGCTGCAAATAACCGCGATACCGTCCGCTGAAATGCCCGGATTACTTTCGCGAAACAGGTCGGAGATTTTCTGCGCAGGCAAGTAAACCGTGCCACTGAACGGCTGCAGTTTTTCCGGGATTTTCACCGCGCCAACCGCCTTGTCTGCCGCGTCCAGATAACCCGTGGCACCAAGACCGCTGCATGTTCCGTGCTTGGCCCATTCGTGTTCAAGCAACTTTGGTGTCGGAAATAACGTCAGGCCGCGCTTTTGTTCAGCAGGTGACAATGCAACTTTTGGCGGGCACGACTCGGGCCAGCCGCCATTCGCGTATTGCGGCCACAACCCGTGAAGCACAAAACCGTAGCCTTTACCGGAACACTGCGAATCGTCTTTGTGGGTCAGGCAGAACGTTGGCGACCAGGACAGCGTCAGCAAGTAGTAATCAAACACCCCCGCCACTGACTCAGCCTGAGGTTTGCCATGTTGCGACGTCCGCGCCTGGCTCAGGCCAATCTGCCCGAACGTGATTGCCAACATGGCGACAACTGCATACAGCTTTTTCATAGACCCACTCCTTGGGAATAATGATGGTTTTGATCCTTGGCCGACGATCGACCACAGGGGTTTTTGCCATGTCGGTGTTTCAATCGCATGACGCAAGGCAAAACGTGGATTACCTTGGTAACGCTATGATCACACTTGGATCACAACAGGGAATCGACATGAGCAAGGCAGAAGAACTCGCCGCAAAACTGAAAGAAACCCGGCACACCGACGCGGACGCGACCACCGCTACCGATCAGGCGATCGACAGTTGGCCCGGCCAAGTGTACGAAATGTATCACCAGATCGAAGCCTGGCTGAAGCCTCTGCTTGAAGCCGGCCTGAGCATGCGGCGCAATCCTACGCACGTGTTTGAACGTCATCTCAACGGCGCAACTTATGCTTATTCGATCGACCAACTGGTGATTGAAGGTAATCACCACAACATTACGTTCGTGCCGATTGTGCGGTTCACCGCCGACGGTCAGGGTCGTGTCGAAATTCATTTGAAGGACAAGGAAATCCCTCTGCTGAGAACAGTTGACGAACACGGCGGGTCGCATTGGTGGCTGCAATCGATCGAACAAACCGGGCAACAGACTGATGCGGTTGCGCTGACGGAAGTGAACTTGCTTTCGGTAGTGCAAGAAGGCTTGGAGCTCTAAGCCCGAACGCTCTTCAATGCAGGAGCGAGCCTGCTCGCTCCCACAAGGTTTAGTGGGTGTTCTGCCCTACTGCTGCTTGCAAATCCAGAGGCGGTAACTTCGCTGGCAAGTTCAGCGCCTTCAGCACTGGATTGTCGTAGCCATACACATCCGGCTTGAATGCCACGCGGCCATTGCTGCCCATATCCACCGTCCAATAGGCCAACAACACCGGCACTTTCACCGGGAGTCGAATATTTTCCGTCCGGCCATTGGCCAATTGCTTTTGAATACCGGCACTGCTCCAGCGCACCGGGTCATTGAACAGCAACTCAACCAACTGCAACGGGTTTTCTACCCGAATACAGCCCGAACTGGTGGCGCGAACATTCTTCGCAAACAGCTCGCGGTGCGGGGTGTCGTGCAAGTAGATCGCGTAATCATTGGGGAAGCGGATAACCACTTGGCCTAACGAGTTTTCCGGCCCGGCGTCCTGGCGCAAAGTGATGCCGCGCGGGTTGCTCCAATCGATGGTCGATGGGTCCAGCAAGTTACCTTCCCGATCCAGCGGCCGAATCCGATTGGCACTGAGGTAGTTCGGGTTGTTCAGAATTTTCGGCAACACGTCTTCTTTCAGAATCGTCGGCGGAACGGTCCAGGTCGGGTTGAACGTGACGTAAGTAATTTCAGCCTGGAAGATCGGCGTACTTCGATACGGCTTGCCTACCTGAACCCGTGAACGCCAGATGGGTTGACCATCGCGATACAGCGCCACTTTGTACCCGGCAATATCAACGATTACAAAAGTGCCCTGCAGCTTGTACAGCAGCCAACGCGCGCGCTCCATGTTGACCCTGACTTGATCGATACGCGCTTGTACCGGCACGTTCAACGCAGCGAGGGTGGCCGCCCCGGCAACACCGTCCGCGCCGAGATATTGTTCCGTTTGATACTTCTTCACCGCAGCGATAACCGCATCGTCGTACGTGTTGTTCTTGCTGGTTCTGGTGTCCAGATAACCGCCCGCTGCCAGACGCGCTCGAAGTTGCGCAACGGCTGCGCCATCCATGCCTGGTTTGAGCGATTGCCCGTCAGTAACTTTCGGCCAACCACCGCGGTCACGAATCTGCCGCAACTGCGCCAATGCCTGACGCAGCCCTACATAAACCGCTTCTTGCGGCGGCGCCTCGGCAAACGCTCGGGCGACATCGTGAGTGTCCAGCGCGTTGAAGAAGTTGTTCACGTCATCCCGAGGATCGGCACCGGCAATGTCGAAATTCCAGTGCATGTCCAACCGCGCCGGATCAACTTTGCCGCGGCGTAATTGCAGTAACGCCGTCAGGTAAGTGCGAGTCGCCGCAAGATCGAAAGCGGCTTGTTGCGCAGGTGTTGGCGCAGTGTTCTGCATCGACGCCTGCGCCATGACCAGATCGTTACTTCGAAAGTCCGCAGGCTCTAGTCCGTCGATTTGCGTATCGTCAAGGTTCTTCAACAACTGCGCTACATCGTCAGGATTAGTCCACGCCGCGCGAAACTGGCGATGCGTATAGAAATCCAGGACTACACGGTTAACGTCGATGCGCTGATGCTTCGGCCGTGTTTGCAGCGGCGGGAACGCGGAAATCAGCGGCTCCAGCGTCGCGCGAATCTCTTGAGCGACGTTATCGTCCGGTATCGCCTCGATCATGCTGATCGGCGGATTTTGCCCCTCAATCGACGAAGTTTGCGCGTGCGCCGTGCCGCCGATCAGAAAGACCATAAAAAAGGCATGGCTTATGACGAATAACCTTGATAGTTGCCCCATGGATAATTCTTAATCTCCTGCGCTCAGCACATGGCGTCTGCACTGCTAAACTCGAAATAACTTGATGAGACATCTCTATGGCGCTAAACCGCTTTGGCTTTCTATGCTCGGTCCTGCTGTTGGCGGCAACGTCAATACCAGCAGCCTACGCCGATTCTCTCGCCGCCGCCCTCGCCAAAGCGGCCCCTGGCGCTAACGCAAAAGTCATTGGCCTGGCCGTACGCGCCTCCCAATGCAGCATCGCCCGAGGCGCCGCGCCAGTCCAGCGACTCGCCGTCATCGACTATTCATTGCCTTCGACCGAACAACGCCTTTGGGTGTTCGATTTAAAGAAGCGCAAGTTGCTCTTTCATGAACTCGTCGCCCATGGCCGCAACAGCGGCGAAAACATGGCAGTTAAGTTCTCCAATCAGAACGAAAGCTTCGCCACCAGCCTTGGCTTATACCGCACCCAATCGAGCTACGTCGGACAAAACGGCTACTCGTTGCGCATGGAAGGCCTGGAACCTGGCTTCAATGACAACGCGTTCGACCGCGCAATCGTGATTCACGGTGCGCCGTACGTCAGCCCAGTGCTGGCCCGCGCCAATGGTCGTATCGGCCGAAGCCTGGGTTGCCCGGCAGTGCGACCGGCGATTGCTCATCGGTTGATTGACTCGATGAAGGGCGGGCAATTGCTGTTTTCGTATTATCCGGATCAGCGTTGGTTGAAGACGTCTTCCTTTGTCAATTGCGGCAGTTCGACGGTAGCCGACGCGTCCGGGCCATCGACGACTCGTTAAGCGTGTTGAGGATGTCGCTGAACAGAGCCCCCGCTTCAGCGACTCAATCCTGATAAACTGCGCGCCTCTCAGCCATACCCCAATCCCAGATCCCAATGCACCCAATCACCGCCACGCCCGCCCCGCTGTCACGACGTTTTTCCGTTGCGCCGATGATGGATTGGACCGATAGACATTGCCGTTTTTTCCTACGACTGCTGTCGAAGAATGCCTTGCTCTACACCGAAATGGTCACCACTGGCGCGCTCCTCAATGGCGACCACGAGCGCTTCCTGCGGCACAACGAAGCCGAACACCCACTTGCGTTGCAACTGGGCGGCAGCGTGCCTCTCGACTTGGCAGCCTGCGCGCGCATGGCTGAGGATCACGGCTACGACGAGGTCAATCTGAACGTCGGTTGCCCGAGTAATCGGGTGCAGAACAATATGATCGGCGCGGTGTTGATGGGGCATCCGCAGTTGGTCGCTGATTGTGTGAAGGCGATGCGTGATGCGGTGTCGATTCCGGTGACGGTGAAGCACCGCATCGGCATTAACGGCCGGGACAGCTACGAGCAGTTGTGTGATTTTGTTGGCACGGTTCGCGATGCCGGCTGCAGCAGTTTTACCGTGCATGCGCGAATTGCGATTCTGGAAGGCCTGTCGCCGAAGGAAAATCGCGACATTCCGCCCCTGCGCTATGACGTGGCGGCGCAGTTGAAAAAGGATTTCCCGGAGCTGGAGATTATTCTCAACGGCGGAATCAAGACCCTGGAAGCCTGCCACGAGCACTTGCAGACGTTCGACGGCGTGATGCTCGGCCGCGAGGCTTATCACAATCCTTACGTAATGGCCGAAGTGGATCAGCAGTTGTTCGGCAGCACGGCGCCGGTCATCACGCGCGCAGAGGCGCTGGCGCAATTGCGTCCTTATATTGCCGCGCACATTGAGGCCGGCGGTTCGATGCACCACATCACTCGCCATGTGTTGGGCCTGGGCACCGGGTTCCCGGGGGCGCGCAAGTTTCGCCAGTTGTTGTCAGTGGATATTCACAAGGCCAAGGAGCCTTTGGCGTTGCTGGATCAAGCGGCAGAGTTGCTTGAGGGGCGTTAACCGTCAGTTGACTTGAACCTGTGCGCCGATTTGGCATCGTATTTACCGATACCGCGCCTCGCCATTCAAACAGCCGTTTCCCGGTTGTTGCCGCTGGGCCCTTCGATACGCACGTACGCCCTTGAGTGGCTGTCAGCGCTCGGGTAATGTCATCAGACCCATAGGACAGAGCACGCCCATGACTTCCAAGCTGGAACAACTTAAACAAATGACTACCGTCGTTGCCGACACTGGCGACTTCGAAGCAATCGCTCGCGTTAAACCCGTGGACGCTACCACCAACCCTTCCCTGCTGCTGAAGGCTGCGGCCATCACCGGTTATGCCGAGTTGCTGAACGCTTGCGTTCACGACTGCAAGGGTGATGTAGGCCTGGCCAGCGACCGTTTTGGTGTCGCTGTCGGCAAAGAAATCCTCAACGTGGTACCGGGGCGCATTTCCACCGAAGTGGACGCGCGTCTTTCGTTCGACACTGACGCCGTATTAAAGCGCGCGCACCGTTTGATCGAACTGTACGACAAGGCCGGCGTTGGTCGTGACCGCGTACTGATCAAGATCGCCTCGACCTGGGAAGGCATCCGCGCCGCCGAAATTCTGGAGAAGGAAGGCATCCAGACCAACCTGACCCTGCTGTTCTCCTTCGCCCAGGCAGCCGCTTGCGCTGACGCCGGGGTGTTCCTGATTTCGCCGTTCGTGGGTCGCATCTACGACTGGTACAAGAAGGCCAACGGCAACGACTACACCGGCGCGGATGATCCGGGCGTGCAGTCGGTAACGCGCATCTACAACTACTACAAGGCCAACGACTACAAAACCGTCGTGATGGGCGCGAGCTTCCGTAACCTCAATCAGATCGAGCAGTTGGCCGGTTGCGACCGCTTGACCATCAGCCCTGACCTGCTGGAGAAACTGGCGGCGGACAACGGCAAGCTTGAGCGTAAATTGGCGCCAGGTCATGCCGGTGAAGCGCGTCTGAGCCTGAATGAAGCGCAGTTCCGTTGGTTGTCCAACGAAGATGCGATGGCTACCGAGAAACTGGCCGAGGGCATACGTCAGTTTGCCCGCGATCAGGAAAAGCTTGAGGCGTTGCTGCAAGCCAAGCTGTGATCTAGTTCAGCGCCATACAAAAAGGGCGAAACCTTACGGGTTCGCCCTTTTTTGTGTGTTCGTGGTGTGATTGGCGGTCTTGAGGACGCCTTCGCGAGCAAGCTCGGCTCCTACAGGATTTGGGTCGAACACCGTAAGGGGTCGACGACTCATCGATTTCGGAATCAGTGACGCTCTAAAGCATTCACCAGATCATGAAACGCCTCACGATTGGAGTCGTTCAACCCCATCAGAATCTTGTGCGCTTCCAGCACTTTGATCCGCACGATTTCTTCGGACTGATCCTGATCCGGCAAATCGTCCAGGCACTCAGGGCACGGCACAGGGTGGTCAACGATGTTGAACACTTGCTCGAAGCCCATGGACTGCAGCAGACGGGTGATGTCTTCGTGGGTGGTGACGACGGTCGGCAGCAGTCCGACCTTTTGCCGCGACAGGATCGACAGTTTGGCCAGCAGGCCCAACGTGGTGCTGTCGATGCTGCGGGTTTCGGTCAGGTCGATCACGATCGCGTTGAAGTTCAACGCCGTGAAGATCCGCTCAATAGTCGCATCCAACGCCGAACACAGGGTCAGGCGAACTTCACCGACGAACTTCAGGACGAAGGTGCCGTCCTGCTCGGCGAACTGGATTCTACCGGTACTCATTAAAGATTCCTGCTCAACACCAACAGGGCGATATCATCCGGCATCTCCCCTAGCGTGGCCAATCCAAAAACCTGCCGCAACCCATCCAGGGTGCCGCCCGCAGCCTTGACCCGTTGGGGCAACGCTGCTTCTTTCTCTTTGAGCGTAGGTTCTGGCAAGAGGTCCAGAATACCGTCAGACATCAGCGTCAGGCTGAACGTCGGCGGCAACTCCATTACGTGATCTTCGTAGGTGGCTTCATTGAAGAGGCCGACCGGCAGACCCCGCCCTTCCAGATAACGAACACTGTCTGGCGTGTACAACACAGGCAACGGCAAATGACCGCCGATGCTATAGGTCAACAAACCTGTCTCCTCGTCGATGACACCACCGACCATTGTGACGTGTTTGCCCAGCTTACAACTGATCAGGCCTCGGTTGATATGACCAAGTACCTCTGAAGGCTTGAATTCAGGCAACGTGCCGTTGCGCTTGGATTCGAACAGCAAGCGCGTGGTCATGAACTTCAGCAGCACGGTAACGAAGGCTGAAGAGGCGCCGTGACCGGAAACGTCCGCCAGGTAAAACGCGACCCGGCGCTCATCGACTCGGAAGTAGTCGACGAAATCACCCGACAGGTACAGCGACGGAATGATCTGGTGCGCAAACTGGAACTCGTCGATGGTCCAGGGACTGACCGGCAGCATGTTCATCTGCACCTGGCGACCGGCGTTCTGGTCTTCCTGGAGCAGGTTCAGGCTGGCTTCGAGTTCGCGGTTGGCTCGTTCAAGCTTGTCGCGATAGCGCTGGTTTTCCAGCATCAGGCGCGCGCGATCCAGGGCTCGACGTACAGAATGCTCGAGCACTGCCAGATCTTCGAGAGGCTTGATCAGGTAATCCGCCGCGCCCAGGCGCAACGCCTCGACCGCGTCGTTCATCACGCCGGCACCCGACACCACGATGACCGGCGTCTGCGGCGACAGCTCGGTGACCTGGCGAATGAGTTCGAGTCCGCCCATCTGCGGCATGCGCAGATCGCAGATGACCAAGTCGGGCTTGTCTTGCTCGAATACCTGAAGACCCTGTTGACCATTGCTGGCCTGCAGGACGCTGAAACCACTGTCGTCCAAATAGGCGGCGAGGCTCGCGCGCACTACTTCGTCATCATCGATTATCAGCAGCGTGGCACTGGTTTTTGGCATGTGGGCAAACGGCGCCAGAATTAGGTTGGCGTAGCAGGCAGGGGATTTAACCCGGCTCTCACTACTGGATTCGCTTTCTAGCCTCTCTGTTGCACTGTTTTCGAGCGTTCGCCCTACAGACAAGTCCACCAGAGGTGCCCTTCTAAGGCGCAGACGGTACTCCCATCCGCGGGGCGTTTCAAGCACACGCCGATGGTCGCTTGACGTCTTTACTTCTCAAATCACCGGGAGTTATAAGAACAGGCTAAACCGTAACCCAATGGAAGGATCGAGCCCATGAGTCAAACCGATCGGGACTACAGCGAAAAGCGCGATTTCATCCGCATGCGAGTCGATGCCGATGTGTCGCTGATTCACGAGGGCGATGAGGTGCCAGCCGTCTGCATCGACCTTTCCAGCAGTGGCATACAGGTGGAGGCGCCCCGCCTGTTAAAGGTCGGCGACCGGCTGAGCGTGCGAATCGATTCCGATCACGCGGCGCTGACCGGCCTTGAAGCCGACACCGAAGTGGTATGGGTCAAGGCGCAGGACGGCGGCAGTCAGAAACTCGGCCTTACAATCTTGAAGATGAAATAAGCCCGAAGCACAAATGAAGAAGGCGGCCAATTGGCCGCCTTCTTCGTTTTAACGCACAGAATCAAAAATCGTCTTCGACCTGGCCGTCTTTGACTTTGAATTCGCGGTTCTGCAAGTACGCATTGCGGATGAAAATGTACTTGTCGCCATTCATCAGCTTCTCGGCCGACAGCAGGCTCGCGCGGGTATCAACGATATTCAGGCCGAAAATCGAGTTACGCACTGGCACGTCGTTGATGTAGCGGTACGGGCTGGTGTAGCTGTCGACGTACTTGGACGGCGCATCACGCAGCGTGCTTGGGCCCATCAATGGCAGCATTACGTAAGGACCGCTGCCGACGCCCCAGTAGCCGAGGGTCTGGCCGAAATCTTCGTCGCTGCGCTGCAAGCCCATCTGGGTGCCGACATCGAAGAAGCCCAGCAGGCCGAACGTGGTGTTGAAGATCAGACGCGCAGTGTCAACGCCAGCCGCAGCCGGTTTGGCCTGCAAAACGTTGTTGGCGAGGTTGGTCACGTCGCCGACGTTGCGGAACATGTTGTGGATGCCGTCTTCGAGAAACTGCGGCGTGACGAACTGATAACCCTGAGCCAGAGGCTTCAGCGCATAGGTATCGACAAAGTCATTGAACTGGAAAATCGGGCGGTTGACGCTTTCCCAAGGATCCTCTTCCGTAGCCGCCTGGGCAGCAAACGGAACCAGCAACACGCTGGCACACACACAAAGCTGAGCGAATTGATTGCTCCAGCGCATAGAAAACTCCTTGGATTTGTACGAGCGCGGGCGCGCGGCCCAAGCGTTAAGGCGGCTAGTATAAGACGGAAAAGTCGGTTTAGGCAGCACCACGCGAGTCGGCGTGCAGAAGTCGCCGCCGACGGCCAGCAATTCGGCGAACTGTCACTCAACTGTCACCGTCCTTCCCTAGGCTTGTCGCTATTTCAGGGACGCTGATATGCCGCAAGCCGAAGCATTGCCAGTCACCGCGCCAAACCTGACCGCCGTGCTGTTTGGCCTCAGTGGTTGCCTGGTGGATTTCGGCGCCCGCACGCAGCAGTCCGGTTTGCCTGGCGAAGAGTTTGCCGAGGTCACGCCTGGTGCGCTGGAGAGCCTGCGCAGTCTGCAGCGCCAACAAATACCGTGTGCCTGGCTCGATGAACTCTCCCCTGCCCTCAGCCACTCATTGGCGGCTCACCTGCCGACGTGGATCAAGCCATCGCAACATCCAGCAACAATCAATCCGTGGCCCGCGCCGAATGCTTGCTGGCAAGCGTTGATGGCGCTGAACGTCGATCGTCTGGATGGCTGCGTGCTGGTCAGCGGCGAACCGCAATTGCTCCAAGCGGGTTTGAATGCCGGCTTGTGGACCATTGGCCTGGCGTCCTGCGGTTCGCTGTGCGGGTTGGCGCCGAACGAATGGCAAGCGCTGAGCCAAAAGGATCGCGAACAACGGCGCGGCAAAGCGACCGTGCAATTATTCAGCCTCGGCGTGCATTCGGTCATCGATCACCTCGGCGAGCTCGACACCTGTCTGGCGGACATCAGCCTGCGCCGGCTCAAAGGTGAAAAGCCCTGACTTCAGGCTTATACCGATGAAAGCATGCAGCTTGCCGGCGACTGGATTAATCTAGGGCCCAGCCATAGACCTTTGGCACGCTGCTGCGGTCTATGCCAGTGCCTATCGATAAAAGGAAGAACGCCATGCCTGCCCGCGAACTGCAAGAACAGCTCAATACTCTGCGCGAGCAATTGGAACAGAATCCGCCGCTGACCGAAGCCGAGCGCGAGGACCTTCATGTGCTGATGCAGCAAATTGAAGCCGAGATCGAACTGGAAACCAAAACTCAGGATTCAAGCCTGTCTGACGGAGTAAATCTGGCCGTCGAGCGCTTCGAACTCGAACACCCCGCCATTGCCGGCACCTTGCGCAACATCGTGCTGACGCTGGGCAACATCGGGATCTGAACCCGCCAGATGCAAAAAAGCCCCGCTAGCAATAGCGGGGCTTTCTCATATCCGGAAGGCGCGACGCAGTCCTCGTAGGAGTGAGCCTGCTCGCGATAGCGTTCTTCCAGTCAGCAAAGATTCTGACTGACCCAGCGCTATCGCGAGCAGGCTCGCCCCTACCGTGATCTGTTATTGACGGGCGAGACGATGGTTCGGCAACTGCACGTCTTCAGTGCTGCGATACGGGTTGATATCCAGCCCACCACGACGCACATACCGCGCATACACGGTCAATTTCTGTGGTTTCAACAAACGCTGCAAGTCGAGGAAAATCCGCTCCACGCACTGTTCATGGAAGTCCGAATGCTGGCGGAAGCTGACGATGTATTCGAGCAGACTCGCATGATCCAGCGCCGCGCCACGGTATTCCACCGCTACGCTGCCCCAGTCCGGCTGGCTGGTGACCGGGCAATTGGATTTGAGCAAATGGCTGTGCACGCTCTCCTCGACGATCCGCGAAGCATCGCAACGCAACAGTTCCGGGCGCGGCTGCTCGTAGTTGCTGACGCTGATATCCAGGTCATCGATGCACACGCCCGGCAACGCCACGACGCCCTCCGCTTCAACTTCGCGCAAGCTGCGAATACGCACGCCAACCGGCTTGCCGGCAGCGGCCGACAGGTCTTTGACCAGCGTCGCTTCGAGGCCCGCTGTTTCGGCAAACGGCGTCTGATTCAGCGAGTTGAGGTACAGCTTGAAGGACTTGGATTCGATGATGTTTGGTGAATCCGCCGGAATCGTGAATTCACCAATGGCCACCACCGGCTTGCCCGACGGCAGCAGCCACGACAGCTCGAAGCAGTTCCAGAAATCCACGCCTTTATAAGGCAGGGTTTCTGCGGTCAGCCCCAACTCCGCCCATTTCGCGGTGCGCGGAATCGGGAACAGCAAGGACGGCGTGTACGTGGCGATGTATTCGCTGGATTTGCCCAGCGGCGAGTGTTCGGCTGCGGGATGCATGGCGGAAACCTGACTGAAGAATCAGCGGATTCTATCAGCCTTTGCGCGCGCCTTTGAGTGCTTACTGACTGACAGTCAATTTGCCGACCATGCCCGCCTGATAGTGTCCCGGGATGTTGCAGGCAAATTCGAGGCTGGTGGCCTTGGTGAAAGTCCAGGTCAGCTCGGCCGTCTTACCTGGCGGCACCAATATGCTGTTCGGGTCGTCGTGCTGCATGCCGTGCTCTGGCGATGCGTGGTCCATACCAGCCATCGCGCTGTGGTCCATTTCCTTCATGGCGGTAGGCGTCAGCATGCCGCTCTGCTGCATCTTCAACATTTCCTGCTGGTGCGCGGCATGCATCGTCGCGTCTCCGAGGTTGAATTCGTGCAGCAATTGCCCCTTATTCACCAGAACAAAGCGAATCGTCTCACCGGCCTTGATATCGATGGCCTTCGGATCGAACGACATATCGCCCATTACCACCTCGACACTGCGCTGGGCTTTGGCCGCTGGCGCCGGTTGACCGAAGTCGTAAGTCTGCGCGGGTGAAGCTTCGAGCCCGAAGCTCAGCGCCAGCAAGCACGCGCCCAGCACCAGACGATTGCGCAAAAACATAGTCGTACTCCAACAAGATAAGGTTCAGCCTGTGGAAAACTCTAAACTGACACGCCTGCCCGCAACCTGACGGCCAGATTACAACTTTGTCAGGTTGGCCAGCATCTCGGCCAGCCACGGTATAAAGCGCTCGTTCCACTTAAACCGACTTACCAATGAACAGAGCCATCAATAAACAGAGCTATCAATGAAACTGCTGATCGTCGAAGACCAAGCGAAAACCGGCCATTATTTGCGCCAAGGCCTGACCGAGGCCGGTTTTACCACCGAGCTGGTGGCTGACGGCAACAGCGGCCAGCAACTGGCGCTGAGCGGTGAATATGCCTTGTTGATCCTTGATGTAATGTTGCCCGGTCGCGATGGCTGGCAGATTCTGCAAGCGGTGCGCGGCGCTGGCCTAGATACGCCGGTACTTTTTCTGACGGCGCGCGACGCGGTGGAGGACAGGGTCCACGGCCTCGAGCTCGGCGCCGACGACTATCTGGTCAAGCCGTTTGCCTTCTCCGAGTTGCTCGCGCGAGTCCGCAGTCTGTTGCGCCGGGGCAGCGCCGCGCCGCAGGAAACCTCGCTGCAACTCGCCGATTTGCGCCTCGACCTGATCCGCCGCCGCGTCGAACGCAGTGGCCAGCGCATCGACCTGACCGCCAAGGAATTCGCTCTGCTGGAAATGCTCCTGCGCCGCCAGGGCGAAGTGCTGCCCAAGTCACTGATCGCTTCGCAAGTGTGGGACATGAATTTCGACAGCGACACCAACGTCATCGAAGTCGCGATCCGTCGCCTGCGTTTGAAGATCGACGACGACTTCCCGAACAAACTGATCCACACCGTGCGCGGCATGGGTTACGTCCTCGAAGAGCGTGACGCCTGATGCGCCGATTGTCCTTGAGCAATCGCCTGGCACTGCTGTTCGCGGCGTGTACAGCGGTGGTTTCGTTGTTCGCCGGGGTGCTGTTCAGCCGCGCCAGCGAGGCACATTTTGTCGAACTGGATCAGCAATTACTCGATGGCAAATTGATCGGTTTACGCCGCGCCTTGCAGGATATCCAGTCCAGCGAAAGCGAAGTCAAATTGCAGGATGAGCTGAGCCGCCAGGCTGATTTGTCGCTGCGCATTACCGGCAGCGATGGCCAGAGCTGGTTTGACAGCTCGTCGAAATTGCCGCAAAAACTCCCGCAGAAGCTTGGTTTGTCCACGGTCAACGATGCCGGCACCGACTATCGCGTGCTCAACGCGCCGCTGTTTGCGGACAAAGCCGATTCGCCGCAATTGACCCTGCTGCTGGACATCACGCATCACCAGCACTTCCTGCAGCGCATGCAGAATCTGATCTGGCTGACGGTCGGCCTGTCGGCGTTGGCCACGGCGCTACTTGGAGCGTGGGCGGCGCGCAGCGGTTTGCGTCCGTTGCGGCGCATGAGCGTGGTTGCCAGTGGGGTTTCCGCTCAATCGCTCAACGCACGCTTGCCCGAAGAGAACATGCCGCCGGAACTTGCGGAAATGGCCCACAACTTCAACGCCATGCTCGGACGTCTCGACGACTCTTTTCAGCGGCTCTCAGCGTTCTCGGCCGACATCGCCCATGAACTGCGCACGCCGCTGTCGAACCTGCTGACACACACGCAAGTCACCCTCACCCGCCCCCGACCTCTCGAGGACTACCGCGAAGCGCTGCACAGCAACCTCGAAGAACTGCAATGGATGGCGCAACTGGTCAACGACATGTTGTACCTGGCCAAGGCAGACCACGGTTTGCTGATGCCCAAACGTGAACCGTTGGAATTGGCAGAAGAAACTGATGTGTTGCTGGAGTTTTTTGCGCCGCTGGCCGAGGACGCGCAGGTACGGTTGAGCCGCGAGGGCTCGGCGCGAATGCTCGGGGACCGCAGCATGTTGCGCCGGGCGCTGTCTAATTTGCTGGACAATGCGTTGCGGTTTACCCCGGTTGGCGGCGAGGTTCGAGTGAGGATCGTCGAGCAATCCGAAGGCTTGACGTTGCTGGTCGAAAACACTGGAAGCGGGATTGATCCGGCATTGTTGCCGCGCCTGTTTGACCGGTTTTACCGGGCTGATCCGGCGCGGCAGGAAGGCAGTAGCGAGCATGCAGGGTTGGGTTTGGCGATTACTCAGTCAATCATTCGCGCGCACGGCGGGTTGATTCGTTGCGAATCGGCAAATGGCTGGACGCGGTTTGTGATTGAGTTGCCAAGGAAGGATTGAGGCCTGCTGGGCCGGCCTCATCGCGAGCAAGCTCGCTCCCGCAGGGATAGGAGTTGGCCATGAATCTGCGGCCCAACTCGATCAACTGTGGGAGCGAGCTTGCTTGCGAAAGCGCTGTTAAGGCTTACGAATACCGCAACGCGTGAGCCGGTTCGATTTTCGCCGCTCGCCACGCCGGGTACACCGTCGCCAGAAAGCTCAAAATGAACCCCGCCGAGCAGATCAACAACACATCGCCGCCCTGCAATTCCGACGGCAGATTGCTGACGAAATACACGTCCGAACTGAAGATATGCTGCCCGCTCACGCGCTCCAGCCAACCCACCAGTTCACTGACATTCAGCGCCGCAATCACGCCCAGCACGCCGCCGATCAATGTGCCGACAATCCCGATCACCGTGCCCTGCACCATGAATATCGCCATGATCTGGCGTGGTGTCGCGCCGATGGTGCGCAAAATCGCGATGTCCGCGCCCTTGTCGTTCACCACCATGATCAACGTCGCGATGATGTTGAACGCCGCTACCGCGACGATCATCAGCAGCAACAGGCCGATCATGGTTTTTTCCATTTTCATCGCGCTGAACAGGCTGCCCTGGGTGTGGGTCCAGTCGTCAGCCTTGTAAGCGGCGCCGAGGCCCGTGGCAACGTTGTGTGACACTTGCGGCGCAGCGTACAGGTCCTTCACCGCCAGGCGTACGCTCTGCACCTGATTCGGCTGCCAATGCTGCATCTGCGCCGCGTCGGCCATGTGGATCAGCGCCATCGAGCCATCAAGCTCGGCGCCGACCTTGAACACGCCCACTACGTTCAGGCGCTGCATGCGCGGCGTGATGCCGCCCGGTGCGCTGCTGATCTCCGGGACGATCAGGGTGAGTTTGTCACCGACATTCAAGCGAAAACGCCGCGCGGTGATTTCACCGACCACCACGCCAAACTCGCCCGGCTTCAGATCGTCGAGACGACCCTGGACGATATGTTGCGTAACGATCGACACCTTGCCTTCCTGCGCCGGATCGATGCCGCTGATCTGGATCGGCTGCATCGAGCCTTTGTAGGAGAACATGCCTTCCATTTCGGTGAACGGCACGGCAGCGGTGACTTCGGGGTTTTTCATCGCTGCGGCTGCAACCGGCCGCCAGTCGTCGATCGGGTTGACGCCGACGATGGTCGCGTGCGGCACCATGCCGAGGATCCGCGAGCTCATTTCGCGCTGGAAACCGTTCATCACCGAGAGCACCACGATCATCGCCAGCACACCGAGGGCGAGGCCGATCATCGAGGTCATCGAGATGAAGGAAACAAAGCGATTGCGGCGCTTGGCGCGGGTATAGCGCGCGCCGATGAAGATCGATAACGGTCTGAACATTCGCTGGGGCACCGTATAAAAATAAAAGACCCGACGGGCTTTTCAGCCGCGCCGGGTTTCGGTCAATCAGATGGGCGTCAGGCGACCTTCCTGCAAATGCAGGACGCGATCCATCTGGCGAGCCAGGTTCATGTCGTGAGTCACCACCAGGAACGCGGTGCGCATCGAGGTGCTGAGTTCCAGCATCAAATCCTGAATGCCCTGCGCGGTGTGCGAGTCGAGGTTGCCGGTCGGCTCATCGAGCATCACCAGCCCGGGCTTGTTTACCAGGGCGCGGGCGATGGCCACACGCTGACGTTCGCCGCCGGACAATTCGGACGGTTTGTGTTGCAAGCGATGACCCAGCCCTACCCGCTCCAGCAACGCCGTTGCACGTTGACGCGCCTCCGGGATGGCGGTCTTGCCGATCAGCAGCGGCATGCAGACGTTTTCCAGCGCGGTGAATTCCGGCAGCAAGTGGTGAAACTGGTAGACGAACCCGAGGGATCGGTTACGCAGCAGGCCACGGTTTTTCTCGCTCAGCGCCGAAAGCTCTTCGCCGTCCAGCCAAACGCTGCCCTTGGTCGGCGTATCGAGGCCGCCCAACAGGTTGAGCAAAGTACTTTTGCCCGAGCCCGAGGTGCCGACGATGGCCACGCGTTCGCCCGGGTGCAACTCCAGTTGCAGACCGGCCAACACTTCTACCGACTCCGGGCCTTCCTCGTAGGATTTGCCTAGGTTGCGGCAGCTCAAGATTGCTTTTTCACTCATGCCCGACTCACTCATAACGTAGCGCCTCCGCAGGCTGGGTGCGCGCGGCACGCCAGGCTGGATACAGGGTGGCGAGGAAACTCAGAACCAACGCGGCGGCGCAGACCATCAACACGTCCTGGCTCTGCACTTGCGACGGCAGGTAATCAATAAAGTACACGTCGGCATTCAGGAATTTATGCCCGATCAAGCCTTCGAGGGCCGAGATCGCCGCGCTGACGTTGAGCGCCGCGAAGATCCCGACCACCGCGCCGATCAGCGTTCCGACCACCCCGATCACCGTGCCCTGGACCATGAAAATCGCCATGATCGAACCGGGCGTGGCGCCAAGCGTGCGCAGAATCGCGATGTCGCTTTTCTTGTCATTCACCACCATTACCAGCGTGGAAATGATGTTGAACGCGGCGACCGCAACGATCAGCAACAGCAGCAGGCCGATCATGGCTTTTTCCATGCGGATCGCCTGATACAGATTGCCGTGGGTGCGGGTCCAGTCACGCGCGTAGTAATGGTCTTCGCCAAGTTGCTGGGCGATGTTCCACGCAGTGCGCGGCGCCTGGAACAGGTCGTCGAACTTCAGGCGAATGCCCTGCACCTGATCGGGTTTCCAGCGATGCAGCCGGGCCAGATCCTGCAGATTGGTCACGCCGAGGTAACCGTCCAGCTCGCCAGCGCCGACATGGAAAATGCCGACCACGGTAAAGCGTTTCATCCGCGGGAACATCCCGGCCGGGGTCACGGTGACTTCCGGCGCAACGAACGTCAGCTTGTCGCCGATGGCCGCGCCGAGCTTGGCCGCCGCTTTGTCACCGATGACGATGCCGAAGCTGCCAGGCGTTAGGTTGTCGAGCTTGCCCTGCTTCATGAAGTTATCAATGATCGAAACCTGACGCTCCAGCGTCGGGTCGATGGCATTGAGCAACACCTTGGAGACCTTGCCGTTATTGGTCAGCAGCCCCTGCATCTGGGTGAATGGCGCAACGGCCGTCACCTGCGGGTTCTGTTTGACCTTGGTGGCCAGGGCCTGCCAGTCGTTGATCGGTTCACCGGACTCGATGGTCGCGTGGGGCACCATGCCCAGCACGCGGGTGCGCATCTCATGATCGAAGCCATTCATGACCGACAGCACGACAATCATCACGACCACGCCGAGGGCGAGCCCGATCATTGAAGTCAGGGAAATGAACGACACAAAATGATTGCGACGCTTTGCACGGGTATAACGCGTGCCAATAAATACGAAGAGAGGTCTGAACATGTCGGGGCTTGTTCGGAGGGAAAAGGAACGTCCTTGTGGCGGGGGTCGGTAACCAGCTTTACACTCAGACCACCGCCGCTACCATGGGTTCGCCATGTCGACATTAGATGAAGAAGATCGCCGCGAATACTACCGTATCGAAGATGCGATCGCACTGGAAATTCGGTCCCTGTCCGCTCCCGAAGCCGCAGGCCAGGAAGTGTTGCAGGATGCTTCCCCGCTCTTCAACTTGCTCAGTGAATTGCACCTGAGTGAATTCGAGTCGCAGCACCTGTTGCGCCAGATCAGTGAGCGCGACCGCGCCATTGCGGCATTCTTGAAATCCCAGAACAAACGCATCGACCTGCTCAGCCAAGTAGTCGCATTGACCGTGCTCGGGCAGATCGGCGAACCGCAACCGGTGATTATCTCCGAGGGCGGCATCGACTTTCAGCACCCGACGCCCATTGCGGTCGGCGCGCATCTGTCAGTGAAAATGGTGCTGATGCCGCAAGCGCTTGGTTTGCTGCTGCGCGCGCGCGTCACGCATTGCGACAGCAAGGGCGATGGTTACGACGTCGGCACCGAATTCGAGTACCCGACCGATGCCCAACGCCAATTGCTCGCGCGCTACATCTTGCAGAAGCAGGCCCAGGAACGACGCCTGGCCCGTGAACAAAACGAATCCGGCATTTAATTAAGGAAGAACCGTGACCCTCATCTACGGCCATCGCGGCGCCAAAGGCGAAGCACCGGAAAACACCCTGACCAGTTTTCAGGAATGTCTCAAGCACGGCGTGCGCCGTTGCGAACTGGACCTGCACCTGTCCATGGACGGCGAGTTGATGGTCATTCACGACCCGACACTCAAGCGCACCACTGACCGCCGCGGCAAAGTGGTCGAGCATTCGGCCAAGGATCTGGTGACCTACGACGCGCGCAAGGGCGGCCCGGGCTGGATCAAGCCGTGCCCGATTCCGACGCTGGAAGAATTGTTCGAGAAATGCGCTTTCGAGCATTGGCAGCTCGAAGTCAAAAGCGCTTCACGCACGCGCGCCGCGACTACGGTGCTGGCGATCCGCGAAATGGCCGTGCGTCATGGCTTGCTCGACAAAGTCACCATCACCTCCAGTTCACGCGAAGTGTTGAAAGCGGCGCTGGATCTGGTGCCGGATGTGTCGCGCGGTTTGGTTGCCGAGTACGCCTGGCTCGACCCGTTGAAGGTCGCGCAAAGCTACGGCTGTGAATTTCTTGCGCTGAACTGGACGCTGTGTACCCCGGAACGCCTGCAGAAGGCGCAGCGCCAGGGCCTGCATGTGTCGGTGTGGACAGTCAACGAGCCCGCGCTGATGCGCAGACTCGCCGACTTCGGCGTTGACAGCCTGATTACAGACTTTCCCGGTTTGGCCACTGCCACGCTCGAGAATTGCTGAAATCGGTCTCCCCGGCCGGCTCAGGCCACCGGCCGGAGCCGCTCAAAAAAGCCGGTTGAGGCCATCGTACGCCGCTACCCGATAGGCTTCGGCCATGGTCGGGTAGTTGAACGTGGTGTTCACAAAATACTTCAGCGTATTCAGTTCGCCCGGCTGGCTCATGATCGCCTGACCGATGTGAACAATTTCCGACGCCTGATAACCGAAGCAGTGCACGCCTAACACTTCCAGCGTTTCGCGGTGGAACAGAATCTTCAGCATGCCCTGAGGCTCGCCGGCAATCTGCGCGCGCGCCATGCTCTTGAAGAACGCCTTGCCCACTTCGTACGGCACTTTGGCCTGGGTCAGCTCTTGCTCGTTTTTGCCGATCGAGCTGATCTCCGGAATCGTGTAAATCCCGGTTGGCACGTCATTCACAAAGCGCCAGCTGTTGTTATCGACGATGCTGCCCGCTGCCGAACGACCCTGGTCGTGCGCGGCACTCGCCAGGCTTGGCCAGCCGATCACGTCACCGGCGCCGTAAATGTTCGGCACGCAGGTGCGATAGGCTTCATCGACTTCGATCTGCCCACGGCCATTGACCTTCACGCCAATGTTTTCCAGACCCAGCGCATCAGTGTTGCCGGTACGGCCGTTGCACCAGAGCAAGGCGTCGGCCTTGATCTTCTTGCCGGACTTGAGGTGCAGGATCACACCGTTGTCCACGCCTTCGACACGCTCGTAATCTTCGTTGTGGCGAACCGTGATGTTGTTGTTGCTGAAGTGGTAACTCAGCGCCTGGGAGATTTCCGAGTCGAGGAAGCTCAGCAGCTGCCCACGGTTATCTACCAATTCAATCAACACACCCAGACCACTGAAGATCGAGGCGTACTCGCAACCAATTACGCCAGCGCCGTAAACGATGAGTTTGCGCGGGGTGTGGCCGAGACTGAGGATGGTGTCGCTATCGTAGATACGCGGGTGATGAAAATCGATGTCCGCCGGGCGATACGGGCGCGAGCCGGTGGCGATGATGATGTGCTTGGCGACAAGCTTTTCAACCACACCGTTGGCGCAAACCACTTCGATGGTTTGCTCGTCGGCAAAACTGCCGCTGCCGAAGAACACGTCGACGCGGTTGCGGGCGTAGTAGCCGGTACGCGATGCGACTTGTTTGGAAATGACTTTTTCAGCGCTTTTCAGCACATCCGGAAACGAGAACCAGCGCGGCTCACCAATCGCCCGAAACATCGGGTTGGTGTTGAACTGCATGATCTGCCGGACCGAGTGACGCAATGCCTTGGACGGGATGGTGCCGAGGTGGGTGCAGTTGCCGCCGACCTGGCGACGGCTGTCGACCATCGCCACTTTGCGCCCTGCTTTGGCGGCGTTCATTGCCGCGCCTTCTCCTGCCGGGCCGGAACCCAGCACCACCACGTCGTAGTTGTAGACAGCCATGCGTACTCCTCAGAACAGGCCGCGGCGCCATCGGCACCTGCGGCTAAATCACGCCGATCTGCGGCGTGAAGGAACAATTTTGGGCCAGTGCAGAACCCGGGACACAGTCTATAGAAGCGTCAACGCCGCGCACATTAACCCTTGGTCGCGTCACAGGCTACTTTTGCCGGCGCTACAACGCCAGTCTTCAATGCGCAAATCGCCGTGATCATTCGCTTTTACCGCCGCTGAGGCGTTCGAATTCCGGGCTGGTCCTGGTGACAAAACCTGTATCGGCACGAATCACAAAGAATGCACCAATCTGATGTTTTTGCGCGTAGTCCCAACCACGTTCAGGGCCGAGAATCAGCAACAGCGTCGATAGGCCGTCGGCCATCAACGTTGAAGGATTAATTACCGTGACCGACGCCAGATTGTGCGTAATCGGTGCGCCGCTGCGGGCGTCGAATGTGTGGGAATAACGCCGGCCGTTCCGCTCGAAATAATTGCGGTAACCGCCGGAAGTCGAGACGCCGTAACCGTCGACGTTGATGATGCGTTGCGCCACTTGCTGATCGTCGCGAGGCTCTTCCAGGGCAATCTTCCACGCTGAACCGTCGAGCTTTCTCCCGGCAGCTTTAAGCTCGCCGGTGGCTTCGGCGAGGTAATTGTGGATACCGAGGCTTTGCAGTTTTGCCGCGATGGTATCGACTGCGTAGCCGGCGGCGATGCTGTTGAAATCGACTTCGACGGCGGCGTCTTTGCACAGCTGATCGCCGCTGATGCGCAAGTGCGAGTAGCCGACGCGCTGCATCACCTCAGCGAGCGCTTCAGCGGTCGGGACTTTTTCGTCACGAGCCTGCGGGCCGAACCCCCAGAGGTTAAGCAGAGGTTCGACGGTCAGGTCGTAGGAGCCTTCGCTTTGGCGCGACAGCTGTTCGGCGACGCGGACCAATTCGAGCACTGGCGCGGGCATTGTCTGACAGCTGTTGGCGGGCAGAGCGTTGAAGCGTTCGATGTCCGAGTCGCTGCGGTAGGTGGACATTTGCCGGTCAACCTCGGCGAGAATTTTTTCGACTTCGGTTTGGACGTGTTTCGGCGCCGGCGAGTCGCTTTTTCGTACGTACTTGATCGAATAGGTGCTGCCCATGGTCGGGCCGCTGAGGCTTTCCATGGAATCGCCATTGCCGCAGCCGGACAGGGCAACGCACAGCACCATGAAAATACCCTTCCGTTTCAACACACTCACTTCCCCTCAATACCCAGACACAACGCCAAGGCCGGCCATTATGCCCGTCCTGCAGGAGCGAGGCTTGCCCGCGAAGGCGCTCAATCTGACACGCCGCCTTCGCGGGCAAGCCTCGCTCCTACAGGGGCTAATGCGCTCAGCTGCTGAATCCATGCCGCGTAATGGCTATAACGTTTAAGCAGCAAGCTAACTAGTGGTTGCCTATCTATCTTCATACACATATCGTTACAAAACTGTTCGGTAAGCGCCTGCGTGCTTGAACCCGGCAGTCAGGAGGCGTCAAGACCAGGGATTTCAATAAGACAGCCAAAGTGAGAGCGTTCAAATGTCCAGCGAAACGGGCAAAGGCAAAGCGATCTTTCGCGTTGTCAGCGGTAACTTCCTCGAAATGTTCGACTTTATGGTCTACGGCTTCTACGCCACGGCCATTGCCAAGACCTTCTTCCCTGCCGACAGCGCATTTGCATCCTTGATGCTGTCCCTGGCGACCTTCGGTGCCGGGTTCCTGATGCGTCCGCTGGGCGCGATTTTCCTCGGCGCCTACATCGACCGTCACGGCCGCCGCAAAGGTTTGATCATCACCCTCGCGATGATGGCCGCCGGCACCGTGCTGATTGCCTGCGTACCCGGTTACGCGACGTTGGGCGTGGCCGCGCCTTTGCTCGTATTGTTCGGGCGTTTGTTGCAAGGCTTCTCGGCGGGCGTCGAACTGGGCGGTGTCTCGGTGTACCTGGCGGAGATTTCCACGCCGGGGCGCAAAGGTTTCTTCGTCAGTTGGCAGTCCGCCAGCCAACAAGCGGCGGTGGTGTTTGCCGGTTTGATTGGCGTTGGTTTGAACCACTGGCTCAGCCCCGACCAAATGGGCGAATGGGGCTGGCGCGTGCCGTTCCTGATCGGCTGCATGATCGTGCCGGTGATCTTCGTGATTCGCCGCTCGCTGGAGGAAACACCTGAGTTCGAGGCGCGCAAACATCGCCCTACCCTGCAGGAAATCATCCGCTCGATCGGTCAGAACTTTGGCATCGTCATCGCCGGCATGGCGCTGGTGGTCATGACCACGGTGTCGTTCTACCTGATCACGGCTTACACGCCGACCTTCGGCAAAGCCGAGCTGCACCTGTCGGACCTGGATGCGCTGCTGGTGACGGTGTGCATTGGTCTTTCGAACTTCTTCTGGTTGCCGGTGATGGGGGCGGTGTCCGACAAGATCGGGCGTAAACCCTTACTGCTCGCGGCGACCATTCTGGCGATCCTCACGGCTTATCCGGCGCTGTCGTGGCTGGTGGCGAACCCGAGCTTCAGCCATTTGCTGATCGTCGAGTTGTGGTTGTCGTTCCTGTACGGTTCGTACAACGGCGCGATGGTCGTGGCGCTGACCGAGATCATGCCAGTAGAAGTGCGTACCACCGGTTTCTCTTTGGCCTACAGTCTGGCGACCGCAACGTTCGGCGGTTTCACCCCGGCGGCGTGTACCTACCTGATTCACGTGCTGGACAACAAGGCTGCGCCGGGGATCTGGCTCAGTGGCGCGGCGGTGTTGGGGTTGATTGCGACGTTGGTGCTATTCAAAGGCAATCGACATGAACTGCGGACTGCGCAAGCGGCGGCGGTTGGTGGCGCCAGGTAGATCGTATTCGCGGGCAAGCCTCGCTCAGGTAGCGTGCAATATCAATATTCGCGCATAACCTGTAGGAGCGAGGCTTGCCCGCGAAGAGGCCCGCCGAGGCGACACACCCTAGCCAGACAAACGCCACAAACAAAAACGCCCCGACTGATCGGGGCGTTTTCATGTGCGGCTAAGGCTTAGCGCGGGAAGGCTGGCGGGTTGACCCCGGCCATGTCTTCCATCACACGAACCACCTGGCAGCTGTAACCGAATTCGTTGTCGTACCAAACGTACAGAACAACGCGGTTGTCTTGGGTGATGGTCGCTTCAGCGTCCACCACGCCTGCGTGGCGCGAGCCAACGAAGTCGGTGGAAACCACTTCCTGCGAGTTGACGTAGTCGATTTGCTTGTGCAAATCGGAGTGCAACGCCATGTAACGCAGGTAATCGTTCATCTCTTCGCGGGTCGCGGCTTTCTCAAGGTTCAGGTTGAGAATGGCCATCGACACGTTAGGCGTTGGAACACGAATCGCGTTACCGGTCAGCTTGCCGGCCAGCTCAGGCAAGGCCTTGGCAGCAGCGGTGGCAGCACCGGTTTCGGTGATGACCATGTTCAGCGCGGCGCTACGGCCACGGCGATCGCCCTTGTGGAAGTTGTCGATCAGGTTCTGGTCGTTGGTGTACGAGTGAACCGTTTCAACGTGACCATTGATGATGCCGAACTTGTCGTTGACTGCTTTGAGCACCGGCACGATGGCGTTGGTGGTGCAGGAAGCGGCAGAAACGATCTTGTCGTCAGCAGTGATTTCGCCGTGGTTGATGCCGTGAACGATGTTCTTCAGCTTGCCTTTGCCAGGCGCGGTCAACACAACGCGGTCGATCCCCGGGCAAGCCAAGTGTTGGCCCAGGCCCTCGGCGTCACGCCACACACCGGTGTTGTCCACCAGCAGCGCGTCTTTGATGCCGTACTGGGTGTAATCCACCTCAGTCGGGTTTTTCGCGTAGATCACCTGGATCAGGTTGCCGTTGGCGGTAATGGTGTTGTTTTCTTCATCGATGGTGATGGTGCCGTTGAAGGAACCATGAACCGAATCGCGACGCAGCAGGCTGGCGCGCTTGACCAGGTCATTTTCGGCGCCCTTGCGGACCACGATGGCGCGCAGACGCAGGCCGTCGCCACCACCAGTTTTCTCGATCAGGATGCGCGCCAGCAGACGGCCGATACGACCGAAGCCGTACAGGACAACGTCGGTGCCTTTGCGCGCCGTAGCGTTTTGCTGGCCAACAACGTCAGCCATTTCTTCACGCACGAACTGCTCGGCGCTGCGGCCATTGCCATCGTTACGGAATTTGAACGCCAACTTGCCCAAGTCTACCGAAGCCGCGCCGAGCTTGAGCTCGCTCATGGCTTTCAGCAGAGGGAATGTTTCGTGGACGGAGAGTTCGCTGTCGTCGGTAGAGCGATGGCGAGCAAAGCGGTGAGCTTTGAGAATCGCGATGACAGACTGGTTGATCAGGCTGCGGCCATAGATCGAGCTCACCACGTTGTTATTGCGGTAGAGCTGACCGATAAGCGGAATCATCGCTTCTGCGAGTGCTTCACGGTCGATCCATTCACCAAGACACTGGTCGGGCTTCTGAGTCACGGGAACCTTCCACTATGTAGGGGCAGAAAAAAGGGGCTACATTATGCCGCCGACTGCCTCTCGTAGCAATGCGCGCCTGTCGCGCAAGCAGTAACAAAATCCCGTTCAAAAAAATTACGCTGCCCTGAAGCCCAATAAAACCGCGGCCTCCAGCGTAGTCAATTTTTTGGGGACAGCGCTGCCTTGTCCGTAACCTTCCGTAACGCGTGTTGTTTTAGCCACTACATAATCAGCATTTTTGAACGAAAAACCGCTCGATTTTGTCTTTACCACTACATTTCGTCCAACCCGCGATATAGACAGATCTGCAACTGACAGCCGGCACCCGAGGCCGCTACAATTACCGACTTTGTCGCAACGCTTGGAGCTCAACCTTCCGTGCCCGTTCTGCGTCTACCGCTACTCCCTGCTGCGGCAGGTAAACAGCACTGGGGCAACCTGCCCGGTGCCGCCCTCAGCCTGGCCATCGCCGAGGCTGCCAGCGCTGCCAAGCGCTTTACCCTGCTGCTGACCGCCGACAGCCAAAGTGCCGAACGGCTGGAACAGGAGCTGAGTTTCTTCGCCCCGGATTTGCCCGTACTGCATTTTCCCGATTGGGAAACCCTGCCCTACGACCTGTTCTCGCCGCATCAGGACATCATTTCCCAGCGCATCGCCAGCCTGTATCGGCTGCCCGAACTGACGCATGGCGTACTGGTGGTGCCGATCACCACCGCCCTGCATCGCTTGGCGCCGACCAAGTTCCTGCTCGGCAGCAGCCTGGTGCTGGACGTCGGGCAGAAGCTCGATGTCGAGCAGATGCGCACGCGCCTTGAGGCCAGTGGCTATCGCTACGTCGACACGGTGTACGAGCACGGCGAATTCACTGTGCGCGGCTCGCTGATTGATCTGTTCCCGATGGGCAGCAAACTGCCGTTCCGCATCGATCTGTTCGACGACGAAATCGAAACACTGCGCACCTTCGACCCGGACAACCAGCGCTCCATCGACAAAGTCGACACGGTGCGGCTGTTGCCGGCGCGGGAATTCCCGCTGCAAAAGGATGCGGTCACCCGCTTCAAGGCGCGCTTCCGCGAGCGGTTTGACGTCGATTTCCGCCGTTGCCCGATCTTTCAGGATCTGAGCAGCGGAATTACCCCGGCCGGGATCGAGTACTACCTGCCGCTATTTTTCGATGAAACCTCGACGCTGTTCGACTACCTGCCGCAAGACACCCAAGTGTTTTCGCTGCCGGGCATCGAGCAAGCTGCCGAGAACTTCTGGAACGACGTGCGCAATCGCTACGAAGAGCGCCGCGTCGATCCATCGCGTCCTTTATTGCCGCCAGCCGAGTTGTTCCTGCCGGTGGAAGACTGCTTCGCGCGCCTGAAAAACTGGCCGCGCGTGGTCGCCAGTCAACAGGACGTCGAAACCGGCGTCGGCCGCGAGCGCTTCCCGGCGCATGCGTTGCCGGACCTGGCCATCGAAGCCAAGGCGACTCAGCCGTTGGCGGCGCTGGCCGGTTTCCTCAGCGAGTTCCGCGGTCGCGTGCTATTTACCGCCGAATCGGCCGGTCGTCGCGAAGTGCTGCTGGAACTGCTCGAACGCCTGAAACTGCGACCGAAAACCGTCGACAGCTGGCCGGACTTTGTCGCGAGCAAGGATCGCCTGGCGATCACTATTGCGCCGCTGGATGAAGGCCTGGTGCTCGATGATCCGGCGCTGGCATTGATCGCCGAAAGCCCGCTGTTCGGGCAACGGGTGATGCAGCGTCGGCGTCGCGAAAAACGCGCTGACGGCAACAATGACGCGGTGATCAAGAACCTCACCGAACTGCGCGAAGGCGCACCGGTGGTGCACATCGACCACGGTGTCGGCCGTTACCTCGGCTTGGCCACGCTGGAAATCGACGATCAGGCCGCCGAGTTCCTGATGCTGCAATACGCCGAGGGCGCCAAACTTTACGTGCCCGTGGCCAACCTGCATTTGATCGCGCGTTACACCGGCAGCGACGATGCCCTGGCGCCGCTGCACCGGCTCGGCTCCGAAACCTGGCAAAAAGCCAAACGCAAAGCCGCCGAACAGGTGCGCGACGTCGCCGCCGAATTGCTCGACATTTATGCACGCCGCGCGGCCCGCGAAGGTCATGCGTTTGCTGACCCGAAAGCCGATTACGCGACGTTCAGCGCCGGGTTCCCGTTCGAGGAAACCCCGGACCAGCAGACCACCATCGACGCCGTGCGCAGCGACATGCTCGCGCCGAAACCGATGGACCGGCTGGTGTGCGGCGACGTCGGCTTCGGCAAGACCGAAGTGGCCATGCGCGCCGCGTTCATCGCGGTGCATGGCGGTCGCCAAGTGGCGATTCTGGTGCCGACCACCCTGCTCGCCCAGCAACACTACAACAGCTTCCGCGACCGCTTTGCCGACTGGCCAGTGAGCGTGGAAGTGATGAGCCGTTTCAAGTCGGCCAAAGAAGTGAATGCGGCGATCGCCGAACTCGCGGAAGGCAAGATCGACATCGTCATCGGCACGCACAAGCTGCTGTCCGACGATGTGAAAATCAAAAATCTCGGGCTGGTGATCATCGACGAAGAACACCGTTTTGGTGTGCGTCAAAAGGAACAGCTCAAGGCCCTGCGCAGCGAAGTCGACATTCTTACGCTGACCGCCACGCCGATTCCGCGCACGCTGAACATGGCGGTTTCGGGCATGCGCGATCTGTCGATTATCGCCACGCCACCGGCGCGGCGTTTGTCGGTGCGCACCTTCGTCATGGAGCAAAACAAAAGCACGGTCAAAGAGGCCCTGCTGCGTGAATTGCTGCGCGGCGGTCAGGTTTATTACCTGCACAACGATGTGAAAACCATCGAAAAATGCGCCGCTGACCTCGCCGAACTGGTGCCGGAAGCGCGGATCGGCATCGGTCATGGGCAGATGCGCGAACGCGAACTCGAACAGGTGATGAGCGACTTCTACCACAAGCGCTTCAACGTGCTGATCGCCTCGACCATCATCGAGACCGGCATCGACGTGCCGAGCGCCAACACCATCATCATCGAACGCGCCGACAAATTCGGCCTCGCGCAGCTGCACCAATTGCGTGGCCGCGTCGGTCGCAGTCACCACCAGGCTTACGCGTACCTGCTGACGCCGCCGCGCCAGCAAATCACTTCCGATGCCGAGAAACGTCTGGAAGCGATCGCCAACACCCAAGACCTCGGCGCCGGTTTTGTCCTCGCGACCAACGACCTGGAAATCCGTGGCGCCGGTGAGCTGCTCGGCGACGGGCAAAGTGGGCAGATTCAGGCGGTCGGTTTCACCCTGTACATGGAAATGCTCGAACGCGCGGTGAAGTCGATCCGCAAAGGCGAGCAGCCCAACCTCGATCAACCGCTGGGCGGTGGCCCGGAAGTCAACTTGCGGGTTCCGGCGCTGATTCCCGAGGATTATCTGCCGGACGTTCACGCCCGACTGATTCTCTACAAGCGCATTGCCTCGGCCACCGATGAGGAAGGCCTGAAGGACTTGCAGGTAGAAATGATCGACCGTTTTGGCTTGCTGCCGGAGCCGACCAAGAATCTGGTGCGCATCACTTTGCTGAAACTGCAGGCCGAACAGCTGGGTATCAAGAAAGTCGATGGCGGCCCACAGGGCGGGCGGATCGAGTTCGCTGCGCAGACACCGGTCGACCCGTTGACCCTGATCAAACTGATCCAGAGCCAACCGAAACGCTACAAGTTCGAGGGTGCCACGATGTTCAAGTTCATGGTGCCGATGGAGCGCCCGGAAGAGCGCTTTAATACTGTTGAGGCGCTGTTCGAGCGCCTTCTCCCGAAAACTGCTTGAAGGACGCCGCATGCGCCTGTTTCGCTCACTGACCTTGTTGGTTGCACTGGTCGCCACACCCACGGCGTTTGCCGACGACTTGTATCAAGTCGAAATGATTCTGGTCCGGCAAAACGCCGTGCCGGCGATTGTCAGCCGTGCCGCCCCGGAAGATTGGTCCGGCGGCGCCCAACGCCTGAGCCCGGACAACGTGCGCACGCCGAGCCTGAACGGCGAAGTGGAAAAGCTCACCGCGAGCAACGATTACACAGTGTTGCTGCACAAGGCCTGGCAACAGACGCTCGGCGAACAACCAAGCAAGATTGCGATCAGCGACGGCGCGGAACAGTTCGGACAATTCCCGATCGAGGGCACGCTGAGCCTGAAACTCGGGCGTTTCACCGACGTCGATGCCGATTTCTGGGTCAATCAGATCGACGCCAACGGCCTGGTCACCGCCAGCGAACGCCTGAAACAGGAAAGCCACACCAAGAACGGCCAGCTGAATTTCCTCGATAACGGCCACCTCGGCCTGCTGATCAAGATCACCTCGTTGACCGCCCCGGCACCTCGGCCAGTCCCCGATGAAATTCCGGACTGATTGACTTCTTTATGGCCGCGACCCTGAGCAAACCCCTGGCACCTTCCTGGGTCAGCCGATTCAAGGAGCAGAGCCTGGAGCGTGGCCGCCGCTACGCTTTGGAAAATCGCGTCAGGATCGTCGAGGCCGGCGACGCGACCATCGTCGCCGCGTGTGAAGGCTCGGGCGGCAACGTCTACCGTCAGACCATTCGCTTGCGCGAGTCAGCCAAAGCCACATTGCTGATGGTCGACGCGACGTGCTCGTGCCCGGTGCGCACTAACTGCAAACACTGCGCGGCGGTGCTGCTCAAAGTGCAGGAAACCCTCGCCTACCCCGCCGCCGCGCAAGACGCCGAACTGCTGGAAAAACTCCAGGCGGTTCTGGAAAACCGCAGCCCGAAAGCGCCGCCGCAAGTGCTGGTGGAAAACGTGCAACCGCTACCGCGCCTGTGGCTGGCGAGCATCGAGTTCAGCGCGTTCGAGCCGCGCAACGGCAAGATGCAGCGCTACATCCAGCATCGCGCGGCGCTGTCGTTCAGTTATCTGGATGAATACGTGTCCGGGCAGAAGAATGCCGACGTGCTGATTCGCCAGGAAACCCAGACCTTACGGATAAAACGCCAGCCGGAAGTCGAACAGGCCTACCGGGAACAGCTGCGAATTCTCGGCTTCAAGATCGCCACCCGGCAGAGCAAAGCCCTGCCGGAAAGCGCTGGCGAATTGTTCGAGATGGTCAACGACAGTGCCTGGCTGACCTTTACCCTCAATGACTTGCCGAAGCTGCGCAGCCAGGGTTGGGAACTGCAGATCGACGAGGATTTCGGTTTCGACCTGACCGCGGTGGACGACTGGTACGCCACCGTCGAACAAGCGCCGGAGCGCGACTGGTTTGATTTGGAACTGGGCATCATCGTCAACGGCGAGCGCCTGAGCCTGCTGCCGATCCTGTTGAACCTGATGCGCTCGCACACCGAAATCCTCAACCCGGAACGTCTTGCCCGGCGTCGCGACGACGAGCTGATTCTGGTGAACATCCCCAATCGGCCGAATTCCGAGTACGGCCCGCTGCAAGTCGCCCTGCCCTTCGGTCGCTTGAAACCAGTGCTGGCGACGCTCGGCGAGTTCTATCTGCAAGGCCCGGGCGAAACCACGCTACGCCTGAGCAAGGCCGACGCGATACGCCTGAACCCGCTCGAAGGCATGCCGCTGTTGTGGGAAGGTGGCGAGCAGATTCGCACCTTTGCCCAGCGCCTGCGCGACATCAAGGACTTCACCTCGACCGCTCCGCAAGGCTTGAACGCAACGTTGCGGCCCTATCAGCTCGAAGGTTTGAGCTGGATGCAGTCGCTGCGGCAACTGGAAGTCGGCGGGATTCTGGCGGACGACATGGGTTTGGGAAAAACCCTACAGACCCTGGCGCATATTCTCAGCGAGAAAATCGCCGGGCGGCTCGATCGGCCGAGCATGGTGGTGATGCCGACCAGCCTGATCCCCAACTGGCTCGATGAAGCAGCGCACTTTACGCCGCAGCTCAAAGTACTGGCGTTGTACGGCGCCACGCGCAAAAAGCATTTCGACAATCTGGCCGATTACGACCTGATCCTCACAACCTATGCGCTGCTGCCCAAGGACGTCGAAACCCTCGCCGCCGTGCCGCTGCACGTGTTGGTGCTGGATGAAGCGCAGTACATCAAGAATCCCAACAGCAAGGCTGCCCAGGCTGCTCGCGAGCTGAACGCGCGGCAGCGTTTGTGCCTGAGCGGCACACCGCTGGAAAACCACTTGGGCGAGCTGTGGTCGCTGTTCCACTTCCTGCTGCCCGGCTGGCTCGGCGATGTGAAAAGCTTCAACCGCGATTACCGCGTGCCGATCGAAAAGCGCGGCAGCGAAGTGCGGCTGCAGCACCTCAACGGTCGGATCAAACCGTTTTTGCTGCGCAGGACCAAAGAACAAGTCGCGACGGAATTGCCACCCAAAACCGAGATCATCCACTGGGTCGACCTCAACGAAGCCCAGCGCGACGTGTACGAAACCATGCGCCTGGCGATGGACAAGAAAGTCCGCGACGAGATCACCCGCAAAGGCGTGGCCCGCAGCCAGATCATCATTCTGGAAGCGCTGCTGAAGTTGCGGCAGGTGTGTTGCGATTTGCGTCTGGTCAACGACGCCGTGCTGCCGGTGCGCGGTGGCACGTCAGGCAAGCTCGACAGCTTGATGGAAATGCTCGAAGAACTGTTCGCAGAAGGACGGCGGATTCTGCTGTTCTCGCAGTTCACTTCGATGCTGGCGTTGATCGAAGAAGAGCTGAAAAAGCGTGGTGTCGAATACGCGATTCTGACCGGACAAACCCGTGACCGCCGCGCGCCGGTCAAGGACTTCCAGAGCGGCAAGCGGCAGATTTTTCTGATCAGTTTGAAGGCGGGTGGCGTCGGCCTGAACCTGACCGAAGCAGACACGGTGATCCATTACGATCCGTGGTGGAACCCAGCGACAGAGAATCAGGCGACTGACCGCGCGTATCGCATTGGCCAGGAAAAACCGGTGTTCGTTTACAAGCTGATCGCGCGTGGCACCGTCGAAGAAAAGATTCAGCACCTGCAAAAGGAAAAGTCCGACCTCGCGGCGGGCGTGCTGGATGGACGTTCGGCGGGCGACTGGAAACTGCAGAGCGATGATATTGAAGCGCTGTTTGCGCCGTTGCCGGACAAGCTGGAGAAGCGTTGAGATTTGCGGCGCGGGGGAGATTGCCTTCGCGGGCAAGCCTCGCTCCTACAGGCCATGTGCGGTTTCAAAATTGGCGCATACCCTGTAGGAGCAAGGCTTGCCCGCGAACAGGCCATCACTGAAATAACCCAGTCAACTTTTGGCAACCGGCAACGGCGCAAACAACGCCTCGATATCACCCTGCTCCAACTTCCAGCCTCCCGTCGTCCCGCCCTCGAGCACCGCGCCGGCCAGTGCAGCTTTCTCCTGCTGCAGCGCCTGAATTTTCTCTTCCACGGTGCCGCGCGCGATCAGCTTATAGACGAACACCGGTTTGTTCTGCCCGATCCGATAGGCGCGGTCGGTGGCCTGATTCTCCACCGCCGGATTCCACCACGGGTCGAAATGGATCACCGTGTCCGCCGCCGTCAGGTTCAAACCGGTACCGCCCGCCTTCAGACTGATCAGAAACAGCGGCACGTTACCGCTCTGGAAATCCTTCACCGGCGTGCGCCGATCGCTGGTATCGCCGGTCAACAATGAATAGCCGATAGCGCGTTGCTGCAGCTCTTCCTCGATCAATGCGAGCATCGAAGTGAACTGCGAAAACAGCAGAATCTTGCGACCCTCGCTGAGCAGCTCTTCGAGCATTTCCATCAAACTGACGAGTTTTCCGCTGCCGGAACGCAGGGCTTTGGCGCTCAGCGGTGCCTTGATCAAGCGCAGATCACAGCAGACCTGACGCAACTTCAGCAGCGCATCGAGGATGATGATCTGGCCGCGCCCGACGCCGCTGCGGGCGATTTCGTCGCGAACCTTTTTATCCATCGCCACGCGCACGGTTTCATAGACATCGCGTTGGCCGTCACTGAGATCGACCCAATGCACAATCTCGGTTTTCGACGGCAATTCGGTGGCGACCTGGTCTTTTTTGCGGCGCAACAGAAACGGTTTGATTCGCGCTGTCAGGTGCTGCATCTGCTGGCTATTGCCGTGTTTCTCGATCGGCGTGCGGTAGTCGCGAGTGAAGGTTTTACTGTCGCCCAGCCAGCCGGGCAGCAAGAAGTGAAACTGCGACCACAACTCGCCGAGGTGATTCTCCAGCGGCGTGCCGGACAGGCACAAACGCTGGCTCGCTTGCAGATCAAGGGCAGCCTGTGCGGCTTTGCTCAGCGGGTTCTTGATGTTCTGCGCTTCGTCGAGGATCAGCACGCTCCAGACCTGCGTTTGCAGAATCTCCAAATCGCGCGGCAGCAGCGCGTAGGTGGTCAATACCAGATCGTATTCGGCGAGGTGATCGAAGTCTTTTTGCCGCGCCGCGCCGTGCAGCGCCAAGACTTTCAACTGTGGGGTAAAACGCTGCGCCTCATCGAGCCAGTTGGGGATCAGACTGGTCGGCATGACCGCCAGCGCCGGGCGATCCAGGCGACCGGCATGCTTCTCGGTGAGCAGGTGCGCGAGGGTCTGCAGGGTTTTGCCCAGCCCCATGTCGTCGCCCAGAATGCCGCCGACTTCGAGCTCGCGCAGGGTTTGCATCCAGTTCAGCCCTTCGAGCTGATACGGGCGCAACGTCGCGTTGAGCCCGGCGGGCGCCGGTACGTGCGCATGGGTCGATTGACGTAACTTCTGTGCAAAGCTGCGCAGCCGCTCACCGCCCTGCCACACCAGCGGCAACCCTTCGAGCCCGCTGAGGCGCGCCGCATCCGGCGCGGTCAGACGCAATGAATCGCCGTCGTGCGAACCCAGGTACAACTCGCCGAGCGTGGCCATCAGCGGTTTGATTCGGCCGTAAGGCAACGCAACTTTGCTCAGCGACTTGGCGCCGAAGCCGACACCGCCCAGCTCAATCAACAGCTGTTCGTCATCGTTGCGCTTGGCCAGGCTCGCGGGGTCGAGCAGTTGCGGCTGACGACGGATCAGTTGCAGCAAAATGGGTAACAGGCTGTGCCGCTCGCCGTTGACGACGATGCCCAGTTGCAGATCAAACCACTGATGCCCGGCCTCTTCCTCGACCTCGGCGTACCAATCGTCCACTGCCTGCAGATTGAAGTCGAAGCCATCGGCGATATCGATCAGCCAGTTTTTCGCGCGCAACAGCGGCAGCCCGTCCTGGACGAACGTCAGCCATGCCGAATCATCCGGTAACGCAAACATTTCACCGGGACGGTCCAGGTTGCTTTTGCGCGTAGCCTTTTTGAAACCGTATTTCTGCAAGGCGCTGCGCAGCACTTTTTCTACCGCAGGTTTGCGCTGGATGCGCTGGGTTTCCGTGCCCGCGAGCACCAGCACTTCGGGGTTTCGGTCCGACGCCGGGTGGCCGTTGTAGGTGAACGCCAACGCGGCGCGGTGTTCGGGCTCATGCTGCCAACGCACGTAGCGTTTGCCGCTGGCGAGGGTCAGGTGAGGTTGAGGAAATACGTCATCGATGACGCGTTCGGTCAGCGCGTGCGGTGGCGTCACAAACTGCGAAACGGCGTTGAGTCGGTGGCTGAATTGCATCGCCTGAAGCGCCGGAATGTCCGGGGCCAACGACAAGTGGCAGGCGAGTTTTTCGTCCATTTCGTTGCGCAGCGGCCCGACTTGCAGCCGCTCGCGATCCAGATAATACAAAGGCTCCAGCGCCAGAATGGTCTCCGCCGGCGCCTCTTCGCTGCTCCACTGCGCACGGAAACTGCCGTCGGATTGTTCCGCCCAGGCGAACTGGCCAGTGCGCGGCTGCCCCGGAGACAAGACCTGCAGTTGTTCGACATCAAAAAACAGTCGCGAGGTACGCAGACACAGCTCCAGCAGCTCTGCACCACTGCTGCCCTGTAACGGATAGCCGTCGTAATGGGCGTGATGGGAGTGAACGGCAACCACCAATCGGGCGATTCGCAGGTCGAGTTCGGTCAAGTAGCCAGGCTGACGCAGCAACAGATCGGACAGCGAATACAACGCGGTGATGTCTTGCATCACACCGCTTTTGAGTTGACGAACCCGGAACACCTGGAGGGTGAATTTGCCGGCGACTTTTGTCGGTCTGAGCTTGTAAACCAGGCGCGTGCCAGTGTTTTGCGAGGGTTCATCAGTGGTTTTGCTGGCGTCTGGAAGATCGTCGAGCCAGCGCTGCAATTCACGGTTCAATTGAACCTGAGCGCTGCCGTCTGATGCCTCAAGGTTATCGCCGGTGAGGATATAAATGACGGCGGCGCAGTGTTTGCAATGGCTGCCAACGGGACAGCTGCAAACGCACAAGAGCTGGTGGGTGCCATCGTCATCGCGCTCAAGCTGGATGCACTGGTCATACGGCAGGGATTTCGAGCCTTCGCAGGACGCGAGCACCAGACGATCAACCGACTGCTCGATGGATACCCGCCCCTCGGCGACGTAGCGACGTGCCTTTTCCAGCGCGCTGTGGCTGAACGCCCGCGTCCAGGGCCGTGCTTGCAGATGCTCTACTAACGTGGTCATTGGATCAACGCCGCTGGAAATGGAGCGGCCGGCAGATTGCCCCCGGCCGTGCAGACTCAACCTGCCAGAACGCGAGCCAGTGTCGATTTGACCTTGCCCATGCCATCGTGCAATGCCTGCTCGATTTCGGCCATGGTAATTACTGCCGTGGACTTGCCCGCTGCCGGGTTGACCACCAGCGCCAGGCAGGCGTAAGCCAGGTCCAGCTCACGCGCCAATGCCGCCTCCGGCATGCCGGTCATGCCGACGATGTCGCAGCCGTCGCGTTCCAGTCGGGCGATTTCCGCCACGGTTTCCAGACGCGGACCCTGGGTGCAGGCGTACACGCCATGACTGCTGTAGCCAACGCCTTCGGCGGCCAGCGCGGCAATCAATTGCTGGCGCAGTGGCTCGCTGTACGGGTAGCTGAAATCGATGTGGGTGACGTTATCGAGGTCGCCGGCGAAGAACGTGTGTTCGCGTCCGCTGGTGTAGTCGATCAATTGATGTGGCACGCAGAAATGCCCGGTGCCCATCGCCGCATGGATGCCGCCAACGGCGTTTACCGCGAGAATCGCTTCGGCGCCGGCCTGCTTCAGCGCCCAGAGGTTGGCGCGGTAGTTGACCTGATGCGGCGGCAGACGATGCGGGTGGCCGTGGCGGGCGAGAAACAGCACTTCCTTGCCGGCGTATTCGCCGATATGCACCTCGGCTGAAGGCGCGCCGTACGGGGTGTCCACCGCCAGTGACTGACGAATGCTCAAGCCTTCGAGCTGGGTCAGGCCGGTGCCACCGATAATCGCGTAAACCGTCATAACGTGCAGTCCTTATTCAATCAATTGAGCTTCTTTCAACGCGCCGACAGCGGCGAGCCAGCGTGGGTCCTGGCGGTATTCAGTGCCGGCGAACGATTGCCCGCGCATCCGCGCGATACGCGGCGATGGCTTGACCTTCATTCGTTGCGCGGCACTCAATGCCAGTTCTGCGGCGGCGCGGTCGTTGCACACCAGGCCCATGTCGCAACCGGCACTTAACGCGGCTTCGATGCGGCTCGCAGCATCGCCGACCACGTGGGCGCCGGCCATGGAAAGATCGTCACTAAAGATGACGCCATCGAACTGCAATTCGCCGCGCAGGATGTCCTGCAACCAGCGCCGGGAGAAACCGGCCGGCTGAGCGTCGACTTGTGGATAAATGACGTGGGCCGGCATGACGGCGGCCAGTTGTTTGCTCAGGCGCGCGAATGGCACGAGATCGTTGGCGCGGATTTCTTCGAGGCTGCGTTCGTCGTTCGGAATAGCGACGTGTGAATCCGCTTCCGCCCAACCGTGCCCCGGAAAATGCTTGCCGGTGGCGGCCATGCCGGCGCTGTTCATCCCGCGAATAAAGGCGCCAGCGAGCAACGCTGCGCGCTCGGGATCGCCTTCAAACGAACGAGTGCCGACCACGGCGCTGCGTTGATAATCGAGGTCCAGCACCGGCGCGAAGCTGAGGTCGAGGCCGACGGCGAGAACCTCAGTGGCCATGATCCAGCCGCATTGTTCGGCGAGGTATTCGGCATTGGGATTGTCGGCAATCGCGCGCATCGCCGGCAAACGCACGAAGCCTTGACGCAGACGCTGAACCCGACCGCCCTCCTGGTCCACCGCGAGCAACAGGTCAGGACGAATGGCGCGGATCGCCGCACTCAATTCGCGGACCTGGCGTGGATGCTCGATATTGCGCGCGAAAATGATCAGGCCGCCCACTTCGGGCTGACGCAACAATTGGCGATCTTCGGCCGTCAGCCAGGTACCGGCGACGTCCACCATCAACGAGCCTTGCAGGCCAGCAGTCATAGATATTCCTTGAAAACGAAAAACCCGGTTCGCACGCAATCGCCACCCTGGGCGGTGCCCGGCAGGTCGGCGACAACAATGGAAAGCGGGTTCAGAACGATAGTCGGCATGGGCGGCTAGCTTAGCGGATGTCAGCTGCCGCGCCCACCCGTGTGCGGTTAAACCTTGGCGGCAAGCGGTGCCGATTTGCTTCGCGGACGGAGCTGCGCGGTGGCCATGGCCGTGTCGGTCACGCCGGTTTCGGCGCGCATGCCAGCCGCGAGGAACGGCACCATCAGACGCATCACTTGTTCGATGGAGGTGTTGACGCCGAAATCGGTCTCGGCAATCGCGCGCAAAGCCTTGATCCCGGACATGCTGAACGCGGCAGCGCCGAGCATGAAATGCACGCGCCAGAACAGTTCGATCGGCGGGATACGCGGCGCGGCTTCGTTGACCAGCATCATGTAGCGACGGAACACCTTGCCGTACATGTCTTCCAGATAACGCCGCAAGTGGCCCTGGCTCTGACTGAACGCCAGACCGAGCAAACGCATGAAGATAGAGAGGTCATTGCCGCTGCGCGGCTGCACGACGAGGGCTTGCTCGACGAGGATTTCCAGCAGCTCTTCGAGGGTCGGTTTGTTTTCCGGTTTGGCCTGACGGCGCTCCAGCTCTTTATCGAGACTGAGGCAGAAAGGTCCGAGGAAGCGCGAGAAAACCGCCTGGATCAGCGCCTTCTTGGAGCCGAAATGATAATTCACCGCCGCCAGATTGACCCCAGCCTTGCTGGTAATCAAACGCAACGAGGTTTCAGCAAAACCTTTTTCCGCGAACAACTGCTCGGCAGCATCGAGAATGCGTTCAACGGTTTCCGACTGGGCCATGGCTACTCCGCCTGACAAACACTTGTTTGAAACATACGTTTCAGCCCAGGCATTGTCAAGCCTGAGGGTTCGTTTTGGGAATGGTCGGTCAGCTATTTAACCATACAACCGGAACGCTTCAACGGGCCGGGTAAACGACCGTCCAGCGGCGCGCAAAAAAACGGGCATTGCCAAGCGCAATTCACTGTATATAATCCCAGTCACTGTATAAAAAGACAGAGCGATCAATATGCTAAAGCTGACGCCACGCCAAGCAGAGATTCTGGCCTTCATCAAACGCTGCCTCGACGATAACGGCTACCCGCCTACTCGTGCGGAAATCGCCCAGGAACTGGGTTTCAAGTCGCCCAATGCCGCCGAAGAACACCTCAAGGCCCTGGCTCGCAAGGGCGCGATCGAGATGACGCCTGGCGCCTCTCGCGGTATTCGTATTCCCGGTTTCGAAGCCAAGGCTGACGAATCGACCCTGCCGATCATTGGCCGTGTCGCCGCCGGCGCGCCGATCCTCGCGCAGCAACACATCGAAGAGTCCTGCAACATCAATCCGACCTTCTTCCATCCCCGTGCCGACTACCTGTTGCGGGTCCACGGCATGAGCATGAAAGACGTCGGCATTTTCGACGGCGATCTGTTGGCCGTGCACACCACTCGTGAAGCCCGCAATGGCCAGATCGTGGTAGCGCGGATTGGCGATGAAGTCACCGTCAAGCGCTTCAAGCGTGATGGCAGCAAGGTCTGGCTGATTGCCGAAAACCCTGAGTTCGCCCCAATTGAAGTCAACCTGAAAGATCAGGAACTGGTGATCGAAGGCTTGAGTGTCGGCGTGATTCGCCGCTAAAGGAGGCTTTATGCAGTTCCCACATACACCACAGCAAGCCCAATTGCCGTTGTTCGAGGCGTTCATGGCCCAACCGCTGGCGCCGATCCTGAAAGACGTGGTCGAGTCGCCCTGGAGCGCCGAGCCCGATGTTTTCAGCGAACTGTCGCTGCGTGGTGCAGCGGGGAGCTGCCTGAACCTTCTGGCGCCGATTCTCCGAGAATTGAGCCAGGACCAGGACGCAAGATGGCTGACTCTGATCGCCCCGCCCGCCAGCCTGACCCAAGCCTGGCTGCGGGACGCCGGGCTGAACCGCGAACGCATTCTGCTGCTGCAACCGCGCGGCGCTCAGAGTGCGCAACAGCTGACGTGCGAAGCGTTGCGACTGGGCCGCAGTCACACGGTGGTCAGCTGGCTCAACCCGCTGAACACAGCCACACGGCAGCAGTTGATCAGCGCCGCCCGCATTGGGGACGCTCAGAGCCTGAATATTCGTTTGGGTTGATTGACCAGCATGCGCGCCTGGAACGGCGCCGGGCTTCTCCAGGGATAGAGAAGCCGACTTGAGACGGGATCAGCAGTAACCGACGAGCGGGATCAGTGCAGGATCCGCGGCTCTTCATCTTTGTTGAATTCACCATCAACCATGCGACCGGCCATCTGCACGCCGACACTCAGCATTGCCTTGGCGACTTCCACATGATTACCTTGCAGGAACGCCTTGGCATCCTCGGAGAAATCCAAAGTAACCAGAGAACCCTCGTCCTCGGCCCTGCGCAGCTCGATTCGGCCGTCTGGTAACTCGACAATTTCTAGAAAGGACGTTGGCATAAAGGTCTGTTCTCCACGAAAGGCGGGGATTATATAGGCATCGGCCAGGCTTCGCTCGGTATCTTGACCAGCAGTCATTGCGAAGAAATATCTGTTGCGCTCATCCCTGAATGGAGAGCCGAACGGCTGCTCCATTACATCGTCAGTCCCTTAGCACTCGTTCAAACCTTCACGGAAGCGAATTGCCAGACCTTTGAGGTTCTGACGCCAGCTCTCCAACTCCTCGCGACTCAGCTCTTGCGGTGTTTCTTCTTCGTCCAAATTGACTGCCATGATCAGCGGCTGCGTCACATCGCCCTTGGGTTTGTGTGGCACCCGTGGCGGCTGGAAAAGAGCGGCGTGGGCCGCGAGCAATTTGGCCAGCCAGGTTTCCGAATTACCCGCCAACTCGATCATCTCGGCCATTTCCGGAATGGCAATGGCGTCCAGCACTTCTCGGGTCAACAGCATCTCGGCCCGGGGCGCATTGGCTTGAGGTAAACGGTAGAAACCGGCGATTTCATGGCACAACCCGAGCAATGCACCGTACAGGTGAAACAGCGCGGATTCGCGCCCGGCCTGGATCAGCGCCAGCGAGTTCATCGCCCGCCCCTCTTCGGCCCTGGCCAGCGCTTCAAGCGAAAGGCCGGCGAAATAAATCTTCTGGTTGGTACGTGTATAGAGTTCGTGGGCCATGACGGCAGCCTCCACAACGAAATAATTGCTTCACGCAGGTCGGACAGTGTCGTGGATCAGCTCTGCCGACCGCAAGCCCAAAACAAAAAGGCCGCATGAAAACCCGAGGGTCATCATGCGGCCTTTTCAGTGCAGCGGCTGTTTACGCCTTCGCGGGGGTCCGCTTGTCTTCAACAGTCCACTTGCCGCCGTCGTAGAACGCTTTCCAGCCAGTAGGCTTGCCGTCGACTTCGGTCTGTACGTATTGCTCTTTGGTCTTGCGGCTGTAGCGGATAACCGCTGGACGGCCGTCCGGATCTTTCTTCGGTGCTTCGCAGAGGAAGTGGTACTTCGGATCGATCTCATCCTTGTGCGGCACAATCTCGATCACCAGCGGAGCACGCGTCTCGCGGTTTTTCGGGAACTGGCTCGCCGCCAGGAACAGGCCGGAAGCGCCGTCGCGCAGGATGTAGGTGTCGTTGACCTTTTCGCATTTCAGCTCAGGCATCTTCACCGGGTCCATCTTCGGCGGCGCCGCGTCACCGCTCTTCAGCAGTTTGCGGGTGTTCTTGCACGTCGGGTTGGTGCAACCGAAGAACTTGCCGAAACGGCCAGTCTTGAGCTGCATCTCGCTGCCGCACTTGTCACATTCCAGGCTAGGACCTTCGTAGCCCTTGATCCGGTAGTTGCCTTCTTCGATCTCGTAGCCGTCGCAATCCGGGTTGTTACCGCAGATGTGCAGCTTGCGCTTCTCATCCAGCAAGTAAGCGTCCATCGCCGTGCTGCAGATCGGGCAACGGTGCTTGCCGCGCAGGACCAGCGATTCCGATTCACCCTCGTCGTCCGCAGCGATTTCATCGCCCGGCACCAGATTGACGGTGGCCTTGCAGCGTTCTTTCGGCGGCAGGCTGTAGCCCGAGCAGCCGAGGAACACGCCAGTCGATGCGGTACGAATCTGCATCGGACGGCCGCACACCACGCATGGAATATCCGTCATGACCGGCTGGTTGGCGCGCATCCCGCCTTCAGCGCTCTCGGCTACTTCGAGTTTCTTCTTGAAGTCGCCGTAGAACTCGTCGAGCACGTTTTTCCAGTCGCGTTCGCCCTGAGCCACGTCATCGAGGTTCTCTTCCATGCCGGCGGTGAAGCCGTAGTCCATGAGATTGGAGAAGCTCTCGGCCAGACGCTCGGTGACGATGTCGCCCATCTTTTCCGAATAGAAACGACGGTTGTGCAGCGCGACATAGCCGCGGTCCTGGATGGTCGAAATGATTGCCGCATAAGTCGAAGGACGACCGATGCCACGTTTTTCCATTTCTTTAACCAGGCTCGCTTCCGAGTAACGCGCTGGCGGCTTGGTGAAGTGCTGGGTCGGATCAAGCTTGATCAGCTTCATCGCGTCGCCCTGGGCCATGTCTGGCAGCACGTCGTCATCACCCGGCTTGGCGATTTGCGGCATCACGCGGGTATAACCGTCGAACTTGAGGATGCGGCCCTTGGCACGCAGCTCGAAATCACCGGCACCCACGGTCACTGTGGTCGACAGGTACTGCGCTGGCAGCATCTGGCAAGCGAGGAACTGGCGCCAGATCAGCTCATAGAGCCGCTCGGCATCACGCTCCATGCCCGACAGCTTGCTTGGCTCGGTGTTGGCGTCGGAGGGACGAATCGCTTCGTGAGCCTCTTGTGCGCCTTCCTTGCTGCTGTAGACGTTCGGGTTCTCCGGCAGGTACTTCTTGCCGAACTCGCCTTCAATATAAGTACGCGCCATCGCCACGGCATCAACCGAGAGGTTGGTGGAGTCGGTACGCATGTAAGTGATGTAGCCCGCTTCGTACAAACGCTGAGCCATCATCATGGTTTTCTTCACCCCGAAGCCCAGGCGGTTACTCGCGGCCTGTTGCAGGGTGGACGTGATGAACGGCGCCGACGGCTTGCTGCTGGTCGGTTTGTCTTCACGCTTGACGATGCTGTAGCTGGAAGACTTGAGCTTCTCCAGCGCGGCCATGGCCTGGGTTTCGTTGAGCGGCTTGAACGCCTCGCCCTTCTCGCGAGCCACGTCGAAACGCACGGTGGCGCCTTTCGCGGTGCCGAGATCAGCGTGAACTTCCCAGTACTCTTCCGGGTTGAACGCGCGGATTTCACGCTCACGCTCAACCACCAGTTTCACCGCAACCGATTGCACACGGCCGGCCGACAAGCCGCGAGCGACTTTGGCCCACAGCAGTGGCGAAACCATGTAACCCACCACGCGGTCGAGGAAACGACGCGCCTGCTGGGCATTTACGCGATCAATATCGAGCTCACCCGGTTTGGAGAAGGCTTCCTGAATCGCCTTCTTGGTGATTTCGTTGAACACCACGCGCTTGTAGCGGCTGTCGTCACCACCGATGGCTTCGCGCAGGTGCCAGGCAATGGCTTCCCCCTCGCGATCCAAGTCGGTTGCGAGATAGATGGTGTCAGCATCTTTGGCGAGCCGGCGCAGCTCTTCGATGACTTTCTCTTTGCCCGGAAGGATCTCGTACTTGGCTTTCCAGCCTTGATCGGGATCGACGCCCATGCGCGAGACCAGCTGCTTGCGCGCTTTCTCTTTCGGCGTGAGCACCGGACCTTCACCCGCGGCAGCCTTGCCGCGCTTGGCGGCTGGCTCTTTGCTGGCGCTAGCCGAACCGCTGGTGGGCAGGTCTCGGATATGGCCGATACTCGACTTCACCACGTATTGGTTACCCAGATACTTGTTGATGGTCTTGGCCTTAGCCGGGGATTCCACAATGACCAGCGATTTGCCCATGGATCAGAAAATTCCTGAATTCTAGAAGTGAAAGGCGGTTGGCGCCTGACGCGGCACCGCTATATATAGTGGCTACAAGGTGAGGTCAAGCGCAGGGTATCGCGCGCACTCAGCTTATGGCTTGGAAAAAAGGCTCGGTTCGGCTTGCACCAAAGCAAAGCGTGGGACCTGTTCGCCGTCAACCTCGACCGACTCCAGGAACATGCTCAAGGGACGCACCCAAAAGCCGTAATCGCCATACAGGGCTTGGTAGAACACCACTTCTTCTTCGGTCTCGGAATGCCGCGCGACATTAAATACACGGTATTGCGGACCTTTGTAATGTTGGTAGAGCCCAGGTTGTATCGGCATGCTTCGGCCCTCGCTCAAATCTTTTCAAATAAAAATAAAAAATAATTTCAGAAAAACAAAAACCGGGGCACTTGGCCCCGGCTTCCATCAACGAGACGCTTAAACGCGTTCGAAGACGGTAGAGATGCCTTGGCCGAGACCAATGCACATGGTAGCTACCCCGAAGGTGCCGCCATTCTGCTTCATAACGTTCAGCAACGTGCCGGAGATACGTGCACCGGAGCAACCGAACGGGTGACCCAAGGCGATTGCGCCGCCGTGCAGGTTAACCTTCTCGTTCATCTTGTCGAGCACTTTCAAATCTTTCAGCACTGGCAGAGCCTGTGCGGCGAAAGCTTCGTTGAGCTCGAAGAAGTCGATATCGTTGATCCCCAGGCCCGCACGTTTCAGTGCTTTCTGCGTCGCTGGCACTGGGCCGTAACCCATGATTGCCGGGTCCACGCCCGCCACTGCCATCGAGCGAATCACCGCCATCGGCTGGATGCCGAGGTCCTGTGCACGCTGCGCCGACATCACGATCATGCACGAAGCACCATCGGTGATCTGCGACGAAGTACCGGCTGTCACGGTGCCGCCCTTAGGGTTAAACGCTGGCTTCAGAGCCGCCAGGCTTTCCAGGGTGGTTTCCGGACGAATGGTTTCGTCGTAGTCGAACAGTTTCAGGAAACCGTTCTCGTCGTAACCCTGCATCGGAATGATTTCGTCTTTGAACTTGCCTTCCAGGGTCGCCTTGTGAGCGAGCTGGTGCGAGCGCACGCCGAAAGCGTCCTGTTGTTCGCGAGTGATGCCGTGCATTTTGCCAAGCATTTCTGCGGTCAGGCCCATCATGCCCGAGGCTTTTGCCGCGTACAGCGACATGTGCGGGTTCGGATCGACACCGTGCATCATGCTCACGTGACCCATATGCTCGACGCCGCCGACGACGAACACGTCACCGTTGCCGGTCATGATCGCTTGCGCAGCAGTGTGCAAAGCGCTCATCGAGGAGCCACACAGGCGGCTGACGGTCTGGCCGGCAGCGGTGTGCGGGATCTGTGTCATCAACGACGCCATGCGCGCGATGTTCCAGCCCTGCTCCAGGGTCTGGTTGACGCAGCCCCAGATCACGTCTTCGACTTCGTTCGGGTCAACCTTGACGTTGCGTTCCAGCAATTTGCTGATCAGGTGCGCCGACATGTCTTCGGCGCGGGTGTTGCGGTGCATGCCGCCCTTGGAGCGGCCCATCGGAGTACGACCGAAGTCGACAATCACGACGTCTCTTGGATTCAAGCTCATAAAATTTCACTCTCGCTCAAAAGTTGGGACGCTTAACCGAAGAACCGTTGGCCAGTCTTGGCCATTTCACGCAGCTTCGCGGTCGGGTGGTACAGCGCGCCCAAATCAGCGTACTGGTCAGCCAGGGCAACGAACTCGGCAACACCGATCGAATCGATGTAGCGCAGCGCGCCGCCACGGAATGGAGGGAAACCAATACCGTAGACCAGACCCATGTCGGCTTCGGCGGCGGTTTCGACAATGCCGTCTTCCAGGCAACGCACGGTTTCCAGGCACAGCGGGATCATCATCCAATTGATGATGTCTTCGTCAGTGACTTCGCGCTGCTCGTAAACGATCGGCTTGAGCACTTCCAGCACCGAAGGATCGGCGACTTTCTTCTGCTTGCCCTTCTTGTCGGTCTCGTAAGCGTAGAAACCCTTGCCGTTCTTCTGGCCCAGGCGCTTGGCTTCGTAGAGCACGTCGATGGCCGAGCGGCGATCGTCTTTCATGCGATCCGGGAAACCTTCAGCCATCACGTCACGACCGTGGTGACCGGTGTCGATGCCGACCACGTCCATCAGGTATGCCGGGCCCATTGGCCAGCCGAATTTTTCCATGATCTTGTCGATGCGTACGAAGTCGACACCGGCGCTGACCAGCTTGGCGAAACCGCCGAAGTACGGGAACAGCACGCGGTTGACCAGGAAGCCCGGGCAGTCGTTGACGACGATCGGGTTCTTGCCCATTTTCTTCGCGTAGGCAACGGTGGTGGCAACGGCCAACTCGCTGGACTTCTCGCCACGAATCACTTCAACCAGCGGCATCATGTGCACCGGGTTGAAGAAGTGCATGCCGACGAAGTTTTCCGGACGCTTGAGGGCTTTGGCCAGCAAGGTGATGGAAATGGTCGAGGTGTTGGACGCGAGGATGGTGTCCTCTTTGACCTTGTCTTCAACTTCGGCCAGTACGGCTTGCTTGACCTTCGGGTTCTCGACAACGGCTTCAACAACCAGGTCGACATGACCGAAGTCACCGTAGGACAGGGTCGGACGAATGCCGTTGAGCACTTCAGCCATTTTCGCCGCGGTCATGCGGCCTTTATCAACGCGGCCCACCAGCAGTTTCGCGGCTTCTGCCAGACCCTGCTCGATGCCGTGCTCGTTGATGTCCTTCATCAGGATCGGCGTACCTTTGGAGGCCGACTGATAAGCGATACCGCCACCCATGATGCCGGCGCCCAATACGGCAGCCTGCTTCACGTCCTTGGCGATTTCGTCGTAGACCTTGGCTTTCTTCTTCAGCTCCTGATCGTTCAGGAACAGGCCGATCAAGCTCTGCGCGGCAGAGGTCTTGGCCAGCTTCACAAAACCGTTGGCTTCAACTTCCAGCGCTTTGTCGCGACCGAAGTTGGCAGCTTTCTGGATCGTCTTGATCGCTTCAACCGGCGCCGGGTAGTTCGGGCCAGCTTGACCCGCTACAAAACCTTTGGCGGTTTCGAAGGCCATCATCTGCTCAATGGCGTTCAACTTGAGTTTTTCAAGTTTCGGCTGACGCTTGGCTTTGTAATCGAACTCGCCGGAGATGGCGCGTTTGATCAGCTCCAAAGCGGCTTCCTGCAATTTCTCAGGAGCAACCACGGCATCGACGGCGCCAACTTTCAGCGCGTCTTCAGGACGGTTTTCCTTACCGGCGGCGATCCACTCGATGGCATTGTCGGCACCGATCAGGCGCGGCAGGCGCACAGTGCCGCCGAAGCCTGGGTAGATGCCCAGTTTGACTTCCGGCAGACCGATTTTGGCCTTGGTCGACATGACGCGGTAGTCCGCCGCCAGGCACATTTCCAGACCGCCACCGAGGGCGATACCGTTGATCGCGGCGACCGTCGGGACGTTGAGGTCTTCGAAATCGCTGAAAATCTTGTTGGCTTCGAGGTTGCCAGCGACAAGCTCTGCATCAGGCAGCTTGAAGTTCTCGACAAATTCGGTGATGTCGGCGCCGACGATGAACACGTCCTTGCCACTGCTGACGATCACACCCTTGATCGAAGCATCTGCCTTGATGGTGTCTACGGCCTGACGCAATTCATTCAGGGTTAGACGGTTGAACTTGTTGACGGACTCACCCTTGAGATCGAACTTCAGTTCGACGATGCCACTTTCAAGAGCCTTAACCGTGATGGCTTTACCTTCGTAAATCATCAACTGATCTCCACGATATGGAAGCTGAACAGTACACGTCGGACGCAGGCGAATGGCTTGGCAGGACGCTTTTCGTCGATGCTAACGCCAATCCACCCGGCACACCCGCCAACGCGATAGTCGGGATTCTGTAGGAGCGCTCTGACAGACAAACGCTCAATTCATACGCCCGTTTGATTTGGGTACGCCACCTTCACGGAATTTCCGGCAATTGTCAATCGCCCAAAATGCGGGTTGAAACGCGACTTTCCGGTCACTTCCACAACCGCAGCGTCTGCGACAGCCTGTCGCATGCCAAGCCATTCATTGAATCAATAGTTAGAAAAGTCGCCCTAATTCGCGGCAAGCGGTGAGGAAGCAGCTACGCTGGCGGGACGATCAGCAAAAACTGAGCGCGAATGGCGAATGCCTGGCGCAAGATCAGCGCCACAAAAAGGTTTCCGGCCTGCCTGGCCAACCCAGCCCGATGATGATGTCGGGCTTTTTATTGCCCACAAAATGGACAAAACCCTGTAGCAGCTGCCGAGCCTGCGAGGCTGCGTTCGGCTGCGCAGCAGTCGTCATCGTGCTCCGAGATTACGACGACTTCGTCGCCGAACGCAGCCTCGCGGGCTCGGCAGCTGCTACAGATTGCTACCATGTCAGGCGAGGGCTTTCAGCGTTGCATCGATGTGCTGTAACACCTCGGCTTCGCCCTTCTCGCCCCAGTACAGCGTGATCATTTGCTTGTCGGCTTCGACCTTGTAGACGTTGTCCGGCAATTTTTCGAAATGATTGAGCAGCAGCGGATCTTCGCAGGCTTCCTGCCATTGATTGACCCACACGCCCGGCGCTTTCTGCCAATAACTCCAGCACTTCGGATGGTTGCCCCGACGCGGCCGGTGGTACTGCGCGCACGGGCTCGGCGGCTCCTGGCTGAGCCAGTGCGGCCACTCCTGCGGCGCCAGTTGCATGGCTAGCCCGATGCGCCGTGCTTCCATGCGCAACGCCATGCGGCCGCTCTGATGGCGGGACGGACGCAACCATGCCAGCGGACTCAGTACTACCAGCAGGATTGACACCACTATCCAGACCGTCATATCTGTACTCCCGATTCTTGATGAGCGCGATGTGTCACTTTGGAACCATTGCGCTTGAAACCAGCCATACTTACCAACATTGCAATCCTCAGGAGGAGCACCTCATGCCCTACCACCATATTCTGGTCGCCGTAGATCTAACCGAAGAGTGCGATCCTGTAATCCACCGCGCTCGCGAGCTCTCGGTGAGCAACGGCGCGAAATTGTCCCTGGTGCACATTGTCGAGCCAATGGCGATGGCCTTCGGCGGCGACGTACCGATGGACCTGTCACAACTGCAACAGCAACAGTTCGATCAGGCCAAGGAACGCCTTGACCGGCTGATCGTGAAATACCCGGAACTGTCCAAAGAGTACAGCCACCTGACTTACGGCCAGCCGCGCCAGGAAATCCATCATCTGGCCAAGGAACAGACCTGCGACCTGATCGTGGTCGGCAGCCACGGGCGACACGGCCTGGCCTTGCTGCTTGGCTCCACCGCCAACGACGTGCTGCACGGTGCGCCTTGCGATGTGCTCGCGGTGCGCCTGGTCAAAAGCTGATAACACCACCTTCCCCTGTGGGAGCGAGCTTGCTCGCGATGAGGCCCTGTCAGCCGATATCAACGTTGGCTGACAGACCGCCATCGCGAGCAAGCTCGCTCCCACAAGGGATTTGCAACAATCTGTAGATTGCATTGCATAGCAAAAGCCCGGCGTTCATCTCTGAACGCCGGGCTTTTTTATTGCAGGGTCAATCAGGCATCCAGCTCGGCCCAACGCTCGACCATGACTTCGAGTTCAGCCTGCAATTGCTCAAGCTGAGCAATCACTGCCGCTGTCTCGGTGGCCGGGCGCTGGTAGAAACCGCCATCGGCCATCTGCGCTTCAACCGCCGCAATCTGCTGTTCCATTGCTTCGATCTGCGCCGGCAACATTTCCAGCTCACGCTGCAACTTGTAGCTGAGCTTCTTCTTCGCCACTGGCGCTTCCACTGCAGCCACCGGCGCCACTTCGGCCGTGACCACTGCGGAGTTCAAGTCAGCCTTGCCGGATTTGCTCTCGGTGACGCCCAACAGACGCGGCGAACCGCCCTGACGCAGCCAGTCCTGATAACCACCGACGTATTCGCGAACCTTGCCTTCACCTTCGAAGACCAGAGTGCTGGTGACCACGTTGTCGAGGAATGCCCGGTCGTGGCTGACCATCAGCACAGTGCCGTTAAAGGTCAGCAAGACCTCTTCCAGCAGTTCGAGGGTTTCCACGTCGAGGTCGTTGGTCGGTTCGTCGAGTACCAGCAGGTTCGCCGGTTTGCTGAACAATTTGGCCAGCAACAAACGCGCGCGCTCACCACCGGACAAGGCTTTCACCGGCGTGCGGGCACGCTGCGGGCTGAACAGGAAGTCACCGAGGTAGCTCAACACGTGACGGCTCTGACCATCGATATCGATGAAGTCGCGACCTTCAGCCACGTTGTCGATCACGGTTTTTTCCAGATCGAGCTGATGACGCAACTGGTCGAAGTAAGCGACGTCGATGCGCGTGCCCTCTTCCACTGTGCCGCTGGTCGGTTGCAGACCGTTGAGCATCAGTTTCAGCAAGGTGGTCTTGCCGGTGCCGTTGGCGCCGAGCAGACCGATACGGTCGCCGCGCTGCAGGACCATCGAGAAATCCTTGATCAGGAACGGGCCGCCCGGATGAGCAAAACTGACGTTCTCGAGGACCATGACCTGCTTGCCGGACTTGTCGGCAGTGTCCAGCTGAATATTGGCTTTGCCGGTGCGCTCGCGACGTTCGCTGCGCTCATTGCGCAATGCTTTCAGGGCGCGGACGCGGCCTTCGTTACGGGTGCGACGCGCCTTGATGCCCTGGCGGATCCAGACTTCTTCCTGGGCCAGCTTTTTGTCGAAGAGCGCGTTGGCGGTGTCTTCAGCCGCCAGCGAGGCTTCTTTGTGCACGAGGAAACTGGCGTAGTCGCCGTTCCAGTCGATCAGGCCGCCACGATCCAGTTCGAGGATGCGCGTGGCGAGGCTCTGCAAGAAGGAACGGTCGTGCGTGATGAACAGCACGGCGCCCTGGAAATCCTTCAACGCTTCTTCGAGCCAGGCGATTGCGCCGATGTCGAGGTGGTTGGTCGGTTCGTCGAGCAGCAGCAGGTCAGGTTCGGAAACCAGCGCCTGCGCCAGCAGGACGCGACGACGCCAGCCACCGGACAATTCGGCGAGGGTCTTGTCGGCAGGCAATTGCAGACGGCTCAGAGTGCTGTCGACCAATTGCTGTAAACGCCAGCCGTCGCGGGCTTCGAGGTCGTGCTGGACGTGCATCAATTTGTCCAGGTCGGCGTCGGTGACGATGTTCTGGCTCAGGTGGTGATACTGCGCAAGCAGTTCGCCAACACCGTCCAGGCCTTCAGCCACTACGTCGAACACGGTCCGCTCGTCGGCTACCGGCAATTCTTGCGGCAATTCGCCAATCTTGAGACCGGGTGCGCGCCAAACGGAGCCGTCATCGGGCTTCTGGTCGCCCTTGACGAGCTTCATCATGCTGGACTTGCCAGTGCCGTTACGGCCGATGATGCACACCCGCTCTCCACGGGCGATCTGCCAGGACACCTTGTCCAACAACGGCGTAGAGCCGAAAGCAAGGGACACATCGCTGAATTTGAGCAGGGTCATGAGCTTCTCCAAAAACCGGGCGCGCATTCTACCTGACTTGAGGCTTCAGAAGGCCGGCAATTTCACCTTAGAAGCACTCTGCATAACAAATGTTGCGATCTTGCGCTGACAGGCCCGCAAAGCTTTCGCCCGTTGCTGGCAAAAGGCTAAGCTACAGATTATTCAGTGCTGATGATGTCGGCACTTGTCATGATTTTTCTGCCCGGATGTCTCATGCGCAGTCGCCTTTTCAGTCTTTTTTCGTGTTTGCTTCTTTCCGCCACTGCCGCCCAATCAGTCCAGGCCGTGGATTTGTCTACCCAACGCCAGTATTACGATGAAGCCAAGCGTGCCTTGGCCAAGGGCGACACAGGCCCGTATTTCCGTTACAGCCAGGCGCTCAGCGATTATCCGCTGGAGCCGTACCTGGCCTATGACGAACTGACGGCGCGCCTGAAATCGGCGAGCAACGCCGAAATCGAGAAATTCCTCGCCGAGCACGGTGACCTGCCCCAGGCCAACTGGATGAAGCTGCGCTGGTTGCGCTGGCTGGCCGATCGCGGCGACTGGGCGACCTTCGTCAAGTACTACGATCCCAAGCTCAACTTCACCGAGCTCGACTGCCTAAACGCGCAGTATCAGATTGGCCATAACCAGAAAACCGCTGGTTATGCCAGTGCAGAAAAACTCTGGCTGACCGGCAAATCGCTGCCCGCCGCTTGCGATGGCCTGTTCGGCATCTGGGCCGCCGAAGGTCAACTGACTGAACAGAAACGCTGGGAACGCACCAAGCTTGCCGCTCAGGCACGCAACTATCCGTTGGCCAACAGCCTGGTCAGTGGCCTGACCACCCTCGCCCCGCGCGGACGCTTGTTGGTGGACGTGGCGCAAAAACCGGAACAGCTCAATCAGCCTTCGCGTTTTATCCCGGCCGACGAGCCGATGTCCGACATTGTCAGCCTCGGCCTGCGCCGTCTCGCGCGCCAGGATCCGGACAAAGCCATGGCCATGCTCGACGGCTATGCCAGCAGCATGCATTTCTCCCGCGACGAGAAAGTCGCGATCGCCCGGGAAATCGGCCTGACCCTGGCCAAGCGTTTCGACCCGCGCGCGCTGGACATGATGACCAAGTACGACCCGGAACTGCGCGACAACACCGTTTCCGAATGGCGCATGCGCCTGCTGCTGCGCCTCGCCCGTTGGGACGACGCTTATCAGTTGACCCGGCGCTTGCCGCAAGACCTCGCCACGACCAACCGCTGGCGCTACTGGCAGGCCCGCAGTCTGGAATTGGCGCAACCGCAAAACCCGGAAGCGCAGACGCTGTACAAGGGCCTGGCGCGCGAACGTGATTTCTACGGTTTCCTCGCCGCCGACCGCTCGCAATCGTCTTATTCGCTGAACAACAAACCGCTGGTGCTCAGCCAGGCACTGATCAATAAAGTGCGCAACACGCCGGGCGTGCGCCGCGCGCTGGAGTTCCATGCGCGCGGGCAGATCGTCGATGGCCGTCGCGAGTGGTATCACGTCAGCCGTCATTTCAACCGTGACGAGATGGTCGCGCAGGCCAAACTGGCTTACGACCTGAAATGGTATTTCCCGGCGATCCGTACCATCAGTCAGGCGCAGTATTGGGACGACCTCGATATTCGTTTCCCGATGGCTCACCGCGAAACACTGGTGCGTGAAGCCAAGGTTCGTGGTTTGCATTCGAGCTGGGTGTTCGCCATCACTCGCCAGGAAAGCGCCTTCATGGACGACGCCCGCTCCGGCGTCGGCGCCAGCGGCCTGATGCAACTGATGCCCGGCACCGCCAAGGAAACCGCACGCAAGTTCAGCATTCCCCTGGCCTCGCCGCAGCAAGTGCTCGACCCGGACAAAAACATCCAGCTCGGTGCCGCCTACCTGAGCCAGGTCCACAGCCAATTCAACGGCAACCGCGTCCTCGCCTCCGCCGCCTACAACGCCGGCCCCGGCCGCGTGCGCCAATGGCTGCGCGGCGCCGACCACCTGAGCTTCGACGTCTGGGTGGAAAGCATCCCGTTCGACGAAACCCGCCAATACGTACAAAACGTGTTGTCGTACTCAGTGATCTACGGCCAGAAACTCAACTCGCCGCAGCCGCTGGTGGATTGGCATGAACGCTACTTCGACGATCAATGATGTTTTGATCTGACGCGGCAACGCAAAAAAATGCCCGCATCGGTTGATGCGGGCATTTTTGTTTGTGGCGCTACTTGGTCGGTTACTTAGACGGTTACTTGGTCGGTTACTTGGTCGGTTACTTGGTCGCTAGCGGGTCGGGCTGCGCATCTCGACCATCACTGAACTGCAACGCCGCCAACCGCGCATACAACGCATTACTCGCCACCAACTCCTGATGCGTGCCTACCGCCACCAGTCTCCCGTGGTCCATTACCGCGATGCGGTCAGCGTTCTTCACGGTGGCCAGTCTGTGGGCAATGACCAGCGTAGTGCGGTTTTTCATCAGGCTTGGCAGGGCTTGCTGGATCAGGTGTTCGCTTTGTGCGTCGAGCGCGCTGGTGGCTTCGTCGAGCAGCAGGATCGGCGCGTCGACCAGCAGCGCGCGAGCGATGGCCAGGCGTTGGCGCTGGCCGCCGGACAGACCGAGGCCGCCGTCGCCGAGGTGGGTCTGGTAGCCGTTGGGCATTTGCTCGATGAACTCGTGGGCGTAAGCGATTTTTGCCGCTTCCTGGACTTGGGCGAGGCTGGCGGACGGGTTGCCGTAGCGGATGTTTTCTTCGATGCTGCCGAAAAACAGCGCCGGGTTTTGCGAGACCAGCGCAAAGCAGCGGCGCAGGTCGAGTGGATCGAGCTGGGTCAGCGGCACGCCGTCGAGCAGGATGCGTCCTTCGGCGGGGTCATAAAATCGCAGCAGCAGATCATAAACGGTGGATTTTCCGGCGCCGGACGGCCCGACCAGCGCAAGGGTTTCGCCGGCATTGATGGTCAGATTCAAGCCGTCGACGGCGAAGCTTTCGGGACGCGACGGGTAGGAAAAGCGCACTTCTTGCAGTTGCAGATTGCCTTGCACGCGTTCGGGCAACGTCACCAGCCCCGTGCTCGGTGGCTGGATGATGTTTTCCGAGCGCAGCAGTTCGGCGATTCGCTCGGCCGCACCGGCGGCTCGCTGCAACTCGCCGATGACTTCGCTGAGGGTGCCGAAGGCGCTGCCGACGATCAGGCTATAGAAGACGAACGCCGCCAGTTCACCGCCGGAGATTCGCCCGGCGATCACGTCCATGCCGCCGACCCAGAGCATCACGCCGACCGCACCCAACACCAGAACGATCACCAGCGTGATCAGCCACGCACGCTGGACGATGCGTTTGCGCGCCGTGACGAACGCTTCTTCCACAGTCAGCGCGAAGCGTTTTTCATCCTGAACCTGGTGGTTGTAGGCCTGCACGGTTTTGATCTGGCCGAGGGTTTCGGAAACGTAGCTGCCGACATCGGCAATCCTGTCCTGGCTCTCGCGCGACAGGCTGCGCACCCGCCGGCCGAAGATCAGGATCGGCGCGATCACCAACGGCAACGCAATCACGACGATGCTGCTGAGCTTGGGGTTGGTGATAAACAGCAGCACGATCCCGCCGATCACCATCAGCAGATTGCGCAGAAACAGCGAAAGCGAGGAGCCGATCACCGATTGCAACAGCGTGGTGTCGGCGGTCAGCCGCGACTGGATCTCGGAACTGCGGTTGTCTTCATAGAAGCCCGGATGCAGGTACACCAAATGGTTGAACACCTGGCGACGAATGTCCGCGACCACCCGCTCGCCGATCCACGACACCAGATAAAACCGTGCAAATGTGCCGACTGCCAGCCCTGCAACCAAGACCATGAACAAGCCGATGGACTGGTTGAGCAGATGCGGCGATTGCGTCATGAACCCCTGATCGACCAACAGGCGAATGCCCTGCCCCATCGACAAGGTAATGCCGGCCGTGACGATCAGCGCGAGCAACGCGCCAACCGCCGGCCAGCGATACGGCGCGAGGAAGTGACTGGTCAGGCGAAGTGCGCGGCGGTGACGGGAAGAGAGCATTGGGTTATCCAGATTCGCGGTTGCAGCGGTTTCAGGGGCCAGCGGTTACGGACAGTTCCTAAGGACCATCAATCAGGAGCAGCTATTAATTAGGCGGAACTATTAACTAGGTGGAACTCTGTAAATCACAATGAGTCAGGTTAATTATGCCCGCCGACGCTAGCGGCTAGATGCTATCGGTCTAAAGTGCCGGTGGTAACGCCGGAGCATTTCTGGTGGACTGTCAATGCCGCTCTGGAAGGACCTCAGGGAGTTGTCACAGCCCGGTCACTTGGCGGTTTTAGAGTAAGCACACAACCTGATGAGGAGACAGGCCATGTCCTTGCAACACTGCAGCGAAGACAAGATTGAAGTGATCCGCACACAGCCCGACCAGTCTCTGGGTTGCTCGATTATCGATGAGCAGGGCCGCGAAGTACCGATCACTGAAGGCATGATCCAGGACGCGTGCCGCGAACTGGAAAAGCGCTTAGTCAAGCCTGCCGAACAGAAGTGATCAAGCCTGCCGAATAAAAGTGATATAGCCAACGTCTTCTTGACCCGGCCCAGGTTGGCCGGGTTTTTTATGGGTGGACATTGGGAATTGTGGTGCGGCCGTTCGCGGGCAAGCCTCGCTCCTACAGCGCAAAACCTGTGGGAGCAAGGCTTGCCCGCGATTGGGCTAACCCGATCTCAGACAGCCGTTGCACCCAATGCCGCCACAATATTCCGTAACACGGGCGAATCGCCTTCAATCCGCACCTGCAACCCATCAATCTCCCGGCGCGCCGGGTAATGTTTACGCAGCGCATCGAACGCCGCGCGCTGTTCGCTCACCGTGCCGACCAGGCTGCGCCGGAAATCGGCGTCATCGCGGCGCGGGTCGTAGACCCCACGGCAAATCATCGCCAGCGCCCAGGCCGGGTCGCTGTCAGCGTGCACAGTCACCTGCGACAACCATGGCGCCGGCAGCAAATCGGCGAGGCTGACCTGCGGCGCCTGACCGAGAAACTCGCAATACGCCTGATAAATCTGCGCCGTGCCGCGCTGCTTGCCGTCGAGGCTGTAACCGGCAATGTGCGGCGTCGCCAACACGCACAGCTCGGCGAGCGCCGCATCGACTTCCGGCTCGCCCTCCCAGACGTCCAGCACCGCTTGCAGGTCTTCGCGCTCGAGCAACACGCGACGCAGCGCCGCGTTGTCGACCACCGGGCCACGGCTGGCGTTGATCAGCCAGGCGCCGTGCTTGAGTTGATTCAAACGTGCGTGATCGAACAGGTGCCACGTCGATTGCGCGCCGTGTTTCTTCAGCGGCGTGTGCAGGCTGATGACGTCGCACTGCTCGATGATCTGCTCGAGGCTGACAAAATCGCCACCCTGCGCCGCTTGTCGTGGCGGATCGCAGACCAGCACGTTCCAGCCCAGGCCTTGCAGCACTTTGACCAGACGCCCGCCAACTTCGCCGGCACCGACCACGCCATACGTGCGGCGGGTCAGGTCGGCGCCTTCGATTTCAGCGAGGGTGAGCAGGCTGCCGAGCACGTAATCGACCACGCCACGGGCGTTGCAGCCAGGAGCGCTGGACCAAGTGATGCCGGCCTGTTTGAAGTAATCCAGATCGAGGTGATCGGTGCCGATGGTGCAGGTGCCGACAAACTTGACGTTGCTGCCTTCGAGCAATGCGCGGTTGACGTTGGTCACCGAACGCACCAGCAAAACGTCAGCCTGCTCGACCGTGGCGCGGTCGATGGAACGCCCCGGCACCCGGCGGATTTCGCCGAAACCCTGGAAAAAGGCATCGAGCAGCGGGATATTTTCGTCGGCAACAATCAGCATGGCGAGGCTCCTTAGGCGGATCGGCAGTGTAGTTGCAGAAGACCATGCTGAGCCAGCAAGCATTGCGGATCTGCAAAGACTGCACCCACACCTGTGGAAGAGGGGCTTGCTGTGGAGAAGAGGGCTTGCTGTGGCGAGGGGGCTTGCCCCCGTTCGACTGCGCAGCAGTCGCTGATTCAAACCCCTCGGTTTCTGAAAGGACGCTGGGGCCGCTTCGCGACCCAACGGGGGCAAGCCCCCTCGCCACAGGAAGCTTCGTCCCAGCAAATGACTTCACTACAGGGAGTCCTTCTCCCGGCAAAAACTTCATCAAACGGAAGCTTTGTCCCAGCAAATAACCTCACTACAGGGAATCCTTCTCCCGGGAAAAACTTCATCAAACGGAAGCTTGGTCCCAGGAAACAACCTCAGCATCGGGAATCCCGTCGCGTTCAAAAGACGATTACAAATCCCCAACACAGCTGTTTTCCTGACCAGTGCGTCAACGGGTAGAATGCGCGGCCCTTGCGCATCATATTTTCCTGGACGCTACGCCCTTGACTTCCGTTACCCGCCCCGTTGCCATCACCCTCACCCGCCCCGCGCGGATTCGCCTGGAGCTGAAGAACCTGTTCGCCCTCGCGCTGCCGATCATGATCGCGCAACTGGCGACCACCGCCATGGGCTTCGTCGATGCGGTGATGGCCGGTCGCGTCAGTTCGCGGGATCTGGCGGCGGTGGCGTTGGGCAACTCGATCTGGGTGCCGGTGTTTTTGCTGATGACCGGCACGCTGCTGGCGACCACGCCGAAAGTCGCCCAGCGCTTCGGCGCCGGCACGCACACTGAAATCGGCCCATTGGTGCGCCAGGCATTGTGGCTGGCGACGGTGGTCGGGTTGCTGGCGACGCTGATCCTGTTCAGCGCCGAACCGATCCTGCGCGTCATGAAAGTTGATCCCGAACTGATCGGCCCGTGCATGGAATACCTGCGCGGAATCGCTTGCGGTTTGCCTGCCGTGGCGCTGTATCACGTGCTGCGCTGCTACAGCGACGGCATGGGCCGCACACGTCCGGCGATGGTTTTGGGCTTGTGTGCGCTGGCGATGAACATCCCGCTCAACTACGTGTTCATTTATGGCCACTTCGGTGTGCCGGCGATGGGCGGCGTCGGTTGCGGCTGGGCCACCGCCATTGTCATGTGGTTCATGGCGCTGGGCATGGCCGTGTACACGCGCTGGGCCCCGGCGTACAAGGCGAGCGAACTGTTCAGCCGCTTCGACTGGCCGCAGTGGGCGGTGATCAAACGCCTGCTGAGTATCGGTCTGCCGATCGGCATCGCGGTGTTTGCCGAATCGAGCATCTTCGCAGTGATTGCGCTGCTGATCGGCAGCCTCGGCGCGACCGTGGTCGCCGGGCATCAAATCGCGCTGAACGTCAGTTCGCTGGTGTTCATGATTCCGTATTCGCTGGGCATGGCCGTGACCGTGCGCGTCGGCCAGGCGCTGGGGCGCAATGAACCGCGGGAAGCGCGTTTCGCGGCGGGCGTCGGCATGGGCAGTGCGTTGGCGTATGCCTGCCTGTCGGCCAGCATGATGCTGTTGCTGCGCGAGCAGATTGCGACGATTTACACCACGGACCCGGCGGTGATTCATATCGCGGCGATGCTGATCGTGTACTCGGCGCTGTTCCAGTTTTCCGACGCGATCCAGGTCACGGCGGCCGGCGCATTGCGCGGTTATCAGGACACGCGGGTGACGATGATCCTGACCCTGTTTGCCTATTGGGGCATTGGCCTGCCGGTCGGTTACGCGTTGGGCCTGACCGACTGGTTCGGTGCGCCAAGTGGCCCGAGCGGGCTGTGGCAGGGTTTGATCGTTGGCCTGAGTTGCGCGGCGCTGATGCTGTCGATCCGCCTGGCGCGCAGTGCACGCAAGCGGATCCGCATCAGCAAGTCGGCCGGTTAAGCGAGTTTTTTGCGGATCCAGTAGAGGTAGGTGCCCGCCTCTTCGTGCTGGCCGACCAGTTCATGGTCGAGGAACACGCAAAACTTGGGGATATCGCGCCGGGTCGACGGGTCGGTGGCGATCACCTTGAGCAAGCCGCCGGGCACCAGATCACGGATGTGCTGGTGCAGCATCATCACCGGTTCCGGGCAGTTGAGGCCGGTAGCGTCGAGGGTGCCGTCTACCGGCGTATCAAGCATTTCACTCATGATTCACTCCTGAAACTGGCCGGCATTGTCGCGCATTGCCGGGTGTTCGGTCATCTGTCTCATAACACCGCCCCGCCCTTGTGGGAGCGAGGCTTGCCCGCGAAGGCGTCCTTGAAGACGCTAAAAGCTTCGCGGGCAAGCCTCGCTCCCACAAGGTTGGGTGGCGCGCCGCAATACGGGCGCGACTCAGCGGGATTTAGGTTTCTTCACGTCTATCCGGCGCAAATGGCAGGTCACTTCTTCGCGGTCGTGGTACAGCTGTTTGCAGCCGATTTCGACTTTGATCCCGCGCTCCTTGAAGCCTTCGGCAATCCGTTCCAGCAAGCGTTTTACTTCGGCGTAACGCTGTTTCATCGGCAACTTGAGGTTGACCACCGCTTCGCTGCAATGTCCCTCGCCAATCCACTCTTCGAGCATCGCCGCATTACGGGCCGGTTTCTCGACGATGTCGCAGACCATCCAGTCCACTGGCTGACGCGGCTTGAAAGTAAAACCGTCCGCCATCAAATGCTGCACCAGGCCGGTGTCCATCAGGCTTTCGGCCATCGGGCCGTTGTCGATGGCGGTTACCAGCATGCCGCGGTTGACCAGTTGCCAGGTCCAGCCGCCCGGTGCCGCGCCGAGGTCGACGCCGGTCATGTCGCTGTGCAGACGCTCGTCCCACTGATCGCGCGGGATGAAATGGTGCCAGGCCTCTTCCAGCTTCAACGTCGAACGGCTTGGCGCGTCACGCGGAAACTTCAGGCGCGGAATGCCCATTGGCCACATCGCCGAGTTGTTCGACTCAGCCAGACCGACAAACACTTCACGGCCACTTTTGAACGTCAGCAACAGGCGCGGCTTGCTTGCGTCTTCCACCAGTCTGCCGGCAGCCATCAGGGCCTTGCGCAGGTGAACTTCAAACTTCTTGCAGAAGTTCGACAGCTCCTTGCCATCGTTGGTGTCGACCATTTCCAGCCACAGGCTGCCGCACACCGGGAAGTCGGCAATGTGCGCAAGGATCACGCTGATGCGGTCGGTTTCCGGCAGATCGATGAAGATCCCGCGCGCCCATTGGCGCGGGAAGATCAGATCGGCGAAACGCTGGCCACGCATCAGGCGCGCAGCGCCGTCTTCTTCGGTGCAGATGAATTCGGCGCAGGCGCTGGCGGTTTTAGCCTTGGCATAACCGGCCACATTCAGCCGCGCGGCGTGTTCGGAAATCTCGGAACAGACTTCGCCTTCGAAGCCCGGCCGGCAATGCATAAATAGGGTGTTCATTCTTACTCCTGGGCAGATGGCGAGAATTCAGCCACTGCGCGATGCCCAGGCTTGCGTTGAAGCAAAGCCTGTCACGAAAACCGGCGCATGATAGCCGAGTTCGGAACCTTGGACTTGTCGATAGAGTCCAGTTATTAGCCAGCTACTTAAAACAGGGCTAGGTTTAATGCTCTGTCCGTCCCCCAAGTCCGTAGCCGTGCGGACTTAAAGGAGTCATTTCAAATGCCGTCCCTCGATAGCCTGAAAACCCTTAAAACCCTACAAATCGACGACAAGACTTACCACTATTTCAGTCTGCCCGACGCTGCCAAAAGCCTCGGTGACCTCGACAAACTGCCGATGTCGTTGAAAGTCCTGCTGGAAAACCTGCTGCGCTGGGAGGACGCAAAAACCGTCACCGGCGCCGACCTCAAGGCAATTGCCGCGTGGCTCAAGGAGCGTCGCTCCGACCGCGAAATTCAATACCGCCCGGCCCGGGTATTAATGCAGGACTTTACCGGCGTGCCGGCGGTGGTCGACCTCGCCGCCATGCGCGCCGCGATGGCCAAGGCCGGCGGCGACCCGCAGCGGATCAATCCGTTGTCGCCGGTGGACTTGGTGATCGACCACTCAGTGATGGTCGATAAATTCGCCAGTTCCAGCGCCTTCGAACAGAACGTCGACATCGAAATGCAGCGCAACGGCGAGCGTTATGCCTTTTTGCGCTGGGGCCAAAGCGCCTTCGACAACTTCAGCGTGGTGCCACCGGGCACCGGGATTTGCCATCAGGTGAACCTCGAATACCTCGGCCGCACCGTTTGGACCAAGGACGAGGACGGCCGCACGTACGCGTTCCCCGACACCCTGGTCGGCACCGACTCGCACACCACCATGATCAATGGCCTCGGCGTACTCGGCTGGGGTGTCGGCGGGATCGAAGCAGAAGCAGCGATGCTCGGCCAACCGGTGTCGATGCTGATCCCGGAAGTGATCGGTTTCAAACTCACCGGCAAACTCAAGGAAGGCATCACCGCGACTGACCTGGTACTGACCGTCACGCAGATGCTGCGCAAGAAAGGCGTGGTCGGCAAATTCGTCGAATTCTACGGCGACGGCCTCGCTGACCTGCCCCTCGCCGACCGCGCGACCATCGCCAACATGGCCCCGGAATACGGCGCGACGTGCGGCTTCTTCCCGGTCGACGACGTGACGCTGGATTACCTGCGCCTGTCTGGCCGTCCGCCGGAAGTGGTGAAACTGGTCGAGGCTTACACCAAGGCCCAAGGCCTGTGGCGCCTGCCGGGCAAGGAACCGGTTTTCACCGACAGCCTCGAGTTGGACATGGGCAGCGTCGAAGCCAGCCTCGCCGGGCCGAAACGCCCGCAGGATCGCGTGTCGCTGCCGAACGTCGCCCAGGCCTTCAGTGACTTCCTTGGCTTGCAAATCAAACCCACCAGTAAAGAAGAAGGTCGCCTGGAAAGTGAGGGCGGCGGCGGTGTTGCGGTCGGCAACGCGGATTTGGTCGGCGAAGCGGAATACGAATCGGATGGCCACACCTATCGCCTGAAAAACGGCGCGGTGGTGATCGCTGCGATCACTTCCTGCACCAACACCTCCAACCCGAGCGTGATGATGGCGGCCGGTCTGGTGGCGAAAAAAGCCGTCGAGAAAGGCCTGACGCGCAAACCGTGGGTCAAGAGTTCGTTGGCACCGGGTTCGAAAGTGGTCACCGATTATTACAACGCCGCCGGTCTGACCCAATACCTCGATCAGTTGGGTTTTGCCCTGGTGGGTTACGGCTGCACCACCTGTATCGGCAACTCCGGGCCGCTGCCCGAGCCGATCGAGAAAGCCATTCAGAAAGCCGATCTGGCCGTGGCGTCGGTGTTGTCCGGCAACCGCAACTTCGAGGGCCGGGTGCACCCGCTGGTGAAAACCAACTGGCTGGCCTCCCCGCCTCTCGTGGTTGCTTACGCGCTGGCGGGCACGGTGCGCATCGACATCAGCAGCGAGCCGCTGGGCAATGACCAGGACGGTAATCCGGTTTATCTGCGCGACATCTGGCCGAGCACCAAAGAGATTGCGGATGCGGTGAGTCAGGTCAACACGTCGATGTTCCACAAGGAATACGCCGAAGTGTTTGCCGGTGACGAGCAGTGGCAAGCGATCGAAGTGCCGCAAGCGGCGACGTATGTCTGGCAGGAAGATTCGACGTACATCCAGCATCCGCCGTTTTTCGATGACATCGGCGGGCCGTTGCCGGTGATTCAGGACGTGAGGAAAGCCAATGTGCTGGCGCTGCTCGGCGATTCGGTGACCACCGACCACATCTCGCCGGCCGGCAACATCAAGATCGACAGCCCCGCCGGGCGCTACCTGCAAGAGAAAGGCGTCGAGCCGCGCGACTTCAACTCCTACGGTTCGCGGCGCGGCAACCACGAAGTGATGATGCGCGGGACGTTCGCCAACATCCGGATTCGCAACGAAATGCTTGGCGGTGAGGAAGGTGGCAACACCATTTACATTCCGACCGGCGAGCGTTTGCCGATTTATGACGCGGCGATGCGTTATCAAGCGTCGGGCACGCCGCTGGTGGTGATCGCCGGGCAAGAATACGGCACCGGTTCCAGCCGCGACTGGGCGGCGAAAGGTACTAACTTGTTGGGGGTAAAAGCGGTTATCGCCGAAAGCTTCGAGCGTATTCACCGTTCCAACCTGGTGGGCATGGGCGTGCTGCCGCTGCAATTCAAACTGGATCAGAATCGCAAGAGCCTGAACCTGACCGGCAAGGAAACTGTGGATATCCTCGGCCTGACCGGGGTGGAAGTGACGCCACGGATGAACCTGACGCTGGTGATTACCCGTGAAGACGGGCGCAGCGAGAAAGTCGACGTGTTGTGCCGGATCGATACGCTGAACGAAGTGGAATACTTCAAGGCTGGCGGGATCCTGCATTACGTGTTGCGGCAGTTGATCGCCTCCTAACCAACGCGCCAAACCAGACACCGCCCTCGGGCGGTGTTTTTGTGTGTGCCGAGCGCTAAGCCCGCAGGGGTCATGCGTGGAACACAAACTCCCTGAACACCGCCAATCCACTGTGGGACCGAGCTTGCTCGGGATGGCGGTTTATCAGGCGATATTGATGCTGAATGTAATGGCCCCATCGCGAGCAAGCTCGCTCCCACAAGGGGGTTTTGCGTGGAGCACAAACTCTCTGAATACCGCCAATCCACTGTGGGACCGAGCTTGCTCGGGATGGCGGGGGATCAGGCGATATTGATGCTGAATGTAATGGCCCCATCGCGAGCAAGCTCGCTCCCACAAGGTTTATGCGTGCAACACCGCCCTCTGTAGGAGTGAGCCTGCTCGCGATGGCGGTGCGTCAGCCGCTGCAAATGTTGACTGACCCACCGCTATCGCGAGCAGGCTCACTCCTACAAGGGGGTTATGCGTTTAACGGAAATCCAATCCAACGCAATGCTCATTTCTGCGACGCACCGCCGGTTATTGAAAAATAAACTTCAACAAATCCGACTCGATGCCGACACCCTGTCAAAGCCTCACGGATTGAAAAAGCCATGCGTAATAACCAACCCACGACACAACGCGAACGGACGTTCCCGGCTCAGCAACGGTTGATTTCGACGACCGACGCCAAAGGCGTGATCACTTACTGCAACGACGCTTTCGTCGAAATCAGTGGGTTTTCCCGTGAGGAGCTGATCCGTGCCCCGCACAATCTGGTACGTCACCCCGACGTGCCGGCAGCGGTGTTCGCGCATATGTGGGGCACTTTGAAACAAGGCTTGCCATGGATGGGCATTGTCAAGAATCGCTGCAAGACCGGTGACCACTATTGGGTTAACGCCTACGTCACACCGGTGTTTGAAGGCAATCAAGTGGTCGGTTACGAGTCGGTGCGGGTCAAACCCACCGCCGAGCAGATCCGCCGGGCCGAAGCGCTCTACCAACGCATCAATCAGGGCAAGTCGGCGATTCCTTCGACGGATAAATGGCTGCCGATCCTGCAGGATTGGGTGCCGTTCATTCTGGTCAGCCAACTGAGCTTCATGATCGGCGCCTCGCTCAACTCGCATTGGGGTTTTGCCCTGGCGGCGGCGCTGTCGGTGCCGCTGGGCTTGCTCGGTTTGACCTGGCAACAGCGCGGCCTCAAGCGGTTGCTGGTGCTGGCCGGGCAGACCACGTCCGATCCGCTGATTGCGCAGATGTACACCGACAGTCGCGGCGCCCAGGCGCGTCTGGAGATGTCGATTCTCAGCCAGGAAGCACGCCTGAAAACCTGCCTGACCCGGCTGCAAGACACCGCCGAGCACTTGACCGAGCAAGCCAAGCAATCCGACTCGCTGGCGCACAAGAGCTCCAGCGGCCTGGAACGCCAGCGCGTCGAAACCGAGCAAGTGGCCACCGCCGTCAATCAGATGGCCGCCACCACTCAGGAAGTCGCCAGCCACGTGCAGCGCACCGCTGATGCCACGCAGGAAGCCAATCGCCTGACCGGTCGCGGTCGCGACATTGCCGGGGAAACCCGCGAAGCCATTCAGCGCCTGTCGGTGGTGGTCGGTGAAACCGGGATGACCGTGACGCAACTGGCCAAGGACAGCGACGAAATCGGTGGCGTGGTCGATGTGATCAAAGGCATCGCCGACCAGACCAACCTGCTGGCGTTGAACGCGGCCATCGAAGCGGCGCGTGCCGGTGAAATGGGCCGTGGTTTTGCGGTAGTGGCTGACGAAGTGCGGCAACTGGCGCAACGCACCAGCGAGTCGACCGGGCAGATTCATGCGCTGATCGCCAAGCTGCAGCAAACCGCCAACACTGCCGTGCAAACCATGGATGCCGGCCATCGTCAGGCTGAAGAAGGCGTGGCGCGGGTGCTGGAAGCGGATCAGGCGTTGATCGGGATCAGCGAAGCGGTGGCGCACATCACCGACATGACCACGCAGATTGCTGCCGCGACCGAAGAGCAGAGCTCGGTAGCGGAAGAGATCAGCCGCAACATCAGCAACATCTCGCACCTGGCGGACCAGACGTCGGAACAGGCACAGCACTCGGCGTTGCTGAGTGAAGAACTGACCAAGACCGCCAATACCCAGTATTCGCTGGTGGAGCGGTTTAACCGCTGATTGAACTGGCGATAACAAAAACCCGGAGGGCGAGAGCTTCCGGGTTTTTTATTGCCACCTATGAAAATGCAGATGTCTGTGCGGGCCTCTTCGCGGGCAAGCCTCGCTCCTACGGGTTATGCGCCACTCATGCAGACACTATTAACCTGTAGGAGCGAGGCTTGCCCGCGAAGGGGCCATTCGCCACACGGAAAAATCACTGAAGAAACGCAACCACCCGCCCCGCCGCAGCCGCCAAATGCTGCTCATGACTGAATCCCGAAGCCTTCAACGGCTTCAAATCATGATCCCCGGCCACCAACCAGAACACCTCGATACTCGGCGACAAGTCATAAGCCTCGACCGCCTGACGATTGCCCAGCGCATCGCGTTCGCCCTGGACAATCAAGGCCGGCGTCTGCAGCCCGGCCAAATGCTCGACCCGGGGTTTCTCCGGTTTGCCCACCGCGTAAAACGGATAACCCAGGCACACCAAAGCATCGGCGCCCAACTCATCGGCGAGCAAACTGGCCATCCGCCCGCCCATCGACTTGCCGCCGATGGCCAAACGCCCAGTGACATGGCGTCGCACCTCGGCGTACACCTCGCGCCAGCATTCGAGCAGTTTCGGCGCCGGATTCGGCGGGCGTTTACCGCCATCCACCCGCCGTTGCGCCATGTATGGAAACTCGAAGCGCAACACGTTGACCCCAGACGCCGCAAGGCGCGCAGCCATGTCGTTCATCCAGGCACTGTCCATCGGCGCACCGGCACCGTGGGCCAGGATCAACGTGGTCGATGACGGCTTCAGCGCCGCATCCCAAAGCCAACCACGTTCGGCCACGCACCGCGCCCATTGATCCCCGTCAATACTGGCCTTGTGCTGTTTGTCCATGCTTGCCTCGCTTTTAGTCTGCCTATAACTCCAGGCGAAGGAAGCGCTTGCCTCGCGACGTGGTTGCGAAGACGCGCCTTCACTTCGGCTGAACCGTGGATGGGGAACCATGAACACTTCTATCAGTACCGCCTACAACTACAAGGTGGTCCGCCAATTCGCCATTATGACGGTGGTATGGGGCATCGTCGGCATGGGGCTCGGGGTTTTTCTCGCGGCCCAATTGGTCTGGCCCGAACTCAACTTCAATTTGCCGTGGACCAGTTTCGGGCGCCTGCGTCCGTTGCACACCAACGCGGTGATCTTCGCTTTCGGCGGTTGCGCCCTGTTCGCCAGTTCGTTCTATTCGGTGCAACGCACCTGCCAGACTCAACTGTTTGCACCGAAAGTCGCCGCATTCTGCTTCTGGGGCTGGCAGTTGGTCATCTTGCTGGCGGCCATCAGCCTGCCGCTGGGTTACACCAGCTCCAAGGAATACGCCGAGCTGGAATGGCCGATCGACATCCTGATCACCATCGTCTGGGTCGCCTACGCCATCGTGTTCTTCGGCACATTGGCCAAGCGCAAGACCAAGCACATCTACGTCGGCAACTGGTTCTTCGGGGCGTTCATCGTCACCGTGGCGATTCTGCACATCGTCAACAACATGGAAATCCCGGTCAGCTGGACCAAGTCCTACTCGCTGTACGGCGGCGCCACCGACGCCATGGTGCAATGGTGGTACGGGCACAACGCGGTAGGTTTCTTCCTGACCGCAGGCTTCCTCGGGATGATGTATTACTTCGTGCCGAAACAGGCTGAGCGCCCGGTGTACTCGTATCGCCTGTCGATCGTGCACTTCTGGGCACTGATCACGTTGTACATATGGGCCGGCCCGCACCATTTGCACTACACCGCGCTGCCGGACTGGGCGCAGTCGCTGGGCATGGTGATGTCGCTGATCCTGCTGGCACCGAGCTGGGGCGGGATGATCAACGGCATGATGACGCTGTCGGGCGCCTGGCATAAGTTGCGCAGCGACCCGATCCTGCGCTTCCTCGTGGTCTCGCTGGCGTTCTACGGCATGTCGACCTTCGAAGGGCCGATGATGGCGATCAAAACCGTCAACGCCCTCTCCCACTACACCGACTGGACCATCGGCCACGTCCACGCCGGCGCGCTCGGCTGGGTGGCGATGATTTCCATCGGCGCGCTGTACCACATGATCCCGAAAATCTTCGGCCGCGCGCAGATGCACAGCATCGGCCTGATCAACGCGCACTTCTGGCTCGCGACCATCGGCACCGTGCTCTACATCGCTTCGATGTGGGTCAACGGCATCGCCCAGGGCCTGATGTGGCGTGCGGTGAACGAAGACGGCACGCTGACTTATTCCTTCGTCGAAACCCTGGTGGCCAGCCATCCGGGCTTCGTCGTGCGGCTGGTCGGCGGGGCGATTTTCTTCAGCGGCATGTTGCTGATGGCCTACAACACCTGGCGCACCGTGCGGGCCTCGCAGCCTGCCGAAGCCGCCGCTGCCGCGCAGATGGCCTGAGGAGTCCGCCATGAAACACGAAACAATCGAGAAAAACGTCGGCCTGCTGCTGTTGCTGATGATCTTTGCTGTGAGCATCGGCGGCCTGACACAGATCGTGCCGCTGTTCTTCCAGGACGTGACCAATAAACCGGTCGAAGGCATGAAGCCCTACACCGCGCTGCAACTGGAAGGTCGCGACATCTATATCCGCGAAGGCTGCGTCGGCTGCCATTCGCAGATGATCCGGCCATTTCGCGCCGAAACCGAACGTTACGGGCACTACTCGGTGGCCGGTGAAAGCGTCTGGGATCACCCGTTCCTGTGGGGCTCCAAGCGCACCGGGCCGGACCTGGCGCGGGTCGGCGGTCGCTATTCGGAAGACTGGCACCGCGCGCACTTGTACAACCCGCGCAACGTCGTGCCGGAATCGAAAATGCCGGCCTACCCATGGCTGGTCGCTAATCAGCTCGACAGCAGCCACACCGAAACCAAGATCAAGGCAATGCGCACCCTCGGCGTGCCGTACAGCGACGATGACATCAGCGGTGCCGTCGCTTCGCTCAAGGGCAAAACCGAAATGGACGCGCTGGTCGCCTACCTGCAAGTGCTCGGCACTGCCATCAAGAGCAAGAGGTGAGCCATGGCCATTCCCTTTGAAATAGTCAGCGTGATGAGCAGTGGGATGATCCGCGGCCTCGGCACAGTCGTGGTGTTTTTGGCCTTCGTCGGCCTGGCGCTGTGGGTATTCAGCGGCAAGCGCAGCGCGCAATTCGCCGAAGCGCGTTTGCTGCCGTTCGCCGATGAACCGTTGTCCGCTGACGCCACTCAAGAACCTGAAACAAGGAGCACCCGCCCATGACCACCTTCTGGAGTGCGTGGATTTGCGTACTGACCATCGGCAGCCTGATCGGCCTCACCTGGCTGCTGATCGGCACGCGCAAGGGCGAAACCAAGGGCAGCGTCGACCAGACCATGGGCCACAGCTTCGACGGCATCGAGGAGTACGACAACCCGTTGCCGCAGTGGTGGTTCATGCTGTTCGCCGGCACGTTGGTGTTTGCCATCGGTTACCTGGTGCTTTATCCGGGCCTGGGCAACTGGAAAGGCATCCTGCCCGGCTACGAGGACGGTTGGACCGGCGTTCACGAATGGGAAAAGGAAATGGACAAGGCTGACGCGCGATTTGGCCCGATCTTCGCCAAGTTCGCCGCAATGCCCGTGGAAGAAGTGGCCAAGGACCCGCAAGCGTTGAAGATGGGCGGTCGCCTGTTCGCCTCCAACTGCTCGGTGTGCCACGGCTCGGATGCCAAGGGCGCCTTCGGTTTCCCCAACCTGGCGGACAGCGACTGGCGCTGGGGCGGTAACGCCGACACCATCAAGACCACCATCATGGGTGGGCGGATAGCGGCAATGCCGGCCTGGGGCGAGATTCTCGGCGAGGCCGGGGTGAAAAACGTCGCCGCTTACGTGCGTCACGAACTGGCCGGCCTGCCGCTGCCGGCTGACAGCACTGCCGATCTGCTCGCCGGTCAGCAAGCGTTCAGCACCACCTGCGTCGCCTGTCATGGCGCCAACGGCCAAGGCACTGAAGCGATGGGCGCGCCAAACCTGACGCACCCGGCCGGCTTCATCTATGGCGCCAGCCTGGCGCAATTGCAGCAGACCATTCGCCATGGTCGTCAGGGCCATATGCCGGCGCAGAACGAGCTGCTAGGCAACGACAAGGTTCAACTGCTCGCGGCTTACGTGTACAGCCTCTCGCAGGGTGTCAGCACCGAGCGCTTGCAGGCTGAAAGCAAAAGCGAATAATTCTCGACCGCTCTGCTGCCGCATTCTCCCGGATGCGGCAGTTCCCTGCTTCTTTGCGACCCATTGTCGCACCCTCCCCCCGTCGTCCTTTCGGTTACCCGGATTCGGGTCTACGCTTGATCGATGTGGACTGGCAAAGTACCGGTTCAAGGTCGAAATCAGCCGATGTGTCAGACAAATCTGCTCGGTGACAGGCCGCAAAGGCTGGTAGATACCGGCTGTCATGCGAAATGCCCTCGATCGGCAATTTGTCGGGTTTGAACACACCCCGTAACAACTGACCTGAAGCCCTTACCTTTTTCATCCGCTGCGGCATTTTGTCCGGGGGCAATTTTGTCCTTACGCGGCGCATGGAAAGGCCGCAGAATCAGCTTTTGAAAGCATTGACCCAGGTCATGGTGCGTTGCAATGACCCCCTTCTTTATCCATACTTGCGGCCGATTTTTACTCCTAATAAAACACCCAAACCGTGGAACCTTAGAATGAGCACAGCAATCAGTCCGACTGCTTATAACTATAAGGTAGTCCGCCAGTTCGCCATCATGACGGTGGTCTGGGGGATCCTTGGCATGGGGCTTGGTGTCTTCATCGCCTCGCAACTGGTATGGCCGGAATTGAACTTCGGTTTACCGTGGACGAGCTTTGGACGCTTACGCCCGTTGCACACCAACCTGGTGATTTTCGCCTTCGGTGGATGTGCATTGTTTGCCACTTCTTATTACGTCGTGCAGCGAACCTGCCAAACGCGACTGATTTCCGACAGCCTCGCAGCCTTCACCTTCTGGGGATGGCAAGCGGTCATTGTCGGCGCGATCATTACCTTGCCGCTGGGTTACACCACCACCAAGGAATACGCGGAACTGGAATGGCCATTGGCTATTCTGCTGGCCATTGTCTGGATTTCCTACGGTCTGGTGTTCTTTGGCACCATCACCAAGCGCAAAACCAAACACATCTACGTCGGCAACTGGTTCTACGGTGCCTTCATCGTCGTGACGGCGATGCTGCACATCGTCAACCACGCCTCCCTGCCGGTGAGTTTCTTCAAGTCCTACTCGGCTTACGCCGGGGCGACTGACGCGATGATCCAGTGGTGGTACGGGCACAACGCGGTGGGCTTCTTCCTGACCACCGGTTTCCTCGGGATGATGTACTACTTCGTACCGAAGCAGGCCGAACGCCCGATCTACTCCTATCGTCTGTCGATCGTGCACTTCTGGGCGCTGATCACCCTGTACATCTGGGCCGGTCCGCACCACTTGCACTACACCGCTCTGCCGGACTGGGCTCAGTCGCTGGGCATGGCGATGTCGATCATCCTGCTCGCGCCAAGCTGGGGCGGCATGATCAACGGCATGATGACCCTCTCGGGCGCCTGGCATAAGCTGCGCACCGACCCGATCCTGCGCTTCCTCGTGGTCTCGCTGGCGTTCTACGGCATGTCGACCTTCGAAGGTCCGATGATGGCGATCAAGACGGTCAACTCGCTGTCGCACTACACCGACTGGACCATCGGCCACGTACACGCCGGCGCGCTCGGCTGGGTGGCGATGATCTCGATCGGCGCGATCTACCATATGATCCCGAAACTGTTCGGTCGCGCGCAGATGCACAGCATCGGCCTGATCAACGCGCACTTCTGGCTCGCGACCATCGGTACCGTTTTGTACATCGCTTCGATGTGGGTCAACGGCATCACCCAGGGTCTGATGTGGCGTGCAATCAACGACGACGGCACCCTCACCTACTCGTTCGTGGAAGCGCTGCAAGCCAGCCATCCAGGTTTCATCGTTCGCGCCCTGGGCGGTGCGTTCTTTGCCAGCGGCATGCTGTTCATGGCCTACAACGTATGGCGTACCGTACGTGCCTCGAACCCGGTTGAAGCCGAAGCCGCCGCTCAGATTGCTGTAGTTGGAGCTCACTGATGAAGCATGAAGCAGTCGAGAAGAATATTGGCCTGCTGGCCTTCTTCATGGTCATCGCCGTCAGCATCGGCGGCCTGACACAAATTGTTCCGCTGTTTTTCCAGGACGTCACCAACAAGCCGGTCGAAGGCATGAAGCCTCGCACCGCGCTTGAACTGGAAGGTCGCGACATCTACATCGCCAACGGTTGTGTCGGCTGCCACTCGCAGATGATCCGCCCGTTCCGTGCTGAAACCGAACGTTACGGCCACTACTCGGTCGCCGGTGAAAGCGTCTGGGATCACCCGTTCCTGTGGGGTTCCAAGCGTACCGGCCCGGACCTGGCCCGTGTCGGCGGTCGTTACTCCGATGACTGGCAACGTGCGCACTTGTACAACCCGCGCAACGTCGTGCCTGAGTCGAAAATGCCGGCCTACCCGTTCCTCGTGGAAAACAAGCTCGACGGCAAAGACACCGCGAAGAAAATGGAAGTCTTGCGCACGCTCGGCGTTCCTTACACCGACGAAGACATCGCCGGTGCCAAGGATGCTGTGAAGGGCAAAACCGAAATGGACGCGCTGGTGGCCTATCTGCAAGGCCTGGGCACCATCATCAAAAGCAAACGGTGATTTAGATGGATATCGGGATGATTCGTGGCCTGGGCACCGTTGTTGTGATGGTGGCCTTTATCGGTCTGGCGTTGTGGGTGTTCAGCCCCAAGCGCAAGTCGGAGTTTGAAGACGCGACCTTGCTGCCTTTCGCGGATGATCCCGAAGCCATCAAGCACGTCGAGCAAGCTTCTAGGAGTAACAAAGAATGAGTACGTTCTGGAGTCTGTACGTCACAGTCCTCAGTCTGGGCACAATTTTCGCCCTGACCTGGCTGTTGCTGTCGACCCGCAAGGGCCAGCGCAGCGAAGCCACCGAAGAGACTGTTGGCCACTCCTTCGACGGGATCGAGGAGTACGACAACCCACTGCCGAAATGGTGGTTCATGCTGTTCGTGGGCACCATCATTTTTGCGCTGGGCTACCTGGTGCTGTACCCGGGTCTGGGTAACTGGAAAGGCCTGCTGCCGGGCTACAACTATCTGGATACCGAAAAGCAGACCGCGTTCGCCAACGGCCAGACTGGCTGGACCGGCGTTCACGAGTGGGAAAAGGAAATGGCCAAGTCGGACGCGCGTTTCGGCCCGATCTTCGCCAAATTCGCTTCGATGCCGATTGAAGAAGTCGCCAAAGACCCGCAAGCCTTGAAGATGGGTGGCCGTCTGTTCGCCTCCAACTGCTCGGTTTGCCACGGTTCTGACGCCAAGGGCGCTTATGGCTTCCCTAACCTGACCGACGCTGACTGGCGCTGGGGCGGTGAAGCGGAAACCATCAAGACCACCATCATGGGCGGTCGTCACGCCGTGATGCCGGCTTGGGCTGAAGTGATCGGCGAGCAAGGCGTGGCGGACGTGGCCGGGTTTGTCCTGACCAACCTCGACGGCCGCAAGCTGCCGGAAGGCACCAAGGCAGATCCGGTCAACGGCCAGAAACTGTTCGCCGCCAACTGCGCGGTGTGCCACGGTCCGGAAGGCAAAGGCACGCCAGCCATGGGCGCACCTAACCTGACGCACCCGGCAGCGTTCATCTACGGTTCGAGCTTCGCTCAACTGCAGCAGACCATCCGTTACGGCCGTCAGGGCCAGATGCCTGCGCAAGAACAGCTGCAAGGCAACGATAAGGTTCACCTGCTGGCCGCTTACGTCTACAGCCTGTCGCACGGCGAGAAGGCTCCGGCGGAAGACGCCCAGTAAGGCAAACGCTTGAGGCAACAAAAAAACGGCCCCGCCAATGAGAATTGGCGGGGCCGTTTTGTTCGGCGAGACTGACCAGCATGCTGGGAAAAACCGTCCATAATTCATAAGTCAATTGATTCAAGTCATTACACCATCAATTGAAATCCCCCAACGCGACCAAAGGTCGCACCCTTGCGCCAGAGCTACAGGCGTATCATTGCGCCACTGCAACACCCTTTCTGACCGCGGTCGGCATGTACTGACCGAGGCATTTTTCCACTGCCGTGGGATGCAATGATGAGCAATCAGATTCCGGTACACGACGTTACTCCGCCTGGCAAAAACGCGAATAACAGCGTCGACCTCTACGCCTCTCGAGAAAAGATCTACACCCGCGCTTTCACTGGCCTGTTCCGCAACTTGCGGATGATGGGCGGCGCCGGATTGTTCCTGCTGTACTTCGGTACCGTCTGGCTGAACTGGGGCGGTCACCAGGCCGTCTGGTGGAATTTGCCGGAGCGCAAATTCTTCATTTTTGGCGCGACCTTCTGGCCCCAGGATTTCATCCTGCTCTCGGGCATCCTCATCGTCAGTGCCTTCGGCCTGTTCTTCATTACCGTGTACGCCGGGCGCGTGTGGTGCGGTTATACCTGCCCGCAAAGCGTCTGGACCTGGATCTTCATGTGGTGCGAGAAGGTCACCGAAGGCGACCGCAACCAGCGCATCAAGCTCGACAAGGCGCCGATGAGCGCCAACAAGTTCGTGCGCAAATTCGGCAAACACACGTTGTGGCTGTTGATCGGCTTCGCCACCGGCATGACCTTCGTCGGTTACTTCTCGCCCATCCGCGACTTGACCATTGATTTCTTCACCGGCCAGGCCGATGGCTGGTCGTACTTCTGGGTCAGTTTTTTCACCCTCGCCACGTACGGCAACGCCGGTTGGTTGCGCGAGCAAGTGTGCATTTACATGTGTCCGTATGCGCGGTTCCAGAGCGTAATGTTCGACAAGGACACGCTGATCGTTTCCTACGATCCGCGCCGTGGCGAATCCCGCGGCCCGCGTAAAAAAGGTGTGGATTACAAAGCACTCGGCCTCGGCGATTGCATTGATTGCACGATGTGCGTGCAGGTCTGCCCGACCGGCATCGACATTCGCGATGGCCTGCAAGTCGAGTGCATCGGTTGCGCCGCGTGTATCGATGCCTGCGACACCATCATGGACAAGATGGATTACCCGCGCGGCCTGATCAGCTACACCACCGAACACAACCTGTCCGGGCAGAAAACCAATAAACTGCGGCCGCGCCTGATCGGCTATGCACTGGTGCTGCTGACCATGATCGGCTTGCTGATGGCGGCATTCTTCATGCGTTCGCTGGTCGGATTCGACGTCAGCAAGGACCGTGTGTTGTATCGCGAGAACGCCGAAGGCCGGATCGAAAACGTCTACAGCCTGAAAATCATGAACAAGGACCAGCGCGACCACACCTACTTGCTCGAAGCCAGCGGCCTGCCGGACCTCAAGCTGCAAGGCAAACGCGAGATCAAAGTCGCCGCCGGGGAAATTTTCAGCCAGCCGGTCGAGCTGTCGAGCGCGCCGGAGCAATTGCCATCGAGCACCAACGAGGTGAAATTCATCCTCAAGGACGCCGATGACGACAGCATTCACGTTGAAGCCAAGAGCCGATTCATCGGCCCACAAATTCGTTGAGAGAAGTGATCATGCCCGCAGCAACTGGCGCAAGCCCTTGGTACAAACATCTTTGGCCGTGGATCATCATCGCGATTCTCGCCTGTTCGGTGACGCTGACCCTGTCGATGGTGACCATCGCGGTGAACAACCCGGACAATCTGGTCAACGATAACTACTACGAGGCCGGCAAAGGCATCAACCGCTCGCTGGACCGCGAATTGCTGGCGCAAACCCTGTTGCTGCGCGCCAGCGTGCACCTGGACGACGTCACCGGCGAGGTCGATTTGCGCCTCAAAGGCAACAGCCAGCCGCAGACGCTGGAGCTGAACCTGATCTCGCCGACCCAGCCTGAGAAGGATCGCAAGATCACCCTGACCCGCAGCGCAACCGAACAGGGCCGGTACATTGGCCAGATGAGCGACCAGGTTGAAGGCCGCCGGTTTGTCGAACTGCTCGGTGTGCAAGACGACAAGACCTGGCGCATGTTCGAAGAAGAACAGATCAGCCAGGACAAAGACCTGCTGCTGGGCGATGAGCCGCTGCAAGGTGCCGAAGATTTGAACAAGTAATTACTGCGATCCCTTGTGGCGAGCGGGCTTGCCCGCGTTTGGCTGCGCAGCAGCCACCAGAACTGTGCACTCGATCGACGGTAAATCGTGGTCTCAGGGTTTGGGACCGCTTCACGGTCCAACGGGGGCGAGCCCCCTCGCCACAGGGTCCGAGTTGAATCAGCGACAATCGTTTCCATGGCGACAGACATGACCACCCCAACCCCCTGCTACCACTGCGCCCTGCCCTCACCGGCCGGCAGCCGCTTCACCGCTGTCGTCCTCGGTGCAACCCGCGAGTTCTGCTGCCCGGGTTGTCAGGCTGTGGCCGAAGCGATTGTCGCGGGCGGGTTGGACAGTTATTACCAGCATCGCAGCGAAGCCTCGGCCAACCCCGAGTCGCTGCCGGTGCAACTGGTCGATGAACTGGCGCTGTACGACCGCGCCGACGTGCAAAAGCCCTTCGTCCGCCACGAAGGCGAACTCGCCGAAACCACCCTGCTTATGGAAGGCATCAGTTGCGCGGCGTGCGGCTGGCTGATCGAGAAACACCTGCGCACGTTACCGGCCGTGGCCGAGGCGCGACTCAATCTGTCCAACCATCGCTTGCATGTGCGCTGGGCCGACGCGCAATTGCCGCTGAGCCAAGTGCTCAGCGAACTGCGCCACATCGGCTACGTAGCGCATCCTTATCAAGCCGATCGCGCCAGCGAACAACTGGCCAGTGAAAATCGCCTGGCCCTGCGCCAGCTCGGCGTCGCCGGGCTGCTGTGGTTCCAGGCAATGATGGCAACCATGGCCACTTGGCCGGAATTCAACATTGACCTCAGCCCCGAGTTGCACACGATCCTGCGCTGGGTTGCGCTGTTCCTGACCACGCCGATTGTGTTCTACAGCTGCGCGCCATTTTTCAAGGGTGCCATGCGCGACCTGCGCACCCGCCACCTGACCATGGACGTCTCGGTGTCACTGGCAATTGGCAGCGCCTACCTCGCCGGGATCTGGACCTCGATCACCGGGGTTGGCGAGTTGTATTTCGATGCGGTCGGCATGTTCGCGTTGTTTCTGCTGGCCGGGCGCTACCTCGAACGCCGCGCCCGCGAACGCACCGCCGCCGCCACTGCGCAACTGGTCAATCTGTTGCCAGCGTCGTGCCTGCGCTTGACTGCCGACGGCCAAAGCGAACGTATCCTGCTCAGCGAATTGCGCCTCGGCGACAAAGTGCTGGTGCACCCCGGCGCGATTCTTCCGGCCGATGGCAAGATCCTCGACGGCCAGTCGAGCATCGACGAATCGCTGCTCACCGGCGAATACCTGCCGCAACCGCGCACCTTGGGCGATGCGGTTACCGCCGGCACCTTGAACGTCGAAGGCGCGCTGACCGTGCAAGTCCTCGCGCTGGGCCACGACACCCGACTGTCCGCCATCGTCCGCCTGCTCGACCGCGCGCAGGCGGAAAAACCGCGCCTGGCGGAAATCGCCGACCGCGCCGCGCAGTGGTTCTTGCTGTTATCGCTGATTGCCGCCGCCGTCATCGGCTTGCTCTGGTGGGAGCTGGATTCGTCGCGCGCGTTCTGGATTGTGCTGGCGATGCTGGTAGCGACCTGCCCGTGCGCCTTGTCGCTGGCGACGCCGACCGCGCTGACCGCCGCCACCGGCACGTTGCACAAACTCGGTTTGCTGCTGACTCGCGGCCATGTGCTGGAAGGCCTGAACCAGATCGACACGGTGATTTTCGACAAGACCGGCACGCTCACCGAAGGACGCTTGGCGTTGCGCTCGATTCGCCCGCTCGGGCCACTCGGCAGCGATGAGTGCCTGGGCCTCGCCGCCGCCCTGGAAAACCGTTCCGAACACCCGATCGCACGTGCATTCGGTCGTGCGCCGCTGGCCGCCGAAGAGGTGCTGAGCACGCCGGGACTGGGCCTTGAAGGTCGAGTCGGCGAGCAACGTCTGCGCATCGGCCAGCCGGGTTTTGTCTGTGAACTGAGTGGCGCCACGGTGCCGCTGATGCCGAATGAAGCGGGCCAATGGCTGCTGCTCGGCGACAGCTTCGGGCCGCTGGCGTGGTTTGTCCTCGACGACCGTTTGCGCGCCGACGCCCCGGCGCTGCTGGCCGCGTGCAAGGCGCGTGGCTGGCGCACGTTGTTGCTGTCCGGCGACAGTTCGCCGATGGTCGCCAGCGTCGCCGCCGAATTGGGCATCGACGAAGCCCGTGGCGGCTTACGTCCCGACGACAAGTTGCAGGTGCTGCAGCAACTGCATAAAGAAGGTCGCAAGGTGTTGATGCTCGGCGACGGCGTCAATGACGTGCCGGTGCTGGCCGCCGCCGACATCAGCGTGGCGATGGGGTCGGCCACCGATCTGGCGAAAACCAGCGCCGACGCGGTGCTGCTGTCCAATCGTCTTGATGCCTTGGTGCAAGCCTTCAGCCTCGCGCGGCGCACACGTCGGGTAATCATCGAGAACCTGCTGTGGGCCGGGTTGTACAATGGCCTCATGTTGCCGTTCGCCGCCCTCGGCTGGATCACTCCTGTGTGGGCCGCAGTCGGCATGTCGATCAGTTCGTTGACCGTGGTGCTCAATGCCCTGCGCCTGACTCGGATGCCGAGCGCGCCCGGCGCCGGCGCCACGCCTGAAACCCGTCCGCTGCCGGCCTGAGCCGCGCGGGCATGGAGTCTACCGATGCCAGCTCTTTACGTGATGATCCCGGCCGCGCTGCTGATCGTGGCCATCGCCGTGTACATTTTCTTCTGGGCGGTCGACAGCGGCCAGTACGACGACCTCGACGGTCCGGCCCATAGCATCCTGTTCGACGACCAGGACCCGAACCACACCGCCGCCGTCGACGAGGCCAGCGGCCACCCGACAAAACCCGACGACAAGGCGCCACCCCATGCTTGAACTGGCGCCATTGCTGGTGTCTGCGGTGATCCTCGGCCTGCTCGGCGGCGGCCATTGCCTGGGCATGTGCGGCGGTTTGATGGGCGCGTTGACCCTGGCGATTCCCAAGGAACAACGCAGCCGCCGTTTCCGTTTGCTGCTGGCCTACAACCTCGGACGGATTCTCAGCTACGCCACCGCCGGCCTGCTTATCGGTCTGGCCGGTTGGGCGGTGGCCAACAGCCCGGCGGCGATGTTCATGCGCGTGCTTGCCGGGCTGCTGCTGATCGCCATGGGTTTGTACCTGGCCGGCTGGTGGAGCGGCCTGACCCGCATCGAAAGCCTCGGTCGCGGCTTGTGGCGGCATATTCAGCCGGTTGCGAACAAACTGCTGCCGGTGTCGAGCCTGCCCCGCGCCTTGCTGCTGGGCGCGCTCTGGGGCTGGTTGCCGTGCGGGCTGGTTTACAGCACGTTGCTGTGGGCGGCGAGCCAGGGTAATGCGCTCGACAGTGCGTTGCTGATGTTGGCGTTCGGGCTCGGTACATGGCCGGTGTTACTGGCCACCGGGCTGGCGGCAGAACGGGTGACGGCGCTGCTGCGCAAACGCAGCGTGCGCATGGCGGGCGGGTTGCTGGTGATTATCTTCGGCATCTGGACACTGCCCGGCCCGCATCAGCATTGGTTGATGGGTCACTAACTCCCAGCCCTGTAGCAGCTGCCGAGCCTGCGAGGCTGCGTTCGGCGGCGCAGCCGTCGTGAAATCAGGCAGTGCGGTGTGTCAGGACGATGTGGGCTCAGTGTTTACGACGGCTTCGCCGCCGAACGCAGCCTCGCAGGCTCGGCAGCTGCTACAAGGGATAGTTGGCGATGGTTGGCAATGACAGCGTTGATGCAAATCAAGATGCCGCAACGTCGCACCCCATAGACTCGCTGCCACTGCAAGCCTATCCGGGGGAATGCCCGCATGCTCGACGCCATTCGTTGGGACACTGATCTGATCCGCCGTTACGACCTGTCGGGACCGCGCTATACCTCCTACCCGACCGCCGTTCAATTCACCAGCCAGGTTGGCACATTCGACCTGTTTCATGCCCTGCGCGACAGCCGTAAAGCATTGCGGCCACTGTCGCTGTACGTGCACGTGCCGTTCTGCGCGAACATTTGCTATTACTGCGCCTGCAACAAAGTCATCACCAAGGATCGCGGTCGCGCACTCCCCTACTTGCAGCGGCTGGAGCAGGAAATCCAACTGATCGCCTGCCACCTCGACCCCGCGCAAAAAGTCGAGCAACTGCATTTCGGCGGCGGCACCCCGACCTTCCTCAGCCACGACGAATTGCGTCAGTTGATGGCGCACCTGCGCAAGCATTTCAATTTGCTCGATGACGATTCCGGCGACTACGGCATCGAAATCGACCCGCGCGAGGCAGACTGGTCGACCATGGGCCTGCTGCGTGAACTGGGTTTCAACCGGGTCAGCATCGGCCTGCAAGACCTCGACCCGGCAGTACAGCGCGCGGTCAATCGCCTGCAAAGCCTGGAAGAAACCCGCGCCGTGATCGACGCCGCGCGGACCTTGCAGTTTCGCTCGATCAACATCGACCTGATCTACGGTTTGCCGCGCCAGACCCCGGAAAACTTCGCCCGCACCGTTGAAGAAGTCATTAACCTGCAGCCGGACCGGCTCTCGGTGTTCAACTATGCGCACCTGCCGGAACGCTTCATGCCGCAACGGCGGATCAACAGCGCCGACCTGCCGAGCCCGGCGCAGAAACTCGAAATGCTCCAGAACACCATCGAGCAACTGACCCAGGCCGGCTATCGCTATATCGGCATGGACCACTTCGCCCTGCCCGACGATGAACTGGCGATTGCCCAGGAAGAATCAACCCTGCAACGCAACTTTCAGGGTTACACCACCCACGGCCATTGCGATTTGATCGGCCTCGGCGTTTCGGCGATCAGCCAGATCGGCGACCTCTACTGCCAGAACACCAGCGACCTCAACCTCTACCAGAACACCCTCGCCTCGGCACAACTGGCGACCAATCGCGGCTTGCTGTGCAACGCCGATGACCGTTTGCGCCGGGCGGTGATTCAGCAATTGATCTGCGGCTTCAACCTTGAATTCGCCAGCATCGAACAAGCCTTCAACATCGACTTTCGTGGCTATTTCAGTGAACTCTGGCCGCAATTGCAGGAGATGGCCAACGACGGTTTGATCGAACTCGACAGCGAACGCATCAGCGTGCTGCCCGCCGGGCGCTTGCTGGTGCGCTCGGTGTGCATGGTGTTCGACGCGTACCTGGAACAGCAAAACCGCCAGCGCTTTTCGCGGGTGATTTAGGCGGTCATCTCAGCAGGCGTGCTGTCTGGACTGCATGGCCGGCGACGCCGCTTTGAGCACGCCAAGTTTGGCTTTGATTTGTTCCGGGCTCAGCCGTTTATCTCCCATCACTGCCTGCATTTCGGGTAACGGCCGCCGCACTGCATGCTCTATCGTCCTACGACAGAATCGCCGTGCGCTGGCCTGAATGTCCTCCCGTGAGTTACCCTTACGGCTTATGTGTGTTTTCCCACAAGGATTGAAGAAATGTCCGAGCCAGTCAAACTGCGCGCTCACAGCCAGGCCCATTGCAAGGATTGCAGCCTGGCCCCTCTCTGCCTGCCACTTTCTTTGAATCTGGAAGACATGGAAGCGCTGGACGAGATCGTTAAACGCGGTCGCCCGTTGAAAAAAGGCGAATTCCTGTTTCGCCAGGGCGACACGTTCGATTCCGTTTATGCAGTTCGCTCCGGCGCCCTGAAGACTTTCAGCCTCAGCGATGGCGGCGAAGAACAACTCACCGGTTTCCACCTGCCGAGCGAGCTGGTCGGCTTGTCGGGTATGGACACGGAAAAGCATCCCGTATCAGCGCAGGCACTGGAAACCACCTCGGTTTGCGAAATCCCGTTTGAACGCCTCGACGAACTGGCGCTGCAATTGCCGCAACTGCGCCGCCAGTTGATGCGCGTGATGAGCCGCGAGATTCGTGACGATCAGCAAATGATGTTGCTGCTGTCAAAGAAAACCGCCGACGAGCGCATCGCCACGTTCCTCGTCAACCTGTCTGCACGCTTTCGCGCGCGCGGGTTCTCGGCCAACCAGTTCCGCTTGAGCATGTCGCGCAACGAAATCGGCAATTACCTGGGCCTGGCAGTGGAAACCGTGTCGCGGGTGTTCACCCGTTTCCAGCAAAACCAGCTGATCGCCGCCGAGGGCAAGGAAATTCATATCCTCGACCCGATCCAGCTGTGCGCCCTGGCCGGCGGCTCTCTGGACTGACTGCGCGCCGAGTAGTGCAATTGCGGCTGAGCGAAACGGTTCAGCCGCCGTTATACTGCGACGTTTGCAGCCCTGCCAGGACAACTCGACGATGGTCTTCGACTCCTTCGACATCAAATCCCTGATCCGCCCCGTGATCGATTTCCCCAAGCCGGGCGTAATCTTTCGTGACATCACCCCACTGTTTCAATCGCCAACGGCCCTGCGCCTGGTGATGGACAGCTTCGCCCACCGCTACGTCGAGGCCGACTTCACGCACATTGGTGCGATGGACGCGCGTGGCTTCTTGATCGGTTCGGTGCTGGCGTATCAGTTGAACAAGCCGCTGGTGCTGTTCCGCAAGCAGGGCAAACTGCCGGCGGACGTGTTGGCCGAGGGCTACGCCACCGAGTACGGCGAGGCTTTTCTGGAAGTGCACGCCGACAGCTTGTGCGAAGGCGATTCGGTGGTGATGTTTGATGATTTGATCGCCACCGGCGGCACGCTGATCGCAGCGGCCAACCTGATTCGGCGCATGGGCGCGCGGATTCACGAAGCGGCGGCAATTATCGATTTGCCGGAGCTGGGTGGGTCGCAGCGACTGGAAGACATGGGCATTCCGACGTTCTGCCTGACGCAGTTTGCGTTGAGCGAGCAATAAAGCGGCGCCTGCGAGGACGCCATCGCGGGCAAGCCGTGCTCCCACAAAAAGCACATGCGGCACATTACCTGTGGGAGCGAGCTTGCTCGCGATGGCGTCAGCCGCTGCACCGCCGAATCAAAGCCCCATCTGCTTGCTGATGATTTCGTTCATCACTTCCCGCGTCCCGCCGCCAATCGACAGAATCCGGTTATCCCGATACAGCCGCTCCACCAGGCTTTCGCGCATGTAACCCATGCCACCCAGAATTTGCACCGCATCGTTAGTGATGCGATCCGCGGTGTCGGTGGCAAAATTCTTCGCCATGGAAATCTCTTTGATCACGCTCTGCCCCGCCGCCATTTTCGCAGCCTGGCGATAGGTGAACTCGCGTGACACTTCCAGCGCCGTGGCCATTTCCGCCAAGCGGTGTTTGAGCACCTGAAACTTGCCGATCGGTTTGCCAAACGCTTCACGCTCGCGCGCCCATTTCAGGCTCTGTTCCAACGCCAGTTGCGCGGTCATGTTGGCCATCAGCGCCAGCGCCAGGCGTTCGCTCTGGAAGTTGCCCATGATGCAGGCGAAGCCCATGTTCTCGGCGCCGATCAGGTTGCCTGCCGGCACCGGACAGTTATCGAAGAACAATTCGGCGGTGTCCGACGCCCACCAACCCATTTTCTTCAATTGCCGCCCGACCGTGAAACCGGGGGTGCCCTTCTCGATCATCAGCAAACTGATGCCGCCGAAACCCGGCGCGCCAGTGCGCACCGCGACTGTGTAGAAGTCCGCGCGGATACCGCTGGTGATAAAGGTTTTGCTGCCATTGACCCGATAGACGTCGCCATCGCGCACGGCGCGGGTTTGCAGATTGGCCACGTCGGAGCCGCCGCTGGGCTCGGTAATCGCCAGCGCGCTGATCTTCTCGCCGGACAGCACTTGCGGCACCACCCGGTCGCGCACCTCGGGCCGCGCCCATTTGAGAATCGGCGGCAGACCGATGTCCAGCGAACCGAGCCCGGCGACCAGACCACCGGACCCGCAGCGCATCAGTTCTTCGCTGGCCGCGACTTTGGCGAACACGTCACCTTCATGGCTGCCGCCCAGCGCTTCGGGATAACCGATGCCGAGAATCCCCGCTGCACCTGCCTTGAGGTAGAGCTCGCGGGGAAAGCTTTCGGCCTCTTCCCACTGATCAATGTCCGGCAAAATCTCGCGCTCGACGAAACGCCTGACGCTGTCGCGAACCAATTGGTGGCTGGGATCGAAGTATTCCTGAAAGGCAGGCATCGGCGAACTCCACTGAAGGGTTCAGCGACGTTAACCGAGCGCTTGCTTGGTTTTCAATAGCGCTTTGTGAATCAAGGAGACTGAAGCGCCTGCATCGCGGGCAAGCCGTGCTCCCACAAAAAGCACATGCGGCGCATTACCTGTGGGAGCAAGGCTTGCCCGCGATGGCGTCAGTCAAGAAGCTACAAAGCGATCGGCTTACGCCCGGCAAACGAATGCGCCAACGTCCCGCCGTCGACCAACTCCAGCTCCCCGCCCAACGGCACGCCATGGGCGATACGCGAGGCGATCAAGCCTTTGTTATTCAACAACTGGGCGATGTAATGCGCGGTCGCTTCACCTTCGACTGTCGGGTTGGTCGCGAGAATGACCTCGGTAAACGTCCCCGCCTCGGCGATTCGCGCGAGCAATTGCGGAATGCCGATGGCTTCCGGGCCGAGCCCGTCGAGTGGCGACAAATGGCCCTTGAGCACAAAGTAACGACCGCGGAAACCGGTCTGCTCGACGGCGTAGACATCCATCGGCCCTTCAACCACGCACAGCAAGGTGTCGTCGCGACGGTTGTCGGCGCATTGCGGGCAGAGGTCGTCTTCGGTCAGCGTGCGGCACAAACGGCAGTGGCCGACCCCTTCCATCGCTTGGCTCAATGCCTGGGCCAGTCGCGAACCGCCGCTGCGATCGCGCTCGAGCAGTTGCAACGCCATGCGCTGGGCGGTTTTCTGGCCGACGCCCGGCAGCGTTCGCAGGGCATCGATCAGTTGGCGAATCAGAGGGCTGAAGCTCATGGGGAAAAGTCCGACAAAACAACGAGACGCGGTTTATACCCGCGCCTCTGGCCAGCGTCAAATGCTCAGTCCTGGGCGACCCGCACCACCAGTTTGCCGAAGTTGCGTCCTTCCAGCAGACCGATGAATGCTTCGGGCGCCTGCTCCAGGCCATCGACGATGTCTTCGCGGAACTTGACCTTGCCGTCGCGCACCCACGGCGCCATGGCGCTGACGAATTCCGGCTGACGATCGCCATAGTCGTCGAACACGATAAAGCCCTGAATGCGTGCGCGTTTGGTCAGCAAGGTGCGCTGCAGTTGCGGCAGACGATCCGGGCCGCTCGGCGTTTCGTGCGCGTTGTAACCGGCGATCAGGCCACACAGCGGCACCCGCGCCTTGGCATTCAGCAACGGCACGATGGCATCGAAGACCTTGCCGCCGACATTTTCGAAATAGATGTCGACGCCTTGCGGGCAGGCCGCTGCCAGTTCACTGGCGAAGTTGTCGCTCTTGTGGTCGATGCAGGCGTCGAAGCCCAATTCCTCGACCACATAACGGCACTTTTCGGCGCCGCCAGCCACGCCAACCACGCGCAGGCCTTTGATCTTCGCCACTTGGCCGACCACCGAACCGACTGCTCCGGAAGCAGCGGCGACCACCAGCGTTTCGCCGGATTGCGGTTGACCGATGTCCATCAGGCCCATGTACGCGGTCATGCCCGGCATGCCTAACACGCCCAATGCCATCGACGGGCTCGGCAGCCCGGACGGGATTGGAATGATGTTGCGGCCGTCACTGATGCTGTGGCTCTGCCAACCGGTGGCGCCGACCACGAGATCACCTTCGTGAAACTTCGGATTGCGCGAATGCTCGACACGGCTGACGGCGCCGCCGGTCATCACTTCGTCGATTTCCACCGGCGCGGCGTAGGACGGCGCGTCACTCATGCGCCCGCGCATGTAGGGGTCGAGCGACAGGTAAAGGGTCTTGAGCAACACCTCGCCTTCCGCCAGATCCGGCAGCGCGACGCGCTCCAGGCGAAAATTCTCCGGAGTCGGCGCGCCCACCGGGCGGGACACCAGGACGATACGTTGGTTGAGGGTCAATGCTTGCGGCATGTGAGCGTCTCCTTGATCGATGAATTTGGCAGCTATAGGGAGCAGACCCTTGTCGCGGTGCGGCGTTCGATGTTTCTGCCTGCCATTGTGGCGAAGGGGCTTGCCGCCGTTCGGCTGCGTAGCAGGCGCTAGACCATAAAGCCCGTTGGCAGGTTATGGAGCGCTTCGCACGCCAACGGGGGCAAGCCCCCTCGCCACAAAAACAGGGCGCTCGCGTGCGGCAGAAATAAAAACGCCAGGCGCGATGCCTGGCATTTTTTTGTAGCCCATCCAATGCGCGTTGGCGAATCAGAATGGCATTTTCATTCCCGGCGGCAGTTGCATGCCAGCGGTCACGCCGGACATTTTGTCCTGGCTGTTGGCTTCGATCTTGCGCACGGCGTCGTTGACGGCGGCGGCGAATACCGCTTCGAGCATCTCGCGGTCGTCTTCGCTCAGGCCTTCGACCATGCTTGGGTCGATGGTCACGCGCTTGACGTCGTGACGACCGGTCATCAGCACGGTGACCATATCGCCACCAGCCTTACCGGTGACTTCGGCGTTGGCCAGTTCTTCCTGCATCTTGGCCATTTTTTCCTGCATCTGCTGCGCCTGCTTCATCAGGCCGGCCATGCCACCTTTCATCATGGTAATCACCTCAAAGTACTTGGATAAAAACAGCGCCCGGCGTCTAAAGCCAAACGCCTTCAGTTATTAGCCCTGACTGACCAGGGCTTCGACAGGTTCAATAGTATCGTTACGGATCACCGCACCGAACTGCTGCATCATTTGCTGGATGAACGGATCACCGTGGATCGACTCTTCGGCCTCGCGCTGGCGGTTGACCCGGCGCCGCGATGCAGCCTGGGCCGGGGTTTCCTGCTCAGGTTTGATCAGCTCCATGCTCAGGGTCAGCGTGCGCCCGTGAAACTGGTTCAACGCGTCGTTCAAGCGCCGTTGCTGGGTCGCGTTGAACAACGCACTGTGCGCCGGATCGAGGTGCAGCAACCAGTGATCGCCTTCAACCGAGATCAGCGTGCAGTTGGCGGCGATGCTGCCAGTCATGCCGGAGATCGGCAATTTCGGAAACAATTCCAGCCATTGCAGCGCCAGACCGGTCGCCGGCATCGCAGCCGGTTCCGGCTCGGGTTCCGGCGCCGGTTCGGCGGTGTGTTCGCTGGCCAGTTCATCAAGGTAGCTGTAAGCCGAGTCGATGTCCGGCTCGATGTAATCCTCGTCCAGCGGCGGCTCGTCATCCAGGTCAACGCCGGGGGTGGCGGCATCAACGTCGGCCACCGACGGCTCGGGGATCGGCGCAGCGGCCCATTCCGGCGCGTCCGGTACCACGCTGTCCGGCGTCGGCAGCGGCATTGGCGGCAATTCGGGTTGTTCGCTGGCCGTTTCCAGCATCGGCTCGGCGGCCGGCTGCTGGACGATTTCAGCTTCGACCGGATCATTCCACGGCAAATCAACCAAGGCTTCGGGGGCGACCGCTTCTGCCACGGGCTCGGGCGCAACCACTGGCGCAACTGGCTGCGGCTCAGGCTCACGTCTGCTTTCAGGCTCAGGCTTGGTTTGCGCCTCAGGCTGGGTTTCAGGCGCAGGCGCTGGTGCAACTGCCGTAGCGGCTACCGGCGCAACAACCGGCGCGGCAGCCACTGAGTTTGCGGAATCAACTGTGGCCTGGCTGATCCCCACTGGCTTTAGCGGTTGCCTCGGCGCATCCGCCGTGTCCGCCGGCCGGAACGCCAACATGCGCAACAGGACCATTTCAAAGCCACCACGCGGGTCCGGCGCCAGCGGCAAGTCGCGGCGGCCTATCAGGCCCATCTGGTAATAAAACTGCACGTCTTCGGCCGGCAAGGCCTGCGCCAGTGCGAGCACGCGATCTCGGTCGCCATGACCGTTGTCGACGCCTTCAGGCAACGCCTGAGCAATCGCAACGCGGTGCAACACATTGAGAATCTCGGACAGCACACCGTTCCAGTCCGGGCCTTGTTCAGCCAGGTGACGGACGGCTTCGAGCAACGCCTTGGCGTCGCCCTCGATCAATGAATGCAGGACATCAAACACCTGGCCATGATCGAGCGTGCCGAGCATCGCCCGCACGTCGGCGGCCATGACTTTGCCTTCACCGAAGGCAATCGCCTGATCGGTCAGGCTCATCGCATCGCGCATCGAACCGTCAGCGGCGCGGCCGAGCAGCCACAGCGCGTCGTCCTCGAACGGCACCTGCTCAACGCCCAGCACGTGGGTCAAATGCTCGACGACTCGCTCGGGAGTCATGTTCTTCAACGAGAACTGCAGGCACCGCGAGAGAATAGTTGCCGGAAGTTTCTGCGGATCAGTAGTCGCGAGGATGAACTTGACGTAGGGCGGCGGCTCTTCGAGGGTTTTCAGCAGCGCATTGAAGGAATGGCTGGAAAGCATGTGCACTTCGTCGATCAGGTAGACCTTGAAGCGACCACGGCTTGGCGCGTATTGCACGTTGTCGAGCAGCTCACGCGTGTCCTCGACCTTGGTCCGGCTCGCGGCGTCGATCTCGATCAGGTCGACGAAGCGCCCTTCATCGATTTCGCGGCACACCGAGCACTCGCCACACGGCGTCGAAGTGATGCCTGTTTCACAGTTTAAACATTTGGCAATGATTCGTGCGATGGTGGTCTTGCCGACCCCGCGCGTACCGGTAAACAGGTAAGCGTGGTGCAGCCGCTGGCTGTCCAAGGCATTGATCAGAGCCTTGAGCACATGGGTCTGGCCGACCATTTCGCGGAACGAGCGCGGACGCCATTTACGTGCAAGAACCTGATAACTCATCGAAAACCGTCGCCACTGGGAAGCAGAAGCGGCTAATGCTAGCGGAGCAGGCCCAAAATTGCATCCGGCGCGCTCGTCTAATCTGGCTAAGCTGCACTTTGGGGGCCATTTGCGGCTCGGGTTTATCAGTTCCGGAGCGTTTATGCGGTTGGCCCTGGGGGCATTGTTGTGGATCTGCCTGAATGTCGCCGCCGCCGACACGCCGGTGCGTTACGTGCTGGCCGACGGTTGGGCAATGCCGCTGGTGCAACTGGAACGCGGCCGCCCGACCCAGGGCATTTTGTATGACGTGATGCTCAGCCTGTCGACTCAGGTCGGCGCGCCGGCGGAGTTTCACGTGGTGCCGCGCGCGCGGGTGCAAAGCGTCATGGAGCACGGCGAGGTCGATGTGCGCTGCTATGCCGCGCAATCGTGGCAGCCGAACCAGTCCGGCGATTACATCTGGAGCATTCCGCTGTTTGTGCAGCGCGACTTGCTGATCAGCCGCCAAGGCCCGCCGATTGCGGTGGTGCCGGCGAACCTGCAAAAAGAATCGGTCGGCACGGTGCTCGGTTACATCTACCCGACGCTGCAACCGCTGTTCGACAGCGGCCAGTTGCAACGCGAAGACGCGCGCAGCCAGGAGCAAGTGCTGGAAAAACTCCTGGCTGGCCGCTATCGCTACGCGGTCAGCAATCAATGGACGCTCGACTGGTTCAACCAGCGCCTGTTGCCGGAGCGGCAGCTGCAAGCGGTGGCGCTGTTGCAGGAGCAGAATGTCGGCTGCTACGTGCGCAACGACCCGAAAGTGCCGGTGCAGCGGATTTTGCGCACCTTGCTGCGGATGAAAATGTCGGGGGAAATTGACGACATCATCGGGCTCTACATTGGCGCCGAGCCCCGCGAGCCTTAACGCAATCCTCATGTAGGAGTGAGCCTGCTCGCGATAGCGCAATAACATTCAACATTGACGTCGGCTGACACACCGCCATCGCGAGCAGGCTCACTCCTGCAGGGAAAAACGCGCACACGAAAAAACACCGCCCTGGAGTTGATCCATGGCAGAGCAGCAAAAATATTTTGGGTTGATAAGCACGATAGAGAAACCGTGCGGCGTTATGGAGGCAACCCCATCAGCCACACCCCGGCACACAATGTTCCCGCTGTGGCTGCTTCCTTCCGGATCTGACCAGGTTCACGGGTAATCGTTGCGGGGGGACCGATGGGGTCACCATAACGACGTTCACCTGACGGCGAACGGCGCCATTGTACCTATCTGAGACGAACTTACAACCGTTCGATCCAGATTAAAAAAATGAATCAGGTCAAGGACATGCGCAGGCCTTTAAAAACGCCGGGCGACTTGACCGGGAGCATGGGAACGATCATAGCCGGGTTTCGGGTCAGACCTCGATGCCGTGGTCTTTCAGGAACACCACAAACGCTTCTTCATCCAGCACTTTCAACCCGAGTTCATTGGCCTTGGCCAGTTTCGAGCCAGCGCCTGGGCCTGCGACCACGCAGTGGGTCTTCGCCGACACCGAGCCAGCGACTTTGGCGCCAAGGCTTTCGAGCTTGTCCTTGGCGACGTCGCGGCTCATCAATTCCAGCGAACCGGTCAACACCCAGGTCTGCCCTGCCAGCGGCAAACCTTCGACGACTTTCTTTTCGCTCTTCCAGTGCATGCCGAAATCACGCAGCTGTTTCTCCGCCGCTTCAGCAATCTGCCGATTCTCGGCCACCGCGAAGAAATCACGCACCGAATTCGCCTGCTTCTCCGGCAACGCCTGACGCATGTCCAGCCAATCGGCGCTCATCACGCCTTGCAGCGAACCAAACTTGTCCGCCAGTTTCTGCGCCCCGCCCGGCCCGACCGAGGGAATGTGCAGCTTGTCGAGGAAACCACCGAGCGTGGTGCTCGCGGAGAACTCGGCGCCCAACTCGCCCTGATCCTGAATCTGCAAACCGTGCGTGAGCAGTTCGGTAATCACCTGCTGGTTATGCGCATCTTCGAAAAAGCTGTGAATCTCGTGCGCCACTTCCAGGCCGACATCCGGCAAGTACGTCAGCACTTGCGGCAACGCTTGTTGAACGCGCTCCAGCGAGCCGAGAGAGCGCGCCAGCACCTTGGCCGTCTCTTCGCCGACATCCGGAATGCCCAGCGCATAGACGAACCGCGCCAGGCTTGGCTGCTTGCTGTCTTCGATGGCCGCGAGCAGCTTCTTGCTCGACAGCTCGGCAAAGCCTTCGAGGTCGACAATGTCTTCGAATTTCAGCGCGTACAGATCGGCCGGCGAACTCACCAGACCTTCGTCGACCAACTGCTCGACGCTCTTGTCGCCCAAGCCTTCGATGTCCATCGCGCGGCGTGAGACGAAGTGGATAATCGCTTGTTTCAGTTGCGCGCCACACGCCAGGCGCCCGACGCAGCGGTACACCGCGCCTTCGCTGACGGTCTCGCGACCCTTGCTGCGCTTGACCAGTTGCGTGCGCTCGACGTGCGAGCCGCACACCGGGCATTGTTCCGGGATATGCACCGCGCGGGCATTTTCCGGACGGCGCTCGGTGACCACTTGCACCACTTGCGGAATCACGTCACCGGCACGGCGAATGATCACGGTATCGCCGATCATCAAGCCCAGGCGCGCGACTTCGTCCATGTTGTGCAGCGTCGCGTTGGCCACGGTGACGCCGGCTACTTTGACCGGTTTCAGTCGCGCCACCGGCGTGACCGCGCCGGTGCGTCCGACCTGAAACTCGACGTCGAGCAGCTCGGTGAGTTCTTCCATCGCCGGGAATTTATGGGCGATCGCCCAGCGCGGTTCGCGGGCGCGGAAACCCAACTCGCGCTGCGAAGCGATGCTGTTGACCTTGAACACCACGCCATCGATTTCATAACCGAGCGCGTTGCGGCGCTCGCCGATGTCGCGGTAGTAGTCCAGGCATTCGTCGATGCCGTGCGCCAGTTTCAGTTCATGGCTGATCGGCATGCCCCACTTCTGCAACTGCTTGAGATTGCCGATGTGCGTGTCGGCGATATCGGCGGAAATCTGCCCGATGCCGTAGCAGCAGAATTCCAATGGACGATTGGCGGTGATCTTCGAATCGAGTTGGCGCAAGCTGCCGGCGGCGGCGTTACGCGGGTTGGCGAAGGTCTTGCCGCCGACTTCCAGCTGCGAGGCGTTGAGCCGTTCGAAACCGGCCTTGGACATAAACACTTCGCCGCGCACTTCGAGGGTTGCCGGCCAGCCAGTGCCGTGCAGCTTCAGCGGAATATTGCGCACGGTGCGCACGTTGACGCTGATGTCTTCGCCGGTGGTGCCATCGCCGCGCGTGGCGCCGCGCACCAATACGCCGTCCTGATACAACAGGCTGACCGCCAGGCCATCGAGTTTCGGTTCGCAGCTGTATTCCACCGCCGCCCCAGCGCCGAACAGATCACCGGTCGGCAAGTCGAGGCCGTCGGTTACCCGGCGGTCGAACTCGCGCATGTCGGTTTCTTCGAAGGCGTTGCCGAGGCTGAGCATCGGCACTTCGTGGCGCACTTGAGTAAACGCCGACAAGGCTGCGCTGCCGACGCGCTGGGTTGGCGAGTCGCTGGTGATCAGTTCGGGATTGGCGGCTTCGAGGGCTTTGAGCTCGTGGAACAAGCGGTCGTACTCGGCGTCCGGAATGCTCGGCTCGTCCATCACGTGATAGCGATAGTTGTGCTGATCCAGCTCAGCGCGCAGCTCTAGAATGCGGGTTTTGGCGGCGGTCATGGGTGTTCTCTCATAAAGCAAAAGAGCAGCCGAAGCTGCTCAATTTTCTAATCACGATAGCCTAAAGGCTTGCACCATGTGGCGAGAGGGCTTGCCCCCGTTCGACTGCGAAGCAGTCGCAAATATTGTGATCGTGTTTTATCTGGCACAACGGGCGGCATGGTTTTTGGGGCCGCTTCGCAACTCAACGGGGGCAAGCCCCCTCGCCACAACAGCCCTTTTGCCTTTAGCGTTTCTGAGTCAGGGCGCGACGTTCGAACTCGACGATACGCTGACGGTAATGCTCGATCGTCTGGGCGGTCAGCACACTGCGCTGGTCGTCTTTCAGTTCGCCGTTCAGTTCCTGCGACAGCTTGCGCGCTGCGGCCACCATCACGTCGAAGGCTTGCTTCGGATGACGCGGGCCCGGCAGACCGAGGAAGAAGCTCACGGCCGGCGTGCTGAAGTGGTCGATGTCGTCCAGATCAAAGATGCCCGGCTTGACCGCGTTGGCCATGGAGAACAGCACTTCGCCGTTACCCGCCATGCTTTCGTGGCGGTGGAAAATATCCATCTCGCCGAAACGCAGGCCGCTTTCGAGAATGTTCTGCAACAGCGCCGGGCCCTTGAAGCCGGCAGCGTCGCGGCAGATCACGCTGATCACCAGCACTTCTTCGGCTTGCGGCTGTTCTTTGTCGCTGACCGCCGGCGACGACTTGGTGTCATCCGGGAAATCGTCGTCACGGCTGCTGAAGCTCGGGCCGCCGTCCAGATCCAGGCTCAGGTTCATGTCGCCCTGCGAAGGTTCGCCATGGCCACGCTTGCCGCGCTTGGAACCGGATTCACGAGGTTCGCGCGCCGGCATGCTCACCGACGGCAAATCGTGCTCGTCCAGTTGCGGCTCTTTATGCGTGTCCAGCACGCGGGGCGGGCCCAACAGCTCGGCGCTGGTGTCCTCGTCCGGCAGGTTGGACAGACTTCGATCAAGACGGAATTTTAGTTTTCCCTTGCCGCCGCGCATACGGCGCCAGCCATCGAAAAGAATACCGGCAATGACAATAATGCCGATGACGATCAGCCACTCGCGCAGACCGATTTCCATGTAATCCCGTGCCTCTATAAAAAATGCTGAAAAATAAGGGGTTTACAACGTGCAAACCGCTTTAAAACGTGGCGCCAACTCTATGTTCTGACAGGCGTTTTGCCCACGTATACGAAAAATTGACATTAAACTAGCACGACCAAAGGCAACTTTACACCGTCTGTCACAATGGCTTGAGCGAATATGTCGATTGGCCAGCAACGAAAGGCAAGAAGAACCGTCCTACAACCGCGTATCACCGGCCCTACAGCCCGAGACTCAGGCATCCACCATTGCCATTGCTTCTTCGACATCTACCGCTACCAAACGTGAACAACCCGGTTCATGCATCGTCACCCCCATCAGTTGATCGGCCATTTCCATGGCGATCTTGTTGTGGGTGATGTAGATGAACTGCACCGTCTGCGACATTTCCTTGACCAGCCGTGCGTAGCGTCCAACGTTAGCGTCATCCAGTGGCGCGTCAACTTCATCAAGCATGCAGAACGGCGCCGGGTTCAACTTGAAGATGGCAAATACCAGGGCCAATGCGGTCAGGGCTTTTTCGCCGCCGGAGAGCAAATGGATGGTGCTGTTCTTCTTCCCTGGCGGCCGCGCCATGATTGTCACCCCTGTATCGAGTAGATCTTCGCCCGTCAGTTCCAAGTAGGCGCTGCCGCCACCGAAAACTTTTGGGAAAAGTGCCTGAATTCCGGCATTGATCTGATCAAAGGTATCTTTGAAGCGGTTTCGGGTTTCCTTGTCGATCTTGCGAATCACGTTTTCCAGCGTGTCCAGCGCTTCGACCAGATCGTCGTTCTGCGCGTCCAGATAACGTTTGCGTTCGGATTGCTGGGTGTATTCGTCGATGGCCGCGAGGTTGATCGCACCGAGCCGCGCAATACGTGCGGCGATGCGCTCCAGCTCTTCCTCGGCGTCCTTCTCGTTGGCCTCGGCCACCAGCGTGGCGATCACGCCATGCAAGTCGTAGCCATCCTCCAGCAATTGATCTTCGAGGGTTTTGCGGCGCACGGTCAGGGCTTGCCATTCCATGCGCTGGGTTTCCATCTGCCCGCGAATCAACTGCGACTGCTGCTCGGCCTGATTTCGGCGCTTCTCGGCATCACGCAATTCGCGGTCGGCGTCTTCCATGGCGGCTTGCGCGGTTTTCAGTTCTTCGTCGACGGTCATGCGCTTGTCGAGCAGCTCTTCGAGTTTGAGGCGCAGCTCTTCCAGCGGTGCCTCGCCCTCCTCCAGATTCAAACTGAGCTGTTCGCGCTTCTCGGTCAGGCGCTCGGATTGCATCTCCAGACGTTCCAGCGCCTGGCGCGTCGAGTCGTGCTGGGCCTTCAGCGAGCCCAGACGCACGGCCAATTGGTGCGCATGGTCCTTGTGCTGCCGCGCTTCCTGGCGCACCCGATCAAGACGTTCGCGCAAACTGTCGCGCTGAGCCATCAGTAATTCGCGCTGTTCGGTGTCGAGCTCCATCGCGTCGAGAGCTTCCTGCAATTGCAGGCGCGCCTCGCCAATGTTTTCGTGTTCCAGCGCGCGTTGCTCGGCCAGTTCGCTGAGCTCTTCGTCGAGACGCGTGCGGCGCAACGTCAGTTGTTCAGCCTTGGCTTTGCCGGCGGACAGCTGGGCTTTCAATTCACCTTGCTGACGCGCTTCGTCCTGCAGCAAACGGCGCAAATGTTCGCGGCCGTTTTCCTGCTGACGCTGTTGCGCGCGCAGGTTCTGCAATTGTGTTTCGAGGGTTTCGACCGTGGCTTCGCGCTCTTCACGTTCGATGCCCAGATTGTGAATTTCCTGACCACGGGCGATCACGCCGCTTTCAGCTTCACTGGCGCGGCGCACCCGCAGAAAGTGCCGGCTGACCCAATAACCGTCGCGGCTGATCAGGCTTTCGCCGTCGGCCAATTGCCCGCGCAGGGCCAAGGCCTGATCGAGACTCTCAACCGGTTTGACCTGCCCCAGCCATGGCGACAGATCAACCGGCGCCTCGACCTTGTCGAGCAGACTGCCGGCCACGCGCACGCCATCGGTGGCGGTGCTGAGCAAACGCAAATCGCCTTGGGCAAACCCGGCCAGATCAAAATCGCCGAAGTCGTCGACCAGCACCGCTTGCAAGTCGGCGCCGAGCACGGTTTCCACCGCCAGCTCCCAACCCGCCTCAACGCTCAAGCCGTCGGCCAGGCGCGGACGCTCGGCCAGGTTCTGTTCGCGCAGCCATTCAGCAGTGCCAGTGCCCGGATCGAGCGCGGCTTGCTGCAAGGCTTCCAGCGAGGCCAATCGCCCGTTGAGACGCTGCAAGTCACCTTGCGCGGTTTGTTGGGCGGTCAGAGCTTGCTGCAATTCCTGACGCAGCTGTTCGAGTTTTTCGACTTGCGCCTGTTCACTGGTCTGCAAATCCTCAAGCGTCGCCTCGGACTCCGCGAGCTGCTCGTTGAGCGCCATGATCGCCGCGTCTTCAGGGTCGGCCGAGAGCAGTGCGCGCTCCTCGCCGAGACGCTTTTGCCGTTCGGCCAGGCGTTCCATGCTGGTTTCCAGCTGCTGGATGCGCGACTGCTGCACTTCGGACTGGCGGCGCGGTTCAGCGGCGGTGAGGTTGAACGTGTCCCACTGCTCTTGCCAGGCGTGCATGGTGGTTTCGGATTCTTCCAGCGCGGCGGCGGCCTCTTCGGCGGCGGCGCTGGTGACTTCCTGTTCCGGGGTCAGCAGGTCGAGCTCTTCGCCGAGGGTCAGCAGCAACGTGCGGTCGTGGCCCAGGTGCGATTCGGTTTCCAGGCGAGCGCGCTCGGCTTCTTTCAAATCATCCTGCAATTGGCGCAAACGCTGCTGGCCGTGCTGGATGCTTTGCTCGACCCGGGCGATGTCGCCGCCGACCGAATAAAAGCGCCCTTGCACCAGATTGAAGCGCTCGGACAGGTCATGGTGACCGTCACGCAGGCGTTCAATTGCGGCGTCGGCGTTGCGTTGCTCAGCGACCAACGCTTCGAAGGTGATTTCCTGATTGCCGATCACCGCTTCACGCTGCCCGACCTGCTCGTTCAGCGCCTGCCAGCGCAGCGCCGACAATTGCGCCTTGAGCTGACGTTCCTCACCTTTATATTCCTGATACTTTTTGGCCGACTCGGCCTGGCGGTGCAGGCGTTCGAGTTGGCGTTCCAGCTCGTCGCGCAAGTCGGTCAGGCGCGCGAGGTTTTCATGGGTGCGGCGGATTCGGTTTTCAGTCTCGCGGCGGCGCTCCTTGTACTTGGAGATGCCGGCCGCTTCTTCAATAAAGTTGCGCAGGTCTTCAGGCTTGGCTTCGATCAGCTTGGAGATCATCCCCTGCTCGATGATCGAGTAGCTGCGCGGGCCGAGGCCGGTGCCGAGGAAGATGTCGGTGATGTCGCGCCGCCGGCATTTGGTGCCGTTGAGGAAGTAACTGTTCTGGCTGTCGCGGGTCACTTTGCGGCGAATCGAGATTTCCGCATAAGCCGCGTATTCGCCGACCAGCGTGCCGTCGGAGTTGTCGAACACCAGTTCGATGCTCGCCTGGCTGACCGGTTTGCGGCTGGTCGAGCCATTGAAGATGACGTCGGTCATCGACTCGCCGCGCAGGTTCTTTGCCGAGCTCTCGCCCATCACCCAACGCACGGCGTCGATGATGTTCGACTTGCCGCAACCATTGGGCCCGACCACTGCCGCCATGTTACTGGGGAAGTTCACCGTGGTCGGGTCGACGAAGGATTTGAACCCCGCCAGTTTGATGCACTTGAGCCGCACGCTTAAGCAACCGTCAGGGCGGAGATCACCAGATCGCAGCTGCGCTGGGCATAGGCCGTCAGCACCACACGAATCTGCGGGAAGTCACGGGCGATCACTGCCGCCAGCAAGCGCTCGAACAATTCGAGGAACTCGCTCATCTCGGCTTTGCGCTGTTCCAGTGCAAGAAAATACGCGCGGCTCATGGCCGGCTGCAGATTTTCCACGGTTTCCTGCAAATACGGGTTGTTGGCAAACGGGTATGCAGCGCGCATCACGCTGAAACTGTCGTCAACGAATGTGCGGATGTCCTGGCGCTCGTAACTAGCGCTCAGGCGTTGCTGGATCTGCACGAACGCCGCCAGGTCAGCCTGGACTCGCCAGCCGCTGGCCACGGCGTTGCCGAGCAAGATGTACAACTCGCTCATCAGCGTGCACAGGCTCTGGACCTTGTGCGCGGTGAGTTCGGTGACATGGGCGCCACGTCGCGGGAGGATCGCGATCAAGTGGCGGCGCTCCAGGATCAGCAAGGCTTCGCGGACCGAACCGCGGCTGACATTAAGTGCCAGCGTGACCTTCTGTTCCTGGATGCGCTCTCCCGGCTTCATTTCGCCGCGAATGATACGTTCGGCGAGGTGGTGAGCAATTTGCTCGGCGAGGCTGTCCGGCGCCTTGAACGTCATGGTTGTCCTTCAAACTCTTCGATCTGCACAAGCGGCGCAGTGTAGCGCAATTGCTACGTCATGGCGGAGTGCCCACCCGGCGGTTTTTGGCACGAAATAAGCAAAAAGCAAGCTGACACGTGAGGGTCAATACTAATGAAACGCGCTGTTGATCGAGAAAAGCTGATTTCCTGACCTTTAAGTCAGAAAACCATTGACCGAAAAGTCAGACCTGATAAATTCGGCTCACATCGGTTAACAACAATAATGAGTCTGCGAGGCCATCCGTGATCCAGTTTTTACTCAACCAGGAACTCCGTAGCGAGCACGCCCTGGACCCGAACCTGACCGTGCTCAATTACCTGCGCGACCACGTCGGCAAACCCGGCACCAAAGAAGGCTGCGCCAGCGGCGACTGCGGCGCGTGCACCGTGGTAGTCGGCGAGCTGCAAACGGATGACGATGGCCGCGAACACATTCGCTATCGCAGCCTCAACTCGTGCCTGACGTTCGTTTCGTCACTGCACGGCAAACAACTGATCAGCGTCGAAGACCTCAAGCACCAAGGCCAGTTGCACAGCGTGCAACAAGCCATGGTCGAGTGCCACGGCTCGCAATGCGGCTTCTGCACGCCGGGCTTCGTGATGTCGTTGTTCGCGCTACAGAAGAACAGCGACGCGCCGGACTCGCACAAGGCCCACGAAGCGCTGGCCGGCAACCTCTGCCGCTGCACCGGCTATCGGCCGATTCTCGAAGCCGCGCAGCAATCGTGCTGCGGCAAGCAACCCGACCAGTTCGATGCGCGCGAGGCCGACACCATCGCCCGCCTCAAAGCCATCGCCCCAACCGACATCGGCGAGCTCAACAGTGGCGACAAACGTTGCCTGGTGCCGCTGACCGTGGCCGATCTGGCCGACCTCTACGACGCTTATCCGCAAGCCCGCCTGCTGGCCGGCGGCACCGACCTGGCGCTGGAAGTCACGCAATTCCATCGCACCTTGCCGGTGATGATCTACGTCGGCAACGTGGCCGAAATGAAGCGCATCGAGCGTTTCGACGATCGCCTGGAAATCGGCGCCGCCACCGCCCTCTCCGATTGCTACGAAGCACTGAAAGCGGAATACCCGGACTTCGGCGAACTGCTGCAACGCTTCGCTTCGTTGCAGATTCGCAACCAAGGCACCTTGGGCGGCAACATCGGCAACGCCTCGCCCATCGGCGACTCGCCGCCGCTGCTGATCGCCTTGGGCGCGCAGATTGTGCTGTGCAAGGGCGAAACCCGCCGCACCCTGGCGCTGGAAGATTACTTCATCGATTACCGGGTTACCGCGCGTCAGGAAAGCGAGTTCATCGAAAAGATCATCGTGCCCCGCGCCAGCGCCGAACAACTGTTCCGCGCCTATAAAGTGTCGAAGCGTCTGGACGACGACATTTCCGCAGTCTGCGCCGCGTTCAATCTGCGCTTTGAAAACGGTGTGATCGCCGACGCCCGCGTGGCATTCGGCGGCATGGCGGCGATCCCGAAACGCGCGAAAAACTGCGAAACCGCGCTGCTCGGTGCGCCGTTCAACCACGCCACCATCGAACGTGCCTGCGCCGCGCTGGCGGAAGATTTCACCCCGCTCTCGGATTTCCGCGCGAGCAAGGAATATCGCCTGCTCAGCGCGCAAAACCTGCTGCGCAAATACTTCATCGAACTGCAAACACCGCACATCGAGACTCGGGTGACCGCTTATGTCTAATCATCACGCTGTAGAGAAGACCCAAGCCGAACTGGCTGAACTGTTCGCCCAGGACCTGACCACCGGCGTCGGCCGCAGCGTCAAGCACGACAGCGCCGCCAAGCACGTGTCCGGTGAAGCGCAGTACATCGACGACCGCCTGGAATTTCCGAACCAGTTGCACGTTTATGCGCGCCTGTCGGACCGCGCCCACGCGAAAATCATCAGCATCGACACCGCGCCGTGCTACGCATTCGAAGGCGTGCGCATCGCCATCACTCACGAAGACGTGCCGGGCCTGAAAGACATCGGCCCGCTGCTGCCGGGCGACCCATTGCTGGCCATCGACACCGTGGAATTCGTCGGCCAACCGGTAGTTGCGGTGGCGGCGAAGGACCTGGAAACCGCGCGCAAAGCGGCGATGGCCGCGATCATCGAATACGAAGATCTCGAGCCCGTTCTGGACGTGGTTGAAGCCTTGCGAAAACGCCACTTCGTGCTCGACAGCCACACTCACCAGCGCGGCGATTCCGCCGGTGCCTTGGCGACTGCAGAGCATCGCATCCAGGGCACGCTGCACATCGGCGGCCAGGAACACTTTTATCTGGAGACGCAAATCTCCTCGGTGATGCCGACCGAAGATGGCGGGATGATCGTTTACTGCTCGACGCAAAACCCCACCGAAGTGCAGAAACTGGTCGCCGAAGTGCTGGACGTGTCGATGAACAAAATCGTCGTCGACATGCGGCGCATGGGCGGTGGTTTCGGCGGCAAGGAAACTCAAGCAGCCAGCCCGGCGTGCCTGTGCGCAGTGATCGCGCACCTCACCGGTCAGCCGACCAAGATGCGCCTGCCGCGCGTCGAAGACATGCTGATGACCGGCAAGCGTCACCCGTTTTACGTCGAATATGACGTTGGCTTCGACAGCACCGGTCGCCTGCACGGCATCGCGCTGGAACTGGCCGGCAACTGCGGTTGTTCGCCGGATTTGTCGGCGTCGATTGTCGACCGGGCGATGTTCCACGCCGACAACTCGTACTACCTCGGCGACGCGACCATCAACGGCCACCGCTGCAAAACCAACACTGCGTCGAACACCGCTTACCGTGGTTTCGGCGGCCCGCAAGGGATGGTGGCGATTGAAGAAGTGATGGACGCGATTGCCCGTCATCTGGCCCTCGATCCGCTGGCGGTGCGCAAGGCCAACTACTACGGCAAAACCGAGCGCAACGTCACGCATTACTACCAGACCGTCGAGCACAACATGCTCGAAGAAATGACCGCCGAACTCGAAGAAAGCAGCCAGTACGCCGAGCGTCGCGAAGCGATTCGCCGCTACAACGCCAACAGCCCGATTCTGAAAAAAGGCCTGGCGCTGACCCCGGTCAAATTCGGCATTTCGTTCACCGCGAGTTTCCTCAATCAGGCCGGCGCGCTGATCCACGTTTACACCGACGGCAGCATTCACTTGAACCACGGCGGCACCGAAATGGGCCAGGGTTTGAACACCAAAGTCGCGCAAGTCGTGGCCGAAGTGTTCCAGGTGGAAATGGACCGCGTGCAGATCACCGCGACCAACACCGACAAAGTGCCGAACACCTCGCCAACCGCTGCTTCCAGCGGCGCCGACCTGAACGGTAAAGCCGCGCAGAACGCTGCGGAAATCATCAAGAGACGCCTGGTGGAATTCGCCGCGCGGCAATACAAGGTCAGCGAAGAAGACGTCGAATTCCACAACGGTCACGTGCGGGTTCGCGATCACATTCTGACGTTTGAAGCGCTGATCCAGCAGGCGTATTTCGCGCAGGTTTCGTTGTCGAGCACCGGGTTCTACAAGACCCCGAAAATCTTTTACGACCGCAGTCAGGCGCGGGGTCGGCCGTTCTATTACTACGCGTTCGGCGCGGCGTGCTGTGAAGTGATCGTCGACACCTTGACCGGCGAATACAAAATGCTGCGCACCGACATTCTTCACGACGTCGGCGCTTCGCTGAATCCGTCGATCGATATCGGTCAGGTTGAAGGTGGTTTCATCCAGGGCATGGGGTGGCTGACCATGGAAGAACTGGTGTGGAACAACAAGGGCAAACTGATGACCAACGGCCCGGCGAGCTACAAGATCCCGGCCGTCGCTGACATGCCGCTGGACCTGCGAGTGAAGCTGGTGGAAAACCGCAAGAACCCGGAAGACACGGTGTTCCATTCCAAGGCTGTGGGTGAGCCGCCGTTCATGCTCGGGATTGCTTCGTGGTGCGCGATCAAGGATGCCGTGGCGAGTTTGGGTGACTACAAACATCAGCCGAATATCGATGCGCCGGCGACGCCGGAGCGGGTGTTGTGGGGCTGCGAGCAGATGCGCCAGTTGAAAGCGGCGAAGGCTGTCGAAACCGACGTTGAGTTGGCTTCGCTCTGATACCGAGGCGCGGCCATCGCGAGCAGGCTCACTCCCACAGGGGAATGCATTCCAAATGTGGGAGTGAGCCCTGCTCGCGATGACGGACTGACAGACACCACAGATGTCGAGGTGAAACATGTACAACTGGATCGACGCCCTCGCCGACTTGCAATCCCAAGGCGAACCCTGCGTGTTGGTGACCATCATCGAAGAGCTCGGCTCGACGCCGCGCAATGCCGGTTCGAAAATGGTCATCAGCGCCAAACAGAGTTTCGACACCATCGGTGGCGGGCATCTGGAATACAAAGCCATGCAGATCAGCCGCGAAATACTCGCCAGCGGCAAACAGGATACGCATCTGGAGCGCTTCAGCCTGGGCGCCAGTCTGGGCCAGTGCTGCGGCGGCGTAACCGTGTTGCTGTTCGAACCGATGGGCCAGGTCCAGGCGCAAATCGCCGTGTTCGGCGCCGGGCATGTCGGCCGCGCGCTGGTGCCGTTGCTCGCCAGCCTGCCCTGCCGCGTGCGCTGGATCGACTCGCGCGACGCCGAGTTCCCCGACCAGATCCCCCACGGCGTGCGTAAAATCGTCGCCGAAGAACCGCTCGATGAAATCGACGATTTGCCCGTGGGCAGCTATTGCATCGTCATGACCCACAATCACCAGCTCGACCTCGAACTCACCGCCGCGATCCTCAAGCGCAACGACTTCGCCTACTTCGGCCTGATCGGCTCGAAGACCAAACGCGTCAAGTTTGAACATCGTTTGCGCGACCGCGGTTTCGACAGCGCCGTGCTGCAACGCATGCGCTGCCCGATGGGCATTGGCGAAGTCAAAGGCAAGTTGCCTGTGGAAATCGCCGTCTCCATCGCCGGCGAAATCATCGCCACCTATAACGCGAACTTCGGCCAGCAAACTGCCAGCGCCGGATCATCGATTGCCAAACTGCTGCCTGCTTCACGCCGCAGCCAAGCTTCTAATTGATAAGCCCAGACACTGAGAACCGACATGCCTCTGACTCGCAAAGCCTACCGTGCCGCCATCCTGCACAGCATCGCCGACCCCGCCGAAGTGGGGATCGAAGCCTCGTATGAGTATTTCGAAGACGGCCTGCTGGTGGTCGATAACGGCCAGATCAGCGCCCTCGGCCACGCCTGCGATTTACTGCCGACGCTGCCGGCCGATATCGAGATCACTCATTATCAGGATGCGCTGATCACGCCAGGCTTCATCGACACGCACATTCACTTCCCGCAAACCGGCATGGTCGGCGCCTACGGCGAGCAGTTGCTCGACTGGCTCAACACTTACACCTTCCCGTGCGAAAGCCAGTTCGGCGACAAGGCCCACGCCGATGAAGTCGCGGATATTTTCGTCAAGGAACTGCTGCGCAACGGCAACACCACCGCGCTGGTATTCGGCAGCGTGCACCCGCAATCGGTGAACTCTTTTTTTGAAGTCGCCGAGCAACTTGACCTGCGGATGATCGCCGGCAAGGTGATGATGGACCGCAACGCGCCGGACTACCTGACCGACACCGCTGAATCGAGCTATGTCGAGAGCAAAGCGCTGATTGAGCGCTGGCACGGCAAGGGCCGTTTGCACTACGCGGTGACCCCACGTTTCGCCCCGACCAGCACCCCGGAACAACTGACCCTCGCCGGTCAATTGCTCGGCGAATACCCTGATCTGTACATGCAGACGCACATCAGCGAAAACCTGCAGGAAGTCGAGTGGGTCAAGGAGCTGTTCCCCCAGCGTAAGGGTTACCTCGACGTCTACGACCATTACCAACTGCTCGGCGAGCGCTCGGTGTTCGCCCACGGCGTGCATTTGTGTGATGACGAGTGTGCGCGACTGGCGGAGACCGGCTCGGCGATCGCTTTTTGCCCGACGTCGAACCTGTTTCTCGGCAGCGGTTTGTTCAACTTGCCGATGGCCGAGAAGCACAAGGTCAATGTCGGCCTGGGCACGGACGTTGGCGGCGGCACCAGTTTCTCGCTGCTGCAAACCCTGAACGAAGCGTACAAAGTCATGCAACTGCAAGGCGCGCGGTTGAGCCCGTTCAAATCGCTGTACCTGGCGACCCTCGGCGGCGCGCGTGCGCTGCGTCTGGAAGAGAAAATCGGCACGTTGCAGCCGGGCACTGACGCGGACTTCCTGGTCTTGGATTACAACGCCACACCGCTGCTGAGCTATCGCTTGAAGCAGTCGAAAGACATCGCCGAAACGTTGTTTGTGTTGATGACGCTGGGCGATGACCGGACGGTGCTGCAGACCTATGCGGCGGGGAATCAAGTGCACCAGCGCTGAGTTATTCCCCGACCTGGAGCGTGGGAACGATCTGAAGGTTTTTCCGGGCATAAAAAAATCCCCCGTCGCTCTTAGAGCCTGGGGGATTTTTATTGCCTGTCAGATCGCTATCGCGAGCAAGCTCGCTCCCACATTTGATCGGTGTCGTACACAAATCCCCTGTAGCAGTGAGCCTGCTCGCGATCAGCGGGATCGCGCCTGCAAATGAACTGTGTCGCTCACAAATCCCTGTGGGAGCCGAGCTTGCTCGCGATGGCCGCGACTCGGTCTGCGTTAGAGCTTGGCAGCCGAACGCCCAGGCTTTTTGGTCTGCAACAAATGCGAGAACACTGCGTGCAAATCATCCGACGCGCTTTCTTCGTCGAGGTTGAGTTTGCTGTCGATGTGGTCCATGTGATGCATCATCAAATCCACCGCCAGACCACCGTTGCGCGCTTCAATCGCGTCGATCAACTGCGTGTGCTCGTCATACGAACAATGCGAGCGGTTGCCGCTTTCGTATTGGGCGATGATCAGCGAGGTCTGCGACACCAGGCTGCGCTGGAAGCTGATCAGCGGCGCGTTCTTCGCAGCTTCGGCGAGTTTCAAATGGAACTCACCCGATAGCCGGATACCGGCGCCGCGATCGCCACGCGAGAAGCTGTCGCGCTCGTCGTTGACCATCTGCCGCAGCTCGGCAATCTGCTCGGCGGTGGCGTGCTGTACGGCCAGTTCGGTGATCGCGCGCTCGACCAGACGCCGGGCGAGGAACACCTGACGCGCCTCTTCGACGCTCGGGCTGGCGACCACGGCGCCACGGTTCGGCCGCAGCAATACCACGCCTTCATGCGCCAGTCGCGATAACGCGCGGCGAATGATGGTGCGGCTGACCCCGAAAATTTCCCCCAGCGCTTCTTCGCTCAACTTGGTGCCGGGCGCCAGACGCTGTTCGAGGATGGCCTCGAAGATATGCGCGTAGACAATATCGTCCTGGGTACCGCTGCGGCCGGCTTTGCCTGCTCGCGGTTGTTTCTTGAGGGGCTGCAACTGTTCGTTCATGGGCACTCGAGTCGGGAGAACTGCGGCGAATAGACCGTGACTGTAATACGGCACAGTGGGTCGCTGGCAAGTATCGCGTAAAAAACACCGCGATTGTACACAATGGATGGTGGCAACACGACTGTATGGCTGATTGCGGCCACGGCTGTATTGCAACGGTCCGTTACATTTGAGTTTAGGCTTGAACGCAGAATCCGCGCGTCTACCCCGATCCCTGTAGCAGCTGGCGAAGCCTGCGTTCGGCTGCGAAGCAGTCGTAAACCCTGTGCTCGCGGTTTACCTGATACACCGCGCTGCCTGATTTCACGACTGCTGCGCAGCCGAACGCAGGCTTCGCCAGCTGCTACAAAGGGCGCGGGCATCTCCACTAGAACAAGGAACACCGCTGTCATGAACGACGTCACGCACACTCGCCTGCGCCCATTTGCCGACACTTCGCCGTCGGCCATTGTCGCCGGGTTCATCGCGATGATGACTGGCTACACCAGTTCGCTGGTGCTGATGTTCCAGGCCGGGCAAGCGGCGGGCCTGAGCAGTGGGCAGATTTCTTCGTGGATCTGGGCGATCTCGATTGGCATGGCGGTGTGCTCGATCGGCTTGTCGTTGCGTTATCGCACGCCCATCACCATTGCCTGGTCGACGCCCGGCGCCGCGTTGCTGATCACCAGCCTCGGGGGCGTGAGTTATGGCGAAGCCATCGGCGCCTACATTACCTGCGCGGTGCTGGTGACGATTTGTGGTTTGACCGGCAGCTTTGAGCGCCTGATGAAAAAGATCCCGGCATCACTGGCGGCCGCCCTGCTCGCCGGGATTCTGTTCAAGATCGGCAGCGAGATTTTTGTCGCGGCGCAGCATCGCACGACGTTGGTACTGGCGATGTTCTTCACTTATCTGCTGGTCAAACGCCTGTCGCCGCGTTATGCGGTGCTCGCCGCACTGTTGATCGGCACGGCGTTGTCGGGGTTTATGGGGTTGCTGGATTTAAGCGCTTTTCATCTGGAAGTGGCGACGCCGGTGTGGACCACGCCGCACTTTTCCTTCGCCGCGACCATCAGCATCGGCATCCCGCTGTTTGTGGTGGCGATGACCTCGCAAAACATGCCCGGCATCGCTGTGTTGCGCGCCGACGGCTATAACGTGCCCGCCTCGCCGCTGATCACCACGACCGGGATTGCCTCGCTGCTGCTGGCGCCGTTCGGCTCGCACGGCATCAACCTGGCGGCGATCAGCGCGGCGATCTGCACTGGGCCGCACGCCCATGAGGATCGCAACAAGCGTTACACCGCGGCGGTCTGGTGCGGAATTTTCTACGGCATCGCCGGGGTGTTCGGCGCGACGTTGGCGGCGCTGTTCGCAGCGTTGCCAAAGGAATTGGTGCTGTCGATTGCCGCGCTGGCGCTGTTTGCCTCGATCATGAATGGTTTGAGCATTGCCATGAATGAGGCGAAGGAACGTGAAGCGGCGCTGATTACGTTTATGGTCACCGCGTCGGGGCTGACGCTGTTTTCCATCGGCTCGGCGTTTTGGGGGATTGTCGCGGGGGTTTTGACGTTGCTGATTTTGAATTGGCGCACGGCCCCGTAGGAGCAAGGCTTGCCCGCGATGGCGATCTCAGGTGCGCCATCGCGGGCAAGCCTTGCTCCCACAGCAATCCGGCGCCCCCTAATCGCAGGCAAAAAAAAACGGCGACCCGTGGGTCGCCGTTTCTTTTATGACATCAAGCTACCGGATTGATCGGCTTTTCCGGGTACCAGACGTCGAGCAGCGGGCTGACAGTGACTTCAGTCAGTTCGCTGCGGCCCTTGAGCCAGGCTTCAACAGCAGCGCGCTGCTCTTCGGACACCGAGCCACGCTTCTGCAGGCAAACCAGACCGAAGTCATCGCCGCCAACATAACCCAGACCGTTGGCTTCCATAGCTTCTTTCAGGAAAGCGTTGAGGAAAGCATCAATGGCTTCATCAGCCAAATCTTCTTTGAAATCCAGGTTCAGTTCGAAACCCAGCTCTTGAAATTCATCGACGCACAGTTTTTTGCGCAGACGCTGGGAACGGTTAGTCGCCATTGGAACAATCCTCATAAGTAATAACGGGCGGCACTTTAGCAGTTTAAGGCGCCAATTACCCGCTCCACGGTAGTGGCCAGGCTACCGTCGGTAAAAAAATAGCCAATCAGGGGGGTTGCGCACGGCACAAGGTGCGTCACCTTGGGGCATAATGCCGACACTTTCATGACCACTGAGGGATTTTATCTTCATGCCCTCGCCTTTTTTCCCCTCGCCTGCAGGGTTTTACTTCATATGATCAAATCTTTGCGTCCACTGTTTTTTGCCAGTCTTCTTCTGCCCCTGGCGCTCCCGGTTTCTGCCGCCCCGATCAATACCGCACTGTCTCCCAATGTTGAAAAAGCCCTCAAGGCCAGCAAATTGCAGGACAACGCCCTGTCGCTGGTGATGATTCCGCTCAACGGCCCGGGCACGCCGACGATTTTCAACGCGGACGTTTCGGTCAACCCGGCATCGACCATGAAACTGGTCACCACTTACGCCGCGCTGGAAATGCTTGGCCCCAACCATCAGTGGAAAACCGAGTTTTACACCGACGGCACGCTCAGCGGCGGCATTCTCAACGGCAACCTCTACCTCAAGGGTGGCGGCGATCCGAAGCTGAACATGGAAAAACTCTGGCTGCTGATGCGCGACCTGCGCGCCAACGGCGTAACGCAGATTACTGGCGATCTGGTGCTGGATCGCGGCTTCTTCATGCAACCGCAATTGCCGCAATTCAATGACGACGGTAATGACGAGAACAAGCCGTTCCTGGTCAAACCCGATTCGCTGATGGTCAACCTCAAAGCCCTGCGTTTTGTTGCGCGCAACGACAACGGCAAAGTGCTGGTGTCGGTGGAGCCGCCGATTGCCAGCGTGCGCATCGACAATCAGGTCAAGGCGATCACCTCCAAACAATGCACCGGCGGCGTGCGCTACAACCCGGTGACCCAACCGGATGGCAGCGTCAACGTGACGGTGGGCGGGCAGTTGGGAGAAGGCTGCAGTTCGCAGACTTACCTGTCGCTGCTCGATCACGCGACTTACACCGCGGGCGCCGTGCGGGCGATCTGGAAAGAACTGGGCGGCAGCATTCAGGGCCGCGACCGTTTGGCGCCGACGCCGAAAGACGCAAAAGTGTTGGCGCGGGCGTTTTCGCCGGATCTGGCGGAAATCATTCGTGACATCAACAAGTACAGCAACAACACCATGGCGCAGCAGCTGTTTTTGAGCCTCGGCCAGCGCTTCCGCAATGACGCCGACGGTGACGATGCCAAGGCTGCTCAGCGTGTGGTCCGTCAATGGCTGGCGCAGAAAGGCATCACCGCGCCGCACCTGGTGATGGAGAACGGCTCCGGCCTGTCCCGCGCCGAACGCGTCAGCGCACGTGAAATGGCCGGCATGCTGCAAGCCGCGTGGCGCAGCCCATATGCCGCCGAGTTCATCAGCTCGATGCCGATCGCCGGCACCGACGGCACCATGCGCAAACGCCTGAAAACCACGGCAATGCGCGGCGAAGCGCACATCAAGACCGGCACCCTGAACACCGTCCGCGCGATCTCCGGCTACAGCCGCGATGTCAACGGCAACACCTGGGCGGTGGTGGCTATCCTCAACGACAAAGCCCCGTTTGGCGCGTCGTCGGTACTGGACCAAGTGCTGCTTGATCTGTATCGCCAGCCAAAAGTACCAGCCACGGCTTCGGTGCTGTAAAGCACACAAATCCTGTTGGGGCTGAGCTTGCTCGCGATGGCGGTGTGGCAGTCGACTTAAATGTTGGCTGATACACCGCTATCGCGAGCAAGCTCGGCTCCCACAGGGATGTGGGTTGAGCACAAATTCTCTGCCCCACCACAAATCCCTGCACCTGCGGTGAACACAAATTCCCCGACCAACCACAAATCCCTGTAGGAGTTGAGCTTGCTCGCGATGGCGGTGGGTCAGTTGATTAATTTGTTGGCTGACTTACCGCTTTCGCGAGCAAGCTCAGCTCCTACAGGGTTGTGGGTTGAACACGATTTCCCTGACCAACCACAAATCCCTGTGGGAGCCGAGCTTGCTCGCGATGGCGGTGGGTCAGTCGACTTGAATGGTGGCTGACACACCGCTTTCGCGAGCAAGCTCGGCTCCCACAGGGGATTTGGGTTGGGGCATAAAATCTGGGGAGTTACCGAGGCTTGGGTCAGCCTGGCTGTGCTTCTACCCGGTCGCGGCCCGCTTGTTTTGCGGCGTATACCCCGGAATCGGCGCGCAGCAGCAATGAATCGGCGCCTTCGCCGGCGCGCCAACTGGCGATGCCGAAACTCGCGGTGACGGTGCCGACGCCGTCAATCGGCGAGCTGCGCAACGCCTGCCACAGCTGCAATGCCAGCACATGCGCGTGTTCGCCGTCGATGTCCGGGCACAGCACCATGAACTCTTCGCCGCCCAAACGGCAGAACACATCAGTGCGGCGCAGGCGATGGCCGATGCGTTCGCAGACCGCTTGCAACACTCGGTCGCCGACGGCGTGGCCATGCTGGTCGTTGATGCGTTTGAAATGGTCAATATCGAGCATGATCACCGACAACTCGCCGCCGCCGCGCTCGACCCGGGCCATTTCGGTGGTCAGGCGTTCCTGGAAATAGCGCCGATTGTGAATGCCGGTCAGCGAATCGGTGACCGACAGCGCGCGCAATTCTTCTTCCACCCGCTTCAGATCGGAAATGTCGGAAATATAGCCATGCCACAGCACGCCGCCGCCGGGCAATTCTTCCGGGGTGGCCTCGCCGCGCACCCAGCGCAAACCACGCTGCGGCAGTTGCACGCGATATTCCTCGCGCCACGGACTGACGGTTTGCGCCGAGGCGCGGATCGACGCGCGCACGCGGCTTGAGTCCTGCGGATGAATCCGCGAGAAAATCGCCTCGGCATTCAACAGCAACACATCCGGATCGAGCTCATAGATCTCGCGGATGCCATCACTCGCATAAATCACGCTGAAGCGCCCGTCGAACTCCATTTTGAATTGATAGATGCCGCCCGGCACATGCGCGCTGAGTTTCTTCAGCAGCAGATCTCGCGCCGCCAAGGCTTCGTAGACACGCTTGCGCTCGGTGATGTCGATGCAGATCGCCAAGTGCCCGACCCACAGCCCCTGCTCGTCCAGCACCGGCGTCGCCAGCATGTTTACCGCCAGATGACTGCCATCCTTGCGCACCAGCGTCCATTCGCGCGCCTGATGACCGCCCTCCTCGCCGCCCTCGACCAGCATCGCCTGGCAGGTCGGAATCAGCTTGCCGTAACGCGCGCTCAATTCCGCCGAACGCGCGACCAGCTCACGGGGAAAGTGCAGGCTCTCCAGGGTCATGTGCCCGACCACTTCGGCCGCTGCATAACCGAGCATCTGCTCGGCGCCGGCATTGAAGGTGCTGATGACGCCGCGCAGATCGGTAGCGATGATCGCCACTTGCGTCGCCGCGTTGAGCACCCCGCGCAACTGGCCATGCGTGCCGCGCAATTCCTCCTCACGGGCGCGAAGTTCCTCGGTGCGCTGCTCGACCAGGGTCAGCGCGCGTTGCCGCTGACTGACCAACACGTACAGCAGCGCACTGAGCAACACACTGAGCAAACCGCCAAGCACCACCAGGCTGGTGACCGACGAATGATTCGCCTGCAAAAATGCCTCGCTGGGCTGAATATCCACTTGGTAATCGTGATCGGCCATGCGCAGCAGACGACTGGCGAACAAACTGCTTTCGGCCGGGGTGTTCGAAGATTCGTACAACACCTCGTGCTGATCGTCGGTCGACAAGTCGAGAATGCGCACCGTCAGATAGTCATAACCGGCGTCCGGCAGCCCCTCGGCGAGCAACTGGCGCATGCTGATCACCGCCATCACATAGCCGAATGGCTGAGTCGAACCGACCGGGTTTTGCTCACGCTGCACCGGCGCCACCAGCAGCACGCCGCGCGCATAGGCCGGTTCAACGCTGACCAGATGCATCGGTTGCGACACCGCCATGCGCCCCGACTGGGCTGCGCGTTCGAGGGTCGCGCGGCGCAAGGGTTGCGCGAGCAAATCGTAGCCGAGCGGCGAACCGAGCCGACTCAGCGTCTGGCTGTACAGCACCGCCACGTATTCATCGCGGTCGCCGGCCAGTTGCAGTTCGCCCGATGCCTTCAATTCACGAATGGAAAAGTCGGCAAAACCCTGGCCACGCACTTCGCGCTCAAACGCTGGGCGCTCTTCGCGGCTGACGCGCTCGGCAAACGAGTACGCTTGGGTGCGATGCAACAAGGGTTCGGTGTAGCCGTCGAATTCGGCGCGGGACACCGATCCGGAATTGGCAAAGAACCGGCGCAGCCCGTCGAGGCGCTGCTCCTGATCTTCGAAACGTTCTTCGATACGGCTGTAACGCTCACTGGCCAGCAGTTGGAAGCGTTGCCGCAATTGATGGTGAAACAGATTCAGCGTGCCCCACGCCAGCAATCCCGTGAGAATCCCGCCAGCGAGCAATACCAGCGACGCGACCAGCCAGGCCGAGACATCTTCGCTGATAAAACCCAGGATCTTGGGGCGCACGGCGTGCAACGACATAGAACACAACTCAAAACGCCTGGTGCCGGAAAAGCCCATTGGCCGTGGTTGAGTTATAGCTATTAGCCACTAATTTGGCTAGCTCGGCGAGGAGCCAAGAGCCTTTGAAAATCAAGGCTCTGTGGATCCAAATGCCCTGAGGTGTCAGCGGGCCGTGATTTTCCAGGCGCGGTGGATCTTGCCGTTACGGGCAAAGTCCGGATCGACGGTCTGCGGGGTGATTTCCTCGACCGCGTAACGCTGGGTCAGATTCTCCTCCAGCACGAACTTGCGGAAGTTGTTGGAGAAGTACAACACGCCGCCCGGCGCCAGACGCGCCATGGCCAGGTCGATCAGTTGCACCTGATCGCGCTGCACGTCGAAGATGCCTTCCATGCGCTTGGAATTGGAGAAGGTCGGCGGATCGATGAAGATCAGGTCGAACTCCTCACGGCAGGCGTCCAGCCAGACCATCACGTCGCTCTGCTCCAGACGGTTCTTGTCGGAGAAACCGTTCAACGACAGGTTGCGCCGTGCCCAATCGAGGTAGGTTTTCGACAGATCGACGCTGGTGGTGCTGCGCGCGCCGCCCTTGGCTGCGTGCACGCTGGCGGTCGCCGTGTAGCAATACAGATTGAGGAAGCGCTTGCCAGCCGCCTCTTTCTGGATGCGCATGCGCATTGGCCGGTGGTCGAGGAACAGCCCGGTGTCGAGGTAGTCGGTGAGGTTGACCAGCAGCTTCACGCCACCTTCGTTGACCTCGACGAACTTGCCCTGCGCAGCCTGACGTTCGTATTGCTTGGTGCCGCTCTGACGCTCGCGACGCTTGACCACCACGCGGCTCTTGTCGATGTTCAAGGCCTGCGGAATCGCCGCCAGGGCATCGAACATGCGCGCCGAGGCTTTTTCCGGGTCGATGGACTTCGGCGCGGCGTATTCCTGGACGTGGACCCAATCCTGATACAGGTCGATGGCCATCGAATACTCCGGCATGTCGGCATCGTAGACGCGGTAGCAATCGATGCCTTCGCGCTTGACCCACTTGCCCAAGGCCTTGAGATTTTTCTGCAAGCGGTTGGCAAACATCTGCCCGCCTTCGCTCAAGCGCGGTTGCTCGATCACCACCGGAGCCGGTTTGATCGGGTTGCCGTTCTTGTTGTACTTCTCGTACTTGCCCGGCGCCACATCGTTGTCGGCGACTTCGACTTCAGCCTGCTCGCGCTCGACCTGACGTTGCTCCGGGGTGCGGCGCTCGCCGGTGACGAACTGGTCCGGCGTGACCTTGATCAGGAGCAATTTGCACGGCAACGCGCCGTTCCAGAACGAATACTGTTTGTGGCTGCGAATGCCCATGCGCTTGCCGAGGTCCGGAGCACCGGTGAACACCGCGGCTTCCCAGTTCAGGCAAGCCTGACGCAGACGTTCGCCGAGGTTCTGGTAGAGATAGAGCAAGCTCGCCTCGTCACCCAGACGTTCGCCGTACGGCGGGTTGCAGATCACCAGGCCTTTCTGGTTCTGGTCCGGGCGCGGCTCGAAAGTGCCGACTTCGCCCTGATAAATCTTGATCCATTCGCTGAGGCCGGCGCGCTCGACGTTGTTGCGGCCCGGTTGAATCAGGCGCGGATCCGCTTCATAACCGCGAATCCACAGCGGTGGCTTGGCCAGACCTGCTGCGCAACGCTCGGTGGCTTCTTCGTGAAGCTTCTTCCACAGCGCCGGGACATGACCCAGCCAAGCGGTGAAACCCCATTGCTCGCGGCGCAGGTTCGGCGCCATATCGGCGGCGATCATTGCGGCTTCGACGAGGAACGTACCGACACCGCACATCGGGTCAGCAAGCGCGCCACCCTCGGCGGCAATGCGTGGCCAGCCGGAGCGGATCAAAATCGCTGCGGCGAGGTTTTCTTTCAACGGTGCCGCGCCCTGCTGCAAGCGATAGCCGCGCTGGTGCAGGCTGTGGCCGGAGAGGTCGAGCGAGAGAATCGCTTCGCCACGGTCCAGACGCAGGTGAATGCGCAGGTCCGGGTTGAGCTTGTCGATGGACGGACGGTCGCCTTGCGGGGTGCGCAGTTTGTCGACGATGGCGTCTTTGACTTTCAGCGCGCCGAAGTGCGTGTTGTCGATGCCCGAACCGTGGCCGCTGAATTCAACGGCCAGGGTGCCGTCGTTGAGCATGTGGTCTTGCCACTCGATGTCGAGCACGCCGTGGTAGAGGTCTTCGGCGTCCTTCATCTGGAAACGCTTGAGCACCAGCAGCACCCGGTTCGCCAGACGCGACCACAGGCACAGACGATATGCGGTTTCCATGGTGGCCAAGCCGCGCACGGCCGAGGTGTGTTCGCGCGCTTCTTCAAGGCCAAGCCCGACGGCTTCCTCGATGAGCAGGCCTTCGAGGCCTTTAGGGCAAGTGAGGAAGATTTCGAATTGATCGGACATTGGAATTTCAGAGCCTTTGGCTAAGTGGGCCGGCAACGCATTGCCGGTCCGGTTTTCAATCAGGCGCTTTTCTAAAAGAGCGCCCGCGTGGCACGAAGGTGTGCCGTCCCACCCTGGCTGCTCGGGTTAAAGGAGCTTAGATGCCAGGGCAGATAAAAAAGTCGCAGCAACAAAAAGTCATAAAGCGACCCTTCGTCGAATAATACCGCAGCGTAAACGTGGGTCATTCTCACTAAGGGATTAAACCCGTCATACAGCGCGGAGCTGATCATACCGGGGTTTGGCCAATAAACACGCGTCATACATCGTGTTACTTATGGCCATAGCATCTTTCCGGTTACGTCCTTATGACAAAACGATCATTCCCTCGATGTGACGCATTGGTTAGAACTCAACACAGGTTGACGCCGCAACGACGTCAACAACTTGGCTCGCGACGCCGGCAGCGAGCCGCCAACGGCAGAATTTTTCTGCCAGACCTCAATTGAGGTCGACGCGATGAATACAGTCAACAAGTGAGGGCAACACCCTATGAGAAGACTTAAGCGTGATCCGTTGGAAAGAGCATTTTTGCGCGGATATCAATATGGCGTTGGTGGCAAATCCCGTGAGCTTTGCCCATTTACTCTACCGTCGGTACGCCAAGCCTGGATTAACGGCTGGCGAGAAGGACGCGGCGACAACTGGGACGGTATGACCGGCACTGCGGGAATCCACAGACTCAACGAACTTCACGCCGTTGGCTAACAAAGGGCCTGACACTGCAACACAACAATCCGATTACGTAACACATTAACCACGCACGTCCCATCCGGACGGCGGGCTCCGGCCCAAGGGCACCTTCGAGGTGCCCTTTTTATTCCAAAAACATCGCCATCCTTTGTAGCAGCTGCCGAGCCCGCGAGGCTGCGTTCGGCTGCGAAGCAGTCGTGAAATCAGACACCCCGGTCTTGCAGACACACCCGCACACGCAGGGTTTACGACGGCTTCGCCGCCGAACGCAGCCTCGCAGGCTCGGCAGCTGCTACATGTACATGGACGAGGGATATCAGCGAATAGCAGCGATGGCATCGACCGATTCGCGAATCAGCGCCGGACCTTTGTAGATGAAGCCGGAGTAGATCTGCACCAGACTCGCGCCCGCAGCGATTTTCTCAGCCGCGTGCTTGCCCTCGGTAATCCCGCCCACCGCAATAATCGGCAAACGCCCGGCCAGTTCACCGGCCAAGACCTTGACCGTATTGGTGCTTTTCTCGCGAACCGGCGCACCGGACAAGCCGCCCGCCTCTTCGCCATGCTCCAGCCCTTCGACGCCAACCCGGCTCAGCGTGGTGTTGGTGGCGATCACCGCGTCCATGCCGGTTTCGATCAACGCCTGGGCCACTTGCGCGGTCTCTTCATCGGTCATGTCCGGAGCAATCTTGATCGCCAGCGGCACATGTTTGCCGTGGCGCAACGCCAGTTCGGCACGACGTTGCGCGAGGTCGGCGAGCAATTGCTTGAGCGAATCACCGAACTGCAGGCTGCGCAGGCCCGGGGTGTTCGGCGAACTGACGTTGACCGTCACGTAACTCGCATGCGCGTAGACCTTGTCGAGGCAGATCAGGTAATCCTCGACCGCACGCTCGACCGGCGTGTCGAAGTTTTTGCCGATATTGATCCCGAGCACGCCTTTGTACTTGGCTGCCGCAACGCGGGCTAGCAAGTGATCGACGCCGAGGTTGTTGAAGCCCATGCGGTTGATGATCGCCTCGGCTTGCGGCAAACGGAAAATCCGTGGTTTCGGATTGCCCGGCTGCGGACGCGGGGTGATCGTGCCGATTTCGACGAAACCAAAACCCAACTGGGCAAAACCATCGATGGCCGCGCCGTTCTTGTCCAGACCGGCCGCCAGACCCACCGGGTTGGGGAAATCAAGGCCCATGACCTTCACCGGCACGTTTGCCGGGGCCTTGCACAGCAAGCCGTTGAGGCCCAAACGCCCGCCCGCGCCGATCAGGTCCAGAGACAGATCGTGGGAGGTTTCCGGGGAAAGTTTGAACAACAGCTGACGGGCCAGGGTGTACATGGGCGGGTTTGACTCGAATGGCGGCGAAATGAGGCGGCGATTATAGCCGGGCAACGTGGTCGCAAGCGAGGCGCACAGGCAAATCAACTCACTGGCATATGCCTTGCACTCTCATTGCTATCAGCTCATGACATCAGCGCTCCTGCCAATGGCGGCAGGAGTCAAAAGACAATGGCGTCGTCACCCGGTTCTGCTCGGCAGTCATCGGGAACGGCGCTTTTTTATGCACGGTGGACACCCGATGAATCAAACCACAGCGGGCCCGCTGGCCTGGGTCAATGGCAGCGATGCCCCGGAAAAGTCCGCGATCAACGTAGGATTCATGGCCCTGAGCGACTGCGCCTCGGTGGTGGTCGCCGCCACTCAGGGCTTCGCCCAACCGTATGGCTTGACCATCAACCTCAAGCGCCAATCGTCGTGGGCCAACCTGCGCGACAAACTGGTCAGCGGCGAACTCGACGCCGCGCACAGCCTTTATGGACTGATCTACGCCGTGCATCTGGGCATCGGCGGCGTAGCGCCGACCGACATGGCGGTGCTCATGGGCCTGAACCAGAATGGCCAGAGCATCAATCTGTCCCACGGTTTGCAGGCGCTCGGGGTGACCAGTCCTGAAGCACTCGACCGGCACGTGCACCAAACTCGCGCGAAACTGACCTTCGCTCAGACTTTTCCGACAGGCACTCACGCGATGTGGCTGTATTACTGGCTCGCGAGCCAGGGCATTCATCCCTTGCACGATGTCGACAGCGTGGTGGTGCCGCCGCCACAAATGGTCGCGCACTTGCAGGCTGGGCGGATCGACGGGTTTTGCGTCGGCGAACCGTGGAGCGCCAGCGCGGTGAAACAGAACCTCGGGTTCACCATGGCAACGACCCAGACCATCTGGCCCGATCACCCGGAAAAAGTCCTCGGTTGCAGCCGCGCCTTCGTCGAGCAATACCCCAACACTGCGCGGGCACTGGTAATGGCGATTCTCGAAGCGAGCCGTTTCATCGAACAAAGCACCGAGAATCGTCGCAGCACCGCGCAGCTGTTAAGTGCCCCCGAATACCTCGACGCGCCGGTGGATTGCATCGAGCCGCGGCTGCTCGGCGATTACGCCGATGGCTTGGGCAATCGCTGGCAAGACCCGCACGCCGTGCGTTTCCATGGCGGCGGCGCGGTGAATCTGCCGTATCTGTCGGACGGCATGTGGTTCATGACCCAGTTCCGCCGCTGGGGTTTGCTGCGCGACGACCCGGATTACCTCGGCGTGGCGCGCAAGGTCCAGCAACTGGATGTGTACCGTGAGGCCGCGACGGCGCTGGGCATCGCCACGCCGGACGAGCACATGCGCAGCAGTCAGTTGAACGACGGCAAGGTCTGGGACGGTTCGGACCCGGCCGGTTACGCGCGCAGCTTCAAACTGCACGCCATGAGCGACAGCTCGCCCCTTCTCGCCAGCCGCTGACAGGAGACTGCGAATATGTTGCGAATCCTCCTGATCAACGACACCGCAAAGAAAGTCGGGCGATTGAAAGCGGCGCTGACTGAGGCTGGTTTCGAGGTGATCGACGAATCGGGCCTGACCATCGACTTGCCCGCGCGCGTCGAAACGGTGCGCCCGGACGTGATTTTGATCGATACCGAGTCACCGAGCCGCGATGTCATGGAACAAGTGGTGCTGGTCAGCCGCGATCAGCCACGACCGATTGTGATGTTTACCGACGAGCACGACCCCGACGTGATGCGCCAGGCGATCAAATCGGGCGTCAGCGCCTATATCGTCGAAGGCATTCACGCGCAGCGTTTGCAGCCAATTCTCGATGTGGCGATGGCGCGATTTGAGAGCGATCAGGCGTTGCGCGCGCAGTTGCATGCGCGGGATCAGCAACTGGCCGAACGCAAGCGCATCGAGCTGGCCAAGGGGCTGCTGATGAAAATGAAGGACTGCAACGAGGAAGCGGCCTACACGCTGATGCGCCGCCAAGCGATGAGCCGCCAGCAGAAGCTGATTCAAGTCGCGGAACAGATTATTGCGATGAGTGAGTTGCTCGGCTGAAGCCCGGTGGTGAGGGGGTTTGCCACAGGGAATCTCGACAATTACAGAAACTGGCTGTTGGCACAGTTCTCGCTAAGTAATCACCACAGGTAACCAACGGCGGTTGCCCCACCTACGACAAAGACGTCGCTCACCTCGTTCGCCCATGGCGGATTCGGTGGCGGCGTTTTTTTGTTTTGGCCCCGAATGACGGGGCCGGTGGTGCGGCCGTGGCGGCGCCCCACCTGCAAGCTCATGACTCCTTCTCGAGACTCCCTACAGCTGAGGTGCGCGATGAATTCAAGCTTCTGGAAATCCGGCCATACCCCGACTTTGTTCGCGGCATTCCTCTATTTCGACCTGAGTTTCATGGTCTGGTACCTGCTCGGGCCGCTGGCGGTGCAAATCGCTACCGACCTGCAATTGACTACCCAGCAACGCGGCATGGTCGTCGCTACGCCGATCCTCGCCGGCGCCGTGCTGCGCTTCGCCATGGGCCTGCTGGCTGATCGCCTGTCGCCAAAAACCGCCGGAATCATTGGTCAGGTAATTGTCATCTGCGCACTGTTCGGCGCCTGGAAACTCGGGATCCACAGCTACGAACAGGCGCTGGTGCTGGGCCTGTTCCTCGGTATGGCCGGCGCCTCGTTCGCCGTCGCCCTGCCGTTGGCCTCGCAATGGTATCCGCCGCAGCATCAGGGCAAAGCGCTGGGCATCGCCGGCGCCGGCAACTCGGGCACCGTCCTCGCCGCGTTGATCGCGCCGGTACTGGCGGCCTCGTTCGGCTGGAGCAATGTGTTCGGCTTCGCGTTGATTCCGCTGATCCTGACCCTGTTCGTCTTCACCTGGCTGGCGAAAAACGCCCCGCAACGGCCGAAAGCCAAGTCCATGGCCGACTACCTAAAAGCCCTCGGCGATCGTGACAGCTGGTGGTTCATGTTTTTCTACAGCGTGACCTTCGGCGGTTTCATCGGTCTGGCCAGCGCCCTGCCCGGCTACTTCAACGACCAATATGGTCTCAGCCCGGTCGCCGCCGGTTACTACACGGCGGCGTGCGTGTTCGGCGGGAGCTTGATGCGGCCATTGGGCGGCGCGCTGGCGGATCGTTTCGGCGGCATTCGCACGTTGCTGGGGATGTACACGGTGGCGGCGATTTGCATTGCAGCGGTCGGTTTCAACCTGCCAAGTTCCTACGCCGCACTGGCACTTTTCGTCTGCACCATGCTCGGCCTGGGCGCCGGTAATGGCGCGGTTTTCCAGTTGGTGCCGCAACGTTTCCGCCGCGAAATCGGCGTGATGACCGGGCTGATCGGCATGGCCGGCGGCATCGGCGGTTTTGCCCTCGCCGCCGGCATGGGCGCGATCAAGCAAAGCACCGGCAGCTATCAAATGGCCCTGTGGTTGTTCGCCAGCCTTGGCGTGCTCGCCTGGTTTGGTTTGCACGGGGTAAAACGGCGCTGGAGGACCACTTGGGGTTCGGCAGCAGTCACGGCGGCGCGGGTCTGAAACCTGAATGAGCCTGCAACTGAGTTTCGCCGAAGCCAGCGCCATCGGCCCGCGCGAGGAGAATCAGGACGCGCTGCGCCTGGTCACCCCGGCCCCGGCGCTGGCCGCGAGCAAGGGTTATTTGTTCGCGATTGCCGACGGCGTCAGCCAATGCGCCGATGGCGGGCTCGCCGCGCGTTCGACCTTGCAGGCGTTGGCGCTGGACTATTACGCCACGCCGCAAACCTGGGGCGTCGCGCAGGCAATGGAGCGTTTGCTCTCGGCGCAAAATCGCTGGTTACTGGCCAATGGCGGCGGGCAACCGCTGCTGACCACGGTCAGCGCTCTGGTCATGCGCGGCAGGCGTTTTACCCTCGCGCATGTAGGCGATTGCCGAGTCTATCGCTGGCACGCCGATCAGTTGCAGCGGATCAGTGAAGATCACGTCTGGGACCAGCAAGGCATGCAGCACGTCCTCAAACGCGCGCTGGGGCTGGATCAACATCTGGTGCTGGATTTCCTTGACGGCGAGTTACGCCTCGACGAGACATTTGTGCTGCTCAGTGATGGCGTCTGGGCAGTGCTCGGCGACACCGCGATTGCGGCCATTCTGCGCGATCAACCGAACCTCGACAGCGCCGCGCAAACGCTGGTCAACGCCGCGCACCTGGCCGGCAGCCAGGACAACGCCAGCGCCCTGCTGGTGCGGATCGATGCCCTCGGCGAAACCAACATCGGCGATGCGCTGATTCATTTGCAGCAATGGCCGCTGCCACCGGCGCTGAAACCGGGCCAGACTTTTGAAGGCTGGCAAGTCGAGGGCCTCCTCGGCCAGAGCCAGCAGTCGCTGCTGTATCGAGTGCGCGACGCGCAGCACCAGCCTTGGCTGCTGAAAACCTTGCCCGCGCACTGGCACGACGATCACCTCGCCGGGCAAGCGCTGCTTTCGGAAGAATGGTTTCTAAAACGCGTTGCCGGGCAACATTTCCCGCAAGTCCATGCCGCCACTCAGCGTCAGCATTTGTACTACGTGATGCGCGAATACTCCGGGCAGAACCTCGCCGAGTTGCACCGGCAAGCCGGGCCTTTGCCGCTGGCACAGTGGCGCGAACTGGCCGAACGCCTGCTGCGTGCGGTCGGCATGCTGCATCGTCGGCAAATCCTGCACCGCGACATCAAACCGGAAAACCTGCTGTTGGGCGATGACGGCGAGTTGCGTCTGCTGGATTTCGGCCTCGCCTATTGCCCCGGTCTCTCCGAAGACCAGCCCAGTGCTTTGCCCGGCACACCGAGTTACATCGCGCCAGAAGCCTTTCGCGGCGAAGCGCCGACTGCGCAACAGGATCTGTACGCGGTGGGCGTGACCCTGTTTTTTCTGCTGACCGGCCACTACCCCTACGGCGAAATCGAGGCGTTCCAGCGCCCGCGTTTCGGCGCGCCGGTGAGCGCCAGTCGTTATCGTCCCGATGTCCCGGAATGGCTGGTGACCAGCCTGGAGCGCGGCGTCGCGGTGGATCCGCAGCAGCGTTTCGAAACCGCTGAAGAGTGGTTGTTGCTGCTGGAACAGGGTGAGCGACGCAGTTTGAGCGTGCGGCCCAAGCCGTTGCTGGAGCGCGAACCGCTGAAGGTCTGGCGGACGTTGGCGCTGGGGTCGCTGGTGGCGAATCTGTTGCTGTTGTTCCTGTTTTTGCATGGCTGAGCGCTGCGTACTGATCGCAGCCCCAGTCATTCGCCGTTATCTCGTGAGGAAAACACTATGAGCGCAAAAGTCTGGCTGGTGGGTGCGGGCCCCGGCGATCCGGAATTGCTGACCCTGAAAGCGGTTCGAGCCTTGAGAGAGGCCGACGTGGTGTTGATCGACGACCTGGTCAACGAGGCTGTGCTCGAACATTGCCCGGCTGCGCGGATTATTGCGGTGGGCAAACGCGGCGGCTGTCGCTCCACGCCTCAGGCGTTTATTCATCGGCTAATGCTGCGTTATGCCCACCACGGCAAGTGCGTGGTGCGGCTCAAGGGTGGCGATCCATGCATTTTCGGGCGTGGCGGTGAAGAGGCGCAGTGGCTGCGCGAGCGCGGGGTCGACGTCGAGCTGGTCAATGGCATTACCGCTGGCCTGGCAGGCGCAACGCAGTGTGCGATTCCGCTGACCCTGCGCGGTGTGGCGCGCGGCGTAACGCTGTTGACCGCGCACACGCAGGACGACAGCAGTCTGAACTGGCAGGCCTTGGCGCAAAGTGGCACGACGTTGGTGATTTACATGGGCGTAGCGAAGTTGAGCGAGATCCGCGAACAACTATTGGCGGGTGGCATGGCCATGGACACGCCGGTGGCGATGATCGAGAACGCCTCCCTGCCGCATCAGCGCGAATGCCGGAGTGTTCTGACAAACATGGAGGACGACGCCTACAGCTTCGCGCTGAAGAGCCCGGCTATTCTGGTGATCGGTGCAGTAGCAGCCTGCAAGACTTCCTCCCCGTGGGAGCATGGCTTGCCCGCGATGAGTTCCGAGCAAACAGCCTGAATCAGTCTGATCTAGAGCAACTTTCCCAAATCGCAGACAAAGAAAAGCCCGGCCTGAGCCGGGCTTTTCCTGAGCGGCAGCTAATTACTTAGCTTGAGCTTCAACCTGCGCTTCTACGCGACGGTTTACAGCGCGGCCAGCGTCAGTTTTGTTGTCAGCAACTGGGCGGGATTCGCCGTAGCCAACAGACTGAACGCGGGACGATTCAACACCGTACTGGTTGGTCAGAACTTGCTTAACGGCGTTTGCACGACGCTCGGACAGTTTCTGGTTGTAAGCGTCAGGACCGACGGAGTCAGTGTGACCTTCAACAGTAGTGGTGGTGGATGGGTACTGTTTCATGAAATCAGCGAGGTTTTTGATGTCGCCGTAGCTGTTAGGCTTAACTACCGACTTGTCGAAGTCGAATTTCACGTCCAGCTCAACACGTACAACTTCAGCAACTGCTGGGCAGCCATCAGCGTCAACAGTTACGTTGGCTGGGGTGTCCGGGCACTTGTCAACGTTGTCGCAAACGCCATCGTTGTCGCTGTCGGAGCAGACTTCAGCTGGTGCTGGAACTGGAGCAGCAGCAGGCTTGGAGCCGCCACCGAAGTTCACACCGATACCGACGCTTGGAGCCCACTCGGTGTCGCCTTGGTCGATGTTGTACTGAGCTTCAACGCCTGCACGGGCGTAGAAGTTGTCAGTGAAGTACAGCTTGGCACCGCCGCCAACGTTGGCGAAGGTGGAACGGTTGCGGCCGTTGCTGCCATTCTGGTCGATGCTCTGGTCCGAGAAACCGGCAGAGACGTAAGGACGCAGCATGTCACCTGGGTTGTTGAAGTGGTACAGAGCGTCCAGAGCGGTGTTAGCGCCTTTAACGTTCTTGCCATCATCTGCACGTACGTTGTGCACTTCGTCATAGCCCAGACGCAGTTCAACGTCGTCGGTCAGGAAGTAACCGATCGAACCGCCGAAGAGGTTGCCGTTGTTCTTGAAGTTACGAGCGCTGTCGAATTGTTCTTTCTTAGCGAAGCCTTCGATTTCAACTGCGCCTTGGCCTTGTGCCAGAGCGCCGAACGAAGTGGCAGCAATAAGAGAACCAATGGCCAAGCCCAAGGTGTTTTTCAGTTTCATCCGTTAAATCCCCATCTGGTGATTGTGAAGCAGTCCCGCAAACCGGGGGACAACTCGGCGGCAAGTCTATCAGAACTTGCCTACACGTAAGAGATATTTGCGCTGAACTAAGTTTCAGCCACGCCCGCAAATTTCTCACGTAATTTATCTAGAGCACGTTTGTAACGCATTTTTGTCGCACTCAAGCCCATGTGCATGATGTCTGCGATCTCCTGAAACTCCAGCTCTGCGACAAATCGTAGCACCAGAATCTCGCGGTCGATCGGGTTCACATACACCAACCAGCGATCAAGTCCGGCCTTGTCCTCGGGTGCTGGCGCCTTTTCTTCAGACGCTTCCTCGAGGGGGTCCAGACTCAAAGCGTCCATCAAGCGACGCTTTCGCCGTTCTTTTCGATACTGCGTGATGCATTCGTTGTACGTGATGCTGTAGAGCCATGTCTTGAACTTCGATTTCCCCTCGAAGTTCTTCAAGCCGTACAGCACCTTCAACATCACTTCCTGACAGACATCGTCTGCGTCGCGATCGTTCCCAAGATATCGTGCACAAACGTTAAATAATGTTCGTTGGTAACGCCGCATCAGTTCTTCATAGGCGCGCGTTACGTGAAACAGCTCGGTGTGCGAGCGCGCGACCAACTCCTCATCAGAGAGCTCGCGGGGGTCGTAGCGCGTAGAGAGCGATTGAGCTTTATTCAAAACAAGTCGGGCCGACAGTCAGGTCAATGTCCGCCGCAGCCCTGTGAGGGCATTCAGCGGCGGCATACATTAGCAGGGTTTGCCGGATTAGCGGCTACTCACATGCTGTTCCAGCAGGATCCGATTGGAGAGAGAGACTAGCTCACCCTCCTCAGTCAGCAATGTGGTTTTAACCGTGCCGATCTCTTCGATCTGGCCTTCGACCTCGCCAACACGCACTTGTTGCCCAACCGCATACAACTCACGCACATAGATTCCCGCAAGAATCTGACCGGCAATTTCCCGGCTTCCCAACCCCATGGCCAGCGCAACAGCCAGACCAACGGTAATCAAAACAATCACAATCACGTGGTTCAACAGGTCAGTCTTGACCTCCAACTGACTGATTGCCACCGAAATACTGATGATTATGACCAGGCCCTGAGCGATTCGTCCCAGGCCGGAGGCATAATCAAGCCCTACCCCTTCAGCAGCCCCGCGCACCAGGCCATTGGCCAATTGCGCGAGCAACACACCTACCAGCAACACCAGCGCGGCGCCAAATACTTTCGGCAAATACAGCGCAAGCATGTCCAGCGTAGCTGAAACTCGCTCAAGTCCAAGCGATTCTGCGGCAGAAACCAGAAAAATCAGCAAAACAAACCAGTAAACGATCTTTCCGATCAATGTCGAGATCGGAACCTGCAGCCCGGCGCGGGACAGCAGCTTGGTCAAACCGGTGCCGCCCATCAGGCGATCAAGGCCCAGTTTGGCGAGCAATTTGGAGAGCAACGTGTCCAAAAGCTTGGCCACGACAAAACCCAACAGTAGGACAACCAGCGCGCCGAACAGGTTCGGAATAAAATTCGCGATTTTTGTCCACAACGCAGTCATTGCGGTGACGAGGCTCTGAGTCCAGAGATCAAGTTCCATATTCAATCAGCCTTATCAGCAGCGCTAGCGGTAGATTTACGGTGGCGGGAGACCGGCGAGACATGCGCCGAGCCATTGTTCAAGGCAATCATCAGCGCGGGCAACCAGCGGCCCAGCAGGCTGAACAGATCGCCGGCGCCGACCTGGCGGTTGGCGGTTTTCAGGACACGGCCAAGGCACGCATCATCGTCCCGAGTGGACGGAGATGCCTTGAGCATGTCACGCAAAGACTGTTCAAACGGATCGTGCATACGCACCTCTCGTGATGTCTGTGAAAGACGCGATCAAATTTGGCCGGGTCACATGAGTCATCTTCACACCCACCGCAAACGTCGGAATAACCACCACTGACCAAGCGCCACCGAGACCATCATCAGGCATGCAATCAGGAAGCCATAAGGGCTGTCGGAAAACGGAATGCCGCCCACGTTGATGCCGAGCAAACCAGCGAGAAAACTCATCGGCAAAAAGATCCCGGTGATGATCCCGAAGCGGTACATCGTGCGGTTCATACGCACGCTCAAACGCCGGTCTTCAGCCTCGAGGACCAACCCCACCCGCTCCCTCGTCAATTCCAGCTCTTCGAGATAACGGGTCAGGCTGTTGTTCAGTTCGTTCCAGTAATCACCGTCATCATCGACAAACCACGGCAGTTTTATCCGCGTCAGTTGGCCGAAGATTTCCCGTTGCGGCGCGAGGAATCGTTTCAGTCCGGCAGCCCTGCGACGGATCTGCAAAATGGCGCCATGCTCGGGTGTATACCGTTCGTCGGCATCCAATTTTTCTTCTTCCTCATCGACCACTTCCGAGAGGCAAGAGACCAGATCCTGCACTTTGTTCGTCAGGTTCTGCGCCATATAAAGGATGAGTTCGGACGCGGTTTTCGGCCCTTTGCCGTCACCCAGTTGCACCAGTAGCTCATCAGTGGCGCGCAATGGCCGCAAACGCAGGGAAATAACCCGCTGCGCCGAGCCGAAAATACGCACCGAAACCATGTCTTCGGGCTCTGCGCCGGGGTTCAGGTTCACCCCACGCAAAAATAGCAGCAGTTCGCTGTCGGAAAGCTGTAAGAGTCGCGGACGGGTATTTTCTTCGAGCAACAGATCGCAGCTGAATTCGCTGAGGCCGCTGGATTTGCGCAGCCAGGTCTGGGTTTGCGGATGACTGCGATCCCAGTGCAGCCACAGACTTTCATGCGCCTGCAGCTGCAAGTCATCGAGTTCAGTCCGGGCTATCGAACGCGCACCGCCTCTGCCATCCAGCACCAGGGCATGCACCAGCCCCCACTGCGCGTTGTCTTCCTCGAACATCCTTACTCCATGCTTGCCGCGAAAAGTCGCGCCGTTGCTTTTATTCAGCTTTATTCAGGCATTTGCAGCGGGCTTGGCGAGATGATCACGCCGTTGTTGTCCGCGTAAATGTAGTGGCCGGGATGGAACGTCACGCCGGCGAAGGTCACTGGTACGTTGAGATCGCCGAGCCCGCGTCGGTCGGACTTGCGCGGGTGGCTGGCGAGGGCCTGCACGCCCAAGTCGGTCTGCGCGAGGATATCGACATCGCGGATGCAGCCGTAAATCACCAGCCCTGCCCAACCGTTCTTCGACGCTTTCTCGGCGAGCATGTCACCGAGCAACGCATGACGCAGCGAACCGCCACCGTCGACCACCAGCACTTTGCCGTCACCTTGAAGCTCGACTTGCTCTTTGACCCGCGAGTTGTCTTCGAAACATTTGATGGTCACGATCTCGCCGCCAAAGGAATCGCGGCCGCCGAAATTGCTGAACATCGGTTCCAGCACCTGCACCAGTTCCGGATAGGCGTCGCACAGGTCAGGCGTGATGTAGTGGTTCATCGAGAAACTCCTGTAAAAAGGACAATCGAGGATGTCGCAAAGTGACCAGAAAAGCGTAACGCGTCATATCTTAGCCGCAAGCCGATCAGAGCGAAATGCCCTTTTCAGAGCCTCGGCCTCAGCTCGCCGTAGCCAGATTCGGCTTTTGCGCCAGCAACGGAGTTTGTTGATCGCCCAACCAGCGCGCCACCAATGGCCAGACTTCGCTGTGCGCCGCTTTGCTCACGAGCATTTCGACGTGGCCGAAATTGTCGCTGAAACCCTGCTCGCGCCCCAGATTGATGAACTGCTTGTGCTCGGAGCCCAGTTGATCAAAGAGTTTGCGACAGGCCCACGCCGGGTCCTGATGATCCCCCGCCGCGCTCACCGCCAACACCGGCAATTGCACTTCGGCCAGACCGGCCCACCAATCCTTGTCAGCATCGCCGAAACGCCCGAACAACCCGTACCAGCGCATGCTTTCCAGCGCCAGGCCAATCGGCTCGTCTTCGGGGCCGCGCTTCAGGCGGGAGCCGGACAGTTGCGCGAAACGCTTGAGGATAAACCGCCCGCTCCACTCCAGCGGCGGAATCTTCAGCGGCCAATACGTGCGGCTGACCTGCGTACCGAAGAACGCTGCCGAGGCGACGATGGGCTCGCCGATGTACTGGCCACCCAACGCGGCCGCCAACGTGATGCCGCCCAGCGAATGACCGATCCAGTGCGGGACCTGGCCACTTTGCTCGCGGACGAATTCGCCAATCGCCGGCAAGTCGTAGCGAGCGTAATCGGCGACGCGGTTTTTGCGGTAGTCGTGGTTGCGCTGGGACAAGCCGTGGCCGCGCATTTCCGGGATCCACACATCGAAGCCGAGGCGCGTCAGGTAGGCGCCCAGACCGAGGCCTTTGGGCGAAAACCAGAATCGGCGGTTGGAAAAACTGCCGTGCAGCAAGATCACCGGCACGCCGCGTGCCTCGCTGCTGTCCGCCAGGCCCAGGCGAGTGACGGCAATCTCGACGGTGCCGTCGGGGCTGTTGGCGGGTTTCAATCGATACACGTCTTCGCTCAGATCGCCGCGCCGCTCGGCGCTGATCAGGGCGACAGGAAATAGGTTGCTGCTGCTTTGCATAATGCTCTTGCACAAAAAAGGGCGGCTTCCAGAGGAGCCCGCCCTACTTCAATCTCAGAAAACGACTACAGCCTGTGGGAGCACAGCTTGCTGGCGATAGCGATTTTGAATTCGCCATCGCGGGCAAGCCTTGCTCCCACAGCGCGCAGCCCTCTCACATACCCATCAGGCCGACGCTTGGCCCTTCAGCCAGGAAGAACCAGGTTTCCAGAACGGAATCGGGGTTCAACGAAACGCTTTCGATGCCCTGCTCCATCAGCCATTTGGCCAGGTCCGGGTGGTCCGAAGGGCCCTGACCGCAGATGCCGATGTACTTGCCGGCCTTGTTGCACGCCTGAATCGCGTTGGCCAACAGCTTCTTCACCGCCGGATTACGCTCGTCGAACAAGTGCGCGATGATCCCGGAGTCGCGGTCCAGACCGAGCGTCAGCTGAGTCAGGTCGTTGGAGCCGATGGAGAAACCGTCGAAGAATTCGAGGAATTCTTCAGCCAGGATCGCGTTGGACGGCAGTTCGCACATCATGATGATGCGCAGACCGTTTTCGCCCCGCGCCAAGCCGTTTTCGGCGAGCAGATCGATCACCTGGCTGGCTTCGCCCAGAGTACGGACGAACGGCACCATGATTTCGACGTTGGTCAGGCCCATCTCGTTGCGCACACGCTTGAGCGCACGGCATTCGAGTTCGAAGCAGTCGCGGAACGATTCGCTGATGTAACGCGAAGCGCCACGGAAGCCCAGCATCGGGTTTTCTTCTTCCGGCTCGTAGAGCTTGCCGCCGATCAGGTTCGCGTATTCGTTGGACTTGAAGTCCGACAGACGCACGATGACTTTTTTCGGGGTAAACGCGGCGGCCAGGGTGCTGATGCCTTCGACCAGTTTGTCCACATAGAAGCCGACCGGATCGTCGTAACCGGCGATGCGCTTGTCGACGCTGTCCTTGATGTCCTGCGGCAGACCGTCGTAATTCAGCAGCGCTTTCGGGTGCACGCCGATCATGCGGTTGATGATGAACTCGAGGCGAGCCAGGCCCACGCCGGCGTTCGGCAGTTGCGCGAAGTCGAAAGCGCGGTCCGGGTTGCCGACGTTCATCATGATCTTGAACGGCAGATCAGGCATGGCGTCCACGGAGTTTTTCTTGATGTCGAAGCCCAGCTCGCCTTCGAAGATGTAACCGGTGTCGCCTTCAGCGCAGGAAACGGTGACGCCCTGGCCGTCTTTCAACAGTTGGGTAGCGTTGCCGCAACCGACCACGGCCGGGATGCCCAGCTCGCGAGCGATGATCGCCGCGTGGCAGGTACGCCCGCCACGGTTGGTGACGATGGCGCTGGCGCGCTTCATGACCGGTTCCCAATCCGGGTCGGTCATGTCGGAAACCAGTACGTCGCCCGGCTGGACTTTGTCCATTTCGGACACGTCCTTGATGATGCGGACCTTGCCGGCGCCAATGCGCTGGCCGATGGCGCGACCTTCAACCAGCACGGTGCCGGTTTCTTTCAACAGGTAACGTTCCATGACGTTGGCCTGGGTGCGGCTTTTCACGGTTTCAGGACGCGCCTGCACGATGTAGAGCTTGCCGTCGTCGCCGTCCTTCGCCCATTCGATGTCCATCGGGCACTTGTAGTGCTTTTCGATGATCATCGCTTGTTTGGCCAGTTCGCTGACTTCGGCGTCGGTCAGGCAGAAACGGGCGCGATCCGCCTTGTCGACGTCGATGGTCTTCACCGACTTGCCGGCCGTGGCGACTTCGCCGTAGATCATCTTGATTGCCTTGCTGCCGAGGTTGCGGCGCAGGATCGCTGGGCGACCGGCTTCAAGGGTTTGCTTGTGAACGTAGAATTCGTCCGGGTTGACCGCGCCTTGAACCACGGTTTCGCCCAGGCCGTAGGCGCCGGTGATGAACACCACGTCACGGAAACCGGATTCGGTATCGAGGGTAAACATTACGCCAGCAGTGCCGGTTTCGGAGCGAACCATGCGCTGCACGCCAGCCGACAGGGCGACCAGCTTGTGGTCGAAGCCCTGGTGGACGCGGTAGGAAATCGCGCGATCGTTGAAGAGGGACGCGAACACCTCTTTGGCGGCGCGAATGACGTTTTCGACGCCACGGATATTAAGGAAGGTTTCTTGCTGACCGGCGAAAGAGGCGTCCGGCAAGTCTTCGGCAGTCGCCGAAGAACGCACGGCCACGGCCATGTCAGGGTTGCCGGCCGACAGCGTGGCGAACGCGGTGCGGATCTCGGCGTTGAGCTTCTCGGGAAATTCGGCTTCCATGATCCATTGGCGGATTTGCGCGCCAGTTTTGGCCAGGGCATTGACGTCGTCGACGTCCAGGGCGTCGAGCGCGGCGTGGATCTGATCGTTGAGGCCGCTCAGTTCGAGAAAATCACGATAAGCCTGAGCTGTCGTGGCGAAGCCACCCGGCACCGATACACCGGCACCTGCGAGGTTACTGATCATCTCGCCCAGGGATGCGTTCTTGCCCCCTACGTGCTCTACATCATGGACGCCGAGCTTATCGAGGGAAACTACGTACTCTACCAAGGTGATCTCTCCACTAACTGTGTTGGAAAAGCTCAGAAGCCGGCGGCTCGGGGGAGCGTTGACCGGCTATATGGCCTGGACCTGGAAAATAAGTGAGAATGCGAGCCACTGGCGGCCAGCAAATCGCGCCTATCATATCCAAGATTCGTCACTAGCTTAAGGCCCAAGGTGCAAATGAAACGATCTGCTTTCTTCATCTCCGATGGCACGGGTATTACCGCCGAGACCCTCGGGCAAAGCCTGTTGGCGCAGTTCGAAAACATTACCTTCAGCAAATTCACGCGACCCTACATCGACAACGTCGATAAAGCGCGGGCCATGGTACAACAAATCAACAAGGCCGCTGAAACCGACGGCTTTCGGCCGATCATCTTCGACACCATCGTCAATCAAGACATCCGTGAGATCCTCGCGACCTCCAATGGTTTCATGATCGACATTTTCTCGACGTTCCTGGCGCCGCTTGAACAGGAACTGACCGAGCATTCTTCCTACACGGTCGGCAAATCCCATTCCATTGGTGGCAACTCCAATTACATGGAGCGGATCGAAGCGGTGAACTTCGCCCTCGACAACGACGACGGCGCCCGCACGCATTATTACGACAAGGCTGACCTGATCCTGGTGGGCGTGTCGCGTTGCGGCAAGACGCCGACGTGTTTGTACATGGCCATGCAGTTCGGCATTCGCGCGGCCAACTATCCGCTGACCGAAGATGACATGGAGCGCCTGACCCTGCCCGCCGCCCTGCGCGCGCACCAGCACAAGCTGTTCGGCCTGACCATCGACCCCGACCGCCTGACCGCGATCCGCAACGAACGCAAACCCAACAGCCGTTATTCGAGTTACGCGCAATGCGAATTTGAAGTGCGCGAAGTGGAGAATCTGTTCCGCCGCGAGAACATCGCGCACATCAATTCGACGCATTTTTCGGTGGAAGAGATTTCGGCGAAAATTCTGGTCGAGAAAGGCGTGGAGCGGCGGTTCAAGTAGGTTTTCATTGCCTGTGAGGACGCCTTCGCGGGCAAGCCTTGCTCCTACCGGTTTCGTGTCGATCCCGCATGCCGCGAACGACACAAACCTGTAGGAGCGAGGCTTGCCCGCGAAGAACGATTACTCGGTCCCCCTCAACGCCCCCGCCAACGCCGCAAACCCGTCGATCAACAACTGATCATCCACCGTCGAATGACACACACTCGCCCGAATGAATTGCGGCACCGCCGCATGCCCCACCGCGAACGCCTCGGCTGTCGCCACCAGATAATTATTGTGCTTGAGCTCAGCGGCAATCTGCGACGCCCGCCACGGTTCAGGCACTTCAATCCAGAAGTGCGGGCTGTGCGCATGCGTCTTGTACGCCAGGCCTTGCAGCAATCCACTGACCAACGCCTTGCGCCGCGTTATCTCGGCAATCTGCTGCGCCAGCAAATGTTGCGCGCTGGCGTTTTCGATCCACTGCGTCGCCAATTCCATCGCCAGCGGATTGGCCATCCAGCACGTGCCACGCACCGCCGCGTTCAAGCGTCCGATCAACGCTAGCGGCGCGTGCAAATAACCGACGCGCAACCCGGCCGATACCGCTTTGCTCAGGCTGCCGATCAACACCGCGCGCTCCGGGGCGAAGTGACTTAATGGTAATGGCCGCTGCTGCGCAAGCACGGCGTGCGCCTCGTCCTCGATAATCAGCAAATTGTGTTGGCGGCAGACATCGACAATCGCCTGCCGACGTGGGACCGACATCACCGCCGCCGTAGGATTCTGGATCGTCGGCGTGCAATAAAGCGCGGCTACCCGATGTTGCTGGCAAACGTCCGACAGCGCTTGCGGCAACAGTCCTTCGTCATCCATGCCAACGCCGATCAGTTTTATTCCCAGCATGCGTGCGACGCTGATCAAACCGGGGTAGGTCAAATGCTCGGTGACCAGCGTATCGCCGGGTTTGAGCAGCGCCATCAGCACGCAGAGCAAACCGTGCTGACCGCCATTCACACAAATCACCTGCTCGGCGCCGGGCACAAATGCCTGATGTCGCAGCCACTGCGCGCCTGCCGCTCGGTGGCGCGGCAACCCGCTGTCGGCGGTATAGCCGCTGATCATCTGCAAGGTCTGCGCATCGTTGGCCAAGGTTTGCAGGCTCTGACCGAGCAGCGCTGACTCGCGCCCCGGAATGGGCTGGTTGCGACTCATGTCGAAGAACGGCTGCGGTTCTTCGCTGACATTGCGAAAACCCGAATCGCGCAGCCGTTCCATCCCGCGCTGACGCACATAAGTGCCATCTCCTACGCGCGCGACCACCAGCCCTACCCGCTCCAATTCGCCATACGCACGACTGATGGTGCCGATGGTCACGCCAAGGCTATCGGCCAGCAGCCGGTGCGGCGGCAGTTTGCTGCCGGGCTCGATCAGACCTTCGCCGATGCTTTTTTCCAGCGCGTCAGCCAGCCGTTTGTATTTGACCCCGCGCCCGTGCGCCAGGCCTTCGCGGAGGATTGACACCGTGGCAATACTTACTTTGACAGTCATTTCCATCCCGAATAGCGTGCTGAAAACAGGTGCAATCAGGGATAGACCTATTCGGCAATCAGGTCAATTCCCGCGAGCAAAAGGAGTTCGAGCAATGTCCATGGCCCTCAGCGCCGCGTCCCCGATCCGTAAACCGTGGCTGGCCGGGTTGATTACCAGCGTGTTGTTTCTGATTGTGTGCCTGAGTTGGGGCACGACGTGGCTGGGGATCAAGATTGCTGTGGAAAGCGTGCCACCACTGACCGCCGCCGGCCTGCGGTTCCTGATCGCGTTTCCGCTGTTTTTGAGTTTCGCCAAGTTGCGCCGCGAGCCGCTGCTGTTTCCGCGGCAAAGTCGCTGGTTTTTCGTGTTCGTCACGCTGTCGTATTTCAGCCTGCCGTATTACTTGCTCAACTACGGCGAGCTGCACGTTTCGTCGGGCCTGACCGCTTTGCTGTTCAGCTGCATGCCGGTGTTCATTCTGATTTTTTCCGCGCTGTTCCTGCGCGAGAAAATCTATCCCTCGCAGGTGCTCGGCATCGCCATCGGTTTTGCCAGTCTGTTCATGATCATCCGCAGCCAGGGCTTGCATCTCGACCACGCCGAATTGTTTGGCGTGGTGGCGATTCTGGCGGCGGCAGTGATGCATGCGCTGTGTTACGTGATCACCAAAAAACACGGCGCGGCGATCAGCGTGATTACCTACAACACCTTGCCGATTGGCCTCGCCGGTTTGATGTTGTTTGTCGCGGGGCTGAGCGTTGAAGCGCCTGTGTTTGGCGCGATTACGGCGCGCTCGTGGGGCGCCCTGCTCTACTTGGGACTGGTCGCGTCGGTGGGCGGGTTTATCGTTTACTTTTTGCTGCTGAAACGGCTCAGCCCGATCATCTTGTCGTTTGTCTTCATCATTTTCCCGGTGTTCGCGGTGATGATTGGCGCCTGGTATGAAGGGCAAAGTCTGTCGCGGGAATTGATGGGGTATTCGGCGGTGCTGCTGGCGGGGTTTGCCATTACCAAATTGCCGGTCGAGAAATGGCTTCGGACCTGACACGTCTCGCCCTCGTAGGAGCCAGGCTTGCCGGCGAAGGCGTCCTTGAATACGCCTTCGCCGGCAAGCCTGGCTCCTACAGGTTTTGCGTTTATCCGGTTAGATCACGAACAAATCGACAAAGCGGTTCACCGGGGTCGCTTCAAGCTTTGCCTGATCCTTGCACAAGGCAAAAATCTCGGCGCTCCGCTGCCCGGTAAATCGGCTCGCCAGATTCGCCTTGAACTTGTCTTCCAACAACGGAATCCCCTCGGCGCGGCGACGGCGGTGGCCAATCGGGTACTCGACCACAACGTTGTCGGTGCTCGAACCGTCCTTGAAAAACACCTGAATCGCATTGGCAATCGAGCGCTTGTCCGGTTCCAGGTATTCGCGGGTGAACCGCGGCTCTTCGACAATGTGCATTTTCTCGCGCAGCACATCGATGATCGGATGCGCAGCGTGGAACGCGTCTTCATATTGCTCGGCGACCAGATTGCCGAAAGCCAATGGCACGGCGGTCATGTATTGCAGGCAGTGGTCGCGGTCAGCGGCGTTGGCCAGCGGGCCGACCTTGGAAATGATGCGGATCGCCGATTCATGCGTGGTAATGACGATGCGGTCGATTTCGTGCAGGCGATTACGCACGTGCGGGTGCAGCGTGACGGCCGCTTCGCAAGCGGTTTGCGCGTGGAATTCGGCAGGAAAGCTGATTTTGAACAGGACGTTTTCCATCACGTAGCTGCCGTACGGGCGGCTGAAACTGAAGGCGCGTTTGTCCTCGGGTTTCAGCGCCAAATCGTTGTTGCTGTGGCTGAACAATACGTCGTAGAAACCCCACTGTTTGGCGGTCAGCACGCCGGGAATGCCCATTTCGCCGCGCATGGCGATGTCCGCCAGGCGCACGCCTCGGCTCGACGCATCGCCCGCCGCCCAGGATTTGCGCGATCCGGCATTCGGCGCGTGGCGGTAGGTGCGCAACGCCTGGCCATCGGCAAACGCGTGGGACAGCGCCGAGAGCAATTGCTCGCGATTGGCGCCCATCAGTTTGGCGGTAACGGCGGTCGAGGCGACTTTCACCAGAATGACGTGATCGAGTCCTACACGGTTGAAGGAGTTTTCCAGGGCGATCACGCCTTGAATCTCGTGAGCCATGATCATCGCTTCGAGCACGGCGCGCACGGTCAGCGGCGCGTCACCGTTGGCCAGGCGTTTCTGCGACAGGTGATCGGCGACCGCGAGAACGGCGCCGAGGTTGTCCGACGGATGCCCCCATTCAGCGGCGAGCCAGGTGTCGTTGTAGTCGAGCCAACGGACGATGCAGCCGATGTCCCACGCGGCTTTGACCGGGTCGAGGCGGAAAGAGGTGCCGGGCACGCGCGCGCCGAACGGCACGACGGTGCCTTCGACGATCGGCCCGAGGTGCTTGGTGCATTCCGGGAAACGCAGTGCCAGCAGGCCACAGCCAAGGGTGTCGATCAGGCAGTTGCGCGCGGTGTCGAGTGCTTCGGTGGACTCGATCTTGAAGTCGAGGACGTAGTCAGCGATGTCCTGCAGGACCGTGTCGTAATCGGGGCGGTTGTTCAGGTCGACGTTGGCGCTCATTCGGGGTTACTCCAGTGAAGGAATGATTGGGTTGTGGTGTTTCCTCAGCGGCAGGTTTAGTTGGTTTTTTTTTGCAGGTCTGGGGTGCCTGCTTGATGTGCATTTTTTCAGGTGGATCGCCCCCTCACCCCAGCCCTCTCCCCAAAGGGGAGAGGGGGCCGACCGAGTTGTCTTTCGAACGACATCGACCTGACATATCGAGTCGAACTCAGGCCTTGAAAAACATGAAGATCGGCTCCCTTTCCCCTATTCCTCTGGGGAGAGGGGGCCGACCGAGTCGTCTTTCGGACTACATCGACCTGACATATCGAGTCGAACTCAGGCCTTGAAAAGCATGAAGATCGGCTCCCTTTCCCCTATTCCTCTGGGGAGAGAGGGCCGACCGAGTGTCTTTCGAACTACATCAACATATCGAGTCGAACTCAGGCCTTGAATAACATGAAGATCGGCTCCCTTTCCCCTCTCCCCTCTGGGGAGAGGGTTGGGGTGAGGGGTGGCTTTCGGATCAGAACGAATCACCCGGCACCCGGACGAACCCTTCCATCAATACCCGCGCGCTGCGGCTCATGATGGCTTTGTTCACGGTCCATTCGCTGTTGACCAGACTGGCCTCGGCGCCGACGCGCAAGGTGCCGGAGGGATGGCCGAAACGCACGGCGTTGCGCTCGATTCCGCCCGCCGCCAGATTCACCAGCGTCCCGGAAATCGCTGCCGCCGTGCCAATCGCAACCGCCGCCGTGCCCATCATCGCGTGGTGCAATTTGCCCATCGACAAGGCGCGCACCAGCAAGTCGACATCGCTCGCCGCAATCGCTTTGCCGCTGGACGCGAGGTAATCCGCCGGTTTCGCCACAAACGCGACTTTCGGCGTGTGCTGGCGCAGGGCGGCTTCGTCGAGGTTTTTGATCAAACCCATGCGCAGCGCGCCGTAAGCGCGGATGGTTTCGAACATCAGCAGCGCTTTCGGATCGCTGTTGATCGCGCCTTGCAACTCGGTGCCGGTGTAACCGATGTCTGCCGCGTTGACGAAAATCGTCGGGATGCCCGCGTTGATCATGGTGGCTTTGAAGGTGCCGAAGCCGGGCACTTCGAGGTCATCGACGAGGTTGCCGGTGGGGAACATCGAACCCCCGCCGCCCTCTTCTTCCGCCGCCGGGTCCATGAATTCGACCTGCACTTCGGCGGCGGGAAAGGTCACGCCGTCGAGTTCGAAATCGCCGGTTTCCTGCACTTCACCGTTGGTGATCGGCACGTGGGCAATGATGGTTTTGCCGATATTGGCCTGCCAGACCCGGACCACCGCCACACCGTTGTGCGGGATGCGGCTGGCCTCGACCAGACCGTTGCTGATCGCGAACGAACCGACCGCCGCCGAGAGGTTCCCGCAGTTGCCGCTCCAATCGACAAAAGGCTTGTCGATCGAGACTTGGCCGAACAGGTAATCGACGTCGTGATCAGCCTTGATGCTTTTCGACAGGATCACGGTTTTGCTGGTGCTCGACGTCGCGCCGCCCATGCCGTCGATTTGCTTGTCGTACGGGTCGGGGCTGCCGATCACCCGCAGCAACAAGGCATCGCGCGCCGGACCGGGAACCTGCGCCGCTTCGGGCAAATCCTTGAGGCTGAAAAACACGCCTTTGCTGGTGCCGCCGCGCATGTAGGTGGCGGGGATTCTGATTTGGGGAGCGATTTGCGGTGCGTGAGCCATGGTTCTCCTTATAAGCGGGCACGGGATCCGTAATCCCGTGCCCGCACATCGTGTATTAAACGGCGACTGCCGACTCTTCAAGGAAGTCCTGGGCAAAACGCTGCAACACGCCGCCCGCCTCGTAGATCGACACTTCTTCAGCCGTGTCGAGACGGCAAGTCACCGGCACTTCCACACGTTCGCCATTCAGACGATTGATCACCAACGTCAGTTGCGCACGCGGTGTGCGGTCACCGATGACGTCGTAGGTTTCGCTGCCATCGATGGCCAACGTATGGCGATCAGTGCCCGGCAGAAACTCCAGCGGCAACACGCCCATGCCGACGAGGTTGGTGCGGTGAATGCGCTCGAAACCTTCGGCGGCAATCGCCTCGACGCCGGCCAGCCGCACGCCTTTCGCCGCCCAGTCGCGGGACGAGCCCTGACCGTAATCGGCGCCGGCAATGATGATCAGCGGTTGCTTGCGTTCCATGTAGGTTTCGATGGCTTCCCACATGCGCATGACCTGGCCTTCCGGCTCGACGCGGGCCAGCGAACCCTGCTTGACCTTGCCGTTTTCCTTGACCATTTCATTGAACAGTTTCGGGTTGGCGAACGTCGCGCGCTGCGCGGTCAAGTGGTCGCCACGGTGGGTGGCGTAAGAGTTGAAATCCTCTTCCGGCAAGCCCATTTTCGCCAGGTATTCGCCGGCGGCGCTGTCGAGCATGATTGCGTTCGACGGCGACAAGTGATCGGTGGTGATGTTGTCCGGCAGCACCGCCAACGGGCGCATGCCTTTCAGCGGACGGGCGCCGGCCAGCGCGCCTTCCCAGTACGGCGGACGGCGGATGTAAGTGCTCATTTCGCGCCAGTCGTACAGCGGCGTGACTTTCGGGCCGGTGTCTTCATGGATGGCAAACATCGGAATGTAGACCTGGCGGAACTGCTCCGGTTTGACCGAGGCTTTGACCACTGCGTCGATTTCTTCGTCGCTCGGCCAGATGTCTTTCAGGCGGATTTCCTTGCCGTCGGCGTCGAGGCCAAGCACGTCTTTTTCGATGTCGAAACGAATCGTCCCGGCGATCGCGTAAGCGACTACCAATGGCGGCGAAGCAAGAAACGCATTCTTCGCGTACGGGTGAATCCGCCCGTCGAAGTTGCGGTTGCCGGACAGCACGGCAGTGGCGTACAGGTCGCGGTCGATGATCTCTTGCTGGATCGCCGGATCGAGCGCGCCGGACATGCCGTTGCAGGTGGTGCAGGCGAACGCGACGATGCCAAAACCGAGCTGTTCCAGCTCATTGGTCAGGCCGGCTTCATCGAGGTACAGCGCGACGGTTTTCGAGCCCGGCGCCAGCGACGACTTGACCCACGGCTTGCGGGTCAAACCGAGCTTGTTGGCATTGCGCGCCAGCAGGCCGGCGGCGATGACGTTGCGCGGGTTGCTGGTGTTGGTGCAACTGGTGATGGCGGCGATGATCACCGCGCCATCGGGCATTTGGCCCGGCACTTCGGTCCACTGCCCGGAGATGCCTTGCGCAGCCAAATCGGTGGTTGCGACCCGTGCGTGCGGGTTGCTCGGGCCGGCCATGTTGCGCACCACCGAGGACAAATCGAAGCTCAAGCCACGCTCGTATTGCGCGCCTTTGAGGCTGTCGGCCCACAGGCCGGTGGTCTTGGCGTAGGTCTCGACCAACTGCACTTGCTCGTCTTCGCGACCGGTGAGTTTCAGGTAATCAATGGTTTGCTGGTCGATGTAGAACATCGCGGCGGTGGCGCCGTATTCCGGGGCCATGTTGGAGATGGTCGCGCGGTCGCCGAGGGTCAGCGCTGAAGCACCTTCGCCGAAGAATTCCAGCCAGGCGCCAACGACTTTCTGTTTGCGCAGGAACTCGGTCAGCGCCAGCACCATGTCGGTGGCGGTGATGCCCGGTTGCAGCTTGCCCGTCAGCTCGACGCCGACGCTTTCCGGCAGACGCATCCACGACGCGCGGCCGAGCATCACGCTCTCGGCTTCGAGGCCACCGACGCCAATGGCGATCACGCCCAGCGCATCGACGTGCGGCGTGTGGCTGTCGGTGCCGACGCAGGTATCGGGGAACGCCACGCCGTCGCGCACCTGGATCACCGGAGACATTTTCTCCAGGTTGATCTGGTGCATGATGCCGTTGCCCGGCGGGATCACATCAACGTTCTTGAAGGCTTTTTTGGTCCAGTTGATGAAGTGAAAACGGTCTTCGTTGCGGCGATCTTCGATGGCGCGATTTTTCTCGAACGCCTCTGGATCAAAACCACCGCGCTCGACGGCCAGCGAGTGGTCGACGATCAATTGTGTCGGCACCACCGGGTTGACTTGCGCCGGGTCGCCGCCCTGCAACGCAATGGCGTCGCGCAGGCCGGCGAGGTCGACCAGCGCGGTCTGGCCGAGGATGTCGTGGCAGACCACGCGCGCCGGGAACCATGGGAAATCGAGGTCGCGTTTGCGCTCGATGAATTGCTTCAGGGAGTCGGTGAGCGTGGCCGGGTCACAGCGACGCACCAGGTTTTCCGCGAGCACGCGGGAGGTGTACGGCAGGCTGTCATAGGCGCCGGGCTGGATCGCTTCCACCGCCGCGCGGACGTCGAAGTAATCCAGAGCGGTGCCGGGCAGCGGTTTGCGGAATTCAGTGTTCATCAGGTCAGGACTCGGTCACGGTAAGTGCAAAAGGTGGGGCCGATCTGAATCCGATCCTGTAGGAGCGAAGCTTGCTCGCGAAAGCGGTCTATCTGTCGACATCAATGTTGAATGTCGGTCCGTCTTCGCGAGCAAGCTTCGCTCCTACAGGGGTATCGGCGTTCGCGTCGGCCCTCCCCCGATCAGCGTTGTTCGATTGGCACGAACTTGCGCTGTTCGACGCCGATGTATTCGGCGCTCGGGCGGATGATGCGGTTGTTGGCGCGTTGTTCGAACACGTGCGCGGCCCAGCCGGTCAGGCGCGAGCAGACGAAAATCGGCGTGAACAACTTGGTCGGAATGCCCATGAAGTGATACGTCGACGCGTGGTAGAAGTCGGCGTTCGGGAACAGTTTCTTCTGCTCCCACATGGTTTTGTCGATGGCTTCCGAGACCGGGAACAGCACGGTATCGCCCACTTCGTCCGCGAGTTTTTTCGACCAGCCCTTGATCACCTCGTTGCGCGGATCGTTGTCCTTATAGATCGCGTGGCCGAAACCCATGATCTTGTCTTTGCGCTCAAGCATGCCAAGCGTGCCTTTGATCGCCTCTTCCGGCGACTTGAAGCGCTCGATCATTTCCATCGCCGCTTCGTTGGCGCCGCCGTGCAGCGGGCCGCGCAACGAACCGATGGCAGCGGTGACGCAGGAATACATGTCGGACAGGGTCGACGCGCAGACACGCGCGGTGAACGTCGAGGCGTTGAATTCGTGTTCGGCGTAAAGGATCAGCGACACGTTCATCACTTTGACGTGCAGGTCGCTCGGCTTCTTGTCGTGCAGCAGTTGCAGGAAATGCCCGCCGATGGTCGCTTCGTCGGTCACGCAATTGATGCGTTTGCCGTCGTGGCTGAAGCGATACCAGTAACACATGATCGCCGGGAACGCGGCCAGCAGACGGTCGGTGACGTCGTGTTGGGCGCCGAAGTCTTTCTCCGGTTCGATGTTGCCGAGGAACGAGCAACCGGTGCGCATCACGTCCATCGGGTGGGCGTCGGCGGGGATCCGTTCCAGCACTTCTTTCAGCGCTTGCGGCAGGTCGCGCAGCTTGCTCAGTTTGCTGATGTAGCCGTCCAGTTGCGACTTGTTCGGCAGTTCGCCGTACAGCAGCAGGTAGGCGACTTCTTCAAATTGCGCGTCCGCCGCCAGTTCGCGAACGTCGTAGCCGCGATAGGTCAGGCCGGCACCGGATTGGCCCACGGTGGACAGTGCGGTTTGCCCGGCAACCTGGCCACGGAGCCCGGCGCCACTGAGTACTTTTGCTTCGGCCATTGCTGTCTCCAATCTTGAAATTTTTAGGGAATCTGCAATTTCTGTACGGTTATCGTGATTTTGTAGCAGCTGCCGAGCAGCGCGAGGCTGCGTCCGGCGGCGCAGCCGACGTAAACCCGGCATACGCGCTACGAGCAGAAAAACTCAAGCGCCTGGTCTGGCGAGTCCTTCGGCCTCGGACGCAGCCTCGCAGGCTCGGCAGCTGCTACATAAACCTCTACTTCTTGGCGGCAAACAGCGCATCGAGCTTCTGCTCGAACGTGTGGTAGTCGATGCGATCGTAGAGCTCCATGCGCGTTTGCATGGTGTCGATCACATTCTGTTGCGTGCCGTCGCGGCGGATCGCGGTGTAGACGTTTTCCGCAGCCTTGTTCATCGCGCGGAACGCCGACAGCGGGTACAGCACCAGCGACACGTCGGCAGCGGCGAGTTGCTCGGTGGTGTACAGCGGCGTCGCGCCGAATTCGGTGATGTTGGCCAGAATCGGCGCTTTCACGCGGTTGGCGAACAGCTTGTACATGTCCAGTTCGGTGATGGCTTCCGGGAAGATCATGTCAGCGCCGGCCTCGATGCACGCGGCGGCGCGATCCAGCGCGGATTCCAGGCCTTCGACGGCCAGCGCATCGGTGCGCGCCATGATCACGAAGCTGTCATCGGTGCGCGCGTCGACGGCGGCTTTGATCCGGTCGACCATTTCCTGCAACGACACGATCTCTTTATTCGGACGATGACCGCAGCGCTTGGCGCCGACCTGGTCTTCGATGTGAATCGCCGCCGCGCCGAACTTGCTCATCGACTTGACGGTGCGCGCGACGTTGAACGCCGAGGAACCGAAACCGGTGTCGACGTCGACCAGCAGCGGCAGGTCGCAGACGTCGGTGATGCGGCGCACGTCGGTGAGCACGTCATCCAGGCCGGTAATGCCCAGGTCCGGCACGCCGAGGGAGCCGGCAGCCACCCCGCCACCCGACAGGTAAATAGCCTTGAAACCGGCGCGCTTGGCCAGCAGCGCGTGGTTGGCGTTGATCGCGCCGACCACTTGCAGCGGATGTTCGCTGGCGACCGCATCGCGGAAACGCTGGCCTGGAGTGCTCTTGTTGGAACTCATGACTCACCTCGTTCAGTGGCTGTCTTATTGTTGGCGCCGTCCTGGTAATGACGGGCGATATTGCGTTTGGAGGCGCCGATGTGGCGGCGCATCAACAACTCGGCCAGTTCACCGTCACGGTCGGCGATGGCGTCGAGAATTCGGTGATGCTCGGCAAATGCCTGGCGCGGGCGGTTGGGCGTGGTGGAAAACTGGATGCGGTACATGCGCACCAGTTGATAGAGCTCGCCGCAAAGCATCTGCGTCAGCGTGCGGTTGCCGCTGCCCTGGATGATCCGGTAATGAAAGTCGAAATCGCCTTCCTGCTGGTAATAACCGACGCCGGCCTGAAACGCCGCATCGCGCTCGTGGGTTTCGAGAACCCGGCGCAGCTCGTCGATTTCTTCAAGGGTCATGCGTTCGGCAGCGAGGCGACAGGCCATGCCTTCAAGGGATTCGCGGATTTCGTAGAGTTCGAGCAGCTCGGCATGGCTCAGTGACACCACGCGCGCGCCGACATGCGGCACGCGCACCAGCAGGCGCTGGCCTTCGAGGCGATGGATCGCTTCACGCAGCGGCCCGCGACTGATGCCGTAGGTGCGCGCCAGCTCGGGCTCGGAGATTTTGCTGCCCGGGGCGATCTCGCCTTTGACGATAGCGGCCTGAATGCGCCGGAAGACATTCTCGGAAAGTGTCTCCGAATCGTCCTGCACCATCACCGGGGGATCGAGTTGATCCAGCATATTGTTGACACCTCGAAAGCTGATGCGGCAAAAACTAGCGAATACGACCCTTGGAGTCAAAGGATAAATGGGTATTGTCGACAATCGTCTAATAACCGCCCGCGCCATAACGAATCGGCACTGTCGGTTATAGCCCCCTGCCAGCGCTGGCGCCATAAAACCACCGTGCTAGAATGCCGCCCGCATTTGCTTGTCATCTGCATCTGCACGGCTTGTCATAAATAGCTGATAGGCATACGAGGGAGCTTGCGCAGTGATGCCAGGGCCTAGAATCGAAAAACGGACCTCCGCGCACCAGGATTTATGAGACTCAAGCCCTTCGCCACATTTTTATCCCTGCTCTTCCTGCCCGGCGTTGCCGCTGCGGGAGAGAAAACCGTGTACGGCCTCAACGAATACGCTGCGCTGGATGGCATCGACCTCGAAGTCGCGGCCAAACTCGACACCGGGGCGAAAACCGCTTCTTTAAGTGCACGCGACATCAAACGTTTCAAGCGCAATGGCGAATCGTGGGTACGCTTCTACTTGGCGATCGACACCGCGCATTCGCACCCGATCGAACGACCACTGGCGCGCGTCAGCAAAATCAAGCGCCGGGCCGGTGATTACGACCCGGAAGAAGGCAAGAAGTACACGGCCCGCCCGGTCATCGAACTGGATATCTGCATGGGTTCGGCATTACGCAGCATCGAAGTGAACCTGACCGACCGCAGCGCCTTCCAATATCCGCTGCTGATCGGCTCCGAAGCGCTGAAACGCTTCGACGCGCTGGTCGACCCCAGTCTTAAATACGCTGCTGGCAAACCCGCCTGCGCCACCGACGCACATACCGCAGAGTAATTCCAATGCGCTCTATCAACCTTCACCTGAAAATCCTCATCGCCATTCTGGTGGTGCTGGGCATTTCAGTTACGGCCTATCAGATTTTCGTGCTCGGCATCCCCGTGACCGAAGACGCCACGGACGACCTGTGGAACATCGACGCCAAGGTCGAGTTCGTCGCCAGCGCCAAGGACCCGGTCAAGATCCAGATGTTCGTGCCGCCGTTGAGCCGCGACTATGTGAGCCTGAACGAAAGCTTCATTTCGAATAATTACGGCGTTGCGGTGAACCGCGTCGATGGCAACCGCAAGGTCACCTGGTCGGCACGTCGGGCCAAGGGCAATCAGACTCTTTATTACCGTTTGGTCCTGACCAAGCGTTACACCGGCGAAAAAGCCAAGATCAAAGGCCCGACCTTCCGCGACAGCATTGCCGTCGAAGGCGCGGAGAAGGTCGCCGCCGAAGCCCTGCTCGCGCCGATCCGCCAACACTCCGCCGACGTCGAAACCTTTATTGGCGAGGCGATCAAGCGGGTCAACAACGTCAACGATGACAACGTGAAACTGCTGCTGGGCGGCGATCCGTCGAGCGGGCACAAAGCCAAGATCGTCGAACTGGTGCTGTCGATCGCGCACGTGCCGGTGGAAAAAGTCCACACCATCCGCCTCGTCGCCGACCAACCGCAAACCCCGGAATTGTGGTTGCGCAGTTTCAACGGCACCGATTGGTTGTACTTCAACCCGGAAACCGGCGAACAGGGCCTGCCGACCGACCGCCTGCTTTGGTGGACCGGCGATGAAAACCTGATCACCGTTGATGGCGGCAAGAAAGCCAACGTGACGTTCAGCCTCAACAACAGCGAAATGAACGCGATTCGCCTGGCCAAGCTGACCGACGAAAACACTGACGCCAACTTCCTCGAATACTCGCTGTACGGCTTGCCGCTGCAAACCCAGCAGACGTTCATGATCATGGTGATGATCCCGATTGGCGTGCTGGTGATCCTGATCCTGCGTAACCTGATCGGCCTGCAGACTCTCGGCACGTTTACCCCGGTGCTGATCGCCCTGGCGTTCCGCGAAACGCAACTCGGTTTCGGCATCGTGCTGTTTACGATCATCACCGCGCTGGGGCTGTCGCTGCGTTCCTACCTAGAGCATTTGAAGCTGCAAATGTTGCCGAGGCTGTCGGTGGTGCTGACGTTTGTTGTGGTGCTGATCGCCGCGATCAGCCTGTTCAGCCACAAACTCGGCCTCGAACGCGGGTTGTCGGTGGCGCTGTTCCCGATGGTGATTCTGACCATGACCATCGAACGCCTGTCGATCACCTGGGAAGAACGCGGTGCCGGGCACGCGATGAAAGTGGCGATTGGTACGCTGTTCGCAGCGTCGCTGGCGCACCTGATCATGAGCGTGCCGGAACTGGTGTACTTCGTGTTCACGTTCCCGGCGATTCTGCTGATCCTCGTTGGCTTCATGCTGGCCATGGGTCGCTATCGCGGCTATCGCCTGACCGAACTGGTGCGCTTCAAAGCGTTCCTCAAGGCTGATTCGTAATGTTCGGTTTCTGGAAGACCTGGAAGGCTCTGGAAGCCCGGGGCATCATGGGCATCAATCGGCGTAACGCCGACTACGTGCTCAAGTACAACAAGCGCAGTCTGTACCCGATTGTGGATGACAAGATCATCACCAAGGAACGCGCGCTCTCCGCCGGCATCAACGTGCCGGAGATGTACGGGGTGATTTCCACCGAGAAGGAAATCGACAACCTCAATGACATCATTGGCGGCCGCAGCGACTTCGTGATCAAACCGGCCCAGGGCGCCGGCGGTGACGGCATTATCGTGATCGCCGACCGTTTTGAAGGCCGCTATCGCACGGTGTCGGGCAAGATCATCAGCCACGAGGAGATCGAGCACCATATCTCGAGCATCCTCACCGGCCTGTATTCGCTCGGTGGTCACCGCGACCGCGCGCTGATCGAATACCGCGTGACGCCGGACCAGATCTTCAAAAGCATCAGTTACGAAGGTGTGCCGGATATCCGCATCATTGTGTTGATGGGTTATCCGGTGATGGCCATGTTGCGCCTGCCGACGCGGCAGTCAGGTGGCAAGGCCAACCTGCACCAGGGCGCCATCGGCGTCGGCGTCGATCTGGCCACCGGCCTGACGCTGCGCGGCACCTGGCTGAACAACATCATCACCAAACACCCGGACACCACCAACGCGGTGGATGGCGTGCAACTGCCCTACTGGGACGGTTTCATGAAACTCGCGGCAGGCTGCTATGAGTTGTGCGGCCTGGGTTACATCGGCGTCGACATGGTGCTCGATCAGGAAAAAGGCCCGCTGATTCTTGAACTCAACGCGCGGCCGGGGCTGAACATCCAGATTGCCAACGATTGCGGCCTGACGTTGCGCACCCACGCGGTCGAAGCACGGCTGGAAGAGCTGAAGGCGCGTGGAGTGGTCGAGACGGTTGAGGAACGGGTAGCGTTTGCGCAGGAAATGTTCGGGCATATTCCACCGGTCGAGGGTTGATCGTCCAGGATCACCCAGATGCTTGTGGCGAGGGGGCTTGCCCCCGTTGGGCAGCGAAGCAGCTCCAAACCATCCAATTCAATAGCGTCAGGCAGACCGCGTTAGCCGGTTTTACGACTGCTGCGCAGCCGAACGGGGGCAAGCCCCCTCGCCACAGGTTTCGCGCCAGTCGCTGCCAATCTACTCAACACCGACATCCCCTCTAGGAGCAAATCCCTCAGGGGACTACAATCGCCACCCCGCCTCGATGGCTGATACGCCCCGCCCATGTTGACCTGCTCCGTACACCCACTGCCCTATCGCAGCAACCCCGCCGACTACTTCGCGGCGATTCGTCATGCCCCCGGCGCCGTGCTGCTCGACAGTGGCCGGCCGACGGCGGATCGCGGGCGCTTCGATTTGCTCAGCGCCTGGCCGCTGCAACAACTGGCGGTATTGCCGGACGAAAGCGGTGGCGATTTCCTGCAACGGTTGCGCAGCCATCTGACGGCACTCGGCGAAGCGTCTGTCGCGGATGAACTGCCGTTCGCCGGAGGTCTGATCGGTTACCTGAGTTACGACTTCGGCCGTCATCTGGAACACCTGCCAAGTCAGGCGCAGGACGACTTGCACTTGCCGGATGCGCGGTTTGGTTTGTATGACTGGGCGTTGATCAGCGATCACCTGCGTATGACCAGCCAATTGGTGTTTCACCCGTCGCTGCCCGCCAGCGAACACCAGCGCCTGATCGACCTGTTCGGCCAGCCTGTGGATAACCCGGTCGCGCCGTTCAAACTGCAAGCGCCGATGAACGCCGACCTCAGTGCTGACGACTATCGCCAGGCGCTGGAGCGGATTCAGCAATACATCCGGGCTGGCGATTGTTATCAGGTGAACTTCGCTCAACGGTTCCGCGCCGAGTGCGCGGGCGACCCGTGGACCGCTTATTGCGCACTGCGAGAAGCCTGCCCGACGCCGTTTTCCGGGTTTCAGAGCTTGCCCGACGGCGGCGCAGTGCTGAGCCTGTCGCCCGAACGTTTCGTCAAAGTCAGCCAACGCCAGGTTGAAACCCGCCCGATCAAAGGCACGCGCCCGCGCGGCGTGACCCCGGCCGAAGACGCCGCCAACGCCGCCGAACTGCTGGCCAGCCCCAAGGATCGCGCAGAAAACCTGATGATCGTCGACCTGCTGCGCAACGACCTCGGCCGCACGTGCCGCATCGGCTCGGTGCGGGTGCCGGAGTTGTTCAGCCTCGAAAGTTATCCCAACGTGCATCACTTGGTGAGCAGCGTCACCGGCGAATTGGCCGAGGACAAGGATGCGCTGGACCTGATCGCCGGCAGCTTCCCCGGCGGTTCGATTACCGGCGCACCGAAGATCCGCGCGATGCAGATCATCGATGAACTCGAGCCGACCCGGCGCGGGTTGTATTGCGGTTCGCTGCTGTACCTGGACGTGCGCGGCGAGATGGACAGCTCCATCGCCATCCGCAGCTTGCTGGTCAAGGATGGGCAGGTGTGTTGCTGGGGCGGCGGCGGGATTGTCGCGGATTCCGAGTGGCAGGCCGAATATCAGGAATCGATCACCAAAGTGAAAGTGCTGCTCGATACTTTGCAGAACCTTTAAGAGCTTCGCGGGCAAGCCTCGCTCCTACGGGTTTTGCGGCGTTTGATCGTTCCCACGCGTGGGAACAATCAATCCTGTAGGAGCGAGGCTTGCCCGCGAAGGCGTCCTCCCGGTCGACTACAAACTCAACGGCCGGTTGGAGGCCTTGATGAATTCCTGCTTCAAATCCGCAAAACTGTGCACCGCCGGGAATTGCGGAAACTCGCGAATCACGTTGTCCGGCGCGTGGAACAAGATCCCCGCATCTGCCTCGCCGAGCATCGTCGTGTCGTTATACGAATCCCCCGCCGCGATCACTCGGTAATAAAGGCTCTTGAACGCCAGCACCGACTGGCGCTTGGGGTCTTTCTGACGCAACTGATAACTCGTCACCCGCCCGGTGTCATCAGTAATCAGCCGATGGCAGAGCAACGTCGGGAAACCCAACTGACGCATCAGCGGCTGGGAAAACTCGTAGAAGGTGTCCGACAGAATCACCACTTGAAAGCGCTCGCGCAGCCAGTTGACGAACTCGATGGCGCCGTCCAGCGGTTGCAGGGTGGCGATCACCTCCTGAATGTCGGACAGCTTCAAGCCATGCTCGTCGAGAATGCGCAGGCGTTGCTTCATTAATACGTCGTAATCGGGAATGTCCCGAGTGGTGGCCCGGAGTGATTCGATCCCGGTTTTTTCCGCGAAAGCGATCCAGATTTCCGGGACCAGCACACCTTCAAGATCCAGACAGGCAATTTCCACAAGACACTCCCATTTGTAGTGATTATTGAGTCGAGCGAGCAAAAGGACTGCCGAACTCTAGCGACTCGCACGGGGCTGCGCAACGCAGAGGGCGCGCCAGCGGCAGCGGGTTTTTGTTACCATCGGCGCCATATAGAGCGCCCAGCGCCACCGACCTGTAGGAAGCCGCCCTGATGAGCCCATCGTTCGATGTCGTGGAACTCGCCACGACCTATGCCAACAAATCCGCCCAGGACATCCTCAAACTCGCCTTTGCCGAGTTCGGCGATGAGCTGTGGATATCTTTCAGCGGCGCCGAAGACGTGGTGCTGGTGGACATGGCCTGGAAGCTGAACAAGAACGTCAAAGTGTTCAGCCTCGACACCGGCCGCCTGCACCCGGAGACCTATCGGTTCATCGACCAAGTGCGCGAGCACTACAAGATCGACATCGAACTGGTGTCGCCGGACTACACGAAACTTGAACCGTTCGTGAAGGAAAAAGGCCTGTTCAGTTTCTACAAGGACGGCCACGGCGAATGCTGCGGGATTCGCAAGATCGAACCGCTGCGGCGCAAACTGTCGACTGTCCGCGCCTGGGCCACCGGCCAGCGCCGCGACCAGAGCCCCGGCACCCGCAGCGCAGTGGCGGTGCTGGAAATCGACACCGCGTTCTCGACGCCGGAACGCACGCTGTACAAATTCAACCCGCTGGCGCAGATGACCAGTGAAGAAATCTGGGGTTACATCCGCATGCTGGAGTTGCCATACAACAGCCTGCACGAGCGCGGTTTTATCAGCATCGGCTGCGAGCCCTGCACCCGCCCGGTGTTGCCAAACCAGCACGAACGCGAAGGCCGCTGGTGGTGGGAAGAAGCCACGCAGAAAGAATGCGGGCTGCATGCGGGGAATATCATCAGCAAGTCCAAGGTGTAAACCAACCCTCGCGCCATCCACCGTAGGAGCAAAGCTTGCTCGCGATAGCGGTATAAAGGTCGACATCGATTTTGAATGTCAGTCCGGTATCGCGAGCAAGCTTTGCTCCCACGTAAATGTGTACACACGACTGTCACCATCGGTGCCATTTATGTGTGCACTTTTCATTTCAGCGCCCTGAAAAGTTACACAACTCCTTCCTGACTCCCTCAGTAACCGTTGCCCACAAACCCCGCCAAAAAATAAATACCTGTTCAATCGGTCAATTTATATCGCCTTTTTTTCAACCACTTATCACCCATCGATAACCATTCGAAATGAGCAGGGTTTTTCATAGATCCTGAACTGGCATAGATCTGGCTTAAGTGCATACATGTTTTGTATACAATCACCGACAAGACATACACACACTTTCGATCCGCAAGCCTGAAGCGCCCTATCCCGTACAGGCTGCAGATGCCCCGTAACCAATGATGCTCATTGCCCGCGACGAAGATTTGTCGAGCCGACGCTCACGCACAGTCATCGCGATGCCAAGCTTCAGGAGCCTGCCGGAATGCGTACTAGCCTCTCCAATAACAACATCGCGCTGGATCTGCCCTCCTCACCCCCTGTCCTCGACACCCACAATCAACCCGTGGTCCTCAGCCCTCGCCTGCACAACAAAGACCTCGCGCCGACCAAGGCTGAAGGCAGGCGTTGGGGGCGTTACAGCATCTTTGCGCTGTGGACCAACGACGTTCACAACATCGCCAACTACTCGTTCGCCATCGGTCTCTACGCGTTGGGCCTCGGCGGCTGGCAAATCCTCCTGTCGCTGGGGATCGGCGCGGCGCTGGTGTATTGCTTCATGAACCTGTCCGGTTACATGGGGCAGAAAACCGGCGTGCCGTTCCCGGTGATCAGCCGGATCAGCTTCGGCATCCACGGCGCGCAGATCCCTGCACTGATCCGCGCGGTGATCGCCATCGCCTGGTTCGGCATTCAGACCTACCTGGCGTCAGTGGTTTTTCGCGTGCTGCTGACCGCCGTGCATCCCGGATTCGCCGATTACGACCACAACTCGATCCTCGGCTTATCGACGCTGGGCTGGATCTGTTTTGTCGCGATCTGGTTGGTGCAACTGGCGATCCTCGCGTACGGCATGGAAATGGTCCGGCGCTACGAGGCGTTCGCCGGGCCGGTGATTCTGCTGACGGTCGCCGCCCTCGCCGGGTGGATGTATTTTCAGGCCAACGCGACCATTGCCTGGTCGACTCGCGAGCCGCTGACTGGCGCCGAGATGTGGCGCAATATCTTTGCCGGCGGCGCATTGTGGCTGGCGATCTACGGCACGCTGATCCTCAATTTCTGCGACTTCGCGCGTTCCTCGCCGTGCCGCAAAACCATCAAGGTCGGCAATTTCTGGGGCCTGCCGGTGAATATTCTGGTGTTCGCGGCCATCACCGTTCTGCTCTGCGGCGCGCAATTTCAGATCAATGGCCGGATCATCGAAAGCCCGACGGAAATCATCGCCTCGATTCCCAACACGTTCTTTCTGGTGCTCGGTTGCCTGGCGTTCCTGATCGTCACCGTGGCGGTGAACATCATGGCCAACTTCGTCGCGCCAGCCTTCGTCCTCAGCAACCTGGCGCCGAAATACCTGACGTTCCGCCGCGCCGGCCTGATCAGCGCGACCATCGCCGTGCTGATCCTGCCGTGGAATCTCTACAACAGCCCACTGGTGATCGTGTATTTCCTCTCCGGCCTCGGCGCCCTGCTCGGCCCGTTGTACGGGGTGATCATGGTCGACTACTGGCTCGTACGAAAAGCTCAGATCAACGTGCCGCAGTTGTACAGCGAAGACCCCAACGGCGCTTATTACTACAGCCGCGGGGTCAACCTGCGCGCAGTCGCGGCGTTTATTCCTGCAGCACTGATCGCCATCGTCCTGGCGCTGGTGCCGGGTTTCCACTTGGTGTCGCCGTTCTCGTGGCTGATCGGCGCCGGGATTGCCGGGATGCTGTACCTGATCATCGCCAAGCGCGAGGCGCATTACGCCGATGTCAGCGGCGAATGCATCGCGGTCGATAACGTCAGCCATTAACTCCCTCGCGGCCCGGCGATGTCGGGCCGCCGAACCACCCGTTATAAGGATTTCCCATGCGAATTCTCGTGGTCAACGTCAACACCACCGAATCCATCACCCAGGCCATCGCCCGTCAGGCGCAATCGGTCGCCGCGCCGGGCACTGAAATCGTCGGCCTGACGCCGTACTTCGGTGCCGATTCGATTGAAGGCAATTTCGAAAGCTACCTCGCCGCCATCGCCGTGATGGACCGGGTGATGGCCGACGACCAACCGTTCGACGCGGTGATCCAAGCGGGTTACGGCGAACACGGTCGCGAAGGTTTGCAGGAATTGCTCAACGTGCCAGTGGTGGACATCACCGATGCGGCGGCGAGCACCGCGATGTTTCTCGGCCACGCGTATTCGGTGGTCACCACGCTGGACCGCACCGTGCCGCTGATCGAGGATCGCCTGAAACTGTCTGGATTGTGGGACCGTTGCGCCTCGGTGCGCGCCAGTGGTCTGGCTGTGCTGGAGCTGGAATCCGAGCCGCAACGCGCACTGGAAGCGATTGTTCGTCAGGCGGAATTGGCGGTGCTGGAGGATAAAGCCGAGGTGATTTGCCTGGGCTGCGGCGGCATGGCCGGGCTGGACGAGCAGATCCGCCAGCGCACCGGCGTGCCGGTGGTGGACGGCGTGACAGCGGCGGTGACGATTGCCGAGTCGCTGGTGCGCTTGGGGTTGTCGACGTCGAAAGTGCGGACGTATGCGACGCCGCGGCCGAAAGCGATTATCGGCTGGCCGGGGCGGTTTGGGCGGTAGACCGCGTTATCGTTCTTCGCGGGTAAGCCTCGCTCCTACAGGACCTGCAAAATCTCTGTAGGAGCGAGGCTTGCCCGCGAACGCCTGACCTCGGTCAACAGCCGAACTCAAACCGCACTGAACCGCTCCGCCAACCCCTGCTCGGCAAACTGCTCAATAATGAAATCGACAAACGCCCGAGTCTTGCCCGGCAACAATTTGTGCTCGGCGTAATAAATCGAAATGTTGCCATCGTCGACATACCAATCCGGCAACACCCGCTGCAAGGTCCCGGCCTGCAGATAACCGACGGCAAACGGCAAACTCACCAGCGCAATCCCCAAACCCTGCGCTGCGGTGGCGCACGCCGCTTCCGAATCGCTCATGGTCATCCGTGGCTTGAGCACCAGCGGGCTGTGTTGCCGGGTGCGGCTGGTCAGTTGCCAGGAGCGCACGCGACCGGTTTGCGGCGAGCGGATCAAAATCCCGTCACAGTGCTCGAGGTCGTCCGGGCCGACAATCGCCTCACGCTGCGCCAGATAATCCACCGAAGCCACCAACACCCGATGCGCCGGGGTCAACTTGCGCGCCACCACGCCTTGCGGCAATTCAAAGCCGCCGCCAATGGCCGCGTCGAAACCCTGCCCGATCAGGTCAACCTGGCGATTATCGAAATGCCAGTCCGGGTTGATCGCCGGAAAACGCCGCAAGAATTCCCCGAGCAATGGCACCACATATAAGCGCCCGAACACCGTGCCCATGCTTACCTTCAGCGTGCCGGCCGGCTGCCCTTCAGCACTGGCCAGATTGGCCACGGCGTTTTGAATGGTGTACAGGCTGGCACTGACTTCGCTCAAAAACAGCTGACCGGCTTCGGTCAACGTCAGGCTGCGGGTACTGCGCTGAAACAACCGCACGCCAAGGCGCGCCTCAAGTTTGGCGACGCTTTTGCCGACGGCGGCGGGCGTCAGACTAAGGCGCCGCGCGGCCTCGGCAAAGCTGCCGACTTCGGCGCTGCGGACGAAGCATTCGATGCTGCTGAAGTTTTCCATGGTCGCCACTATAAACTTTTGGTTTACACAGACAATCGTAATTATGGTCTACACAGGAGGTAATGCGCGGCCGATACTCGACGCCAACCACAAGGCATCCCGCCTTGAATTTCTGGAGATCGACATGACCACGCAAAATCTCAGCGGCAAAGTAGCTCTCATTCAAGGCGGATCCCGCGGCATCGGCGCCGCCATCGTCAAACGCCTGGCCGCCGAAGGCGCGACCGTTGCCTTCACTTACGTCAGCTCGAGCGCAAAAGCTGAAGAGCTGCAAAACAGCATTACCGGCAATGGCGGCCAAGCCTTGGCGATCAAGGCTGACAGTGCTGACGCCGAAGCCATTCGCAACGCCGTGACCGCTACTGTCGAAGCCTTTGGCCGCCTCGACATCCTGGTCAACAACGCCGGTGTGCTGGCCGTCGCCCCGCTGGAAGAATTCAAACTGGAAGATTTCGACCAGACCCTGGCCATCAACGTACGCAGTGTATTCATCGCCACTCAGGCTGCCGCCAAACACATGACCGAGGGCGGCCGCGTGATCAACATCGGCAGCACCAACGCCGACCGCATGCCCTTCGCCGGTGGCGGCCCGTACGCCATGAGCAAAGCGGCGCTGGTCGGCCTGACCAAAGGCTTGTCGCGCGACCTCGGCCCGCGCGGCATCACCGTCAACAACGTGCAACCGGGCCCGGTCGACACCGACATGAACCCGGCCAGCGGCGACTTCGCTGAAAGTCTGATCCCGCTGATGGCTGTCGGCCGTTACGGCAAAGTGGAAGAAATCGCCAGTTTCGTCGCCTACCTGGCCGGCCCGGAAGCGGGCTACATCACCGGCGCGAGCCTGACGATCGATGGTGGTTTCGGCGCTTGATGCCTTAAAAGGCATCCAAATGTGGGAGCGAGCCTACCGCTCCCACTTTTTTGCATCAGGCCCATTCAAGCGCCGGCAGACCACACGCGCTCGGGGTGAATGCTTTCAACGTACGAAGAATCACATCGGCGTGTGCGTATTTTTCATCGGCCATGGCCGCATCCGGGATCGCAATCGCGGTCATCCCCGCCGCTTTCGCTGCGGTCACGCCAAACGGCGAATCCTCGAACACCAGGCAATCCTGCGGCGCGACACCGAGACGGCGCGCGGCGGCCAGGAAGATATCCGGCGCCGGTTTCGCCGCGCCGACTTCCGGGTCATCGGCCGTAACGACGAAGTCGAACAGCGCAAACCAGTCACGGTGCAGGGTGGTTTTCTGGCCGAACGATTGGCGCGAAGAACTGGTGCCCACCGCAATCGGAATGTTGTTGGCCTTCAAGTGCCGCACCAGTTCTTCGGCGCCAGGCATCGCCAATGCCGAGGGAAAACGCTCGCGCATCAGCGGTTCACGGATCACCAGAAACTCTTCGGCGGTGATCGGCAAATCCAACGCTTCGACCACGTAACGCGCAAGGTCGCCCGCGCCGCGGCCAATGATGTTTTGCTTCACGCTCCAGTCGAAGGTGCGGCCGTACCGTTCGACGATCATCGATGTGACTTCGGTGTAGATGCCTTCCGTATCCAGCAACAAACCATCCATGTCGAAAATAACGGCCTTGATCGGGCCAAACGCTTTCAGTGGTGCATTCATCGCATCTGATCCGTTCTTGATGACATCCCAGGCGGCTCAGCTACGGCCATGACTCGGATCGATTAAAGGGTTCAGCAGCATAACGAGCACGGCCCGCCTGGGGCAACCGGGAAAATCCGTCGGGTAAAAATCGTCATTCGCGTGCTCGTCGTCATTTAGCGAATATCCCTACAGCATTCACCTCTTTTCCCGACTTCTTTCTCGGCTGATGCAACGCAAAGTCTGGCGCTCCTTAATGCTGAGCGCGAGTGACTGCGAATGTTCGAACCCAATCGACTGCTGGCTCTGAACAACACCATCGGCCTGCTGGTGGTTGCCGCGATGAACCCGCAGCGGCCTGACGTCGAAAGCGTGCTCGGCGAGTTCCGCCTCTGCCTTAACGACTACGAACGCTGGGCGGAAAACTTCTGGAGCGGCTGGGCGCTGGATGTCGAGCAAGTATTCAAGGTTGGCAACGATGTTCGCCTCAGCGCGCCGCTGAAACCGGATAAACCCGTCAGTTCAGTGGTTGCCCAATGCAGCGCGGCCGGCTCATTGACTTTGGTGCACATGTTCGACGCCGCGCGGTTCGTGCCGATCGGCAATACGCCGGTGATGCTCGAGCCGGTGATCGCGGAACGCGACGGCGAGCTGACACTCGGCGAGCCGGTCCACGAGACCATTGGCCCGAGCGGCATTCTCGAAGTTTCCGGTTGCCCGCGGGGCCAGCGTTATCGCATCACCTTCTTTCCCGATGTGTCCGCCGAGCACGTCAAAGTGCTTTACGCCTCCTATCAGGGCTTGCTCGACGGACTCGAGGGCTGGCTGCGCGCGGAGTGGAGCAACCAATTCGAGCCGCTGTGGAAAGAATTCGCCAGCGGCGGATTTCTCGAGCGCTACGGTCAACTGCAAGAAGCCGATTGGCGCGGCGTCGGCAACTCGTTGCAAGGCGTCTGGGATGAAGTGAAACAGGTCTACGAGTTGCTCGCCGACTTGCAGGCCAACAGCGAAAAATTGCTGGAATACATTTCCCAGGCTGAGTTGGATGCCTTGCTCGACGCCTCGGCTGAAGCCATCGCCAACGGCTTGCTGGTATTGAGCGACGAGCCGCTGCTGTTTATTCACCTCGCCGCGCTCACCAGTTGGCTGAAGATGCTGCCGCCGCAGTTTGCCGCTGAAGTGGTGGCGCAAATCCGCACTGACCTGCTGATCGCCTTCCTCCTGACAATCGTCACGCGCCGCGTGGGCCTGAAGCTCGGTTTGAGCGCGAAGATCCTCGGCAAGATCAAATCCCCTCGAGCGCGGCAATGGCTGGCGGCCGCGACGTTGCGCTTGAGCGAACTGAGCTCCGACTCTCGCCTCGACAGCCATGCCGCCGCGTTCAAACCGTTGGCGGTCAATGCGCGCCAGGCTCCGTTGCGGCCGACACCCACGGTGCCGCTGGACATTCGCAGCGACGACGGCACGGCTTTGCGGGTGAAAAACCCCGCCGCCATCGCTCGCAAAAAATCCGACGCGCAAACGCGAATGGTCCGACAGGAACCGCACGACGATGCGCCGGAACAAGCCAAAAACACCAACGGCGACAGCGCCGATTGCGCCCCGCTGACCTGTACCAACGGTTGCCCGGTATCGATGGTCACCGGTGAAGAACTGCTGACCCTCACCGATGGCGCGCTCGACGGCGTACTGCCATTCGATTTCACCCGGTTGTACCGCACCAGCGCGGCGGAACTCGACTGCGGACTGGGCTGGGGCTGGAGCCATTCGCTGGCGCATCGCCTGGAATTCGACGGCGATAAAGTCGTCTGGATCGACCACGAGAACCGCCGCACGCCCTTCCCCCTGCCGAACATCGAACGCCCGGCGATCCACAACAGCCTCTCGCGAGCGGCGATTTATCTGGGCGACAACGCACAAGAACTGATCGTCGCAATGGCTGGCGAGGCGCCGCGGTTTTATCACTTCCACAACGGCCAACTGACGGCGATCAGCGATGCCTACGACAACCGCCTGCTGATTACCCGCGATCGGATGGAGCGCATTCAACGCCTGGATAACGGCGCTGGACGCTCGCTGCTGCTCAGCTACGAACGCGGACATCTGATCGCAATCGAGTATCAGCTCTTTCGCCCCGCCGACACGCTGAGCGATGGCTGGCGCACCGAACAGACGCTGGTTTCCTATCGCTACGACGCGCGTCATCACTTGGTCGAAGTCGCCAATGCCGCGGGCGAAAGCGAGCGTTACGACTACGACGACCAGCACGTCATCCTCCAGCGGCAATTGCCCGGTGGCGCGAGTTACTTCTGGGAGTGGGAAAGGTCGGGCAAGGCTGCGCGATGCATCCGCCACCGCGCAACGTTTTCGCAGATGGACACCGCTTACACCTGGGATGACCAGGGCGGCGTGGTGGTGAAAAACGTCGATGGCAGCGAAGAAACTTATGTCCACGACGATAAGGCGCGACTGGTGCGGCGCGTCGAGCCGGGCGGCGGCGAACACCGCAAACGTTACGACGAACAGGGTCGGTTGATTGCCGAGCAGGATCCGCTCGGGGCAATTACCCACTATCGCTACGACGACATCGGACGGCTGATCGCCTCGATTCCTCCCGAAAGTGAGCCGACGTCCTACGAATACCGTAATGGTTTCCTGCACGCGCGGCGTCGCGGCAAAGCAGTCTGGAAATATCAGCGCAACGCCGAGGGTGATGTGACCGAGGCGACCGACCCCGACGGTCAGGTCACGCACTATCACTACGATGCTCGCGGCCGCTTGTTGTCGACCCGCTACCCGGATGCCAGTCGGCACCTGCTGGTCTGGAATGATCTAGGGCAATTGGTCGAAGAGACCTTGCCGGATGGCGGGCAGCGCTATTTTTCCTACGACTCGCTGGGGCGACGGGCTACCAGCAAGGACGAACATGGCGCGATCACGGCCTATCGATGGGACGCCATTGGCCGACTGATCCAGACCACGCTTCCTACAGGCGCCACGCGCGCATTCAGTTACAACGCCTACGGCAAGGTGACGGCTGAGCAGGACGAACTCGGTCGCATCACCCGTTACGAATATGCCGACGACCTGCATCTGGTCAGCCGCCGGACCAATCCCGACGGCACGCAACTGAGTTACCGCTACGACAATGCGCAGCTGTTGCTGACGGAAATCGAGAATGAGTCCGGCGAGAAATATCAGCTGGATTACACGCCTGACGGATTGATCCGACAAGAAACCGGATTTGATGGTCAACGCACGGCGTATGCCTACGACGCCGGCGGACACCTGCTGAAGAAAACCGAGTTCGGCGATGACGGTTCGCAGCTGATCACCGGTTATCAGCGTGATGCCTCAGGTCGGTTGCTGGTTAAAACCCTGCCGGACGCAAGCACTGTCGAATATCGCTACGACAGCCTCGGGCGCCTGGTCAGCGTCGACGACAGTCACGATCACCCGTTGGAATTCGAGTACGACCTGCAGGACCGGCTGATCACCGAGCATCAGGGCTGGGGCACTTTGCGTTATGGCTATGACGCGTGCGGTCAGCTCAACCACATGCGCCTGCCCGACGGCAGCAAACTCGCCTACCACCACGCCAAGGGTGGCGCGCTGACGGCCATCGACTTGAACGGCGCGCAGCTGACGACGCATACCTTTTCCGCTGGCCGCGAGCAGCAACGCCAACAAGGTCTGCTGCTCAGCGACTACCAATACGACGAACAGGGTCGCCTCAAAGCCCATTCCGTCAGCCAACAACGTCAACCGCTGTACCGCCGCGATTATGCCTACAGCGCCAACGGTAACCTCGACCGCATCGCCGACACCCGTCATGGCCAGCGCAGCTATCAATACGATGCGCTCGACCGCCTGATCCGCGTCCGTCATTCCCGCGACCACCTGCCGGAAAGCTTCGCCCACGACCCTGCCGGCAATTTGCTGATGCCGGACCGCCCCGGCGCGGCGAAAGTATTGGGTAACCGTCTGCTGATGCAGGGTGATCGGCATTACGACTATGACGCCTTCGGCAACCTGATCCGCGAACGGCGCGGCACCGCGCAAAAACTCGTCACCGAATATCGCTACGACTGCCAGCACCGACTAGTCGGCGTCACGCTTCCTGATGGCCGCTGCGCCAGTTATCGCTACGACGCCTTCGGCCGCCGAATCGCGAAAACCGTCGATGGCAAAACCACCGAATTTTTCTGGCAAGGCGATCACCTGGTCGCGGAAAGCAGCCATGAACATCACCGCAGCTATGTCTACGAACCCGGCACCTTCCGTCCGCTGGCCATGCTCGACGGCAAAGGCTCGCGCCAGGCCTGCCCGTTCTACTACCAACTCGACCACCTCGGCACACCACAAGAATTGACCGACTACAGCGGCGAAATCGTCTGGGCCGCCCAATACACCGCCCACGGCCGACTCACCCGCTTAAACCGCGACACCGACCAGGTGCTGGATCAACCGCTGCGTTTTCAGGGCCAGTACTTCGACGCGGAAACGGGCCTGCATTACAACCGCCATCGGTATTACAACCCGGATGTCGGGCGGTATCTGACTCCGGACCCGGTGAAATTGGCTGGCGGGGTCAATGGGTATCGGTATGCGGTGAATCCGACGGGGTGGGTTGATCCGTTGGGGTTGAGCGATTGTCCGGGTGGGGATGGGTGTGATTTGCCGGGGGATGGGTGTGATTTGCCGGGGGATGGGGGTGAGGATCCGGCGGGTAAGGTTAGGGTTGATGAGGGGGAGCCAGCTTTACCTGATATTGTCAGAAACGTTGACCCAAATAGCCTCAGGCGGGTTCATGCGATTGAAGGAAAGAGTTCTACGAAACGGGTAGAAGACGTTGCTGGCAGAATGCAGGCAAATGGCTTTGATGACGATTGGCCTATCGACGTAGTTGAGCACGAAGGCGAACGCTATATTGTGGATGGACACCATAGGGCGTCAGCCGCGAGACGCACTCATACTCCAGTGACAATCAAACTAATCACGGACATTGCAGCCCACAAAAAGAGTATTTTTACCACCGTAGAAGAAGTGAAAGAGTCTGCAGACTCTGTAGGGTTAGACAGACTGACGAGACCTCGAAGATGAAAAATTTAGCGCTAGAGTATTTGATAGAAGACTTTTTAGAAAAAGTCGACAAAGCGACTGCAATGCTGGAAAAAAAATTCGGCGACAGGTTCATTCTGAGATTATGGGGGAGCAAGAAAATCCCCCAGCGAGGAAGTGTCAGCGGCAACGTCACTTATGAGTTGCACGGTGTTGGATGCCGCGTTTATTTGCCCGAGGCTTGTATTGACTTTGATTATGGTCCCGATGGAAGGATCGACGGATTCGATTCTTGGAGACTGTATATCTATGCAAATGAATTCCCAGAAAGGCATCCGCAGTACACAGAACTGGAAATAGTAGAGCGCGATCTAGATGAATACATAACTGCAGGGAAAGTTAAAAGAATTCAGAGCGTAATGTCGAATCTTTACTTCAAAGACGAGCTACTTTGGTGATCTGACATGTTGAGCCCGGAAACACCGGGCTTTAACATTTAACAATCCAAATGAATTTCTTAACTACGCCCCCCATCACCCTCCGACACCTGCTCCACCCCAACCTCATCCTCATCATCAGGCGGACGCTGATCACGGGGCAGTGAATCCGTAGGTGAAGGCAGCGGGTATTCCGGTGTTTCGTCGACATCTTCGACTTTAGGATCAGCGTTCATAAATCACCTCTCATTGAACTCGGTACGATCAATCAGCCGACGATCAATCCAAGTCCACATCCTCGTCTTCATACTCGGTGTTACCGACATCGCCGGCATCGTCCGAATCGTTTAGCGGCACGGTCGCGTCGTCCATCAGCGAGCCCGGATCCTCATTGCCGGGATCATTCAAATACGGGTCGCCGCTGCGGTCGTCCTGTTCCTTCACTTCGGTTGAAAGTGCCATGGCCTGCCTCACATATTTCGCGGAGTGTATAAAGTTCGAGGCACCCACGAACCAAACGTTCCGCCGCCAAATCGCAGAAACAAAAAACCCGGCGCCAGGCCGGGTTTTTCGCGTCACACAAAAACAATCAGCGATGTTTGTTTTTGTGTTTGTTCTTGTGCTTATGGCCGCCGCCAGAATGGGATTTGCCGCTGTCGGTACCCAAGTTGTTGCCAACCGCGCCACCCGCCGCGCCGCCGAGGCCTGCGCCAATGGTCGAACCAGTGGAGCCGCCCAAGCTGTGGCCGACTACTGAACCGCCTGCTGCGCCAACACCGCCACCGAGTGCCGCTGCAGTGCGGCTGCCCTTCGGTGCGGCGACTGCGCCACCCGCCGCGCCACCGACACCAGCACCAATTGCCGCGCCGGTGCTGCCGCCCATTTGCTGGCCGACCACATTACCCAGCGCCCCGCCGAGACCGCCGCCGACCGCTGCAGTGCCATCTCCGGCCGCCATGGCGCCCTGAGCGACCAACACACCTAAAAACAACGTGGACAATGTCAAACGCATGATATGAACCTCAGATTTTCCGCATCAGGGCTCGCAAGTGCATCAGCCCGCCCACACGGTACTCGCTAACGAAGAGGGTGTTGCAAGAGATTGGAGGCGGATTCGAATAAAACGTTCAGAAACGCAAAAGCCCGGTAGCGAACCGGGCTTTTGCTCCGACCTGCAAAAAATCAGTGGCGTTTGTGGCCCTTCGACAAATTGGTCCCGACGGCGCCACCCGCCGCACCACCCAGGCCTGCGCCGATGGTTGCGCCGTTCTTGCCGCCCAAGCTGTTGCCGATGACCGAGCCGCCAGCCGCGCCGACGCCACCGCCGATCGCCGCTTTAGTGCGGCTACGTTTCGGCGCGGCAATCGCGCTGCCGGCCGCACCCGCGACACCCGCACCAATCACTGCGCCGGTGCTGCCGCCCATTTTCTGACCGACCACATTACCCAGCGCGCCACCCAGGCCACCACCGAGCGCGGCAGTGCCTTCGCCCGCAGCCAATGCACCTTGAGCAACCAGAAGCCCGAGAACCAGAGCAGGCAGTGTTAAACGCATGTCGAAAACCTCAAAAAATGGGGGAAACAAGAAGTCGCTGATCGAATGTCTTAGCGATGCCATCATCCAGACACAAATCCCGCGCAACCGCCGCAATCAGCGACGGTTGGACAGCGTTTACGGGAAAGGTTTTATGACAGGCAAAAAAAAGCCCGCTGGGGAACGGGCTGGAGTACTGCTTTCTAACGGATGAGCTGAGACTACGTAAGTCCTTGTGAAAACTTTGTGAAAGAAAAATCGCAAGAACGTCAAGTGGCTGTAAGGCATTTCCTCGATACGGTCCGCGCACAAAAAACCCCGCTCGATGGCGGGGTTGGCGTTTGTAACGGTTACTTCCTGGAGGACACTGCCATTTTCGGCAGGAACTTCGACTTCAAACCTCGCGTAGCCTTCGATTTGATCTTGCCGGTCTTGACCTGATCCTCGCCGAAACTGGCCACGTACTCCGTCTGGCCACACTGCACGCAATTGTTGATTGGAAACTCAGCCCCGTCGTCTTCGATATACGGATCAGCCATTTTTCTGCCCCTTTCGCAAAACGGGGTCGACACCGGCAAGCCCTGATTGCCTGAAAAATATCGACCTCCAAGGCTTTTGAGACTAGCCGGTCATTACTGGACTTGCGGTTCAGATTAGCCAAGCGCCGACGAATGGAAAAAGCTCATCCGACCCGCACTCTCAGGAGTTCCAGCGAGCCCAGGTGGCTCAGGCAGCTCTCGACAACGACCCGTATGCGCAACGTACGGCCAGTCGAAAACCTCACCTCAGTTTTACGGCCGTCCCGGTCACGAACACCACGACCATTCCGCCCTTGCCCGCCGGCATGCTGATCTCGAAATCCATGCCGACCACCGCATCCGCCTGCAACGCTCGCGCCCGCTCCTTGATCTCGTCCGTCGCCTGCACGCGCGCCTCCATCAACGCCCGTTCCAGCGTTTGCGACCGCCCGCCGAAAAAATCGCGCATCCCGGCGAACATGTCGCGAATCACGTTCACGCCCTGCACCGACTCGGCGCTGACGATATCCAGGTAAGCGGTGATCTGCCGACCTTCGACGGTGTGGGTAGTCGTGGTGATCATGGGATTTCCTTATGGATGGATTTTCGCTTCGAGGCAAACCGGGCAAGGTTACCGGTTCATTGGCGCATTTGCTGGCCGCAGGATGCAAGTTAGCGTGCCCTCCTCGATCTGAAAAACCATACGCCAGAAACCACAAAACCCCTGACTTCTTTCGAAATCAGGGGTTCTGGTTACAACGAATTTGGCGGTGAAGGAGAGATTCGAACTCTCGATACAATTTCTTGTATACACACTTTCCAGGCGTGCTCCTTAAGCCACTCGGACACTTCACCGTATCTCTGCAAACATGTTCTGTCTGTCGAGGCGCGCTAATGTAGTCGAAAGCTTTTCCGATGGCAAATATTTTTTCAGAATTTTCATGCGCTTAGCGATTCACAGCTTCCGGCAGTTTCGTGGCTATGGCAAACCGGCCAATCTCCGGCGCGGCGCTCTCTTCTATATAGACAAGAATGCACGGCCGGCGCGGTCGGCTACCCTTCTGCGACTGGCAAAGCATGACTGGCGAGTCAGTCACGGCGCTTTACCTGGCCGGCGGCGGTGGGTAACGTCTGCCTCAACTTTCATACAAGGAATAGCGTCATGAGTGAGTTGATTTCCTACCACCTCGAAGACGGTATCGCGACCCTGACGTTGGCCAACGGCAAGGTGAATGCCATTTCGCCGGACGTGATTGCGGCGTTCAACGCTGCGCTGGATCAGGCTGTGACTGATCGTGCGGTGGTGATCATTACCGGCACGCCAGGGATTTTGTCCGGTGGTTATGACCTGAAAGTAATGACCGCCGGGCCTAAAGAAGCCGTCGCGCTGGTCACCGCCGGTTCGACGCTGGCTCGCCGTTTGCTCGCGCACCCGTTCCCGGTGATCGTGGCGTGTACCGGGCACGCGGTGGCCAAGGGCGCGTTCCTGTTGTTGTCCGCCGATTACCGCATCGGCGTTGATGGTGCTTTCAGCATTGGCCTGAATGAAGTGCAGATCGGCATGACCATGCACCACGCCGGCATCGAACTGGCTCGCGATCGCCTGAGCAACGCGGCGTTTCATCGCTCGGTGATCAATGGTGAGATGTTCAACCCGCAGAGCGCGATTGCGGCCGGTTTCCTCGATGTCGTGGTCGCGGCCGAAGAACTGCAAGGTGCAGCACTGGCGGCGGCGCGTCAGTTGAAGAAGATCAACATGAACGCGCACAAGGCCACAAAGTTGAAAGTGCGCAAGGCGCTGCTGGAGACGCTGGACAACGCGATCATCCAGGATCAGGAACATCTGGGCTGAGCCAAAAGCTGTGACAGCGAAAAGCCCGACCGTCGTGTCGGGCTTTTTCTTACGTGCCGCGTCGAAAAGTATGCAAGCGCTCTAGGCTGCGTCTGACATGCAACTCTGAAACATGCGCTTAAACATCGCCTATCTCCTACCTCTATAGCGGCAATTGCCGAAAACAGTGCACATCCGTACACTGCGCCACCTTTTGTCCGGTGGGGCCTGTAAATGCTGTTTGTGTTTCGTATGTTATTGATGGGCCTGCACTTTATTCTCGCTGGCGTGTTGGGCGTGCTGCTTGGGCTGTGCCGGCCGTTCAATCCGGACAACAGTCGTTTGTGCGCGCGGCTGTATGCCTGGCCGGCGATGTGCATTTTGCGCCTGCGGGTCAAGGCTGACGTCGGGCCGATGATGGACAAACCTGAAAGCTGCGTAATCATCGCCAATCACCAATCCAACTATGATCTGTTTGTCCTCGGCAACGTGGTGCCGCGCCGCACCGTGTGCATCGGCAAGAAGAGCCTGAAGTGGGTGCCGCTGTTCGGCCAGTTGTTCTGGTTGGCGGGCAACGTGCTGATCGACCGGGGCAACGCGCACAAGGCGCGCCAGTCGATGCTGACTACCACGCACACCTTGCAACACGAAGACACATCGATTTGGGTCTTCCCGGAAGGCACGCGCAATCTGGGCGAGGATTTGCTGCCGTTCAAAAAAGGCGCGTTCCAGATGGCTATCGCCGCCGGCGTGCCGATCATCCCGGTGTGTGTCAGCAGTTACGTCAAACACATGCGATTAAACCGCTGGCGCAGTGGGAAAATTCTGATCCGCTCGCTGCCGGCAATTCCTACAGCCGGTTTGAGCATGGATGACATGCCGCAGCTGATCGCCCAATGCCGCGAGCAGATGCGCGAGTGCATCGCCTCGATGGATCAGCAGCTGAAAATCGCCTGAACTGGCGTACGCAAACACTGCTGAAAAACAGAGGATTTTTTCTGCCGGCGAACTCTGCAGGTTTCACTGAATCTCAAGCAACACAAGGCTAAGCTGCACACTGCCTGCCACTGCCATTTGCTGACAAGAAGTGAACCAACACCATGGGTAGAGTTGTTGCTGCTGCGGTTTACAGCGCCGGTAAGAAAATCACCAATATCACCCTCGATGAAGGCGCGGCGTGGGCCGCCAAGCCCGGCCACTTTGTGTGGATCGGCCTCGAAGAGCCGAGCGCCGATGAGCTCACCGCGCTGCAAAGCCAGTTCAACCTGCACGAACTGGCCATCGAAGACGCCATGGAAAAACACAGCCGCCCGAAGCTGGAAACCTTCGGCGACGCGCTGTTCATCGTTACCTACTCGCCCATTCGCAATGACGGCAAACTGGAGTTCATCGAAACTCACATCTTTGCCGGCACCGGCTACATCATCACCGCCCGCAACGGCCACTCGGCGTCCTACGCGTATGTCAGACAACGCTGCGAAGCGCGTCCGATTTTGCTCGAACACGGCGAGGATTTTGTCCTTTACGCGATTCTCGATTTTGTCATCGAGAACTATCAGCCGGTCGGCGAAGCAATTCACGCGGAGATTGATGAGCTGGAACGCAACGTGTTGTGCAGCGCGCTGAACGAGCGCGATATCCAGAAACTTCACGGCTTGCGGCGCGACGTATTGCGCTTGCGGCGTTACGCGGCGCCGATGGTCGAGATTGGCGAGGAACTGCAAAAGCTCAGCTTCCCGTTTATCGACAAGAACATGCGCCCGTATTTCCGCGATGTGCAGATTCACGTCACGCGGCAAATGGAAGACCTGACGACGTTGGCGGATATCGCCAGCCAGACCATTGAGGTCGGGGTGTTGCTGGAAGCGTCACGCCAAAGCGTGGTGCAGCGCAAGTTTGCGGCGTGGGCAGCGATTCTCGCGTTCCCGACAGCGGTGGCGGGGATTTACGGGATGAATTTCCAGAACATGCCGGAGTTGAGCTGGCATTACGGCTATTTCGGCGTGCTGGGGTTTATTGCGGTGGGATGTGTAAGTTTGTGGGCGAGTTTCAAAAAGTCCGGCTGGTTGTAGAAATCTTGCGGTGAGGGGGCAAGCCCCCTCGCCACAGATTTGGCTCAGACAGCTGCTGGCTTGTGCGCCACAAAGCGCATCATCCATTCCGCCACCGTGGTGCCGTGGTGTTCACTTTCAAGGCTGGCCACGCCTTTCGAATAGACCTGTTCGCCCAACGCTTCCTGACGAATATCCAGCAGCGCGCGCGAGTAATCGTGAATGAATTCCGGGTGACCCTGGAAGCACAGCACCTGATCGTTGATGTGGTACGCGGCAAACGGGCAGAAATCGCTTGAAGCAATCACCGTGGCGTTTTCCGGCAGCGCGGTGACCTGGTCCTGGTGACTGATCAGCAGCGTCAGCTCTTCGCGAACCGGGCTCATCCACGGCGCTTTTGCCGCCAGTTTGTAGTTGTGAGTGCCAACGCCCCAGCCTGCGGTCGAGCGCTCGCTCTTGCCACCCAGCAACAACGCCAGCAACTGATGGCCGAAGCACACGCCAATCAATTTGTCGCCGCGCTCGTAGCGCTTCAGCAAGTAAGTACGCAGGGTTTCGATCCATGGGTCGGTGCCGAAGGAATCGGCCTTGCTGCCGGTGATCAGGTAAGCGTCGAACGTCAGCTCATCACTCGGGTATTCGCCCTGCACCACGTTGTAAACGGTGAACTCGGCTTCGATCGGTTGCTGCGAAAACAGACGCTGGAACATCTGCCCGTAACCCTGATATTGATCGACCAGCTCTGGACGCAGGTTGTCGGTTTCAAGAATGCAGATGCGTAACGACATAAAAAATACCTGACACGTGATGGGAATAATGCACACCCCGAAGCCTGCCTCGAAACACGGTGGCAAGGCAAGCCCCGGCGTGCGTCATCGATCCCTTAAAACGCCTCACCTTTCGCGGCTTTTTCCAGCAGCAACGCGGGCGGGGCAAAGCGTTCGCCGTACTGTTCAGCCAAATATTGCGCGCGGGCAACAAAGTCTTTCAGGCCATATTGATTGATGAACTGCAACGCGCCGCCGGTCCACGCGGCAAAGCCGATGCCGAAAATCGAGCCAATGTTGGCGTCCGCCGTCGAGGTGAGCACGCCCTCCTCCACACAGCGCACGGTTTCGATTGCTTGCACGAACAGCAGCCGATCACGCACGTCCTTCGGCGAAATCTGCCCGTCGGCCTTCTCGAAACGCGTCTTCAGTTCCGCCCACAAATGTTTCTGCCCGGCGGCCGGGTAATCGTAAAAACCCGCGCGAGCGGCTTTGCCCGGACGCTTGTACTCGTTGAGCAGCAAGTCAATTACGGCGAACGCCGGGTGCTCAATCAGCGGCTTCCCTTCTGCTTGCAGATCCTTCGCCGTTTGTTGTCGGATGTGGCTCATGAGGCTGAGGGAAACTTCGTCGGAGATCGCCAGCGGCCCGATCGGCATCCCGGCTTTGCGCGCCTCGGTCTCGATCATCGGCGCGCTCACGCCTTCGCCGAGCATGGCGATGCCTTCATTGGTGAACGTGCCGAACACCCGCGAGGTAAAGAAGCCGCGACTGTCGTTGACGACAATCGGGGTTTTCCTGATTTGCAGGACGAAATCGAAACCGCGCGCCAGGCTTTCGTCACTGGTGTGGCTGCCTTTGATGATTTCCACCAGCGGCATTTTTTCCACTGGACTGAAGAAGTGCAGGCCAATGAATTTGCTTTGATCCGGCACCGCAGTGGCCAGGCCGCTGATTGGCAAGGTCGAGGTATTGGACGCGATCAACGCGTCGGCGCCGACGACTTGCTGCGCCGCCGCAGACACCTTGGCTTTCAATTCGCGATCTTCAAACACCGCTTCAATGATCAGGTCGCAACTGGCCAGGTCGGCATCGCTGTCGGTGGTTTTGATCCGCGCCAGCACCGCGTCGCGCTGTTCGGCGCTCAACTGACCGCGCGCCACTTTCTTCTCCAGCAACGAAGCGGAATGCGCTTTACCCTTCTCCGCCGCCGCAACGTTGATGTCCTTGAGCACCACCTCGATGCCCGCCGAAGCGCTGACGAAAGCAATCCCGGCGCCCATCATGCCGGCGCCAAGCACGCCGACCTTCTTGGTCACATAAGGCGCAAAACCCTGCGGCCGCGAACCGCCGGCATTGATCTCATTCAGTTGAAACCAGAACGTGCCAATGAGGTTTTTCGCGACTTGGCCGGTGGTCAATTCGGTGAAATAACGCGTCTCGATCAAGTGCGCAGTGTCGAAATCGACCTGTGCGCCTTCGACTGCCGCACAGAGGATTTTTTCCGGCGCGGGCATGCAGCCCTGGGTTTTGGCGCGCAGGATCGACGGCGCGATGGCCAGCATCTGCGCGACTTTCGGGTTCGACGGCGTGCCGCCCGGGATCTGATAACCCTTCACGTCCCAGCGCTGCACGGCGCTCGGATTGGCCACGATCCAAGCCCGCGCCTTGCCGAGCAATTCATCCTGATCCGCTGCCAATTGATCGATCAACCCTGCTTGCAACGCCTGTTGCGGGCGGACCTTTTTGCCTTCGAGCAAGTACGGCAACGCTTTCTCCAAGCCCAACATGCGCACCATGCGCACCACCCCGCCGCCGCCCGGCAGCAAGCCGAGCGTGACTTCCGGCAGGCCGAGTTGCACCGCTGGATTGTCCAGCGCGACACGATGATGGCAGGCCAGGCAGATTTCCCAGCCGCCGCCCAGCGCCGCGCCGTTGATTGCGGCGACCACCGGTTTGCCCAGTGTTTCCAGGGTACGCAATTGCCCTTTCAGGGTCAGCACCATGTCGTAGAACGCTTTGGCTTCGGGTTTGCCAACCTTGATCAGCTCGTTGAGGTCGCCCCCGGCAAAAAAAGTCTTCTTCGCCGAAGTGATGATCACCCCGGCGATGTTGTCCTTGTCCGCCACCAGCCGGGCGACGCAGGTGGCCATGGCGTCGCGGTAAACCGCGTTCATGGTGTTGGCGCTCTGGCCCGGCATGTCGATGGTCAGGACCACGATCTGGTCTTGGCCTTTGTCGTAACGAATCGCTTCAGTCATGAGGGAATTTCCTTGAAGTCGGGGCTCAGAGGCGTTCGATGATGGTGGCAATGCCCATGCCGCCGCCGACACACAGGGTCGCGAGGCCATAACGCAGACGCCGGGTTTCCAGTTCATCGAGCAAGGTGCCGAGGATCGCGCAACCAGTGGCCCCCAACGGATGGCCCATGGCAATCGAGCCGCCATTGACGTTGACCTTGTCCGGGTCGATCGCCATGTCTTTGATGAACTTCAACACCACCGAGGCGAAGGCCTCGTTGACCTCGAACAGATCGATGTCTTCGACGCGCAGCCCGGCTTTGGCCAAGGCTTTGCGCGTGGCCGGCGCCGGGCCGGTGAGCATGATCGTCGGGTCGGTGCTGGTGACCGCCGTCGCGACGATCCGCGCTCGCGGTTGCAGACCCAGCGCGCGGCCCTTGGCTTCGGAACCGATCAGCATCAGCGCCGCGCCGTCGACGATCCCGGAGCTGTTGCCCGGCGTGTGCACGTGGTTGATCCGCTCGATGTGGCTGTACACACGCAGCGCAGTGGCGTCGAAACCCATTTGCCCCATCATCTCGAAACTCGGCTTGAGCTTGCCGAGGCCTTCCAGCGTCGATTCGGCGCGGATGAATTCATCGTGATCGAGCAGGATGATGCCGTTCTGGTCCTGTACCGGCACCAGTGATTTGTTGAACGACCCATCCGCCCTCGCCCGCGCAGCTTTTTGTTGCGAGTGCAGCGCGTAGGCATCGACGTCCTGACGGCTGAAACCTTCGATGGTGGCGATCAGGTCGGCGCCGACGCCTTGCGGGGTGAAATGGCTGTGCAGGTTGGTTGCCGGGTCCAGCGCCCATGCGCCGCCGTCGCTGCCCATCGGCACGCGCGACATCGACTCGACGCCGCCGACCACCACCAGATCCTCGAAACCGGAACGAACTTTCATTGCGCCGAGGTTCACCGCTTCCAGGCCCGAAGCGCAGAACCGGTTGATTTGCACGCCCGCGACGCTGACGTCCCAATCGGCAACTTGCGTGGCGGTCTTGGCGATGTCCGAACCTTGATCGCCGATCGGCGTGACGCAACCGAGCACCACGTCATCGACCTGGCTGGTGTCGAGGGACGTGCGTTGTTGCAACGCCGTCAGCAACCCGGCCACCAGGTTCACCGGTTTGACGCTGTGCAGCGCGCCATCAGCCTTGCCTTTGCCACGGGGCGTGCGTAGCGCGTCGAAAATCAAAGCTTGGGTCATGACGTCCTCGAACCTGTACGGGGAGTGAATGCTGAGTGGTCACCTTAAGCCCAGCGGCGTTGGATTCAATGACCGCAATGCTCATCGACGTTGACGCTCACGCTCAGACGGACGGTAGTCAGCTATCGGATTAACCGTTTCAGGTGACCAAGGTGTCTAGCCAACGGGCGTCCACGCAGCTGGCGATAGGCCTCATGCCTTTTTAAGAGCTTTTTTCCTGCACACCAGACGAAATGGATCTAAACCACGAGTGACGCGGGCTCTAAGGTGAACATGTACGAAGTTGTCGTCGGGTTTTGCCGAGGCACTCGTCTTACAGGAAGTGCAGCGCTTTGCCGTCATGGAGATATGCAGGCAGGCATCAGCAAATAACAAAAAAGGCGGTCAGCCATGTTCAAACATTCGAAAGTACGTCAAGCGGGACTCATCTTATTCGCCACCACGCTGTTGTTGATTTTGCCCAACCTGACCAAGGTGATTGGTTAGGCGGCTGATCGAAAACGGCGCCAGGTTTTGTTATCGCCCGAACGGCTTTGATTGGAAAAGTTGCCTGGCTCGCTACCCGAGCCAGCGTGGGTGTGCCAACCTTCCCGGCACTTCCACGACATGGACGGCGATCATTTGAGAGCTTTTTTACTGATTGGGGCCATGCTGTTCGGCACGCCCCTGTTTGCCGCACAGCTGAACCTGCAGCTGGGCGCGAGCACTCGCACCTGGCAGACCGAGGAGTTGCTCAAGCATCCTCAAGTCCAGACCATCAATATCAGCAACGACGTTTCCTACAAACGCGACATGCGCTATCAAGCGGTGCCGCTGGCGGCGTTGTTGACTGGCGTTAAACCTGAAGATCATCTGCAAGCCGTGGCACTCGATGGTTTTGCTGCTGAATTGGCGGCCGCGCCGTTGCTCAATAAGCACGGCGCGCAGGCTTGGCTGGCGATTGAAGATCCGGGCAAACCGTGGCCGGCGCTGTCGGCGAGCAAGCCCAGCGCCGGGCCGTTTTATCTGGTCTGGACCGATCCGCAGGCCGGCGATATCAGCCCCGAGCAATGGCCGTTTCAGGTCGCCAGCATCAAGCGCATGGCGCCGGTGGCCGAGCGCTTTCCGGCGTTGTTGCCGGATCCGGCGTTGAAGGCGGACGATCCGGTGAATCAGGGATTTGCGCTGTTTCAGCAGAATTGCCTGGCGTGCCATCGGCTTAATGGCGCGGGCGATGCGCAGTTTGGGCCGGACCTGAATATCCCGTACAACCCCACCGAATATTTCGGCGTCGACTTCCTCAAACGCTACATCCGCGACCCGCAAAGCCTGCGCCATTGGCCACAGGCGAAAATGCCGGGCTTCTCCGAGCAGGTATTGCCGGCGGCGGACCTGGATAAGTTGGTCGCGTATCTGCAACACATGGCCGGGCGCAAAACCCAGCCGTGACACGCGCTCACTCCAATACACCCAATCCCTGTGGGAGCCGAGCTTGCTCGCGATAGCGGTGGGTCAGCCGATGCAGTTCTTTCTGGCAGGACGCCTTCGCGAGCAAGCTCAGCTCCCACAAGGGCGAAACGCACGCAACCCCTGTGGGAGCCAAGCTTGCTCGCGATAGCGGTGGGTCAGGCAATAGAGTTGTGTCTGATCGGACGCCTTCGCGAGCAAGCTCAGCTCCTACAAGGATTTGTGCCTGCGCAAAAACGAGAACGGCCAACCCGAAGGTCAGCCGTTAGTGGATGTTGTCGCTGTTCATAGTGTTATGCGAGTAGCCCTCGTACCTCCTGCTTGACGCCCCAGCCCTCGATAATTCCGCCCAGAGGCTCGACCACCGCCTCGAAATCCTGCTCGAAATCGCCAATACCGTCGTAGGTGGCGTGCATCACTTTGCTTAATTCCAAATGCCAGGCGCCGTCGTCACGCACGCTGACCTGCGCGTTCAGCGATTCACCACAAAAATGCACTGCTGCTCTGCGGGCCCGTTCCTCGTCCGGGAAAATTGCGTAAAACTCGATGGGATGGAACCGTGAAAAATCGAAACCGCCTTCCTTCATGCGGCGCAGCACGCTGGTGCTGATGTCTTCTTGATAGGCTGTGCTCATGAATCGTCCTCCTGAAAAATATGGATAGACTTTCCGTACTCCCATTGCCCGCGACCGATTGGCGAGGACATTACGCCAACCCGTCATCAGGTTGCCGCCGGGGTTTAAGCATGTAGCTGACAAGACCAGACCTTAGCGATCCAATCGCTGATCTCGCTTGCAGAGTAGCCCCATCTCGGAGCTGCTGCCAAGGTCTGGTTGAGAATGAGACAGATGAGGTTCAGGCAGGCGTAATGCCGAGGATTTCTATGCTGTTCTGGGTTTTCAGACTTTTGACGCTGGCATCAGTGGTCCGGCCTTCCAGATCATTCAGATCCAGCTCGGCAGCCACCGGCAGGAATCGAGCCTTGATGAGTTTGGCGGCGTGCTCGTTATCCGGGCATTCCTCGCACTCGAAGACTTCATCGACCGTTTCACCGTGATCATCTACGAAAGTGATTTTCCACTTTGACATCAGTGCCTCCTCGATCAAACCCGCAAATGGGCTTACAACTATCTGGACTTTTGCACTGTGTGATCGTTCAAACGGATTGCGTCACTGGGTCAGCAAAAACTTACCGCAACCCTGTAGAAGCAAAGCTTGCTCGCGAAGACGCTGTATCAGTCAAAACATCTGTCGACGGGTACACCGCTTTCGCGAGCAAGCTCTGCTCCTACGGGGATTTCGTTGCTTCGGAACGGGTTAGTCGTTACTTGGCTTGTTGATCGCGTTCAACACGTACTGCGGCATGGCGAAGGCGCCGATGTGCACTTCCGGGTTGTAGTAACGGGTAACGATGCCGCTGCCGGCGAAGCGCTGTTGCAGGGTTTCGCGCGACAGTTTGCGGTAAGCGGTGTTGGTCGCGCCCCAGGCAAACGTCATCGCGCCGCCAATGTAAGTCGGCACTGCGGCTTGATAGAAATGCCAGTCCGGGAACAGGCTGCGCAGGCGTCCGGCGGTGGTTTGCACTTCGCCCAGTTGCATGAACGGCGTGCCGTTTTGCGTCACCAGAATGCCGCCCTCGTTCAGGCAGCGGTGGCACGCCTGGTAGAAGTTCTCCGAGAACAGCACTTCGCCCGGCCCGATCGGGTCGGTGGAGTCGGAGATGATCACGTCGAATTTTTCCGTGGTGGTGGCGACGAACCGCATGCCGTCGTCGATGACCAGGTTCAGCCGTGGGTCGTCGTAAGCACCCTTCGAGTGGTTCGGCAGAAACTCTTTGCACATGTCGACCACGGTGCCGTCAATCTCGACCATGGTGATGTGCTCGACGCTGCCGTGTTTCGCTACTTCGCGCAGCATGCCGCCGTCGCCGCCGCCGATGATCAGCACACGCTTGGCGGCGCCGTGGGCGAGGATCGGCACGTGGGTGAGCATTTCGTGGTAGATGAATTCGTCGGCTTCGGTGGTCTGGATCACACCGTCCAGCGCCATGACCCGGCCCATGCGCGGGTTTTCGAAGATCACCAGATGCTGGTGTTCGGTGCGCACTTCGTGCAGCAGTTTTTCCATGCGAAAACGCTGGCCGTAGCCTTCGTACAGGGTTTCCAGGTATTCGCTGGTCTTGGTGGTGCTCATGGGAAGTGCTCCGATGAATGCGGCGGCAACGGACGGTTACCCGCCCATGATGGCCAATCGAAAGGCTCGATTGCCCGGGAAAGGCGCGCATTCTACGTTGCGGAACATGACAGGTCGAACCTCACATGATCACGCACCGAATTCCTGCAGGAGCGAGGCTTGCCCGCGACGGCGTAGTGTCAGTCGATATCAATGTCGAATGACACGACCTCTTCGCGGGCAAGCCTCGCCCCTGCAGGGGAGCCGGGTACAAGGTCAGATGCGCACATTGCCTCGTGGTCCGGCGATGGCCCAGATGATCAGGCCCAGCACCGGCAGCAACAGGATCAGCAGCACCCAGACGATTTTCATCCCGGTGGTAGCGCCGCTTTTCAGCACGTTGATGATGGCCCAGATGTCGAGGGCGAAAATGATCAGGCCAATCAGACCGTTAAACGTCGAACCCATGGTGTTGCTCCCTAGATAGTGGCATGCAGTCTTAGGATAGCCGGCCCTGACGAGGGTTCCGTTTTATTGCATTAAACGTGAATCGCCACTTTCAGCGCTTCCAGAGACGGCGCGGCAGCGATGCCGACTTCGGCGCACAACTGCAGAACACGCGGCACGTCGTTGCCGTAAACCAGCACCACTTGCAGTTCGTCGTCGAGCAACTGGCTGAAGTTCATCAGCGTGTAACCGCCGTTTTCCTTGTTCATGCTGCTCATCTGCACCTGGATGCGGTTGAGCGCCGTCAGGGCTTCAGTCTTGGCCAGTTGCTTGGGTTTGACGTTGAAGTCGACGCCGGGGCCGAACGAGGCGACGATCTGCGCGAACAAGTCCATGTAGGTGTCAGCCTGAAACAGGACGGTTTCCGGCAGACTGCCGACCACCACCCACTCGCCCAATGGCATCGGGAAGGTGTCGTCGTAGTTGATGTCGGGATTGGCTGTCAGGAAAGCTTGCGGATCAGCGTAGGCCTGCGCCGCTTCGTCAGCGATCTTGAGGATTTCGTCATCGCCCATGCACCCGGAGCTGATTTTGCTGATGAGTTCGACGAGTGCGGTTTTCATGGCGCGGATCCTGTAGCGAAGGAGAATTTTGAGGGCGCGAAGGATACAGCATTACGCCGCCCATTGACGCTGTAGGAGCCTGGCTTGCCCGCGATGACATCAGCAAAATCGCCATCGCGGGCAAGCCAGGCTCCTACGGGATCAGCGGCAGGTTCGGGTTCAGGCCAGCAGCTTCTCCAGTTGCGCCATGGTATCCACCGCGCCCATGGTTTTCGCCGCATCGATTGCGGTCACGCCATTGGCGTCCTTGGCGCGCGGGTCGGCACCTTTGCTGATCAGGTAATCGACGATTTCCACGCGGTTGAACATCGCCGCCATCATCAGCGCCGTGCGGCCATCGAACGACGAGCCGTCAACCTGCGCCCCGCCTTCCACCAGCGCTTTGACCACCGCCAGATCGCCCTTGTACGCGGCGCCGGCAATCGGGCTCTGGCCGTTGTCGTTGCGGATCTCGGGATCGGCCTTGTGCTCGAGCAATACTTTCACCGTCTCGGCGTGACAGTGGTACGCAGCGAGCATCAACAACGTGTCGCCCTTGTGGTTGCGCAGGTTCGGCGGCAAGCCTTTGGTCAGCAGCGCAGCCATCATCGCGGCATCGCCCTCGCGCGCTTTGTTGAACACCTGTTCGGCAAATTCAGCAGCTTCTTCGGGCGTCATCTGGCGGCTTTGGTCTGACATAGGGACTCCATAATTGGTCGTTCGCAAAAGCCGACAGTTTCCCGAGCGCCCTCGCGCCTGTCACTCATTTTTTCTCATGCGCTGCCATAGCCAGATTTAATAGCGGTACTTGCCCGCGTAAATATCTGCCAGTACCTGCGTGGTCACTTGCACGTAAGTCTGGCTGCCCGGCAGCCACGCATAGATCGGATCATCAGCGGTTTTGCCCGGATCGAAACCCTCATCCTTGAGCCGGGTTTTCTGATATTTGAAGGTCCCGGTGGTTTCCATTTTGACCTTCACCCGCAGAAACAACGGCACTGCGTACGCCGGCATTTGTGCCTGCAAAAAACTCAGCAATTCGCTGAAATCCAGGGTCGCCAGCGACTCGGCCGGCGTGATCGCGGCCATGCCGGCGCGGCCATTGGTGTTGCAGATTTCCACGCCGTACGCCACGGCTTCGGAAATGTTCGGGTGCAGCAGCAGAATGTTTTCGACTTCGGTGGTCGAGACGTTTTCGCCCTTCCAGCGATAAGTGTCGCCCAAGCGATCAACAAACTGCGCATGGCCAAAACCGATGTTGCGCAACAAGTCGCCGGTATTGAAATAGCGGTCGCCTTTGCTGAACACATCGCGGAGCACGACTTTTTCGGTTTTCTGCGGATCGGTGTAGCCGTCCAGCGGCGCTTTGTCGTCGATTCTGGCGAGCAATAAACCCTGCCCGCCCTTGGCGACTTTGCTCATCAAACCCTTGGCGTTGCGAATTGGCGCGCCGCTGTCGTGGTCGTACGCCACCAGCTCCCAGTTCATCAATGAGAAACCGATGGTGTTGTCGAAGTTGAGAATGTTGCTGAAACCAATGTTGCCGTCGCTCGCCGCGTAGAGCTCGCAGATGTGGCCGACGCCGAAGCGCGTCTTGAATTGTTGCCACGCGCCGGGGCGCAGGCCGTTGCCGATCATCTTGGTCACGCCGTGTTGGTTGTCATCGGCGCTGGGCGGTTGATCGACCAGGTAACGGCACAATTCGCCGACATAACCGAGGGTGGTCGCGCGGTATTTGCGCACGTCGCTCCAGAACTGGCTGGCGCTGAATTTGCGGCGAATCGCAAACGCCGAGGCGCCGCTGATCGCCGAGCCCCAGCACACGCACAGGCCGGTGGCGTGATACAGCGGCAACGGGCAATAGACGACGTCTTCGGGGCGCATGTCCAACGCGATCAAACCAAAACTCGCCGAGCTGCGCATCCAGCGCCCGTGTTTGAACACGCCGGCCTTGGGCAGCCCGGTGGTGCCGGAGGTGTAGATGTAAAAGCAGGTGTCATCGCAAAACACCTGTTGGCTGCTTGGCGGGTTGTGGTTTCGGCTGGCGTCGCCAGCGTCGGCGCTGACTTCCATCAAGTTGATAAAGCCGTCGGGCGAAATGCCCGGACTGCCATAAGTTTCGCGGTCGGCGACAAACCAGGTGCGGGTTTCGGCAATCGCTACGCGCTGGCGGACTGCGGAATACGCCGGCACCAGCTCTTCGCCGACGATGATCGCGACCGGCGCCACGAGGTTAAGGCTGTGAACCAGCGCGTCACGAGTCTGCGAAGTGTTGAGCAACGCGCTGATCGCGCCGACCTTGGCCACGGCGAGAATGCTCACCAGCAGTTCCGGGCGGTTCTCGATGAAAATCGCCACCGCGTCGCCCTTGCCGATGCCTTGGCTGATCAGATGATGAGCGATGCGATTGGCCCACTGATTGACCTGCGCATAGGTCAGCGCCACGTCGTTTTGCAGCAGCGCGAGGCCGTCGGGGTTGCGCAAAGTCGCCTGTTCGAAGGTCCAGGCAAGGCCACACGGTTGGGTCGGGTCCTTGACGTTGGCGACTTTCATGCCCTTCACCACGCGGGGAATGGCTTTGGCGATCGTCGGTAATTTGCGGAGCATCATGCCCCAGGTGATCGTGTCGCGCATGGTAGCTCCCGGTCGGTCTTCTTATTATCGGGCGGCATGGAATGAGCCCGAAAATACGTCAGCCGTTCCGACGCTGTACACGCGGTTTTTGCAATGTTTTGTATCCGCTGCCGGGACACGCGAAAACACGATCCTTGCTTGTGCCTTTGGTTCCGTTGAATCGTGCAAAACCACGCAAAATGCAGGATGCACGATGGCTATTCATGCAGATTGCACGAAAGCACAAATTCGACATATAAATAACTTGTTGATTTATAACGATTTTTTAATTGCCTCGTGCTGGCACAATCACTGCAACTACCTCTCCATGCTTGCTAATCAAGTGCTAACGGAGCTGATAGACATGAGCCTGATCCAAGAAAAATTTAACTCCCTGTTCTCCAACTTCGACGTGACCACCCAGGCTCGACCTGACGGTGGCATCCTGCTGACATTGCGCAGCGCCGAAGGCAAAGTGTTCAAACGCTCGATCTCTTACCAGCAGTTGCACGCTGGCGATCAGTTGTCGTGGGTGATCAGCGCGATCCGCCGTGACCTGGCTGAACAGGCCAGTGAACTGCCGCAGATTTCGATGCTGCAGAGCCAACAACGATTTGCCCTGCCGACGTACCACTCGGCGTAAATCGTTCGACGCTGCAAACAGACAGGCCGTGAGCGTTATCGCTTCACGGCCTGAGTTGTTTGTGGGGTCTGCAACCCTATTGAATCCTGCGCACACCCTGTGGGAGCGAGCTTGCTCGCGATGGCGGTCTAGCAGTCATCCATTGGTTAACTGATCGGACGCTATCGCGAGCAAGCTCGCTCCCACAGGGATTGTGGTGTTGCGCAGGTTTGGTGGTTTAGAACACGCAGGGATCGATTTTGCCGAAGCTGTCGACGGTCACGTGCCCTGCCAACTCGCCACCCTCACGCGCCAACCCGCACGTTGCCATGCCCGCAGTTCGCGCCGCGTCGAGTTCTTCGACGATGTCGGACAGGAACAGAATCTCCCCCGCTGTCACGCCAATCGCCTGGGTAATGCGCTGATACGACTGCGCCTCACGTTTCGGCCCGGAGGTCGTGTCGAAATACCCGCTGAACAGCGGCGACAAATCCCCCGCCTCCGAGCAACCGAAGATCAGCTTCTGTGCCTGGATCGAGCCGGAGGAATACACAAACAGTTGAAAACCGTCCTGATGCCAGCGCTTCAGCGCGTCAACCGCGTCCGGGTAAACGTGGCCCTTCAACTGCCCGGCCTGATAACCCTGCTCCCAGACCATGCCCTGGATTGCCTTCAGCGGCGTGGCTTTGCGGTCTTCGGCGATCCAGCCCAGCAGAATCTCGATGACTCGCTCGACATCCGCCTGCGGTTCATTGCTGTCACGGCGCACGGCATCCAGTTGCTCGGCGACATCGGCGCGACCAGCGTTTTGCCGAACGAAGTCCGGCAAGTGTTTGGCGGCGTACGGGAACAGCACGTCGAAGACAAAACTCACCGCGCTGGTGGTGCCTTCGATGTCGGTGAGAATCGCTTTGATCGGCATCGGCTCAGTCCTCCAGGCGTGGGAAACGGCTGGCGATGTCTTCGCCGGTGAATTTGGCCACCCAGCCTTCAGCATTGTTAAACAGACGAATCGCCACGAAATGCGGATGTTCGCCCATGTCGAACCAGTGCGGCGTGCCGGCCGGCACCGAAATCAGGTCGTTTTTTTCGCAGAGCACGGCGTACACGTAATCGTCGATGTGCAGGGTAAACAAGCCACGCCCGGCGACGAAAAATCTGACTTCGTCTTCGCCATGTCGGTGCTCATCGAGAAACTTGGCGCGCAACTCGGCTTTCTGCGGATGGTCGCTGTTCAGGCTGATGACATCGACAGTGACGTAACCGCGCTCGGTCATCAGTTTGTCGATTTGTTCCTGATACGCAGCGATCACTTTTTCCTGACTGGCGCCGGGCTGGATTTTTGCGGCGGCTTGCCAGCGGTCGAAACGCACGCCTTGTTCGGCGAGGGTCGAAGCGATGTCTTCGAAATGGGTCAATACCTTGTTGGGTATTTCCGGGCTGGAGACGTGATAAACGGACAGGCTGCTCATGGGGCAATTCCTCGGTAGCGGCAGCGCCGTCCGGTTCTTGCAGACCGGTCGGGCGCGGCGTTTAAACAGGCAAACACGCTGCTTCTGGTGAAGTCAGCCTTGGCGGTTCAGGACGCTGCGGGTCTTCAACTCGCACTCGAACAAAAATTCAAAAGCTTCGATCTGCCGCAACGCGTCGCTCATGCGCGCGCCCCAGGTGTAAAGGCCGTGGCCACGGATCAGATAACCAACGCAATCGGGATGGGCGTCGAGCCAAGGCTGCACCTTGGCGGCGAGGCGCGCAATGTCTTGATCATTGTCGAAAATCGGCACGCGCACCAACGATTCGTGGGTCGAAATACCGCTGAAGGCTTTCTGCAATTCGTAGTCTTCGAACTCGATAAAATCTTCCGGCGTCAGGCGCGACAGCACCGTGGCGTTGACCGAATGCGTGTGCAACACCGCGCCGATCTCCGTGCGCCAGCTATACAGCTGCGTGTGCAACAAGGTTTCGGCGGACGGTTTTTTGCCCGGCTCCAGGCTATTGCCCGACAGGTCGGTGGCCAGCACATCGTCGATGCCGAGCTGGCCTTTGTGCTTGCCGGATACGGTCAGCAGCGCTTCGGTCGGCGACAGGCGCGTCGAGTAATTGCTGCTGGTGGCCGGCGACCAACCGCGTCCATAGAGAAAACGCCCGGCGTCGATGATTTCCAGGGCGAGGTGTTCACGGGTAAGGCTCATGGCCGGTCCTCTTGCATGCGTGTGGCAATGATAACGGCAGCGGCGAAGGCTGCGAGGCTGGCAATACTAAAGGTCAATGTTGCGCCGAGGGCATTCCAGCTGTAACCGGAATACAACGCGCCGAGCGCGCCGCCGGTGCCGGCCAACGCCGCGTATAACGCCTGGCCCTGACCTTGCTGGCGTGCGCCGAAACTACGTTGCACGAACTGGATGGCAGCAGCGTGAAAGCTGCCGAACGTTGCCGCGTGCAGCACTTGCGCGAACAGCAACACCCAGAGAAATTCGGCAAACGAACCTAGCAGCAACCAGCGCAGCGCCGCCAGCAGAAAACTCGCCATCAGCACCCGGCGCACCGAGAAGCGCGCGAGGATTTTGCTCATGGCCAGGAACATCAGCACTTCAGCGACCACGCCGACCGCCCAGAGCATGCCGATCACGCCGCGGCTATAACCGAGTCGCTCAAGGTGCAAAGTCAGAAAGGTGTAATACGGGCCGTGGCTCATCTGCATCAGCGCCACGCAGGCATAAAACGCCAATACGCCGGGGCTGCGCAATTGCTTGAGAAAACCCTGCCCCGCCACGCGTTCGCTGTGCAGCGGTTGCGCGTTCGGCACCCACACGCTGCTGACGACAATCCCGGCCATGATCAGCACCAGCGCAATCGGGTAGACGTCCAGGCTCAGCCATTCGAACACGCGCCCGAGCGCGACCACGGTGATGATGAAACCGATCGAGCCCCACAAGCGAATCTGGCTGTAACGCGAGGTCTGACCGTTCAAATGTGCGAGCGTGATCACTTCGAATTGCGGCAACACCGCGTGCCAGAAGAATGCGTGCAGCGCCATGACCATCGCCAGCCAGGCGTAGGTTTTGCTGACGAAGATCAGCGAGAACGTGAGCAACGTACAGACGGCGCCGAAACGCACGATGGCCAGGCGCCGGCCAGTGTAGTCGCCGAGCCAGCCCCAGATGTTAGGCGCGACGCAGCGCATCAACATCGGAATCGCCACCAGCTCGCCGATGCGCGCGCTGGAAAATCCGAGGTGATCGAAATACAGCGCCAGAAATGGCGCTGTCGAACCGAGCAAGGCGAAATAGAACAGGTAAAAACTGGACAGCCGCCAGTACGGGAGCGCCGCCATGGTCCTCAGACCAAAACGGCTTTGAGGTCAGCCATTACAGCTGACCCAACACCGGCGTGTTGACGCGCACATCGGCGTTTTGCCCACGATGACGCAGCAGGTGATCCATCAACACAATGGCCATCATCGCCTCGGCAATCGGCGTGGCGCGGATGCCGACGCACGGGTCGTGACGGCCCTTGGTGATGACATCGACCGGGTTGCCATTGACGTCAATCGAGCGGCCCGGCGTGGTAATGCTGGAGGTGGGCTTCAACGCCAGGTGCGCGACGATTGGCTGGCCGGAGGAGATCCCGCCGAGGATGCCGCCGGCATTGTTGCTGAGGAAACCGTCCGGGGTCATTTCGTCGCGGTGCTCGGTGCCGCGCTGGGCGACACTGGCGAAACCGGCGCCGATTTCCACGCCTTTGACCGCGTTGATGCTCATCAGCGCGTGGGCCAGTTCGGCGTCGAGGCGATCGAAGATCGGCTCGCCGAGGCCGGGCATCACGCCTTCGGCAACCACGGTGATTTTTGCACCGACCGAATCCTGGTCGCGGCGCAACTGGTCCATATAGGCTTCCAGTTCCGGCACTTTGTCCGGGTCGGGGCTGAAGAACGCGTTGTCTTCTACCGAATCCCAAGTCTTGAACGGGATTTCGATCGGGCCGAGCTGGCTCATGTAACCGCGAATGACGATGCCTTGGCTCGCCAGGTATTTCTTGGCAATCGCCCCCGCCGCCACGCGCATCGCGGTTTCCCGCGCCGAGCTGCGACCGCCGCCGCGGTAATCGCGTTCGCCGTACTTGTGGTGGTAGGTGTAGTCGGCGTGCGCCGGGCGGAACAGGTCTTTGATCGCCGAGTAGTCCTTGGACTTCTGGTCGGTGTTGCGGATCAACAGGCCAATCGCGCAACCGGTGGTGCGGCCTTCAAACACGCCGCTGAGGATTTCGACTTCGTCGGCTTCCTGGCGTTGCGTGGTGTGGCGGCTGGTGCCGGGCTTGCGCCGATCAAGGTCACGCTGCAGATCCTCCAGGGAAATCTCCAGCCCCGGCGGGCAGCCGTCGACAATGGCGACCAACGCCGGACCATGGCTTTCGCCAGCGGTGGTGACCGTGAACAGCTTGCCGTAGGTATTGCCGGACATGCGGGACGCTCCGTGAAATCGAACCTGAATACGTAATGCGCGCCAGTATACGCAGGCTACCCAAGTAGTTCATCCTCGAACCTTTCTAGCCTTAACCTTTCCACCCTTGAACCTTTCCACCCCTGAACCTTTCCACCTGCGAACCTTATTGGGTGCCCGCGAGTCCAACCGGCAACCTTGTTGATGATGGCGTGATGATGCTGCGAGTTCTAGTCTTGAGCCTTACCCTGTTTACCGGCTTCGCCCAGGCCACTGTCCTACAGCGGCCAATCAGTTTGATCACCGGCACCGGGGAGCTTTTCGGCTCCCTGCTGTTGCCTAAATCCGACACGCCTGTGCCCGTTGTCCTGATCATTTCCGGCTCCGGTCCTACAGATCGCGACGGCAATAATCCGGATGGCGGACGCAACGACAGCCTCAAACGGCTGGCGTGGGTGTTGGCCAAACACAATATTGCCAGCGTGCGCTACGACAAGCGCGGCGTCGCGGCGAGCCTTGCCGCGACCCCGGACGAGCGCAATCTGTCGGTGGAAGCCTACGTTGCCGACGCCGAAGCCTGGGGCCAGAAGCTCAAGGCTGATCCGCGTTTTGGCCCGTTGATTCTGCTGGGCCACAGCGAAGGCGCATTGATCGCCACGCTGGCGGCGCCGAGTGTCGATGCGTCGGCGGTGATTTCCATGTCCGGCAGCGCGCGCCCGGTTGACCAAGTGTTGCGTCAGCAATTGAGCAATCGCCTGCCGCCACCGCTGATGCTGCGCAGCAATGAATTGCTCGACAGCCTCAAGGCCGGGCGCACCGACGAAAATGTCCCGCCACAATTGCAGGTGATTTTCCGTCCGAGCGTGCAGCCCTACCTGATTTCATTGTTCCGTCAGGACCCGGCCGCCGCGTTTGCCAAACTGAAAATGCCGGCGCTTATCGTTCAGGGCACCAACGATATCCAGGTCGGCGTCGGTGACGCCAAGCTGCTCAAGGAAGCCAAACCGGACGCCGAACTGGCGGTGATTGAAGGCATGAACCACGTGATGCGCATCGTCCCCAACGACGTGAAGCGGCAATTGGCCTCGTACAAGGACCCGCAATTGCCGCTGGCCGCCGAACTGGGTGCGCGCATCCTTGGGTTTATTGACGGACTTCGCACCCGTTAAGCGCTGATTGCCCTCCAGTCTTGAGTAAAACGGCCGATAAGCCTTTGTCGCCAGCGCTAAGACTGGCGGCAAGCAGAGCTTGGACAGGATCTCGCCGTTATGACTGATACCCAGACTTCACCCGACACCAGCGCTGAAAAAGAAGCACCGCCAGCGGTCGAGCTGCCGTGGGCGGATGTGCATGCCGAGCACCACAGAATGCTGCGTCTGGCGCCGTTGAAGACCGATCGCAACACCGGCGGGCGGCCGTTGCGTTTTGTTGAATTCGGTTACGCCGAGCGCAACAGCAAAGAACTCAGCCTGATGCGCCTGACCATCAAGCTGCCGGGCCAGCGGGTGCGCAAGGAACAGAATCTGCTGGACGTGTGGGTCGATCACCAGACCCGCCGCGTGCATTTCGGCCCTGACAGCGGGCTGCAGATCGAACCGCTGAACCGTGGCATCGGCCGTTACCTCGCCGCTCAAGGCATCAGTTGGGCGAAGAAACGCTGGCCGGGCTACACCGTCGACGGCACCGACCTGAACAACAAAGACGCGCTGAACGAAGACACTCGCCTGCGCCGCGATCACTTTTTGCGCGCGCACGGTTTTGAAGTGGCGTATGCCGATGCCCAGCATTTGAAGGGCAGCGTCAAAGAAGTGAAGGTTGGTGATTTACTCGCGGACTGGAACAGCGAAAAGCTCCAGCAGGTGGAAATTCTCGAAGCCGCGCAGATGCTTCAGCAAGCCGAGCACAACCTGGCTGAGCAGGAAGTGAAGCTGAAGAAGCACGAAGAGAAAGTCAGCAAGTACAAACGTGAAGACGCCGGGCTGCGCTTCACCATTACCTGCCTGGTGGCATTTGCAGTGTTTCAGGCGGGATTGCTGATCTGGATTGCTACGCACCGGTAGCAACACTTTGTGGCGATGGGGCTTGTTGTGGCGAGGGGGCTTGCCCCCGTTCGGCTGCGCAGCAGTCGTAAACCGCTTGCTGCGGTTTAACGCTGAAATGCGCGGGGAAATGCGCGGGCCGCCTCGCGACCCAACGGGAGCAAGCCCCCTCGCCACAAATGATAGCGGTCAGACGCGGGACGCGAAGACGGCCTGATGCTCGCGGCATTGCTCCGCTGTCAGCATGAACACGCCATGCCCGCCGCGCTCGAAATCGAGCCAGGCGAAATCGACTTCCGGGTATAGCGCTTCAACGTGAACCTGGCTGTTGCCCACTTCGACAATCAACAAACCCTTCTCGGTCAGGTGATCCGCCGCTTCGGCGAGCATCCGGCGCACCAGGTTCAAACCATCCTCACCACACGCCAGGCCCAGCTCCGGTTCGTGCTGGTATTCATCCGGCATGTCGGCGAAATCTTCGGCATCGACGTAAGGCGGGTTCGACACGATCAAGTCGAAACGTTGCCCCGGCAAACCATCAAAACCATCGCCCTGAACCGTGTACACGCGCTCATCGACGCCGTGGCGCTCGATGTTCTGGTTCGCCACTTCGAGCGCTTCGAACGACAGATCGGCCAGCACCACTTCGGCGTTCTGGAACTCGTAGGCACAGGCAATGCCGATGCAACCGGAACCGGTGCAGAGGTCGAGAATGCGTGCCGGATCGTTGCCCAGCCAAGGCGCAAAGCGCTTTTCGATCAGCTCACCAATCGGTGAACGCGGGATCAGCACACGCTCGTCAACGATGAACGACATGCCGCAGAACCAGGCCTCGCCCAACAGGTAAGCGGTGGGAATGCGCTCCTCGATGCGGCGCTTGAGCAGCCGTTGCAGCTTGACCAGCTCGTCGTCTTCCAACGCGCAATCGAGGTAGCTGTCGGCGATTTCCCACGGCAAGTGCAGCGAACCCAACACCAGTTGACGGGCTTCGTCCCAGGCGTTGTCGGTCCCATGGCCGAAAAACAGATCCTCCCCATGGAAGCGGCTGACGGCCCAACGGATATGGTCGCGCAGGGTACGAAGTCGGGAAGTGATCACGAGGCAAACTCCAAATAAAACGAGTGGCAATAAAACGACTGGCGATTCTACCAGCCAAAGCGCGCCACGACGACGCGGGAAAAACACCGGAGCAGATGTAGGACTTATCTGTATTTTCCATTGGCTATTGAACACAATGCGCATCTTGACAAGGCTGCACGCCAGCAACGACGGCGCCTGCGATAGTAGCGATTCACAGAACCGCTCAGCCAGAGGACAATGTCGCAAAAGCCCCACTCCAAGGAGCCCCAGAATGTCCGTTCCACAAACGATGTTTCATCTCAGCGGCCGCGGTTACCCGGCGGCCAAACTGAGCCAGGCGACGCTGATCATCATCGATGCGCAGAAGGAATACCTCAGCGGCCCGCTGGCCCTGAGCGGCATGGATAATGCCGTCGCCAACATCAAGCAACTGGTGAGCGCTGCCCGCGCAGCCGGTCGGCCGATCGTCCATGTGCGCCACCTCGGCACCGTCGGCGGGCTGTTCGATCCGCAAGGCGAACGCGGTGAATTCATCCCGGGCCTGGAGCCACAGGGCGACGAAACCATCATCGGCAAGTTGCTGCCGAGCGCGTTTCACGGCACCCCGCTGTACGATCGTTTGCAGGAACTCGGTTCGCTGGACCTGATCGTTGCCGGTTTCATGAGCCATTCCAGCGTCAGCACCACGGTACGCGCGGCGAAAAACCTGGGTTTCCGTTGCACACTCGTTGAAGACGCCTGCGCCACTCGCGATTTGCCCTACAAGGACAGCGTGCTGAGCGCCGAACATGTGCAGCAGACCGAAATGGCGATCATGGCGGACAACTTCGCCACCCTCACCCTGACCCACGATTTGATCTGATCGCCTGACGCTGAGCGGTCGATGCCGCCGCTCATCCGCAAAAGCCTCTCATTTGCTGCAATTGCCTTAGCCTCAGGAACATCCCGGTCAACTCCCGGTCGAAGGGCCGATACCCATTGAGGAAGGTCGGAATGAAGTTATCCGATGGTTTTGACGCACGCCGCTTGCGGCCCAAAGGCCAAAGCAACTGGCGTTTTCGAATCGGCGCAACGATTGCCGCGCTGCTGGCGATGCTCGGTGTGCTGATGGCACTGGCCGGCGGCGCCAGTCTGCTCGGCCACGCGCCCGCGATGGGCGAACTGAACACCAACAAGGCCGGCGCGGCGGTGATCCTGGTGATTGGCCTGCTGGTGTTGTACATCGGCGTCTGGCTGTGGCGTCGTTGCAGACGTCGCTCGCGCCAGTCGCAAGAGCTGAACATGGCTCCGCATCTGATGAAAAAACACGACTGAATCCTCGAGCTCGGCACTGGCCGGGCTCCAATTGTTTGTTATGGATAGCGTCGTGACTTGGGTAAACTGCCCTCCTTCGCGGAGGCTGACATGCAAGACGACGATTTTTCCCTGTTCAAAAGTGCGATCCAAGGCGTCAAGCCGATCAAGCACGATCGCGCCGAAACCGGCAAACCCAAGGCTGACCGCGCGCAGATTGCCAAGCTGCGTCAGGCTGCCACCGTGCGCACCGATGCGACCACCGTCGACGGCCTGTCCGATCAGTTTGTGATCGACGTTGGCCCGGAAGACGAGCTCATGTGGGCCCGCGACGGGGTTCAGGAAAGCCAGATCCGCAAACTGAAGATTGGCCAGATCCCCTTCGAAGGCAGCCTCGACCTGCACGGCATGAATGTCGGAAAGGCCCGCGAAACCCTGTGGGCGTTCCTTGCCGAAGCGACCAAATTCGAAATCCGCTGCGTGCGCGTCACCCACGGCAAAGCGGTGCGCCTGGACGGCAAGCGGCCGATGATCAAAAGCCACGTCAACACCTGGCTGCGCCAGCATTCCCAAGTACTCGGCTTCACCTCTTGCCAAGCTAAACACGGCGGCGCCGGAGCGGTTTATGTGCTGCTCAAACGGACCATGATGGAAGGTCGCGACGAGTAAAGCTGTCGCTTCACGCTTGCAGCGCCGTGTCCGCCACCGTACCCTTGCCCTTTGCGTAAAATCCCACAGGTAGTTTCATGTCCCTGGAACAGAATTACACCGCGATTCTCGGCCAATTGGGCGAGGACGTTTCCCGCGAGGGCCTGCTCGACACGCCAAAGCGTGCCGCCAAAGCCATGCAGTACCTCTGCCGCGGTTATGAACAGACGCTTGAAGAAGTCACCAATGGTGCCTTGTTCAGCTCCGACAACAGCGAAATGGTGCTGGTCAAGGACATCGAGCTCTACTCGTTGTGCGAACACCATTTGCTGCCGTTTATCGGCAAGGCGCACGTCGCCTATATCCCGAGCGGCAAGGTGTTGGGGCTGTCGAAAGTCGCGCGGATCGTCGATATGTACGCCCGCCGCCTGCAGATCCAGGAAAACCTCAGCCGCCAGATCGCCGACGCGGTCCAGCAAGTCACCGGCGCCCTGGGCGTTGCAGTGGTGATCGAGGCCAAGCACATGTGCATGATGATGCGCGGTGTCGAGAAACAGAATTCGTCGATGATCACTTCGGTGATGCTCGGCGAGTTCCGCGAAAACGCCGCTACCCGCAGCGAGTTTCTCAGCCTGATCAAGTAATTCGGCAGCACGAAGAAAACCGGCATTCATCGCCGGTTTTTTTTCGCCCGTGAAAAGTACGGTAAGCTGCGCGCCTTCTTTCGCCCCGTGAGGCTTATACCGTGTTCGTAAAAGCGCTTCGTGTCGGCCTTGGCCAACTGATCATCTTCATCGACTTCATCACCCGCCCCGGCAAGAAGCAGCGCCCGGCGGAACATCAAGCCAAGGTCAACGCGGCAGCCAAGGACCTGACGCTGTATCAGTTCCACGCCTGCCCGTTCTGCGTGAAAACCCGCCGCACGCTGCGCCGCTTGAATGTGCCGGTGGCGTTGCGTGATGCGAAAAACAACGAGCAGGATCGCCAGGCGTTGCTGGATCAGGGCGGCAAAATCAAAGTCCCGTGCCTGCGCATCGAAGAAAATGGGCAGACCACCTGGATGTATGAATCCAAGGTGATTATTGATTATCTGGATAAGCGCTTTGCTGCGGTTTGATGGATTTGCAGTGTCCTGTTTGATGCCATCGCGAGCAAGCTCGCTCCCGCAGGGTTTTGTGGGGTGATGGAAATAGGCGGCACCTTCGATCCCTTGCGGGAGCGAGCTTGCTCGCGATGAGGCCAGCCCAGACACCACAATTCACAGACCCAAAAAAACCGGCCCTCGAGCCGGTTTTTTTATGCCTTCACGCAGCCTGCAACGCCTGCGCCTGCCGCACCACCGTCGCCAGTCTGAGCCCTATCGCGAGCAGGCTCGCTCCTACAGGGAAATGCGGTCGACTGGAGGAGTGAGCCTGCTCGCGATGGCGTCGGAACAGGCGATATATCGCTAACGCCAAAAAATTCGTCTACAAAACCAAAAACATTATTTGCTTTATTTGTATACAAAAGCATAATCCACTTCGTGCGAGTTCCTGACCAAGCGGTCAACAAATTCGCAAGTGCCTCAAAGGACCGCTGCCACCCTCATGGGTCCGGTCCTGGAAATAAAAATAAAACTCTTGAGGAGTACTCGCTGTGGAAAGCCGCAAATCCGAAGCCCCGTCGCTGGATCTCTCGCCGCCGTTACGCAAAGGCTGGCTGGAGCGCATCTTCAAACTCAGCTTGCATGGCACCACGGTGAAGACCGAGCTGATCGCCGGTCTGACAACCTTCATTACCATGGCGTACATCATCTTCGTCAACCCGAACATCATGGCTGACGCTGGCATCGACCACGGTGCGGCGTTTGTTGCCACTTGCATCGCCGCCGCGCTCGGCTGCCTGCTGATGGGCCTGTACGCGAACTGGCCGGTCGGCCTCGCGCCGGGCATGGGCCTCAACGCGTTCTTCACCTATACCGTGGTCGGCACCATGGGCTACAACTGGGAAACCGCCCTCGGCGCGGTGTTTATCTCGGGCGTGTTGTTCATGTTCCTGACCTTTTCGCGGATCCGCGAATGGTTGCTCAACAGCATTCCAGTCAGCCTGCGCTACGCCATGGGCGCCGGCGTCGGCCTGTTCCTCGGCCTGATCGGCCTGAAAACCGCCGGCATCGTCGTCGACAGCCCGGCCACCCTGATCAAACTCGGCTCCCTGCGCGAGCCCGGCCCGCTGCTCGCGGCCATCTGCTTCCTGATGATCGCCGTGCTCAGCTATCACCGAGTGTTCGGCGCCATTTTGATCAGTATCATCGCCGTGACATTGGCCGGTTGGGGCCTGGGCCTGGTTCACTATCAAGGCCTGATGTCGGCACCGCCAAGTCTGGCGCCGACCTGGATGGCCATGGACGTCGCCGGCGTGTTCAACATCAGCATGATCAGCGTGGTGTTGGCGTTCCTCTTCGTGCACATGTTCGACACCGCGGGCACCTTGATGGGCGTCGCCCAGCGCGCCGGTCTGGTCAACGCCGACGGCAAAATCGAAAACCTCTCCCGCGCACTCAAGGCTGACAGTGCGTCGAGCGTATTCGGCGCGATGGTCGGCGTGCCGCCGGTCACCAGTTATGTAGAAAGTGCCGCCGGTGTGGCAGCGGGTGGTCGGACTGGTCTTACCGCTGTGACCGTAGGTGTGCTATTTATTGCCGCAATGTTTTTCGCACCGCTGGCCGGCATGATTCCGGCTTACGCCACCGCCGGCGCACTGATTTATGTCGCGATGCTGATGATGGGCGGCATGGCGCACATCGAATGGGACGAAGCCACCGACAGCATTCCGGCCATCGTGACCGCGATCATGATGCCGCTGACCTTCTCGGTCGCCGACGGCATCGCGCTGGGCTTTATCACTTACGTGGTGTTGAAGGCTTGCACCGGTAAACACAAGGAAATTTCCATCAGTTTGTGGGTGCTCTGCGCGATCTTCATCGCCAAGTTCGTTTTTCTGTAAGCCGTCTACGTTTCAAAACAGTTTTCAAAACAGTTTTTTCAAAACGGTGCTTCAAAACAGCCTCACCCCGTCGGGTGGGGCTTTTGCACATTAGGAGGAAAGTGATGAGTCTGGAAACCTGGCTGCTGTTCAGCGGCGCTGCGCTGGTGGTAATCCTGATCCCGGGGCCGTTGTCTTTGCTGATGATCAGCAACAGCTTGAATTACGGTTTGCGCCGATCTTATCCGGCATTCCTCGGTGGCGTGATTGCTTCGATCTGTCTGCTCAGCGCCTCGGCACTGGGCCTGGGCGCCCTGCTGCTGGCGTCGGAACAGTTGTTCAGCGCGCTGAAGATCGTCGGCGCGCTGTACCTGTTTTACCTCGCCTGGCAGAGCTGGCAGCAATCGCGCCAGCCGTCGGTGGGTGCCGAAGTGCCGCAGACCGCCGCGGTGCCGCGCTTTCGGGCGCTGTTCGGGCGCGCGTTTGTGCTGGGCGCGAGCAATCCGAAAGACATCCTGTTCTTCGCCGCGTTTCTGCCGCAATTCTTGAGCGCCGAGCAGCCGTTTCTCCCGCAATTGCTGGTGATGATCGCGACCTGGACGGTGCTCGATCTGCTGTGCAAGTTGGCGTATGGGCTGGGCGCGCACGGCGCGGCGCGGTATCTGCGCAGCGGCAAGGGGCAGAGTTGGTTTAACCGGGTCAGTGCCGGGTTGTTCAGTGGCGCGGGCGCGGCGTCGTTGTTGAGCCGCTAAAAGCTTCGCGGGCAAGCCTCGCTCCTACAGGTATCACCGACCGTAGGAGCGAGGCTTGCCCGCGAAGGCGCCGTCCGCAACAGCATATTTCTCAAGGCAAAAAAAAGCCCGCAGTGTGAGCGGGCGAAAGACCAAAGAAGCTTTATGCGCAGCTTTTTTCAGAAGAAGCGGCTTGGGGGACCTAGCTTCCTCTGTAGGTCGAATAGCTGTATGGCGAAATCAGCAACGGCACATGGTAGTGATCCTGCTCGGCAGAGATGCCGAACCGCAGCACCACCACATCCAGGAACGCCGGCTCCGGCAGCTGAACGCCACGGGCGCGGTAGTAATCGCCCGCATGGAACTGAACCTGATAGACCCCGGAACGGTAATCATCACCCTGCAACAGCGGTGCATCGACACGGCCATCGCTGTTGGTTATCGCGCTGGCGACCAATTCCAGCTGCGAACCTTCAACGCGGTACAACTCGACTTTGATCGAGCTGCCCGGGCAACCGTGTGCAGCGTCTAAAACGTGTGTAGTCAAACGTCCCATTGATTCTGCGCGCCTGACTGCTCAGTGCAGTCAGGCCTCGCGCCTCCCGAAGTCAGTTGAAAGGAGACCGCACCGTTTCGGAGCACGAAAAGCTGCGGCGAGCGACTGATTAAGACACTTTTCAAAAAAATTGTACACAATAAAAACGACATTTTTCTCACGACCAACGCCATCTACCGATTTGCGCCGAATCACACCCCGGACCAGACGATCAGCGGACCTCCTGTCCATTAGCTGACCATTCAGGCAGGTTTCTTGCAGTATCACGTTTGGATGACAGCCAATGAAAAATGCAAAAATTCAGGCTTACAAAGTCGATATAAAGTTGTATACAATCAGCCCATCGCTGTGACGCCAGCCTGTGAATCGATCCCAGGCCGCCACACCTAACCGGACTTTGTACAAGCCACGAATAAAAAGGAAGACTGCAGTGAGCGCTGACTACCCACGCGACCTGGTCGGTTACGGCAGTAACCCTCCGCACCCACACTGGCCGGGCAATGCCCGCATCGCCCTGTCCTTCGTGCTGAATTACGAAGAAGGTGGCGAGCGCAACATTCTGCACGGCGACAAAGAGTCTGAAGCCTTCCTCTCGGAAATGGTCTCGGCGCAGCCGCTGCAAGGCGCGCGCAACATGAGCATGGAATCGCTTTACGAGTATGGCAGCCGTGCCGGCGTCTGGCGGATTCTGAAACTGTTCAAGGAATTCGACATTCCGCTGACCATCTTCGCCGTCGCCATGGCCGCCCAGCGCCACCCGGACGTGATCCGCGCGATGGTCGAGGCCGGCCACGAGATTTGCAGCCACGGCTATCGCTGGATCGACTATCAGTACATGGACGAAGCGCAGGAACGCGAGCACATGCTCGAAGCGATCCGCATCCTCACCGAACTCACCGGCGAACGCCCATTGGGCTGGTACACCGGCCGCACCGGCCCGAACACCCGTCGGCTGGTGATGGAAGAAGGCGGTTTCCTCTATGACTGCGACACCTACGACGACGACCTGCCCTACTGGGAACCGAACAACCCGACCGGCAAACCGCACTTGGTGATCCCGTACACGCTGGACACCAACGACATGCGCTTCACCCAGGTCCAGGGTTTCAACAAGGGCGATGACTTCTTCGAATACCTCAAAGACGCATTCGACGTGCTCTACGCCGAAGGTGCCGAAGCGCCGAAGATGCTCTCGATCGGCCTGCACTGCCGCCTGATCGGCCGTCCGGCGCGTCTGGCCTCGCTGAAACGCTTTATCGAATACGCTAAAAGTCATGAACAGGTGTGGTTCAGCCGTCGCGTCGACATCGCTCGCCACTGGCACGAAACCCACCCGTATCAAGAGGCCGCGAAATGAGCCAGTTCCAAACCATCCAACCTTCGACCCTGAGCCGCGACGCGTTTGTCGCCGCTTTCGCCGACATCTACGAACATTCGCCATGGGTGGCCGAGAAGGCCTTCGACCTGGGCCAGGACACTTCGATCGACCAGATCGAAACCCTGCACCAGCGCATGAGCGACATCCTGTTGAGCGCTGATCATCAAAGCCAATTGGCCCTGATCAACGCTCACCCGGACCTGGCCGGCAAAGCCGCCGTCCAGGGCCAACTGACCGAAGCCAGTACCAATGAACAAGCTGGCGCCGGTATTCACCAATGCACGGCCGAAGAGTTCCAGCGCTTCACCGAGCTGAACGACGCCTACAAAGCCAAGTTCAAGTTTCCCTTCATCATGGCGGTAAAAGGCAGCAACCGGCATCAGATCCTCGCGGCGTTCGAAACGCGCATTAACAATTCGCAAGACGCCGAATTCAAATGCGCGCTGGCGGAGATCAACAAGATCGCCCTGTTCCGATTACTGACCCTATAGCGAGCCTTGCCCGAGCGCCTAGAACGCAAACGTCGCCCAGGGCACTGCAAGCATCCCAAGCCAACTTATTAAAGGCAGACAAGAAGAATGAAAGCTTACGCCGTACCTTTCGAGAAGTTCGTCAACCTGGCCGACGCCCGTCTGGGCACCAAAATCATCTCGGTCACCGATGACTGGTTCGCTGATGCCAACCGCCTGTTCCAGCCGACCCCGGCGGTGTGGAAAGAAGGCGTGTTCGATGACAACGGCAAGTGGATGGACGGCTGGGAATCGCGCCGCAAGCGTTTCGAAGGTTACGACAGCGCGGTGATTCGCCTGGGCGTTCCAGGCTCGATCAAAGGCGTGGACATCGACACTTCATTCTTCACCGGCAACTTCCCGCCGTCGGCCTCCCTGGAAGCGTGTTTCCTCGCTGAAGGCGAACCGACTGAAAGCACCCAGTGGGTTGAAGTACTGTCGGCCGTCGAGCTGCAAGGCAACAGCCATCACTTCCACGAAATCAATAACGATCAGGCATTCAGCCACCTGCGTTTCAACATCTACCCGGATGGCGGCGTAGCGCGTCTGCGTGTGTACGGCGTGCCGCACCGCGACTGGTCCGCTGTGGGCGACAACGAGCAGATCGATTTGGCCGCAGCCCTGAATGGTGGCCGCGCCCTCGCCTGCTCCGACGAACACTTCGGCCGCATGAGCAACATCCTCAACCCGGGTCGTGGCATCAACATGGGCGACGGCTGGGAAACTGCACGTCGTCGTACGCCGGGCAATGACTGGGTAATCGTCGCGCTGGGGCATGCCGGTGAAGTCGAGAAAGTCATCGTCGACACCCTGCACTTCAAAGGCAACTACCCGGACACGTGCTCGATCCAGGGCGCATTCGTCAAGGGCGGCACCGACAGCCAGATCGAAACCCAATCGCTGTTCTGGCGCGAATTGTTGCCGGCACAAAAACTGGAAATGCACGCCGAACACAGCTTCGCCGAGCAGATCAAGGCACTGGGCCCGATCACCCACATCCGCCTCAACGTGTTCCCGGATGGTGGTGTGAGCCGCCTGCGCGTTTTGGGCAAAGTCGCCAAGTAAGCGGTTGATGAAAAACCTGTGGGAGCGCAGCTTGCTGGCGATGGCGTCAGTGAGGGCCCCATCGCCAGCAAGCTGTGCTCCCACAAAAGGCAACACAACAACGAACTCAAGGTAAGAAGACCAGCATGCGCACATTGACGATTGAACCGCTGACCAAAGAAGCTTTCGCCCCGTTCGGTGACGTGATCGAAACCGATGGCAGCGATCACTTCATGATCAACAACGGTTCGACCATGCGCTTTCATAAACTGGCGACGGTAGAAACCGCCACGCCAGAAGACAACGCGATCATCAGCATCTTCCGCGCCGACGCGCAGGACATGCCGCTGACCGTGTGCATGCTGGAGCGTCACCCGCTGGGCAGCCAGGCTTTCATTCCGCTGCTCGGCAACCCCTTTCTGATCGTGGTCGCGCCACTTGGCGATGAACCTGTATCAGGCTTGGTCCGCGCCTTCGTCACCAACGGCAGGCAGGGCATTAATTACCATCGCGGCGTTTGGCACCATCCGGTGCTGACGATCGAAAAGCGGGATGACTTCCTGGTGGTTGATCGCAGTGGCACAGGCAATAACTGCGATGAGCATTTTTTCAAAGAGGATGAGCGTTTGATCCTTGCCCCCCACCAATAAGAGAAGGTCTGATCACTCGACAACAGAGTGACAGGCGAGAGGTAAAGACTGTGGAAGCACATCTGTTTGAATGGCTGAACCTGAGCGTGCGCTGGGTTCACATGATTACTGGCGTGGCCTGGATCGGTGCGTCGTTCTATTTCGTCTGGCTGGAAAACAACCTCAATCGGGTCAACCCGAAAAGTGGTCTGGCCGGTGATCTGTGGGCGATCCATGGCGGCGGTATCTATCACCTGGAAAAATACAAACTGGCTCCACCGACCATGCCGGACAACCTGCACTGGTTCAAATGGGAAGCCTACTTCACCTGGCTGTCGGGGATCGCGCTGCTGTGCGTGGTGTTCTACTCCAACCCGACGCTCTACCTGCTGGCACCCGGCAGCAGCCTGACCGGTCCTGAAGGTGTTGCCCTGGGCATCGCTTCATTGTTCGTCGGCTGGTTCGTCTACTCCTTCCTTTGCGACTCGGCCTTGGGCAAACGCCCTGCCCTGCTCGGTTTCATCCTGTTTGTGCTGATCATTGGCGCGGCTTACGGCTTCAGCAAAGTGTTCAGCGGTCGTGGTGCGTACCTGCACGTCGGCGCGATCATCGGCACCATCATGGTCGGCAACGTGTTCCGCATCATCATGCCGGCGCAACGTGCACTGGTAGCGGCGATTGCCGAGAACCGCACGCCCGATCCGGCACTGCCGGCCAAAGGCCTGTTGCGTTCGCGTCACAACAATTACTTCACCTTGCCAGTGCTGTTCATCATGATCAGCAACCACTTCCCGAGCACGTACGGCAGCCAATACAACTGGCTGATCCTGGCCGGGATCGCGGTGCTGGCGGTGTTGGTGCGTCACTACTTCAACACCCGTCACGACAGCCACAAGTTCGCCTGGACCTTGCCGGTCGCCGCCGTCGGCATGATCTGCCTGGCTTACGTGACTGGCCCGGCGCAAATGCCGAGTTCACCGGAAGTGGCCAAGGCGCCTGGCACCATCGAGTACCAGCCGTTGCCGGAAACCGCAATCGGTGGCGGGGCCAAACCCGTTGACGCGAAACCTGCTGCGCCTGCCGCTGCACCGGCCCAGGCATCCAACGCTGGCCCGAGTTTCGACAAGGTGCACAGCGTGATCCAGGAACGTTGCTCGGTCTGCCACTCGGCCAAACCGACCAGCCCGTTGTTCAGTGCCGCGCCGGCCGGCGTGATGTTCGATACCCCTGACCAGATCCGCCAGAACGCCCCGCGCATTCAGGCGCAAGCGGTCACCAGCCAGATCATGCCACTGGGCAACATCACCCAGATGACCCAGCAGGAACGTGACCTGATCGGCGCCTGGATTGTTCAGGGAGCCCAGACCAATTAATCGTTAGAAGCTTCGCGGGCAAGCCTCGCTCCTACAGGATTTGCGCAGAACCTGTAGGAGCGAGGCTTGCCCGCGAACGGCCGCGCAGCGGTCGCCTGATGCACAAAATCACAAGAATAAAAAAGATCCGAGGTGTTGCATGTCCGAGCTCTCCCAAGCGCGCATCCCCGACGCACCCGCCATTCAGCGTTTGCCCCTTTTGCAACTGATCCTGGTCGGTCTGCAACATGTTCTGCTGATGTACGGCGGTGCCATCGCGGTGCCGCTGATCATCGGACAGGCCGCTGGCCTGAGTCGTGAAGAAATCGCCTTCCTGATCAACGCCGACCTGCTGGTCGCCGGCATCGCCACCATCGTCCAGTCGCTGGGCATCGGCCCGATGGGCATTCGCATGCCAGTGATGATGGGCGCCAGTTTTGCCGCCGTCGGCAGCATGGTCGCCATGGCCGGCATGCCGGGGATTGGCCTGCAAGGGATCTTCGGCGCAACCATCGCCGCCGGGTTCTTCGGCATGCTCATCGCGCCGTTCATGTCCAAAGTCGTGCGCTTCTTCCCGCCCCTGGTGACCGGCACGGTCATCACCTCGATCGGTTTGTCGCTGTTCCCCGTGGCCGTGAATTGGGCCGGCGGCGGTGCCAGCGCCACGCAATTCGGCTCACCGATTTACCTCGCCATCGCCGCCCTGGTGCTGGCGACCATCCTGCTGGTGCATCGCTTCATGCGCGGTTTCTGGGTGAACATTTCGGTGTTGATCGGCATGTGCCTGGGCTACGCGATTTGCGGCGTGATCGGCATGGTCGACCTCAGCGGCATGGCCGAGGCGCCATGGTTGCAGATCGTCACCCCGCTGCACTTCGGCATGCCGAAATTCGAACTCGCGCCGATCCTGTCGATGTGTCTGGTGGTGGTGATCATCTTCGTCGAGTCCACCGGCATGTTCCTCGCACTCGGCAAAATCACCGGCCAGGAAGTCTGCCCACGGATGCTCCGTCGCGGCTTGCTGTGTGATGCCGGCGCGTCGTTTTTCGCCGGGTTCTTCAACACCTTCACCCACTCCTCGTTCGCACAGAACATCGGCCTGGTGCAGATGACCGGCGTGCGCTGCCGCTCGGTGACGATCGTTGCCGGCGGCTTGCTGATCCTGTTGAGCCTGCTGCCGAAAGCGGCGTTCCTGGTCGCATCGATTCCGCCGGCGGTACTCGGCGGCGCGGCGATTGCGATGTTCGGCATGGTCGCGGCCACCGGGATCAAGATTCTCCAGGAAGCCGACATCGGTGACCGCCGCAACCAATTGCTGGTGGCGGTGAGCATCGGCATGGGCCTGATCCCGGTGGTACGTCCGGAGTTCTTCGCGCACCTGCCACTGTGGATGAGCCCGATCACCCACAGCGGTATTGCGATGGCGACTCTGAGTGCGCTGGCGCTGAACCTGCTGTTCAACATCCTCGGCGGCAAGGAACGCGCCGCGATCAACGACTGCCACGCGCACCAGCACTAACAGCAACACCTATGGAACCCCGTAGGAGCGAGCCTGCTCGCGATAGCGTCATCAGCCCCGACATCATCGTTGACTGATTCACCGCCATCGCCAGCAGGCTCGCTCCTACAGGGGCAGCAACAGCTTTGCGCCTGAAAAAATAAAAACAACAGGGAGCATCAGATGATTCGCACGCAAACCAATCTGCTGTTAAGCGGTGGCCTGCTCGCCGCCAGTCAAGCCATGGCCGGCGACCTGCTGCTGTGGCAGAGCAACAGCCTGAGCTATTTGTACGGCAAGAACTTCGCGATCAATCCGTCGATCCAGCAGACTGTGACGTTCGAGCACGCCGATAAATGGAAATACGGCGACAACTTTCTGTTCGTCGACAAGATCTTCTACAACGGTGCAGAAGACCGGAACAAAGGTCGCCACGCCTTCTACGGTGAGTTCAGCCCACGCCTGTCGTTTGGCAAGATCTTCGACAAACGCCTCGAATACGGCCCGATCAAAGATGTGTTGCTGGCCATGACTTACGAGTACGGCGAAGGCGACAGCGAGGCTTACCTGATCGGCCCGGGCTTCGACCTCGCCGTGCCGGGTTTCAACTATTTCACCCTGAACTTCTATCGCCGCCAGACCGAAGGCCCGCGCCCCGGCGATGGCGTGTGGCAGATCACCCCGGCGTGGTCCTACAGCATTCCTCTGGGCAATTCGGATTTGCTGTTCGACGGTTACATCGATTGGGTGGTGGACAACGATCAGAATTCGCGCGGCACCTACCACGCCAACCTGCACGTCAATCCGCAGCTAAAATACGACCTCGGCAAAGCACTCGGCTGGAGCCACAAACAGGTGTACGTCGGCACCGAGTACAGCTACTGGAAAAACAAGTACGGGGTCGAAAACAGCGCCAATCTCGACACCAACCAAAACACCGCCAGCCTGTTGCTCAAGGTGCATTTCTAAGATGGCCCGCAACATTGCCCCACACTTGCCGCCGGTGCTCTGTTGCGGGGCACTTGAGACCTGGCGAAGGAGTCAGTATTCTCCGCCGCCGCCCGAATCCGCTTTAAAAAAAAGCCCGGATTTAATTCCTGACCAGAAAGCCAACTTATCCCGGCCCTGGACGGTCCCAAGGCGCTCCAAAAAACCTCTCAATCGACTGTTTCAGAACAGCCGAGCGGGAGTTTTTTTGCTTTTTGGAAGCCTTGGCTCAGCTCTTGCTAACTGCACTGAAGCTGACCGATTGGATGAATTTTCAGCGCAACGAAAAAAGGCGCCACACCAGAGCGCCGACCTAAGAAAAACAACGTGGAACCACCTACTTTTTGGGAGCAACCGAATGAAACGTACGTGCACCAGCCTGATGCTCGCGGGCTCTTTGTTGGCCGGCGGCCAGGCGATGGCCGGCGACTTGCTGCAGTGGCAGGACAACAGCCTGACCTACCTGTATGGCAAAGACTTCAAAGTCAATCCGGCGATCCAGCAGACCGTCACTTTCGAGCACGCTGACGGCTGGAAATATGGGGACAACTTCTTCTTCCTCGACAAGATCTTTTACAACGGTGACAAGGATTTCAACGTTGGCCCGAACACTTACTACGGCGAGTTCAGCCCGCGTATTTCGTTGGGCAAGGTGCTTGGCCAGAAGATCGAATTCGGCCCGATCAAAGACGTGTTGCTGGCGATGACGTATGAGTTCGGCGAAGGCGATACCGAGTCGTACTTGATCGGTCCGGGTTTCGACCTGGCGATCCCCGGTTTCGATTACTTCCAGCTGAACTTCTATCAGCGTCAGACCGAAGGCGCACGTGCTGGCGACAACGTCTGGCAGATCACCCCGGTATGGGCTTACACGATTCCGGTGGGCAACTCGAACATCCTGATCGACGGTTTCATGGACTGGGTGGTCGACAACGACTCCAATTCCAAGGGTGATTACCACGCCAACCTGCACTTCAACCCGCAGGTCAAATACGACTTGGGCAAGGCGCTGAATTTCGGCGAGAAGCAGCTCTATGTCGGTGTCGAGTACGACTACTGGAAGAACAAATACGGGATCGACGACACCCGTGCGTTCACCACCAACCAGAACGTGACGAGCTTTTTGGTGAAGTTCCACTTCTGATCCGGCGGCGTCTGAAAAGACGCCTTCGCGGGCAAGCCTCGCTCCTACAGGTGATCGCGTATCCCTTGTGGGAGTGAGCCTGCTCGCGATGGCATCAGCGCCGATCTCAAGCTGGAACAACCGCCTCCGACAACCCCAAAAACCGGGACAACTCCGCGCGCTTGGCCAACGCATCGCGCCGCCCCAGCTCGATCAATTCGCTGCAATACCCCGCCTCGAACAGCAGATAACTCAGCACCCCCGCCCCGCTCGTCTTGGTCGCCCCCGGCCCGCGCAAAAACAGGCGCAACGCCGCCGGCAATTCCTGGCGATGGCGCGCCGCGATTTCATCGATCGGCTGGCTCGGCGAAATCACCAGCACCTCCACCGGCGCCACGCCCAGCGCGCGGGTCGGCGTGCCATCGGGGAGCAAATGGCTGAACTGATTCAGACGCTGCAACAACTCGATATCGCTTTCCAGGCTATCGATGAACGTGCTGTTGAGCATGTGCCCGCCAATCTGCGCCAGCGTCGGCTGCTGGCCGGTGTACGCGCGTTGCAGCGGTTGCTCGGGATCGACGCCGCGCGGGTTGCCGCTGACGCCGACCACCAGCACGCGCGTGGCGCCAAGGTGCAGCGCCGGGCTGATCGGCGCCGACTGCCGCACCGCGCCATCGCCGAAAAATTCGTCGCCGATTTTCACCGGCGCAAACAACAGCGGAATCGCCGAACTGGCGAGCAAATGTTCCACGCTCAATTGGGTCGGCACGCCGATGCGGCGATGGCGCAACCACGCATCAATCGTCCCGCCGCCCTGATAGAACGTGACCGCCTGCCCCGATTCATAACCGAACGCGGTCACCGCCACTGCTTGCAATTGCTTGCGCGCGATGGCCTCGGCGATGCCGTTCATCTGTAATTTTTCGTTGAGCAGATTGCGCAGCGGCGAACTGTTGAGCAGCGCCACCGGCACCGGCGCGCCGATACCCAACAAGCTGCGACTGACAAACCGCGCGGCCTGATGGATCACCCCCGGCCAATCGCTGCGCAACACTTGATGGCTGCGAAAGCCCTGCCAGAACGCGGTGAGGCGCTCGATGGCGCTGCGAAAATCCATTGCGCCGCTGGCCAGACTGACCGCGTTGATCGCCCCGGCGGAAGTGCCGACGATCACTGGAAACGGATTGTCAGCGCCCACCGGCAACAATTCGGCAATCGCAGCCAGCACGCCCACCTGATACGCCGCCCGAGCACCACCGCCGGAGAGAATCAATCCTGTAACCGGTTCGCCTGGATTCATGCACAACGCTCCATGGTGCTGGACGGGATCATTATCCAGCCCTGTCTAACACAAAACCTGTAGGAGCGAGGCTTGCCCGCGAAGGCTTCACCTCGGTTTCTGGGTGTCGCAGATGACGCCTTCGCGGGCAAGCCTCGCTCCTACAGGGGATCGGGGTTCAGCCGCGTTTTGCGTACAGTTTAGGCTCGCCGGGCGGGCGGCTTTTAAAGCGGCGATGGGCCCAGAGGTATTGCTCCGGGCAATCGCGCAAGGCGCCTTCGACCCATTGATTGATGCGGATGCAGTCGGCCTCTTCGGTTTCGCCGGGGAAACCTTCGAGCGGCGCATGAATCACCAAGCGATAACCGCTGCCGTCCGCCAGACGCTCCTGCGTGAACGGCACCACCAGCGCCTTGCCCAAACGGGCAAATTTGCTGGTCGCGGTGACCGTCGCCGCCTGAATCCCGAACAGCGGCACAAAGATACTTTGCTTGGCGCCATAGTCCTGATCCGGCGCGTACCAGATCGCCCGGCCGGCGCGCAGCAACTTGAGCATGCCGCGCACGTCGTCACGCTCCACCGCCAGCGAATCGAGGTTATGCCGCTCGCGACCGCGACGCTGGATGTAGTCGAACAACGGATTTTTGTGTTCGCGGTACATGCCGTCGATGGTGTGCTGCTGACCGAGCAACGCCGCGCCGATTTCCAGCGTGGTGAAGTGCAGCGCCATCAGAATCACGCCTTTGCCGTCGCGCTGGGCTTTTTTCAGATGCTCAAGGCCTTCGACATGCGCCAATTTGGCCAGACGCTCGCGTGACCACCACCAACTCATGGCCATTTCGAAGAAGGCAATGCCGGTGGAGGCGAAGTTTTCCTTGAGCAGGCGCTTGCGTTCGGCCGCGGATTTTTCCGGGAAACACAGTTCAAGGTTGCGTTTGGCAATGCGCCGTCGGTCGCCCGCCACGCGGTACATCAGCGCACCGAGGGCGCGGCCGACAAACAGCAGCGCCGGGTACGGCAACTGCACGATCAGCCACAACAGCCCCAGCCCGCACCACAGCGGCCAGAAACGCGGAGAAAGAAATGCTGTACGAAAACGCGGGCGATCCATTAAAGGTTCCGGAAAGACAATGGCCGCGCATTCTACATCGTTCGACCCGGCTTGCGGCCTGCGGGCGTTCTCGTTATAAGTCTCGGCACTTTTAGTGACAAGCCGTTGTATGCCGACCATGAGCCAAACCGATCCGCTAGACCAAGATCCCGTGTTCCAGTTGAAGGGCAGCATGCTCGCCATTACGGTGCTGGAGCTGGCGCGTAACGACCTCGAGAGCCTCGATCGACAACTGGCCGCCAAGGTCGCCCAGGCGCCGAATTTCTTCAGCAACGCGCCGCTCGTGCTGGCGCTGGACAAGCTGCCGCCGAGCGAAGGCGCTGTCGATTTGCCGGGGCTGATGCGCGTTTGCCGCTCGCACGGCCTGCGCACGTTGGCGATCCGCGCCAGCCGCATCGAAGACATCGCTGCTGCCATCGCCGTCGACCTGCCGGTGCTGCCGCCCTCCGGCGCGCGTGAGCGTCCGCTGGAGCCGAACGAAGGCGTGGTGGTGAAAAAACCGGAGAAACCGCCGGAGCCGACGATCAAACCGACCAAAGTCATCACTTCGCCAGTACGTGGTGGCCAACAGATATATGCCCAGGGTGGCGATCTGGTAGTGATTTCTTCGGTCAGCCCGGGGGCGGAACTTCTCGCCGATGGCAACATCCATGTATACGGCCCGATGCGCGGTCGTGCCTTGGCCGGGGTCAAGGGCGACTGGAAAGCGCGGATTTTCTGTCAGCAGATGAGCGCGGAATTGCTCTCCATCGCCGGCCATTACAAGGTTTCCGAAGACCTGCGTCGCGATCCACTGTGGGGCTCGGGCGTTCAAGTCAGCCTGTCGGGCGACGTGTTGAACATCATTCGTCTTTAACGGATACTGCCGCATTTTCCAAGCATCTCTAAAACGTAGCGAAAACGGCTCAAACGAAGTAGGAAAAAGGCCACAAGCAGTGTTTACCCAAAGTAAGTGCCGCCCAGGACCGGATTCCAGCCAAGGCTGTCCGACTGCAGTAGTTTTTCAAGAGATGTTTTTCAGGGGCTAAATGTCCTTTTTCCTTAGGGGTGAAACACCTTGGCCAAGATTCTCGTGGTTACATCCGGCAAGGGTGGTGTGGGTAAGACCACCACCAGCGCCGCTATCGGTACCGGCCTCGCTCTGCGCGGCCACAAAACAGTGATCGTCGACTTCGACGTCGGTTTGCGTAACCTCGACCTGATCATGGGTTGCGAACGTCGCGTGGTGTATGACTTCGTCAACGTGGTCAACGGTGAAGCCAACCTGCAGCAGGCGCTGATCAAAGACAAACGTCTGGAAAACCTCTACGTGCTGGCCGCCAGTCAGACCCGCGACAAAGACGCGCTGACCGTCGAAGGCGTGGAAAAAGTCCTGATGGAGCTCAAGGAACAATTTGAGTTCGTGGTCTGCGACTCCCCTGCCGGTATCGAGAAAGGCGCGCACCTGGCGATGTACTTCGCTGATGAAGCGATCATCGTGACCAACCCGGAAGTGTCCTCGGTACGTGACTCGGACCGCATGCTCGGCCTGCTGGCGAGCAAGTCGCGTCGCGCCGAACGTGGCGAAGATCCGATCAAGGAACACTTGCTGCTGACTCGCTACAACCCGCAGCGCGTCAACGACGGCGAAATGCTCGGCGTTGAAGACGTTAAGGAAATTCTCGCGGTGACCCTGCTGGGCGTCATTCCGGAATCCCAAGCGGTTCTGAAAGCCTCCAACTCTGGCGTGCCGGTGATTCTCGACGACCAGAGCGACGCCGGTCAGGCCTACGGCGATGCGGTCGATCGCCTCCTTGGCAAAGAAAAGGCACATCGTTTTCTCGATGTGACGAAGAAGGGCTTCTTCGAGCGCCTGTTTGGAGGTAAATAATGAATCTTTTTGACTTCTTTCGTGCCAGTAAAAAGGTTAGTACCGCGTCGGTAGCGAAAGAGCGTCTACAGATCATCGTGGCGCATGAACGCGGCCAACGCAGTACCCCGGATTACCTGCCAGCCTTGCAGAAGGAACTGGTGGAAGTGATCCGCAAGTACGTCAATATCGGGTCCGATGACGTGCACGTCGCCCTGGAAAACCAGGGTAGCTGCTCGATTCTGGAACTCAATATCACCCTGCCGGATCGCTAGTCGAACCAGCGGGAGCCACGGCGACTCAGGTTTCCTGCGTCCCTGTAGGAGCAAACTGTGGCGAGGGGGCTTGCCCCCGTTTGAGTGCGCAGCACTCACAAGACCTTCGGTACGCCGGAAGTTTTGGGGCTGCTGCGCAACCCAACGGGGGCAAGCCCCCTCGCCACACTTTGCTCCCACGGGGCGCGGGGCTCTGAGTCGCCGTTGGCGTTTGTTACGAGGCTGTTTTAATGCCGTTGTCGAACATCCAGATCATTCATCAGGACGCCGCCGTTCTGGTGGTGAACAAACCGACCCTGTTGCTCTCCGTGCCTGGCCGGGCCGATGACAACAAGGACTGCCTGATTACCCGTCTGCAAGAAAACGGCTACCCGGAAGCGCGCATCGTCCATCGGCTGGATTGGGAAACCTCCGGCATCATTCTGCTGGCCCGCGACCCGGACACGCACCGCGAATTGTCTCGACAGTTTCACGACCGCGAAACCGAAAAAGCCTACACCGCGCTGTGCTGGGGCCAACCGGAGCTGGACAGCGGCAGCATCGATTTGCCGTTGCGCTACGATCCGCCGACCAAACCCCGGCATGTGGTCGATCACGAATTCGGCAAGAATGCCCTGACGTTCTGGCGCGTGCTGGAACGTTGCGGAGACTGGTGCCGCGTGGAGCTGACGCCGATCACCGGCCGCTCGCATCAGTTGCGTGTGCACATGCTGTCGATCGGCCATCCGCTGCTCGGCGACGGCCTCTACGCCCACGAACAGGCTTTGGCTGCCTGGCCGCGCCTGTGTTTGCACGCGAGCATGCTGAGCTTCACCCAGCCGCAAACCGGCGAACGCCTGCGCTTCGAATGCCCCGCACCGTTCTGAAGACATGTAATTAACCTGTGGCCGCGAGCTTTCGTGGCTAAAGAGGCTGGCCGTGGCGAGGGGGCTTGCCCCCGTTGGAGTGCGCAGCGCCCCCAAACTTTCGCCACCGTTGCGTCAGGGAGATTGCGGTTGCCTGATTGGCGGCTGCTTCGCAGCCGAACGGGGGCAAGCCCCCTCGCCACAGCAAGCCCCCTCGCCATAGTGAACCCCCTCGTCACAGTGAAACACCTCGCCAGACCAAGCTCGCTTGCCACGATGATCTTCATGCACTGAGGTTCGGCGCCCGACGCACTTTGCGTTAAACTCGCGCCCATTGCTGTCTGGAGTTTCTTATGCGCGAAGAGTTGAACCAAGGCCTGATCGACTTCCTCAAGGCCTCCCCTACCCCGTTTCATGCCACTGCCAGCCTTGTTCAGCGCTTGGAAGCGGCGGGTTTCTCGCGTCTTGACGAGCGTGAACCGTGGGCCGTCGAAACCAACGGTCGTTACTACGTCACCCGCAATGATTCCTCGATTGTCGCCTTCAAAATGGGCCGTCACTCGCCCCTGCACGGCGGCATTCGCATGGTCGGCGCTCACACCGACAGCCCGTGCCTGCGGGTCAAACCGCAACCGGAACTGCAACGCCAGGGCTTCTGGCAGTTGGGCGTCGAAGTCTATGGCGGCGCGCTGCTGGCACCGTGGTTCGACCGCGACCTGTCGCTGGCCGGCCGCGTGACCTTCCGCCGCGATGGCAAAGTCGAAAGCCAATTGATCGACTTCAAGGCGCCGATCGCGACCATTCCCAACTTGGCCATTCACCTCAACCGTGAAGCCAACATGGGTTGGGCGATCAACGCACAAACCGAACTGCCGCCGATCCTCGCGCAATTTGCCGGTGACGAACGCGTGGACTTCCGCGCCGTGCTCACCGATCAACTGGCGCGCGAACACGGACTGAACGCCGACGTGGTGCTTGATTACGAGCTGAGCTTTTACGACACGCAAAGCGCTGCAGTGATTGGTTTGCACGGCGATTTCATTGCCGGCGCGCGCCTCGACAACTTGCTGTCGTGCTACGCCGGCCTGCAAGCGTTGCTGACCACCGAAACCGACGAAACCTGCGTGTTTGTCGCCAACGACCACGAAGAAGTCGGCTCCTGCTCGGCGTGCGGCGCCGACGGCCCGATGCTTGAGCAGACGCTGCGCCGCTTGTTGCCGGAAGGTGACGAGTTCGTCCGCACAATCCAGAAATCGCTGCTGATTTCCGCCGACAACGCCCACGGCGTACACCCCAACTACGCCGAGAAACACGACGCCAACCACGGCCCGAAACTCAACGCCGGCCCGGTGATCAAGGTCAACAGCAACCAGCGCTACGCCACCAACAGCGAAACCGCCGGGTTCTTCCGCCATCTGTGCATGGCCGAAGAAGTGCCGGTGCAAAGCTTCGTGGTGCGCAGCGACATGGGCTGCGGCTCGACCATCGGCCCGATCACCGCCAGCCACCTCGGCGTGCGCACCGTGGACATCGGCCTGCCGACGTTCGCCATGCACTCGATCCGCGAACTGTGCGGCAGCCACGACCTGGCGCATCTGGTCAAAGTCCTGAGCGCGTTCTACACCTGCCGCGAGTTGCCGTAGACGCTGCGCCCCTGTAGGAGCAAGGCTTGCCCGCGATGGCGTCAATGAGATCGCCATCGCGGGCAAGCCATGCTCCTACAGGTGTCAGTCTGCGCTCACGCAAAACCCACCTAGACTTGAGTAATCCCCTACGACAAGGCTGTCGCCATGATTACGATGTCTTCCTTCCACGCCATGCTGATCCCGATTCTGGCCGGGATGATCATGCTGGCAATCGGCTTCAACTTCCGTGACAAAAACGCCGGCGTCTTCGCCATGTGGCTCGGCATGCTGCTGATCCTCGCCACCGTCGTGTATAAAATCCTCGCCAAACTCAACGAATAAATCCGCGCCCCGGCTCGCATTGATTTTGACGGCCTCGTACACTCGGCCGATCCGCTCATCCCGAGGTTGACCGCCTAGTGTTCGCTCGTCTTTTTGCCCTGCCTTGTTTCCTCCTCATCTGCCTCATGACGTTGCTGCCGATCGCGCCTGCCCAGGCCGTCGGTTTGCCCGGCCTGCTCAACAACTCGTCGAAAACCCAACCCGAAGCCCAGGCACCGCTGGGGCAATCGCTCGACGAAGTGATCAAGTCGCTGGAAAACGATCAACAACGCACCAAGCTGCTCGCCGATCTGAAAAAGCTCCGCGACGTCACCAAAAAAGCCCAACCAACCGCCGAAGAAGGCGTGCTGGGCTTGATCGGCGGCACGCTCGCCAGTTTCGAAAGCAAATTTTCCGGAGCCGACAGCCCGGTCACGCGCTGGTCCACGGAATTTGAGCTGGCCAAGGAAGAATTCTCCGCGCTGATGCTCCCGGCCAACGAATGGCTGCCGATCATTTTTGCCTTCGCGATGATCCTGATGGTCTGGAGCCTGCTCGCCGCCGCGCTGATCTGGATCAGCCACCGCGTGCGCATGCGCTTCGGCCTCACCGAAGAATTGCCGCAACACCCCAAAGCCCTCGACATGCTGCGCTTCGCCCTGCGCAAGCTCGGGCCGTGGCTGATTGCGCTGGTGATGACGGTTTACATGAGCTACGCGCTGCCGTCCTCGCTGGGCAAAAGCCTGGCGATGGTGCTGGCGTATGCGCTGGTGGTCGGCACCTGTTTCTCGGCGATCTGCGTGATTGCGTTCTCCGTGCTCGACGGCCCGCACCGCCATCGCGCCTTGTACATCCTGCGTCATCAGGCGTTCCGGCCGCTGTGGCTGATCGGCAGTTTCGCCGCGTTCGGTGAAGCCCTGAGCGACCCGCGACTGGTCGCCAGCCTCGGCACGCACCTGGCTCACACCGCCGCGACCATCGCCAATGTCATGGCCGCGCTGTCCACCGGGCTGTTCATCCTGCGCTTCCGCCGCCCGATCGCGCACCTGATCCGCAACCAGCCGTTGTCGCGACGCCTGACCCGCCGCGCCCTCAGCGACACCATCGATATCCTCGGAACGTTCTGGTACGTACCGGCGCTGGTGCTGGTGTGCATTTCGCTGTTTGCGACATTCTTCTCGGCCGGCGACACCAGCACCGCGTTGCGCCAATCGCTGATCTGCACCGTGCTGCTGGTGTTGTGCATGGTCATCAATGGCCTGGTGCGCCGCCATTCACTGAAGCCGCAACGCGGGGTGAAACGCCACGCGCTGTATTCCGACCGACTGAAAAGCTTCTGCTACACCCTCGCGCATTTGTTCGTGTGGCTGGTGTTCATCGAGCTCGGTTTGCGCGTCTGGGGCATGTCGCTGATTTCCTTCACCGAGGGCGAAGGGCATGAAGTCAGTGTCAAACTGTTCAGCCTCGCCGGTACGCTGATTTTTGCCTGGCTGATCTGGATTCTCAGCGACACCGCCGTGCACCACGCCCTCACCCGTTCGCGCAAAGGCCTGGCCAACGCGCGGGCGCAAACGATGATGCCGCTGATCCGCAACGTGCTGTTCGTGGCGATTTTCATCATCGCGCTGATCGTCGCGCTGGCGAACATGGGCATGAACGTCACGCCACTGCTGGCGGGTGCCGGTGTGATCGGTCTGGCCATCGGTTTCGGCGCGCAATCGCTGGTTGCCGACTTGATCACCGGCCTGTTCATCATCATCGAAGACTCGCTGGCCATCGACGACTACGTGGACGTCGGCGGCCACCTCGGCACCGTCGAAGGCCTGACTATCCGCACCGTGCGCCTGCGCGACATCGACGGCATCGTCCACACCATCCCGTTCAGCGAAATCAAAAGCATCAAGAACTACTCGCGCGAATTCGGCTACGCGATTTTCCGCGTGGCGGTGCCGTACAACATGGAAATCGACGAGGCGATCAAACTGATGCGCGAGGTCGGCCAGAAAATGCGCACCGACCCGCTGCAACGCCGCAACATCTGGTCACCGCTGGAGATTCAAGGCGTCGAGAGTTTCGAGTCCGGCAGCGCGATTCTGCGGGCGCGGTTCAAGACGGCGCCGATCAAACAGTGGGAAGTGTCGCGCGCGTTCAACTTGTCGCTGAAACGGCATTTGGATGAGGCCGGGCTGGATCTGGCGACGCCGCGGATGAGTGTGCAGGTGATCACCGCGGGCGGCGGCGTGCAGAAGGAATAGCACTCTGGGCGGCGGCTCCGGTCACAGGCATTGAAGCCAACAAAAACAACAGCCATGGAGAAGACCGATGCCGCTGACTCGCATTGCCCAAACCTGCCTGCTGACCCTGTGCGGCGCGCTGGCCACCCACGCCGGCGCCGACACCCGGGAAACCAGCCGCAGCTACATCGCCGAGCAAGCCAAGGCGCTCGAACCCGAACTGCTGGAAACCCGCCGCGACATCCACGCGCATCCAGAGCTCGGTAACACCGAGAAACGCACTGCCGAACTGGTCGCCAAACAACTGCGCGCGATGGGCCTGGAGGTCAAAACCGGCGTCGCCCGCACCGGCGTGGTCGCCGTCCTCAAAGGCGCCCTGCCCGGCCCGACCGTGGCCCTGCGCGCCGACATGGATGCGCTGCCGGTCAAGGAAGTCGCGGACCTGCCATTCGCCTCGAAAGCCAAAGGCACCTACCTCAACAAAGAAGTCGACGTGATGCACGCATGCGGCCACGACGCGCACACCGCGATCCTGCTGAGCACGGCGAAAATTCTTACAGGCCTGCGCGAAACGCTGCCCGGCACGGTGGTGTTCTACTTCCAACCGGCCGAAGAAGGCCCAAGCGACTTCATCCCGGATGGCACGAATACCTGGGGCGCAAAAATGATGATCGCTGAAGGCGCGATGCAATCGCCGAAACCCGACGCGGTGTTCGGCTTGCACGTCTGGGCCGGCGTCCCCGCCGGGCAAATCGCCTACCGCCCCGGCCCGACCCTCGCCAGCTCTGACGACCTGCGCATCAAAATCCTCGGCAAACAAACCCACGCCGGGCGCCCTTGGGACGGCATCGACCCGATCACCGTCGGTGCCCAAACCATCGTCGGTCTGCAAACCGTGGTCAGCCGCCGCACCGACATCTCGTCCTACCCTTCGGTCGTCAGCATCGGCACCATCAACGGCGGCACACGCTACAACATCATTCCCGAATCACTCGACATGACCGGGACCATCCGCTCCTACGACTACGGCATCCGCCAGAAACTGCACGCCGACGTCCGCCAAACCGTGGAAAAAATCGCCGAAAGCGGCGGCGCGAAAGCCGAAGTGACCATCATCGAAAAATACGACCCGACGATTAACAACCCGGCGCTGACCGAAAAAATGCTGCCGACCCTGCGCTGGGCGGCGAGAGACGACGTGGTGCAAGGGCCGCTGGTGGGCGGCGCGGAGGATTTTTCGTTCTATGCGAAAGAAGTGCCGGGGTTGTTTGTGTTCTTGGGCGTGACGCCCAGGGATCAGGATTTGAGCAAAGCGGCGCCGAATCATAATCCGGGGTTCTTTGTGGATGAGTCGGCGCTGGTGGTTGGGGTGCGGACGATGGCTTCGTTGGCTACAGATTATTTGTATGCGAATGGGAAGCCTTGATGGGGTTTAGGGTGGGGGGATTGGGGGAGTCTGGGAGGGATTGGGTGGCTGGGAGGGGGTTATCGCGAGCAGGCTCGCTCCTACAGGGGGAATTGGGTGTGTTGGGGGGAACAGGTGGTCTGTGAGGACGCCTTCGCGGGCAAGCCTCGCTCCTACAGGGGGCTGGGTGTGTTTGGGAAAACAGGTGGTCTGTGAGGTCGCCAGACTCAGACCACATCAACCCCGACATGAATCGCATCATGGCGCCAAAACTCCAAATCACAGTCGATCAGCCTCCCCCGCTGATCATAATTGACCCGAACAATCCTCAACCCCGGACTCCCCACCGACACCCTCAACGCAGAAGCCGCATCCACTGACAACGCCGTCGGCACAATCTCAAAACGCACCCGGCCATAATGCAAATCGTAATGCCGCGCATACAACTCGGTAATCGACTCATTCAAATCAAAATCCAGAATCCCCGGAAAAAACTGCGGATTCAGATAATGCTCCACGTACAACACCAACCGCCCATCAATCCGCCGCGCCCGACACACCTGAATCACACTCGACAACGCCGGCAACTGCAACCACTCGCACACCGCCGCCGAAGCCGGCTGCAACCGCGCTGAAATCACCTCCGTCGACGGCACCCGCCCCTGCGCACTCACCATCGCGTGAAAATGACTGCGCTGCATCAGGTTATAAGCAAGACGCGGCGGCGAAACAAACCAGCCACGGCGCTCCTCCCGATAAATCTGCCCCTGCGCCTCCAACTGCAACAACGCCTCGCGCACGGTAATGCGCGTCGTCCCGAACAACTCACTGAGCTTGCGCTCGGCCGGCAACTTGCTCCCGGCCGCCAACAACCCATGGCCCAGTTGCTCCTGCAACACCTGGCCAATCGCTGTCACCGCTTTGATTGCCTCATCGCGCATCAAACGTTACCTATCTGGACTAGACCAGCACTGAATCGGGGCACCGCTGCCGGCAAAAACCGCCTGAGCAACGTCCAGCAAGCCTAGGCAGCCCAGATGACCAACAGATGACAAAGCCGCCCAACGGTCATCAAAAGCACCCGCGCAAACCTTGCAATACATCGGCCAAGTCCCAGCTCAGCGGGCCGCTGCCCATGGTCTACGCTTACCGGGCACCCGCCAGATCCGGGCAAATAAAAGCCCCGTCGGGCGACCGCCGACATGAAAGTGTCATGCAGTCCGCCTAAATTGGCTCAGGTGTTGCTGACCTAGACCAACACCACCGCAATCGCAGCGTTGAAAACGCCCAAAGGAGCTTCGGATGAAACAGCTTTTCCTGGCATCACTGTTAGGCTCGACCATTGCCATGTGCACCGCCGCGATGGCGGCTGATGATTTGAAAACCCTGGAAGCCGCAGCGAAAGCGGAAGGTGCAGTCAACAGCGTCGGCATGCCCGATGACTGGGCGAACTGGAAAGGCACGTGGGAAGACCTGGCGAAAAAATACGGCCTCAAACACGTCGACACCGACATGAGCTCGGCGCAGGAAATCGCCAAGTTCGCCGCTGAGAAAGACAACGCCAGCGCCGACATCGGCGACGTCGGTGCGGCCTTCGGCCCGATCGCGGTCAAGCAAGGCGTGGTGCAACCGTATAAGCCAACCACCTGGGAACAAATTCCGGCCTGGGCCAAAGACACCGACGGCAACTGGGCGCTGGCCTACACCGGCACCATCGCATTCATCGTCAACAAGAAACTCCTGCACGGCTCCGAATCGCCAACCAAATGGGCTGACCTGAAAACCGGCAAATACAAGGTTTCCATCGGTGACGTGAGCACCGCCGCGCAAGCCGCCAACGGCGTTCTGGCGGCTGCTTACGCCAATGGCGGTGACGAGAAAAACCTGGCTCCGGCCCTGCTGCTGTTCGCCGACATCGCCAAGCAAGGGCGTCTGTCGATGGCCAACCCGACCATCGCCACCATGGAAAAAGGCGAAATCGAAGTCGGCGTGGTCTGGGACTTCAACGGCCTGAGCTACAAAGCCAAGATGGCTAACCCGGATGACTACACCGTGCTGATCCCGTCCGACGGTTCGGTGATTTCCGGTTACACCACCATCATCAACAAATACGCGAAGAACCCGAACGCCGCCAAGCTGACCCGCGAATACATCTTCAGCGACGCCGGCCAGATCAACCTGGCGCGCGGCAACGCTCGTCCGATCCGCGCCGAACACCTGCAACTGCCCGCCGAGGTCCAGGCCAAATTGCTGCCGAACGAGCAGTACAAAGGCGTGACCCCGATCAAAGACCCCGACGCATGGGAAAAAACCTCCAAAGCCCTGCCGCAGAAGTGGAACGAAGAAGTCATTGTTGAAATGAAGTGATGCTTCATCTGTAGGAGCAAAGCTTGCTCGCGAAGACGGACTGACATTCAACATTGATGTTGGCTGAAAGTCCGCCTTCGCGGGCAAGCCTCGCTCCTACAGGTTTTGTTGTTATCTACTGTTTTGCGGAGCTCTCGCCCCTATGAAGCACAACGTCATCCTTGTCGTGCTCGACGGCCTCAATTACGAGGTCGCACGCCACGCCATGGGGCACCTGCAGGCTTACGTTGGCGCAGGACGCGCAGCGCTGTACAAACTGGAGTGCGAACTGCCGGCCCTGTCCCGACCGCTTTACGAATGCATCCTGACCGGCGTTACGCCGATCGACAGCGGCATCGTCCACAACAACGTCTCGCGCCTGTCCAACCAGCGCAGCATCTATCACTACGCGCGCGACGCCGGCCTGACCACCGCCGCCGCGGCTTATCACTGGGTCAGCGAGCTGTACAACCGTTCGCCATTTGTCGCCGCCCGCGATCGTCACACCGACGACGCCGAGCTGCCGATCCAGCACGGGCACTTCTACTGGAACGACCACTACCCCGATTCGCACCTGTTCGCCGACGCGGAAAACCTGCGCCTGCGCCATGCACCGAATTTTCTGCTGATCCACCCAATGAACATCGACGACGCCGGGCACAAGCACGGCCTCGACACGCCGCAATACCGCAACAGCGCGCGCTCGGCCGACATCATTCTCGCCGATTACCTGCAAACCTGGCTCGACGCCGGCCACCAGGTATTGGTGACCGCTGACCACGGCATGAACAACGACCGCTCGCACAACGGCCTGCTGCCGGAAGAACGCGAAGTGCCGCTGTTTGTCCTCGGCGACGCCTTCAGCCTCAACCCCGACGCGGCGCCGAAACAAATCGAAATCTGCGGCAGCGTCTGCGAACTGCTCGGCGTGCCCCACGACAAACCTGTGTGCCGGGAGCTGCTCAAGTGAACGCCATGACTCGCGGCAAATGGCTGGCGGCGCTGTGTCTGGTGCCCTTCGCCCTGTTCTTTATCGTGTTCGAAATCGCCCCGCTGGTCTGGGTGATGATCAACAGCCTGCAATCGGAAGAGTTCGGTTGGGGCGTGGCCAACTTCAGCAAAATCTTCAGCTCGAAGTTCTATTTGCAGGCGATCCAGTACAGCCTCGAAATCAGTTTCTGGTCGAGCGTATTCGGCATCATCATCGCCGTGCTTGGCGCGTATTCGTTGCGCCGGGTCGACTCCAAACTGCGCAACTTCGTCAACGCCTTCGCCAACATGACCAGCAACTTCGCCGGCGTGCCACTGGCCTTCGCGTTCATCATTCTGCTCGGCTTCAACGGCAGCTTCACCATCATGCTCAAGCAGGCCGGGATCATTCAGGACTTCAACCTGTACTCGAAAACCGGCCTGATCATTCTCTACACCTACTTCCAGATCCCGCTTGGCGTGTTGCTGCTGTACCCGGCGTTCGATGCCTTGCGCGAAGACTGGCGCGAGTCTGCCGAACTGCTCGGCGCCAACGGTTGGCAATTCTGGCGCCACATCGGTTTGCCGGTGCTGACCCCGGCGCTGCTCGGCACCTTCGTGATCCTGCTGGCCAACGCCCTCGGCGCCTACGCCACGGTTTACGCGCTGACCACCGGCAACTTCAACGTGCTGCCGATCCGCATCGCGGCGATGGTTTCCGGCGACATCTCCCTCGACCCGAACATGGCCAGCGCCCTCGCCGTGGTGCTGGTGGCGTTGATGACCCTGGTGACCATCGTCCATCAGTTGCTGTTGAAGAGGAGCTACCATGTCTCGCGCTGAATTGGGCCCCGTCGGCGTCTACCACCGGGTCGTGGTGTATCTGCTGTTTGCGATCCTGTTATTGCCACTGCTCGGCACGCTGATCTATTCGATCTCCAGCAGTTGGTCGGCGACCATTCTGCCCAGCGGTTTCACCTTCAAATGGTATTTGCAGCTGTGGAGCGATCCGCGTTTCCTCCACGCTTTCGGCCAGTCGCTGCTGGTGTGCGTCGGCGCGCTGATCCTCTCAGTGGTGCTGATTCTGCCGCTGCTGTTTGTCGTGCATTACCACTTCCCGAAACTCGATGCGCTGATGAACATCCTGATCCTGCTGCCCTTCGCGGTGCCGCCGGTGGTGTCCTCGGTCGGCCTGCTGCAACTGTACGGTTCCGGGCCGTTGGCGATGGTCGGCACGCCGTGGATTCTGATCGGTTGCTACTTCACCGTCGCCCTGCCGTTCATGTACCGCGCGATCACCAACAACCTGCAAGCGATCAATCTGCGCGACCTGATGGACGCCGCGCAACTGCTCGGCGCCAGCACTTTTCAAGCGGCATTCCTGGTAGTGCTGCCGAACTTGCGCAAGGGTTTGATGGTGGCGTTGCTGCTGTCGTTCTCGTTCCTGTTCGGTGAGTTCGTGTTCGCCAACATCCTCGTCGGCACGCGTTACGAAACCTTGCAGGTGTACCTCAACAACATGCGCAACAGCAGCGGCCACTTCACCAGCGCGCTGGTGATTTCCTATTTCTTCTTTGTGCTGGTTCTGACCTGGGCGGCCAATATCTTGAACAAGGACAAAAGCGAATGAGCTACGTCAGCGTCCAACACCTGCAAAAAAGCTATGCCGGCACGCCTGTCTTCAGCGATATCAATTGCGAAATTCAGAAGGGTGAATTCGTCACCCTCCTCGGCCCTTCCGGTTGTGGCAAGTCGACGTTGCTGCGCTGTATCGCCGGGCTGACCTCGGTGGATGGCGGCAAGATCCTGCTTGATGGCGTCGATATCGTGCCGCTGAGCCCGCAGAAACGCGGAATCGGCATGGTGTTTCAGAGCTATGCACTGTTCCCGAACATGACGGTGGAACAGAACGTCGCGTTTGGTTTGCGCATGCAAAAGGTCAACGCCGACGACAGCCACCGACGCGTCGCCGACGTGCTGAAACTGGTGGAGCTCAACGAGTTCGCCGCGCGTTATCCGCATCAACTGTCTGGCGGTCAATGTCAGCGGGTGGCGCTGGCGCGTTCGTTGGTTACGCGGCCTCGCCTGTTGCTGCTGGATGAGCCGTTGTCGGCGCTGGATGCGCGGATTCGTAAACATCTGCGCGAACAGATCCGTCAGATTCAGCGCGAACTTGGCTTGACCACGATTTTCGTCACACACGATCAGGAAGAAGCGCTGACGATGTCTGATCGCATTTTCCTGATGAATCAGGGAAAAATCGTACAAAGCGGCGACGCCGAAACCCTCTACACCGCGCCCGTCGATGTGTTCGCCGCCGGTTTTATCGGCAACTACAACCTGCTCGACGCCGACAGCGCGACAAAACTGTTGCAGCGACCGATCAACAGCCGCATCGCGATTCGCCCGGAAGCCATCGAACTGAGCCTCAACGGCGAACTCGACGCGCAGATCCGCAGCCACAGCCTGTTGGGCAACGTGATCCGCTACCGGGTCGAGGCCCGAGGCGTGGAATTGGTGGTGGATGTGTTGAACCGCTCGGCGGCGGATCTGCATCCCGACGGTCAGCGCCTGGCGCTTTCCATCGATCCGACTGCCCTGTGTGAGGTAGCCTGATGCCTTTGCTGATGTTGAAGAGAGAACTGCACTGATGGCCCTGGCAATTTTTGATCTGGACGAAACCCTGATTCATGGCGACTGCGCCACCCTCTGGAGCGAACAGATGGGCCGGCTGGGCTGGGTTGATCCCGAGTCGTTCATGCGGCAGAACAATGAGCTGATGGACGCCTACAGCCACGGCAAACTGCGGATGGAGGACTACATGGCGTTCAGCCTCGAACCGATGATCGGGCGCACGCCGGAAGAAGTCGATCACTTGGTCGGCCCGTGGGTTGAAGACTTTATCGAGCCGATTATTTTCAGCGACGCCACCAAAACCATCGCCGCGCACCGCAAGGCCGGTAACCGGATTCTGGTGATTTCGGCGTCGGGCACGCATTTGGTCAGGCCGATTGCTGATCGGCTGGGCATCGACGAGATTCTCGCCATCGAACTGGAAGTGGCGCACGGCGTTTACAGCGGCAACACAGTTGGCACGCTGACCTACCGCGAAGGCAAAATCACCCGATTGCTGGAATGGCTCGACGCCGAAGAGGAAAACCTCGAAGGCGCAAGCTTCTACTCCGATTCACGCAACGACCTGCCACTGCTGCTGAAAGTCGACTTCCCGCACGTGGTCAACCCGGACCCGGTGCTGCTTGAGCACGCCGAAAAAGCCGGCTGGCCAATCCACCTCTGGAAATAACCGATACCCCCACAGGGACCGCACAAAACCTGTAGGAGCAAGGCTTGCCCGCGATTGCCGCGACGCGGTCCGACTGACGGACCGCGTTATCGTTCTTCGCGGGCAAGCTTTGCTCCTACAAGGGCGGCGCAAAACCTGTAGGAGCGAGGCTTGCCCGCGAATGCCGCGACGCCGTTCTACTGACGGACCGCGTTATCGTTCTTCGCGGGCAAGCCTCGCTCCTACAAGGACCGCACAGAACCTGTGGGAGCAAGGCTTGCCCGCGATTGCCGCGACGCGGTCCGACTGGTGGACCGCGTTATCGTTCTTCGCGAGCAAGCTTTGCTCCTACAAGGGCGGCGCGAAACCTGTAGGAGCGAGGCTGAACTGGCCTAATGATTTTGGACACTTCAATCGGGCGCTATGATGTCGCCCAAATCTGAGGTGTTTTTGGATATGCGTAATTCTTATTCAACTGAGTTCAAACTCAAGGCTGCTGGCATGGTGCTGGATGAGGGGATATCGGTTCCCGAGGTTTGCGCCAGTTTAGATATTGGCCCTACCGCCTTGCGTCGCTGGGTCGATCAGGTGCGTAAAGAACGCCAGGGTTCGACCCCGGTGGGAGCCAAAGCGATCACGGCTGACCAGCGAGAAATCCAGGAACTCAAAGCCTTGCTCAGGCAAAAAGACCGGGATATCGAAATCCTAAAAAAGGCCAGTGCTCTCCTGCTTTTGGACGCCAAAGATCATTCTCACTGATCAATGAGCTGGGTGAGCGATACGGCGTTAACGACTGCTGCCGGGTGTTTGAAGTCAGCCGCAGCAGTTTTTATGCCTGGCGTCAGCGCCAAGGCAAGGTGAACCCTGAGCGGGAGAAACTCAAAGCCATGCTGGTCGAGCATCACAAGGAATCCAGAGCTTCCGCGGGGGCGCGCACCCTTTCCAGGGAGCTGCAAGCCAAGGGGCATCGCGTCGGGAGGCACATGGCTCGCAGCTTGATGCGAGAAGCCGGCGTGGTCAGTCGTCAGCGCCGACGTCACAAATACAAGTCATCTGGCGTTGAAGCCTTGGTGGCGCCGCACGTGCTTAAGCGCGAGTTTGATGTCACGGCGATCAACCAAGTGTGGTGCGCGGACGTGACGTACATCAAGGTCGGCACGCGGTGGATGTATTTTGCAGCGGTTCTGGATCTGTTCGCCCGCCGGCTCGTGGGGTGGGCGTTTTCGATGATCTCGGATGCGGAGCTGACCTGCGAGGCCCTACGGATGGCGGTTGAGCTGCGAGGCAAACCCAAAGACGTGCTGTTTCACTCCGATCAAGGCTGCCAGTACACCAGCCATAAGTTCAGGAATGAGTTGCTGGCGAATGGACTGCGGCAAAGCATGAGTCGTAAAGGCGAATGCTGGGATAACGCCCCGATGGAGCGTTTCTTTGGAAGTCTGAAATCAGAGTGGGTGCCTGAAGCCGGTTACCGCTCGGAGTATGAAGCCCGGGCTGATTTGCAGCGCTACGTGGTGCGCTACAACAACTTCAGGCTCCATAGCTACAACGATTACCGGTCACCGGTCGCCATGGAGAAAATGGCGGCGTGAAAAAACCGTAATTGGTGTCCAGGATTACTTGACCAGATCAGGCTTGCCCGCGAATGGGGCGACGCGGTTTAACTGACGGACCGCGTTATCGTTCTTCGCGGGCAAGCCTCGCTCCTACAAGGGCATCGGTTCGCGCGGAGATCTGGGGTTTCAGGTCAGGCTTTCGTCGATCAGCAGGACCAGTTTCCCCGAGACTGTGTTGCTCGCCAGTTCCGCGAAGGCCGCTTCGGCGTCCTTGATTTTGAAGGCCTTCGCCAACTGCGGTTTCAACCGACCTTCGGCAAACAATGGCCAAACGTGCTGGCTCAGTTCGCTGAACAAATCAGCCTTGAACTGATCATCGCGGCTGCGCAACGTCGAGCCCAGCAACTGCACGCGTTTGCCCAATACCTGCGCCAGATCGAGCTTGGCCTCACGGCCGCCCATCAAACCGATCAACACCCAACGGCCATCCAGCGCCGTCAGCTTCAAGTTCAACGCCGCGTAATTGCCGCCCACCGGATCGAGAATCACGTTGAACGGCCCCAGATCACTCAAGCTCTCCAGGTCGCCAGTGCGCACCACGCCGCCCTGCGCGCCGAGGGCTTCGCAGTACGCCAGACGCTCAGCCGAACCGACGCTGACCCAGCACGGGCTGCCGAACGCCTTGCACAACTGGATCGCCGCAGAACCGATGCCACTCGCTCCAGCGTGCAGCAGAACTTTCTCACCGGGCTTGAGCGCGGCAAGATGAAATAAATTTAACCAAACAGTTGCATACACTTCCGGCAACCCGGCGGCCTCGGCCAGCGACACACCTTCGGGAACCGGCAACACGTGCCGTCCGTCGACAACCACTTCCTCGGCCATGCCGCCCCCGGCCAGCAAGGCGCAAACCCGGTCCCCGACCTGCCAGGACGAGCCCGCGCCGACCTCGCTGATCACCCCCGAACACTCAAGACCCAGCACCTGACTGGCTCCCGGCGGGGGCGGATAAAGGCCTGCCTTCTGTAACAAATCGGCGCGATTGAGGCCCGCTGCCGCCACCCGAATCCGCACTTGTCCTACATCACACGTAGGACTCGGCTCTTCAACCCACTCCACTTGACCGTCAACGCCTTGCAATGCTTTCACAGTGCCTCCATAGTGAGTCTGGACTGAGCCCGGCGCTGTATCACCGGGCTTTCTTGCATTATGTGACCGGCCCTTTGTGGAACCGGCGACTTCAAAGACGGCCTAATATGCGTGATCAATTGTCCCCGCGTCGAATCAGCATGAAGCAACTGTTCCCCAGCACCGCCCTAGCCCTATTCATTGGTATCGGCCTTCTGCCGATGTCGAGCAATTCGTTTGCAGCCAATAGCTGGGACAAACTTCAGCCTGATCGTGACGAAGTAATCGCCAGTCTGAACGTCGTCGAGCTGCTCAAACGCCACCACTACAGCAAGCCGCCGCTCGACGATGCGCGCTCGGTGATCATCTACGACAGCTACCTCAAGCTGCTGGATCCATCGCGCAGCTACTTCATGGCCAGCGACATCGCCGAATTCGACAAATGGAAAACCCAGTTTGACGACTTCCTCAAAAGCGGCGATCTGAACGCCGGGTTCACCATCTACAAGCGCTACCTGGACCGCGTCAAAGCGCGTCTGGACTTCGCCCTTGCCGAGCTGAACAAAGGCGTCGACAAAATCGACTTCACCACCAAAGAAACCTTGCTGATTGATCGCAAGGACGCTGCGTGGCTCAAATCCACCGCCGAACTCGACGACCTGTGGCGCAAACGCGTCAAGGACGAAGTGCTGCGGATGAAGATCGCCGGCAAGGATTCCAAGCAAATCCAGGAAACCCTGACCAAGCGCTACAAGAACCAACTGTCGCGTCTGGACCAGACCCGCCCGGAAGATATCTTCCAGGCGTACATCAACACCTTCGCCATGTCCTACGACCCGCACACCAACTATCTGTCGCCGGATAACGCGGAAAACTTCGACATCAACATGAGCCTGTCCCTCGAAGGCATCGGCGCCGTGTTGCAGAGCGACAACGACCAGGTGAAAGTCGTGCGTCTGGTGCCAGCCGGCCCGGCCGACAAGACCAAACAGGTTGCACCGGCCGACAAGATCATCGGCGTTGCCCAAGGCAACAAAGAGATGGTCGACGTGGTTGGCTGGCGTCTCGACGAAGTGGTCAAACTGATCCGTGGTCCGAAAGGCACCATCGTGCGCCTGGAAGTCATCCCGGCGAGCAATGCGCCGAACGACCAGACCACCAAGATCGTGCCGATCACCCGCGAAGCCGTGAAGCTTGAAGACCAGGCTGTGAAGAAGTCGGTCCTCAACCTGAAACAGGATGGCAAGGACTACAAACTCGGCGTCATCGAGATTCCAGCCTTCTATCTCGACTTCAAAGCGTTCCGCGCTGGCGATCCGGACTACAAGAGCACCACGCGCGACGTCAAGAAACTGCTGACCGAGCTGCAGAAAGACAAAGTTGACGGCGTGGTCATCGACCTGCGCAACAACGGCGGCGGTTCCCTGCAGGAAGCCACCGAGCTGACCAGCCTGTTCATCGACAAAGGTCCGACTGTCCTCGTGCGTAACGCCGATGGCCGGGTCGATGTGCTCGAAGATGAAAACCCGGGCGCGTTCTACAAAGGCCCAATGGCGTTGCTGGTCAACCGCTTGTCCGCCTCGGCTTCGGAGATTTTCGCCGGCGCCATGCAGGACTATCACCGCGCGTTGATCGTCGGCGGCCAGACCTTCGGCAAAGGCACCGTGCAGACCATTCAGCCGCTGAACCATGGCGAACTGAAACTGACCCTAGCCAAGTTCTACCGGGTTTCCGGCCAGAGCACCCAGCATCAAGGCGTGCTGCCGGATGTCGATTTCCCGTCGATCATCGACACCAAGGAAATTGGCGAAAGCGCCCTGCCGGAAGCCATGCCGTGGGACACCATCAAAGCGGCGATCAAGCCTGCGAGCGACCCGTTCAAGCCGTACCTCACCGAGCTCAAATCCGAGCATGACGTGCGTTCGGCCAAAGATGCCGAGTTCGTGTTCATCCGTGACAAGCTGGCCCTGGCGCAGAAACTGATGGAAGAAAAAACCGTCAGCCTCAACGAAGCCGATCGTCGCAAGCAACACGCCGACATCGAAGCCAAGCAACTGGTCATGGAAAACATCCGTCGCAAAGCCAAGGGCGAAGAACCGCTCAAAGAGCTGAAGAAAGAAGACGAAGATGTGATCGCGGCCGAGCCGGACAAGACCAAACCGGAAGACGATGCCTACCTGAGCGAGACCGGGCGGATTCTGCTGGATTACTTGAAACTGAACACCACGGTAGCCAAGCACTAATGATGGCAATTTAACGCTGACGCTCCTCGGAGCGTCATCAAACAGTCATCAATCTGTCGTGAAATAAAGGATTGGGACCGCCTCTTCAACAAGAGTCGCTCCCAGTCCTTTTTTTATTGCCAGAGATCGCCATGACCATGACCGAACAGCTGAGTGCCTTGAGTTCAATACTGGCTCAAAGCGGCTTGCACAGCTTGTTCCAGCCGATCATCTCGCTCTCCGAAAGACGAATCATCGGTTACGAAGCCCTCAGCCGCGGCCCGTCCAACAGTCCGCTGCACTCCCCCATCGCGCTGTTCGCCGTGGCCCGTCAGGCCGGGCGTCTCAGCGAACTGGAAATAGCCTGCCGCGCCAGCGCTTGCCGACGCTTCAACGAACAGCAACTGCCGGGCAAACTGTTTCTCAACGTCTCGCCGGAATCGCTGCTCGAAGCCGCGCACCAGCCGGGCCGCACCCTGCAACTGCTGCAAGACTTCGGCATCCCGCCGAGCCAAGTGGTCATCGAACTCACCGAACAAACCCCGACCGACGATTTCCAGTTGCTGCAAAACGCCCTGCATCACTACCGGGCGATGGGTTTTTCCATCGCGCTGGATGATCTGGGCGCGGGTTACTCGAGTTTGCGTTTGTGGTCCGAGCTGCGGCCGGACTACGTGAAGATTGACCGGCACTTTATCGACGGCATTCATCAGGACGCGCTCAAACGCGAGTTCGTCGGTTCGATTTTGCAGATCGCCAAAGCCTCGCGCGCGCAAGTGATCGCCGAAGGCATCGAGCTGCCGGAAGAACTCGCGGTGTTGACCGAAATGGGCGTCGACCTGGTGCAAGGCTATTTGCTCTGCCGCCCGCAGGAACAACCGCCGCGCGACGCGCGCAACCTGATGCCCAAACACGACAGCGCAGCCGTTGCGCTGAATGATGAAGGCAGCGACCTCAGCGCCCTGCTCAACGAGCAACCGGCAGTCAACCGCGACACCCCGACCGCCACCGTACTCGAAGCATTCCGCCGCCAAGCCAACCTCAACTCGCTGGCGGTGCTCGACGAACAAGGCCAGCCGTGCGGCATCGTCCACCGCCATTCGCTCTCCGACGCGCTGCTCAAGCCCTTCGCCACCGACCTGTTCGCGCGCAAACCGATCAGCCGCTTGATGAACGACGATTTTCTCGCCGTCGAAATGAGCCAGTCGCTGCAACAAGTCAGCCGGCTGATCACCAGCCGCGCCCGCCAACGCATCGAAGAAGACTTCATCATCACCCTCAACGGCGGTTACCTGGGCCTGGGCCGAGTCATCGACGTGCTCAAACTCATCACCGAACTGAAAATCCAACAAGCGCGCTACGCCAACCCGCTGACCCTGCTGCCCGGCAACGTGCCGATCCAGCAATGCCTGACCCGCCTGCTGCAACAGGCGCGCGAATCGGTGATCTGCTACGTCGACATCGACAGCTTCAAACCCTTCAACGACATCTACGGCTACGGCCGCGGCGACGAAGTCTTGTTGTGCCTGGCGCAATGCCTGAACGACCGCGTCGACCCGTCCCGCGACTTCGTCGGACACATCGGTGGCGACGACTTCTTACTGGTGCTCGGTCCGGAAGATTGGCGCAAACGCCTGAACCAGTTACTCGACGACTTCCAGAGCCAGTGCCGACGCTTTTACCGCAGCGAACACCTCGACGCCGGCTGCTTCATCGCCCCCAACCGCCAAGGCGTGAGGCAAGAATTCCCGTTGTTGTCATTGTCGATTGGCGTCGTGCACCTGCACCCCCAAGCCTGCGCCGGGCTGGACGCAAGCCTGCTGGCCGAGATGGCCTCCCAAGCCAAACACCACGCGAAAAACGTGCCGGGCTACAGCGTGCACGTAATCGATAGCCTCGCCGTGCACTGGCGAGAAAGTGAATTACTGATGGGCCAGCGGTAACAAACTGAATCGCCCCTAGTTTCGTAGACACCTCCAAGCCTTAAAATGAGGCCCATTAGGAGGTGCCATGAGCAACCAGCGATATCCCGAAGAATTCAAAATCCAGGCGGTCAAGCAAGTGACCGAAAAGCAGCTTCCTGTCTCGGAGGTGGCTGCACGATTGGGTGTGTCCGTGCACAGCCTCTATGCCTGGGTTAAGCGCTACACCAAGCCCCAAGAACAGCGCGTTGAGGAGGATGATCAAAGCGCTGAGGTTCGTCGTCTACGTGCCGAGCTGAAACGGGTGACGGAGGAGCGAGACATCTTAAAAAAGGCCGCCGCGTACTTTGCCAAGGAGTGCGGCTGAAGTACGCCTTTATTAAGCAGCAATCGGGTCATTACGCGATTCGACGGCTTTGCCTGACGCTCAAGGTTCATCCCAGCGGCTACTACGCGTGGCTATCAGAACCAAAATCTGCGCGAGCCAAGGACGATCAGCGACTGCTTGGATTGATCAAACACTCCTGGCTGGAAAGCGGTGGCGTTTATGGCTATCGCAAGATCCATGATGACCTGCGAGAGGTTGGTGAGAGCTGTGGCCGTCACCGGGTGGCTAGGTTGATGCGCCTTGAGGGTTTACGTTCTCAGACTGGGTATCGACGGAGGCCGGGAAAATATGGCGGTAAACCAGCCGTTGCCTCACCGAACTTACTGAAGCGCCAATTCGATGTCAGAGAACCCAACAAAGTCTGGGTCACAGACATTACCTACATCCGAACATATGAAGGCTGGCTGTATTTGGCCGTGGTGCTCGATCTGTTTTCACGCCAGATCATTGGTTGGTCAATGAAGTCGCAGATGACCAGCGACGTAGCCATTGATGCACTGCTGATGGCGGTTTGGAGACGTAAGCCGAAGCAAGAGGTGATGATCCACTCAGATCAAGGCAGTCAGTACAGCAGCTCAGACTGGCGAAGCTTCTTGAAAGCTAACAACCTGGTGGCCAGCATGAGTCGTCGAGGTAACTGCCACGACAACGCTGTGGCGGAGAGCTTTTTCCAGCTGCTAAAGCGGGAACGGATCAAGCGTAAAATCTACACTACACGCCAGGATGCTCGGGATGATGTGTTCGATTACATCGAGATGTTTTACAACCCAAAACGACGCCACAGTTTCAACAATCAGCTGTCACCGGTAGAGTTTGAAAAGCGTTACGCAGCGAGCCTGGAGAGTGTCTAGAAAACCCGGGGCGATTCATTGGACTGGAAAAACTGGCAAGTCAGCATTAATTGCCTGCATCCAAATTACAAAAAGATCAAGGACTCGTTGCATTCATCGGGCATACCGATTGCATCTACCATAGGTAACAGGCTCACGAAAGCAATCCCCGAGGCTTGGACGATTTCTTTAAACCCTATAATGCCTGCAAGCCACAAGTCCCAAATACTGAAAGCAGTGTTGCCTTTTGGCTTTGATGGAATTGAACTATATTTCCCTGTTCCAGAAGCTGGTGAAACCGAAGATGTATACATCGGCGGTTATGGCGTAGGTAACTACTCAAAAATAACACCAGATCTATTGAGGCTTTTAGATGATGAAATTAGTGATGCCGAACTGTCCACATACTGCATAAATAATCAGGTCCACCTATCAATTTAATCGTCCCAATTCTCGTAGACAGACAGAATGACCGCAATTAGCCGAAAGCAGGATTACCAAGGCCTGCTTCGGCAAAGCAGCCACTGATAGTAACGGTCGGCTATAAAAGCAAAAAATGCCTACAGCTCAAACCGGTCGCACACAGTTCATCACAAACCTCAAACAACCCGCAAAGCCTTCAAAACCACCATCGACGTCTCAGCAAACCCCACAGCCTGTTCCTTCAACTCCGCAATATTCTCCTCCGCCGTCGTCAGCGCCCTATCCCCTTTCAATATCCCCTCGCCCTGCCCACCAATAATGTCCCAGGCGAACTGCGCCCATTCGCTCGGCAGTTTTTTCCCTTGCATGACCGCGATCAAAAACAACTGCTGGAATCGGCTCACAGGCACGCCGCCACCCGTAACCGGGCTCGACAGTACTTGGATCTTGTTGGCGAACAGTGAGCGTTTGCACAGTTGCAAGTTGAGGGTGCTGCAACGCGCTTGCACCAGTTTCTCGGCCGCTTCGCTCTGGCATGGCGCGATGGCGTGCATGCCGATCAATACGTTAAGGGCCTGTTCGACGTCGTGGTAAGTCATCGACGGCACGGCGCTGATTAGCTGGCGCAAGGTTTTCGGCGCGTAGGCCTTGGCTGCCAGCGCTTCGAGGATCGGGTCGTAGATTTCCGGTTGTAACGAGGCTTCGCCGACGGGGCCGGTGACGGTGCCGGGGACGCTTTCTATGACTTGCAGCAGCACGAAACGCGTGTTGAGCATGGCTTCGCGGTGCTCGGCGGTGGACAGGCGGTTGGCGCCGCGCACGTAGAGGTCGCGGCGGAAGCTCTGGTTGACGAAGTAGTCGCGCGCCTGTTCGCGCATGATCGGGTGTTCGATGCCTTCGAGGAAGTCCATGCCTTCGGCGCTGAGGTTGAGCGGGTCGACCGAGTCCAGCGGCAGCGCGGTGGCGGCGTAGTCGAGTTTGGCGGGCGCGAGGGCGTCGACCACGTCGGTGAAATACATGCAGTCCCAGTCGCGGTTGAAGTATTCGTGGGCGACGTATTGGCGATCCTGACCTTTAACGCTTTGCAGCTTGGCGCCGAGGTTCGGCGCGGCTTGGGCGTATTTGGGGTTGGCGGCCAGCAGTGCTTCGGAGAATTGCAGCGCGGCGTCAATGCGCTCGTTCGGGCGCGCGGACGTGTGCGACGCAAAGCGGTTGTGCAGGCTGAACAACTGGCGCAACGGTGCGGATGGCGACCAGCCTGGCAAGCAGTTGTAGCTGATGTAGAGCATGCCGCCGGGTTTGAGGTGGCGCCGGGCGAATTCGACGATGAGTTTCTGGTTGTCGCGGCTGACCCAGGTCCAGATGCCGTGCAGGCTGATGCTGTCGAATTGCGGCAAGTCATTGCGCGCCAGCAGTTGCTCGAAGCTGTCGTCGTACAGCCGCGCATCGCTGCCCCACGCGGTTGCGAGCCCACTGGCGTGCGCCGCTTGGGCCGGGAGGAAGTCGGTGCCGACATAGGATCCCGGGTTGGCGGCGGCGTGGATATTGATCGACACGCCTTGGCCGAAGCCCAATTCGCAGTGCCAGGCCTCGGCGCTTTCCAGGGCGGCAAAACCGCGCAGCAACAAGCAATAGCGCTGGAACACTGGATTGATTTCGCGGGAATACCCGTAGGTGTAACCCTCGTCCGTGAAATACCCTTCGTTCCAGGCTGAGCTCATGCGTGCATCCTTTTATTTCGAGGAGGAAAAGTTGTTCTTATAGGGGGAGTTGTTGCGGGCCACAAGAAGAAACGCGTGGCAGCAAGATTCTTTTCGACGGGTCCGTTCAAGCAATGACACTGGCCGCCCACCCCGCTACGCCGCTTGCAACCACCACCAACCACGGTGGCAACTTCCAAAACATCAAGGCAAGCAGCGCAACAAGCGCCAACCCAAAGTCCTGCGGTTTGACGATGGCGCTGGTCCAGACCGGCTGATAGAACGCGGCCAACAGCAGGCCGACCACCGCTGCATTGACCCCGACCAGTGCGGCTTGCGCGCGCACATTGCTGCGCAGTCGCTCCCAGAAAGGCAAGGCCCCCAGCACCAGCAAAAAGGCTGGGGCGAAGATCGCCAACAGGCAGATCAACCCACCGGCCCAGCCCGACGGCGTGAGGTTCATCGACGCGCCAAGGAACGCCGCGAACGAAAACAACGGGCCGGGCATAGCCTGCGCAGCGCCATAACCGGCGAGGAATGCTTCATTGCTGACCCATCCGGTGGGCACCACTTCGGCTTGCAACAGCGGCAGGACGACATGACCACCACCAAATACCAATGCGCCGGAACGGTAAAACGAATCCACCAGTGCGAGGCTTTGATTGGGCAATAGCTTGGTCAGCAGCGGCAGCCCGGCCAGCAGCAGCACAAAAAGCGTCAGCCAGAGCGCTCCGGCCCTGCGGCTAATGTTGATCGGCAGCGCATCATGCCGGGTGCTTTGCGGCGGATTGAACAGCAACAGGCCTGCAAGCCCGGCAACAACAATCACGCCGACCTGGGTCCAAACGGACGGCGCAAGCAGCGCGACGCAGGCAGCAATGGCCATCAGGGTCACTCGCGGCAGGTCAGCACACAGTGTTTTGGCCATGCTCCAGACGGCTTGGGCGACAACCGCGACAGCGACGACTTTGAGGCCATGCAGCGCGCCGGGCGCAACGGCCGTGCCGTAATGAGAGAGACCCAGCGCCAACAAGATCATCATCGTCGCGGACGGCAGGGTAAACCCTATCCACGCCGCGAGCGCCCCGCCGTAACCTGCGCGGGACAGGCCCAACGCGATACCGACCTGACTGCTCGCCGGCCCCGGCAGAAACTGGCACAGCGCTACCAGATCCGCATAACCGCGCTCGGTCAGCCAACGTCGGCGGATGACGAACTCATTATGGAAATATCCCAGGTGCGCGACTGGCCCGCCGAACGAGGTCAATCCGAGGCGCAGGAAGATCAGGAATACCGACCAGGCATTGATGCGCTCGGCGCTAGGGAAATCGGCCATAGGTCGCGGTTCCAGGTTCATTCATTGAGCGATGGGAGCGTATTCAGGTTATGAAAAATATCCTCCCACGCAGAGCATGGGAACGATCACCCGAGCAATTCTTTCAACTTGATTTCGGCCAACGGGTGCCCGGCTTTCACGGCAATCTGCCAGAACCGCGCCGCCTCTGCAGCGTCTGGTGCTTTGCTCGGCGTGCCTGCCAGACAAATCACGCCGACCTGATACGCCGCTTTGCCATCCCCCGCCAACGCCGCGAGGCGCAGCAAGCGCACGCCTTCTTCACGCGCACCGAGGCCGACGCCGCGGAAGGTCAGGATGTGGCCATAGAAGCTTTGCGCGCCGACGTCGCCGAGGTTGGCCATGCGCGCGAATTGGCCTTCGAGCCATTTCCAGCCGCGCGGCGAGCGCACAAACCATTGCCAGTGAAACAGCCTACGGGCCAACCAGTAACTTGCCCGCGCCTTGAGTCGTAAAAACACTCAAGCCTCCGCGGATTCGGGGTACTCGTATTCGAACACACGCACCACTTCGGAAGCATGCCAAGAGGCGGCGGCGACTCCGTCCGAAGGGCCGGAGAAGCGCCCCAGGCGTTCGACGCACTCGAAAAAACCGGTGCGTGGCAGGCGGCTCGCGCCTTGGCTGATGACCAGCGAGCTGCGCAACGGCTGCTCGGCTTTGGCATCGAGGGCGGCGAGGTGTTCGAGGGCGGCGGTGAGGGTTTGCATGGCCGGCGTGGGCAATTGCAATCGTTCGAGCAACGCGCGGTAGGTCAGTAGATGGCGCTGGCGGCGCGCCTGGTCCAGTTCACCTAACAACCCGTCCCAATGTTGACGACTGATGCGTACGCTCACGATTCATCCCTCCATCCTGGCACCGTCAATTCCCAGGCCAGACTGCGACGAATCGCTGCGTCAGGTTGACGCTCGCCACTTTCGATCAAGGCCAGATAAGACGGGCTGATGCCTACCGTGCGGGCAAGCGCCTCAATGGCGATGCCCTTCCCTTCGCGCAAACTGCGGAGTTGGTCCAGACCAGGAAGAATCTGGTCCGGGGTCGCCGCGGGACGCGCTGTGGCGGCTCGCGGCGGTTGTGGTTCGATGCCTGCTGCTTTCAGTAGAGCTTGGTACTGAGCCCATGGCAAAACTGCATATTCGGGCTCGCCTTCGCGTGTGATTATCTGAATATCCATGACTTCCCCGTAGGACAACGACACTTAGCGAGTCGGCGCTTTTCCGTTGAAGTGTAATCCTAACAGCGGCCAAGGTCGCGGGGGCATGCATCTAAGGTTGAAGATCAACCTGATCAAAGATCTTTGGGTTTCTGCAATTGCAGCTGTTCCGGGGTATCGGGCAGGCGTTCGACCCTGGCCAACTTCTCCGGTAACTGACGATTGCGCCAGGCACGGAAAGCGTTGAGCTCGTCGTCGAGGGTTTTCATGATCCACGCCAGCACGGCGATGTCGTCGAACATGCCCAGCACCGGGATGAAATCCGGGATGGCATCCAGCGGGCTGAGGAAATACATCAGGCCAGCGACGACAGTGAGGATCGATTTGCGGCTGATGCCACGGTATTCGCCGCGCCAGTAAGCCAGGCACAAGGCCTGCAACAAGCGCAGATCATCCTTGAGTTTGCCCAGGCGATTGCCTTCGTTGCCGGCCTTGCTGGCGACGGCGAACAGCAGCGTTGGCAGGCGGCCACGAGCCAGCAAACGGCCGGCCAATGGCAGAAAACGGGCCAGATTCCAGGGTGCTTTCATGTTTTCCTCCCGCTGAAATGTTATCCACACAAATTGTGGATAACCTTGTGAACAGAGCTGCATTTCGCGGCTGGAAGCCGCGTTTCATAAGGGCTGAGCTCAGATCGGGCGTTTTTTACTCACATAAAAAAACCCAAGATTTCATTGACTTGGCGCCGAGGTGTGGCTAGCACTGGCGTCCTCAATGGCTATGACTGCAACCTTGCGCATCCGTTCGCTTTGATCGCGGTTTGTCAAACCCCGGATACAACAACGCCCCGCATAATGCGAGGCGTTGTTTTTGCAGCAAACGGCGCTTACTTGGCAGCGTCGTCTTGTTTTGCTGGATCTTTGATCGCCAACAGTTCCAGATCGAACACCAGCACCGAGTTGGCCGGGATTGCCGGGCTCGGGCTTTGCGCGCCGTAAGCCAGGTCGCTAGGAATGTACAGCTTGTACTTCTCGCCGACGTGCATCAGTTGCAGGCCTTCGACCCAACCCGGGATCACGCCGCTGACTGGCAGGTCGATCGGGCTACCGCGATCAACCGAGCTGTCAAACGTGGTGCCGTTGGTCAGCTTGCCGGTGTAGTGAACAGTCACTACGTCGGTCGGCTTAGGCTGAGCACCATCGGCTTTTTTCACGACTTCGTATTGCAGACCGGAAGCAGTGGTCACTACACCGGCCTTCTTGGCGTTTTCTTCGAGGAATTTCTTGCCGGCGGATGCCGACTCTTCGCTCATTTTCGCCATGCGTTCTTCTGCACGCTTTTGCAGTGCTGCGAAGGCCTCGACCAGTTCGTCGTCCTTCAGCTTTTGTTCTTTCTTGCCGACGGCATCTTCGATGCCTTGAGCGACGGCCTTGGAATCCAGATCGTCCATGCCTTCCTGAGCCAGGCTTTTGCCCATGTTCAGGCCAATCCCGTAGGAAGCTTTTTGCGCCGGGGTTTTCAGCTCTACGCTGGTCTGCGAATCACAACCCGCAAGTACCAGGCTAACCAGGGCCACCGCCGCCGCCAACCGATGCTGTTTCATGCTATTTCCTTGTTCATGCGCCTAAAGGGCAATCGAATAAAGCCGCGAGCTTATCAGGCGGCCACGACCAATGGCTACCGGCATGAGAGCAGGAAACAGCCGATAAGTTCAGGTCTTTTAAAGCATTTCAGGAATGCGCGGGATGAAGTTTCTGTCAGGTTCGTCTGACGCGCACTGATGCGAGTTCCTACGACTTGGCGTAATGGCCACTTGCCGCCACCCGAGCCACTGATGCATAAAGGCGCTATAAATCGACAAGGACGTTTTATCTTGCGCCTCCTACTCCGCTTGCTGGTTCTGATCGCCGTACTGCTAGGGCTTGGCCTCGCTGTGGTTGTGTACTACATCGCCAACCCAAAACTGCCGGCCTACACCCCCGCGCAACAGCTGCATTACCTGGAGCAGTGGAGCGCCGCCGACCGCCAGACCTATTACTTCACGCCGCAGGGCACTCAGGTCAAAGGCCTGCATTACGACTGGTTTCAGGCGCTGGAACTGCCGTTCTCGCAGCAGCGTTTTGCCGCGCCGGAATACTTGGCGCGTTTCGGTTTTCTGGTCGATCCCGCGCAAAAAGCTACGCCGGACAACCCCGGCAACCTGCCCGTAGGGTTCGCCCGCCACCAGAACCCCGGCAGCCAGGCGCAATTCCTGGACATCACTTGCGCCGCATGCCACACCGGCGAATTGCGTTTCAACGGCCAGGCTGTGCGCATCGATGGCGGCGCGGCGCTGCATGTTTTGCCGTCGACGGTGCCGACCCTGCGTGGCGGCAGTTTTGGTCAGGCGCTGGTCGCGAGCCTTGCCGCGACCTATTACAACCCGTGGAAATTCGAACGTTTCGCACGCAACGTGTTGGGCGCGGACTACGAGGACGGGCATCAATCCCTACGCGCGGACTACAAACGCTCGCTGGACATGTTTCTCAAAGTCGCCTGGAACGACACCCATCGCGGGCTCTACCCCACCGAAGAAGGCCCCGGCCGCGCCGATGCGTTCGGGCGTATCGCCAATGCCAGTTTCGGCGACGCGATTTCGCCGGACAACTATCGCGTGGCCAACGCGCCGGTGGACTACCCGCAGTTGTGGGACATGTGGACGTTTGATTGGGTGCAGTGGAACGGTTCGGCCCAGCAACCGATGGCGCGCAATATCGGCGAGGCGTTGGGCGTGGGCGCGACGCTGAATTTCTTCGACGCCAATGGTCAGCCGCTCAAGGGCGATGCGCGTTACCCGTCGAGCGTGCGCGTGCGCGACCTGCACTTGATCGAACAAACCCTGCAACGGCTCCAGCCGCCGACGTGGCCGGAAGACGTATTGGGCAGCGTCGACAAACCCTTGGCCGCCAAGGGCCGAACGCTGTTCACCGAGAACTGCGCCAGTTGCCATGTGCCACGGGTGAAGACGATTAACGGGCGCGATGTGCAGCAACTGCATCTGTTGCCGGTCGCCGCCATCGGCACCGACCCCACCGCTGCCGACAACATTGCCGACCATCGTTTCGACCTGAGCGCGCTGCAATGGGACCCGGCAGAACTCGCGCAACTCGATGTGCAATTGCACCCGAAACCCACCGAGCCACTGGACTTGAGCAGACTTTCGGTGGCCAAAGGGTTGGCGTATGTCACCGCTTTCGTCGAGAACCGCGCTTACCGCGATGCCGGCGTCACCGCGGCAGAACGTCCGGAACTGGACGGTTTCGGCCTGCCCATCGGCGTCCAGGAACTGCGCGCCTACAAGGCCCGGCCGCTGGCAGGCGTGTGGGCGACGGCGCCGTTTCTGCACAACGGTTCAGTGCCGAGCCTGTATCAATTGCTCTCGCCGCAGGATGAGCGCGCGAGCAGCTTCTATAAAGGCACGTTCGAGTACGACCCGAAACACTTGGGTTATCGCACGCAAGCGTTCAGCGACGGTTTCCTGTTCGATACGCGCATCACCGGCAATCACAACAGCGGTCACGAATTCCGCGCCGGCAAGCGTGGCAACGGCGTTATTGGCCGTTTGCTGCAACCGCAGGAACGTTGGGCGCTGCTCGAATACCTGAAAGTGCTGGGCGGTCCGCTGGAAGCGCAACTGCCAGAAATTGTCGCCATTCAAAAGGACTGAATAATGCTGATCACCCTTTGGCTGCGCCTTGGCGCCTTCCTCGGAAAATTGCTGTTGTGGTTGCTGGGGCTGGGATTGCTTGGCTGGGCGCTGGCCACCGCGTGGTTTGCCTGGCAGCACAGCGGCGCGGTGTCTGCTGAAGAGCAGATCCCCAGCGGTGAAACAGCGATGACTCAGGACATCATTCAGACCGCCGTGCGCATCGTCGATCAGCACCGCGAAAGCACGCGCTACCTGCGCGATGCTCACGCCAAAGCGCATGGCTGCGTGAAAGCCGAGGTTCAGGTGTTGCCGCAGCTGTCGGCGGATTTGCGTCAAGGTGTGTTCAGTGAGCCGGGCAAAACCTGGCAAGCGACGGTGCGCTTGTCCAACGGCAACGCGTATCCGCAATTCGACAGCATTCGTGATGCGCGGGGCATGGCGATCAAGTTGCTCGACGTGCCGGGCAAGCAACTACTGGCGGATCAGGCTGGGCGGCGCGAGCAGGATTTCGTCATGTTCAGTCACCCGAATTTCTTTGTCAGCGATGTCGCCGAGTACCGTCAGAACGTGGCCGCACAGGCTGACGGCAAGAAGGTCATGGCGTTCTTTCCCGGTTGGGATCCGCGCACCTGGCAGGTTCGGCATTTGTTTATCGCACTGGCGACGCTGTCCCCGGCACCGGACAGCCCGACGCAGACTACATACTTTTCGGTTTCGCCCTACAAATTTGGTCAGGGTAATGCCAAGTTTCGCGTGATGCCGGACCCGGCCAGTTGCCCCGCTTACACCTTGCCGAAGCAAAATCAGGCGTTGCCGAACTTTCTGCGCAATGCGTTGAATCAGCAGTTGTCGACGGATCGAGTACCGGCGTGTTTTGTTCTGCAGATTCAGCGGCAGAATGCGGCCAAGTACATGCCGATCGAGGACACGAGTGTGGAATGGCGGGAAAGTGATGCGCCGTTCGAGACGGTGGCGAAGATCAATCTGCCGGCGCAAGATTTCGATACACCGGCGCTGAATCTGCAATGCGATAACCAGTCATTCAACCCATGGTTCGGCGTGGAAGCGCATCGGCCGATTGGTGGGATCAATCGGCTGCGAAAAGCGGTGTACGAAGCGGTCAGCGATTACCGGCACAGCCGTAATGCCGAGCAGCAGTAGACACACCCCTTCCTTGTAGCAGCTGGCGCAGCCTGCGTTCGGCTGCGCAGCAGTCGTGAATCGGGCGCCGCGCGGGGTCAGGCAGAATTCGTTCGCAGGTTTTGCGACTGCTTCGCAGCCGAACGCAGGCTTCGCCAGCTGCTACAGGTTTGCGGGGCGACTTGCCATTCCCTGTTCAACAGAAAGCCTATTCAGCCCAAAACCCGTAAAACCCAAACCCGTAAAAAAAAACCCCAGACAGCAAAAAGCCCGCATTTAGCGGGCTTTCTGTGTGGTGACCTGGCGTTCAGCGTTCCAGGTTACCGAATATGGCGCAGCGGACGGGACTCGAACCCGCGACCCCCGGCGTGACAGGCCGGTATTCTAACCGACTGAACTACCGCTGCGCGTAGCGTTGAAAGTGGTGGGTGATGACGGGATCGAACCGCCGACATTCTGCTTGTAAGGCAGACGCTCTCCCAGCTGAGCTAATCACCCTTTACCTTCGTTGCGGGGCGCATTATGCCACAAGTTTTCGTAACGTGTTGATTTAATTGAATAATTTTTCAAATAAATCCGAAAACCAGTGAAACGACACATCCCGCGGGAACAACAGACAAACAACAGACAGAAAAAAACCCGCGTGAGCGGGCTTTTCCGTGGTGACCTGGCGTTCAGCATTCCAGGTTACCGAATATGGCGCAGCGGACGGGACTCGAACCCGCGACCCCCGGCGTGACAGGCCGGTATTCTAACCGACTGAACTACCGCTGCGCGTAACACTAAGAACGAATGGTGGGTGATGACGGGATCGAACCGCCGACATTCTGCTTGTAAGGCAGACGCTCTCCCAGCTGAGCTAATCACCCTTCGTTTCGGTGTGGCGCGCATTCTACGGAGCACCCCCACCTCTGGCAAGCACTTTTTTAATTAATTTTCCGAGGCCTTCCAAAGGCTTAGAGAAGGGTTGGCCTATGGCGCCGCGAAGAGAATAATGCCCCCCTTTGTATAAAGGAGAGACTCGCCCCATGTGGTTCAAAAACCTGCTTATCTATCGCCTGACCCAAGATCTGCCTTTTGATGCCGAGGCGTTGGAAACTGCACTGGCGACCAAACTGGCGCGTCCATGTGCAAGCCAGGAGTTGACCACCTACGGTTTCGTCGCGCCATTCGGCAAGGGCGAAGATGCTCCGCTGGCGCACGTCAGTGGCGACTTCCTGTTGATCGCTGCACGTAAAGAAGAACGCATTCTGCCGGGCAGCGTCGTGCGCGACGCGGTCAAGGAAAAGGTCGAAGAGATCGAAGCCACGCAAATGCGCAAGGTCTATAAAAAGGAACGCGACCAGATCAAGGATGAAATCATCCTCGAATTCCTGCCGCGTGCCTTTATTCGTCGCTCGTCGACGTTTGCTGCGATTGCGCCGAAACAAGGCCTGATCCTGGTTAACTCCGCCAGCCCGAAACGTGCCGAAGACTTGTTGTCGACGTTGCGTGAAGTGGTCGGCTCGCTGCCGGTGCGTCCGTTGACCGTGAAAATGGCCCCGACCGCCACCATGACTGACTGGGTCAAGACTCAGAAAGCCGCGGACGACTTCTTTGTATTGGACGAGTGCGAACTGCGCGACACCCACGAAGACGGCGGCATCGTGCGTTGCAAACGTCAGGACCTGACCAGCGAAGAAATCCAGCTGCACTTGAGCACCGGCAAAGTGGTGACGCAGCTGTCGCTGGCATGGCAGGACAAGTTGTCGTTCATGCTCGACGACAAAATGACCGTCAAGCGCCTGAAGTTCGAAGACCTGTTGCAGGATCAAGCGGAACAGGACGGCGGCGAAGAGGCCCTGGGCCAACTCGATGCCAGCTTCACCCTGATGATGCTGACCTTCGGCGACTTCCTGCCGGCGCTGGTTGAAGCGCTGGGCGGCGAAGAAACCCCGCAGGGTATCTAAAACCTGGTGACATCCAACCTGTAGGAGTGAGCCTGCTCGCGATGAGGGACTGACATTCAACACACCTGTTGACTGAACATCCGCTATCGCGAGCAGGCTCACTCCTACATTTGGTTTTGTGCTGCTACTAAATAAAAAAAGGATCGGGCCATGCGCGCACTCGCCGCTTTAAGCCGCTTCGTCGGCAACACTTTCGCTTACTGGGTGCTGATTTTCGCCGTTCTGGCATTCCTGCAACCGGCGTGGTTCATCGGCCTGAAAGGCGCCATCGTGCCGCTGCTGGGGCTGGTGATGTTCGGCATGGGCCTGACCCTCAAACTCGAAGACTTCGCCGAAGTCGCCCGCCATCCGTGGCGCGTGGCGTTGGGCGTGGTCGCACATTTCGTGATCATGCCCGGTATGGCGTGGTTGCTTTGCCAGGTATTTCACCTGCCGCCGGAGATCGCCGTCGGGGTGATTCTGGTCGGCTGCTGCCCAAGCGGCACTTCGTCGAACGTGATGACCTGGCTGGCGCGCGGCGACCTGGCGTTATCGGTGGCCATCGCCGCCGTCACCACCCTCCTCGCCCCGCTGCTGACGCCGGCGCTGATCTGGCTGCTGGCCTCGGCGTGGTTGCCGGTTTCGTTCATGGAACTGTTCTGGTCGATCCTGCAAGTGGTGTTGTTGCCGATCATCCTCGGCGTCGTCGCGCAGCGGATCCTCGGCGACAAGGTTCGCCACGCCGTGGAAGTGTTGCCGCTGGTGTCGGTGGTCAGCATTGTGATCATCGTCGCGGCAGTGGTCGCGGCCAGTCAGGCGAAAATCGCCGAGTCCGGGCTGTTGATCATGGCGGTGGTGATGCTGCACAACAGCTTCGGTTACTTGCTCGGCTACTTCACCGGGCGCCTGTTCAAACTGCCGCTGCCACAGCGTAAATCGCTGGCTCTGGAAGTCGGCATGCAGAACTCGGGGTTGGGCGCCGCGCTGGCCAGTGCGCACTTCTCGCCGCTGGCGGCGGTGCCGAGCGCGCTGTTCAGTGTGTGGCACAACATTTCCGGGGCGTTGCTCTCGACTTATTTCCGTCGCATGAGCGAGAAAGAAGATCGCGAAACCGCTGCGCGGCAAGCCACCGAGTAAGCGCCGAACTTGATCCCCGGATTAATGCTGGGCACTATTGCCCAACGCGAGGACGACCTTGCGACTCGATTGAGTCATTAATCTGGGGACGACCCCGTCAATCGATGGAGGTCTCGCATGTTCTGGATCATTCTGTTTTTCGCTGGCCTGTTTGAAGTCGGCTGGGCCGTTGGCCTGAAATACACCGACGGCTTCAGCCGCCCTCTCCCTACCGTATTAACCGTTGGCGCCATGGTGATCAGCCTGGGTTTGCTCGGTCTCGCCGTGAAGGAATTGCCACTGGGCACCGCCTACGCGATCTGGACTGGCGTCGGCGCGGTGGGCACGGTAATCGCCGGGATCATTCTGTTTGGCGAATCCATGGCGCTGTTTCGGTTGGCCAGCGTGGCGCTGATTATCGCCGGGTTGGTTGGGCTGAAGATTAGCGCCTAGCCATTAGATGGCCTTCGCGGGCAAGCCTCGCTCCTACAGGTTCGCGCATCAGACGCGAACAATCCCGTACCTGTAGGAGCGAGGCTTGCCCGCGAAGAGTCCATCCAATTCACCCACTACCTGACGCTGCCGCGCAACTCCCCCACCAACACCTGCAGTTTCGCCGGCTCAGCCACTTCCACCGCCACTGCCGGCCCCGCCACGATCGTTACCCGCGACCACAACCGACGAAACAGCCCTTTGCCCGGATCGCGACTGAAGAAACTCCCCCACAACCCTTGCAACGCCAGCGGAATCACCGGCACCGGCGTCTCTTCGAGAATCCGCGTCAGCCCGCCGCGAAACTCATTGATCTCGCCGTCAGCAGTCAACTTGCCCTCGGGGAAGATGCACACCAGCTCGCCATCCTTCAGATATTGGGCGATGCGCGTGAAGGCCTTTTCGTAGATTTGAATGTCTTCGTTGCGCCCGGCGATAGGAATAGTCCCGGCGGTGCGGAAGATAAAGTTCAGCACCGGCAAGTTGTAGATTTTGTAATACATCACAAAGCGAATCGGCCTACGCACCGCGCCGCCAATCAGCAGCGCATCCACAAACGAAACGTGGTTGCACACCAGCAGCGCCGCGCCTTCATCGGGAATCAGATCGAGATTGCGGTGCTCGACGCGGTACATGGAATGGCTGAGCAGCCAGATCATGAAACGCATGCTGAACTCGGGAACGATGCTGAAGATGTAGGCGTTGACGCCGATGTTCAGCACCGACACCACCAGAAACAGCTGCGGAATCGACAGTTTGACCATGCTCAACAGCACGATCGAGACAATCGCCGACACCACCATAAACAGCGCATTGAGAATGTTGTTTGCGGCAATTACCCGCGCGCGTTCGTTCTCGGCGGTGCGCGACTGGATCAGCGCGTACAGCGGCACGATGTAGAAACCACCGAAAACCCCGAGCCCGAGGATGTCGATCAGCACCAGCCAGGTGTGGCCGAAACCGAGGACTTCGAGCCAGCCGTGGCCGGTGACGCTGTCGGGAATTCCGCCGGAATGCCACCACAACAGCAGCCCAAACACGGTCAGGCCAAACGAGCCGAACGGCACCAGACCAATTTCGACTTTGCGCCCGGAGAGCTTTTCGCAAAGCATCGAACCGAGGGCGATGCCAACCGAGAACACGGTGAGAATCAGCGTCACCACGGTTTCGTCGCCGTGCATCCATTCCTTGGCGTAGGCCGGGATTTGCGTCAGGTAAATCGCCCCGACAAACCAGAACCATGAATTGCCGACAATCGAACGCGACACCGCAGGCGTCTGCCCCAGACCGAGCTTCAGCGTGGCCCACGACTGGGTAAAAATGTTCCAGTTCAGGCGCATTTCCGGCGACGCGGCGGCGGCGCGCGGGATGCTGCGGCTAGCGAGGTAACCGAGCACCGCGATGCCGATGATCGCCGTCGACACAATCGGTGCGTAGTGCCCCGACGACATCATGATCCCGGCGCCGATGGTCCCGGCGAGAATCGCCAGGAACGTGCCCATTTCCACCAGGCCGTTGCCGCCGACCAGCTCTTCTTCATGCAGCGCTTGCGGCAGGATCGAGTATTTCACCGGTCCGAACAGCGCCGAGTGAGTGCCCATGGCAAACAGCGCCACCAGCATCAGCGACAGGTGATCGAACATGAAACCGACCGCGCCGACCGCCATGATCGCGATTTCGCCGAGCTTGATCAGCCGGATCAGCGCGTCCTTGGCGAATTTCTCGCCGAACTGCCCGGCCAGCGCCGAGAACAGAAAAAACGGCAGGATAAACAGCAACGCGCACAAATTGACCCAGATCGAACGGTCACCGTCGATGGTCAATTTGTACAGAATGGCGAGGATCAGCGACTGCTTAAAGATGTTGTCGTTGAACGCCCCAAGGGACTGTGTCACGAAAAACGGCAGGAAACGCCGGGTGCGAAGCAGGCTGAATTGTGAGGGATGACTCATCTTCCGTGTGTCCCTGATGTTGGCTAAAGAGTGGCGATGCAGGCTGTTATTGGAATACCGCACGCCGATCCAGGCCACACATTACCTAAACTTTGCCGGTTATTGCTTTAATCCTGCAATGCACGGCGAGACAAACAGCTCGCCGCGCCACGCGCCTTGCACGGTGCGCTTGCCGACGATCAGCCACATCACTGCCAACAACCCGACCAACGCGCAGCCAAACACACTGAAAAATGTCAGGTTAAGCGTGCTCGCCAGTCGCAGCGTCGCCAGCGAACACACGCCCAACGGGAAGGTAAAACCCCACCAGCCGAGGTTGAACGGGATGCCTGCGCGCAGGTAACGGGCGGTGATCAGCAGCGCAATCAGCATCCACCACAGCCCAAAACCCCATAACGTGATCCCGGCCACCAGCCCCAGCCCTTCGGCGATTTCGCCAATGCCTGGCATACCGTTGGCAGCGAAGATCGCCGGGGCATCGGCGCCGAGCAGCAACATGCCCAGTGCGCCGGTGCCGATTGGGCCGAGCGCCAGCCAACTCGACGCTGCCATGCTTTCGTGCGGGAGTTTATGCAGGGCCATGCGCAGCAACAGGATTGTCAGAATGCTGAACGCCACGGGTAGGGAAAATGCCCACAGTACGTAGCTCGTCACCAGCATCACCAGTTGCGAATGCGCCTCGGCGAGGTGCGGCGCCAGCAGCCCACCGCTGGCCGCTGCAACTTCTGCGGCGACCACTGGCAACAGCCAAACGGCCGTCATCTGGTCGATGCTGTGTTCCTGGCGGGTGAACATCATGTACGGAATCAACACGCCGCAGGCCAGCGACATCGTCACGTCCAGCCACCACAGCACTTCGGCGACAGCAATCACGCCATCGCCCCAACGCGGCAAACCGAACAGCAGGAAGCCATTGATGATGGTCGCCAAACCCATCGGGATCGTGCCGAAGAACATTGAAACCGTGGAGTGGCCGAAAATTCGCCGCGCTTCATCAAAGAACAGCACCCAGCGTGCGGCGTACACAGCGCTGAACAACACGAACAGCACAATGTTGAACAGCCACAGACCTTCGGCGACCATGTGCAGCGCGGGATTGGCGCCGGGCAATTGCGCCAGCGCCAAGGCGAGCACGCCGGTGCCCATGGTCGCGGCGAACCAGTTCGGGGTGAACTGGCGGATCGCTTCCAAGGGACGCGGCAAATGGCTGAAAGGTTTGAAGCTGGGCTTGCTGGCCTTGGAGCAATCAGTTCTGGGGCTGATAGTTTCGGGGCAAATAGTATCGGGGCGATTCATGGCGAACTCCTGTCCTCTGATGAGGTAGAGCCCATGATAGAAGCCAATCGAATATCTATATAACGGGGAATATCTCTAACTGTTATCTGCTTTACAGATAAGTAGTGTAGATATGTAGTGCAGATACAGGTCAGACGCTGCCCTCGGTTTCGATCACCAGAATCCGCGCCGCGCCCAGTGGATGTGCGACATGCTCGGTGCCGACCGAGGCGTAGAAAATATCGCCGACATCGAGCAACGTCTGCTGCTCCACGCCCTCCTCGCGATAATGCATGCGCACCTGGCCATCAAGCACCACGAACACTTCTTCGCCATCGTTGACGTGCCATTTGTACGGCTGATCAGTCCAGTGCAAACGCGTGGTGATGCCGTTCATGTTGGCGATGTCCAGCGCGCCCCAGGCACGCTCGGCGGTGAAAGATTTACTGCGGATGATTTTCATGGGCCGGTCCGTCGAATAGTGGCGAGAGGCTAGGAATTGTGGCGAGGCAAGGCTAGCGATCATTGACCGTTGGCGCCACAGACTTTCAGCGAGCGCTCGCGCAGCAACGCCAGCAGCGCGCCGACGGCCAGGATGATCAGCACCGTGCCATAACCATCGGTGGTGGCGATCAGGCCGAAGCTGCGGACCAGGCTCCCGGCGAGCAAGGACGGCAAGCAAAACGCCAGGTAGCTCAGCACGTAAAACGCCGACATCAAACCCGCCCGCTCATGCGGCAAGGCCAGCGGTACGAGGCTGCGCACAGCGCCGAGGAAACCTGCGCCAAATCCGCAGCCGGCGAGCAATGTGCCGATGAAAAACAGCACGAGGCTGGCGCTGTGCACGGCGATCAGGATCAGCGCCACCCCGGCCGGCAGCAAACTGGCGCCGAGGCGCAGCACTTTGTCCGCCGGGTGATTGCGCAAGGTGTAGATCATCAGCGCACCGGTCACGGTCAGCGCGGCAACGGTGGCGCCGCCGATCAGGTTCGACGTCGAGCCCGTCGCCGTGTGCACCAGCGAGGGCGCCAACGAGGCGAAGAATCCGCCGAGCGCCCAGACCGCGGTGTTGATGGGCAGCACCGACCACAAAGTCCGCCGCACTTGCACCGGCACATGCAAGGTCGGACGCAGCGACGCCCACGCACCCGGCAGGCGGCTGACGCTTTCCGGCAGGCGCCAGACGTACAGCGCTTGCAGCGCAAACAACCCGAACAGCAGCCAAAACGTCAGTTGCAACGGCAACGGCGCAAATTCGGCGAGCAAGCCGCAACCCATCGCGCCGACGGCCATACCCAGCAAGGGCGCGACGCTGTTGACCAGCGGCCCTTGCTGGCGGTCGGTGTCGAGCAGCGCGGCGCTCAACACCGCCGTGGCCATGCCAGTGGCGAACCCCTGAAGCACACGGGCGCTGATCAGCCACGCGACGCTGTCGGCGTTGATAAACAGCAGCATCGCCAACATGTTGAGTAACACAGCGGTGAAAATCACCGGTTTGCGTCCCAGGTGATCCGAGAGCGAACCGACCGTCAGCAATGCCGCCAGCAGACTCAAGGCGTAGACGCCGAAAATCAGCGTCAGGGTTGCCGCCGAAAATTGCAGCTGTTGCTGATACAAGTGATACAACGGCGTCGGCGCCGTGGACGCGGCGAGAAAACTCAGTAACGTGACCGCCAGAAACCACAGGCTGACAAGGTTTGATGTTGGATGAGACATGGGCACACTCCGCAAAAGCTAAGTATTTGCTTTTGCGGAGTGTGCTACTGGCTAGCGCTTAAAGCAAATTCTTTGTGTTAAGGTCCGCCCTATGGCTATTAAAGAAGGTTTACGCCCCGGCGGCCGCAGTGCCCGGGTGCAAGAGTCGGTGCATTCGGCAGTCCGTGCGCTCCTTGAAGAACAGGACCGAGCGGCCGTGACCGTGCCGCAAATCGCCACGCGCGCGGGGGTGACGCCGTCGACGATTTATCGGCGCTGGGGGGATTTGTCGGCATTGCTCGCCGACGTCGCCCTCGCGCGCATGCGCCCCGACACCGAGGCCGCCGACACCGGCAGCCTGCGCGGTGATTTGCGCGCGTGGGCCGAGCAATATCTCGACGAGATGAGCTCCGAGCCCGGCCGCCAGATGCTGCGCGACGTGCAATGCAGCGCCACGCCGGGGTTCTGCGCGACGATCATTGGCGGGCAATTGCAGACGATTCTGGATCGGTATCCTGACCAACCGTTGCCGAGCGTAGACCGGCTGATCAACCTGCTGGCGGCGCCGACAGTGTTCAGCATTCTGTTTTCGACGGCGGCGCTGGAGGTTGGGGAATTGCATCGGTTGGTTGAGATGGCGTTGAGTCAGTGAGGCCGTCATCGCGAGCAAGCTCGCTCCCACAGTGATTTGCGGCGAACCACTGTTCTGTGTCCAACCACGATCCCCTGTGGGAGCGAGCTTGCTCGCGATGAGCCCCGAAAAACTGCCTGCGACACCCCGCCACGCCACGACCTTGGTCGACACTGACTATCCGCAGCCGTCGTGCGAGACTGTCGGACCGGGCGCGAACCCGGATGTCTTTTGTCTGGAGTTTCCATGTCGCTGTCCAGCGGGCTGATCGCCGCCGTTGCCCTGGCCTATATGGCCATCATGTTCGCCATCGCCTTCTACGGCGACCGCCGCAGCACGCCGTTGCCGCCGCGCGTGCGTGCGTGGGTGTACAGCCTGTCGCTGGCCGTTTATTGCACCAGTTGGACCTTCTTCGGCGCGGTCGGCCAGGCCGCCGAACAGCTCTGGTCATTCCTGCCGATCTACCTCGGGCCGATCCTGCTGCTGGTGTGCGCGCCTTGGGTCCTGCAAAAAATGGTGATGATCAGCAAACAGGAGAACATCACCTCCATCGCCGACTTCATCGCCGCGCGTTACGGCAAATCGCAATCGCTGGCCGTGGTGGTCGCGTTGATCTGCCTGGTCGGCGTGCTGCCCTACATCGCCCTGCAACTCAAAGGCATCGTCCTCGGCGTCAACCTGCTGATCGGCGCCGGCCCCGACGCCATGGGCACGCGCGCGCAGGACACGGCGCTGATCGTCTCGCTGGTGCTGGCGCTGTTCACCATCGTCTTCGGCACGCGCAACCTCGACGCCACCGAACACCACCGTGGCATGGTGCTGGCGATTGCCTTCGAATCGCTGGTCAAGCTGTTCGCTTTCCTCGCCGTCGGCGCCTTCGTCACCTACGGTTTGTACGACGGTTTTGATGACTTGTTCGACCAGGCGATGCTCGCCCCGCGCCTCGAACAGTATTGGAAAGAAACCATCAATTGGCCGTCGATGGTGGTGCAAACCGGCGTCGCGATGATGGCGATCATCTGCCTGCCGCGTCAGTTTCACGTGACCGTGGTGGAGAACATCGAACCGCAGGATCTGCGTCTGGCGAAATGGGTGTTCCCGGCCTACCTGGCGTTGGCCGCGTTGTTTGTAGTCCCAATCGCTTTGGCCGGTCAGATGTTGCTGCCAAGTTCGGTACTGCCGGACTCCTTCGTGATCAGCCTGCCACTGGCTCAGGCCCATCCGGCACTGGCATTGCTGGCATTTATCGGCGGCGCTTCGGCGGCCACCGGCATGGTGATTGTTGCCAGTGTGGCGCTGTCGACCATGGTTTCCAACGACATGCTATTGCCGTGGTTGCTGCGCCGAAACAACGCCGAGCGGCCGTTCGAAGTGTTCCGCCAATGGATGCTGTCGGTGCGGCGCGTGAGCATTGTGGTGATTTTGCTGCTGGCCTATGTCAGCTATCGCCTGCTCGGCTCGACGGCCAGCCTCGCCACTATCGGCCAGATTGCTTTCGCCGCCGTGACCCAACTGGCGCCGGCGATGCTCGGCGCGCTGTACTGGAAACAGGCTAACCGTCGCGGCGTGTTTGCCGGCCTCGCTGCCGGCACATTCCTGTGGTTTTACACGCTGATCCTGCCGATTGCCGCGCACAGCCTCGGCTTGTCGCTGAGCAGTTTTCCGGGGTTGGCGTGGCTGCACAGCAACCCGCTGAACCTGCCGCTGACGCCGCTGACCCAAGGCGTGGTGTTGTCCCTGGCGGCCAACTTCACGCTGTTTGCCTGGGTTTCGGTGCTGTCGCGCACGCGGGTTTCGGAACACTGGCAGGCCGGGCGTTTCATCGGTCAGGAAATCAGCGCCCGACCGAGCGCACGCTCGATGCTCGCGGTGCAAATCGACGATCTGCTGCAACTCGCCGCCCGTTTTGTCGGCGAAGAACGCGCCCGGCAGAGTTTTATCCGTTTCGCCTACCGCCAGGGCAAAGGCTTCAACCCGAACCAGAACGCCGATGGCGAATGGATCGCCCATACCGAACGTTTGCTCGCCGGTGTGCTCGGCGCTTCTTCGACGCGTGCGGTGGTCAAAGCCGCCATCGAAGGTCGGGAAATGCAGCTTGAGGACGTAGTCCGTATCGCTGACGAGGCGTCAGAAGTTTTGCAGTTCAACCGCGCGCTGCTGCAAGGCGCAATCGAGAACATTACCCAAGGCATCAGCGTGGTCGACCAGTCGTTGAAACTGGTGGCCTGGAACCGGCGTTATCTCGAATTGTTCAATTACCCGGACGGTTTGATCAGCGTTGGCCGGCCGATTGCCGACATCATTCGGCACAACGCCGAGCGCGGTTTGTGTGGCCCCGGTGAAGCGGAAGTGCACGTTGCGCGCCGTCTGCACTGGATGCGTCAGGGCCGCGCGCACACTTCCGAGCGTTTGTTTCCGAATGGCCGGGTGATCGAGTTGATCGGCAACCCGATGCCCGGCGGCGGTTTTGTCATGAGTTTCACCGACATCACCGCGTTCCGCGAAGCCGAGCAGGCGCTGACCGAGGCCAACGAAGGGCTGGAGCAACGGGTCACCGCGCGCACCCACGAACTGTCGCAACTCAACGTCGCGCTGACCGAGGCCAAAGGCACCGCCGAGTCGGCCAACCAGTCGAAAACCCGTTTTCTCGCGGCGGTCAGCCATGACTTGATGCAACCGTTGAACGCCGCACGTTTGTTCTCCGCCGCGCTGACGCATCAGGACGATGGCTTGTCGGCCGAGGCGCAGAAACTGATCCAGCATCTGGACACGTCGTTGCGTTCGGCCGAGGACTTGATCAGCGATTTGCTGGATATTTCGCGTCTGGAGAACGGCAAGATCAACCCTGATCCGAAGCCGTTTGTGCTCAACGAGCTGTTCGATATCCTCGGCGCCGAGTTCAAGGTTCTGGCCGACGAACAGGGGATCAAATTCCGTCTGCGCGGCAGCACGTTGCGCATCGACAGCGACATCAAACTGCTGCGGCGCATTTTGCAGAACTTCCTCACCAACGCGTTCCGCTATGCCAAAGGCCCGGTGTTGCTCGGGGTTCGGCGGCGCAAAGGTGAGTTGTGCCTGGAAGTCTGGGACCGTGGCCCGGGGATTCCGGAAGATAAGCAGCAAGTGATTTTCGAAGAATTCAAACGCCTCGACAGCCACCAGACCCGCGCCGAGAAAGGCCTGGGGCTGGGCCTGGCGATTGCCGACGGTTTATGCCGCGTGCTCGGGCACCGTTTGCGCGTGCGTTCGTGGCCGGGGCGCGGCAGTGTGTTCAGCGTCAGCGTGCCGCTGGCCCGCGCGCAGGTGGCGCTGCCGCACAACGTTACTGAGCTCAATGGCAAACTGCCGACGGGCGCGCAGGTGTTGTGTGTCGATAACGAGGACAGCATTTTGATCGGCATGAACAGCCTGCTGACGCGCTGGGGTTGCCAGGTCTGGACTGCGCGCAATCGCGAGGAATGCGCAACCTTGCTTGGCGACGGCATGCGTCCGCAATTGGCGCTGGTGGATTATCACTTGGACGATGGCGAAACCGGCACCGAGCTGATGGCGTGGCTGCGCACCCGCCTCGGCGAGCCGGTGCCCGGCGTGGTCATCAGCGCCGACGGCCGCCCGGAAACGGTCGCGCAAGTCCACGCGGCAGGCCTGGATTACCTGGCGAAACCAGTGAAACCGGCGGCGCTGCGGGCGCTGTTGAGTCGGCATTTGCCGTTGTAAATTCTCGAAACCGGCGCTAAACCCGTGGCGAGGGGGCTTGCCCCCGTTGGGACGCGCAGCGGCCCCGTCTTGCGCAGTGACACACGATTTTACGGCTGCTGCGCAACCGAACGGGGGCAAGCCCCCTCGCCACGGGGATCGTTTTAATTTGGGTGTCGGCGTTGACGTCTTTCTCTACTCGGGCATTTCGGCGAGGCCGTCGACGTCGGTCATTGCCCGTTCCAGCAGGTCCGCCGGCAGGCTTTTGCTGGCGCGGGCGCCGAGCAGTTTCAGTTGTTCGCTGCGGCTGACGAGGTTGCCGCGGCCTTCTGTCAGCTTGTTGCGCGCTGAGCTGTAGGCTTTGTCCAGCTGTTGCAAGCGATTGCCGACTTCATCCAGATCCTGAATAAACAGCACAAATTTGTCGTACAGCCACCCCGCCCGCTCGGCGATTTCCCGGGCGTTCTGGCTCTGCCGTTCCTGCTTCCACAAACTGTCGATCACCCGCAACGTTGCCAGCAGCGTGGTCGGGCTGACGATCACGATATTGCGGTCGAACGCGTCCTGGAACAGCGTCGGCTCAGCCTGCAGCGCGGCGGAAAACGCCGCTTCGATCGGCACGAACAGCAGCACAAAATCCAGGCTGTGGATGCCATCGAGTCGCTTGTAATCCTTGCCGGACAATCCTTTGACGTGATTGCGCAGCGACAGCACGTGCTGCTTGATCGCGATCTGGCCGATCGCGTCGTCCTCCGCCGAAACGTACTGCTGATACGCCGTCAGGCTGACCTTGGAGTCGACCACCACTTGCTTGTCGCCGGGCAGGTAAATGATCACGTCCGGCTGGAACCGCTCGCCGTCCGGGCCTTTCAGATTGACCTGCGTCTGGTACTCGCGGCCCTTCTCCAGGCCGGCGTGTTCTAGCACGCGCTCCAGAATCAACTCGCCCCAGTTGCCCTGGGTTTTCTGCCCTTTCAACGCGCGGGTAAGGTTGGTCGCTTCGTCGCTCAAACGCAGGTTCAACTGCTGCAAACGCTCCAGTTCCTTGGCCAGGGAAAACCGCTCCCGCGCCTCGGACTGATAGCTTTCTTCCACACGTTTTTCGAAGGACTGAATGCGTTCCTTCAACGGATCGAGCAATTGCCCGAGGCGCTGTTGGCTGGTTTCGGCAAAACGCTGTTCGCGCTCATCGAAGATCTTGCCCGCCAGCTCGGCGAACTGCGCACGCAGCTCATCGCGGGAGCCCTGTAGGTCGCTGAGGCGCTGCTGATGGCTTTCCTGCTGTTCGCGCAGCTCGGCGTTGAGCGAAGCGGTTTGCGCGTCGAGGCGCCGTAACTCAGCTTCTTTGCCGGCGCGTTCGATGTTCCAGGCGTGGGCGGCGTCGCGCGCATCGTCGCGCTCGATTTGCAGCAATTCGACTTCGCGGCGTACGGCGGCGAGGTCAGCCTGCTTGGCGGCGTTGGCTTGGCTCAAGTCGCCGATTTCGTCGCGACAGGCATCGAGCTGAGCGTTCAAACCGTCCTGCGCCAGTTGCGCCATGGTCAGCCGCTCTTCCAGCAGCGCCATGCCGGCCTGCCCCGCGCTCGCCCGGCGCTGGATGTGCCAGGCCAGCGCCAGCAATGGCAATGCCGCGCCCGCCAGACCAAGCAAAAGGCTGGTCAAGTCCATAGCCATAGAGATTCCTGCCGATGTGTTGAAGCCAGAAGGTTAACCAAGGCATCAGGTCTTGCCCAGCCTGGTTTTAGACAGCTTGTTTTAGACAGCTCGGTTTTGCACGACTTGGTTTTGCACAACCAGGCTTTGCACGTCTCAGTCTTCGAGCAGGCCCAGTTCGCGCAAGGCGCGGCGGTCACCGGCACGCGCGGCTTGGCGCAGCAGGTCGTGGCCGATGCGGCGGTCGCGGGCGTTGCCGCACTCGCGGCACATCAATTGGCCGAGCCGACTTTGCGCAGCCACCACGCCTTCGCGCGCCGGTTGCTTGAGCAAACGTCCGGCAAAGTGTTTGACGTTGAGGTTTTCGCCCAGGCGCGGGCTGTCGAGCAGCCACTCGGCCACACGCATGGAAAAACGTTTTGGCGGGGTAACACCGGGTGGTGTTGCGGTAACAGGATCTGATACTGAGCGAAACTTCATAAAGCACTGTGGGGCAGAACGGAAGGCGCGCCACTCTACTCTTTTTTTCCCACAGGTAAAGTCGAAAAAAACCCGGCACGCCCGTCCTAGAGCAAGCGCTCGGGACAATCCACAGAAGCTGTGGATAACTCAGTGGACAACCCGCCTGGAACTCTTCAAAACCCTTGTGGAATGGGGCTCGCAGTCAAACTGACGATTTTTTCACCAGTAAAAAAAAGTGATGTTTTTCATTGACTTAAATTTTCATTGCAGGCACCCACTGCCGTTCGATCCGATGTGACAGTGGCGTTACAGCCCGCGCAACTAATGTGCACAAGTACCTTCGACACGGTTATATCCACGCGGTTTTTTGTAGCCAAGGTTGGGGATAAGCCTTGGCCAACCCACGCCGGAGCCGCCTCGAAGCGACGACCAACGGTAATCCACGGCCAACCCATAACCCTGTAGCAGCTGGCGAAGCCTGCGTTCGGCTGCGCAGCAGTCGCCGAATTGAGCGCCGCAGTAGATCAGGATTACCGCGTTGGCAGGTTTTACGACTGCTGCGCAGCCGAACGCAGGCTTCGCCAGCTGCTACAAGGGGCGGTGTTTTGCGGGGAAGAGAAAGTTTTTTTGCTACCACACTTCCTTTCTCGAATTCAATCCGTTAGTATCCGCGGCGTTAGTACCAAGCTGAAAGTCAATTCTGGTCGAACAAATCCTCCCGGTAGCCTTCGTTGAGAAGCCTCCACCGACAAAGCAGGATCGACCACCTCGATGGTTTCCAGGTAATACTTGCTCCAACACGGCCTTTGAAATGAAAGCAAAGGGTGTTGCCAAGCTCACTTACTCTGACCGAACCAGCCTGCAAATTGATCAGGATCTTCACCCCGGGCCACGAACCTTTGCCCTTGATGTGTTGCCTGCCCTCCTAAGTACCTACCTGCCAGCCCAAGCGCGCCAAATTTTTTAGCGCTTCAAACTGGCTGCTTTGTTCCAGTCGGGTTCTTCGTTCGACCAATGGTGGTCGTCGTCACTGGAACGTTTTAATTTTGCACGGCTCTTATCCGTGTCGCTTGTAGGAACACCTAATAATGTCTGCTCAAATCCATACTCAGGATGCCATTCGCACCCTAACCAACGCTTTTGCACCAATGAACTGCCTGATCATGGCCGCTCGCAAAGGCTGCTTCAGCTTCACTCTGGTCAACGAACACGGCATCGCTCGTCACAGCGAACGCCTGTACCCCGATCAATACTCCAGCGCTGAACCGCTGCAGGCCGTGATCGATCGTACTCGCCAGGCACTGGTTGCCTGAGACGCCAGAACGGCTGAAAACCGCAAAAGCCCTGCCCTTAAAGCAGGGCTTTTTATTGCCTGATATTTCTCTTTTCGCCCCTCGCGCTTAAGCACTAACCGATATAACGGTTATAACTGCCAGCCGGAAATATTGTAAAAACAGACCTTTACAGCGCGAATATGACACTACACTTCAACTCAAGCGGGGTGATCCGCTTCCGGCGAGCCTGAGTCGATCCACCGCTGCCAAGGCCCTTTCAGGTATCGCCGCCCATTTCCTGCTTCAAGGGCTTTGCTTCGAGGGCTTTATGGGTATCGCTGCCAGCGAACTGTGCCGCTATGTGATCCGCCCGACCTTGATTTATCTCGGGCGCCACAGCGCAACTGCCGAATCCCTGCTGCTGGGCATCGCCTCCAGTCAGTCAGCCCTTGGCTCAGCCCTGCACGACCGCCGTGGCCACGGCTTGTACCGGATCGCCGAGATCCGCCACCGGGCACTTTGGGATCATTACCTGGCGCTCGACCCGGAACGCGCGAGCCTGGTCCGAGGCCTCGCCAGCCAGCACGCATTTCTCAGCAGCCCGCACCTGGAACTGACCGTCAACCTGCGTTACGCCACCGCCATCGCCTGGCTGCTGGTCGAACAACAGAACACTCCCCTCCCCGATCCCGATGATGTGCTGGGCATGGCGCGAATCTGGCGCCAGACGTTTCAGCCTCAGGGACGCCTGCGCGACTTCACCTGCGCCTGGCAAACCTGTGTTTCATCGCTGAATCAGGTCGCTTGCTGACCCACCGGTTTCGAAAGATCCCGTAACGGGTCGCGATTCTGGTCGGATTGTCCTACAAAACCGCTCTAACTCAAGGCATACGGACTATAGCGCTGGGACGAAAATGTTGGTAATTTTCGCCCCGGTGATCACCAGGAGTTCTAATAATGAAAAAAGTAATGCTCAAAACCACCCTTAGCCTCGCCGTTACCTTGGCATCCACCCAGATCTTCGCAGCTGGCTTTGCCATCAACGAACAAAGTATCAGCGGGATGGGTACAGGTTTTGCCGGGCGATCTTCCTCTGCCGATGACGCAAGCACAATTTTTGGCAACCCTGCCGGCATGTCGCGCATCAAGCGTGAACAAGTCACCGGCGGTGCTGCAATGCTCGACGCACACACCGATATCAGCAATGCCGACTCTGCGCCAAACAACGGCAGCAGCCACGGCAACATGGTTCCTTTCATTGCCGTGCCCATGGGCTACTACGTCAAGCCTATCGATGATCACTGGGCAGTTGGTATTGGCATGTACGCGCCGTTCGGTCTGGTGACCGACTACGAAAACGGCTTTGCCGGCCGTTACTTCGGCAGCACCAGCGACGTTAAAGTCGTGACCCTGCAACCGACCATCAGCTACGCCTTCAACGACAAGGTGTCGATCGGTTTCGGTCCGACCATCAACCGCATCGACGGCAAGCTGGAATCGAACCTGTCGATTACCCAGGCAGCGCCGGACGGCAAGGTCAAGATCAAGGGTGACGACACCGCGCTGGGCTACAACATCGGCCTGTTGGTGCAAGCCACCGACAGCACCCGCGTCGGCCTGACTTATCACTCGAAAGTGAAGTACAAGCTCGAAGGCAACACCAAGGTCAACTACGGCGTGCTGGGCCTGATCGGCCAGAACCCGAACCAGAAGTTCGACGCCTCGCTGGACCTGACGACGCCTGAATCGGTGGACTTCTCGGTCACTCACGAGCTCGACGACAAGTGGACCCTGTACGCAGGCAGCACCTGGACTCGCTGGAGCCGTCTGAAAGAAATCACCGTGGAAAACAAAGGTGTTCCGGCGGTCCTCAACGGTCAGTTCGGCAACATCACCGAAGACCAGAACTGGCACGACACCTGGGCGCACGCCATCGGCGCTTCGTACCAGTTGAACAAGCAATGGGTGCTGCGTACCGGCCTGTCCTTTGACCAGGCACCGACCAACAACGTCGACCGCTCCCCACGCATTCCGACTGGCGATCGCAAGATCTTCAGCCTCGGCGCCGGCTGGAGCCCAACCGACGACCTGACCATCGACGTCGCCTATTCGTACCTGCGCGAAGAGTCGGTCAAGGTCAACAACAGCAACGACCGTGGCCAGAGCTACAACGCCAAGTATCAAAACTGGGCGAACGGTTTCGGGGTCGGCGCAACCTACCGCTTCTGATGATTCACGGCGAGCCTGAACCACTCGCCAGCAACACCCAAAAAGCCCCGCGCTCTTGTTCAGAGGCGGGGCTTTTTAGTGGCCGTCATTCAGGTTTCGAGGCCAAGGCTTGCTCGACCGCTTCGAGGAATTGCGGGTCGTCGGGTTTGGTCAGGCTGGAGAAATCGGCAATCACCTTGCCTTGGCGATCGACCACGTACTTGTAGAAATTCCACTTCGGCGCGCTGCTCTGCTCGGCGAGGTTTTTGAACAGGTGCGTGGCGTCGTCGCCGCGGACTTTCTGCGGCTCGGTCATGGTGAAGGTCACGCCGTAATTGACGTAGCAGACCTTGGCGGTTTCTTCGCCGTCCTTCGACTCTTGCTTGAAGTCATTCGACGGCACGCCGATCACTTCCAGACCCTGGCCCTTGTAGCGCTGATAAAGCGCTTCGAGGCCTTTGAACTGCGGGGCGAAACCGCAGAAACTCGCGGTATTGACCACCACCAGCGGCTTGCCGGCGAAGCGCTGGCACAGGTCGATGGATTCCTTGGCGCGCAATTTCGGCAATGAGCCTTGCAACAGATCCGGGCACTCGGCCGCCTGCGTCGCGGCGGCAAACGTCATCAGCAACGCGGGGACTGCAAGCCAGCGTTTGAGCATGTCAGGGCATCCTTGAGAGGTCGTCAGCCAACAAGCTACTCGCCCTCGCAGCCGCCTAGCAAGCACCCATGCCCAATTGCATCAACGCCAACCCGCCCCGCTGCCAGCCCCACCACACCAGCGCCAGCAGCAATGCCAGTAACAACGCGCCGGCAGCGACGCCGATGACCCGTGGCCAGAGGCTGTTCATACCGCGCTCATTTGCGTTTGCAGGCGCGCCACCGGCCGTTCGCGCACCGGCCAGTTCAGCGCCGCCGCCAACAGGCTCAAGAGAATCGCCACTTGCCAGATCAAGTCGTAGCTCCCGGTTCGGTCGTAAACCACCCCGCCCAACCAGCCGCCGAGGAACGAACCGAGCTGATGGAACAGGAAAACAATCCCACCGAGCATGGACAGGTTTCGTACACCGAACAAGGTCGCCACGGTGCCGTTGGTCAAGGGCACGGTGGACAACCAGAGGAAGCCCATCGCCATGCCGAACAGGTAAGCGCTGGTCGTCGTCACCGGCGCCCACAGAAACAAGCCGATCACCACCGCCCGCAGCAGGTACAAACCGGTGAGCAAGCGCGGCTTGGACATGCGCCCGCCGAGCCAACCGGCGGTGTAAGTGCCGAAGATATTGAACAGCCCGATCAACGCCAGCACCGTGGTGCCGACCGTGGCCGGCAAGTGTTGATCGACCAGATACGCCGGCAAATGCACGCCGATGAACACCACTTGAAAACCGCAGACAAAAAAGCCGAACGCCAGCAACCAGAAACCGGAGTGCGAACAGGCTTCGCGCAAGGCTTCGGCCAAGGTTTGATCATGGCCGAGGGTCGGCAGCGGTTTGTCCTTGAGCATGCTCACCAGCGGCACGATCAACGCGACCAGCAAGCCGAGCACCAGCAATGCTGCGGACCAGCCGAGCCAGCCGATCAGGCCCAAGGTGCCGGGCAACATGGCGAACTGGCCGAACGAACCGGCGGCGCTGGCAATGCCCATGCCCATGCTGCGTTTTTCCGGTGGCACGGCGCGGCCGACCACGCCGAGGATCACCGAGAACGAAGTACCGGACAGGCCGATGCCGATCAGCAGGCCGGCGCTCAGCGACAACGTCACTGCCGAGTCGGAGAAGCCCATGCAGATCAGCCCTGCCGCGTACAGCACGCCGCCGATCAGCACCACTTTGGCGGCACCGAAGCGGTCGGCCAGCGCCCCGGTGAACGGCTGCGCCAGGCCCCAGATGAGGTTTTGCAGGGCGATGGCGAACGCAAACGTCTCGCGGCCCCAGCCGAATTCGCTGCTCATCGGCGCGAGAAACAGCCCGAAACCGTGGCGCACACCGAGGGACAACGCGAGGATCAGCGCACTCCCGACCAACACCCAACCGCACGTCCGCCACATCGATGTCATTCTTATTCTCCGGTAGCGGGTATATACCCGCTTAAGATCGAACAAACTGGCCTCAAGCCAGTTCGTCCAGCAATTTCAGCAAGGTTTCACGTTTCTCGGCGCCGAGGCGATCGACCAGTCGCTGCTGGGCCGCTTCCCACGCTGGCAGTGCGGCAGCCAGCCGTTGCGCACCCGCCTCGGTGAGCTTGACGATGCGGTTGCGCATGTCTTCGCCCTCGACCAGTTGCACCAGGCCTTCGCCTTCAAGCACGCGCAAATTGCGCCCAAGCGTGCTGCGGTCCAGCCCCATGGCTTCGGCGAGCGTGGAAATACTTGGCTGATCCAGACGCTGCAGATTGCACAGCAAAGAATACTGGGCAACGTTGATGCCGAAGCCGTCGAGAGCGCCGTCGTAATGCCTGCTGACGCCACGAGCGGCGCGACGCAGGTTGATACATAAACATTGGGAATCGAGCATGGTGCGTGTATATACCCGCGGTTAAATGAAAGCAAATTTTATGTTACAGACGGCGTGTGGGAGCAAGGCTTGCCCGCGAAGAATGCGCTGCGGTCCGACAGGCAAACGGCGTAATCGTTCTTCGCGGGCAAGCCTTGCTCCCACAGGTGACCGCGATCCCATGCAACAACGCAATTCAATGTGCAACCGCGATCCCTTGTAGGAGTGAGCCTGCTCGCGATGGCGCCCGCGCAGTCACCACCAAACCCATCAAACCAGCGCCAACCCCACCAACACCGCCATCTCGAGCAATTCCAGCAACGCCCCCGCCGTATCGCCGGTGCTCCCGCCCAAGCGCCGCAGCATCACCTGCCGTAACCAGATAAACACCGCAATCGCGATCACCAGCGCAACCAAGCCATCGATCATCCCGCCGAGCAGCAAACACCCCAGCGCACTCAGGGCCAACACCCGCCAACCGGCGGTGCGCGGCAAATGATCCGCGAGCGCCTGGCCCAAGCCACCGGCGCGCACATACGGCGTGGTCAGAAACAACCCCAGCAGCGCCGCCCGCCCAAGCAGCGGCACGATGAGCAACACCGCGCCCTGCCCCTGTTCGATCAACGCCAGCAACGCGGCAAATTTCAGCAGCAACACCAACACCAGCGTCACTACCGCAATCGGCCCACTGCGCGGGTCTTTCATGATCGTCAGCGTGCGTTCGCGATCGCCGAATCCGCCCAGCCACGCATCCGCGCTGTCGGCCAGACCGTCCAGATGCAGCGCGCCGCTGAGCAATACCCAAACCGTCAGCAACAGCGCGGCATGCAGCAACAATGGCGCTCCCGCCAGCGCGATGTTCATTCCCCAGAGAATCAAGCCAAACAGCAGGCCGACCAGCGGATAAAACAGCAGCGAACGCCCCAGCTCTTTCGGCTCCGGCATGCCCGGCAGACGAATCGGCAGGCTGCTCAAAAATTGCAGGGCGATCCAGAACGGCAACATGCTCAGCTCGCCTCCCGTAACAAGGCACCCGCGCCGACCGACAGCGAATGCAACGACGCGTGCGCGACGTCGACATTCAGCAACTGCTCGCGCGGCAAACCTCGCGCCTGCGCCAAGAGCAGTTTCATCACGCCGCCGTGGGTGATCAGCAACACGCGTTCGCCGGCATGCGCGGCGTGTAAACGTCCAACCGCTGCCAGCACCCGCGCCGAGAAGTCCGCGACCGGCTCACCGTCGGGCGGGGTAAACGCGTAAGGATCGCTCCAGAATCGGCCCAACGCCTCGGCGCTGGTGTCCATCAGCGCTGCGGTGCTCTGCCCTTCCCAGGCGCCGAAATGCAGTTCCTGCAGGTCCGTTTCAATTTGCACCGGCAAGCCCAGGTGCGCGCCGAGTTCGTCGGCAAACCGCGCGCAACGCTGCAACGGCGAACTGACCAAGCGATCCCACGGGCCTTGCTTGATCACCGCTGCGCGCATCTGCGCCCAGCCTTTTTCGGTCAGCGCATCGTCGAGGCTGCCGCGCAGGCCGCCGCCGAGCTCGGTCTCGCCGTGGCGCAGCAAATCCAGGTGCAAGGTCATGCCGGACGATCCGCCACAGCCGCTTCGGCAAACGTCGCCATTTGCCCATGAAGGTCGCAGGCGAGGCGCAACAACGGCACCGCCAACGCCGCACCGCTGCCCTCGCCGAGGCGCAAACCGAGGTCGAGCAACGGCTCGGCGTTCAAAGATTCGAGGACGTGGCGATGGCCCGGCTCGGCGCCGCGATGGCCGAACAACAGCCAGTCACGGCACTGCGGGTTCACGCGCACCGCGACCAGCGCAGCGACGCTGCAGATAAAGCCGTCGACCAGCACTGCAATGCCTTCCTGCGCGCAGCCCAGATAAGCGCCGACCAGCGCGGCGACTTCGAAACCGCCGAGGTTGAACAGGGTTTGCAGCGCATCACCACGCTGCGCGGCATGCAACGCTATTGCACGCTCGATCACCTGCGCCTTGTGGCTGACACCGGCAGCGTCGAGCCCGGTGCCCGGCCCCGTCAAATGCGCCACCGGGCAGTCGAGCAATGCGCAGGCCAGCGCACTGGCGGCGGTGGTGTTGCCGATACCCATTTCGCCGCCGATAAACAGCTGCGCGCCAGTTTCGCGGGCGCGCAACACGCTGTCGCGACCGGCCTGCAAGGCGAGTTCACCTTGGGCGACAGTCATGGCCGGGCCGTGCGCGAAATTGGCGGTGCCGGCGCCGATGTGCAAATGACGCACGCCTGGCAGGTCAAGCGACGGCGTGACGGTGCCGAGGTCGACCACTTCCAGCGCCGCGCCCAACTGCCGCGCCAATACGCTGATCGCCGCGCCGCCGCTGACGAAGTTGTGGAGCATTTGCCCGGTGACTTCCTGCGGATACGCCGACACACCTTCAGCGACCACGCCGTGATCACCGGCGAAAATCGCAATCCACAGCTGCTCGAGGCGCGGTTTGACCTGGCCCTGCAACCCGGCGAGTTGCACTGCTACCGACTCCAGCCGCCCGAGCGAACCGGCCGGTTTGGTCAGTTGCTGTTGCCGCGCCTCAGCCCGTTCGACGGCCGCCGCATCAATCGGCTTGCACGGGTTCAGCCACCAGGATTGGGTCATAACGCAGTTCCTTTCAAAGTCAGGGGCAGGCCGGCGACCGTCAGGACAACACGCTGACAGCGCTCAGCCAAAGCTTGATGCAGCCAACCGGCTTCATCGACGTAGCGGCGAGTCAATTCGCCCAGCGGCACGACACCCATTCCGGTCTCGTTGCTGACAAAAATGATTTCACCCGGCAATGACGCCAGGCAATCGAGCAAGGCATCGCGCTCGGCGCCGAGGCGTTCGGGGTCGTCGAGCATCAGCAGATTGGTCAGCCACAGGGTCAGACAATCGACCAGCAGGCAGTGCTCGGCGCTGGCGTTTTCGCGCAGGACGCGGGCGAGTTGCAGCGGCTCTTCGATCAGCGCCCATTCGGCCGGACGACGGGCGCGGTGATGGGCGACCCGTTGATTCATTTCACCGTCGAGGGGTTGGCTGGTGGCGATGTAGGTGACGTGCAGTTGAGTGTCTGCGGCGAGTTTTTCAGCGAGGCGACTTTTGCCGGAGCGGGCGCCGCCGAGGATTAGTTGGAGCATGGTTCATTCCTTAAAATCGTCGGTGTTCTTGCGGGCCTCTTCGCGGGCAAGTCTCGCTCCTACAGAGATGCGGCGCACCACCTGTAGGAGCGAGGCTTGCCCGCGAAGGCGTCCTCAAAACCCACAAAGCTCTCGGAGCAGTCGCGTATCCAAATGCTTCTCCACCAAATCCGCCAAGCGCTCGATATCACGCTCGCGCAAGCCGTGGTAATCGACATCTTGCACGTCGTGCAAACCGGCCCAGCGCAGCAGCGCACTGCTCGCCGCCGGGGATTCGAACAAGCCATGCAGGTACGTGCCGAAAATCTGCCCGTCGAGGCTTTGCGCGCCATCGCAGCGACCATCGTCCAGTTGCACCGCCGCGTGTTCCAGCGCCGGCCCAGTGGTTACGCCAGCGTGGATTTCATAACCGACCACTTCGGCATTCTCCAGCGCCAGATGCCCGCGCACGTTGCGCAACTGCTTCTCTGCCTCGAGCAAGGTTTCGAACGCCAGCAAGCCCAGGCCGGCACTCGAACCCGGCGCGCCTTCGAGGCCCAGCGGGTCGTGGACCTGTTCGCCGAGCATCTGCAAACCGCCGCAAATCCCCAGCACTTTGCCGCCATAGCGCAGGTGCCGCGAAATCGCCGTGTCCCAGCCATTGGCGCGCAAATACGCGAGGTCATGCCGAACGCTTTTCGAGCCGGGAAGAATGATCAAATCCGCGGATGGAATCGGCTGGCCGGGGCCGATGAATTGCAGATCGACTTGTGGATGCAGGCGCAGCGGATCGAAATCGGTGTGATTACTGATGCGCGGCAGCACCGGCACCACCACTTTAAGCACTTGATCAGCCTTGCCGGTCTGGCGCTGATCAATGCCGTCCTCGGCCTCCAGATGCAGGTCCATCACATACGGCAGCACGCCGATCACTGGTTTGCCGGTGCGTGCTTCGAGCCAGTCGAGGCCCGGCTGCAGCAATGCGATGTCGCCGCGAAAACGATTGATGATGAAGCCTTTGACCCGCGCCTGCTCAGTCGGCGACAGCAACTCCAGGGTGCCGACCAAATGCGCGAAAACCCCGCCGCGATTGATGTCGGCGATCAACACCACCGGGCAATCCACCGCTTCGGCGAAACCCATGTTGGCGATGTCGCCGGCGCGCAGGTTGATCTCGGCCGGCGAGCCCGCGCCTTCAACCATGACCACTGGATACGCCGCGCTCAGGCGTTGGTGCGATTGCAAAACGGCTTGCATGGCGATGCTTTTGTAATCGTGATACGCCACGGCGTTCATGGTGGTGACGGCGCGACCGTGGATGATCACTTGCGCGCCGGTGTCGCTGTTGGGTTTGAGCAGCACCGGGTTCATGTCGGTGTGCGGCTCAAGGTGGGCGGCCTGGGCCTGCACCGCTTGCGCGCGGCCGATTTCGCCACCGTCAGCCGTTACCGCGCTGTTCAACGCCATGTTCTGCGGTTTGAACGGCACGACGCTGACGCCGTGGCGCCGCACCCAACGGCACAACGCCGTCACCAGCGTGCTTTTACCGGCGTCGGACGTGGTGCCCTGCACCATCAACGTAGTCATTGGCTTTCCTTGGCGAAGGCTTGCAGCGCTTGTTCGAGGCGCGCTTCTTCAGCGGCGTCGGCAGGCAGACCGAACCGCAGGCTGCTGTTGTGGGTGAATAACCGCAGCAGGATGCCGCGCCGGGCCATGAACTCATGCAGTTCTTCGGCGCGCTCGGTGATCAGCCATTGAAACAGCGCGCAACCGCCCTGCGGCTTGAGGTCGTAACGTTCGAGCATGGCGGCGAGGCGCTCACTTGCCTGTTCACTGCGCAGGCGTTGCCGCGCATGGCCCTCGGTGTCTTGCAAACAGGCCTGGCCCAACACCCGCGTCGGGCCGCTTACCGCCCACGGGCCGACTTGCTCGGCAAGCAATTTGAGCAACTTGCGCTCAGCCAAAACGAATCCCAAACGTACCCCGGCGAGGCCGAAAAACTTGCCAAAGGAGCGCAACACAATCAAACCGACCTGATTGGCGAACGCCGCCAGACTCAATTGCGGCGTGTTGTCCATAAACGCTTCGTCGACTACCAGCCAGCCACCGCGCTGGGCCAGCCGCGAGTGCCAGTCGAGCAAGCGATTCGGGCTCAGGCTCAGGCCGGTAGGATTGTTCGGATTGACCACCACCAGCACGTCGAGGTTGTCGATAAAGAAGTCGACTTCCTGCTCCAGCACTTCGCGCACGATGTAGCCGCTGCGGCGCCAGGCTTCGGCGTGTTCGGCGTAACACGGCGACAGCACACCGACCTTGCCGGCGCGGCGCAAACGCGGCAGCAACTGGATGGCCATTTGCGAACCGGCGACCGGCAACACTTGCGCTGCGCCGTAATAATCGCAGGCGGCTTGCTCCAGGCCGTCATCGGATTCCGGCAACCGCGCCCAGGCGCGCAACGGAATCGGCGGAATCGGAAACGGCCACGGCGCCAGGCCGCTGGAGAGGTCGAGCCAGTCGGCCTCGGCAATCGCGTAATCGAGGGCTGCCTTGCGCAGCCGGCCACCGTGCTCAAGCATAGAATTCGGCTCCGACACAGAGAATCAGCAGCCATAACCATACGCCGCGCTGGACCAATTGCCAGCCACGGTCGATGGAGTCGGCGTCCGCTGGCGGGCCTTCGCCGAGCTGTGGACGCTGGTGCAGTTCACCGTGATAAATCGCCGCCCCGCCCAACTCGACGCCCAACGCACCGGCACCGGCGGCCATCACGGGTCCGGCATTCGGGCTGTCCCAGGTCGGGCCCTGGTTGCGCCAGCATTTCAGCGCGAGTCGGGTTTTGCCCAGCAGCGCGTAGGTCAACGCCACCAGACGTGCAGGAATGTAGTTGAGCACGTCGTCGATTTTCGCCGCGGCCCAGCCGAAGCGTTCAAAGCGTTCGTTGCGATAACCCCACATCGCGTCGAGCGTGTTGCTCAAACGATAGAGAACCACGCCCGGCGCGCCGGCCACGGCAAACCAGAACAGTGCAGCGAATACCGCGTCGCTGCCGTTTTCCAGCACCGATTCGGTGGCGGCGCGGGCGACTGCGGTTTTGTCCAGTTCGCTGGTCTGGCGGCTGACCAGATAGCCGACGCGTTTGCGCGCTTCTTCAAGATCATCGCTGCGCAAGGCCTTGGCCACCGGCTCGACATGTTCGCCGAGGCTGCGCATGCCCAGCGCGCAATACAGCGCCAGAATTTCCACCAGCCAACCGACGTAAGGCGCCCAGGACAGCGCGGTGGCGAGCAAGGTCAGCGGCACTACCGCGATCACCCACGCGGTGACGCCGTGACTGCGCCAACCGCGCCCGGCGGAGTTGAAACGTTGCTCGATGCGATCGGCAAAGCCGCCGAACGCCACCAGCGGATGCCAGCGTTTCGGTTCACCGAGCAGCGCATCCAGCGCAACCGCAGCGACACTCAACAACGCCACACTCATTGCCTCACTCCCCAAAAATTTTCGTACAGCAGTTCATTCAGCGGACGCGCCTGCGCCCAGCCTTCGAGCACCAGCATCGGCGCCGGGTAAAATTCCTTGACCGGGCCGAGGCAGAGGATCGCCAGCGGCTTGGCGCCGGCCGGCAAACCGAGCAGGTCGGCCAGGGCTTGCGGCTCGAACAACGACACCCAGCCCATGCCGAGGCCTTCGGCACGGGCCGCCAGCCAAAGGTTTTGAATTGCGCAGGACAACGACGCCATGTCCATCTCCGGCAAGGTGCGCCGACCGAAGATGTGCCGTTCGCGGTCGTCCATCAGCGCGGCGACCAACACTTCGGCACAGTCGTTGATGCCTTCGACTTTGAGTTTCATGAATTCGTCGCTGCGTTCGCCGAGGGCTTCGGCGGTGCGCACGCGTTCTTCTTCCACCACTTGCTGGATCTGCCCGCGCAGGGCTCGGTCGCTGATACGGATGAAGCGCCACGGTTGCATCAGGCCGACGCTGGGGGCCTGATGCGCGGCTTCGAGCAGGCGTCGGAGCAAGGTCGGCTCGACGCTGCCGCCGCTGAAGTGGCGCATGTCGCGACGCTCGGCGATGGCTCGGTAGACCGCTGCGCGCTCGGCTTCGGAAAATGCGGTGTCGGTCATGGCCGCTTCGCGAGCAGGCTCGCTCCTACAGGGGTCCGCGTTTCTTCAGGTAATACAGTTTCACCTGTGGGAGCGAGCTTGCTCGCGATGGCGGCATCCGATTCAGGCAAAAACAGTGCGGCGATCGCTTGCGGATTCGACGGGAAATAAAAGTGCACATACGACGCCGTCATCCGCCCCTGACGGTAAACCGCCTCCGCCCCACGCCCACCATTCGGGCTCAAACCTCGGGCAATCGGCTCCAGCTCAGTGCTGGTCAACGAGTGGTGATAGGTATGCCCGCGCAATAAACCTTCGGGCAATTCGACCGCTTGCAACGCCAGCGCCGCCAAGCGCTTTTGCATCACCGCAGCACCGGTCAGCAAACCGACCAGTTCGGCGCGTGTGCCATCGACATCGGTCAACGAATCGAGCAGATAAAGCATGCCGCCACATTCCGCGAGCAGCGGTTTGCCAGCGGCGTGATGCGCGCGGATGGCGTTGAGCATCGAAGTGTTTTGCGCCAGCGCGACGTGGTGCAGTTCCGGGTAACCGCCCGGCAGATAAAGGCTGTCTGCTTCGGGCAACTGGCTGTCGCGGATGGGCGAGAAGAACAGCAATTCGGCGCCCATCGCTCGCAGCAAATCGAGGCTGGCGCCGTAGGTGAAGGCGAACGCTTCGTCGCGCGCCACGGCAATGCGCACGCCGGCGAGCAGCGGCTCGGCTTCGAGCACATCCGGGGTAGCGAATTCGACTGCCGGTGGCAGCGCTACCTCGCAACTGCTGGCGAGCGCATCGGCGGCGGCGTCGAGGCGCAGGTCGAGGTCGTTGAGCTCGCTGGCCTGGACCAGTCCGAGGTGACGGCTCGGCAGTTCGATCCCGGTTTCGCGCGACAACGCGCCGTACCAGCGCAGGCCTTCGGTGAGGCTGCCTTCGAGCAATTGCGCGTGACGCAAGGTGCCGACACGATTGGCCAAAACGCCAGCAAACGGCAAGTCTGGTTGATAGCGCGCCAGGCCCAATGCCAAGGCGCCAAAGGTCTGGGCCATGGCGGTGCCGTCGATCACGCCGAGCACCGGCACCCCGAAGTGCCGCGCCAGGTCAGCACTGGACGGCGTGCCGTCGAACAGGCCCATGACGCCTTCGATCAGGATCAGATCGGCTTCGCCGGCGGCTTCCCACAACAGTCGACGGCTTTCCTGCTCGCCGACCATCCACATGTCCAATTGATAGACCGGCGCACCGCTGGCGCGCTCGAGAATCATCGGGTCGAGAAAGTCCGGGCCGCATTTGAACACGCGCACCTTGCGCCCCTGATTGCGATGCAAGCGGGCCAACGCGGCGGTGACGGTGGTCTTGCCCTGACCGGAGGCCGGCGCGGCGATCAGCACCGCCGGGCAATGACGGCTGATATTCATAAAGCAGAACTCACAATTCGACGCCTTTTTGCGCTTTGATCCCGGCGTGGAACGCATGCTTGATCACGCCCATTTCGGTGACCGTGTCAGCGAGTTCGATCATTTCCGCTTTAGCCCCGCGACCGGTGACCACCACGTGCTGCATCGGCGGACGCGCCTGCAAATCGCTGAGCACTTGATCGAGGTCGAGGTAGCCGTGCTTCAGGGCAATGTTCAGTTCATCCAGCACCACCAGGCCAATCGACGGATCGCGCAGCAGTTCGCGGGACACTTGCCACGCCCCTTCGGCCGCCGCGATGTCGCGCTGGCGGTCCTGGGTTTCCCAGGTGAAGCCCTCGCCCATCACGTGAAAACGCACCTGTTCCGGGAAGCGCCGAAAGAACAATTCTTCGCCGGTGCTGTTGCGACCCTTGATGAACTGCACCACGCCGCACTGCATGCCGTGGCCCATGGAGCGGGCGAGCATGCCGAACGCCGAACTGCTTTTGCCTTTGCCGTTGCCGGTCAGTACCAGGAGCAAACCGCATTCGTTCGGCGAGTTGGCGATGCGTTCGTCGATCACCGCTTTTTTGCGCAACATGCGCGCCAAATGGCGTTCGTCACGATCGGGGGTATCAGTCATGGGGGAGCTCTCCGTTGAGGCTGGATAACGGCGGGCAGGCACAAGAATAGACGGCAAGAAGCCTGGCATCGCCCACCGTGATGCCGCTGGATGGATCAGGCCGGTCTCCGGGCTCATGAGTGGCGGATGCCGGACTGCGCGCCTTCCCATGTCGTTCGACACAGTGGCTGTTGGCGCAGTCTTTGACTCATTTACCGTTGCGGGGGCAGCGCCGGGATGATGCTTGTCGATTGCTTGAATCGACGCACGCACCGGCTTCCCTGTTTCACCCTGTCGACCGCAGTCACAGAGCACCTGAAACAAGCCGCGAAGGTTAGAGGGTTGGGGGTGGAGCGTCAATTAAAGCCGGGCGCCGTGCGGGTGAATAACTGCCTTCGATCCATTTGTCGTGGCTGATCTTGTGCACTACGCTTGGCAGCGATATCAAAGAGCCACAATCTCACATCACAATAACAAGGGTGAGCACCATGCAAGGCATGATCATCAGCAATCCGAAGCTGGAATTCCTACGTCCGCTGCTGGAACGCTGGTTTGACTGTATCGACCGCTATAACGCGGTGCGCGGCGATAACGATGCGCCGTACTGGTTCGACGAAAACGCCAATCGCGGGCTGCTGTCGGCGGCGGCGTGGATGGCCGAAATGGTCACGTTGCAGCAGACGCCGACGCGCAAGCAGACTGAGGATGGCGACCGTAATGGCCGCGCCGACTTGATGATTGCCACCAGCGATGAACGCGTCTGGTTGCAGACCAGCCAGCGCTGGCCGAAGGTCAACGGCTTGAATCTGACCCAGGCACTGGCCGATATCACCAGTGACGCGAGGCGAATCAGCTACGCCAGCGACCTGAAACTCGGCTGTCTGTTTGTCACGCCGCACAAGCCGCAGCAAAGCGCCACCCCGGAAGAATTGCAGGACATGCTCGACGATCTGCAAAAGGAACACACGTGCGCGGTCGCCTGGTATTTCCCTTACGCCTACCGCAAATTGCGCAACGAGGGCGGCCACTATCACCCGGGGATCGCCGTGCTGCTCAAAGAGGCCCGCGGTTGACGGGTTGATTGCTTAGGGTCGATGGGTTGAACCATCGCGGCGGTTCGCTTCTCTATGAATAAACCAGTGCATTCATAGGGAAGGTCAGCATGCGCAAGCCCCAGCTCGTTTTTGTCATCGCGCTCGCCGGAGGCCTTGCTGCCTGCGGCGAGACGTCCAGCCTGCAAGTCTCGGACGGCACCGGCCCATCGCCGAAGTTGCCCGAACCAAACAAAACCCTGATCCCGACAGTCAATATCGCCCCCGCGATTGGCTGGCCGGCCGGCGCCAAACCGACTGCTGCCGCCGGAACCCAAGTCGCCGCGTTCGCCGAAAACCTCGATCACCCGCGCTGGCTCTACGTGCTGCCGAACGGTGATGTGTTGGTGGCCGAAACCAACGCGCCGCCGAAACCTGATGACAGCAAAGGCATTCGTGGCTGGGTGATGGAGAAGGTCATGGGCCGCGCCGGTGCCGGCGTGCCGAGCGCCAACCGCATCACGCTGCTGCGCGATCAGGACCACGACGGTGTCGCCGAAACCCGCACGGTGTTCCTGGAAAACCTCAATTCGCCGTTCGGCATGACGCTGGTCGGCAATGATTTGTATGTTGCCGACACCGACCGTTTGCTGCGTTTCAACTATGAAACCGGGGCAACGTCGATCAAGTCCGAGCCGATCAAAGTCGTCGATTTGCCGGGTGGCACGTTGAACCACCACTGGACCAAAAACGTCATTGCCAGCAAGGACGGCAGCAAGCTGTACGTGACCGTTGGCTCGAACAGCAACGTCGGCGAAAACGGCCTGGACCAGGAAGAAGGTCGCGCGGCCATCTGGGAAGTCGACCGCGCCACCGGCAATCACCGGATCTTCGCGTCGGGCCTGCGTAACCCTAATGGCATGAGCTGGGAACCTACCAGCGGCGCGTTGTGGACGGCAGTGAACGAGCGCGACGAGATCGGCAGCGATCTGGTGCCGGACTACATCACCTCGGTCAAGGACGGCGCGTTTTATGGCTGGCCGTTCAGCTATTACGGGCAGCACGTTGACGTACGCGTCGAACCGCAAAACCCCGATCTGGTGGCCAAAGCCATCGCCCCGGATTACGCGGTCGGCCCACACACCGCTTCGCTCGGCCTGACGTTTGCGGAGGGCAGCAAATTGCCGTCGTTCACCAGCGGCGCATTCATCGGCCAGCACGGCTCCTGGAACCGCAAACCGTACAGCGGCTACAAAGTGATTTTCGTGCCGTTCAGCGCCGGCAAACCGACCGGACAACCGGTGGATGTGCTGACCGGATTCCTCGACAAGGACGAAAAAGCCATGGGCCGCCCGGTGGGTGTGGTGATTGATCAGCAAGGCAGCTTGCTGGTGGCTGATGACGTGGGGAACAAGGTGTGGCGGGTTTCGGCGGTTAAGTAACCCCGGCGCCAGCGCGCAACCCATGTGGGAGCGAGCTTGCTCGCGATGGGGCCATGACATTCGACATCAATGTTGAATATTAGGCCGTCATCGCGAGCAAGCTCGCTCCCACAGTTTTGATCGGTGTTTGCGCCCCACCGCATAACCCATGTAGGAGTGAGCCTGCTCGCGATGGGGCCTCAACATTCAACATCTGTGTTGAATGTAACGCCGTCATCGCGAGCAGGCTCACTCCTACAGGTTGATCGGTGTTTATGGCTAGCGTTTACGGCACAGGGTCAGGCCGTCGCCTATCGGCAGCAGCGACAAGTCCACGCGCTGGTCTTCTTTTAACGCTCGATTCAACGCTTGAATCGCCCGCGTATCCGCGCTTTCGGGATTGCTTTCCAGCACCCGCCCGCTCCACAGCGTGTTATCGAAGACTGCCAGACCACCGACCCGCAGCAAGCGCAGGGCGTGTTCGAGGTAATTCGGGTAATTGGCTTTGTCGGCGTCGATGAACAGCAGGTCAAACTGCCCTGGCTGATCGAGCGTGGCGAGGGTTTCCAGCGCCGGCGCCAGGCGCAGATCGATACGCTGGGCAACGCCCGCCTCCTGCCAGTAGCGGCGCGCGATGGCGTTGTAGTCGCCGGCAATATCGCAGCAGATCAGCGAGCCGTCATCGGGCAACGCTTGCGCCATGCACAACGCGCTGTAGCCGGTGAAGGTGCCGACTTCCAGCAAGCGCTTGGCGCCGGTGAGTTTGACCAGTAACGCGAGGAATTGCCCCTGCTCCGGCGCCACTTGCCAGCGCGCCATCGGCAGTGCCTGGGTTTCGTCGCGCAAGCGCTTGAGCAGCGACGTTTCCCTGAGGGAAACGTCGAGCAGGTATTGATAAAGGGAATCGTCGAGATTGAGCGTGCGAGCGGTCATCAACACCTCCGCGAAGAAAACCTATTGATTACGCGCCAGGTGCTCAGGTTGCAACACGCGTTTGGCGCTCAGGTAGGCCTTCTGCCAATAGGCTTTCGACAAGCTGTCGAGCTTGACCGTGCCGCCCGTGGCTGGCGCATGAACAAAGCGGCCTTCGCCGACGTAGATGCCGGCGTGGCTGACCTGCGAGCCGCCATTGGTGGCGAAGAAGATCAGGTCGCCGGTCTGCAGGCCTTCCTTGCCAACGTTCGCCGCTTGCATGCCGATCATTTCGCGCGTGGTGCGTGGCAGCGATATGCCGGTGACATCGCGGTAGACGTAGCCGATCAAGCCACTGCAATCGAAACCTGAATCCGGCGTGTTGCCGCCCCAGCGATATGGCGTGCCGACGAGCCCGAGGGCGCGGAACAACACGTCTTCTGCTTCGGGAGAGAAAGACTGCGCAGGCGCGAACACAATCGGCGCGCGAATCACCGGCGCAGCGGGCGGCGGTGGCGTGCGACTGGCGCAGCCGCTGAGCAGGGCTGCGAGGAGCATCAGGGTGAGGCGGGCCGACATCGTCATAAGCAGAGCATCCTGATCTGGCTGCGGCTTTTTCCTGTCGGGAGACAGAAAACAAAACCGCCAGCGCTGGGCACGGGCGGTTCGCCATCAATAATAGATCAGGATTCTAGCGCTTATGCGCCAAACTTCAAGTAAGACTTTAAGTTCGCCCTACATAAAGTGTGCTTACTTTCGAGCGGTGACCACAGTCGGTGCCATCGCGAGTGCGCGCTTGGCTTCGATGAAGGTTTTGCTCCAGTAGCTGTCGCCCAGGCTATCGACTCGTACGCCACCGCTTTTGCGGCTGCTGGAGTGGATGAACTGGTCATCACCGAGGTAGATCCCGGCGTGACTGACACGACCGCGACGACCATTGGTGGCGAAGAACAGCAAATCACCAGGTTTCAGATTGTTGCGCGAAACCAGCGGCGCGTCCACGTTGATCATTTCGCGAGTGGAGCGCGGCAGATTCATGCCGGCCTCTTCACGAAACAGATAACCGATGAAACCGCTGCAGTCGAAACCGGACTCAGAGGTACCGCCGAAACGGTAACGAGTACCGATCAGGGACATGCCGCGTTCGAGGATGCTGTCAGCAAGGACCGGAAGCTGGTACGACTTGCCGTCGGCAAAGGTCGCCAGTTCTTTTTCGGTGGCCGTTTCTTCGAGGAACAAAGGCTCTTGATAACGAGCCGAAGATTGGGCGGTAACAGAGCTTTTAACCTGCTGCTGCGGGGCTTGTTCAACCACTGGGGTGTGGCTGGCGCAACCGAACAACAGGGTGACGAGTGCGAGAGGCACGAGGGGTGCGAAGCGATTTAGCATGGGCACGACCGTGGCTGATAGTTGTAAAGAAGGCGAGACTATGCCCGCTATCAAGTCGATTTGCAAATTCAATCGAACTTAATGTGACTTCCCGGTTTCGTCTGCACATCTAAGCGCTAAAGCCCGTTTTGCATGTTTACGCGGCCTGCAGCCCTGCAGGAAAGCGCGATTTGTGCCGTCTGCCTTAGACCAAAAACGGCTAAAGCCCCCGAATCAGCGGGACTTGCTACCAGCCAAGGGTTTCTTTCAAGAAGGGAATGGTCAGCTTGCGCTGGGCCTGAAGCGAGGCCTGATCGAGGCGTTCCAACAGCTCGAACAACGCGCTCATGCTGCGCGTGCCGCGCGTCAGGATGAAATGCCCGACTTCGTCCGTCAGGTGCAAGCCGCGACGCGATGCGCGCAATTGCAGGGCGCGCAGTTTGTCTTCATCGGACAACGGGCGCATCTGGAAAATCAGTGCCAGGGTCAGGCGCGATTTCAGATCCGCGAGCTTCACCGGCAATTCACGCGGCGAGGTCGAGGCGGCAATCAGCAAACGCCGGCCGCTGTCACGCAGACGATTGAACAGGTGAAACAGCGCCTCTTCCCAATCCGCGCGGCCGGCCACGGCTTGCAGATCATCCAGGCACACCAGTTCGTATTGTTCGAGGTTGTCGAGGATTTCGATGCCGCGATCCAGCAACTCGGCCAGCGGCAGATACACGGCGGGCTCGCCCATCTGCTCGAAACGCAGACACGCGGCTTGCAACAAATGCGTGCGCCCTACCCCGTCCTTGCCCCAGAGATAAATCAGGCTTTCGGTCCAGCCGGCGTCGGCTTCGCATAGCCGCTCCACATAGCCGAGTGCAGCGGCATTGGCGCCTGGGTAGTAATTGATAAAGGTAGCGTCGTCACGCAGACGCACACCTAGGGGCAGCTGAATCGGTTTCATGCTGACTGAACAGTTCCAAAGGAACCGTTAGTGGCCTCTGTGTAAAGTTTGCGAAGTTTATACCCGTGGGCCAGCCCGCACAATGCGGCAGACCACAAGCAAAATCAAAGGTTTGCGTTAACGCACTGGTTTCATGACTGTTTCTCTGGCGGCACTGGTGACTGCCACCAACAGCCAGCAGGCCGACCTGATGCTGAACCAGGTCGGCCGCCTCGCACGCTCAAACCCGGCTAAAGCTCGGGGTCATCGGCGCCGCTGTAGATTTCAGAATCTTTATACAAATCATGCATATGGCGCACCAGCACCATGATCACTGCCGCCACTGGCAACGCCAGCAGCACGCCGGTGAAACCGAACAGCTCGCCGCCAGCAAGGATCGCGAAGATCACCGCTACCGGGTGCAGGCCAATACGATCGCCGACCAGCAGAGGCGTGAGCACCATGCCTTCCAGCGCTTGCCCGACCATGAACACCGCGACGATGCCGATCATCGGGTACAGGTCGCCGCCGAACTGGAACAGCCCGGCAATCAACGCCGCGCCGATGCCGATGACAAAACCCATGTACGGCACAATTGCCGCCAGACCGGCGATCAGGCCGATCAACAACCCCAGCTCCAGGCCGATCGCCATCAGGCCCGCCGCATAGATCACGCCGAGCGCAACCATTACCAGCAACTGCCCGCGCACGAACGCGCCGAGCACTTCATGGCATTCGCCGGCCAAGTGCACCACGCGCTCTTCACGGTCGCGCGGCAGCAGGCTGCGGATTTTCGCCATCATCAGGTCCCAGTCGCGCAGCAAGTAGAAGCTGACTACCGGGATCAGCACCAGATTGGCCAACAAGCCGATCAATGCCAGCCCGGACGCCGTCGCCTGACTGAGCACGACACCGACGATATCAGTGGTCTGGCCCATGTGTTCGCTGATCGCGGCTTTGACCTTGTCGAACTTCCAGAAGTTATCCGACAGACCAAATTTCGACTGCGCCCACGGCAACGCGGTGTGTTGCAGCCAATCGAGGATTTGCGGCGTCAGCTCGTACAAGCGGAATAACTGCTTGGCGAGCATCGGCACCAGCACCAACAGCAATGTGGTGAAGATCAACGTAAACAGCGCAAACACCGCGACAACGCCCCACGTCCGTGACAGCCCGGCTTTCTCCAGCCGATCCACCAGCGGATCGAACAGATAAGCCAACAGCAGCGCCACCAGGAACGGCGTCAGAATCGGATGCAACAGCCAGACAAACACGCAGAGCAGTACAACCCCACCCAACCAGAACCAACGCCGCGTATCGGCCATGAACCACTCCATATGCTTCTATATAAAGAAAGAAAATCCTACCAACGGAATCGCAAGCTCGGCACCGGGGCAGGAACCGGCGCGGGCGCTGCCACTGGCGCCGACCCGTCCGCCACCGGCTGAACCGGTACCACTGGCGCCGGAGCCTCACCTGCCGGAACCTCCTGCAACTTCGCCAACGACAATTGCGAGCGCAGTTGCTCGACGCTGCCATTGACCCGATACAGAATCCGGTCGCCCTCGACGCTTTGCAGACGCGCGCCGAACGGATCGAGCAAACGCCCCAGCGCCGCGTAGCGCTCCAGACTCATGCCTTGCACTTCCAGCAACTGTTCGCCCGCAACGCCCGGCTTGACCACAAAGCGTGGCGCCAGACGCTGACTGATCGCCAGCATCACCGCATCGGCGACGGCGGCTTGATCCGCGCCCTGCACATTGCCCGCTTCTTTTTGATCACCCAGCCACAAATGCCATTTGGCCTGCCATTGCCCGCCCTCTTCATGGGCGTGCACGGCGAGCAAGGCGTCGGCGTTGTAACGTTCCGAGGCATCGCGCAACGGCGCTGCATCGTTACCTTCCAGATTTGGCGCAGTCGCGACCAATTGTTCACTCAGGTCGGCCAGCGGCAAGCGCAATGGCAAACCACGATGTTGCGCGGCGCGGCGCAGTGGCGCGGCGCTGGACTGACCATCACCGACCAGGCTCGAACCCTCGGTGGAATCATTCAACCACCAGCCAAGGATCGACGGGCGATTGGCGCCCCACAGCGACAACCCGGCACGGCGCAGCGCCGCTTCGGTGGTCGCCGGGTCGAAGTCGACTTTCAGCACTTCCGGTGGCCCGGCATCAAAACCGTATTGGCTGATGATCTGTTGCGGGTCTTTGCGGATCGCCGCCAGCCCCGGATTCTGTACAGCTTTAGGATCGCCGGTCAGGCGCAGCACCAATGTGTCCAGCGCTTCCTGGGTCGCTTGATCACGGACCTCGGGACTCTGGCTGCTGACGGGCTGGCGGACCTGATACAGGCCTTTGACGTTTTCGGCATGACTCGCCAGGCTGACCAGTGACAAACAGCCGGCGACAAACAGGGATTTAGAAAAAAAACGCATGGAAGATTCCTGACGACAAGAGCGGCTGGAACGGGCCGCGTGAATACATTGAGCAAGGCTGTGACCATCGCCCCGCGCAAAACATTCACCAGACCCCGAGAGTTTTTCGCACTGTGCTAACGATAGACGGTTAATGGCGATACCTTATACCGGGCTTGGTTCAGGCTTGCACGGCGCAAGTGAAACGACCAATCGCGGTTTTTTTCGGCCGATATGCCCCTGCTGTCGGCGCGAGGATGGCCGCTGCCCTTCAAGCCTGATAAAATCGCGCGCCTTCGCAGACCGGCTACAACCGGGCACTGTCCGAATCGCGCGTGAGGCAATCGCCCCATCGATTCGGCGTTCCCGCTGAACTCGGTCGTTACCCCTGAATCCCCCCTAAAGGCCTGGATCATGAGCAAGCAACCCTCCCTGAGCTACAAGGACGCCGGTGTAGACATCGACGCCGGTGAAGCATTGGTCGAACGCATCAAGAGCGTCGCCAAGCGCACTGCGCGCCCGGAAGTCATGGGCGGCCTGGGCGGTTTCGGCGCCCTCTGCGAAATCCCGGCCGGCTACAAGCAGCCTGTGCTGGTTTCCGGTACTGACGGCGTCGGCACCAAGCTGCGCCTGGCCTTGAACCTGAACAAGCACGACAGCATCGGCATCGACCTGGTCGCCATGTGCGTCAACGACCTGGTGGTGTGCGGCGCCGAGCCGCTGTTCTTCCTTGATTACTACGCCACCGGCAAGCTCAATGTCGAAACCGCGACCCAGGTCGTGACCGGCATCGGCGCTGGCTGCGAACTGTCTGGCTGCTCGCTGGTTGGCGGCGAAACCGCAGAAATGCCTGGCATGTACGAAGGCGAAGACTACGACCTGGCCGGTTTCTGCGTCGGCGTTGTGGAAAAATCCGAAATCATCGACGGTTCGAAAGTCGCTGCCGGTGACGCCCTGCTCGCCCTGCCATCGTCCGGTCCGCACTCCAACGGCTACTCGCTGATCCGCAAGATCATCGAAGTGTCCGGTGCCGACATCGAAAACATCCAGCTCGACGGCAAACCGCTGACCGACCTGCTGATGGCTCCGACCCGCATCTACGTGAAGCCGCTGCTCAAGCTGATCAAAGACACCGGCGCGGTCAAAGCCATGGCCCACATCACCGGCGGCGGCCTGCTCGACAACATCCCGCGCGTTCTGCCAAAAGGCGCACAAGCAGTGGTTGACGTCGCAAGCTGGACTCGCCCGGCCGTGTTCGACTGGCTGCAAGAGCAAGGCAACGTTGACGAAAACGAAATGCACCGCGTGCTCAACTGCGGCGTCGGCATGGTCATCTGTGTTGGCCAGGAACACGTCGAAACCGCGCTGAACGTGCTGCGCGAAGCCGGCGAGCAGCCTTGGGTCATCGGCCAGATCTCCACCGCTGCCGAAGGCGCGGCGCAGGTCGTACTGAATAACCTTAAGGCCCACTGATGCAAGAGCGGATGTCCGCCACGTGTGATGTGGTGGTGCTGCTGTCCGGCACCGGCAGTAACTTGCAGGCCTTGATCGACAGCACGCGGACCGGCGACAGCCCGGTCCGCATCGCTGCGGTGATTTCCAACCGCGCCGACGCCTTCGGCCTGCAACGCGCCAGAGATGCGGGGATTGCCACCCGCTCGCTGGATCACAAGGCTTTCGAGGGCCGCGAGGCCTTCGATGCCGCGCTGATCGAACTGATCGACGCCTTCAACCCCAAACTCGTGGTACTCGCCGGATTCATGCGCATTCTCAGCGCTGACTTCGTGCGTCACTACGCGGGTCGCCTGCTCAATATCCATCCTTCGCTGCTGCCCAAATACAAAGGGTTACACACTCACCAGCGCGCGCTGGAGGCCGGAGACGCCGAGCACGGCTGCTCTGTGCATTTCGTCACCGAGGAACTCGATGGCGGACCTCTGGTCGTACAGGCAGTAATACCGGTAGAGTTGCACGATTCGCCGCAGAGTCTGGCGCAGCGGGTTCATGTTCAGGAACACCTGATCTACCCGCTGGCCGTACGCTGGTTTGCCGAGGGTCGTCTGGCCCTCGGTGAACACGGTGCCTTACTGGATGGACAGTTACTCGCGGCCAGCGGCCACTTGATTCGTACCTAGGAGATTTTATGCGTCGCGCCCTGCTCTTCGCTTGCGCTTTGTTTGCACTGCCTCTGGCACAGGCGGCAGACCTTCAACCGTTCTCCGCCAGCTACACCGCCGACTGGAAACAGCTGCCCATGAGCGGCACCGCCGAACGCAGCCTGACCAAGGAAGCCAACGGCGTCTGGAAACTCAGCTTCAAGGCGTCGATGATGATCGCCAGCCTGAGCGAAGAAAGCACCCTGACCCTGGACAAAGACACGCTGCTGCCACAGTCCTACCACTTCGAACGTGGCGGTCTGGGCAAAGCGAAAAAGGCTGATCTGGACTTCGACTGGGCGACCAAAATGGTCACCGGCACCGATCGTGGCGACGCGGTCAAGATCCCGCTGAACCGCGGCATGGTCGACAAATCCACTTACCAGTTGGCGCTGCAACATGACGTCGCCGCCGGTAAGAAAAGCATGAGCTATCAGGTCGTCGATGACGGCGAGATCGATACTTATGACTTCCGCGTGCTGGGTGCGGAAAAAGTCGAGACCAAGGCTGGCCAGATCGATGCAATCAAAGTCGAGCGCGTACGCGACCCGACGCAAAGCAAGCGCATCACCGTGATGTGGTTTGCGAAAGACTGGGATTACCTGCTGGTCCGCCTGCAACAAGTTGAAACCGACGGCAAGGAGTACAACATCATGCTCCTCGACGGCACGGTCAACGGCAAGGCTGTCAAAGGCAACTGATCCGCTTGAAATGAAAAGCCCCGCAAATGCGGGGCTTTTTTTCGCCTTGGAAAAAGGAAATATTGAACCAGATGAAAAACCTGTGGGAGCGAGCTTGCTCGCGATAGCGGACTGACAGACAACACATGTGCTGAGTATGAGACCGCCATCGCGAGCAAGCTCGCTCCCACAGGGTTGAGCGCTGCCATCAACTAGACAGAAAACCGCGCCACCATGCTGTTCAAATCCACCGCCAGCCGCGACAACTCCTGGCTCGCTGCGCTGGTCTGATTAGCCCCCGCTGAGGTTTGCAACGCCAGATCGCGGATGTTCATCAGATTGCGATCAACCTCGCGCGCCACAGCCGCCTGCTCTTCCGAAGCGCTGGCAATCACCGTGTTGCGCTCGTTGATCAGGGTAAACGCCGAGGCAATCTCCTCCAGCGCGATGCCCGCCGCTTTCGCCACTTCCAGGGTCGAGCGCGCGCGGCTGTTGCTCTGCTGCATCGAGCTGACCGCCGAATCGGTACCCTGCTGAATGCCGCTGATCATCTGCTCGATTTCCTGAGTCGACTGCTGCGTGCGGTGCGCCAGCGCCCGCACCTCATCGGCCACCACGGCAAATCCGCGCCCGGCATCGCCCGCCCGGGCTGCTTCGATGGCGGCGTTGAGTGCGAGCAAATTGGTCTGCTCGGCAATCGAGCGAATCACATCCAGCACTTTGCTGATGCCATAGACCTTCTGCGCCAGATCCTCGACCTGCGTGGCATTGGCGGTGACATCGTCCGCTAGCGATTCGATCGACAGCACCGTTTGATGCACCTGCGCGCGGCCATGCTGGGCAATGCGGTCGGATTCCCGCGAGGCTTCGGAGGTGGCCACCGCGTTGCTCGCCACCTCTTCCACCGCCGCCGTCATCTGATTGACCGCCGTGGCAGCCTGCTCGATTTCCAGGCTCTGCTGATGCAACCCGCGCGTGGCGTCTTCAGTGACGCAACTGAGCTCTTCGGAGGCCGAGGCCAACTGACTGGACGAGTCGGAGATGCGCCGAATGGTGTCGCGCAGGTTGTGCTGCATGCTTTTCAGCGCTTGAAGCAGCCGCGCCGGTTCGTCCTTGCCGGTGATGCGAATGTCGCCGGTCAAGTCACCGCCCGCGACCACTTCGGCGACGCGCAACGACTGCGCCAACGGCAGGACGATGCTGCGCGTCAGCAGCAACGCCAGGCCAATGGTCATCAGCGCGGCAATCGTTACCATCACGCCGACCCAGACTCGCGAGCTGCTGAACACCAGCCGCGCGGCTTCGGTGGCGAGGGTGGCATTGTGTTTGTTCAGTTCGACCAGCGCTTTCAGGGTCACGGCGATTTCGTCAGCCAACGGGCTCATTTCGCCATTCAGAATCGCCGCCGCATTGGCAACCTGCCCCTGCGCGGACAGGCCCATCACTTGGTCCTGAAATTCCAGATACTTCTGCTCGGAGGCTTTGAAGCGATCAAACAGTGCGCGCTCTTCGGGCAACGCGATCAACGCGTCATAACGCTGCTGCGCTTGGCCGAGCGAACTTTTCAGTTCGTTGAGTTTGCCGACATTCTGCTCCAGCGCCTGCGGGTCGCGGTTGATCAGCAGACGCATGGTCAAGGCGCGCAACCGCAGCATGTCCTGACTCATTTCGCCGACTGCTATCACGCTGGGCAGCCAGTTGTTATCGACCTGATCGGACTGCGCGCGCATGTTCGACATTTGCAGCAAGGCAAACGCGCCCAGACCAAACACCATCAACGCCAACAGGCCAAACCCGATGCTCGCGCGCGGGGCGATATTGAGGCTTCGAATGCTCATTGTTCTGGTTCCTTCCGAATGAATCTGCATCATCCCTGCAGCGGGCTGCTCTAGACGTTATCGGCCTACAGGCAATTTGCGTAAGATCAAAAGGACATATTGGAACGGTTTGCTACTTCGAACATGGGTGTGCATCGCTGCGCGGCGGACTTAGCGCACCGCGCGGGGCAGGATCGCGAGGAAGTTGTCGCGCGCGACTTTACGCGCGACGTCTTCCGGCAAGGCGTCGAGGAACGGGTCGAAGCTGCGAATTTCCTTACCGAGCTTGTTGAAACGTCCGACAACGTCCGAGCCGATCATGAAGCGATCCGGATGGCGCTCCACCAGCCTCAGCCACTCTTCCCGAGGTTTGCCCTGCTCGTCCAGCAAGTACGGCGTAAGCATGCTCCACGACAGGTCGATAAACAGATTCGGGTAGGCCTCCAGCATCCGCGTCAGGGTCGGCAGAAGAAAATCCAGTTGGGTCTGATGGCGATGGATTTCCGCGCTGGTGCCGGCGTGCGCCCAGATGAACCGCGTGTGCGGGTGATTGCGCAGCGGCTCTTCGATTTCCGCGAGGTACAGCGGATTTTTCTCACGTTTGGAAGTGATGTTGGAATGCAGCATCACCGGCAAGTCGTTCTCGGCGGCGAGGTGATAAATCCGGGTCATCGCCTCGTTGTTGGCGCGCGGCGTGTCGCCGGAGGTCAACGCGGTCAGGTCGTCGTGGCGGGTAAACACTTCGCCGATGCCCTGCCACAGCCCCGGATTGAGATCGAGCATGCGCTGGATGTGCGCCGCCGAGTTCTTGTCGTTGGGATTGAAGCCGGACAGGAAGGGGTGAAAACGCTGGCGCTGCTCCGGGGTGAGCTTGTTCACGGCAGCGGCGACAATCACGTCGGTCGCGCTGTACCAGTACGCATCGGCGTCATCCCCGGCGTAATAGCGCGGGCGCTTCGGTTCGTCTTCGTGCCACTTTTTCGCCACCGGAATGCCGGAAATCATTACGTGATCGATGGAGTTTTCCGACATCGCCTGGAGCAATTTCGGCATGCCGGCGCTTTCCTGGAAAAAATCCACGTAATGCAGGTGCGCATCGCTGTAGGCATATTCGCGAGCGTGGGCATGGCTTGGCGATAAAAAGACGCTGCTCAGCGTCAACAGGCAGGCGAGGCTCAGGCGGGACTGGGGCACGGGGAATCTCCGGGGGCATTAGCGTGATAGACCGCGCGGCGCTGATCAGGGTTCATCGAGCAGGAAAGTGGAACGCAGAACAGCACAGATGCTCTATAACTTCAGGGTCCTTTTTTGATCGAATGACTTTTCCTACTGCCGATGAGGTTTCCCATGACTGTTACCGTTAATACCGTTTCCAGTGAAGGTTTTCGTCACAGCGTCCAGATCGATGACCACGAACTCTTTGCCGATGTGCCGACCACGGCCGGCGGCGAAGGCACGGCGCCGGAGCCTCACGACTATTTCGACGCCGCGCTGGGTGCCTGCAAAGCACTGACGCTGAAGATGTACGCGAAGAAAAAAGACATTCCGCTGACCGGTGTCACCGTCGAGGTCAAACGCGACAACAGTCAGGAGCAGCAGGGCAAATATGCGCTGCACGTCAAACTGACGCTCAAAGGCGTGCTCACCGACGCCCAGCGCGAAGAGCTGCACCGCGTGGCTGATCGCTGCCCGGTGCACAAATTGATGACCACCTCCGAAGTGAGCATCGAAACCCATCTGTCCGAAGGCGCTTTCAGCCAGTAGCGGCACCGGCTGCGCGAGCGGGTTATGCTCCACGCATCACCCGCTCAGCCTGGAATGCAACATGAACACTCCGCTCGTGATTCGCCCCCGCGCCGAAGATGTCGAAGGTCAGCCGATTCTTCGTCCATTACCCTCAGCCAAATGCCGCAGTGTCGGGCCTTTCGTGTTTTTCGATCACATGCTCGAAACCCGCTATCCGCCGGGCCGCGGCATGAACATCCGCCAACATCCACACATTGGTCTGTCGACTCTCACCTATTTGTTTGTTGGGCAACTCCAGCACAAGGACAGCCTCGGCTCCGATCAGGTGGTGGACGCCGGGGACGTCAGCTGGATGACGGCTGGCAGCGCGATTGCGCATGTCGAGCGCACGCCGCAAGCGCTGCAGGAAAGCGGGTTTTCGATGCATGGCTTGCAGGTTTGGCTGGCGTCGCCCAAGGAGCACGAGCAGGGTCCGGGGCATTACAGCCATCACCCGGCAGCGACGTTGCCGGTCAGCGATAACCTTGGGGTGAAGATTCGGATGATTGCCGGGTCAGGCTTTTGCCTGGAATCGCCGGTGCCAGTGCTTTCTCCTACGCTGTACGCGGAACTGCACCTGCAGACCGCGACGACTTTGTTGATCCCGACCGAGCATGAAGAGCGCGCGCTGTATGTGCTGGACGGTGAAGTGCAGCTGGATGGCGAGGCGGTTGAAGCGCATTCGCTGGTGGTGTTGCCGACGGGTGAAGAGATGACGTTGTTCGCCGAGAGCGATTGCCATGCGGTGCTGTTTGGCGGCGCTGCGCTGGACGGGCCACGGCGGATCAACTGGAATTTTGTTGCGAGCGATCCGGCCGCGATCGATGAAGCGCGGCGGCGCTGGGCGGCCGGGGATTGGCCGACGGTGCCGGGGGAAAGCGAGCGGATTGAGTTGCCGTGAGATCGTCGGCGCCGGTTAGTGCGCCATCGCGAGCAGGCTTGCTCCGAGATGGGGTGTCAATGACATTGCCTTCGCGGGCAAGCCTCGCTCCTACGGGGGAATGCATTCCAGGGTAGGAATGAGCCTGCTCGCGATGAGGCCGGCACTGACGCCGATACAGTGAAATCCCTGCGCGAAAAGCGCCCAAGGGCAGAAACAAAAAAACCCGCCGAAGCGGGTTTTTTTCTGCAGCTCGGTTAAACCGACAGTTCAACCAACAGCTTGTTGAGACGGCGCACGTAGGCTGCCGGGTCTTTCAAGCTGTCGCCGGCCGCCAGGGCCGCTTGATCGAACAGGATGTGCGACAGGTCGCCGAAGCGCTCGTCGCTCTGTTCGGCGTCGAGTTTCTCGATCAGCGGATGCGCCGGGTTGAATTCGAAAATCGGCTTCGAATCCGGAACCTTCTGCCCGCTCGCTTCAAGGATCTGACGCATTTGCAGGCCCAGGTCTTGCTCGCCAATCGCGAGAATCGCCGGGGAATCGGTCAGACGATGGGAAACCCGGACTTCAGCGACGGAATCGCCCAGTGCGGTTTTCAGACGCTCAACCAGACCTTCTTTGGACTTGGCGACTTCTTCCGCAGCTTTCTTGTCCTCTTCCGAGTCCAGATTGCCGAGGTCCAGATCACCGCGCGCCACGTCGACAAAGCTCTTGCCGTCGAAATCGCTGAGGTAGCTCATCAGCCACTCGTCGATGCGGTCGGTCAGCAGCAGCACTTCGATGCCTTTCTTGCGGAAGACTTCCAGGTGCGGGCTGTTTTTGACTTGCGCGTAGGTCTCGCCGGTCAGGTAGTAGATCTTGTCCTGACCTTCCTTGGCGCGAGCCAGGTAATCGGCCAGACCGACCACTTGCTCGCCTTCTTCGCCCTGAGTGGAGGCAAAACGCAGCAGGCCGGCGATTTTTTCCTTGTTGGCGAAATCTTCTGCCGGGCCTTCTTTCATGACCTGACCGAAGTTTTTCCAGAAGCCTTTGTATTGCTCAGGCTCGTTCTTCGCCAGTTTTTCCAGCATGTCGAGAACACGCTTGGTCAGCGCCGATTTCATCGAATCGATGATCGGGTCTTTCTGCAGGATTTCCCGCGACACGTTCAGCGACAAGTCGTTGGAATCGACCACGCCTTTGATGAAGCGCAGGTACAGCGGCAGGAACGACTCGGCCTGATCCATCACGAACACGCGTTGCACGTACAGCTTCAGGCCTTTCGGCGCTTCACGCTGGTACAGGTCGAACGGCGCACGGGTCGGCACGTAGAGCAGCGAGCTGTATTCGAGCTTGCCTTCGACCTTGTTGTGGCTCCAGCTCAGCGGATTTTCGAAATCGTGAGCGATGTGTTTGTAGAACTCCTGGTATTCCTCGTCCTTGATCTCGGTGCGAGGACGGGTCCACAGGGCGCTGGCACGGTTGACGGTTTCCCACTCAACGGCTGGCTGCTCTTCGCCTTCAGCGGCAGCCACTTCTTTCGGCAGCTCGATCGGCAAAGCGATGTGGTCGGAGTATTTCTTGATGATGTTGCGCAGACGGTAGCCGTCAGCGAACTCGTCTTCACCGGATTTCAGGTGCAGAACGATGCGGGTGCCACGCTCAGCCTTCTCGACGGTGGCCACTTCGAAGTCGCCCTCGCCTTTCGACGACCAGTGCACGCCTTCGCTCGCAGCAGCGCCGGCACGACGGCTGAACACGTCAACCTTGTCGGCAACGATGAATGCAGAGTAGAAACCGACGCCGAACTGACCGATCAGGTGCGAATCCTTCTTCTGATCGCCGGACAGGTGTTTCATGAAATCAGCGGTGCCGGACTTGGCGATGGTGCCCAAGTGGGTGATCGCGTCTTCGCGGCTCATGCCGATGCCGTTGTCTTCGAGGGTGACGGTTTTCGCGTCTTTGTCGAAGCTCACACGGATTTTCAGTTCAGCGCCACCTTCCAGCAACTCAGGCTTGGACAGGGCTTCGAAGCGTAATTTGTCGACAGCGTCAGAGGCGTTCGAGATCAATTCGCGAAGGAAAATTTCCTTGTTGGAATACAGCGAATGGATCATGAGGTGCAGCAGTTGCTTCACCTCGGTCTGGAAGCCCAGGGTTTCCTTTTGAGTTTCCACACTCATGGTCATCAAACTCCAATCAGATGGCAGTGGCCGCGACCTTCAGGGTCGACGGCGGGTTGTCATCAGAGTTTGGGGCTGAGTTCAGGATTTCAAGGGCTCTTCGATTTTGAAATGCCCGCGCGCGGTGGCAATCGGCTCGGCTTCGGTGCTTTGCCACGCCGTAACCGCCACATTCGCCACGCGCCGGCCCTGCCGACACACCTGGCAACGCGCCCAGGTATCGCGAAACTGCCCGGCGCGCAGGTAATCGAGGGAAAAGTCGATGATCTTCGGCACACCCGGCGAACCGGTAAAAATCAGCAAATGCAACGCCGCCGACAGCTCCATGAACCCGGCAATCACCCCGCCATGGATTGCCGGTAATAAAGGGTTACCAATATTGTCCTTGTTCGCCGGCAAACGAAACAGCAGCTCATCGCCGACCCGCGAGCATTCAATCCCAATCAGCTTGGCGTAGGGAATCAGGTGCAGCAGCGAAGCGTAGTCGCCCTGCTCGTGCGCTTGCTGCAGTTGCTCCTTGAACGAATCGCTCATTTCTTCTCCCCTGCAACCACACCGCCGAAGCCTTTAGTGCCCTTGATGCCTTTGCCCATGCGCATGAAGGTGCCGACGACATGCGCGATGGGCTGCTCGGAATCGTCCTGATAAGCAAAACCTCGAGCGAAGATCACGTCGGTGGTCACCCGATAACATTGGGCGAAACCGTAGACATCTTTATGCGGTTCGGCGGCGTGCATGTAGTCGATGCGCAGATCGAGGGTCGGGCACACTTCGAATTCCGGCAACACGCACAACGTCGACATGCCGCACGCGGTGTCCATCAGCGAGGTCAACGCGCCGCCGTGAATGACTCCGGTTTGTGGATTGCCGACGATTTGCGGGCTGTAAGGAAGGACTACCGTTAGTCCATCTTCACTGGCGCTGTGCACGCGCAAACCGAGTACCTGGCAGTGTCTCAATGCTGATAAAAAGCGCGTCGCACGCTCAAAAACGGGGTTTTCGGCCATTTGAGGAAAACTCTTTTTAGTTCGCTGGTAAAGCGTCGGTGGGTGCTGTAAAAGTTCCGCCGGATAAAAACTTATATATCTGTGTGAAATGAGGAACTTATCGCTGACGCCTGAGCTCGAAAGGCCAGTAGATAATATCCATAAGGAGATACACCCCATGCGTAAGACTTTAGCTATTGCCTTGATGTTGACCGCTTCCCTCGGTCTCGCTGCTTGCGATAAAAAATCCGAGGACAAAGCTCAAGATGCCAACCAACATGCTGAGCAAGCTCAGGAAAAAATGAACGAAGCTCAGGATAAAGTGAACGACGCGGCGAAAGAAAACGCCGAAGCCGCCAAAGATCAGGCTGAATCGAACAAAGCTGCCGCTCAGGAAGGCACTGCCCCTGTAGCTCCAGCCGCTCCAGTAGAAGCACCTAAAAACTAAGTCGTTTTTAGCGTGATAAAAGAAAACCCGCCTAGTGCGGGTTTTCTTTTGCCTGTTATTTGTCGTGTTAGAGCAACACCGTTCTAAAAGTCGGACTAATCATCAGCAACAACGAACAGATCAAGCCGACCAGCCATACCAGGCTGCGCTGCCACGCCAGATCGCCCCAATAGCACAGCAAGTAGATGATGCGTGCAATCACAAAGATGATTGCCAGTGAATCAATCAGCCATCCCGCCGTTTGCGTGGTATGCGCCATCAGCACACCGACGGCAAACAGAATAAACGCTTCAATACTGTTTTGATGCGCCGCCAGTGCGCGAGCGCCGAAACCGGTCAGTTGCGCCTGTTGCTGACGCGGCAGATTGTTGTTGTAACCGCCCTGCTCTTTCATGGCTTTGGCCACGGGCATACGCGCTACATAAATCAGCAGTGCGCTGATAAACACACACCAGAACGGAATACTCATCAAGCGGCCTCTTTATTGGCGTCGGGCAAGGGTGCCTCTGTAGGGGTATAGACCATCACGTCGAGAACGTCGGAATGAAACTCGCGACGGTATAACACCAACACCACGCCGGTGCTCATCAACATGAATAACCACGGGCTGACGAACCACGCCAGCATGGTCATGCCGAAGTAATAGGAACGCAGGCCGAAGTTGAACTGGTTGGCGGCCATCGAGATTACCCGCGCTGCGCGTGCGGCAAAGGCTTTGCGCTCCTGCTCGGAAACATGTCGCTCGCCGATCATCGGCGCCGAGCCGACGAGGATCGCGGCGAAGTTGTATTGGCGCATGCACCAACTGAAGGTGAAAAACGCGTAGACGAACACCATCGCCAGGCACAGCAATTTGATCTCGGACATGCCTTGCGAGGCCTGCTGCACCATCGGTATGTCGGCGAGTAGCGACACTGCGCGCTCGGAGGCGCCGAGCACGGTGAGAATACCGGCGAGGATAATCAGGGTGCTTGAGGCGAAGAACGAGGCGTTGCGCTCCAGGTTGCCGATCACACTGGCGTCGGCGATGCGGTTGTCGCGCAGGAGCATTCGGCGCATCCAGTCTTCGCGGTACAGGTGCAGCACGCTGGCCAGGCACGCGGTGTCGCGGCCCTTCCACGTCGCGTATCGGGTATAGCCGCCCCAGCAGATGACAAACCACAACGCGGCGAGCAGATGGATCAGGTTGGCGTGGATGAACGACATGCAGGTCCTTGTGATGTATTGGGTAACGGCAAAACTGTGGGAGCGAGCTTGCTCGCGATAGCGGACTTTCAGTCAACATCGCTATTGGATGTTATGCACTCATCGCGAGCAAGCTCGCTCCCACATGGAGTTTGGGTAGTGCTTCGACGTTGGATGGTGGGAAAAGACACTGCCTCAGGCGCATAAAAAATGCCCCGTATCGATTGATACGGGGCATTTCTGTTTTAACCGATGACCCGCTCGTGGCGGGCGCTCAGGTTCAGGCCAACGCTTCGGCGCGCTTGCCGAGCATGCGATCGCACACGGCTGCGACCACCAGGGTCATCACCGACGGCACCAGCCACGCCAGGCCTTGCTCGCTCAGCGGCAAGTGAGTCAGTTGCGCCGGCATCCAGTCCGCCAGACCTGCGCCTTTCAGCGCGTCGATCAGGCCGAAGATGAACGACACCAGCATTACCGGGCCAACGATGCGCCCCTGTTCGCGCCAGAAGTCTTTGCAGAAGCTCAGCGCGACCAGGACGATGCACGGCGGATAGATCGCGGTCAGCACCGGGATCGAGAACGCGATCAGCTTGGTCAGGCCCAGGTTGGAGACAAACAGCGAGAACACCGCGAGGATAATGACCAATGTCTTGTAGGACAGTGGCAGCACCCGGCTGAAGTATTCGGCGCAAGCGCAGGTCAGGCCAACGGCTGTAACCAGACATGCCAACGAAATCAGCACAGCGAGGAAGCCGCTGCCCAGCGAACCGAAGGTGTGTTGCACGTAAGCGTGCAGCACTGCCGCGCCATTGGCAGCACCGGCAGCGACTTCGTGGCTGCCCGAACCAAGACGGAACAGGCTGACGTAAACCAGCGCCAGACCGACGCCGGCAATCATCCCGGCGATGATCGCGTAACGGGTGATCAGCGCTGGCGACTCGACGCCACGCGAGCGGATCGCGTTGACGATGACGATGCCGAACACCAATGCGCCCAGGGTATCCATGGTCAGGTAACCATTGATGAAACCTTGGGAGAACGGCGCCGCGACGTATTCAGGCGTGGCCGTGCCAATGTCACCGGCCGGCAGCGCAAACGCCGCAATGCCGAGAACGGCCAGGGCAATAATCTTCAGCGGTGCGAGGAAACGTCCTACGGTGTCGAGCAGTCGACCCGGATAGAGCGAAATGAAGAACACCAGCAGGAAGTACACCGAGCTGTAGAGGAACAGCGCCAACGGGCTCTCGCCGGTCAGGGGCGCCAGGCCCACTTCGAACGACACCGTGGCGGTGCGCGGGGTGGCGAACAACGGGCCGACCGCCAGGTAGCACGCAGCGGCGAGAATGCCGCCGGCGATTTTACCGATCGGGCTGCTCAAGGCATCCATTGCACCGCCAACCTTGGCCAGCGCGACCACGGTGATCACTGGCAAACCGACTGCGGTGATCAGGAAACCCAGCGCCGCCATCCAGACATGAGGCCCGGACTGCAAACCGACGATAGGCGGGAAGATGATATTGCCGGCCCCGACGAACAGGGCAAACGTCATAAAACCAAGTGCCAGAATGTCCTGGCCTTTCAACACTTTCATTAAGGAAATACCACACTACTGAATCGGAATTTAGAGAGGGATTTCCCTTGTGGGTGAGGGAAATGCTGTCGATCCGCATAGGGCCGACCCGTTCAGCGCGTAGCTGCCTTGTGGGCTGCGGGCGCAAAAATGGCTGCTAGCCTAACGAATTTGCCTGACAAACGCACTGTTAGAGGGCGAACATTCCGATACGCGACATTGCGATGTCGCGTTTACGTATTTTAATTACCCGCACAAGGACCTGTGGCGAGGGGGCTTGCCCCCGTTCGGCTGCGCAGCAGTCGCAACCGAACAGATGGATCTGCCTGAGGTAACGCGATCTTCGGTTTCGGGGTTGCTCTGCAACCCAACGGCGGCGAGCCCCCTCGCCGCAGGAGCCGGGCGAAACCCCGGAAACGACAAAGGCCACCCGAAGGTGGCCTTTGTTTGGTGAAGCGTCAGCTAAGCGCGAGGCTTACTTGACAGCCCAACCGGTCAGCTCGGACAAAGCCTTGCCGATGTCTGCCAGCGAACGCACGGTTTTCACGCCTGCGTCTTCCAGGGCAGCAAACTTCTCGTCTGCAGTGCCCTTGCCGCCAGAGATGATTGCGCCAGCATGGCCCATGCGCTTGCCCGCAGGGGCAGTCACACCAGCGATGTAGGAAACAACCGGCTTGGTCACGTGTGCCTTGATGTAGGCAGCCGCTTCTTCTTCAGCCGAACCGCCGATCTCACCGATCATTACGATCGCTTCGGTCTTCGGGTCTTCCTGGAACAGCTTCAGGATGTCGATGAAGTTCGAACCCGGGATCGGGTCACCGCCGATGCCGACGCAAGTCGACTGACCGAAACCGGCGTCAGTAGTCTGCTTCACAGCTTCGTAGGTCAGGGTGCCGGAACGGGAAACGATACCGACCTTGCCTGGCAAGTGAATGTGACCTGGCATGATGCCGATCTTGCATTCGCCTGGAGTGATCACGCCTGGGCAGTTAGGGCCGATCAGGACTACGCCCAGCTCGTCGCACTTAACTTTAGCGTCCAGCATGTCCAGGGTAGGAATGCCTTCGGTGATGCAAACGATCAGCTTGATGCCGCCGAATGCCGCTTCCAGGATGGAGTCCTTGCAGAAAGGAGCTGGTACGTAGATCACGCTGGCAGTCGCGCCAGTTTGAGCAACAGCGTCTTTCACGGTGTTGAACACTGGCAGACCCAGGTGCTCGGTGCCGCCCTTGCCCGGAGTAACGCCACCGACCATCTTGGTGCCGTATTCGATGGCTTGCTGGGTGTGGAAACTACCTTGCGAACCGGTAATACCCTGGCAGATAACTTTGGTGTCTTTATTGATCAGGACGCTCATTATTTGCCCTCCGCAGCTTTGACAACTTGTTGAGCAGCGTCGGTCAGGCTGGTAGCAGCGATGATGTTCAAACCGCTTTCTGCCAGTACTTTAGCGCCCAGCTCAGCGTTGTTGCCTTCAAGGCGAACAACAACCGGGATTTTCACGCCAACTTCTTTCACTGCGCCGATGATGCCTTCGGCAATCATGTCGCAACGAACGATGCCGCCGAAGATGTTGACCAATACTGCAGCGACGTTAGTGTCGGACAGGATGATCTTGAACGCTTCGGTAACGCGTTCTTTGGTAGCACCGCCGCCCACGTCGAGGAAGTTGGCAGGTTTGCCGCCATGCAGGTTGACGATGTCCATGGTACCCATGGCCAGGCCAGCACCGTTGACCATGCAACCGATGTTGCCTTCCAGTGCTACGTAGTTCAGTTCGAACTTGGCAGCGTGCGCTTCGCGCGGATCGTCTTGCGACGGATCGTGGAAAGTTTTCAGCTTAGGCTGACGGTACATGGCGTTGGCGTCGATGTTGATCTTGGCGTCGAGGCAATGCAGATCGCCGTCAGCCTTGATCACCAGCGGGTTCACTTCCAGCAGAGCCAGGTCGTGATCCTTGAACAGCTTGGCCAGACCGACGAAGATCTTGGCGAACTGAGCAACTTGCTTGCCTTCCAGACCCAACTGGAATGCCAGCTCGCGACCTTGGAATGGCTGAGCGCCAACCAGTGGATCGATAGTGGCTTTCAGAATTTTTTCTGGAGTGTCGTGAGCGATTTTCTCGATGTCCACGCCACCTTCGGTGGAAGCCATGAACACGATGCGACGGCTCGAACGGTCAACGACAGCGCCCAGGTACAGCTCTTTAGCGATATCAGTGCACGACTCAACCAGGATCTTGGTGACTGGCTGGCCATTGGCGTCAGTCTGGTAAGTCACCAGACGCTTGCCCAACCACTGTTGAGCGAATGCCTTGGCGTCTTCTCTGCTGCGAACCAGCTTGACGCCGCCCGCTTTACCGCGACCACCTGCGTGAACCTGGGCTTTGACAACCCATTCGGTCCCGCCGATTTTGTCGCACGCTTCTGCTGCTGCTTCCGGGGTGTCTACGGCGAAACCCTGGGATACTGGCAGGCCGTACTCAGCGAACAGCTGCTTACCCTGATACTCGTGAAGATTCATGCTTATTACCGTCTTCGTTAGGTACTGCGCATTCGGTGCTGCACTCGTTCAAGTGCCGCACCACCTGTGACTGCTGCTTGCGTAGCGTTGCGGATAACCGGTGTTCCGGATAGCCGGTGAGACTACGCAAGGCTGCGTCCGGCGGACATTCCGCGGTGAGTCTTGCACGCAAGGCTCACGACGGGCCTTCCGCCGTGGTTTCTTATTGTCTTGTCTTAACGCTTCTTGCGGTTGGCGATGTGAATGGCGCCGCCATTCACTGCCAGAGCAGCTTCGTGCAAGGCTTCGGACAGGGTCGGATGGGAGAAAACCATCATGCCCAGGTCTTCGGCACTGGTGCCGAATTCCATACCGATTGCGCCCTGCTGAACCAGTTCTGCAGCGCTCGGGCCAATTACGTGGACGCCCAATACGCGGTCAGTCTTGGCATCAGCGATGACTTTCACGAAACCGCCGGTATCGTTGGCTGCCATGGCACGGCCACTGGCTGCGAACGGGAAGGTGCCGACGTTAACTTCAACGCCTTCAGCCTTCAAGGTCTGCTCGGTCTTGCCGACCCACGCGATTTCCGGGTGAGTATAAATAACAGACGGGATCAGGTCATAGTTGATTTGGGCTTTGTGGCCCTTGATGCGCTCAACCACCATGATGCCTTCTTCGGACGCCTTGTGCGCCAGCATCATGCCGCGAACCACGTCACCGATTGCGAAAACGCCCGGTACGCTGGTCGCGCACTGGTCGTCAACGAAAACGAAACCACGTTCGTCGATGTTCACGCCGCTGTCAGCTGCCAGCAGCTCGGTGGTCACCGGACGGCGACCAACGGCAACGATCAGCTTGTCGAAGGTGATGTTCTGTTCGCCGTTGGCATCGGTGTAGTTCACAACGACTTCGTCGCCGTTGACTTTCGAACCGGTGACGCGAGCGCCCAGCTTGATGTCCAGACCTTGTTTGGTCAGGGTTTTGTAGGCTTCCTTGGAAACCGCTTCGTCAGCAGCCGGCAGGAACTTCTCCAGCGCTTCCAGAACCACGACTTCGGAACCCAGACGCGACCACACCGAACCCAGTTCCAGGCCGATCACGCCAGCGCCGATCACGCCCAGACGCTTAGGTACCGCTTGGAATTCCAGCGCGCCGGTCGAATCGACGATCACGTTCTGGTCAACTGGAGCTGGTGGAATGTCGATCGGACGCGAGCCCGAAGCGAGGATCACGTTCTCGGCTTCGATGATTTCGACGGTGCCGTCAGGCTTGGTCAGTTCGACTTTCTTGCCGGCCAGCAGTTTGCCGTGGCCTTGCAGGGAAGTAACACCGTTGGCTTTGAACAGGGTCGCAACGCCAGAGGTCAGGCCTTTGACGATGGTGGCTTTACGGCCAACCATTGCTGCCACGTCCATGGTCACGCCAGCGTGATTGATACCGTGGATGGCGAAGCCGTCTTTGGCTTCCTTGTACTTCCAGGAGCTGTCCAGCAGCGCCTTGGATGGAATGCAGCCGACGTTCAGGCAAGTACCGCCCAGAGCCAGTTTGCCTTCCTTGTCGGTGTACTTCTCGATGCAGGCAGTCGAAAGACCGAGCTGTGCTGCCTTGATGGCAGCCACGTAGCCACCAGGGCCGGCACCGATCACTACTACGTCAAATTTCTGCGACATTCAAAAAATCCTCTTTTTTGCGGCAAGCTTAAAGCCGCAAGCCTCAAGCCAGACTGCCGTTTCCGGCAGTTGGAGACTTGAAACCTGCAGCTGCTTCTATCAGATATCCAGCAGCAAACGAGCCGGGTCTTCCAGCAGGTTCTTGATGGTAACCAGGAAGGTCACAGCTTCTTTGCCATCGATCAGACGGTGATCGTAGGACAGAGCCAGGTACATCATCGGACGGATAACCACCTGACCGTTGATCGCCATCGGGCGCTGCAGAATGTTGTGCATGCCCAGGATGGCCGCTTGCGGCGGGTTGACGATCGGCGTCGACATCATCGAACCGAAGGTACCACCGTTGGTGATGGTGAACGTACCACCGGTCATTTCGTCCATCGACAGTTTGCCGTCGCGAGCCTTCTTGCCGAAGGTGGCGATGCCGCCTTCGATTTCAGCCAGGCTCATCATTTCGGCGTTGCGCAGGACCGGTACTACCAGGCCACGGTCGCTGGAAACAGCAACACCAACGTCGGCATAACCGTGGTAAACGATGTCGGCGCCGTCGATCGAAGCGTTGACTGCCGGGAAGCGTTTCAGCGCTTCGGTGGCCGCTTTGACGAAGAACGACATGAAGCCCAGGCGTACGCCGTTGTGGGACTTCTCGAACAGATCCTTGTACTTCGAACGCAGGGCCATGACTTCGGTCATGTCGACTTCGTTGAACGTGGTCAGCATCGCCATGTTCGACTGCGCTTCAACCAGACGCTTGGCAACGGTGGCCCGCACGCGGGTCATCGGTACGCGCTTCTCGATGCGGTCGCCAGCGGCGAACACTGGAGCAGCGGCGGCAGGTGCAGCAGCCTTGGCAGGTGCGGCGGCCGGTGCGGCTTTCTTGGCAGCAACAGCAGCGACGACGTCTTCCTTGGTGACACGACCACCCTTGCCGGTGCCGGAAACGGAAGCGATGTTGATGCCGTTTTCTTCAGCCAGCTTGCGAGCAGCCGGTGCAGCAACAGGATCGTCTTCGCCATCGGCGGCTGGAGCAGCGGCTTGTGCGGCGGCCGGAGCAGCAGCGGCAGCAGCAGGAGCCGGAGCGGCAGCAGCGCCGCCCTCTTCGATCGAGCCCAGGACTTCGTCGGACAGAACGGTGTCGCCTTCGTTCTTGACGATTGCGCCCAGCACGCCGTCGGCAGTAGCCAACACTTCCAGCACAACTTTGTCGGTCTCGATGTCGACGATCAGGTCGTCACGCTTTACCGCGTCGCCTGGTTGCTTGTGCCAAGTGGCAACGGTGCCATCGGCAACCGATTCCGGGAAAGTGGGGGCTTTGATTTCGATAGCCATTATCTGTGGGTCCTTAAATTCGGTTTCAGGTGCGCGAAGGCGTTAAACAGTAAAGGCGTCTTGCAGCAGTTTTTCCTGCTGCTCAGCGTGCATCGATGCGTAACCGCATGCAGGTGCAGCAGAAGCATCACGGCCGGCGTATTCGAGTACGAGCGACTTGATGTGATTGCCAATGATGCGGCGCATGTGGTGTTGGCTGCAGTACCACGCACCCTGGTTCATCGGCTCTTCCTGACACCAAACAATGTGTTTGAGGTTGGAATACGGAGCCAGGACTTCGTTCAAGTCGTCCTCAGGGAATGGGTACAGCTGCTCGATACGCACGATGGCGATGTCATCACGACCTTCGGCACGACGTTTTTCCAGCAGGTCGTAGTAGACCTTGCCGCTACACAGAACAACGCGCTCGACCTTCAACGGGTCTTGGGCATCGATTTCCGGGATAACGGTCTGGAACGAACCTTCGGCCAGATCTTCCAGGGTCGAAACAGCCAGTTTGTGACGCAGCAGCGACTTCGGAGTCAGCACGATCAACGGCTTGCGCAGCGGACGGATCACCTGACGACGCAGCAAGTGGTAGATCTGCGCCGGGGTCGTCGGCACGGCTACCTGAATGTTGTGCTCGGCGCACAATTGCAGGTAACGCTCCAGACGTGCCGAAGAGTGCTCCGGCCCCTGACCTTCATAACCGTGCGGCAGCAGCATGGTCAGACCGCAGAGACGGCCCCACTTGTGCTCGCCACTGGTGATGAACTGGTCGATAACCACTTGGGCACCGTTGGCGAAGTCGCCGAACTGGGCTTCCCAGATCACCAGCGCCTCAGGCGTGGTGGTCGAGTAACCGTATTCGAACGCCAGTACGGCTTCTTCGGACAGGAACGAATCGTACAGGTCGAAACGTGGCTGGCCTTTGTACAGGTTCTGCAACGGGATGTAGCTGCCCGCGTCTTTCTGGTTGTGCAGCACAGCGTGACGGTGCGAGAACGTACCGCGGCCGATGTCCTGACCCGTCATGCGGATCGGGTGACCTTCGAACGCCAGGGTCGCGTACGCCATGGTTTCGGCGTAACCCCAGTTGATCGGCAGGCCGCCGACTTGCATCTTCTGACGGTCTTCGTAGATTTTCGAAACCTGGCGCTGAACCACGAAGCCTTCCGGAATTTCCAGCAGCTTGGCGGACAGTTCCTGCAAGGTCTTCAAGTCGAAACGCGTGTCGTGACGTGCAGTCCAGGCGTGGCCCAGGTACGGACGCCAGTCCACGAACAACTCTTTGTTCGGCTCTTTGACCAGGCTTTTCACAACGTGCAGACCGTTGTCCAGCGCGTTGCGGTATTCGTCGATCTTGGCCTGTACGCGCGCATCATCAACCACACCGGCCTGGGTCAGGCGTTCGGCGTACAGCTCACGCGTGGTGCGCTGTTTGGCGATCTGCTGGTACATCAGAGGCTGGGTGCCGCTAGGCTCGTCAGCTTCGTTGTGGCCGCGACGACGGTAGCAAACCAGGTCGATAACCACGTCACGCTTGAACTGCATGCGGTAATCGATGGCCAGCTGGGTCACGAACAATACGGCTTCCGGATCATCACCATTCACATGGAGAATCGGCGCCTGGATCATTTTCGCGACGTCGGTCGCGTACTCGGTGGAGCGCGAGTCTTCCGGATTGCTGATGGTGAAGCCGACCTGGTTGTTGATCACCAGGTGAACCGTACCGCCAGTCTTGAAGCCGCGGGTCTGCGACATCTGGAAGGTTTCCATGACCACACCCTGACCTGCGAATGCAGCGTCACCGTGGATGGAAATCGGCAGGACTTTTTCACCGGTAGGGTCGTTACGACGATCCTGACGGGCACGCACCGAACCCTCGACCACTGGAGAAACGATTTCCAGGTGGGACGGGTTGAAGGCCATGGCCAGGTGAACTTCACCGCCGGTGGTCATGACGTTGGACGAGAAGCCCTGGTGATATTTGACGTCACCGGAACCCAGCTCGACCTTCTTCTTGCCTTCGAACTCGTCGAACAGCTCGCGCGGGTTCTTGCCGAAGGTGTTGACCAGCACGTTCAGACGGCCACGGTGGGCCATGCCGATAACGATTTCCTTGGTGCCGTAGGAACCGGAACGCTGGATCAGCTCGTCGAGCAACGGGATCAGGCTCTCGCCACCTTCCAGACCGAAACGCTTGGTGCCCGGGTATTTGGTGCCCAGGTATTTTTCCAAACCTTCAGCGGCGGTAACGCGCTCAAGCAGGTGGCTCTTGATATCTGCCGAGAACGCCGGACGACCGCGCACGCTTTCCAGACGCTGCTGGAACCAGTGACGCTGCTCGGAATCGACGATGTGCGTAAATTCAGCGCCGATGGTGCGGCAATATGTCTGCTGCAAAGCTTCGTGAATTTCGCGTAGGCTCGCCTCCTCTTTGCCGATGAACAGGTCGCCGGCACGGAAGGTCGTATCAAGATCGGCATTGGTCAAGCCGTAATGATTGATTGACAGGTCTGCAGGTGCAGGACGCTGCCACAGCCCCAGCGGGTCAAGCTGGGCTGCCTGGTGGCCACGCATACGGTAGGCCTGGATCAATCGCAGCACTTCAACTTGCTTCTTCTCGTGCTCGCTGCTCACGCTCCCGGCAGATACCGGTTGGGCGCGGCGCTGGTTCTTTGCCAGCAAGACGAAATGATCGCGAATCGTGGAGTGCGAAACATCGGTGGCAGTGTTGCCGTCGGAAGGCAACTTCTGAAAGTAGGTGCGCCACTCTTCTGGCACAGCGTTAGGGTCGTGCAGGTAGAGCTCATAGAGCTCTTCCACATAGGCAGCGTTACTACCGGATAGGTAGGCGCTGTTCCACATGCGCTGCATCACGCTTTCTTGCATGCTTGGTCACCCTCGGTTAGGGGAACACCACCGGCGTCGACACCGAGCAAACTTGCAGAAGTCCGAATGCAGCGACTAAAACAAGCCACTTAGGATCACGCTGATAGTCCGGGTACCAGCCCGGATGCCCCTGCTTGTCTCATTTCTTCAAAATAAGAGCTGCAGCTTTATGGGCTGCTGCTCAGGTTAAAACTACGGCGCCGGTTGAAGCCTGCGCCGTAGCATCTACGGGTACAGCGGTCCTGCGTTTACAGCTGTATCACACGCCGTTTTGCAGCAGCATGTTACGTACGTGTCCGATGGCCTTAGTCGGGTTCAGGCCTTTTGGACAGACGTTGACGCAGTTCATGATCCCGCGGCAGCGGAATACGCTGAACGGGTCATCCAGCGAAGACAGACGCTCGGCAGTCTTGGTGTCGCGGCTGTCTGCCAGGAAGCGATACGCTTGCAGCAGGGCAGCTGGGCCCAGGAACTTGTCGGGGTTCCACCAGAAGGACGGGCAAGAGGTCGAGCAGCAAGCGCACAGGATGCACTCGTACAGACCGTCAAGCTTTTCACGCTCTTCCGGAGTCTGCAGACGCTCGATGGCCGGAGCCGGCGTGTCGTTCTGCAGGAATGGCTTCACCTTCTCGTATTGCTTGTAGAAGATGCTCATATCGACGACCAGGTCACGGATAACCGGCAAACCAGGCAGCGGACGAACAACCAGCTTGTTACCTTTTACGACAGACGACAGCGGCGTCACGCATGCCAGGCCGTTTTTGCCGTTGATGTTCATGCCGTCGGAACCGCAAACACCTTCACGGCAAGAGCGACGATAGGAGAAACCCTCGTCCTGCTCTTTGATCAGGGCCAGCACGTCCAGCACCATCAGGTCTTTACCACCGGTATCAACCTGGAATTCCTGCATGAACGGCGCAGCGTCCTGATCAGGGTTGTAGCGATAAACACTGACTTTCAACATGGCAGCCACCCTTAATAAGTCCGAATCTTGGGTTCAAAAGTCGGAACAGTCTTCGGCGAGAAGTTCACGGCACGCTTGGTAACGCGCTTGTCACCCGGGAAGTACAAGGTGTGGCACAGCCAGTTTTCATCGTCGCGATCTTCGAAGTCTTCACGGGCGTGAGCGCCGCGCGACTCTTTACGGATCTCTGCAGCGATGGCGGTGGCTTCGGCCACTTCCAGCAGGTTTTGCAGTTCCAGGGCTTCGATTCGAGCGGTGTTGAACGCCTGGCTCTTGTCGTTGATCTTGACGTTGGCGATACGCCCACGCAGATCGGCCAACTGGGCAATACCCTTCTGCATGTATTCGCCGGTACGGAATACACCGAAGTAGTTCTGCATGCAGCTTTGCAGCTCTTTACGCAGAGTTGCAACGTCTTCGCCTTCGGTCCGCGAGTTCAGGCCATCGAGACGTGCCAGGGCAGCGTCGATGTCGGACTGGCGTGGACGGGCGTAGTCGACGCCTTCTTTCAGGGTCTGTTCCAGGAACAGGCCAGCAGCACGACCGAATACCACCAGGTCGAGCAGCGAGTTGCCGCCCAGACGGTTGGCGCCGTGAACCGATACGCAAGCCACTTCGCCTACAGCGAACAGGCCCGGAATGATCTGGTCCACGCCTTCAGCGTCCTGGGTGATCGCCTGACCATGAATGTTGGTCGGCACGCCGCCCATCATGTAGTGGCAGGTTGGAACGACCGGAATCGGCGCCACGGCTGGATCGACGTGGGCGAAGGTCTTGGACAGTTCCATGATCCCTGGCAGACGGCTGTGCAGAACTTCTTCACCGAGGTGATCGAGTTTCAGCATCACGTGGTCGCCATCAGGACCGCAACCGTTGCCGGCGATGATTTCTTTAACCATCGAGCGAGCAACCACGTCACGACCAGCCAGGTCTTTGGCGTTCGGAGCATAACGCTCCATGAAACGCTCGCCGTGCTTGTTGATCAGGTAACCGCCTTCACCGCGGCAACCTTCTGTAACCAGTACACCGGCGCCGGCGATGCCGGTCGGGTGGAACTGCCACATTTCAATGTCTTGTACCGGCACGCCAGCACGCAGAGCCATGCCGACGCCGTCACCGGTGTTGATCAGGGCATTGGTGGTGGACGAGTAGATACGACCTGCGCCGCCAGTCGCCAGTACGGTGGCGTTGGCACGAACGTAGGAAGTTTCGCCAGTCTCGATGCAGATGACGATCATGCCGACAAAGGCACCATCTTCGTTCTTCACCAGGTCGACGCCGTAGTATTCGTTGAGGAATACGGTGCCGGCCTTGAGGTTGGCCTGGTACAGAGTGTGCAGCAGAGCGTGACCGGTACGGTCGGCAGCGGCGCACGTACGTGCAGCCTGGCCACCCTTGCCGAAGTCTTTCGACTGACCGCCGAACGGACGCTGGTAGATGCGGCCCTGCTCGGTACGGGAGAACGGCAAGCCCATGTGCTCGAGCTCGAATACCGCTTCCGGACCTACGGAACACATGTATTCGATAGCGTCCTGGTCACCGATATAGTCGGAACCCTTGACGGTATCGTACATGTGCCAGCGCCAGTCATCGTTTGGATCAGCGGAGGCGATGGCGCAGGTGATGCCACCCTGGGCGGATACAGTGTGCGAGCGAGTCGGGAAAACCTTGGTAACCACGGCAGTCTTGTGACCGCCTTGTGCCAGCTGCAGTGCGGCACGCATGCCAGCACCGCCGCCGCCAACAATAATGGCGTCGAACGAAAGCGTATTAACTGTAGTAGACATGAATCAGATACCCCAAAGAATCTGCACACCCCAGACGAAGTAGGCGAACATCGCAACGCCGCATACTGCCTGGAAGAGGAAACGTACTGCAGTCGCGGACTTGCCCAGCGCCATTGGCGTCAGGTAGTCGGTCGCGATGGTCCACATGCCGACCCAGGCGTGAGCGCCCAGGGCTACAAGGGCCAGCAGACTGAAGATACGCATCCCGTTGCTTGCAAACAGCTCATGCCATTGGACATAGCCAATGCCGGGGTGCATTGCCAGGTACCCGATCAGGAAGATGAAATAAGCCGCGAGGACAACCGCCGACACGCGCTGTGCCATCCAGTCATAGAGGCCCGAACGCGACAGGTTCGTAACGCTGGTTACCATATCCAAACTCCTGCCAGAACGATCAACACCGCAGACACGGCGATAATGATTTTCGAGCCCAGCTTGCCGCCTTCCAGCGTCTCACCGATGCCCATGTCCATGATCAAGTGGCGCACACCGGCTACCAGGTGATACAGCAAAGCGGACAGGAGGCCCCATGCTACGAACTTGGCCAGCGGGCTGGTCAAGGTTGCCTTCACGTCGGCAAAACCTTCCTCGGAACCCAAGGATTTGCTCAATGCGTACAGCATGAAGCCAATGCCCAGGAAGAGGATGATGCCGGAAACACGGTGAAGAAACGACGTAACGCCGGTGATGGGGAGTTTGATGGTCCTTAGGTCTAGGTTTACAGGTCGTTGGCTTTTCACGGCTTTTTTCACACTGAAGAGCCCCTAACAATCAGGGCAAAGTTGTTGGGGAGTGCACTGGTCAGGTAACCACCACCCAGGGATGCGACCCCCAATAAAGCAGGCCCAAAAGCCCCTGGCGGTCGGTGGCCGAGTATAGACAGTTAGGCTACTAATGACAACGCGTTCACCTTCCCCTAATAGCGCATTGCACAAGTTGTATAAAAGGCGTAAATGGCAGGCAATTTCGAGGAAAAAGTACGGTTAAAGCCTTCTGGAGCAAGACTTTAGGCAAATTGACATTCGGATTTATCTCACTATAGTAGTGCGGGCCCTGCGTGGGGGGTCTGTCTGATGATTTCAAGCATAAATAGGAGGCCACATGGCTGACAAAAAAGCGCAGTTGATCATCGAGGGCGCAGCCCCCGTCGAGCTGCCCATTTTAACCGGCACCGTTGGTCCCGATGTAATCGATGTTCGGGGCCTGACGGCCACGGGCCGTTTCACCTTTGACCCTGGCTTCATGTCGACAGCTTCCTGCGAGTCGAAGATCACCTATATCGACGGCGACAACGGCATCCTGCTGCACCGCGGCTACCCGATCGAACAGCTGGCTGAAAAGTCGGACTATCTGGAAACCTGCTATCTGCTGCTCAACGGCGAATTGCCGACCGCAGAACAGAAGGCCCAGTTCGTCAGTACCGTGAAGAACCACACCATGGTTCACGAGCAATTGAAGACCTTCTTCAACGGCTTCCGTCGCGACGCCCACCCGATGGCCGTCATGTGCGGTGTAGTTGGCGCCCTCTCGGCCTTCTACCACGACTCCCTGGACATCAATAACCCGCAGCATCGCGAAATCTCCGCGATCCGCCTGGTTGCCAAGATGCCGACCCTGGCAGCGATGGTTTACAAGTACTCCATGGGTCAACCCATGATGTACCCGCGCAACGACCTGACGTACGCGGAAAACTTCCTGCACATGATGTTCAACACGCCGTGCGAGATCAAACCGATCAGCCCGGTACTCGCCAAGGCAATGGACCGGATCTTCATCCTCCACGCCGACCACGAGCAGAACGCATCGACTTCCACCGTACGCCTGGCCGGTTCTTCGGGTGCCAACCCGTTCGCCTGTATCGCCGCCGGTATCGCTGCACTGTGGGGCCCTGCTCACGGCGGCGCCAACGAAGCAGTTCTGACCATGCTCGACGAGATTGGCGATGTGTCGAACATCGACAAGTTCATCGCCAAGGCCAAGGACAAGAACGATCCGTTCAAATTGATGGGCTTCGGTCACCGGGTTTACAAAAACCGCGACCCACGCGCTACCGTCATGAAGCAGACGTGCGACGAAGTGCTGAAGGAACTGGGGATCAATAACGATCCGCAACTCGAACTGGCGATGCGCCTGGAAGAGATTGCGTTGACTGACCCGTACTTCATCGAGCGCTCGCTGTACCCGAACGTCGATTTCTACTCGGGGATTATTCTCAAGGCGATCGGCATTCCGACCAGCATGTTCACCGTGATCTTCGCTTTGGCGCGGACTGTGGGCTGGATTTCTCACTGGAAGGAAATGCTCTCCAGCCCGTACAAGATTGGCCGTCCGCGCCAGTTGTACACTGGGTATGAGTCGCGTGATATCACCAAGCTGGAAGACCGCAAATAAGATTTGTCTTGCGATAACGTCTTAGGTTGTACCGGGAACGGTCTCTATTTATATAGAGGCCGTTTTTTGTTTGTGGGGTCTCAGCAGCGATGGGACCGACTGCGCTTGCGGGCGGTTTCGCTCTTACAGCGAGTCACTTTGGAGCTGGTTCATACACCAACAGACAAGACGCCATCGCGAGCAGGCTCACTCCCACAGGGACTTGGCTGTGGATGCCGGATTCAGGCCTGGCATCGATCCTGTAGGAGCTGAGCTTGCTCGCGAAAGCGGTGGCTCAGTCAATGCATATGCCGCCAGACACCACGCCATCGCGAGCAAGCTCGCTCCCACAGGGAATTGGCTGTGTATGCCGGATTCAGGCCTGGCATCGATCCTGTAGGAGCTGAGCTTGCTCGCGAAAGCGGTGGCTCAGTCAATGCATATGCCGCCAGACACACCGCCATCGCGAGCAGGCTCACTCCTACAAAAACCAAAGCCAAAAAAAATGCCCCGGTCTTTCGACCAGGGCATTTCAATTCAAACAACCTCTACAACGGCATCAGTGCGAAACCGCCCCGCTCGCCCCCAACCCAGTCTGCGACCGAACGAATTGCGGGAAGAACAACGCCCGTTCATTCACCCCAGCTGTCGACTTGTCAGTAACCGAGAAAAACCAGATCCCGACAAACGCAATCGCCATCGAAAACAGCGCTGGATACTCGTACGGGAAAATTGCCTTTTCGTTATGCAGAATCTGCACCCAAATGGTTGGCCCGAGCACCATCAAACCAACCGCACTGATCAGCCCCAACCAGCCGCCAATCATCGCGCCACGGGTCGTCAGCTTCTTCCAGTACATCGAAAGCAACAACACCGGGAAGTTACAGCTCGCCGCAATCGAGAACGCCAAGCCAACCATGAACGCAATGTTCTGGCTCTCGAACAAAATCCCCAGGCCAATCGCCAGTACCCCCAGCGCAACCGTGGTGATCTTCGAAACGCGGATCTCATCCTTATCGTTGGCTTTGCCCTTCTTGATCACACTGGCATACAAGTCATGCGACACCGCCGTTGCACCGGCCAGCGTCAAACCTGCCACAACCGCCAGAATGGTCGCGAACGCTACCGCCGAAATGAAGCCGAGGAACACACTGCCACCGACCGCATTGGCCAAGTGCACCGCCGCCATGTTGTTACCGCCCAACAATGCGCCAGCCGCGTCCTTGAACGCAGGATTGGTGCTGACCAACAGGATCGCGCCAAAACCGATGATGAACGTAAGAATGTAGAAGTAGCCAATGAAGCCAGTTGCGTACAGCACGCTCTTGCGCGCTTCTTTTGCGTCACTCACGGTGAAGAAGCGCATCAGAATGTGCGGCAGGCCAGCGGTACCGAACATCAGCGCCAGACCCAGCGAGAACGCCGAAATCGGGTCTTTCACCAGTCCGCCAGGGCTCATGATCGCCTCGCCTTTCGGGTGCACCTTGATCGCTTCGGAGAACAGCATGTTGAAGTCGAAGTTGACGTGTTTCATCACCATCAGCGCCATGAACGAGGCACCGGACAGCAGCAGCACAGCCTTGATGATCTGCACCCAAGTGGTCGCCAACATGCCGCCGAACAGCACGTACATGCACATCAGGATACCGACGAGGATCACCGCGACGTAGTAGTCGAGGCCGAACAGCAGTTGGATCAGCTTGCCGGCACCGACCATTTGCGCGATCAGGTAGAAAGCCACCACCACCAGCGAACCGCAGGCAGACAAGGTGCGGATCTGGGTTTGCCCGAGGCGGTAGGACGCCACGTCGGCAAACGTGTATTTGCCCAGGTTACGCAGGCGCTCGGCGATCAGGAACAGAATGATCGGCCAACCCACGAGGAAGCCGATCGAGTAGATCAAGCCGTCGTAGCCAGAGGTGAACACCAGCGCGGAAATACCCAGGAAAGACGCCGCCGACATGTAGTCGCCGGCAATCGCCAAGCCGTTCTGGAAACCGGTGATCTTGCCGCCGGCCGCATAGTAGTCGGCCGCCGAGTTGTTGCGCTTGGACGCCCAGTACGTGATGCACAGGGTCAAACCGACGAACGCCACGAACATCAGGATCGCGGACACGTTCAGCGGTTGTTTGTGCACTTCGCCGGTCAGCGCTTCAGCCGCCCAAACGCCCGGTGCGAACGCTGCAATGCTCAATAGAGCGATTAGACCCCGGATCATTGCTGAGCCTCCTTGAGAATCGCATTGTTCAGGTCGTCAAATTCGCCATTGGCGCGTTTTACGTAGATTCCGGTCAGGACAAACGCTGACAGGATCAACCCGACACCAATCGGTATCCCCCAGGTAATAGAAGACTCGGGGCTGATCTTCGCGCCCAGCACATGCGGGCCGTAAGCGATCAGAAGGATGAAGCCGGAGTAAAGCCCAAGCATGATCGCCGATAGAATCCAGGCGAACTTTTCTCGCTTACCAACCAGCTCCTTGAAGCGCGGGCTGTTTTGAATCGAGAGGTAAATGCTGTCGTTCATTGTTTTTATCCTCGCAGCACAGATTATTGTTAGAACGTAGCCACTTTATGCGGCTGCGGGACGGCTTCCAGACGACCTTAGTATTAGAACGACATGACAGAATTGCCATTTTCCAGAACTAAATAATTAGCTTGCTTTGTACCTGTGCGAGCAAGGCTTGCCCGCGATGGCGATTGCGAGAACGCCATCGCGGTCAAGCCGTGCTCCTACAGAAATGCAAAAGGCCCCTTGGCAGTTTTGCCAAAGGGCCTTGAGAAGTACGGGCTAGACACTTCTAGCTAGATCACTTGATCCAGTCGGCAACACGTTCCGGGTGTTTTGCCACCCAGGCCTTGGCCGCCGCGTCAGGCTTGGCGCCGTCCTGGATCGCCAGCATGACTTCGCCGATTTCGTCCTTCGACGCCCACTGGAAGTTTTTCAGGAATTTCGCCACTTCCGGCGCCTTGGTCGCCAAATCCTTGCTGCCAATGTTGTTCACGGTTTCCGCCGCGCCGTATACGCCTTTCGGATCGTCGAGGAAACGCAGTTTCCACTTGGCAAACATCCAGTGCGGCACCCAACCGGTGACGGCGATGGATTCGTTTTTCTTCTCGGCACGGGTCAGCTCGGCAATCATGCCGGCGCCGGAACTGGCTTTGAGCGTGTAGTTGCTCAGGCCGTAGTCCTTGATCGCCTGATCGGTCTTGAGCATCACGCCCGACCCGGCGTCGATGCCGACGATGCGATTTTTGAAGGTGTCATCGGTTTTCAGATCGTCGATGGACTTGGCTTTGACGTACTCCGGCACGATCAGGCCGATTTTTGCATCCTTGAAGTTCGGGCCGTAATCGACGACCTGATCCTTGTTCTTGGTCCAGTATTCGCCGTGGGTCACGGGCAGCCACGCCGAGAGCATGGCGTCGAGTTTGCCGGTCGCCACGCCTTGCCACATGATCCCGGTGGCGACGGCTTGCAGCTTCACGTCATAACCGAGTTTCTGCTTGATCACTTCCGCGGCCACGTGGGTGGTCGCGACGCTGTCGGACCAGCCGTCAACGTAACCGATGCTCAGGGTCTTGGTCTCGGCATTGGCGAATGTGGAGCCAATCGCAAGCACCAGTGCGGCACTCGCGCCTAAAAGTCGTCGCATCTTCATCGTTACTTCCCCGAAAGTGCTGCGCCCGACGGATGCCGAGCGGCGTCAACGTATTGTTATGGTGCACAGCGCCCCCACTTCACCTGAACGCAACTGCGCGCGCATCGGCGCGATTGATCAAGGAGAACACTGACGCCTCGATAATCAACCTGACGCCATCCGCGACCTGCTCTGCCAGCGACCTCAAGGCATCGAGAAACGACATCAGAAGGCCATTAATCGCGACCAGCGCAAACACCCTCACCGATCCGCCCGAACTTTGCATGTCAAAATCATGCAAGGCCCCAAGCGCGCGGCAAATACAGGTAACATGCGCGGCTTTGCTCCCAGACGGCCAGACCATGCCCGCGACTTCACGCTTTCCTTTTTTTGCCTATCTATTCGCTTGCCTGCTGGGGCTGTTTGCCCTCGGCGGCTTCTGGTACGGCCTCGGCAAACCGGTGATTCTGCCGGACGCGGCCAGCGCCACGCACAAGTTGCAATGCGCCTCGTACACGCCATTCGACAAAGACCAGTCGCCGTTCGATCAGCCGTTCAAATTGCGCCCCGAGCGCATGGACGCCGACCTCGCGCTGCTGGCCACACGCTTTGAATGCATCCGCACGTATTCCATGACCGGCCTCGAAGCCCTGCCCGACCTGGCGCGCAAGCACGGTTTGAAGCTGATGATCGGCGCCTGGGTCAACAACAACCCGGTCGACACCGCCAAGGAAGTCGACCTGCTGATTGCCTCGGCCAACGCCAACCCGGACGTCGTAACCTCGGTGATCGTCGGCAACGAAGCCTTGCTTCGCAAAGAAGTCACCGGCGCGCAATTGGCCAAACTGATCAACAAGGTCAAGAGCGCGATCAAGCAACCCGTTACCTATGCCGACGTCTGGGAATTCTGGTTGAAGCACCCGGAAGTCGCGCCAGCGGTGGATTTCCTGACCATCCATTTGCTGCCTTACTGGGAAGATGATCCGTCGAACATCGACGCCGCCCTGCAACACGTCGCTGAAGTGCGCCAGGTGTTCGGCAACAAGTTCGCACCCAAAGACGTGATGATCGGCGAAACCGGCTGGCCGAGCGAAGGCCGCCAGCGTGAAACCGCGCTGCCGAGCCGGGTCAACGAGGCCAAGTTCATCCGTGGTTTTGTAGCGATGGCCGAAGAGCAGAATTGGCATTACAACCTGATCGAAGCGTTTGACCAGCCATGGAAACGCGCCAGTGAAGGTGCCGTCGGCGGTTATTGGGGTTTGTACGATGCCGATCGTCAGGACAAAGGTGTGCTGGCCGGCCCGGTGTCGAACGTGCCGTACTGGTCGCAATGGCTGGCGGTGGGCGCGCTGATCTTCCTCGGCACCTTGCTGCTGGGCGGCCGGGTTCGCAGCACTCGCGCGGCGTTGGTGTTGCCGCTGCTGGGCGCACTGGCGGCTTGCTCGATTGGCGCCTGGGGCGATCTGGCGCGAGTCACCACACGCTTTGCCAGCGAATGGTTGTGGGTGGGCTTGCTGACCGCGCTGAATCTGCTGGTGCTGGCGCATGCCGCACTGACCTTGAGCGCCCGCACCGGTTGGCGCGCCAAGGCCTTTGCTGTGCTGGAACGCTGGGCGGGCTGGCTGGTCGCCGCGGCCGGGTTTGCGGCGGCGGTGATGATGTTGGAATTGGTTTTCGATCCGCGTTATCGCAGCTTTCCGAGCGTCGCGTTCATCCTGCCGGCGCTGGTGTACCTGTGCCGTCCAGTGAGTGTGCCGCGTCGGGAAATTGCCTTGCTGACCTTCATCATCGGCGCCGGCATTGCGCCGCAGCTGTTTCGTGAAGGTTTGCAGAACCAGCAGGCCTGGGGTTGGGCGCTGTTGAGCGTGTTGATGGTTGCAGCGTTGTGGCGGTGTTTGCGGGTTCGCAAGGGCTGATCTTCGGAGCCTTTACGGGCCTCATCGCGGGCAAGCCTTGCTCCTACGGATTTGTGTCGTTCACATCATTTGTGTACGACGCAACCCTGTAGGAGCAAGGCTTGCCCGCGATGCGATCTGTCAAACGCTGCGGCTTTCCCGGACCAAGCGCAACGCCGCAATCACTACCGCAAACACCGCTAACGTCGTGTTGTACAACGCCAACGCCGGGAACCCCAGCACCAGCGCCAACACTGCCAGCCACCAACCGGCGCGGCCCGGCACGACAAAACCGATCAGCGCTGCGGCCAACGCGCCCCAGCCCAACACCTTGAAGTGAATCATCAGACCCAGGTTCGAGCGCACCTGGCATTCCCAGCGGCTCGCCTCGTCCACGCAGAGGCCGACCCATTGCGCGTCCTCCATGAAGCCATAACGCGCGCCATAACTGGCGGCCAGCCACAAGGGCAGCAAAACAAGCAGCAGAATCACGGGCAGACGGCGAGACATGGAGCACTCCAATAAGCGAAAACGGCGGCCAGCTTAATCTCCCGCCAGCCTTGTGCAAGCCTTAACAACAGTTAACTGGGCAAGCAATCGCTGCAAAGTGTATCGTCCCGCTACTATTACTCCGAATTCAGCCCTGATTGGTGCCGCTCCATGGCACTTTGGCGCAAACCCCGTGGTCATAGCCTGCGAACTTCATTCGGCACCTTTCCTCTAAGGGATTTAGTCATGCTCCGTTCCTTGCGCTTCGCCGCCCTGTTTGGCGGCCTTATTTTGAGTGCGTCCGCACTGGCGGTCGACATCGACGCCGCCAGCTATGGCTTCCCCTTGACGAATCCGTTCGAGGCGACGATTGCCACCACACCACCGGACTTGCGCCCGGAGTTGCCGGCCAACGAAGACATCAATCAGGAAGACCGTAGTGTGCGGTTGCGCCCTGAACGTGAGTTCAGCCTGCCGGATAACTTCTGGCCGGTAAAAAAGCTCACCTATCGCATCGCCACCCAGGATCACGCGGCACCGCTGATTTTTCTGATCGCCGGTACCGGCGCGCGTTATGACAGCAGCCTCAACGAATACCTGAAGAAGCTTTATTACAAAGCCGGTTACCACGTGGTGCAGCTGTCGTCGCCGACCAGTTTCGACTTCATCAGCGCTGCGTCACGCTTCGCCACGCCGGGCATTACCAAGGAAGACGCCGAGGACATGTACCGGGTGATGCAGGCCGTTCGGGCGCAAAACCCGAAAACGCCGGTCACCGAGTACTACCTCACCGGTTACAGCCTGGGTGCGCTGGATGCCGCGTTCGTCGCGCATCTGGACGAAACCCGTCGCAGCTTCAACTTCAAGAAAGTCTTGCTGTTGAATCCGCCGGTGAACCTCTACACCTCGATCACCAACCTGGACAAACTGGTCCAGACCGAGGTTAAAGGCATCAACAACAGCACCACGTTCTACGAATTGGTGCTGAACAAGCTGACCCGCTACTTCCAGCAAAAAGGCTACATCGACCTCAACGATGCGCTGCTGTATGACTTCCAACAGTCCAAGCAGCACCTGAGCAACGAACAGATGGCCATGCTGATCGGCACCTCGTTCCGTTTCTCGGCCGCCGACATTGCCTTTACCTCCGACCTGATCAACCGTCGCGGTCTGATCACGCCGCCGAAATACCCGATCACCGAAGGCACCAGCCTCACGCCGTTCCTCAAGCGTGCGCTGCAATGCGATTTCGACTGCTACATCACCGAACAAGTGATCCCGATGTGGCGCGCCCGCACCGACGGCGGCAGCCTGCTGCAACTGATCGATCAGGTGAGCTTGTATGCGCTGACGGATTACCTGCGCGACAGTCCGAAAATCTCGGTCATGCACAACGCTGACGACGTGATTCTCGGCCCAGGCGACCTCGGTTTCCTGCGCAAGACATTCGGTGACCGCTTGACCGTTTACCCATTGGGCGGCCATTGCGGCAACCTTAACTATCGCGTCAACAGCGACGCCATGCTGGAGTTCTTCCGTGGCTAAATATCTCCTGCTTATCGCAGCGTTACTCTGTGCAGGCGTCGCCAATGCCGACAACAGCAAAGCCAACGCACCCGTGGTGATCGACGGTGACGGCTTCAAGGAACCGCTGAGCAAACTCAAGTTCAACCCGGGCCTGGACCAACGCGAATTCGAGCGTTCGACGCTCAACGCGCTGAACGTCTACGACCCGCTGGAAGAGTGGAACCGTCGGGTTTACCACTTCAACTACCGTTTCGATGAATGGGTGTTCCTGCCCGTGGTCGATGGCTATCGCTACATCACCCCAAGCTTCCTGCGCACCGGCGTGAGCAACTTCTTCAACAACCTCGGCGACGTGCCGAACCTGCTTAACAGCATGTTGCAGTTGAAGGGCCATCGCTCGCTGGAAACCACCGCGCGGCTGCTGCTCAACACCACGATCGGCGTCGCCGGCCTGTGGGACCCGGCGACCGCCATGGGCCTGCCGCGCCAGAGCGAAGACTTCGGCCAGACGCTGGGCTTCTACGGCGTGCCGGGTGGCGCCTACTTCGTGCTGCCGATCCTCGGCCCATCGAACCTGCGTGACACCGCAGGCCTGGTGGTCGACTACAGCGGCGAGGCGGCGGTCAACTTCTTGAACGTCTCTGAAGTCAGCTCCAACCATCCGGAAATCTGGGCTTTGCGCGCGGTCGACAAGCGCCACCAGAACAGCTTCCGCTACGGCCAGCTCAACTCGCCGTTCGAGTACGAGAAGGTGCGTTACGTCTACACCGAGTCGCGCAAGTTGCAGATCGCCGAGTAACCCTGGCATTACATAATCTGCGGGCAACAAAAAAGGCCATTCGATGCGAGTCGAATGGCCTTTTTTTGCGCGGTGGATCCTACACCCGAAATCCCCTGTGGGAGCGAGCTTGCTCGCGATGAGGGCATAACATTCAACATATACGCTGACTGTTACACCGCCATCGCGAGCAAGCTCGCTCCCACCATGATCAGCGTCGGCTTCAGCCTTTGACTGATTTCCAGAGTTTGCCCACCAGCATCACAACCGCCAATACCGCCGCGCCGGCAACAATGCCCGCCACCGCGTTGAGCAACGTCGGCACGATAAACGCTGCCCCGCCGGCGCTGGCGCTGACGCCTTCGATCCAGTGATGCACTACCGGTAAGCCGTGGGTGAGAATCCCGCCGCCGACCAGAAACATCGCGGCAGTGCCGATCACCGACAGGCTTTTCATCATGTACGGCGCCGCACGCAGAATCGCGCCGCCGATGCTTTTGGCCACTTGACCCGGCTTCTGCGTCAACCACAGGCCCAAGTCATCGAGTTTGACGATGCCCGCCACCAAGCCGTAAACGCCGATGGTCATGACAATGGCGATACCCGACAGCACGATCACTTGCTGGGTCAGCGACGCGTCTGCCACGGTGCCGAGGGTGATGGCGATGATTTCCGCGGAGAGAATGAAGTCGGTGCGGATCGCGCCTTTGATCTTGCCCTTTTCGAACGCCACCAGATCGGTCGCCGGGTCAGCCACTGCTTCGACCAGTTGCGCGTGCTCAGCCTTAGCTTCTTCTTTGTGCAGGAACTTGTGCGCGAGTTTCTCGAAACCTTCGAAGCACAGGTAAGCGCCGCCGACCATCAACAGCGGCGTCACCAGCCATGGAATGAACGCGCTGATGGCCAGCGCCGAAGGCACCAGGATCAGCTTGTTGAGGAACGAGCCCTTGGCTACCGCCCACACCACCGGGATTTCCCGCTCGGCGCGCACGCCACTGACTTGCTGGGCGTTGAGCGCCAGGTCGTCGCCGAGCACGCCAGCGGTCTTCTTCGCGGCCATTTTGGTCATCAACGCTACATCGTCGAGTACCGCGGCGATGTCGTCGATCAGCAACAGCAAACTGCTTCCTGCCATGAATCAGGTTTCCTTCAAATGTGGAATGCCGCGCAGCATAGCGCGAGCCGGCGCACCGTGGGGCATTCTTGAGCGCTGCGCGAGCCCGGTGCTACCATGCGCAACCGCCAGAACAGGCAAGGAACTCCCTGGTTCAAGGAACTAACTGGTTTATGAGCACTATCCGCGAGCGCAACAAAGAACTGATCCTGCGTGCCGCCAGTGAAGAGTTTGCCGACAAGGGCTTCGCTGCGACCAAAACCAGTGATATCGCGGCCAAAGCGGGATTGCCCAAGCCCAACGTCTATTACTACTTCAAGTCCAAGGAAAACCTCTACCGCGAGGTTTTGCAGAGCATCATCGAGCCGATCCTGCAGGCCTCGACGCCGTTCAACGCTGACGGCGTGCCGGGCGAAGTGCTGAGCGGTTACATCCGTTCGAAAATCCGCATCTCCCGCGACCTGCCGTTCGCCTCCAAAGTGTTCGCCAGCGAAATCATGCACGGCGCCCCGCACTTGAGCGCCGACCTGGTCGAACGCCTCAACGGCCAGGCCAAGCACAACATCGACTGCATCCAGACCTGGATCGACCGCGGCCAAATCGCCCCGATCGACCCCAACCACCTGATGTTCAGCATCTGGGCGGCGACCCAGACGTATGCTGATTTCGATTGGCAGATTTCGGCGGTGACCGGCAAGACGAAGCTGGATGAGGCGGATTATGAAGCGGCGGCGCAGACGATTATTCGCCTGGTGCTCAAGGGGTGTGAGCCGGATCGGTAGATCCGGTCGTCAATCAGGAAAAGATCGCAGCCTTCGCAAGCCTGCGATCTTTTGCTTTTAAGCTTCGCTGCCCATCAACCAACGCAGCGCTTGCGGGAACGAAGTTCGCCAGTCATCCGGGAACGTGTGCCCTTCTTCGTGGGTGCGGGATTTGACCTCGTTGCCGTCACTGAACAGCTTGCGGAAATCGGTGGCCATCTGCTGGTTGCGCGGCCCTTCCATCTTGCCGTTGATCACGAACACCCGTTTGCCATGGGCCTTGCTCACGGCCGGGGTTGGCTGCATGCCACCGGGCGACAGCAGCAGTGCGCCGGCGTAGTCATCCGGATGCTGCGCCAACAGCGCGCTGGCATGTTGCGAGCCTTGGGAGAAGCCCATCAGGTAAACATGCTTGCGGTCGATGCATTGCTGCGCCTCCAGTTCTTTCAAGCCGTTCTGCACCGCTTTATGGGTGCCTTCAAAGCCCGGACCGATCCAGCGGAAGCTGTCTACCGCATTGATCATCTCGGTGCCGTTGATGCCGAGAACGATCACGCCGGTGTCCGCGAGCGACTGATAATCATCGACCTCACCGTTGACCCCGTAACCATGCATCCAGACCAGCACCGGTCGGCACGCGGCGGGCACGGGAACACTGGCAGGAGGATTGAGCACCGAAATCGCGCCGACCTTGCCGGGGGCGATTTTCTGATAGCGCTGCTGGGCATTGGCCAGCACGGTTTTGTAAGTGGCGGTCTGGCGCAGCTCGGAAAAGTCTTCGTCGCTGGCTAGCATCGGGCCGAACCACATGCCGCGATCATCGGCTTCCCTCAGGAAGCGCTGCGCCAGTTTGTCATCGCCGCGCCGGGCAAACAGCGCCGCCACCTGATAAGGCGCGAGCATTTGCTTGGGATCTTCACGGCTGGCCGCCAGATAAACCGCGATGGCTTGCAAGGTGTCGGTTTCTTCGAGCGTTTCGGCCCTCGCCATCAGCTCATCGACGTCGTCGGCGTTGAGCAGCGCGGTGACCACCGGGCTGAGTGCCTGGAACGCGATGTCATCGGCGTCCAGCGGTTCGGCGGCGTGCAGAAAGGGTGTGCAGAGGGTCATGGCCGTGGCCAGGGTGATGCCAAGTAGCGTCTTCACGCAGATCTTCCTTGATACAAAAACGAGAGGGGCGGCAGTCTATCGACCCCGCCCCGCTTCGTCACCACTGCGCTGTTGGCGCTGTCGAATTACTTCAGATCAAGCGGTCACCCCCGCATCCGCCCGCAACCCCAACGCTTCTATCGCGCTGATCGCACACTGCTCATCGACATCCGACAGATCGCCGCTGATCCCGACCGCACCCAGCACGTTGCCATCCTGATCCCGAATCAACACGCCACCCGGGGCCGGGACGACGCTGCCCTGCCCCAGGCTGTTGAGTGCGGCGATGAATGCCGGGCGTTGTTGGGCGTCCAGCGCCAGCAGGCGTGAACCTTTGCCTAAAGCGATCGCGCCCCAGGCTTTGCCGATGGCGATTTGCGGGCGCAGCAGGCTGGCGCCGTCTTCGCGCTGCAAGGTGACCAAGTGACCGCCGGCGTCCAGCACGGCGATGGTCAGTGGGGCTGCGGAAATTGCACGTCCTGCGGCGATGGTCTGATCGACCAGGCTGACTGCCACTTTCAAGGTTAAAGCGCTCATGGTGCCGTCCTCATTTTGTTATAGGGAAAGCTGTTGGGCTGCGTGCTTTCGCCGCAGACCGATGCAACAAATAGAACACAATAGATTATTTATTTGTATACAATAATTCTCGAAAAGCGCCACATGCGACGAAAAGCCACAGCAGAACAGGCTTCCGACGAATGAAACAGACGCTTGAGAAAATGGATTGACCTGCGCCGTCCGCCGTGAATACACTCTGCGCAAAGCCACTTGTATACAATTACAAAACGTAAGAGGCACCAAAACCATGAGCAAAATGAGAGCAATCGAAGCCGCCGTTCTGGTGATGCGCCGTGAAGGGGTTGATACCGCTTTCGGCATCCCGGGCGCCGCGATCAACCCGCTGTACTCCGCCCTGCAGAAGGTCGGTGGCATCGATCACGTGCTCGCTCGCCACGTTGAAGGCGCTTCGCACATGGCCGAGGGTTACACGCGCACCAAGGCCGGCAACATCGGCGTGTGCATCGGCACCTCTGGCCCGGCAGGTACCGACATGGTCACCGGCCTTTACAGCGCCTCGGCCGACTCGATCCCGATTCTTTGCATCACCGGCCAGGCACCGCGGGCGCGCATGCATAAAGAAGACTTCCAGGCCGTCGACATCACCGCGATCGTCAAGCCAGTGACCAAGTGGGCAACCACCGTCATGGAGCCGGGCCAGGTGCCTTACGCGTTCCAGAAAGCCTTCTACGAAATGCGCTCCGGGCGCCCTGGCCCGGTGCTGATCGACCTGCCGTTCGACGTGCAGATGGCCGAAATCGAATTCGACATCGACGCCTACCAGCCGCTGCCACTGGCCAAGCCCACCGCCAACCGCGTGCAAATCGAGAAGGCCCTGGCCATGCTCGATCAGGCTGAGCGGCCGTTGCTGGTCGCCGGTGGCGGCATCATCAACGCCGACGCCAGCGAGTTGCTGGTCGAATTCGCCGAGCTGACCGGCATCCCGGTTATCCCGACACTGATGGGCTGGGGCACCATCCCCGACGATCACCCGTTGATGGTCGGCATGGTTGGCCTGCAAACCTCGCACCGCTACGGCAACGCGACATTGCTCAAATCTGACGTGGTGTTGGGCGTCGGTAACCGTTGGGCCAACCGTCACACCGGTTCGATCGACGTCTACACCGAAGGTCGCAAATTCATTCACGTCGACATCGAGCCGACGCAGATTGGCCGCGTGTTCAACCCGGACCTGGGCATCGTGTCCGACGCCGCCGCCGCGCTGACCGTGTTCATCGAAGTCGCTCGCGAGTGGCAAGCCGCCGGCAAGCTGAAAAACCGCAGCGCCTGGCTGCAGGATTGCCAGCAGCGCAAGGCCAGCCTGCAACGCAAGACCCACTTCGACAACGTGCCGGTCAAGCCGCAGCGCGTATATGAAGAGATGAACCAAGTATTCGGCAAAGACACCTGCTACGTCAGCACCATTGGTCTGTCGCAGATTGCCGGCGCGCAGTTCCTGCACGTCTACAAGCCGCGTCACTGGATCAACTGCGGTCAGGCCGGCCCGTTGGGCTGGACCATTCCGGCAGCGCTGGGCGTGGTCAAGGCTGATCCGACGCGCAAGGTTGTGGCACTGTCGGGCGACTATGATTTCCAGTTCATGATCGAAGAGTTGGCGGTGGGCGCGCAGTTCAAACTGCCGTACATCCACGTTGTGGTGAACAACTCGTACCTGGGGCTGATCCGTCAGGCCCAGCGCGGTTTCGACATGGACTACTGCGTGCAGTTGTCCTTCGATAACCTCAACGCACCGGAGCTCAACGGTTACGGTGTCGACCACGTCGCGGTTGCCGAAGGCCTCGGCTGCAAGGCACTGCGCGTATTCGAACCGGCGCAGATCCAGCCTGCCCTGCGCAAGGCTCAGGAACTGATCGAAGAGTTCAAGGTGCCGGTGATCGTCGAGATTATTCTGGAGCGCGTGACCAACATTTCGATGGGCACCGAGATCAACGCCGTCAACGAATTCGAAGACCTGGCGCTGGTCGGCAACGATGCGCCAACGGCGATTTCGATGCTTGATTGAGAATGACCTGAACCTGTAGCAGCTGCCGAGGCACGAGGCTGCGTTGCGTGTCCGCAGGACCGCCATCGAAGGGCCGCCATCGCGGGGGCCGCTTCGCAGCCCAACGCAGCCTCGTGCCTCGGCAGCTGCTACAGGTCCTATATTTTACGGGAGACCACCATGCCGCGTTTCGCAGCCAACCTGTCCATGCTGTTCACCGAACAGGATTTTCTTGCCCGTTTCGAAGCGGCCGCCAAAGCCGGTTTCAGTGGTGTCGAGTACCTGTTCCCTTACGACTTCAGCTCCGCCGAAATCAAAGCCAAGCTCGACGCCAACGGTCTGACCCAAGTGCTGTTCAACCTGCCGGCCGGTGATTGGGCCAAAGGTGAGCGCGGCATCGCGTGCCTGCCGGATCGTGTCGAAGAGTTTCGTGCCGGCGTCGATCTGGCGATTGCATACGCGCAAGTGTTGGGCAATAAGCAGATCAACTGCCTGGCCGGTATCCGTCCACAAGGCGTCGACGATGCCACGGTGGAAAAGACGTTCGTCAGCAACCTCAAGTACGCGGCCGACAAGCTGCAAGCGGCGGGGATCAAACTGGTGATGGAAGCGATCAACACCCGCGACATCCCGGGTTTCTACCTGAACAACACCGCGCAAGCCCTGTCGATTCGCGAGCAGGTCGGCAGTGCCAATCTGTTCCTGCAATACGACATCTATCACATGCAAATCATGGAAGGCGACCTGGCGCGCACGCTGCAATCGCACCTGGCTGAGATCAACCATGTGCAACTGGCGGACAACCCTGGGCGTAACGAACCGGGCACCGGTGAGATCAACTACCGCTTCCTGTTCGAACACCTCGATCGCATTGGTTATCAGGGTTGGGTTGGCTGCGAGTACAAACCGCTGACCACCACTGAAGCGAGCCTCGGCTGGCTGAAAACCCATAACGCGATCTGATCTGACACCGCGTCATCGTTCTTCGCGGGCAAGCCTCGCTCCTACAGGGGGCCAGGCTGTCTGTAGGAGCGAGGCTTGCCCGCGAAGGCGCCCTCGCTGACACCCCACGAATTTTGCGAACAGAGCAATAAAAACAAGAGGATTTTCTCATGGCTAAAATCGGATTTATCGGCACCGGCATCATGGGCCACCCAATGGCGTTGAACCTGCAGAAAGCCGGTCACAGCCTGTTCCTGTCGGCGCACCACGACGCCGCGCCGGCTGATCTGGTGGCGGGCGGCGCAATCGCTCTGGCCAACCCGAAGGAAGTCGCGCAAGAAGCTGAATTCATCATCATCATGGTTCCGGACACCCCGCAGGTCGACGACGTGCTGTTCCGCGCCGACGGGATTGCCGCCGGTGTCGGCAAAGGCAAAATCGTCATCGACATGAGCTCGATCTCGCCGACCGCGACCAAAACCTTCGCCGCCAAGGTCAACGAAAAAGGCGCGCAATACCTCGACGCGCCAGTCTCCGGCGGTGAAGTCGGCGCCAAGGCTGCGAGCCTGAGCATCATGATCGGCGGCGATGCCGACGCCTTCGAACGCGCCCTGCCGCTGTTCCAGGCGATGGGCAAGAACATCACCCTGGTCGGTGGCAATGGCGACGGTCAAACCGCGAAAGTGGCGAACCAGATCATCGTTGCGCTGAACATCCAGGCCGTCGCCGAAGCGCTGTTGTTCGCTTCGAAAAACGGCGCCGATCCAGCCAAGGTTCGTGAAGCACTGATGGGCGGTTTCGCCTCGTCGAAGATCCTCGAAGTACACGGCGAGCGCATGATCAAAGGCACCTTTGATCCGGGCTTCCGCATCAGCCTGCACCAGAAGGACCTGAACCTGGCCCTGCAAGGCGCCAAGGAACTCAACATCAACTTGCCAAACACCGCCAACGCCCAGCAAGTGTTCAGCACCTGCGCGGCCATCGGTGGCAGCAACTGGGACCACTCGGCGCTGATCAAAGGCCTGGAGCATATGGCCAATTTCTCGATCCGCGATAACAAGTAAGCCATCCCCTACCCCCTGTAGGAGCGAGGCTTGCCCGCGAAGGTAGCGCCTCGGTCTGACTGACTCTCAACGGCGTTAGTACTGACGCCTTCGCGGGCAAGCCTCGCTCCTACAGGGGTTCGAGTCGTCTTCCAATAACAAGAATTCCGGGAGCCCGCCATGTCGGTCGATCCGCAACAACTGCTGCGCGAGCTGTTTGCCACAGCCATTGACGCGGCGCATCCGCAGCAAGTCCTTGAAGCCCACCTGCCCAGCGATCGCAGCGGTCGTGTGATCGTCATCGGCGCCGGCAAAGCCGCAGCCGCCATGGCGCAAGTGGTCGAGCGCTGCTGGCAGGGCGAAGTCTCAGGGCTGGTGGTGACCCGCTACGGCCACGGCGCGCCGTGCGAAAAAATCGAAGTGGTCGAAGCCGCTCACCCGGTGCCGGACGCGGCGGGTCTGGCCGTAGCCAAGCGCGTGCTGGAGCTGGTCAGCAACCTCACCGAAGACGACCGCGTGATCTTCCTGCTCTCCGGCGGCGGCTCGGCACTGCTAGCCCTCCCGGCCGAAGGCATCACCCTCGCCGACAAGCAATCGATCAACAAGGCGCTGCTCAAATCCGGCGCGACCATCGGCGAGATGAACTGCGTGCGCAAGCACCTCTCGGCGATCAAGGGCGGCCGTCTCGGCAAAGCCTGCTGGCCGGCGACTGTTTATACCTACGCGATTTCCGATGTGCCGGGCGACCTTGCAACAGTCATCGCTTCCGGCCCGACCGTGGCCGACCCAAGCACTTCGGCCGAAGCGCTGGCGATCCTCAAGCGCTACGCGATTGAAGTGCCGGTGTCGGTGCGCAACTGGCTGCAAAGTCCCGAGTCGGAAACTGTCAAACCCGGCGACCCGAGCCTGGCGCGCAGTCATTTCCAGCTGATCGCGCGTCCGCAGCAATCGCTTGAAGCGGCTGCGGTGAAGTGCCGCCAGGCCGGTTTCAGCCCGCTGATCCTCGGCGACCTGGAAGGCGAATCGCGCGAAGTGGCGAAGGTCCATGCCGGCATCGCGCGGCAGATCATTCTGCACGGCCAGCCATTGGCCGCACCGTGCGTGATTCTTTCCGGCGGCGAAACCACGGTCACCGTGCGCGGCAACGGTCGTGGCGGACGCAACGCCGAATTCCTCCTGAGCCTGACCGACAGCCTCAAAGGCCTGCCGGGCGTCTATGCGCTGGCCGGCGACACCGATGGCATCGACGGCTCCGAAGACAATGCCGGCGCGATCATGACCCCGGACAGCTACGCCCGCGCCGCCGCCCTAGGTTTGAGCGCCAGCGACGAGTTGGACAACAACAATGGCTACGGCTATTTCGAGGCGCTCGACGCGCTGATCGTCACCGAGCCGACGCGCACCAACGTCAACGACTTCCGCGCCATCCTGATTCTCGAGAGCACAAAAAATGACGCCTGATAAAAAGGTCAAAATCCTCGCCACCCTCGGCCCGGCCACCCACGGCATCGAAGACATCCGCGAACTGGTCGAGGCCGGAGTGAATATCTTCCGGTTGAATTTCAGCCACGGCGATCACGCCGATCATGCGCAGCGCTATCAGTGGATTCGTGAAGTCGAGCGCCAGTTGAATTACCCGCTGGGGATTCTGATGGACCTGCAAGGCCCGAAACTGCGGGTCGGCAAGTTCGCCGAGGGCAAAGTGCAACTGCATCGCGGCCAGGCGTTGCGCCTGGATCTCGATACCACGCCGGGCGACGAGCGCCGGGTTAACTTGCCGCATCCAGAGATCATCGCGGCGCTGGAGCCGGGCATGGACCTGCTGCTCGATGACGGCAAATTGCGTCTGCGCGTGGTCACCAAGTATTCCGACGCGATCGACACCACGGTGCTCAATGGCGGCGAACTGTCCGACCGCAAAGGCGTGAACGTGCCGCAAGCGGTGCTGGATCTGAGCCCGCTGACCGCCAAGGATCGCCGCGATCTGAGCTTCGGTCTGGAGCTCGGCGTGGATTGGGTGGCGCTGTCGTTTGTGCAGCGCCCGGAAGACATTCGCGAAGCCCGCGCGCTGATCGGCGACAAGGCGTTTTTGATGGCGAAAATCGAGAAACCGTCGGCCGTGACCCAACTGCGTGAAATCGCCGAATTGAGCGACGCAATCATGGTCGCTCGCGGCGACCTGGGCGTGGAAGTGCCGGCCGAAAGCGTGCCGCAGATTCAGAAAAACATCATCAGCACGTGCCGCCAGTTGGGCAAACCGGTGGTGGTGGCGACGCAAATGCTCGAGTCGATGCGCTTCTCCCCTGCCCCAACCCGTGCCGAGGTGACGGACGTCGCCAACGCCGTGGCCGAAGGCGCGGATGCGGTGATGTTGTCGGCAGAAACCGCGTCCGGCGAATACCCGCTGGAAGCGGTGCAGATGATGAGCAAGATCATTCGCCAAGTGGAAAACGGTCCGGACTATCAAACGCAACTGGACGTCAGCCGGCCAAAAGCCGAAGCAACGGTTTCCGACGCGATCAGTTGCGCGATTCGCCGCATCAGCAATGTGCTGCCGGTGGCAGTGCTGGTGAATTACAGCGAATCGGGGACGTCGAGCCTGCGTGCGGCACGGGAACGGCCGACCGTGCCGATCCTCAACCTCACGCCGAACCTGCAAACCGCGCGCCGCTTGACCGTGGCGTGGGGCGTGCATTCGGTGGTCAATGACCGGCTGCGGCAGGTCGATGAGGTGTGCTCGACGGCGCTGGAAATCGCCCAGGCCCAAGGCATGGCGCAACGCGGTGACACACTGTTGATCACTGCAGGTGTGCCGTTCGGGCAGCCGGGGTCGACTAACTCGTTGCGTATCGAAACGTTGATTTAAAGACCGACCTTTGTGGCGCCTGCACTGGCCTCATCGCGAGCAAGCTCGCTCCCACAGTGGATGTGTGATTTTCACAGATCCATCGACTGAACAGAGATTCAATGTGGGAGCGAGCTTGCTCGCGATGCAGGCACCACGATCTAACTGAAACAACACAGACGTCATCATGCCTGCCAACCACTTCAACACCCATTGCCCCGACTGGGCCACTGCCCTGCTCAACGGTTTCAGCCAGATTTTCCTGCAGCGGCATCCGCTGTGCGGTCTGCTGTGCCTGTTGGCGATTCTGTTTACCGCGCCCACTTTGCTCGGCGGCGCACTGCTGGGCGGGGTTGCCGGGTTGCTCACGGCGCAACGGCGCGGTTATGCCAAGGCTGATCGCCAAGCCGGTTTGTTCAGCTACAACGGTGTTTTGCTCGGCTTGTTGCTGAGCCTGTATTTCCCCTGGTCAGCGCTGTTGCCGCCGCTGATCATCGCTGCCGGCGGCCTCAGCGCCATGCTCACCCAACAATGGCTCAAGCACGCCCGCCTCAGCCAATATTTGCCGGCCTGCACCGCGCCCTTCGTCGGGCTGAGCTGGGTGCTGCTGTGTTTTGCCACGCCCTCGACTCAGGCGCACTTGATTGAAATCACTGCGCTCAACACCCTCGCCGCGCCGTTCAAAGGCCTTGGCCAAGTGATGTTTCTCGGCCATCCACTGGCCGGAGCGCTGATTGCCGTCGGTCTGCTGATCGCTGATCGCCGCGCTTTCTGCTGGGCGTTGTTCGGGTCTTTTGCGGGGATGAGCTGGAGTTTGTTGCACCAGGATGTCTACAGCGCACTGCTCGGCCTCGGCGGCTATAACGCGGTGCTCGCCGCCCTCGCCTTCAGCTCGCAGCGCCGCCAACCGTGGCTGCCACTGCTGGCGATTGGCGCGGCGCTGATGCTGACGCCGCTGTTCGCCCTGGTCGGTCTGCCGACCCTGACCGCACCATTTATCCTCGCCTGCTGGCTGATCCGCAGCGCTGTGCAGATGTTCACTAAAGCCGCCGTTGAAAGTGCGCCTTGCGCTACCGGGGAGAATCACCCTAGGCTTCGCTGATCATTGGTTCAGGCGGTATCCATGGACAGCAGCAAAAACTGGCGTGAAGAGCTTTACGTCATGGTTTTCCAGAGCGACACCAAGGCTGGGCGGCGCTTCGACGGCATCTTGCTGTTGATCATTCTCGCCAGCATCGTGATCGTGATGCTCGACAGCATCGACTCGATCCACCAGAACTACGCCAACGTGCTGGCGTACATCGAGTGGGGCTTCACGGTTATTTTCGCCATCGAGTACGGCTTGCGCCTGTACTGCTCGCCGAAGCCGCTGCGCTACGCATTTAGCTTTTATGGACTGGTGGACTTGCTGGCGATTGTGCCGGGCATTCTCGCGTTGTATTACGCCGATGCCCAGTATTTGCTGATCATCCGAATCATCCGCATGTTGCGGATTTTCCGCGTGCTCAAGCTCAGCCCATACCTCAAGCAAGCCAACTATTTGATGTCGGCGCTGCGCGGCAGCAAGCAGAAGATCGTCGTGTTTCTGGTCAGCGTCTGCACGCTGGTGACGGTGTTCGGCACGCTGATGTACGTGATCGAAGGCCCGGAACATGGCTTCACCAGCATTCCCAAAGGCATCTACTGGGCGATCGTCACGCTGACCACCGTCGGTTTCGGCGACATCGTGCCGAAGACGCCGCTGGGCCAGGTGATTTCGTCGCTGGTGATGATCACCGGTTACTCGATCATCGCTGTGCCGACGGGGATTTTCACTGCTGAACTGGCCAACGCGATGCGCGGTGAACAGCTGCAACATGACTGCCCGGTGTGCAAGAAAAACAGCCACGAAGCAGGTGCGGCGTTTTGTTCGCGATGCGGCAATCAGCTGTTTAAGAAACTGGAATAAGCAAAGTGCTTTTTAATCTTTAAAGGACTATGCCCGCCCGGCTATAGTCGCTGGCAAATTGCCTCGCTTTTAATAAAAACACTTTTTCGAACAAGGAATGCGCAGTGAAAAAACTCTTTGGCGCCTCACTTCTGGCCGCTGGCCTGGCCCTGACCAGCGTGGCTCAGGCCGCACCGACCCTGCTCAACGTTTCCTACGACGTGATGCGCGATTTCTACAAGGACTACAACACTGCTTTTCAGAAGCACTGGCAAGCCGAGCACAACGAAAACATCACGTTGCAGATGTCGTTCGGCGGCTCGAGCAAACAGGCGCGCTCGGTGATCGACGGCCTGCCGGCTGACGTCATCACCATGAACATGGCCACCGACATCAACGCCCTGGCGGACAACGGCAAACTGGTCCCGGACAACTGGGTCACGCGCCTGCCGAACAACAGCGCGCCGTTCACTTCGGCCACCGTGTTCATCGTCCGCAAGGGCAACCCGAAAGCCCTGAAAGACTGGCCGGACCTGCTCAAGGATGGCGTGCAAGTGATCGTGCCCAACCCGAAAACTTCGGGCAACGGCCGCTACACCTACCTGTCCGCCTGGGGTTATGTGCTGAAGAACGGCGGCGACGAAAACAAGGCCAAAGCCTTCGTCGGCAAACTGTTCAAGCAAGCGCCGGTGCTCGATACCGGTGGCCGTGCCGCGACCACTACGTTCATGACCAACCAGATCGGCGACGTGCTGGTGACCTTCGAGAACGAAGCGGAAATGATTGCCCGCGAGTTTGGCCGTGATCAGTTCGAAGTGATTTACCCGAGCGTTTCAGCTGAGGCCGAGCCGCCGGTTTCTGTGGTCGATAAAGTCGTCGATAAAAAAGGTACCCGCGCCGCTGCCGAGGAATACCTGAAGTACCTGTGGTCGCCGGAAGGTCAGGAAATTGCTGCCGCCAACTACCTGCGCCCACGCGACCCGGCAGTGTTGGCCAAGTACACCGATCGTTTCCCGAAAGTCGATTTCCTGTCTGTGGAAAAGACCTTTGGTGACTGGCGCACTGTGCAGAAAACCCACTTCAATGATGGCGGGATTTTTGATCAGATCTATGCGCAGTAAAAGCTGATCAACCATGAAAAAGGCGACCTGCAGAGGTCGCCTTTTTTTTGGCTGAACAAAAGAGCTGCGTCCGCCGAACATCCCCTGTGGGAGCGAGCTTGCTCGCGATAAGGCCGGCACATTCAACATCTTCGTTGTCTGGCACACCGCTATCGCGAGCAAGCTCGCCCCACAGGGACTCATCACATCGGTGGTGTTACGCCGTCCTTGCCTGCCGAGATCGATTGCGCCGTCAGCGTGCCGTCCGCGCTTTGCGTCACAAACGTCACGATCTTCACCCCGACCTTGAGCAAGCTGCGATCGCCCGGCACCAGGTTGACGATCGGCACATCCTCCGGCACCAGAATCTTCTGCTGGCCGCCCTTGTAATTAACGGTCAGCACCCGACCGTTGCTGACCACCAGATCACCGACGCTGCCATTGGTCATGCTGCTGCCCTTAGCCAGGTCGAACGGCCGATGGCCGTCGCCGCTGCCGGCGAGTTCTGGCGGGAATACGTGAACTTCCAGCGCTTTGAGCGTGCCGTCATCCTGCGGCACCGCAGCCGAGCCGACGTAGCTGCCGGGTTTGATGTCTTCGATTTTCGCCAGGGTCACGCCGCGAACCTTGGTGTCGCTGTCCAGATGAACCACGACGTTTTCGCCAGTGGTGACATGCACTTTCAGGCTGTCGGAATTGACGCCGGTGATCTCGCCGCGCACGCCGATGCGCATGCCTGGCGCGTCGGCCGCTTGCGCCAGTCCCGCTGAAAACAGGGTAACCAGGGTGATGGCTGAGGTGCTACGAAACAGCTGACGGAGCATCGCATTCATGGAAACGCCTTCCTTTAATGAAACGTTGAGAGAGAACATAAGCACGCTATCGAACGGGATGTAAGTGAATGTATCATCCGACCTCAAAGAGCCAGCGAAGGTGCCTTCGGCAGCCACCGGCATGTTTGCCGATCATTGCGCACAGCAATGATTGTTATCACTTCAATCTCACTTCCGCCTTACCGGTCAGCCCGCTAGCCTGCGCGCATCCTCAATTGTTCAGCGAGACCCGTCATGAACCCAGCAACCCAGGCGCCCCACGGCGCCGCGACAATGACCCGAGGCATGGTGCTGCTGTTCGCCTTCTGCTGCGGCGCCATCGTTGCCAACATTTATTACGCCCAACCCATCATCGGCCTGATAGCGCCGGACATTGGCCTGAGCAGCACCATGGCCAGTTTCATCGTTTCGCTGACCCAGATTGGTTATGCGCTGGGCCTGTTTTTTCTGGTGCCGTTGGGCGATCTGCTGGAAAACCGCAAGTTGATGATCATTACCACTGTCGTGGCGATCGCCAGCTTACTGGGCGCGGCGTTTACCGATCAGCCGAATGTGTTTCTGCTGATCTCGTTGCTGGTCGGTTTCAGCTCGGTGTCGGTGCAGATCCTGATTCCGCTCGCCGCGCACCTGACGCCGGAAGCTTCTCGCGGCCGCGTCGTGGGCGGGATCATGGGCGGTTTGTTGCTGGGCATTTTGCTGGCGCGTCCGGTGTCCAGCCTGGTGGCCGACCATTTGGGCTGGCGGGCGATGTTCATGATCGCGGCGGCATTGATGGCGGCGATCAGCATCGTGCTGGCGATGACCATTCCCAAGCGCCAGCCTGATCACACGGCTTCTTACGGGCAATTGCTCGGCTCGCTGTGGACATTGCTGCGGCAACAACCGGTACTGCGTCAACGGGCGTTTTATCAGGGTTGCATGTTCGCCACGTTCAGCCTGTTCTGGACCGCCGTGCCGCTGGAACTGGCGCGCAATCATGGCTTGAGCCAGACCCAGATCGCAATCTTCGCTCTGGTCGGCGCCATCGGTGCAATCGCCGCGCCCATCGCCGGGCGCCTGGCCGATGCCGGCCACACCCGTATGGCATCGCTGCTGGCCCTGCTGTTCGCCAGCCTGAGCTTCCTGCCAGCGTTCATTCATCCGATCTACAGCGTCATCGGCCTCGCCGTCACCGGCGTGGTGCTCGACTTTTGCGTGCAGATGAACATGGTCCTCGGCCAACGCGCGGTCTACGCCCTCGACGCCAAAAGCCGCAGCCGCCTGAACGCGTTGTACATGACCAGCATCTTCATCGGCGGCGCGTTCGGCTCGTCAATCGCCAGTGCCGTGTACGAACATGGCGGCTGGTTGTGGATCGTGATCGTCGGCAGCGCGTTTCCGCTGCTGGCACTGGTGCGGTTTTTGAGTGTGTCGCAGAAGGGCTCACTGGCGACGGCGTGAACCTGAAAAGCTTCGCGGGCAAGCCTCGCTCCTACAGGATTCGTGTGGGGCCAGTCGGGGCGGAGCTGCCTGCGAAGTTGATGTGTAGGACTTAGTGCCGAACCAGCTTCTCCATCGCCGCATCGGCGAGGAAGGACGAGCGGCTTTTGACGTTGTGCTCGCGCACATAACGGTCAATCCGCTGGATGACGTAGCCGGGCAACGTCACATTGACCTTCTCGGTTTTGCCCATGTACGGCGAGATGTCCAGTTCCAGCATTCCCCAGCCCATGTCGGCAAATTCAGGATTGCCCCGGTGCGTGGCGGCTGAGGTCGGCATCGGAATCGGCTCTCCGTCCGCAGCGATTTCCTGCAGCATGATGTGAGCAACCTCGACCGCCGCGTTATAGGCGAATTCAAATGTATCTCCGGCCGTTACTGCGCCAGGAATGTCGGGGATCTGAATACCGATCGCGGTGTTCTCGTCGCCCCACTCGATGCAGATGGGATATTGCATTATGGATCTCCTGCGTAACTGGCTGGCGGGCAGTGCAGCCCGGCGCGCCCCCTGATGCTTTTTACCGTTCCAATCGGCAAATCCTTTTTCGGCTGCGGAACGGGAATCGTGTACGGGTTGTAACGGTGAGTGAAGAGATGGTGACTGCCGGTGACCCGATCCAACGTCCAGCCCGCCTCTTCCAGCTCCTTGATCAGTAACCTGCTCTGCACACCAGCCTCCTTGCTCGGGCCAATCAAAAGTAACCCTAGAGTTATCTTTACTCAAGCACAAAATAAGTGATGGCGACGCTTGGTTGTTTTGCGGGATGTGAGGTGTGGGTTGGCGGCGAATCATTCGATGTGTCTGACGAGGGAATCTTTCAGCGTATAGCCGGGCGTTTATTGAGCAGGTCCAGCGAGACCAGCCGTGCTCCTCTCACAATCCACAAAAAAAAAGGCGATCCGAAGATCGCCGCTTTCATTCACTTACTGCCCAAACTGTCTGCCCAACCCACCCGGTACGCCGTGGATGTCGGTTTCTTCCCACGGGCCGTTGGGGCTGATTGAGCGGCTCCAGCCGTTGTTCCAGCGGTAGTAGGTGCGCTGGCGGTAGAAGGTGTTGGTTTGGTCGTCGAGGACGTAGACGCCCATCTTCGCGTCCCAGTGGCTGTTGCCACCCGGTGGTGGGGCGAAGCTGGCGGAGGTGCGTGGAACCGGTTTTGCCGGTTTTGCCGGTTTGGCCGGGATGCTCGGCTTGCCTGGCGATGGCGTCGGTGAAGGCGTCGGGCTTGGCTGCGAGGGCGGGATCGGCGGCAGCGGTGCCGGCTCCGGCCGATGGACCGCACAAGCGCTTAACCCCATGACCAGACTGAGCAGGGTGATTCGAGCGAAGGCGGTCGTCATGGTGGCGGTTCCTGTTATTTATCCGGGCTGTCGATGGTCACTGCTTGGGGCGCGGTGGTACTGCTGGCCAGTGGCTGGCTGCGACCGATCCATTCGCCGGCAGTCGGTTGGCCGGCGCGGGAAATGCGCGCAACCAGTTGGACTTCAGGGAAGTTCGACAGTTTCAACTGCGGCATCATTGCGTCGGCATCGCCCAGTTCGACGGTGGCCGGCAGGTCCGCGACGGTCAGGCGTTTGGCGGCCAGCGGTGCCGGTGGGCCGGAGGTGGCACGGGCGAAAATGAACACGCTGTCGCCCGGTTGGACCTTGGCTTTCAGCTCCGCCGCGAGGTCAACGCGAACCTTGAGCAACGCGCCTTTCGCTGCTGGGGCCTGGGCCACTTTGCCGCCGCCGGCCTCAAGTTTCTCGGTAGCGCGGGCGATGCCGCCCTGCAGCGCGCCACGGGAATTGTCGTCCGGCGGCAGTTGCGCCAGCAGGCGATTCCAATAGTCGATGGCGTCCTGGAAACGCTCGGCCTCAAACGCGGCGATGCCGAGCAGACCCAGGCTGGTGACTTCCTTCGGATCGGCTTTCAATGCTTCGTCGGTCAGGGCCTGGATCTTGTCCGACCACTTTTTGCCATCGGCAAAATACTGCGCCTGCGCCCATTGGCCGAGCAATTCCGGCTGACGGCCCGCCAGATTGACTGTGCGCTCGAAAATCTTTGCCGCATCACCCGGCCGATCCTGAGCCATGTAGGTGCGACCGAGGAAGTACAAACCCTCCGCCGAATCCGGCTGCGCCTCGACGGCACGCTCCAGACGACGGGTCATTTCTTCCATCGACTGCGGTGCCTGGGCGAACTCGCGGGTCAATTCGACTTTGTCGCTGGCGCCGAAATGCAGGTACAGCGCCAAGCCCAGAACCGGCACCAGAATCGCCGCCAGCAAGGGCAGCGGTTTGCCCAGACGCGATACACGCGGCGCCGCAACGCCTTCGGTGTCGGCAAGCAACTCGCGGGCGGCCTCGGCGCGGCCGGTGTCCAGTTGCGTCGCGTTGAGCACGCCCTCCTCCTGCTGAGTCTGCAACTCAGCCACGCGCTCCTGATACAGCGCGACGTTCAGGGCAGTACGATCCTCTTCGAGCTGAGCGCGACGACCGCGCAACACCGGGATCAACAGAAAACTCAGGGCAACCAGAAGTAGCAGACCTGCAGCGAGCCAGAAATCAATCATTCTTGGTTTTTATCCAACAGGTGGTCGAGGCGTTGACGCTCCTCGGCAGAAAGCGTGTCCGGGGTGTCAGCGCGTTGCACACGACGACGGCGGACGATCACGGCGATGATCACGAAACCGCCGAGCAAAAGTCCGGCGGGGCCGAACCAGAGCAAGGCAGTCTTGGCGTTGAGAGCGGGTTTGTAGCGGACGAAATCACCGTAACGGTCGACCATGAAATCGATGATCTGCTGGTTGTCCTTGCCCTCGCCCAACATGCGGAAAATCTCTTTGCGCAGGTCGGCGGCGATCGGTGCGTTGGAATCGGCAATGTCCTGATTCTGGCACTTGGGGCAACGCAGCTCCTTGGTCAGCTCGCGAAAACGCTCGCGGTCACCTTCCTTGGCGAACTCGTAAGTGTCGATGGCCGCGTGCGCCACGCCGGCCATGCTCAAACCCAAAACAACCGCGGCGAGCCAGCGCTTCATGGCTTGGCCTCATCGACCAGTGCCTGATACTTGGCCGCGAGTTTTTCGCGCCAGACCTGTTCGTCGATCACGCCGACGAACTTGTCGCGGATGATGCCCTTGGCGTCGATGAAAAAGGTTTCCGGCGCGCCGTAGACACCGAGGTTCAGGCCCAGCGTGCCTTCGTCGTCACGGATGTCCAGTTGATAGGGATTGTGAAATTCGGCCAGCCACTTCAAGGCGTCGGCATTGACGTCCTTATAGTTGATGCCGTAGATCACCACGCCCTTCTCGGCCAGTTTGTTCAGCACCGGGTGTTCGACCCGGCAGGAAATGCACCAGGTGCCCCAAACGTTGACCAGCGCCGGTTTGCCGAGGATGTCAGCCTTGGTCAGGGTTTTGTCGCCCTGCACGGCCGGTAGGGAAAACTCCGGGAACGGCTTGTTGATCATTGCCGACGGCAGCTCGGCCGGGTCCAGGTACAAGCCGCGATAAAGGAACACCGCCACCAGCAGGAAAATCGCCAGCGGCAACACCATCAACCAACGTTTCATACCGTGGCTCCCGTCATGCCCAATGCTTCACGCACGCGGCTTTTCACCTTGACCCGATAACGCCGGTCCATCGCCGCGAGCAAGCCGCCGGCGCCGGTGAGCAAGCCGCCGAACCAGATCCAGCGCACGAACGGTTTGACGTGCACACGCACGGCCCAGGCGCCATCGCCCAGCGGTTCGCCGAGGGCGACGTAGATGTCGCGGGTGAAACCGGCGTCGATCCCGGCTTCGGTCATCACCGAGTTTTGCACCGTGTACAGACGTTTTTCCGGGTGCAGCACGCTGACTTCCTTGCCATCGCGCACAACGCGGATGGTGCCCTTGTCGGACGTGAAGTTCGGCCCTTCAAAATGCTTGGCGCCTTCGAAGATGAAGTGATAACCGGCCAGGTCCATGGACTCGCCCGGCGCCAGGCGCAAGTCGCGCTCGGCACTGTTCTGGCTCGACAACACCACGCCGAGCGCGCACACGGCGATGCCCAAGTGCGCAATCTGCATGCCCCAATAGCTGCGGGTCAGGCTCGGCAGGCCTTTGATCAGGCCTTTGTGGCGAGTCTTGTCGATGATGTCGCGCACGCCGGCCAGCAACACCCACGCGGCGAGCATGAACGTGGCGAGCACCGCCCAATTGAAATCGCCGTAGGCAATGCCGGCGACCACGGCCAACGCCGCGCTGCCGAGCAACACCGGGGTCAGCATGCCGACCAGCCATTTGACCGGGGTGTCCTTCCAGCGCACCAGCATGCCGATGGCCATCACTACCATCAGCAATGCCATCAACGGAATGAACAACGCATTGAAGTACGGCGGGCCGACCGACAGCTTGGCGCCGGTCATCGCATCGAGGATCAGCGGGTACAACGTACCGAGCAGGATCATCGAAGCGGCCACCACCAGTACCAGGTTATTGCCCAGCAACAGGGTTTCGCGGGACCAGAGGTTGAAACCGACATGGCTTTTGACCACTGGCGCGCGCAGGGCGAACAGCGTCAGCGAACCACCGACCACAAACAGCAGGAAGATCAGGATAAACACGCCGCGCTCAGGATCGGAGGCGAAGGCGTGCACCGAGGTCAACACCCCTGAACGCACGAGGAATGTCCCGAGCAGGCTCAGCGAGAACGCGGCGATTGCCAGCAACACCGTCCAGCTCTTGAACACGCCACGTTTTTCGGTGACCGCCAACGAGTGAATCAGCGCCGTGCCGACCAGCCAAGGCATGAACGAAGCGTTTTCCACCGGATCCCAGAACCACCAGCCGCCCCAGCCGAGTTCGTAATACGCCCACCACGAGCCCAGCGTGATGCCGATGCCGAGGAACGCCCATGCAACGATGGTCCACGGCCGCGACCAGCGCGCCCATGCCGCATCCAGTCGACCGCCCAACAGTGCGGCGATGGCGAAAGCGAAAGCGACCGAGAAACCGACGTAACCCATGTACAGCATCGGCGGATGCACGATCAGGCCGATGTCTTGCAGCAATGGATTGAGGTCACGACCATCAGTCGGGATCTGCGGCAGGATGCGCGCGAACGGGTTGGACGTGAGGATCAGGAACAGCAGGAAACCGGTGCTGATCATGCCCATCACCGCCAGTACGCGGGCGAGCATGACTTGCGGCAACTGGCGGGAGAACACCGACACCGCGAAGGTCCAGCCGCCGAGGATCAGCGCCCAGAGCAGCAACGAGCCTTCGTGCGCGCCCCACACTGCACTGAATTTGTAGTACCACGGCAACGCGGTGTTGGAATTGCTGGCCACGTAAGCGACGGAGAAATCGTCGGTCATGAACGCGTAAGTCAGGCAACCGAAGGAAAACAACAGGAAGGCAAACTGGCCCCACGCGGCGGGCTGCGCGAGGCTCATCCACAAGCGGTCGCCGCGCCAGGCGCCCATCAACGGCACGAAGGCCTGAACCAGCGCAAAACACAGCGCGAGAATCATGGCCAGTTGGCCCAATTCCGGAATGAACAGTGCAGAGGTCATCACATCAACCCTCCTTTGCTGGGGTGGGCGCGGATTGACCGCTGTCTTTCAACGCCTTGGTGACTTCGGGCGGCATGTATTTCTCGTCGTGCTTGGCCAGCACTTCGTCGGCGACCACTACGCCATCGGCGTTGATTTTGCCCAGCGCAACGATGCCCTGCCCTTCGCGGAACAGGTCCGGGAGGATCCCGCGATAGCTGATGGTCACGGATTTGTTGAAGTCGGTGACGATGAATTTGACGTCCAGCGAATCACCGGAACGTTGCAGCGACCCTGCCTCGACCATGCCGCCGGCACGGATGCGCGTGTCTTGCGGGGCTTCGCCGTTGGCGATCTGGGTCGGTGTGTAAAACAGATTGATGTTCTGCTGCAGCGCGCTCAGGGCCAGGCCAACGGCTGCGCCGACCCCGACGAGAATCGCGAGAATGATGATAAGACGCTTTTTGCGCAGCGGATTCACTTGCCGTTCTCCCGGCGCAAACGACGCGCCTCTTGTTGCAGATACCGCTTGCGGGCCAGGATCGGCGCCGCCACGTTGAGGACCAGCACGGCCAGGCAGATGCCATAGGCGGACCAGACATACAGGCCATGATGGCCCATGGCGATGAAGTCGCCGAATGAAGCAAAACTCATCGTGCGACCTCCAGACTGTTCTGCACTTCGGCCTTGACCCAGCTCGCCCGCGCTTCGCGTTTGAGCACTTCAAGACGCATGCGCAGCAACAGCACCGCACCGAAGAAACAGTAGAAACCCAGCACCGTCAGCAGCAGCGGCAGCCACATTTCGGCAGGCATCGCCGGTTTTTCGGTGAGGGTGAATGTCGCGCCCTGGTGCAGGGTGTTCCACCACTCCACCGAGTATTTGATGATCGGGATATTGATCACGCCAACAATCGCCAACACCGCGCAGGCCTTGGCCGCGCTGTCGCGATTGCTGATGGCGTTACCCAGCGCAATCAACCCGAAGTACAGAAACAGCAGAATCAGCATCGACGTCAGTCGTGCGTCCCAGACCCACCACGAGCCCCACGTCGGTTTGCCCCAGATCGCCCCAGTGACCAGCGCCACGGCGGTCATCCAGGCACCGATCGGCGCCGCGCATTGCAGAGCGACGTCGGCCAGTTTCATCTTCCAGACCAGCCCGACGATGCCGCACACCGCCAGCATCACGTAGATGGACTGCGCGAGCATCGCCGCCGGAACGTGGATATAGATGATGCGAAAGCTGTTGCCCTGCTGGTAATCCGGCGGCGCGAAGGCCAGGCCCCAGACTACGCCGACGGCGATCAGCAGCAACGCCGCGACGCTCAGCCACGGCAGCAGTCTGCCACTGATGCCATAAAACCATTTGGGTGAGCCGAGCTTATGAAACCAGGTCCAGTTCATTGCTGTTTCCATCACGGTTGCTGCTCGTTGTCACGAGCTAGCCAAGGGTCTGCTGGCTTTAACCAACATGGTTAAAAAATAACCAGACCTCATTATTATTCGCCGACGCTGATCTTCAGGCCAGCAGCTATTGCAAAGGGTGTAAGCGTTATCGCCAGGGCGGTCAGGCTACCAAGCCACAGGAGATAACCGGTCGCCGGCATGCCCTGCAAGGCTGCCTGCAAGGCGCCACTGCCGAGAATCAACACCGGGATGTACAGCGGCAGAATCAGCAGCGCCAGTAACAGGCCGCCGCGTTTCAATCCTACCGTCAACGCTGCGCCCACCGCACCGAGCAGGCTCAGCACCGGTGTACCCAGCAATAAAGAAAGCAGCAACACCGGCAGACAGGCGGCAGGCAAACCGAGCATCAACGCCAGCAGTGGCGCGAGCAACACCAGCGCCAGCCCGGAGAAGGCCCAGTGTGCCAGTACCTTGGCCAAAACCAGAAGAGCCAGGGGGTGCGGCGAAAGGACCCACTGTTCCAGCGATCCGTCCTCGAAATCACTGCGGAAAAGCCCGTCCAGCGAGAGCAGGACCGATAAAAGCGCTGCGACCCAGACCAGTCCCGGAGACAAGGTTTGCAACAATTGAGACTCGGGTCCGACCGCCAACGGGAACAGCGACACCACGATGGCGAAGAATACCAACGGATTGGCCAATTCCGCCGGACGACGGAACAGCAAGCGCGCTTCTCGGGCGACCAACAGGCCGAAAACACTCATACGGCCCAGTTCCCCAGATCAATGTCGCGGTAGCCGGCCGGCATTCGGCTCAGTGTGTGATGCGTGGTCAGGATCACCATGCCGCCGCGTTCGCAGTGCCCGGCCAGGTGTTCTTCGAGCTGCGCCACGCCTTGCTTGTCGAGCGCGGTAAACGGTTCGTCGAGAATCCACAGCGGCGGGCTGTCGAGGTAAAGCCGCGCCAGAGCCACGCGCCGCTGCTGGCCTGCCGACAAGGTGTGGCACGGCACATCCTCGAAACCGCGTAAACCGACCGCGGCCAGCGCTTGCCAGATCGCCTCACGGCTCGCCGGTTGATGCAGGGCGCAGAGCCAGCTGAGGTTTTCTTCCGGCGTGAGCAAATCCTTGATCCCGGCGGCATGCCCGATCCACAACAGATTGCGCGCCAGTTCGCCGGGTTGCGCGTTCAGCGGCTGGCCATTGAGCAGCACCTGGCCGGCGGTCGGTTGCATCAGGCCGCTGAGCAAACGCAACAAGCTGGTCTTGCCGCTGCCGTTGGGGCCGCTGATCTGCAGCATTTCGCCACTGCACAGTCGCAATTCGAGATTTTCGAAAAGCAGCCGAAGGTCTCGCTCACAGGCGAGGTCAACGGTTTGCAGGACTGGACTGGTCAAGAGATCAAAGGCCTTTACGTTTCAAGTCGGCGGTTCAAGTCGGGTTCAAGTCAGCAGTGGCGCGGCCGCTAAAGAGATGCAGCATAGATGCATCGGCAGCCGGTTTTAGAGAGCTGGATCAAAACAATTGAATGTTTTCACCGCTCCCTGAAGACGGGCGGCATTATACATGCCATGCCTTACTCTAAAGAGCGCATTTTCCGAAGGTTGTGACCGCGTATGACAGGCGAAATGAACATCCTCCCAGTGCCCCCGACCACCCCGACGGCCACGCGCCCGCAGGTGGTCAGCGGTGATTTGCTCAAGTTATTGACGCCGATCGAGGGCCTGATCAGTGCGGGCAAGACTGCCAATGCCGAAGTGTTGTCGCTGAAACAGGCGGACCAGACCTTTCAATTGCTGCTCAAAGTCACCGTCGATGGCGGTCGCCAGACCACGGTCCAGGCCACCAGTACGCAACCGTTGCCGACCGGCACCAACCTCGCGATCACTCAACCGTCCGCCAGCAACCTGGCGATTGCGGTGCAACAGACTGTGGCCTCCAACGTCGCCACCCTCACCCGCATCGACACCGCGCAACTGCCGGCCGGCACCTTGCTGCAGGGTAAAGTGCTGACGTCGCAAGTGCTGCCGCAGACGCCGGGGCAACCGACGGTTTTTCGTTCGATGGTCAGTCTCCTGAATACCGCGCTGAGCGGCAGCACGCTGACCATCGACAGCCCGCAGCCGCTGCGCATCGGCACTTTGCTGAGCGCATTGGTGCAAGACACGCAAACCCTGAAATTCGTGCCGTTGAGCAATCGTCAGGACCAATTGGCAGTGACCCAGCAGTTGACTACTCAGCAGAGCCGCCAAGGTTCGCTGAACAGTTTGCTCAGCGCCTTGCAGAACTTGCCGCCGACCGACGAAACCTCCGCGGACCTGCGAGCGGCCGTGAACAAATTGCTCGCCGGCCTGCCGGACGTTCAACAATTGAGCACGCCCAAAGGCCTGGCGTTGGCGCTGGCCAACAGCGGTCTGTTCCTCGAATCAAAATTGCTCGCAGGGCAGACGCCCACCCTCGCCCCGGACATGAAAGCCGACCTGCTGAAACTCATCGCGCAACTGACGCCGCCCAACAGCAACCTCGGCGCGGTGATTGCCGCGAACACCCTCGCTCAGGCGATGCCAAGTTTCGTCCGCAGCGCCTTGGGCATGCTCGGCCAGGTCAGCGCCAAACCATTGCCGACGCATTTCCCTTTGCCCGAGCGATCGCTGCAGAGCCAGGACGGCGAAGGTGATCTGGAACATCTGCTGCGCCTGGCCGCCGCTGCCGTTTCACGCCTGCAGAGCCACCAACTGTCGAGCCTGGAACAAACCGGCGTCACCGACGATGGTCGGTTGATGAGCACATGGCAGCTTGAGATTCCGATGCGCAACTTGCAGGACATCGTGCCGCTGCAAGTCAAATTCCAGCGCGAAGAAGCGCCGGAAAAACAGCCGCAAAACGAACGGCGTGACGAGCGCGAACCCAAGCAACAACTGTGGCGCGTGGAACTCGCCTTCGACATGGAACCGCTCGGCCCATTGCAGGTTCAGGCGCAACTGATTCAGGGCAGCCTGTCCAGCCAGTTGTGGGCCGAACGGCCGTACACCGCGAGCCTGATCGAAAGCAATCTGGCAGCCTTGCGCGAGCAATTACTGGCGTCCGGCCTCAATGTCGGCGACCTCGATTGCCACCTCGGCACCCCACCCCAAGGCGCGCAAACCCGTCTCGAACAACGCTGGGTCGACGAAACCGCATGAGAAACCCAAACGCCCCACGCCAGGCCATCGCCCTCAAATACGACGGCAGCCACGCCCCGACCCTCACCGCCAAGGGCGACGAAGAACTGGCCGAAGCCATCCTCAAAATCGCCCGCGAATGTGAAGTGCCGATCTACGAAAACCCGGAACTGGTCAGGCTGCTGGCGAAAATGGAATTGGGCGACAGCATCCCGGAAGAGCTGTATCGCACGATCGCCGAAATCATCGCATTCGCGTGGAATCTGAAGGGCAAGTTCCCGGCGGGCCAGGATCCGAATGCGCCGATGGTGGAGAAGGACATTACCGATCGGGGGGATGACTACTGATCGGCGGACTTGCGTTGCGGCGAACTCACGCCACAGGAAACTCATCGCCTCCAGTAAAAGACTTCAAACCCGCCATAACAAGAAGGCCCGCTCCCACAGCAGGCGGGTGATGGACACAAATCTGTGCACATCGCCAATCTACTGTGGGAGCGAGCCTGCTCGCGAAGCGTTCCGAGCTGAGCCGCAAGGATCAGTTCTTGTGCATCTTTCTCATCAATTCCGCCTCAGCCTGGGTCAGGCCGCAGGACTGGGTCAGTTCATCGACGCTGGCGCCCATGCCGACCAGGCGTGCCGCTTGGGCGAACGACAGGCTTGAGGGGTCGCGCTGTTCCAGGGTCGCCAGTTTGTCTGGCAACGGGCTGACGACGGCGCGCAGTTCGTGCAGGTCTTCACCCATGCGCACGATGCCGTTCTGATAGTTGTCGACGCGTTTGGCCAGGTCCTTGATGCGCTGATCGCGCAGCGCATCACCCTCGGCCTGTTGCGCGGCGATCAGCCGCTGGCCGCGGATGTAGGCCAGGAACATCGCCAGCGTGCCTGCCCAAAACAGGAACAGGACAATGACAGCAACCTCAAGAATCAATCAGATGTTCTCCAGATCCGACCATTCTTCTTCGCTCATCATCTTGTCGAGCTCGACCAGGATCAGCAGTTCGTTGTTCTTGTTGCACACGCCCTGAATGAACTTGGCGGATTCTTCGTTACCGACGTTTGGCGCGGTTTCGATTTCCGACTGACGCAGGTAAACCACTTCGGCAACGCTGTCGACCATGATCCCGACGACTTGCTTGTCGGCTTCGATGATGACGATCCGGGTGTTGTCGCTGATCTCGGCATTCATCAGGCCGAAGCGCTGACGGGTGTCGATCACGGTGACCACGTTACCGCGCAGGTTGATGATGCCCAGCACGTAGCTCGGGGCACCCGGGACCGGGGCGATTTCGGTGTAACGCAGGACTTCCTGAACGCGCATCACGTTGATGCCGTAGGTTTCGTTGTCCAGTTTGAAGGTTACCCATTGCAGGATCGGATCTTCAGAACCCTTTGCATTCGTCGCGTGATTACTCATACCTGACCCCTCGAAAACCGCTTCTGGCGGTGTGTGTTCTGTGTGGCGGCATTCAACAATGCCGTCGCCTACTTGTTATGTCGGCTGTTATGTCGATTTGTGTAGCGGCTTGCTGCCGCCAATGTGCTTTGCCCCACCGCTGGCGATCAACTCGGCCAGCGCGGCAACGTCCAGCAGCGCACACATGTGCTCAATCACCGTGCCCGCGAGCCATGGCCGCTGACCTCGATGACTTCTCCATTTGATTTCGTTGGGGTCCAGGCGCAACGAACGGCTGACTTGATGCACCGCCAGCCCCCACTCATAGCCCTGCACCGATATGACGTATTGCAGGCCCTGGCGGAAATCGTCGCGGTAGCGGTCGGGCATGACCCAGCGCGCGGTATCCAGGACTTTCAGGTTGCCGGCCTGGCTCGGCAGGATCCCGAGGAACCATTCCGGCTGACCGAACAACGGCGTCAGCTCGTGACCGGCCAGCGAATAAATCGAGCCCAAGCACACCAGCGGCACGGCCAGGGTCAGCCCGGCGACATCGAACAACAGGCATTCGAACGGCTCGGCAGCCCACGTCGGACGGCCATCGGTTTCCACCGGTGGCGGCGTGATGCTCGGCGGCATGTGGACTTCGACCACCGGCGGCACCAGCGCTTGCAACAGCGGCGCAATGGTCGAGACCGAGGCCAGTACCGGCGCCGGCGCTTCAATCACCGTCAGCGGCGCTTTCTCGATAACCGGCGTATGCACTGGCGCAGCTTCGACAGCCGCTGGCAACGCATCACGCGCCTGCTCTTCCAGCATCGCAGCCTGAAACTCATCCAGCGCTGCTTGCTCTTCGACCGAATCAACGACCTCAATGACCTCAACGACCTCAGCCACCACTTCAACGGGCGCCGGCAACACTTCAGTCGCCTCCATCAACAAATTGTCGAGGTAGGTTTGCAGCGCCAGTTGCGGTCGCGAAGTGGTTTTGACCGGACGGTTCATCAGGCCACCGCCGGAACAAGTTGGGCGGCCAGCAAATGTTTGAGCAACGCGCGGTACGCCAGCACTCCACGGCTTTTACCGTCGAATTGCGAAGGCGTGACCCCGGCCCGGCTCGCATCGCGCAAGCGCGTATCGACCGGGATGTAGCCCTGCCAGATTTCTTCCGGGTATTTGTCGCGCAGCACACGCAAGGTGCTGAGGGACGCCTGAGTCCGGCGGTCGAACAGGGTCGGGACGATGCTGAACGGCAACGCCTGTTTGCGTGAACGGTTGATCATCGCCAGCGTGTTGACCATGCGCTCCAGGCCTTTGACGGCCAGGTGCTCGGTCTGCACAGGGATCACCAATTGCTGGCTCGCGGCCAAGGCGTTGACCATCAACAAGCCGAGCAACGGCGGGCTGTCGATCACCGCGTAATCGAAGTCTTGCCACAATTGCGCCAGACTCTTGGCGATCACCAGGCCCAGACCGCTTTGCCCCGGCGACTGACGTTCCAGCGTCGCCAGCGCGGTGCTCGACGGCAACAGCGAAATACTTTCGTGACTGGTCGGCAACAGCAACTGCCCGGGCAACCCTTGAGGCACGCTGCCGCGATTCAGGAACAGGTCGTAGCAGCTGTGCTCGAGGCTGTCGGGGTCGTAACCGAAATAGCTGGTCATCGAGCCGTGCGGGTCGAGGTCGACAATGACCACGCGCTTGCCCGCCTCGGCCAGCAAACCGGCTAAAGCAATAGAGGAAGTGGTTTTACCAACACCACCCTTTTGATTGGCAACTGCCCAGACTCTCATTCGAATGGTTCCTCTCGGGCGAAAGCGCCGACCGAGAAATAGCTCAACGTGTTAATGCGGGTGACGGAGAATTGACGGCGCTCTCTCGTCCCGGCGACTTGACCGGGGTCGGTGCAGTTTGTGTGCCAGCACGCTTCAACGCCGCGTCCGGTTGTGCATGAGCGGTGCCGGTGCCGGTCAGGCTGCGGCGCACATCGAGATTGCGCGAAACCACCAACACCACCCGACGATTGCGCGCGCGCCCTTCAGCCGTGGCGTTATTGGCGACTGGCTGGAATTCACCGTAACCCACCGAAGCCAGGCGACCGGGATTGACGCCCTGCATCGCCAGCATGCGCACGATGCTCGCCGAACGCGCCGAAGACAGTTCCCAGTTAGTCGGGTACTGCGCGGTGCGGATCGGCTGATCGTCAGTAAAACCTTCGACGTGGATCGGGTTGTCGAACGGTTTCAAAATGCCCGCAACCTTGTCGATGATGTTGAACGCCATGTCGCTCGGCATCGCGTCGCCGCTGCCGAACAACAGGCTGGAATTGAGTTCGATCTCGACCCACAACTCGTTGCCACGCACGGTCATCTGGTTGGAGCGGATCAAGTCGCCGAACGCGGCGCTGATGTCATCGGCGATGCTTTTCAGCGGATCACTGCCACCGGCGATGCCCGCGTCGATCTGCTCGGCGTCCTGCACCAGCGGTTTGGCCGGAGTCACCGTGTGCGGTCGCTCATCGCCAATCGGGATCGGCTTGAGGGCACGGTCGGAATCGGTGAACACGCCGACCAACGCTTCGGAGATGACCTTGTACTTGCCTTCGTTGATCGAAGAAATCGAGTACATGACCACGAAGAACGCGAACAGCAACGTGATGAAGTCGGCATACGAAACCAGCCACCGCTCGTGATTGACGTGTTCTTCAGGTTGCCGGCGACGTGCCATGGTCCATGTCTCCCATCAATCCATGAAGCCCTGAAGCTTCAACTCAATAGAGCGAGGGTTTTCACCTTCGGCGATCGACAGAATTCCTTCCAGCAACATTTCGCGATAACGCGACTGGCGCAACGCGATGGACTTGAGTTTGGCCGCGACCGGCAGCAACACCAGGTTGGCGCTGGCCACGCCGTAGATGGTCGCGACGAACGCCACGGCAATCCCGCTGCCCAGTTGCGACGGATCGGCGAGGTTGCCCATGACGTGAATCAGGCCCATCACCGCACCGATGATGCCGATGGTCGGCGCATAACCGCCCATGCTTTCGAAGACTTTGGCGGCTTCGATGTCGCGGCTTTCCTGGGTGTAGAAATCGACTTCGAGGATGCTCCGAATCGCTTCCGGCTCGGCGCCATCGACCAGCAATTGCAGGCCTTTGCGCGAGTAATTGTCCGGTTCGGCGTCAGCCACTCCTTCCAGGCCAAGCAGGCCTTCCTTGCGTGCCGTGAGGCTCCAGTTGACCACGCGATCGATGCCGCCGGCCAAGTCCACGCGCGGCGGAAACAGGATCCACGCGAGGATCTGCATCGAGCGCTTGAATGCGCTCATCGGCGATTGCAGCAGCGCCGCGCCGACGGTGCCGCCAATCACGATCAACGCCGCCGGGCCGTTAGCCAATGCGCCGAGGTGACCGCCTTCAAGGTAGTTGCCGCCGATGATCGCGACAAACGCCATGATGATCCCGATAAGGCTCAGTACATCCATCAGATACACGCCTCGACCAGGTGTCTGCCAATGTCGTCGAGGCTGTAGATCGCGTCGGCGAGGTCGGCTTTGACGATGGCCATCGGCATGCCGTAGATCACGCAGCTGGCTTCATCCTGCGCCCAGATCGAGCTGCCGCCCTGCTTGAGCAGACGCGCACCTTCACGACCGTCGGCGCCCATGCCGGTGAGCACCACCGCCAGAACTTTGTCACCGTAGGACTTGGCCGCCGAGCCGAAGGTGATGTCCACGCACGGCTTGTAGTTCAGACGCTCATCGCCTGGGAGGATTTTCACCGCGCCCCGGCCATCGACCATCATTTGCTTGCCGCCCGGCGCCAGCAAGGCCAGGCCCGGACGCAGGATGTCGCCATCCTCGGCTTCCTTGACGCTGATGCGGCAGAGCTTGTCCAGACGCTCGGCGAACGCCTTGGTGAACGCCGCCGGCATGTGCTGGATTAACACGATCGGTGCCGGGAAGTTCGCCGGTAACTGGGTCAATACCCGCTGCAGCGCCACCGGGCCGCCGGTGGACGTGCCGATGGCGACCAGTTTGTAGGCTTTGCGTTTGGCACTGGCGGACGAAGCACTTGAATGCGTGCTCGCCGGCGCTGGCGCACGGGCCGGCAATGGTGCCGGGGCCGGACGCGCGGGCGTGCTGCTGCCATAGCTGCTGGTGCTGCCATGGCTTGAATGGCTGGGTGCCGGAGCAGGTGTTGGTGTTGGTGTTGGTGTTGGCGTTGGGGCGTGTGCCGTCACTGGCGCCGGGGCGCTGTAGGTGTTGGCGCGACGGTTACTGCGCGAGATGCTCAGGATCTTCTCGCACAGCAGTTGCTTGACCTTCTCGGGGTTGCGCGAGATGTCTTCGAAATTCTTCGGCAGGAAGTCCACCGCACCGGCGTCCAGCGCATCCAGAGTGACCCGGGCGCCTTCGTGCGTCAGTGAGGAGAACATCAAGACCGGTGTCGGGCAGCGCTGCATGATGTGCCGCACCGCCGTGATGCCATCCATCATCGGCATCTCGTAGTCCATGGTGATCACGTCTGGCTTGAGGGCCAGGGCCTGATCAATCGCCTCTTTTCCGTTGGTCGCCGTACCGACAACCTGGATGTTCGGATCTGCTGAAAGAATTTCCGAAACGCGGCGACGGAAAAAACCCGAATCGTCGACCACCAGGACTTTGACTACCATAAACACTCCGTTAGACGGAGCGAGGCACAGTCGCCCCGCTCCACCAGAATCAAATACGCCGTGCGGCGTAACGCTTGAGCATGCTCGGTACATCCAGAATCAGCGCAATGCGCCCGTCACCGGTGATGGTGGCGCCGGACATGCCGGGGGTTCCCTGGAGCATTTTGCCCAATGGCTTGATCACCACTTCTTCCTGGCCCACCAGTTGATCGACGACAAATCCGATCCGCTGCGTGCCCACCGAAAGGATCACCACATGGCCCTCGCGCTGCTCTTCATGAGCGGCGGAGCTGACCAGCCAGCGTTTGAGATAGAACAAGGGCAGCGCCTTGTCCCGCACGATCACCACTTCCTGACCGTCGACGACGTTGGTGCGCGAGAGGTCGAGGTGGAAGATTTCGTTGACGTTGACCAGCGGGAACGCAAACGCCTGGTTGCCGAGCATGACCATCAGCGTCGGCATGATCGCCAGGGTCAGCGGCACCTTGATGACGATCTTCGAGCCCTGGCCCTTGGTCGAATAAATGTTGATCGAACCGTTGAGCTGGGAAATCTTGGTTTTCACCACGTCCATGCCCACGCCACGACCCGACACGTCGGAGATCTCGGTTTTGGTCGAGAAACCCGGGGCGAAAATCAGGTTGTAGCACTCGGTATCGCTCAAGCGATCGGCCGCGTCCTTGTCCATCACGCCGCGTTTTACCGCGATCGAACGCAGGACGTTCGGGTCCATGCCTTTGCCGTCATCGGAAATCGACAGCAGGATGTGATCGCCTTCCTGTTCAGCCGCCAGAATCACTTTGCCGCCACGGGATTTGCCCGAGGCTTCGCGTTCTTCCGGCGACTCGATGCCGTGGTCGACCGCGTTGCGCACCAAGTGGACCAGCGGGTCGGCCAAGGCCTCGACAAGGTTCTTGTCGAGGTCGGTTTCTTCGCCGACCAGTTCCAGGTTGATCTCTTTCTTGAGCTGGCGAGCCAGGTCACGAACCAGGCGCGGGAAGCGCCCGAAGACTTTCTTGATCGGTTGCATCCGGGTCTTCATGACCGCGGTTTGCAGGTCAGCGGTGACCACGTCGAGGTTCGACACAGCCTTGGACATGGCTTCGTCGCCGCTATTGAGGCCCAGACGGACCAAGCGGTTACGCACCAATACCAGTTCGCCCACCATGTTCATGATTTCGTCGAGACGCGCGGTATCAACCCGCACGGTGGTCTCGGCTTCACTGGCCGGTTTTTCCGCCGGTGGCGGCGACGCAGCGCGGGCAGGCGCTGGAGCTGCCGCAGGCTTGGCCGGTTCAGCTTTCGGCTCAGGCGCTTTCGCCACAGGCTTGGGTGCTGCCGCAGGCGCCGGGGCCTTGGCCACAGGAGCAGAAACCACTGCGCCAGTGCCGACTTCGGTGAACTTGCCTTTGCCGTGCAATTCGTCGAGCAGCGATTCGAACTCGTGATCGGAAATCAGATCACCGCCGGCCGCTTTCGCGGTAGGTGCTGCCGGCACTGGTGTCGCGGCAATGGCCGACTCCAGTGCGTCAACGGCAAAGTTGCCCTTGCCGTGCAGTTGATCGAGCAACGCTTCGAATTCGTCGTCGGTGATGTCCGAGCTGTCGCCCGCCGCTTTTGGCGCGGCCGGTGCTGCGGGACTTGGCGCGGACGCAGGCGCAGCGACGGCATCCACCGCGAACTGACCTTTGCCGTGCAACTGATCGAGCAACGACTCGAACTCGTCATCGGTGATTTCGTCGCTGGCGGCGGCGGTGCTGCTGCTCGGCGCTGGCGCAGCGACGGGTGCCGGGGCTTCAGCCTGAGCCTTGACGGCGTTCAGCGAATCCAGCAGTTGTTCAAATTCATTGTCGGTAATGTCGCCGCTGTCGTCGCCGGAGGCGCTTTCAGCGGTCGGTTCTTCCACCACGTCGGCCACCGGGGCGGCTTCGTCGGCGGATTGCGGCTCGGCCAGACGGGCCAGTGCCGCGAGCAATTCTGGAGTGGCAGCGGTGATCGGGCTGCGTTCGCGGACTTCGGTGAACATGCCGTTCACCGCATCCAGCGCTTCGAGAACCACGTCCATCAGTTCCGAGTCGACGCGGCGTTCACCCTTGCGCAGGATGTCGAACACGTTCTCGGCGATGTGACAGCACTCCACCAGTTCATTGAGCTGGAGGAAGCCGGCGCCCCCTTTTACAGTGTGAAAACCGCGAAAAATTGCATTGAGCAAGTCCGCATCATCCGGTCGGCTTTCCAGCTCGACCAGTTGCTCGGACAGTAGCTCTAGAATCTCGCCGGCCTCAACCAGGAAATCCTGAAGGATCTCTTCATCGGCGCCGAAGCTCATTAAGGGGGTGCTCCTACAGGTCTAAAAACCTAAAAAACCTAAAATTCTAAAACTCTAAAATCCCAGGCTGGATAACAAATCGTCCACATCGTCCTGACCGGACACAACGTCTTCTCTCTTATCGGCATGAATCTGCGGACCTTCACCCTGAGAGAGATGTTTTTGCGGATCTTTTTCAGCCAGCATCGCGTCACGGTCATGTTCGATACCCGCAAAGCGGTCTACCTGGCTGGCCATGAGTACGAGCTTGAGCAGATTGCTTTCGACTTCGGTGACCAACTGGGTCACGCGCTTGATCACCTGACCGGTGAGGTCCTGGTAATCCTGAGCCAGCAGGATGTCGTTGAGATTGCTCGACACCACGCGGTTGTCTTCGCTGCTGCGTGTCAGGAAACCGTCGACACGACGCGCCAGCTCACGGAACTCTTCAGCCCCGACTTCGCGACGCATGAACCGGCCCCAGTCGGCGCTCAATGCCTGGGCTTCAGTGCTCAGGCCATTGACCAGCGGCGTGGCGTTTTCCACCAGGTCCATGGTGCGGTTGGCAGCGGCCTCGGTGAGCTTGACCACATACCCCAGACGCTCGGTGGCGTCGGTGATCTGCGAGACTTCCTCGGCTTGCGGCATATTCGGGTCAATCTGAAAATTGACGATCGCGCTATGCAGCTCGCGAGTGAGCTTGCCCACTTCCTGATACAGGCCGCGGTCACGGGTCTGGTTGAGCTCATGGATCAGTTGCACAGCGTCGCCAAACCTGCCCTTTTCAAGGCTTTCGACCAGTTCGACGGCGTGTTTTTTCAGGGTCGACTCAAAATCGCCCTGTGAAGATTCTTTATGCTCCATAGCTCCCCCGTGGCGCAGTTGCTCAACCGATGCGTTCGAAAATCTTTTCGATCTTGTCTTTCAACGCCTGGGCCGTGAAGGGTTTGACCACATAGCCGTTTACACCGGCCTGGGCCGCTTCGATGATCTGCTCGCGCTTGGCTTCAGCGGTCACCATCAGCACTGGCAAGTGCTTGAGTTTTTCATCGGCGCGCACGTGGCGCAGCAGATCGATGCCGGTCATGCCCGGCATGTTCCAGTCCGTTACCAGAAAGTCGATGCTGCCGCTGTTGAGAACCGGGATGGCAGTGGTGCCATCGTCAGCCTCGACCGTGTTGGTGAACCCGAGGTCACGCAACAGGTTTTTAATGATCCGCCGCATCGTTGAGAAGTCATCAACGATGAGGATTTTCATGTTCTTGTCCAATTCGACCTCCAAGCAGTCTTAAACGCGCCCAGCACCTGGACACGCCATTTCATTCAATCAGGCAAAGCATTCGATGACTGTCTGGAGCACAACAGATCGAGACCGCTGCGGTTCATCACCGCACCAGCCTCGTTCGCAGTGTCCCCACACTGCCTTCAGCGCGCTCGCCACTCCCCCAAACGCCCCCGCAAACGGGCCGCGCACTGGCTGTGTAACTGGCTGACCCGCGATTCACTGACGCCAAGGACTTCACCGATTTCCTTGAGGTTCAGCTCTTCGTCGTAGTACAGCGCCAACACCAGCCGCTCACGCTCCGGCAAATTGGCAATCGCGTCCGCCAAAGCGGCCTGGAAGCGTTCATCTTCCAGATCGCGCGACGGCTCCAGATGAGCACTGGCGCCATCCTCGTGCAGCCCTTCGTGTTCGCCGTCCTGCAACAGGTCGTCGAAACTGAACAGGCGGCTGCCCAAGGTATCGTTCAAAATCCCGTAATAATCGTCGAGACTCAATTGGAGTTCGGCCGCAACCTCGTGATCTTTAGCGTCACGACCGGTTTTAGCTTCAATCGAGCGAATTGCGTCGCTGACCATGCGGGTATTGCGGTGGACCGAACGTGGCGCCCAGTCCCCTTTGCGTACTTCATCGAGCATCGCGCCACGGATTCGAATGCCCGCGTACGTTTCGAAGCTCGCGCCTTTGCTGGCGTCATATTTGGTCGACACTTCAAGCAGGCCGATCATCCCGGCCTGGATCAGGTCTTCCACCTGGACACTGGCCGGCAAACGCGCCAGCAAGTGGTAAGCAATGCGTTTGACCAGTGGCGCGTAACGCTCGATCAGCTCGTATTGCGCATCACGTGCCGACTTCTGGTAGAGGTTGTAGCCACTGGCTGTCATAGGACGGGTCCTGCGGTTTGTTGCACGAGACGTTCGACGAAAAACTCCAGGTGTCCGCGCGGGTTGGCGGGCAACGGCCAAGTGTCGACCTTCTGTGCAATCGCCTTGAACGCCAGTGCGCACTTGGAGCGCGGGAAGGCTTCGTAGACAGCACGTTGTTTCTGCACAGCCTTGCGCACGCTTTCGTCGTAAGGCACGGCGCCGACGTATTGTAGGGCGACGTCGAGGAAGCGGTCCGTGACCTTGGTCAACTTGGCGAACAGGTTGCGACCTTCCTGCGGGCTCTGGGCCATGTTGGCCAGGACACGGAAGCGGTTCATGCCGTAATCGCGGTTGAGCAACTTGATCAGCGCGTAGGCGTCGGTAATCGAAGTCGGCTCGTCGCACACCACCAGCAACACTTCCTGGGCGGCGCGAACAAAACTGACTACCGAGTCACCAATACCCGCAGCCGTGTCGATCACCAATACGTCGAGGTTATCGCCGATATCGCTGAACGCCTGGATCAGGCCGGCGTGCTGCGCAGGGGTCAGATGAACCATGCTTTGCGTGCCGGACGCGGCCGGGACGATGCGAATGCCGCCGGGGCCTTGCAACAGAACGTCGCGCAGCTCGCAGCGGCCTTCAATTACGTCGGCCAGAGTACGTTTGGGCGTCAGTCCCAGCAGAACGTCAACGTTCGCCAGACCCAGATCGGCGTCCAGCAGCATGACCCGTCGGCCAAGCTCTGCCAGAGCCAGGGACAAGTTCACTGACACGTTAGTCTTGCCGACGCCACCTTTGCCGCCGGTCACCGCGATCACCTGTACGGGATGCATGCTGCCCATGTTATTTCTTTACCTTGTCTTGCATAGACGGAGGCCACATTACTGGCTGCGCGTTCACAATCTGAACAATGCATGGCAGACCATCGATGTAGGTACAAAAACTGTTCATTAGCACCTCAGCCCACCTGCTTGGTCGGACTGTGGTAAATATCAGCGAACATGTCAGCCATGGCTTCTTCGCTGGGTTCTTCCTGCATTTGCACGCTGACCGCGCGACTGACCAACTGGTGACGTCGCGGCAGATGCAGATCATCTGGAATACGCGGGCCATCGGTGAGGTAAGCCACCGGCAATTCATGACTGATGGCCAGGCTCAACACCTCGCCCAGACTTGCCGTTTCATCCAGTTTAGTCAGGATGCAGCCGGCCAGCCCGCACCGCTTGTAACTGTGATAAGCGGCGGTCAGCACCTGTTTCTGGCTGGTGGTAGCCAGAACCAGATAATTCTTTGACTTGATGCCGCGACCGGCCAGGCTTTCGAGCTGCATACGCAGGGCCGGGTCGCTGGCCTGAAGGCCGGCAGTATCAATCAAAATCACCCGTTTGCGCAGCAACGGATCCAATGCCTGCACCAGCGACTGACCCGGATCGACGTGGGTCACCGAGACATTGAGGATTCGGCCCAGCGTTTTCAGTTGTTCCTGCGCCCCGATGCGGTAGCTGTCCATGCTCACCAGCGCGATGCTTTGCGCGCCGTACTTGAGCACATAGCGCGCGGCGAGTTTGGCCAGCGTGGTGGTCTTGCCCATACCGGCAGGGCCGACCATGGCAATCACGCCGCCCTCTTCCAGTGGCTCGACTTCCGGGGTCGCAATCATCCGCGCCAGGTGCGCCAGCAACATGCGCCAGGCCTGACGAGGCTCTTGAATTTCGGTGATCAGCGCCAGCAGGTCGCGCGACAACGGGCCGGACAAGCCGATGCGTTGCAGACGACGCCACAGGTTGGCCTGGGCCGGACGGCTGCCTTGCAGCTGATTCCAGGCCAGCGAGCCAAGTTGCACTTCCATCAGTTCGCGCAGGCTGTTGAGCTCGAAACGCATCGAGTCGAAAGCGCGCGGGTCGACCCCGCCGGCGGCTGGCGCAGGGGCCGGCGCAGCACGACGTGGTTCGCTGTAAGTCGGTTCGATCAGCGGCTCGGCGGCGGTCAGTGGCAGGCCGGCGAACAACTGGCGATTGGTGGTCTTGTCACCTTCGGTCTCGCCTTCGCTGCGCAGGGTCAATTCGGCCTGGGCGGTAGCGATGCGCGACTGCGTCTTGCGCAGCTCGTCCTCGAGTTCCATGTTCGGAACGCGCGGGGCCAGCGCCGACAATTTGTAATCCAGCGCAGCCGTCAGCTCGACACCGCCGGCGATCCGGCGGTTGCCGATGATTGCGGCATCAGCGCCCAGCTCATCACGAACCAGCTTCATGGCCTGACGCATATCGGCGGCGAAAAAACGCTTAACTTGCATAAACTGCTACCTCAGCCGTTGGGCCCTACTGTCGCAACGATGGTCACTTGCTTGTTGTCAGGAATTTCCTGATACGCCAACACGTGCAAACCCGGAACTGCCAGCCTGCCGAATCGCGAGAGCATCGCGCGAACCGGACCGGCCACCAGCAGAATCACCGGTTGACCTTGCATCTCTTGACGCTGCGCCGCTTCGATCAACGAGCGCTGCAGCTTTTCCGCCATGCTTGGCTCCAGCAGAACGCCCTCTTCCGAGCCTTGTCCTGCCTTCTGCAGACTATTGAGCAATATCTGTTCCAACCTTGGCTCCAGGGTGATAACTGGCAGCTCAGACTCAGTCCCTACAATGCTTTGGACGATTGCGCGGCTTACGCCAACGCGCACTGCAGCCACCAGCGCGGCAGTATCTTGACTCTTGGCGGCATTGTTGGCGATGGCCTCGGCAATGCTGCGAATGTCGCGAACCGGCACTTGTTCGGCCAGCAGCGCTTGCAAAACCTTGAGCAGCTGCGACAGCGACACCACGCCCGGCACCAGCTCTTCCGCCAGTTTTGGCGAGCTTTTGGCCAGCAATTGCATGAGTTGCTGCACTTCTTCGTGGCCAATCAGCTCACTGGAGTGCTTGTACAAAATCTGGTTCAAGTGGGTTGCCACTACCGTACTGGCATCGACCACGGTGTAACCGAGTGACTGGGCCTGCGCACGCTGGCTGATTTCGATCCAGACCGCTTCAAGACCAAAAGCCGGATCTTTGGCGGTAATGCCGTTGAGCGAGCCGTAGACCTGCCCTGGGTTGATCGCCAGTTCACGATCCGGGTAAATCTCCGCTTCGGCGAGGATCACACCCATCAGGGTCAGGCGATAAGCACTCGGCGCAAGGTCGAGGTTGTCACGGATATGCACAGTCGGCATCAGGAAGCCCAGATCCTGCGAGAGCTTTTTGCGCACGCCTTTGATCCGCGCCAGCAACTGACCACCCTGATTGCGATCGACCAACGGGATCAGCCGGTAGCCCACTTCCAGGCCGATCATGTCGATAGGAGTCACGTCGTCCCAGCCGAGTTCCTTGGTTTCCTGGGCGCGGGCCGGCGATGGCAGCAATTCCTGCTGACGCTTGACCTCTTGCAAGGCCTGAACCTTGACCACGCTTTGCTTCTTCCAGAACAGGTAAGCACCGCCAGCCGCCAACGCGGCCATGCTCAGGAAGGAGAAGTGCGGCATGCCCGGCACCAGGCCCATGACCGCCATCAAACCGGCTGCAACCGCCAAGGCTTTGGGCGAGGCGAACATCTGCCGATTGATCTGTTTGCCCATGTCTTCCGAGCCGGACGCTCGGGTCACCATGATGGCCGCGGCGGTGGACAACAGCAGTGATGGCAATTGCGCCACCAAACCGTCACCGATGGTCAACAGCGCGTAAACCCGGCCGGCGTCGCCGAAGGTCATGCCGTGCTGGAAGATACCGACCGCCATGCCGCCGATCAGGTTGATAAACAGAATCAGCAGGCCGGCGATGGCGTCACCGCGAACGAATTTGCTCGCACCGTCCATGGAACCGTAGAACTCGGCTTCCTGGGCGACTTCCATGCGGCGCAATTTGGCCTGGTTTTGATCGATCAGGCCGGCGTTGAGGTCGGCGTCGATGGCCATCTGTTTGCCGGGCATGGCGTCGAGGGTGAAGCGCGCGCTCACCTCGGAAATACGCCCGGCACCTTTGGTCACGACGACGAAGTTGATGATCATCAAAATCGCGAACACGACGATACCGACCACGTAGTTACCGCCGATCACTACTTCACCGAAGGCCTGGATCACCTTGCCGGCGGCGGCGTGGCCGTCCTGGCCGTGGAGCATGACCACCCGCGTCGATGCGACGTTGAGCGCCAGGCGCATCAATGTCGCCACCAGCAAAATGGTCGGGAACACGGCGAAATCCAGCGGCCGCAAGGCGTAGACGCAGACCAGCAGAACGACGATCGACAAGGCAATGTTGAACGTGAAAAAAACGTCCAGCAGGAACGGCGGGATCGGCAACATCATCATCGCCAACATGACCAGCAGCAACAGCGGCACACCCAGATTTCCCCGACTCAAGTCGGCGACGTTTGTGCGAGCACTGTTGAGTAACTGAGAGCGATCCACCGGTTTTCCCCGTTCCTTTAAAGCAAACTTTTGACGCCCGAAGCAGGCGCAGGACGGCTACTGCAAGAAGCCTTCCAACTTTCGCAGAGGGTGGGAATAGAGGTGCTCATTGAAGGATTTGCGTGGTCCGGACCGGCGCCATCGCGAGCAGGCTCACTCCTACAAGGATTGGCGCCAGCACAAAACCCTGTAGGAGCTGAGCTGATCTGGTCAAGTAATCCTGGACACCAATTACGGTTTTTTCACGCCGCCATTTTCTCCATGGCGACCGGTGAACGGTAATCGTTGTAGCTATGGAGCCTGAAGTTGTTGTAGCGCACCACGTAGCGCTGCAAATCAGCCCGGGCTTCATACTCCGAGCGGTAACCGGCTTCAGGCACCCACTCTGATTTCAGACTTCCAAAGAAACGCTCCATCGGGGCGTTATCCCAGCATTCGCCTTTACGACTCATGCTTTGCCGCAGTCCATTCGCCAGCAACTCATTCCTGAACTTATGGCTGGTGTACTGGCAGCCTTGATCGGAGTGAAACAGCACGTCTTTGGGTTTGCCTCGCAGCTCAACCGCCATCCGTAGGGCCTCGCAGGTCAGCTCCGCATCCGAGATCATCGAAAACGCCCACCCCACGAGCCGGCGGGCGAACAGATCCAGAACCGCTGCAAAATACATCCACCGCGTGCCGACCTTGATGTACGTCACGTCCGCGCACCACACTTGGTTGATCGCCGTGACATCAAACTCGCGCTTAAGCACGTGCGGCGCCACCAAGGCTTCAACGCCAGATGACTTGTATTTGTGACGTCGGCGCTGACGACTGACCACGCCGGCTTCTCGCATCAAGCTGCGAGCCATGTGCCTCCCGACGCGATGCCCCTTGGCTTGCAGCTCCCTGGAAAGGGTGCGCGCCCCCGCGGAAGCTCTGGATTCCTTGTGATGCTCGACCAGCATGGCTTTGAGTTTCTCCCGCTCAGGGTTCACCTTGCCTTGGCGCTGACGCCAGGCATAAAAACTGCTGCGGCTGACTTCAAACACCCGGCAGCAGTCGTTAACGCCGTATCGCTCACCCAGCTCATTGATCAGTGAGAATGATCTTTGGCGTCCAAAAGCAGGAGAGCACTGGCCTTTTTTAGGATTTCGATATCCCGGTCTTTTTGCCTGAGCAAGGCTTTGAGTTCCTGGATTTCTCGCTGGTCAGCCGTGATCGCTTTGGCTCCCACCGGGGTCGAACCCTGGCGTTCTTTACGCACCTGATCGACCCAGCGACGCAAGGCGGTAGGGCCAATATCTAAACTGGCGCAAACCTCGGGAACCGATATCCCCTCATCCAGCACCATGCCAGCAGCCTTGAGTTTGAACTCAGTTGAATAAGAATTACGCATATCCAAAAACACCTCAGATTTGGGCGCCATCATAGCGCCCGATTGAAGTGTCCAAAATCATTAGGCCAGTTCAAGCTTGCTCGCGAAAGCGGTGGGTCAGCCCATCCTTTAATCACTGACACCACGCCATCGCGAGCAAGCTCGCTCCCACAAGAATTGGGGCCAAACCACAAATCCCGGCCCAGCACAAAACTCTGTAGGAGCTGAGCTTGCTCGCGAAAGCGGTGGGTCAGCCGATCCTTCAATCACTGACACCACGCCATCGCGAGCAAGCTCAGCTCCCACAGGGATTAGGGCCACACCACAAATCCCGGCCCCAGCACAAAACTCTGTAGGAGCTGAGCTTGCTCGCGATAGCGGTGGGTCAGCCGACACCCAACTGACTGATACGACGCCATCGCGAGCAAGCTCGCTCTTACAGGGGACAGGGTTCGCACGCCGGTTTTGTGATTGAGCGCTTGCGCAGGTTATGGATGATCAGGAATCGCGGCGCAGATCCGGCGGGATCGGCAAGTCATCCTTGAGCGGATCCGGGCGTTTACCCTTGCCGGCGCGGTGTTGGCGGATCTGATAGACGTAGGCCAACACTTGCGCGACCGCCAGGTACAGACCGCCGGGGATTTCCTGATCGAGTTCGGTGGAGTAATAGATTGACCGCGCCAGCGCCGGCGATTCGAGCAGCAACACTTCATTGGCGACGGCGATTTCACGGATTTTCAACGCCAGGAAGTCGCTGCCCTTGGCTAGCAGCATCGGCGCCCCGCCCTTCTCCGGGTCGTACTTGAGGGCCACGGCGTAGTGCGTCGGGTTGGTAATCACCACGTCGGCCTCGGGGATCGCCGCCATCATCCGCCGCTGCGACATCTCGCGCTGCAACTGACGGATGCGCTGCTTGACCTCGGGTTTGCCTTCCTGATCCTTGTGCTCGTCGCGCACTTCCTGCTTGGTCATCAGCAGCTTCTTGTGACCTTCCCACAACTGCACCGGCACATCGACGGCGGCGATGATGATCAAGCCGCAGGCCATCCACAACGTGCTCCAGCCGACCACTTGCAAGCTGTGAATGATCGCCATCTCCAGCGGCTCGTGGGCGATGCGCTGCAAATCGTCGATGTCCGACGACAACACCGCCAACGCCACAAACAGCACGATGATGAATTTGGCGAAGGCCTTGAGCAGCTCCACCAAGGCCTTGGTCGAGAACATCCGCTTGAGGCCGCTCAACGGGTTCATCCGGCTGAATTTCGGTGCCAGACCGCTCGCCGCGAACAACCAGCCACCGAGAGAAATCGGCCCGATCAGCGCCGCCAGCACCAGGGAAATCATGATCGGCTGAATCGCCAGCAAGGCCACCAGCCCGGATTGCATCAGGTAGCGGCCCATGTAGTTCGGATCAAGGACCACATCGCGCGGCAGCGAAAAATTCAGGCTCATCAGCCCCATCAATTTTTCCGCCAGGGCACCGCCGAAAATCAACAGCGCGCTGGCGCCGACCAACATGATCGCCAGCGTATTGAGCTCTTTGGAACGCACGGTCTCGCCCTTGTCGCGGGCGTCCTTTTTCTTTTTCTCCGTGGGGTCTTCTGTTTTGTCCTGACCACTTTCGCTCTCAGCCATGGCTCAGGTCGCCTGTGCCAGTGAGCGTAAAAACTGCAGGGCTTCGGAGGCCATGGGTTGGTACTGATTGAGAATGTCGCCGAGGCTGACCCAGAGAATGAACATGCCGAGCACCAGCGTCAGCGGGAAACCGATGGAGAAAATGTTCAACTGCGGCGCCGCCCGGGTCATCACCCCAAACGCAATGTTGACCACCAGCAACGCCGTGACCGCCGGCAACACCAGCACCAGTGCCGCGCCAAGGACCCAGCCAAGCTTGCCGGCCAATTCCCAGAAATGATTGACCATGAACCCGCTGCCGACCGGCAACGTGGTAAAGCTTTCGGTGAGCACTTCGAACACCACAAGGTGGCCATTCATCGACAGGAACAGCAGCGTCACCAGCATGGTGAAAAACTGCCCGATCACCGCCACCGAGACGCCGTTGGTGGGGTCGATCATCGAGGCGAAGCCCATGCCCATCTGGATCGCTACGATTTGCCCGGCGATCACGAAAGCCTGGAAGAACAGCTGCAAGGAGAACGCCAGCACGGCGCCGATGATGATCTGCTCGCCAATCAGCAGCAGCCCGCTCAGGTCCAGCGGGTTGACCGGCGGCATCGGCGGCAGTGCCGGCGTGATGACCACGGTTATCGCCAGCGCAAAGTAGGCGCGCACGCGACGCGGCACCAGGGTCGTGCCGATAATCGGCATGAACATCAGCACCGCGCCGACGCGAAACAGCGGCAACATGAACGTTGCCACCCACGTGCTGATCTGGGTATCGGTCAGCTGCAGCAGGGACATGGCTTAGCCGATGACCGTAGGAATATTGCCGTACAACTGCAGGATATATTCCATGAAGGTTTGCGTGAGCCACGGGCCAGCGACGATCAACGTCACCAGCATCACCAGCAAGCGCGGCAAGAAGCTCAGGGTTTGTTCGTTGATCTGCGTTGCGGCCTGGAACATCGCCACCAGCAAGCCGACCAGCAGACTCGGGATCACCAGCACCGCCACCATCATCGTGGTCAGCCACAGCGCTTCGCGAAATATGTCTACGGCGACTTCCGGGGTCATGGCGAAACACCTCCAAAACTGCTGGCCAACGTGCCGATGATCAGCGCCCAGCCATCCACCAGCACAAACAGCATGATCTTGAACGGCAGCGAAATGATCAGCGGCGACAGCATCATCATCCCCATCGCCATCAGCACACTGGCCACCACCAGGTCGATGATCAGGAACGGAATGAAGATCATGAAGCCGATCTGGAACGCGGTTTTAAGCTCGGAGGTGACAAACGCCGGCACCAGAATGGTCAACGGCGCCTGATCCGGGGTAGCGATGTCGGTGCGTTTGGACAGACGCATGAACAACTCCAGATCGCTGGTGCGCGTCTGGGCGAGCATGAAGTCCTTGATCGGCACTTGCGCCTTGAGCACGGCGTCCTGCGCGGTCATGGTTTCCGCCAGGTACGGCTGCAGGGCATCGTTGTTCACCCGGTCGAACACCGGCGCCATGATGAACATGGTGAGGAACAGCGCCATGCCGGTGAGGATCTGGTTCGACGGCGTCTGTTGCAGGCCGAGGGCCTGACGCAGGATCGAGAAGACGATGATGATCCGGGTGAAACTGGTCATCAGCATGACGAACGCCGGAATAAAACTCAGCGCCGTCATGATCAGCAGAATCTGCAGACTGACCGAGTATTCCTGCGCGCCTTGCGCGTTGGTGCCGAGGGTAATTGCCGGGATCGACAACGGATCGGCGGCCAACGCCAGCGGCGCCGCCAGCATCAATGCCAGCGTCAAGACGATGCGTAACGCACCCATTACTTCTTATCCTTCTGATCCTTGCCCAACAGTTCCATCAGGCGCTGGGCGAACTCCGGGGTGGTTTTTTCCGTGGCGCTCGGGACGTGCACCGGATCCTTGAGCACATGCAACGCAGTGATGGTGCCCGGGCTCAGGCCCAGCAGAATCTGTTCGTTGCCGACCTGTACCAGCATCAATCGGTCACGCGGACCGAGTGCGCGCGAACCGACGATCTCGATCACTTGGCCCTTGCCCGCCGGGCCGGCCTGCTGCACCCGCCGCAACAGCCAGGCGAGGAAGAAAATCAACCCCAGCACCAGCAGCAGGCCGAAGACCAATTGCGTCAATTGCCCGGCCACGCCGCTGTTGACCGCTGGCGCTGCGGCCGCGGCCGCTGCCGTCGCTGCCGTCGCCGCAACCGGCTCGGCCGCGAGCACACTGGCTGGCAATGCCAGCAGCAATGCCGTCAGAGAACCCAGTACCTTGTTCACTCAGCGCAGCTTCTTGATACGTTCGCTTGGGCTGATCACGTCGGTCAGGCGAATGCCGAACTTTTCGTTGACCACCACTACTTCGCCATGCGCGATCAGCGTGCCGTTGACCAGCACGTCGAGCGGCTCACCGGCCAGACGATCAAGCTCGATCACCGATCCCTGGTTGAGTTGCAGCAGGTTGCGGATGTTGATGTCGGTGCTGCCGACTTCCATCGAAATCGACACCGGAATGTCGAGGATCACGTCCAGGTTCGGACCGTCCAGGGTGACCTGATCATTGTTCCTCGGCACGCTGCCGAACTCTTCCATCGGCAGACGGTTGGACGCCGAGCCGCCGGTGTCGGCCGCCAGCAGCGCATCGATATCGGCCTGGCTGGCATCGCCGGTTTCTTCCAGCGCGGCGGCCCATTCATCAGCCAGTGCCTGGTCGTCCTGGGCGTTCATATCGTCGTTCATCGTGTGTCCTCGGCGGGCCGCTCTTTAACAGGAAGCGGCCAGTGTTAAATAGGGGGAATTGAGCGCCGGTCAGCGGCGCTCGATCGGCTCGATCACTTGCAACGCGAGGTTGCCTTTGTGCGAGCCCATCTTGACCTTGAACGCAGGCACGCCGTTGGCGCGCATGATCATTTCTTCCGGCATCTCGACCGGGATGATGTCGCCCGGCTGCATGTGCAGGATGTCGCGCAGACGCAACTGACGGCGGGCCACGGTCGCGCCGATCGGCACATCGACGTCGAGCACGTCCTGGCGTAGGGCATTGACCCAGCGCTCGTCCTGATCGTCGAGGTCGGACTGGAAACCGGCGTCGAGCATTTCACGCACTGGCTCGATCATCGAGTACGGCATGGTCACGTGCAGGTCGCCGCCACCGCCATCGAGTTCGATGTGGAACGTCGACACCACAATCGCTTCGCTCGGGCCGACGATGTTGGCCATGGCCGGGTTCACTTCCGAGTTGATGTACTCGAAATTGACTTCCATGATCGCCTGCCAGGCTTCTTTCAAATCGATGAACGCCTGCTCCAGCACCATGCGCACCACACGCAGTTCGGTCGGGGTGAACTCACGCCCTTCGATCTTCGCGTGACGGCCATCGCCGCCGAAAAAGTTGTCCACCAGTTTGAACACCAGTTTGGCGTCGAGGATGAACAGCGCAGTGCCGCGCAACGGTTTGATCTTGACCAGGTTGAGGCTGGTCGGCACGTACAGCGAGTGCACGTATTCGCCGAACTTCATCACCTGCACGCCGCCCACAGCAACGTCGGCCGAGCGGCGCAGCATGTTGAACATGCTGATGCGTGTGTAACGGGCGAAACGCTCGTTGATCATCTCCAGGGTCGGCATGCGTCCGCGGACGATCCGGTCCTGGCTGGTCAGGTCGTAACTTTTGACGCTGCCGGGTTCGGAAGCGGTATCGGTCTGCACCAGACCATCGTCGACGCCATGCAACAGCGCATCGATCTCATCCTGGGACAGCAGGTCCTGCACGGCCATGTCGTGTTCCTACTGCAGTACGAAATTAGTGAAAAGCAGCTGTTCGATCACCACTTTGCCGAGTTCTTTCTGCGCCACTTCCTGGACGCTGGCAGTGGCCTTCTGCCGCAACATTTCCTGGCCAACCGGCGTCGCCAGAGTAGCGAAATCCTGGCCGGAGAACAGCATGACGAGGTTATTGCGGATGACCGGCATGTGCACTTTCAGTGCCTCAAGGTCAGCCTGATTGCGCCCGAGCATGGTGATGCTCACCTGCATGTAGCGCTGGCGGCCGTTCTGGTTGTAGTTGGCGACGAAGGCTGGCGCCATCGCTTCGAAAATCGCCGGTTGTTTGCCGGTCGCGGCGGTTTCAGCCGTCTCGGCGGGCTTGCTTTGAGCGTTGTGCATGAAGTACCACGTGGCCCCCACGGACAAGCCGATGGCCAGCAGCACCGCCACCACGATCAATATGATCAGCTTCAGTTTGCCTTTGGTTGCAGGGTCTTTAACCACTGCTGCCGCTTCACTCTTCGCCATGCCAATAATCCGTCACTATTCAGGTTTTCACAGTCGCACGGCAAGGCAAGAGCAAGTGTTATGCCAGAAGTGTTGCAGATCGCTTAAGCAGGGATCGCCAGCCAGCGCAAAACCAATGTGGGAGCGAGCTGGCTCGCGATTGCGATTCCACAGTCGACACGAATGTTGAATGTAGAACCGTAATCGCGAGCCAGCTCGCTCCCACAGGTTTGGCGTTTGATCAGGCGTAGTAATCGACGGCGCTGGAGCCGATAACGCTGGTGCTGCTGGCCGCCACTTCGGCAACCGTCGGCGCAATCTCTTCGTCCATCGAATCAACGCGTCCGCCACTGGCGCTGGTGCGGCCGCCCTGCCCTTGCTGGGCCTGTTGCTCCTGGCCCTGACCCTGCCAGCCGCGCGACTGGTCGGAGACGTTGACATCGACCTGGCCCATGCCCTGCTGCGCAAACATGTCACGCAAGCGATGCATTTGCCCGTCCAGCGCTTCGCGAACGCTCGGGTGCGCGCTCATGAAAGTGATTTGGGTTTGCTGGTCCGGGACCATGTTCACGCGAATATCCAGGCGCCCCAACTCAGCCGGTTGCAACTGAATGTCAGCAGCCTTCAGGTTGACGCTGGACAGGTACATGACGCGATTGACCACTTCCTCAGTCCAGCCGCTTTGATGCATGGCGATCGGCTGATTGACCGGCACGGCGACGTTCGCGGTCTTCGGCGTAGCGGCCTGGGTCAACGCCGCCAGACGACTGGCGAAATCATCGACGCGGGTGTCGCTGCTGCTCGACGACAAGTCTTTCAGGCCTTCATTGAGCAAGCCGCTGAACGCCTTGTCGCCGCCCTGACCGGTGCCGGCCTTGTCGCTTTGCACGTCGAGCATGTTCGCCATGCCGGCAGTGAAGTTCTGCGCGGCTGTCGGCTCGCCATCGGCGGAGAGCTGCGCCGCGGTGGCTTTCGATTGATTCTGGCTGGAGGCCGAAACGTGACCGCTTTGCTCCATGGCCATGCGCAGGGCCGGCAAGGCATCCAGCGGATCGGCTTCCGGATCGAAATCAGTGTCGCCAGTAGCAGCGACTGCAACCGGCAGTGCAGCAGCGGCCGCAGCAGCAGCGGCGGCGGCGGCAGGCGCTTGCGGTTGCTCGGTGGCGACTGTCGGCGGCGTTTCCGGCGCAGGTGCGGGCGCCACGGCTTGAGTGGCTTGCGCCAGCGCCGGGTCGAGCGTCGGATCAACCGGCGGCGCATCCACAGCTACCGGCGTTTCGGCGGCGTCTGCGTCTTGCTCGCTGGCACCCTTGTCATCGGCTGCCGCCGGTTTATCGGCGGGCAAGGATTTGCCGCTATCGGCAACCTTCTGGTCCGCAGCGGCAGATTTGTCATTGCTCAAGTCTTTCTTGGCAGGCGCGTCCGCGACCTTGTCACGCGCCGGTTTGACCGGCGCTTCGGCCAGCATGGCAGGCTTTTTTTGCGCCTGTTTGGCGAAGACGTTGGCGAAGCTGGCTGCCTTATCCCCAGGCTCAGCGGCCGCTACCGGGTTATTGGCGGTGGCAGCTTGAGATTTGGCCTTGGTAGCGGCCTGAAGAAGCAAATTGGGGGTAACGGGCATGACGCGGTCTCCGCTGCACTGGGATCGTAGGTACAGTTGTGAAAGGTGATTGCAAGGTGCGAGCCAGAATGCCCGCAGCGGAGAAAAAATCGCTGAACGGTGGGATTACTCAGCCAGTGAACGCTGGCGCTCGGCTTCGTAGAGTGGACGGACGATGGCGAATTCGCCGTCGATTTCGCCGACCAGTTTTTCGATTCCGGCCAGCTTTTGATCTTTGGCACGTTGCTCAAGCTCATTGCACAGCTCGGCGAGGCGCGTGGCGCCCATGTTGCTGCTGCTGCCCTTGAAGCTGTGCGCGGCGTTCATCAATTGCACCGCATCGTCGGCCTTGCGCAGCACGCGCAAGCGCTCTTCGGAATCGGCGATGAAGGTATCGAGCAACGTCGGATACTCACCTTCCATCACCTCTTGCAACGCGCTGAGCACGTCGCGATCCAGATGTGTATCAGCCACTTGTTCACTCCTTGATCAAGAATTCGCGGAATTATGCCAGAGCCTCCCAGTAAAACTCCACGTGCGCACTACGACCATCGTCGGACCAGCTCGCCTTGTGGCTCAATTGCCGGATCAGACTGACGCCACGGCCCGACAGACGGACGCCATCCACCGGCCGCTGCATCACCCGCGCGATATCAAATCCCTTGCCGCTGTCGTCGACGCGTATGTTCAGGCGACCGCCCTGCTCGGTCGGCGTGACCTGCAAATGCAGGCGCACGTAACCGTCCTGCAACTGATCGAGGCGGGTATTGCGCTCCTGATAATAGCGGGCGAAACCCGAGGCATCGCGCTTGAGACTGGAATCGAGGCCCAGCACGCCATGCTCGAGCGCGTTGGAATACAGCTCGGCGAGCACGCTATACAACGCGCCACTCTGCGCCCGCAGGCCGTGCACTTCCTGTAACAACTGCAGCAGGTACGGCAATGGATTGAAGCGCTTGAGGGAGGCGGCGCGGAATTCGAAACTCACCGACCAGTCCAGCGGGCACGACTGGCCGCTGTCGGAGTATACCGGCGCTGGCGGGCTCACCTGTTGCGCGTCGAGCAGGCTGATCTCGACCATGCTCACATCGTCCCGCGCCTCGCCACGAAAGTCGCGCAGGGCCTGCTCGATGTCCTCGAACAACCGGTCAGGCTGGCGATTGGCGGCAAACACTTGCTGCAAACGCTCGACGCCAAATAGCTGGTCGTTGGCATCGCAGGTGTCGATCACCCCGTCGGACAACAGGAACACCCGGTCACCCTGTGCCATCGGAAACACTTCGGTACGATCATTGAAGGTCTGCGGGCTCAACACGCCCAACGGCAAGTGCCGCGCCGGCAGCGGCGTGCGCTCGCCGGTGGCGATGCGGTGCAGATAACCGTCGGGCATGCCGCCATTCCAGACTTCCACCGAGCGGCTCTGAAAACTCAGGCACAACAACGTGGCGCAACAAAACATGTCCACCGGCAGGATGCGTTTGAGCTTGGCATTCATTTCCCGAAGGGTTTCCGACAAGCCATACCCCTTGGCGGTCATGCCATAAAACACTTCCGCCAGCGGCATGGCGCCGACCGCTGCCGGCAAACCGTGCCCGGTGAAATCGCCGAGCAGCACGTGCATGTCGCCGGCCGGGGTAAACGCGGCCAGCAGCAAATCGCCGTTGAACAGCGCGTAAGGAGATTGCAGGTAACGAATATTCGGCGCGTTGAGGCAACCGGAATGCGCGACTTTGTCGAACACCGCTTTCGCCACCCGTTGCTCGTTGAGCAGGTATTCGTGGTGTTTGGCGATCTGGTCGCGCTGCTCGAGTACCGTTGCCTGCAAGCGGCGCAAGCGATCCATCGCCTTGATCTTGGCGGCGAGGATCACCTGGTTGTACGGCTTCGCCAGAAAATCGTCGCCGCCGGCCTCCAGGCATCGGGCCAGGGCTTCGCTTTCGGTGAGCGACGTCAGGAAGATGATCGGCACCAGGGTTTCCCCGGCGAGCGCCTTGATTTGCTGCGCCGCCTCGAAACCGTCCATCACCGGCATCATCGCGTCCATCAACACCAGTTGCGGGCGCTGCTGACGGAAGGCTTGCACCGCTTCGGCGCCATTGGCGGCCGTCAGCACTTGATGGCCCTGGCGCCGGACGATGCTCGACAGCAGCATGCGATCGGCGGCGCTGTCTTCAGCGATGAGGATCGTCAGCGGTTCGAAGGAGGACTGCACAGCGCTCACGCGACGTCGAAGATTTGTTCGAAATTGGAGATGGCGAGAATTTTCCGGACATCGGCGTTGGCGTACGACAACTTGATGTTCGCGTCCTCGCCACCGGCGTGATCGCGCAACAGCAGCAACATGCCGAGCGCCGAGCTGTCGAGATAGGTGGCGTCCTTGAGATTGACTTCGAAGGACTCAGGTTTCGGCTGGAGATTTTCGTAGGATTCGCGAAATTCCTGATGCTTGGCAAAATCGAATCGTCCCGAGATCACAATCGTCAGTTTCTGCCCATCCGGAGTTAGTTCTGTAACGACTGACATTTAACGGCTTCCTTGTCATTGAACAATGTGTGTACAAGGTTTAGCACCTGCCGTGAAAGGCGGCAAGGCAGGAAATATTGTCGCGCCAGCCAGATCGCCTTCGCTGCAGGAGCGAGGCTTGCCCGCGAACAACGATAACGCGCTCGATCTGGCTCAATACGGATCCTGTCGCGGCAACCGCTGCGACAGTTCATCGAGTAACTTCTGCTCGCGCCGATCTTCGAGCTTGCGCGCCTCGTCCATGTAGCGCTGGACCAGTTTGCGCAAACCCTCGACCCGGGCAAACGCCTGCTGCCAAGCGTCCCGTGCCTTATTCAGATTGTTCTGGTGCCAAGCGAGACTCTGGCGCTGCTGGTCGATGGCCGTCCCGAGTTGCGCGAGAAAGCCCTGATAACCGAGCAGCCATTGACCGGACACGCCGCCGCTGCCGCGCACGATCCATTGTTCCTGGTAGTCGAGGCGAAAGGCTTCAAGGTCAGCGAGCTTGCTTTCGGCCAGGCGTACCTGGCCCTGAAAATGCCCGAGACGCTGGACCGCAGCCTTCTCGGCTTTTTCGGCCATTTCGACCACGGGCGCCAAACGCCCGGCTCGGCTCTGGGCCATGGCCGGTTAACCGCCGGCCGCTGGGGCGAAAATGCTGCCGAGGTACGCTTCGCTTTCGCCGAGGCTGATGCTGTCGTTCAGCCCCTGGCGCAAGTAGCGGACCAGCTGCGGCTGCAACGAAATAGCCAAATCGGTTTCGCGATCACCGCCAGCGACGTAGGCGCCAACACTGATCAAGTCGCGGCTCTGCTGATAACGCGACCACAATTGCTTGAAATACTGCGCGCGCATCATGTGTTCCGGCGTCACCACCGACGGCATCACCCGGCTGATCGAAGCTTCGATGTCGATGGCTGGGTAATGACCTTCTTCGGCCAGACGCCGCGACAGCACGATGTGGCCGTCGAGCACGCCTCGCGCGGCATCGGCAATCGGATCCTGCTGGTCGTCGCCCTCGGACAACACCGTATAAAACGCGGTAATCGAACCGCCGCCCTTCTCGGCGTTACCGGCGCGTTCCACCAGTTTCGGCAACTTGGCGAACACCGACGGCGGATAACCCTTGGTCGCCGGCGGCTCACCAATGGCCAAAGCGATTTCGCGCTGGGCCTGGGCGAAACGGGTCAGCGAATCCATTAGCAACAGGACGTTTTTGCCCTTGTCGCGGAAATACTCGGCAATGCGTGTGCAATACATCGCGGCGCGCATGCGCATCAGCGGCGCATCGTCCGCCGGCGAGGCGACCACGACGGAGCGTTTGAGGCCTTCTTCACCCAGAATGTGCTCGATGAACTCCTTGACCTCACGACCCCGCTCACCGATCAGCCCGACGACAATAATGTCGGCCTCAGTGAAGCGCGTCATCATCCCCAGCAGTACCGATTTACCCACGCCGGTACCGGCGAACAGGCCCAGACGCTGGCCGCGACCGACCGTCAGCAAACCGTTGATGCAGCGAATGCCGACGTCCAGCGGTTCACTGATCGGGTGGCGTTTGAGCGGGTTGATCGTCGGGCCGTCCATCGGCACCCAATCCTCGGCTTTCATCCCACCCTTGCCGTCGAGCGCGCGGCCGGCGCCGTCAAGCACCCGCCCGAGCATGCTCATGCCCATCGGCAAACGACCGGTATCGGCCAGCGGCACCACACGTGCGCCGGGCGCAATGCCGGCGACGCTGCCGACCGGCATCAGGAATACTTTGCTGCCGGAGAAGCCCATGACTTCGGCTTCAACCTGCACCGGGTTATAACTGGTGTCGTTGATGACCATGCAGCGGCTGCCCATGGCGGCGCGCAAACCTTCGGCTTCGAGGGTCAGGCCCACCATGCGCAGCAAGCGCCCTTCGAGGATCGGCGCGCCTTCCAGCTCCGTGGCCTCGACGTAACCGCTGAGGCGCTTGGCGAAACTGGTGCGATCAAGGCGCATCGGTCGGGTCCGGTTCGGCAGGCAATTTGGCATCTGGCGCAAAACCAGGCTCGGCAACTGGCTCGGCAACTGGCTCGGCAGCTGGCTCGGCAGGCGGTTTGGCGTCGACCGGCAGTTCCAGACTCAAGTCCGGCGCGGCCGGGTGCAGCGCTTGTTCGTGCAACTGATCGAACAGCTTGTCCATTACCCGCGCAACGCGGGTTTCGATGGTCGCGTCGATGCGGCTGTGCTCGGTTTCAACCCGGCAACCGCCGGGCAGCAGCGCTTCGTCCTCGACGATGCGCCAGGTTTCGTCATGGCGCTCGCGCAGGGCTTTGACCTGTTCGAAATCCTGCGGATTGATGTACAGCCGCACATTGCCCACACCCAGCGGCAATAGCTTGAGCGCTTCGCGCATGACGCTTTCGATTTGCGTGGAGTCGATGGCCAGTTCGCGCTGAATCACCTGTTTGGTGATGTGCTGCACGAGATCGACCAGGGATTTTTCAATCTGCGAATCCTGCTCGGCGATGGGTTCGAACAAATGCCCCATCAATTGCTCCAGCGCGGAAAGCTTGGCCGACAAAGCGACGTCCGCTTCCTGGCGAACCTTGAGCGTGGTGCTGTGAAAACCTTCTTTCTCGCCCGTGGCAAAGCCTTCGTTGTAAGCCTCCTGGCGGATGCTTTCGAGCTCTTCGAGGGTCAGTGGCTGGACTTCTTCCAGCGGCACTTCTTCCATTTCCGGCGGTTCAGGCTCGGGGGCCGGCTCGGGCTCAGGCACATGCGGGTCGAAGCTTGGCAGCGACCAGATATCGAAATTGCCGACCTGTTTGCCACGGATCAGGTCGGTATTGGACTCATCATGTTTGGACGACATAGTGACCTTAGATCATCTCTTCGCCACCCTTTCCACCGAGAACGATTTCTCCGGCTTCGGCCATACGGCGGGCAATGGTGAGGATTTCTTTCTGCGCGGTTTCGACGTCGCTGACGCGCACCGGGCCTTTGGCCTCGAGGTCGTCGCGCAACAGTTCGGCCGCTCGTTTGGACATGTTCTTGAAGATCTTTTCCTTGACGCCTTCGTCCGAACCCTTGAGGGCCAGCACCAGCACGTCGGAGGACACTTCGCGCAGCAACGCCTGAATCCCGCGGTCATCGACATCGGACAGGTTGTTGAACACGAACATGAGGTCTTCGATCTGACCGGACAGGTCTTCGTCGACTTCGCGAATCGAATCCATCAACTGACCTTCGATCGAGCTGTCGAGGAAGTTCATGATGTCGGCCGCACGCTTGATGCCACCGAGGGTGGTGCGCGAGGCGTTCGAGTTGCCGGAGAACTGCTTCTCGAGAATCTGGTTGAGTTCTTTCAGGGCCGCTGGCTGCACGGTATTCAACGACGAGACGCGCAGGATGATGTCCAGACGCACCTTGTGGTCGAAGTTGCCGAGCACTTCGCCGGCCTGGTCCGGGTCGAGATACGCGACCACGATCGCCTGGATCTGCGGGTGTTCGAAACGGATCACGTCGGCGACGGCGCGCGGCTCCATCCACTTCAGGCTGTCGAGGCCACTGGTGTTGCCGCCCAGCAGAATGCGGTCGATCAGGCCGTTGGCCTTGTCTTCGCCCAAGGCCTGAGTGAGCATTTTGCGCACGTAGTCGTCAGAACCGACGCCGAGGCTGGTCTGATCGCCGACGATGTCGACGAACTCGCTCATCACCTGCTCGACCTGCTCACGGTGCACGTTACCCATTTGCGCCATGGCCACGCCCACACGCTGGACCTCTTTGGGCCCCATGTGGCGCAGCACTTGGGCGGCATCCGTCGAACCGAGCGACAGCAGCAGGATCGCGGCTTTATCGACACGGGACAGTTTGGCGACAGCGGCTCGGTTATCACTCATCTGCGTTAATCCACTCTTTCACGACCTGGGCCACACGACCCGGATCTTCTGCCACCAAACTTTTGATTGCGTTCAACTGGGCGTCATAGCCTTCGCTCGGGCTCGGCAGCAAAATGCTGGTCGGGCCGCCGAGGCTGACGCGGTCGTTGGCCAGTTCGCCGTCCAGGCCGCCCATGCCACCCAACTCGACGTCGCTGCCGATCCCGGCCAGTTGCTTGCCTTTGCCGCCACCGGTGATGTTGTTCAGCACCGGACGCAGCACACCGAAAACCAGCACAAGGATGAACAACACACCCAGCACTTGTTTGACGATGTCCCAGAACCAAGGCTGGGAGTAGAACGGAATATCGGCAATCACTTCGCCGCGTTCGGCGGAGAACGGCATGTTGATCACGCTGACGCTGTCACCACGGCTGGCGTCGAAACCGACGGCGTCCTGCACCAGGCGAGTGAAGCGCGCCAATTCGTCGGCGCTCCACGGCGCACGGCTGGTTTCGCCGTTGGCCGCGTTGACCTTGACCTGATCATCGACCACCACCGACACCGACAGGCGATTCAACCGGCCCTGTTGCTGCTTGGTGTGGCTGATGGAGCGATCGAGCTCGAAGTTCTTGGTGGATTGTTGACGCTTGTCCGCCGGGTACGGTGCAAGCATAGGCTGGCCGGTGGCCGGGTCCATGATTTGCTGACCGTTGGCATCAAGCAATGGCTGACCTGGCTGCACCATGCCCGCCGCCGCAGTCGCGCCACCGGTGGTTTGCGGCGCCGAGGCTGGCGCTGGCGGCTGGTTGCTGAGGGCACCCGGCACACCTTGCGGGCCATTGCTGGAAGTCCGTTGCTCAGAGGTCGATTGCTCGCTGCGCAACGCCGGTTGATCCGGGTTGAACTGCTCGGAAGTCGACTCGACAGCGCTGAAATCGACGTCCGCCGACACTTCTGCCTTGTAGCGGTCGTTGCCCAGCACCGGTTGCAGGATGTTGTGCACACGCTGGGTGAGCATGCTTTCCATGCGACGGCTGTAATCGAATTGCTTGCCGGCCATGGTCAGTTCGGAGTTTTCCGCCTGATCGGACAGCAGGTTGCCCTTTTGGTCGACGACGGTGATCTGCGACTTGCTCAGCTCAGGCACGCTGGTGGCGACCAGGTTGATGATCGCCAAAACCTGACCCGGCTCCAGCGAACGGCCGGAATACAGCTCGACCAGAATCGACGCACTTGGCTTGCGCTCATCACGCACGAACACCGAGCTTTTCGGGATCGCCAGGTGCACGCGGGCACCCTTGACGTTGTTCAGGCTGGAAATGGTCCGCGCCAGTTCGCCTTCGAGGCCGCGACGATAACGGGTCGCTTCCATGAACTGGCTGGTGCCCAGCCCCTGTTCCTTGTCGAGGATTTCAAAACCGATGTTGCCGTCGCTGGGAGTGACACCAGCGGCCGCGAGCTTGAGCCGCGCGCGCGACACATCATCGGCCTTGACCAGCAAGGCACCGGAATTGGGTTCAACGGAATAAGGAATGTCGGCGGCGGCCAGGGTTTCCATGACCTGCTTGGCGTCCATCCCGGCGAGGCTGCCGTACAGCGGCCGGTAATCCGGCTGCTGCGACCACAACACCACGGCGAAGCCAATCGCCACGCTCGCAGCCAGGCCGACCAACAGGCCTACCTGACGCAGCATGGTCATCTCGGAGAGGTTTTCCAGGAAGGACAACCCGAACAGCGGCGGTTTGCCGTCTACCGGGGTGGCCTTGGCCGGAACATTATCGGCGATCGCATCAGCCATGACTCAATCTCGTCCTTAAACCGGCATCTGCATGATGTCTTGGTAAGCCTGAACCAACTTGTTACGCACTTGGGTCAACGCCTGAAAAGACACAGTAGCCTTCTGCGAGGAAATCATCACGTCCGTCAGATCAACGCCGCTTTTGCCGATCTCGAAGGCATTGGCCAACTGGCTCGACGCCTGCTGAGTCTCGCTGACTTTATTGACGGCCATGCCAAGCATGTCTGCAAAGCTGCTGCCACCCAGTTCCGGAACGGCTGCAGTCGATTTGGGTGCCGACATTGCGTCCATTTGCATGGAACGCATGTCCAACATCAATCGATTAAATTCAATACCTTGGCTCATGGTCTCTCTCTCTGACGACCCGCAATTTTTTGACACTCACTCGGCGGGTACTGAGGTGTTAGCAACAAGGGTGCCAGCTCGGCGACATAGCCTTCAGAAAAGCCTGCAGATGCGAAAACTACTGTAGGAGTGAGCCTGCTCGCGATGGCGGTGTATCAGTTACATAAATGTCGACTGATACACCGCTATCGCGAGCAAGCTCGCTCCTACAGGGGTTATGCGGCGCGCCGCACTCAGGTGGCGAACAGGTACGCTTCCACGTCCATGCCGGCGTCACGCATTTGCGCGAGTTTGTAGCGCAGGGTGCGCGGGCTGATGCCCAGGCGTTCGGCGGCTTCCTTGCGGCGGCCACGCTCGGCGCGAAGGGTGTCGATGATCATCTGGAATTCATGGCGGCGCAGGTCATCGCCCAAGGCATTCGCCGACTCCACATCCACGTCCGCCGCCCGCAGCGGCGTCAGCGTTGATGCCAATGTCGGCGCCAACGTCGGCAACGGCGCACAGGCCACCGGCCCCGACAGGCAGAAATCCTGCGGCTGAATCAAACCACCCTGCTGTAGAATCAACGCGCGCTGAATCGCATTATCCAGTTCGCGCACGTTGCCCGGCCATGGGTAACCGATCAGGCACGCCTGCGCGTCCGGCGACAGACGCGCCGCCGCATGCTTCATTTTATTGACGTGTTTGGCCAACAGCCGCTCGGCCAGCGGCAGGATGTCGGCGGTGCGCTCGCGCAACGGACGCCAGGCCAGCGGAAAAACCGACAACCGGTAATAAAGGTCTTCACGAAAACGCCCCGCCGCCACTTCACCGGCCAGATCACGGTTGGTGGTGGCAACCACGCGAATGTCCAAAGTGATCGGCTTGCGCGCACCGACCCGCTCGACTTCGCGCTCCTGCAACACCCGCAGCAACTTGGCCTGCAGGCCCATGGGCATTTCGGAAATCTCGTCGAGCAGAATGGTCCCGCCGTCAGCCTGTTCAAACTTGCCGGCCTGAGCGGCGATGGCGCCGGTGAACGAACCTTTCTCATGCCCGAACAACGTCGCTTCGAGCATGTTGTCGGGAATCGCCGCGCAGTTGATCGCGATAAACGGTTGATTGGCGCGGTTCGAGTGCTGGTGAATAAAGCGTGCCAGCACCTCTTTGCCGGTGCCGGATTCGCCGGAGATCAACACGGTCGAATCGCTGCGCGCCACGCGTTTGGCCAGTTCCAGCAACTGGGCGCTGGCCGGTTCGAAGGCGATCGGGCCTTCGCTGTCGCTCGGGCCGAGACTGCCCAACGCATGCCGCGCCACCAGATCGAGCAAGGCTTTGGGCTCGAACGGCTTGACCAGATAATCCGCCGCGCCCTGGCGCATCGCGTCGACGGCACGCTCCACGGCACCATGCGCCGTCATCAGCAACACCGGCAATTGCGGTTGGCGTGCTCGCAGCAACGCCAACAGTTGATGGCCGTCCATGCCCGGCATATTGACGTCGCTGACCACCAGATTGAACGCCTCGACAGCGACCGCCGTCAGCGCCTCTTCGGCAGAACCGACAGCCTTGAAATCGTGGCCCGCGAGCAGCAGGGTGTCGGCCAGTGCTTCGCGCAGCGCGCGGTCATCCTCGACCAGTAAAACCTTGATTGGCATGCCCTTCACTCCGTCTCCGCTGCGCTGGAAAACAACGGCAAGGTCAGCAATGCAGACGTGCCGCGACCGAGCCGCGAGCGCAACTGCAATTCTCCCTGATGCGCGCGAGCCACTGCCTTGACCACGGTCAGGCCAAGCCCGGTCCCGGTGGTTTTGGTGGTGAAAAAAGGCTCGCCCAAACGCGCCAGCACCACCGGATCAATGCCGCTGCCGCTGTCGCTGACACACAGGCGCAAATTGTTGTCGCGGCTATACAGGTGGACTTTCAAGCGCGCCGCGCCGCTGCTGGCCTGAATCGCGTTCTCGATCAGATTCAGAATTGCCCCGACCAAAGTGTCGCGATTGCACAGCAATTCGCCGGCATGGCTGTCGCACTGCCAGCGAATCGGCAAATCCTGCACATGCGTCAACGCCGCCGCTTGCAGCGCCTGCATGAGTTCTTTGGGAGTGACGCGGTTGGTCAGCGGCAGTTCGCCACGGGCAAACACCAGCATGTCGCGCACCTGATGTTCGAGTTCGTGCAGACGTTCTTTCAAGCGCCCGGCAAAACGTTGCTGGGTGGCGACCGGCAATTCCTGCTCGGTCAAATGACTGGCGTACAGCAGTGCGGCGGACAGCGGCGTGCGAATTTGATGAGCCAGCGAAGCAACCATGCGCCCCAGCGACGACAAACGTTCGTGACGCGCCAGTTGATCCTGCAAATGCCGGGTTTCGGTGAGGTCGTTGAGCAACACCAACTGACCGGGCTCGGCATCCAGCGAGCGCGTGGCAATCGACAGGCGCCGACCGTCCTTCAAGGAGATTTCATGACCGTCGTCTTCACGGGGCGCGAAACAACGGGCGATGACCTGGCGCCACAACTCGCCTTCGAGCGGCAAGCCGAGCAATTCGCACGCGGCCGGGTTGGCTTCGCGCACCATGCCTTGGGCATCGATGACGATCACGCCGCCGGGTAACAGATCGAGGAGGTTTTGCAGACGGTTGGCCAGGCGTTCCTTTTCCGCCAACTCTTGCATGCGCTGGGCGCTGACCACCGCCAGCTCGCCTTTAAGCTCGGTGACCCGGGCTTCGAGCATGCTGTAGGAATCGGTCAGTTGGCTCGACATCTGGTTGAACAGCGCGAACGCCTGCTCAAGTCCGAGACGGCTCGCCTGCTCTACGGGCAGCGGCAGCCCCGAAGTATCAGGGACAGGAGACATCTGGGCGGCTTGGGGCATCGTGCTCTCTCGCTTGGCTGACCGTCAGTTAAACGGAACGTTGCGAGAGCTATAGCAATACCCGTGCCTAAAAAAAATCGCTTATAAATGAAGGACTTGAAAAACAGGCGTCAATCATCCGCCTGTTCATCTCCATCACGGCGACTCATGCCGTACTTGCGCATCTTTTCCACCAGCGTGGTGCGACGAATGCGCAGGCGTTCGGCGGCGCGCGCGACGATGCCATTGGCATCATCCAGCGCTTGCTGAATCAACCCTTGCTCCAGACCACCGAGGTAGTCCTTGAGGTCCAGGCCTTCCGGCGGCAGCAGGGCATTGGCGCTGAAGTCCGGAGTGTGACCGTTGATGGCCACGCGTTCTTCGAGGTCGCTGCGCAGGCTGTCGACCAGTTGCTCGTCTTCGTCGTCGACGTAGCGGAATTTCTTCGGCAATTCGACCACGCCGATCACCCCGTACGGATGCATGATCGCCATGCGTTCCACCAGGTTGGCCAGCTCACGGACGTTGCCCGGCCAGCCGTGGCGGCACAGGGACATGATCGCGGCGGAGTTGAAGCGGATCGAGCCGCGTTTCTCATGCTCCATGCGCGAGATAAGCTCGTTCATCAGCAGCGGAATATCTTCGACACGTTCGCGCAGCGGCGCCATCTCGATCGGGAACACGTTCAGGCGATAGTAAAGGTCTTCGCGGAAGGTGCCGATCTCGATCATGCTTTCGAGATTTTTGTGCGTCGCGGCAATGATGCGCACGTCGACGCTTTGCGTCTTGTTGCTGCCCACGCGCTCAAAAGTGCGTTCCTGCAGCACGCGCAGCAACTTGACCTGCATCGGCAGCGGCATGTCGCCGATTTCGTCGAGGAACAGCGTGCCGCCGTTGGCCAGTTCAAAACGCCCGGCGCGGCTGGTGATCGCCCCGGTGAAAGCGCCTTTCTCGTGACCGAACAATTCGCTTTCCAGCAACTCGGCCGGGATCGCCCCGCAGTTGACTGGGACGAATGGCCCGTCGCGGCGCTTGGAGTGATAGTGCAAGTTGCGCGCGACCACTTCCTTGCCGGTGCCGGACTCGCCGAGGATCAGCACGCTGGCGTCAGTGTCAGCGACTTGCTGCATCATCTGGCGCACGTGCTGAATCGCCCGGCTGGTGCCGACGAGGCTGCGGAACAGATTGGGTTCGCGGTGACGACCGCGCTCGCGGGCCTGGTCGTACATCTCGCGATAGACCTGGGCACGGTGCAGGGAGTCGAGCAATTTGCTGTAGCTGGGCGGCATCTCGAGGGTCGAAAGCACTCGGCGACGCTGGTCTTCGGGCAGGTCAACGGAAGAATTATCGCCCATTAACAAAACCGGAAGGAACTCATCCCAGGTTGAGAGTGTCTTTAACAAGCCCAAAAGCGCGCCAGGAGCATTTACCGTCCCGATCAGTACGCAAATGACTTCACGACTTGATGACAAAGAGCCGACCGCCTGCTGCCAGTCATGGCTGCCGCAGGGCAAATTTTCTTCGCCAAGAAAATTAAGGATCACCGCCAAATCGCGGCGGCGGACGCTATCGTCATCAATTAGCAGAATTTTGGTTTCACGCCACATGCAATAGCAACTTCCCTAGTCAACTCAATGCCCGAAATGAGGGGGCAAGCTAGACGCTTGCAGACTCGTTAAGCCTGTAGACGCCTGAAATCTGGATACAGCCACTAGTTAAGTCAAAAAACTGTGCACAGTCAAATTTATGGCGCACTAGTTTGGATTAACTGGGGATTAATTAACCAAACAGATGGTAAACCTTTGCGGCGTTCTGCGCTTGGTGGATCTGAGACATCTCGTCGACTATTGCCTGCCTCTCCCCCATCGCCACTTCCAGAAGCTGCTTGTAGACATACAGCAGCTCCTCGAGGTTGTCGCGCAACGCGGCCTCGTCCAGCGAAGCTTCACTCAAAACGTCTTCCATGCAGGAACGGCAATCCAGATCCAACTGACCGATCACCTCCCAGTTGCGGTCGGCCAATGCACTCACCAACGCTACGCGGGTATGTTCTATTCGCTGCAATACAAGACTCATGGTGATCTCCTTAAAACTGAGGACCTGGCGCCGCGATGGCATCCCAGCCTTCTTTGACCGTGCGCAGCAAACCCGCGACTTCGTCGAGGATCCGCGGGTCACTCTTGATGTTCGCCTCGGCGAGACGCTTCATCATGTAGATGTACAACTGGTCGAGCTCGCCGACGGCTTCGGCAGAGTTCTCCAGGTCCAGGCCTTCACGCAGGCCACCGACAATGCCGATCGCCTTGCTGATCGACACGCACTTGCCCGGGACGTCCTTGCGCTCGATGGAGCCTTTGGCCTGGGCGATACGATCCAGACCACCCTCCATCAACATTTGCACCAGACGGTGCGGACTGGCTTCGGACGTCTGCGCCTGCGCGCCAACCTTCTGATATTGCCGAAGGGCTAACATTGGGTTCATGTTTTACCTCATTGCCACGTTGACTCGTATGACCACTGTATCGTCGTTGAGCCAGAAAACTTTAGATTGAAAAGACAAAAACCCGGCGCACTTGAAAAAGCGTAGCCGGGTTTCTGTCGTCAGTTCATGACTACTTGCTGGACTGCTGCGCGTTCAGCGACGCGAAGAACGAGGTGATGTTGCTGGCCGTCGCCTTCATTTGCCCGACGATCAGGTCCATCGCGTTGTACTTGGCCGTCAGGGTCGCAGTGAGATTGGTGACGTGCATATCCAAAGCTTTCTGCTGAGTCGTCAGGGTTTTGCCGACAGTCGTCAGGTTGGAACTGCGCTGATCGAGCAAACCGCCGGTCTTGACGTATGGATCGACAGCAGCGCTCATGCGCGCCAGCAGCCCATTGGTCGAATTGGTCCCGGTGAACAACTGCTGCACCTGACCGGTCATGCCGTTGGTGGCCATGTTCTTGGTGAAGGTCGCGGAGTCAAACGCCAGGTTACCGGTGTTCTGGTCGGTCATTACACCGATCTGCGACAGCACTGCCAAAGGACCACCGGCGCCGGGCGCAGTCAACTGACCGCGGATGTCGGCAATCAATGAACGCGGCAAGGAGTCACCGGTGAACGCCGCGGAAACGGTCGGATTACCGTCATCGTCGGCCGTCGCTTTGGACAAGGTATCGACGGTTTTCTTCAGGGTGTTGTAAGCATCGACAAACGCCTGAACGGAGGTCTGCAAACCGGTGGTGTTGTTGGCGACGGTGACCGCTGTGGCAGTCGCCGGCGTACCGGTGCTAACGGCAGCCAGGTTGAGCGTCAGGCCACTGATCGCACCGGTAACCGTATTGCTTTTGCTGGTGACGGTCAGGCCGTCGATGATCACCGTCGCATCCGAGGCAATCCCATTCACCGCACCCGAGGCGCCCGGCGTCGGGCTCGCGCTCATCGGCTGGGTGCCGTCGATTTCAAGGCCGGCGATGCCGCTGACGGTAAGGTCGGAACCGGCGCCAGTCTTGTTCGAACTGATCACCAGACGCGAAGCGCCGGTGCTGTCCGTCACGATGTTGGCCGAGATACCGTTGGCGCCCTGCGCGGTGTTGATCGCGTCTCGGGTCGACTGCAGGGTCGCATTGGCGGGAATCGCGACATTGTAGTCAGTGCCATTTTGACTGATTTTCAGAGTACCACTCGGAATGGCACTGGCAGTACCGCCCGCAAAAGCAGCGCTCGCCACTTTCGAGCCGGTGGCCAGATTCGTCACGACAACGCTGTAAGTCCCGGCAACCGCTGTGTTGTCCGAGGTCGCAGCGAGAATCGAGGTATTGCCCGAGGAAGCGGTAAAACCCGCAAATGCAGGAGTCGTCGTACTGCCTAGGTTTTTCATCGCCGTCTGGAACGCGGTCAATGCGCTTTTCAGGGCACCGACACCGGAGATTTTCAGCGTGTTGGTTTTGGTCTGGGTGTCGATCTGGGTTTGCTTGGCCGATTTGTCGGCGCCTACCAGCGCACTGACGATCGCGCCGATGTCCAGACCCGAGCCTAAACCCGAACCCGGTAGAATTGGACTTGCCATGTGCATCTCCCTCTCTGTGTGTCGCCGGTCTTTTGACCACTATCAGCGATCAATGATCGTACAAACACGTTTCATGCCAGCATCAGGCTTTGGCGTCGAACAACACGTTACTGGCGTTATGCAGACTTTCAGCGAGCTTCATTGCTTCGGCCGACGGAATCTGTCGAATGACTTCACCGGATTCGCTCGCAATCACTTTGACAATGACCTTGCCAGATGTTTCATCGATCGAAAACTCAAGATTGCGCTTGACCGACTGAACGAATTTTTCAATTTCCTGCACTGCAGTTTTCAATTTTTCCGAATTGTCCGGATTGCCCGATTCCGAGCTATTGGCAGCAACAGCCTGGGTACTTTCGGCGCGAGGCTTGTCGACCGGCTTCTCGGTAGTGCTGACCGTCGGTTTCGCGGCCGGGTAAGACAAATTCAGCTTCACGCTCATGTCCATGACCATCACCTCTTAAACGGAAAAAGCGAGAGAGCACGCAAGCGCACTCCCCCGCCAAAACTCAATCCGATCTTACTGAAGCAGTTTCAGTACGGCGGATGGCAGCTGGTTAGCCTGGGCCAGAACAGCGGTGGAAGCTTGTTGCAGAGTCTGCTGTTTGGTCAGGTTAGCTGTTTCTGCGGCGAAGTCGGTATCTTGTACGCGACCCTGTGCAGCAGTGGTGTTTTCGTTGATGTTTTGCAGGTTGGAGATGGTGCTGGTCAGACGGTTTTGCGAAGCACCGAGGCTGGCGCGAGTGCTGTTGATGGACGCAATTGCGGCATCGATAGCGGTGATCGCGTTGTCAGCTGCCAGGGCGGCGTCGCTTGGGGAAGCGCCAGTCAGAGCAACAGTACCGCTGCCTACCGACAGGCTGACGGCGTCGAACTTGCCGCTCAGTACCAGGTCGATGTGGTTAGCCGAACCAGTGTTCGCGCCAACTTGCAGAGTTACAGTACCAGCCGAACCGTCGAGCAGGTTTTTGCCGTTCAGGTTGGTGGAAGCCGAGATACGAGTCAATTCGTCAGACATCTGAGCGAATTCGGAGTTGGTCGCTTCCTGGTCTTTGTCGCCGTTGGTGCCGTTACGTGCTTTAACAGCCAGTTCACGCATACGTTGCAGAATGTCGGTCGAAGCCTGCAGCGCGCCTTCAGCGGTTTGCGCAACGGAGATACCGTCGTTGGCGTTCTGGATTGCCTGAGTACCACCACGGATCTGCGAGCTCATGCGAGTAGCGATCTGCAGGCCGGCGGCGTCGTCTTTGGCGCTGTTGATTTTCAGGCCGGAGGACAGGCGCTGCATCGAGGTCGAAAGTGCATCGGAAGCACGGTTCAGGTTTTTCTGAACGTTCAACGATGTAACGTTAGTGTTTACTGTTAAAGCCATGACGAATTCCTCGTTGGTTGGGTACTGCGGCTTCCGGCCCTGGCAAGCGCCGGGTGTGGCCTAGAGAACCTTCGTAATAGTTATCGTCGGTTTCGCAGGTTGCTTGAGGGCTTTTTTAAAAATATTTGCCATCACCCGGCCACCCCCCGGAAAACAAAGGCTTAGCGCGATTCCACCCACATAAAAATGACGTCATAAAACTGTCCGTGGCGCCAAGCGGCGTTGCAGCGCTGCCCAAAGCCACTTTTCGCGCAGGCAAAAAAAAGCGTTCAAGGGATGCCTTGAACGCTTTTTTTGTAGCCGGCTGATGGTTTTTTCGTACCAACTACTGCTTAAGGGCGATAGATAATCGCCGAGCCCCACGACAGGCCCACACCAAAACCGCTCAGTGCCACGCGTTTCCAGTCCGAGTCCAGTACGTGCTTTTCCAACAATAGCGGAATACTCGAAGACACCGTGTTGCCGGTCTCGACCATGTCCTTGATGAATTTCTCCGGTTCGCCTTCGAAACGTCGGGCGACGGCGTCAACAATTGCCGCGCTGCCCTGGTGAATGCAGAAGGCGTCGATATCGTCAGCCTGCAAATTCGACTCATCGAGCAACTCGTGCAAATGCGCCGGGACTTTGAGCAAGGCAAAGTTGAAGACCTGACGACCGTTCATATAGAACACGCCATCGGTGACCTTCAAGTGCGGCGCGCCGGAACCGTCGGTGCCGAACTTGGCTTTGCCCAACTGCCACGGCGCTTCTTCGCCCATCCACGTCGCGGTAGCAGCGTCGCCAAACAGCATGGTGGTGTTGCGGTCTTCCGGGTCGACGATCTTCGAGTACGGATCAGCGGTGACCAGCAAGCCGTTTTTCAGGCCGGTGGCTTCCATGAAACCCTTGATCGCGTAGATGCCATAGACGTAACCCGAGCAGCCCAGCGAGATATCGAACGCGGCAACGTTGGTCGACAAGCCGAGCTTGTCCTGAACAATTGCGGCGGTGTGCGGCAGGCCTTCTTCGTCGCCGTTCTGGGTGACGACGATCAGCACGTCAATGGATTCGCGTTTCAGCTCAGGGTTGCTGGCGAACAACGCGTTGACGGCTTCGACACACAGGTCCGAGGTTTCCTGCGCGGCGTCTTTGCGCGGCAGGAACGCTGAACCGATCTTGCCAAGGATGAACTCTTCATCCTTCTCGAATTTTGCACCTTGTGCGTAATTGTCCACGCCGGCTACAGGAACGTAGCTCGCAATGCTCTTTATGCCAATCATTACGGCTTCCCAATAATAAACAGCCCAATACCACCGCTCGCAAGGATTCGAGGGGCGCCGACATACAGTGATTTTCAGTCGCCGCAACGGGCGACAGCGGGGAGCGTTGAGGGCTATCACTGGACCCGATAACGGGCCAGGCGCCATCTCCCCGGTCAATACAATACAGTGAAGATGCGCGTTATGACTCACAGGTCACGCTATTTTGCCGAATCAACCCGACAACGCTTATTCGACCAATGAGCCGCGGAGTGCCGTGGCGCGCTGTTCAGGTACTAGATGAAGGGCTCGGGCAGATCCAGGTCTGCGGGCATGAGACGGGTGAACACGCAGGCACTCTGCGTGAAACCTGCCTCAGCAAACAGCCTCAGCGACGGCTGATTGCCAGGTAATACCTGCGCGCTGAGGCTTTGCAGTTGCGGCCAACGGGGGCGGACAAACGCCTCGCCGCGCGCCAGCAGCGCCCTGCCCCACCCGAGGCCAAAACGTCCTTCGAACAGATAAATCGAGACTTCGGCGCTGACGCCGCGCAGCTCATAACGCAGCACACCGACCGGGCCATCAGCGGCCTCGGCGATCAGCAACAAACGCTGCGGATTGTCCAGGCTCGCCGCGAGCCACGCCTGATGCGCCGGCCAATCGATCTCGCGGCTGTCCAGCGACCAGCGCCGCACGGCCTCGGCGTTGCGTCCCGCGAACAACAGACGAGCATCGTCGAGCGTCGCCTCGCGCAACGGCAACATTGCGCCGACCAGCGCTGCCGCCACGCGCTGTGCGCCACGGCCATCGACCAACTGTCGCGAGCGCTCGGCCATGCTTTGGCGCAAGCCCTGATTGCCGGCGACAAAACCCACCGCCAGGCGCAACTGCTCGACGCTGACCTGCTCACGCGCGCCGAGAAACACGTGCGCGCCCGAGGTGGCCATGACCTCGCCGTTGGCCTGCTGATTATTCGACACAGCGATGCAAATCGTCGGCAAGCCCATCGCCGCGCGTTCCCAACTGGTGCCACCCCCAGCGCCGACAAACAGATCGGCTTCGGTCATCAAGCGCTGAAAGTCGCTGACAAAACTGTGCAGGCGCCAATTCGGCCGCGCGGCCGCCAGCGCTTGCATCTCGTCCCACGCCGGGTTGGCGGCGCCAGCGACAAAATCGACCTCAAGATCATGAAAATCCTGCAACGCCAGCATCGCGTGATGGGTTTGCCGCGCCGCATCGAAGCCGCCGAAGTTGACCAACACGCGTTTGGCCACGGGTTTGATCGGCAGTGCCGGACAGCAAAATTCATCGCGCAGCATAGCGAAGCGCGGGCCGAACAAGGTCTGGCAATCGTCACCGAGCAGGCCGACATAGGCCTCGGCGGTACCCGAGAGATTCTGGTTGAGCAGCAGATCGACGCGGTAAGTGCGTGTCGCCAGATCATCCACCGCCGCGATCCGTGGCGCCCAGCGCCGAGCGGCGGTTTGCCAGTGATGATCGAGGCCGTAATGGTCGACGATGACCCAGTCGAACGCTGAGTGGTTTTGCAGCAATTGGTCCAGCGCATCGATGTCGGCCTGCCACGGCAGCATCGACTCGATTGCCTGTTGCGGGTCTTCATCGGGATAACGCGCCGGCAAACAGAATGTCTCGAAACCTTCGGCGGCGAGGCTGTCGAGGCGATGACCGGGCAATTCGCGACAGGCAAACGCCACGTGTACCCCTTGCTGGCGCAGGGTTCTGGCCAAGGGCAGCAAACGCGCGATATGGCCGCTGCCAATCGTCGGTGAGGCGTCGGAGCGGATCAGCACTCTCATCGCCACTTTCATCGCCGCACTCATCGCCAACCGCCACGCGTTTTCAACGCGCGCAAAAGCGCATCGATGCGAGCCCGATAATAGTGTTCGGCACGATTGGCCAGAATGATTGCGACGCTGTTCAAAAGTGCTTTTCCCGGAGAAACCACGTGACGTCTTCCACCGGAAAAACTGCGGGTCACGGTGGCTGCCTGAACCTTTGCTACGAACAAATGCTCGTCGCAAGGGCCAGGCATTTCACCAGCAAATGCGCGTTCAGACAACTTGGCGCGGTTGCCGCGCCAAGTGACCTCTGTCAGCTCACGCCTCTCAGGCCAGCAGTTGCGCCCAATTGATCGGCGCGCTTTCACCCAATGTGAAGCCTTTGCCGGTCAACGCCAAATGCGCGCTGTAGGCCGGATCCTGGGCGAACGCCGTGCTCCATTTTTCGCGTAATGCCTCGAGCGCCTGCGGCGCTGACGGTTGCTCGCCTTGATGCAGAACCTGCACCAGCGGCGTCCACACCGTCACGTAGCCGGCCTGACCGGCGCGCAGGCACAGGTCAACGTCGCTGAAACCTTGCGCAAACGTTTCGTCATCAAGCCCGCCCAAGTCGTCGAACAATTCCTTGCGCACCATCAGGCACACCTTCGACACCGCAGAATAATTCTGCTCTACGGCCAGGCGTTGCAAGTACACGCTGGCGTCATGCTTTTCGCCGACGAAGGCTGAGCCGACCGCGCCATTGAACCCGAGAATCAGCCCGGCGCTGGAGATCTTGCCGTCGCGATTGACCAGTTTCGCCCCGACCACCCCGACTTCCGGACGCTGCGCATGGTTGAGCAGCGACTCGATCCAGTTCGGGTTGACCACTTCGGCGTCGGCCGCCAGCAGCACCAGGTACTCGCCCTGCGCTTTCTCACTGGCGAAATTGCTCAACGCCACGTCGCTCATCGGTTGCTCGGCGTGCAGCAGGCGCACCTTGATGTTTTGCAACGCGCCGAGCCAGTCATCGACGGCCGCCGACTGGGCCGGATTAACCGCGATCAATACTTCGTAACGCAGGTAACGGGTCTTAAGCAGCAGCCCGTCGACGCAACGTTGCAGCGCGGCCAGATCATCCCCGGCCGGGACGATAATCGACACCAGTGGCCGCTCGGCGTGACGGTAATCGATCTGGTAAGTGCCCGGCAGTTGCGAGGTGATTTTGGCCTTGTAGCCGCGATTGCCGAGGTGCCGCAGCAATGCCAGTCGCTCGTGGGCGTTTTCTTCCAGCTCCGGCGCCTGGGTAATCAGCAGCGGTTCGTCGAGGTGCGCGAGGCCGCCGAGGCCACTGTGCTCGATGATGCGCAACAACAAGTCGAACTCCAGGGCATTGCTGAAATCGGCCTGATAACCGCCCACTTCCAGCACCGCCTCTCGACGGATCAACCAGTGCCGCGCCATCAGCGCCGGCAGGCTTTGCAACAGATCAAGGTTGAACCCCGGACGGAACACATCAACCAGTGCGCCATCTGCTTTGCGCTGGATTTCATCGGTGGCCACAGCGTCCAGACCGCTGACATTGAGCAATTCGAGACTGGCGCGCAGCAGCCCGCCAGGTGTGAACTCGTCGCCCGCCTGCGCCAGCAACAGCCAGTCGCACGGCGATTGGCCGGCGCTCTGGTTGAGCTTGTCGACGAAATTGCTTTGCGTCACCCGGACAAAGTGCAGGGTGTTTTGCGCAGTGGTCGCCGCTGGCGGCTCACCGGTGGTGAACACGACAATCTTGAAAGCTTTGCAGTGACCTTCGACCAGGCTGTCGAGCGTGACCTGAACTTTGTCGATGTCGTTGTCGACATCCAGCAGAAAAATCCCGAACTGCGGGCCGCCGTCATGCGCCGCCAAGTGACTGGCGATTTGCGCGGCCTGCTCGGCATCCGGCTGACGCGCGGCCAGCCAATCGAGCAAGCGACTGGAGTGCATGCGACTGAAAACCGCGTGCGGGTCTTTCGCTGACAGCGCTTCCAGACGCCCGGCCCACTCGGTCAGGTTTTGTGCCTCGTCATCCTCGCCGAGCAATTGCGTCTGTTGCGCCAGGCGCTTGACCACCGCGCGGTTGAACACGTCCAGATCGTGGGCCTGCCACAAACGGTCGGCGACACTTTGCGGCGTATCGTTGTTGCGCGCGCGCAACAGATGCTCCTGGCGAGTCCACACGCCTTCCAGTCTTTCCAGCTGCACGCGCCCGGCAGGCATTGCGTGAATCAGGAATTCGATCTCGGTCAGCAGATCGAAAAACGGCTGATTGTAGAAAGGCATTTCGACATATTGCCGTGGCCCGAAGCGCCGCACCGGCTCGGCCACTGCGTGGTTCCAGCACGACTCGAAAATCAGTTCCATGGTCAAGCCGCGATGGGCGATAAGGCTGTCGGCCATGGTCGCAAAACTGTCCAGCGCCAGCGCCTTGCGTTGTGCCGGCTCGAGGTGCTCGACACCATGCGGCAGCGAGGCGAGGAAGTCGGCGAACGCCTCACGCGCGGCCACCGACTTGGCGTCGGTATAGCTCAGCGCGCGATAGACGTCGGTGTCGTGATCGGAGAATCCATAGTTCATTTCCCGTACCGAGTACGGGATCGGCAAAATGCGCGCCTTGGCGTTCATCAACAGGAAGTAGGCGTGGCCGATTTCCTGCCATTCGAAACTGGTGCCTTGCGGCAATCTGGCGTACCAGTCCTTGACCACCGAGGTGCGGCACACGCCATAAAACGGCGGGATGAACTGGTGCATGAAACCCTGCAGCCGCTGCCCAGCGTCCTCAGACGGATAGTCCTCGCAGACCTTTTTGTCGCGGCGGAAGTAATTGACGCTGCCGGCCATCGCCAGATACATCAGGCTGTAGCCGATGCACAGCGCGTAATCGTGATTGGCTTCGAGGAAGCTCACCGCTTCGCCCAGCGCACCGTGCAGCAAGAAATCATCGTCGGCGGCGAACACCATGTACGGGGTGGTCAATCGCTCGACGCCGAAGGTCAATTTGGACTGCAGGCCCCAATAGGCGATCTGCGGCAAATGGTGATAATCGACCGCCGAAAAGTCGCCGTCGGGACGTTCACTCGACGAATCCAGCACCATCACTTTGCAAGGCAGATTACGGTAGTACTGCAACGCCCGGCGCAGGAAAACCGGGCGGTTGTGGGTGATCAACACCACCGTCAACAATTCACTCAGGGGCAGCGTCGGCTCGAAGGTTTGGGGAAGCGTACTTACAGTCATTTCGAGGTCTCAATAGTCACTGGAATGAAGCGCTGTCGACGGCGTGATAGACGTAGCGTCCACCGGTCATGCGCTTGATTTCTTCGAGGTAGTTGGAGTTCATCACAAACAGATGGGCGCCTTCGGGCAGGCCGTCGATCGCCTCTTGCGGCGACGACACGCGCACCCCGCTCAGCGGCAGATAACGGCCTTGCTTGGACGGGTTGATGTCGACCACGTGCTCGACCGAGACCCCGGCACGTTGCAGCGCCAGCGAATAAATCACGCCTTTGGACGAGGCGCCCCAGATGCCGGCGCCGTGGCTGCCGCTGGCCTGAATGATCTGCACGGCTTTATCGATGCTGGCGGTAAAGTTGTCCGCCAGGCTGAGCAGTTGCGGCGGTTGCAGCGGTGTGCGGCGCAACGTCGACAGGTCCGCGACGATGTACAGGTACTGACCGCCAAACAGATGCCCGGCTTCATGCACGGTATCGAACAACCCGCGCAGGTCGGCGAGGCGGAAGTAATTCACGTGTTCGTAGAACACGTCGAACCAGGCGTTGTGCTCGACGATCCAGTCGAAGCACGGCACCTCGATGTAGATCTGCCCACCGCGATTGGCGGCGGCGATATCGGCGAGAAAACTCACCGGGTCGCTGATGTGTTCCAGCACGTGGCGCAACACAATCGCGTCAGCATTGAGGCCCAATTCCTGAGTGAATGGCGCCTTGATCACTTCGCTGTTATCGCCCTCATAGGAAGGGTCGATGCCGGTAATCGCGTAGCCGAGCCCGCGCAGCATTTCGAGGAAATAGCCTTTGCCGCAGCCGACTTCGATCAGGCTTTGCCCCTTGAAATGCCGGGCAAGAATCGCCTCGACGTCATTCAAGTGCTGCTGGAATTGCACCGAATGCGCCTGTTCGTTCTGATAGTCGGCGTCATAGCTGAGCTTGCTGGCGTCGAACGCCTGATTGAAGATCAGCCCGCTGTCACTGTCCTGCACCAACACGATGTCGGCGCTGCCCGAGGCGCGCGCCTGTTCGGCGCTGGCAAACGTGCGGTTCTGCAAGACCGGCAGGCCGCTGACACGATAGAGCTCATGCTGCATGTTGTTCTCCTGCCAATTGCGAAATCCGCTCGGCCACGCCCCAGAACGCCATCGGTTCGTGGGCGGAATAACCGTAGTGCCCGAGGTTGAGGGCGATATTTGCTTGACGTTCGGCCACGCGCTGCTCGACCAAAGCCCTGACGGACACCGGTTGACCGCTGCAGCAATTGATCACGCCGGCAACATCGCGACGAGCCACCAGCGCCGCGAGCATGGCGGCGGCCTGGCGGATTTCCAGGTAGTCGCGCAACTGGTCGCCCGCCGACATATTGAACTGCGCCTCACCGGCATCAATCGCGCGGTCGAGGCTGGCCAACAAACTGTTGGGGTTCTGCCCTTCGCCATGCAGATAAAACAACCGCGCCCACTGCAACGTGAACGGCTGCTGGCGCTGCAACGCCTCAAGAAATTGGCGCAAGGTGTGTTTGGCCAAGCCATAAGGCGTGTTCGGTTGCGGCGCAATGGCTTCGCTGAGCGGACCACTTTGCAGCCCATATTCGAAGCAGGTGCCAGTGACCAGAACCTGGCTGACGCCGGCCTCGATCACCCGCTTGAGGAATGCGTAATCGAGCGGCAAGTTGCGCTCGAAATGGAACAGCGCCTGATAATTCGGCAGACCGCTCCAGGCCAGGTGCGCGATCACGTCAATGCCCTCGGCCAGGGCTGCGACGTCGAGGTTCGGGTCCTGAATATCGGCGGCGACGAATTCCACCTCGTCGAACCACGGCAAGGCTCGCGCCGCATCGAGGTCGCGCGACACCGCGCGGACCTTGAAACCTTTGCCGAGCAAAGCGCTGACCAGGTGCCGGCCGACAAAACCACTGGCGCCAGTGACCAGCACGTTCAATGCGCGAGCCGTCACAGCTCGACCCCGCGGAACGTGTCGTCGAGCAGCGGATGGCTGGCATCCTTGGCCGACAAGTTCTTGACGGGCAACGGCCAAGGGATCGCCAACGCCGGATCGTTCACCGACAACCCTGCTTCATGCGCCGGCGCGTAATCGGCGTCGGTCAGGTACAGCACTTCGGAATCGTCGGTCAGCGATTGAAACCCGTGGGCAAAACCCGCCGGGATCAGCAGGCTGCGGCCATCGTCGGCGCGCAATTCTTCGGCGTGCCATTGCAGATAGGTTGGCGACTGCGGGCGCAGGTCCACCACCACATCCCACACCGCGCCGCGCACGCAGGTAATCAACTTGGACTCGGCAAAACCGGCGTGTTGATAATGCAATCCGCGCACGCTGCCCTGCTCGGCGGTCCGCGAATGGTTGATCTGGCGAATCGCGAACGGCCGGCCCTGCGCGGTCAGACTGGTCTGGCAAAACAATCGCGCAAAACGTCCGCGATCATCGCAGAAGACTTTTTGCTGGATCAGAAACAACCCTTCCAGTTTCAACGCATGGAGTGTCAGCTCGCTCATGACCGATCCTTGTAGAGATTCAATTGGTTCAGGGTGACTTCGCGCATGTCTTCGCCGTTCTGCCACGCCAGGTGCCAGTCGAGCGTCTGCGCCAGGCATTGCTGCAACGACCAGCGCGGTTGCCAGCCCAGCAGTTGTTTGGCGCGGCTGCTGTCCAGACGCAACAGGCCGGCTTCGTGCAATTCACTCGGCTCGATGCGCAAACCGCGTGCTTGCGGCCAGCGGTTGGCGAGCAGTTCGACCACTTCGCCAACGCTGCACATATCCGCTTCGCTCGGGCCGAAGTTCCACGCGCCGGCGTATTGCGGGCCTTGTTCGTAGAGGCCGGCCGCGAGTTGCAGGTAACCGGCCAATGGCTCCAGCGCGTGTTGCCACGGGCGCACCGCTTGCGGATAGCGCAGGGTTACCGGTTCGTCTGCCGACCATGCCTTGAGCACGTCCGGGATCAACCGCTCCGGGGCGAAATCGCCGCCGCCGAGGACATTGCCGGCACGGGCGGTGGCCAGCGCCAGACCGTGTTCTTCATAGCGATCAGCGGCGAAAAACGAGGCGGCATATGACTGCGCGAGCAATTCGCAGCAAGCCTTGCTGCTGCTGTAAGGGTCGTGACCGCCGAGCGCTTCGTCCTCGCGATACGGCCACAGCCATTCCTTGTTGGCGTAGACCTTGTCGGTGGTCACTAGCACGCAAGCGCGCACGCAACCGACCTGGCGGATCGCTTCGAGCAGGTTGAGCGTGCCCATGACGTTGCTGGAATAAGTGCCCAACGGGTCGCGATAGCCTTCGCGCACCAGCGGTTGCGCCGCCAGGTGCAGGACGATTTCCGGTTCGGTGTCGGCGATCAGTTCCAGCAAGGCGCCGAGGTCGCGCAGGTCGCCGCGCTGATCGTTGATGCCCTCGTGGACTCGTGCCAGTTCAAACAGGCTCGGTTCGGTCGACGGATCGAGGGCAAAACCGCTGACTTCGGCACCCAGGCTTTGCAGCCACAGGGTCAGCCAACTGCCCTTGAAACCGGTGTGCCCGGTGACCAGAACCCGTTTGCCGCGCCAGAATGCCGGGCTCAATCCCATTGCTTCCATGGGGCCTCCCCGCTCTGCCACAGCGCTTCGAGATGGTTTTTGTCGCGCAGGGTGTCCATCGGATGCCAGAAACCGTCGTGCTGGAAGGCTTGCAATTGCTGGTCTTGGGCCAGCGCGGCGAGCGGCTCGGCTTCCCACGACGTGTGATCGTCGGCAATGAACGGCAAGACTTTGGGCGACAACACGAAGAAACCGCCATTGATCCAGCCGCCGTCACCGCGAGGTTTTTCGGTGAAGCCCATTACCGAATCGCCGTCGCGCTCCAGCGCACCGTAACGTCCGGGTGGCTGAACGGCCGTGACGGTGGCGAGTTTGCCGTGGGCCAAATGGAAATCCACCAGCGCGCCGATGTTGATGTCCGAGACGCCATCGCCGTAGGTGAAGCAGAACGCTTGCTCGTCTTCGAGATAGCGCGAGGCACGGCGCAAACGGCCGCCGGTCATGGTCTCTTCGCCAGTGTCGATCAGCGTCACGCGCCATGGCTCGCTGTAGTTCTGGTGCACGTCCATGCGGTTGTTGCGCATGTCGAAGGTGACGTCGGAGGTGTGCAGGAAGTAGTTGGCGAAGAAGTCCTTGATCGCGTAGCCCTTGTAGCCGAGGCAAATCACGAAATCGTGGATTCCGTGCGCGGAGTACTGCTTCATGATGTGCCAGAGAATTGGCTTGCCGCCGATCTCGATCATCGGCTTGGGCTTGAGGTGCGACTCTTCACTGATGCGCGTGCCGAGACCACCCGCCAAAATAACTGCCTTCATCCGCTTCCCCTCTTGCTCGTCACAGGGCCCGGGCACGCTATTTCAAGCATGTGCGGGCCATCTGGATAAAACGCTGAACGCCGCGCACGGCACCGCTGACAACGCCGTCAGTGCTCGTTTTATGGCGATATAAAGGGGGGCTTGCAGGAAACGCGCCAGCTCACGACCAGGAAAACCTGTGGGAGCGAGGCTTGCTCCCACAGTGATCGTGGTGAATCTGGATGGAGGCATCACCACCAACTCCTGTAGGAGCGAGGCTTGCCCGCGAAGACGGTGGCACCTTCAACATCAAGTCAACTGATAAACCGCCATCGCGGGCAAGCCATGCTCCCACAGTGATCGTGCTGGATCTGGATGGAGGCATCACCACCAACTCCTGTGGGAGCTAGGCTTGCCCGCGAAGACGGTGGCACATTCAACATCAGGTCAACTGACAAACCGCCATCGCGGCCAAGCCATGCTCCTACGGGTTTGGTTCAGTCGGCGAGCCAGCCGTTTTCCCAGTAGCGCAAGTTGTCGCCGCGCAGCACGTAGTCGCGCATCACCACTTCGCGCAACTGATCGCCCATGCGATAGCTGGCATCCGGGTCGGCCAGGTGCATGCGGATCGCTTGCAGCCATTCATCGGTGGTGTTGGTCTTGATCCGCGTGCACGGCAGATAACCGCGATACGCCTCGGTGTCACTGCAGATCACCGGGTAACCGCACGCGCCGTATTCGAGCAGGCGCAGGTTGCTTTTGCAGTCGTTGAAAACGTGGAATTCCAGCGGCGCCAAGGCCAGATCGAGGTTCAGGCTGGCCAGTTTCGCCGGGTACACGTCGAGGCCGATCACGCCGTGGAACTCATGCATGTACGGGCGCAAATCATCCGGGCACATGCCGAAAAACACCCAGTCGACTTCGTTCGCCAGTTCACGCACGACCTCGGCGATCACCGCCAGATCGCCATGGTGACTGGTGCCGCCACCCCAGCCGACGCGCGGTTTTTTCGAGGTACGGCGCTGGCTCGGCATGTCGCTCCACAGGTGTTTGGCGAGCATGTTCGGCACCACGCGGATGTCGTCGTGCATGTCCGACAACGCATTGCCGAGGGCTTCGGTAGACACCACGACGCGGTCGCACATGCCGATCGCCCGGCGCACCAGCTTCTCCATGTCGTCGCTGCCCGGCATGTTGCGAATGTGCGCATTGCGCTGGGGGACGTTGATTACGTAGTCATCCAGCTCGTAGATTCGCCGCGCGTTGGAATAGGTGCGAAACACCGGGATCTCGTTGATCAGCCCTTCGGAATAACGGCCCTGCAGAACGATCACGTCTGGCGACAACCGTTCGATTTCGATAATCGAAGGGCGGTTGTAGTAGATACGCCCGCGCACCCGGTCGGCGGCTTCGAGCTCGAGCAACGGCTGCGTCACGCGATAGTGGCCGATGGCTGAAGCGTTGGCCGGCAAGGCAAGAATCTTCGGCAGCGGCGATTTCGAAAAAGGGCTCCAGCCCCTGCGCAAACCCGGCTCCAGGACAAAACTGACCCCGCCCCGGCCCTCCAGCGTCAGGTTGACGTTGTACGCCGGATCACGGGCGATCACCGGCAACCAGCGCTTGTAGAAAACCTCTTGCTCCTGATCACTACGGGCCTGATCGGCGGCTTGCGGTGGTTGCGCGCCCAGCGCCAATTGTGCGTGCGGCGTCCAGACCACCAGATAGCCTTGCTGGCCGATCCGCAGGCACAGGTCGACGTCGTTCAGCGACTGCGCCAGGCCTTGCTCGTCAAAACCGCCGACGGCAGCAAAAACCGCTTTGCGCAGCATCAGGCAATCACCGGCGACGGCGCTCGGGTTGTGCGCGGTTTGCAGGCGATACATGTAGCCTTTCGCGTGCAGGGTCTCGCCGGCAAACGGCACGCCGGCCGGCCCATGCAGCCCCAGAATCAAACCGGCCTGCACCACTCGACCTTCCGGGTTGAACAGCTTGGCGCCGACGGCACCGACTTCCGGACGTTGCGCGTGGTTGAGCAGCTCGGTCAGCCAGTCACCCTGGGTGATCACCGCGTAAGGATTGAGCATCAGCACGTATTCGCCACGCGCCTGCGCCACGGCGAAATTGCCCACCGCCGCTGCATTGCCCTGCGGTGGATAGTCCTGCGACGGCCAGGCAATGACCCGAATCCGCTCGCTGCCCAATTGCGTCATGCCGTCGAACCAGATGCGCGCCTCCTCGCTCTGGCTGCCGTTGTCCACCAGCAGCAGCTCATATTCGCCGTAAGACGTTTTTTCCAACAGGCTCTCGACGCAGCGTTGTACCGCGACCGTCTGGTCGTTGCTGACAATCACAATCGACACCAGCGGCCGAGCGACATGCAGATAATCGACGCGATTGAGCAACGTCGAACTGCCGTCGCGAATCTGGTGCGCAATGCCCAGGCGTTGCAGATGCGCTTGCAGCAACAACGGATTGGCTTCCATCACCTCGGGCAGCGACAACCATTGGGTCAAGTCGAAAGCGGATTCCAGCAGCACTTCGGCAACGTGACCGATCGCCTGCGTACCGTCGGTTTCAACCAGACGCCACAGCAGATCATGCGGGGCCAATTCACCGTGCCCGGAATCGAAACCGCCCAGCGCCAGGAAACGCTCGCATTCAAAGGCCAGCGCCCGACCGACGTACGGATAGCTGCGCATCAGATCGAGGTTGAAATCCGGCTTGAACACCGGGTCGGTCGACTCGCCCTGCAGCAATCCGCCCTCGTCGCCATACAGGCAGGCAAACGCCGGCGTCGTGGCGATGCGCTCGGCCATCATCAGCAGCGCCGGCGCCACCAGTCGATCACCGGCGCGCAGCAAATAAAACCAGTCAGCGCCGTCGAGCTGCGCCAGCATCTGGTTGATCTGCTGTTGCCAATCCGCTTGCAGCGGCAAGCGGAACACTCGCCCGTCCAGCGCGGCTTCGGTGCAGGTTACGGACAGCACCAACGTCAGGTGAGGCGCGTAATCTTGCGCGGCCAGTGAGTCGAGGGTGACGTTCAGCGCGGCACGACTGCCATGCTCGTCAACAATGATCGGCACGATTTTCGGCACGCGCGGCCAGCCCGCCAAAGTGTCCGGCAATAGCTCGCGCTGGCAGTCGGTCAGCGTCCGGCAGGCCAGCCACTGTTGGTAGAGCTCGGCAAAACTTTCGCTGGCGATACCGACTTCCCAGATCTCGGTGGTCTGCCTGTTGCCCAGCGTGCGGTTCAGCGCCAGTTCTTCCCAGACTCGCGGGGTTTCGCCGAGGCGATCCAACGGCATATAACGTGCCCAGCCTGGCGCGGGCGCGGCCTCACCGCTGCGTGCCTGAATCATTTGCATCAGCCACTGGCGTTCGGTTTGCAGGGCATCCTTGATCGACTGCTGATTGCTCAGGCGCTCGGGATACAAGCGCTCGACGATCAGCACCTGGTTGGACACGGCCACGTTGCCGCGCCGCAACAGGCAGACGTACAAGGCAAAATCGAGGCTGGCGACAAAACAGTGTCCGGGCTCGGTCAGCGCCGGCAACCACTGCAGCAGGTCGGCGCGACGGAACAGTGAGCTGCTGAAGCCGCCGAGAATGTTCACCGGAAACTTCTCGAAAATCGCCAGCAGGTCTTCACCCTTGAACACGCAGCTGTTTGGCGACAACGGCGTGTTTTCCAGACGCGACGGCAACGGCGCGTCGTTGGCATCCCAGTACAGACGCTGGGCCAGCGCGAGGTTGACGTCCGGGTTCTCGCTCAGCAGATGCGCCTGAACCTCGATACACGAGCCGAACAGCAAGTCATCGTCACACAGGAATTTGACGAATTCGCCCTGCGCCTGCGCCAGACACGCCTGCAGGTTGCCCACCAGCCCGAGCGTGCGCGGGTTGCGCACATAGCGCACCGGCACGCCGCTGTGCTCGCAGACCTGATCGACAACCGCGCGAATCTCGTCGCCGCGACTGTCATCACACACGATGATTTCGAGGTTGGCATAACCCTGACCGACGGCACTGCGCAGCGTGCGTTCGAAAAACCTCGGGTTGAAGGCAGGGATGACCAGGCTGACGAGGGGAAGTGGATTCACGGCGGGCTCACTGGCGGTGCGTGCCCGCTCCGGAAAGCGAGCCCTTCAAACCGCTAAAAGACAATAAACAGGGAAGGCTCGGGCAATCGGGCGCCTTGGCGCCCGGTCACCGTCAGATCTTGTTGAACAAACCCAGCGAGGTGATTTTGCTGAAGGCCAGTTGCGCCGCTTGCAGCATGGTTTGCTGCAAGGTCAGGCGGGTCATGACTTCGGCAGGGTCGGAATCACGAATCGACGACTGGGTGGCGGTATTCGCCAGCGTCAGGCTCTCGTTGGTGGTCGTCTGGCTGTCCAGCGACTGCCCACGCGCACCGATCGAAGTGACCGCCGAGCCGAGCTGGTTGGCGGCGCTGTCGATGTTGCCCAGACCGGCTTCCATCGCCCCTTGAAACTTCTGCTTGGCCACTGCATCGCCGTCGATCGGCGTGTTCAGCGCCGTGACCATTTTCCCCAGCGTGTCGAGCACGTTCTGCGTCTGATGGTTGTTCGACTGCGAGACAAACTGATCGCCGCCGGTTGGCGTGCCGTTCACCGCGAAGGTCACGCCGGCAGCGGTGGCGTTGTTGCCGACCATGGTGCCCGACGAAACCGGTCGGCTGTCAGCGGTCACTGGCGCCGCGTACAGGTCGAAATCGGTGGCGCTGGTGAACTTCAGCACCGCCCCGCCCGCCGGGAAGGCTTTGTTGTAAGCCGCCTGATCGGTCACGGTGGAACTGGTGATCACCGCCGTCGAGACGTTGCCCGGGCTGCGCGAGGTGTTGAAGGTGTCCGGGGTCGCCGACAGCGTAAAGCTGTGACCGGCAATCACTGCGTCTGGGTTGGTGTCCCCAGCCTTGAGGTTGATGTTCAACTTCAGGTCGACACCGCGGAAACTGACTTGCTGATTCGCCCCGTTGCTGTTGCTGATAACGCCATTCTGGCTGGCTTCAGCGGTCACGTCGTTGCCCAGGGCATCGGTGATTTTCAGCTGGGTGCTGCTCAGGAAGCTGACGGTGTACGGCTCGCCACCGGCAAATTTGGCGTTGTAGGTGGCTGCGGTGCCAACCGACCCCTGGGACAGAACCACGCGACCATCATCCACCGCCGGCGCGGTCATGCTGGTTTGGGTGCGGCTGGTGTTGATGGTCTGCTGGAAGGCATCCCAACCGGTGGTGTTGGTGGCAACCGACATGCCATCGCCAATGCCCAAGTCGATGCTGCTCTGGTCACCGCTGTAGCTGAAGGTGCCGTCGGAGTTCGGCGAGTACGGCGGGGTGTCAGTTTTCGACCCGGCGAACAGGTAATTGCCGTTGGCGTCCTTGGAGTTCATCAGGCCCAGCACTTGTTGCTGGATCTGGCTGATCTCGGCGGCGTAGGCCTTGCGGTCAGCATCGGTGGCGATGCCGTTATTGGCGGCCAGGCCGATTTCCTTGGCGCGCTGCAAGGCGCTGCCAATCGAGGTCAGGGTGGTTTCCTGAAGGCTCAAGGCGCTTTTGGTGGTGCTGATGTTGGTGGTGTATTGCTCAAGTGCGGCACTTTGCTGGCCCAGTTTGAGCAAACGACCGGCACCCAGCGGATCATCGGCGGCGGTGTTGATGCGCGTCAGGTTGCTGGCTTCATTGCTGGTGGCGATCGCCTTGTTGAAGTTGCGCTGATAGTTGGCAGCGGTTGTTTCGTAATACTGGGCGGTAGAAATGCGCATGAATTACGACTCCTTAAAGGCTGTTGATCAGCACGCTGAAAGTTTCCTGCGCAGCTTTGATGATCTGCGAAGAGGCGGTGTAGTACTGCTGGTATTTCACCAGGTTGCCGGTTTCTTCATCCAGGTCGACCCCGGACAACGAATCACGCGCGCCTTTGGCCTGCGCCAGAATCGCCGTGGTGGCGGCACTGTCGGACTTGCCTTGGGCAGCCTTGGTGCCAACGTTGGTGACCAGCTTGCTGTAGGCGTCAGTCAGGCTGATGCCCTTGCTCGCCGAACCGGTGTCTACCGTCTGTTTGGTTTGCAGGCCGACCAGCGCCTGAGCGTTGCGGTTATCCGAGGAGCCGGCGCCGGTCAACGAAACGGTGAAGCTTTCGTTGGCTTTGGGCGTGCCGCCCACCGTGGTCTGCACGGTGAAGGTTTTCTGCGCCGGCGGCGTGCCGCCGTCCATGATCGGGTTGCCGCTGCCGTCGACCATGCCGATTTTCATGTTCACGGTATTGCTCTGGCCCGGAACAATCGTGCCGCTGCCCAGCGAATTGCCTTGGGCGTCGGTCAGTTGGTAGGTCTGGCTGCCACCGCTGGCGGCAGCGAAGGTCAGCTTGACCGGCGTCGAGTTTTTCAGCGCCGCTTGCAACTCCGACTGCGACACCGGGTTGTAGATATCGAGTTTGGTGGTCAGCGTTGGCTGGGTGTAAGTGCCGCCATTGTTGGCGCTGGTAACGCCGCTCAACGGTGCGGCGGCAGCGATCTTTTTCGGGTCGCTCAAGACCGTCTGAATGCTGGTCGCGGCGCCACGGGTCGGGGTCACCTTGAAGCTGTCACCAGCACTCAGGGCCGCGCCATTCAGCGACAGGCTGAAGCCGTCGATCACTGGCGCCGGGGTGGTCGTGGTGCTGAACGCGCCCATGTCGGTGCCGTCCGAGCGCTTGACCGAGTAGTTGGTCGCGCTGGTGAACGTCACCTGGTAATCGTTGGTGGTCAGCTTGCCGGTGTCCTTGATGGTCACATCGAGGTTGCCGGAACCGGCGCTGTTGTTCGCCCCGCCAATGCTGCGCTGGCTGATCAGTGCGGCGCTGTTGATGTTGCTGAACAGCGGCGCGCCGAACTCGCCATTCTTGTCGATGCCTTGCGCCTGCTGACTGTTGATCTGGTCAGCAACCACCAGGGCCACGCGCCCCAACTCATTGAGCGAAGGGTCGAGCACTTCTTTGCGATACGTCAGCAGGCCACCGATCTCGCCACCGCTGATCACCGACGTGATGTCGATGGTGCTGGAGCCGCGATTCATCTGCAGGCCCATGCGCGTCGGATCGTCTTTGCTCGCGACGGTTTCCAGGGTGTTGGTGGTGTTGCCCATCACCAACGGCTGGCCGCTGCCAACGTAGATGTCGTAGCTGCTGCCGCGCTCGACGACTTGTGCGCCGACCATCTGCGAGAGCTGACGCACCGCTTCGTTACGGGTGTCGAGCAGGTCGTTGGGCTGGCCGCCACTGGTGGAGATTTCGCCGATCTTCTGGTTCAGGTTGGCAATCGAAGTCGCCAGTTTGTTCACCTGCGCCGCCATGTCCGCGAGGCTGCCATTGATCGTGGCGTTCTGATCATTGAGCTGCTTGGCGATGGTGTTGAAACGGCTGGTCAACGCCTGCGCACCGGTCAGCACCGACTGGCGCGACGTGTCGTCGGTGGCCGAGGTCGAAACGCCCTGCATCGAGGTGAAGAATTTCTGCAACACGCCGGTCAGGCCGGTGTTGGTGTCCGACAGCGAAGCATCCAGCGGCGTTGCCTGATTCAGGTACGCGGCCGACTCGCTATTCAGCGAAGTAGCGGTTTGCAGCTGCGAATCGAGGTACGAGTTGTAGACGCGACGAACGTCCGCCAGGGTCGTGCCCGAGCCGATGAAAACGTTCCCGTACTGCTGCGAGGCTTTGGTGCCCTGCACGGTTTGCTGACGCGAATAACCGGCGGTGTCGACGTTGGCAATGTTGTTGCCCGTCACAGCTAAAGAGGATTGGCTCGCCGCCAGTCCCGACATCCCGATATTAAGCAAACTCATGGTTCAGACCTTATTCCTTGTGCCTTATAGAGGCGTAGTGGAAACGCCCGCCGCAGCGTAGTTTTGGTAACTCGTCATCTGCATGGCTATCTTCGAAATCTTGTTGGCGTAGTTCGGGTCGGTTGCGTAACCGGCCTTCTGCAACTCGCGTACAAACTGTTCTGGGTTATCGGCCGACTTCAGCACATCTTGATAACGATTGTTGCTTTGCAGCAATGTCACCAAGTCGTGGAAGCTGTCCTTGTAGGAGTCGTAGGAACGGAACTGCGCGGTCTCCTTGACCATCGCGCCATCCCTGAATTCGCTGGTGATCGCCCGCGCCGAATCGCCCTTCCAGCTAGTGCCGGCCTTGATCCCGAACAGGTTGTGACTGCTGCTGCCATCCTGGGCGCGCATGACCGATTTGCCCCAACCGGTTTCCAGCGCAGCCTGGGCCACCAGATAACGCGGATCGACGCCGATGCGCTCGGCGGCTTCCTTGGCCATCGGCAGCATGGTGGCGACAAATTCGTCGGCGGAACTGAAGGCTTTTTTCGCCGGCGCCAACGGAATCTGCGCCATCGCCCGACCGTAAACCTGCATGCGCCCATTCGATGCAGTCGAGGTGTCGGTTTGCGCCGCCAGCCAGTCGCCGTTGTACAGCGGGCCGGCGCCGGTTGGCGTCGCCGCGCGTTCTGGCAACGGGGTTTGGTTGACGATGGCGTTGGCCGCATTGTTGGCCGTAGCGTTGGTCGCAATGTTGGCCGTGGCTGGCGTCGATGGCACCAGACCGGCGAGCAAACGATCGGCGAGTTTCGGCGGCAAAGCCAACCGACGCTGGTTGAGCAGCGCCACGTCGTTGCTGTGATCGCTGACCGCTTGCGAACCTTTGAGCGAGCGCGAGGCCCACAACGGACGCTCGCCATTGACCCGCGACAACGGCCCATTGGTAGCAATCGTGCCGGCGGCAATCGGCGTTTCCACCGCCGCTTTTTTCGCTTCTTCCTGCTTTTGTGCAGACAGGATCGCCGCTTCGCCGGGCGCCAGCGCTTTGTTCTTCGACATCTGCCGCATCAGCACGTCAGCCAGGCCGATACCGCCGCCCTCGCGGGACATGGAAACGGCCAACTGCTGGTCGTACATTTCCTGGTATTGCTTGGCCGCAGGCGTATTGAGCGGATTGTCCTGGCCCAGCGCATCGGTGGCCGAGCGCATGGACTTGAGCATTTCACCGAGGAACAGCGACTCGAATTCCTGCGCAACCTTGCGCATATTGCCGTCGCTGTTCTTGTCGCCGACCTTGAGCTGATTCAGGCGATTGAGGTCCGAATAAGAACCCGAATCGCTATTGCTGACCGCCCCGCTCTTGCGCATGTCCATGGTTGCTGTCCTCAGATCACAATCAGGTCGGCTTGCAACGCGCCGGCCTGTTTCAGAGCTTCAAGGATCGCCATCAAGTCACCCGGCGCCGCGCCGACCTGGTTCACCGCACGCACGATTTCGTCGAGGGTGGTCCCCGGGCCGAACTTGAACATTGGCTTGGCTTCCTGCTCGGCGTTGACTCGCGAGCGTGGCACCACGGCAGTCTGACCGTTGGACAGAGGGCCGGGCTGGCTGACAATCGGGTCTTCGGTGATGGTCACGGTCAGGCTGCCGTGGGTCACGGCGGCCGGCGAAACCTTGACGTTCTGGCCGATAACGATGGTGCCGGTGCGCGAGTTGATGATGACTTTCGCCACCGCCTGACCCGGGTCGACTTCAAGGTTTTCGAGGATCGACAAGTAGTCGACGCGCTGGCTCGGATCGAGCGGCGCGGTGACGCGGATCGAACCGCCGTCAATCGCCTGGGCCACGCCTGGGCCGAGCAGGTCGTTGATCTTGTCGACCACGCGTTTGGCGGTGGTGAAGTCGGAACGGTTGAGGTTCAAGGTCAGGCTGTTGCCCTGATTGAAACCGCTCGGCACCGAACGCTCGACCGAAGCACCGCCAGGAATACGCCCGGCCGAAGGCACGTTAACGGTGATTTTCGAACCGTCACGACCTTCCGCATCAAAGCCGCCAACGACCAGGTTGCCCTGAGCGATGGCGTAAACATTGCCGTCGATACCTTTGAGTGGCGTCAGCAGCAAAGTGCCGCCGCGCAGGCTCTTGGAGTTACCGATGGACGAAACGGTGATGTCGACTTGTTGACCCGGCTTGGCAAACGCCGGCAGGTCAGCGCTGATCGACACCGCAGCGACGTTCTTCAACTGCACGTTGCCCGAGCCCGGCGGCACTTTGATGCCGAACTGCGAGAGCATGTTGTTGAAGGTTTGCAGGGTAAACGGGGTTTGTGTCGTCTGGTCGCCGGTGCCGTTAAGCCCGACCACCAGGCCGTAACCAATCAATTGGTTGGTCCGAACCCCGGAAATGCTGGCGATGTCCTTCAGCCGTTCGGCGTGAGCACCGAAGGCTGCGGACAACAGGCAGGCGCCCAGCAACAGCTGTTTAAGATTCAACGTAGCCACCTAGAAAGGGAACAGCGGGCTGAGGAAGAAACGGTCGAACCAGCCTGGCTGACTCGCATCGGCAAACGCACCGGTGCCCGAATAGGTGATCCGTGCATCGGCGACGCGGGTCGACGACACGGTGTTGTCAGTGGCGATGTCATCAGCGCGCACCAGACCGGCAATGCGCACCAGCTCGTCGCCCGAGTTCAGGGTCATCCACTTCTCGCCGCGCACGGCGATGATGCCGTTGGGCAAGACGTCGGCGACGGTCACGGTGATCGAGCCAGTCAGGCTGTTGCTCTGCCCGGACTTGCTCGCGCCATTGGTGGCACGGTCGCCGCTATAGCCTGCGTCGAGGCTCAAACTGCCGCTGCCGACCGGGTCGCTGGTGCTCAAGCCGCCACCGAACAGCGACGACAGACCGATGCTGGTTTTGCTGGTCTTGTCGATCTGCGAGTTGGCGCCCTTGCTCGCCTGCGTGCGCTCGTTGAGGGTGATGGTGATGATGTCACCGACCCGGAACGCCTTGCGGTCGCTGTACAGGTTCTGTTCGAAACCGGCCTGGTAAATCGAGCCATTATTGGCCGCCGCCGGCAACGGCGTGCGTGGCAGCACCGGGGCGTAGTAAGGGTCATTGGGCTTTGGCGTCGGCGCGACGCAGCCCGCGAGTGCGACAACCCCACCCAGTGCCAGAACAGATACAAAGCGCTTCATGACCCTACCTCACGGTGTAGCTGGCGACGTTATGGTCGCCCCATAGACTTGATTACATGTTCTGCGTGACGAACGAGAGCATCTGGTCGGCGGTGGAGATCACCTTGGAGTTCATCTCGTAAGCGCGCTGAGTGGTGATCATGTTGACCATCTCTTCAACGGTGCTGACGTTGGACGTTTCCAGGGTGTTCTGCAGCGTCGTGCCGAACCCGTTGAGGCCCGGAGTGCCGACTTGCGGCGCGCCGCTGGCAGCGGTTTCCAGGAACAGGTTGTTGCCCACTGCCTGCAGACCGGCCGGGTTGATGAAGTCGGCGGTTTGCAGGTTGCCGATCACTTGCGAGGCAGCGTTGCCGGCAATGGTGATGGACACGGTGCCGTCACGACCGACCGTGAAGGTCTGGGCGTTGTTGGGGATGACAATCGCCGGCTCCAGGGCAAAACCGCTGGCGTTCACCACTTGACCGTTGGAGTCGAGGTGGAAAGTGCCGTCACGGGTGTAGGACGTAGTGCCGTCCGGTTGCAGGATCTGGAAGAAACCGCGACCGTCGACTGCCATGTCCAGCGGGTTTTCGGTGGTTTGCAGGCTGCCGGCGGTGAAGTTTTTCTGCGTGCCGACGATGCGCACACCGGTACCCACTTGCAGGCCCGACGGCAGTTCGCTGTCTTGGGTGGACTGGGCGCCTGGCTGGCGTTTGATCTGGTACAGCAAGTCCTGGAACTCGGCGCGATCACGTTTGAAACCCGTGGTCGATACGTTCGCCAGGTTGTTGGAAATGGTCGTCAGGTTAGTGTCCTGGGCGGACAGACCTGTTTTGGCAACCCATAGAGCCGGAAGCATTCGATTCTCCTCGTGCGCCTGTTTTACGGCGCGACGTTCTGATAATTAGGTGATCTGCAAGACCCGAGCCATGGCTTGGTCATCTTCTTTGGCGGTGTTCATCATCTTGATGTGCAGCTCGAATTGCTTGGACAAAGCCAACACCGAGGTCATTTCCTCGACGGCGTTGACGTTGCTCGACTCAAGGAACCCGGACACCAGTTTCACGCCGGCTTCGGCTGGCGCCGGCTGGCCGTCCTTGGTGTGGATCGAACCGTCGAGGCCCTTGGTCATGTTCTTCAGGTCCGGGTTGACCAGTTTGATCCGGTCGATTTCGGCCATCACGCGCGGACCTTCGCCCATCGAACGAATGCTGATGGTGCCGTCCTCGCCCACTTCGATTTTCTGCTCGGGCGGCACGGCAATCGGCCCGCCATTGCCCATCACCGGCATGCCGTTGCCGGCGCGCAAAACGCCGAGGGCGTCAATGTTGAGGCTGCCGGTGCGCACGTAGCTTTCGCCGCCACCGGGGGTTTGCACGGCGATCCAGCCATTGCCGCTCACGGCAACGTCGAGGTCACGGCCGGTTTCCACCAGCGTGCCAGCGGAAAAGTCGGTGGCCGGGCGTTCGGTCATGGCATAGGCGCGCGCCGGAAAGCTGTCACCAAACACCGGCATCGAACGGGCCTGCTCGAGGTCCTTCTGAAAACCGTTGGTGGAGATGTTCGCCAGGTTGTTCGCATGAGCCTTCTGCGCCAGTGCATTCTGGCTGGCGCCGGTCATTGCCACATAAAGGTACTTGTCCACGCTCTATCCTCTGCATGCCGGACGTTTGCCGTCCACTGCTGTACTGCTGAGCCTTAAGCAATTTGCAGACCAACTTTCTTTTGACGGCGCGAAGCCCGGCAAACAAAGGACTTGCGGGGTTTTGCGGGGATTGGGGAAATGTATCGGAGACGAAAAACCGGCGGTGTTATGCCGCTAACGGCAAGCGTCGACCTCCAGGCCAACGCAAAAACCCGTGGCGAGGGGGCTTGCCCCCGTTCGGCTGCGCAGCAGTCGCAATTGCGGGCGACGCGGTGAGTCTGGAAGGTTGCAGGGGGCTGCTGCGCATCCCGACAGGGGCAAGCCCCCTCGCCACACGCGCCAATCAGCCGGGTTCTTTGCCGACTTGATGCTCACGCAGTTTGTTGGCAATGGTGGTGTGCGAAACGCCCAAGCGCTTGCCCAATTGCCGACTGCTCGGGTGTTCGGAATACAAACGTTCCAGCACAGCTTTCTCGAAACGCCCGACAATCGTGTCGAGCCCGCCTTCCAGCGAGAAATCGCCAAGCGGCTGACGCACGCCGTAATCCGGCAAACGAATGTGCTCGGCTTTCACCGTCCCGCCCTCGCACAGCGAAACCGCCTGGAACAGCACGTTCTCCAATTGCCGCACGTTGCCCGGCCAATGGTAATGACTCAGCCGTTCCATCGCCGCCGGCGCCAGCTTTGGCAGCGGACAACCAATCTGCCGACTGGCCTGATCGAGGAAGTGCTCGACCAGCGGCGTCAAACCGTCGAGGCATTCGCGCAGCGGCGGGATGTGCAGCGACAGCACATTCAAGCGGTGATACAGATCCTGACGAAACTCGCCGCGCGCGCACAATTCGGAAAGGTCCACTTGCGTCGCGCAAATCACCCGCACGTCGAGGTACACCTCTTCATCACTGCCGACACGCCGGAAGCAGCCGTCCTGCAAGAAGCGCAGCAATTTCACCTGCAGGCGCGGGCTCATTTCGCCGACGCCATCGAGAAACAGCGTTCCGCCCGCGGTCAATTCCAGCAGCCCGAGCTTGCCCTCCGCGCGCGCGCCTTCGAACGCGCCGGGGCCATAACCGAACAATTCAGTCTCGGCCATGGATTCCGGCAGCCCCGCGCAATTGAGCGCCATCAACGGCGATTGCCCGCGCGGACTGGCGAGGTGGCAAGCGCGCGCCAACAGCTCTTTGCCGGTGCCGGTTTCGCCCTCTATTAATAGCGGCGCATCCAGCGGCGCCATGCGCCGGGCCTCGCGCACCACGGCGGCCATGACTTTGGAGCTCTGGAAGATGCTGTCGAAGCCGCGCAACTCTTGCTTGCGCACGTTGTAAATGCGCTCGCCGACGCGGTCGGCGCGGTGCAACGTCAACACCGCGCCAGCCATCGCTTCGCTGTCGTCGTGCTCCGATTGCAGCGGCGCGATGTCGGCGAGAAACACGTCGCCCTTCACTTTCACGCGCAGGCCGTTGATCCGCGACTTGTTGGCGCGCACCAGTTCCGGCAGATCAAAATCCTCGGCGTAACGCGACAACGGAATCCCCGGCACCTCGTCAACGCGCACGCCAAGCAACTGCGCCGCCGCGCGGTTGGCCGCGACGATCGAGCCGCCCATGTCGATCGACAACACCGGAAACTCCAGCGCACCGAGCAACGCATTGAGCTCCATGTGCCGGCGCTCGCTGGGCATCAGGCCTACACGCTTGACGCCGAAGACCCCGGCAATCGCTTCGAACTTTGCTCTTAGCGCCTGGAATTGGATGTTGATCAGGTTGGGGCAATGCAGGTAGATCGCGTTGCCGTGCTCACCGCCGACCTCGCCGCGCGCGACGTTGATGCCGTATTCCACCAGCAGATTGAGAATGTCGCGCAGGATGCCGATGCGGTTCTGGCAGTGGACTTTGATACGCATAAAAAAGGCCCGAAAAAGCGGTGAGTAAAGTAGATGCCGAACACCTATTCCTGTGGGAGCGAGCTTGCTCGCGATGGCGGCGGGTCATTCAATGTAAGGTTGTCTGACCCACCGTAATCGCGAGCAAGCTCGCTCCCACAAGGGTTTTGCAGCGCATTTCGGCGCACATTTCTGCCGAGCCGCTCAGTTAATCGTCAAGATTATGTGACACCCACAGGCCTTTTCAAACCGTAAAAACTCAATATCTGCGCACCACCCGCCAAATCGTAACGAAAACTTTACGAAATCCTCGGATTATTCCTACGCGCGACGCTGAGCTGCTGCTGCATCCCGGCACGCCTTCGGGTATCTCTAAAGCCATCGCTGGACATAACAAAAACGAATTCCCCTAGCAGGAGAACAGCATGAAGCAGACGCAATACGTGGCCCGCGAGCCCGATGCGCAAGGTTTTATCGACTACCCCGCCGAAGAACACGCGGTGTGGAACACGCTGATCACTCGTCAACTGAAAGTGATCGAAGGGCGTGCGTGCCAGGAATACCTGGACGGTATCGAAAAACTCGGTCTGCCCCACGACCGCATTCCGCAACTCGGCGAGATCAACAAAGTCCTCGGTGAAACCACCGGTTGGCAAGTCGCCCGCGTTCCGGCGCTGATCCCGTTCCAGACCTTCTTCGAGTTGCTCGCCAACAAGCAGTTTCCGGTGGCGACGTTTATCCGTACCCGTGAAGAATTGGACTACCTGCAAGAGCCGGATATTTTCCACGAGATCTTTGGTCACTGCCCTTTGCTGACCAATCCGTGGTTTGCCGAATTTACCCACACCTACGGCAAACTTGGCCTACAGGCTTCCAAGGAAGAACGCGTTTATCTGGCGCGCCTGTACTGGATGACCATCGAGTTCGGCATGGTCGACACCCCGCAGGGCCAGCGCATCTACGGCGGCGGCATCCTGTCTTCACCAAAAGAAACTGTTTATTGCATGTCGGACGAGCCCGAGCATCAGGCCTTCGATCCGCTGGAATGCATGCGCACGCCGTATCGCATCGACATCCTGCAACCGCTGTACTTTGTCCTGCCCAACCTCAAGCGTTTGTTCGACCTGGCCCACGAAGACATCATGGGTATGGTCCAACAAGGCATGCAGTTGGGCTTGCACGCGCCGAAATTTCCGCCCAAGCCGAAAGCCGCCTGAGCGCAACCGACACTCGCGGTGTGCGCGCAAAACCAGTAACGTCTAACAAGAATCGAATCGGGAACCAGACCATGTCCACATTGAACCAAGCCCATTGCGAAGCCTGCCGCGCCGATGCCCCGCAAGTCAGCGACGAAGAACTGCCGGTACTGATCAAGCAGATCCCTGACTGGAACATCGAAGTTCGCGACAGCGTGATGCAACTGGAAAAAGTCTTCCTGTTCAAGAACTTCAAGCACGCCCTGGCGTTCACCAACGCCGTCGGCGAAATCTCCGAGGCTGAAGGCCATCACCCGGGTCTGTTGACCGAGTGGGGCAAAGTCACCGTGACCTGGTGGAGCCACTCGATCAAAGGCCTGCACCGCAACGACTTCATCATGGCCGCGCGCACTGACGAAGTGGCGAAAGACGCCGAGGGCCGCAAGTAATGCATTTCGACGCCATCGGCCGCGTCCCCGGCGACCCGATTCTGGGCCTGATGGAGGCCTACGCGCAGGACCCCAACCCGCGCAAGTTCGACTTGGGCGTGGGCGTTTATAAAGACTCCCAGGGCCTGACGCCGATTCCGCAAGCGGTGAAACTCGCCGAAGCGCGGCTGGTTGAGCGGCAGACCACCAAGACTTACATCGGTGGTCACGGCGACCCGGCGTTCGGCAAAGTCATGAACGAATTGGTGCTCGGCGCCGATTCGGCGCTGATCGCCGAACAACGTGCTGGCGTCACCCAGACCCCGGGCGGCACCGGCGCGTTGCGCTTGAGCGCTGATTTCATCGCGCAGATGCTGCCGGGCCGTGGCATCTGGTTGAGCAACCCGACCTGGCCGATCCACGAAACAATTTTCGCCACCGCCGGGCTCAAGGTCAGTCACTACCCGTACGTGGGCAGCGACAACCGTCTTGACGTCGATGCGATGCTCGCCGCGCTGAACGAAGCGTCGAAGGGTGACGTGGTGTTGTTGCACGCCTGCTGCCACAACCCGACCGGTTTTGATCTGGCGCATGACGACTGGCGCCGGGTGCTTGAGGTGGTTCGCCGCCGCGAGCTGCTGCCGCTGATCGACTTTGCTTATCAAGGTTTCGGCGACGGTCTGGAACAGGACGCGTGGTCGACCCGGTTGTTCGTCGAAGCGTTGCCGGAAGTGCTGATCACCAGCTCCTGCTCGAAGAACTTCGGTTTGTACCGCGATCGCACCGGCGCGCTGATTGTCTGTGCGAAAAGCGCTGACAAGCTGCTCGATATCCGCAGCCAATTGGCCAACATCGCCCGCAACCTGTGGTCGACGCCACCGGATCACGGCGCGGCAGTGGTCGCGACAATCCTCGGCGACCCGGAACTGAAAAGCATCTGGGCCGACGAAGTGGAAGCCATGCGTTTGCGCATCGCGCAGTTGCGCAGCGGTCTGGTTGAAGCACTGGAACCGCACGGTTTGCGCGAGCGCTTCGCGCACATCGGCGTGCAGCGCGGGATGTTTTCCTACACCGGGCTGACGGCGGAGCAAGTCAAACAGCTGCGCGATCACCACAGCGTGTACATGGTCAACTCCGGCCGGGCCAACGTCGCCGGCATCGACGCGACCCGCCTGTCACTGCTGGCCGAAGCCATCGCCGAAGTCTGCAAGTAACTTCAGGCACACCCTATCCCCTGTGGGAGCGAGCTTGCTCGCGATGGCGGTTTATCAGCCACATTGATGTTGAATGTGCTGACGCTATCGCGAGCAAGCTCGCTCCCACACTGGTTTGCGCGACGGTCGAAAAAACTCGCCCCCTGCGGCCATTGGTCGCAGAAATTCGAGATAAAAGTCTATTTGTCATTTTTCCTGCTGTATCCTGCCCAAGCTTTTTAAAAGCGCGGATCTACCAGATCTATCAACAGACTTTGCGAGGAGCGCGAACATGCACGAGATCCCTAATCTCCCCTTCCCAAGCCTGCACGAAACTGAGCAGACAGCCACGCAACAAGCCGGTGCCCAACAGCCCGAGACCCAGGAAGCCACTGACAGCCGCCAGGCTGACAGCGAAGACTGAAACACCTGCAATGCCAGACCGTGTGGAAAGCGCTAACATGCGCTTTCCACACCGCCTGAACCCCGAGCCCCGCCATGACCGACGAATCCACTCCTGCCCACGATGAAGCGCTGCAAGCCAGCGTGCTGATCGGCACCGCCGAGAAAATGATCGATATCTGGAATCGCCTCTCGCCGGAAAAACAAGCCACGCTGCTGGCGCGTTTCGGCAGCGAAGAAAATGCCCTCGCCGCCCTCGTCACCACGCAACTGGTCGCCCCCGCCAAACCCTGATCGATCCCCGCCCGGCAAATAGTTTTACTTTTCCACGACCGCCCGCCCCTCGCGCCGCTATCATAAGCAGCCTATCTATCCTGCTGCCCCGTGGACCTTTACCCATGTCAGAAAACCAGCGCCCCCTGGCGGTCACGCTGCAAGTCGTCTCCATCGTCCTTTTCACCTTCATCGGTTACCTGAACATCGGCATTCCCCTGGCCGTATTGCCCGGCTACGTCCACAGCGAACTCGGTTTCGGCGCGGTCATCGCCGGGCTGGTGATCAGCGTGCAATACCTAGCGACCCTGCTCAGCCGCCCGTATGCCGGGCGCATCATCGACAACAAGGGCAGCAAACTGGCGGTGATGTATGGACTCGCCGGGTGCGGCTTGAGCGGTGTGTTCATGCTGATTTCGGCGTGGACCCAGAGTCTGCCGATGCTCAGTTTGATCAGCCTGTTGATCGGCCGTCTGGTGCTCGGCAGCGCAGAAAGCCTGGTCGGCTCGGGCTCGATTGGCTGGGGCATCGGCCGCGTCGGTGCGGCGAATACCGCCAAAGTGATTTCCTGGAACGGCATCGCCAGTTACGGCGCGATCGCCATCGGCGCGCCGCTCGGCGTATGGCTGGTCGACGAATTGGGTTTGTGGAGCATGGGCGTGAGCATTGTGCTGCTGGCGGTGTTGGGCCTGGTGCTGGCCTGGCCGAAGATCGCTGCGCCGATTGTCGTCGGTGAACGCCTGCCGTTCATGCACGTGCTGGGTCGGGTATTGCCGCACGGCTGCGGTCTGGCGCTGGGCTCGATTGGGTTTGGCACCATCGCCACGTTTATCACGCTGTATTACGCGACGCAGCATTGGTCGAACGCGGTGCTGTGCCTGAGCGTATTCGGCGCCAGTTTTATTGGCGCGCGGTTGCTGTTCGGCAATTTGATCAACCGGCTCGGCGGCTTTCGCGTGGCGATTGCCTGCCTGTCCGTGGAGACGTTGGGGTTGCTGCTGTTGTGGCTCGCGCCAGACGCCAATTGGGCTTTGGCCGGTGCTGCATTGAGCGGCTTTGGCTTCTCACTGGTGTTCCCGGCGCTGGGCGTGGAGGCGGTGAACCTGGTGCCAGCATCGAGTCGTGGCGCGGCAGTCGGCGCTTATTCGTTGTTCATCGATTTGTCGCTGGGCATCACCGGGCCGCTGGCCGGAGCGATCGCGGCCGGATTTGGTTTTGCCTCGATCTTCCTGTTCGCCGCCCTGGCGGCGCTGACCGGTTTGGCATTGAGCGTTTATCTATACCGGCAGGCGCCGAAACATCTCAGCGAAAAGTACCGCGAAGAAAAAGCCAAACGCTAGAAATCCACCTTGCCGCGGCCAGCCTTGATGCTGCCGCGCTTGGTTTTTGATTCGAGCCGACGCTTCTTCGAACCGAGAGTCGGCTTGGTCGGACGACGCTTCTTTTCAACCTTGGTGGCGCTGAGAATCAACTCGACCAGCCGCTCCAGCGCGTCGGCGCGATTGGCCTCCTGCGTGCGGTATTGCTGGGCCTTGATGATCAACACGCCATCGCTGGTGATGCGACTGTCGCGCAGCGCCAGCAGTCGCTCCTTGTAAAACTCGGGCAACGACGACGCCTGAATGTCGAAGCGCAGGTGCATCGCGCTGGACACCTTGTTGACGTTCTGCCCACCGGCGCCCTGAGCGCGGATGGCAGTCAACTCGATCTCGGCATCCGGCAGATGCACATTGTTGGAAATCACCAGCATGGAAAAACGTCCGGGGTCAGGACGTGCAGGATACCGCGAATGTGGTGGTTAATATCAAATGCAATTTAGGAAAAGCGACTTGGATAATCTTTACGATCACGACTGATACGCCCAAAAAGAGTTGCTCTGATTCAAACAAGTTCTCTACTCTGACAGCTCCAATCAACCAGACTTCTTACACCCATGAACCTAAAAAAAATAAGATATTATATTTCGATCACACTTCTAGTTCTTGGCTGCTCTGAACTACCCTCCGGACTTATTGTATTCGGTATCAGGCAAATATTTCACATCGACGAGAGATATCTATACAAAGCCTACTTGGCATCCTACACAATCGTCGTTATTGTCGGGCTGATTATCTACATACCAAGAATGCACGGTAAAACGTAAACAGCTCATACGTCACAGCAACGACGACTTAAGAGGCTGGCTTCTCTTACAATGTGGCTTTGAAAAGCAAAGGGCTGCGGTTTTACCATCACCGTCCTTACGCGTGCCCCCGCATTCTCGGAATGTAAAAGCGCAATCCAAAAAAGACCAGAACCACGTAAGTGATCAAGTAGGCAATATCCAGAGACCTCCCCTCCAAGGGAACAATTTCAGTTATGCCCCAGACAATGATTCCCGTCGGCAAGCCTGAGCAACCGAGTACCAGGCAAGTAACAGAAAAATAATATCGAATATTCTCAAGCAACATTGACCTCATCCTCTTATCCGCGCGGGAGGGTCCCAACCAATCACTCACACAAAATCAAGCTATCGGCACGTATAAAATGACTGGCCATTCAAACTTCACTCCCCCGCAGGGGTTTCCTTAAGCAACGCATCCACTGTTAAAAAATCAACCAAAGCTTCGAACATCAATATCAACTTTCCTGTTTGCCGAAACGCGCTCTCGTAATTTATCGAATCATACCTGAACAGTTCGAATGAGCCGACTTTTCGAACCGGCCTCAACAAGCCGAAAACCGACAAGAATAAATCCATGGAATAATAAGCGGCATTACCATTACCGTGCTTTGCAAAAACTGTTTGATGGAGATAACCAAATCAGAAGCCGTGCGCGTAACATCATGAATATCACAAGCTTCTTCATTCACACTCTTCACTCCAAGAGCTATAAGCACTCATAGCCGCAATTACGTGAGCCCAGGCAATATTTTTTATAAAGAATCGCCACAGATCCCGCTCTTTAATATTTCTGGAGCAACAGACTAAGGAAAAATCAGCCGGGCGAGTTGTAGGCTGTTTCCGAATCAATAACAGAGCGCTCTGTTTTTTATCTTTTCCGAAATATCTGTAGTACGTAATAACCACGCATGTAGGAATAAGACCTCAGAACGAGTCCGCTAACTGCCGGCGGAATGGCCGCCACAAAAAAGAACCAAAAAAAACCCGGCACAATGGCCGGGTTTTTCATTCCTGCGTTTTACGTCATTTCGTGACAGCGTGCAGAGCATTTTGCGCGCGGCGCTTGTTTTTGATGCCGTAGCAGATCCACATGAACGCCACCCACACCGGGATCGCGTACACCGAGATCTGGATGCCCGGAATCAGCAGCATCACGCACAGAATGAACCCGACGAACGCCAGGCAGATGTAGTTGCCGTACGGGTACCACAAGGCCTTGAACAGCGGCGTCTGCCGGGTTTTGTCCATGTGCTGGCGGAACTTGAAGTGCGAGAAACTGATCATCGCCCAGTTGATCACCAGAGTCGCCACAACCAGCGACATCAGCAGTTCCAGCGCGCTGTGCGGGATCAGGTAGTTGAGCAACACGGCGATCAGCGTCACCGCCGCCGAGGCGAGAATCGAACGCACCGGCACGCCGCGCTTGTCGATTTTGGCCAGCGCTTTCGGCGCATCGCCCTGCTCGGCCATGCCCAGCAGCATGCGGCTGTTGCAGTAGGTGCCGCTGTTGTACACCGACAACGCGGCGGTCAGCACCACGAAGTTGAGGATGTGCGCGGCGGTGTTGCTGCCGAGCATCGAGAACACTTGCACAAACGGGCTGCCGCTGTAGGAATCGCCGGAAGCGTTGAGCGTGGCCAACAGGCTGTCCCAAGGCGTCAGCGACAACAGGATCACCAGTGCGCCGATGTAGAAAATCAGGATCCGGTAGATCACCTGATTGATCGCTTTCGGGATCACGGTTTTCGGTTGGTCGGCTTCAGCGGCGGTGAAACCGAGCATTTCCAGACCGCCGAAGGAGAACATGATGATCGCCATGGCCATCACCAGACCACTGACCCCGTTCGGGAAGAAACCACCGTGGGACCAAAGGTTGCTGACCGACGCTTGCGGGCCACCGTTGCCGCTGACCAGCAAATAGCTGCCCAAGGCGATCATGCCGACAATCGCCACGACCTTGATGATCGCGAACCAGAACTCGGCCTCGCCAAAGACTTTGACGTTGGCCAGGTTGATCAGGTTGATCAGCACGAAGAAACCGGCGGCCGAGACCCAGGTCGGGATGTCCGGCGCCCAGTAGTGGATGTACTTGCCGACCGCCGTCAGCTCCGACATGCCCACCAGGATGTACAGAATCCAGCAGTTCCAGCCCGAGAGGAAACCGGCAAAACCACCCCAGTATTTGTGCGCGAAGTGGCTGAAGGAACCGGCCACTGGCTCTTCGACGATCATCTCGCCGAGCTGGCGCATGATCATGAACGCGATGAAGCCGCAAATGGCGTAGCCGAGGATCATCGACGGGCCGGCGGATTTCAGCACGCCCGCCGAGCCGAGGAACAGCCCGGTACCGATCGCGCCACCGAGGGCGATCAGTTGAATGTGGCGATTTTTCAGGCCGCGTTTCAGCTCGCCTGAATGCGAGTTTTGTCCACTCATGAAAAGGGTCTCACGCAAGGTTTGATGATGTTCAGTAGACGTTGCTGCTCGGTTGCAATTTCAAGCAGCGCCGATCAAACCCCAGCGCAAGCACCAGGAGTTCAGCGAATTAACAACGGTCATGCGTCACCTGTTTGTTTTTATCTGTGACGAAATCGAACCCGACACGCTTGTGGCGCGGCGGAGTGAACAAGGCGGATAGCCTTGAAATTTGCGCTGATGCGCAGGAGGTCACAGTTAAAACGCGGCGCATTGTACACCGCTAACCCCCTGCTGCCAGACACCTCTGGATCAGCGTGTCGGTTGCCGGGATTGCCTGTGTCCGCCACGAAGCACTCGGGCGGCTGCAAATAAGGAGTCAGACCTTTGCAGGTCATCGACGCAAGCGAGGGGAAAATCCGCCCACGGGGAGAGATGGAGATGATGCACGGCGTTCATTGCGCCTCCTTCTTGTTATGCACCTGCACGGCAGGCATGGGGCGCATCTCACCCTTCAAACGCCTCTGAAACAAGCACGCCAGAGCCTTGCAGCGCTAGCACGAATCGGACGTGCGGAAGGTTTTCCTTACGCGTTCCGTGACAGCTTCATTTCACGGGACTTCATCGCAGATTTCGTAAAACTTCCGTTACACGCCGTAACGTTAATTTGCCAAATCAGATAAGGCTGTAGGACGCCTGCAAATTGACGATAGGAAGCTTCCTAAGGATCAGGTCGAGTTAGTTTTTTGTTTTTTAAACACAAAATCTACTTCCAAAGAACTGCGAAACAAGTTCCCAACAATCTTATTTAATTATTATTTTGCATTATCAAACTGTCTGAACTAGTTTTTGAGCGACTTGCCGAGCCGCCTCGACCGGCAAGTTGGTGTTGTATTCACTGACTGAAAGCAGCGCCGCTTTATTACTCAAAAGTCATCTAGGAGATTCACAATGCAAGCACTTGAAAAAGACTTGGAAACTGAACTGCAACTGGACGATTGGTTTGAAGCACCGACCCATGAAGCCGCCGTGGAAATGATGCAAGCCGACGCGGTTGTTCCGTTCGGCACGGCGATGTGGCCTCTGTAAGCGATCCAGGCAGGCACGATCCGGCCGGTCGTGCCTGCCACATTTTCTCGGTTTGTCAGGGAGGACTACATGGATAAGCAACGTGCTATCTCGCATTTCCTTTACTACCTCGAACACCACCCAGCCCTTGTCGGAATCAACCCGGCGAAGGTCTTGCTCGGCCACACCGCTGATTACCAGGCACTGACCGGCGCCATCGCCGAACAGGCCGCAAACAGCCAACAGTTCAGCTTCAGCGCCATGCGCCTGGACCTCGAACCCACGGATCTGCTGGCCCAGGCGATTGCCGACAGCGATCTGTACATTTTCTTTTACGACTCTTCCACCCTCCCCAACCCTCGTCCCGACGGCCCGGATTTTGTCCGCGCGCTGCAAGGGGTAATGGCGGAGAACTGGAAAAAGTCGCTGCTGTTCAAGGATTACGGTGATTACTTCTACGACACGTTCAGTGTCACCCCGCAGCGTATTGCCGGGCTCAATAGCCATTTGATCCAGCGCATGGCCCACGCCACGACGCTTAGTTTCAAAGATGAACATGGCTCATGGTTTGAAACACCCATGAGCAGTATCAAGAAGTGGACCGATATCAATGGTGTCGGCAACTTCGACTTGGCGCCTGGTGAAATTGCCACGCACAGCGAAGCCATTAATGGTCGCGTGAAGTTTATGGGGACGTTCCTCAGTACTATTCCATTCGCCCGTAAATACGGGGTATTGGAGTCGCCGCTGGAGTTATGGATCGAGAACTCGACTATCAGCAAAATTGCTACAGATGTTCCGGGGCTGGAACATGATTTCAATAAATACCTGGACGCCAATCCGTCAAATCGGCGAATCGAAGAATTGGGCATTGGCACCAATGAAGGCGTGAAGGAACTCTATGCGCGCAACGCCGGGTTCGAGGAACGCCATTGCGGCTTGCACCTCGGCTTGGGCGGTGGGGCCAAGGGCAGCCATCATCTGGATTTGATCTTCTCCAGCGGCGTGTTGGCGCTGGATGACGAGCCGGTATTTGATGGCCGGTTTGTCTTTTAAGCCCTGAAGTGGCGGTGCTGCTACCGACCTCATCGCGAGCAAGCTCGCTCCCACATTGCATCTTCGCCAAACCGATAATCTCCTGTGGAAGCGAGCTTGCTCGCGATGACTGACTCCCAGACGCCGCACCACTAACGCCAGACCAAAAAAAAACGCCAACCCGAAGGTTGGCGTTTTTTTATCCAGCGCTTGCCGCTTACTCCGGCTTGCGACGACCGAAGCCCGGGCGTTGGCCCGAACCGGCAGGTGCGCCGCGACGCTTGCCCGATGGCGCGTCCTTGTTGACCAGAACGATGCCTGGGCGTTTTTTCGCCGGGGCCTTGGCCGGGCGCTTGGTATCGGCCGGACGGTCCGCCACTGGCGCACCGCGACTCGAATCACCACGCGGCTCGCCGCGACCTGCTGGAGCACCACGATCGCTACGACCACCGCTTGGCGCACCACGGCCTTCGCCGCGCTCGGTGCGACCATTGGCCGGACGTGGCGTGCGTGGACCGCGTTCGCCGTCAGCACGCGGTGCTACCGGTTTACGGGCCGGGCGCTCACCTTCGATATGCGGCTCGCGGGTATCACGCGGGGTCGCGGCGGTCTGGTTGCCGATCGCTGGACGCAACGAACGCACGCGCTCGGTCTTGCCCATCGGACGCGACGATTTACGCTGCATGCGGTCGAGCTTGTCTTTGCTCTTGGCGTTCATCTGCGGCATTGCCACAGGCGTCAGGCCCACTTCAGCACTGAGAATGTCGACTTCGTACTGGCTCATTTCGCGCCAGCGACCCATCGGCAGGTCCGAGTTGAGGAACACCGGACCAAAACGCACGCGTTTCAGACGGCTGACCACCAGGCCCTGGGATTCCCACAGACGACGAACTTCGCGGTTGCGACCTTCCATTACCACGCAGTGGTACCAGTGGTTGAAACCTTCGCCACCCGGCGCCTGCTTGATGTCGGTGAACTTGGCCGGGCCGTCTTCGAGGACGACGCCTGCTTTCAAGCGCTCGATCATCTCGTCATCGACTTCGCCACGCACACGCACCGCGTATTCACGGTCCATTTCGTAGGAAGGGTGCATCAGGCGGTTGGCCAGTTCACCGTCGGTGGTGAACATCAGCAGACCGGTGGTGTTGATGTCCAGACGACCGATGTTGATCCAGCGACCTTCTTTCGGTTTTGGCATCTTGTCGAATACGGTTGGACGGCCTTCCGGGTCAAGGCGAGTGCAGATTTCACCGTCGGGCTTGTTGTACATGATCACGCGGCGTACCGACTCGGCGGCTTCTTCGCGCTTGATCACGCGGCCATCGATGGTGATGGCGTCGTGCATATCGACGCGTTGACCGAGGGTCGCGTCCTTGCCATTGACCTTGATGCGACCGTGGCTGATCCAGGCTTCCACGTCACGGCGCGAGCCGACGCCGATGCGGGCGAGGACTTTCTGCAGTTTTTCGCCTGCAGGACCGATTTCCTGATCGTCTTTTGGGCCGTCTTTCTGGTCGTTGATACTCATCTGGGCACCTCCCGGTGTGGTCTGTTCAGGCAGCTCTGAGGTGAGGGCCTGAAGCGTTGAAAACTTGTTCTCGGACGAAGGGATCGTCGGAGGGTCGCGAATCATACGCTCATGTCAGCGTTCGCGCATCAGAGACTAGCTGATGGCGGGTGACTTACTTGTGTTTCCGCCGACCGGTCGCGCCCAGCTTGATCAAACGCAGCGCCGCTTCGGCCAGCACCGTGCGCTTATCGGCCTTGTCGAGTTTCTTCCACGACTTGATCTCACGCTTGCTGCGCCCGCAACCGACGCAGATATCGTCGGTGAACTTACAGACGCTGATGCACGGGTCTTTGGTTGAGCTCATTAATGCCTCCTGAGAATGCGCACTCTGTAGGAGCAAAGCTTGCTCGCGATGGCGGTGTACCTGCGACGCAAATGCTGGCTGTGCCGCCGTCTCGCGAGCAAGCTTTGCTCCCACAGTGGAATTTCATCATTCGCCGACCGTATGTCAGTCGTCGAATTCGCGGCGTTCAGCTTCAATGGCTTCGGCCAGCGCGCGGGCCTCGGCTTCTTCCTCGCTTTCTTCGCTCTCGGGCGCCGGTTGCTGCAGGGCGGCGACGGCGGCGAGGAGTTTCTCGCGGGCTTCGGCCACACCCAACACGTCTTCCTCCGGTGCTGGTTCTGGGACGTCTGCCGGCACGTCTTCAATTGAGGCTTCGGGCTCGATTTGAAGTTCAACCTGGATTTGCCCATCCGGCGCTGCCCGATCCGAACCGTCTTCAGTTTCTGTCACCGCGCCATCGCGCAACAAATCATCAAAATCGGTTTTGATCCCCTGCTCCATGTCATCCAGTTCCAGCAACAACGTGTGGAAACTGGTTTCTTCCTTGGGCTCTTCCGGTTCGGCGCTGGCATCGGCCAGCTCCTGCAAACCGGCGGGCACCGGCGCGTCGTCGAAGTCGAGCACCGGGTCGGGTTCCATTTCGCGCAGTTCGGCGAGCGGCGGCAAATCGTCAAGGTTCTTCAGGTTGAAGTGATCGAGAAAGCCTTTAGTGGTCGCAAACATCGCTGGTTTCCCCGGCACGTCGCGGTAGCCGACGATGCGAATCCACTCGCGTTCCAGCAGCTTTTTGACGATGTCACTGTTTACCGCGACGCCGCGCACGTCTTCGATCTCGCCACGGGTGATCGGCTGGCGATAGGCGATCAGCGCCATGGTTTCGAGCATCGCCCGCGAATAACGTTGCGGGCGCTCTTCCCACAACCGCCCGACCCACGGCGAAAACTTCTCGCGAATCTGCAAGCGATACCCGGAAGCCACTTCCTTCAACTCAAAGGCGCGGCCGTCGCAGGACTTGGCGAGAATCGTCAGCGCTTTCTTGAACACCGGCGGCTCCGGGCGCTCGCCTTCTTCAAACAGTTCGAACAGGCGTTCAAGCGATTGCGGTTTTCCCGAGGCCAACAGAAAGGCTTCAAGCAGTGGCGCCAGCTCGCGGGGTTCAGTCAGGTTCATGATTCAACTCGTTATTCGGCTCGGGCCCGCACATGGATCGGCGCGAACGGCTCATTCTGCACCAGCTCGACCAAGGATTCCTTGACCAGTTCGAGAATCGCCATAAAAGTCACGACCACGCCGAGCTTGCCCTCCTCCGCCGTGAACAGCTCGACGAACGGCACAAAACCGCCGCCCTTGAGGCGTTCCAGCACGTCGCTCATGCGTTCGCGGGTGGACAGCGCCTCGCGGCTGACCTGGTGGCTTTCGAACATGTCGCCACGGCGCAGGACCTCGGCCATCGACATCAGCAACTCTTCGAGGCTGACGTCCGGCAACAGCTTGCGCGCCCGCGCTTCGGGAGCATCGAGCTTGGGCACCACGACGTCACGGCCCACCCGGCTGAGGCCGTCGATGCCTTCCGCCGCCGCTTTGAAGCGCTCGTACTCTTGCAAGCGGCGAATCAGCTCGGCGCGCGGATCGTCTTCTTCGGCCTCGATGGTTTCGGCACGCGGCAGCAACATCCGCGACTTGATCTCGGCCAGCATCGCGGCCATCACCAGGTATTCGGCGGCCAGTTCCAGGCGCACCGACTGCATCAACTCGACATAACCCATGTATTGGCGAGTGATTTCCGCCACCGGGATGTCGAGAATATTGATGTTCTGTTTGCGGATCAGGTACAGCAGCAGGTCGAGCGGGCCTTCGAAGGCTTCGAGAAATACTTCAAGCGCGTCCGGCGGAATGTACAAATCCAGCGGCATTTCCATGACTGCCTGGCCATAGACCATGGCAAATGGCAGCTCTTGCTGGGCGCCGGCCTGACTGTCGACGGGTTCCACTGCCGACATCTAGGCCTCGGCCATGAACGGCGCAGGATCGCCGCAACCGACGCGGATGACTTCCGGCTCGCCGTCGGCGAGATTGATCACGGTGGACGCCTTGATCCCGCCGAAACCGCCGTCGATGATCAGGTCGACCTGATGCTCGAGCAACTGGCGAATCTCGTAGGGATCGCTCATCGGATCAGTGTCGCCGGGCATGATCAGGGTCACGCTCATCAACGGCTCGCCCAGTTCGGCGAGCAGCGCCAGGGCAATCGGATGGCTGGGCACACGCAGGCCGATGGTGCGTTTTTTCGGGTGCAGCAACAGCCGCGGCACTTCACGTGTGGCGTTAAGGATGAACGTGTAAGGCCCGGGCAGATGCGCCTTGAGAATCCGGAAAGTGCCGGTGTCGATCTTGGCGAAGATCCCCAGTTGCGACAGATCGCTGCAGATCAGCGCAAAGTTGTGCTTATCGTCGAGCTGGCGCAAACGGCGCACGCGCTCCACGGCATTCTTGTCGCCGATCTGGCAACCGATGGCATAGGACGAGTCAGTGGGATAAACCACCACCCCGCCGTTGCGGATGATTTCGACAGCCTGTTTGATCAGGCGCGCTTGCGGGTTTTCCGGATGAATCTGGAAAAATTGACTCACATTCTCTACCTGTTCAGACGGCGGCAATAATTGGGTCATGTTTGAATCGACACCATAACGGTGGCAGATCCTCCGGAACCGGGCGGTACTCACCGATCTCCGACCAGCCTCCTGGGCCATGAAAATCACTGCCGGCGCTGACCAGCAGACCGAACTCGCGGGCAAGAATGGCCAGGCTGCCGACCTGCTCGGCGGGCTGATGGCCATTGACCACTTCAATCGCGTGGCCGCCTGCTTGAATATAGTCGGCAATCAGGCGACGGCGCTTGCTGCGAGTGAAATCGTAGTGCCAAGGATGCGCGAGGCTGACCCAGGCGCCGGCAGCGCGCAAGGTCGCGACGGTGTCTTCGAGGGTCGGCCAGTGTTGCTTGACGTCACCGAGTTTGCCGGCGCCGAGCCATTTGCGGAACGCTTCGGCGCGATCCTTGACGAAACCTTCGCGCACCATCCAGTCGGCGAAATGCGGACGGGCCGGCGCGTTGCCGCTGTCGCCCAGTTCCTGCTGCAGGGCCCGCGCACCTTCGAGCGCGCCTGGCATGCCCTTGAGTTCCAGTTTGCGACTTATTTCTTCTGACCGTAGCCAACGGCCATCGTGCAATTTGGCAATCGCCTCGACCAACGGTACAGCGTTGACGTCGAAACCGTAGCCCAGCACGTGAATGGTCGCGCCGCCCCAGGTGCAGGACAATTCGACGCCGTTGACCAATTGCATCCCCAACGCCGTCGCGGCGCTGCGGGCCTCGTCGAGGCCCTCAAGGGTGTCGTGATCGGTCAAGGCCAGCACTCGCACGCCTTTCTCGAACGCACGCGCAACCAGTACCGCAGGCGCCAGGGCGCCATCGGAGGCCGTGCTATGGCAGTGCAAATCAACATTCACAGGGCTTTGTAACCTCAAATCAGCTGGCGCTATCGCGCGCCAATATGTTTGTTATTATGCCGACACATCCTGCTTCTGGCTGCCACTGTGAAACAATTCATCGACTTCATCCCGCTTCTGCTGTTTTTCATTGTCTTCAAAATCGACCCACGGGTCGTCGACATTGCCGGTCATGAGGTCACTGTAGGCGGTATCTACAGCGCCACCGCGATGCTGATCATCAGCTCGCTGGTGGTCTACGGCGCGCTCTTCATCAAGCAGCGCAAGCTGGAAAAGAGCCAATGGCTGACCCTCATCGCGTGCCTGGTCTTCGGTAGCCTGACCCTGGCATTCCACAGCGAAACCTTCCTGAAATGGAAAGCGCCGGTGGTCAACTGGCTGTTTGCGCTGGCGTTCATCGGCAGCCATTTCATCGGCGACCAGTTGCTGATCAAACGCATCATGGGCCACGCGCTGACATTGCCGGATCAAATCTGGACGCGCCTGAACATCGCCTGGATCGCATTTTTCCTGTTCTGCGGCGCCGCCAACCTGTTTGTCGCGTTCACCTTCCAGAGCTACTGGGTCGACTTCAAGGTCTTCGGCAGCCTGGGCATGACGCTGCTGTTCCTGGTCGCGCAGGGTATTTACCTGTCGCGCCATCTGCATGACACCGACACCACAACGCCAAAAACCGAGGACTGATATGCTTTACGCCATCGTTGCTACAGACGTCGCCAACTCCCTGGAAGCTCGCCTGGCCAACCGGCCGGCGCACCTTGAGCGCCTGCACCAGCTCAAAAGTGAAGGTCGCATCGTCCTCGCCGGCCCTAACCCGGCAGTCGACAGCAATGATCCGGGCGCGGCGGGTTTCACCGGCAGCCTGATCGTTGCCGAGTTCGAATCCCTGAGCGCTGCGCAAGCCTGGGCCGAGGCTGATCCGTTTGTCGCGGCTGGCGTCTACGCCAACGTTTCCGTGAAGCCGTTCAAGCAAGTCCTGCCGTAAATCGCATCAATCCCCGGCAATCCCCTGCTCACGCGATGAACCTTCTCGGTTCATCGCGCTCTCAATCGCTCATTATTCTCGTTTGCCGGCCGACAACTTGCCCAATCACTCGATTGGAATCAGGAGTCGCGATGCGCAAGGGTCCGTTGTGTCTGATGTTGGTCACGTTGTCGATCGGCTTCCCCGCCCACGGTGAGGAAAGCGCCGATGGCGTTGCTTCGACGCCGTTGTCGTTGAGCGCCGGCAGTCAGATCACCGAGTTGCAGCAGCGCTTGAAAGTCAGCGAGCAGCAACGGGAAGCACTGAGCAAACAATTGCAAAATTCCGCTGCCGAACGTGAAAGCGCCCAACTGAGCCGGTTGCGCCAGGAGAACCAGCGCCTGAAGCTGCAACTCAAGGAAGCGTTGGCCGCCAGCCCGGTGTCGCGGCTGTTGACCGACCAGCAGCAATGGTTCGTCACCGGCGGTGGAGTAGCGCTATTGGCCCTGCTGTGCGGTATCTTTGCCAGCGGAGCAAGTCGAAAACGTCGGCAATGGCTAAATTGAGTGAGTCATGAGCGAGCTGTTATTAATTGATGATGACCAGGAGCTGTGCGAGCTCCTGAGCAGTTGGCTGAGCCAGGAAGGCTTTGTCGTGCACGCCTGCCACGACGGCAAGAGTGCCCGCCGCGCGTTGGCCGAAACCTCCCCGGCCGCCGTGGTGCTGGACGTCATGCTGCCCGATGGCAGCGGCCTGGAACTGCTCAAGCAGTTGCGCAGCGATCACCCGGACTTGCCGGTGCTGATGTTGTCGGCGCGTGGCGAGCCGCTGGATCGCATCCTCGGCCTCGAACTCGGCGCCGACGATTACCTGGCCAAGCCGTGCGATCCACGGGAACTGACCGCCCGTTTGCGCGCGGTGTTGCGCCGCAGCCATCCGGCGGCGGTGTCGAGTCAGCTCGAACTCGGTGACTTGTGTTTCAGCCCGGTGCGCGGCGTGGTCAGCATCGATGAGCAGGAATTCACCCTGACAGTTTCCGAAAGTCGCTTGCTCGAAGCGCTGATCAAGCAGCCCGGCGAACCGCTGGACAAGCAGGAACTGGCGCAGATCGCCCTCGGCCGCAAGCTGACCCTGTACGACCGCAGCCTCGACATGCACGTCAGCAACCTGCGCAAGAAGATCGGCCCGCACCCCGACGGCCGCCCGCGCATCGTCGCGCTGCGCAGCCGCGGTTATTACTACAGCCTCTGAATCCGTCGCTAACCCTGTAGCAGCTGCCGAGCCCAGCGAGGCTGCGTCTGACTTTGTCGTCGGACGCAGCCTCGCTGGTGCTCGGCAGCTGCTACATAAGCATGGGTGGTTTGTGGTGTGGGGGGTGGTTTTGTCAGGTTGACGAGATGGTGTCTTTACCCAAGCTTTACGCTCCGCTGACCGCCGCTGACCTTGATCTGCGTAATCTGAACTCATCCGGAACGTACCGGGAACGAGACAAGGAGATTCACCATGCGCAAGACTCTTATCGCTCTGATGTTCGCTGCCGCTCTGCCAACCGTTGCCATGGCCATGCCTGAAGGCGCCGGCCCAATGGGTGGTCCGCTGGACGGCCCGCGCCACGGCGGTCAGATGCACGGCGACATGCACGGCAAAGGTCCGTACAGCCAGCTGGACCTGAGCAAGGAACAGCGCGAACAGATCCGCAAAATCATGGGCGAGCAGATGCATGATCGCAAACAACTGGTCGACAAATACCTGGAGAAACTCTCCCCGGCTGACCAGAAAGCCATGAAGGACGAAATCGCCGCCAAACGTGAAAAAGCGCAAACCGATGTCCGCGCCGTGCTGAAACCGGATCAACAGAAGAAATTCGACGAGATGCAGAAAAAACGAGCCGAGCGCCGCGCCGAGTGGGCTGAGTTCAAAGCCTGGAAAGCGCAACAGCCGCAAAAAGCGCAATAATGCGCTGACCCCGGACCCAACGGCCAACGCCGTTGGGTTTTTTGCCATTCAGCCCCCTGCAGGAACGAGGCTTGTGTGGCGAGGGGGTTTGCCCCCGTTGAAGCGCGAAGCGCTCCTGAAGCAGTCAGTGCGATCTTGGATTGGAAAGTGCCGACCGCTTCACGACTGCTTCGCAGCCGGACTGGGGCAAGCCCCCTCGCCACAACAAACCCGCCGCCACATGGGATTTGTGTTTGCTTGAGGATTTTCTGTGCGTTCATTGTTCTGGCGTATCCTGGCCAGCTTCTGGCTGGCCATCGCTCTGGTGGCAGGGCTGTCCATTCTGCTGGGGCACATGCTCAACCAGGACGCATGGATTCTCAGCCGCCATCCGGGCCTCAACAACCTCGCCGAGCAGTGGACGCAAACCTTCGAAGCCCAGGGCGAAGAAGCCGCACAAGACATTCTCGAACAGCGCAAACGCCAATATCACATCGACGTCCAGGTGCTCAACGAAAGCGGCGACCCGGTGGTGCGCGGCACTTTCCCACGACGCGCGGCGGCTTTTGAAGCGCGGCAAAATGACGATGACCGACGCTTGCCGTGGCGCCGTCTGACCGCCGAGTACACCAGCGAAAAAACCGGCAACACGTACTTGCTGATCTACCGCATCGCCCACCCGGAACTCGACGCCTGGCACCGCGAAAGTCTGCTTTGGCCATTGAGTGCGCTGGGTATTGCGCTGGTGGTGCTGACGTTGTTCAGCCTGTTGGTGACGCTGTCGATCACCCGCCCGCTCAGCCGTTTGCGCGGCGCGGTGCATGATCTGGGGCAAACCACTTATCAGCAGAACAGCCTGGTGAAACTGGCCAACCGCCGCGATGAATTCGGCGTACTGGCCAACGATTTCAACCGCATGGGCGCGCGCCTGCAGAGTTTGATCGGCAGTCAACGGCAACTGCTGCGCGACGTCTCCCACGAGTTGCGCTCACCGCTGGCCCGACTGCGCATTGCGCTGGCGCTGGCCGAGCGCGCCAATCCTGAAGAACGCGAAAAACTCTGGCCTCGCCTGACCCGCGAATGTGATCGGCTGGAAGCGTTGATCAGCGAGATTCTGGTGTTGGCGCGGGTCGATGCCGACAACGCCAGTGCCGAGGAAGTGGATCTGAATGCGTTGCTGCAGACCTTGCAAAAGGACGCGCAACTGGGCTTCCCGGAACAGACCGTGCGCCTAGAGGCCGAACCGCAACTGAGCCTCAAGGGCTGGCCGACGATGATCGAGCGCGCGGTGGACAATCTGCTGCGCAATGCCCAGCGCTTCAACCCGGTGGGCCAGCCGATTGAAATGCACGCCTCGCGTCAGGGCGAGCGCATGGTGGTCAGCGTGCGCGACCATGGGCCGGGCGTCGAAGCCGAACACTTGAGCCTGCTCGGCGAACCGTTCTACCGCGCGCCGGGGCAGACCGCGGCCGGGCATGGCCTGGGCTTGGCGATTGCGCGCCGTGCCGCCGAACGCCACGGTGGCAGCCTGGTATTGTCCAACCACCCGCAAGGCGGTTTCATCGCCAGCCTTGAATTGCCGCTGGTGCCGGGGGCTGTGGTCCAGCCCTGAAAACCACCCCTCACCCCAGCCCTCTCCCCAGTGGGGAGAGGGGGAAAGGGAGCCCATCTTCAAGCCTTTCAAATCCTGGTTCGACTCAGAGCCCCAGGTCGCAGCACATAGTTCATTCACTCGTTCAGCCCCTCGCCCCTTTGGGGAGAGTGGGAAAGGGAGCCCATCTTCAAGCCTTTCAAATCCTGGTTCGACTCGGAGCCGCAGGTCGCAGCACATAGTTCACTCAACTCGGTCAGCCCCCTCGTCCCTTTGGGGAGAGAGAAAGGGAGCCCATCTTCAGGCCTTTCAAATCCTGGTCCGACTCGGAGCCGCAGGTCGCAGCACATAGCCCATGCAACTCGGTCAGCCCCCTCGCCCCTTTGGGGAGAGGGGAAAGGGAGCCCATCTTCAAGCCTTTCAAATCCTGGTTCGACTCGGAGCCGCAGGTCGCAGCACATAGCCCATGCAACTCGGTCAGCCCCCTCGCCCCTTTGGGGAGAGGGGGAAAGGGAGCCCATCTTCAAGCCTTTCAAACCCTGGTTCGACTCGGCGCCGCAGGTCGCAGCACATAGCCCATGCAACTCGGTCAGCCCCCTCGCCCCAGTGGGGAGAGGGGGAAAGGGAGCCCATCTTCAAGCCTTTCAAATCCTGGTTCGACTCAGAGCCGCAGGTCGCAGCACATAGCCCATTCAACTCGGTCAGCCCCCTCTCCCCAGTGGGGAGAGGGGGAAAGGGAGCCCATCTTCAAGCCTTTCAAACCCTGGTTCGACTCGGCGCCGCAGGTCGCAGCACATAGCCCATGCAACTCGGTCAGCCCCCTCGCCCCAGTGGGGAGAGGGGGAAAGGGAGCCCATCTTCAAGCCTTTCAAATCCTGGTTCGACTCGGAGCCGCAGGTCGCAGCACATAGCCCATGCAACTCGGTCAGCTCCCTCGCCCCTTTGGGGAGAGGGGGAAAGGGAGCCCATCTTCAAGCCTTTCAAACCCTGGTTCGACTCGGAGCCGCAGGTCCCAGCACATAGCCCATGCAACTCGGTCAGCCCCCTCGCCCCTTTGGGGAGAGGGTTGGGGTGAGGGGTGACTCTCAATGACTCACCCCTCACCCACAAACAACCTGTATCAGGCTTTACCAGGCCAGGCGCTGACGAATTCAGCCAGGTCAACTTTCTCGGCCACGCGCGGTTCTTTCTGCGGGGTGCCGAGGTACAGGAACGCAATCACTTCCTCGCCTTCGGTCAGGCCCAAACCTTTGGCCACGTGCGCCGAATACGCCAACTCGCCGGTCCGCCACACCGCGCCAATGCCTTGCGCGTACGCCGCGAGCAAAATCCCGTGGGCCGCGCAGCCGGCTGCCAACAACTGTTCGGACTTCGGATATTTGACGTGATCCTGCAACCGCGCGATCACCACCACCACCAACGGCGCCCGCAGCGGACCGTTGCGCGCCTTGTCCACCGCGGCTTCGGACACTTCGCCGTCGTGCAATTTCGCCGCTTCGGCGAGCAGCTCGCCCATTTGCTCGCGGGCCGCGCCTTCGACGGTCAAAAAGCGCCATGGCTGCAAATGGCCGTGATCCGGTGCGCGCATGGCGGCGGCGAACAATGCTTCACGTTGTTCAGCGCTAGGGGCCGGTTCGACCAGTCGAGGAACGGAAACACGGTTGAGCAAAGCGTCGAGAGCCTGCATCGGCCACCTCCTGTAAAAAATGTTTGGCTATTCTAGCTGCATCGACCTTGGGAGTGCCGGTTTACATGCCGGACCCCGCAGGTAGAATGGCGCCCTTCCCTATTACTGCCCGAGCGCACTTCATGGCGTTGCCGACCTTACGCATTATTGGATTTATCATCGGCATCTTCCTGATCACGCTGGCCATCGCCATGGTCGTGCCCATGGCCACGCTGGTGATTTTCGACCGCACGGGCGATCTGCCGTCGTTCCTCTGGGCGAGCATGATCACCTTCGTCGCCGGCCTCGCGCTGGTGATCCCCGGCCGCCCGGAACACGTGCATCTGCGTCCGCGCGACATGTACCTGCTGACCGTCAGCAGTTGGCTGGTGGTGTGCATTTTCGCCGCGTTGCCGTTTCTGCTGACCCAACACATCAGCTACACCGATTCATTCTTCGAAAGCATGTCGGGCATCACCGCGACCGGCTCCACAGTGCTCAATCACCTCGACGACATGTCGCCCGGCATTCTGATGTGGCGCTCGTTGCTGCACTGGATCGGCGGCATCGGCTTCATCGGCATGGCGGTGGCGATTCTGCCGCTGCTGCGAATCGGTGGCATGCGTCTGTTCCAGACCGAATCTTCGGACCGCTCGGAAAAGGTCATGCCGCGCTCGCACATGGTTGCGCGGCTGATCGTTGCGGCGTATGTCGGCATCACCATTCTCGGCAGTCTGGCGTTCTGGTGGGCCGGGATGAGCCTGTTCGACGCGATCAACCACGCGATGTCGGCGATTTCCACTGGTGGTTTCTCCACCTCCGACCTGTCGCTGGCGAAGTGGAAACAGCCTGCGGTGCATTGGGTCGCGGTAGTCATCATGATTCTCGGCAGCCTGCCGTTCACCCTGTACGTGGCGACCTTGCGCGGCAATCGCAGAGCGCTGATCAAGGATCAGCAAGTGCAGGGTTTGCTCGGCATGTTGCTGGTGACCTGGCTGGTACTCGGCACCTGGTATTGGTGGACCACCAACCTGCATTGGCTCGAAGCACTGCGCCACGTCGCGCTGAACGTGACGTCAGTGATCACCACCACCGGTTTTGCGCTGGGCGACTACAGCCTCTGGGGCAATTTCTCGCTGATGTTGTTCTTTTATCTGGGCTTCGTCGGCGGCTGTTCCGGCTCGACCGCGGGCGGGATCAAGATTTTCCGTTTCCAGGTCGCCTATATCTTGCTCAAGGCCAACCTTAACCAGTTGATTCACCCGCGCGCGGTGATCAAGCAGAAGTACAACGGCCACCGACTCGACGAAGAAATCGTCCGTTCGATCCTGACGTTCTCGTTCTTTTTCGCCATCACCATTTGCGTGATCGCCCTGCTCCTGTCGCTGCTCGGCGTCGACTGGATGACCGCGCTGACCGGCGCCGCCAGCACCGTGTCCGGCGTCGGTCCGGGCCTGGGCGAAACGATTGGCCCGGCAGGCAACTTCGCGACGTTGCCGGATGCGGCCAAGTGGATTCTCTCGTTCGGCATGCTGCTCGGCCGACTGGAAATCATTACCGTGTTTGTTCTGTGTATTCCGGCGTTCTGGCGTCACTGACCTGCTTCGGCGCATCGAGCAACCGCGCGCGGTACTCGCCGGGCGTGGCGTCGAACCAGCGGCGGAAGGCGCGAAAGAAGTTGCTCGGGTCGGCGAAGCCCAGCAGATAGGCGATTTCCAGCAGGGTCATGCTCGGCTGCGCCAGGTATTGCTCGGCCAATTCGCGTCGGGTGTCATCGAGCAAGGTCTGGAAACTTGTGCCCTCTTCCTGCAACCGGCGCTGCAAGGTGCGTTGCGATAAATGCAGGGTTTGCGCGACGGTATCGCGCTTCGGCTCGCCTTGAGGCAGCAAACGGCACAGCACTTGCCGCGCCTTGTGGGTCACGCGACTTTCGGAAAACCGCGCCAGGTATTCACCGGCAAAACGGTCATGCAGCAGCGCCATCGCCTCGTTGGCCGTAGGCAGCGGTGCTTCCATGTCGGCGCGTTCGAAGATCAGCGCATCGTAGGGCGCGTTGAACACCAGCGGCGCATGAAAGGCTTGTTTGTACGGTTCGAGATCCGCCGGCTCATCGCCCTGCACCAGCACTTTGCGCGGTTGCAACGTGCGCCCGGTCAGCCAGCCGCACAGGGCCAGCGCGCAAGCCAGTGAGGCTTCGGCGCTTTGACGGGTCGGCGGCAGATGGTCGCCGTGGACCGTCAGGATCAGCGCGTAACCCTCATCCAGCAGGCGGAAACTCAGGTCGGCGCTTTCGGCAATGATCCGCTGATAACGCACCAGCCGCTGAAACCCTTCGGCGAGTGTCTGACTGGACATCAGCGCGTATCCGGCGACATGAAAAGACGCCGGTCGCACCACTTTGCCCATGTTCAGGCCAATCGCCGGGTTCCCCGACAGCTCGACCGCGCGCTGCCACAGCCGCGTCATCGAATCTTGCGGGAAGCGCGCATCCGGATCATCCAGCGATGCGTAATCGAGCCCCAGCTGCTTGAACAACACCCGGCAATCCAGGCCGTCCATTTCCAGTGCTTTGACAATCCCCATCGCCCAGCTTGCAGAAGTCGTTCGTTCGCTCATGGCGTTTACTTAAATGATGAGCCGCATGCTACGGCCAATTACCGAAGGATACTAAAGTGGCGCCCATTGTCACTGGCTGTTACCAATGATCACTCTAGACTCAAATAAGCTACCCGCAGAACATCTTGCCGTCAGAGCAACAATCAACTGACAGCCACAGAACAAATACAGAGACCGCAGTCGTGGAAAACACCAAGCGTTTCAACAGCTTCGCTGAGTTTTACCCTTACTACCTCAGCGAACACGCCAACAGCACTTGCCGACGACTGCACTTTATCGGCACCACGCTGGTGATTTTCATTCTGGCGCTGACCATCGGCCGTGGCGCATGGATGTTGCTGATCGCCCTGCCACTGGCCGGCTACACCTTCGCCTGGATCGGGCATTTCTTCTTCGAGAAGAATCGTCCGGCAACCTTTCAGCATCCGTTCTACAGCCTGCTCGGCGATTTCGTCATGTACCGCGACATGATTCTCGGCCGCGTGCCGTTCTAGGCTCGGCGGGCCAGCAATGCGTCCCGCGCAGCCACTGCGCGGCCGTGGTGAGCTTCTACACTGAGGCAAAACCCGGGCAAACCCCGCCCAACTTCGTTGAAAACAAGAAGATCGCCGATGAACGCCAATGCTCGCTTCACCCATATGCAGGACGGCACGCAAGAAGACTGGGCGATCATCGCCGCAGATTTCAGTGCCTACGCACGGCAATTGCCGACACGAATCGTCGCGCACCTGAAGTTGCTCGAGGGCGACTTTGGCGGCTTCCCGGTCGATCGCCTGACCCATTCGCTGCAAACCGCGAGCCGTGCCTTTCGCGATGGCCGCGATGAGGAATATGTGGTTTGCGCGCTGTTGCACGACATTGGCGACACGCTGGGTTCGTACAATCACCCGGACATTGCGGCGGCGATTCTCAAGCCGTTTATCAGCGCCGACAATCTGTGGATGGTCGAGAAACACGGGATCTTCCAGGGTTATTACTTCTTCCATCACTTGGGCATGGATCGGCACCTGCGCGAACAATTCAGCGACCATCCGCAGTACCAGGCGACCATCGAGTTCTGCGCCAAGTACGATGCGGCGGCGTTTGATCCGGCCTATGAAAGCCTGCCGCTGAGCTTTTTCGAACCGATGATGCAACGCGTGTTCGCGCAACCGAAAAACTCGATCTACAAGGAAGCGATGCAAGAACACGCGCCGGCCTGAGTTTCAGGGTGATCGTGATGGCCCCTTCGCGGGCAAGCCTCGCTCCTACGATGGGCATGCTTTCTCCGGTAGGAGCGAGGCTTGCCCGCGAAGGCGTCGAACCTGCCTAAGCCGGTTCCGCAATTTTCAGCGCTTTCAATTCGGCCTCGCGCGCCTGCGCGTCGGCCAAGCGATAGAGCTCGATCGAGCCGTCCCAATGTTCGATCAGCGCCGTGCACGACTCGACCCAATCGCCGCAATTCAAGTAATCGACGCCGCCCACTTGGCGAATCTCGGCATGGTGAATGTGCCCGCACACCACCCCGTGCAATCCGCGTTTGACGCATTCGTGGGCGATGGCTTCTTCAAAGTCGCTGATGAAACTGACCGCGGTTTTCACCTTGTGCTTGAGGTACGCCGACAACGACCAATAGCCGTAGCCATAACGCGCGCGCCAGTGATTGAGCCAGCGGTTGAGGGTCAAGGTGAACTCGTAGGCCGAGTCGCCGAGGAATGCCAGCCAGCGGTGATAACGGGTGATCACATCAAACTGATCGCCGTGAATCACTAACAGATGACGGCCGTCGGCGGTGACGTGCACCGCTTCATCGACCAACTGAATGTTGCCCAGAATCAGCTTCGAATAACGCCGCAGGAATTCGTCATGGTTGCCGGTGACGTAGATCACCTCGGTGCCGCGCTTGCTCATGGTCAGCAAGCGGCGGATCACATTGGTGTGCGCCTGCGGCCAATACATGCCGCCGCGCAGTTTCCAGCCATCGATGATGTCGCCCACCAGGTAAACCTTGTCGGCGTGGTAACCCTTGAGAAAGTGCGACAAGTGCTCGGCCTGACAATCCCGTGTACCGAGGTGCACGTCGGAAATCCATAAAGTGCGCACACGTTGTTTACGGCTGGGTCGGGCGAGCTCGGCGCTGGTCATGGGCAACCCTCTGCGATGTTTTCAGCAGCGTGCGCCGGGCCGGTTAATCGCCTGTGACAGTCGCGCGTCAGTCCTGTGACAAGGCCTGTGCCAACGCCTGTGACCACGCCTGTGATAACGCCGAGCCGGTGTAGACTGGCCGCACTTTGCCAGGAGACCTGCGATGAGACCGATCCTCACGCTGCGCCAATACACCGAAGACTTGATCATCCACAGCCACGACCACGCGCAATTGGTGTTCGGGCTGTCGGGCGCGCTGGATTTCGAGGTCGACGGGCGTGGCAGTCAGGTGATCCAGCAAAGTTTTGTGGTGGTGCCGTCCGGCATGCATCACGCCTGCGGCAGCGCCAATGGCAGCCGTTGCCTGGTGCTGGATGTGCCGAGCGACCAATGGCTCGCGCAATCGCTGGGGGAACATGCCGACGCCAGCCGCCGCTTGCTCGACAACGCCGGACGCCTGCCGCTGGATGCCGGGCAGAGCCAGTTGGTCAGTTGGCTGGCGAACAGTCCGGTGAGCGATCCGCTGATTGCCCAGCAAGGGGCGGTGTTGTTGCTCGCCAGCCTGAACAACGTCAAAGCCGAAGTGATCGGTGGCCGGCGCCTGCCGTATGCGGCGCTGAATGCGCACATCGATCAATACGCCGCGTATCCGCTGCAAGTGGCGGACCTGGCGCGGATTGCCGGGTTGTCGGCGGCGCGCTTGCATGCGCGGTTCGTCGCCGAATGCGGGCAGACGCCGATGGACTACATTCGCAGCCGTCGACTGCACATGGCGGTGGGCTTGTTGCGGGATTCGGCGTTGCCGATTGGCGAGATCGGCTGCCGGGTTGGTTACAGTTCGCAAAGCGCGTTTGCTGCGGCAGTGCTGCGCGAGTTCGGAGCCTCGCCGGGGAAACTGCGACGCGAGGCCGGCGACAAAAGTCGCTAGTTTGCCGACAGACACGCGAGACCGTTGCGCGATTAAATGTAGCCGCTGGCGAAGCCTGGGTCCGGCTGCGCAACAGTCGTCAAACCTGAGTGCGCATCCTTGCTGATGCACCGCATCGTCTGAATTCACGACTGCTGCGCAGCCGAACGCAGGCTTCGCCAGCTGCTACAGAGAGGATGCCTGTCGGCCTCCAACGTTTATCAAGGATCACAATGACTCCCCGTACCGCCCTCGGCGCACTGCATATCGGCGCATTGATGTTTGGCCTGACCGGCGTGTTCGGCAAACTCGCGGCCGCCTCCCCCGGCGTTATCGTGTTTGGGCGCGCGGCATTCGCGGTGCTCGCATTGGCCGTCTTCGCCCGGTTTGCCAGCACTACCCGCTGGCAGACACTCGAAGCCGTCGACTGGCGGCGTTTGCTGCTCAGCGGCTTGCTGCTGGCCGGGCATTGGGTGAGTTTTTTCATCGCGGTCAAAGTCGCCGGGGTGGCGATTGCGACGTTGGGGTTTGCCAGTTTTCCGGCCTTCACGGTGATCCTCGAAGGACTGATTTTCCGCGAGCGGATCCGCGCCAATGAAATTCTGCTGGTGGTGTTGGTCAGCATCGGCCTGGTGCTGGTCACGCCGCACTTCGACCTCGCCAGCGGCGCCACCACCGGCTTGCTCTGGGCGGTGGGCTCAGGTTTGTTGTTCGCCCTGCTGTCGCTGACCAACCGCGCCAGTTCCGGGCGCATTCCGGCGGTGCAAGCGGCACTGTGCCAGAACGTGGTGGTCGCGCTGTGCCTGCTGCCGTTCGCCGCGCCGCAGTTGAGCGAAGTGCGCCCCCTCGACTGGTTGTGGATCGGTCTGCTCGGGGTGTTCTGCACCGGCGTCGCGCACAGTTTGTTCGTCGCCAGTCTGGCGGTGATCAAGGCGCGAACCGCCGCCGTGGTATTTGCGCTGGAACCGGTCTACGGCATCAGCGTGGCGTGGCTGCTGTTCGATGAAAACCCGACACCGCGCATGCTGCTCGGCGGCGCGCTGATCATCGTCGCGATTGTGCTCTCCAGTCGTTTATCCGCCAGCAGCAAGAAAGCCGTCGCAGCCGAAGCCGCGTCTCACTGAGTGGGTTCGTTGTGCCCGAGGTGGCGCTGCGGGTCGATCTGATCGCGCACGCGCTGCTTCAACACTTTGGCTTCGGGGAAACCGCCATCGGCCTTGCGCTCCCAGAGCTGCACGTCATCACAAAAGATATGAAACACCCCGCCCGTGCCCGGCACCAGCGACACCTTGCCCAGGTCATCGCCGAAGGTGCTGAGCAGTTCCTGCGCCAGCCACGCTGCGCGCAACAGCCACTGGCACTGTGTGCAATAGGTGATGACAATTTCCGCTTTTTGTACGGCCATGATCGCTGAAGCTCCTGAGCCCGGAAGATCAAAAAAGTGCCAGCGAGCCTGCTCGCGAAGGCGCCTGTCAGTCAACACCGGCGTTGGCTGACAAAGCGCTTTCGCGACCAGGCTCCCTGTTGCAATGGGAATGAGCTGACGGTGCTAACGGATACCGGCGAGCAGACTGCGCGCGGTTTGCTTCAGAGGTTCGTCGCCGTCCTTGAGCAACTCGTTGAGCAATTCGATGGCGCTGTCGAGATCGCCGTCGTCGATGCAGGTCTGCGCTTGCTCAAGTTTGCTGGCGTTGTCCGCAGCGTTAGCGGTCAAGGGCTCAAGCTCCAGCGACTGACCGGGCTCGTTGAAGGCGTCGAGGAAATCATCGTCCAGCGCTTGCGTATCAGGGACAGCGTCCCATTCCAGCTCATTTTCATCGAGCAATGGTTCGTCAAGGAGTGACTCGACGGGCGTCGGCTCGTCGGGCATTTCGAAGACGTCGGGCAGCACGTGCAGATTGGAGGTGAACGCCGCTTCCTGCACTGGCGGTGTTTTCGCCAGCGACGGCGACGAGTTCTCGAACGGGCTGACCAGGTCCCAATTGGAATCCATCGACAGATCGTCGAGGTTCAACTGGAAGTCATCACTGACGGCCGACGGCGCAACCGCCGCTGGGACCGCTGCCAAAACCGGCGCAACTGGCGCGACCACTGGCGCCCTGCCCGCCACTTTCGGGAATCGCGCACGCAGTTCGGCGAGCTGCTGCGGATCATAGCCGGCGTCGCGCAGGCTGCTTTCCTGCGCGTCATATGCTGCGACATCGCCCTGTTTGCCCAGCACCTCAAGCAAGTGCAACGCCAGATCGCTGCGTTGCGGATCCTTGGCCAGCGCTTCGCGCAACAGGTTCGCGGCCTCGGTAAAACGCCCGTAAGCCAGGTAAATCCCCACGCCTTCCATCACATCGCCGACGGGCGCGTCTTCGTGGTGGCCGTGATCCGAAGAGATACTGATCGGTTGCGGATGAAGATCATGCTCGGGCTCGACCTCAGCCTGCGCAACCGCTAAAGGTTCGGTGACTGTTGGCTGGCGCCGGCGGCGCAACCACGCGGCCAATGCCAGCAGCAGAATCAGCGCCAGCAACGCGGCAATCAGCAGCCAATTGGGCGATTCAGAGGGTTCAACCGCAACCGGCGCGGGCGCCACGGGGATCGGCGCGGCGGCCGGTTTTTGCGCGACTTCAGCGAGCTGAGTCTGCAAGTCGCTGACCTGCTTACGCTGGTCGGCAATCTGCTCTTCCTGGGTTTTCAGCCTGGCGTTCAGTTCATCGATGGTTTTTTGCAGTTGCTGGTTCGGCAGGACGCTGGCGGCCAATTGTTCGGCCACTGCTTCATTGGCCGCTGCGGCGGCAGGTTGGGGCGTCGCAGCGGATTGCGCTGGACGCTTGCCTTGCGCAGCTTGAGCCGGCGCCACGGCGGGTTCGACGCGGGGGAAACCCGAGGTCGGTTCGTCGGCGGCCGGTTCATCAGTCGCCGGAACGATGCCCGGTGAACCCGGTGGATCGATCAGCACCGTGTATTCGCGCAGCAAACGGCCGTTGGGCTGATTGAGCTGCACGAGGAAATTCAGAAAAGGTTCGTTGACCGGTTTGCTGGAGGTGACGCGGATGATCGTGCGATTGCCGCGCAGGATCGGTTTGAACTTGAGGTTGTTGAGGAAAAACACCCGCTCAACACCCGCTCGACCGAATTCTTCGGCTGTCGCGAGGCTGACCGACAGATCGCTTTCGGCCAGACCGCCCGCATCGATCAAAGTGATATCGGCGCTGAACGGCTGGTTCAACGCTGAATGCAGCGTGATCTCACCCAACCCCAGGGCCGGCGCCAATGCCGAGTAGCTGATTGCAGCACCGACCAGAAGCAGACGGCTGCAACACCGCAAAACCACGCGCCAACTTTCGAGCATGAGCATCCCTTAGATTAAGCAGAACCAACCGTACGCGTTCGCACATCCGGTACGAACACGATATCGCCTAGTAGTTCTTTATAGTCTGCCCAACGGGGTATCTCAAAAAGTCGGCGGAAGGTTTTACCTCAAGACTTTTCGAGGTTGCCCAGAATGTGCCCGTGGACGCGCATGCAGACCTTTAAATCCGCCTCGTCGACGCCTTCGAACAACTCGCGGCGCAACTGTGTGGCGATGGTTTCGATTTGTTCGATCAACGGCCGGGCCGGTGCGCAGAGGACGATCTTCTTCGCGCGGCGGTCTTCGAGTACCGATTGGCGCTGCACCAGACCCTGGGTTTCCAGGCTGTCGAGCAATCGGGCAAGGGTCGGGCCTTCGACGCCGACGCTTTGCGCCAGTTCGCGCTGAGTCGGCGCGTCTTCAAAGCGTGCGAGGTGCAGCAGCACCAGCCAACGCGCCTGGGACAATCCCAGGCCAGCCAGTCGGCGGTCCAGTTCGGCGCGCCAGCCGCGAGACATCTGGGCCAATTGCATGCCAAAGCGATGTTGATCAGTTAACGGCATAAAAAACTCATGATTAGACTGAAATAGAGAAAAACTAATTATTAGTCAGCTAAGCATGACCTTTCGCTATAGGCAAGGCTTGCTCCGTAGTGAATCGTTACATCAGTGCGCCCGGTCACTTAAATCTCAAACTTCAAATCTCGAATTCGGATTGCAGCGCTGCTCGCACGCAATACAAAACACCTTCCGGCACGCGACCAGCGAACAACGCGGCAATTTCCGTCACGGCCGGCAACTCGCCTTCGCCGTCGAGAAACGCGTCCTGGATTTCGCCCATCAGCTCTTCCGGCAGGTCCAGCGCCTGTTCCAGCGACAACTGCTGCTTGCCGATCGCCTCGGCCAGCATGGTGTAGACATTCTTTTCCGAGCATTGCAGTTGGCCGGCGATCTGCAGCGGCGTCATGCCGGCGCGGGCCAGCGTGATCAGCTCGTGGCGAACATCGGCGACCACTTTCGGTGCCTCGACCTGACCGCCGAGCACTTCGAGGAAGGCTTCGCCGTAACGCTCGAGCTTGCGCGCGCCGACGCCGCTGACCGTGGCCATTTCCGCCAGCGAGGCCGGCTGGCTGCGGAGCATTTCGAGCAAGGTCGAGTCGGGGAAAATGACGTATGGCGGCACGCCATGTTCTTCGGCGAGTTTGCGGCGCAGGGCTCGCAACGCTTCCCACTGTTCGCGTTCTTCGCCACGGACCAGTTGGCTGGCCTGGCTCTTGCTGCTTTTCGCGGTAGTCTGCGGCTTCAGATCGCGGCGCAGTTCCAGGGTCACTTCGCCCTTGAGCAACGGCCGGCAACTGTCGCTCAGGCGCAGGCCGCCGTAGCCTTCGAGGTCGATGTCAGCCAGTCCACGGGCGACAAGCTGGCGGAACAGCGAACGCCATTCGCTCTCGCCCATGGCCTTGCCGACCCCGTAGACCGACAAATGCTGATGGCCGAAGCTGCGGACTTTTTCGTTGTCCTTGCCGAGCAAGACATCGACCAAATGGCCGACGCCGTAACGCTGGCCGGTCCGGTAAATCGCCGAAAGCGCCTGACGCGCGGGCTCGGTGGCGTCCCAGGTCTGCACGCCATCGACGCAGTTGTCGCAATGACCGCACGGCTCCGGCATGTCTTCGTCGAAGTACGCCAGCAGCGTCTGGCGGCGGCAGCGGGTTTCTTCGCAAAGCGAGAGCATGGCGTCGAGTTTGTGCTGCTCCAGGCGTTTGTGCCGCTCGTCGCCTTCAGAGTTTTGCAGCATCTGCTTGAGCATCACCACGTCTTGCAGGCCGTAGGCCATCCAGGCATCTGCCGGCAAGCCATCACGGCCGCCACGCCCGGTTTCCTGGTAATACGCCTCAAGCGATTTCGGCAAATCAAGGTGCGCGACGAAGCGCACGTTGGGCTTGTCGATGCCCATGCCAAACGCCACTGTGGCGACCATGATCAGGCCTTCCTCGTTGAGGAAGCGTTTCTGGTGCAGCGAGCGCGTTTCGTTGGGCAGGCCGGCGTGATACGGCAGCGCCGGGAAGCCCTGTTCGCTGAGGAACACCGCGACTTCGTCGACTTTTTTGCGGGACAGGCAATAGACGATGCCGGCGTCGCTGCGCCGCTCAGTGAGGAACGCGAGCAATTGCTTGCGCGGCTGCTCCTTGGGAACGATGCGATAGAAAATGTTCGGCCGGTCGAAACTCGACAGGAAGCGCTCGGCATTCTGCAAATGCAGGCGATCGACGATTTCTTCGCGGGTGCGCTTGTCGGCGGTGGCGGTCAGGGCGATGCGCGGGACGTTCGGAAACAGCTCGGCCAATTGCCCCAGTTGCAGGTATTCGCGGCGGAAGTCGTGGCCCCATTGCGACACGCAATGCGCTTCGTCGATGGCGAACAGGGCGATTTCCAGGCTTTGCAGGAAGGCCAGCATGCGCGGCTGGACCAGGCGCTCGGGCGCCAGATAGAGCATTTTCACTTCGCCGCGCTTGATCCGGGCCGCGAGGTCGCGCTGTTGTTCGGCGCTCAGGGTCGAGTTCAATGCGGCGGCAGCGACGCCGAGTTCTTCGAGGGTGGCGACCTGGTCGTCCATCAGCGCGATCAGCGGCGACACCACCACCGCGAGGCCTTCGCGCAGCAGCGCCGGGACCTGGAAACACAAGGACTTGCCGCCACCGGTAGGCATCAGCACCAAAGCGTCGCCGCCATTGGCCACGCGCTCAATGATTGCACCCTGGCGGCCACGGAAACTGTCGTAGCCGAAGATGTCCTTGAGGACGCGTTGAGCCTGTTCGAGCATAAAAACTCCAAAAATCACCGAAACATCCCTGCAAGGCTGGTTCACAACCATGCTCGCTGCACTGACAAATCGTAAGTGCGCATTGCATGACGCTTCACATTTCAGCCGCGACGCCAGCAGGGCATCACAAAACGCGCGAGTATACCCGAGCCCTCCCCGGCAATGGGCGCCGCTGAGAAGACACATGCCGACAAACATTGCATAACCCTGTGGCAGCGAGCTTGTGTGGCGAGGGGGCTTGCCCCCGTTCGATTGCGCAGCAATCGCAATCCGGTCGAGGCTATCGCGAGCAGGCTCACGCCTGCAGGGATTGCGCTGTTTGTGAGGTCCCAAGGCAGCAAATATGCCGCGCGGCTGGCCTGCATGCTCAAGAAGGCCTAGAATTCGCGCATCTGTTTAATTCCCCAAGGTAGCTTTTAATGTCCTTCGCTGAGCAACTAACCCGCCTGCAAGTCTTCCTCGACGCTGACGAGCTGCATGACGAGGCGCTGGACTACGTGGCCGCCCACGGCTATCTGACGGCGCTGTCGATCTGCTCCGAAAGCGTTCCCGATCGTGAATGGATCGACGCACTCTTCGCCGAAGAGCCGCATTACGCCGACGACACCGAGCGTGAAGCGATCGAATCGACCCTGCTCGCACTCAAGGCCCACATCGCCCGCCAACTGGCGTCCGACGAAGAGTTCGAGTTGCCTTGCGACCTCGACCTCGGCGAAGAGCCGGACGATTCCGACCTGCGCGGCTGGTGCATCGGTTTCATGGAAGGCGTGTTCCTGCGTGAAGCGGCCTGGTTCGAAACCGCCGAAGACGAAGTCAGCGAAATGCTCCTGCCGATCATGGTCGGTTCCGGTCTGTTCGACGAACAGCCTGAGTTCGAAGACATCGCCAAAGACGCCAACCTGATGGACGACATGATCGTGCAGATCCCGGAAGCCCTGACCGCGCTGTACCTGCTGTGCCAGGCGCCTGACGAAAAACCGGCGATTCTCAAGCCACGTCACCACTAAGGTCTTGCCTATGGACAACCCCATAGGCAACCGCTCCCTGATGTTGCGCTACGTGCTGCTGGCCATCGGCTGGCTGAGCGTAGCGTTGGGGGTGATCGGGATTTTCCTGCCGGTATTGCCCACCACACCTTTCCTGCTGCTGGCGGCCGCCTGTTTCGCCCGCAGTTCGCCGCGTTTCTATCATTGGCTGGTCGAACACCCGCGGCTTGGGCCGTGGATTCGCGGTTATCTGGATGGCAGCGGCATTCCGCTCAAGGGCAAGGTCTACGCGATCGGCCTGATGTGGGCGAGCATTCTCTTCTCCTGTTACCTGGTGCCGATGCCGTGGGCGCGCGGGTTCATGCTGACCAGCGCAGTGCTGGTGACGATTTACATCCTGCGCCAGAAAACCCTGCGCAAACCCTGACTACAACACATCGCCCCAGCGTCGCTACTGTCAGATCTGACAGTTTCCAGTTTTCGCATTTGAGTTTGTAATTCTGCTGTCGCACTCCAGCGACAGGAGTGTCGAATGTGATAGCCCAATCCGTTAAAAACCTCGCATCGCCAGCGTTGCCCCAACCGCAAATCTGCGACGGTTTGCAGCTGCCATCGGGCGAACTCGGGATCAATTTCGCGGCTGCCTTGGGCAATTATCCTGAGCATGGAATGAAAGTCTGGATCGCACCGTGGCCAGGCAAGGCACTGGGCGACAAAGTCGAGCTGTTGCTGAATAACCGGATGATTGATCAACAGGTGATCAGCGAGCCAGTCGAGGTCACTGAGCGCACAACGTTATGGCTGCCGCCAAGGGCTGTGCAATCCGGGTCGTACACGTTGGCTTATCGCCTGACACGGCGCGACCAAATGGCCGAGACCTTCGATCCGCCCCTGCAACTGCTGGTCAAACTCGACATCCCCGGCGGCGACAACCCCGACCCGCTGCACGACCAGCACTCTGCGCTGTACATGGACATTGCCGGCGAGATCCTGCGCGATGGCGTGACCACCGATAACGTCGGCGATGGCGTCGACATCACCATCGCCGCCAGGCCGGACAGCGACACGCTGCTGCCCTACCCCAACATGGCCGAAGGCGATGTCTGCACGTTGAGTTGGGGCGGGTTGCTGATCTTTTCCGAAGCGGTGACCCAGGCGCATATCGACGACCCATTGGAAAATCCGCTGGTGATTCACGTCAGCCGCGAAACCATTCTCAAGGCCAGGGACACCGGGCCGGAGGGTCTGCAGGTTTCGTTCAGCGTCGCCGATCAAGTGGGCAATGTTTCGGCCGGTGGGTGCCCGCCGGCGCGGGTCAAGGTCAGGCTCGGCAAATCGCCACTGCCGGCGCCGATCATCAGCAAAACCAGCGGCAGCGATTTGCACCTGGATTCGTTGCGCGGTGAGGATCTGGTGGTGCAGATTTGGGCGGAATCGATCAGCGATTTTTGCCACAGGGACGTGATCATCCTGCACTTCGCCGGCGTCAGCGCGGAGGGCGAAAGCATCTGCAGTCAAAATCGCCAGATCATCGTCGGCACCCCGCCTACGGTGGTGTTCGCGCGGGTGCCGAGTGCCACCGCACGGGCATTGGTGAACACTCAGGTGACGTGTTTCTATTCTCTGGAACGCAACGGCATGATTATCCAGTCATCGTTGCGGCGCTTCATCAATGTCGTGGGCGAGACGGAACATCTGGCCAGCCCGATTGTGGAAGATGAGGAAGAAGGCACGCTGGACCCGGCGCTGGCCGGCATCGAAGTGAATATTCCGTTCAATAAAACTGCCCGTGCGGGTCACGTCTTTGCGCTGGACTGGCTGGGCGTGCGCGCAGACCTGAGCACGTATAACCCGAAATTGGACGGCTATCGGCCGAGTGCCGAAGAGGTTCGTGACAGGCAAGGTTTTTTCATTCCGGTGGCGGGCAAGCATCTGAAGACACTCGCGGGCGGCACGCTGCTGTTGTCGTACAAGCAGTTGCGGATTGAGGACGATGAGGTGGTGAGTCGCCGGTCGCTGGATGCGCAGTTGTTGAAGGTTGGGGAGTTGTTGAAGGTTGGAGAGTTGTTGAAGGTTGGAGAGTTGGATCAGCACCTGGATGCGGATGAAGCTTGTTTTCTGGGCAGTGGGATTTGATTTCAGCAACATAGGTTTTGCAGGGTTGGCGCAGGCCTAATCGCGAGCAGGCTCACTCCTGCAATGGGTCGGTGTTTCACAACCTCGCCCCCCAACGCATCACTAAAATCAGACAAAAAAACCCGCCACCCCATAAAGGTATGGCGGGTTTTGTCGTTTCAGCCCTGCGGCATCACACGGTATCGACCTTCAGCGAGTGGTCACTGAGCATGCCAGTGATGATCGTCGCCGTGTCGTGTCCGCCGGCCACCACGCCGCCCGCGCCCGGCGTTACACCGTACTGGCTGGCGAGGTTGACGCCGGCCAGGTCGATGGTCTGGTTCGGCGTGGCGCCGGCCATTGCGCCGACGTCAATGCTGGTGACCAGCGAGGCGCCGCTGCCGGTGACTTTGAAGTGCAGGTAGTCATCCAGCGAAGCGGCCGTGCCGTTCTCCCCTTGTAGCAGTTGTGACAGGTCGAGCTGATCGGTGCCTGGGGTGAAGTCGGTGATCACGTCATGGCCGCTGTTGCCCGCCAGCCATTTGAAGGTGTCGGCGCCGGCGCCACCGGTCAGGGTGTTGTTGCCGAGGCCACCAATCAGGAAGTCATCGCCGCCGCCACCGTTGAGCACGTCGTTGCCCAGACCACCGTTGATCACGTTGCTGTTGTTGTCGCCGCGCAAGGTGTCGTTGAAATTGGAACCGGTGAGGTTCTCGATACCCAGCAGCGTATCGGTGCCGGCGCCGAGGGTGTTTTGCGCGGTCAGCAGGCTCAAATCGACCGTGACCCCGGCGGTGGCATGGCCATAACTGGCGGTGTCGCTGCCAGTGCCGCCATCGAGCAGGTCATTGCCCAGACCGCTGTAGAGCAAATCGTTGCCGGCGCCACCGTGCAGTTCGTTGTTGCCGTTGCCGGCAGTCAGCACGTCGTTGCCGTCGCCGGCGTTGATGATGTTGTTGCCGGTGCCGGCCACCAACACGTCATCGCCCGCCGTACCGGTGAGGGTATGGCCGTCCTGATAGCTGATGGTCACGTTCGCCGTGTCGCTGCCGCCATGGTTATCGTTGGCGGTGTAGGTGCCGTGGAAGTCCGGCGTCAGATCATGCGCGCCGGCGTAGTTGATCTTCATCGACAGCTGATAGTTTTCGGCCGCCGTGGTGTTGGTGCCGCTGGTATTGGTGATGTTGGTCACGTGAATCCGGTAAGTGCCATCGGACGTCGCGTTGATGGTGCCGCCGTCGGCGATGGCGACGAACGCGCCACCGTTGAGCGAGTACTCCATGGCGACATGACCGGCAGCCAGGTTGTGATCGAGATTAAGGGTTTCGCCCTGTTTCAGTTTCACCGTGATCATGTCTTCATCGTTGGCGTTGCTAGCGGCGACCGCGCCGAGGTAGCCGCTGACCAGCAGCACGGCGGTCATCGTTGCAGAGTTGGCCGCGAACGAGTTGCGTACGTCGGCCAAGGCCTGGTTGGCCGCGTTGTTGCCGGTGCCGGTGAAGCCCACCGCGCCAGTCCCGGTGAAGTCGGCACCCTTGGCCACCCAACCGGTGTTGAACGTGGTCGGGGTCGCGGTTTTCGGATCGCCATTGGCGTCGGTGTCGTTGGCCAGCAGCAGTTCGCCCGGGACCACGATGTTGCTCGACAGCACGTTGGTGATGACGTTGTCATCGGCCGCAACTGGCGCCGCGTTCGGGATCACTTTGATGGTGAGCGACGAACTGGCCAGGTCGCCGTCATTGTCGCTGACGGTGAAACCGATGTTCTCGGTGATCACCACGGCCGTGGTTTTCTGCGAGATGTAGTTGTATTCGCCGGTGTCGAGGTTCACCACCAGCGTGCCGCTGTTACTGGTGGCGATGCTCAGGGTGTTGTCGACAGTGTTGAACGTGCCTTTGTTGGCGCCGCCGCTGAAGTTCAGCGAGCCCTGATTGCCGTTGGCTTTCGGGTCGTAGGTGTAGGTGGTGCCATCGACGACGATGGATTTGATAAAACCGCCATCCGCGCCAAAAGTGCCGCCATCCAGCAAGGTGCCGGTGACTGGAGCGCCCTGCACCGTGCCCGACAGCACCGAGTTGAGCTGGTTGAGATCGGTCACCACCACCGCGTTGGTATCGGTGTGGGTGCTGCCGTCGTAAGCCAGTGGATTGAGGTTGGCACTGCTGACGCCGCTACCCAGGCCAATCGCGTAGTTCTTGATGCCGTTGGCGTCGAGGAAAGCCTTCCACGCTGCTTCGTCGGCGGTGCCGGTTTCCTGGCCGCTGGTAGGTTTGCCGTCGGAGAAGAAGTAGCCGACGTTCTGCGCACCGGTCAGTTGCCCGGAGGTGTTGAACGCCAGTTTCGCCGCCGCAACCGCCGCGTCGTAGTTGGTGCCGCCGCCCGCCGTCAGCGTCGCAATGATCGACTTCGCCGTGGCGACATCGACCCAGATCGGGGTCTTGTCGGCGGCGCTGCTGCTGAAGGTGACGATCTGCACGCGCACATCGCCGAGGTCGTCGTACTTGTCGAGCAGAGCACTGATCGCCTGCTTGGCCAGCGCCATCCGCGACAGGCCCGGCACACCGGAAGCGTCCGCCATACTGCCGGACACGTCGATCACCAGCAGCAGGTTGGAATCGATTTCCACCGCGGTGACCGAACGTTCAGAGGCCACGGCTCTTGGCACGTCATCGACAATGTTGACGACGATGGTGCTGGTGGTGCTGTTGCCCAGCGCGTCGGTGGCTTTGTAAGTGAAACTTTCGCTCAGGGTATCCGCGCCATTGTTGGCGCTCGGCGAAGTTTTCGGCGCCGAAGTCAGCGTGTAGGTGTAGCTGCCGTCCGCGTTGAGCAGCATCTGCCCGTAAGTGCCAGTGGCGCTGCCGACCAGGCTGTAAGTCAGCGCGCCGCTGCCGCCGGTGACGGCGCCGACCAGCGTGCCGGTGGCGGTTTCGCCGGTGTTGCTCGGGTCACTGCCGATGACGGTGCCGGGCGCCAGGTCGAGGCCGTCCTTGCTCAGGTCGAGGGCTTTTTCGAAGACCGTTACGTCCTGATCGACCGCAGCCTTGAGGCCGCTGTCGGTGACGTTGATTTTGATCGTGGTGGTGCTTTCATCGCCGTCGGCATCGCGCACGGTGTAGACGAACGTGTCGGTCGCACCGGCCACGCCCACCGAGTTCGGATTGGCGTGATACACCGCGTTGCCCGCCGCATCCAGCGTCAGGTAGCCGTAGGTGCCATTGATGTTGGTGCCGAGCCCGCCCACCGCCGAGGTGCCGGTGTTGCTGCCGGCGCGCACGCCGATCACCGCCCCGCCCGCCGCCGCGCCATCGGCACCGAGCACGTCGTTGCCGAGCACGCTGATGTTGACGGTCGCACCTTCGATCGCGGTGCCAGTGTCGGCAGCAGCGGTCGGCAGGTCATCGACGATGTTGACGTTGATCTGGCCCGACGCGGTGCTGCCATCGGTGTCGGTCGCCACCACGGTGAAATTTTCCGTGAGGCTGTTGGCGCCATTCGCGGTCGGATGGCTTTCGTTATCGACCAGGGTGTAGCTGTAGCTGATCACGCCGGTGGTCGCGTTGTAGTTGTTGATGGTGAACGTGCTGCCGAGCGGCGAGGCGATCGATTGCGGCAAGCCTGCCGCCACGCCACCGACAACCACGTTGATCCCGCCGACGCTCAGGCTTTGCAGACCGTCGAGGGCGGTGACGGTGAACGTACCGTTCTGGGTCAGCGCTGACGGATTGGGGCTGGTGCCGTCGCTGAGGTTTTTCTCGTAGACGGTCAGCTCGCCGCCCGTGACGTCGAGGCCATTGAGCGTCACCGGATCGTTGTTGTTGTGGATGTTCAGCACCAGGTTGGCAGTGCTGGTATCGCCGTCGGCATCGGTCAGGGTGTAGGCAAAGGTTTCGGTGCCATTGCCGCCGCCGTGCAGGTTTTTGAAGTCGGCATCATTGCTGTCCAGCGTGTAGGTGTAGGTGCCGTTGGCGTTCAGCACCAAAGTGCCGTAAGTCCCGGTGAAAGTGCCTGGGGTCACCGGTCCGGCATTCGGCCCGGTTGCAACGCGGTCGGCACCTTGAATGTCGTTGGTCAACACGTTGCCATTGAGGGTCAACAGGCTTTCCGAAGCCGTGGCGACGTTGCTGTCATTCACGGCTTTCGGCACGTCATCGACGATGTTGACGACGGTGGTGCTGCTGGTGATGTTGCCCAGCGAATCGGTGGCCTGATAAGTGAAGCTTTCGGTCAACGTGTTCGCGCCATCGTTGGCGTGCGGCGTGGTGCTGGCCGGCGAAGTCAGGGTGTAGGTGTACGTGCCGTTGGCGTTGAGCTGGATCTGTCCATAGTTGCCATTGGCGCTGCCAACCAGGCTGTAGGTGATCGCGCCGATAGCGCCGGTGACCGAGCCGACCAACGTGCCGCTGGCGGTTTCGCCGCTGCTGGTCGGATCGCTGCCGACCACGGTGCCGGCCGCCAGGTCCTGGCCATCCTTCGTCAGGTCGAGGGCTTTTTCGTAGACCGTGACGTCGCTGTCGCTGGCCGCTTTGATGCAGCTATTCGACACGTCGATGGTGATGGTCGTGGTGCTTTCATCGCCATCGGCATCGCGCACGGTGTAGGTGAACACATCGGTGGCGCCCGGGCCGTTCACGGCGTTCGGGTTGCTGTGGTAAACCGCGTTGCCGTTGGCGTCCAGCGTCAGGTAGCCGTAGGTGCCGTTGATGTTGGTGCCCAAGCCACCGATGGCCGAGGTCGAGGTGTCGCCGCCAACACGCACGCCCACTACCGCGCCGCTGAGCGCTGGACCGTCGGCGCCGCCGATGTCGTTATCCAGCACATTGCCGGAGATCGTCGCGCCCTCCGCCACCGTTGCGCTGTCCGGGTGTGCGGTCGGCAGGTCATCGACGATATTGACGTTGATCTGGTCGGTCGCAGTGCTGCCGTCGGTGTCGGTCGCCACCACGGTGAAGTTTTCCGTGATGCTGTTGGCGCCGTTGGCGTTTGGATGGGTTTCGTTATCCACCAGCGTGTAGCTGTAGCTGACCACGCCGGTAATTTCGTTGTAACCGGTGACGGTCAACGTGCTGCCGAGCGGTGTGACGATCGATTGCGGGAAGCCTGCGACCACGCCGCCGCTGACAATGTTGAGCCCGCCCACGGTCAAGGTCTGCAAACCGTCGAGCGCGGTGACGGTGAAGCTGCCGCTTTGGGTCAGGGCCGTGGCGTTGGGACTGGTGCCGTCGCTGAGGTTTTTCTCATAGACGGTCAGCTCGCCACCCGCGACGTCGAGGCCGTTGAGGGTCACTGGGTCATCGTTGTTGTGGATGTTCAGCACCAGATTAGCGGTGCTGGTATCGCCGTCGGCATCGGTCAGCGTGTAGGCGAACGTTTCCGTGCCGTTGCCGCCGCCGTGCAGGTTTTTGAAATCGGCGTCGCTGGTGTTGAGGGTGTAGGTGTAAGTGCCGTTGGCGTTAAGGACCAGGGTGCCGTAAGTGCCGGTGAAGGTGCCTGGAGTGACAGGCCCGGCATTCGGCCCGGTAGCTACGCGGTCGGCGCCTTGTACGTCGTTGGTCAGGACGTTGCCGTTGAGCGTCAGCAAGCTTTCCGACGCGGTGCTGGCGTTGCTGTCATTGGCGGCCTGCGGCAGGTCGTCGATGATGTTGACGTCCAGCGTTGCATTGGCGGTGGTGCCGTTATCGTCGACCACGGTGACGGCAAATTGCTCAGGCAGGTTGTTGGCGCCGTTGGCATTCGCGTGGGTTTCAGTGGCGTTCAATGTGTAGCTGTAGCTGACAACGCCGGTGGTTGCGTCGAAACCGGTGATGGTCAGCGTGTTGCCCAAACCGGTGGCGATTGATTGCGGGAATCCGGCAGACACGCCGCCGCTGACCACGCTGATGCCGCCGACGGTCAACGTCTGCACTCCGTCCAGCGCGGTGATGGTGAACGTACCGTTTTGGGTCAGCGCGGTGGAGTCCGGTGCGCTGCCGAGTTCGAGGTTTTTCTCGAATACGGTGAGTTCGCCACCAGCGACATTCAGGCCGTCAATCGTCACTGGATCGTCGTTGTTGTGGATCTGCAAAACCAGGGTTGCGGTGCTGGTATCGCCATCGGCATCGGTCAACGTGTAGGTGAAGTTTTCCGTGCCGTCGCCACCACCGGTTAACGCTTTGAAATCGGCGTCTGTGGTATTCAGGGTGTAGGTGTAAGTGCCGTTGGCGTTCAATACCAACGTGCCGTAAGTCCCGGCGAATGTGCCTGGAGTGATCGGGCCAGTGGCCACGCGATCCGCGCCTTGGACGTCGTTGGTCAGGACGTTGCCATTCAGCGTCAGCAAGGTTTCGGACGCAATATCAGCGTTAGTGTCGTTGACTGCTTGCGGCACATCGTCGATGACGTTGACGTCCAGCGAACCGGTGGCCGTGGTGCCGTTATCGTCGACGACGGTGACAGCAAATTGCTCAGGCAGGTTGTTGGCGCCGTTGGCATTCGCGTGTGCTTCGTTGGCGTTCAATGTGTAGCTGTAGCTGACAACGCCGGTGGTTGCGTCGAACCCGGTGATGGTCAGCGTGTTGCCCAAACCGGTGGCGATTGATTGCGGGAATCCGGCAGACACGCCGCCGCTGACGACAGCGATTCCGCCGACGGTCAGGGTTTGCACGCCGTCCAGCGCGGTGATGGTGAACGTACCGTTTTGGGTCAGTGCTGCCGCATCCGGGGCACTGCCGTCGCTGAGGTTTTTCTCGAATACGGTGAGTTCGCCGCCGTTGACGTTGAGGCCGTCAATCGTCACTGGATCGTCGTTGTTGTGGATCTGCAAAACCAGCGTTGCGGTGCTGGTATCGCCGTCGGCATCGGTCAACGTGTAGGTGAAGTTTTCCGTGCCGTCGCCACCACCGGTTAACGCTTTGAAATCGGCGTCTGTGGTATTCAGGGTGTAGGTGTAAGTGCCGTTGGCGTTCAATACCAACGTGCCGTAAGTCCCGGCGAATGTGCCTGGAGTGATCGGGCCAGTGGCCACGCGATCCGCGCCTTGGACGTCGTTGGTCAGGACGTTGCCATTCAGCGTCAGCAAGGTTTCGGACGCAATATCAGCGTTAGTGTCGTTGACTGCTTGCGGCACATCGTCGATGACGTTGACGTCCAGCGAACCGGTGGCCGTGGTGCCGTTATCGTCGACGACGGTGACAGCAAATTGCTCAGGCAGGTTGTTGGCGCCGTTGGCATTCGCGTGTGCTTCGTTGGCGTTCAATGTGTAGCTGTAGCTGACAACGCCGGTGGTTGCGTCGAACCCGGTGATGGTCAGCGTGTTGCCCAAACCGGTGGCGATTGATTGCGGGAATCCGGCGGATACGCCGCCGCTGACCACGCTGATGCCGCCGACGGTCAACGTTTGCACGCCGTCCAGCGCAGTGATGGTGAACGTACCGTTTTGGGTCAGCGCAGTGGAGTCCGGTGCGCTGCCAAGTTCGAGGTTTTTCTCAAAAACAGTGAGCTCGCCACCGTTGACGTTGAGGCCGTCAATCGTCACTGGATCGTCGTTGTTGTGGATCTGCAAAACCAGCGTTGCGGTGCTGGTATCGCCGTCGGCATCGGTCAACGTGTAGGTGAAGTTTTCCGTGCCGTCGCCACCACCGGTCAGCGCTTTGAAATCAGCGTCTGTGGTGTTCAGGGTGTAGGTGTACGTGCCGTTGGCGTTCAACACCAATGTGCCGTAAGTCCCGGCGAATGTGCCTGGAGTGATCGGGCCAGTGGCGACGCGATCCGCGCCTTGGACGTCGTTGGTCAGGACGTTGCCATTCAGCGTCAGCAAGGTTTCGGACGCGATATCAGCGTTACTGTCGTTGACTGCTTGCGGCAGGTCGTCGATGACATTGACGTCCAGCGACCCGGTGGCCGTGGTGCCGTTATCGTCGACTACGGTGACGGCAAATTGCTCAGGCAGGTTGTTGGCGCCGTCGGCATTCGCGTGGGTTTCAGTGGCGTTCAATGTGTAGCTGTAGCTGACGACGCCGGTGGTTGCATCGAACCCGGTGATGGTAAGCGTGTTGCCCAAACCGGTGGCGATTGATTGCGGGAATCCGGCGGATACACCGCCGCTGACGACAGCGATTCCGCCGACAGTTAACGTCTGCACGCCGTCCAGCGCAGTGATGGTGAACGTACCGTTTTGGGTCAGCGCGGTGGAGTCCGGTGCGCTGCCAAGTTCGAGGTTTTTCTCGAAAACCGTGAGCTCGCCACCGTTGACGTTGAGGCCGTCAATCGTCACTGGATCGTCGTTGTTGTGGATCTGCAACACCAGGGTTGCGGTGCTGGTGTCGCCGTCGGCATCGGTCAACGTGTAGGTGAAGTTTTCCGTGCCGTCGCCACCACCGGTCAGCGCTTTGAAATCGGCGTCGGTGGTGTTCAGGGTGTAGGTGTAAGTGCCGTTGGCGTTCAACACCAACGTGCCGTAAGTCCCGGCGAACGTGCCTGGAGTGATCGGGCCAGTAGCCACGCGATCGGCGCCCTGCACATCGTTGGTCAGCACGTTGCCGTTGAGCGTCAGCAAGGTTTCGGACGCGGTGTCAGCGTTGCTGTCGTTGACTGCCTGCGGCACATCGTCGACGACGTTGACGTCCAGCGAACCGGTCGCCGTGGTGCCGTTGTCGTCGACCACGGTCACCGCAAATTGCTCAGGCAAACCATTCGCACCATTGGCGTCCGGATGCGCTTCGTTGCCATTCAACGTGTAGCTGTAACTGACCACACCGGTCGTCGCATCGAACCCGGTGATGGTCAGGGTATTGCCCAAACCGGTGGCGATTGATTGCGGGAAACCTGCCGCCACGCCGCCGCTGACCACGCTGATGCCGCCGATCGTCAGCGCCTGCACGCCGTCCAGCGCGGTGATGGTGAACGTACCGTTTTGGGTCAGCGCTGCCGCATCCGGCGCACTGCCTTCGCTGAGGTTTTTCTCGAAGATTGTCAGCTCGCCGCCGCCAATGTTCAGGCCGCCGATGCTCACGGGATCGTCATTGTTTTGGATCTGCAGCACCAGGTTGGCCGTGCTGCTGTCGCCGTCCGCATCGGTGAGGGTGTAGGCGAACGTTTCGGTGCCGTTGCCGCCACCGGTCAGCGCTTTGAAATCGGCGTCGCTGGTATTCAACGTGTAGGTGTACGTGCCGTTGGCGTTCAACACCAACGTGCCGTAAGTCCCGGCGAACGTGCCGGGGGTGATCGGGCCGCTGTTCGGCCCGACAGGCACGCGATCGGCGCCCTGCACGTCGTTGGTCAGCACGTTGCCATTGAGCGTCAGCAGCGTTTCCGAAGCGACGCCGTTGTTGTCGTCGATGGCGAGCGGCACGTCGTCGGTGATGTTGACGTCCAGCGAACCGGTGGCGGTGTCGCCATTGGTGTCGACGGCGACCACGGTGAATTGTTCGCTGAGGTTATTGGCGCCATCGCCGGCCGAATGGGTTTCGTTGCCGGTGAGGGTGTAGCTGTAGCTGACGACGCCGGTCGCCGGGTTGTAACCAGTGACGGTCAGGGTGTTGCCGAGTTGCGAAGTGATCGATTGCGGGAAGCCTGCCGCGACGCCGCCGCTGATCACGTTGATGCCGCCGATGCTCAGACTCTGCAGGCCATCGGCCGCGTTCACCGTGAAAGTGCCGCTCTGCGTCAGGGCCGCCGAATTGGCTGCCGAGCCGTCCGGCAGATTGGCCTCGTTGAGGGTCAATTCACCGCCAGCGTTATCGAGGCCGCCGAGGGTGACGATATTGTTCACGGGCGGCACGACCACCGCAGGTGCGTCGTCACCCTGATCGACATCAGCGTTGCGCCGCTCTTCCGGAAACTCCGGAATGCCGCCGAAGCCTTCGGTCGGGAAACCAATGTTCGGATCAACCCGGCCACCGACTTCTTCCAGCAATACAAAACTGTGCCCGCCGCCCGCTGCACCACCCGGTGTGGTTGTGCCTTCCGGACCGGCCGCAGTGGCTTCGCCGACCTTGGTCGGGTCTTCACCGGCGGCGATGGCTTGTTGCAATTGCTCGACGTCCGTCAGTTGACCCTGACTTGGCGTCACCGCATCGGCAGTTTCGACATGCGGCGCCTGATGCGCGAGCAGTTGTGCGGTCAGTTGCAGGCTGCTGCCACGCCCGAGCGTCAGTTCCTGGCCATTTTGCAGATGCACAGCCACCGCGCCTTCAGCCCCGGTGACCAATTGATCGCCGGCGAACAGTCTGTCGCCCTCGATCAATGCACGTCGGGTACCGTCGCTCGCGACCGCAAACACCTGACCAATAACCTTACTGACGATTCCGATGAGCGTAGCCATGTGCAAATCTCCTGCGCTGCCAACCGCTGTCGGCACCTGGTGGTGTGAAAAACGTGCTGACGGCGAAGCGGTCCACCCGGCGGATCGTCGATCAAAAAGCGTTTACCGAGGTAAATCGCGTTTCCGACAACGTTCTCCTCAGGCGTTTCGCTCGCGGGCCAACTAGTCCTGCCTGGAATAAAAACCCTGTGCAATCAATGGCATTGGGTCTTACCAGCGGAAAAATCTCCCGGCGAACGATGCGTAACGGTGTTGAATCACTCGAGTGACAAAAAAATGCCGCTCGAAAACCGTCCCACTTCCCTCCCCTCCAACACTTCTCCACTCTTTTTCGCTAAGTGGATGGAACTTTCCTTAAAACCCCTGCAAGCTCTGTAAGGCTAGTAATTCAAGGGCTTTCGGTTTGAACAATGTGCCGGATTTTTTAGAGCGCATAAGTTTTTTTTGGAATAAGCGTTAGAAGAAAATCTTCTTAGGTTTTCGCTAGAATGTTCTTAGCTCTGTTGTTACAAGAGTGAAACGGTTTTACTAAAAATAACGTCAAACATTTGACGACAGTTAAGCACCATAGGAAACAAGGGAGAAGTACCCATGCGCCTCTTTACCCCCCTCTGCAGCGCGATTTTGCTGGCCATGGCCTGCACTTCCCAGGCTCAGGCCATGTCATTGACCGATGCGATCCAAAGCACCATCGCAACTCACCCCGAGCTTGCTTCGCGTGTGGACGCGCGCCTTTCGGCCGATGAACAAGTGAAAGTCGCCAAAGGGGGCTTCTATCCGTCGGTGGATTTGAACGCCGCTTACGGGCGCGGCTACAGCGATAACACCAACACTCGGGCGTTCGGTAATCACAACACCGAAATCCTCACGTACACCCAGTCGGAGCTGCGTCTGCGGCAGATGCTGTTCGACGGTTTCAACACCTCGAATGAAGTCGAGCGCACCAAAGGCGTATCCAACTCCCGTGCCTATTACGCCCAGGGCACCGCTCAGGATCTGGCCTTGCGCACCATCGAGGTTTACCTCGAAGTGCTCAAACGCCGCGAACTGGTGACGCTGGCGACCAACAACTTGCAGGCGCACATGCGCGTCAACGACCAGATCGGCCTGCGCACCCAGCGCGGCGTCGGCAGCAACGCCGACTCCGATCAGTCGTCCGCCCGTCGCGCATTGGCGCAGAACAACCTCGACACCGCTGAAGTGGATCTGGCCGACGCCGAGTCGAACTTCTTCAACGTCGTCGGGCGCATGCCGGATGAGCTCGAAGCCCCGGCATCGACCCGTGGCGAGTTGCCGAACACCCTGCCGGAAGCCCAGCAGAGCATGGTCGAAAACAACCCGTACCTGAAATCCGCGCAGGCTGACGTGCAGTCGGCCGAGAGCCAGTACGAAGTTGCCAAGTCGCCGTTCTACCCGCGCTTCGACGCTGAAGCGGCAGTCGGCGCGAACAACAACGTGCAGGGCGACGAAGGTCACGACAACGAGTGGCGTGTCGGCGTGGTGATGAACTACAACCTGTTCCGTGGCGGCAGCGACAAGGCCCGTCTGGCGTCCGACGCGCACCAGATCAATCAGGCGATGGACATCCGCAACAACGCCTTGCGCCAGCTCAACGAAAACATTCACCTGGCGTGGAACGCCATGGTCAATGCGAAGAAACAAACCCCGACCGCTCGCGAATACGCCGAGACCACTCGACGCGTACGTGCGGCGTATCAGGACCAGTTCGGCCTCGGCCAGCGCACCCTGCTCGACTTGCTCGACAGTGAAAACGAGCTCTACAACGCCAACCGTCGCTACACCGAAGTGCGCTACACCGAGGAATACTCGATGTACCGCGTGCTCTCGAACATGGGCCTGTTGCTGAGCAAACAACGCGTGGTGTTGCCTGCCGATGCGATCGCCTCCAGCGAAGTGAAGAACGAAGCGCGTTTGCCAGAACTGAGATAACCCCAGCAGGTGCTATCGCAGGCTGCAGTTTTTTGTTCCGGGGCTAAATCCCAGTGACAAAACCTCGCAGCCTTCGGCAGCTCCGTGCGCGAGGCGATGTGTAGATGTCTTTGCCAACAACGGGAGCGCTCGATTTGACCAGCATGGAACCCGGCAACACGGGTGTTGACCCGCGCCTGAGCTTCGATGACCCGCTTCTGGACGGTCTGCTGATTCTCTGCAAATTGCATGGCGCGGCGGTCAGTCGCGCCAGCCTGAGTGCCGGCCTGCCGCTAAACAAGCAACGCCTGAGCCTCGACCTGCTGCCGCGCGCAGCCGCTCGGGCCGGTTTGCAGGCGCGTTTGCTGCGCCGAGATCTGGCGGATATCTCTGCGCTCAACTTGCCGGTGCTATTGCTACTTAATAACGGTCGAACCGCCGTACTGCGGCGCTTCGGCGATGATGGGCAACTGTTGATTCTGCCCAGCGAAGCCGAGGGCGGCGAACAATGGGTCAGCCTCGAAGAGCTGACCACCAATTACAGCGGCCAGGCGTTATTCGCCCGGCCGCGCCATGAACTCGAAGACCTGCGCTCACCACTGGTGCCGCGGGTCGAAGCGTGGTTTCGCGACACGCTGAAACTGTCGAAATGGCTGTACAGCGACGCGATTCTTGCGAGTTTCCTGATCAACCTGCTGGGGCTGATGGTCCCGCTGTTCGTCATGCAGACTTACGACCGCGTGGTGCCGAACCAGGCGACCTCAACCCTGTGGGTGTTGGCGATCGGTCTATTGATCGGCACCGGATTTGAACTGGTGCTGCGCGTGGTCCGCGCGCATCTGCTGGACACCGCCGGCAAGAAAACCGACGTGATTCTTTCGGCGACGCTGTTCGAACGCATCACCGGCATGTCGATGAAGTCGCGGCCGGCGACCATCGGCGGTTTTGCCCAGAGCATTCATGACTTCCAGGGCCTGCGCGAGTTTCTCACCGCGGTCACCCTGACCAGCCTGATCGACCTGCCGTTTGCCGTGCTGATGCTGGTAGTCATCGGTTTGCTCGGCGGCTGGCTGGTGGTGATTCCGCTGCTGGCGTTTCCGATCACGATCATTTTCGCGATGATCATCCAGGTGCGTCTGCGCGACACCGTGCAGAAGAGTTTGAGCCTCGGCGCCGAACGCCAGGCATTGCTGATCGAAACCCTCGGCGGCCTGGAAACGCTCAAGGCTTGCAGCGCTGAAAGCGAACGCCAGCACAAATGGGAAAGCACCCACGGCGCCCTCACCCGCCTCGACAGCCACGCGCGCAATCTCTCGGCGCTGGCGACCAACGGCACGCTGTTCATCCAGCAATTCTCTGGCATGGCGACCATCGTCGCCGGGGTCTACAGCATCATCGCCGGCAACCTCAGCGTCGGCGCGCTGGTCGCGACGTACATGCTCGGCAGCCGCGTGCTCGCGCCGCTGGGACAGATCGCTGGTTTGATCACCCGTTACCAGCAAGCGCAACTGACCATGAAAAGCACCGACGCGCTGATGTCGCTGCCGCAGGAACGCGACGCCAAACAACGGCCGCTGGAGCGTACGCAGCTGCAAGGCGCGATGGACATCAACGGCGTGACGTTTCACTACAACGGCCAGAATGCCCCGGCGCTGGCCAACATCAGTTTCAGCGTCAAACCCGGCGAACGGATCGGCATCATCGGCCGTAGCGGTTCGGGCAAAAGCACTCTGGCGCGGCTGGTCATGGGTTTCTACACACCGGAAGACGGCCAACTGCTGCTCGATGGCCTCGACCTGCGGCAACTCGACGTCGCCGACCTGCGCCAACAGATCGGTTATGTCGCCCACGACTTGCCGCTGCTGGCCGGCAGCCTGCGCGACAACCTGACGCTCGGCGCGCGATACATCAGCGATTCACGCATGCTCGAAGTCGCCGAATTGACCGGTGTCACGGAGCTTGCCCGGCAACATCCGCAAGGCTTCGACCGCCCGGTCGGTGAGCGAGGCCAGTTGCTTTCCGGCGGTCAGCGCCAAGCGGTATTGCTCGCGCGCGCATTGTTGCTCGACCCGCCGATCATGCTGCTCGACGAACCGACCAGCGCGATGGACAACAGCAGCGAAGACGTTCTGCGGCAAAAACTTCACACCTGGGTCGAGGGCAAAACCCTGCTGCTGGTCACGCACCGCACTTCGATGCTGAGCCTGGTGGATCGGCTGGTGGTGCTGGACAACGGGCGGATCGTCGCCGACGGTCCGAAAGAAGCGGTCATCGATGCATTGCGCAAGGGCCGTGTCGGCTCTGCGGCGGTCTAGGAGCTACCCATGGCGCGTTCATCGTCCGACACTTCGCACAACACACCCAAGGATCGCGGCTATTTCGGCAGTTTCAGCAAGAGTGCGGAAAGCGAATACATGCCGGAAACCGCCGGCGCGGCGCTGCAGGATTCGCCGCGCCTGTCGCGGATCACCGTGTGGCTGGCCGCCGGGTTGCTGATTTCCGGACTGGTCTGGGCCAAATTCGCCGTGCTCGAAGAAGTCACCATGGGCGAAGGCAAGGCGATTCCGTCGAGCAAAATCCAGGTCATCCAGAACCTCGAGGGCGGCATCGTCACCGAAATCTTTGTTCGCGAAGGGCAAATGGTCAACAAGGGCGACACCCTGCTGCGCCTCGATGACACGCGGTTTCTGTCGAACAAGGGTGAGAGCGAGGCGGATCGTTATGCGTTGACCGCGCAAGTCGAGCGGCTGTCGGCCGAGGCTGAAGGACGGCCGTTCAAGCTGTCGCCGGAGGTGATCGCCAAGGCACCGCAAGTCGCTGAAGACGAGCGTTCGCTGTACGAACAACGCCAGCGTCGACTGGCCAGTGAGCAGCGCACGCTGACGGAACAACTTCGGCAAAAAACCCAGGAACTGGCGGAATTCCGCTCGAAACAGGGGCAGTTCAGTTCGAGCTTGGCGTTGCTCAATCAAGAGATGAACATGTCGGCGCCGCTGGTTGGCACGGGCGCGGTTTCGCCGGTGGAAATCCTCCGGTTGAAACGCAGCGCGGTGGAAATTCGCGGCTCGCTGAATGCGACGACGCTGGCGATTCCGCGGGCGGAATCGGCGATCAACGAGATCAAAAGCAAGATCGACGAATCGGAGCAATCCTTCCGCTCGGACGCGGCCAAGGAGCTGAATGAGAAGCGCACCGACCTGTCGAAAATCACCGCGTCGAGCATCGCCATCGAAGACCGCGTGACCCGCACCACGGTGGTGTCGCCGGTGCACGGGATCATCAAGGTGTTGAAGGTCAACACCATTGGCGGCGTGGTGCAACCGGGCAGCGACATGGTGGAAATCGTGCCGCTGGAAGACAACTTGCTGATCGAAGCCAAGGTCCGCCCGCAGGACGTGGCGTTCCTGCACCCGGGCCAGAAAGCCATGGTCAAGTTCAGTGCCTACGACTACACGATTTATGGCGGATTGAGCGCGAAGCTTGAGCTAATCGGCGCGGACACAATCACCGATGACAAGGGCAATAGCTTCTATCTGATCCAGGTTCGCACCGACAAAAACCATTTGGGCGGCGACGCCAAACCGCTGCTGATCATTCCGGGAATGGTGGCGACGGTGGACATTATTACCGGCGAGAAAAGCGTGCTGGATTACCTGCTCAAACCGGTGCTGAAAGCGCGGACCGAGGCGATGCGCGAGCGCTAGTCCCTGGCTGGAATTTGCTGTGATGGTTACAGCGCTATCGCGAGCAAGCTCGCTCCCACAGTGTTGTGTGCTGTGCTCATTATTTGTGTACGACTCAAACCCTGTGGGAGCGAGCTTGCTCGCGATGAGGCCCTTTCAGGCGCAGCCTATTTCGGGCCGTGATTACGCTGGTAAGTCTCCTCGCCCATCGCCGCAATCTGCCCTTCGATCAGCGCCTCGAACGGTTTCAACAGCGGTTCGAACGATGTCGGCGCTTCCAGCACCTGCAGCGCCTGCACAATCGCTTCCACCGTCGACAACGCCCCTGGCCCCGGGGCCTTGCGCAGTCGATACCGCGACACCCCGCCGCCCGCCAACGTCACACGCGGCAACGCCGCCAGCAGCGGATTGAGGTGCAACATCTTGCGCGCCTTGCGCCAAGTACCGTCAGGGACCACCAGCAATAACGGCAGAGCATTTTCGGCATACGCCTGCAACGGCTGCGCGTCATCGGCGGGGAACAACAACCGCGCCTGATACCCCGGCCGGTTCAACAGGCTCGGCAAATCCTCGAACACTTCGCCGACAATCAACTCGGCATTGGTCAGCCCCAGCGCCGCCAGTCGCGCGGTGTTCAACGCATGGTTCACTTCGCTCGGATGCTGCAACAGCAACACCCGCGTGCGGCTGTCAAGGCGCGGGATCATCGGGCACAAGCAATGGGTTTGTGGGCGCAGACAGCGCGGGCAGTGGATTCTGGGCATACGGGCCTTTCCTTCAAGCAGCCTGGTTGAGCTGCGCTTTAAGCAGATCGCGGAACGTCTGGATCAGCGGTTCGCGACTGCGGCCACGGCGCACAATCATCGAGAACGGCGCCTGATAGCCGAACGTCGCCGGCAGCAATACGCGCAAATCGCCCTTGTCGGCCCACGCCTGCGCGTAGTGCTCCGGCAGGTAGCCGATGTAGGCACCGGAGAGCACCAGAATCAGTTGCGCTTCCATACTTTCGACCGTCGCGGCGCTGTGTTTGAAACCGTGGCGCGCCAGTTCAGCTTGGCTCCAATAACCCCGACCGACCATGCGTTGCTGAGTGATGACTTGCTCGGGGATGCGCCGTTCGCTGAACAGCGGATGGCGGCTGCTGCAATACAACCAGTGTTGTTCGCGGTACAGCGGCATGTAGACCAACCCGCTCATGCGCGTGGAAAACGCGCCGATGGCGAGGTCGAGGCGGTTGTCCTGCACGCCGAGTTGCAGTTCGTAAGGGCTCATGACCGACAGGTGCAAATGCACCGCCGGGTGCTCCTGACTGTAGGCGCCGATGGCTTCGGCGAAAGGCAAGGCCTTGTCGCTGACGGTCGAATCGATCACGCCGAGGTTGAGGGTGCCGCGCAATTCGCCTTTCAACGCGGCGGCGTATTGCTCGAAACCTTCGAGTTCGCCCAGCAGCCGCAAGGTTTCCTGATGAAACAACTCGCCTTTGCTGGTCAGGCTGAACCCACCGCGCCCGCGATGGCACAGCACCAGACCGAGCGCCGCTTCGAGCTGGCTCATGTAGGTGCTGATCGCCGAGGTCGAGAGGTTGAGCTCTTGCTGGGCGTTGGCAAACCCCTGATGCCGCACCACGCTGACAAAAATACGCAGGAGTTTCAGGTCGGGTAAAGCATTGGCCATGGGAGCTCCGGGCTTTAGAAATGTGTTGCCTGTTGAATCCCCCCCTCACCCCAACCCTCTCCCCACGGGGGAGAGGGGGAAAGGGAGCCGATCTCCATGGCTTTCAAATCCTGCGTTTGACTCGATATTTCAGGTCGATGTAATTCCCGAGAACACCTCGTTCAGTCCCCTCTACCCCCTGAGAAGAGGGGGAAAGGGAGCCGATCTCCATGGCTTTCAAATCCTGAGTTTGATTCGATATTTCAGGTCCATGTAATTCCCGAGAACACCTCGGTCAGTCCCCTCTACCCTCTGAGGAGAGGGTGAAAGGGAGCCGATCTCCATGGCTTTCAAATCCTGAGTTTGATTCGATATTTCAGGTCGATGTAATTCCCGAGAACACCTCGGTCAGTCCCCTCTACCCCCTGAGGCGAGGGGGAAAGGGAGCCGATCTCCATGGCTTTCAAATCCTGAGTTTGAATCGATATTTCAGGTCGATGTAATTCCCGAGAACACCTCGGTCAGTCCCCTCTCCCCCCTGAGGAGAGAGGGAAAGGGAGCCGATCTCCATGGCTTTCAAATCCTGAGTTTGATTCGATATTTCAGGTCTATGTAATTCCCGAGAACACCTCGGTCAGTCCCCTCTACCCCCTGAGGGGAGGGGGAAAGGGAGCCGATCTCCATGGCTTTCAAATCCTGAGTTCGATTCGATATTTCAGGTCGATGTAATTCCCGAGAACACCTCGGTCAGTCCCCTCTACCCTCCGAGGAGAGGGGAAAAGGGAGCCGATCTCCATGACTTTCAAATCCTGAGTTCGACTCGATATTGCAGGTCGATGTAATTCCCGAGAACACCTCGGTCAGTCCCCTCTACCCTCTGGGGAGAGGGTTAGGGTGAGGGGTCGTTCTTGAGGCGAGTACAAAACTCAATGCCGCAAAGTCTAATCCCCCTTCAGCCATTAGTTTAGAAAAATCTGAACTAAGTATTTGCCCGTAGCGATTCTTCCTGCCCACTACATTTCGCATCATCCGGCCACAGCGGTGCCCGACCTTCCGAGAACGGCGCGCCGACATAAATAAAACAACGACGATGAGGCCCTACCCGTGGACAAGATTCTTCACCAACCACTGGGCGGCAACGAAATGCCGCGCTTCGGCGGCATCGCCACCATGATGCGACTCCCCCACTTGCCTACCGCTGCCGGCCTCGACGCCGCCTTCATTGGCGTGCCGCTGGACATCGGTACTTCGCTGCGCCCCGGCACTCGTTTCGGACCTCGCGAAATCCGCGCCGAATCGGTGATGATCCGCCCGTACAACATGGCGACCGGCGCCGCGCCGTTCGACTCGCTGTCGGTTGCCGACATCGGTGACGTAGCGATCAACACCTTCAACCTGCTCGACGCCGTGCGGATCATCGAAGAGTCCTACCACAACATCCTCGAACACGACGTGATCCCGCTGACCCTCGGCGGTGACCACACCATCACGCTGCCAATCCTGCGGGCGATCCATAAAAAGCACGGCAAGGTCGGGCTGGTGCACATCGACGCCCACGCCGACGTCAACGATCACATGTTCGGCGAGAAAATCGCCCACGGCACCACGTTCCGTCGCGCCGTCGAAGAAGGTCTGCTGGACCCGGATCGCGTCGTGCAAATCGGCCTGCGGGCGCAGGGTTACACTTCCGAAGACTTCAACTGGAGCCGCAAACAAGGTTTCCGTGTGGTTCAGGCTGAAGAGTGCTGGCACAAATCCCTGGCACCGCTGATGGCCGAAGTCCGCGAGAAAGTCGGCGGCGGTCCGGTATACCTGAGCTTCGACATCGACGGCATTGACCCGGCCTGGGCGCCTGGCACCGGCACCCCGGAAATCGGCGGTCTGACTACCATTCAGGCGATCGAAATCGTCCGTGGTTGCCAGGGCCTCGACCTCGTCGGTTGCGATCTGGTAGAAGTCTCGCCGGCTTACGACACCACCGGCAACACCTCGCTGCTCGCCGCCAATCTGCTTTACGAAATGCTCTGCGTACTGCCTGGCGTAGCACACCGCTGAGGGCTGGTCATGAACGAGCGCGATGAGGTTTTGCAAGCCGCCGCCAATCTGGTGAGCGCCTTCGCCCGTAACGATCGCGAAGCTTATTTCGGTGCATTCAGCAGCGACGCGAGCTTCGTGTTCTACACCCTCGGACAGCCACTGTTGTCGCGCGACGCCTATCAGGCGTTGTGGGACAACTGGCGCGCCGAGGATGGCTTCGAAGTGCTTTCGTGCACCTCGAGCAACGCCTTCGTCAGCCTGCAAGGTGATGTGGCGATTTTCATCCATGACGTCGCCACCGAGCTGCGCATGCAAGGGGAGCAACATTTCAGCCAGGAGCGCGAGACGATTGTTTTCAAAAAACAAGCGTCTGGCCAAGAACAACAAGGCCTATGGCTGGCCTGTCATGAACATTTGTCCGCGATGCCGGAAGGGCTGCCACCCCCTTAGCCAAACAGGTGACGCTCACGCACGATGAGCGCGCCTTTATGATCGGAGCTGATCATGAATAACAACAACAAAGAAAAAAGCCTTAGCAGCATTGAAACAAACGGGGTTGAACAGATCCCCGACCATGAGCGCGACGCCAAACCCAGCGATCTGTTTCGCTTGATCTTCGGCGGCGCCAATACCTTCGCCACTGCGGTACTCGGCAGTTTTCCGGTGTTATTCGGGCTGTCGTTTCAGGCCGGCGTGTGGGCAATTGTGCTGGGCGTGGTGCTCGGCGCGCTGATTCTGGCGCCGATGGGCCTGTTCGGTCCGCTCAACGGCACCAACAACGCCGTGTCTTCCGGTGCGCATTTTGGTGTGCATGGGCGGATTGTCGGCTCGTTTCTGTCGCTGCTGACCGCTATCGCGTTTTTCTCGTTGTCGGTGTGGAGCTCGGGTGATGCGCTGATCGGTGGCGCCAAACGCCTGATCGGTCTGCCGGAAACCGACCTGACGCTGGGCCTGGCCTACGGTTTGTTCGCGATCCTCGTGCTGACCGTGTGCATCTACGGTTTCCGCTTCATGTTGTGGGTCAATCGCATCGCGGTATGGGCCGCCAGCCTGTTGTTCCTGCTCGGCATCTTTGCTTTCGCGCCGACCTTCGACAGCCAGTTCGCCGGCACCGTCGCGGTCGGTCAGGCGGGTTTCTGGGCAGCCTTCATCGGTGCCGCGCTGGTGGCCATGAGTAATCCGATTTCCTTCGGCGCTTTCCTCGGCGACTGGTCGCGCTACATCCCGCGAGAAACGCCGAAGGCTCGGATCATGCTGGCGGTGATTGGCGCGCAACTCGCAACATTGATCCCGTTCCTGTTCGGCCTCGCCACCGCGACCATCGTTGCGATCAAGGCACCGGACTACATCGCCGCGAACAATTACGTCGGCGGCCTGCTGGCAGTTTCGCCGAGCTGGTTCTTCCTGCCGGTGTGCCTGATCGCGGTGATCGGCGGCATGTCGACCGGCACCACTTCCCTCTATGGCACCGGCCTGGACATGTCCAGCGTGTTCCCGCGCGTGTTGTCGCGGGTCAAAGCGACGTTGCTGATCGGCGTGATGTCGATCGCTTTCATCTTCATCGGGCGCTTTGCCGCCAACCTGGTGCAAAGCGTCTCGACCTTCGCTGTGCTGATCATCACCTGCACCACGCCTTGGATGGTGATCATGATCATCGGCCTCGTTGTGCGTCGCGGATTCTATTGCCCGGACGACCTGCAAGTGTTCACTCGCGGCGAAAAAGGTGGGCGTTACTGGTTCACCCACGGCTGGAACTGGCGCGGTCTGGGCGCGTGGATCCCGAGTGCGCTAGTGGGTTTGTGCTTCGTCAACCTGCCGGGGCAGTTCGTCGGTGTGCTCGGCGATCTGGCCGGCGGCATCGACATCAGCTTGCCGGTGACTTTGGGACTGGCGTCGCTGGTGTACCTGGCGCTGCTGAGTATGTTTCCGGAACCACGGGAAGTGTTCGGCCCGAAGGATGCTCGCAGCAAGGGAGCCGCCCCCGAGCCTGAACTGCGACAAGCCGCCTGACCAACGAATGACCTGTAGGAGCAAGGCTTGCCCGCGAAGAACGATCACGCGCTCAGTCTGACCGACCGCGCAGCCCCCTTCGCGGGCAGGCCTCGCTCCTACGGGAACTGAATTTCAGCCTCACCATAAAAAAGACAATCGGAGACACGCCACCATGGCCCTGGATTTATTCGTCGTCCTCATCTACGCCGCCGCGATGCTTGTGCTCGGTTACTTCGGCATGCGCAAAGCCAAGACCAACGAAGATTACCTCGTCGCCGGTCGCAACCTCGGCCCCACGCTGTATATGGGCACCATGGCCGCCACCGTGCTGGGCGGTGCGTCGACCGTCGGCACCGTGCGCCTGGGCTACGTGCATGGCATTTCCGGTTTCTGGCTGTGCGCCGCGCTGGGTTGCGGGATTGTTGCGCTGAACCTGTTCCTCGCCAAACCGCTGCTCAAACTGAAGATTTACACCGTTACCCAAGTCCTGGAAAAACGCTATAACCCGATGGCCCGCTCGGCGAGCGCGGCGATCATGCTGGCCTACGCGCTGATGATCGGCGTGACCTCGATCCTCGCAATCGGCACCGTGCTGCAAGTTCTGTTCAACTTGCCGTTCTGGATGTCGGTGCTGCTCGGTGGTGGTGTAGTGGTGGTTTACTCCGCGATCGGCGGCATGTGGTCGCTGACCCTGACCGACATCGTCCAGTTCGTGATCAAGACCGTCGGCCTGATGTTTATCCTGTTGCCGATCTGCCTGTACCGCGTCGGCGGCTGGGATGAATTGGTGCTGAAACTGCCATCGACCGCGTTCAATTTCACCACGATCGGTTGGGACACGATCATCACGTACTTCATGATCTACTTCTTCGGGATCCTGATCGGCCAGGACATCTGGCAGCGCGTGTTCACGGTCAAAACCGCAAAAATCGCCCAGTACGCCGGCACCTTCGCAGGCTTCTACTGCATTCTCTACGGCCTCGCCTGCGCATTGATCGGCATGGCCGCTCACGTGCTGATTCCGGACCTGGACAACGTCAACAACGCCTTCGCCGCCATCGTCAAACTGTCCTTGCCGGACGGCATCCGTGGCTTGGTGATCGCCGCCGCACTGGCCGCGATGATGTCCACCGCCAGCGCCGGTCTGCTCGCCGCCTCCACCACGTTGACCGAAGACCTGCTGCCAAAACTGCGGGGCGGCAAGCAGTCGAGCCTGGGCATCAACCGCCTGTTCACCCTGCTGACCGGTATCGCTGTCCTCGGGATTGCGCTGGTGGTCAACGACGTGATCAGCGCGCTGACGCTGGCTTACAACCTGTTGGTCGGCGGCATGCTGATTCCGTTAATGGGCGCGATCTTCTGGAAACGCGCGACCACCTCCGGCGCCATCGCCAGCATGGGCCTGGGTTTCGCAACGGCGCTGATCTTCATGGTCAAGGACGGTTTCGACGCCAACACGCCGATCTACTACAGCCTCGGCGTGAGTCTGGTGAGTTTCGTGGTGGTGAGTCTGCTGTCGCGTCGCCCGGCAGTAGTGGCGAGCGCTGCGTAAGGCTTGTAACGACTTGATGTTTTCTTCGACGGGTGTGGCGTCGGTTGCCACACCCGTTTTTTTTCGTCTGAAGAAAACTGAGGGAATGGGAGCAGATGTCTGTTGAATATCAGCCAGCGCTAGACACAACGCGCACCTGTAGCAGCTGCCGAGCACCGCGAGGCTGCGTTCGGCAACAACGTCGTCGTGAAAATGGAATTCAAGTGCGCCAGGTTCGGCGACTGCTGCGCAGTCGAACGCAGCCTCGCGGTGCTCGGCAGCTGCTACAAAACGGTGCTGGCAGCTGCGGGAGATGGGGCCCTTAGCGGCGGCGCGGTTGGCGTCGGCGCTGTTCGTCGTCCGTGCGGATTGGCACAGGTTGCATAGGCGGTTCAATCAGACCGAGTGCAACACCCAGATCGTGCAGCCAGTTTTCGATTTTCTCTTTCATGGTGCCCCCTTCAGGGTAGTGCCGAGTGGCGAAAATTCTGTAGCCACTTCGCACTGATAATAGTCCGAAGTCCTACGCAATGCTCGCCGAAGATCGCAATGATCTGTTACTGAATTGATCAAAATTATTGACCGATAGTTCAAGCCGTCGCCAAAGCCTGTGGTAGCGCTGTTGGATAAACCAACTGCTGCTGCTCCAGCCACGCGTTCAAATTCGCGCCGAGCATGCCTTTGCGCCACATCAGCCACGTCGTGGCGCTGGCGAACGGCTCGGCCAGCGGGTGCACCGCGACGCTCTCACGGCCCGGCAGGCTGGCGAGCATCGACTCCGACATCAGCGCCACACCAGAACCGGCAATCACGCACGCGAGCATGCCTGGGTACGATTCAATCTCGATTGCTCGCCCCATCGCCGCGCGGTCATGGGCGAACCACGCTTCGAGGCGCATCCGGTACGAACAACCCTGGCGAAAAGTAAACACCGAGCGCCCTTCCACATCCAGCGCACTGCGGATCGGCGGATGATCGGCCTCGCTGATCAGCACCAGCCGTTCGTCGCACAGCGGCACACCGTCGAGCCCGGCGAGTTCCAGCGGACCGTCCACCAGCGCCGCATCGAGGCGCCCGGTGAGCAGACCTTCAAGCAATTCGCCGCTGGGGCCGGACTGCACTTGCAGGTTCACCGCCGGATAAGTGCGGTGATAACGCGCGAGCAATCCCGGCAGGTGAATCGCCGCCGTGCTGTACATGGTGCCGAGCACAAAGTCGCCGGCCGGTTGCCCGCCCTGCACTGCCGCGCTGGCTTCGTCATGCAAGGCAAACAGCTTGGCGGTGTAGTCCAGCAAGACTTTTCCTGCAGGTGACAGCTGCAAACGCTGACGCTCACGGAGGAAAAGCTCTACGCCGAGTTGCTCTTCCAGTTGTTTAAGGCGCGTCGACAGATTCGACGGCACTCGGTGCAGGCGTTCGGCGGCGCGGGTGATCGAGCCTTCCTGAGCCACTGCCTGAAAGATCCGCAATTGGCTGAATTCCACGACCCTCTCCAAATCAGAACAAGTTGCTCACTATTATTCATTTTTAAAGAAAGTCAATCAGTCCTAGCCTGACGGTCATCGATCCAATTGCAGGAGTGCCGACCATGAGTCCGCTGATTCGCTTATCCGCCAGCTTCATAGCACTGATGATGGCCATGGGCATCGGGCGTTTCGCCCTTACGCCGCAACTGCCGCACTTGCTCAGCGAAGGTCAGATCGACCTGACCGCCGCTGGTCTGATTGCTGCGGCCAACTACCTCGGCTACTTCGTAGGTGCGGTGGACGCGATGTTTGCGCGGCGTCACCACCACGTGAGGCTGCGACTGCTCGGCGGTTTGTGGTTGTGCGTGCTGCTGACGCTGGCATCGTTCTGGGCCGACGGCTTTTGGTCGCACCTTGTTTTGCGTTTCGGCACCGGCGTGGCCAGCGCCTGGGTGCTGGTGATGATCTCGGCGTTAAGCCAGCCGTTAGCCGCTGCGGCTGGCCGTCCTCGGTTGGGCGCGCTGGTATTCGCCGGACCAGGTCTGGGGATTTTTCTCACAGGTTTGTTGGCATTGGGCTCACACCTGCTGGGGCAAACCTCCGCCACTTTGTGGTTGGTGTATGCCGCCGTCGCGCTGGTCATGCTGTTGGGCATTTTGCCGTTCCTGCCGCAACCGGCAGCCACGGTCAGCTCGGCACCGACCGTCAGCACTGCGGGCAATCAAGGCATTGCTCGCCTCGGCGTGATCTACGCGCTGTACGGTTTGGGCTACATCATCCCGGCGACCTTTCTCTCGCAGATGGCCAACGCGCAGTTCAGTGGCCAGCCCCATGGGCAGTGGATGGCGGACTTGTTCTGGCCGTGCTTCGGCCTCGCCGCGGCGATTGGCGTTGTACTCGTCAGTCTTCGTCGGCACAACCCGAATGCCACGCGGCACTGGCTGATGGCGACTTTGTGGCTGCAAGGATTCGGGGTATTTGCCTGCTTATTGGGCAGCGGCCTGGGCCTCGCGCTGGGCGTGATCCTTTGCGGCGGGCCGTTCCTGGCGTGCATGCAACTGGTGATGCAACGCTCGCGGGAATTGGCGCCGCACGCCACCCAACGCAACGCCGGATTGCTCACCGCATGCTTTGCCCTGGGTCAGCTCGCCGGGCCGCTGCTCGCCGCCATCAGCAGCCATTTCAGCGGTGGTTTGCAACCAGCGCTGGTGGTCGCCGGCAGCGGCTTGTTGATTGCCGGCGGCTTGTCGCTGAGCCCGCTCAGTTCTGGCCGAGGGCTTTGCGCAAACGACGGCGAACCCACTGCTCAGCGCTGACAAATGTGATGCCGAGCAGCACCAGCACCGCGCCGATCACAAAGTTCAGGCTTAACTCTTCGCCCAGCAGCACCACGCCAAACGTGACGCCGAACAACGGCGTCATGAACGAAAACACCGCCAGGTTGGCCGCCAGATAACGGCGCAGCAACCAGAACCAGGTCAGGTAACTGAAGAACGACACCACCAGCCCCTGGAACAGCACGCTGGCCACCGCCACGGTGGTCAGGCTGACGTGGGTGACTTGGCCGCTGAGCACCGCGATCAGCAACAAGCCGACAAAACCGACGATCAATTGATAGAACAAGGTCAGCGTTACCGGCGCTTCCGACAGGCGTGAGGCCCGCACCACCACGGTGGTCGCGCCCCACGCCGCGCCGGCCAGTACGCCCAACGCATCGCCGAGCAACATGCGCCGGTCGAGGTTGTCCCACGACACGCCGCCAGCGAACGCGATAGCGATCCCGATAAACGCGAGCACAATCCCCAGCCATTGCACCGGGCGCAAACGCTCACTCGGCAGCAACCAATGCACGCCCAGCGCGGTGAAAATCGGCGCGGTATAGAGGAACACCGACATGTGCGCGGCCGTCGTCAGTTGCAGGCCTTCGGAAATAAACAGGAACTCCAGGCCGAACAGCCCGCCGGCGAGTAGTCCACCGCGCCAGGTATGGCTGACTTGATCCCAACCACCCTTCCAGCAGATGAGAATTCCTACAAGCAACGCGGAAATTCCCGAGCGCCCGGCGGCTTGCATGACCGGCGCGATGTCCGGCGCCGCCCATTTGATCATCACTTGCTGCACGCCCCAGATCAGGCACAGCCCGAGCATCACTTGCAGGGCAAAGCCATCGGCGCTACGCCTTGTAACGCTCACCGGAACACCTCGACAACACAATCCATGGCAGTCACTCGACAGTCAAAACAAAGCCCCGGCGTGCCTGTTGACCAGGCATCGCCGGGGCGAAAAATGTGTGCTGTCGATTATTAACCAGTTGGCCGGAAAAAGCCGCCTGCAAGCACTGCTGTTGTCGCGCGCAAGATGGCTTACAGCGCTTTGCGCGCAAGCCAATATCCGGCAACGCAAGCAAGGCAAGTTGCCAACGTGCCCCACGCCATGTCCATCAACGCCAGTTGCGCGGGCCAGCCATTCAATGTCGCCCAGTTGGTCAAGTCATACGTGCCGTACGCCACCAGCCCCAACAATGCGCCGAGCCGCGCCGCGCGTTGCCAGCTCTGCGCCGGCAACACGACAAACACCACGCATCCAACGATATACAACAGATAGAACGCCGCTGCCGGGACCAGCAGCGGTTGTTCGAGCATCAGCGAACCGAGCAGCGCGTGATAGGTCGGCGCCATCAATACGCCAAGCCAGAGGCCGTCGAGCAGCAGAAACGCCAGCAGGGTGCCGACGTAAGCGAACAGGATTTTTTTCATCAGACCGACCTCAAGTGAACACCGGCGCGGGAGCAGCGTTTTACTGGTCCTGCATGTTCTACATGGGCCGGTGCGAGGTCAGCTTAGTTCAATGCGATCCGCGTGAATGACGATCTGGCCGTTCTTGTACAACGCGCCGATGGCCTTCTTGAAGTTGCCTTTGCTGACCCCGAACATGCTGCTGATCAAGGTCGGATCGCTCTTGTCGCTGATCGGCAGCGTGCCGTTGTTGTCGCGCAACTTGGCGAGGATCTTCGAGTTCAGGCTGGTGGCGGCTTCTTCGCCGACCGGTTGCAGGCTCAGGCTGATCTTGCCGTCGCTGCGCACTTCCTTGATAAAGCCCTTTTCTTCTTTACCGGCGCGCATGAACTTGAAGATTTCGTTCTTGTGAATCAAGCCCCAGTGCTTGTTGTTGATGATGGCCTTGAAGCCCATGTCGGTCGCTTCGGCCACCAGCAAATCAACTTCCTGACCCGGCGTGTAGTTGGCCGGCATCTTGTCCAGGTAACGATCGAGGCGCGCAGTCGCGGTGATGCGGCGGGTGTGCTTGTCGAGGTATACGTGTACGACCACGTACTCGCCCGCCGTCATCTGGCGTTTTTCTTCGGAGTACGGCAGCAACAGGTCCTTCGGCAAACCCCAATCGAGGAACACGCCGATGCTGTTGACTTCAACGACTTTCAAACTGGCGAATTCACCGACTTGAACTTTCGGTGTTTCGGTAGTTGCGATAAGTTTGTCATCGCTGTCCAGATAAACAAAAACGTTGAGCCAATCTTCATCTTCGCTGGGAATATCTTTGGGGATATAACGATTCGGCAGCAGGATTTCGCCATCCGCGCCGCCGTCCAGATATAAACCGAAGTTAGTGTGTTTAACCACTTGCAAACTGTTGTAGCGCCCGACTAAAGCCATTTCCAATACCCTCATTGCGTGGGCGGCATTCTACCCGGTTTTGCGAGCTGCGTTCGCCACCCGGCCCGGTGGCGCGAGAAAATCCTCTGCAAGCCTTTATTTTGCTGGGCTGCTCGAAGGTGATACGGCCGCTCGTCCGACGGATTGCTCGGTCTTCATCAATATTTGCTGCTGCGCAGGCGCCACGCGAATCGCCTTGTTGTTATTTAAAACAGCAGCTTAGGCGGATATTTCGAACAATAATTTGCGAATAATCGAGCAATAGCCTCGGTTATTTCAGGGGGATATTTGCCAAGCAATTGTCAAGTATTTCCTGTACTATGCCTGGCCAAGTTAATTTTCTACAGGTTAATGGCCGCCATGCGTGTAAAAGCATCCAACAGCAAAGCAAAGCCAGCTCCAGCCGTTGAAACCAGCGAATCGATCAACAATCAGATCGCTGCTTTCCTCAAGTCTGGTGGCGAGATCCAGCAAATTGCCAAAGGCGTCAGCGGCCAGACATTCGGCCCGTCCAAGCAAATCACGCTCGGCAAAAAGTAAGGCCTGCTTCAACTGGTCCATAAGCGCTTTGAGCTTCGAAGCGCTTCGACTGGAACCTCCCCGCAACACTTCTGAACCACTCCCGAAACGCCCTCCGCAGCCCGCGCAAAAAACCTCAATATTGCAAAAATCGACGAACGGCCTTCGATGCCGAGCATTCGCCGGTATGCTTGCACACGTCTAGATCAAGCGTTTCAGTAGGTTTTTGGTTCCTGCTCCTCGCTGTTCATGGAGTGATGCATGCTCAAACCCTCTTATCTATTGCTCGGCAGCCTCCTCTTGTCGTGTTCGTCAGCCAACGCGCAAATCTTCCAGCGCGAATTGGGTGACTTCGATCTGAAATTGGGCACCACCCCCAGCCGCAGCATGGCCCAAGGCCTGGTGAAGCCCGCCGCCACCGGTTCATTCCACGGCGGCCTCGACCTCAGCCACGACAGCGGTTTCTACGTCGGCCAGTGGTCACCGAGCGCCGGTCTGAATCCGGGCAGCAACCTTGAAATCGATTCCTACATGGGTTTCAAGCAGCCTTTCGACCGCACCCTCGGCTACGAAGTCGGCATGATCCAATACAGCTACCCGAAAGTGGACACGCTCGACAGCCAGGAGCTGTTCGGCGGCCTGACTTTTCTCGGCAGCCGCTTCGGCGCGGCGTTCAGCAACGATCCCGACAAACAGAACAGCACGGTCTTCGCCGACCTCGGTGGCAACCAGCCGTTCGGCATCGGCATCAGCATGAAATACACCACCCACCAACTGAACACGCCGGTCTCGGTCGACAGTGGTTCGATCAGCAGTTTTACCGACTGGTCGCTGCAATTGTCCCGCGCCTTCATGGGCGTCGACCTCGACTTGATCTACAGCGACTCCAACCTCAGCGGCAGCGATTGTTCGGCCTATTCCGGGCACAACAGTCAGTGCGACGGGCTGGTCACGTTGAAGGCCGAACGCGCCTTTTATTGATCGGCTTGAACTGCCGGGCTTATCTTGCGTTCTGATAGACAACCCCTCAGAAGCCAGGCTTTCGCAAGGACTCGACCATGTCGTGCTGGTTCAAACGCGTCGCCCTCCTCCTCATCATCAGCCTCGCCCTCGGCGCATGCAGCCGCGTTGGCCTGGCTTACCGCAACCTTGACGTGATCATTCCGTGGACGCTCGGCGACTACCTGGACATGAGCGGCGAGCAGAAAGGCTGGTTCAACGAGCGCCTCAAGGAACACCTGAGTTGGCACTGCACCACGCAACTGCCCGGTTATCTGGATTGGCTCGACCGGTTGCAGGCAATGGTCGAGGCCAACCAGGTCACCGACGAGGCGCTCAAGACGCGCACTCAGGAAGCCAAACAGGCGATTGCGCAAACGGCCAAGGAAATTACCCCGTCGGCCATTCAATTGCTGAAGGGCCTGGATGATCAGCAAGTCGCGGAAATGAACGAGGCGTTTGCCAAGGACCAGCGCAAGCGTCAGGAGGAATACCTCAAGCCGTCGCTCGCGCAGCAGATCAAGGAACGCAGCGAACGCATGAACAAGCGCCTGAACGACTGGCTTGGACCGCTCAGCCCGACTCAGCAGCAGCGTGTAAGCGCGTGGTCGAACGCCTTGGGAGATCAGAATCAGCAATGGATCGCCAACCGCGCACATTGGCAGAACCAGTTCAGCGCGGCCGTGGCGCAGCGCCAAAGTGCAGAATTCCCACAACGAATCGAGACGCTTCTGGTCAATCGCGAGAGTTTATGGACACCGGCTTACCGGCAGGCCTACGACAACACCGAAGCACAAGCGCGCAGCTTGCTGGTGGATTTGATGGCCGAGAGCACGCCGGAACAGCGCCAGCGCCTGTTGAAGAAGATCGAAGGTGTGAGAAAAGACTTCAACGATCTGAAATGCCTGAAAGCTGCTAAGCAAAGCTAAGCCGAACGCAGATCAAATGCAGGAGTGAGCCTGCTCGCGCTAGCGGGATAACATTCGAAATTGCTGTCGAATGTCACTTCGGTATCGCGAGCAGGCTCACTCCTGCATGGGTTTCGTGTTGATCAGGCGATTTGCGCTTTCGATGCGACTTCGTCAAACGTCAGCTCATCCAGCGCATCTTCCTGTTCATCCAGCACTTGGCGTGGATGGTCGTTACCCGGAATGCTGCTGTCGATCAGGCTGAGCAGACTCGAGCCACGCGGCGTCAATTTGTAGTTAGAACCAGTGCCACCCTCTTCTTCCGGCAGAGGCTCGATAAAACCCCGCTCCAGCAATAACTTTTCGTACTCGCCGGCCACCGCTTTAAGGTGATCAAGGTTCTCGGCTGGCGCACCGTCCTCTTCATTTGCCTTGGCAGCGGCGTGATCCTCGGCATAAGCCCGTGGGGCGAAGCTGCTGTCAGCGTGCTGCACTTCGTGCAACAAGCGCTCGATCAAATCCCAGTTATAAGTCGTCATCCTTTCAACCTCCAAGCCAGAGTGTGTGATGGCCTTCATTGGTTGTGACCCGCGCGGCCGGCAGCCGTTCAGCCGGGTTTTCGAGCAGTACCGACCGGCGGTATGTCGAAATCCGCGCACCTCAGACGACTAGGCTGTGTAAGTGAACGCCCCACACTGCGCAGGAGAAATCCGATGAACCTGCAGAATCATCCCGTGGTATCGCGGGAAGAATGGATCGCCGCCCGTAAGCAACACCTGGCCGACGAAAAAGCCTTCACCAAAGAACGCGACCGGCTCAGCGCCGAACGCCGCGCCCTGCCCTGGGTAAAGATCGACAAGGATTACCGCTTCCAGGGCCCCAACGGCGAACTGAAACTCACTGACCTGTTCGGCGACCACAGCCAACTGGTGATCTATCACTTCATGTTCGCCAAGGGCTGGGGCGAAGGCTGTGACGGCTGCTCGTTCCTCTCCGACCACATCGACGGCGCCAATTTGCATCTGGCCCATCATGACGTCGCAGTGGTGGTGGTTTCCCACGCACCGTTCGCCGAATTCCAGGCTTTCAAGCGTCGTATGGGCTGGAAGTTCGACTGGCTGTCGTCAGAAGGTTGCGACTTCAACTACGACTTTGGCGTCTCCGCCCGGGCCGAGGATGTCGCGGCTGGAAAGGCTACGTACAACTACGAAAAATCCGACTGGACCGAGGAAGAACTCCCCGGGCTGAGCGTGTTTTATCGCAACGAAAGTGGTGACATTTTTCACACCTACTCAACCTATGCACGCGGTCTGGACCTGCTGGTCGGCGCCTACAATTACCTCGACCTGACGCCGAAGGGCCGTAACGAAGAGGAAATCATGGAGTGGGTGAAACACCATGACAAATATGACGACGAGGGTTCGTCCAGTTGCTGCCATAAAAAGTGATCACCCATCCGCTCCAATGTGGGAACGAGCCTGCTCACGGACATCCGACATCGCAGCGCTGGTAGGCCGCGCAAGCTCTCTCCCACACGCGGATCAAGAATCCGGCCGCAGCGGCTTCTTCACAAAATCCACAAACGCCTGCAACGCCGGTTCCGTCTGCCGTTGCTTGGGGTAATACAAGTAAAACCCGGGAAAGGCCGGCGTCCATTCCGCCAGCAAATGCACCAGCCGCCCGGAAGTGATGTGCTCGCGCACCTGATGCTCGAACAGGTAGGCAATGCCCGCCCCTGCCAGCACCACGCGGGTGAGCATTTCCGGCTCAGTGACCTCCAACGGACCATTGACCGAAATCGCCAGCCGTTCGCCGCCACGCTCGAAATCCCAGGGATAAAGACTGCCGCCGCTGGCTTCGCGGAAAGACAGGCACTGATGCTCGCTCAGATCGTGAGGCGTGTGCGGCGTGCCGAACTGCTCGAGATAGGCCGGTGAGGCGACCACCATCATTTCCAAGTGGCCACTGAGCTCCACAGCGATCAGGTCGTCCTCGGGACTTTCCCCGAGCCGAATGCCGAGATCAAAACCACCGCTCGCCACGTCCACCGGGCGTTCGTCGGTGACGATGTCGAGGCTCACACCCGGATACGTATTGAGGAACGGCCCCAGCAACGGCGCCAGATAGTGCACCGCCGCCACCCTCGGCGCGTTGATGCGCAAACGTCCACTGGGCGGCGCACCGGGCGTCTGCGCAATGCCGGCCAGCGCCGCGTCCACTTCGTTGAGCGCCGGTTGCAAACGCAACAACAGCCGCGCGCCGGCATCGCTGGGCGAGACGCTGCGCGTGGTGCGATTGAGCAAACGCACCTCGAGGCGCTCTTCGAGTTGGCGGATAGTCTGGCTCAGGGCCGACGCCGACATGCCGAGATGAGCGGCCGCCCGCACGAAACTGCCATGCTCGACCACCGCTACGAAAGCCCGTAGCTGGGCGTATTCACTGCCGCGCATTATGTATGGGCTCCTTAATGATTGGCGTCGATACTAACGTGTTATTGAAGGAATGCGGACGGTTGATTGTGCGAGAGCATTCAGCCTACTCGCCGTGCCGATGCCGACAAGCTGAACTTTTCATGCCATTTCACCCTCAACCGAATAACCCGCCCGACACGGAACCCCGAGGCCTCGCCGATGAAAACCTTACTCAAACTGACACTCGCCGCCACGCTTGCCTGCGCCTTGCCCGCCTGGGCCTGCACGCCCGAAGAAGCCACGATCAAACGTGAGCAATTGGCCAAGGAAGTGACCAAGCTCACTCAGCAGAACCCTGAGAAAGCCAAAGAGATCAACGACGAATTGCAGAAGATGGATCTCGGCACCGCCAGCGCCGATTTGCCGGACAAGTGCCAGTTGATCGATCAGCGCCTGAAAGAGTTGGGGACTGCCGAGAAGAAGGCCGACAGCTAACAGCCAGTTCACAAAAGCAGCCTCAGGCAGATGCTTCAGGCTGCATTTTTTTGTGCATGATTTTGCATTAATGCATTTTTATGTTTGCGTTAACGCATATTACATCCTAATGTTACTTCGAGCCCGCCATCAGCGGCTCAGCAAAATCGCAACACCATCACAAGCTGGAGCTTGTTTTTTCTCTCATGGAGGATTGAAAAATGTTAACCACTGAAGCAACGCAATTCACCGGCGAAACCCTGCCAAGGTGCCTGCTCGATCACTTGCTCGACGCGCAACTGGTCGACGCCAAATCGGCGGCACCGCTCAACGCGCAGGCCGCCGCCAGCCTCAACTTCACGATGCAGCAACAGACGCAAAGCAACTGGTGCTGGGCCGCGGTGTCGGCGTCGGTCGGCAACTATTACGGCACCGGGTCGTGGACGCAATGCGGTGTGGCCAGCGCTAACCTGGATCGCAATTGCTGCAATCAACCGGGCCCGTGCAACGTCTATGGCTATCTCGATTCGGCGCTGCGCACCACGCGCAGTTTCAACGGGATGAATCAGGGCTCGCTGCAGATGTCGGCGATTCAGAACCAGATCAACATGGGCCGACCGATTGGTCTGCGCTGCGCCTGGTACGGCGGTGGCGCGCACTTCCTGACGATCTACGGGACCAACGGCAACTACCTGTTGATCGCCGATTCGATCTACGGCTATTCGACGCGCGCGCTGAACTCGTTCCCCGGTTCGTATAACGGCGGCGGCAACTGGACCAACACTTACTTCACTGCGAAAAACTAGGAGGGCGAGATCATGCAACTGACTTATCCAAAGGCGCCTTCCAACGGCGTGCAAACATTACGCCCGGCGCTGCAAGCGGCGCTGCACACCAAAGGTTTCGGGGTTAATCGCCAGTTTGCCAATGCGACCGCGAGCAAGATCAGCCTCAGCGAGGCCTATCGCGGTTACTCGCTGAGTCTGGAGGACTTGAGCCACGGCAAAGGTCTGCAAGACGCCAAGGTCGGCGACTGGCATTACCTGGTATTCGCTGACGGCGTGACGATTGCCGATGCGCAACTGGCGGACGTGCGCGGCCACGTCGAGTTCGCCTCGCTGAACCACGGGGTCATCGCGGCCGCCACGGTTGGCGCGCTGAAACTGGCGGAACAGTCGGCGCAATTGCAGGGTAAAACCGTCGAATTGCGTGTGCTGTTTGTCTCGGCGATTCATCTGGTGGCGATCTGGCTGCATGCCGACGGTGAAGACGTGCTGATCCCGATTGAGCCGACGCCGAAGGAATTGGCGGTCACTCAGTTGTACAGCGAAGCGGCGCTGCTGGCGTTGCTCAAACCTGCGGCTGATCGGGCGAAGCAGGGTTTTGATGCTGACAGCAGTGGTTTGCTCGGGAGCTGATAAACGTTGGGCATAAAAAAACCCGGACATTGTCCGGGTTTTTTATTGGGTCAGCAGGCGTTGCACTGAACCTGTGGTGCGCAAGCTTTTGTGGTGAGGGGGCTTGCCCCCGTTGGGTTGTGCAGCGAGCCAGAAAAAAAACCGGGAGCGCTTCGCACTCCAACGGGGGCAAGCCCCCTCGCCACAGCGAGCTCCCTCGCCACAGCAGGTCCTTGCCTCAGGTTTACTCAGCAGCAGGCGCTTCCGGCTTGCGGCGTTTGAGCGGGGCCATGCCGTCTTTGCTCACCAGCGACAGTGCGTCGGTTTTCGGGCGGTTGGCGATTTTGCGTTTGGTCGGGGCCTTGGCGCCGGTTTTCTTCTTGTCGCCCTTGGCGTCGACCTTTTTCTTCTTCACGCCAACGGCTTTGCCCGAGGCCTTGACCTTTTTCGGTCCGCCGTAGGTGCCTTTGACTTCCTTGATGGTGCGGCGCTCGAAGCTCTGCTTAAGGTAGCGCTCGACGCTCGACATCAGGTTCCAGTCGCCGTGGCAGATCAGCGAGATCGCCAGGCCGTCGTTGCCGGCACGCCCGGTACGACCGATACGGTGTACGTATTCGTCGCCGCTGCGTGGCATGTCGAAGTTGATCACCAAGTCCAGGCCTTCCACGTCGAGGCCGCGCGCGGCGACGTCGGTGGCGACGAGGATTTTCACTCCGCCCTGCTTCAGACGGTCGATCGCCAGTTTGCGATCCTTCTGGTCCTTGTCACCGTGCAGCACAAACGCCTTGTATTCCTGCGCCACCAGACGGCCGTAGATGCGGTCGGCCATGGCCCGGGTGTTGGTGAATACGATGGCCTTCTGATAGGTCTCGTTGGCCAACAGCCAGTTGACGATCTGTTCTTTGTGCTGGTTGTGGTCAGCGGTAATGATCTGCTGACGGGTGGTCGCGTTCAGGTCGCTGACGTTGTTGAGCTGCAAGTGCTCAGGGTTGTTCAGGACGTTGGCGACCATCTCGCGCAGGCCCGAACCGCCGGTGGTGGCGGAGAACAGCATGGTCTGCTGGCGATTGGTGCACTCTGCCACCAGACGCTGCACGTCTTCGGCAAAACCCATGTCGAGCATGCGGTCGGCTTCGTCGAGGACCAGCACTTCAACTTCTTTCAAGTCGAGGTTGCCAGCGTTCAGTTGCTCGATCATCCGCCCCGGCGTACCGATGAGGATGTCCGGCACCTTGCGCAGCATGGCGGCCTGGACCTTGAAGTCTTCACCGCCGGTGATCAGGCCGGACTTGATGAAAGTGAACTGGGCGAAGCGCTCGACTTCCTTGATGGTCTGCTGTGCCAGCTCGCGGGTCGGCAGCAGGATCAGGGTCTTGATGCTGACGCGGACTTTGGCCGGGCCGATCAAGCGGTTGAGGATCGGCAAAACGAACGCAGCGGTTTTGCCGCTGCCGGTTTGCGCTGTCACCCGCAGGTCACGCCCTTGCAGCGCCAGCGGAATAGCCGCTGCTTGCACAGGCGTTGGCTCGACAAATTTAAGCTCGGCCACAGCTTTTAGCAGGCGTTCGTGCAGGGCGAAATCGGAAAACACGGGTGCTACCTCGAAGAAATACAAAAAAACAGCTGCATAGGTTACCGGTTTCGAGCGCGCAGGCCGAGTTTCTTTATGCAAACGACAGTAAACAGTGGCTATTTTGTTGCCCGATGAGTCTCCAAACGTCATCCGCAGCGTCTTAAATGCTCTAATCGCCCCGACGCAACCCACAGAAGAACCGTTTTCACCCATGGATATCAAACAGCTCTGGCTCAATGCCCAAGACCTTTGGGGCGCCCTCGACCGGCATCCGCTCCTGCATTCCAGCCTGGCGCTGATGCTGCTGCTGATCGTCGCGCTGGTCCTCGGACGAGTGGCGCGCTACCTGATGCTGCACGCGACCAAGATGCTCGGCCGCCAACCGGCGCTGCACTGGGTCAACGACCTGCGGCACAACAAGGTGTTTCATCGACTGGCGCAAATGACGCCGTCGCTGGTGATCCAGTTCGGCCTCTATCTGGTGCCGGAACTGAGCAAAACCAGCCTGATTTTCCTCGGCAATGTCGCGTTGGCCTTCACTATTCTCTTCCTGCTGCTGGCGGCGAGCGCCCTGCTTAGTGCGCTGCTGGACATCTACGCGCGCACCGAACACGCGCGCACCCGCTCGATCAAAGGCTACGTGCAACTGACGAAAATGGTCTTGTACGTGCTCGGCGCAATCATCATTGTCGCGACGCTGATCGACCGGTCGCCGCTGCTGTTGCTCTCGGGTCTGGGCGCGATGTCGGCGGTGATTTTGTTGGTCTACAAGGACACGTTGCTGTCGTTCGTCGCCAGTGTGCAGCTGACCAGCAATGACATGCTGCGGGTCGGCGACTGGATCGAGATGCCGCAAGTCGGCGCCGACGGTGATGTGGTGGACATCACGTTGCACACAGTCAAAGTGCAGAACTTCGATAAAACCATTGTCTCGATTCCGACTTGGCGGCTGATGTCCGAGTCATTCAAAAACTGGCGCGGGATGCAGCAGTCCGGCGGGCGGCGGATCAAGCGCAGCGTGTTTATCGACGCCAGCGGCGTGCGATTTGTCCGCGATGACGAAGAGTTGAAGCTGTCGCAGGTGCATCTGTTGACCGACTACATCGGCCGCAAACAAGCCGAGCTCAAGGCCTGGAACGAGGCCCAGGGCAACGTTGCGGCAATGTCGGCCAATCGGCGGCGGATGACCAATATCGGCACGTTTCGCGCTTATGCCTTGGCGTATCTGAAGAGTCATCCGGAGATCCAGCCGAACATGACCTGCATGGTCCGCCAGATGCAAACCACGGCGCAGGGCATTCCGCTGGAAATCTACTGTTTCACCCGCACCACGGTGTGGGCGGATTACGAGCGAATTCAGGGCGATATTTTCGATTATCTGCTGGCGGTGCTGCCGGAGTTTGGCTTGAACCTGTATCAGCAGCCGAGTGGCGGTGATTTAAGGGCCGGGTTGCTGCCGGCGGTGCTGGGTGCGAGCCACATTCCGGAGCCTGAAAAACACCTGATGTAGCACCACAATCCCTTGTGGGAGCGAGCTTGCTCGCGATAGCAGTGTGTCAGCCGACATCGATGTTTCTGACACACCGCTATCGCGAGCAAGCTCGCTCCCACAGGGTTCAGTGTGCGATTGCAGGTCTGCGGATACCCAACCGACTGATCCACACCGCCATCAGAATCACCGAGCCTCCGAGAAACAGTCGCCCCAGTTCTTCGTGCTGATTCCAGATCAGCAGATTGATCAGCAGCCCCACCGGCACGTGCAGGTTGTTCATCACCGCCAGCGTCCCGCCGTTCACCAGGCACGCGCCTTTGTTCCACCAATACAAACCCAGCGCCGTCGAAACCAACCCGAGGAACACCAGCACGCCCCATTGCAGCGGCGCTTCGGGCAAGAAATTCTGTTTGCCGAACAGCAGGAACGCCGGCAACGCCACCGCCAATGCGCCGAGGTAGAAATAGCCAAAGCGTCGGTAATGCGGCAGGTCGCTCGGATGCCGCGCGACCAAGTGTTTATAGAGCACTTGCCCGGCGGCGTAGGTGAAGTTGGCCAGTTGCAGCAGCAGGAAACCCATGAAGAAGTCCGGGTTGATGCGGTCGTAGCGAATTACCGCCGCGCCTGCCACGGCTACCAGCGCGGCGACCAGCGCCCACGGGTTGAAGCGGCGGTTCAGTGCGTCTTCGATCAGCGTCACGTGCAACGGGGTGAGGATGGTGAACAGCAAGACTTCCGGCACCGTCAGCACGCGAAAACTCAGGTACAGGCAGACGTAGGTCACGCCGAACTGCAACGCGCCGATCAGCAACATGCCGCGCATGAACGCCGGCTCGACCGAACGCCAGCGCGTCAGCGGAATAAACACCAGCCCCGCCAGCACCACTCGCACCAGCACCGCGAAGTAACTGTCGACGTGCCCGGCCAGGTATTCGCCGATCAGGCTGAAGGAAAACGCCTGGATCAGCGTGACAAAAATTAGATAGCCCATGCTCGCCTCGTTTTGAATGGCGGCGACGATAGCGGGTTTTGTCATCAATCGCGAGAACACGCAAATCCCGGGCAAAAAAAAGCCCGATCTCGCTAATGCGTTCAATCGGGCTACAGCACTCAGGAGCAACAAGTGCAAAGGGAGGTCGATGCGCGTAAAGCCTTGAAGGGGTTGCGCCAGGTCACTTGAACAGCCAGCGATTATCTGGCGATTAAAACCCTCAAGCGACTTGGGAAAGCTTGGCGTTGGCCTGGTTCAAGCCCTTCTCCTGGAAGTCGCCGCCCAGGTTCATGCCCTCGGCGTGAATAAACGTGACGTCGTGGATGCCGATGAAACCCATGACCTGGCGCAGGTACGGTTCCTGGTGATCCGCCGGGCCGCCAGCGTAGATGCCGCCGCGAGCGGTCAGCACGTAGGCGCGCTTGTTGGTGAGCACGCCTTGCGGGCCAGTGTCGGTGTACTTGAACGTCACGCCGGCCCGCAACACGTGGTCGAGCCACGCTTTGAGAGTGCTCGGGATCGCGAAGTTGTACATCGGCGCGGCCATTACCAACACATCGGCAGCGAGCAATTCATCGGTCAATTGATTGGAGCGGTCCAGCGAAGCCTGTTCGACGTCGTTGCGTTGGTCCGCCGCTTTCATCCAGCCGCCAAGCAGGTTGCTGTCGAGGTGCGGCACCGGATTGATGGCCAAGTCACGAACAGTGATCTGATCGGCCGGGTGCGCGGCTTTCCACTGGCTGATGAAGGTCTGGGTCAGTTGGCGCGAAACCGAATCTTGCTGACGGGCGCTGCTTTCAACGATCAGAACGTTGGACATGGCTTGTAGGCTCCATCTGAGAATGCTGTAAGGCGATGGAGTGGAGATTAAACAGAGTCATATCGATGAAAAAGCGCAAATAACTGCTATAACGCATCGATAAATTCGTTTATAAGCTCATCAAGCGATGCATCAATCAACTTCTGTGGCGAGGGGGCTTGCCCCCGTCCGGCTGCGAAGCGGTCGTATTACAGCCATCGCGGTTCAGCTGAAACACTGCGGTGGAAGTTTTGGGGCCGCTTCGCGACCCAACGGGGGCAAGCCCCCTCGCCACACAAGCCTCGCGCCTACAGGGATTTATCTTATTTCGGGGTGCAGGTCAGCGTGATGCGCATCTTGATGATTTCGCGGGTGAACTTGGCAGTCGCGTTTTTATGCTTGCCGGCCAGCACTTCGATGGTGCGGGTGCGCGGTGCTTCCGGTCCATTGTTGAACACCACCCGGCAGGTCGCGTCGGTGTTGCCGTAGTTATTGACCTGAATGGAGGCGATGTCGTTGTCCGTGTCGAAGGCGTTGTAATCGATGCTCAGGCCATTGAGCTGTTTGCTGACATCGATCGGATAGGCCTGCGCGGTCAGCGGCAACAGCGCCAACAAGACACAACCCGACACCCCATAACAGAATTTTTTCATTCGGCAGTCTCCAATAAGGACCGCCAGCTTAGGACAAGAGGAGCTCATCATGAAAGCGCCCCGCGTGACGCTTGATCAATGGCGAACATTGCAAGCCGTGGTCGACCACGGCGGTTTCGCCCAGGCCGCCGAAGCGCTGCATCGCTCGCAATCGTCTGTCAGCTACACCGTCGCCCGCATGCAGGACCAACTCGGCGTGCCGCTGTTGCGCATCGACGGTCGCAAAGCCGTGCTTACCGAGGCCGGCGGCGTGTTGCTGCGCCGCTCGCGACAACTGGTCAAACAGGCCAGCCAACTCGAAGACCTCGCCCATCACATGGAGCAAGGCTGGGAAGCGGAAGTGCGTCTGGTGGTCGATGCTGCCTACCCGAGCGCGCGCCTGGTGCGCGCCCTCACCGCGTTCATGCCGCAAAGCCGTGGCTGCCGCGTGCGCCTGCGCGAAGAGGTGTTGTCGGGCGTGGAAGAAGTGTTGCTCGAAGGCGTGGCCGATCTGGCCATCACCGGTTTCAGCATCCCCGGTTACCTCGGCGCGGAGCTCAGCGACGTTGAATTCGTCGCTGTCGCGCACCCCGATCACGCCTTGCACCGCTTGAACCGCGAACTGAGTTTTCAGGACCTCGAAACCCAGATGCAAGTGGTCATCCGCGACTCCGGCCGCCAGCAGCCACGCGACGTCGGCTGGCTCGGCGCCGAACAGCGCTGGACCGTCGGCAGCCTCGCCACCGCCGCCACGTTTGTCAGCAACGGCCTGGGGTTTGCCTGGGTGCCACGGCACATGATCGAACGCGAATTGAAGGACGGCACGCTCAAGCTGCTACCGTTGGACCAGGGCGGCAGCCGTAATCCGAGTTTTTACCTGTATTCGAACAAGGACAAACCCCTCGGCCCGGCGACGCAGATTCTTATCGACCTGCTGCGCACCTTCGATACCGCGCCGCTGGATGCACCTTTCGCCGCACCAGAACAAGCCTGACACGGAGCAATTGCATGGCCTATTTCGAACACGAAGGTTGCAACCTGCACTACGAGGAATATGGCCACGGCGCTCCATTGCTGCTGGTCCACGGGCTGGGTTCGAGCACGCTGGACTGGGAAATGCAGATCCCGGCGCTCGCCGCCCGCTACCGGGTGATCGTCCCGGACGTGCGCGGCCACGGTCGCTCGGACAAGCCCCGCGAGCGTTACAGCATCGCCGGGTTCAGCGCCGACCTGATCGCGCTGATCGACCACCTGAACCTCGGCCCGACGCATTACGTCGGCTTGTCGATGGGGGGAATGATCGGTTTTCAACTGGCCACCGATCAGCCGCAATTGCTCAAAAGCCTGTGCATCGTCAACAGCGCACCCGAGGTCAAATTGCGCAGTCGCGACGATTACTGGCAGTGGTTCAAGCGCTGGAGCCTGATGCGCGTCCTCAGCCTCGGCACCATCGGCAAAGCGCTGGGCGGCAAGTTGTTTCCGAAACCGGAGCAAGCCGATTTGCGTCAGAAAATGGCCGAGCGCTGGGCAAAAAACGCCAAACATGCTTATCTCGCCAGCTTCGATGCCATTGTCGGCTGGGGCGTTCAGGAACGACTTTCGAAGGTCGCCTGTCCAACCCTCATCATTGCCGCCGACCGTGACTACACGCCGGTCGCGCTGAAAGAAACCTATGTAAAACTGCTGCCCGATGCGCGGCTGGTGGTGATCGCCGATTCGCGCCACGCCACCCCGCTGGATCAACCCGAACGCTTCAACCAAACGCTGCTCGAGTTTCTCACCGCAGTCGACACCACCAATCAGGATCACTGACCCATGCTGAAAAAAATCGCCCTCGTCGCCGGCTCCGTTCTGTTCGCCGCCAACCTGATGGCCGCCACGCCCGCCAAAGCCCCGCATGTGCTGCTGGAAACCACCAATGGACAGATCGAAATCGAACTGGACGCGGTCAAGGCACCGATCAGTACCAAGAACTTTCTTGATTACGTGAACAGCGGCTTCTACAACAACACGATTTTCCACCGCGTGATCCCGGGCTTCATGGTCCAGGGCGGCGGGTTCACCCAACAGATGCAACAGAAAGACACCAAAGCGCCGATCAAGAACGAATCGAAAAACGGTTTGCATAACGTCCGTGGCACCTTGTCGATGGCCCGCACTTCGAACCCGGATTCGGCCACCAGCCAGTTCTTCGTCAACGTCAAAGACAACGACTTCCTCGACACCGGCGATGGTTATGCGGTGTTCGGCAAAGTCGTCAAAGGCATGGACGTTGTCGACATCATCGTCAACACGCCGACCACCACTCGCGGCGGCATGAAAGACGTTCCTGCCGATCCTGTGTTCATCAAGTCGGCCAAAGTCATCGACTGACCTGCACAGGGAATGTGAGCCGTCGCCGGTGTTTGCCGGCGGCGCTCATCGTGTTTAAAGGAGAGCCCCAGCGCGGGCGGAGAACCAATGCTTTATCGCCGTTTTGAAAAACTGATCGACATCTTCCGCGACGCACCGACGGCAGCCCCGCCGGACCGGGTTCTCCCCTTCTATACCTATTACCTGAAGCAGGTCTGGCCGAGTTTCGCCGCCCTGCTGATCGTCGGCCTGATCGGCGCGTTGATCGAAGTGGCGCTGTTCAGTTACCTGAGCCGCATCATCGACCTGACCCAAGGCACGCCGAACGTCAATTTCTTTCAGGAACACGGCATCGAACTGGCCTGGATGGCAGTGGTTGCGCTGCTGTTTCGGCCGATCTTTGTCGGCCTGCACGACTTGCTGGTGCATCAGACCCTGAGCCCCGGCATGACCAGCCTGATCCGCTGGCAGAACCACAGTTACGTGCTCAAGCAGAGCCTGAATTTCTTCCAGAACGACTTCGCCGGGCGCATCGCCCAGCGCATCATGCAAACCGGCAACTCGCTGCGCGATTCGGCGGTGCAAGCGGTGGACGCGTTGTGGCACGTGCTGATCTATGCGATCAGCTCGCTGGTGTTGTTCGCCGAGGCCGACTGGCGCCTGATGATCCCGCTGCTGAGCTGGATCGCCGCGTACATCGGCGCGCTGTGCTACTTCGTGCCACGGGTCAAGGAACGCTCGGTGGTGTCCTCCGATGCGCGCTCCAAACTGATGGGGCGGATCGTCGACGGCTACACCAACATCACCACGCTGAAGCTGTTCGCCCACACCAATTTCGAGCAGCAATATGCCCGCGAAGCGATCGAAGAACAAACCGAAAAAGCCCAACTGGCGGGTCGCGTCGTGACCAGCATGGACGTGGTCATCACCAGCATGAACGGCTTGCTGATCGTCGGCACGACCGGCCTGGCGCTGTGGCTGTGGACGCAGTCGCTGATCTCGGTCGGCGCGATTGCCCTGGCCACCGGCCTGGTGATTCGCATCGTCAACATGTCCGGCTGGATCATGTGGGTGGTCAACGGCATTTTCGAAAACATCGGCATGGTTCAGGACGGTTTGCAGACCATCGCCCAGCCGGTCAGCGTCACCGATCGCCCGCAGGCCAAGCCGCTGGCAGTGGTGCGCGGCGAGGTGCGTTTCGAGGACGTGGATTTCCACTACGGCAAGAAGAGCGGGATCATCGGCGGCCTCAACCTGACGATCAAACCCGGCGAGAAAATCGGCTTGATCGGCCCGTCCGGCGCCGGCAAATCGACCTTGGTCAACCTGCTGCTGCGCCTGTATGACGTGCAGGGAGGGCAGATCCTGATCGACGGCCAGAACATCGCCGAGGTCGCCCAGGAAAGCCTGCGCGAGCGCATCGGCATGATCACTCAGGACACCTCGCTGCTGCACCGCTCGATCCGCGACAATCTTCTTTACGGCAAACCTGATGCGACCGACGCCGAACTTTGGGAAGCCGCGCACAAGGCGCGCGCCGACGAGTTCATCCCGTTGCTCTCGGACGCCGAAGGTCGCAGCGGGTTTGACGCGCACGTCGGTGAACGCGGGGTGAAACTCTCCGGCGGCCAGCGTCAGCGCATCGCCATTGCGCGGGTGCTGCTCAAGGACGCGCCGATCCTGATCATGGATGAAGCCACGTCAGCGCTGGATTCGGAAGTCGAAGCGGCGATTCAGGAAAGCCTGGAAACCCTGATGCAAGGCAAAACCGTGATCGCGATTGCTCACCGACTGTCGACCATCGCGCGCATGGATCGGCTGGTGGTGCTGGAAAACGGCAAGATCGCCGAAACCGGCAGCCACGCCGAACTGCTCGCGCATGGCGGGTTGTACGCGCGGTTGTGGGCGCATCAGACCGGTGGGTTTGTCGGTATCGATTGATTCCGATCAACCACCACCAAACCCTGTAGGAGCGAGCCTGCTCGCGATGGCGTCGAACCGTTCGACATGGATGTCGACTGACACGGCGCTGTCGCGAGCAGGCTCACTCCTGCAAGGGCGATTTGTGTGGGCTGTTTAGCCTTGCCTGTACGGCAACGCGGCCCGCGCGGCTTCCGCATACGCCAATACGCCGACGCGCTCCTGTTGCAGGAAATCCTCGACCGCCGCTTTCAGCCCCGGATGCCGCAGGTAGTGCCAGGAATGAGTGATTACCGGCTCAAAGCCGCGTATCAATTTGTGTTCGCCCTGCGCCCCGGCGTCGAAGCGCTGCACACCATGGGCGATCGCGTAGTCCATGCCTTGATAAAAACACGTCTCGAAATGCAGCCGGTCGTACTCCGCCAGGCAGCCCCAGTAACGTCCGTAAAAACTGTCACCACCGATCAGGCTGAACGCCATCGCCACCGGCCGTGAGCCTTGTTTGGCCAGCACCACGCGAATCGCTTCGGGCATGCGCTCGGCCAGCAGGCTGAAGAATTCCCGCGTCAGATAAGGCGCTTGCCTACGCACCGCGTAGGTATTGGCGTAGCAGGCATAGACAAAATCCCACTGCGCTTCGCTCAGTTGCGCACCTTCCAGCCATTCAAACTCGATGCCCTGCCCCGCCACCTGCTCGCGTTCCTTGCGCATCTGTTTGCGCTTGCGCGAACTCAGCGCGTCGAGGAAATCCTGGAAATCCCGATAGTCGCGATTCTGCCAGTGGTATTGGCAGCCGATACGTTGCAGCCAACCCGGCTGTTCGGCCAGCGCCGCGTCGGTAAACGGGTCGGTGAAGTTGATGTGCGCGCTGGAAAGTTCTTCGATTTCCAGATAACCCGGCAGGCTGTTGAGCAACTCGAAACCGTCTTCCAGCGTCGCCGCCAACAGACGCGGGCCGCTGACCGGGCTGAACGGCACGCCGGTCAACAACTTCGGGTAATAGTCGATGCCGGCACGGGCGCAGGCGTCCGCCCAGGCGTGGTCGAACACGTACTCGCCGTAGGAATGCCACTTGCGGTAACTGGGCAACGCCGCGATCAGCCGATCACCCTCGACGTGCAGCAGATGCTCGGGCTGCCAACCGGTGTGCGGGCCTACGCTGCCACTGTCTTCCAGCGCACTCAAAAAGGCGTGGCGCAGAAACGGCTGACGTTCGGGGACCAACGCGTCCCACGTGTGCGGGGCGATTTCAGACAGACTTTCCAGACATTGCAGCGGCATCAGCGTTCTCACCATTTCTGTGCGTGACAGCCCGGCGAGTATCGCCTATCGCCACACATTGCACACCCCGTGATGCGCCGACAAGGCTCTGCACCGAAGGTTCCAGCGCATCGCATAACGTCACGCATCTGCCATCACTTTGCCACCGCACTGTAATAATCCATCGCGATACTGGCGCCAGTTTTTAGAGCGTCGGGTTCTACCCGGCCACTGTTTACCGTCCGCCAACGGTCGGTTGTGTCCTTGGATGGCTCAGTCATCCCTTTTCTTCTTCGGAGATTGATATGCGTCTTGCTTCCACGAAAACTGCGGCGGCCCTGTGTGGCGGTCTGTTGCTGGCCATGAGCGTTCCGGCCAGCGCCGCAGTCGACGCCAAATTGCTCGACATGCTCAAGGCAAACGGTTCGATTACCAACGCGCAATACGGCGAGCTGCAAGCCGAACTGGCCAGGGATCAGAAAGACCAGCAAATCGCCCGTCAGGCCCAGCAGGAAACCAACGAGCAAATCGCTGCGACCGCGAAGAAAACCAACGAACTGAGCAGCTTCGACCAGAAACTGGCGTGGGCCGCCAAAACTCAATTCAAGGGCGACGTGCGCTTCCGCCAGGAAACGGTCAAGAACGATGGCGTGTCGAACACCGGCGACCAGGATCGCCAGCGCGTGCGTGTGCGCCTCGGTGCCTACACCGAGATCAACCCGCAAGTCAGCACCGGTATCCGCATCGCTACCGGCAGCGACAACGATTCGCGCTCGACCAACCAGAGCCTGGACAACAACTTCACCAAGAAAGACATCTGGCTCGACCAGGGTTACGTCGATTACCACCCGACTGCGATCAAGGATCTGCACCTGATCGGCGGCAAGATGGCGCAACCGTGGGTCAGCACTGGCGACATCATCTGGGATAGCGATATCAGCCCTGAAGGCCTCGCCGCGACTTATCAGCACGCGTTGGGCCCGGTCGAGCTGTTCGGTAGCGCTGGCCATTACACGCTGAAGGACAACGTCGATGGCGAAGGCAAGCAATTCCGCCACGACTTGCGTCTGTACGCCGGTCAATTGGGCGCGCGTTTCGCGATCACCGACAACCTGAAAATGACCTTGGGCGGCAGCGTCTACGGTTACGACAATGACGACAACACCACCACGCTGGCGATCAACGGCAACAGCGCTGGCGAAGAATTCAAACTGTACGAAGGTTTCGGCGCACTCGACATCGGCGGCTTGCCAGTACCGCTGTCGTTGTACGGCCAGATCGTCAACAACAAGGACGCCAGCAACGACCAGGACATGGGTTGGCTGGCCGGTGTGAAAACCAAGTTCTACGGCTTCGGCGTGGACTACAACTACCGCGATGTGCAGCGCAACGCAGTGGTCGGCGCCTTCACCGACTCCGATTTCGCCAACGGTTTCACCGGTTCGCGTGGCAGCAAGGTCAAAGTCAGCTACGAGCTGGACAAGAACTTCTCCCTCGGCGCGACGTATTTCATGGCCAAATCCGACTACACCAACGCCACTGTGCGTGACTCGAAAATCAACACCCTGCAACTGGATGCCGAAGCCAAGTTCTGACATCCGCACCACTCGACTCGGGCAAGGAAGCCCGAGCGTCCTTTACAACTCGCGCTGCACATCGGTCCCCGTCATCCGTCCGATGCGTAGCGCGAGGTTGTTTTTACAAGCCCTTCCCCCCAAAACCCAAATATTCCCCACCCTCCCCCCCAATCCCTGTGGCGAGGGGGTTTACCCCCGTTCGGCTGCAAAGCAGTCGCAAAACCATGCAATGCGGTCAGTCTGGCTAAACAGGGGCTCAGCTTTTGCGACCGCTGCGCGCTCCAACGGGGGTGAACCCCCTCGCCACACAAACCCTCATCCTCAAGAAAGCGGTTGTGCAGAAAATCCGGCATTCACAAAACCAGCGCCCATAAAAAAAGACCGTAGCCAACGGCTACGGTCTTTCTTTGACCACTTAGCGCTTGCGCAAGATCACGCTACCAATCGAATAACCGGCACCAAACGAGCTGAGCACCGCCAGCGAACCAGCGGCCAGATCATCCTGATTCTTGTGAAACGCAATCACCGAACCGGCAGAACTGGTGTTGGCGTAGGTATCAAGAATCACCGGGGCTTCTTCTTCAGTCGCCTCGCGGCCGAGCAATTTCTTCACGATCAAGTGGTTCATGCTCAGGTTGGCCTGGTGCAGCCAGAAGCGCTTCACGTCGCCGACATTCAGCTGGTTTTCTTCCAGATGCGTGGCGATCAGCTCGGCGACCATCGGGCAGACGTCGCGGAACACCTTGCGGCCTTCCTGCACGAACAGTTTGTCCTTGCTGCCAACCCCCTCTTCCGCCGCGCGGTTGAGGAAACCGAAGTTGTTGCGGATGTTGTTGGAGAACTTGGTCAGCAGTTTGGTGCTGACAATGTCGAACTGGAACTCGGACGTGGCCAAGTCAGCGCGCTCAACAATCACCGCAGTGGCGGCGTCGCCGAAGATGAAATGGCTATCGCGGTCGCGGAAGTTCAGGTGACCGGTGCAGACTTCCGGGTTGACCATCAGGATCGCCCGCGCCTGGCCCAGTTGCACGCTGTTGGCGGCGGCCTGGATGCCAAAAGTGGCCGAGGAGCACGCCACGTTCATGTCGAAGCCGAAACCCTGGATGCCCAAGCCCTCCTGGACTTCGATGGCGATGGCCGGGTAAGCGCGCTGCAGGTTCGAGCAGGCGACGATCACGCCGTCGATGTCGGCGGCGGTTTTGCCGGCGCGTTGCAAGGCTTGTTCGGCAGCGCCGATGGCCATTTGGCAAAGCACCGACCATTCGTCGTTGGAACGCTCGGGCAGGCGCGGCGCCATGCGTTGCGGGTCGAGAATGCCGTCCTTGTCCATGACAAAGCGGCTTTTGATGCCGGAAGCTTTTTCGATAAACGCCGCACTGGACTCGGTCAACGCTTCGAGCTCGCCACGCGCGATGGCGTCAGCGTTGTCGGCGTTGAATAGCGCGACGTAAGCATTGAAAGACTGCACCAGCTCTTCGTTGGAAATGCTGTTGGCCGGGGTGTACAGGCCGGTGCCGCTGATGACGACGTTATGCATGGTCGTTTCTCTAATCTGTTCAGGCAGAAAGCGCTGGCACCGACGTACCAACACACAAAGGGTTCGTTCCCGCGCAGGGAAGCAAACCTGGCATCGCTTTATTCCGAGCCGCGAGAGCCGCTGAAGGCTCAAAATCGCGGCACCGGCGTTTATAGGCGCGAAGTTTGCCATAAACGCCGCGGTTTGGCCCTATTTGCTGGATCAAACAACTGCCGGATGCTCGCACGAACATTGTGGCGAGGGGGCTTGCCCCCGTTGGGTGGCGAAGCCGCCCCAAACCCTGCGAACTCGGTGTATCAGGTTTACCGATTGCGGTGATTTTACGACTGCTTCGCAGCCGGACGGTGGCAAGCCCCCTCGCCACAGGGGATCGCACACCTAGCGATCATGGCTCGACCTGGCTCCACTGTTTGTTCAGGCGCTTGTCGGAGATCGGTACTTTGGTCCCCAGTTGCTGGGCGAACAGCGACACGCGGTATTCCTCCAGCCACCAGCGGTACAGCTCCAGTTGCGGGTCGCGTTTGCCTTCCTGCGCGTGTTTGTTCGCGCGAGTCTGGTATTGCCCCCACAGCGCGGACAATTCGCCGCTCCAGACCCGGTCGCGCTGCACTTGCGCGCCGATCTTCTCGAAACGCTGCTCGACCGCTTTCAGATAACGCGGCAACTCCTTGAGCCACTGCATCGGCGTCTCACGGACAAACCCCGGATACACCAGATTGCTCAGCTGCTGCTTGATGTCGTTCAGCGCCACCGCTTGCGCGAGGTCGATCTTGCCTTTGAAGCGTTTTTGCAGACCGTGCCAGAGCTTGAGAATTTCCAGCGTCAGCTTCGCCAGACGTTCGGCGTGCTCGGTCCAGCCGCCGCGTTTGCGCTCGGCCAGTGAGGCCAACCCGGCGCCATCGCGCGGCAACGGGTCTTCGCCCTCCAGAATGCAGCTGTCGAGACTGGCCAGCAGAATGTCCTCGACCAAGGCATCAATACGCCCCAACTCGCGGTACATCAGGCCCAGCTCGGTCAGCCCCGGCAACTTGCCACGCAGGAACTTCGCCGGCTCGGCCAACTGCTGCATCAGCAAACGCTGCAAGGCGCGGCGATGCTGGAACTCGGCTTCGGCCGGCGTCGAGAAACGCCCTTCCTTGACCGTGCCCGCCTCTTCGACCAACGCCGGATACACCGTCATCGACAGCCCGGCGATCTTCTGCTGGGTTTTCTCGGCGACCGCGGCAAAGACTTTCGGCTCGACCGGCTGCTGATTTTTCGCGGTTTGCGGCACGGCCAATGCCGCTTGGCTGGCCTCGGCGAAACGCGCAGTCAACTCGGCCAGATCGCGTCCTTCGCCAAGGAACTTGCCTTGGCCATCGACGATTTCCAGGTTCATCCGCAAATGGCTGTCGACCTGCTGCGAGGCTTCGGCCCACGCTTCATCGCTGACCCGCGCGCCAGTCATGCGCAGCAATTCGCGGCCCAGCGCCTGCGGCAGCGAACCTTCGGCGAAGGTCATGCGTTGCAGCGCGGCTTTGACAAAGTCCGGCACCGGCACAAAATTCTTGCGCAGCGCCTTCGGCAAGTTACGCACCAGCGCCACGCATTTGGCCTCAATGACACCCGGCACCAGCCATTCCAGACGTTCCGGCGGCAGCATCGGCAACAACGGCGCCGGCACCCGCAGGGTCACGCCGTCGCGCGGATGATTGGGCTCGAAGTGGTAACTCAGCGCCAACTCCAGATCGCCAATGTGCAGCGTGTCCGGGTAATGCAACGCGGTGACTTCGCTGGCCTCGCGGGCCAGCACGTCTTCTTCGCGCATGATCAGCAGTTGCGGGTCTTTCTGACTGTTGACCCGATACCAACTGTCGAACGTCGCGGTCTGATGAATTTCCGCCGGCAGACGCGCGTCGTAAAACGCAAACAGGGTTTCTTCGTCGGCGAGAATGTCGCGCCGACGCGCCTTGGCTTCCAGTTCGTCGAGCTGCTCGAGCAACTGCGCATTGGCCGTCAGGCACTTGGCTTTGGATTGAATCTCGCCGCGCACCAGCCCTTCGCGAATGAACAACTCACGCGACACCAGCGGATCAATCGGCCCGTAATGCACCGGTCGGCGGCCGACCACGATCAGCCCGAACAAAGTGATCTGCTCAAACGCGACGACCTGGCCGCGCTTCTTCTCCCAATGCGGCTCGAAGTGGTTTTTCTTGATCAAGTGCCCGGCCAGCGGCTCGATCCAGTCCGAATCAATCTTCGCGACCATCCGCGCATACAACTTAGTGGTTTCCACCAGTTCGGCGGTCATCAGCCATTGCGGACGTTTTTTGCCCAGGCCCGACGAAGGGTGAATCCAGAAACGCCGCTGACGCGCGCCGAGGTAATCGCCTTCGTCGGCTTTCTGCCCGATCTGGCTGAGCAGGCCGGAAAGCACGGCTTTGTGCAGCTTCGGATAATCCGCCGGCTCTTTGTTGATGCTCAGCTGCATGTCGCGGCAAATCAGGCTCAACTGGCGGTGAGAATCGCGCCACTCGCGCAGGCGCAGGTAATTCAGGAAATTCTTGCGGCACCAGTTGCGCAGCGGGCTCGCGGTCAACGCCTGGCGCTGTTCCTCAAACCCGCGCCACAAATTGACCAGCCCGGCGAAGTCGGAATCGACGTCTTTCCACTGCGCGTGCGCCTGATCCGCCGCTTGTTGACGTTCCGGCGGGCGCTCGCGCGGGTCCTGGATCGACATGGCGCTGGCGACAATCAGCACTTCCTGCAAGCTGCCGAGTTTCGCCGCTTCGAGCAACATGCGGCCCATGCGCGGGTCGACCGGCAGGCGCGCCAGATTGCGTCCGAGCGGGGTCAGCTGACTGTTGCGATCGACCGCCGACAACTCTTGCAGCAGATTAAAACCGTCGCTGATCGCCTTGCCATCCGGCGGCTCGATAAACGGGAAATCAGTGATCTCGCCGAGGCGCAGATGGAGCATCTGCAGAATCACTGCGGCGAGGTTGGTACGAAGGATTTCCGGGTCGGTGAATTCCGGGCGCCCGATGAAATCTTCTTCGCTGTAAAGACGAATGCAAATGCCCGGCTCGACCCGACCGCAACGGCCTTTACGCTGGTTGGCGCTGGCCTGGGAAATCGCCTCGATGGGCAAACGCTGGACCTTGGCGCGATAGCTGTAACGGCTGATGCGCGCGGTGCCGCTGTCGATCACGTAACGGATGCCCGGCACGGTCAGCGAGGTTTCGGCGACGTTGGTCGCCAGCACCACACGGCGGCCCGGGTGCGACTGGAAAATCCGCTGCTGCTCGGCCGGCGACAAGCGCGCGTACAGCGGCAGAATTTCCGTGTGTTTGAGCTGGGCCTTGCGCAGCATGTCGGCGGCGTCGCGAATCTCGCGCTCGCCAGGCAAAAACACCAGCACGTCGCCGGGACTTTTGCGCTCGCTGCGTTCGAACGCGGCGATTTCGTCGAGGGTGGCGAGGATCGCCTGATCGACGGTCAAGTCGTCCTCGACGCGGTTGCCCTCTTCGTCCTGCTCCAGCGTCAGCGGCCGATACCAGGTTTCGACCGGGAACGTGCGACCGGAAACCTCGACAATCGGCGCATCGTCGAAGTGCTTGGAGAAGCGCTCGAGGTCGATGGTCGCCGAAGTGATGATGACTTTCAGGTCCGGGCGGCGCGGCAGCAGGGTTTTCAGGTAACCGAGCAGGAAGTCGATGTTGAGGCTGCGTTCGTGCGCTTCGTCGACGATGATCGTGTCGTAGCGTTCAAGGTAGCGGTCGTTCTGGGTTTCGGCGAGCAGGATGCCGTCGGTCATCAACTTGATCAGCGTATTGGAATCGCTCTGATCCTCGAACCGCACCTGATAGCCGACCAGCGCGCCCAACGGCGTCGCCAATTCTTCGGCGACCCGGCTGGCGACGCTGCGTGCAGCGATGCGGCGCGGTTGGGTGTGGCCGATCAGACCGTGCTGGCCGCGACCGATTTCCAGACAGATTTTCGGCAACTGGGTGGTTTTGCCCGAGCCGGTTTCGCCGGCAATGATCAGCACCTGATGCTTGAGCAGCGCGGCTTTGATTTCGTCGCGCTTGGCGGCGATCGGCAGGCTGTCGTCGTAACGAATCACCGGCAGGCTGGCACGCCGCGCCAGCACCTGATCACAGGACGCCTGCATGCGCGTCACCCACGCGGCCAACTTGGCCTCGTCCGGTTTCTTGCGCAGCTCAAGCAACTGCCGCCGCAGCCGGTGGCGGTCGGCGAGCATGGCGTGATCGAGGTTTTTCAGCAGTTTGTCGATGGAAGGCGATTCGTCAGTCATCAGGTACGCAATAAGTCGTCTAGTGGCGCAGGGGGGCGATTGTCGCAGATTTGGCTGTGTTTGGCGTGTCAGGGAGGGCCACCCCTCACCCTAACCCTCTCCCCAAAGGGGCGAGGGGACTGACCGAGGTGTTCTTTTGAGCTATATCGACCTGAAAGTCCGAGTCGAACGCAGATTCTGAAAAGCACGAAGATCGGCTCCCTTTCCCCTCTCCCCCTTGGGGAGAGGGCTGGGGTGAGGGGTCGATTTCAGGGGTTATTCGTTGTCGAGGCCTTTGCGCCGATACGGGAACACGTCGATGACTTTCCCGGCGCGAATCGCCTCTTGCAGACTTTTCCAGTAATCGGCGTTGTACAACTCGCCATGCAACTGATCGAACAACCGCCGCTGTCCCGCGTCAGCAAACAAAAACGGTGGAAACTCTTCCGGAAACACGTCCAGCGGCCCGATCGAATACCACGGTTCGGAGGCCATTTCGTCCTCCGGGGTGCGCGGCTGCGGGATGTGCCGGAAGTTGGCTTCAGTCAGATAACAAATCTCGTCATAGTCATAAAACACCACGCGCCCGTGGCGAGTGACGCCGAAGTTTTTCAGCAACATGTCGCCGGGAAAGATGTTCGCCGCCGCCAATTGCTTGATCGCCAAGCCATAATCTTCCAGCGCCTCGCGCACCTGCGCTTCGTTGGCGTTTTCCAGATAAAGGTTCAGCGGGGTCATCCGCCGTTCGGTCCAGCAGTGGCGGATCAGCACGGTATCGCCCTCGACCGACACCGTTGACGGCGCCACGTCCAGCAGCTCTTCGAGACACGCCGGTTCGAACTTGCTCAGCGGAAAACGGAAGTCGGCAAACTCCTGGGTATCGGCCATGCGCCCGACCCGGTCGACACTTTTCACCAGCCGATACTTTTCGATCACCGTCGCGCGGTCGACGTTTTTCGACGGCGAAAAGCGGTCCTTGATGATCTTGAACACAGTATTGAAACCCGGCAGCGTGAACACGCTCATGACCATGCCGCGCACGCCGGGCGCCATGATGAATTGGTCGTCGGTGTTGGCCAGGTGATTGATTAGCGCCCGATAAAACTCGGATTTGCCGTGTTTGTAGAAGCCGATCGAGGTGTACAGCTCGGCGATGTGCTTGCCCGGCAGGATGCGTTTGAGGAAACCGATAAACTCCGCTGGCACCGGCACATCGACCATGAAGTAGGAACGGGTGAACGAGAAAATGATCGACACGTCCGCTTCATCGGTGATCAGCGCGTCGATCTGAATCCCCCGACCTTCGCGGTGCAGCAGCGGAATCACCAGCGGCCATTGCTCGTCACGGGTGTAAATGCGCCCGACCAGGTAGGCGCCTTTGTTGCGGTAGAGCACCGAGGAAAACAGTTCGACCGACAGCTCCGGGTCCTTGCACACCCAGTCCGGCAGGTTTTCGCGCAGTTGCGCTTCGAGGCGGCGCAGGTCGCCGGCGAGGTCGGCGTAATCTTCGCTGAAACGGTAGTCGGCGAAGATGCTCGCGAGCATTTCCGACAAGTGCCCCTGGGGTTTGTAGGTGCGCGTTTGCGCAGCGCGGGCGCGGCGTAGGCTGGGCCGGGTGGTGTGGATGAACATGCAGCCGTCGCTGATCAGGTCGTGGCTGAACAGCCCGCAGAAGATCGAGTTGTACCAGGTCTCGGACAGTTCATCGTCGAATCGCAGGTCGATCAACGTGATGTAGGCGCTTTTGACCAGCGGCCAGCAGCTGACTTCCATCAGCGCGGCATCGTCGAACGTTTCGCGCAAACGGGCGATGGTTTCCCCGACCTTTTCTTCGTATAGGTTGATCCGCGCCGCCGAGGCGACTTGCGCCTCTTGCCACTGGGCCTGCTCGAAACGCGCGCGGGCACCGTCGGTGATCTGCCGGAAATGCTCGCGGTAATCGTCAAAGCCATCGAGGATCATTCGGGCGATATCGGCGGCGGGCCATTGCTGCGGCATGGTGAGACCTCTGCGGGAATTTCGGAAACCTGAGCTTAGCCACTGAACCGTGCGCAGGAGAAGCGTATTTTTCGCGGCGAATTGATTGCGCGGTTTTCGGTTGCCATCGACAGGACGCTCGGCAACACTTGCGCCCTTATAAAGGAAGGAGTGCCCCGTGAGCGCTGTCGATATTGTTCGTTTGTTGTCGCTGGCGGCGATTTGGGGCGCGAGTTTTCTGTTCATGCGCGTCATCGCGCCGGTGATTGGCACCATTCCCACGGCGTTTTTCCGCGTGTCGATTGCCGCCGCCGGGTTGCTGGTGATCCTCGGGCTGATGCGCATCAGTTGGGATTTCAAGGGCAAACTGAAAACCGTGATGCTGCTGGGCGTGATCAACAGCGGCTTGCCGGCGACCCTGTATTCGGTGGCCGCGCAAGTGCTGCCGGCCGGTTACTCGGCGATTTTCAACGCCACCACACCGTTGATGGGCGTGTTGATCGGCGGCCTGTTTTTCCATGAGCGGCTCACTGCTGCCAAGCTCGGCGGGGTGTTTCTCGGATTGCTCGGCGTCGGCGTCCTGACCCGCGCCGGCCCGGTGGCGTTCGACATGCAATTGCTGATGGGCGCCCTCGCCTGCCTGCTCGCGACTACCTGTTACGGCTTCGCCGGATTCCTCGCGCGGCGCTGGCTCGATCAGGCCGGCGGCCTCGACAGTCGTCTGTCGGCGCTGGGCAGCATGCTCGGCGCGACGTTGTTTTTGCTGCCGCTATTCGGCTACAGCGTTGTCACCCAGCCACCGGCGAGCTGGGGCGGCTGGAACGTCTGGCTGTCGTTGCTCGGGTTGGGCCTGGGCTGTACGGCGTTTGCCTACATCGTGTACTTCCGCCTGCTCAGCTCGATCGGCCCGGTGAAGTCGATGACCGTGACGTTCGTCATCCCGCCGTTTGGCGTGCTGTGGGGCGCGTTGCTGCTGGACGAGCCGTTGTCGATGGCGCACGTGTACGGCGGGGTATTGATCGGGGCGGCGTTATGGCTGGTGTTGAAACCGGCGGTGACCAAGGCGCCGGGGTTGGCAAAACCGTAATCGAGTTGGCACCGAACCTGTAGGAGCGAGGCTTGCCCGCGAAGGCGTCAGTCCAGTCAATATGTGCGTTGACTGGACTGACGCCTTCGCGGGCAAGCCTCGCTCCTACGGGGGTTGTGGGGCGGTTCGAGCGATCTCAGACGTAGCTTTTCTTGCCACCACTTTGCGGCGGATGGCCTTTGAATACGGGTGGGCCATCCATGGTGATCAGCAGTTTGTCGCCCTTGCGCGACAGCCATGGCGTGGCTTCGCTGCCGGTTTTTGAGGTGGTGCCCGACGGGCTCAGTTCGATGTGATCGAGGTCGATTTCGATCAGGCCGATGACGTAGGTGTAGACCATGCTGCTGAAGAAACCGCTCTTGAACTCAAACGCGCATTCGACCACCTGATCGCCGTATTCCATGCGCATTTTCGGCTTCAGCGACGCTACTGAAACGGCGCCGTTGGCTACTGCCGAATAGACGCTGCACACCAATGCAACCTTGCCGCCCATGCGCTGGGAGATGGCCGGGTTGATTTCCACGGTTTCGATGCCCGGCGCCGAGGCACTGGCGTTGACCACGTCGCCGGTGTGGAAGACGAACGGATCGGCGTCGAACGAACCGCTTTTGTCCGGTGCCTGGATGATCGACATGCGGCCATCCGGGCGAAGAATGCCGACGCGCAGATCGAGGTCGTCGTTGTCCTGGTTATCGCCGTTATCGACCCAGGTCGCGCTGACGCGAATGACTTTCGGCGCCGACGGGCCTTTCTCCAGCGACACTTTGTGGCTGGTGCCGGGCTTGTCGAGGGTGATCAGCGACTTGGCGATGTTGACCGGTTTAGCGGCGGCGGGCGGCGCTGGGGTCGGGGTCGGGGTTGGCGCTGCAGTCGGCGCGGCGGCTGGCGCTTCGTCGGCGACTTCGATGCCGTAGAGGCCGCAGAGCCCGGCGAGGCCCGAGGCAAATCCCTGCCAGACCGAACGCGCCTTGAGCTGGCCGTTGCGCACGTAGAGTTCAAGCACGACGATGCCGGTCTCTTGCGAGAACGTGCCCGGTGCGAGTTCGAGGGTCTGGTCGCCGACGATCACTTGCGCGCGCAGGTCCTTGACCGCCGCGAAACCACCGCCGCTGCCATCCTGAGTCAGGCTGATGGCGATTTTGGTGATGTTCGCCGGCAGACGCGACAGGTCAAAACCGATGCGGTGGCTGACCACGCCGTTCTGGCTGACCGGCGCAATGAAACTGGCGGCGCCCGAGGCGTGTTCCGGCGCGTTGAAAAACACCACGCCGCTGTCGTCGACAACCTTGCCGGTTTCGGTGACGAGGAACGCCGTGAGGTTAACGTCGAGATTGTCGCCGGCCGCATGGCTGACCACGACTTGCCCCTTGGGCATGCTGAGGGTGGTGTTCTCGCCGGGCTTGAGGGATTGAGTCACTGAAAGTCGCCTATTCCATGGGGTTATGGCAGCACACGGCAGGTGTGCCGCCCCTTCATTTCATTCAGGGAGCGCGCAGCCAGCCCAGGGAACAGTCTGTCGAACAGGGCCGTACCGCCGACGGAGTTTAACGGCTTGCGCGGCATTTTTGGCAGGGCTTTGCGCAAACGCCAGGCATAAAAAAACCGCTCACAAGGAACGGTTTTTTTATCGTGGCCGGTTTTAGCCGAACAACCAATACGCCAACAATGCCAGCACCACCACCGCGAGGATCGGGCGTGCGATGCGGTAGGCCTTGGGATTGCGGCGTTTCCATTGTTTGACCACGCCGCTGAATTTGTCGCTGGAGTTCTTGCTCCAGGCGTAGGCGCGGTTGATTCCGCCAACGTGTTCATCGTCGAGATTCTGCGGTGCAGTGGCGCGGCCCAGCAGGCCGCTGACCCAGCGATTGATGCGCGTCATGAAGCGGTTGCTCAGCGGCCGCTCGATGTCGCAGAACAGAATCACCCGAGTTTTTTCCGTCTCATTCTTGACCCAATGCACGTAGGTCTCGTCGAACATCACGTCTTCGCCATCGCGCCAGGCGTAGACCTGACCGTCGACGAAAATTCGGCAATCGTCGGAGTTCGGCGTCGACAGCCCCAAGTGATAACGCAATGAACCGGCGAACGGATCGCGGTGCGGGTTAAGGTGGCTGCCGCCCGGCAACAGGGCGAACATTGCGCCTTTGACATTGGGAATGCTGCTGACCAGCGCCACGGTTTTCGGGCACAGGGTTTCGGCGGATGGCAACGGTTTGTCGTACCACTTGAGGTAAAAACGCTTCCAGCCCTTTTTGAAGAACGAGCCGAAACCGGCGTCGTTGTTCTTTTCGGCGGCGCGAATATAGCCCTCGTCGAACAGGTGCATGGCTTCGTCGCGGATGATTTCCCAGTTGTCCTTGAGCACGTCCAGTTCCGGAAACTTGCTGCGGTCCAGATACGGCTTGGACGGCACGCCAGAGAACAAGTACATCAGCGCGTTGTACGGCGCAAACAACGCCGAGTGGTTAACGAACTGACGCAGGACGGGCAAACGTGCCTTGCCGCGCAAATGCACATAGAGGGTACTGCCGAGGAACAGCAGCAACACCGACGCCTTCGCGGCAAAGGAAAAGGTCATCTACGACTCCTTGAGATTTAAGCTTTGGTGCACAACGCCCTATACCCGACGTGGCAGCCGGCCATGATAACCACTACCGGACCGGGGAAAAACCCGCTTGATTGAACAAACAGTGTTAAAGGTTGCGCAATAAAGCACTTATTACCATAACCATCCTGAACGACGGCTGACTTGGGTCAGGGTTGGTTTTGATTGGGTAATGGATCCCTGGTAGCGAGCCAGTCCTATCTATGTGGTGAGCCCATTACATTTCTGTGGTTAGCCAGCAACATTTCTGTGTGAGCAGTCACAGCTCTGTGGTTAACCAGCAACATCTCTGTTGTGAGCCAGACACATCACCTGTGGCGAGGGGGCTTGCCCCCGTTGGATTGCGCAGCAATCCCGTTTTTTCAGATCAACAGAAGGGCCGTTGCGCGACCCAACGGGGGCAAGCCCCCTCGCCACAAAAACTTCCTTTGCCATAAACGCTTGCGGGCCACAAAAGCTTCTTTATCCCCGCGTTGAAACAGGTCTGGCGATCAGGCCTGGTTCTCGGCTTCGGTAAACAGGTCGCTGAACAGCATGCTCGACAAGTAACGCTCGCCGGAATCCGGCAGGATCACCACGATGGTCTTGCCCTGCATTTCCGGGGTTTCGGCCAAACGCACCGCTACCGCCATCGCCGCGCCGCACGAGATACCGCACAAAATCCCTTCTTCCTGCATCAAGCGCAGGGCCATCGCTTTGGATTCATCGTCAGTCACCACTTCAACCCGATCGACCATCGACAAATCCAGGTTCTTCGGCACAAAACCGGCGCCAATGCCCTGAATCTTGTGCGGGCTCGGCTTGATCTCTTCGCCGGCCAAGGCCTGCGAAATCACCGGCGACGACACCGGCTCCACGGCCACCGAGATAATCGGTTTGCCTTGGGTATTCTTGATATACCGCGAAATACCGGTAATGGTTCCACCGGTTCCGACGCCGGCGACCAGCACATCGACTGCGCCATCGGTGTCGTTCCAGATTTCCGGGCCAGTGGTCTTCTCGTGGATCGCCGGGTTGGCCGGGTTATCAAACTGCGCCGGCATGAAGTAAGTGGCCGGGTCGCTGGCGAGAATTTCCGCAGCCTTGTCGATCGCGCCCTTCATGCCTTTGGCCGGTTCGGTCAGTACCAGTTCGGCGCCCAAAGCCTTCAACACTTTGCGCCGTTCGATGCTCATCGACGCCGGCATGGTCAGCATCAGTTTGTAACCACGGGCGGCGGCAACGAACGCCAGGCCAATTCCGGTATTGCCCGAAGTCGGCTCGACAATGGTCATGCCCGGCTTGAGTTTGCCGGTGCTTTCGGCGTCCCAGATCATGTTCGCGCCGATCCGGCACTTGACCGAATAACCGGGGTTGCGCCCCTCGATCTTGGCCAGGATAGTCACGCCGCGTGGCGCGATGCGATTGATCTGTACCAACGGCGTGTTGCCGATGGAATGGGCGTTGTCAGCAAAAATACGGCTCATGGCTGGGTCCTTGTACAGCGTTGAAGAAGTTGTCCACGGTATGCCTGTTGCGGATGGTCGTCCAGTTCAGGCGAACGTCCGGCAACCACAGCAGTCAATGCCTTTACATTGCCAAGGAATTGCCATTATGAAGCGTCGATACAGCTGGCCACTTTGGACCCTCGCCGGCGTCATTGTGCTGTTGGTCGCACTGGATATCGCCCTGCCCTATCTGGTGCGTAATTACCTCAACGATAAACTCGCCGACATGGGTGACTACCGCGGCCAGGTGACTGACGTCGACCTGGCTCTGTGGCGCGGAGCCTATCGAATCAACGGCCTGAAAATCGTCAAGGTCGACGGCAAAGTCCCGGTGCCGTTCGTCAACGCGCCGCTGATCGACCTCTCGGTCAGTTGGCATTCACTGTGGTACGACCATGCCGTGGTCGCCGAAGTGCAGTTCATCAATCCTGAGATCAACTTCGTCGACGGTGGCGCCAACAAGCAGAATTCCCAGACCGGTCGAGGCACCGACTGGCGCGAGCAGATGAGCAAGTTGCTGCCGATCACCCTCAACGAAGTGCGCATCAACGACGGCAAAATCACCTTCCGCAACTTCAACTCGCAACCGCCCGTGAACATGAACGCCACACAGGTCAACGCCAGCCTGTTCAACCTGACCAACGTGGTCGACACCGAAGGCAAACGTGACGCTCGCTTCGAGGGCAAGGCCTTGCTGCTCGGCCACGCGCCGCTGGAGTCCACCGCCACCTTCGACCCGCTGAGCAATTTCGAAGACTTCGAGTTTCGCTTGCGCGCCAAAGACATCGAACTCAAACGCATGAACGACTTCGCCTCGGCCTATGGCAAGTTCGACTTCAACGCCGGCCATGGCGACGTGGTGATCGAGGCAGAAGCCAACAAGGCTCAGCTCAAGGGCTACATCAAACCGCTGCTGCGCGACGTCGAAGTGTTCAATTGGCAGCAAGACGTCGAAAACGAGAACAAGGGCATTTTGCGCTCCGTGTGGGAAGCCATCGTCGGCGGCAGCGAAACCGTGCTGAAGAACCAACGCAAAAACCAGTTCGCCACCCGCGTCGAACTCAGCGGCAACGTGCATCAGCAAAATATCAGCGCGTTCCAGGCGTTTTTGCAGATTTTGCGTAACGGTTTTGTCCAGGCATTCAATGCTCGCTATGAACAGCCGAAGCCGGATCAGAATTAAGGTTTGCGCGTGACCACATAGCGACCGGTTTCCTCCGCCGCCGCCAATGTCCGGTTCTGCTGCAGCGAATCCCAGCCCAGACACGCCAGCGCCAATGCCCTCGGTACTGCTTCGCGCCCATTGCTGTAACGGCTGATACTGCGGGCGCTGACGCCCAGCGCCTCGGCGGCCTGGTTCAACGGCAGACCGGTACGCGCGCGCCAGTCGATGAAAATTCTTGTGTTTTCGTCGGCTGAGTTCTGCGCCAGCGCGTCCAGGTATAAAGAGTCAGCGCCAATCTGGATATCCGCGTCGGCCCACTCCACCGTCCAGCCGTCATCACCGATAGCCGCCGCCTCGAAAACACGGTTATCAAGTAAAGGCCGCAGCCCCGGATACGTCTGCAGATCGCCGCTCAGGCTCAGCGTCAGTTGCTGTCCGTCAATAAAGGTCAGCTGCAGGCTAAACCCCGGCAAAGCCTTGACGGCCGCCAACCTTGGTCGCTTCATGGGTAGCATTGTTTCCGGCCTTCAACATGAACATGCCGCATACCCTATCGCCAAATCGGCGATACCTGAATGCTGGCCTTGAGCCGAGACTGAGTCAAGATGTGACGCTGCATTCAGAGACTGAATAACCCGTCTGCGTTCACAGTAGACCGGGCTGCGCGTTATAGTCGGGGCATCATACTTATCGCGTTCCGCCCTGCTCCGTTTCAGGTCGGCGTTACCGTTCGAGGATTAGCAGATGAAGTTCGAAGGCACCCAGGCCTACGTCGCCACCGATGACCTGAAGCTGGCGGTCAACGCCGCAATTACCCTGGAGCGACCGCTGCTGGTCAAGGGTGAGCCCGGCACCGGCAAGACCATGCTCGCCGAGCAATTGGCCGAATCGTTCGGCGCCAAGTTGATCACCTGGCACATCAAATCGACCACCAAGGCGCATCAGGGCCTGTACGAGTACGACGCGGTCAGCCGTTTGCGCGACTCGCAACTCGGCACGGAAAAGGTCCACGACGTTCGCAACTACCTGAAAAAAGGCAAGCTCTGGGAAGCCTTCGAGGCCGAAGAACGGGTGATTCTGCTGATCGACGAAATCGACAAGGCTGACATCGAGTTCCCCAACGACTTGCTGCAAGAACTCGACAAAATGGAGTTCTACGTTTACGAGATCGACGAGACGATCAAAGCCAAAAAGCGCCCGATCATCATCATTACTTCCAACAACGAAAAAGAGCTGCCGGACGCATTCCTACGCCGCTGCTTCTTCCACTACATCGCGTTCCCCGATCGCGTGACGATGCAACGAATCGTTGACGTGCATTATCCGGACATCAAAAAAGACCTGGTCAGCGAAGCGCTGGACGTGTTCTTCGACGTGCGCAAAGTACCGGGCCTGAAGAAGAAGCCATCGACTTCGGAGCTGGTCGACTGGCTGAAACTGCTGATGGCCGACAACATCGGCGAAGCGGTGCTGCGTGAGCGCGATCCGACCAAGGCCATTCCGCCGCTGGCCGGGGCTTTGGTGAAGAACGAGCAAGACGTGCAACTGCTTGAGCGCCTAGCGTTCATGAGCCGTCGCGGCTCTCGCTGAGTTTCGCTTTTTTTAACAAAAGCGGAGGCCATCGCCATGCTGCTCAATCTGTTCAATGAAATGCGCGCAGCGAAAGTGCCGGTCTCGGTGCGCGAGTTGCTGGACCTGATCAACGCGCTGAAACAGCGCGTGGTGTTCGCCGACATGGACGAGTTTTATTACTTGGCCCGGGCGATCCTGGTGAAGGACGAAAAGCATTTCGACAAGTTCGACCGAGCCTTCGGCGCCTATTTCAACGGCCTGGAAAAACTCGACGACCACCTTCAGGCGTTGATTCCCGAAGACTGGTTGCGCAAGGAATTCGAGCGTTCGCTGACCGACGAAGAACGCGCGCAGATCCAGTCCCTGGGCGGCCTCGACAAGTTGATCGAGGAGTTCAAGAAACGCCTCGAAGAACAGAAAGAACGCCACGCTGGCGGCAACAAGTGGATCGGCACCGGCGGCACCAGCCCGTTCGGTTCGGGCGGCTTCAACCCGGAAGGCATCCGCGTCGGCGATGCCGGCAAGCGTCAGGGCAAAGCGGTGAAAGTCTGGGATCAGCGCGAGTACAAAAACCTCGACGACTCAGTGGAACTCGGCACGCGCAATATCAAAGTTGCACTGCGCCGCTTGCGCAAGTTCGCGCGCCAAGGTGCGGCGGAAGAACTCGACATCGACGGCACCATCGACCACACCGCGCGCGATGCCGGGTTGCTGAATATTCAGATGCGCCCGGAACGACGCAACACCGTGAAGTTGTTGCTGCTGTTCGACATCGGCGGTTCGATGGACGCGCATGTGAAGATTTGCGAGGAATTGTTCTCGGCGTGCAAAACCGAGTTCAAGCATTTGGAGTATTTCTACTTCCACAACTTCGTTTACGAGTCGGTGTGGAAGAACAACATGCGCCGCACTTCCGAACGTTTCTCGACCCAGGATTTGCTGCACAAGTACGGCGCCGACTACAAGGTCATCTTCATCGGCGACGCCGCCATGGCGCCCTACGAAATCACCCAGGCCGGCGGCAGCGTCGAGCACTGGAACGAAGAGCCGGGCTACCTGTGGATGCAGCGTTTCATGGAGAAATACAAAAAGCTCATCTGGATCAATCCATACCCGAAAGACACCTGGGGCTACACCTCGTCGACCAACATCGTGCGCGATTTGATTGAAGACCAGATGTACCCGCTGACCTTGCGCGGGTTGGAAGAAGGGATGCGGTTTCTTTCCAAGTAACTTCGCTGCCCGGCCGGACACCATCGCGAGCAAGCTCGCTCCCACAGGGAAATGTGTCGTTCACACAGTGTGTGGGCAACACCGATCCAGTGTGGGAGCGAGCTTGCTCGCGATGCTTTTAATGGTTCACAAACCGTCGCAGATATTCGACCTGCTCCCGATGCGCGAAGTCCTGCATCACCGGGCGTAATCGCACCTTCGTCCCCGGCAGGCATTGCGCCAGCCGCGCCAATGCCAGCGGCGTCAACGCGCCCAATCGCGGATAGCCGCCGATGGTCTGCCGATCATTGAGCAGCACAATCGGCTGGCCATCCGGCGGCACTTGCACGGCGCCGAGCGGGATGCCTTCGGAGATCATCGGTTGGCCCTGATATTCCAGCGGCGTGCCGAGCAGACGAACGCCCATGCGATCGGCGCGGCTGTCCAGTTCCCAGACACCGTTGAAGACATCGAACAGACTTTGCCCACTGAACGCGCCGATCTGCGCGCCGAGCACCAGATCCAGCGGCGCATCAACGCTGAAATTCGGCACGTGTTCGCGGGGCAATTCCCGCAGCAAAATCAGCGCACTGCCGGAATAACCCAGCGCAGCATCCTTGGCCAACGCTCGACCGAAACCGTCCAGCCCGCCGAGTTCTTCGCGAACCACCGTCGCGCTGCTGCCCAGCACCTTGGGCGCATCAAACCCGCCCGGCGCCGCCAGATAAGCACGAGCGCCGAGTCGCGGCTGGGTGAACTGCAAGCGCTGGCCTTGGTGCAGCCTGAAACTGCGCCACGGCGCCAACGGCTGGCCATCCACTTGCGCGCCGAGGTCAGCGCCGGCCAGCGCCAGCACACAATCTTCCTCGGCCAGCACGGTGAATCCGCCGAGGGTGATTTCCACCACTGGCGCATCCACGCCGTTACCGAGCAGCCAATTGGCCCACGACATCGAGCGCCAATCCAGCCCGCCGCCCTGGGTCACGCCCAGATGCCGCACGCCAAATCGCCCGGCGTCCTGCAACAGGCACAGCGGCGTGCTCGCTTCAATTCTCAGTCGGCTCATGCCTGCGCCTCCAGTGGCGTATCGTCGCCGCCGAGGTTGATGAATTCGGCGTGGCTGACCGCTTCAAAGCGCACCGTGTCGCCCGGCTGCATCAGGCTGTAGCCGTCGCGCTCGCGGTCGAACAGTTTTGCCGGAGTGCGGCCGATCAGGTTCCAGCCACCGGGGGAAACCAGCGGATAAGCCGCCGTCTGGCGCTCGGCGATACCGACGCTGCCCGCCGCGACTTTCTTGCGCGGCGTGTTCAGACGCGGCGCCGCCAGCACTTCCTCGACCAGCCCCATAAACGCGAAACCCGGCGCGAAACCCAACGCAAACACCTGATACTCGCGCTCGCTGTGACGGCGGATTACCTCATCCATCGACAAGCCACTGCGTTGCGACAACAGGCTCAATTCCGGGCCGACGCTGACGTCGTACCAGACCGGCAACACATGGCAATGGCCGCGCGTACTGGCGTTGGGCGACAGATCAATCAACGCCTCGCCGATCAATTCCCGCGCCTGCGCCGGGCTCAGCGCGGTCAGCTCGTAATGCACCATCAGCGTCGTATAGGACGGCACCAGATCAATCAAATGTTCGCCAAACGCAGCGCGCAACGCCTCGCTGGCGGCGAGCATCCACGGCATGTTCGCTTCGGCGATTTCATCGAACAGCCGCACCATCAGGCAATCCAGCGCGACCACTTCTACCCGCAGTTTCATGAAGCGCTCTGCTGATTCAAGGCTTCGCGGATGCGTTGCACGGCGGCCACCGAACTGGCGTTGTCGCCGTGCACGCACAGCGTGTTGGCGCGCAACTGCAAAGCGCTGCCGTCGCTGGCGGTGAGCGAGTCGCCACGGGCAATGGTCAGCGCCTGTTCGATGATTTTCTCCGGTTGGTGATGCACCGCACCGGGCAATTGTCGCGAAAGCAATTTGCCGGCGCTGTCATAGGCGCGGTCGGCGAACGCCTCGAACCACAGGGTCACGCCACATTCATCGCCCAGTTGCTGCGCGGCGCTGTTGTCGCGGGTGGCCATCAGCATCAGCGGCAACGTGCGGTCGTACGCCGCGACCGCCTCGATCACCGCGCGCAATTGCGCCGGGTTGGCCATCATGTCGTTGTACATCGCGCCGTGCGGTTTGACGTAACTGACCCGCCCACCCTGCGCCCGGCAAATGCCGTCGAGGGCGCCGATCTGGTAATGCAGAATGTCTTGCAGTTCCTGCGCGGCATAGGCCATCGAGCGCCGACCGAAACCGACCAGATCCTGATAGGCCGGGTGCGCGCCGATCTGCACGCCGTGGCTCAGGGCCAGGCCGACGGTCTGGCGCATGATGCTCGGATCCCCGGCATGAAAGCCGCAAGCGATGTTGGCGCAGTCAATGAACGGCATGACCTCGGCGTCCAGACCCATGGTCCAGTTGCCAAAGCTTTCGCCAATGTCGCAGTTCAATAGCAGGCGGCTCACGGTGAACACTCCTGTAGGCATTTTCTTTTTTTACTGCCGGGACATTCTTGTAAAACATGCCCGGCAGATTATCAGTTGCTGGCTATTAAGCTATTCGGCAACCAGTTGCTTGCCACGGGTTTCCGGCAGGCTCAGCGCCGCAAGGATCACCACGCCGTAGGACACCGCCGCAAATGCGCCGATGCCTACGCTCAACGGTACTTTCTGGCTGAGCAAACCGATAAACAGTGGGAACAACGCCGCCAGCGCCCGACCGATGTTGTAGCAAAAGCCCTGGCCCGAGCCGCGAATCCGCGTCGGAAACAACTCAGTCAAAAACGCGCCCATGCCACTGAAAATACCCGAAGCAAAGAAGCCCAACGGGAAGCCCAGCCACAGCATCACGCCATTGCTGACGGGCAATTGGGTGTAGAGCAGGACGATGGTGAAAGAGCCGACGGCGAACAGGATGAAGTTCTTTTTGCGCCCGAGGATGTCGGTCAGATAAGCGCTGATCACGTAGCCGACGTAGGACCCGACAATCACCATCGCCAGATAACCGCCGGTGCCGAGCACGCTCAAGCCGCGTTCATTCTTGAGGAAGGTCGGTAGCCACGAGGTGATTGCGTAGTAACCGCCGAGGGCGCCGGTAGTCAGCACCGAGGCGCGAATGGTCGTGAAGAGAATGCCGGGCGCGAAGATCTCGTAGAATTTCGCCGGGTTGCTCGGCTCTTGCTTGGCTTTGGCTTCGCGATAGATTTCTGGGTCCTTGACCAATCGGCGGACGAAGATCACGAAAATCGCCGGGACGATGCCGAGGATGAACAAAGCGCGCCAGGCGTCTTCCGGCGGCAACACCGAGAACAGCAACGCGTACAGAATCGCCGTCAAGCCCCAGCCCAGCGCCCAACCTGATTGGACCATGCCCACCGCTTTGCCACGGTCCTTGGCGCGAATCACTTCGCCCATCAACACCGCGCCGGCCGTCCATTCACCGCCGAAACCAAACCCCATCAAAGTGCGGCTGATCAGCAATTGTTCGTAGTTTTGCGCGAAGCCGCAGAGGAAAGTGAAGAAGGCAAACCACAGCACGGTCAGTTGCAAGGTGCGCACGCGACCGATGCGGTCGGAGAGAATTCCCGCCACCCAACCGCCGATGGCCGAGGCGATCAGCGTGCTGGTGTGAATCAGCCCCGCTTCGCCGGTGGTGATGCCCCACATCGCAATCAGCGTCGGCACTACGAAGCTGAGCATTTGCGTGTCCATGCCGTCGAGGCCATAGCCGATCTTGCAGCTCCAGAACGTGCGACGTTCCTGTTGATTGATGTTGCGATACCAGTCAAACGGCCCGGGCCGAGCCGTGGCTTTGGGGATTGCAGTGGTGTCGGGCGCACTCATGGCGGATCTCCGTGCAAATTTTATTGGTATTGTTCTGAGCCCCGACGACGCCTATCGTGGGAACCGGATGGCCTGATTTTTGGGCGCCCCGCCCTGCTGCGTCCAACTAATAAAAACCCGGTCCAGGCATAAGATTTCTTTATCCAAGAGCAAATCCCATGAATTTGAAGTTCCTCGAAACCTTCGTTTGGGTTGCTCGCTTGAAGAGTTTTCGCCTGACGGCAGACAAGCTCTTCACCACCCAGGCGTCGATTTCCAGCCGCATCGCGGTGCTTGAAAGTGAACTGGGGGTGAAGCTGTTTCTGCGTGATTCGCGAGGCGTGAGCCTGACCCCCGACGGCTTGAAAGTGCTCGAATACGCCGAGCAGATGATGGACACCATGCAAGCGCTCAAGCAGTCGATCGAAACCCGCTCGAGCAAGGTCGGACGGGTACGCGTCGGGGTCATGGACACGGTGATTCACACGTGGCTGAGCCCGCTGGTGGCGCAAATGATGGATCACTATCCGCTGGTGGAAATCGAGCTGGTGGCCGATACCTCGCTGAACCTCTGCGATCAGCTGCAAAAAGGCTTTCTCGACCTGATCCTGCAAACCGACCTGTTACGCCAGGAAAGCGTGCGCAGCCTGGAGCTGGCCAGCCACCCGATGGGCTGGATCGTCGCGAGCAATTCCCTGTACAACCGCGAGTATTCAGGCGTCGCGGACCTGGCGCGGGAACGGATCATTACCTATTCGAAAAACTCCCATCCGCATCAGGATATTTTGGCGTTGATGCAGGCCAACGGCGTGATGACGCCCCGGCTGAACTGCGTGAATTCGGTGTCGGCGATTACCCGGTTGCTGCGCGACGGATTCGGGATTGGTGCGTTACCACCGGTCCTGGTGGCCGAGGAACTGGCGCGCGGGGAATTGACGTTATTGCAGATCGACCAGCGACCACCGAATTTGCCGGTGGTGGTGTCGTGGCGAGTGGGCGTTGAGTGGGTTGAGGAGATCGTGGCGTTGAGTCAGCAGGTGCTGGAAGCGTATGCACGCAAGGTGGGCGAGGATTACATCACCCTGGCGCGCTGACCACCACACCCCCTGTGGCTAGCACACACCCTGTGGCGAGGGGGTTTACCCCCGTTGGGTCGCGAAGCGGCCCCAAAACCAGCCGCCTCGATATGACAGAAAAACCGCGTTTGCAGGTTTTACGACTGCTGCGCAGCCGAACGGGGGTAAACCCCCTCGCCACAAAAGCTTTCTCGCCACAGGGATCGCATTGGCGCCTTACAACCCGCGCACATCACGGTCTTCGATCGGCCGGCTCTGGCGCAGGCGTTTGCCGCCGAGCACTACCCAGTCGATCAAGCGGAACAGGCATTCGATCCCGAACGACAGCAACAGCGCGCCGCTCATGCCCCAGATCATGGCTTCCGGGGTCAGCAGGATCTGGTAGCTGTAGCCATTCCAGGTTTCCTTGCGAATGTCCGGATCCGCCGCCAGCGCGACTTGCAGGAAGCGGATGTACCACGGGCCTTGCATCGCCTGGAACTGTTTATCGAGGGCCAACTGACGGTTGAGCATGTTGCTCAGGCTGTCGGCATCGCTGCGGAAGATCGGGTCTTCGCTGGCGCGGTAATGCGCGACCAAGGCCTGCATATCGCCCTTGAAAAACTGATTGGCGGTGTTCTGGAAACCGCTCAAACCGGTCTGCGCTTCAATCAGATGCGCTTCGACGCGTTTCGCGTAATCGCTGATGAACCCCGGCACCTGGACACCGATCAACAGGCCCGCCGCAAACAACACCAGCCGTAGATAACTGAGCAACATGGGGTAAGTCCTTTATTCGGTCTTGCCCTGACGGACGCATTCACCGCGTCGCCAGAGGCTCCATTGGCCCGGTTCGTAGCGGGTCCAGGTTTCGTTTTCGGTCAGGGGTTCGGTGGCGATCACCGTGACCACGTCGTTGGGCGTGGTTTCGGCCTGGAAATCGACAATCACGTCGACGTCTTTCAGGCGCGCCGGGCCGAACGGTGCGCGACGAGTGATCTGCGCCAGTTTGGTCGAGCAATAGCAGAACAGCCAGTCACCGTCGCTGAGCAGGCAATTGAACACGCCTTTGCTGCGGTATTCGGCGCAGGCCGCGACCAGGTCCGGCAGCAGCTCTTCGACTTCGACCGGCTCGGGGAAGGCCCCGCGGATGCGGTTGATCAAGTCGCAGAACGCCGCTTCGCTGTCGGTATCGCCGACCGGGCGGTAAAAACTTTTGATCGGTTCGAAGTCGGCGAGTTGGCCGTTGTGCGCGAAACACCAGTTGCGGCCCCACAATTCGCGGACGAACGGGTGAGTGTTGGACAGGCAGACCTTGCCGACGTTGGCCTGGCGGATGTGCCCGATTACCACTTCGCTTTTGATTGGATAGCGCTGCACCAGATTGGCGACTTCCGACTCGCAGCTCGCCGCCGGGTCCTGAAACAGGCGCAGGCCACGGCCTTCGTAGAAGGCAATGCCCCAGCCGTCGCGGTGCGGGCCGGTTCGCCCGCCGCGCTGCATCAGCCCGGTGAAGCTGAACACGATATCGGTCGGGACATTGGCGCTCATGCCCAATAACTCACACATGCTCGGACTCTCGCTTCAATGCAGGGGCAAAGTTACAAACGCGGTTCGATGCGCGAACGCTGGGGGTTGTTCGGGATCGGTGGACGGCCGTAGCGATCATCGCCAGCCACGCCGAACGGTTGATCGTCTGCGTGATCGTCAGCCTTGAGCGCAGCCTGGTTGGCGGCGGCCTGCTCCTTGCGGGCGTTGGACGTGCGCTCGATGGGGAAGCGGATCAGCACGAAAATCAGGTACAGGCCGAAGGCAATCATGCCGTACATGAACAGATCGGAGATCGCGCGCCAGGCGTTGTTGCCCACTTTGAACGCCAGGTCCAGCGCAGTGATGGCGATGGCCGGGGCGACTTTTTCCTTGACCGGGTCGATGATGGTCGGGGTGAACAGCAACACCGCCATCAGCAGCCGCAGCGGTTCACGCAGATAGCGCCACATCCAGCGGGTCATGCGCATCCACACCAACAGGCAGCCTAAAGCGGCAAAGGCGTAGAGGCCCCAAGCGATCAGATAGTCGTTCTCGGTCATGGTGTCCATGGCAAGGGTGGCAAAGAGGCGCTTATAGTAACGACTTTTCGCCCGCCCGGCTTGTCCCAATACCAGTCGGTGCAGACACAGAACCTGTGGGAGCGAGCTTGCTCGCGATGGCGGACTGCCAGACAACATTGATATTGAATGTACTGGCCTCATCGCGAGCAAGCTCGCTCCCACAGGATCCGCACAGGCCTCTAGATTTGCCGAATGTCTGCGAACCCCCTATTTCGTACCTTTTCCGAGAGCTCTTCATGCCCGAATCCGCCAACGTCACCCGTGCCCCGATTGCCCACAAGGCCAAAGGGGTTGACCCGTATGCCTGGCTGCAGGAGCGCGACACCGACGCGGTGCTCGACTACCTGAAGGCTGAAAACAGCTACCAGGAAGCGCAAACCGCCGATCAGGCTGACCTGCGCGAAACCCTGTTCGAAGAGATCAAGGGCCGGATTCTCGAAACCGACCTGTCCCTGCCCTCGCCGTGGGGGCCGTTTCTGTATTACACGCGCACCACCGCCGGTGACGAATACGCCCGCCATTACCGCTGCCCGCGTCCGGCCGACGACAGCCTGCACATCGATGAAACCCAGGAACAGTTGCTGCTGGACCCGAACGTATTGGCCAACGGCGGCTTTTTCTCCCTCGGCGCGTTCAGCATCAGCCCCGACCACCAGCGCCTGGCCTACAGCCTCGACACCACGGGCGACGAGATTTACACGCTGTTCGTCAAGGAATTATCCAGCGGCCGTGTCAGCGAACTGGAATTCGAGGATTGCGACGGCAGCATGACGTGGGCCAATGACAGCCTGACGCTGTTCTTCGGCGAACTCGACGACACCCATCGCCCGCACAAACTGATGCGTTACCGCCTCGATGGCACGGCGGCCGAAGAAGTGTTCCATGAGCCGGACGGTCGATTCTTCCTGCATTGCTACCGCTCCAGCTCCGAACAGCAATTGCTCTTGTCGCTCGGCAGCAAAACCACCAGCGAAGTCTGGGTGCTCGACGCCTTCCAGCCGCATCTGCCGTTTACCTGCCTGGCGCCACGGGTTGAAGACCACGAATACGATGTCGATCACGGTGCGCTCGACGGTCAATGGACCTGGTTCATCCGCAGCAACCGCGACGGCATCAACTTCGCCCTGTACACCGCGCTCGATACTGGCGTGGCGCCGACCGTCGCCGACTGGCAGAACCTGATTCCGCACAGCGACACGGTGATGATCGAAGGCCTGAGCCTGAACGTCGAAGCGCTGACGTTGAGCTTGCGTGAGGGCGGTTTGCCGATCATCGAGGTTCGCCCACAAGGCCTGACGCCTTATCGCGTGCAATTGCCGGACGCGGCCTACAGCCTGCATGTGCAGAACAGCCTGGAATTCGTCAGCGACAAAATTCGCCTGCGCTACGAGGCGCTGAACCGTCCGGCGCAGGTTCGTCAGTTGGACCTGGCGACCGGCGAGCAGAAAGTGCTCAAGCAAACCCCGGTGCTCGGCCCGTTCGACGCCGACGCCTACATCAGTCAACGCCTGTGGGCGACCGCGCCGGACGGCACCAAAGTGCCGATCAGCCTGGTGGTCAAACGTGAAGCACTCGGCAAACCGACGCCACTTTATCTCTACGGCTACGGCGCTTACGGCGAGAGCCTCGACCCGTGGTTCTCCCACGCCCGCCTGAGTTTGCTTGATCGCGGCGTGGCGTTTGCCATCGCGCACGTGCGCGGCGGCGGCGAGTTGGGCGAGGCCTGGTACCGCGCCGGCAAGCAGGAACACAAGCACAACACGTTCAGCGACTTCATCGCGTGCGCCGAACATTTGATCGCGGAAGGTTTCACCACCGCGCCACAACTGGCGATCAGCGGCGGCAGCGCCGGCGGTTTGCTGATTGGCGCCGTGCTCAATCAACGCCCGGAGTTGTTTGGTGCGGCGATTGCCGAGGTGCCGTTCGTCGATGTGCTCAACACCATGCTCGACCCGGACCTGCCGCTGACCGTGACTGAATACGACGAGTGGGGCAATCCTGAAGAGCCGGACGTTTATGATCGGATCAAGGCCTACGCGCCGTACGAAAACGTCACCGCTCAGGCGTATCCCGCCACGTTGGTGATCGCCGGCTACAACGACAGTCGCGTGCAGTATTGGGAAGCGGCGAAGTGGGTGGCAAAATTGCGCGCGACCAAGACTGACGACAATCCATTGCTGCTGAAAACCGAACTCGGCGCCGGACACGGCGGGATGAGCGGGCGTTATCAGGGATTACGTGACGTAGCGCTCGAATACGCATTTGTTTTCAAGGTTTTGCAGATCGCCTGAGGAACTTGGCTTGGCGTTCGGGTCTTAACACCAGAGCGCCGGGCCACGGCTTTGCAACTATCCCTGTAGTAGCTGGCGAAGCTTGCATTCGGCTTGTAGCAGCTGCCGAGGTACGAGGCTGCGTTCGGCTGCGAAGCAGTCGTGAAATCAGCTGACGCGTTTCTTCAGGAAGACCGCGCGCTCAGGTTTAGCGGCCGCTTCGCAACCGAACGCAGGCTCCGCCAGCTGCTACAAGGGATCGCGGACAGCCAGACCCAACCCGCACCAGACCACAAAAAAAGACTGTAACGACATGTCAGAACCGACCTTACTGAACAACGAAATTCGCGACTGGCTGATGGACTGTGGCCTGTTCGATCAATTGCTGCCGGTGGATTTTGCCGCGGCGGCTGGCTACTTCAGCATCAGCACCATCGCCCAGGGCGAAGCGATTTTCCAGGAGGGCGATGCCGGCAGTTTCATGTGCATCATCCACACCGGCCAGGTGTCGGTGCAGAAGACCAACAGCGACGGGCAAACCGTGATCATGGCTACCCTGCGCAGCGGTCGCGCATTTGGCGAAATGGCCGTGCTCGACGGCGAGCGACGCTCGGCCACGTGTGTCGCGGCGAGCAATTGCCAACTGCTCAATCTGGGCAAGGACTCGCTGGAAAAGATGCTCAACGACGCGCCGAAGATCGCCGCGAAAATCATCCGCGCCCTCGCCGTCTCCCTCTCCAAACGCCTGCGCATGGCCGATGGACAGCTAATCTCGCAACAGATCTAACCGCCCGGTGTTTTGATTTTCGTGCCGTTCTGCTCAAGGCCCGGCAACGGCTGGTCCTTGGTCGGCGGGCTGGGCATTTCAATCGGCACCAGCGGCGGCCCACCACTGCCAGGCCCGGTGCGCGGCACGGCGGTCGGGGTGATTTGCGGGTACGGCGTCGGTGTTGCCGTGCCGGGTGAACCGGAAATTGGCGCCGGGCTGGTAGGGATGGTTTGCAGCTCCTGGGCCTGCACTGCAGTTATCGAGAGCGCGGCCAAGGCAATGACCGTTAGAATGGTGCGCTTCATCAATGGCTCCGTTGGCCTTGTTGTCTGTTTGCAGGCTACTCCCAACCGCGTCCGTTTGCCTTATGCCAATTCATCTTCAAGAGCCTGCTATGAAACGTTTCGTTCTACTCGACACCGCCCCCATCCCTGAAAACGGCGGTGCCTTGTGCCTGTTCGAATATGGCGAGGATTTCGTCATCAAGATTCAGGGCGGCGACGGCGGCCAATTGATGAACACGCGCATGCACGGTTCCGAAGATGCCTTGGCCGAGATCCCTTGCCGCAAGGTCGCCGGGCGGCCGAATTCGCGGGTGTTGATCGGTGGCTTGGGCATGGGTTTCACCCTCGCCTCCGCGCTCAAGCACTTGGGTAAAACCGCTGAAGTGGTAGTCGCGGAACTGGTGCCGGGCGTGGTCGAGTGGAATCGCGGCCCGCTGGGCGAGAAGTCCGGCAACCCGCTGCTCGACCCGCGCACGGTGATTCGCATGGAAGACGTGGCCAAAGTGCTGCAAGCCGAGCCGCAGGGTTTCGACGCAATCATGCTCGACGTCGACAACGGCCCCGAAGGCCTGACCCAACGCGCCAACAGCTGGCTCTACTCGGCCGGCGGTCTCAGCGCCTGCGCCAAGGCACTGCGGCCAAAGGGCGTGCTGGCGGTGTGGTCGGCCAGCGCCGACAAGCAGTTTTCCGAGAAGTTGAAGAAGGCCGGTTTCAAGGCTGAAGAAGTCCAGGTGTTCGCCCACGGCAACAAAGGCACGCGCCACACCATCTGGATTGCCGAGAAGCTCAAGGGCTGAGCTAAACTTGCCGCATAACCGTCATTAGTCTTTTACAAAGGTGAACCCATGAGTTCGTCAACGCCGACCAATACCTCGAAGCTGGATCGCATCCTCGCCGACAACCAGCGCGACAAGGAAATGGGTTATCGCGACAAAGCGCTGAAGATGTACCCGCATGTATGCGGCCGCTGCGCCCGTGAATTTTCCGGCAAGCGCCTCAGCGAACTGACCGTGCACCACCGCGATCACAACCACGACAACAACCCGCAGGACGGCTCGAACTGGGAATTGTTGTGCCTGTATTGCCACGACAACGAACACTCGCGCTACACCGATCAGCAGTACTTCCACGAAGGCTCGCTGAGCACGCCGAAAATCGCCAAAGCCACGCATAACCCGTTTGCGGCGCTGGCCGGGCTGATGAAGAAAGAAGACGACTGATTGCTTGCCGTGCGTTGCACTTGTGGGAGCCGGGCTTGCTCGCGATGGGGCCGTGTCAGCCACATCTCCGTCGCCCGACACGCCGCCATCGCGAGCAAGCTCGCTCCCACACGGGATTTGGGCCAAGCGGAGATATGAAGCCCCGCACAAAACCAATGTGGGAGCGAGCTTGCTCGCGATGGGGCCGTGTCAGCCGACATCATCGCTACCTGACACACCGCAATCGCGAGCAAGCTCGCTCCCACAGGGGATCTGGGTTGGCCATAAACATGAAGCCACTCACAAAACCAATGTGGGAGTGAGCCTGCTCGCGATGGCAATCCCCCTGCCACCGCCAATCCCGCAATCTGCCCGCGCCCGTGCAATCCCCGTATAATCGCCCTCTTTTTCCCGAAGGCACCCCGCTCGTGGCAGACAAACGGTACAGCTGCATTGGTTTGTATAACCCCAAATCACCGGAGAACGTCGGTTCGGTAATGCGCGCCGCTGGCTGTTATGGCGTGGCGTCGGTTTTCTATACCGGCAAGCGTTATGAACGCGCCGCCGACTTTGTCACCGACACTAAACGCGTGCATTACGACATCCCGCTGATCGGCATCGACGACCTGAAAAAGATTCTGCCGCTGGGCTGCGTGCCGGTCGCCGTGGAATTGGTCGAAGGCGCGCGTTCGCTGCCCGAATACACCCATCCGGACCGCGCGCTGTATATCTTCGGCCCGGAAGACGGCTCGCTGGATAAAGAGATTCGTGACTGGTGCGAAGACGTGGTCTACATCCCGACCACCGGTTGCATGAACCTCGCGGCCACCGTCAACGTCGTGCTTTACGACCGCATGGCCAAGGGCCTGAACACCCGCTCCGGGGCAAAATTCCGCTGAAAAGCTGCACATTCGATGGAACAAGCGGCGCGCCCCGGCAGTCAGCTTACTTATCATTGATGAGCAGCCATTGATGCAGCTATTCACTCAGCACTATTCCTGCCAGGAGACAGATCATGAGCGAACTCAAACGCGTAGAACGGATTCACTCCACCCCTTTCCAAACCCCTTCCGAACAGAACGTCCAGGGCTGGGAGCGCATCGGCTCGCTGGCTGGCGGCGTGGTCATGGTCGGCAAGGGCCTGCGTCGCGGTGGTGTTTTCGGTTTGATCCAAGTGGCGATCGGCGGCGTAGCGATGGCCCGTGGCATTACCGGCCACAGCTCGGTGAAAAGCCTGCTGGAGAAAAGCCGTCAGGACATCAACAACGTGCGCGCGAAGATTGAGCGTGCCGGTGATGAACTGAGCCGGTTGAAAGCCAATGCTGAAGCGGCGACTGAAACGGCAACCGTCACCGGCAATGATTCGCTGACTTCGCCCAAGACCGGGGTTTGATTCGCTAGAGCCTTGAAAGAATTGCGTTGAGGCTTATGACCTCTTCGCGGGCAAGCCTTGCTCCTACTGGGTTGTGTCGCTCACGAACCTGTGGGAGCGAGCTTGCTCGCGAAGGCGATGTCACTGCAGCAGCTCGCTATCGAGCACCGTCGAAGCCTCGCCGATCACGCTCTCACTGAGTTGAATAAACTCTTTGGTATCGACGCTTTCCAAATGCATTGCCCCGCGCTGCACGTCATCCAGCGAACGTTTGTTTCGCGTCTTCAAACGAATCTCGCGATCCAGTTCCTGTAACAACAAAACCGCTTTGGCCACCTGCGCCGGATTAATCTGCGCGCCACGCAGCGTTGTCACTTTCGCGCTGTCCTTAACCAATTTCTTCTGCAAACTCTCGTAGCGCTCATCGCTCATACCGCCCGCGCGGCGCATCAGTTCGATGGCGTAATACTCGGCCAGGCCTTCGCTGATCCAGTCACTGTGGCGGCTGTCGTTGACCCGTCCAAACACCTGAACCAATTCACGCACCAGCGCGCTGCTGCCGCTTTCACTGACCAGCGGCAAACGGCTGTTGAGGTAGATCGACTCAGTCCCGGCCAGACTGCCGCGCCACATCGGGTCGTTGGCGCCGACGATCAGCAATTTGCTCGGGTGACGCGGGAACACCGCTTGCGCCTGCGGCCAGATGAACGTCAGCAGCGTCAGCACGTCCATGCGGCGCATGCCCTGCCCCAGCGGCGAGGCGACGGTGACTTCGGTTTCGCCCAGGCGGGTGCGGCGGCTGCCGAGGTGGCCGGCGAGCATCCAGCCGGTGGGCCGGTCGAACAGGCGCGAGACGTTATTGACGCGGAATTTGTTTTTGCCGATGCGCGGCCAAGCGGTTTCGACGCTTTTCCAGCCGTTGGGCAATTCGAATTCCAGGCGTGAGACCAACTCGACGCCGTCCTGTTGATCGAGTTTGGCTGGCGGCACCAGATCGTCGCCGCGCATCAACGCCCACTTCGGCGTCATCCGCGTGTCGAAACTGCCGCTCTTGCGCCCATGGCTGATGCGCACGCGATACGTCAGGCTGGCCTTGTCGGCAGACGGTTGCCAGACGCCACGCGCGGTTTTGCCCGGAGTCAGTTGCCATTGGCCGTCAGCCTTGAAATCGCTGTAATGGCTGCCGTCGCCGAGGTCGAAATCGAGGCTGCGCACCGCCGAGCCTTGCGCCAGGGTCAGGCGCACTTCGGCCTGATCGCTTTGCGGCAACAGACGCACGTGATAATCCAGATCGACCTTCTTCACCGCCCACAGCGACGAACTCACGGCCAGTGCCGCAACGGCCAATGCCAGACGCAATCCCACAGCCATACGCACTCCTTGTGGCGAAATTTCGGTGATCAACAATGTTGGGGTGAGTGCCTGCGCACTCCAGGCATTCAGCCCGCGCGAAAGATCAGGTGATCTTCCCAATCGTCTTCCGGCACGCTGCCCTCGGCGAGCATGCGCCCGGATTGCGAGATCCGTTCGTGGTGCACCGCGTCGCGATCACCACTCACCAGGTGATGCCATTGCGGCAGGTCCTTGCCTTCGCTGACCAGCCGATAACCGCAGGTCGGCGGCAACCAGCGGAATTCTTCAGCCTTGCCCGGCGTGAGCTGGATGCAATCGGGGACGAACTCGCGGCGGTTCGGGTAATCGCTGCACTGGCAGGTTTTCAGGTCCAGCAGTTTGCAGGCGATGCGCGTGTAATAGACGCTGTTGTCTTCTTCGTCTTCAAGCTTTTGCAGGCAGCACAGGCCACAGCCGTCGCACAGCGATTCCCATTCCAGGGTATCGAGTTGCTCGAGGGTTTTGCGTTTCCAGAACGGTTCGATTGCGGCGGCCATGGTTCGAGCATCAACATCAGGTGGTGAAAAGGCCGCCAGTCTAGTGCCCCGCGCCTTGCGGGCCAAGTGCTGGCGACTGTCGGTACAACGCGCTTGTCAGTTGTGGCGCCGCGAAGTAGCTTTGCCAGTCGCCACGAGCCAAATCTGAAGGCCATTAACGCGCAACCGCGTTGCATTCCGGTGACCACCACGGCTCGGCAAAAACCTCATCGCTCAGCTAACTGCGGCCGCAGGTTTTTCACTCCGACTCTGACTCAACCGTAACAAGGAAGATTTGCATGAGTGCCACCCCACGCGTTGCCGATTACGCCATTCATCCCCAATTCACCGATCGCTGGTCGCCGCGTGCGTTTACCGGCGAGGTAATTGCTGAAGAAACCCTGCTGAGCTTTTTCGAAGCCGCGCGCTGGGCGCCATCGGCCTACAACTCGCAGCCGTGGCGCTTTCTTTATGCGCGCCGCGATACGCCGAACTGGGAGCGGTTTCTCGGTTTGCTCAACGAGTTCAACCGCGGCTGGGCGCAGCATGCGTCGGCGCTGGTGATTGTGATTTCGAAGACGACTTTTGCAGTGCCCGGTGCAACCGAAGAAACCCCGGCGCAGACTCACGAATTCGACACCGGTTCGGCGTGGGGACATCTGGCGCTGCAAGCGAGCCTCAGCGGCTGGCACACCCACGGCATGGCCGGTTTCGATCAGGAACTGACGCGCAAAGAACTGAACATCCCGGAGGGTTACGCGCTGCACGCGGCAGTGGCGGTCGGCAAACTCGGCGATAAAACGACGCTGGCGGAGTACCTGCAAGCGCGCGAAGCCCCAAGTCCTCGCCGCCCGCTGAGTGAATTGGCGGCTGAAGGTGATTTCACCCTCTGAACGCTACCCGATCGTTCTCACGCTAAACGTAGGAACGATCATTGCGACTCAATATCCGCGGTCGAAGTCGACTTCGCCGCGCAGCGCTTCGCCTGCGTGATAGGCGCGCAGGTTGTCGACGAACAGCTTGACCATCATTGATGGCGAAGTGGGCGCCGAGCTGTGGCCGGTCAGGAGCAAACCCCAGGCGGTCCAGAACGGATGGCGCTGCGGCAACGGTTCCTGACGGCAGACGTCGATCACCGCGCCCGCCAGATGCCCTTCTTTCAAGGCTTCCACCAGATCCGCATCGACCACCGCTACCCCGCGTCCGACGTTAATCAACACGCCAGTCGGCTTGAATTGCTTGAACAGCGCGGCGTCGTACAGATCATGGGTATTCGGCGTGTTTGGCAGCAGATTGACCACGTAATCGACTTCGCCGACCAGACGCGGCAAGTCCGCCAATGCAGCCACTTCAACAAACGGTGCCTGCTCGCGAGCCTCGCTGGCGATGCCGTACAGTTCGACGCCAAACGGCACGAGGAAATTGGCCACGGTTTGGCCAATGTCGCCAGTGCCGACGATCAACACCTTGCGTCCCGCCAGGCTCTGGCCCTGACGGCTGTCCCACTTGCGCTCGACCTGGCTGACCAACCGCGCCAGCACTTCGCGCTCGTGGCCGAGCATGTAAGTCAAAACGTATTCGGCCATGACCTGGCCGAAAATCCCCACCGCGCGGGTCAGGCGATAGTGGCGTGGCAGGCCGTCGGCGAGCAGCGGCGTGATGCCGGCCCAGGTCGATTGCAGCCATTGTGGCTGATGGCCCTGACGCAGCAGGTTCGCCAGCAGATCCGGCTGGCCGAGCCAGATCGGGCAATCGGCGGCCTGCCGTGCCAGCTCGGCGGAATCACCGCTGGTCAGCACTTCCAGCTCAGGCGCGGCCTGACGCAACAATTGGGCATACACAGGGTGGTCGTGTTCAGCAATCAGAACGCGCATGGTTCAAACCTTTCGAAAAACAGAGCAAACGGCCGTTGAAGGAGATTCGCTCCCTGACCACGGCCATCGCCAAAATCATTCCAGTGTTTCATACAGGCTCTGAACAGAACCTGTCTGCCGATCACATCGGGTCGTTGCGACGCAGCAACTCTTCGGGCAAGTGCTCGATGTACTCGTCCTCGGCCGGCGGCATCTGCAAGTGGTAGCCCTGCTTCTCAAGGTTTTCCAGGACCACGGTGATGTCCTCGCGCGACAACTTGCGCTCAGGCGTCAGCACCAGGTCGAAGGCGTGATGCGGCTTGCCGAACGCCGCCATCAACGATTCCGGGACGCGCTCCAGTGCATCGCTTTTGAGCACATAGAGGTACATCTCGTTTTTCTTCAGGCTGCGATAAATGGAGCAAATACGTTTCAAGGCTGTTCTCCGGCGGTGGCCAGGCTGTCGAGCAGCGCCTGGCCCATCAATTCGCGGCGCCAGCCACGCAGCGAATCAGGCAATTGGTAAGGACCGTTGGGGTAGCCGCTCTTGAGCAGCGCTTCCAGGGTTTTCTTGCGCAGCATCAATTCTGGCGCGATGTTCAGGCGTTCGGCTTCAGCCTGCCCGATGGCGCGCAATTGCTTGATCAGCGTCGCAGCGTCCACCGGCAACGGCTCCGGCACGGCGGGCGGCCATTGGTCCGGCGACACAGTGGCAGAACGCTTGATCAGATCAAGCAGGAATTCGCCGTCCTGACGCACGGTACGCGGGTGCATGTCTTCGATTTTCGCCAACGCGCCGAGGTTGTCCGGTTGCGTGCGCGCCAGTGGCCACAGCGAATGTTCACGGACAATACGGTTGCGTGGCAGGTCGCGGGCACGCGCTTCGCGTTCGCGCCAGGCGCACAGTTCACGCAGCACCGCGAGTTGCGCGCGGGAGAGCTTCCAGGCCAGTTTGGCTTCGCGGTAGACCTCGTACGGGTCGACCTCGCGGCGCAGGTTGGCGACCAGTTCGGCGCCGTCCTCCAGCACCCATTGGTATTTGTCTTCGGACAACTTCGGTTGCAGGCGTACGAAAACTTCCGCGAGATGCAGCGCATCTTCGGCGGCGTAGCTGATTTGCGTGTCGGACAGCGGACGTTGCAGCCAGTCGGAACGGGTTTCGCCCTTCGGCAGATCGATGCCGAGCACTTCCTGCACCAGCCGCGAATAACCCATCGAGAAACCGAGGTTCAGGTAAGCGGCGGCCAACTGCGTGTCGAACAGCGGCGCCGGCAGGCTGCCGGTCAGGCGCAGCAACACTTCGAGGTCTTCGCTGCACGCGTGCACGACTTTGACCACGGCCGGGTTTTCCAGCAACGCGGCCAGCGGCTGCCAGTTATCGATGGTCAGCGGATCAATCAGGTAAGCGCGTACACCATCGCCAATCTGCAACAGGCCGGCAATCGGGTAAAAAGTGTCGACCCGCATGAATTCGGTGTCGAGGGCAACGAATGGCAGCTGCTGCCACTCGGCGCAAAACTGACCGAGGCTATCGTTGTCGCGAATCCAGTGAATATCGATGGCCACACGGCTCTCCCTTGAAGAATGGCGCGCAGTATATATCGCCCCCGGCGATTTCCGCGCATCCACTGAACAAGAGCTTTAGCGAAAAGACTCACGCGAAGGCAAGAAACGTCTGACAAAAGGAGGTTAATTGGCCTTACGCAGGACGTAGACCCGCATGCGCGCGCAACCGGGGAAGAAATCCTGATGACTGAGCAGGCTGAAACCCGCCAGTTTGAACTCGGCTTCGACCAGCGCCCTGCTCGCCAGCGGCGTGGACGCACTGCGCTTGATCGAAGATGAGCGACGCCCGAAGCGGTTTTGCAGCCTGACCGCGACGATCACCGTGTCGCGGCTGACGCGATGAAACTCCGCCAACATCGCCAAGCGGTGCTCCGGGCTGGCGATGTGCTGAAACAATTGCATGCAAATCATGCAATCCACCGCGTTCGCCGACAGGTCGAGGGTGAACGCCGAGCTCTGGAAGGTCTTGATCCGCTCCAGCAACTGCTGCGAATGATGCACGCGCGCATGATCGAGCATGTCCTGCGACGGATCGGACGCCAGAATCACCCGGTTACCGTGCTCGGCCAGCACCGGCCAGAAACGCCCGGCGCCACACGCCACATCCAGCAGCAACCCCGGCTCGCCGGCAACATTCAGCGCGTTGCGCACCAGTTGCTCGACGCGCCAGAACGCCAGACGCTCGACCCATCCACGCGATTGCGGCTGCTGGCAGACGCGGGCGTGTTGCAGATCGTAGCGCCGGGCGAACTCAAGTTCGACGGCGGATGGGGGCAGCGCGGACATGTGCAGGGGCTCTTGTTGGAATATCGACCGATCGCACATTAGCGCCAAGCCTGTGAAAAATAAGTCGAAACGATTATTTTTTTGCCAACTCGCCGTCGATCACCGCCCGCCGACATCCGGCGAACATGTCCAGGTCGGGGTTGTAGACTTTGCTGTCGACTTCCAGCAAACCCAGCATCGAATGGAACAAGTTGTCCTGGCTCAGGGGTTTTTCGCGGCTCAGTTGCAGGCAATGAGTGTCGACCGAGAACGCCTGTTGATAGCTGTCGGAGAACCACGCCAGCATTGCCACATGTTTTTGTTGTTCCGGCGCCATCATGTAAGGCGTGCCGTGCAGGAACAGGTTGTACTCGCCCAAAGACTCGCCGTGGTCGGACAGATAGAGCATCGCGGTATCAACTTTGTCCTGATTGCGCCGCAGCAAATCAATCAGCGTCGAGAGCACGTGGTCGGTGTAGACCAGCGTGTTGTCGTAGCCGTTGACGATGCTTTCGCGACTGCAATTGTTCAGCGCATTGCTTTCGCACACCGGGGTGAAGTGTTGGTATTCCTTGGGGTAACGCTTGAAATAGTCCGGGCCGTGGCTGCCCATCTGGTGCAGGACCAACACCGTGTCTTTATCCAGCGTGTCGATAAAGTGCTGCAAACCTTGCAGCAGGATTTCGTCACGACATTCGCTGTTGGCGCACAACGCCGGGTCTTTCAAGTTGCTGACATCGTCGAGTGTCACCCGATCACACGTGCCTTTGCAGCCTGACTGGTTATCGCGCCAGATCACTTCGAGGCCGGCGCGTTTGAGCACATCAAGCAAGCCTTCTTCATTTTTTGCCTGGCTGGCGTTGTAATCCTTGCGACCCATGTTGGAGAACATGCACGGCACCGACACAGCGGTTTCGGTGCCACAGGAATGCACGTCGGTAAAGGCAATCAGGCCTGCTTCTTTGCTGAGTTGCGGGGTGGTGTCGCGGTCGTAGCCGAGGATGCCGAAGTTCTCGGCCCGGGCACTTTCGCCGACCACCAGCACTGTCAGGGATTTGCGCCCGTGGGTTTGCCAAGTCAGGTCTTTGCGGGCGTCCTCGCCGATTTTGACGAAGGGCTGCTGTGCCGACGCCACTTGCTCCCGTAAATACCCGATGGACGCACCCAGGTAATTGCTTGGCACTACCATCAAATGCAATTCATGGTGATTGCGAAACAACGAGGACAAACCTTGATAGTTCACTAACGCCACGCCACCGATAACTGCAATCGACGCAATACTAACCAACGCCTTACTTAACAAGTCGCGATGCCAGGCGCGGTAAACCAGCGGGGTTTTCCACAACAACCAGGAAGGTAAAACCCCAAGCACAACAATAAATGCCAGTAACTTTAACGAGAGTAAATCGCGCACTTCGGCAGGGTTGGTTTCAGCCAGGTTACGAAACATGCCGGAGTCGATCAATACGCCGTACTGGCTCATGAAATAAGCCACCCCAGCGCTGACCATAAACAGCAAAGTCAGCAGCGGCTTTAATATCGGCCGGAACGCCAGCAGGGTCAGCACGATATTGAACGCAGCGAACACCATGACTGCGAACGCCACGCGCATCAGAATGCCCTGCGCGTTGGAAGCCGTGATTTCAAACAAGTGTTGCCAAAGCACCCAATTAAAACCGGCCAATAAAAACGCGCTGGCAATCAGTGTCACCCACTCGGGGCGCACGGCTTTTAACTTGAACATGGGAATTGATAGTCCTGGAAAGAGTGCCGCCGATAAATGTGAAAAATTCATTTTCCGCAACAGCACAAACTTTAAGCAGCCAACCATCAATTTTTTGTGAAAAAGAAGCCAACGATTAGTTGGCTTCAGGTTTAACCAGCAAACTTTTAACGTATTTGAGAAACAGTCAGGCCTGGTTCAGGTACCAACGCCAATCTTGTTCACCGACTTCGCCCATGAACTGCCGATATTCGGCGCGTTTAACGGCCAGGTACACGCCGAGAAACGCTTGGCCAAAGGCTTCTTTCGCCCAACTCGAACCTTCGAGTGCGCGCAAGGTGGTCAGCCAATCGGTCGGCAGCAGCTCGGTAGCTTGCGCGTAACCGTTGCCTTCCACCGGCGCGCCGGGGTCGAGTTGTTCGCGAATGCCACGGTGGATGCCGGCCAGAATCGCCGCAGCGGCCAGATACGGGTTGGCGTCGGCGCCGCAGATGCGGTGTTCAATGTGCCGGGAAAACGCCGGCCCGCCGGGCACGCGCAGGCTCACGGTACGGTTGTCCACGCCCCACGTGGCGGCCAGCGGCGCGTAGCTGTTGGTCTGGAAGCGTCGATAGGAATTGGCGTTCGGGCAAAACAGCAGCAGCGAGTCGAGCAAAGTGCTGAGCATGCCGCCCACCGCGTGCCGCAGCAGCGGCGTACCGTCCGGCGCTTCGCTGGCGAAAAGATTGTTGCCATCCTTGTCGGCGAGGCTGACGTGCATGTGCATGCCGGTGCCGGCCAGATCATCGAAAGGTTTGGCCATGAAACACGCCGCCATCCCGTGTTTGTGCGCCACGCCTTTGACCAAGCGTTTATAACGCACCGCCTCGTCCATCGCTTGCAGCGCGTCGGTGCGGTGTTCGAGGGTGATTTCGACCTGGCCCGGCGCGTATTCGGAAATCGCCGTGCGCGCCGGAATGCCCTGCAATTTGCAGGCGCTGTACAAGTCGGCGAGGAACGGCTCGATCTGCTCCAGTTCACGCAAACCGTAAACCTGCGTGGCGCGCGGGCGACCACCATCGACGTCGCGCGCCGGTTGCGGCCGACCGTTGGCGTCGCGCTGCTGATCAAGCAGATAGAACTCCAGCTCCGCCGCCATCACCGGGTAATAGCCGTCGGCCTGCAGGCCTTCGATGACCTTCGCCAGCAAGTGCCGAGGGTCGGCAATCGTCGCCGGCATGCCTTCTTTTGGATGCATGCTGACCTGCACCGCCGCCGTCGGAATCAGCCGCCACGGCATGCGCTGCAAACTGCCGCTGACCGGGTAAGCGCGGCAATCGATATCGCCGACGTCCCACACCAGCCCGGAGTTTTCAACGTCGTCGCCATTAATCGTCAGGCCGAGAATGGTGCTCGGCAGTGGCCGGCCGCTTTCATACACCGCCAGCAGTTCATCGCGGTGCAGCAACTTGCCGCGCGGCACGCCGTTGTTGTCGACGATGAACAATTCGAACATCTCGATATCCGGATTCTGTTCCAGAAAATTCAGGGCTTCTTGCTGCGTGGCGAAGGGGGTCGTGGCACAACTCATGGGAATTCTCGTTTTCGCGCGTAGGCAAACGCTCTGGCGTCGCCGATCTGATCCCGCCGCACAGCGCGGGACCTGTAGGAAAAATCAACGGGAAGCGCAGGAGTCCGGCGGGCGCGCGTGTCGGCAATGCCACAGCGCCCAGAAGGCCAATTCGGAGGGAAGTGCAGAAAGGGTCGGTGCAGTGGCGTTTAAAAAGCCACGGCCACGGTTAAACGCAGAAGCGCCGCTGGGTGCCGGATGCTGGAGTGCGACTGGCCGACCGTGCATAAAAAAACCGCAGAAAACCGAAGAGCAGCAGCGTCACACGGGTGATTGGGGGATTCAACCGGGAATTGAAGAACTTTGGGTGTGGACTGGCTAAACATTCCAGCCACGCCCCCCCCTGCGCGGGGCAGGTATTTAATTTCTAAATACCACGGCGGACTTTCTGATTTGCCGCGACCGCGTCCCTCGCGCCTAATCGGCGCCTTGTTTTTGTAAGGCTCACCGATGGAAAACGTTCGTGCAACAACCCGCCCTGCCCTGTGGTTGATGATCAGCATCATCCTTGTCGCGTTGAATCTGCGCCCATCGATGGCCGCTGTCGGCCCGCTGCTCTCGGCGATCCGCGGCGATATCCCACTGAGTTTCAGCCTCGCCTCTTTGCTGACCATGCTGCCGGTGATGGCGATGGGGCTTGCGATGTTTTTCGGCATCGGCGTCAGTCAGCGTTTAGGCGAGCAGCGCACCGTGGTGCTGTCGCTGCTGATCATCGGCGTGGCCACCGCTTCGCGATTGTGGCTGAATTCCGCCGCTGAACTGATCGCCAGCGCCATTGCCGCCGGGGTCGGCATCGCGCTGATTCAGGCGCTGATGCCAGCGCTGATCAAGTCGCGATTCAGCAATAACGTTGCGCTGTGCATGGGACTTTACGTCACGTCGATCATGGGCGGCGCGGCAATCGCAGCGGCGTTTGCGCCACTGGTGATGAGCCAAACCGGCAGTTGGCGCATGGGCCTGGCGTTCTGGGCGGCGCTGGCCTTGCTTGCGCTGCTGTTCTGGATGGCGCAGCGCCAATCGATTCCGCCATTGCCCGCGCAAACACCGCGTCGCGAATTCTTTTTCGCCAACTCCCGCGCCTGGTTACTCGCTTTCTTCTTCGGTTTGGGCACGGCGTCCTACACCTGCGTGCTCGCTTGGCTGGCGCCGTACTACGTGGAAAAAGGCTGGAGTGAACAGAACGCCGGCTTATTGCTGGGTTTTCTCACTGCCATGGAAGTGATCTCCGGTCTGCTGACGCCGGCCATCGCCAACCGCAGCCGTGATCGGCGTCTGGTTTTACTGGTGTTGTTGGGGCTGATCATGGCGGGTTTCTGCGGACTGATTCTCAGCCCGCAACATTTCAGCCTGTTGTGGCCGTGCCTGCTGGGTTTGGGGATTGGCGGGTTGTTTCCGATGAGCCTGATCGTGTCGCTTGATCACCTCGACGAGCCCCGGCGCGCGGGCGGGCTCACCGCTTTCGTTCAGGGCATCGGCTATTTGATCGCCGGCCTGTCGCCGCTGATCGCCGGGATGATCCGCGATCAACTCGGCAGCTTCGAATGGGCCTGGTGGTCACTGACCGCCATCGTCGCGCTGATGATGCTGATGGTGTTGCGATTTGACCCTAGGCATTACGCCAAACACATTCGCTGAACACATTTGCTGAACACAGTTGCTGAACCTGCGCGCGCGTCGGTGCAAACCTCGCCAACCCGGCGCTCGAAAATCGCAGGTCGTGTTCTCTACATTTTCTGTCCCACACCCGACAGGGAAACTTCCTACGAGCCATTCTCCTGGCACCATCGTTCCGTTAGGATCGTTCGCACACGTTTGCGCACCGTCAGCGCAAGGAGTTACAGCGAGGCAGAACGGATGCTGAACAGTAATTTGCTTAGAAAGCTCGACATGCAGGACCTCATGGTGTTCATCGCCGTGTACGAGCAAAGCAGCGTCACCGGGGTCTCGGAGGCCCTTTTTGTCAGTCAATCCACGGTGAGTTACTGCCTGAAAAAACTGCGCACCAGTTTCGAAGACGAGTTGTTTATCAACACCCGCAGCGGCATGCGTCCTACCTACAAAGCCAGCACCATGTACCCCCACGTGCTGAAAATCCTCGAAAGCATCAACTTGTGTCACGCCGGTGCTCACTCCTTCGACCCGACGGCGCAACCAGTCACTTTCAATATCTGCGCACCGGAATACTTCGAGCAGTTGATTCTGCCGCGCCTGTTGAAGAGTCTGGATTTCGCCGATTTGCCGGTGATGGTCAACATGCACAAATTCGAAACTGACATTCCGGCGGAAGAACTGCGCGATGGCAGCCTCGACCTGGTGATCTGTTTTGGTCCGAATTTTCACTGCAACCACAACGATCTGAAATCCCGACCGCTGCTGGAAGATGATCTGGTCTGCGTCTTCGACAAACGCGCGACGCCGCTGGAACCGCGTTTAAGCCTGCAAGCCTTTACCGAACGCCGACATGTGTTCCCGACGCCGTGGTCTTCGACTACCAATATGGTCGACGGCTGGCTGGCGCGGCAGGCGCAGAAACGCCAGATCGTGGCGCGATCAAACAGCTACAGCGCGGCGTTGAAGATGATTACTGGCACTGATTTCATTCTGACGTTGCCCCGGCGCATCCAGCGTTTGCTGGCCAACGAAGCGGTGTTCAACCATTGCGAAGCGCCGAACGGCTTGCCGGGTTTTTCCCTCGACATGCAGTGGAGCCAGAATGTCGATCAGGACAGCGCCAATGCCTGGCTGCGCGAGCAGGTGGTGAACGCCTGCGCCGAGCAGCAAGCGGCTTGAATCAGACGCCGATGGCGGTTTTCGCGTAGGACTCGCGATCAATGTCGAGGATTTCCACGCATAACTGGACCTCGACACCCGCCGGCCATTCACACAGATCCTTGACCACCGCCAACAGGCTCTCGGACAGCTGCTTTTTGATCTGCGGCGAGCGACCACTGAGCAGCGCCAACTTCACATGCACAAACGCTCGCTCGCCCATCGCGGTGCCGACCTTGAACGTCTCGACTTTCACCGCGCGACCCTTGATATCGAATTCCGCCGCAAACTGACCGGAACCCACCAACGTATTGTTGAGCCGAATCAACGCCACGTCGGCGTTCAATCCGGGCAGGTTGGCGGTGTATTCCATGTGCAGGTGTGGCATGGCGATGCTCCTGAGGTTGGGCGGAAAAGGCGCTACATATATCACACAGCGGTTTAGCAAAAAGTACGGTTTAGCACAGAGAGCCTTAGGCTCCGGCGGCTGTTTCTGTGCCGGTCTGGTCGGCGAAACCGCGCTCACTCATGAACGCTTCGAGCCGTGAACGCAACCAGCGCTCGGCCGGATCGGTGTCGACATGGCTGAGCCAGACCATCGACAAGTCCAGCGTCGGGGTCTTGAACGGAAACGGTTCCTGAAACAATTGCCCGGACGCCGCCATGGCTGTGGCGGTGTAGTCCGGCAGGCTGGCGATCAGGTCGGTGCCCGCCAGCAGCGCCGGCAACGAACTGTATTGCGGCACTGACAGCACGACCTGACGTGTCCGACCAATTTCCGCCAGCCATTCATCCGCGTAACCACTGACGTTCGCCGTGTGGGAAACCAGCACGTGTGGGCGTGAGCAATATTCGTCGAGGGTCAGCGGCGTGTCGGACGCGTCGGCGCGCAACAGGCTCGGGGTAATATGCCGCAGCAATTTGCGCTTGGCATTCGCCGGCAAACCGCGCGTCTGGCTGATACCAACGGTGATATCGCCCGAGGCCAACAGGTCGGGAATCCGCCAGTAATCGACGTGCTGAACCACGAACACGACTTTCGGCGCTTCTTGGCGTAATGCCCGTAGCAACGGTGGCAGCAGGCCGAATTCGACATCGTCCGACAGCCCGATGCGGAATGTCATGGTGCTGCTGGCGGGGTCGAAATCGTGGGTCAGGCTCAGCGCCACCGAGAGCGAGTCCAATGCTGGCGACAAATACTGAATCAATTCTTCGGCGCGCGCCGTCGGCTCCATGCGGTGGCCGACGCGAATGAACAGCGGGTCATTGAACATCGTGCGCAAGCGGTTGAGCGCGGCACTGATGGTGGGCTGGCCGAGGAACAGCTTTTCCGCCACCCGCGTCACGTTGCGTTCGAGCATCAATGTCTCGAACACCACCATCAGGTTGATGTCGGCTTTGCGTAGTTCATTGCGATTCATTCACTGCACCCCGGTCCCCAATACTCGGGGCAGTTTAGAAAGGCCGGGGGGTGGCGTCTATCGGCATGATCAGCGTTGTGCGCTGGCTCACTGTACGGTCAGCGCTTTCATCCCCAGGCCCAGAACGCGTTGATCCTCGCCGAGACCCAATTGTTTCGGGCTGATCGCGTCGGGTAGCTGGACATGAATTTGCACGATTGCGTCGCTGGCAACGGTTTCGCGGATAGCCGCGGTGATCGGGATTTCGATGCGATTGTCCTGAATACGCGTCAGGCGCGTGGTCAATGCCGGTACGCCGTTGAGGGTGAACACGGCGGTTTGTTCAGCGTGTTTCGGGAACACAAACGCCAACGCCTCAATGACGATCGACTGCGCCTGCGGGGGGATTCGCAGCAAAATATCGGCCTGCGCGCCGTCTGACCACGTGCCCCAATCTTCCGGCGCGCCCCAACCTTGGCTGAGGTGTTGAGACGTGTGATTGAACACTTGGCGCTGACCCACTTTGATCAGCGGAACCGACGGCATCTGGCGCCCTTCATCTTCGACCGCCAAACACTCGGCGCAGCGTTTCCAGCCTGGGGCGAGCACCACCAGACCGTCGATGCGCGTCAGCAGATCGGTTTGACTGTTGATGGTTTTCACCGCATCGAGTCGGGCTTTTTCGTCGAGGATGTACAGCGAGTCCGCCTCGTACTGACCGCTGTCGAGCATGCGCCGGGGCTTCTGCTCAGCCTGTTCCAGCGCTGAGGTACTCATGCGCCCGAGGTAAGTCGCGTCGGTTTTCAGCCCATGCACTGCAGCGAAATTGGCCAGTGGCTGCCAGGAATCCGGCTGGTTCTGCGGCGGTAACCGGCGAATGTTGGCGTAATGCGCTGCGGCGCTGTTCCAGAACGGATCCTGCAAAGGCGTCGCCCATTCGCTGGCCGGCGCCATCATTCGGCTCTGACGCAAACCGGCCCAGCCATTACGCGTATCCACGACCTGAACGCACAACGCGACCGCCACCAGACACATGGCGATACGCGGCCGATTACCGCGCACCACCAGGTAAATGATTACGAAAACGATGACGTAGAACGCCGGCCAGAACATGCGCCCGGACGCGCGGAAGATATTCGCCGATTTCACCAGTGCTTTCGGCAATGGATAGTGCGCGTTCAGCGAGCCGAGACCGATGTCGTTGGTCAATGCAAACAACAGCAGGCCGATCAATGCCAGCAACAGAATGGGCAAACCGCGCACAGCATTGGCGAATGCGGTTTTGCCGCGCAGCAGCGCAATGCCAGCGAAGATCGCCAGCAACAGCGTCCCCGCGCCGAGGTAGTTGAAGCCTTCATAGTCGCCGGGGCCTTCAGGCAAATTCGGGACTATCGCCGACCAGCCGCTGGCATCGACCAGCGACAACAGGTTCATCCGGTACAAACCAAAACCGCCCGCCACCGCGCCTTTGCCCACACTGAAATAGCCCGCCTGCCAACAACACAGGCTCACCAGCAAAAACAGCACGGCCCACTCGATCAGCGCGGTGCGGCGCGTCATCTGCCCTTTCCGGGTTCTGCCGACCAGATCGGCAATCCAGATCAGCGCGACCATCGCCAGCAAATAGGCGTGGACCAGCGCCGTCGCCGCCAGCAATGTGCCCCAAGCCCATCGGCGCTTTTGCACGCCGGGATGCAACGCCAAGTACAGCGCCGCCAGTATCAGAAAATGCCCGGCCAACGACAGGTGCCCGCCCATGCGCAAAAACATCGGCGGCGAAAACAGAAACAGGCCGGTACCCAGTAATCGCAGGACAACATTGGGCGTCAGCAACCCCATCAGCTTCCAGGCGAACCACGCCTGCAACACAAAACACGCCAGCAACCAGAGACCAAAATACTGGAAGGTCTCGGGCAACCAGGCGCTAAAGGGTTTGAACAGCAAGGCCAGCAGCGGATTGGAGTCGGAAAAAATGATCGCGCTGCCGAGTTCGATCCCGTAGGACGGATTAAGTCCGAGCGGAAAGGTCCACGGCGAATGTCGGAAAAATACCCAGCCCAAGTAGTGCGTCGCCGGATCGCCGCTTTCCAGCCACGCGATATTTTGCGGATCGAGTGCGCGCGGCCCAATCACCATGAAAAACGCGACAACGCCCATCAACAGAGGCAGCAGTGCCTGCGCCCAATGCTTGCCCGAAGCCTTCATCGATACGTCCAGAAGTTATGCAATACAAACGTGAAGGCCGGGATGGTCAACGCCACCGCACCGATCCCCAGCAAATAATTGAGCCCAGCAATTTGCGCCGCCCACGCGACGAACATCGCCAACAGAAATCCGCCGGCCGACACCAGCATGAAGCGCAGCAACGTGCGGCCATGCAATCGGGCGGAAAAACTCCAGGTGGTATTGATCAGGTAAGACACCACGGTGGCCACGGCGAACGCGACACCATTGGCCAGCGGCGGCACTGGCATCAAAAAGTTGATGAACAGCACCGCGACCACCGCGTGCAGCGCCGTGACAAACAACCCAGTCACGGCGAAGCGTAAAGCGCGTTTGATCAGCGCCGATTTTTTGATCGACGTCACGGCTTCTGCGCCAGCACGAATACGGTCAGGCCGGCCAGCCGATTTGCGCGCATGAGTGGCAGCTCGAGGCCGCACAAGGTTTTGAGGATCGAATTGACGGCAGGATGATGCTGCTTGAGTTGCGAGCGCGGCGGCGACGGCTGTGCGCCTTTGGGCAGCAAGCGCAGCGTCGCGGCAATCGGGAACACCGCGCCGAAATAGTAAGCGCCCTGCTTCACTGTCAAACCGGCGTCACGCGCGACTGTTTCAAATTGCGCCAGGGTGTAGCGGCGCTTGTGCTCAAGAAAGTCGTCGTGGCCGCTCCAGAGAAACTGAAACGCCGGCACCGTCATCAAAAAACGGCTGCCGGACGGGACTTTATCGACGTACGCCTTGAGCAATCCGACGTCGTCATCAACGTGCTCCAGCACGTCCATCAGCAGCACCAGATCAGCGTCCACCGATTCGATGCCGCGTCGGTAATGCACCGGTTTTCCGGCGGTGTTGGCGTCCGAATCGGCGTCGTAACTGATGTCTACGCACCACGCTTCATTCGCGGCGGTGTGGGTCAGCAGGTGATGAGTAAAAAACCCCGAACCGGCGCCCACATCGAGAATTTTGCGGATCGGCAAATCACCCAGCAATCGCTTGGTCGCCGCCGCTTTGGACGCGTAATACCAGTGCTGGTCGATGCTCGAACCGAGGATGTCGGTTTCCTTGAGATCCATGGTTCAGTCCTTGGGGTTATAGACGCGACGCACCAGGTAAACCGGTCGGCGTTTTGATTCGATATAGGTGCGACCGAGGTATTCGCCGAGCACGCCGATGCCCATTAATTGCAGGCCGCCGAGGAAGGTCACGGCCACCATCAGCGAAGCGTAACCCGGCAGATCGACGCCGGAAATCAAGGTGCGCAACACGATGAAAATGGCGAACGAGAACGACACCATCGAGACGAAAAGCCCCAGATAGGTCCAGACTTTCAGCGGGTCGGTGCTGAAACTGGTGATGCCTTCCAGGGCAAAATTCCACAGCCGCCAACCATTGAATTTGCTCTCGCCGGCCACCCGCTCCGGCCGCTCGTAATCGACGCGCGTGGTGCGAAACCCGACCCAGGCAAACAAGCCTTTCATGAAGCGCCGCGACTCGGGCAGTGAGTCCAACGCGTCAACCACGCAGCGGTCCATCAGGCGAAAATCACCGACATCCTTGGGCAGCGGTTGGTCGGCGATTTTGTTGTGCAGGCGATAGAACCAGTTGGCCGAAGTTTTCTTGGCCCAGGAGTCCGTACGGCGACTCACACGATGGCCCAGCACCACTTCAAAACCCAATCGCCACTGAGCAATCATCAGCAAAATGACTTCGGGCGGGTCCTGCAAATCGACATCGATCGGCACCACCACTTGCCCGGTGGCAGTCTGCAAACCGGCGGTGAGCGCCGCTTCCTTGCCGAAATTGCGGCTCAAATCGATGATGCGGATACGCCGGTCAGACTGCTGGCGCTCCAGCAGCAAACCCAGGGTCGTATCGCTGCTGCCATCATTGACGAAAACCATTTCCAGGCCGATCAGCGCCTCATCCTTGAAGACGTCAGTGATCCGCGCGATGAACAAATCGATAGTCGCCGCTTCGTTGCACACCGGAATAACGAGCGAAAGCTCGACATGCCCGGCCGTGTGCGTTCCATGCTGATGAGTCAATTGATTGCTCTTTTTTTTATAGTGATTTTTCTACAATCTTCGCTCGCCAAATTACTTGTCGGCGCCACGAACTGCCCCGTATTAAGCAGGAGCATGGGGTGTGATGCAAGGGCGAAACTGCGGCGGTTTTGGCCATCCTTGCGTCGCGCTGGCTCGTGTAGGAAATGCCCTCAAATCATTGGAAACAAATGCTCGATGGCCAAAAAAATCAGCTCCGCTAGGCTTGCTGACATGCGGCACACAGGTTGTCGCAAATGATCAATCGCAGGGAGCGAGCTGAATGTATTTCGAGATTTACAGGCAATCCAAAGGCACCTCGAACACTGGCAAGGGACAGTGGCGCTGGCGGTTACGGGCCGGCAACAACGAGACGGTTGCCAGCGGCGAGTCGTATGTGAACAAGGCAGATTGTCTGCACGTGATCAAGTTGATCATGGGTGTGCAGGAGGGAACGCCGGTCAAGGAGATCTGACGGCACAAGCCGTGCTGCTCACGTTGGGTGAGCAGCTCTCGGATCACTCAACTCGACAACGCACTGTCGACTGCGGCATGCCTGACCAGGAGCTTGATTTCATGGAGAGAAAGGACATCAGGAAACACCTCGCCCGGCCGGCGATCAAGTTTGCCGCCGGCGGATTTCGCCCCACTCTGAGTGACGATGAAAGCTGGCTCGGAAAAGTATTCCTTTTCCGCCCCGACGAAACAGTCCCGAAAAATGCTGCGGGCATCGAGCTACACCCCTACGCCCAGTTGTACCTGCCCGACTTGCCGTTCTGCAGTTCGGCCCTTCGCGGAATTCGCGTCCTCACCGTGTTCATCTCCGAGCCCTTCCCCGAGCCGTTCGAAGCCATGGGCGATAACTGGCTGATTCGTGAATACAGCTTCGATGAGGTGCTGGTGCGCAAAGACTTCGCCTCTCCCGATTCGCCTCTAAAGCCCTTCGCATTGAAGGCCGAATTGGTCGAAGAGGACTTTCCATTGTGGGACGGTGGCGGGATACCCAGAGACGTTGAGCTTGAAATACTCAAACTGGAGGACTCCGGGGAAATTGAATCGTATTACGACTTGGTGACTCATGTGTTCGAACACAAGATCGGCGGCTATCCGTCGTACTGCCAGCCCGGTGATGATCCGGGGGATGATTTTGATTTTGTGTTTCAGATCTCGTCGGATACGAAGATCAATCTGAACGTTGTGGACAGCGGGAGTTTGATGTTCTGGCGGAACAGAGTCAGCGGGGAATGGGCGATTTATTACGATTTTTATTAGAGAACCGGATGCGCAGCGTTCACATGCTGGACGCTGCGGCGTTTATCAAATCCTGAAAAAGCAAAAGCCTCGTAATCCTTTCGGTTGCGGGGCTTTTTTATGATGGCAGTGGCGGGCTTACACAAGTTTAAAACCTGGCGTTTAGCGACACCGGTTGTTACTTCCTAAAGGCTACAAAACCTTGTGCCTTTGCCTACAGGTAAGACAGAATCCACCGGCTTGTGCGCCATGCCCCCGGGCCCTATCGTTTATCTGCCACTGCTTATCAGTGGTCGGGTTTAGTAGCTCGGTATCTAGCGGTGCACCGGCATCTGTCAATCAGGTAGTTACACACCTGCATTTGATGGTGGCTGTGCGCAGGGCGCCCTAGGGCGCGCCGGATTGCTAGGTCCCCGGTCTACTAACCTGCGAACAGCCGCCACCCTTTCGTTTAGTAGCGAGAGAGAAGCAGCCCTATCCGGACCTGACTTATGTTCAAAGTAACGCCGAATCCGCCTCACACCGATCCAGTACCTTACGACGCCACTTTTGATCTTGATCCCGAAAAGATGAAAGTAGCCGCCGACCGCGCCCTCCTCTTCTACCTCAACCCCGGGGCGACGAAAGCGCAGATAGCGCCCCGCAAACCCAGCAGCATTTTTGTCATCGACGCAGCGGCTGATGACGAGACACTACTCGTCGACGCCTGCGCATCACTGGGCTCCGCCAGCGCAATAGTCAACGACCTCATCGACCTGGCAGACAACCCACGACGCCAAACACTACTGGTGCTGCAACGAGTGATCCTGATGGGCGAGCTCGCGGTCAACCGCGTACTGGATAACCACAAACCTGGCTAATCACCAGTCTGGTGAGGGGATTGCCCCCTCACCACAATCCCTTCGATGAAATACATCCCCGTGGCGAGGGGGCTTGCCCCCGTCGGGTTGCGCAGCAGCCCCAAAACCGCCAACGATTTCTTCCTGAGACACCGCGATAGCCGATTGGGGCCGCTTCGCAACCCGACGGGGGCAAGCCCCCTCGCCACGGGTGGGGGGTGTTGCGGATAGAAGTGTTTGACGGCATGACGGATAGCCCGCCACTACAAAAAAAATCCCGGAAACGAAAAAGCCCCCGTAATCAATGATCACGGGGGCTTTGTCTTGTTTCAATAATGGCGGAGAGATAGGGATTCGAACCCCTTCCGTTGTCGCCACAGGCCGCTTAAGGCCAACAAAAACGGGAATTTCCGCTCGTTCCTTTGTCGTCAAGCGGCCTATTGCGGTCTCAAGCTTGCCCTAAACATCATCATGAATTCGCTCGAGGTCTAGATCTGAAGTGTTACGCGCCAATGGCTTCAGTGCATCCTGAATCGCTGCCATCTTGGACGAGGGTCTCATTACATCCTGAAGCGCAGCTATATGCGCCATGGGCTTAAGTGCGTCTTGTATTGCAGCAATCGCCGCCGAAGGTTTCAGTACATCCTGAATCGCAGCCATCGCCGAAGGATTCATTGCGTCTTGAATCGCAGCCATCGCGGCCGAGGGTTTCATTGCGTCTTGAATTGCAGCCATCGCGGCCGAAGGTTTCATTGCGTCTTGAATTGCAGCCATCGCGGCCGAAGGTTTCATTGCGTCTTGAATTGCAGCCATCGCGGCCGAAGGTTTCATCGCGTCTTGAATTGCAGCCATCGCGGCCGAAGGTTTCATTGCATCCTGAAACGCTTCCAGTTGCGCCCATTGCATCACTGTAGCCAGGCGAATAGCGTCCAAAATTGGTCCGAGTGATATGCCGAGGTTTGGCAAATGCCCAGGCGTGCTCACACGATTTTCTCGCATTAACGGCTGTTGTATTGTGCGAGCTGTGACGCGGAATGCGTCAAGATGGATGAGTCCCAGTGCGGCCGCAACATGCTCCGCTTTATCGGACGACACACCCCAGTAGCGTGATATACGCAGTGAAATTGGCGCGATGAATTGCTCCATTGCTAACGATTGGCCGGAATAAGCGGGTCCATTGTGTTTAGCCTGCGAGCGCAACTCTTCGTATCCGCCATATCCGAGGATTTGAGCAAAGGTTTGCTGCGCGAAAGAACGCTTTGGCTTAACAGACTGATCGGGATGGTGCTTACTAAGCTTGGAAATAGAGCTTTTGATGCGACCGCTATCAAAGTCGGCCGATGTAACGGGAATACGAATCATAAAACACCTCATACAGGCGCACAGAGTTCATACAGCAGCTGGCGAGCCGTGGTGCACCTGACTAGGGTCAAGTTTCGTATCAAAAGAATAGGTATCGCGACTGAAGCAGTTTGGTCTCGTATCCTAAGAATTCGCGCAAGGCCAGCAGCGCCGAACGAGACCAGTCCGGCTTAGCAGAAATCTTAAAGATCTAAAAAATATTGTCAAGCTAAACCAAAGACTTCCTAGTTATCGAAGCTCCGAGGACGCAGCTTCCCAAGCTGATGATGACGGTTCGATTCCCTTCACCCACTCCACTATTTTCAAGGCCTCCAGCCTACCCATACTCACTAAAGTGTCTGTTTAGGTGTCTGTTTTCAAATTTAACCGAACGCCTGCTAAAAGAAACAGACACCAACACTAAGTCACCCTCCGAAATCAATTCTCCCCATCGGCATACTGTCAGCCGGTATCCCACCTGCACGTCTCTTCCCCCAGCTCATGAAGCTTGGTAATTACTCGGGCTCCATCATTTCCCGTCGCTCGTCCTTGGCATGACCTTGCGAAAATTTTCGCGAGCCATTTCTCAGAGCAGGTCTGATACAGTGGTTCCCGTTAAATTCTTTGACAGGGAGTCAAGTATGGCGAAGCCAGCTGCACGTATCACCGACCCAACCAGTTGCCCCATACCTGGGCACGGCCCAAAAGCAATCGCGTCCGGCTCTCCTGATGTGTTCTTCGACGGTCTTGCAGCCGCTCGCAAAGATGACACGTGTAGCTGCGGCAGCGCCCTAGCCTCGGAAGTGTCCGGCACCGTGTTTATCAACGGAAAGAATGCCGCACTGCTCGGTACAGTCGGCACCCATGGCGACGTGGTGATCGGTGGCTCGGGTACAGTCATCATCGGCAGCGCTCATACCCCTGCCGGTTTCATTCAGCCCACACCCATGGTCATCCACGGAAACTGGATCGGCTTCAAAATTCCCGCTGAAGAAAGCTACGCAGGGTTTGCTTGCACAGCGCACTTTGACGACGGGTCTTCCATGTCCGGCGTCTTCGACGCAAATAACTTGATCAAATTCTCCAACCCAACTGGTAAAACATGCCATACCTTGGCATTCGCACAGCAAGAGAATATCTGCACAACATCAGGTATAGACGGACTGCTTAAAGACATTTTGGGATAAGGAAATTCTCGTGACTGAACCGTACCTGATAACCGGAAGCTACATCGTAAAAAGTGAGCATACGCTTGACCAGTCTCCACTTGAGCTGGCAGTTGCAGGTATGGAGGGCGCTGCAACTCGCTTCTCAATTGATGCCATTAGTGACGAACGAGTTCGTGCGAGTTATGAGAGCAGTATTCGGCGGATGTCGCAGCAAATCTTTGCTGACGTAAAGGCTGGAAATATTACAGTGGAAGAAGGTGCTAGGTTCAGCAACGAGTATCGCAATAAAATCATGTTTGAACACCGAAGATGGACATCTGCCCAAGGTTTGGCCATCGTGCAAAAAAAGAAAAGGGGCGGTAAAACACACATAGACAACTTGAACGAAAAATCTCAAGCCCAGTTCAACAAAAACTACGAGCAACTTTCGAGCTCGCAAAAAAAAGAAGTCTTATATAGAGCTTTGGAGCGGTCTGGCGGCGGCAACACAAAATTTACCGCTGGCACCAAACTTATGACCGCCATGGGCAAAGTCGGCATCATCCTTACGGCAGCGATAGCCACTTACCAAATTCTGAATGCAGATGACAAGCCTAAGGAAACGGCTAGGCAGGTCACAATCCTGAGCGGTGGTGCAGCAGGTGGCTTTTTTGCGGGCTTGGGTATTTCGGCAATTTGTGGTCCAGGCGCACCTGCTTGCGCTATTGCTGTTGTACTCATCGGAAGCGCTGTTGGAGCCATAGCCGGTGGAGTCGCTGCCGATACACTCGACGCAGAGCTAGAGGAGTTGGCCCATTGGGACATCTTTTAACCCCTGCTGAAAGAGCAAGTATTCAGATAGCGCTTGCCGAAGCATTTGTGGATAGTGCTGTTGACTATGCTTATATTGCTGAACGGATCCGAGGCTACGACCTAAAAGTCGTGGAAGAAATCCTGTACTCAGAGGTTGCACCGGTATGTTTTAGCAATCTTGAAACGCCTATTCCACCGATCTGGACAGGATTTAAGGACGATTGGCTCTTGACTGAAATTGAGAAAGAACTTCAAGCGCGTTCACGTAGCGGGATTCGACGAGTGTTTGATAAGTTGAAAGTAGCCTGGCTACGCTATAGCTACGGATACATCTGGAAAGAGATCATGAGTTTCATAGTGTGAAGAAATTTTCCATAGCTGGTCAATTTTTGTAGTGTAACTCTGACTCTTCATCTCCCGCCGCATACCCCAATCGGGGTTGGTGGGCACGCTGGCGGCTCGAAGTGTCCCTCTTTCCATCGACCATTTATCTCGTCCAGTACTGCCAAAGTCCCCACGGAACGCTCAAGGGTACGAGTCAGTGAGTTGATAGACCCTGCCCTCAAACTCATGAGGGAGATTGTCGCCGCCGCCAAGGACGCACAAGTCGAAGAGGTCACCCTTATCCAACGCGACAACATCACTTCCAAAAAATGAAAGTGAGATTCCTTTTTCGCAGCTCCACCAGCGGCTTACTGTGGAGTGGTAAAACATTGAGCAACTGGTTTACCGTAAACGCTCCATGAACCCCACACTCAAAGTCACCACCTGATCCCAGACGCGGTGCGCCATATTTCTATACCTGTGGCACATAAATAGCTCACCTACCATTTTGCTGGCATAAAAATGCCAATGTTTAGCTATTTTAGTGGCACAAAAATGTCAAAGTTTGGTTATTTCAATGGCACAAAAATGCCAAGACCAGGTATTTCAGGTGGCACAAAAGATGCGCGCTATTTCTGTGGTATTTAAATGCCATTTCAATGCCACGGAAATGCAGAAGCACGCCCTATCTGTGCTCATGTGAGCCATTTTGGACCTGTACCGGGGGTAGGATTATTTTTGTACCGGGGGTAGGATTTTATATTTTTACAGGGCTTTGGAGGCCCAAAAAACGTACCGAGTCTATTACGTGCTGGGTGGATTTGGCGGTACACCAAAGGATGTCGAGGCTTCCCTAGCATACGATTCGATCCACTCACCCCACGTTTAGGGTTCAGGTTTAACGTGATATCTCTGGCGAGCAGTTCCACGGCAACAGTGCCTCATAGTCTGCCACCGACTGCGCATGTGGTAACTGCTCCAGTACGTGGCGTAGCCACGTATAAGGCTCTTGGCCGTTGACCTTGGCGGTCTCCACTAGGCTGTAGATCTGAGCACTGGCAGTAGCGCCTTTGGCCGTGTCGCTGAACAGCCACGCCTTGCGACCGATAACAAACGGCTTTATCGCGCGTTCCGCCGCATTGTTGTCGATCGGTAAAAACCCGGCCTCCACGTAACGCTCCAGCCGGCTCCAATTGTTGGCAAGATAGTTAACCGCCTTGCCCAGCACACTTTGCGGCGTCACTTGGGACTGAGTTTTATCCAGCCAGCTTTTCAACTGGGCTAGGATCGGCAGGCTCTTTTCCTGTCTGCCGATAAATCGTTGCTCGTCACTGACGCCCTTTAGTTCACGCTCGATGCCGTACAGCTTGTTGATCATCGTCAGGGCGATATCGGCACGTCCCGCCTTGCCCTTGGGCTGTACCTTTTGAGCATCGACAAACTTGCGCCGCACATGGGCCATGCACGCCAGACGTTCCACTCCGGGCTGTAATGCCAAGGCGTTGTAACCCGCGTAATCATCGGTCATGACGTAGCCACGATAACTTTCCAACAGGCGCAACGGCACTTCCTGCGCACGGCTGGAGGTGTAGTCAAACAGCACGACTTTTCGAGCCGGCGGCCCGCTGGCTTGCACCCACATCCAGGATTGGCTGGTTGGGTCTCGATCCGGTTCTTTAAGTACCTGGACGCGGGTTTCATCACAGTGGACGACAGGGCTTTCCAGCAACCGATCCCGCATCAGATTTAATAACGGTTGCAAGTGCTCGCCGCACTGGATGACCCAGCGCGCCAACGTTTGGCGAGGGATGTCCACACCATGACGGGCAAGTACGGTTTCAAATCGGTGGAGCGGCAGGCCGTCGACGTATTTAGTGGTCAACAACATCGCCAAGACACTCGGACTGGCCATGCTCTTTTCGATCAACTGAGCCGGTTTGTCAGCAGTGACCGGCGCCGCTTCACAACCACGACACCCGTAGACTTTGCGGATGTGTTTGATCACGCGGATTTGCATCGGCACGATATCCAGCTGCTCGCTAGTTTCTTCGCTGACGACATGCTTGCGGCAACCACAGGCACACGTCAGTTCGTGCTCGGGAAGTTCGTGGATGACTTCGATGCGCGGCAGATCAGCAGACAGAGGCTTGCGCTTGCCACGACGTGAAGTCGGAGCAACAACTTCTTCGTCAGCGTCGCCGATTGAAGGCATCGGCTCGCTTTCGGGCTCGTTGAACAACGCCAGTTGAGGGGTATTGGGTTCAACGGTCTGCTCGGATTTGCGACCGAACAAACGGTCGCGCAGCAGCTTGATCTGTTCTTTCAGATCGACGATATGAGTCTGGTATGCCTCAGCCGTTACCTGCTGACGACTGAGTGCCTCAAGCAACATTTGCTTGAGCAGAACAGGGTCGTCAGGGAGGTCTTCGGGCATCAAATTCATGCCCGGATTATACCCGTCAGGCGACGAATCTTGGCGTTAAAACCTTGTGTGGACGGTTGCGCCAGAGATCAAATCCATCCAGTAGCCAGTTCAGTTCTTGGACGGTCAGCACGATAGCCTCGTCCACCTCTTCGGGTGAAGTCTTAAAACGCTCGGACTCCAGGCGCTTGAGCCAAAGGCAGAAGCCGTTACGCTCCCAGTACAACACTTTGACCCGATTACGGTGGCGATTCAGAAAAACAAAGAGCACGGGGTCAAACACCGCGACCTTGATATCCAGTTCGACTAGCGCAGCTAGGCCATCAATGGACTTTCGAAAATCTACCGGCTTTGGGTAGAGGTACACTTTTTCAACGCTGGCATTGGGACGCATCATGGTGATGGACTCCTGATGGAAATCGGGAGGACAGCATCAGCCGTCAGCTATCCGCTTGGAATGTGGGGTTCATGGAGCGGATACGGTTTACCGCCCTCCTGAAAAAGACCGAAGTCCGCCACAGAGGTGCCAATCAGTGTCGCCACACGTTTGCCAGCCAGATGCTGTCGAGCTATGTGCCAGTCGAATGGGTGGCCAGGCAGCTTGGGCACGCCGACACAACAATGGTGAGAAAACACTACGGTAGATGGATACCGAAGGACACTTAAAGCAAGGCGGGTATAGTCTCAAAAATGTTGGGTTTTCGCCAAGATCAAGCTCAAAAATCGAAAGTTAAACATTATGAAGAACGGCCGTCACTTCGCGTTCTTCCATTTAACATTGAATGCCATCCGATCTTTATCCAGCTTAAGAAACATTGCTTCAGTAATCACTTTCCGCACACCCGCCTGATACTTGCTAACTTCATCAATCGAAATAAAAACCTGCTTACTAAAAGAGCTGTAGATCTCCACCAAATGCTCTATTGCAGGAGTATCCATATTTTTGAATAACAGACTATCATGAATAATTACCGGAAGAACAGTTAACCGGAGAAACGTCAGATCTAGGGCGATCATGTTTGCAAAACCTTTCCCGGTTCCCCGATCATCGCCATGATCAAATTTATAATCTTTCTCACCCAGTGTAAGCACCGGTGAAATAGCTTTATTGCTGTAAATTTTTGTTATTTCCTCTTCGATTCCTGCATTAAGTCCGACTTCTATCTCTGCAACCGAACTCTCCAGCGCCGAGTCAATATCAGCCTTCAATCTCTTGATTTCATTTTTTGCCTCTGCACTCATCGTCCAGTATCGATTCTGCTGAATCAGAGCATTTTGCTGACGATCGAGATCTATCAAGCGCTCTAACAAATGAACCGAATCCTCACGGGAATCCACGAGATTTAAGAGCGAGTTATCAACTTTGGCTATATCGGCTTGGGCAGCGCCTAAAGCTTCTATTAGAACAACTTGTTCTGCTTTCAGCTGATCCTTCAGAATATTTGTAATACCTGAATGAAAGGATTCTACCTCTAACAATTTCTTCGAATCGACTTCAGGAAAAAAAGTGAGTACCGATTGAAAATCCCTACTACTTACAATCTTCGCATTACCTAAGTTTGACTCCACTCGGCTTAACTGCGTTTGAAGATCCAGCTTATACTCTACCAAGGCATCTTTTTGAAGTTTCAACTCAAGACTTTGCTCATTGATTATAGAGCGTATATCCGTAACATTTCTCTTCAGTGCATGCTTAATCTTCTCAACCTCAGAAAAAAGCTGACTGATTACTGAATCGTTTTTAGATACCTGCGCTTTTGTGATTTTTTTTACTGCACCAGAGTTAAATGTACCATTAATGTCCTTTAGCGCTTTCTGAGCTCCGGCACGTTCCTGCTCCAGCTGAGAAATTAGCCAGTACATATTGAACATTTTTAGAATACGCTTTCTGACAACCTCCCATTTCTCCCGCACGGTTAGGTCCAAGGGACGTTTGTGGTTGTAGTTATTTCTTTGATAAATTCTAAAGAAACCGCTAACACAATCACGAAATGAAATTTCGCCTGCACTGGTAATATAGTTATCTTTAAGAAAACTAGTAAACTCTCGAAGCGTGAGCATTCGCCCTTGTTCAACGCAGTAAACTGACTCAGGTGCTTCGGTATTCCGAATAAAGAGATAGCTTTTATCGAATTGAAATTCCATCACAACTTCTAAATGACCAACATTTTTAATTACATCATCGCACTTTGTCGGAAAGTCGCTTCCACCAAATGCAAAGTCAATCAACATCAAAACTGATGACTTACCTATTGAGTTATGCGCATCATCCGCACCCACAACTGCATTCAGCCCTAACTTGAAATGGATAGAGGACTGGATCAATTTCTCGCATGTAATAGATTTAAGCAAGCTGAATGACCCCAGAGGTAAAGTTTACGTTTATTTTTCTTAAAACAAACAGCAAGTCGAGAGCATCTATAAACTCCGACACATCGAAAAATACATCCTTATGATTCAGATACACTGCTTGAACAGTATCATTATCTTTTAAAACTTCCAGCAACTTAGCTGCCCTAGGGAGACAACTATCTTCTAATGATATTATTTTATTAGGCAGTATCATCAGAAAAAATCTCACAATTCTGAATAAAATAAGAAACCAACACTTCAGATTTAGATCGTTCCTTGATCCCAGTGTTAGTCATAAACCATACACACATTTCTTCAAATATTTGACTTTGATCAAAACCCTGCATTAACAACAGCGTGTAATAGCTCTTAACTTGAGAACAGATAAATAAAGACTTCGCCTTTTCCTCTAACTCGAGCTTTCTCAAGGACTCCCTAATAGGAGCGAAAAAACTCAGGATATACTGCCCAATCTTCATTTCATTCATGACGCCTAGGGTTTCATCTTTCTTCTGCGAAAGCTTTAAGGCAGCAAATGACAGAGTTGTATTTTTAATATCCAACTCACTAAGGGTTTCCAAATCCCTAGCTACAACCGCTATATCTTTGTGAAGAGTTTGCCTGTCCCAAGTTTGTGAAAGCGCTTTAATTTTGTTGATTGTCTTTTTTATCTCAACCAACTGCCTGTATTCCTGCACTGTCTTCTTAGTATCATAAATTTTATGACACTCTTTACACAGTGCGATAAAGTTCTCTTCACAATCGATGTCATCTGAAAGCACTTCTTCAGCGATTAGTATACGTTTTTCATGTTCGGTCGCATTTAGCGGATAGATATGTGCGATGTCGAAAACCCGCACACGTTTTGAGCCTTTCTTAACCATGAGCGCTCGTCTGCAGAGCGGGCAAAGTCCTTGGACTTCGCAAAGCAAGCTCATCTTAACCGTGTCAGTAACATTTGCTCTCCTAAGCTGATCTGACAAGTGTGAAGCTCCATCAATATTGAAACGGTCGACCGCTAGCAAGCGTGCCGCTATGACGACACCTTCGAGCATGCCAGGACCCGATTAAGAAATGGCTTTAAGACTATAGCACCCAGATTACTGCAAGCTACTGATTCGCCATCATTCTGTCCAGTAGACACCTGCTATTCAGCCCGGACGTCTTTTGACAATGCTCAGATCGGATACTCAATCATCTGTTGGAATGCTCACCGTCCGTGCCTGAAGGGAAGGTGGCGCGCCTCTAGGTGGCGATTGCTGATGAGACACACCCGAGCGCTGTGCGGGTATTGAACGGCGCAGAGCGATTGATTAGAGCCTCAGAGGCGTGCACTTTGCCCTAAAAAAGCCCCAACCAAAAAGCCATAAACGAAAAAGCCCCCGTAATCAATGATCACGGGGGCTTTGTCTTGTTTCAATAATGGCGGAGAGATAGGGATTCGAACCCTAGGTACCGGTGAAGGTACAACGGATTTCGAATCCGTCCCATTCGGCCACTCTGGCATCTCTCCAACGGCGCGCATCATAACAACACTTTCGCCGGATGCGAAGCCCCTAAGCGAAATTTTTCCGTGCTATCAGATGCTTGCGTCGATTAAAGCGGTACGCCCAGACGATTGGCGACTTCTTCGTAGGCTTCGATGACGTCACCGAGGCCCTGGCGGAAGCGGTCCTTGTCCATTTTCTTGCCGGTAGCCTTGTCCCACAGACGGCAGCCGTCCGGGCTGAATTCGTCGCCCAGGACGATGGAGCCGTCGGAGAACACGCCGAATTCGAGTTTAAAGTCGACCAGCAGCAGGCCGGCGTCGTCGAACAGTTTGTTCAGGACTTCGTTGACCTTGAGCGACAGTTCTTTCATGCGAACCAGTTGCTCGGCGGTGCCCCAGCCGAATGCCACAACGTGGGATTCGTTGATGAACGGGTCGCCCTTGGCGTCGTCCTTCAGGAACAGTTCGAAGGTGTAAGGGTTGAGCTTCATGCCTTCTTCGACGCCCAGACGCTTGACCAGGCTGCCGGCGGCGTAGTTACGCACGACGCACTCGACCGGGATCATGTCGAGTTTTTTCACCAGGCATTCGTTGTCGCCCAGCAGTTTGTCGAATTGGGTCGGTACGCCGGCCGCTTCGAGTTTCTGCATGATGAAGGCGTTGAACTTGTTGTTCACCATACCTTTGCGGTCGAGCTGTTCGATGCGCTTGCCGTCGAACGCCGAGGTGTCGTTGCGAAACAGCAGGATCAAGCGGTCAGCGTCGTCGGTCTTGAAAACCGATTTGGCTTTACCGCGGTAGAGTTCTTCACGTTTTTCCATGATGGGCTCCGCTTGCTAAGTAGGTGGGCTAGGCGATGTGTCGCCAGTCGAGCCCTGAATCTTGATCGGCCAATTGCAGCCAGTCCGGGTCGCACCCGAGGGTGTCGACAAAACATTGCCGGGCCAGCTGCGGCAGGTTGTTCTTGCTGCTCAGATGGGCCAGGACCAGATGTTGCAGGCCTTGCCAGCCCAACTCGGCCACCAGGAATGCCGCCTGATGGTTGTTCAAATGCCCAAATTCACCGCCCACCCGCTGCTTCAGAAAGTAGGGGTAGTGACCGCGAGCCAGCATGTCACGGCAATGGTTGGACTCGATCATCAATGCGTCGAGGTCCCGATAGCCGTCCAGCACTTTGTTGCAGTACGAACCCAGGTCAGTCAGCAGGCCGAAGCGCCGCTCACCGTCGTTGAACACGTATTGCGTCGGTTCCTGGGCATCGTGGGCCACGGCAATGACTTCGATATTCAGGTCGCCGACTTGCAGTTGCTCGCCGCCGGCCAGGAAGCCTGCGGGTTCAATCGGTTTGCGCATCCCGCGCAGGGTGCCGCGACTGAGGTAGACCGGCAGATTGTAACGCCGAGACAGTAAACCCACGCCATGCACGTGGTCGGCATGTTCGTGGGTTACGAGTATCGCGCTCAACTGCGCCGGGTTCACACCCAGGCGCAGCAGGCGTTTTTCGGTTTCCCGCAGGGAGAAACCACAATCCACCAGCACATACGTGTCAGCGCTGGCTATCAGCGTGCCGTTCCCTTGGCTACCGCTGCCGAGAACGGCAAAACGCATGTGATCAGCCCAAGTTGTCCTGAATCACGCTCAACACTTTGCGCGCCACATCGGCAGGCGCAACGGTGTTGATGTTTTTCTCGACGGTGACCTGGACGTTTTCGCCAACCTTGCTCAGGCGAACCTGATAACGCTCGGCACGCGCTTCAACTTCTTCCTTGGTCGGCTCGCTGCCGAACAGGCCGCTGAGGAAACCAGGCTTGTCGTCTTTCTTCTCGGCTTTTTCCGAGAGGTTGATGTAGTACAGGCCCAAGCTGCGGTTGATGTCTTCAACGCGCCATTCGCCCTGTTCCAGCGCACGACCGACGCTCGACCAGGCGCGATCCAGGTCTGGACCGACGTTCAGGATCGGGTTGCCGCTGCCGTCTTCGCTGAGGCTGACGCGATTTGGCGTTTCGAAATCACGCGAGGCCAGCATCGACACCGAACCGCCCTTCTCGGAGGTACGGCTCATGCTTGCGAGCATGTCGTCGACCAGTGCGGCGTCGAGGGCGGTGTTGACCGAGCGGTTGGTGAAATCGACGTCGGCAGTGCTGCCAGCCGGGCGCTGGGCGCTGACTACGTAGATTTCACTGGTGTTGCGCTGCACGCCTGGCTCGATGCGGACCCGCACGCGGGTTTCGCTGTCGGCACTGACGCCGGCCGAGCTCAGGCGCTTGGCCATCGCTGCGGACAGTTCGTCGGAGTGCTGCCAGGTGGTGGTGAATTCGCCGGTTTGCGGGCGCTGTTCGTCCAGACGGAAACCGTTGTCCTGGAAGAATTGCACGGCCACTGGCCACGCTTCAGCCGGTGGGTGTTGGCCCATGACCCAGCTCGAATCGCCGCTTTTTTGCAGGGTGTAATCGCTGGCGTCGGCAACCGCGGACAGCGGTTGTGGACGCGGCACGATATATTCGCCTGTCGCAGTGTCGTCAGCCACGTTGCGCGGGATCGGCAACAGCGGATCCAGACGTTTTGCGGTGCTGACATCCGGTGGCAATTGCATCGGTGCAGTCTGTTGCGCTTCCAGGTAATCGCTACCACGGTCACGGAAGTAACCTTCCGGGCCCCAGACCCATCCGCAGCCACTGGTGCTGGAGATAATCAAGGCAAGTGCGGAAAGTCCGGCCATTCGCTTCATGCGTTGTACTTCCTCAATTAAACCAGGACGCCGGACTGGCGCAGGGCCTGCCGCAGCGGTTCGTGACAGGCAGCGCTGAGCCAGGTGAGCGGCAGACGGATACCGTCCGGCATCAAGCCCATTTCATGCAAAGCCCATTTCACGGGAATAGGGTTGGATTCGATAAACAGGGTTTTGTTGAGCGGCATCAACTTCTCGTGGATCGCCCGAGCGGTTGCGGCATCGCCCTTGAGCGCGGCGTTGCACAGGTCAGCCATTTCACGCGGGGCGACGTTGGCGGTCACCGAGATGTTGCCTTTGCCGCCCAGCAGGATCAGCTCGACAGCCGTGGCGTCATCGCCCGACAGCACCAGGAAGTCTTCGCTGACGCCGGCGATGATCGCTTTCGCGCGTTCGAGGTCGCCAGTCGCTTCTTTCACGCCGATGATGTTTTTCACGGTCGACAGACGGATAACAGTGTCGGCCAGCATGTCGCACGCGGTGCGGCCAGGCACGTTATAGAGGATCTGCGGAATATCGACGGCTTCGGCGATGGTCTTGAAGTGCTGGTACAAGCCTTCCTGGGTCGGCTTGTTGTAATAAGGTGTGACCAGCAGGCAGGCGTCGGCGCCGGCGCTCTTGGCATTGGTGGTCAGCTCGATGGCTTCGCGCGTCGAGTTCGCACCGGTACCGGCGATGACCGGGATGCGCCCTGCAACCTGCTTGACCACGTAGCGAATCACTTCGATGTGCTCGTTCACGTCTAGCGTGGCCGATTCACCTGTCGTGCCGACCGCCACAATGGCGTGGGTGCCGTTTTGCAGGTGAAAGTCCACCAGTTTGCTCAGGCTGTCCCAGTCGAGACGACCTTGTGCATCCATGGGTGTGACCAGTGCCACCATACTGCCCGCAATCATGCAACCGCTCCTGCCGGAAAAAGAGAGCCGTAATGGTACTGGCGCCAAGATGCTTGTACAAGCGAAGTACTGCGCTGCTGCCATTCCCCTTGGCGCTGCTTTTCGCTACCCTTCAGACTTTGATCGGTACTGATAAGCTCGTACGCCGGGTTCCAGCCTCCATTTTCGGCATCACAAGCCCCGATCCAGCGTTGCCACCCCTCGCTCCTGCCGCTCTGGAGCACGTTGCAACCTTCGGCCCGGGTTTTCTGAATTCGTCTGCGCAGGGTCGCCCCCGGTAACAAAAGCCTGTCGAAGTATCGACCGCTCATCGCTTTAGGAATGCTGCATGTCCACCCCCACAGTTCGCGAACAATTCCTTGTCATCAGTGCCCTCGGCGCCAACCCCATGGAGCTGACTAACGTCCTGTGCCGCGCCAGCCATGAAAACCGCTGCGCCGTGGTCACTTCTCGCCTGACGCGTCATGGCGAGTGCAGTGCCCTGATCCTCGAGATCTCCGGCAGCTGGGACGCCCTGGCCCGCCTCGAAGGCAGCCTGCCGACCCTCGCCAAAAAGCATGCGTTCACGGTCAACGTGGTGCGCAGCGCGGCGCTGGAGAATCGTCCACAGGCCCTGCCTTACGTCGCTTATGTCAGCTCGGCTTACCGCTCGGACATCATCAACGAGTTGTGCCAGTTCTTCATGGACCACAACGTCGAGCTGGAAAACCTGACGTGCGACACGTATCAGGCACCGCAAACCGGCGGCACCATGCTCAACGCGACGTTTACCGTGACGTTGCCGGCCGGCGTGCAAATCAGCTGGCTGCGCGATCAGTTCCTGGATTTCGCCGACGCGCTGAACCTGGACGCCCTGATCGAACCGTGGCGCCCACAGAACCCAATGTAAGGAAGCTTTAATGGCCGTTGCTATCGACCAACCGGTTACCGACTTCGAAGCACCCGCCACCAGCGGGCAGACCGTCAGCCTCGCGAGCCTTAAAGGCAAGCAAGTGGTGATTTACTTCTATCCGAAGGACAGCACGCCGGGCTGCACGACTCAGGGCCAGGGCTTTCGCGATCAGTTGCAGGCGTTCAAAGCCGCCAACACCGAAGTCTTCGGCGTGTCGCGCGACAGCCTGAAATCCCATGAGAATTTCAAAGCCAAGCAGGCGTTCACCTTCGAGCTGATCAGCGACAAGGAAGAAGCGCTCTGCCAGTTGTTCGACGTGATCAAGTTGAAAAAGCTGTATGGCAAGGAATACATGGGCGTTGATCGCAGCACTTTCCTGATCGACAAGAACGGTGTGCTGCGTCAGGAATGGCGCGGCGTGAAAGTGCCGGGGCATGTTGATGCGGTGTTGGCGGCGGCCGAGGCGCTGAACAAGGCCTGATTTTATTGGCGCCTGTTGCGACGCCTTCGCGGGCAAGCCTCGCTCCTACAGACTGCGCCGTTCGCCAGATCGGGAACGGCGCAGTCTGTAGGAGCGAGGCTTGCCCGCGAAGAGGCCCTCAAGACAAACGCTTAAAGCAGCGGCGCCACCACCGCTTCCTTGCGCGGCCACGCATCCAGCACAGCCTTGAACAACGTCGCCAGCGGGATCGCGAAGAACACGCCCCAGAACCCCCACAGCCCGCCAAACAGCAACACCGCGCAGATGATTGCGACCGGGTGCAGATTGACCGCCTCGGAGAACAGCAGCGGCACCAGCACGTTACCGTCCAGCGTCTGGATAATCCCGTAGACGGCCATCAGGTAGATGAACTGATCACTCCAGCCCCACTGGAACAACGCGATCAACAGCACTGGCACGGTCACCACCACCGCGCCGACATAAGGCACGACCACCGAAACACCCACCAGCAACGCCAGCAGCGCCGCGTAGTTGAGCCCCAGCACCACAAATCCGATGTAGGTCACGCCACCGCAGATGAAAATCTCGATGACTTTGCCGCGAATGTAATTGGCGATTTGCCGGTTCATCTCATGCGCGACACGGGTGATCAACGCCCGTTCGCGCGGCAAGTAGCCGAGAACCCAGCGCCCGATCATTTCCCGATCCTTGAGAAAAAAGAACACCAGAATCGGCACCAGCACCAGATAGATCATGATGTTGACCAGCAGCGGCAGGCTCGACAGCGAGAACGTCAGCGCCCACTGGCCAAACTTGCCGATCTCGCCACGAGCCACTTCAATCGCCTGCAAGACTTGCTCGTCGGAGACCAAATGCGGATAGCGCTCGGGCAGCAATAAAAGCAGCGATTGCCACTTGGCGAGCATGCCGGGCAATTCGTTGAACAGCGTGATCAGTTGATGCCATAGCAGCGGCACGACCACGATGATGAATACCAGCAACAACCCCATGAACAACGCGAAGACCAGCCCAACCGCGACGCCGCCGGGCACGCGCCAGCGTTCGAGAACCACCACCAGCCCCTGCATCAGGTACGCCAGCACCATCCCCGCCAGCACCGGCGCGAGCATGCCGCCCAAGGTGAGCACGGCGGTGAACCCCAGAATCAGCAACACCGCCAGTACTACGGCTTCTTCGTCGGAGAAGTAGCGCTGAATCCAGTCGCGTAACACTTTGAACATAAATAATCCTTAATCACAAACTCTGCGGTTTCAGGCTTTTTTCAGCCAGTAGCGGTAAACACCCGCCTCGTCTTCTTCGCGCAGCAGCGCATGCCCGGCCAGTTTCGCGAACGTACGAAAATCGCGCTGCGAGCCGGCGTCCGTGGCGATCACCTTGAGCACCGCGCCGCTGGGCATGCGATTGAGCTCCAGTTTGGCTTTGAGCAATGGCAACGGACAATTCAGGCCACTGGCGTCCAGTTCAACGTCATGGGCTACCGCTTCGATCATTGCATCACTCCGGGTCTGTTGGCTGAGCGGCCTAGAATATCTGGTCCGAAGCCCGGTGTCCGGCTACAGTAAGGTCTTTGTCGACTAAGGCTTTGTGCATGACTTTTCTGCGCCCTACCCTGCTGACGCTCGCCTGCCTGCTCGCCTCACCAGGCTTCGCCGACGACCTGCCGTCACTCGGTGACGCCAGTTCTGCCATCGTCTCGCCCCAGCAGGAATACCAATTGGGCCGCGCGTGGCTGGCGATGTTGCGCAGCCAGGTATCGCAACTCAACGACCCGCAGCTCAAGGATTACGTCGAATCCAGCGTCTACAAACTGGTGGAAACCAGCCAGGTTTCTGACCGGCGCCTGGAGTTCATCCTGATCAACAGCCCGCAGCTCAACGCCTTCGCTGCGCCGGGCGGGATTATCGGGGTCAACGGCGGGCTGTTCCTCAATGCTCAGACTGAAGGCGAATACGCCTCGGTACTGGCCCACGAATTGGCGCACTTGTCGCAACGCCACTTCGCCCGTGGCGTTGAAGCCTCGCAACGCATGCAAGTGCCGATGATGGCGGCCCTGCTCGCCGGGATCGTGATTGCCGCTGCCGGCGCCGGTGATGCCGGGATTGCCGCCATTGCCGGCACCCAGGCTGCGGCGATTCAGGAACAACGGCGCTTCTCGCGGCAGAACGAACAGGAAGCCGACCGTATCGGCATTCTCAATCTGGTGAAGGCCGGTTACGACCCGCGCTCGATGCCGAACATGTTTGAACGCTTGATGCGGCAATATCGCTTCGACGCCAAGCCGCCGGAATTCCTCCTGACTCACCCGGTTACCGAATCGCGGATCGCCGACACGCGCAACCGCGCCGAGCAGGCCAAGGTCGGCGGCGTCGAGGACAGCATGCGTTATCAGCTGATTCGCGCGCGCGTGCAGTTGGTTTATGAAGAAACCCCGGGACTGGGCGCGAAACGCTTCCGTGCTCAGCTCGATGAAAATCCGAAAAATGACGTTGCGCGCTACGGCTTGGCCATCGCTCAGATCAAGGGCGGCCAGTTGAACGAGGCCCGGGAGAATCTCCAGCAATTGCTGGCCAAGTCGCCGAACGAGATTATCTACAACCTGGCGCAGGTCGATCTCGACATCACCAATAATCGCCTTGCGGATGCGCAGTCGCGAGTTGATCGGTTGCTCACGCAATTCCCCGGCAACTATCCACTGAATCAGGTGCGCGTCGACCTGCTGCTCAAGCAAAACCGCAACGTCGACGCGGAGAAAGCGCTGGAGAATTTGCTCAAGTCGCGTCCGGACGATCCGGATGTCTGGTACATGGTCGCGGAAACTCGCGGGCTTTCGGGCAACATCATTGGCCTGCATCAGGCTCGCGCCGAATACTTTGCGCTGGTCGGCGATTATCGTCAGGCGATCCAGCAATTGGACTTCGCCAAACGCAAGGCCGGCGGCAACTTCCCGCTGTCCTCGCGCATCGACGCGCGGCAACGCGAGTTGATGGATCAGGAACGGATGATCAAGGACATGATGGGTTAACCCTCACCAGGCGCAGAAAACCCGGACACAAAAAAACCGCCTCTTTCGAGGCGGTTTTTTATTCAGCCAGCTATTCAGCCAACCCTTTCAACTTTTTCAAACAACCGGCTTACTCAGCCAGTTTGAAGGTGATGAAGCTCGCGCGATTTTGACGCAGGACCCGCATCGACACCGAGCGGTTCTTCGGCAGAGCCTTGGCAATCTCGGCAAATTCCTTGCTGTCGCTGATCGCCTGATTGTTCAGATGCGTGATCACATCATTAGGCTGCAAGCCGATCAGCGATGCTGGTCCGTCCTGGACTTCCTTGATCACCACACCACCCTTGAGGTCGTAGGTTTTCTTCTGCTCGGCGGTCAGGTCGGCAACGGCAACACCGAGGCGATTGCTGTTGGTTTCAACGCCGGAGCTGAGCTTGGAATCCAGCTCTTTGCCTTCGTCCGGGATGGTCCCGACGATCAGCTCGACATTCTTGCGTTTGCCTTCGCGGATCACTTCAAGGTTGGCTTTCGCGCCAGCCTTCAACGCGCCGACCAAGTGTGGCAAGTCTGCGGACATGATGATCGGTTGCCCGTTCATGCTCAGGATCACGTCGCCCACTTGCAGGCCACCTTTGGCAGCCGGGCCGTCGTCCTGAATCTGTGCAACCAGCGCGCCGGCCGGTTTCTCCAGACCGAACGATTCAGCCAGGTCCTTGTTCACTTCCTGAATGACCACGCCCAACCAGCCACGGCTGACCTTGCCACCGCTTTTCAGTTGATTGGAAACGTCCATCGCGACATCGATCGGGATCGCAAACGACACGCCCATGAAGCCACCGGAGCGGGTGTAGATCTGCGAGTTGATGCCGACCACTTCGCCGTTCAAGTTGAACAGTGGACCGCCGGAGTTGCCCGGGTTGATCGGCACGTCGGTCTGGATGAACGGCACGTAGTTTTCGTTCGGCAGGCTGCGACCGATAGCGCTGACGATGCCTTGGGTCACGGTGTGGTCAAAGCCGAACGGCGAACCGATGGCGACAACCCACTGGCCGGCCTTCAAGTCCTGCGACTTGCCAAGCTTGAGCACTGGGAGGTCTTTGCCTTCGATTTTCAGCAGCGCCACGTCGGAGCGCGGGTCGGTGCCGATCAGCTTGGCTTTCAACTCACTGCGGTCAGCCAGACGAACGAGAATCTCGTCGGCATCGGCGATCACGTGGTTGTTGGTGAGGATGTAACCGTCAGGCGAAATAATGAATCCGGAACCCAGCGACTGCGCTTCACGCTGACGATCGCCCCGCGGCGAGCGAGGTTGCGGCATGCCGCGTTCGAAGAATTCGCGCAACGCTGGCGGCAGGCCTTCAAGGTCCGGCATCTGGCCGGAGGCTTTGCGATCAGGCAATTTTTGCGTGGTGCTGATGTTCACCACTGCCGGCGAAGCCTGTTCGACCAGTTGCGTAAAGTCGGGCAAGTCAGCCGCCTGGGCAGGGACAGCCTGACCGAGCACAAGCACGGTGGCAAAAATGGAAAGGTAAGTTTTCAAGCGTGGTATCGACATACGGCTCCCGTTACGACGAGCATGGTTAAGCGATATGGAGCAAGGAACACCGGGAACGATACGCCGGTATTTTTGTTCCGGGAACAACAAACAAGGCCAGGGCCGAGAGGCACTGACCTATAGAAAATTTTGGGGGATTTTGCAACTTGAAATACTCACCAAACATTTCGACATCTCGATGATGTGAGGGTCATTGCTGACCTCTCGCAGTATCAAACGGTCGATCAATGAGCATCAAGGTTCAGCTCACTGCTTGGCTGTTGAAGCGCTATTACGCATGGACAGCGCAATACGTTCGGCGGTACCGATCGGGATCTCGCCAACCACGGTGACCATGATCTCGCCCTGCGGTGTCGTCAGACGCCGGGACACTGCCACGGTTGGGCCGAGCTGAGTTCGGGTATCGGTCACAGTCGCGCCGTTCAATGGCTCAAGGAATACCGAGAAACGTGCCAGGCCATCGTCGTACATCAGACTGCTGACTTGAGTTTTGGTCTCGGGATCTTTGCGCGTGGAGCTGCTGCTGAGTTCGAAACCCGCTGGCAGCCAATCGGAACGCCAGACTTCCGCGGTTTTCTGCGCCGAAGCCTTGTCCGTACTGATTGCGATGGCCTTGCAGTCAGGACCTGGTTTCAAGTCGTTGTCAGAAGGAACATCAGCCGTATCCAGCTGGGTGAACTGGAAACGCTCAAGCAACTGTCCCTTGTCGTTCAACAGCAACGACTTCAGGGGCAAGCCCGTTTCTTTATCCAGGTGTAATTCGAAACCGTAACGATGCTGGTCGCGCGGTTTCAGTGAAACAATCACCGCCGCACGCCCAGCCACACGCGACTTGCCGATCACGGCAAGTTCGTACCAATTCTTTAACTTTTGTGGATCGAGTGCACGAGCGCCCGCACTGGCAGATCCCCCCAGCCCCGCGATCAGGGTGCCCCTGACGCATTGAGTATGTCCATCAACGCGCACGACTTCCTGTGCCGAGCCGTCGAGCTGAAGCAAACGCTCGCGGACCTTGCCATCCTGGACGCGATGCCAGATGTTGTGGGTAGAGAAACTACCGTTACGCTCGTAAACAAAAGTGCCGTTAAAGCTTTGCTGTTGCTCGGCCTGACCCAGGCGTGTCAACCAGTCCTGGGCTTCGTCGGCGTGGGCTGGAACAACGAACCAGCCACCGAGCAGAAGCGAAAGTAGAGGTATGGCGCGCATGATCCTCCTTAACGACTTTCCAGACTTGCTGCGCGAGCGTACGGCAGAGCGCTCTCAGTACCTTTCAGTGCAGCTTCTTGTGCGTGCTGGCGCAAGTAGCTTGGCAGACGCTGATCGTGCCAGCCTGGCTGACCTTGCAACACACCATTAGCCATCGGGCCAGTGGTTTCCGAACTTTCGCTATAACCGGCCAAAACAGCTGGACCTTTGACCTGTGGAACGGCCAGAGAAGGCTGATTGGACTGCTGAGCCAGTTCGACCCCAGCGATTTCGTCTTGGTTGTACAGACGAACACCTGCCAGTACAGCAACAGTTACCGAAGCGGCAACGGCCAGACGACCCAGGCTGCGCCATGGACCGCGAGTTACTTTTGCCGGGACGGTTTCGTCTTCCAGCGCAGCAGAGACTGCCGCAGCAATGTCCAGACGTGGAAGCAGCAAATCCTTGTGCATGACTGCCCGAGCGATCTGGTAACGAGCCCAGGTTTCACGGGTTTCAACGTCGTCAAAGGCATTCAATACCCGACGCAATTCCAGTTCGTCCGCTTCGTTATCCATCACTGCGGACAGCGATTCCTGCAGGGCTTCACGACTCATGGCGTTCCTCTCTTGGCTGTCGCCGCTGTCTCAGTTTTCCTGCAACAATGGCTGCAGGGCTTTATCGATGGCTTCCCGAGCGCGGAAAATCCGAGAGCGCACGGTACCCACCGGACATTGCATGACTGCCGCAATGTCCTCGTAACTCAGACCATCGAATTCACGTAAAGTTAAAGCCGTACGCAAATCTTCTGGAAGTTGCTGGATGGTTCGATGGACGGTGCCTTCGATCTCATCCCGCAGCAATGCGCGTTCTGGCGACTCGAGATCCTTGAGGCCATGATCGCCGTCGTAGAACTCTGCATCTTCGGAACTGACATCGCTATCCGGCGGCCGGCGGCCGCGTGAAACCAGATAGTTTTTCGCCGTGTTAATGGCGATGCGGTAAAGCCACGTATAAAACGCGCTGTCTCCGCGAAAGTTACCAAGTGCACGGTAAGCCTTGATAAAGGCTTCTTGTGCGACATCCTGGGCTTCATGGGTGTCGTGCACAAAACGCACGATCAACCCGAGAATTTTGTGCTGGTATTTCAGCACTAGCAGATCGAAAGCTCGCTTGTCTCCGCGTTGGACGCGCTCAACCAGCTGCTGATCCTCTTCCTGGGTTAGCATGAACACTCCTCGATAAGCTCGAAGGAGGCTTGCATAACTAAACGACCAGACTTGCAAACATAGACTCGGGCTTTTCGCAAAAGTTCTCCCCCTTCAAGCAAGTTTCCTGCGGGCTCTGATTTGGCACGCACGAAAAGCGCAGCTCGGGATAACCCGGCTGCGCGAATAATCTTGTCATCGGATTCGCCGGCGAGGACCAAATTGCAAGTCCCGCTTCGAAGCCGACACTGTCCCTTGATTCAGGCAACCAGCTATTGATCTTGGGCCTTTGGCAAAAGTTCCAAATATTTATAGCTGCGTTAACCCGGCATTGTGCAACCGTGCAGCGAAAACGACTGTTAAATCCACGATACAGTCACCCTGTCGCCGAACCGGCGAAAAAACCATCCGACGAAGCGTCCGGTCTTCGGCTCCACAGTAGTCTCACAATGCCATGTAGGCCCGGCTATTGTGCCGCGCGCCCCCTCTATATACTAGTGGGCTGTGTGGCTGCCTGACATGCCGGTCAAAGTGTCTTGCGCCAACCCCGACCCGGGTCGCTTTTAGCGGAATCATGAAATGAGCCAACAGTTCCAACATGATGTTCTGGTGATTGGCAGCGGCGCTGCCGGTTTAAGCCTTGCGCTGACCTTGCCCGGTCACTTGCGCATCGCCGTACTGAGCAAAGGCGACCTCGCCAACGGCTCGACTTTCTGGGCTCAGGGCGGTGTTGCCGCGGTCCTGGATGACACCGACACCGTGCAATCGCATGTCGAAGACACGCTGAATGCCGGCGGCGGCCTGTGCCATGAAGACGCCGTGCGTTTCACCGTCGAGCACAGCAAAGAAGCGATCCAGTGGCTGATCGACCAAGGCGTGCCGTTCACCCGCGATGAACAATCGGGTACTGAAGACGGCGGATTTGAATTTCACCTGACGCGCGAGGGCGGCCACAGCCATCGGCGCATCATCCACGCCGCCGATGCCACCGGCGCAGCCATCTTCAGAACCTTGCTCGATCAAGCAAAACAACGCCCGAACATCGAGCTGCTGGAACAACGCGTCGCCGTCGACCTGATCACCGAAAAACGCTTGGGCCTGGAAGGCGATCGCTGCCTCGGCGCCTACGTGCTCAATCGAGCCAGCGGCGAAGTCGACACTTACGGCGCACGTTTCGTGATCCTCGCTTCCGGCGGCGCCGCCAAGGTCTACCTCTACACCAGTAACCCCGACGGCGCGTGCGGCGACGGCATTGCCATGGCGTGGCGTTCGGGCTGCCGGGTGGCGAACCTGGAATTCAATCAGTTTCACCCCACTTGCCTGTATCACCCGCAAGCCAAGAGTTTCCTGATCACCGAGGCCCTGCGTGGCGAAGGCGCGCATTTGAAGCTGCCGAATGGCGAACGCTTCATGCAGCGCTTTGACCCGCGCGCCGAACTGGCCCCGCGCGACATCGTCGCCCGCGCCATCGACCATGAAATGAAGCGCCTGGGCATCGATTGCGTTTATCTGGACATCAGCCACAAACCCGAAGCGTTCATCAAGACTCACTTCCCGACTGTTTATGAGCGCTGCCTCGAATTTTCCATCGACATCACCAAACAACCGATTCCGGTGGTGCCGGCGGCGCATTACACCTGTGGTGGCGTGATGGTCGATCAACAGGGCCGCACCGACGTGCCGGGCCTGTACGCGATTGGCGAAACCAGTTTCACCGGCCTGCACGGCGCCAACCGCATGGCCAGCAACTCACTGCTGGAGTGTTTCGTGTACGCGCGTTCGGCGGCGGCGGACATTCTTCGACAGTTGCCACAAGTGTCGATTCCGATTGCCCTGCCCGTCTGGGATGCGAGCCAGGTCACCGATTCCGATGAAGACGTGATCATCGCGCACAACTGGGATGAGCTGCGGCGGTTCATGTGGGACTACGTCGGCATCGTGCGCACCAACAAGCGCCTGCAGCGGGCGCAGCACCGGGTGCGGTTGTTGCTGGATGAGATCGACGAGTTCTACAGCAACTATAAAGTCAGCCGCGATCTGATCGAGTTGCGCAACCTGGCCCAAGTCGCCGAATTGATGATCCAGTCGGCGATGGAGCGCAAGGAAAGTCGCGGCTTGCATTACACGCTGGATTACCCGGACATGTTGCCTGAAGCGCTGGACACTATTCTGGTGCCGCCCACCTACGTCGACTGAACGTCAGCCGTACCCGCAGGCGTCGGTGCATATCCGCCGTCTGCGAGTCGCGCGGCACGCAAATCGTCCTGACCCGCCGCTCGCCGCGCAAACGAAAGCGCAGCACCACGATCAGCGGTAACGCCAGGCTGTCCGGCCGCAGCTGCACCGGTTGCCAGCCTTGCGCCTGATTCCATAACTGCCAGCCGTCGGCATCGCGGCGCAAGCCACGGAATGCCTGGGGATGGGTCAACAGAATCTGTCGCGGCAACTGGCGAAACCCGTGCGCCAGGCACAGCAATACGCCGAGCAGACTCGCCCACGCAGGTATGGAAAGAAAAAATAATGCGCCCAGCGCGAACAGCTGGGCCAAACCGTACGCCGCCAGCAGTTGCCCGGAGGCATGCCAGCGGCATTCGAAGGTATTACTTGGGCTGGACACGGTCTAGGATCATGCGAACCATGCGCTGAAGCTCCGGATCTTCCGATTCGGCACGTTCCATGAACCAGCCGAACATGTCCTGATCTTCGCATTCGAGCAGCTTGCGGTAGCAATCGCGGTCGACATCATTGAGGTGCGGGTAAACCTCTTTCACGAACGGCACCAGCAACACGTCAAGCTCAAGCATGCCGCGGCGGCTGTGCCAGTAGAGGCGATTCAGTTCAACATCTTCGACCATGGAGCGCTCCTCAAATAGGCGGCAAGTATACAGGCCAAAGCCTGAGCGAACAGTCGGCTTTGGTCGGGCCTGCCGAGCTTTTGTAAACTACCCATTTCCAGGGCGCACCCTTATGATGTCCCCCAGACTCTTTACCCTGCGATGACTCATGGCCGATTCTGCTTTTTTCTGCACCCTGTCACACGAAGGCGTTCTCGCGGTCCGCGGCGCGGATGCCGGCAAATTCCTGCAAGGCCAACTGACTTGCAACATTAATTACCTCAGCGACAACCTATCCAGCCTCGGTGCCCGTTGCACCCAGAAGGGCCGGATGCAATCGAGTTTCCGCATTCTGCTGGAAAGCGACGGCGTGCTGCTGGCCATGGCCACCGAGCTGCTGGAGCCGCAACTGGCGGACCTGAAAAAATACGCAGTGTTCTCCAAGTCCAAGCTGACTGACGAAAGCGCCGCTTGGGTGCGTTTCGGCCTCGACCACGGCGATGCTGCGTTGAGCAGCCTGGGTCTTGAGTTGCCGGCCGACACCGACAGCGTCGTGCGTAACGACGGCCTGATCGCCATTCGTGTATCGCCGCAGCGCGCCGAGTTGTGGGTCGCCGCCGATCAAGCGTCGAGCATCAAAGGCAAGCTTTGCGCGTTGCTGACCGAAGGCGAGCTGAATCAGTGGCTGCTTGGGCAGATTCGCGCAGGCATTGGCCAAGTGATGCCGAGCACTCGCGAGCTGTTCATCCCGCAAATGCTCAACCTGCAAGCCGTCGGCGGCGTCAGTTTCAAGAAAGGCTGCTACACCGGCCAGGAAATCGTCGCGCGCATGCAATACCTCGGCAAACTCAAGCGTCGTCTGTACCGCTTGCAGCTGGAGGGCAGCGAATTGCCCGAGCCCGGCACGCAACTGTTTGCGCCGACCCACAACAGTTCAATCGGTGAGGTGGTGATCGCTGCTCGCGGCGAAGAAAACATTGAACTCCTGGCCGTGCTGCAAGCCGAAGCAGCAGAGTCGGGTGATATCCATCTGGCAGCGCTGGAAGGCCCTGCCCTGCACCTGCTTGACCTGCCCTACACACTGGACCGCGACAAAGAAATCCAGCGCTGACAGCAGCACTTTCTTGCAAGACCCTAGAGAACATCAATGAGCGAGCTGGCGGATAAGGTCCAACGGGATTTGGTTGCGGCCATCGACAACGATGACCTGGTGCTGCCGACATTACCGGAAGTGGCCATGCAGATTCGCAAGGCTGCTGAAGATCCGGAGATCAGTGTCAGCACCCTGAGCAAAGTCATCGGTCGCGATACCGCGCTGTCGGCGCGTTTGATCAAAGTGGTCAACAGCCCGCTGCTGCGGGCGACTCAGGAAGTTAACGACCTGCACACCGCCATCACCCGGCTCGGCGTGAATTACAGCAGCAACCTGGCCATCGGTCTGGTGATGGAGCAGATCTTCAACGCCAATTCCGAGGTGGTGGAGCAGAAAATGCGCGATGTCTGGCTCAAGAGCCTGGAAATCGCCGGGGTCAGCTATGCGCTGTGCCGCCGCTACACCCAACTCAAACCGGATCAGGCAGCGCTCGGCGGGCTGGTGCACCAGATCGGCGTTTTGCCGATTCTGACGTATGCCGAAGAACACAATGAGCTGCTGTCGGACCCGATCAGCCTCAACCACGTCATCGACCGCATTCATCCGCTGGTCGGCGACAAGCTGTTGAGTGTCTGGGAGTTTCCGGAAATGCTCGCGAAGTTGCCGGGGCAATACCTGGATTTCACCCGTGAATCCAAGCGCGTCGATTATGTCGATCTGGTGCAGGTGGCCTGTTTGTATTGCTACAAAGGCACCAACCATCCGTTGGCGGCAATTGATGCGTTCAGCGTGCCGGCGTTCAAGAAACTGAAGATCAATCCCGACAACGAAGCGATGTGCCAAGAGCTTGAAGAGTCGCGGTTGATGTTTTTGTAAAGAGCTTCGCGGGCAAGCCTCGCTCCTACAGGAATCACGCCGTCCCTGTAGGAGCGAGGCTTGCTGTGGCGAGGGGGCTTGCCCCCGTCCGGCTGCGCAGCAGTCGCAAATCCGCTGAACGCGGTAGAACCGAGCTATTGAGTGCAGGGATTTGGGGCTGCTTCGCATCCCAACGGGGGCAAGCCCCCTCGCCACAGGTTTGATGTTTACTCCCCGGGAATAAAACTCACCCGAACCTTCAACCCCGCCACCTCGCCGTCGTGCAGGCTGATCTGCGCCAGGTGCGCGCGGCAGATTTCGCCGACAATCGCCAGCCCCAGACCGGATCCTGCGATCTGCTGATTGCGCCGATAAAAGCGCTCGAACACCCGATCACGTTCCTCCAGCGGAATCCCCGGCCCGTCATCCTCGACCTCCAGCACCGCCGGCGCCGTCACTCGCAGAATTACATTGCCGCCCGACGGCGTGTGCGCCAAGGCGTTGTCCACCAGATTGCTCAGCAGTTCATTCAGCAACGTCGGTTCGCCGCGCAGCCACACCGGCTCGTCCGCCTCCAAGGCCAGCGCGACGCCACGCGCGTGCGCCAGCGGCGCCATGGCCATGCCCAGTTCCCGCGCCAGTTGGCTCAAGTCGAGCAACTGCGCGCCGCCCTCGGCAATCGCTCGCGCGCCATTTTCGACGCGCGCCAGCGACAGCAACTGATTGGCCAGATGAGTCAGGCTTTCCGTGCCTTGCGCAGCCGTTTCCAGGGTGCTGCGCCAGGTTTGCGCGTCGGTGGCGCGCAAGCCCAATTCCAGGCGTGCCTTGAGCGCCGCCAGCGGGGTGCGCAGTTCATGCGCGGCATCGGCGATGAACTGCGCCTGGCGCTCGAACTGCCCGCGCAGGCGCTCGGTAAAGTGATTGAGCGCGCGCACCAGTGGCCACAGTTCGTGCTGCACTTCGACCAGCGGCAACGGGCGCAAGTCGTCCGACTGACGCTCTTCCACCGCCGTGCGTAACCGCTCCAGCGGTCGCAACGCCGCGCTCACCGCAAACCACACCAGCAGTAACGCGCCGACCGCCAACATACCGAGTCGCAGCAAGGTATCTGCCGCCAGACTGCGCGCCATGCTGACCCGCGCTTCGTCGGTTTCGGCGACACGAATTTCCGCCATGCCATTCATGTTTGGCTCGCTCACCGGTTTGAGCAGGCTGACCACGCGCACGTTCTGCCCCTGATATTTGGCGTTGTAGAAGCGCGCCAGCGCCGGATAGTCATCGGTACGCGGCGTGCCGGGCGGCGGTGGCGGCAGGTTTTCGTAACCGGAGATGAGGTTTTGGTGGATGTCATTCACCAGGTAAAAAATCCGCCCGGCGCTGTCGTAAGCGAAGGTGTCGAGGGCGACGTAGGGCACGTCGGCGCTGAGCGTCCCGTCGCGCTGTGAAACCCCGGCGGCGATGGTCCGCGCCGACGCCAGCAAGGTTCGGTCGTACGCGGTGTCGGCGGCTTCGCGACCGTTCCAGTAAGCGCTCAAGCCACTGGCCAACATCAACACCACCAGCAGCGACGCGAGGTTCCACAGCAACCGCCAGCGCAGGCTGCTGGGCTTATGCATCGCGGCTTTCCAGCAAATAACCGAGACCGCGGAAAGTCACGATCGCCACCGGTTGGCCATCGAGTTTCTTGCGCAGGCGGTGGACGTAGATTTCGATCGCATCGGGGCTCGCCTCTTCATCCAGACCGAACACCTGCGAGGCCAGTTGCTCCTTGCTCATGACCCGACCCGGACGGGCGATCAGCGCTTCAAGCACGGCCTGCTCGCGCGAGGTCAAGGTCAGCAATTCTTCGCCGAGGGTGAAACGCCGGGTGTCGAGGTCATACGCCAGCACGCCGCAGGTCTGCTGGCGCTCGCCGCCCAACACGCTGCGGCGCAACAGGGCTTTGACCCGGGCTTCGAGCTCAGTCAGTTCGAACGGCTTGGCCAGATAATCGTCGGCGCCGAGGTTCAAGCCGTGCACGCGGTCCTTGACGTCGCTGCGCGCGGTCAGCATCAACACCGGCAGAGTCTTCCCGCGAGCGCGCAACCGCGCCAACACCTCGAAACCATCCATACGCGGCAGGCCGACGTCGAGAATCGCCACCGCGTATTCCTCGCTGCTCAACGCAAGGTCGGCCGCCACGCCGTCGTGCAACACATCAACGGTCAAACCAGTGCTCTTGAGCGCCTGAGCGACACTTTCGGCGAGCTGCAGATGGTCTTCGACGAGCAGGACACGCATGGCTTTTTTTCCTCGTTCAGGGATGGTCGACGCCATTCTTTGGCGCGGAGTTTACCGCCGCTTGCGCCGCTGTGAAGCCCGAAAACATTGAAAGCTCGCTGAAAGGTTAGTGAAAGGTTCGACCGTTACAGTCGGCGACGGACGGTTTCGATTGCAAGCCATCCTTCGTGGTTTGAAATCCAGTTCTCGCAAAAATAGCTCTCGCAAACGTAGCGCCCCGCAAATGTAGCTCCCGAAAAACGCCTTGATGCGTTTTCGCCAATAAGAACAATAACGAGGTACTGCACCATGCTGTCCACACAGCCCCGGATTCGCCCATCCCAAGCCTTTACCCCTTCTCTTTCGTTTACGCTTGCCAGCGCTTCTGCCGGCTGCGTGACGCGAAACCGCCGCACCTGAAACATCCCCAAAAACAACAACTCCTCTGGAGACAAAAAATGAATCGATCACTGCGCCGTTTCGCCCTCGCCGCCAGTTGCATGCTCTTCGCCGGCCAATTGATGGCCGAGCCAAAACGCCCGGAATGCATCGCCCCGGCCTCCCCCGGCGGTGGTTTCGACCTGACCTGCAAACTGGTGCAAAGCGCGCTGGTGAACGAAAAACTCCTGAGCAAACCGATGCGCGTGACCTACATGCCCGGCGGTGTCGGCGCGGTGGCGTACAACGCGGTGGTCGCGCAGCGCCCGGCCGATGCCGGCACGCTGGTGGCGTGGTCCAGCGGTTCGCTGCTGAACCTGGCACAAGGCAAGTTCGGCCGTTTCGATGAAAACGCCGTGCGCTGGCTGGCGGCGGTCGGCACCAGCTACGGCGCCATCGCAGTGAAGAGCGATTCGCCTTACAAGACGCTGGACGATCTCGTTCAGGCGCTGAAGAAAGATCCGAGCAAAGTGGTAATCGGTTCCGGCGGCACCGTCGGCAGCCAGGACTGGATGCAAACCGCGCTGATCGCCAAGGCTGCCGGGATCAACCCGCGCGACCTGCGTTACGTCGCCCTCGAAGGTGGCGGCGAAATCGCCACCGCGCTGCTCGGCGGCCACATCCAGGTCGGCAGCACCGACATCTCCGACTCCATGCCGCACATCCAGAGCGGCGACATGCGCTTGCTCGCGGTGTTCTCCGACAAGCGTCTGGACGAGCCGGAAATGAAAGACATCCCGACCGCCAAAGAGCAAGGCTACGACATCGTCTGGCCGGTGGTGCGCGGCTTCTACCTTGGGCCGAAGGTCAGCGACGAAGACTACGCGTGGTGGAAAGATGCCTTCGACAAGCTGCTGGCGTCCGAAGATTTCGCCAAGTTGCGCGATCAGCGTGAACTGTTCCCGTTCGCCATGACCGGCCAGGAACTGGACACCTACGTGAAGAAGCAAGTCGCGGACTACAAAGTGCTGGCCAAAGAGTTCGGCCTGATCCAGTGATCGCCTCTGTCTAGCGGCGGCGGCCCCGGTTCTCGGGGGCGCGGCCCAGGAGTTTTGCATGCTCTTACAACGCATTTTTGCTGCGGTGCTGCTGGCGGCTTGCGCCGGTCTGGCGCTGATGGCGTGGCCGTATCAAGCGGCTTTCTCCTACGAACCTGTAGGACCCCGGGCGTTTCCACTGTTGATGCTGGGCCTGATGGGCCTCGGTCTGCTCTACATGCTGTTTCGCCCAACCCCAATCGTGCACAGCGATGACGACCCGCAACTCGACCGCCAGACCCTGAACAAAATCGGCATCTGCATCGTGCTGCTGCTGATCTTCGCCGGGTTGTTCGAACCTTTGGGTTTCATCCTCAGCAGCGTCTTGATCGGTATCCCGATGGCGCGCCTGTACGGCGGGCGCTGGCTGCCCAGCATCGTCGTCACCACGCTGATGGGCGTTGGCCTCTACTTGCTGTTCGACAAGTTGATGGACGTGCCGCTGCCCCTCGGGCTGCTCGACGTTCTGGAGAACTGATATGGATACGTTTGGCTATTTGGGCCAGGGTTTCGGCGTCGCGCTGAGCCCGTACAACCTGGTAACCGCGCTGTGCGGCACGCTGATCGGCACCGTCGTCGGCCTGTTGCCGGGCCTGGGACCGATCAACGGCGTGGCGTTGCTGATCCCGATTGCGTTCGCGTTGGGTTTGCCGCCGGAATCGGCGTTGATCCTGTTGGCGGCGGTGTACCTGGGCTGCGAATACGGCGGGCGGATCAGCTCGATTCTGCTCAACATTCCCGGCGAAGCATCGACCGTCATGACCACCCTCGACGGTTACCCGATGGCCCGCAAAGGCTTGGCCGGCGTGGCGTTGTCGCTGTCGGCGTGGAGCTCGTTCATCGGCGCGTTTATTGCGACCTGCGGCATGGTGCTGTTCGCCCCGCTGCTGGCGAAATGGGCGATAGCTTTCGGCCCGGCGGAATACTTTGTGTTGATGGTGTTCGCGATTGTCTGCCTCGGCGGCATGGCCGGGGATCGACCGCTGAAGACCTTTATTGCGGCGCTGATCGGGCTGTTTCTGTCGACCGTCGGCATCGATGCCAACAGCGGCGTTTACCGTTTTACCGGCGACAACATCCATTTGACCGACGGCATTCAGTTCGTCGTGCTGGTGTTGGGGCTGTTCTCGATCAGCGAAATTCTGTTGCTGCTGGAAAACCCACCGCGGCCAGGAAGCGGTCAAAGCCACCGGGCGCATGATGTTCAACTTCAAGGAAGCGTCTTCGGTGTTCGTGGTGAACATCCGTTGCGGCTTGCTCGGGTTCATCATGGGCGTGTTGCCGGGTGCCGGCGCGACCCTCGCCAGCGCCGTCGCGTACATGACCGAAAAGCGCATCGCCGGGGCCAAAGGCACGTTCGGCCAAGGTGACATGCGCGGCCTCGCCGCACCGGAAACCGCAATCGGCGCTTCGGCCTGCGGTGCATTGGTGCCGATGCTGACCCTCGGCGTGCCGGGTTCGGGCACCACGGCGGTAATGATCGGCGCGCTGTCGCTGTACAACATCACGCCCGGCCCGCTGCTGTTTCAGCAACAACCGGACATCGTCTGGGGCCTGATTGCGTCGCTGTTCATCGCCAACATCATGCTGGTGATCCTCAACATTCCGATGATCCGTATCTTCACCCGCATCCTCGCCGTGCCGAACTGGGCGCTGGTGCCGGTGATCGCGATCATTACCGGGATCGGCGTGTACGCGGTGCACGCGACCACGTTCGACCTGTTCCTGATGGTCGGCATCGGCATCTTCGGTTACATCCTGCGCAAACTGGACTTCCCGTTGTCGCCGGTTTTGCTCGGCTTCATCCTCGGCGGTCTGATGGAGCAGAACCTGCGTCGTGCGCTGTCGATTTCCAACGGTGCGCTGGAAATCCTCTGGTCGAGCCCGATCACCTTCGGCGTCTGGGTGCTGACCGCGCTGATGCTGCTGATGCCGATGGTGCGGATCTGGCGCAAACGTTCGGTCGCGCGGCGCGCCCTCGCCGATGTCTGATCGACCCTTCAAAACCTGGTGGGGAACACCGCTGGTCGGTCTGCTCGGCGGTTACCTCGCCAGCCAGATCGGCTGGCCGTTGCCGTGGATGGTCGGCTCGTTGCTGGCGATTATCCTCGTGCGCTGCCTGACGCCGTGGCAATTGGCGGAAATCCCTGGCGGACGCAAGTGCGGCCAGTGGATCGTCGGCATCGGCATCGGCCTGCACTTCACCCCCGTGGTGATGGAGCAGGTGTTGAGCCACTTCGGTCTGATTTTCTTCGGCGCGTTGGTCACCAGCCTGTCCAGCGTGGTCGGGGTCTGGTTGATGCGGCGTACCGGCGAGGACCGCGCCACGGCGTTTTTTTCCAGCATGCCCGGCGGCTCCGGCGAGATGGTCAACCTCGGCGCGCGCAACGGCGCGGTGCTCAGCCGGGTCGCGGCGGGGCAAAGTTTGCGGGTGTTGGTGGTGGTGTTGTGTGTGCCGGCAGCGTTCAAATATTTGCTCGGCGACGGCACACCGATCTCCCACGCCGGCACCGTCGATTGGCAATGGCTGGCAATTCTATTCCCGGCGGGCGCACTGCTCGCCTGGGCCTGGCAGCGTTTACGGCAACCCAATCCGTGGCTGTTCGGGCCGTTGCTAGTGAGTGCGGCGGTGAGCATCGGTTGGGATTTGCACATCAGTTTGCCGGACGGCGGCAGCCAGATCGGCCAATGGCTGATCGGCAGCGGCCTGGGTTGTCACTTCAATCGACAGTTTTTCCGGCGCGCGCCGTCGTTTATGGGCCGCACGTTGATCGGCACGGTGTTGACCATGTTGATCGCTACAGCGGCGGCATTGGGATTGAGCGCGTTGACGCACCTGGATTTGCGTTCGCTGACGCTGGGCATGATGCCCGGCGGGATTGCCGAGATGAGCCTGACCGCAGAAACCCTGCAACTCTCGGTGCCGCTGGTGACGGCGATGCAGGTGATGCGATTGCTGTTCGTACTGTTTCTGGCGGAGCCGTTGTTCAGGTATTGGAATCGGTTGCCGGAGTCAGTCTGATAGACCGAGGTGCCTTCTTCGCGGGCAAGCCTCGCTCCTACAGGATCTGTGCAGGACCTGTAGGAGCGAGGCTTGCCCGCGAAGCTTTTAGACCGGCGGCAAGCGCCACTCAATCGGCGTTTCGCCATTCTGCTCGAGAAATTTGTTGGTCCGGCTGAAATGTCCACATCCCAGAAACCCGCGGTACGCCGACAGCGGCGACGGATGCACCGAGGTCAGCACCAAGTGCTTGGTCGCATCGATCAGCTTCTGTTTGCTCTGGGCATGCGCGCCCCACAGCATGAACACCAGATGCGGTTGATGTGCGCTGACCACTTCAATGATCCGATCAGTGAAAAACTGCCAGCCTTTATCCTTGTGCGCGTTGGCGTTGGCGCGCTCGACGGTCATGGTGGTGTTGAGCATCAACACGCCCTGATCGGCCCAACTCTGCAAATAACCGTGGTTCGGGATGTCGATGTTGAGGTCGCGTTTCAACTCTTTATAGATGTTCACCAGCGACGGCGGCGCCGGCACGCCCGGTTGCACCGAAAAACACAAACCATGCGCCTGACCCGGGCCGTGGTAAGGGTCCTGGCCGAGGATCACGACTTTTACCTTGTCCAGCGGCGTCGAGTTGAGCGCGTTGAAAATCATCGGCCCCGGCGGGTAGATCTCCTTGCCCGCCGCGCGTTCCTGTTGCAGGAAAGCGCGCAACTCTGCCATGTAAGGCTGGTCGAACTCAGCACGCAGTGCCTCCTTCCAGCTCGGTTCGAGTTTGATACGGTCGTCAGCAGTCATGGTCATACCCGGCAAAATCAATGGGGCGAACCCTAGGAAAGCTGGGCAGGCTTGTCAATTGATCTGACGCACATCCGGCATTTTCCTGCGCAGCGATCATACTGAACGCTCAAATTCCCGATCGAGGTCACGATGAATCTGCACTTCGAAGAACTCACCGGCACCGACGGCGCGCGCATCGGCATCGCCAGCCTGGATGCCGAAAAGTCGTTGAACGCCCTGTCCCTGCCGATGATCAACGCCCTGCGCGATCAACTCGACGCGTGGGCCAAAGAGCCGCAAATCGTCTGCGTCCTGCTGCGCGGCAATGGCGCCAAAGCCTTCTGCGCTGGCGGCGAGGTGCGCAGCCTGGTCGAAGCTTGCCGCAACCACCCCGGCGAAGTGCCGCCACTGGCCGCGCAATTCTTTGCCGCGGAATACCGCCTCGACTTCAAACTGCACACTTACCCAAAACCACTGATCTGCTGGGGCCACGGTTACGTGCTCGGCGGCGGCATGGGCCTTTTGCAAGGCGCGAGCACGCGGATTGTCACGCCGAGCAGCCGTTTGGCGATGCCGGAAATCAGCATCGGTTTGTACCCGGACGTCGGCGCCAGTTGGTTCCTGTCGCGGCTGCCGGGCAAGCTCGGGTTGTTCCTCGGTTTGACCGGCGCGCACATGAATGCGCGGGACGCCATCGATCTCGACCTCGCCGACCGCTTCCTGCTCGACGAGCAGCAAGAAGAGCTGATCGAAGGTTTACTGCAGTTAAATTGGCAGGAACAGACCGCGATGCAACTCAACAGTCTGTTCAAAGCCTTGCAGCAGGAAGCCACGGCGCAGATGCCTGAAGCGCAATGGTTGCCGCGCCGCGTGCAGATCGACGAATTGCTGGATGTCAGCGATGTGCGCTGTGCCTGGAAAGCCATCACTGCGTTGCGCGATACCAGTGATCCACTGCTCAGCCGCGCCGCGAAAACCATGAGCGAGGGCTCGCCGGTGACCGCTCATCTGGTCTGGGAACAAATCGTCCGCGCGCGGCACTTGTCGCTGGCCGAGGTTTTTCAGATGGAATACACGCTGAGCCTCAATTGCTGCCGTCACCCGGAATTCAGCGAAGGCGTGCGCGCGCGGTTGATCGACAAGGATCAAAAGCCGCATTGGCATTGGCCGGACATCAACAACGTGCCGGATGCGGTGGTAGAGGCGCACTTTCACAAGGTGTGGGAGGGGCGGCATCCGCTGGCGGATTTGACTGATTACTGAAAATCCACGCAAAAAAAAGCGGCGCTTGATGCGCCGCTTTTTTGTATCCGTCGATTAACGGTGATTGCCTCGGCCACCGCGACCGTCCCGGCCGTCGTGGTCACCGCGTCCGCCGCGATGATCTCTGCCGCCGCCGCGCCGGTCGTTGTCCCAGTTGCCCCGGTGGCGGCCATCCCAGCCACCTCGATCATGTCCTTGCCAGCCACGGTTCTGCGACTGGTAATAGCGCGGTGGCGCTTGGTAATGGCGCGGTTGCGCCTGGTAATAACGCGGCGCCGAGTAGTAACGCGGAGCCGGCTGATAGTAACGCGGTGCTGGTTGGTAATAGCGTGGAGCCGCGTAATAGCTGCCACCGCCCGAGTAATAAGCCGGTGCGGGGGATGAGTAGACCTGAGAACTGTAGTAGCTGCCTCCTTCTCCGTAGGAATAGGGAACACATGCGCCAAGGGAAAAACTCAACACGACCAGCAGAAAAATTCGGTGATACATGGCGGCCTCCTGGACCGCGAGTGACCAAACCAGCGACGCTGGCAGGCAACAGTCAATTGTTGGCGACTGTCGAAAGATCAGACATCGATTTCAGAATCTGGTGCGCTGTTGAAACACGTTGAAACATGTCGCCGATGAAAGGTTTTTCATTCTCGGCATGAATACAGCGCGTTGGAGGGGCAAATAGCCACGCGTTATTGCGCAGTTATTTGCGCGCCATGCCACTAGAATGCTTGCCATCGGGTCATTGCCAACGGAACCGCCCATGCCGCTTCGCTCGCCGCTGTATTCCCAACGTTCGTTGGTCCTGACGCTGATTGCCTTGCTCGGGGCCGGGTTCCTCGCCACCTCGTTTCTGAGTTACTACGCCTCGCGAGCGTCGATTCGCGACAACATCGTCAACACCGAATTGCCGCTGACGTCCGACACCGTTTATTCGGAAATCCAGAAAGACCTTGTCAGACCGATCCTTATTTCTTCGATGATGTCGCGCGACACGTTCATGCGCGATTGGGTGGTCAACGGCGAGCACAATCCCGAGCAAATGACCCGTTACCTCAACGAGGTCATGACCCATTACGGCGCCTACACGGCGTTTTTCGTCTCCAATAGCAGCCTGACCTATTACCACGCCAAAGGCGTGCTCAAGCAGATCCGCGCCGATGAGCCGCGCGACGCCTGGTATTTCCGCGTGCGCGACATGGCCGAGCCCTACGAAATCAACGTCGACCCGGACTTGGCGAACAAGGACAACCTGACGTTTTTCATCAATTACAAAGTCTATGACTACAGCAACCGCTTCATCGGCGCGGCGGGCGTCGGGTTGACGGTGGATGCGGTGATCAAGTTGATCGACAAGTATCAGCAGCGTTATCAACGCAGCGTTTACTTCGTCGACACCTTCGGCCGACTGGTGCTGACCGGCGCCGAGGGAGGCCCGCAAGGTGCACGCGCCGGGCAGAGCCTGGGCGAACTCGAAAGTATGAAGGGCCTGGTCAGCCAATTGCCGAAACCGCACAGCGGCAGCTACGAATATTCCGTGCACGGCCAGGGTCATTTTCTCAACGTGCGGTTTATCCCCGAGCTGAACTGGTACCTGTTCGTCGATAAGCGCGAGGACGGCGCGCTGAGTGAAATCCGCCAGTCGCTGTACCTCAACCTGCTGATCTGCCTGCTCGTGACGCTGGTGGTGCTGGTCCTGCTCAACCGCGTGGTCAGCCGCTATCAAGGCAAGATCCAGGCCCAGGCAACCCTCGACAGCCTGACCGAATTGCCCAACCGCCGTGGCTTCGACCTGTTGGCCGCGCAAGCCATGCACGAAGCCGAACGCGAGCCGAAACCGCTGACCGCGATGTTGCTCGACCTCGACCATTTCAAGGCATTGAACGACACCTATGGTCACCTCGCCGGCGATCAGGTGTTGATCGGCTTCGCCCGCGACTTGCAGAGTTGCCTGCGCCAGTCCGACATCGTCTGTCGCTGGGGCGGCGAGGAATTCATCGTGCTGTTGAAGGATACCGACGGTGAGACCGGTCAGAAAATTGCCGAGAAAATTCGTCAACATGTGCAGGATCAGCGTTATGCCTACAACGGTGACGACCTGCGTCTGACGGTCAGCATCGGTTTGACGACGTTGCAGCCGGATGAAACCTTGCACACGCTGCTGTCCCGGGCCGATCATGCGATGTACCGCGCCAAACAGGCCGGGCGCAACCGCACCTGCGTGGAAATGCCCCACTCGGTTTATGAATGACTTTTGAACAATGACTCAATGAACAAACCTGATCACTGCCCGGCCTGCGGCGCGCCCAACGACTGCAGCCTGGCCGACCCAAGAACCGCCGATCGCCCCTGCTGGTGTTACGGCGTAAGCATCGATCCGGCAGTCCTCGAAGCGTTGCCGGCGCAGCTGCGCGATATTTCCTGTCTGTGCCCGCGTTGCGCGCAAGTCGAGGCGCAGCTGCAAGCAGCCGCGCGGCCGATCACGTAAGATGCCCGCCCCTTTTCTGTCCGATTTTTAACCGATGCGTGTAGACCGTTTCCTCAGCAACTTGCCGCGTTTCAACCGTCAGCAGGTTCGTCTGTTGCTGGTGGAAAAACGCGTGCGCGTTGACGGAAAAGTCGTCAGCGACCCGCACGCCGACGTGCTGGAGTTCAGCCGCGTCGAAGTCGATGACGACGTGCTGCAAATCGGCAAACCGGCGCGCTACTTCATGCTCAACAAACCGCCCGGCTGCGTCAGCGCCACACGCGATCCACACCATCCGACGGTGCTCGACCTGATCGACGAACCGCACAAGGACGACCTGCACATCGCCGGGCGCCTGGATTTCAATACCACCGGCCTGATGATCATTACCAACGATGGCAGTTGGTCGCGGCGCCTGACTCAGCCGCAGACCAAACTGCCGAAGGTCTATTACGTCGAAACCGAACAGGAAATCGGCCCGGAGTATGCAGTCACCTTCAACCAAGGGCTGTACTTCGCGTTCGAGGACCTGACCACGCAACCTGCCGAATTGGTGCTGCTCGGACCGAAGTCGGCGCGGTTGAGCATCGTCGAGGGTCGTTACCATCAGGTGAAGCGCATGTTCGGCCATTTCGACAACAAGGTGCTGCGCCTGCACCGCGAAAGCATGGGCCCGCTGCTGCTCGATAACGCGCTAAAACCGGGCGAGTATCGCGCACTGCGCACCGAAGAGATCCATTTGATCTAAGCAGGCGACCGCTCAGCAGAAGTTGTCGAACAATTTACCGATGCCACTTGCGTGACCGCGTCGCCCCTGCTTGAATCAGGTCGTCGGCCGAAATGTGACCGACGAGTCACAACATACTTCTAAGAAACTTTTTGCCGGTAGAGAACCCTCAGGTTCCGCTGTTCCCCGGCAGACTGCCCGCCAATAACAATACCCGTCGACCTGCCTTACCGGATCGACATGGGCCTGCAAATTCCAGGCGTATGCCTACCTGTCACAAAGCTCGTGCAATCTCATTTGCGCGCATACCCGCTTGCCAGGAGTCTTACGACATGAGGCCAGAAATCGCTGTGCTGGATATTCAGGGGCAGTACCGGGTTTACACGGAGTTCTATCGCGCAGACGCCGCAGAGAAGACCATTATTCTGGTCAACGGCTCGATGGCCACGACTGCGTCGTTTGCTCAGACCGTGAAAAACCTTCACCCGCAGTTCAACGTGGTTTGCTACGACCAGCCCTACGCGGGCAAGTCCAAAGCCCACAACCGCCATGAGAAATTGCTGACAAAAGAGGTCGAAGGACAGATTCTGCTGGAGCTGATCGACCACTTTGCCGCCGAGCACGTGTTGTCGTTTTCCTGGGGCGGCGCCGCGACCCTCGTCGCCCTCGCCCAACGGCCGCGACGCATCGAAAAAGCGGTGATCAGCTCGTTCTCGCCGGAGATCAACGAGCCGATGCGCGACTACTTGGAACGCGGTGTCGACTACCTCGGCAGCCGCGACGGCGACCGCGTCGGCAACCTGGTTAACAGCACCATCGGCAAACACCTGCCGTCACTGTTCAAGCGTTTCAACTATCGCCATGTGAGCAACCTGGCCGCGCACGAATACGGGCAGATGCACTTCCACATCAGCGACCTGCTGCACAGCGATCGCCAGTGCTTCCTCAAGGCTGCGGAAAAAATCAACGTGCCGGTGCTGTTCATGAACGGCGAATGGGACGAATACACCGCCGCCGACGGCGCCCGGCTCTTCGCCAACCACGTGCAACACGCAACGTTCAGCACCCTGCAAGCGACCGGGCACTTCCTCGACATGGAACACAAAGCCGCCTGCCGAGACAGCCAGAACGCCTTGCTGGGCTTCCTGAAACCGGCGCAACCCGCCAGCCGACCGCGCTACCAATTTGTTCAGGAGCACCATGCGCTGGCAATCTGAAACCGCGTCATCGCGAGCAAGCTCTGCGCTCCCCCCGGGTCACCACCACCCCGTAGGAGCAAGGCTTGCCCGCGAATGGCCGTCCCTCGGTTTCACGGTGTGTCAGCCGAGCTAAAGCCATCAAGCACAAAGAAAAATTTCACTTCCGCGCGCACATCTGGTACAAAGTCAGCCGCTCTGAGCGGGTGTCGTATAATGGCATTACTCCAGCTTCCCAAGCTGATAACGAGGGTTCTTAATCGGCCCTTGCCCCAGGTGCGTAAAGAGCTCGACCAAGCGGGTATAGTTTAGTGGCAAAACGAAAGCTTCCCAAGCTTTAGTTGAGGGTTCGATTCCCTCTACCCGCTCCAATCAGCCGCAGCAATTCCGGGCCTTCTAGCCAATATTGCTACTACCGCCAAGCAACTCAAAACCAGTTTGCCCCTCCCCCTCCCCCGTTGTCACCACAAGCCAAAAGACCGGTGCGTAATCGATTCTGCGCTTTGTCAAACTTGGCTAACCCAAAGTCCGCTAGCGGCGATAGGTGATAGAACCAGAATCTCTCTGCCGCCAGAGGGATAATGATCGGATCTTTAAAGATGCCGTACTTCTCAGCCCCCCCCAGTTCAACAACTCGATCTACTACCACCAGACTTTGCCACTTGCAGATGACCATTCCAGCAACGCTATTTGATTTTTCCACCGAACCAACCGTGCTATACCCGTCACGATAATTTCACATTTGCAGGTGTACGGTTATGTCAGCTCTTTTAGTGATTCCCGGCCCGCCCCCCATCGCGGGCTTTTTTTTGCGCAAAAAAAAGAATCCGTAGAGAAGAGTGCCCCCTTCATCATCCCGCCAGACGACCTCGCCAGGCTCAGGAGACTCGAGGGCCGGCGCGCCACCCTTTGTAGTGTCAAACACTTCGGTACCGTCGGCGACTACAAAGCGAGGGGAGCGACGTACGCTGCCGCGTTCTCGCCACCTACCGGTATCGCGTACTCAATGCTGATCGCGTTATACAGGTCGACCACAGGCTCGATACTGGCAAAACTTCGGTCACGCAGAACCCGCTTGCGCAGATAGAGGGAGCGCTCGCGGTAGTTTATGGCGCGGCAGCCATCAAGCTGCTCTCGCGCAACTGAACAGTAATCCCTTCAAGAGGTGATAAAGCTATGCAAGGAGTAATGCAACTGCCCGCAGGTCGGACCCTTACCCACCTTACCGGGATTATAAAATCCGCGTCAGCGAAGGGAGGAGCATCAACAGATGCTGATTCCGCGCCTGCGCGACTAAGCCTTCCACTGAGTAACGGATTAGGCAAACTGGCTCACCATTCTTTGGTGAATCGAAGCTAAGGTTCATCTATTAAAGCTTTACATTCCACGACTAGCCTGTGCTCATCGCCGCTGTGGAGCTGGTCACAGGATGTAACGACAAAGACGGGCAGCACGCGCACAATTCAATGATTGTCTGAAAAACAACAAAAAGAGGTGATGATGTCTCCCTTTGATATTCAACGGATGTTGATAGATGAGTTTCCAATATCATTTTTGCTAGAGGTAGGGTTTCGGGCAACTTTTGCCTTTCTTGCCGTTTTCTTATTTTTAAAATCAAGTGGCCGACGCGGGATAAGACAGCTCTCACTTTTTGAGTTGGTCGTGATTTTGACATTGGGCTCCGCTGCCGGAGACGTGTCTTTCTACCATGACGTACCACTGTTGCCTGTCGCAGTCGTTTTCCTCACACTGTTGCTGCTCTATCGCATGACCGTTTTGATCATGACAAAAAGCAAGAAATTTGAAGCATGGATAGATGGTCTTCCTGTAACCGTCATACGCAACGGCTTGTATGAACCTAAATCTTTGGAGAAGCTGAATATTTCATCAAGTGAAATATTGATGGAGCTTCGACAACGGGGCGTTGAGCACTTGGGCCAAGTTAGATTGGCGCTTATGGAAACAGATGGCGACATCAGTCTTTATTTTTACGATCAAGAAGACGTTCGACCTGGTATGTCAGTCCTACCTTTAGAGCATCGTGCGGAGTTCATAAAAGTGCCCGCCACGGGACTTTATTGCTGCGTGAGTTGTGGCTTTGCACAATCTATTCAGGCAGGGCAACAAGCACGCTGCTCGCGGTGCGATCATGATATCTGGTCAACGGCGCTGAGCACTCAACGCTGTAGGTGATGGTTGCTGGAAATGATCCCACTCGGCATCAGTCAAATAGACAGGCGCCAGCACTTCGAGGAAGCAAAGATGAAGGTATTCATAAGCTCGGTGGTAAAGGGATTTGAGCAATTCATACGCCCCCCGCCTTGAGTGCGCATTTTTACCGCAGCCTACCGAGAGTCATGCGGTGCATGAGGCGTCTCAGCGCCGTGACGAGATTTTCCACAATCTTCATAGCTTGGGCCTCGCAACTCTCAAGCAAGGCTACACAGATTGGGATGACAAATCGTTTACCGGCCTGAAGTCGGGAGATACAACTTGGCGGGTTTTCAACGACGGGCTGCTTCTCATCGAGACAGATGCAACTGTGCCTATGCAAGATCATCCGGGTGGGCTCTACTTCGTATCTCCCACACATCTCTCAAAACTGCTCCTTTCATGCTTCTAAGTGGCGGCATTCGGGAGTGGCTGGTATCGCAGAAAGTTCGCATTTCGAGTGTTCGATTTATCGGCTTACCGACCGTCGCCGTCTTTCCATTCAGCCTTTCAGTCATCTCGATGGAACGTTACGCCAGCCCCCATCCTCTATCGCAACACCCGCGAATCTGAGGACTTCATCATGATTGACCCAGCAACCGGTATGAAGGCGGGCGAGCGTTACATCGTGGAAAGTTTCGAACGCACACGACATTTCCCAGGCTTCTTCCTCGACGGGAAATATTACCTTGGCCCCGAATTGATGACGGCCATAGGTTGGCTGGAAGGACAGCAGTTTTATTACGATGAGCTTGACCCCACTGGTGAGCCAGTATTCCCCAATCGAATCGCCGGCATTGTCCAAGATCTCACACTGATTCTCGCAGACGGTGCGCGTTTACCTTTAAACGAAATGCCCTACGAAGCAGAGATTGATCCCTCTAACATTCCGATCAGTCGTAATCCATCGTCATCGGGACATCGCCCTACTTCACCAAGCGATCAACACGGAACTGAGGGCGTCTGGATGTCAGGCAAACATCCCTATCCAATACTCTTGGCGGCGGGCGCAGCGCTGATACTGGGGATACTGTTTGGAGTCAAACAAGCTAAACGCCTTCCTACCCGAAAGCTGAGGTAGTCGACCTTCGTGAGTTCTCATAGAAGCGTCCTCTGAAAAATCGGAGGTGAGGACTGCATACAGTGACACCTGGCGGTCGTTGTTCTGTTGTCAAAGGGCAGCTCTGGCGATGTTCAAATCCATCATTGGAAGAAGACATGCTTCAGCGTCTTGTCGAGCGCTCATGGCAGCTCGACCCAGGTTGGCAGCTGATACTAATTGTGCGGGCTGATCTTGATGCGATCAATTAACCAACGCCCTGCCGGCCCAGGCAACGTGCTGGTCGAGTGAACAGCAGAAATATCGATCTTCACCCCCTCTCTGGGGATGCTCTCGACATCAAGCATCACTAAAGTGCCTGCCGCCAAATCTTGTTTGATCATATGCAACGGCATGCTGCCCCAGCCGACGCCGTCTTTCAGGAAGGCGTACTTGGTCGATAGATCGGCCAAGCGCCACGTCAATGGCGATATCACGCCATAATCTTGTCCCCCCAGCATTTCTGAACGGTCTGTCAGCACCAGTTGGATGTGCTTTGCCAGTTCACGCTTGGATAACTTGCCCGTCAGGCTGGACAGCGGATGATCAGCGGCGGCCACCATCACCAGTGAAAACTCACCAATGCGCTCGCTGGATAAGGAGGGAAAGTTCATTGGCAGCGAGGCCAAAATGCCCAGACTGCAACGGCCATCCAATATCGGTAGGTAGCCGGCGCCCAGTCCTTCGACAAACATTTTCAATCGAGTCAGCGGGAAACGCTCGGCGAACTCTTTGACCACTGCGGTAATCGCGGAGGTGGGGAAAAACACGTCCACCACCACCGACAGCTCTGGCTCAAGCCCGGATGCCATGAGTTTGGCCCGTGCCTTCAACGTATCCACTCCAGAGACGATGTTGCGCGCATCCGTGAGCAATAGTGCGCCTTGAGGCGTCAGTTTGGGGAATCGCCCGGAACGGTCAAACAGTACGACGCCAATCTGATCCTCCAGGCTACCGACCCAACCACTGACGGCTGATTGAACCCGGTTGAGCTTTCTAGCTGCTGCCGAGAAACTGCCTTCATCCACCGCAGCGATAAAAGTTCGCAGCTGATCAAGCGATACGCCATCAAGCATTTCAATCTCCATCCATCTCACCGACAGATACTTTACATCTCAATATACCGTCTATTCAGATGCAAGCCGAAAGCTCATCGTTCTCGTGACGTTCAATCCACACGATAAAGGTGACTTCACCATGCAAATTCTCCATCTCGACTCCAGCATTCTCGGTGCCGCTTCAGTCAGCCGCCATTTGTCCTCGAACATTGTTGATCGCTTGAAAGCACTACATCCTGACAGCCAGGTGATCTACCGGGATCTCGCGCTCGACCCAGCCATGCACCTTTGTGCTAAGCATCTGGCCGCATGGCAGGGTGCCGGGAGTGACGATGCAATGCTCACGGAAGATCTCTACAAAGGCACTGCATATCTGCAAGAACTGCTCGAATCGCATGTCGTCGTCATCGGCACGCCCATGTACAACCTCACGATCCCTACTCCGCTTAAAGCGTGGATCGACCGAATCTCGTTGGTCGGCAAAACCTTCCACTACACCGACAAAGGCCCCGAAGGCCTGTTGAAAAACAAACAGGCCTACATCGCGTCATCTCGCGGTGGCGTGTATTCCTCAGGGAGTCCTGCGGCGCCTTTGGAACATCAAGAGACCTACCTGATCGGATTGCTGGGGTTCTTGGGTATCAGCGATACAAAGGTTATTCGTGCTGAGGGCTTGGCTATCAATGCACAGGTCAAGGATGCCGCCATCGCTAAAGCTTTCAAAGATATCGCTGCCATTGCCGGCTGATCACAACCCGCACTTCCTTTTCCCGCAATAGAGGATTTGAGCATGACTTACTCCATCATCGGTTCCGGCAAGGTGGGCACCGCCCTCGCCCGCCAATTCGCCCGTAATGGCTTTCCCGTCGCAATCGCCAACACCCGAGATCCGATCAGCCTCGCGCCGCTCATCAATGAGTTGGGCAACACCGTGACTGCGCAGCCTCTTGAACAGGCCCTCGAAGCAGAGATCGTCATTCTCGCCATTCCTTTCGGCGCTCATCGAGAGATTGGCCAGCAATTCGCGAACTGGAAGAACAGGATCGTCATCGATGCCATGAACACTTATGGCGTGCCGCCTCAGGAACTTGGCGACCGCGCTTCCACTGACGTCGTGGCAAGCGCTTTTGTCGGCGCAAGAGTAGTGAAAACCTTCAATCAACTCCCTGCGGCACTGTTAGCCAAAGATCCTGCGCGAGATGGAGGGCGCCAAGTGATGTTTATGTGGAGCCGGGATCAGGAAGCCAACAACATCGTTACCCAACTGGTGGATCAGTTGGGCTTTGCCCCGATTTCGCTTGGCACTATTGCTGATGGCGGCAAACTGCTGGAACTGGGTGGCCCGCTCATCCTTCAAAATATCGTCAAGTATCAATAATCGATGTGCAGCATTACGCGTGAGGCGGATCAAATATCCTTTGAGATCTTACTTTGCACGAAGTATTCAAGGGGATTGTTGCCAGATAGAGAGGCTCGGCGCTCGCCAGGGTAACCGATTCTTCAAGCCGCTATTAGTGGATGTGCTTCGCGCGAATGGCTGTTTTCGGCGTGATTTAAAAAAGGCCCTTTAAGCGCCCGTTTGTACTCAAACAAAAATCACTTGGTCGCGAATCATTTTTCCTTTCGAGACGAGTATCAAGAGACCGGGCGCTCGATTCTGACGTTCCACGCTCCCAATGATTCGCGAAAGACTGAACGAGTCAGGGCACATGCTTTCGAAAATTGAGCGCTTTAAATTTCGAACGCAAGGAGAGATGCAATGCCTGACAAAAACTTGGTTTCACCAGTAAAACGTAAAGACGAGAAGGACTCTGTTGTCGACTCAGACCTGCCAGCTACAGGCTTAACAGATGACGAACGGGTGGTGAGGGACGATCAATTTCTCGGTGACGAATCACGAGTAGAACCTGGCCCAGGCGACCTCGAGAGACTCAAGGACTAGCCAGGTTTTCGTCTGATATAGGCGCCATGGGCATTTCAATAAGGCTTCTACTGCTTGCACTTTAATTTTTTGGGGGGATAACACGCATGCGCCAGCAAACCTCATTCATATTCGATCTGGATGGCACGTTGACTGATAGCGTTTACCAGAATGTCTTTGCGTGGAAGACAGCATTGGATTCCGAAGACATTCCATTGGCCATGTGGCGAATTCACAGAAAGATCGGTATGAGCGGCGGGCTGATGCTCAAGATGTTAGCCCGTGAGACCGGCCTGAAAATCACACCCGACCAGGCCAAAAGGCTCAGCGATAAACATGATAAAGCCTACAAGGATCTGCAAGGCCAGATAACCGCTCTCCCTGGCGCTGTCGAGCTTCTCGATACCTTGAACCGCGAGCAGCTCAAGTGGTGTATTGCGACCAGCGGTGGGATGGATACTGCAGCAATAAATCTGAAGGCATTGGGCTTGGATATCTCGAAGGTCAATCTCATCACCCGTGATGACGTGAAGTATGGCAAGCCCGATCCAGACCTTTTCCTCGCCGCTGCAAGCAAACTCAATGTACCCATCGAAAATTGCCTGGTGATCGGCGACGCCATCTGGGACATGCTTGCCGCACGCCGCTGTAAGGCCACCGGTATAGGGCTGCTTTCTGGTGGTTACGACACAGGAGAGCTTGAACGTGCTGGTGCACTCCGCGTCTACGAGGATCCACTGGCACTGCGGCGGCACCTGGACGAGGTTGCTTCCCGTCCGTGAGCAATCTGTAAGTTGGTGTGCTCCCCGCTCGCGGCGACGTTCACGCATGCAGCCATGCCAGACGATTGATCGGGTGGTGTTCCAGTGTTCCTCAAAATCGACGATCCGAGGCATTGCATTCACCCGATACAACTGCGCCCAGCCGGCACTCCTTTAACTCCGACAAGTTTCACGCTGCGATAGACAGGGAAAGCGCTTACAAGACTAGCTAGGCTCCACTGGCGCCGGCATTGCCACTCTTGAACAGACAAAAAGCAGCATGCCTATCAGGATCAAGACCCCTCCCCGCATCCATGTTTCCAGACTTTGCTGACTGAGCAGGACCAGGCAAGAGACGATAGCAAGTACCGGAACCCACGTAGGCACTCGAAAGTGATCTTCCGCCACCTCGTCACGGCGCAGGATTAACACGGACAAATTAGTGCTGAGAAATACAAACAGCAGGAGCAGGACGACGGTTTCGGCCAATGTAGCGAGCGTTCCCGTCAATGTGAGTGCGATTGCTACAAGGGTGGTGGCGATGACCGCGACCCAGGGGGTGCGTCGCTGAGGCAGCACCTTGCTCAAGGCGTTCGGCAAAAGCCCTAGACAGGCCATGCCATAAGTGAGGCGACTCGCCATTATCATGGTTAACAGCGCGCCGTTGGCTACCGCGATCAGTGCAATGAAGGCGAAGACGCGAGGCGGAATGTTTAAACCTGACGCCCGAACCACTTCAAGAAGAGGAGCCGAGGTTGCCACAAGTTTTTCCATGGGCAGTACGGAAGATGCCGCGACGCCGACGGCCATGTAGACGACTCCGGCGGTTAGCAATGCGGCAAATAATGCGCGCGGGTAAACATTTCGAACGTCTCGAATTTCTTCCGCGAGATTGGCGGATGTTTCGAATCCTACGAAGGAATAGAACGCGATCAACGCGGCACCCAAAACCGCTAACATCGGGCTGATCCCCGGCTTGAATTCCAGGCTGCGACCCAAATCCGCTTCGCCTGTACTGAAATACCAAGCAGCGGCAACAACGACCAATAGAAGACCTGACAGCTCAATGACTGTCATCACGAGGTTGGCTCCCAAGGACTCTTTAATCCCCCTTGCATTCAGGAGCGCGATAACGACAAGGAACAGCAGCGCCGCGATGTGAGGCGGCACATGGATGAACGCCGCCAGGTAATCACCCGCAAACGCCAGCGATAAACCCGCCGCGCTCGTGACAGCTGCGGACAGCATGCAAAAGCCGACCAGAAAAGAAATGAGCGGAGACCGGAACGCCTTCTCTGCGAAAACCGAAGCGGCGCCCGCGTGGGGATATTTTGTCACCAACTCTGCGTAGGAACCGGCAGTCAGCATCGCGAAAAACAGAGCGATGAGCAGAGGCACCCATATCGCGCCACCTACCTCCCCCGCAATTGTCCCGGCAAGAGCATAAACGCCCGCCCCGAGAACATCGCCGAGAATAAACAGAAAAAGCATCGGGCCTGTAACGGCGCGGCGCAGGGAGGTCTTGGGGGTCAAGGTCTTCACGTTCAACTTCCTGGCTTGCTGTTGCGAGAGCCGATTATCGGGCTGAAAGCTAGGCGGCTTCACTCTCAAGCAATGGAAATTCGCGTCTCACTAAAGTTCACATATCTTGCCAAAGTGAAGGGAGCTTGCTCGCGCTGGATTGCGCAGCGATCTCTGTTTTGAGGCCGCTGCGCAGCCCAACGCGAGCAAGCTCGCTCGCCACAGGTTTAGCGTCAGATTCAGGGGATTTGTGAGACATCAACGACCGCCTCCGAAACGCTGCTTACATTTCTATAACGCACCTCTTGTTTGCACTTCGCGCCCGCCGCATTAGCATGCGGACCATCTGCAACTACCCTCCTCCTGCGCGGCCATCGACGAATACGCGCCATCACTCTTCGAGGGAAACCAATCGGCCGCACACTCGGTGCGGCCCGTGACGAACTCAACAGAGCAACGCAAACATGACGCAAAACATTTACGACGATCCGGAGTTTTTCCAGGGTTACAGCCAGATGGGCCGTTCGCTGGGTGGTTTGGATGCAGCGCCGGAATGGCCGGCGCTGCAATCCTTGTTGCCGCCGATGCAAGGTCTGAAAGTTGTCGATCTTGGCTGCGGTTATGGCTGGTTCAGTCGGTGGGCCAGTGAGCAAGGAGCGCACCGCGTGCTCGGTCTCGATGTGTCGGAGAAGATGCTGGAGCAGGCGCGCAACACAACATCCGCCGTCAACATTCAATACGCCCGCGCCGACCTTGAGCACCTCGATTTGGCCGAGGGCAGTTTTGATTTGGCCTACAGTTCGCTGGCGCTGCATTACATCAAGGATCTTGCGGGACTTTTCGCCAAGGTTTATGCGGCGTTGAAGCCTGGCTCACGGTTTGTATTTTCCATCGAACATCCGATTTTCATGGCGCCGCGCAATCCGGGTTGGTTGATTGATAGCGAAGGTCGCAAGCGCTGGCCGCTGGACAGCTACCAGCTCGAAGGTGAGCGCGTGACGAATTGGCTGGCGGAAGGTGTGATCAAGCAACACCGCACGGTCGGAACGTTGCTGAACACGTTGATCGCAGCGGGGTTCACGATTCGGCATGTCAATGAATGGGGGCCGAGCGATGCGCAAGTGGCGGCACAACCGGCGCTGGCAGAAGAGCTTGAACGGCCGATGATGATGTTGGTGGCCGTCGAGCGCTGAAATCGACGGCCGATTAAAACCACCAAAATCCCTGTAGGAGTGAGCCTGCTCGCGATGGCGTCATGTCAGTCAATAAGATGTTGGCTGACACCCCGCTTTCGCGAGCAGGCTCACACCTACAGTTTGCGCAGTTCGATCTGATAACTCGATTGGCTGTTAACGGGTCGCGACGATGAACAACCGTGGAAACGGCAGTAGCACAGAACCATCCTCCAACGCCGGATAAGCCTGTTCGATTGCCGCCAGATAACGCTGCAAATATTCCGCTCGCTCGCCCGCATCCAGCGGCTCGAGAAACGGCCGCAAGCCACTGCCCTTGAACCACTCCACCACGCCCGACGCCCCGTCCGCCAACGGATGATGATAAGTCGTGCGCCACACATCGACGCGCGCGCAGTGCGGTCGCAGCATCGAGTAATAGTCGCTGGCGCTGGCAATTTCCGTCCGCTGCCCGGCGGCGTCCGCCAACTTGCTGGCCCACGGTCCGCTGGTCGCGACTTCGCGCATTAAACGATGGGAGGGTTGCTCGAGGGTGTCGGGCATCTGAATCGCCAGGCTTCCGCCCTCGCTCAGTTTGCCAACCAGCGAAGGCAACAACGCCGCGTGATCAGGCAACCACTGCAACACCGCGTTGGCGAAAATCACATCAAACGGGCCGCGCTCGCTCCAGGTGCCGATATCCACCGTGTCGAATTGCAACGATGGCAAGCGCTTGCTAGCGGCGTCGATCATGTCGCTGGAACTGTCCACGCCACGCACCGCGGCATCGGCGAAACGCTCAACCAACAATTCCGTGGAATTGCCGGGACCGCAGCCGATATCAATCACCGAACGCGCCGCCACGGCCGGGATCGCCGCGAGCAAATCGCGGGCCGGGCGGGTGCGTTCATCTTCAAAAGCGACGTACTGTTTGGCGGACCAACTCATTGCGTTCTCCTGTCGAAAAGTCGTCCCAGGCTGAGCCCGGCGACCGGTTCGCTACCATACCGCCTTGCAGGCAATAAACAGAATTTTCGAGCCACCGCCACTGTCTCAATCTCAGGCGCATCCCTATAAGGAACACGGCAATGAAATTCGCAAAGATCTCGCAGAAACTCGCTCTGTCACGTTTCTGATGGTGTTCCTGATTCAGAACACGCAGAACCGTGATACCGATATTTTGCATTTGAAGATCGATGAGCTGCTGCGTGTAACGAAAGATGCGCAAAACGCGATGCTCGGGCTCGAGGCGCTGGACTTGAAGCAGTTGGAAGCGCTGAGGAAGCAATATCGCAGGATCGGCGAAAGCGAGACCATCGCCATGGATGTTCCGCCAAGTGGCGGTCAGCCAAAATCGCGATTTGATCAATGCTGACCAAGCTTCGCGGGTGACTTCGGTCACCCGCAGCGCCTAGGGTTTATCGCCGATCCTTGCCCAAAAAAATCAGCGGCTGGCCTGCAGCGATTTGGCCATGTGCAGATGATTTTGCAGTTTCGGCAGGGTTTCCTCGGCAAACGCCTTGATCTCAGGAACGTCAGTGTTTTGCGCTTCCTGCTCGATCTGCGAGATGGCTTCCTGGGTGGTTTCCACCTGGCTGGCGACGTAGGCCTGATCGAAGGTCGTGCCGTCTTTGACTTCCGGCATCAGCTCCTTGGCTTTGTCGACCACTTCCTCGCGCGGGGCGACGGGCAGGTCGAGCTTCTTGGCGATTTTCGCCAGATGCTGGTTGGCCGTGGTGCGGTCGTTGATCACAACGATCGTGTAATCCTTGACCTCTTTGGATTCGGTTTTCTGGTGCGCCAGGCGGCTGGCTTCGATGTCGGCCATGCCTTTGGCGGATGCATCGTTGATGAAGTCGGCTGGCGACTGGGCAAACGCACTGCTGGCACACAGGCCCAGTAAAGTGGCAAAACTGGCATTGCATAAACGGGTGGCCATCCGGCTCATGGTCGCGCCCTCCTTCTGAAAAAATTCAAACGGGAGCTTACGCTCCCGCCTCTCAATCAAAACTACCTTCACCCACTACTTGGATTTCTGGCCACCTTTGCGTCCCATATCGGGTTTTGCAGGGTCTTTGTCGACAGTCGTGGTGGTAGTTTTCCCACCTTTGCGACCGGCTTCAGACGCCTTGGTTCGATCGTTGGCAAAGTTTCCCGAGTTCGAGTTTCTTGAGTTAGGCATGATTCTCTTCCTCTTGGTGTTGATCGCGGCGAGCAAAAGCCCGCATAGGATGAGAATTCCAAACCGGGCAAAGGTTTAGAAAAAACTCCGCTTGATGCGACGAACGGTGACGAACATCGCGCGATCAAACCGTGGGTTATTCACGCCTTGTTGGTCACCAAACCGGGCAATGCATGCGCGAGGGCGTTGACGGCGAAGCCGATGAACATCACGCCGCACAGGCGTGTGATCAGCAGTTCATGGCGTTGATACATCGAGCGCACCCGCCGCGCGCCGACGATGCCAATCAGGATCGCGTAGGCCAGCAAACCGCCGATGAAGCTGAGGAAGATCAACCATGGCAGCATCGACCATTCGAGCAATTCGGCGCGGCTCGACAACAGCGCGGTGAACGTTGCGACAGCCACCGGGTAGGCTTTCGGGTTGGTCAGGCCGAAGATAATGCCGTGCCAGAACGGCTGCCGCGCCGCGCCCTGCGGCTGGTCAGCGCTGGCGCGTTGAGTGCGGATCGCGCGCAATCCGAGCCAGAACAGGTACAAGCCGCTGAGCACGCCGAGCACGTCAAACGCGGTGCTGCCGATTTCCCGCGCACCGACAATCGCGATCAGCGCGGTGCTGCACCAGATCACATCACCGAGCAAATGCCCGCACAGAAACCCCGCCCCGGCACGCCGACCGCGCGCCGCGCCAATCCCGAACACCGCCAACACACCCGGCCCGGGGGTGATGCCATAGATGAAGCCGGAAGCGAGCACGGCCATTAGCAGCGATGGGGTCATGGGAAATCCTTGTTCAAGCGCGGACGAGTGGTCGCCAGTCTATCGCAGGTTTTTCGGCTCGACGTGTCGATCACCGACAAACTGCATGCCCGCATACGGTCGTTGCCGACAGGCCGCCAATCGCGACGCCAGATCCCCGACATGCGCTTCGAGTTTGTGCCCGTCCGGGTCGAGAAAATAAAACGACGCGCCCTCACTGCGGTTGTCGCGCCACTCCTGCACGCCGGCCGCGCGCAGGCGTTCAACAAACACCGCGAAGTCCGCTGTGCCGATGCTGAAGGCGTAATGCGTGTAGTCGGCGGCTGGCGCCGGGTTGCGCAGCGGGTCGAGAGACAGGCACAACCACACGCCGGGCAGCGAGAGGTAAGCGCCGACGTCCCACGTTGCGTCCAGACGCAACTGCAGCAAGTCGCGATAAAACACCACGCTGCGGTTCAGGTCAGTGACGGCGAGGGTCAGGTGGTTGAGGCCGGTGAGCATGGGGTCAGTAACCTTTGAGTGCTTCGGGTCTGTCGAATCCCGTTGTTATTGAACGCCCTTGAAACCATCCGGCAACCCATAACGTTTACCGTCGTATCGCAACGTCGTCAGCACAGGTTTTCCGGTGGTCGACTTCACTTCGCAAGCATCTCCTTCGCCCTCGCCGACCATGCTGGTGGTCACCGATTTAACGATCAAATCCGCATAACCGTGAGAACTGGTTTTGCCGATTTCGATGGTTCTGACCGTGTTGGCGCGTTCTCCGGCGCAACGCGTATCCCACTCGCCGCTGTAGACGTACATCACCAGACGTTCGAGCACCGGACGCAATGTGTTGCCCTCTTTTACGTAGAGCGAGAGCCACGATTCGTCCATCGGGTTGGGGCCGGATGAGCCTTTGAAGTTGACGCGCAGACCGAAGGCGCGCAGGTCCGGGGTGAGTTTGTAGCGCGCGGTGTCGAGTTCCAGGTTGTCCAATCTGAACGCATCGGAGACGAACGCGGCGGACTGGTGATACGTCGCCAGCGGCTTGGCGTTGGCCGCCGACAGCACAGCGAGGTCGAGATCGTATTTGCCGTCCGGGCCGGAATCACTTGCCGAAAAACCCGACTCGAATTGCGACGTCGCGGTAATCGTCTGCCCTGGATACGCCGGCCATTCCTTGCACACCGAATGAACAAAATCCCCATACAGCAGCGGTTTCTCACACGCGGCGAACGCCTGCGTCGTCATCGCCAAACCGCACAGCGCTGCACATCCGATCAATCCAGACTTCAATGTCATTCCCTGTTCCTTATGTGTTTCAAAAAATCAGCCAGATTCTGCCGCGCACTATCCTCGTTGGCGGGCGTGGGCTCAACAAATTGTTGCGACAGCAGAACCAAACCGCACGCTGACGCCCGACAGCCACAACCTGTAGCAGCTGCCGAAGGCTGCGTTCGGCTGCGCAGCAGTCGTGAATTCAGACGACGCGGTGATTCAGGCGGCTCGCGTGCTCAGGTTTTACGCCTGCTGCGCAGTCGGACGCAGGCTTCGCCAGCTGCTACATGAAGCGATGCTCCGCCGCTTATGTCACCTACACCCGGACGATGAAGCTCAGCCACCAAAGGCCTGTCACAACGCAACCTGTAGCAGCTGCCGAAGGCTGCGTTCGGCTGCGCAGCAGTCGTGAATTCAGACGACGCGGTGATTCAGGCGGCTCGCGTGCTCAGGTTTTATGCCTGCTGCGCAGCCGAACGCAGGCTTCGCCAGCTGCTACATGAAGCGATGGCATGCATGGCGCGCTGGGGGTTTTCGCTTCAGGTTAATGGGCGATGCCTGCAGCTTCTTCTATCCGCCCATTCAACCAATTCAAGGCCTGATCGCCGCCGCGCCGTTTGTGCCAGACCAGCACAAAGGTAAACGGCGCAATTTCGAACGGCGGCGGGACGATGGTCAGTGAATGTTCATCAATCCCGCGCAGTGCGCGTGATGCGACGGTGAGGATCAGGTCGGTGCCCGCGATGAACGCCGGCGCGACGCTCCAGTGCGGCAGGCCGATGGCGACGCGGCGGCGTTCGCGCAACGCGGTCAGGGCGCGTTCGATTTCCGGGGTGCCGCTGCCGCGCATTTCCAGCAGGACGTGGGGCCGCGCGAGGTAGGTCGGCAGGTCGAGCGTGCCGTCGGCGGGCAGGCTGTTGCGGTCGATCAGGCAGGCGTAATGCTCTTCGAACAACGGCGCGCTGCGCAGTTCGTTGGGCAATTCCGGAAACACTCCCAACGCGACATCAATGTCGCCGTTGAGCACCGCGTCGAGCATGCCTTCGCGGCTAGCGTGGCTGATTTGCAGGTCGATGCCCGGCGCTTCGCGGCGCAAGGTGCGGATCAGCGTCGGCAAGACAATGGCGGCGCCGTAATCGGACATCGCCAGGCGAAAAGTGCGTTTGGCGATGGCCGGATCGAAGGTGTTCGGCGACAGCAGCGATTGCACCTGCGCCAGCGCTTCGGCCAGCGGCACCATCAATTCCAGCGCCCGCGGCGTCGGCACCAGGCTGGCACCAGCGCGCACCAGCAGCGGATCGCCGAGCTGATCGCGCAACCGCGCCAGTGCATGGCTGACCGCCGGTTGGCTGAGGTGCAGGCGCTCGGCGGCGCGGGTGACGTGCTGCTCGCTGAGCAAGGCGTCGAGGATGACCAACAAGTTGAGGTCGATACGTCGCAGATCATTCATCTGATGCATGTTCCGCATAGGTATTTGGAATTTAAATCTGCGCGACGAATACCTTAGAGTCCAGCGAAACCTGTTGGAGTATTGAACATGAGTACATTGCATTGGGCCGGCCTGTTACTCCTGGCGGTGATTGCCGGGGCGGTGGTGCCGTTTCAAAGTGCGATCAACGCCAATCTCGGGCGCGGCTTGGGCCATCCGTTATGGGCGACGTTGGCGTCGTTGCTGGTGAGTATCGTGGTGTTGCTGCCGGTGATGCTGGCGTTGCGTTTGCCGTTGCCGTCGCTGACGTTTATCAGCCAGGCGCCGCTGTGGATGTGGGCTGGCGGGGCGTTTGGTGTGTGTTTTATTTCATTGGCGCTGATGCTGCTGCCCAAACTTGGCGCGTCGGGATTTATTGCGCTGGCGTTGGCCGGCCAAGTGGTTGCTTCGCTGCTGTTGGATCATTTCGGCTGGTTTGGTTTGGTGGAGCGGCAGATGTCGTTGACGCGGGTGTTGGGCGCGGTTTTGCTGATCGGCGGCGTGGTGTTGATTCAGTTCAGCGAATCGCCGGCCAAGGGGTTGGTGACGGCGAGTTGAGGGAACGTCAGAAGAAATTCGGCGGATGTCAGTTGGTCATCGCGAGCAAGCTCGCTCCCACAGTTGCGCAACCGCAGCACCTTGCCCGCCTTGCGCGCGGCGGCGGGGGTGCACATGTTGACGGAACTGGCGGCATGCAAACCGACGTAATCGCTGCCCAACGTATCGGCAAACGCCAACGTATCGCGGTCGGCCAACGGATGATCGGCGCGCATCAAAACCACCAGTTTGTCCTAGCGATAGACCACGCTGTGCAGGCCTCTGACGTCGCTGTCGCTGGAGCAGATGCCGAGGTCGGCAACGCCTTCCATCACTCCCTGCTCAGACGAGTTCGCAGCATACCGCCGTTATGCCCGAGCCACGCCGCCGCTCAGAACGCGCTACGAAAGATTTCCTCGATCTGCCGTTGATCCGCCGCGCGTGGGTTGGTCAGGCCGCAGGCGTCTTTCAGGGCATTGGTGGCGAGGACGGGGATGTCGTTGAGTTTGGCGCCGAGGTCGCGCAGGCCGCTGGGGATTTCGACGTCTTTGGCCAGGCTGCGGATCGCGCTGATCGCCGCTTGCGCGCCTTCTTCCGGGCTGAAGCCGCGAATGTCGGCGCCCATGGCGTGGGCAACGTCGGTCAGGCGATCGGCGCAGACCAGCGCGTTGAAGCTTTGCACGTGCGGCAGCAACACCGCGTTGCAGACGCCGTGCGGCAAGTCGTAGAAACCGCCCAATTGATGGGCCATGGCGTGGACGTAACCGAGCGAAGCGTTATTGAACGCCATGCCGGCGAGAAATTGCGCGAAAGCCATGTTTTCCCGCGCAGCGAGGTCGCTGCCGTCACGCACGGCGAGGCGCAGGTTGTTGCTGATCAGAACGATCGCTTTCAGCGCGCAGGCATCGGTGATCGGGTTGGCGGCGGTGGAAACGTAGGCTTCGATGGCGTGGGTCAGCGCGTCCATGCCGGTGGCGGCGGTCAAGCCTTTGGGCATGGCGACCATCAGCGCCGGGTCATTGACTGACAACAACGGCGTGACGTTGCGGTCGACGATGGCCATTTTCACGTGGCGTGATTCGTCGGTGATGATGCAGAAACGGGTCATTTCGCTGGCGGTGCCGGCGGTGGTGTTGATCGCGACCAGCGGCAGTTGCGGCTTGGCGGATTGATCGACGCCTTCGTAGTCGCGGATCTGCCCGCCGTTGGTCGCGCACAACGCGATGCCTTTGGCGCAGTCGTGGGGCGAACCGCCGCCCAGCGAGACGACGAAATCGCAATGGCTTTCCTTGAGCAGGCCCAGCCCGCGCTCGACGTTGGCCATGCTCGGATTGGGTTTGGCGCCGTCGAAGATCACCGAATCGATGTCCTGCATCGCCAGTTTCTCGGCGATCATCGCCGCCACGCCGGCCTTCGCCAGGCCTTCATCGGTGACGATCAGTGCTTTGCGAAAACCGTACTTGCGAATCGCCTCCATGGCTTCGTCGAGGCAACCAGTGCCCATGATGTTCACGGCGGGAATGAAAAACGTGCTGGTCATGAGCGAATCTCCTGGCTGGGCCAAATCGGCGGCGCCGATCCAGCGGATGCCCACAGGATCGACCGATCGGTCACGGCGTATGTTGATCTGGCTCAAGTCCTGGTCGTGATAAAGTCGCCGCCCATCAGACCTTTTGCTTTTTGAGACGACCAACGCAATGACCGATTTTCAGGATGTCGACGCCCAACTTGAAGACTGGAACGCCTTGCGCGCCAGCGCTTCCTTCAGCGGCCTGCTGCTGGGCAACGGCGCCAGCCGCGCGGTGTGGGAAGATTTCGGCTATGACTCGCTGTTCGAAAATGCGCGCACCGTCGAGGAAAAACCGCTCAGCCAATCCGAGCTGAGCGTGTTCGATGCCCTGCAAACCCGCAGCTTCGAGCAAGTCCTCAGCGCGCTGAAAATCACCAGCCGCGTCAACAAGGCGCTGGCCGTCAGCTCGGCGGCGCCGCGCAATCGCTACTACGCAATCAAGGAAGCGCTGATCAACACCGTGCACGCGGTGCACATACCGTGGCGCCTGGTAGTGCCGGCGACGTTGGCGACGATCAATCAGGAGTTGGCCACTTATCGCAGCGTGTTCACCAGCAACTACGACTTGCTGGCCAACTGGGCGATTCAGCAGCAACCGGAAGCGATCACCGACCTGTTCAACGGCACCGAGCCGAGCTTTGATTTGAGCGCGAGCGCAACCGACAAAACCCGTTTGCTGTACCTGCACGGCGGTTTGCATCTGGTGCGCAATCAGGACGGCACGGCGCGCAAACTGATGTCGACCGAGGGCACGCTGCTCGGCAGTTTTGCCATCAACAACACGATCAAGACGCTGGACGACGTGCCGCTGTTCGTTAACGAAGGCCCGGCGCAGGACAAGCTCAAGACCATTCGCAGCTCGGATTATCTGTCGTTCTGTTACGACCAGTTATTGGGGCACGGTGAGGGTTTGTGCATCTTCGGGCATGCGCTGGGTGAGCAGGACAGCCACATCGTCCACGCCTTGCGCCTGGCGAAACCGAAGGTGGTCGCGGTGTCGATCTATCCGCGCAGCAAGGCGTTTATCCAGCATCAGAAACGCCATTACGCGAAGGTGTTTGAAGGGACCGCGGTTGAGCTGCGGTTTTTCGATTCGAAGACGCATGCGTTGGGGAATTCGAAGCTTGCGGTGCCGGTTGAGGTCTGAAACGCACACCTGCCCTGTGGCGAGGGGGCTTGCCCGCGTTGGGTCGCGAAGCGGCCCCTCGCGCGTATTCAGTTACCGCTTGCCAGCAGATTTACGACTGCTTCGCCGTCGGACGGGGGCAAGCCCCCTCGCCACAAAAAGCGCTCATCACTCTTCGCCGCTATGCACCACCACCAGCAATTGCGCCTGAATCTCGCCCACTGACCTGAGCCGATGCGGTTTCTGCGCATTGAAGTGCAGCGCATCGCCGCGGTTGAGCAGCACGCGCTCGTTCATGAAATCCACTTCCACCTGGCCCTCATGGACAAACAGAAACTCCTCGCCCAAATGCTCCTTGAACGTCTTGTCGGCGAATTCGCTCGGCGGGTAAATGATGAACGGCAACAAGCTGCGTTCACTGACCTGATGGGCCAGCACCGCGTAGCCCGGACTGCCATCGTTGGCCGCCAGCGACTGGCGCTCGTCGCTGCGCACCAGGCTGTAGCTGTCGAGGGTGATGTTGTCTTCGGAGAACAACTCCTCGACCTTCACGTTCAGCGCTTTGGCCAATTTCAATGCAGCGGCAATCGACGGAGTGTTGAGCCCGCGCTCGACTTTCGACAGATAACTCTTGGTCATGCCGGACTTTTCGGCCAAGGCCTCCAGCGTCACGCCAAGTTTTTTCCTGAGTAATTTCAAACGGATAGACATGCGTAGCGGTTAATCCATCAAGAAATCGACGTTTTGTTATTGCTAATGACACAAAGTGTCATATAGCATCCCCCGTGTCATTTGCATTCACCCAGCGTCTTGCAAGCAACGAGTGAATGGCAAATCCGACGTCCATTGAAGCCCCCAAAGGACACCGATATGGCCAAGACCTTAGCATTACCCAAAGACCAACTGGTCAAGCAAGCGCTGATCCAGATGCAAAACACCCTGGCGGATAATACGTGGACCGACCGGCAAAAGCTGGCCCTGACCTGCCGCATTCTGTTCGAGAACGGCCACGACTCGGGTCTGGCCGGGCAAATCACCGCCCGCGGCCCGCAGCCCGGCACCTATTACACTCAGCAATTGGGCCTGGGTTTTGATGAAATCACCGCCGGCAATCTGCTGCTGGTGAATGAAGACCTCGAGGTGCTCGAAGGTCACGGCATGCCGAACCCGGCCAACCGTTTTCACAGTTGGGTGTACCGCGCGCGAGCGGATGTGAATTGCATCATTCACACGCACCCGACCCACGTCGCCGCGCTGTCGATGCTCGAAGTGCCGCTGCAGATTTCGCACATGGACTTGTGTCCGCTGTACGAAGATTGCGCGTTTCTCGAAGGCTGGCCGGGCGTGCCGGTCGGCAATGAAGAAGGCGATCTGATTGCCGGCGCCCTCGGCGACAAGCGCGCAATCCTGCTATCGCACCACGGCCAGTTGTCGACCGGCGCGACCATCGAGGAAGCCTGCGTGATTGCGCAGTTGATCGAGCGCGCAGCGAAGTTGCAGTTGCTGGCGATGGCCGCCGGGACGATCAAACCGATCCTGCCGGAGCTGGGCCGTGAAGCGCATGACTGGATTGCCAAGCCAAAACGCCACGCCGCCGCTTTCAACTACTACGCTCGGCAGAACCTGCGTCAGCACGCCGATTGCCTGAACTGAACCCACCCATTTTCGAGAGGAGCATCGCCATGTCGAGCGCAAACATTCACGGCATCATCGGCTACACCATCACCCCGTTCACCGCCAATGGCGACGGCGTTGACCTGGACGCGCTCGGGCGCTCCATCGACCGCCTGATCGACAGCGGCGTCCACGCTATCGCGCCGCTGGGCAGCACCGGCGAAGGCGCTTATTTGAGCGACGCCGAGTGGGATCAGGTCAGCGAATTCAGCATCGCGCACGTGGCCAAACGCGTGCCGACCATCGTCAGCGTGTCCGACCTGACCACCGCCAAAGCCGCGCGCCGCGCGCGTTTTGCCGAAGCGAAGGGCGCCGACGTGGTGATGGTATTGCCGGCGTCCTACTGGAAGCTCAGCGAGGCAGAAATCCTCGCGCATTACCGCGCCATCGGCGAGAGCATCGGCGTGCCGATCATGCTCTACAACAACCCGGCCACCAGCGGCACGGACATGTCGGTGGAGCTGATCCTGCGGATTTTCAACGCCGTCGAAAACGTGACGATGGTCAAGGAAAGCACCGGCGACATCCAGCGCATGCACAAACTGCAATTGCTCGGCGAAGGCCAGGTGCCGTTCTATAACGGCTGCAATCCGCTGGCGCTGGAAGCGTTTGCGGCGGGTGCGAAAGGCTGGTGCACCGCGGCGCCAAATTTGATCGCGCAGCTCAATCTGGATTTGTATGACGCCGTTTTGGCCAATGATTTGAGCAAGGCGCGCACGCTGTTTTATCGGCAGTTGCCGCTGCTGGACTTCATCCTCAAGGGTGGCCTGCCGGCAACCATCAAAGCCGGATTGCGCGCCACCGGGCTGGAAGTGGGCGACCCGCGTTTGCCGGTGTTTCCATTGAGCGAGGCCGGATGTGGACAGCTGCAAGAGTTGTTGAAAGTACTGCGCTGATCCCCAAAAACACCAAAACCCCATGTGGGAGCGAGTTTGCTCGCGATGAGGCCATAACATTCAACCGATAGATTGACTGACAGGTCGCCATCGCGAGCAAGCTCGCTCCCACAGGCGGATCGGTGTTCGGCTCACGATCACTTTCGCGACAAACCGAAGCAGCGCAACACGCGTCAAAAGATCCCGGAAGACAAATAGCAATAATTCTCGATATCATTCGCGACTTTCTGCGCTATGCCTCGTCTACAAGGATCTCCATGCCTCGTCTCACGCGCGACCCGCTGTCGGCTGATTCCTTTCGCCGGTTCTACGGGGACATCCTGCATTTCCTGCGCAAACGCACGGATAACCCCAGCGACGCGGCGGACATGACGCAGGACGTTTTCGCCCAATGGCTGGACTACGGCGACCGGGCGAAGGTCGAGCAACCGCGCGCGTTTCTGTTTCAGATGGCGCGCAATCTGCTGCGCGATCACTGGCGGCGGCAGAAGGTGCGGCACATCGTGCAAGCGCATCACGAGGCAGATAACGAACCCGTCGCCGACGATCAACACGACCCACTCGCGGGCGCGCAACGCCTGCAACGTCTGGAGCAACTGAAAACTGTTCTCGCCGAGCTCTCGCCGCGCCGCCGAGAAGCCCTTATGCTGCACCGCTTTGAAGGCCTCAGTCAGGCGCAGATCGCTGAACGCATGGGTATTTCCCTGAGCATGGTGGAAAAACACATCGCTTTCGCCCTGCTGCATTGCAAGCGACGCCTGGACCACGAGAACGGCACGGAGCAGCCAGAATGAACCGTCATCACCAGACTGACCCCGACCTGCCGGATGACGGCATCGACGCTCAGGCAGCCAGCTGGTTTGTGCGTAATCGTCAGCAACACAACAGCGCCGAGCGCAAGCAATTCGAGCAATGGCTGGGCACGCCCGAACACGCCAAAGCGTATCGCGCGGTCGAAGAGTTGTGGGCCGACCTCGCCGAATTGCGCCAGCAGAACAAACCGGTGGCGCTGCTGCCACGGCGCAAAACCAATGTCTGGCGCCCGGCGCTGGCCATCGCCGCCGCGCTGGTCTGCGCAGTGTTGGCACTCAATCTGGGCACGTCCTACGGCGTTTATCAGCAACAGATTGCAGCGCAGAACAAAGGCACGCGGACCTTCAATCTGCCCGATGGCAGCACCTTGTCGGTCAACGCCAACACGCGTTTGCGCCTCGATTTCGATGGTCATCAGCGTCAGGTTTTCCTCGATCAAGGGCAGATTTATCTCGAAGTCGCTCCGGACAAGGAACGGCCGCTGTGGGTGCACGCGGGCGCGGGCGTGGTGCGCGTGGTCGGCACCGGTTTTGATGTGCGACGCACGCCGCAGCAATTGGTGGTCAGCGTCGCCCATGGGCAAGTGGCGTTTGCACCCGAGGGCAAGACGCCGACTCTGCTCGGCGCGCAACAGCAAGCCTCGTATAACTTGGCCAGCAGCACATTGCGGCAACAGACATTGGCTGACGAGCAGATTGCCGACTGGCGCGACGGGCACTTGTCGTTTCGTAATCGCGAATTGGCCAGCCTGGTCGACGAGCTGAACCTGTACCGCGCGCGGCCAGTGCTGTTGGCCGATGCCAGGCTCGGGCGCTTCAAGGTCTCCGGCAATCTCGACATCAACGATCCTGACGCCTTGCTCAACGCCCTCCCCGCGCTGATTCCGGTGAAAACCGTCACCCTCGCGGATGGCCAGATCCGTATCGAAGCACGCTGAAACAACCTCATATGAGAATATTTTGCATTCGCATGTGAGGTTTTTTTTGCCTGCCGCGTCTTCCTCCGGTCTGCGTTGTGTACGCAGGCCTTTTTGGCCTTTTTCGCCGCCCTGGGGGATTTAATGTTTCGCGCGTCTTCGTTCTATCCGCTCGCCTGCCTTCGCCCGACCTTGCTCGCTGCTTGCCTGACCCTGAGCCTGCAAGCACACGCCGAATCGATCAATGTGCATTTGCCGGCGCAGTCGCTGGCCACTTCGCTGAGCCAGATTGCCCGGCAGGCGAACATCCAGTTGTTGTTCGACGAAGCGCAATTGCGCAACCTCAAGGCTCCGGCGATTGATGGCGATTACAGCGCCGAAGCGGCGATTCGCAAGTTGCTCGACAACAGTCAGTTCAGCCTGATCAAGGTCAACCAGACCTACGTCGTGCGCCCGCAAGAACCCGAGACCAGCAGCGGCGACGGCATTCAGCTCGACGCTTTGAGCGTGATCGGCAGCGGCACCGAAGTCGATTCCAGCACCGTCGGCCGTTCGACCCTGACTCAGGCCGATATCGATCGCCATCAGCCAAGCAACATTCCCAGCCTGCTGGCGACATTGCCCGGCGTGAGTATGGGCGGCTCGATGAAACCCGGCGGCCAGACCATCAACATCTGGGGCCTGGGCGACGCCGAGGACGTGCCGCTGACGGTCGATGGCGCGACCAAAAGCGGCTTCGAGCGTTATCAGCAAGGGACGATTTTCATCGAGCCGGAGCTGATCAAACGCATTGAAGTGGAAAAAGGCCCGCACTCGATGCTGACCGGCAACGGCGGTTTCGGCGGCACCGTGCACATGGAAACCAAGGATGCGCCGGACCTGTTGCAAGAGGGCCGCAACAGCGGCGCGATGGTCAAATACGGCTACGCCAGCAACGATCATCAGCAAACCTACAGCGGCGCCGTGTTTGGCCGCACCGACGACGGTCGCGCCGACGCGTTGGTGTATTTGACCAAGCGCGATGGCGACGACATGAAGCTCGCCGGCACCCCGCCCGACCCGGACAACAGCTACCCGATCAACCCGCAGCGCTTGCCCAACAGCGCGCAGGATCTGGACGGCCAGTTGCTCAAATTCAACTTGCACCTGAATGACCAACACAGCGTCGGCCTGTCGTATTCACGCTCGCAAAGTGAGCGCTGGACGCCCTTCTCGTCCGCCAGTTACCCGACGCCGCCGACCCAGTCGAACATCAAGCAATACGGTTATCGGAATGCCCTGAAACGCTTCCTCGCCAACCGCGAAACCATCGACACCACGTGGTCGACCAAGTATCAATATCAGCCGCTGGACAACCGCCTGGTCGACTTCAAGATCAGCTATTCGGAGTCCAACACCGACCAGACCGACGAGCGCGACGCCACGGCGTTCTTCCAGACGGCGACCGGCGGACGCAAAATGGACACCGCTTACAAGGACCGGATCGTCGAGGCGAGCAACATCAGCCTGTTCGACACTGGCGCGCTCGCACACGCGGTGACCAGCGGCGTGCAAATCCGCAAGCACAGCCGCGACACCGAGATGTGGATGCCGGGCAAGACTTACGATGTCGAGAAGTACAACTACGGGCACTTCCAGCCAAGTTTCATGCCGCAGGGCAAAGTCGATACCAACAGCGTTTATCTGCAAGACGCGATCACCCTCGGCAACTTCACCCTCACGCCGTCGCTGCGTTATGACCATGTGCGCAACCGGGGCGAGGCGAATGACGCGCCGTATTACAACAATCAGGACCCGAGTGTCGGCCACGATTACAGCGACCGCACTTACACCGGTTGGTCGCCGCGTCTGTCAGCGTTCTGGAAAGTTACGCCGGATGTCGCTTTCTTCGTCGACTACAGCAAAACCTGGCGCGCGCCGGTTATCGATGAACAGTACGAAGTGCAAGGCCTGGGCAGTCGCACGGCCACCAGCGTCGACCTCGACCCGGAACGCATCACTGGTTGGCGCGCCGGTAACATCAGCAACTTCGCCAACGTGTTTGTCGATAACGACAACGTGCAGATTCGCACCACGTTATTTCGCAACAAGATCGAAGACGAGATCTTCAAAGCCACCGGCGTCGGTTGTGAAAACCAGGCGAACAACGGCGGCACCATTGCCTCGGACTGCAAGGGCTCAGGGCCGATGAGCAACTACCGCAACATTGGCGGGCTGACGATGAAGGGTTTTGAAGTGGAGAGTTTTTATGACTCCACCTACCTGTTCGGCTCGCTGTCGTATTCGTGGATGACCGGCAAACATGAAGGCGCTTACACCAATCCCTGGGGCCCGGATGTATGGGCGCGCGATGTACCGCCGCCGAAGTGGATTGCGGTGCTCGGCGTGAAGATTCCAAGTTGGGATGCGCAGGTGGGTTGGCAGGGTGAGTTTGTGCGCAAGACTGATCGGTTGCCGAGCGACAACTATGGCTCTGGCAAAAACACGGTTGGCGATGTGTTTTACGACCAATACGCGAATGACCGTTACAACGTGCAGGGGTTGTTTGCCAATTGGAAACCGCAGCAGGCTTATTTGAAGGGAACTGAGGTGAATCTGACGGTTGATAATCTTTTTAATGAGGATTACCGGCCGGCGTTGAGTGGCGATCGGGCTTATAGCCAGGGGAGAAATGCCAAGGTGAGTGTGACGCGGTTTTTCTGATCCAGAGTTTGTGGTGGCAGGTCCGGCCCCTTCGCGGGCAAGCCTCGCTCCTACACAGGAACACGCCGAACCTGTAGGAGCGAGGCTTGCCCGCGAAGGCGATTTCAGCTACTTCACCGAACTGCGAACCACCGACAACTCCGGCGCCACCACCCGCCGCTGCGACAAATACCGCATGCAACTCACCCGCAGAAACGACGCAAAATTCACCACTTCGCCCCTGTAGTCCATCACCTCTTCATAGAGCTTGGCGATCAACTGGTTGGTGGTCATGCCGTCGACCTCGGCAATTTCGCTGAGGATGTCCCAGAACTGATTTTCCAGGCGCAGCGTGGTGACCACGCCGCAGATGCGCAGCGAGCGGGAGCGCGATTCGTAGAGGATCGGATCGGCTTTGACGTAGAGCTCGCACATGCAAAGTCCCTCGTTACAGCGTGATGGTGGTGCCCAGCAAACCGAGGAAAGCGGCCAGCCAGCTCGGGTGCGCTGGCCACGCGGGGGCAGTCGCCAGATTGCCTTGAACGTGCGCCTCCGTCACCGCGATATCGATGAACGTACCTCCGGCCAGTCGCACTTCCGGCGCGCAGGCCGGGTAGGCGCTGCATTCGCGACCCTGAAGAATGCCGGCGGCGGCGAGCAATTGCGCGCCATGGCACACGGCGGCGATCGGCTTGCCGGCCTGATCGAAATCTCGCACAAGTTGCAGGACTTTTTCGTTCAGCCGCAGGTACTCCGGCGCACGACCGCCCGGCACCAGCAGCGCGTCGTAATCGGCGGCGTTGACCTTGGCGAAGTCGAAGTTCAGGGCAAACAGGTGACCGGGTTTTTCGCTGTAGGTCTGGTCACCTTCGAAGTCGTGGATCGCAGTGCGCACGGTCTGCCCGGCGCTTTTGTCCGGGCACACGGCGTGCACACTGTGGCCGATCATCAGCAGTGCCTGGAAAGGCACCATCACTTCGTAATCTTCGACGTAATCGCCGACCAGCATGAGGATTTTCTTGGCAGCCATGGGTAGGACTCCTCTGGGAATACGTGGGCGTTTGGAGTGTCCACGGTAGTCCGAATCTTCTGAGGCGGGTAATAACCAGCTACTACGGGCAACAAGGTTTTTATCGAGAGGGGCTTGCCCCCTCCCCACAGAGGCAGAGGAAAACTATGCGCTGATCAGCGGTGCCGGCAGTATTCAGGCAGCCCAAACTGCCCCGCATAAACCCAGCGATGTGGGAGCAAAGCTTGCTCGCGCATGAACCCAGCCCTGTGGGAGCAAAGCTTGCTCGCGATGACGATTTCAAGGACGCCATCGCGAGCAAGCTTTGCTCCCACAGGGCGATGGCGATTTCGAAGCCGCCTTCGCCAGCAAGCCTGGCGCCTGCAGAGGTGTGGTGATCAGAGGTAGCCGTCAGCCCGCAGCAACGTTTCCAGGCAATGTTCGCTGATCTGGTAAAAATCCTTCAGCTCTTGAATCTTCACCAGCAACTGCGCCGGGTCCAGCGGTTCGGCGCGTTTGACCGCGAGGATCATCTTGTTCTTGTTGGTGTGGTCGAGCGAGATGAACTCGAAGACCTTGGTCTCGTAACCACACGCTTCAAGGAACAGCGCACGCAAGCTGTCAGTGACCATTTCCGCCTGTTGGCCGAGGTGCAAACCGTATTGCAGCATCGGTTTGAGCAGCACCGGGCTCTGGATTTGCAGGCGGATCTGTTTGTGGCAGCACGGCGAGCACATGATGATCGACGCCCCGGAACGAATGCCGGTGTGAATCGCGTAGTCGGTGGCAATATCGCAGGCATGCAGGGCGATCATCACGTCGAGTTCGCTCGGCGCCACGCTGCGCACATCGCCGCACTTGAACACCAGCCCCGGATGCTCAAGCTTGGCGGCAGCGGCGTTGCACAGGTTGACCATTTCTTCGCGCAACTCGACGCCGGTGACTTCGCCCTCGGCGTTCAGCGTGTTGCGCAGGTAATCGTGAATCGCGAACGTCAGGTAACCCTTGCCCGAACCGAAGTCCGCCACCCGCACCGGTTTGTCCAGCGCCAGTGGCGAGGTGGTCAGGGCATGGCTGAAGACTTCGATGAATTTGTTGATCTGTTTCCACTTGCGCGACATCGCCGGGATCAGCTCGTGCTTGCTGTTGGTCACGCCAAGGTCAGCGAGGAACGGCCGGTTCAGGTCGAGAAAACGGTTTTTCTCGCGGTTGTGCTCGGCGGACGGCACTTCGCGCAATTGCTGAGGTTTGCTTTTGAACAGCGAAGATTTGCCCTTTTTGCTGTACTCGAGCTGCGCTTCATCGGTCAGCGCCAGCAAATGCGCATTTTTGAACGATTCCGGCAACAGCGCAGCAATCGCCGCCACGCCTTCGGTCAACGGCAAGTTCTTGGTGATGTCGCGGGTTTTGTAGCGATACACGAAGGACAGGCACGGCTGATCCTTGACCGTCAGTTGCTTGATGATCAGCCGCTGCAAATCCGCTTCGCCGCCGACGTACTTGGCCAGCACCAGTTTGATGAAGGCGTTGTCGTCGAGGCTGGTTTGCAGCAGGTCGATGAACTGGGCGTGATGGTCCGGCGCGAGGCTGGCGGGAGTGGCGGTAACAGACATGGGAAAAACGGCCTCGGGCGGAGCGAATCGGGAATGGCGGGTATTTTAGGGGGGATGCGCCGCAAGGGCACGGCTAATTTCCCCAACGGCGTGTTCCTGTAGCAGCTGCCGAGCCTGCGAGGCTGCGTTCGGCTGCGCAGCAGTCGTGGACGGGGCACGCGGTTTTTCTGCAATACCGGGTGTGCGGTTTTACCACTGCTTCGCAGCCGGACGCAGCCTCGCGGGCTCGCCAGCTGCTACAGGGGGTTGGGGGGTGTCAGCGCAACACTACCAAGCGGTTCGGCAGCTCATTCTTCTGCTGCGTCGCCGGCACGTGCACTTTGAGCAATTCGCCGCAGGCCTCGATGCAGGTCACAAAACCCTGCAGCGTCTGGCCCTGTTTCACCTGGCGGGTGAACGCCGCGACAATCACTTCCCAGCTCTGGTTGTCGAGCCGTTTGGAAATCCCCTCGTCCACCAGAATCTCCACATAACGCTCGGCCTCGCTGACAAAAATCAGCACGCCGGTGCTGCCAATGGTGTGGTGCAGGTTCTGCTCCAGAAACTGTCGGCGTGCCAGGTTCGACGCGCGCCAATGACGCACCGAACGCGGGATCAGGCGCGTGGTGATCGCCGGGATCCGGAACAACAGGCACAGCACGATAAAACTCGACCACTGCACCATCAACAACAGGTTGAGCGTCAATGCGCCGGTCAGGTAATGCACGACGCCCGGTACCACCAGGGCCAGCAAACTGGCCCACAGCAGCGGGATATACGTGTAATCGTCGGCGCGGGCCGCGAGCACGGTGACCAGTTCGGCGTCGGTTTCGCGCTCGACCCGGGCAATCGCTTCGGCGACTTTGCGTTGTTCGTGTTCAGTCAGTAATGCCATGGTTATAAATGCCTGTTCCCTGATATTTTTATTGGCCGCATCATCACCAGCCGCCAGACGAACCGCCGCCGCCGAAACTCCCGCCGCCACCGCTGAAGCCTCCGCCGCCACCGCCGCCACCAAATCCGCCACCGCCGAAACCACCACTGGAACCGCCCGAACCACCGCGACCGGCCGGCAAAATGCCGAGCATCTGGCAGATGAACACGGTGACGATGAACAGCATCACCAGGAAGATAAACAGCCCCGGATGGCGCGAGATGAAATCGCTTTCTTCGCTGCCGCTGGACTCATACACCGTCGATGGCTCGTCCAGCGGATTGCCGCCCAGCACCACCAGCATCGCGGCCACGCCGTCGCTGATGCCTTTGCTGAAGTTGCCGGTTTTGAACGCGGGGGTGATCACCTGATTGATGATCACCGAACTCTGCGCGTCGGTCAGCCGATCTTCCAGGCCATAGCCGACTTCGATGCGCAACTTGCGCTCATCACGGGCGACGATCAGCAGCGCGCCGTTGTTCTTGTCCTTCTGCCCGATGCCCCAGGCGCGCCCGAGCTGATAGCCGAAATCGGCAATGTCGGTGCCCTGCAAATCCGCCAGGGTCACCACTACCAGTTGCTCGCCGGTCGAGGCCTCGTGGGCCTGCAACTGCTGCGTCAACTGCTCGCGCACGGTCGGCTCGATCATCTGCGCGTTGTCGACCACCCGCCCGGTCAGCGGCGGAAATTTCAGTTCGGCCTGAGCCGTGACCGCGACCACCCAAAGCACTAACACCAGGGCGTATTTGACGATTCCCATCAGCACCTCTTCCTGAATAATTGAGCCGGCGCGCTACCAACTGCCGGAAGCACCGCCACCGCCAAAACTGCCACCACCACCGCTGAAACTGCTCGAGCTCGAGCTCGAAGTGATCGAATCGATGTCCCGAGGCCCCGAGCTACCGAAACTGAAACTCCAGCTCTTGTCAGGCTTGGGCGTTCTCGCCTCGCGTAGCGCGGCTTCTTTCTTGGCTGCTTTTTTAGCTGCTTTTTCGGCTGCTTTCTCTTCTTTGGACTTCGGCCGAAACGGATCGCCCTCATCGCGCCATGACCAGGCAAACACCGCGAACGGAATGCCGATCAACACGGTAAAGAACAGCACTCGCACTACGCCGAACCAGTCGATGTTTGCCAGCCAGCCCTTGTCCGGGGAGTGATAAACCATCATCCGGTCCGCCGCTGGCCCGAGAAGCCTAACGATCGAGGTCGTCCCGGCGATGATCCCCGACGAATACAGATCATCCTTGAAGTACGGAATGATCGAGTTCTGAATGATCATCGCCGCCGATATGTCGTTGAGCGGCCCTTCAAGTCCGTAGCCGACTTCGATCCGCACCTTGCGATCGTCGCGCGCCACCAACAGCAGCACGCCATTGCTTTTGTCCTTCTGGCCGATGCCCCAATGCCGGCCCAGTTCCACACCAAACTCTTCGATGCTGTAACCGCCGAGGCTGGGCACAGTGACCACGACGACTTGATCGGTGGTCGACTGTTCCAGGCGCTCAAGCATCTGCGTGAGGTACAGCGCGGCCGAAGGTGTAAGCAATTGCGCCGTATCGACGACGCGCCCGGTCAGCTTGGGGAACAGGCTTTGCAGCGCTACGGGCGTCGCGGCGACCGGTGGCGGCTCGACCTGCGAAACGGGTTGCGCCTGAAGCACATTCAACCCGTCCGTGGGCGTTGCAACCTGCGGCTGCGCCATCACGGCGCAGCTGCCTGCCAGCCACAGCGACAGCAGCGCGCCTTGCAGCGCGCGCTGTACGCCACGCATCAGAACTTCACTTGCGGCGCTTTATCGGCATCCGGGCTGGTCGCCTCGAAGGTCTCGCGGATCGGCAAGTCGCTGTACATCACGCTGTGCCACAGACGACCTGGGAAGGTGCGGATTTCAGTGTTGTATTTCTGCACGGCGAGGATGAAGTCGCGGCGCGCCACGGCAATACGGTTTTCCGTGCCTTCAAGTTGCGACTGCAAGGCGAGGAAGTTCTGGTTGGCTTTCAGGTCCGGGTAACGCTCGGACACCACCATCAGACGGCTCAACGCGCCGGTCAGTTGATCCTGCGCCTGCTGGAACTGCTTGAGTTTTTCCGGGTTGTCGAGGGTGCTGGCATCGACCTGGATCGACGTCGCCTTGGCCCGTGCCTCGATCACCGCCGTCAGGGTGTCCTGCTCATGCTTGGCGTAACCCTTGACGGTTTCCACCAGGTTGGGGATCAGGTCGGCGCGCCGTTGATACTGGTTCTGCACCTGGCCCCAGGCGGCTTTGGCCTGTTCATCGAGGGTCGGAATGGTGTTGATGCCGCAGCCGGCCAGCAGCGACGTCAGCAGCATCAGCGCGGCGACGTGCAGGCTCGATCGATAGTTGAGTCGGACATTCATGAAAGTGATGCTCCTGTGTACATTCCATTGAAAAAACATCCAGCGGCGTGAAACCGAGCCATTAAGGCATAATCTGCGGCCACCACTGGATTGCATTGAGCCAATGGGCTAAAAGATGCCCAGCGCGATAAACAGTTCAGAAAAAACTGCAGTTAAAAAAGCAGCTCTGAAAAAAACAGCTCGCAAGTTTGCTGTATTTTCCCGAGCAATGCTCGAACAAGCTCGAACAACAAACGCTTGAGCAACACGAACAACAATAGTCGCTCCCTAATTTTTAGCTGATCGGCGCGTATCCACTGCCGTTTAGGCTTTCGAGAAAATCATTCATGAAGAAGCTGTGTTTGCTGGGCCTGTTCGTCAGCCTGGCCAGTTCTACCCTACTGGCCGCCACGACCCCTGCACCTCTCGATAAATCCACATCTATCGAGAAATCCACACCTCTGGAGAACCGCACATCTCTGGAGAACAAGGACGCCTTCATCACTGACCTGATGAAGCAAATGACCCTCGATGAAAAGATCGGCCAATTGCGCCTGATCAGCATCGGCCCGGAAATGCCGCGCGAGATGATCCGCAAGGAGATCGCCGCCGGCAATATCGGTGGCACGTTCAACTCGATCACCCGCGCCGAAAACCGTCCGATGCAGGACGCGGCGATGCGCAGCCGTCTGAAGATCCCGATGTTTTTTGCTTATGACGTGATCCACGGCCATCGGACGATTTTCCCGATCAGCCTGGCATTGGCGTCGAGCTGGGACATGGACGCGATTGCCCGTTCCGGGCGTATTGCCGCCAAGGAAGCAGCGGCCGACAGCCTCGACATTACGTTTGCGCCGATGGTCGATATCTCCCGCGACCCGCGCTGGGGCCGCACCTCCGAAGGTTTTGGTGAAGACACTTATCTGGTGTCGCGCATTGCCGGAGTGATGGTCAAGGCCTTCCAGGGCCAGGGCGCCAACGCGGCCGACAGCATCATGGCCAGCGTCAAGCATTTCGCCTTGTACGGCGCGGTCGAGGGCGGTCGCGACTACAACATCGTCGACATGAGCCCGGTGAAGATGTATCAGGATTACCTGCCGCCCTACCGCGCCGCGATTGACGCCGGCGCGGGTGGCGTGATGGTCGCGCTGAACTCGATCAACGGCATTCCGGCCACCGCCAACACCTGGTTGATGAACGACCTGTTGCGCAAGGATTGGGGTTTCAAAGGTTTGGCGGTGAGTGACCATGGGGCGATTTTCGAGCTGATCAAGCACGGCGTCGCGCGTGACGGACGCGAAGCGGCGAAGCTGGCGATCAAGGCCGGCATCGACATGAGCATGAACGACACGCTCTACGGCAAAGAGCTGCCGGGGCTGTTGAAGGCCGGCGAAATCGAGCAGAAGGACATCGATAACGCGGTGCGCGAAGTGCTCGCGGCCAAGTACGACATGGGCCTGTTCAAGGACCCGTACCTGCGCATCGGCAAGGCTGAGGACGACCCGGTCGACACTTACGCCGAAAGCCGTTTGCATCGCCCCGAAGCGCGTGATGTCGCGCGCCGCAGTCTGGTGTTGCTGAAGAATCAGAACCAGACATTGCCGCTGCACAAAACCGCGAAAATCGCCTTGGTTGGTCCATTGGCCAAAGCACCGATCGACATGATGGGCAGTTGGGCCGCCGCTGGGCGCCCGGCGCAATCGGTGACCTTGTTTGACGGCATGAACGCGGCGGTCGCCGATAAAGCGACGCTGATTTATGCGCGTGGCGCCAATATCACCGGCGACAAGAAAGTCCTCGATTACCTCAACTTCCTCAACTTCGACGCGCCGGAAGTGGTGGACGATCCGCGTTCGCCTCAGGTGTTGATCGATGAAGCGGTGAAAGCCGCCAAGGATGCCGACGTGGTGGTGGCGGCGGTCGGCGAATCGCGTGGCATGTCGCACGAATCGTCGAGCCGTACCGACCTGAATATCCCGGCCAGTCAGCGTGAACTCATCAAGGCACTGAAAGCCACCGGCAAGCCGTTGGTGCTGGTGTTGATGAACGGCCGGCCGTTGTCGATTCTCGAAGAAAACGAGCAGGCTGACGCGATTCTGGAAACCTGGTTCAGCGGCACTGAAGGTGGCAATGCGATTGCCGACGTGTTGTTCGGCGATTACAACCCGTCGGGCAAACTGCCGATCACCTTCCCGCGTTCGGTCGGGCAGATTCCGACTTATTACAACCACCTGAGCGTTGGCCGGCCATTCACGCCGGGCAAACCGGGCAACTACACTTCGCAGTATTTCGATGACACCACCGGGCCGCTGTATCCGTTCGGTTTTGGTTTGAGCTACACCGATTTCAGCCTGAGCGACATGGCGCTGTCGTCGACCACGCTGAACAAGACCGGCAAGCTCGACGCCAGTGTCATGTTGAAAAACACCGGCAAACGTGACGGCGAAACCGTGGTGCAGCTGTACATTCAGGACGTCACCGGCTCGATGATCCGCCCGGTCAAGGAACTGAAAAACTTCCAGAAAATAATGCTCAAGGCCGGCGAACAGAAAGTCGTGCACTTCACCATTACCGAAGACGACCTGAAGTTCTTCAACGCCCAGCTCAAATACGCCGCCGAACCCGGCAAATTCAACGTGCAAATCGGCCTGGATAGCCAGGACGTGACGCAACAGAGCTTTGAGCTGCTCTAATCCACCACCCGCCACAAAACCTGTGGGAGCGAGCTTGCTCGCGATTTGGCCGACACATTCAGCCTATTTGTTGAATGTTAAACAGCCATCGCGAGCAAGCTTTGCTCCTACGGGGGGCGCTGCCCAATTCTGTGCCCGGCACAAATCCCCTGTGGGAGCCGAGCTTGCTCGCGATGAGGCCGGTACATTCAGCATCTTTGTTGAATGTTAAACCGCCATCGCGAGCAAGCTTTGCTCCTACGGGGGGCGCTGCCCAATTCTGTGCCCGGCACAAATCCCTTGTAGGAGTGAGCCTGCTCGCGATGAGGCCGGTACATTCAGCATCTTCATTGGCTGCCACACCGCCATCGCGAGCAAGCTTTGCTCCTACGGGGGGTGCTGCCAAATTCTGTGCTTGACACAAATCCCCTGTGGGAGCCGAGCTTGCTCGCGATGAGGCCGGTACATTCAACATCTTCTTTGACTGCCACACCGCCATCGCGAGCAAGCTTTGCTCCTACAGCGGATGGGTGTTGGCGGTCAGCCGCGGCGGTCGAGCATGTTGACCACGAGTCGATCGACCCAGCCCCAGATCCTTTGCTTGACCCGGCGCCAGAGCGGGCGGCGTTTCCAGGCTTCGAGGCTGACTTCCTGGCTCAGCGCAAAGTCTTTGTCGAAACTCGCAACCACTGCCGCCGTCAGCGCGGGGTCGAGCGCCTCGAGATTGGCTTCGAGGTTGAAGCGCAGATTCCAGTGGTCGAAGTTGCACGAACCGATGCTCACCCAATCGTCGACCAAGACCATTTTCAGGTGCAGGAAGCACGGCTGATATTCGAAGATTTTCACCCCGGCGCGCAGCAATCGCGGGTAATAACGGTGGCCGGCGTAGCGCACCGACGGGTGATCGGTGCGCGGCCCGGTCAGCAGCAGGCGCACGTCGATGCCGCGCGCCGCCGCTTTGCGTAACGAGCGGCGGACTTTCCAGGTCGGCAGGAAATACGGCGTGGCCAGCCAGATGCGCTTCTGCCCACTGTTCAACGCGCGGAACAGCGATTGCAGAATGTCGCGGTGCTGACGGGCGTCGGCATACGCCACCCGGCCCATGCCCTCGCCCACCGACGGCACGCGCGGCAGACGTGGCAGGCCGAAATGCGCGGCGGGTTTCCAGGCGCGGCGATGGCGGTTGGCGATCCATTGCCGATCGAACAGCAACTGCCAGTCGAGCACCAGCGGGCCGACGATTTCCACCATCACCTCGTGCCACTCGCTGGTGTCTTCGCCCGGCGTCCAGAACTCATCGGTGACGCCCGTGCCGCCCACCACTGCCAAACGCTGATCGACCAACAACAACTTGCGGTGATCGCGATAAAAGTTGCCGACCCAGCGCCGCCAGCTCAGGCGATTGTAAAAACGCAGCTCCACCCCCGCCGCATTCAAGCGCTGACGCAAGTTCAGGGTAAACGCCAGGCTGCCGTAATCATCAAACAGACACCGCACGTGAACCCCACGCTCGGCGGCTTCGACCAACGCCACCACCATGGCCTCGGCGCAGGCACCCGCCTCGACCAGATACAGTTCCAGCTCGACCTGTTCTTCGGCGCGGGCAATCGCCGCCAACATGCGCGGGAAAAACTCCGGGCCATCGACCAGCAACTCAAAGCGATTGCCTTCACGCCAGGGGAATACGGCTCCGGTCATCTCAGCGCGCCGTAAAAATCAGCACCGCACTCACCGGCACCGAGAGACTGATGGCCGACAAACCGGCAACGTTGCGCAAGCCTTCGAGCCCCGGCGCCAGATCAAAATCTGCCGCGTTGATCACCAGCGGCTCCAGCGTCACCACTTGAAAGCGCCGATCATCGAGGCGAGTCGCGAGCAACTCGGCGTTGTATTCGTGTTGCTTGCCGCGAAGGTTGACGGTCACCGGCAAACGCAATTCCAGCTGCGCGCCGGGCGCCAGATCGTTGATCGGGCGCAGATCGATTTGCGCGCTGATCAGCGCTTCGGGGAAGTTCTTGATGTCGAACAGGTCCTTGCGCATGCGTTCGTCACGCAACGGAATGCCGCTGTTCACCGATTCCATCTCGACTTCGACCTGCGCCAGCCCTTTGGGATCGACCTTGCCGTGCAGCACCAGGAAGCGCTGCACTTCGGAAATATTGGCGTTCTTGGTGCTGATGAACGACAGCCGCGACGACTCGCCGTCCAGATACCAATCCGCACGCGCCGCCAGCGAGGCAGCGGCCAGCAGCATAAAAGTGAGGGTTTTGCAGAGGGAACGGTTGAACATAAAGACCCGTGGGGCAGATAAACCTGAGCGAACCTTAACCGGGCGTGGACGCGTTGCAAACCTCGAAGATGAAAAGAGTGTGGGAGCAAGGCTTGCCCGCGATGGCGCCCCTGAAATGTCCTCGCGGCCAAGCCTTGCTCCCACCGAAGCGCGCCGCCCTCAAGGTTGCAAGCGGCAGCCTTGGCGCTCGCCGGTCCACTGCGCGCTGTTGCTGCGCCCCATGCCGCTGACGGTCACGCGTCTGGCCGCCTCATCATCGACAAAACCACTGAACGGCAGCCACTGCTTCACATAACCCCGGCAATACCCGGCGTCATTGTTCATCACATAGCGGCACGAGCAATATTCCTTGGCGGTGTAGGCGCTGATGATGTCCGGGAACGCCCACAGCGCCACCCGCTCGTGCCAGATCCAGCCCGACAGCAACGTCAGCAGCAACATCAGCAGCAACAGAAAAAAACTGCTGAATGGACGACGCCGGACAAACCCGCTCATGGCTGCACCTTCGCCGCGAACGCGTCAAGCGCGAGTTTCAGCAACTCGTTATGCCGATACGTGCCGTCGCGATCATCGCCATAACGCACGATCACCAATTGTTCACTGGGAATCACGTAAAGCGCCTGCCCCCAATGCCCCAACGCGGCGAAGGTATCGGCGGGCGCGTCGGGCCACGGTCGCGCCGCGCCGTCGACTTCGCGATTGAGCCACCAATGGCCGCCGGGCACCGCTTCATCCTGACTGGCGCGATATCCGGCAAAGGGTTGCAGATTGAAAGCGACCCAATCCCTGGGCAGCAATTGCCGATCGTGCCAGCGCCCGTCACGCGCCATCAGCAGCCCGATCCGCGCCAGATCCCGCGCGGTCAGGTAGGCATAGGAAGAAGCAACAAATGTCCCAGTGGCATCGCGCTCCCACACCGCATGGCGAATGCCCAGCGGCGCGAACAGCGCGGTCCACGGATAGTCCGCATACCGGCTCGGCCCGACCATGCTTTTCAGCGCGGCCGCGAGCAGGTTGCTGTCGCCACTGGAATAACGAAACGCCTGCCCCGGCGGAGCAAAGCTGTCGTGCGCAGCGGTGAATGCGGCCATGTCGGCATGACCGCGGGTGTAAAGCATGGCAACCACCGAAGACTTCAGCGGCGCGTATTCGTAGTCTTCCTGCCAGTCCAGGCCGGAGGCCCAGTGCAGCAAGTCGGCCAGGGTGATCGCCGGGTGGTTGTTCAGCGCGGGGTAGAACTTCACCGCCGGGTCTTGCAACGCGAACAAACCCTCGCCATACGCCACGCCCAACACCGTGGCCATCAGGCTTTTGCTGATCGACCAGGTCAGGTGCGGCGTGTCGGCGGTGGTCGCGCCGGCATAGCGTTCGTAGATCAATTGGCCGTCGCGGATCACCAGCAAGGCGTCGGTGCGCACGCCGGTTCGGGTGGCGTCATCGCGAGGCGCGAAGGCGTAGGATTCCAAAGCTTGAAGTGCCGGGCCGGTGATTTGCGCGCCGGTGGACCACTGCTCGGCGGGCCAGTTTTCGGCGAGGGCCGGGGTGCTGAGCAGGAGGATGAAAAGCAGCGGCAAGCCTTTGAACATGGCGATGGCTCGGGGAAAGAATCTGCTGAGCCTAGTTGAGGTTGGTTACAGTTCTGAATGTGTGTTTTCGATAAGGACGCCTTCGCGGGCAAGCCTCGCTCCTACAGGGACTATGCATTGCCATTGCAGGAGCGAGGCTTGCCCGCGAAGAGGCCATTCAGTCCAACACAAATTCAGTCAACGCTTTGGCCAAGCGCTTCGACCGCGCCCCCGCCGCCAGATCCATGACCGCTTGATCGCGCTGCCACATCGCCGCCCACTCTGCCGGGCCGCTGGCCATCGCTTGGTTGATCTCATTTTTGAGCGCATCAAACTGCGCAAACAACCCACCCAGCAGTACATGCGTCGCCGCACTGCTCGGCGCTTGCCGGCTGACCTCGGCGCAGCCGGCGAGCAGCGCCAGCAAACGCAAACGCAGGTGTTGCGGCCAGTCGCTGTCCTGACCGACGCCATACAGCCAGGCACTCAACGCGCTCAGCACATAGATGTCTTCCAACGTGCGGAACGGTTTGACGTAAGCGTCCCAGCCATCGCCGGCGAGCAATTCACACACCGCGTTGTCGAGAAATACCCGGCCGTGGCTGATATCTGGCATCAGCGCGATGGCCGGCAGTTTTTCCAGCCGCACGCCCGGTTCGCCGGGATAAACCACCGCCAAACTCAAGCGCGGCACTTCGCCGGATTTTTCGCTGCGCGCGGCGATCAGCAACCAGTCGGCGGCATCGCCTGCGGTGACAAAATCCTTGCGGCCATCAAGGCGCAGATCGCTGAGCCGGGTTTGCATGTCTGCCGGGCGCAGGCTGCGCTGTTCGGTCGCGCACAAGGCGCCGAGGCTGGGCGGCGCGCTCGGCCAGAGCATGCGCAGCGCCGCTTGATAACCGACCAGAAACGCCAGCCCCGGCGTCGCCATCAATCGCCCGCCGGCGACGGCCAATTCAAACGCAGTGACCGCGCCCAACTGTTGCAGCAAGCTCGAAAAACCTTCGGCCAGATCGGCATTGGCGGGCAAGCGTTCGCGACCATTCAACAGGGTTTGCCAAGGCATCAGAGGCTCCTCGTGGGCTGTCATATAAGCATCACCAAAGCTTCATGGCGATGACACCGGGGCTACATAGCCTGACTTTGCACAACACGGCTGCATAAAGAAAGTCGATCGGCTGCAACCCACGACGGGTGAACGGCCCGTACGGAGATTCGCAATGACTCAGATCGCCCGCATCAGCGACACCGGCAATGAACGCCGCCTGCAAGCCGAACGCCTGATCGGCAGCGAGGCCTTGCAGGAAGCCCAGGCCTTGCGTTTCAACGTATTCAGCGGCGAGTTCAACGCCAAACTGAAAGGCGCCGAACGCGGTCTGGACATGGATGATTATGATGTTCACTGCGCCCACATCGGCGTGCGTGATTTGAACAGCGGCCGTTTGGTCGCGACCACCCGATTGCTCGATCACACCGCCGCCAGCAGCCTCGGCAAGTTCTACAGCGAAGAAGAATTCAGCTTGCACGGGCTGGTGCATCTCAAAGGCCCGATCCTCGAAATCGGCCGTACTTGCGTCGATCCGGCTTACCGCAATGGCGGCACCATCGCCGTGCTCTGGGGCGAATTGGCCGAAGTCCTCAATCAGGGCGGCTACAGCTATTTGATGGGCTGCGCGAGCATTCCGATGCAGGACGGCGGGATTCAGGCGCACGCGATCATGCAGCGTTTGCGCGAACGTTATCTGTGCACCGAACACCTGCGCGCCGAGCCGAAAAAACCGCTGCCGACGCTGGATATTCCTTCCAACGTCATTGCCGAAATGCCGCCGCTGCTCAAGGCCTACATGCGCCTCGGCGCGAAGATCTGCGGCGAGCCGTGCTGGGACGAAGATTTCCAGGTCGCCGACGTGTTCATCCTGCTCAAGCGCGACGAACTCTGCCCGCGCTACGCCCGTCACTTCAAGGCAGCCATGTAATGGGCCGCCTGCGGGTGTACGCGCGAATTGCGCGAGTGCTGTTGGTGGTGGCGCTGGGGTTGACCATGGCCAGCGTGTTCGGGCTGTTCGAACGCGCCGGGATTGCGCATTCGATGGTTCGGCGCCAGCGCTGGTCGCGGTTTTTCATGAGGCGCCTGAGCAATGCCCTGCCCTTTCGCGTGACGGTGCACGGCGAGTTGCCGCAAGCGCCGATGCTGTGGGTCAGCAATCATGTGTCGTGGACTGACATTCCGTTGCTCGGGATGATCACGCCGCTGTCGTTTCTGTCGAAAGCCGAAGTGCGCACCTGGCCCGTCGCCGGGTGGCTGGCGGCCAAGGCTGGCAGCCTGTTTATCCGCCGCGGTGCGGGCGACAGCCAGTTGATTCGCAAACAGATGACCCGTCACCTGCAACAGGCGCATCCGCTGCTGATGTTCCCGGAAGGCACCACCACTGACGGCCGCTCGTTGCGTACTTTCCATGGCCGCTTGCTGTCAGCGGCGATTGACGCCGAAGTGCCGATGCAACCGGTGGCGATTCGTTACCTGCGCGACGGCGAGATCGATCGGCTGGCGCCGTTTATTGGCGACGATGATTTGCTTTCGCACCTGATGCGTCTGTTTGCCAATGATCAGGGCGAAGTGGAGATTCACTTGCTCAAGCCGATTGCCTGCGAAGGACGTGAACGCGCGGCGCTGGCGTTTGAAGCGCAACAAGCGGTGCAGAAGGTTCTGTTTGGCGAAGTGGCGAAACCTGCCGAACCGCGGCGCGCCGGCGTACTTATCGCCGCGTAATGCTTTTTGTAGGAGCGAGGCTTGCCCGCGAAGGGAATGCCGCGGTGTAACTGATACACCGCGTCATCGTTCTTCGCGGGCAAGCCTCGCTCCTACAGGTAATGCGTATTAGCGGTTATTGGCGAAATCCTGGAGCTGCGGATAGAACAACCGGAAATCCTCGCTCAACGGTTCATACAACACGCGCAATTCCTGCATCGCCCCGGCCAGCTCTTCCGGTTTGCTCAAGCGCCGCGAAATCCCGCGCAGCACCTGCGACAACACTTCGAACTCCTCGTAAGAACCCAACCAATCATTGGCCACCATGTGCGGCGCGATCTGCGCCAGGCGTTCGGGCAGTTGCGGCTCGCTGGACAACACCTGGTAAACGCCCGAGGTGAATTGTGCCAGCGGTTGATCGGCGTACAGCCTCCAGTCCCGCGCCAGGCAATGATCGAAAAACACGTCGAGGACGATTCCGGCATAACGCCGACGGGTTACGGAAAATCGTGACAGGGCGATGTCCACCAACGGATGCCGGTCGGTGAAAACATCGATGCGCCGATGCAAGTGAATCGCTGCTTCGATCTCCGGTGGGTAATGCCCTTGCAGCCGGCCCTTGACGAAATCGCCGTAGAGGCTGCCGAGCAGTTGACCGGGGCGCTGGCCACCGAGGTGCAGATGTGCGAGATAGTTCATGGGCGCAGCTTAGCACTGCGGCTTTACTTCAGAACATCCGACGTATCGTTATAACCCGATATACCGATTTAATTGATCGTAAGATCGAAATCATATTGGTATATCGGGATATGACGATCTAAAGTTCGCCTCATCGCGATATAGCGTTTTACTCATCACGAGCCCACACCATGACCCTTGACCTCGACGAAATAATAAAAGCCCTGGCACACCCAGTACGCCGAGACATTCTCATCTGGCTGAAAGACCCCAAGGTGCAGTTCCCCGAACAGTTGCACAACCACGAATACGGCATTTGCGCCGGGCAGATCGACCAGCGCTGCGGCCTGTCGCAGTCGACCGTGTCGGCACATTTGGCGACGTTGCAACGCGCCGGGCTGATCAGCAGCCAGAAAGCCGGTCAATGGCACTTCTTCAAACGCAACGAGGACGTGATTCAAGCGGCCCTCGACGCCATCGTCAAAGAGCTCAGCGCTCCGACAAGGAAATAATCAATGCCCCTCTCGCTACTCATTCTGGCCCTCAGCGCCTTCGCTATCGGCACCACCGAGTTTGTCATCATGGGCTTGTTGCCCGATGTTGCAGCTGACCTCGGTGTGTCGATTCCTGGCGCCGGTTGGCTGGTAACCGGTTACGCCCTCGGTGTCGCCATCGGTGCGCCGTTCATGGCGCTGGCCACTGCGCGCCTGCCGCGCAAAGCCGCTTTGGTAGCGTTGATGGGGATTTTCATCGTCGGCAACCTGCTCTGCGCGATGGCCAGTGACTACAACGTGCTGATGTTTGCCCGGGTGGTCACTGCGCTGTGCCACGGTGCGTTCTTCGGCATCGGTTCGGTGGTGGCGGCAGGCCTGGTGCCGGCCAACAAACGTGCCTCGGCAGTCGCGCTGATGTTCACCGGCCTGACCCTGGCCAACGTCCTCGGCGTACCGCTGGGCACCGCGCTGGGTCAGGAAGCCGGCTGGCGTTCGACCTTCTGGGCGGTGACCGTGATCGGCGTGATTGCGCTGATCGGCCTGATCCGCTTCCTCCCGGCCAAGCGCGATGAAGAGAAACTCGACATGCGCGCCGAACTGCGCGCCCTCAAAGGCGCCGGTATCTGGCTGTCGTTGAGCATGACCGCGCTGTTCGCCGCGTCGATGTTCACCCTCTTCACCTACGTCGCACCGCTGCTCGGCGACGTCACCGGCGTCTCGCCCAAAGGCGTGACCTGGACCCTGCTGCTGATCGGCCTCGGCCTGACCGTCGGCAATATCATCGGCGGCAAACTGGCGGACAAACGCCTGGGCGCCACGCTGATCGGCGTCTTCATCTCGATGGCCGTGGTCTCCACAGTGCTGACCTGGACCAGCGTCGCGCTGATCCCGACCGAAATCACTTTGTTCCTCTGGGCCACCGCCTCGTTTGCTGCGGTACCGGCGCTGCAGATCAACGTGGTGACCTTCGGCAAAGCCGCGCCCAACCTGGTTTCCACGCTGAACATCGGCGCGTTCAACGTCGGCAACGCCCTCGGCGCCTGGGTCGGCGGCAGCGTCATCGCCCACGGCTTTGGCCTGACCAGCGTGCCCCTCGCCGCTGCCGCACTGGCGGTGCTGGCCTTGCTGGTGACGCTGATCACCTTCCGTCAGGGCGCCAACCCCGACCTGGCGCCGGCGACCAACTGAGTTTCCTCAACTGATTTGTACTGAAGCGATTTTTATTAACTGATTTTTACTGAACTGATTTGGAGAGCTTTCCATGACGACAATTTTTGATCCGATCAAACTGGGCGACGTCGAGTTGGCCAACCGCATCATCATGGCGCCGCTGACCCGCTGCCGCGCCGACGAAGGCCGCGTGCCGAACGCGCTGATGGCCGAATACTACGTGCAGCGCGCCTCCGCCGGGCTGATCCTCAGCGAAGCCACCTCGGTGACGCCGATGGGCGTCGGCTACCCGGACACCCCGGGCATCTGGTCCAACGACCAGGTGCGTGGCTGGGCCAACGTGACCAAAGCCATCCACGGCGCGGGCGGCAAGATTTTCCTGCAACTGTGGCACGTCGGCCGGGTTTCCCACCCGTCGTACCTGAACGGCGAAGCCCCAGTGGCCCCGAGCGCGATCCAGCCAAAAGGTCACGTCAGCCTGGTACGCCCGATGGCCGATTACCCAACACCGCGCGCGCTGGAAATCGCCGAAATCGCGGACGTTGTTGACGCTTACCGCGTCGGTGCCGAAAACGCCAAAGCTGCCGGTTTTGACGGCGTGGAAATCCACGGCGCCAACGGTTACCTGCTCGACCAGTTCCTGCAAAGCAGCACCAACCAGCGCACCGACGAGTACGGCGGCTCCCTGGAAAACCGTGCGCGCCTGCTGCTCGAAGTGACTGACGCGGCGATCGAAGTCTGGGGCGCCGGCCGCGTTGGTGTGCACTTGGCACCGCGCGCCGACTCGCATGACATGGGCGACGACAACTTGTCCGAAACCTTCACCTACGTCGCTCGCGAACTCGGCAAGCGTGGCATCGCGTTCATCTGCTCGCGTGAGAAAGAAGGCGCTGACAGCCTCGGCCCACAACTGAAAGAAGCTTTCGGCGGCCCGTACATCGCCAACGAACGCTTCACCAAGGACAGCGCCAACGCGTGGCTGGCCGCGGGCAAGGCCGATGCGGTCGCCTTCGGCGTGCCGTTCATTGCCAACCCGGACCTGCCGGCGCGTTTGAAAGCAGATGCGCCGTTGAATGAGCCGCGCCCGGAACTGTTTTATGCCAAGGGCCCAGTTGGTTATATCGACTACCCGACGCTCTAACGTTACAGCGCGACAAACAAAAGCCACGACTCATTAGAGTTGTGGCTTTTTTATGGGCGCCTGAAAAGTCACACCCAACTACTCGATGAAATAACCAATAACAACTTGCCTCAGCATTAAATAGTGCTCAGCGATTCTTTCATGTTAAAAAGCAAACAGGCGCCCAACCCACTTATATAATCTCTGAACACAGCGAATAACTTATGATCAGCAAAACCAAACTAATCACCGCTATTGCACTCGGAACACTTGCACATGTTTCACTCGCGGCTGATGGCTCACCCCGGACCCTTCATTATGTAGATGACAACACCACGACTATTAACCTGTACATCACCAATCGCACCGGCGATACAGCAGAGCTGATCGAGGCGCATGGTCGCGAGGTCGATCCCGAACAGAACCCAGTAGTCAGCGCCAACCAAACGCTCAACTTCACCAGCGAGAACCCTTTCCACTTCAGCACATTTCTCCAACCGCTCATTACCCTCACTGCAACGTATACCTACGCCGCTGGCGATAAGGTCTGCGAATTCACCACGTGGACCAAAGCCAAATACGAACACGGCGGTAACGATGGCATCCGCACTCACTTTGCCGGCACTGCACGCTCTGTTGGCGAAGAAGAGGCAGACTGTTCAACGTTGATTCATGCCGTTGATAGAACTTCTCTCTACAGCTCGGCTGTTGAATTCTTCATCCAATAATCCCGCCAACTACAAGGACGTAAAACAATGAAACTATCTGGCATTCGCGGCTGTGCAGCTCTGCTTACTTTACTTGCAACAAATTCCGTAATGGCAGCACCCGGCAACCCGGTGGTTGACATCAACATCGTCAACGAAACTTACGGCACACTAAAACTGATCAGTTATACAAGTAACGATGGCCAACCCCAACGACCATTAACGGCCTACAATGTCGGTCCCGGTACAACCGAGCGAATGAAGATCCAGGGAGACTGGGATTTTTCTTTTCGCAACTCGCGATTTGTCGGTTTGAAAAATCGCGGTCCGATGACAACTACGTTGACCTATGAAACGCATGATGGGTTGCGTTGCACCGTCAGCACTCGATTGAGCGTGACGCAGCCAGGTTTCGAACTGATTAGTTTCCTGGAGCCGGACTTGATCGCCAAGCGAACTTATACTGTGCGATCTTCAGGCGTGACTGACGGCGAGAATCGCTGCCAGCTCAACGCATCGACCATGGGCAAGGCGCCCTTCAGCTACAGCCTTGAATTGGTCATAGGCACGAATGACTCGCGCCGCAGGGAATTCTGAGTCTGCATAGACGCTTTTCACGGTTCTTCACTGAAGCGAAACAAATTTCCTACAAAATTCGCTGGCGATTGCCTGTGAAGCAGGCCGCCAGACGTATATAAATGCACACCACTGCCACACTGTGCGGCGAGGAGACATTCCTCGTCCGCCGTGATCGTGGACACAGCGGGTTTTATTGCGCTTTTTTCATTTGCGCAGGCTGGGGCTCAAGCGCAGCATGTCCAATCCTGTATCGACCCAACGCTCGGCCTCGGCCGCCAGCTCGAAGCTGTCGGGCGCCAGCAGCCACTGATAGAGGATGCCGTCGATGTAGGCATGCAGGCTGACCGCCGCGCGGACCGTGTCGAGGTCTTCGGGCAACTGTCCGCGATTCACCGCGTTGGTCAATGCCAGCGCGATTCGTACGTTGCAGTCGAGGCTGACCGCCCGCCGCTGTTGGCGCAGATCACACATTTCATCGGTGAATTCGCACTTATGAAACAAAATCTCATTGATGCGTCGGGTCTTCGGGTCCAGAGCAACTTGCTGAAACAAATGAATCAGCAGCTTGCGCATCCAGCCCAACGGATCGAGTTCGTCCTCGCTTTCACTGGCCCGGGCCATTTCATCCAGCGGCTCCTGCAAGGTATTGAGCATGGCCTGCACCAGGTCCGCCTTGTTGCTGAAATGCCAATAGATGGCCCCGCGCGTCACGCCGGCCAGCGAGGCAATATCGGCCAGCGTCGTGCGCGCCACGCCCCTTTCAAAAAAGGCTTTCTCGGCCGCTTCGAGTATCTGGCTCCGGGTTTCCTGAGCTTCCTCTTTGGTACGACGAACCATGGCAGTACAACCTCAATCAGGATGCCTCAGCGATGCCTGAACACGCGCTGAATAAAAGTGGGGCAAGCGCTCTTGGGCGTCGTCCCCGGCCTACAATTCCAACCCTTGAACGGCTTTTGTAGCGATGAGGATACGCAGCCAGGGTGTTTACAAACAACCATGAACGTAAGTATATTGCTTAGCAAGCTACTTATCCACTCAGCGCACATTTTTTACCCTTCCACATTTCTGGTGCGTGTCTTGCGCGCCTGACCCGAGGATCTTCATGCAATTCAAGCCAGCTGTTACCGCTCTGGTCACTGCCGTCGCCCTGGCATCGCTGCTCAGCGGATGTAAAAAGGAAGAGGCACCGCCTGCCCCTCCCGCCCCTCAGGTCGGCGTCGTCACCTTGAAAGCTCAAGCCTTTACCCTGACATCAGAACTTCCGGGGCGTACCAGCGCGTACCGCGTCGCCGAAGTTCGTCCACAGGTCAATGGCATCATCCTCAAGCGTCTGTTCAAGGAAGGGGCAGACGTCAAGGCTGGCCAGCAGCTGTATCAGATCGATCCGTCGGTCTATGAAGCGACGCTGAAAAGCGCTCAGGCCAATCTGCAGCAGACCAAATCGATCTCCGATCGCTATCAGCAGTTGGTGAAGGAACAAGCGGTCAGCCGCCAGGAATTCGACACCGCCCAGGCCAATCGCCTGCAATCGGAAGCGACCCTGCAAACGGCCCAGATCAACGTGCGCTACACCAAGGTCTACGCGCCGATCTCCGGGCGCATCGGCCGCTCTTCGGTGACCGAAGGCGCGCTGGTCACCAATGGCCAGACCGATGCGATGGCGGTGATCCAGCAACTCGACCCGATCTACGTCGACGTCACCCAATCCTCGGTCGAGCTGCTTGAGCTGCGCCGCGAACTGGAAAGCGGGCGCCTGCAAAAGTCTGGCGACAACTCGGCAGCGGTCAAACTGACCCTCGAGGATGGCAGCGAATATTCGCAGCCGGGCAAACTCGAGTTCTCCGAAGTCTCGGTTGACCAGACCACCGGTTCCGTCACTTTGCGTGCAGTGTTCCCGAACCCGGATCACACGCTGCTGCCAGGCATGTTCGTGCACGCCCAGTTGCAGGCCGGCGTCAACGCCGCAGCGATTCTGGCGCCACAGCAAGGCGTGACCCGCGACCTCAAAGGCACGCCGACCGCGATGGTCGTCGGTGCCGACAACAAGGTCGAGCTGCGCCAACTCAAGGCCAGCCGTACCGTGGGCACCCAGTGGCTGATCGAAGATGGCCTCAAGGAAGGCGATCGACTGATCACCGAAGGGCTGCAATACGTCAAACCTGGCGTCGAAGTTAAAGTCAGTGAAGCGACTAACGTTGGCGCGAAGAACCCGGCCCCCGCACAGGCAGCTGATAAGGCTTCCAGCGGCAAAGGGGAGTAAACCATGTCGAAATTCTTTATCGACCGTCCAATTTTCGCCTGGGTAATTGCCCTGGTGATCATGTTGGTCGGGGCACTGTCGATCCTCAAACTGCCGATCAACCAATACCCGAGCATTGCGCCTCCGGCCATTGCGATCCAGGTGACCTACCCAGGCGCGTCCGCACAAACCGTGCAGGACACCGTCGTGCAGGTCATCGAGCAACAGCTCAACGGTATCGATAACCTGCGTTATGTCGCCTCGGAAAGTAACTCCGACGGCAGCATGACCATTACCGCGACCTTCGAGCAGGGCACCAACTCCGATACCGCGCAGGTTCAGGTCCAGAACAAACTGAACCTGGCCACCCCGCTGCTGCCGCAAGAAGTGCAGCAACAGGGGATCCGCGTAACCAAGGCAGTGAAGAACTTCCTGATGGTGATCGGCGTGGTGTCGCGCGACGGCAGCATGACCAAGGACGACTTGTCCAACTACATCGTGTCGAACATGCAGGACCCGATCTCGCGGACCGCCGGTGTCGGTGACTTCCAGGTCTTCGGTGCCCAGTACGCGATGCGCATCTGGCTCGACCCGGCCAAGTTGAACAACTACAACCTGACCCCGGTGGACGTGAAAACCGCGATCGCCGCGCAGAACGTTCAAGTTTCTTCCGGTCAACTCGGTGGCTTGCCTGCCGTACAAGGCCAGCAGCTGAACGCAACGATCATCGGCAAGACTCGTCTGCAAACTGCCGAGCAGTTCAAGGCGATCCTGCTGAAGGTCAACAAAGACGGCTCGCAAGTACGCGTTGGTGATGTTGCCGATGTTGCGCTGGGTGGTGAAAACTACTCGATCAGCGCCCAGTTCAACGGCAGCCCGGCATCCGGTCTGGCGGTCAAACTGGCCAACGGCGCGAACGCCCTCGACACCGCTAAAGCCCTGCGCAACACCATCGAAACCCTCAAGCCATTCTTCCCGCAAGGGATGGAAGTGGTGTTCCCGTACGACACCACCCCGGTGGTGACCGAGTCGATCAAGGGCGTTGTTGAAACCCTGGTCGAAGCGATCGTGCTGGTGTTCCTGGTGATGTTCCTGTTCCTGCAGAACTTCCGCGCCACCGTCATCACCACGATGACTGTGCCGGTGGTATTGCTGGGTACGTTCGGGATCCTCGCGGCATTCGGTTTCAGCATTAACACCCTGACCATGTTCGGCATGGTGCTAGCCATCGGCTTGTTGGTGGACGATGCGATTGTGGTGGTGGAAAACGTCGAACGGGTGATGAGCGAGGAAGGCCTTTCGCCCAAGGAAGCGACGAAGAAATCCATGGGCCAGATCCAAGGCGCGCTGGTCGGTATTGCGCTGGTGCTCTCGGCGGTACTGCTGCCGATGGCGTTCTTCAGCGGCTCGACTGGTGTGATCTACAAACAGTTCTCGATCACTATCGTTTCGGCGATGGCGTTGTCGGTACTGGTTGCCCTGATCTTCACCCCGGCGCTGTGCGCGACCATGCTCAAGGCGATTCCGAAAGGCGAGCACGGCACACCGAAGCGCGGCTTCTTTGGCTGGTTCAACCGCAGTTTCGACCGTGGTGTCAAAAGCTACGAGCGTGGCGTCGGCAGTATGCTCACGCACAAGGCTCCGTACCTGTTGGCCTACCTGATTATCGTGGTCGGCATGATCTGGCTGTTCACGCGCATTCCAACGGCGTTCCTGCCGGAAGAAGACCAGGGCGTACTGTTCGCCCAAGTGCAAACGCCGGCCGGTTCCAGCGCCCAGCGTACGCAAGTGGTCGTCGACGAAATGCGTGAATTCCTCCTGCGTCCGACCAAGGACGGCGGTGAAGGCGATGCCGTAGCCTCGGTGTTTACCGTCAACGGCTTCAACTTCGCCGGTCGTGGTCAGAGCTCCGGTATGGCGTTCATCATGCTCAAGCCGTGGGACGAACGTAACGCTGACAACAGCGTGTTCAAACTGGCGGAGCGCGCGCAGCAGCACTTCTTCACGTTCCGTGACGCCATGGTGTTTGCCTTCGCGCCACCGGCGGTACTCGAATTGGGTAACGCCACCGGTTTCGACGTGTTCCTGCAGGACCGCGCCGGTATCGGTCACGACAAGTTGATGGCCGCGCGTAACCAGTTCCTCGGCATGGCGGCGCAAAGCAAAGTCCTCGCGCAAGTGCGCCCGAACGGTCTGAACGACGAGCCGCAATACCAGCTCGACATCGATGACGAGAAGGCCAGCGCGCTGGGCATCACGCTTACCGACATCAACAACACCTTGTCGATTGCCTTGGGCAGTAGCTACGTCAACGACTTCATCGACCGTGGTCGGGTGAAGAAGGTTTACGTGCAAGGTCAGCCGGGTTCGCGGATGAGCCCGGAAGATGTGAAGAAGTGGTACGTGCGCAACTCCGAAGGGACCATGGTGCCGTTCTCCGCGTTCGCCAAAGGTGAGTGGATTTACGGTGCGCCGAAGCTCTCGCGTTACAACGGCGTAGAAGCGATGGAAATCCTCGGGGCTCCGGCACCGGGTTATTCCACCGGTGAAGCGATGGCCGAAGTCGAAGCGCTGGCGAAGAAACTGCCGGCGGGCGTGGGTATTTCCTGGACCGGTCTGTCGTATGAAGAACGCTTGTCCGGCTCGCAAGCGCCTGCGCTGTACGCCTTGTCGCTGCTGATGGTGTTCCTGTGTCTGGCGGCGTTGTATGAAAGTTGGTCGATCCCGATCGCGGTCATGCTCGTGGTGCCGCTGGGGATCATCGGTGCGCTGATGGCCACCAGCCTGCGCGGTTTGTCCAACGACGTGTACTTCCAGGTGGGGCTGTTGACGACTATTGGTCTGGCGGCGAAAAACGCTATTCTGATCGTCGAATTCGCCAAGGAGCTGCATGAGCAGGGCCGAAGCCTGCGCGATGCGGCGATCGAAGCCTGCCGGATGCGTCTGCGACCGATCATCATGACCTCGCTCGCCTTCGTCCTCGGCGTGGTGCCGCTGGCGATTTCCACGGGCGCAGGTTCGGGTAGCCAGCATGCGATCGGTACCGGGGTAATTGGCGGTATGCTCACGGCCACGATCCTGGCGATCTTCTGGGTCCCACTGTTCTTCGTTACGGTGTCGTCCATTGGCCAGCGCAAAAACGCTGATCAGGATGACGCACCTGAAACTCCTAAAGAGGCTGGCCAATGAGCAAGTCGCTACTCTCCCTAGCTGTTGCCGCGTTCGTGCTCGGTGGCTGCTCGCTGATTCCTGACTATCAGCAGCCTGCCGCCCCGGTGGCAGGCCAGTACCCGCAAGGGCCGGCGTATTCGCCGGCCAAGGCGCCTGGCCAGGCTGCGGCGGAACAGGGCTGGAAGCAGTTTTTCCATGACCCGGCCCTGCAGCAGATGATCCAGGTTGCCCTGGAAAACAACCGCGACCTGCGTGTCGCGGCGCTGAACATCGACGCATATGCGGCGCAGTACCGCATCCAGCGTGCCGATTTGTATCCGGCGGTTTCGGCCACTGGCAGCGGCAGCCGTCAGCGGCTTCCAGCCCGCGCCTCGCAAACCGGCGAAGCGGGTATATCCAGTTCCTACTCGGCGACCGTTGGCATCAGCGCTTATGAACTCGACCTGTTCGGTCGCGTTCGCAGCCTCAGCGAACAAGCCTTGCAGCAATACTTCGCCACTGAAGAAGCGCGCCGCAGTACGCAGATCAGCCTGGTGGCCAACGTTGCCAACGCTTATCTGACCTGGCAGGCCGACAAAGAACTGCTGAAGCTGACCCAAGACACCCTCGGCGCGTTCGAGGAAAGCTTCAAGCTGACCTCGCGCAGCAACGAAGTGGGGGTCGCCTCCGCCCTGGACCTGGCGCAGTCGCGTACCTCGGTGGAAAACGCCCGTGCGCAATTGGCCAAGTACACCCGCCAAGTGGCGCAGGACGAAAACAGTCTGGTGCTGCTGCTCGGCACTGGTCTGCCGGGCAATCTGCCGGCTTCCAAGCCGCTGTCGGACGATCTGCTCAGCGAAGTCCCGGCCGGCTTGCCGTCGGACTTGCTGCAACGCCGTCCGGACATCCTGCAAGCCGAATACAACCTGAAAGCGGCTAACGCCAACATCGGCGCGGCGCGTGCAGCGTTCTTCCCGAGCATCAGCCTGACCGCCAATGCCGGGACCCTGAGCCCGGACTTGTCCGGCCTGTTCAAGGGTGGTTCGGGGACGTGGTTGTTCTCGCCGCAGATCAACCTGCCGATCTTCAACGCCGGCAGCCTGCGCGCCAGCCTGGATTATTCGAAAATCCAGAAAGACATCGGCGTGGCGAACTACGAGAAGTCCATTCAAACGGCCTTCCAGGAAGTCGCCGACGGCCTGGCCGCGCGCCAGACCTACACCGATCAGTTGCAGGCGCAGCGTGATTTCGTCACCGCCAACCAGGACTACTACCGTCTGGCCGAGCGTCGTTATCGCATTGGTGTCGACAGCAACCTGACCTTCCTCGACGCCCAGCGTCAGTTGTTCAGCGCGCAACAAGTGCTGATCACCGATCGTCTGTCGCAGCTGGTCAGCGCGGTCAATCTGTACAAGGCACTGGGTGGTGGCTGGAACGAGCAAACCGCCAGGACCGAGCCGTTGAAAGAAGAAGCGCCGAAGTTGAAATTGTTCTGATAGCGCTTTGAACACAAGAAGCCCACCGATTGGTGGGCTTTTTGTTGGCTGCGGGAAAATGTGGTTTGGCGGCTGGCGCCATCGCGAGCAGGCTCACTCCCACAGTTGACCGAGTTGGTTCAGGATCAATCCGATCACCTGTAGGAGCGAGCCTGCTCGCGATGAGGCCCGCCTGCTCACAAAAAACCTGGACCAATCTATGTTCGGTAACCGCCCAAAACCCGCCCCGCCCGATTGAATCCCCTCGCCGATCCCCCGCACCATTCGCCCCACAAAACCAATAACAACAGGTTCGACACATGCCCCCGCGCCCTGCCCTGTCCGGCTGATCCCGCTCGTTTTGTCCTCCGCCCAAACACTTGTGTCTGCACCTTCTGGTGGCGGCAGCGTGCCGTTGCATCCCTAATAATCAGAGAGACCCCGAGCCCATGAAGCCTTCTCCTGCGCCGTACCTGTTTCCCAGCCTGATCGCCGTTGCACTGGCCGGCAGCGCATTGCCCGTCATCTGCGCCGCTGCCGAAGAATCGGGTTTTATCGACGACGCCAAGGTCAACCTGAACCTGCGCAATTTCTACATCAACCGCAACTTCACCAACCCGACCAAGACCCAGGGCAAGGCAGAGGAGTGGACGCAGAACTTCATTCTCGACGCCAAATCCGGTTTCACCCAGGGCACGCTCGGTTTTGGCATGGACGTGCTGGGGCTGTATTCGGTGAAGCTCGATGGCGGCAAAGGCACCGGCGGCACGCAGCTGTTGCCGCTGGATCGCGACGGTCGCCCGGCGGACAATTTTGGCCGCACCAACGTCGCGTTCAAGGCCCGGTTATCGCAGACCGAAGTGAAAGTCGGCGAATGGATGCCGGTGCTGCCGATCCTGCGTTCGGACGACGGGCGCTCGCTGCCGCAAACGTTCCGTGGCGGTCAGATCACCTCGAAGGAAATCGATGGTTTGACGCTCTACGGCGGCCAGTTCCGCGCCAACAGTCCACGCGACGACAGCAGCATGACCGACATGTCGATGGTCGGCAGAACGGCGATCACCTCCGACCGTTTCAACTTCCAGGGCGGCGAATACAGCTTCAATGACAAGCGCACGCAGATTGGTCTGTGGAACGCTGAACTCAAGGACATCTATAGCCAGCAATATGTGAACCTGATCCACGCGCAGCCCGTTGGCGACTGGACGCTCGGCGCCAATCTCGGGTTCTTCTACGGCAAGGATGACGGCAGCGCGCGGGCCGGCGAGTTGGACAACAAGACGTGGTCGGGGCTGTTTTCCGCGAGGTATGGCGGCCACACGTTCTATGTCGGCCTGCAGAAACTCAGCGGCGACAGCGCCTGGATGCGCGTCAACGGCACCAGCGGCGGCACCCTCGCCAACGACAGTTACAACGCCAGCTACGACAACGCCCAGGAACGCTCTTGGCAACTGCGCCACGACTACAACTTCGTCGCCCTCGGCATCCCCGGCCTGACGGTGATGAACCGCTACATCAGCGGCAGCAATGTGCACACCGGCACCATCACCGACGGCAAGGAATGGGGCCGCGAGAGCGAACTGGCCTACACCGTACAAAGCGGCACGCTCAAAGACCTCAACGTGAAATGGCGCAACTCGACCATGCGCCGCGACTTCAGCAACAACGAGTTCGACGAGAACCGCCTGATCGTCAGCTACCCGATCAGCTTGCTGTAAGGCTGAAAATGCATTCGCGGGCAAGCCTCGCTCCTACAGGAAATGCCCTGCGCTCACCACTCAAAACGTAGGAGCGAGGCTTGCCCGCGAAGGGGTCGTCACATTCAACATCATTGCTCAATGACACACCGCTATCGCGAGCAGGCTCACTCCTACAGGGGCGTCGGGTGTTCAAACCCAATCAAAACTGTGGGAGCGAGCTTGCTCGCGATGGCGTCGGTTCAGGCGCTACACATCCCGGGATTCACTCCCGCGATTCAACGCCCAATTCATTCCACACTGATTCCGCGAGGTGGAAAGTGGCGTTGGCCGCGGGGATGCCGCAGTAGATGGCGCTCTGCATGATCACTTCTTTGATCTCGCCACGGGTCACGCCGTTGTTGGCGGCGGCGCGCAGGTGCAGTTTGAGTTCTTCGTTGCGGTTCATGCCGATGAGCATGGCGATGGTGATCAGGCTGCGGGTATGGCGCGGCAGGCCCGGGCGGGTCCAGATGTCACCCCAGGCGTGGCGGGTAATCATTTCCTGGAATTCCGAGTTGAACTCGGTCAGCGCATTCAAACTGCGATCGACATGCGCATCGCCGAGCACGGCGCGGCGTACCTGCAAACCTTCGTCGTAACGTTGTTTCTCGTCCACAACCATCCCCTCAATGCTGGGTCAAAAACGCCAATACCCGCTCGCTGAACGCAGCGCCGGCCTGAACGTTGGACAGGTGCGCGGCGTAGAACTCGGCGTACTCGGCGCCTTGCACATGCTGTTGGATAAAGTGCCCACCGGCCGGCGGCGTCACCGCATCTTCAGTCCCGGCGATCACCAGCAGAGGCACCTTGATCGCGGCCAATTGTTCGCGGAAATCGGCATCACGCACCGCTGCGCAATTGGCCGCATAACCCTCTGGCGAGGTCGCCGCGAGCATGTCGGTAATCTTCTTCGCCGCAGCAGGATTCGATTCAGCAAAATCCGCGGTAAACCACCGTGCAATCGACGCATCACGCAAGGCAACCATCGCCGCCGAACCGTCACGCAGCACCGTTTCAATCCGTGGATTCCACACCGACGGATCGCCGATCTTCGCTGCGGTATTGCACACGATCAACTTGTCGAGACGCTGCCCGGCATTGATCCCCAGCCACTGCCCGATCAACCCGCCCATCGACAAACCACAGAAATGCGCGCGCTCAATGTGCAGCGCATCCAGCAGCGCCAACACGTCGCGGCCCAGTTGCTCGATGCTGTACGGGCCCGGCGTTACCAGCGATTTGCCGTGACCGCGCGTGTCAAAACGCAATACCCGAAAGTGCTCGGTGAACGCTGGCATTTGCGCGTCCCACATGTGCAGATCAGTGCCCAGCGAGTTGGACAAAACCAGCACTGGCGCGTCGCCCGGCCCGTCAATCTGAGCCCCGTCAATCTGATAGTGCAGTTCGCCCTCGGCGAGTTGTACGAAAGCCACAGCAATCTCCTTCAGGCAGTCAAAGCAAAATGTTCAGCCAGCGCACGCTCGACCCAGGTTTGCGCCTGGCCGAGGTAATGCGCGGGGTCCAGCAGTCGATCCAGTTCCGCGTCGGACAACTGCGCCGTCACTTGCGGCTCATCGCCGAGCACCGCGCGCAGATGCCGATGTTCGGCGACCGCGCGTTTGCAGCACTGCTCAAGCAAATGGTGCGCAGTGTCGCGGCCAACCTTTTGCGCGAGGACGATGCTCACCGCTTCTGCGAGCACCAGCCCCTGAGTCAAATCGAGGTTGCGCGCCATGCGCTCGGCGTCCACTTCCAGCCCTTCGGCGACCAACAGCGCCTGCTTCAGGCTGCCCGACACCAGGCAACAAATCTCCGGCAGGGTTTCCCATTCGGCGTGCCACAAGCCGAGGCTGCGCTCGTGTTCCTGCGGCATCGCGCTGAACAGCGTCGACAGCAGACCCGGCACCCGCGTCGCCGCGCCGATCAACACCGCCGCGCCGACCGGATTGCGTTTGTGCGGCATGGTCGACGAACCGCCCTTGCCCGGCGCCGCCGGCTCGAACACCTCGCCCGCCTCGGTCTGCATCAACAGACTGATGTCGCGACCAAATTTGCCGAGGCTGCCGGCGATCAAACCGAGCACTGCGCCAAACTCCACCAGCCGATCGCGCTGGGTGTGCCAAGGCTGTTCCGGCAGCGCCAAATGCAGCTCCTCGGCCAAGGCTTGGGCAATCGGCAACGCCTGATCGCCGAGCGCCGCGAGGGTCCCGGACGCGCCACCAAATTGCAGCACCAGCAAGCGTGGCTTGAGTTCTTGCAGACGCTGACGACTACGAGTCACGGCGCCGAGCCAACCGGCGATCTTCATCCCCAGCGTCACCGGCGTCGCGTGTTGCAGCCAGGTGCGTCCGGCCAGCGGCGTGGCGGCGTAGCGTTTAGCCTGAGCCGCGAGGATTGCCCCGAGTTGCGCCAGATCGCTTTCGATCAGCTCCAGCGCTTTGCGCAATTGCAGGACCAGGCCGGAGTCCATCACGTCCTGACTGGTCGCGCCCAAATGCACGTAACGCTCGGCTTCGGCGTGGTTGCCGGCGATCTGTCTGCCCAACGCCTTGACCAGCGGAATCGCCGAATTGCCCGCCGTGGCGATCGCCTCGCCGAGCGCGGAAAAATCGTACAACCCGGCCTGACATGCCGCTTCGATAGGCGCGACGGCCGTTTGCGGAATCAACCCGACCCGCGCTTCGGCCCGCGCCAGCGCGGCTTCGAAATCGAGCATGGCTTGCACGCGGCCCTGATCGCAGAACACTTCGCGCATATCGCGAGCAGTGAAATAGGCATCGAACAATTGATTGTTCGCTCGCTCAGTCATAAACAATCCCTGGAGGCGTGGGCCGCTGTGGCCCACGCGTGAAGATCAAAGGTCGTGGTGCAGGTATTTCGCCTGTTTCGGTAAACGCAGACTGAACAGGAACGCCACCGCCATCATCACCGTGACATACCAGTAGAACGAGTTTTCCATGCCCGCAGCCTTGAGGCTAAGCGCGACGTATTCCGCCGAGCCGCCGAAGATCGCGTTGGCCACCGCATACGCCAGGCCGACGCCGAGTGCGCGCACTTCCGGCGGGAACATTTCGGCTTTTACCAGACCGCTGATCGAGGTGTAGAAACTGACAATTGCCAGCGCCACGGTGATCAGCACAAATGCCAGGAACGGACTGCTGACGCTTTTCAGGCTGAGCAGGATCGGCACGGTGCACAGCGTGCCTAGGGCGCCGAACCAGAGCATCGAATTACGCCGGCCGATCTTGTCCGCGAGCATGCCGAACAACGGCTGCATGCACATATAAAGGAACAGCGCGCCGGTCATGATGTAACTGGCGGTTTTGGCGTGCATGCCGGCGGTGTTCACCAGGTATTTCTGCATGTACGTGGTGAAGGTGTAGAAAATCAGCGAACCGCCAGCGGTGTAGCCGAGCACGGTGATAAACGCGGCTTTGTGGTCACGGAACAGCGCCATGATGCTGCCGGCGTCCTTGTTTTCGCGCATTTCCTTGCTGGTGGTTTCTTTCAGCGAACGCCGCAGGAACAGCGAAATCAACGCTGCCACCGCGCCGACCACAAACGGAATCCGCCAGCCGTAGGCGCGCAGGTCGTCCTCGGTGAGAAATTGTTGCAGGACCACCACCAGCGACACCGCCAGCAGTTGTCCGCCGATCAGCGTCACGTATTGGAACGAGGCGAAAAAGCCGCGCTGGCCCTTGAGCGCCACTTCGCTCATGTAGGTCGCGGTGGTGCCGTACTCGCCGCCCACCGACAAGCCCTGCAGCAGACGCGCGAACAGCAACATGATTGGCGCCCAGACGCCGATGTCCTTGTAGGTCGGCAGACACGCGATCAGCAACGAGCCGAAACACATCATCAGAATCGAAATCAGCATCGATTTCTTGCGCCCGTGCTTGTCCGCCACGCGGCCGAAAATCCAGCCGCCGATGGGGCGCATCAGGAACCCGGCGGCGAACACGCCAGCGGTGTTGACCAACTGCACCGTGGGGTTGTCGGAGGGGAAAAATGCCGGGGCGAAATAGATCGCGCAGAACGCGTAGACGTAGAAGTCGAACCACTCCACCAGGTTGCCGGACGAGGCGCCGACAATCGCGAAGATGCGCTTTTTGCGCTCTTCGCCGGTGTAGTGCTCAGTTGAAGCGGCAGTCGTTGTCATTGTTTTTCACTCAATGGGGACAGTGAGAGTCTAGACACACTTTGCAACAGTCCCGTTCCGCAGTCACGTCGGCAAGGCGATCCCTGTGGCGAGGGGGCTTGCCCCCGTTCGGCTGCGAAGCAGCCGTGAAACCGGTGCACGCGTTGTAGCTGCAGATTCGCGGTGCCCGGTTTTGGGGTCGCTTCGCCACCCAACGGGGGCAAGCCCCCTCGCCACATGTGTTGTGTGTTCACTCAATAATCGAAGAACACCGTTTCCGCATCGGTGCCTTGCAGGATCACGTTCCACTGGTAAACGCCCGACGCATCAGCTTTGGCCAGCATCGTGCTGCGACGCTCCGCCGGCACGCATTCCAGCAACGGATCGGCGACATTCGCCGGTTCGCCGTCAAAGTAGATCCGCGTCAGCAAGTGCTTGACCAACCCGCGCGCAAACACCAGCACCACCAAGTGCGGCGCCTGCGTGGTGCCGTTCAAGCCCTGCACGGTGCCCGGTTTAATCGTGGTGAAACGAAAGCGCCCTTGTGCATCGACCGGCACGCGGCCGAAGCCTTCGAAGTTGGGGTCCAGCGGTTTGTCCTGATCGTCTTCGGCATGGTCGTATTTGCCGGCGGCGTTGGCCTGCCAGACTTCGAGCATCGCGTCGTTGACGACATCGCCGTTGCCATCAACCACTTGCCCGGTGATCGCCACGCGCTGGCCCAGGGTCTGTTCGACGGTCAGGTCTTCGCGGTTCAGCCAGGTCAGGCCGATGTGGTAGTACGGCCCGACGGTGTGGGACGTGGTCGCGTTCAGCGTCATGTTATTTCTCCATCGGCGTGGCTTCGCGGCCGCGCAAAACGATGTCCCAGCGATAACCGAGGGCATAGGAAGGGATGGTTTTTTCCAGGTCGAAACTGGCGATCAGGCGCTCTTTGGCGCTGGTATCGGGCACGCAGTTGTAGATCGGGTCATAGGCCAGCAGCGGGTCGCCGGGGAAATACATTTGCGTGACCAGCCGCGTGAGGATGCTCGGGCCGAACAGCGAAAAGTGGATGTGCGCCGGGCGCCAGGCGTTGTGGTGGTTGCCCCACGGATACGCGCCGGGCTTGATGGTCTGGAATTGATACCAGCCATCGGCGTCGGTCACGGTGCGCCCGGTGCCGCTGAAGTTCGGGTCCAGCGGCGCGTCGTGCAGGTCGCGGGCGTGGTTGTAGCGACCGGCGGCGTTGGCCTGCCAGATTTCCACGAGAATCCCCGGCACCGGCAGACCGTCTTCATCGAGCACACGGCCGTGGATAATGATGCGCTCGCCCAACGGTTCGCCGCTGTGCTGCGCGGTCAGATCGTGGTCGTGCTCGTTGATGCGTTCGGCGCCGATGGTCGGGCCGGTGATTTCCGACAGTGAATGCGGCAAAAATACCAACGGCTTCGACGGCGAGCGCAAGTTGGTCGATTGATAAGTCGGGTGCAAGTACTCCGGCTGGGTGCCTTCTTTCGGGCGACGGTAACCAGGCTTGTCAGTCATTTCGCTTTCCTCTGTTCTTACTAGTCGCTGCAATTAGCCGCTGCGGTTAACCGCTGCTGTGCTTCAGACGCGTTCGATCGCCAGTGCCAGACCTTGGCCAACGCCGACGCACATAGTCGCCAGACCTTTGCGGCCGCCGGTTTTTTCCAGTTGATGCAATGCGGTCAATACCAGCCGCGCGCCGCTCATGCCCAGCGGATGGCCCAAGGCAATCGCGCCACCGTTCGGGTTGACCTGAGCGGCGTCGTCCGCCAGGCCCAATTCGCGCAACACCGCCAAGCCTTGGCTGGCGAACGCTTCGTTGAGCTCGATGACATCGAAATCGCTGACCGCCAGGCCCAGGCGTTCGGTCAGCTTGCGCACCGCCGGCACCGGGCCGATGCCCATGACGCGTGGCGCGACGCCGGCGCTGGCCATGCCGAGGACTTTGGCGCGGGCGGTCAAACCGTGTTTTTTCACCGCTTCGGCAGACGCGAGAATCAACGCTGCGGCGCCGTCATTGACGCCCGACGCGTTGCCGGCGGTGACGGTTTTGTCGGCACCGTTGACCGGTTTCAGTTTGGCCAGGGTGGCCAGCGTGGTGTCGGCGCGCGGATGTTCGTCCTGCGTGACCACGGTTTCACCCTTCTTGTGGGCAATCCGCACTTCGACGATTTCTTCAGCGAAGAACCCGGCGGCCTGCGCGGCGGCGGTGCGTTGCTGACTGCGCAGGGCAAAAGCGTCCTGATCCTCGCGCGACACTTCATAGTCGTCGGCGACGTTGTCGGCGGTTTGCGGCATTGCATCGACGCCGTACTGGGCTTTCATCAACGGGTTGATAAAACGCCAGCCGATGGTGGTGTCTTCAAGTTTCATGTTGCGCGAGAACGCCGCGTCAGCCTTGCCCATGACGAACGGCGCGCGCGACATCGACTCGACGCCGCCGGCAATCGCCAGCTCCATTTCGCCGCTGGCAATCGCGCGGAATGCCGTGCCGATCGCGTCCATGCCCGAGGCGCAGAGCCGATTAAGGGTGACGCCGGGAATGCTTTCCGGCAGCCCCGCCAGCAACAACGCCATGCGTGCGACGTTGCGGTTGTCTTCGCCGGCCTGGTTGGCGCAACCGAGGAACACCTCGTCCACCGCGCTCCAGTCCACCGACGGGTTGCGCGCCATCAATGCCTTGATCGGCACGGCGGCCAGGTCGTCGGCGCGGACTGCCGACAAACCACCGCCGAAACGGCCGATGGGGGTGCGAATCGCGTCGCAGATATACACGTCACGCATCACGCTTCTCCTGGGGCTTGGCCGTGGGCGGCAGCGGTACGGGCTTCCAGATCCCTGAGTGCTTTGAGTTCAATGTCGGTGGGCTCGGCAGTGTTTTCCACGTGATCGGCAAACCGAATCGCCCAACCAGTGGCCGCGACCACTTGCTCGCGGGTCACGCCCGGATGCAGCGCGGTAACCACGAATTCATGGGTACCAACTTCTGGCTCCATGATGCACAGGTCGGTAATGATGCCGACCGGCCCGGCGCCCGGCAGGCCCAGACGTTTGCGCGAATCGCCGCCCTCGCCGTGGCCGACCGAGGTGATGAAGTCGAGTTTGTCGACGAACGAACGCGCCGACTGCTTGAGGATGATCAACACGCTTTTCGCCGAACCGGCGATTTCCGGCGCGCCACCGGCACCCGGCAGACGGACTTTCGGTTGGTGATAATCGCCGACGACCGTGGTGTTGATGTTGCCGAAGCGATCGACCTGCGCCGCGCCGAGAAAACCGACGTCGATGCGTCCGCCCTGCAGCCAATAGCGAAAAATCTCACCGGTCGGGACTACGGTGTCAGCGGTTTCCGCCAGTTCACCGTCGCCAATCGACAGCGGCAACACGCTCGGCTTGGCGCCAATCGGGCCCGACTCGTAGATCAGCACGACATCCGGCGACGAGGTCAGCCGCGCCAGATTGGCGGCTTTCGACGGCAGGCCGATCCCGACGAAGCACACCGAACCGTTTTTCAAGCGGCGCGCGGCGGCCACGGTCATCATTTCGTTGGTGGTGTAAGTCATTATTTGGCCTCCGAAGCAGCGGCCAGCTTGGCCTGGAACTCGCTGAAGTCAGCGCAGCCGTGGATGTATTCGTTGATCCACGCGGTGAAGGTTTCGCGGTCGCGGGCAATCGGATCCCAAGCCTGGTAGAAGCGGTTGTCGCGCTCGTTGTAACCGTGGGCGTAGGACGGGTGCGCGCCGCCGGGCACATGGCAAACCGCGCTCAAGGCCCAGGTTGGCAACACGCAGGAGTTCATCGGCGCATTCAGGTCGTCGACGATTTCTTCGACGGTGACGATGCAGCGCTTGGCGGCCAGTGCGGCTTCCTTCTGCACGCCAAGAATGCCCCACAGCAGCACGTTGCCCTTGCGGTCAGCCTTCTGCGCGTGGATCACGGTGATGTCCGGGCGCACCGAGGGCACGGCGGCCAATACTTCGCCGGTGAATGGGCAGGTCACGGTTTTGATCAGCGGGTTGACCTTCGGCAGGTCGGAACCGGCGTAGGCCCGCAGCACCGCAAACGGCAGCCCGGAAGCGCCGGCGACGTAGGCATTCGCCAGGTCGGCGTGGCTGTGTTCTTCGATTTCCAGCGGATGCGGCCACTGCTTCTCGACGGCATCACGCAAACGGTGCAGCGAACCGACGCCAGGGTTGCCGCCCCAGGAGAAAATCAACTTGCGCGCACACCCGGCACCGATCAACTGGTCGTAGATCAGGTCAGGCGTCATGCGCACCAGCGTCAGATCTTTCTTGCCCTGGCGAATGATTTCATGACCCGCCGCCGTAGGAATCAGGTGAGTGAAGCCTTCGAGCGCGACGGTATCGCCGTCGTTGACGAATTGCTTCACCGCGTCGTGCAGCGAAATGATTTCAGCCATGGGGCAGGCTCCCGTTTTGTTATGAACCGCAGTGAAAGAAAAAGGCGCGAGGTTCAGCGCCGAAGTCACTGCAGAGTAAGCCGCGAAAAATGGCCAAACAATCCGATAATCGACTGAGTGTTCGTTTATCGAACAGATTGTTGTTGGGCTATCGACCTTTAAAAGCTTCGCGGGCAAGCCTCGCTCCTACAGGAATACACGTACCCCTGTAGGAGCGAGGCTTGCCCGCGAAGAGGCCCGCACGGTCAATGAAGATTCACGGAATCAGGTCGCATCCGCATGGCTGACGATGCCTTTGATCACCACCGCCGTGGTCGCCAATGCCGCCGGAATCACCAGCGCCGTCAGCACTTGTTCGAAGTTCCAGCCGAGGCCCAGCAACGTCGCGCCCATCCACGCGCCGAGGATCGCGCCGAAACGGCCGATCCCGAGCATCCACGACACGCCGGTCGCCCTGCCCTGCGTAGGGTAAAACCGCGCCGCCAGCGACGGCATCGCCGATTGCGCGCCGTTCACGCACATCCCGGCCACCAGCACCAAGGTCGCCAGCAGCGTGATGTGCCCCAGGCTCTGCCCAACCGCGTAGGCAAACACCCCCGCCAGCAAGTAGAAAGTGCCGATGACCTTGTGCGGATTAAAGCGGTCCATCGCCCACCCCACACCGACTGCGCTCAACACGCCGCCGAACTGGAACAGCGCGCCGATAAACGCGGCTTGCTCCATGCTCGCGCCGCTGTCACGCATCAGCGTCGGCAGCCAACTGGTCAGCAGGTAAACGATCACCAGCCCCATGAAGTAGGTCAGCCACAGCAGCAAAGTGCCGGCGCTGTAGGTCCCGGAAAAAATCACCGCGAAGACGTTACGCGCCTTGACGGTTTGCTGTTCCGGAACGCTGAAGCTTGAAGCCTGAGCGACGGTTTTCGGGTCGATCGGCGCCAGGGTTCTGCGCACTTTATCGGTGCCGCGGTTTCGGACTACAAGGTAACGCGCCGATTCCGGCAGCCAGAACAGCAAAACCACTGCAAGGATCAGCGGCAGAATCCCACCGATCAGCAACAGGCTGTGCCAGCCATACGCCGGGATCAGGCTCGCTGAAATAAACCCGCCGCCGGCCATGCCGAGGTTGAAACCGCAGAACATGCTGGTCACCAGCAGCGACTTTTTGCGCTCCGGGGTGTATTCCGACAGCAGCGTGGTGGCGTTCGGCATCCCGGCGCCGAGGCCGAGGCCGGTGAGAAAACGCAGCACCAGCAACTGGTCGACGTTGGAGCTGTACGCCGAGGCCAGACTAAAGATGCCGAACAGAAACACCGCGCCCACCAGCACGATTTTGCGCCCGAAGCGGTCAGCCAATGGCCCGGAGCCGAGTGCGCCGAAGACCATGCCGATCAGCGCGGCACTCATCACCGGGCCGAGGCTGGCGCGATCGATGCCCCAATCTTGAGACAGCGCGGGCGCAATGAAACCCATCGCCGCGGTGTCGAGGCCATCGAGGAAAACGATCAGGAAACACAGGATCACCACTCGCCACTGGTAACGCGAAATGGGTTGGGCATTGATGAAGGACTGCACGTCGAGGCAGTTGCCTACAGCGGATTGAGGCTGGTTCATTATTTTTGTTCCACGCCGGGAGCGCGTGGCCTCTTCTCATTATTATTGGGGTCGTCGTCCGGTGCTCTGGCCGAGGGCCAACGGCGCCGGATGACGCTGCCGCGACATTAATGATCGGAGGGAAACAGCGTCAATTCGATAAACGCAACTCTGTGCGTTTATCGAACAGCTTAGTCAGGTCAATTGTCAGGCAAACAGCTGGGCGCTGAGGTCGCGGCTGGCGCTGAGCAGTCCCGGGAGGAAACGCTGCTCCAGTTCATTGCGGCTGACGCGCCCGGCGTGAGTGCTGACGTTGAGCGCCGCGACCACTTGGCCCGAGGCGTCATATACCGGCACGGCAATCGAGCGCAGGCCTTGCTCCAGTTCCTGATCGACGATGCACCAGCCCTGCTGCCGCACTTCTTGCAGGCATTCGAGCAGCGCTTGCGGTGTGTGCAGCGTGCGGCTGGTTTTCGCCTGAAATTCCGCGTGGTCGAGGTACTCGCCCAGGGTTGTGTCGTCGAGCGCGGCCAACAGGATGCGGCCCATCGACGTGCAATAGGCCGGCAAGCGGCCGCCGACCGACAAATCCACCGAAATCAGCCGTTGCGTGGTCGCCGAGCGCGCGATGTACAGAATGTCATCGCCCTCCAGCGTGGCCATGTTGCAAGCCTCGTGCAGTTGTTCGCTCATGCGATCCAGATACGGTTGCGCCGACACCGCCAGCGGCGTCGAGGACACGTAGGCATGGCCAAGCGTCAAGACTTTGGGCAGCAGCGAATAGGTCCGCCCGTCCGTGGTGGCGTAGCCGAGTTTGATCAAGGTGTGTAGGCAACGTCGCACGGCGGCGCGGGGAATTTCCGTGCGATGGCTGATCTGCGCGATGGTCAGGTGCCGCTTGCGCTCCTGAAAGGCCTGCACCACCGCCAGGCCACGGGCCAGCGAGGTCATGAAATCCGGGTCGCCGGTCATGGCTTGAATGCGCTTGGCCGGCGAAGCGACGATCGGCGGCGCCACTGAGGCGAAGGAGTTGCGCAGTTGATCGTTCATATCAGGTCCTTTTTCCTACACGGATCGATGGCTATTACAAGCGGCTCCTTGCCAGCAACACAAGTCGCCGACGACGAGATTGGGCGATTATCGAACCGTCGCCCGATAATCGCAATCGCCCGCCCGATGAGCTTGCGCGGCTGGAAAGCACATCAGCATTGTTCCTCGATGTTTTTAGTGTTGCGCGTTCTGTGCACTAAAGTGCCAATGTAAGGACGCGAACTTGTTCGACTTGTTGGCGTCAGAAACAGATCGCGAAATAGTGCTCGCCGGCAATACTCTAATTACCGGTAAAAGTTGCGAGTAACAAAATCATCACACACCACGAACCACTTTTAACTCTCGGGAGATAGTGTTCTTCGAATCGATGGCTATAATGCACCTCAGTGGCAGCGCGGCGTCTTAATTGCCAAGCCCGCCACCCGGAGCGCGATGTCCCATCGCCGCCGCCCGCAGCCAGCGCCGGAAGCAACCTTGCAGGTTTATCCAACGCGCTCGCTGAAACAGGACTCTGAAGCTACGTCAGCTGTTTTTTATCTGGTGCCGTGGCCGCCTGCAACATGGAACTGTTGATCATTGTGTCGTGCACAAGTCGATGCCTTTTCGGGCATTGTCCTTTCGACGAACGTGGTCAATTAATTTGATGCAGTGCGTTTCACCAGAATTTATCTCAACTCAAACAGGTAGCACTGTGACGAAAGACGAACTGCGCGCGGAACTTGAGCGCCAGGAACAACGTTACAAGGAAGTTTACGGCGGGGAAGTCACCACCTACGCCGCCCAGCCCGAACCGGAACGCAAACCCTGGCGTAAACGCGCCACCGTTCAGGACCAGGCTTTTTCCCAGGAACTGCAGAAGATGGAAAAGGAACTCAAAGCCGAGGAGCCTTGACCGGCCCGGCCTGAATCCTTCAAGGGTCTGCGTCTGCACCGGCTAAAAGCGCGGTGTTGCGACAATGCCTCACGCGCCCGTTACCCGCGGGCAGCGGCCACCTCACCCAACGGATGAGGCAAATGGCGCATGTGCGACCCTCTTCGCAGATATTTCATACATCTATTTCAGCGCCCCGCATTCGCGCGCCGCACGCCCGTGCCCGAAACATTTTTCAATAAAATCAAAGCATTGCGAAACCCGGTAGAAACCTGGGGATAAGGCCTCTGCCCGCCTCTAATTCGTTGAAGAATGTTACCGACGAGCAGCTAGTGCATCGATTTCCACACTTTTCTGGCATAATCGCGCCCCCTTACGACCGGGTCAGAAAACCTTCATGATCGATTTATTCAGCGGACTGGATGCTTGGGTGCTTGTGAGCCTCTTGCTCGCCCTGGCCTTTGTCCTCGCCTTCGAGTTCATCAACGGCTTTCATGACACTGCTAACGCGGTGGCCACCGTTATCTACACCAAAGCCATGCCGCCTCATCTGGCGGTGTTCTTTTCCGGTGTGTTCAACTTTCTCGGCGTTTTGCTGGGCGGTGTTGGCGTGGCGTATGCCATCGTCCACTTGCTGCCGGTAGAGCTGCTGATCAATGTGAACACCGGACACGGACTGGCCATGGTCTTCTCGTTGCTCGCCGCCGCGATCACCTGGAACCTGGGCACCTGGTACTTCGGGATCCCGGCTTCGAGCTCGCACACCTTGATCGGTTCGATCCTTGGTGTCGGCCTGGCCAACGCGTTGATCAACGACATTCCGTTGGCCGATGGCGTGAACTGGCAGAAAGCGATCGATATCGGCGCCTCGCTGGTGTTCTCGCCAATGGCCGGCTTCCTCGTTGCCGCGCTGGTGCTGATCGGCCTTAAATGGTGGCGTCCGCTGTCGAAGATGCACAAGACCCCGGACCAGCGCCGCAAGCTCGACGACAAGAAGCACCCGCCATTCTGGAATCGCCTGGTTTTGGTGATTTCGGCAATGGCCGTGAGCTTCGTGCACGGCTCCAACGATGGTCAGAAAGGCATCGGCCTGATCATGTTGGTATTGATCGGTATCGTGCCGGCGCAGTTCGTTCTCGACCTCGGCAGCACTACCTACCAGATCGAGCGGACCCGCGATGCGACGCTGCACTTGAGCCAGTTCTACAAGCGCAATGGCGACACCCTGGGCGAGTTCCTGGCACTGGGCAAAAGTGTTGAAGGCGATCTGCCGGAGAAATTCCGTTGCAACCCGCAACAGACCGAACCGACCATCAGCGCCCTGCTCGACACCCTTAAAGGTGTTGCCGATTACCACTCGCTGACCGCAGAAAGCCGCATCGAAGTGCGTCGCTACCTGCTCTGCCTGGATGACACGGCACGTAAAGTCGCCAAGCTGCCAGGCCTGCAATCGCGTGAAAAGGCTGACCTCGACAAGCTGCGCAAAGACCTGACCACCACCACTGAATACGCGCCGTTCTGGGTGATTCTGGCGGTTGCCCTGGCTCTGGGCCTGGGCACCATGGTTGGCTGGAAACGCGTAGTGCTGACCATTGGCGAGAAGATCGGCAAGCAAGGCATGACGTACGCTCAAGGCATGTCGGCGCAGATCACCACGGCGTGCATGATTGGCTTGGCGAACATCTTCAGCCTGCCGGTTTCCACCACCCACGTATTGTCGTCGGGTGTGGCCGGGACCATGGTCGCGAACAAAAGCGGCCTGCAGGGCGGCACCGTGAAAACTATCCTGTTGGCGTGGGTCCTGACCCTGCCGGCCACTGTCGCACTGTCGGCCGGCCTGTTCTGGCTGGCGTCGAAGGCGCTGGGTAGCTGATCGATCGCTGCATCGAAAAAGGCGCGTTCCGCAAGGTTCGCGCCTTTTTCATGTCTGCTGCTTTTCGCGAATGCCCAACGGTAGGGGGCTGGTGTTTTTTCAGGCAAAAAAAAGGGCAACCGAAGTTGCCCAAAATGCCTTGCGTGCTCATTGCTCTGGAAAGAACTACGGTTTGCGCTTATGCGAATCCTTCCAGATGAAATATCCAAACCCTGCAAAAAACAGAACCATGAGGCCGACTGTCAGCACTCCGGCGATCACCACGTTATCGAAAAACATGACTGGCCTCCTGCACTTGCCCTGTTGCGATAGGGCTAAGTTAACCAATAAGGCAGGAGAGAAAATTGACCGGGATCAATGTCGCCCGAGACTGGGCGTAAAGGAGGGGAAATAACTGACCTGCATCAATCGATGCAGGGTGCTTCAACGCTTTTTCGGTTTGTTTTTCGACTTTTTCTCGGTTTTGCCCGACTTCTTGGCTTTGCCTAGCGGCATGGCCTGCTCGAATGCCTGACGGACTTCATTCAGGCGCTTGTCGTTGAGGTCGTGCACACGCTTGGCGCGTTCGGCACCGAGGTCGATCAGTTTGTCTTCTTGGCTCATGGTTCAGTGCATCGCTGGAAAGAGTTCGGTCGGATTGCGCCAATAATGCGGTCTGGCGACCGCGCTGACCAGTCAGCCGTCAGTTTCCGCCGCGACAGCTCTCAAAGACAGTCCTCGAAAACAGTCCTCAAGCAGCCTGACCAACCTCAGATCTGAATATCGACCCAAAGCCCCTGGCGCGGCTCGTCTTCGACCAGTGCGACGACTGGCACAGTGTTGTCGGCGTTGAGCACGTCACCGGGAACCGCCAGATGCACTTGCGGATCTTCATCGGCTTCCTGACGGCGGCGATCCTGTTCCTGGCGGCGACGCTGTTCTTCGCGCAGCAGCAGGGCGGCCTCTTCCGGGTCACGGCTTTGCAGGTCGATCGTGCTTTCGCTGGAGCTTTCCTGCACCGGCACAACCGGCGGAATGTCCGGGCGCTGGCGGATCGGGTCCAGTTGCGCGGTGACCGGCACGGCACTCAAGGGGAGCATCGGTTGCAGCATAGTTATTAGTCTCCTGTCTTCAGGCTGTCGGCGGCGCGGCGGGCGACTTGAGCCATCGGTCGCCAAGTTGTGAACCAGCGCACACACGTAACGCGATGTTTTATCCGACAACGTAGAACTCAAGCGTTCCCAAAGATCGAAAAATCAGTGCCCTCGCCCGCGCCGATGTCAGTAATCCTTTGGCCCTGAAGGCTCATTCCGTTAAGATAGCCCGCTTTTTCAAGGTGGGAGTCAGGCAGCATGGCGCAGCAGTATCAACCGGGGCAACGCTGGATTAGTGACAGCGAAGCCGAGCTGGGTTTGGGCACCGTTCTGGCACAGGACGGCCGCTTGTTGACCGTGCTCTATCCGGCCACTGGCGACACTCGTCAGTACGCGCTACGGAATGCGCCCCTCACACGTGTGCGGTTTTCCCCGGGTGACTCGATCACTCACTTCGAAGGCTGGAAACTGACCGTACAGCAAGTCGACGACGTCGATGGCCTGCTGGTCTACCACGGCCTCAACGCGCAGAACGAAGTGGTCACGCTGCCGGAAACCCAACTGTCGAACTTCATTCAGTTCCGTCTGGCCAGCGATCGCCTGTTCGCCGGGCAGATCGACCCGCTGGCCTGGTTCTCCCTGCGTTATCACACTTTGGAACACACCAGCCGCCAATTGCAGTCGTCCCTCTGGGGCCTGGGCGGCGTGCGGGCGCAGCCGATCGCGCACCAGTTGCACATTGCCCGTGAAGTTGCTGACCGTATCGCGCCACGGGTTTTGCTGGCAGACGAAGTGGGCCTGGGTAAAACCATCGAAGCCGGTCTGGTGATCCACCGCCAACTGCTCTCGGGCCGCGCCAACCGCGTGCTGATCCTGGTGCCGGAAAACCTTCAGCACCAGTGGCTGGTCGAGATGCGCCGCCGCTTCAACCTGCAAGTCGCGCTGTTCGACGAAGAACGCTTTATCGAAAGCGATGCCGCCAACCCGTTCGAAGACACCCAGCTCGCGCTGGTTGCGCTGGAATGGCTGGTGGACGACGAGAAGGCCCAGGACGCGCTGTTTGCTGCCGGTTGGGACCTGCTGGTGGTCGATGAAGCGCACCACTTGGTCTGGCACGAAGAGAAAGCCAGCCAGGAATACACCTTGGTCGAGCAACTGGCCGAAGTCATTCCCGGCGTGCTGTTGCTGACCGCGACCCCGGAACAACTGGGTCAGGACAGCCACTTCGCGCGTCTGCGCCTGCTTGACCCGAACCGTTTCCACGACCTGCACGCCTTCCGCGCCGAGAGCGAAAACTATCGCCCGGTGGCCGAAGCGGTGCAGGAGCTGCTGGACAAGGGTCGTCTGTCGCCAAAAGCGCACAAGACCATCCACGGTTTCCTCGGCAACGAGGGCGAAGCGCTGCTGACGGCGGTCAATGATGGCGACGTCGAAGCCAGCGCCCGTCTGGTCCGCGAACTGCTCGATCGCCACGGCACCGGCCGCGTGCTGTTCCGCAACACCCGCGCCGCCGTGCAGGGTTTCCCGGAGCGCAAACTGCACCCGTACCCGCTGCCATGCCCTGACGAATACCTCGAATTGCCGCTGGGCGAGCACGCCGAGTTGTACCCGGAAGTCAGCTTCCAGGCGCTGCCGGATGCCAACGAAGAAGAACGCTGGTGGAAATTCGACCCACGCGTTGAATGGCTGATCGACACGCTGAAGATGCTCAAGCGCACCAAAGTGCTGGTGATCTGCGCCCACGCCGAAACCGCCATGGACCTGGAAGACGCGCTGCGCGTGCGTTCCGGCATTCCGGCCACGGTGTTCCACGAAGGCATGAACATTCTCGAACGTGACCGCGCCGCCGCTTACTTCGCCGACGAAGAGTTTGGCGCGCAAGTGTTGATCTGCTCGGAAATCGGCAGTGAAGGTCGCAACTTCCAGTTCTCGCACCACTTGGTGCTGTTCGATCTGCCGTCGCACCCGGATTTGCTGGAGCAGCGCATCGGTCGTCTCGACCGGATCGGCCAGAAACACATCATCGAATTGCACGTGCCGTACCTGGAAACCAGCCCGCAAGAGCGGCTGTTCCAGTGGTATCACGAAGCGCTCAACGCGTTCCTCAACACTTGCCCGACCGGCAACGCCTTGCAGCATCAGTTCGGCGCGCGCCTGCTGCCGCTGCTGGAAAACGCCGACGATGGCGAGTGGCAAGCGCTGATCGACGAGGCCCGCGCCGAGCGTGAACGCCTCGAAGCCGAGCTGCACACTGGCCGCGACCGCTTGCTGGAACTCAATTCCGGCGGTTCGGGTGAAGGCGATCAGCTGGTCGAGGACATCCTTGAGCAAGACGATCAGTTTGCCCTGCCGATTTACATGGAAACCCTGTTCGACGCGTTTGGCATCGACAGCGAAGACCATTCGGAAAACGCGCTGATCCTGAAGCCGAGCGAAAAAATGCTCGATGCCAGTTTCCCGCTCGGCGACGACGAAGGCGTGACCATCACGTACGACCGCAACCAGGCGCTGTCTCGTGAAGACATGCAGTTCATCACCTGGGAACACCCGATGGTGCAGGGCGGCATGGACTTGGTGTTGTCCGGTTCGATGGGCAACACCGCCGTCGCGCTGATCAAGAACAAGGCGCTGAAACCGGGCACTGTGTTGCTCGAACTGCTTTACGTCAGCGAAGTGGTTGCGCCGCGTTCGTTGCAATTGGGCCGTTACCTGCCGCCGGCGGCGTTGCGTTGCTTGCTGGACGCCAATGGCAATGATTTGTCCGGGCGTGTGTCGTTTGAAACGCTGAACGATCAACTGGAAAGCGTGCCACGCGCCAGCGCCAACAAATTTATCCAGGCGCAACGCGATCAATTGACGCCGCGAATCAATGCCGGCGAAGAGAAGATTGCCCCGCGTCACGCCGAACGTGTGGCTGAGGCGCAGCGCCGATTGGCTGCGGACACGGATGAAGAACTGGCGCGCCTGACCGCGTTGCAAGCGGTCAACCCGACCGTGCGCGACAGCGAACTGGTGGCCCTGCGCAATCAGCGCGAGCAAGGCCTGGCGATGCTCGACAAGGCTGCGCTGCGACTGGAAGCGATTCGGGTGCTGGTCGCAGGCTAAGCCCCCTGCTCCACCTCGCAAAATCAAAAGGCCCGCAGCGATGCGGGCCTTTTTTTTATCTACCGATCATCCCCTGTGGGAGCGAGCTTGCTCGCGATGGCGATTAGGCAGTCACCGCAGTAACTTGTGGCTCAACAACAGCCACCAACCCATCCTTCATCCGCTGCGCATCGCGCACGAAACACCGCGACGCCATGAACAGAAACACCATGGTGAAAAACAGCGCCACCGGGATCAGGTACATCGCGTCGTGCAGGCCGACCGCCTTGAACGCTTCGGTCATCTGCTCGGCGCCCGCCGCGAGCATCGCCGTGTGGGCGAAGTGATCGGACAATCCGCCGACCACCACTGGCCCCAAACCGCCGCCAAGCAAATACAGACCAGCAAAAAACAGCGCCATCGCCGTCGCCCGCAAGCGCGGTTCGACCACGTCCTGGATCGCCGTGTAAACGCAGGTGTAGAAGTTGTAGGCAAACAACCAGCCCAGACTGAACACCGCGACGAACATCCCAATCTCAATCCGCCCCGCGTGCAGCGCCCACGCCGTGCACACGGTCGAGATGATCAGGCTGAACGCGGCAAACAGCAGCCGTCCATTCGCTACCCGCTGGTGAATCTTGTCGGCGACAAACCCGCCCAAGGTCAAACCGAACAACCCGGTCACCCCGACAATCACCCCGGTCGCCACCGCCGCTTCGTGCAAAGGCATCAAAAAGTAGCGCTGCAACATTGGCACCAGAAACGAGTTGCACGCATAGGTCGCGAAGTTGAAGCACAGCCCGGCCAGCACCAGCCAGAGGAAGGTCGGCACCGCCAGCACGCGGCGAATCGGCCGATCTACGCGTTCCTGCGAAACCTGCACGCTTTCCGCCGCTCCGCGCTTAGGTTCCTTGATGAAGAACATGAACACCGCGAGCACCAACCCCGGCACCGCAGCGATGAAAAACGGCGCGCGCCAACTGTCGAAGGTCTTGACCATCCAGCCGATGGTGAAAAACGCCAGCAGCAGCCCCAATGGCAGCCCAAGCATGAAAATCCCCATCGCCCGCGCACGACGGTGGGCGGGAAACAGATCGCCGATCAGCGAGTTGGCGGCTGGCGCGTAGCTGGCTTCGCCGATGCCGACGCCCATGCGCACCAGCAAAAACGTCCAGAAACTGCCGACCAGACCGTTAACCGCCGTCAGCCCGCTCCACGCCGCCAAGCCCCAGCCCATCAGTTTGGCGCGCGAGCCGGTGTCGGCCATGCGCCCTAGCGGCAGGCCGGCGATTGCGTAAACGATAGTGAATGCAGTGCCGATGATCCCCAGCTGAAAGTCGCTGAGGTGCCATTCCATGCGGATTGGCTCGATGATGATCGCCGGAATGGTCCGATCGAAGAAGTTGAACAGGTTGGCCAGGAACAGCAAAAACAGAATGCGCCAGGCATTCGCCGCTTGGGTCGAGTTCTGCATGGGGTCCGTCTCTTTTATTGTTATGAAGGCGTAGCTGCCCCCGGAGTCTGCAATCTAGTCAGGCGCGCGCGGCGTGTCTGTCATCATTCGCCAGCCTGATATCGGCCCATGCCACACCGCCCCCCTGTGGGAGCCAAGCTTGCTCGCGATAGCGGTCGATCAGCCGCCATCCATGCCCACTGACACCCCGCCCACCCTGTGGGAGCCGAGCTTGCTCGCGATAGCGATCTGTCAGTCGCCATGCCCGTTGACTGGTACACCGCTTTCGCGAGCAAGCTCAGCTCCTACAAGTCAGTGCCGTTAGCGCGGATCGCTATAACCCCCATATCAAAATCATTGACCTCACCGTGCCACTACGGCTTGAACTATGTACATGGCCTCTATACTCCAATGCATTCGCCAATGCCTGTGGCGCTGGCCAGGATGACTCGTGAATGGGGCGTGCTAATGGAGTGGCTTGGTTTGCAGTTCCTTACCGAGCTGCCGGAACGTGGTCAGGTGATTCTCGACTGCACGCACAACCCGTTTCTGGTGTTGCTCGCCTATGTGGTGGCCTGCGCGGCCGGTTTCGCCACGCTGGACATGACCGAACGCGTTGGCCATGTCGAAAAACCCGGCTCGCAACGACTCTGGCGCTGGGTCGGTGCCGGGTGCCTGGCGGGCGGCATCTGGGCCATGCATTTCATCAGCATGCTCGCGTTCCAGGTACCGATCGAAGTCAATTACCAACTGCCGATCACCCTGCTCTCGCTGGTCTTCGCGCTGACGGCGTCGTGGCTGGCGATGCACACACTCAGCCATCCTCACGTGACATTCTGGCAATTGGTGCGCGCGGCGGTGTGGATCGGCCTCGGCATCGCGACCATGCATTACATCGGCATGGCCGCGATGCGCTCGGCGGCCACCCCTTATTACGACCCGACGCTGTTCGTGCTGTCGATTGTCATCGCCATCGGTGCCAGCCTCGCCGCGCTGCTGATTTCCAGCCATCTGCGCGATGGCAGCGGGATGTTTCATCAGTTGCTCAAATACACCGCCAGCCTGGTGCTCGGCGCCGGCATCGTCAGCATGCATTTCACCGGCATGGCGGCGCTGACCCTGGTGCTGCCCGTCGGCAATCTACCGACGCTGCCCGGCGAGAACAATCATCTGCAACTCGGGCTGACCGTGGCGATCATCACGTTGCTGATCATCGGCAGTTGCATCAGCGCGGCGCTGGCCGACAAGAAACTGCAAAACAAGGAATTCGACCTGCGCCGGGTCAACGCCCTGCTCAGCCAACTCGATCAGGCGCGCGTGTCGTTGCAACAAGTGGCCAATTACGACGCCCTGACCAACCTGCTCAACCGTCGCGGCTTCAACCACATCTTTGCCGAGAAACTCAACGAGAAAACCCAGGACGGCGGTTGGCTCGCGGTAATTTTCCTCGACATCGACCACTTCAAACGCATCAACGACAGCCTCGGCCACGACGCCGGTGACGCGCTGCTCAAAGTCCTCGCCCAGCACATCAAGGGCTCGGTGCGCAGCCATGAAGACGTGGTCGCGCGGTTTGGTGGCGACGAGTTCTGCCTGCTCATCAGCCTGCGTGATCGCGAGGAAGCGCGGCACATGGCCCAGCGCATCATGCTGAAAATGAAGGAGCCAATCGAGCTGTCGGGGCGGCGGATGGTGATGACCACCAGCATTGGTATCAGCCTGTTTCCCGAGGACGGCAAGACCTGCGAAGAACTGCTGAAAAACGCCGATCTGGCGCTCTATCAATCCAAGGGCAGCGGTCGCAACAGCCTGCATTTCTTCAGCCCCAACCTGCGGACCCGGGCAACGATGGAGCTGCAACTGGAAGAGGAATTGCGCCACGCCTTGCGCGAAGATTCTGGGTTGCTGCTGTATTACCAACCGATCTACGACCTGAAAAACGCCAAGGTCACCAAACTTGAAGCGCTGGTGCGCTGGCAACATCCGATTCACGGACTGTTGGCGCCGGACCGTTTTATCGCCATCGCCGAGACCAATGGCTTGATCGCCGAACTGGACAATTGGGTGCTGCGCAGGGCCTGCGCGGACTTGGGCGAATTGTCCCGGCATGGCTGCGAGGAGTTGAAGATCGCGGTCAACTGCTCACCGCTGAACCTGACGCGCGAAGAGCTGGCCAATGAAATCGAACAGATCCTCCACGTCACAGGCGTGGCCCCCGAGCGCCTTGAACTGGAGGTCACGGAAAATGCGCTGATGGGCAATATCGCCAGCAGTCTGGTGCTGCTGCGGCAGATCCGTGCACTCGGGGTGTCGTTGTCGATCGACGACTTTGGCACTGGTTATTCATCGCTCGCCTACCTCAAGCGACTGCCGCTGAACACGCTGAAAATCGATCGCTCGTTTATTCAGGACATCCCTAAGGCAACCCAGGACATGGAGATCGTCCAGGCGATCATCGTCATGGCGCACACCCTGCATTTGCAGGTGGTCACCGAAGGCGTCGAGACGCTGGAGCAATACCAGTTTCTCGAACGCCACGGCTGTGACTTCGTCCAGGGTTACCTGTTGAGTCGCCCGGTGCCGCTGGAGGAAATCCGTTCGGTTCTCGACGAAATCAACCGGCGCCAGCACGCGCACATGGTCACTGCGCTGAATCTGGCGCGCGGTACAACTGCACTAGCGTCGACGGATCCTTTTCCAAAAAGCCCTGGCCCCCATGCAGGCGCATCAGTTGTGCGGCCAATCCGCTGATCGGCGTGGCCGAGCCTTGCTCGCGAGAAAATTTAACCGCTGTGTCGAGATCCTTGAGCAAGGTACGCACGTGCCATTTCACCGGTTCGAAACGGCTCTCGGCCATTTGCGGGGCGAGGATCTGCAGCGGTCGGGAATCGGCAAAGCCACCGGCCAGCGCTTCGGCGATGAGGCTGGCATCGACGCCCGAACGCTCGGCCAGCGCCACCACCTCAGCAATCACCAGCGCATTGCAGGCAACGATCATTTGATTGCAGGCCTTGGTCACCTGACCGGCGCCGACGTCGCCCATGTGCGTGACGCGTTGGCCGAGGGTGAGCAATACCGGCCTGACCCGTTCAAGGTCCGCCGCCGCGCCGCCGACCATGATCGCCAGGCTGCCCGCCTCGGCGCCGACCACGCCACCGGAAACCGGCGCGTCGAGCCAGCGCATGCCGGTCTGGCTGAACAGCGCAGCGGACATTTCCCGGGTGGCGGTCGGTTCAAGGCTGGAAAAATCCACCAGTAACTGAGGACTTTTCCCACCTTCAGCGACGCCGTTCGGGCCGAACACCACTTCGCGCACCACCGCCGTGTCCGCCAGGCACAGCATCACCACGTCGGCGTGCGCGCACAGCTCAGCCGGTGTCGCGACCTGCCGTGCGCCCGCTGCCACCAGCTGCGCGCATTTGGCCGGGTTGCGATTCCACACCGTCAGCGAATAGCCCGCCGCCAATAAACGCTGGCACATCGGCAGGCCCATCAAGCCGATTCCGGCGAACCCGAGCGAAGGTAAAGTGGCAGCCATCTGTGGCTCCTTTTTATTGTTTTGCCCAACATTCAGAAACAATTAATCAGCCGTTAGCAGGCTCACTAAACTGTTCCCGTTACGTTTACGTCACCCTCGCCAAGAGCCTTCTGTGGCCTTTCTCCACGGCAAGGTGCCATCACGCTACTCGGCTACACACTTTTAGTCGGCCGAGAGGCGCACTGGTTTGGTGCGAGCGTTCAACCGTTCGCCCTTTCCTGGATCAGAATCCACGGCGAAACCACCACTGCCCACAGCTCTGGATCGCGCTCGAAGAGATCCAGCGCCCGCGTTTCAGAGAGCTTGGCGAGGCTGTCGTCAGCCAGCCAGGCAGCGACTTTCTCGCCGTCATCGGTGGCCACGGCCTCGGCGGCAGCGATCAAATCCAGGCTCGGGTCGACCCACAATAGGGCACCCTTGGCGAAGAACGGTTCGAGTTCTTTCCACGTAATAGATGCGGTCTCACCAAGCAGCTTGGCATAGAGGGTGCTAGGTTCTTCAGTCATGGGCCCTGTCCGGAAAAGAAATCGACGCGAATGATAACGTCGGTAGTCCGGCAGACAAACCCGGATGCAATTGATTGACCGAATGAAAAGTGCAGGAAAGCCAAGGATTGCTGGATATCAGCCTGAACCCCCGCCGCGATTCTGTATTTTTCTTTCAAAAAAGCGACACCCTCAGGATTTGCCCCATGGCGCCAGCTTCCCAGGCTGACAATCGGCGCTCTACACTGTACCGGTACAGTTGCCGGGGGCATTTTCCGGAGGATATCGAAGATATCTGACCCGGTTCTGCTGCTACGGCGCCAGGACTATAAAAACTACAACAGTAAGAGTGGAGCACTATGACTAAGGCTACTAAGCAGATTTCCAAACTGTTTGCCGCTATGGTTCTGGCCGGGGTTGCCAGCCATTCGTTCGCAGCTGACACCATCAAAATCGGTATTGCCGGCCCTAAAACCGGCCCTGTTGCCCAATACGGCGACATGCAGTTCAGTGGCGCAAGAATGGCCATCGAGCAGATCAACGCCAAGGGCGGCGTCGACGGCAAGAAGCTCGAAGCTGTTGAATACGACGATGCCTGTGATCCGAAACAAGCGGTAGCGGTCGCCAACAAAGTCGTCAACGACGGCGTCAAGTTCGTGGTCGGTCACCTGTGCTCCAGCTCCACTCAACCGGCTTCGGACATCTACGAAGACGAAGGCGTGATCATGATCACTCCGGCTGCTACCAGCCCGGACATCACTTCCCGTGGTTACAAAATGATCTTCCGTACTATCGGTCTGGACAGCGCCCAGGGCCCTGCCGCCGGTAACTACATCGCTGATCACGTCAAACCGAAAATCGTTGCTGTGTTGCACGACAAACAGCAATACGGTGAAGGCATCGCTACCGCGGTCAAACAGACTCTCGAGAAGAAAGGCACCAAGGTTGCCGTGTTCGAAGGCATCAATGCCGGCGACAAAGACTTCTCCTCGATGATCGCCAAACTCAAGCAAGCCAACGTCGACTTCGTTTACTACGGCGGCTACCACCCGGAGCTGGGCCTGATCCTGCGTCAAGCACAGGAAAAAGGCCTGAAAGCCAAGTTCATGGGTCCGGAAGGCGTGGGTAACGACTCGATTTCGCAGATCGCCAAAGACGCTTCCGAAGGTCTGCTGGTAACCCTGCCGAAATCCTTCGACCAGGATCCGGCCAACATCGCCCTGGCTGATGCGTTCAAAGCGAAGAAAGAAGACCCAAGCGGTCCGTTCGTGTTCCCGTCCTACTCGGCTGTTGAAGTCATCGCCGGCGCCATCACTACCGCCAAAAGCGAAGACACCGCGAAAGTGGCTGAAGCCATCCACGCCGGTACCTTCAAGACCCCGACTGGCGACCTGAGCTTCGACGCGAAAGGCGACCTGAAGGACTTCAAATTTGTGGTTTACGAGTGGCACTTCGGCAAACCAAAAACTGAAGCTTCGCCTCAGTAAGGCCTTGCCTGACTGACTGCCCACAAAGCCCACGGCGTGCCGTGGGCTTTGTTTTACGAACGTATTGGGCCGCGCTGGCGTGATCCGCCAGTCTCCCCACCTGAAAATCTCAAAACCGTCATCAGCGGTTCGCTGGCAAACCTCGATTTCGAAGTGGATGCAGATCCACGGGGCTCGAGCGGGAAAATGACTCCACCAGTGAAATGCGTATCAGGTTTTTAGGAGCGCTGTAATGCCTGACATCTATCACTTCTTCCAGCAGCTGGTTAACGGCCTGACCGTCGGCAGCACGTATGCCTTGATCGCCATCGGCTATACGATGGTCTACGGCATCATTGGAATGATCAACTTCGCCCACGGCGAGGTGTACATGATCGGTTCCTACGTGGCGTTCATCGCCATCGCCGGGCTGGCCATGATGGGACTCGACAGTGTCCCGCTCTTGATGACCGCAGGTTTTATCGCGAGCATCGTCGTCTGCAGTGCCTACGGCTACAGCATCGAACGGGTTGCCTATCGCCCCTTGCGTGGCAGCAACCGTCTGATTCCGCTGATTTCGGCCATCGGCATGTCGATTTTCCTGCAGAACACCGTTCTGCTGGCGCAAGACTCCAAGGACAAATCCATCCCCAACCTGATCCCCGGCAATCTCTCGTTCGGGCCAGGTGGCGCACATGAAGTGCTGATTTCCTACATGCAAATCGTGGTGTTTGTGGTGACTCTGGTCGCCATGCTCGGCCTGACGCTGTTCATCTCCCGCTCTCGCCTGGGTCGCGCCTGCCGTGCCTGTGCCGAAGACATCAAGATGGCCAACCTGCTGGGCATCAACACCAACAACATCATCGCCCTGACCTTCGTCATCGGTGCTGCGCTGGCGGCCGTTGCGGCCGTGCTGCTGAGCATGCAATACGGCGTGATCAACCCGAACGCCGGTTTCCTCGTCGGCCTCAAGGCCTTTACCGCTGCGGTACTCGGCGGCATCGGCAGCATCCCCGGCGCCATGCTCGGCGGGTTGGTGCTTGGGGTGGCGGAAGCCTTTGGCGCCGATATCTTCGGCGACCAATACAAGGACGTCGTGGCATTCGGCTTGTTGGTTCTGGTTCTGTTGTTCCGGCCGACCGGCATTCTGGGCCGTCCGGAGGTTGAAAAAGTATGACTAGGAATCTCAAACAGGCGCTCTTCAGCGCCCTGCTGGTCTGGGCTGTCGCCTACCCGGTACTCGGCTTGAAACTGACCATCGTCGGCATCAACCTGGAAGTTCACGGCACCAGCAACATGACACTGGCGATCATCGCCATCTGTTCGGTCCTGATGTTCTTGCGGGTGCTGTTCGACGACCCGATCAGCAAGGCGTGGAAATCCTCGCCGTCGATGCCGCTGATTCCGGCCAAGGCCAGCAACTTCCTGACCCTGCCGACCACCCAGCGCTGGATCATCATTGCGCTGATCATCGGCGCTCTGGTGTGGCCGTTCTTCGGTTCGCGCGGCGCGGTGGACATCGCGACGCTGATCCTGATCTACGTGATGCTCGGCCTCGGCCTGAACATCGTCGTCGGTCTGGCCGGCCTGCTCGACCTGGGTTATGTCGGTTTCTACGCCGTCGGCGCCTACAGCTATGCGCTGTTGTCGCATTACCTCGGCTGGAGTTTCTGGGTGTGCCTGCCGGTGGCCGGTTTGATGGCGGCGACGTTCGGCTTCCTGCTCGGCTTCCCGGTGCTGCGTTTGCGCGGTGACTATCTGGCGATCGTGACGCTGGGCTTCGGTGAAATCATCCGTCTGTTCCTGCGTAACCTCACCGACATCACCGGTGGCCCGAACGGCATCAGCAACATCGAGAAACCAACGTTCTTCGGCCTGACCTTCGAGCGCAAAGCGGCTGAGGGCATGCAGACGTTCCACGAGTATTTCGGCCTGCAATACAACTCGATCAACAAGGTGATTTTCCTTTACCTGGTCGCGTTGCTGCTGGCGTTGGCGGCGTTGTTCGTGATCAACCGTTTGCTGCGCATGCCGATCGGGCGTGCGTGGGAAGCGCTGCGCGAAGACGAAATTGCCTGCCGTGCACTGGGCCTCAATCCTACGGTGATCAAGCTGTCGGCCTTCACCCTCGGCGCGAGTTTCGCCGGTTTTGCCGGCAGTTTCTTCGCTGCCCGTCAGGGTCTGGTGACGCCGGAGTCCTTTACCTTCATCGAGTCGGCGATCATCCTCGCCATCGTCGTGTTGGGCGGCATGGGCTCGCAACTGGGCGTGATCCTCGCTGCGGTGGTGATGATCCTGTTGCCGGAAATGATGCGTGAGTTCAGTGAATACCGCATGTTGATGTTCGGCGCCTTGATGGTGCTGATGATGATTTGGCGTCCTCAGGGTCTGCTGCCCATGCAACGTCCACACATGGAGCTGCGCAAATGAGCCGCGAGATCCTTAAAGTCGAAAATCTGAGCATGCGCTTCGGCGGCTTGCTGGCGGTCAACGGCGTGGCCCTGACCGTGCACGAAAAACAGGTTGTGGCGCTGATCGGCCCGAACGGCGCCGGCAAGACCACAGTGTTCAACTGCCTGACCGGTTTCTACAAACCGAGCGGCGGCAGCATCCTGCTCGACGGTCAGGCGATTGAAGGCCTGCCCGGCCACGAGATCGCCCGCAAAGGCGTGGTACGGACCTTCCAGAACGTGCGGCTGTTCAAGGACATGACGGCGGTCGAGAATCTCTTGATCGCGCAGCACCGTCACTTGAATACCAACTTCCTCGCGGGCCTGTTCAAGACCCCGGCGTTTCGCAAAAGCGAGCGCGAAGCGATGGAATTTGCCGAGTTCTGGCTGGACAAGGTCAACCTCACGGCATTCGCTAACCGTCCTGCCGGCACCTTGGCTTACGGTCAGCAACGTCGTTTGGAAATCGCCCGTTGCATGATGACCCGTCCGCGGATCCTCATGCTCGACGAACCGGCTGCCGGTTTGAACCCGAAGGAAACCGAAGACCTCAAAGCGCTGATCAGCATGTTGCGCGAGGAGCACAACGTCACCGTGCTGCTGATCGAGCACGACATGAAACTGGTCATGAGCATTTCCGACCACATCGTTGTGATCAACCAGGGCACGCCTCTGGCCGACGGCACGCCGGCGCAGATCCGCGACAATCCTGAAGTGATCAAAGCCTACCTGGGGGAAGCGTAAATGCTGCAATTCGAAAACGTTTCCACCTTCTACGGCAAGATCCAGGCGCTGCACAACGTCAACGTGGAAATCCGCCAAGGCGAAATCGTCACCCTGATCGGTGCCAACGGCGCGGGTAAATCGACCCTGCTGATGACCCTCTGCGGTTCGCCGCAAGCGCACAGCGGCAGCATCAAATACATGGGCGAAGAACTCGTCGGCCAGAGCTCGGCGCAGATCATGCGCAAGAGCATTGCCGTGGTGCCGGAAGGTCGTCGGGTGTTTGCCCGTCTGACCGTGGAAGAAAACCTCGCGATGGGCGGATTTTTCACCGACAAGGGCGACTATCAGGAACAGATGGACAAGGTTCTCGGACTTTTCCCACGCCTGAAAGAGCGTTTCGCCCAACGCGGCGGCACCATGTCCGGCGGCGAACAGCAAATGCTCGCCATCGGCCGTGCGCTGATGAGCAAACCCAAGCTGCTGCTGCTCGACGAGCCGTCGCTCGGCCTGGCACCGATCATCATCCAGCAGATCTTCGACATCATCGAACAACTGCGCAAGGACGGTGTGACGGTGTTCCTCGTCGAACAAAACGCCAACCAGGCACTGAAAATTGCTGACCGCGCCTACGTTCTGGAGAACGGCCGCGTGGTGATGCAAGGGACCGGGGAAGCACTGCTCACCGATCCGAAAGTGCGTGAAGCGTATTTGGGCGGTTGAGGTTTAGCGTTGAATAAAAAAACGGCCTTCGGGCCGTTTTTTTGTCTGCCCCATTTGCACGAACACCGACAATTCTGTGGGAGCGAGCTTGCTCGCGAAGGCGGAGTGTCAGGCGCATCGATGTTGCCTGACTTAACGCTATCGCGAGCAAGCTCGCTCCTACAAGGTTGTGTTGGGGCGCAGATTATCGCTGGAGTCGGTCGAGGGCTTCGCCGCTGCGTTTGAACCAGCCGATCAGATAATCCGCCAGCACTTGCGTGCGTTTCGGCAGGCCGCCCTGATACGGGTGAACCAGGTACATCGGCATACGACGCGTCTGATAATCGCGCAGGAGCCAGCGCAATCGGCCGTCAGCCAATTCCGCTTGCAGCAAGTACGACGGCAAGCGCGCAATGCCGGCGCTGGCGAGCGCGGCTTTTTTCAGCAGGCTGTAATGGTTGCTGGCGAACGGTCCCGAGACACGCACCCGGAGCAATTCATGTTGCTGGTGGTAGAGCCATTCTTCGCGGCCGCTGTAATGACTATTGAGCAGGCAGTGATGCTCGGCCAGATCCTGCGGCGTCAGTGGCTCGCCGTATCGCTCAAGATAGGCCGGGCTGGCGCAGGTCATTTCATTCCAGGCCAATAACGGCCGCGCGACCAGGCGCTCGTCATTGCCGACTTCGGAACGCACCGCGAGGTCAAAACCGTCGCGAGACAGATCGCGGAAGTTGTTGCTCAAATCGAGCTCGATCTGCACGTCAGGGTACTTGCCAGAGAATTCGAGCAGCAAACCATCAAAGAAGGTTTCCCCGAGCGAAACCGGAACCGTCATACGCACCGGCCCGGCCATGTCGTCCTTCAAGCGCGCCAATGCCTGACGCGCCCTTTCCACTTGGACTACAAGCGCCTGCGCTTGCGGCAACAACGCAGCGCCTGCCGCGGTCAAACTCAAACGCCGCGTGGTGCGTTGCAGCAAAACCACGGAAAACCGCGATTCCAGCAAGCTGATGCGTTTCGACAGCTGGCCCTTGCTGCAGCCCAATTGCTGGGCTGCGAGGGTGAAACTGCCGGCTTCGATCAATACGGCAAACGCCGCCAGATCATCCATTTCGCTCATGGATTGTTTCCATTTGAAAACCAAAGGTTGCCCATTAGTGCGCTTATCCGGAGAAAAAACCACCCTAGACTGAGCCCTCGTTCAACTACTTCGAGGAACAGCACGATGAAAATTCTTTTGATTGGCGCAGGCGGCACCATCGGTTCGGCGGTCGACAAGGAGCTTTCGCAGCGCCATGAAGTGATTCGGATCGGGCGTAACAGCGGTGATTTCAACGTGGATATCAGCGACAGCGGGTCAATCCGCAAGCTGTTTGAGCAAACCGGCAAGTTCGATGCGCTTGTCTGCGCCGCCGGGAACGTAACCTTTGCGCCCTTGGGCGAAATGACGGCTGAGAGTTTTACGCTGGGCCTCAACGACAAACTGATGGGCCAGGTCAATTTGCTGCTGATCGGCCGCGAGTTTGCCAATGACGGCGCCTCGTTCACCTTCACCACTGGCGTACTCAGTCATGACCCGATTCGCAGCGGCGCCTCGGCAGCGCTGGTGAATGGCGCGCTCGACAGCTTCGTCCGTGCCGCCGCCATCGAGTTGCCGCGTGGTCTGCGGATCAATTCGATCAGTCCGACGGTGCTGTTGGAAGCGATGGGCAGTTATGCGCCGTACTTCCGGGGGTACAAGCCGGTTCCCGCCGCCGATGTGGCGTTGGCCTACGCGAAAAGTGTCGAAGGCCTGCAAACCGGGCAGACCTTTCACGTAAGTTAAGGCGCTGCGAACCGTAGGAGCATGGCTCGCCCGCGATGGCGTTCTTGAGATTGTCATCGCGAGCAAGCTTTGCTCCTACAAGGTTTGTCGTATTCGGCGGGGTTGTGATGAACGGTCAGGCTGCGTAACGTGGCGGCACTTGTCTGGAGAACCAAAGATGCGTGTTGCCCGTTCCCTCGTCCTGATCGCCCTGCTTCCGTTATTCGCCGCGTGCCAGTTGCTCGATGGCCCGCGCCAAAGTGCCGCGCATGTCGGCCAGACCCGCATGCAGGGCCAGCTGAACGCAGCCGACGGCAAACTGATGTTCCAGCCGTGCAATGAACAACGCAGTTTCGAGGTCAATGACACGGGCGGCACCAGCGTCCTGCAGGAGGCCGCGACCCTCGCCGATGATCAGGGCAAGCTGTTTGCCGATGTGCGTGGGCGCCTCGTCGAAAGCCGTCTCGATCTGCAGCAGTTGTACCGCGTCGAACGCTCCGGTGTGGCGTGCGATGACCCCAATTTCAAGATGCTGATCCTGCGCGCTGCCGGCCACGGGCCTGAGTGGAACGTCAAAGTCAGCGGCAAAGGTATGGTCATCGACCGCGCCGGCCAGCCACCATTGGCCGTGCCTTATGTGGAAGAGCAACTCGGTGACGGCCGCTTCAATCTCAGCACCGAAGCCAATAACCAGCGCATCGAACTCTGGGTGACGCCGCAACGTTGCGTCGACAGCAGCACCGGCAGCGTCCAGCACATGAGCGCCGAACTGCGGATCGACGGCCAGGTGCAGCGCGGTTGCGGGTATTTCGGCGGAGCGCGTAACGACTGATCGTTTTTGCCTCACGGGACCGGCGTTTGGGGCTTATAATCGCCGCCTTCAAACGCCTTGGCGCAGTTGTGCGCCCCGCGAACCCGGATCCAAGTCATGTTACGAATCACCGAACTCAAGCTGCCGATCGACCATCCCGAAGAAGACCTGCGCCCTGCCATCGTCCAGCGCCTGGGCATCGCCAGTGATGAACTGCTCGATTTCACCTTGTTCAAGCGCAGCTACGATGCGCGCAAGAAGTCTTCCGAATTGTGCTTCATCTATACGATCGACCTCACCACCAAGGATGAGGCGGCGTTGCTGCACAAATTCGCCGATGACCGTAACGTCAACGTCGCGCCGGATGTCAGCTACAAAGTTGTCGGCCAGGCGCCAGCCGATCTGCAGCAGCGGCCGATCGTCGTCGGTTTTGGCCCATGCGGGATTTTCGCCGGGCTGTTGCTGGCGCAGATGGGCTTCAAGCCGATCATTCTCGAACGCGGCACCGAAGTCCGCCAGCGCACCAAAGACACCTGGGGCCTGTGGCGTAAAAACGTGCTCAACCCGGAATCCAACGTGCAGTTTGGTGAGGGCGGCGCGGGGACTTTCTCCGACGGCAAGCTTTACAGTCAGATCAAGGATCCGAAGTTCATCGGCCGCAAAGTCCTGCATGAGTTCGTCAAGGCCGGTGCGCCGGAAGAGATTCTCTACGTCAGCAAACCGCACATCGGTACGTTCCGACTGACCGGCGTGGTGGAAAACATGCGCGAGCAGATTCGTGCGCTGGGCGGCGAAGTGCGCTTCCAGCAACGGGTCACCGACGTGTTGATCGAGGACGGCCAACTGGTCGGCGTCGAGCTTGATGGCGGCGAACAGATCCACTCCCGACACGTAATTCTGGCCCTCGGCCACAGCGCCCGCGACACCTTCCGCATGCTTCACGGCCGTGGCGTGTTCATGGAAGCCAAGCCGTTCTCGGTGGGTTTCCGCATCGAACACCCGCAGTCACTGATCGACCGCGCACGCCTGGGCAAATACGCCGGCCACCCGAAACTCGGGGCCGCCGACTACAAACTGGTGCACCACGCCAAGAACGGCCGTTCGGTCTACAGCTTCTGCATGTGCCCGGGCGGCACGGTGGTCGCGGCCACATCCGAGCCGGGCCGCGTGGTCACCAATGGCATGAGCCAGTATTCGCGTAACGAGCGTAATGCCAACTCCGGCATCGTTGTCGGCATTACCCCGGAAGTCGACTATCCGGGCGGCCCACTGGCCGGCATCGAGTTGCAGGAACGCCTGGAATCCCACGCTTTTGTGCTCGGTGGCAGCAACTATGAAGCGCCAGCGCAACTGGTCGGCGACTTTATCGCGGGCAAGCCGTCGACCGAGTTGGGCAGTGTCGAGCCGTCCTACAAACCGGGCGTGGCGCTGGGTGATCTGGCGTTGGCCTTGCCAGCATTTGCGATTGAAGCGATCCGTGAAGCGTTGCCAGCGTTCGAAAAACAGATTCGCGGTTACTCGCTGCATGACGCGGTGTTGACCGGCATCGAGACGCGCACGTCGTCGCCGCTGCGGATTACCCGTGACGAGTCGATGCAAAGCATGAACGTCAAAGGCCTGTTCCCGGCCGGTGAAGGCGCAGGTTACGCGGGCGGGATTCTGTCAGCGGGCGTCGACGGCATCCGCATCGCCGAAGCCGTCGCGCGCGACATCCTCGGCCTGCCAGCCTGACCTTAAAATCGGCAAACACTGCAAAACCCTGTGGGAGCGAGCTTGCTCGCGATAGCGCTAGTCCAGCCAACTTATCTGTTGAATGTTCAGCCCTCATCGCGAGCAAGCTCGCTCCCACATTGGTCCGCGCCACGACATAAATCCCCTGTAGGAGCGAGGCTTGCCCGCGAAGACGGTTTCCGATTCAACGCATCTGTTGAATGGTTCACCGCTTTCGCGAGCAGGCTCACTCCTACATGGGATTTGCGGCAGCACCGAAATCCCCTGTGGGAGCGAGGCTTGCCCGCGAAGACGGTTTCCGATCCAACGCATCTGTTGAACGGTTCACCGCTTTCGCGAGCAGGCCTCACTGCTGAAAGCGTGGTTTTGCTTCAGATATTGGCGCGCAGGACGCTGTCGGGTAGCGGCTCGCCGCGCTCGGCACTGGCGGCGACCGCTTCGATCAAACCGCTCAACTCATAACCTTGGCCCTTGAGCCAATCGTCGTCGTAGTAAGTCGCGGCATAACGTTCGCCGCCATCGCACAAGATCGCCACGATTGACCCCGACTGCCCCGCCGCGACCATTTCCCGGCCCGCGATCAATGCGCCAATCAGGTTAGTCCCGCTCGACCCACCCACTCGCCGGCCCAGGCGCTGCGCCAGGTAATGCATGGCCGCCAACGACAAGGCGTCCGGCACCTTGACCATCGCGTCGATCACTTTCGGCAAGAACGACGCCTCCACCCGTGGTCGGCCAATGCCTTCGATTCGCGAACCGTATTCCAGCCGCAGACTTGCATCGCCCGTCTGGTAATAGTCGAAAAACACCGAACGCTCGGCATCGGCGCACAGCACGCGGGTGCAATGCTGGCGGTAGCGCACGTAACGACCCAACGTCGCGGTGGTGCCGCCGGTGCCGGGGCTGGAAATCAGCCAGCTCGGCTCCGGATGCTGCTCGAAGCGCATCTGTTGAAAGATCGACTCGGCGATGTTGTTATTCGCGCGCCAGTCGGTCGCGCGCTCGGCGTAGGTGAACTGATCGATGAAGTGGCCATCATGCTCGCGCGCCAGGCGCTCGGACTCGGCGTAGATCTGCGTCGGGTCCTCCACCAGATGACTGTTGCCACCATAAAAAGCGATCTGCGCAATCTTCTCTTTCGACGTTGTCGCAGGCATCACCGCAATAAACGGCAAGCCCAACATCCGCGCGAAATACGCCTCGGAAATCGCCGTCGAACCGCTGGACGCCTCGATTACCGGCGCGCCGGGCTTGAGCCAGCCATTGCACAACGCATAAAGGAACAGCGAACGGGCCAGCCGATGTTTGAGGCTGCCGGTGGGATGGCTCGATTCATCCTTGAAGTACAACTCGACGCCGGGCAAACCCGGTATAGGCAAGGGGATCAGGTGGGTGTCGGCGCTGCGCTGGAAGTCGGCTTCAATGATCTGGATCGCTTCGCGGGCCCACTGTCGGGTGTCGCTCATGGTGGTTATCTCAATGAATCAAGCAAGAGTCGTCCTTGTTTCAAGGCTCAACGCACAAGCTTAGGAGAATTCCTACGACACGCACAGATACAGCCTAGGCCCAATAACACCGGGAACTGCTAGGCTTTTTGCGCATTGCCCTGCACTGCCATTAACCCGGTAAAGGCATATAACAAAAAAGAATATAACTTTTGTTTTAACAACTAACGGTACAGGTTAGGGTGTGCCACCTTTTGAATAATCGATGGAGAGCGACCTTGCCTCTGCGTAGCACGTTCACACGTTTCTTCCAGCTGGAAGCCGCCAGCGGTCTGCTACTGATCGCCGCCGCCGCTTTGGCTTTAATCATCAACAATTCCTCGTTGTCGTGGCTGTATAACGGCCTGCTCGACACCCCCGTGGTAGCGCAGATTGGCGCGTTGAAAATCGCCAAACCCTTGCTGCTGTGGATCAACGACGGGCTGATGGCGCTGTTCTTCTTGCTGATCGGTCTGGAAGTGAAACGCGAAGTTCTCGACGGCCAATTGTCGAAACCCTCGCAGATCGTCCTGCCCGGCGCGGCGGCGATTGGCGGCATGGTCGTGCCGGCGTTGATCTACTGGTTCATCAACCGCCACGACCCGGCAGCGCTGGGTGGCTGGGCTATTCCGATGGCCACCGACATCGCGTTCGCCCTCGGCGTGCTGGCCCTGCTCGGCAAGCGTGTCCCGGTGTCGCTGAAATTGTTCCTGATGACCTTGGCGATCATCGACGATCTCGGCGCCATCATCGTCATCGCGATTTTCTATTCCGGCACACTCTCGACCCTGTCGCTGGCCCTGGCTGGCGCCTGCATCGTTGCGCTGATTGCGATGAACCGGCTAGGCGTGGTCAAGCTCGGGCCGTATTTGATCATCGGTATGATCCTGTGGGTGTGCGTGCTCAAAAGCGGTGTCCACGCGACACTGGCCGGCGTGACGCTGGCGTTCTGCATCCCGCTGCGCACCAAAAATGCCGAGCCCTCGCCGCTGATGACCCTGGAGCACGCGCTGCATCCGTGGGTGGCTTACGGGATTTTGCCGCTGTTCGCCTTCGCCAATGCCGGCCTGTCCCTGAGCGGCGTCACCGCCGAGAGCTTCACCCACCACGTACCGATGGGCATCGCCATCGGCCTGCTGCTGGGCAAAACTCTGGGCGTGTTCGGCCTGACTTGGCTCTCGGTGAAAACCGGCATCGCCGCCCTGCCCCAGGGCGCCAATTGGGGCCAGGTGCTGGGCGTCGCCATCCTCTGCGGCATCGGCTTCACCATGAGCCTGTTTGTCGGCTCGCTGGCGTTCGTGCCAGGCGCCAGTGATTACGCGGGGATGGACCGAATGGGCATCTTGACCGGCTCGATCATGGCCGCGTTGATTGGTTATGCGGTGACGGCGGCGGCAAGTCGCAAACGCGGTATAGCGGTCAATTAGGGAACACTCCCAGAGACATTCAGGAATCGTCCTACAGTCACGCTCAGCCACGTTCGTTAACGTCGTGCAGCCTCCTTATCCGGGGCTGCCGATGGACGAATGAAAGGACGAGCAGTGGCTGGCAACAAGGATATTCCAAGGATTAAAAACCCTCCCTCGGGTGACGGTCATCACGTCACCCACCGCTTGATGAGCGCCACCGAGCTGGCCGATCGAGACGCCCGGCAAAACGCCTACGACGCCATGCTCGCCAGGCAGGAAGCCTTCGAACGCACTCTGGCGCTCGCCCCCTCCAAAGAAAAACAAGCCGTCCGCGCCGGATGTGTCTTCGCCAAGTCCTGCAAACTGCCGGACGCCATCATCGATTACTCCAACCCTTCGGGCATGGTGCCCACCGACAGCCTCAAGGATTACGGGGAAATCGCGTGGCTCGGTGCACGCGAAGCGGACGATGCAGGATTGCTGGATCTTCAAACGATCAGTGGCTCGACCGTCTCACTGGGCATTGGCCGACTGGCGCTGCAAATTCCCGCTATCGCCGCACCCGCGGCCATCACCGCAGCAGGAGCTGCCACGCTGGCCGGGGTGGTCGCGCTCTTCTGGACGCCAAGCCTGGGCGATAGCGCGCTGTATACCGAAGAGCAATTACGGGCGCTGAAACAGGCTCGCATTCGGGTTCGCCTCAGGGTTGAGCAACAGGCTGACGGCAGCTTGAAAGGTTACGGCTTTTACACCGGCAAGCACCGCGAATGGGAAATGGTCGATGTCGTGACACTCGACCTGCGCGACAACCAACGGGTGGCTGACCTTGGTGATGGCGTAAAGCTGATCTGGACTCCGGCAGTGGATGGCTCGGACATCCTCGGGATCCCCGCGCTGGAAGCAGCGCCCCAGGCGCCGCATATCTGGGTTTATCCGCCGACCGAGGCCGCCGATGGCATCATCGTGAACCCGGTTTACCCACCGGATTACAAAGATTTCATCCTGGTGTTTCCGGTGGGGTCGGGGGTGAAGCCGGTTTATATTGTGGTGAGTGTTCCTGATCACAAATATCACCCGGCGCCGACAGATCTCACTGCGTTTCCTGATGCAGTGAAGGCAAACCGGAAAACTACCGTCAAGGGCGGCGGAAGTCTGCGAAAACGATGGAAGACTTCGATTGGGATCATTTTCGAATGGGACTCACAGCACGCAACGGTCGAAATGTACGACAGACGTGGTCGTCACCTCGGTGAATTTAATCCAGAGACTGGCGAACAGACCAAGCCCGCAGATAAGACAAGGAAAGTAGAACCGTGATTTTCTATCTGATTGAAGCTTTCGACAAAGAAACCGAGCTTCTCGCGTTCGAGGAACAACTACCCAATGGATTCGATGAGCAGGTGAAAAGAATCATGGGATGGACCGCAGACCAACAGGGATGGGAGGGATACGACCTCACACGGACGCAGCTCTCTGCGCTAGAAGAAATAATGGAGAAGAATATTTACGACCCGGCGTACATCTTTCAACTCAGCTGCAATGCTTAGGTCGTTCAAACAAAAAACCCCGACCAGCCACCTGATCGGGGTTTTTCCTTACCCTGCGCTCGCTTAGTGCGAAACGCGGCTCGTGCCGTCAACCGTGGAGATGCGCACGCGCTCGCCGACGCGGAACACTTCGTTCTCCTGCACTTGCTGCACATAGGCGCGCATGCTGCCGTCGTCTTCGCGGACGGTGATTTCGACGCCTTGGGCGCGGGTCAGGCCTTCTTCGGTGGCCGAACCAATCAGGCCGCCGGCAACTGCGCCGATGACCGCTGCGACGATACTGCCGCGACCGCCGCCGATGGCGCTGCCGCCGACACCGCCGACCGCTGCACCGGCGATGCCGCCGATCGGGGTCTTGGTGCCTTCGATTTTCACCGGACGCAGGGATTCGATGGTGCCCATGCGAATCGTCTGCACACGACGCGCTTCGTCACGGGAATAGGAGTCACCGGTCAGGCTGGACTGGCAGCCGGTGAGCAACATCACCATCGTGGAAAAGGAAGCAACCAGCAGGACAGACTTACGCATAGCATCAACTCCAAAGGACAGGTATTCATTAAACTCCGCAGCTTGACGCCTGTCACGGCATGGCCCGGATAAAATTGGTTTCATTCAGGCCCGGTACAGGCGCCTCTGAACTCACCACACAGTAGCGTCAAATCACCCACACTGCGCCGTTGACCCAAGGATTTTTCATGGACTACTTCATCATTGTCGTCACGACTGTGGCCGGTCTGTACTTCCACTGGTGGCTGTACGTGCGTATCAAACGCTGGATGGACCGCGACCTGGCGTTGGCATTGGCTGGAAAAAACGAGGACAAGAAAGCCTTCATGCTCCAGCAATTGGCGAACGCGCAAGCGCAAAAGATCAAGCGTCGGGACTTGCCGCAATGGCTGGAGGCCGCTGCTGCAAGCTATCCCGGTCGGTAGACTGCTCAAGGTGCCAGACGTTCAAGAATCCAGTCGGCGTCCTGCAGGCGATAGTTGAGGCGATCGTGCAGGCGGCTCGAACGGCCTTGCCAGAACTCGATGCGCTCGGGGAGCAAACGGTAACCGCCCCAGTGTTCCGGGCAGTGTGGCTGAGTGTCAGTGAAGCGCTGCTCGGTAATCTTCAGTAACTCTTCCAGCTCGCCACGATCGGCGATCACCCGGCTCTGCGGGGATGCCCAGGCGCCGAGGCGACTGCCCAGCGGCCGGACCTGAAAGTAAGCGTCAGACTCTTCGGGCGACACCTTGACCACCCGCCCTTCGATACGCACCTGGCGCTCCAGGGTTGGCCAGAAAAACGTCATGGCGGCGAACGGGTTCACCGCCAGATGCTGGCCCTTGGCGCTGTCATAGTTGGTGAAGAACGTAAAACCCTGAGCATCCAAGCCCTTGAGCAACAGGATGCGGCAATGCGGCCGGCCGTCGAGATCGACGGTGGCCAGGGTCATCGCGTTGGCCTCGACCGGCACCTGCTCGGTTTTCACCGCATCGGCGAACCACTGATGGAACAGCGCGAACGGCTCGGCCGGGGCTTGCGCCTCGGTCAGCCCGTCTCGGGTGTAGTCGCGACGCATATCAGCCAGGGCCTGGGTCATGGCGCTTTCCTTGTGGTTAACGATCAGTTCTTCGCAGCATCCGCAGCGGCGACTTTCTTGTCAGTGGAGGCTTTGGCTGGTGCGGCTTTTTTCGCTGGAGTTGTGGCTTTGGCCGGGGCTTTCTTCGCCGGAGCCTTGGCGGCGGTTTTGGCTGGCGCCTTGGCGGCAGCTTTTTTCACCGGGGCTTTTTTCGCGGCAGGGGCAGCGGCTTTCTTCGCGACTGGCGCCGGCGTGACTGGCTTGACCACCGGTTTCGCTTCTTGCTTGGCCACCATAGTGACGGGCGCCGGCGCTGGCATGTTGTACTTGCTGAGCAGCGCAACCATGGTGTTCTGCGGAGTCACGAGCAATTCGACACGACGGTTCAACGCACGACCTTCAACGCTGTCGTTGGCCGCACGCGGCGCTTCGCCACCCATGCCGCGCAACATCAGGCGATCACGCTGCAGACCGCTGAGACGGAAGATTGCCGCTACCGATTGGGCGCGTTCCTGGCTCAACTTGACGTTGGCCGGCGCGGCGCCCGAGGTGTCGCTGTGGCCGAGGACCAGCACTGCGGTTTTCGGATCGAGTTCGAGAATTTTTGCGACGCGGCTGAATGGGCCGAGGGTCACGGGCAGCAGCATGGCCGGGCGATCCGGATTGAACGAGCCTTCAACCGGCGCAGTGACTACTAAAACGTTTTCACGACGTTCGAGTTGCAGGTTGCTGTCTTTGATCGCGGCGCGCAGGCGCGGTTCGTAATCGTCGAGCCAGGCCTGGGTAACTTTCGGATCCGGCATCGGCACGGCTTTGGCAGTAGGCTGCTGTTTGCCGCCGAACGGCCACCACCATTTGCCACCCGCTTCGGCGTCAGCCTTGGCGACAGCGTCCTGTTTGGCTTCGGCCTTGGCTTCCGGTTTGGCCGCAGCAGTATCGGCGCCATCATCGGAACCAAACGGCCAGTACCAACGGCTGCTGCTCTCAGCCTTGACCACCGGTGCGGTGATCGCTTGTTTGATTGGATCAGGTTTCGCCGCCGGGGCTGGCGCCGGGGCCGCCGCAGCAGCGGGTTCATTGGCGGCGACTTTGTCGGAGGAACCGAATTGCCACCAGTGGCTGCCGCCCTCGGCGTCATTTTGTGGAGTTTGTGCGCAACCGGTGATCGCGAAGCACAGCGCCAAAGCTAGGGTTTTATTGGATGACATTGGATATCCACAAAATGAAGTAATAAAAAATCAAAAGGCCACATCGACCACTTAAACAGACGCTTTGAATCGAAAAAGGTAACGAGGTTCCCGGCGCAGACGCGTTCAGCGGCGTTTTACAGACAAGTGGCAAGTACCTTTGCCAGCTTCTGCGCGCGAGGATCCATCAAAACATACGGTCCCAAGGTATTTGTCACAAAACCGAAAGCCACATCGTGTTCCGGGTCAGCAAAACCGATCGAACCGCCGGCGCCGGGATGGCCAAAGGCCCGTGGGCCAAGGCCATACGTGGCGTTCGGCACATCCGGCTGATCGAGCATGCAACCCAGACCGAATCGGGTCCGGGTCAACAAAGTCTTGTCTTCGCCGAGGCTGTGTTCGCGGGTCAGCTCGTCGAGCATTTCGCCTTCCAGCAGGCTGCCATCGAGCAGCCCGGCATAAAAACCCGCGAGGCTGCGGGCATTGCCGTGGCCATTGGCGGCAGGTTGCTGCATGCGTCGCCATTCCGGTTTGTTGGTGCTGGTCATGATCGACGGCGGATTGGTAAAGGCGCGCGTGGTCATCGCCGTCGGCTCGCGCATCGTCACTTGCAGCAGGCGCTGGGCCGTAGCGTCGCCGCTGTTGCCCTTGCCACGGGCGATGTGGGCGACGCGGTGAAACTCTTCGTCAGCCAGACCGACATGAAAGTCCAGGCCCAACGGTTTGGCCACCCGCGCGACAATCGATTCGCCCGGCCCACGCCCATCGGCACGGCGCAACAACTCGCCGACCAGCCAGCCGTAGGTGATCGCGGCGTAGCCGTGGCCCTGACCCGGCGTCCACCACGGTGATTCGGCGGCGAGCGCGTCGGTCATGGTGTGCCAGTCATACAAGGCTTCGGGGGCGAGCAATTCACGCAGGGCCGGCAGACCGGCCTGGTGGCAGAGCAAATGGCGCAGGGTGACGGATTGTTTGCCGGCAGCGGCAAATTCGGGCCAGTAACGAGCAACCGGTGCGTCCAATTGCAGCTTGCCCTCGGCGACCAGTTGCAGCGCGGTGACGGCGGTGAAGGTCTTGGTGCAGGAAAACAGATTGGCGATGGTGTCGCTGTGCCAGGCTTCGGCGCCATCCTTGTCGGCAGTACCGGCCCATAGATCGATGACGGTTTCACCGCCGACCTGGATGCACAACGCCGCGCCACGTTCCTGGGGATCGTCGAACAATGCCGCGAAAGCTTCGCGCACCGCTTCGAACTTAAGCTCGTAATGACCTTGAATCTGCACCCACAACTCCCCGCCTAAACGCTCTACAAAGTGGTTCGCATTGTTCCAGCCCTGAAGGGTTTTGGGAACAGGTGCGGGCTGGGCGGTCGGTTGACGGAGGGATTGTTCGGGAATATTGAGTGAAATCAGGACGCCTTCGCGGGCAAGCCTCGCTCCTACAGGTTTTGCGCAAATCCTGTAGGAGCGAGGCTTGCCCGCGAAGAAGGCAACTCGGTCTCAGGTATCAATGCCCGTTCGCGGAATGCCCGCCCGTATGCCCTTCGCCCTTGCCCGGGCCTTTGCCGGCGTCGCCCTGGCGGCCGCCCTCGCCTTCGTGGCTGGCCTTGTCCGCTTCAGCGCGGGCCTTTTCGGCCTCTTTGCCGAGTTGCTCAACCGTCAGCAAATTGCTTTTGCGCACGCTGTCGACAAAGCCCTGAAACGGTAGATCGGTGATGCCGACCAGACCAAAGTGGCCGTTCTCGCCATCCAGCAAACGCCCGCTGACTGGCTGATCCAGATACTGGAACCAATGCACGCCGACAATCGATGGTTCGCTGATCGCCTGCTTGAGGAAGTTGGCGTAAGCCGGGCCGCGATCTTCTTCCTTGGCCAGTTGCGTCACGCCGCCCCAGAACGGGCCGCGATCCGCCGAGCCGAAGTTGAATTCGGTGATCAACACCGGTTTGTCGAGGCTGCGCAACGCCGCGAAGTCGTAACCGTCCTGCGGCTGCAAGGTGTACATGTTGAAACTCAGCACATCGCAATACTGCGCGCAGGACTGCACCGCTTCCGGGGTGCTGATGGCGAAACGGCCGCCGAGCAGCAACTGGTTCGGCGCGTGCCATTTCAGCGAGTCGGAAATGGTCTTGAAATAAGTGTCGGCAAAGACTTTCTGGAAGTATTTGAAATCAGCTTCGATCTCCGGGTGCTCGGCGCTTGGCAGCGGCGGCACGAAACCCGGGTCTTCCATCAATTCCCACGCCGGCAGATCAATGCCCCAGGCTTTCGACAAACCGGCCTGATTGCGATATTTATCGCGCAATTGCTTGAGAAACGCGCGCTTGGCTGGCACGTCAGTAGTCATTTTCAGCGTGCCGTAAGCCAAGGCATAACGGGCTTTCGGATCATTGCCGGGACCGGCCCACGCCAGTTCGTTATCGGCGAAATAGCCGATCAGCCATGGGTCGTCACGATGATCGCGCGCCGCAATGGCCACTGCACGCTCGGTGGCCATGGCAAAACGCGGGTCAAACGGATCGGGCATGCCGCCCCACCAATCGGTGCCGGTGCTGATGCTCGCGTAATCGCCGACGATCGACAGCGGCAAGGTGTACGGCACACGATCGGCGTTGGCCAAGACCGGCGCGCTCCAGTTGCCGACGGTGTTGAAACCCCAGGCTTGCAAGCGATCCAGCGTGTGACTGGCCCAGCGCTGTTCGTCGACCACGGCTTTGCACGGTTCAGCGGGAGCTTGCTCGACTTTGGCCGCTTCGACCGCGTGGGTCTGCGCCGCTTCGGCGATTCCGGCCTCTGCGGTGCCAGGCTTGACCGCTGGCTCGGCGGCTTTTTCAGCGCTTGCCGCGACGGCGTCAGCCTTGGCCGCTTCAGCGACGCCAGCCTTGGTTTCGCTGGCCACGGCGCACGGTTGGCCATATAGGCGTTGCAGGTTGGCGCCATAAAAGTCGAACCAGCGGCCAGTGTTGAACGCGCGGCCCTGATCAGCGCCGTTGCCGCCACGGTTGTCGCCGTCGCCGTAGTGAATGGCCAGCGGCTCCGCGGCTTGGGGCAGTGCTTCAAACATCCACTCGCGACCGGCGACGTAGGTTCGAGCCACGTCCGGCGCCACGGTGTTCACCCCGATGGAATAGAACGGATGACCTTCCGGGGTCACCAGGTACCAGCGGCCGTCGCGCTTTTCAGTGCGGAAGAAGCCGCTGGACTTGAACACCGGGCCTTTGTTCAAGCCACCGAATTTATCCAGCGGCGACTTTGCACGCTCGGCCAGCCAGGTTTTCAGTTGTTGCTGTTCTTTGCCGGCAGCGGCTTTGAGTTGTTCGTCGTTGCTGACTTTTTCGGGCCATTTAGCCCGGGTCGATTGCCCGTAAGCATCGACCACGCCACCGTAAGCGGCTTTGGTCACCGCCTCGCCGTCCTGCACGCCGAAGCGTTCGAGCAGGATGCTTTGCGCGACTTTAGGCTGATCCATCGACAAACTCACCGACACCACTTGGCTGCGGTCCAGTTCACCGGTGCTGCTGGCCAGCAACACCCGCTGACCGTCAAACGTGATCGGCATCGGCGGACCGGCCTTCATGCCCTGATTCAGCGGCGTGCTGGCGACCAATGGCACCAGCAGCGTTTGCACCGGACCGGGCGGCAGGTCGACGCGGCTGATCAGCGTCTTGCCGTCATTGCTCTGGATTTTCACGTAGAGGGTCACCGCCCAGCTCATCGCGCTCTGGATCCGCAGGCTCATGACGCCCGATTGCGACCAGTCCCACGCACCGCTTTGCGGGCTCAGGCGCAAGGACGGTTGCGCAGTCGGGTTAAACGTCACCCGGCGCAGCACTTCGCCTTCAGCCGTTTGTTCGGCGTTGGATTGCGGCAGGCTGGCGTCCTGCGTCGCCACCTGGACCACATCGGCGGGGCGCACAAAGTTGAACAGCGTCTGCTGGCCAGCGGGGGCGGCCAACAACGGCGTTGCGAACAACAGGGCAAATACAGCAGGCAACGAACGACGAATCATGAGAACGAAATTCTCCCTAACGACCAACAATGGCCAGTGGAAAAGCGGTAATGAGGGATAGACAACGCGGCGGGCCAAAAGGCCCACGCGTGTTTCAGGAAATTTCACGCCGGAACGGCGGCAATGCATTGAGGATCGCTTTGCCGTAACGCTGGGTCACCAGACGCCGATCAAGCAAGGTGATCGTGCCGCGATCCTCTTCGGTTCGGAGCAAACGACCGCAGGCCTGAACCAGTTTCAGCGAGGCATCCGGCACCGAGATTTCCATGAACGGATTGCCGCCGCGTGCTTCGATCCACTCGGCCAGCGCGGCTTCCACCGGATCATCGGGCACCGAGAACGGAATCTTCGCGATCACCACGTGCTCGCAATATGCGCCAGGCAAATCGACGCCTTCGGCAAAACTCGCAAGACCGAACAGCACGCTGGAATCACCGCCATCGACCCGCGCCTTGTGCTTGTTCAGGGTTTCCTGTTTCGACAGGTTGCCTTGAATGAACACTTGCTTGCGCCAGTCGCGGTCGAGGCCGTCGAACACGTCCTGCATCTGTTTGCGCGAGGAAAACAGCACCAACGTGCCGCGCGAACCTTCGACCAGTTCCGGCAGATCACGAATGATTGCCGCGGTATGCGCCGGCGCGTCACGCGGATCGGCTTTCAGGTCCGGCACACGCAAGACGCCAGCATCGGCGTGATGGAACGGGCTCGGCACCACGGCGGTCACGGCTTTTTTCGGCAGGCCGGCGCGCATGCGGAAGCGGTCGAACGTGCCGAGTGCCGTCAGCGTCGCCGAGGTCACCAGCGCGCCGTAAGCGACGTTCCACAGATTGCGCCGGAGCATTTCGGCGGCGAGGATCGGGCTGGCGTTGACCTCGATGTCGAACAGCGAACCGCTTTCCGCCAGTGTCAGCCAACGGGCCATCGGCGGGCTGTCTTCCGGGTCTTCGGCGGTGAACGCGGTCCACAATTCCCAGTTGCCGGATGAACGCGACAACAGGCTGCCGAACAGCGGATACCATTCTTCGGCCTGGTTGCTGGCGATGCCGATGTTGACCTCGCCGTCCATGCCTTCCTTGAGCAGTTCGGTGAGGCGCGTGAACAAGTCGGTCAGGCGCGCGAAGGCTTTTTTCAGCTCGATGCCCATCTCGCGCATGTGCTCGGGGATCACCCCGGCGACGAAACGGTGCCGCGGCCGCTCACGGCCCTCGACGTCTTCGCCGGGTTTGAAATCGGCGACCTGCTCGCACGCGGTGAACATGAATTGCTGCTGGGTCTTGATCTCGCGTGCCAGCTCCGGCACCTGCTCGATCAACTTGCCGAGGTCGCCCGGCAGCGGATGCTGGGCGAGCAATTTGGTCAGGTTCTTGGCCGTGGTTTCCAGCCAGTCGGCGGTGGAACGCAGGCGCGTGTAATGGGCGAAGTGACCGATTGCCTTGTCCGGCAAGTGATGACCTTCGTCGAACACGTAAATGGTGTCGCGCGGATCCGGCAACACCGCACCGCCGCCGAGCGCGAGGTCGGCGAGGACCATGTCGTGGTTGGTGACAATCACGTCAACCTTGCCCATGCCTTCGCGCGCCTTGTAGAAGGCGCACTGGCCGAAGTTCGGGCAATGGCGGTTGGTGCACTGGCTGTGATCGGTGGTCAGGCGCGCCCAATCGGCGTCTTCGAGGGCGGTGGACCAGCTGTCGCGGTCGCCGTCCCATTTATTCCCGGCAAGTTTTTCGATCATGCTGGTGAAGAGTTTCTGGCTGGCTTCATCGACTTCGATCTTGAAGCCTTCTTCTTCGAACAGCTGGGCGGTGGCGGTTTGCGCGTGACCTTCCTGCAGCAGCATGTCGAGCTTGGACAGGCACATATAGCGCCCGCGGCCCTTGGCCAACGCGAAGCTGAAGTTCAGCCCGCTGTTGCGCATCAGGTCGGGCAGGTCTTTGTAGACGATCTGCTCTTGCAGGGCGACGGTGGCCGTGGCGATCACCAGGCGCTTGCCCGCCGCTTTCGCCGTCGGAATCGCCGCCAGGCTGTAGGCCACGGTTTTACCGGTACCGGTGCCAGCTTCCACCGCGACAATCGCGGGGTCGCCACTGCGCCGGCCTTCGTCGTCGGTGTCGATGTCACCGAGGACTTTGGCGATTTCGGCGATCATCAGGCGTTGGCCGTAACGCGGCTTGAGGCTCTTGGCTTCAAGAAAACGCGAGTAGGCGCCCTGGATCGTGGTTTTGAGTTCGGTGCTGATCATGGATTGTCGGGCGCAAAAAACGCTGGATAAATTTTCAGTGGTTTCGGATGGCGGCTATCATACCGCGCTAATTAATCCCGCGCAGAACGGAGTACCTCAATGACCGCTTTTAGCCTCGTGTATACCCTGCATGTGCTGTCCGCCCTGGTGTGGGTCGGCGGCATGTTTTTCGCCTGGATGGTCCTGCGCCCGGCGGCGATGAAGGCCCTGGAAGGCCCCGGCCGGTTGAAGCTGTGGGTAGAAGTGTTTCAAGGTTTTTTCCGCTGGGTCTGGGTCGCGGTGGTGATTTTGCCGATCAGCGGCGTGGGCATGATTCATCTGCAATACGCCGGTTTTGAAACCGCGCCGCGTTACGTGCAGGTGATGATGGGCTTGTACGTGGTGATGACCGCGCTGTTTATCCGGATTCAGGCATTGCTGCTGCCGGAGTTGCGCACTGCGTTAGATGCGCAGGATTGGCCGACGGGTGCAGCGGCACTGGGGAAAATTCGCCGGTTGGTGGGGATCAATCTGATTGTCGGGTTGCTGCTGGTGGCGATTGCTTCGGCTCGGCCGATGTTCTAAAAGCTTCGCGGGCAAGCCTCGCTCCTACAGGATTGATTGTTCCCACGCAGAGCGTGGGAACAATCGGTTACTCGGCAGTTTTACAAGCGCTGAACCGTCACCGCCCCCGCCGCGCCGGCAGGTCCCGGTTGGCCATCGAGGCCCGGACGTCCGCTCTTGCCGCCGTCCGCTTCGTACACCAGGCAGCCCTTGGCTTTGCCGCCCTTGCCCGGTTTGCCGCCCGGCCCGGCCAAACCACCGGCACCGCCCGCAACCTGAACCTTGATCTGCTCCAGCGGATAACTGCGCGGCACTTCCAAACGGACCAACGCGCCCGCCGCGCCCGGTTGGCCATCGCTGCCATCGCTGCCGTTGAACCCGCGACCGGCTTGGCCCCACGTGCAACCCGGGTCCTCGCCGTAAGCGCCATCCAGCCCGACAAAACCCGGCGCGCCCGCGCCGCCGCGTGCGTCGACGGTCAACATCGGTGCATCCAGTGCCTTGATTTGCAGGTTCAGATTACGTCCCGAACGAGCCGCCTTCTGATACGTCCCCGGCGCCCCGCGCGCGGTGATCGAGCTGCCTTCGGACAATTCGGCGCGGCTGACTTTGAGCTCCAGCGCCTGTTCGCCCGGAACAATGGCAATTCGCGCGTCACGCCCGAGGTGCAATTCGCCGACCGTCACTTCCGTGACGTTGGACGGAATCAGCAACGTGCCGTAATCGGCAACGTCCAGGCGTTCGAGCTGCAAAGTGCTGGTGTTATTCGGCAAGCGCATCAGTGAATTGCTTTCAACGCTCACGACCTGAGCACAGGCCAACGGGCTGATGAACGCGGCAAGCAGACAAAGTTTACGCATGGGAAGCCCCTTGTACGGCCGGGGCCGGAATGGTTTGCAAATGAAAAACGCCAAAAAACAGGATCTTCAAACGATCACGCCACGGATGGGCGCGACCTCTGAGACTGCGAAAACACAGCAGCGCCTCAAGAAAATGGATAACCGCCAACAGAGCGCCGGCCAAATTGACCAGCAGGTGCAGCGGATTGATAAACGGCATCAGCAAGTTGACCAGCACCACCAACCAGAACAGCAGGGTCAACAGCTTCCCCAGCCCCCAAAACACCTTCATACGCTCCCCCGTTGAGAATTATTCTTTGGGCGCACAGTAACGGCTTCCACGCGGGATGCGCCAGTGGGCAACGGAAAATTCATCCAGAAGGCCGCCGGTTGAACCGTTTTACCGGCCCGACGGCTCTAGATCGAGGCTTTTGCTAAACGCCTGCGTCAAGCATCAGCGATTGATGTGCAACTCGACGCGACGGTTTTGCGCCCGTCCTTCGTCCGTTTCATTGTCGGCAACCGGCTGGCTTTCACCTTTGCCTTCGCTGGTGAGTTTGTTTGGCGCCAGGCCCTGGCTCAGCAAATAGGCGGCAACGCTGCTCGCGCGACGCTCCGACAATGCCTGGTTGTACGCGTCCGAACCGGTGCTGTCGGTATGGCCGATGACTTTGATGCTGACCACGTCGGCGTTCTGCAACTTGGTCATCAGTGCATCAAGCTCGCTGCGAGCGGCAGGCGTGAGGTCGGATTTGTCGAAGTCGAACAGCACGTTGCCGGCATCGCTCAGGGTAATGACTTCCGTCGCCGGCGGCGCTGGCTCGACCGGTTTGACGCTGACCGGGTACACCGGCCGCGGGCAGCCGCGATGATCGACAGCGGTGTTTTCCGGGGTGTCGGGGCAACGATCACGCCGGTCGAATACGCCGTCGCTGTCTTCGTCGCCGTCCTGCGCATAACAGATCAAACCACCCGTAACGATTCCGAGCGCTGCTCCGCCGCCCGCCCATGCGCTACTTTGCAGAGCACCGAGGCCGCCGCCGACCAGGCCGCCGATGACGCTGCAGATCGGCCAGGTACGTTGATTGAGCGGGGCAGTGCCATCGCTGTGAGTGGCGCAACCGGTCAACAAGCTGCCAAGCAGCAGAACCGGCAAGACGGTGCGTATGAGAACGCTCATTTGTGAATGCTCCTGTGTTACCGGCCCATACCGGTTACACAGGAGTAAAGACCCGCAACCGCGACTGCACAAGCCGCGGAGCGGAAGGGGCTTTAACGCTCGATTTTGATTTCGGTGCGGCGGTTCTGCGCGCGGCCATCAGCCGTCTTGTTATCAGCCACTGGCTGGCTTTCGCCCAAGCCGGTCACCGAGACAAAACTGCTGCGCGGCACGCCGCCCTGGATCAGGTATTCCACCACCGAGTGCGCACGTTTGTCCGAGAGCTTCTGATTGTAGGCATCGCTGCCGACGCTGTCGGTGTGGCCGTTGACGGTCAGGCGCGCAGTCGACGCTTCCTGCTTCAGGCGCGTCGCGACTTTGTCGAGGACCAGTTTGTCGGACGGAGTCAGCGTGGCTTTGTCGAACTGGAAGTGCACATCGCGGATGACAATGGTTTCTTCCTTGACGATCACCACTTCCTCGACCACTGGCGCCGGCGCTGGTGGTGGGCAGCCGTCAGCATCGACCTGAACCCCGCGCGGTGTGCCCGGGCACTTGTCGCGGCTGTCCGGCACGCCATCACCGTCCTCGTCGCCGTCACCGTGAACCCAGCAATACGCCGCCGCCATGCCGCCGACAAACAGCGCACCGCCGCCGGCCCACGCGGTGCTTTCGGTCGCACCCAGCCCTGCACCGACGACACCGCCGACCGCCGCACAGGACGGCCAGTCGGTTTTCTGCAAACCTGCGCAACCAGTCAACACACTGGTTAGCAGCACCAAGGGTAATGCTGTCCGAACTATGCTCATCTAGTTTTCTCCTGAGGGATCGGCTTGAAACCGATTCAGGGAGTAAAGACCGCAGTTTTAATCTCCGCCAGCAATAGGCCATCGCTGTTTTAGCCCGTGTTCACGGGACATCGGCACTTTTGCCGGACAATGGCTCTAGGCCCGGAGGTTGCGGCAGGCTAGTCTTGGCGCTCTGATTGAGGATCTTCGATGATTGCAGGTATTTCTTCGCGCACGCCGCAACAGGCCTTGGCCGCTTTGCTCGACCTTTATGCACCGGCACGGCTGTTGCTGATTGGCGCCAGTGAATTCCCCGCCGTGGCGGCGTTCAAGCTCGCGCACCCGGACAGTTGCGTCGCCCACGCGGCGCCCGGGCCGTTGCCGCCAGAGCTGGCGGCGCGGCGTTTTGATCTGGCGCTGGTGGTTGATTGCCTGGAACATCTGCCCAAGCGCGATGGCCTGAATCTGCTCGGCGGCATTCGCAACCTCAACGCCAGCCGCATCGCGGTGCTGGCCGATCTGCCGGCCAGCCAATGGCAGGAAACCGACTTTTTCTCTCTGGCGCTGCAGGCCAGCGAACGCTTTCAGCGCGACGATCAGGTGCTGACGCTGTTCACCTATGATCTGCTTGACTATAAACAGGTGCCCGACTGGCTCAACGCGCGGTTCTGGGCCAATCCGGAAAACTTCGGGAAATACTGGTGGTAACGCAATGAGTACATCCATTTGCCCCTGCGGCAGCGGCACCCTGCTCGACGCCTGCTGCGGTCATTACCATGCCGGCCACCCGGCCCCGTGCGCCGAGGCCTTGATGCGTTCGCGCTACAGCGCCTATGTGCTGGGGCTGGTCGATTATCTGGTGGCGACCACCCTGCCCGCGCAACAGGCCGGGCTGAATCGGCAGTCGATGAGCGACTGGAGCGCGCAAAGCACCTGGCTGGGGCTTGAGGTGGAAAGTTCGGAAGTGCTCGGCGGCCAACCGGAACATGCTTTCGTCACCTTCACCGCGCGCTGGCACGATGGCAGCGGTGAACACAGTCACCGCGAGCGTTCATCGTTTGTGCAGAACGACCGGCGCTGGTACTTCATCGACCCGACCGTGGCGCTCAAGGCTGGGCGCAATGACGCTTGCCCTTGTGCGAGCGGGCAGAAATTCAAGAAGTGCTGCGCAGGATATTTCGGCGCGTAAGGCTCTTCGTAGGAGCATGGCTTGCCCGCGAAGAACGATAACGCGGTCTTTCTGATAGTTCGCGTTATCGTTCATCGCGGGCAAGCCTTGCTCCTACAGGGGCTAGACTGCGGTTCAAGGAGAAACATCACCATGACCCGTCAACGCCACGCCTTACATCTGTTCACCTTGCTCATTCTTCTGAGCCTGGGCGGTTGCGCCTCCTGGTTCAGCAGCGACGAGCCCGAGCCGCAGGTGCATCTGGTCAAGGTCGAGGTGGTGCGCGCGAAACTGCTGGAGCAGAAATTCCTCCTGCACTTTCGCATCGACAATCCCAACAATGACGACTTGACCGTGCGCGGTCTGGAATACCGCATTCATCTGGGTGACATGTTGCTGACCGAGGGCGAGCATGAGCACTGGTTCAACGTCGGGCCCAAGCGCAGCGCTTATTTCAAAGTGCCGATCCGCACCAACCTGTGGCCGAAGGTGCGCGACCTGGTGAAAATGCTGAAAAGTCCCAAGCAACCCATTCCCTATCGTCTGGAAGGTGAACTGGAAACCGGTTTATTCATCGCGCACTACGTGCACCTGGCGCGTAATGGCGTGATAATCCCCGCCGATTTAATTCCGGAGTAAACCCGATGACCCAGCAACCCCACGTCCATGGCCCAGACTGCAACCACGACCACGACCATGACGCCCACGCTCACGACGCTCATGCCCATGACCATCATGCGCACGACCATGGCCACGTTCACGGCCCGAACTGCGGCCACGCCCACCAGGAACCGGTGCGCAACGCCCTGAAAGATGTCGGCCGCAACGACCCTTGCCCATGCGGCAACGGCAAAAAATTCAAGAAGTGCCACGGCGCTTGATGCTTCGGGCGAACACCTGCTTCGCCCGCTGAACCGCCATCGCGAGCGGGCTCACTCCTACATTTGAAACTGGGTGACACCGCTTTCTGCGGTCACCCTGCATCCCCTGTGGGAGCGAGCTTGCTCGCGATGGCGGTGTGTCATTCAACATTTTTGCCGGATGTGAAATCGCTTTCGCGGGCAAGCCTTGCTCCTACAGGATTTGTTCGCTGTTGATGACCGTCGCGTACTCGCCCTGCAGATTGCCCAGCGACATCGCATGCACTTCCTCGGCGGAATGCGGGTTGCCGAAAAAATCAGCCTTGTCGAAGGTAAAACACGCGTCCTCGACCACCCACGCTTCAAACCCCAGATTCCCCGCCGTTCGCGCCGTGGATTCCACTGAATTATTGGTCGCCACCCCAACGATCACCAATTGCTCGATCCCCGCCTCACGCAACTGCACCTCCAGCCCCGTCGCACAAAACGCGTCCGGCACTTGCTTCTGGATCAGTCGCTCCCCCGTCATCGGCTGAAACCGATCCTGAAACTCGACGCCCGATTGCTGCGGCCAGAACACCGAATCCGCGGAGCACGACAAATGCTGCACATGAATCACCGGCCGCGCGGTGCGGCGCCAATATCCCAGCAATTCGACGATGCGCTCTTCAGCCTGCGGATTATTCCGACGTCCCAACCGGGGATGCAGGATGCCTTTTTGTTGATCGATGATGATCAGCGCCGCGTTGGTCTTGAGCTCCATGCTGACTTTTCTCACGTCGGGTCATTGAATTTCCCGCACTTCAGCATCACCTCTTCCTACAGGCAAGCTCTGCGGTGCAATCAGGACGACCTAATGCGAGCGCTGGCTGTCCGTACTTAACGACGTCTAATTTCTGGAGCACTCCATGATCGACCTGTATTACTGGACCACCCCGAACGGCCACAAAATCTCGATTTTCCTCGAAGAGGCTGGCCTCAAGTACGACGTGCACCCGATCAACATCAGCCAGAACGACCAGTTCAAGCCTGAATTCCTGAAGATTTCCCCGAACAACAAAATCCCGGCAATCGTCGATCATGAACCGGCTGACGGCGGTGAGCCGCTGCCGTTGTTCGAGTCCGGCGCGATCTTGCTGTACCTCGCCGAGAAGACCGGCAAGTTCCTGCCCAAAGACCTGCGCGGGCGCCAGCAGGCGTTGCAATGGTTGTTCTGGCAGATGGGCGGTCTGGGGCCGATGGCCGGGCAGAATCATCATTTCAGCCAGTTCGCGCCGGAGAAAATCCCCTACGCGATCAAGCGCTACATCGACGAAACCGCGCGCCTCTACGGCGTGCTCGACAAGCAACTGGCACATAACGAATTCGTCGCCGGCAGCGAATACAGCATTGCCGACATGGCGATCTACCCGTGGATCGTCTCGCACAAGTGGCAGAGCCAGAAACTTGAAGACTTCCCCAACGTCCTGCGCTGGTTCACTCACATCCAGAATCGCCCGGCAACGGTGAAGGCGTATGCGCTGGCGGCGAAGGTCAACCCACCCAAGTCTTGAGATTGATGCGACTTGATCGGTGAGTGCGTTTTTGTGGCGAGGGGGCTTGCCCCCGTTGGACCGCAAAGCGGTGCCAAAACCGGCGACGATGTTCTTGCAGTGAGACTTCGCTGACCGATTGGCGACTGCTTCGCAGTCGAACGGGGGCAAGCCCCCTCGCCACAGCAAGCTCCATATCCACCGGGGTATCAGGGCCTGCTGATCGGCGGTTTATCGGACAAATCCGCAAATAACCCTGCGCCCCGCTTGCGCGGCTACCTCCTGCTCACTAACGTAGCGGCTTTATTGCGTTACTACCCCCGCAGGAGCTTTGCCATGGCCTCGCCAGCCCTCACACATTTTCTTCCCCGGTTCGGCGTTGCCGCAGCAGTGGCCGGTGTTTTGAGCCTGACCGGTTGTCAGACCTGGGACACTCAGGACACCCTCCCCCCAGCCTCCGGCGTGCAGCCGCTCAAGGGCCTGGCGCAGAACGTTTCGGTGCGGCGCAATGCCATGGGCATGCCGCTGATCGAAAGCAACAGCTTCCACGACGCGCTGTTCGCCCTCGGTTACGTGCACGCCAGCGACCGCATCACGCAAATGGTCACCATGCGCCTGCTGGCCGAGGGCCGCCTGGCAGAAATGTCCGGCGCCGACCTGCTCGACGCCGACCGCTACATGCGCGCCGTCAACCTGAAGAAAAGCGCCGGCGAGCTGTATAAAGCTTCGTCGCCACGCCTCAAGCGCTTCTTCGAAGTCTATGCGCGCGGCGTCAACGCCTACCTGTTCCGCTACCGCGACAAGCTGCCGGCCGACCTCGCCGCCAGCGGCTATAAACCGGAATACTGGAAACCTGAAGATTCGGCGCTGATTTTCTGCCTGCTCAACTTCAGCCAATCGGCCAACCTGCCGGAAGAAATTTCCGCGCTGGTGCTCGCGCAAACCGTCACCACCGACAAACTGCCGTGGCTGACGCCGTCCGCGCCCGACGAAAAACTGCCGGCGGCCGAAGCGGACAAACTGCAAGGCATCAAGCTCAACGGCGCGATCCCCGGTCTGGCCGAAATCAGCAAAGCCACCGGGCAACTGGCGGATTTGAACCTGCTCGGCGCCACCTCCTCGAACAACTGGGCGATCGGCCCGCAGCGCAGCCGCAGCGGCAAAAGCCTGCTGGCCAGCGACAGCCACGGGCCGATGGGCGTGCCGTCGCTGTACAGCTACGTGCAGATCCGCGCGCCGAAATATCAGGCCGCGGGCGTCAGCTTCGCCGGCCTGCCGATGGTGCTCGGCGGTTTCAACGGCAAAGTGGCGTGGAGCATGACCGCGGTCATGGGCGACAACCAGGACCTGTTCCTGGAAAAAATCCGCCGCCAGGGCAATGGCCTGGCCTATGACGTCGGCGGCAAATGGCAGCCAGTGGCCGTGCGCAACGAAACCTTCTTCGTCAAAGGCCAGCGCTCGATTCGCGAACCCGTGTACGAAACCCGCCACGGCGCGCTGCTCAACAGTGCCCAAGGCCTGAACATGGCCAATGGTTTTGGCGTCGCGTTGCAGACTCCAAGCTTCACCGACGACAAGACTCTGGACGCGTTTTTCGACCTGTCCCGCGCGCAAACCGTCGAGAAAGCCTCGGACGCCAGCCGCGAGATCCGCGCCATCGCCCTGAATCTGGTGTTCGCCGACGCCAGCAACATTGGCTGGCAAGTCACCGGCCGTTACCCTAATCGCCGCGAAGGCGAAGGCCTGTTGCCGTCGCCGGGCTGGGAAGGTCGCTACGACTGGGACGGTTACGCCGACCCGATGCTCCATCCTTACGACCAGGACCCGGCGCAAGGCTGGCTCGGCACCGCCAACCAACGGGTAATTCCGCATGGTTACGGCATGCAATTGTCGAATTCCTGGTCCGCCCCGGAACGCGGCGAGCGCATGGCCCAACTGGCCGGCGCGGGCAAGCACGACACGCGCAGCCTGATCGCCATGCAGTACGACCAGACCACCACGTTCGCCGCCAAACTGAAAAGCATGTTTGAAGCGCCGGGCATGCCGCAGCCGCTGAAACAGGCAATCGACAAGTTGCCGGAAGCGGATCGCAGCAAGGCTCGCGAAGCGTTGACGCGCTTGATGGCATTCGACGGCAAGCTCAGCCCGACGTCCGCCGACGCCGCGATTTACCAGTTGTTCCTGCAGGAAAGCGCCAAGCAGATTTTCCTCGACGAACTCGGCCCGGAAAGCAGCCCGGCGTGGCAAGCCTTTACCGCCAACGGCGAGTTGTCCTACGCGGCGCAGGCCGATCACCTGCTCGCTCGCGAAGACAGCCCGTTCTGGGACGACGCGCGCACCCCGCAGAAAGAAGACAAACCGGCGATCCTCGCGCGCAGTCTGGCGGCGGCGATCAGTGCTGGCGACAGCCAAATGGGCGGCGATCACAAGGCCTGGCAGTGGGGCAAATTGCACCGCTACGAATGGAAGAATGCCAATGGCCAGACCGTTCGGGGGCCGATGGCGGCCGGCGGCGATCACACCACGTTGAACACCGCAGCGTTCGCCTGGGGCGAGAACTTCAATACAACGCGAGTACCGGCGATGCGTTTTATCGTCGACTTCGGCCAGGCTGAACCGCTGATGGGGCAGAACGGCACCGGGCAATCGGGGAATCCGGCGAGCCCGAATTACCTGAACAGCATCGACCCATGGCTGAAAGGCCAATACATGAGCCTGCCAATGCAGCCGCAGAACTTCGACAAGGTGTACGGCAAGGCGCGGTTGACCCTGACACCCGGGAAATAAGTAACAATCCTGCCCCCCTGTGGGAGCGAGCTTGCACGCGATGAGGCCTTTACAGTCAACGATGATGCTGACTGAAATAGCGCCATCGCGAGCAAGCTCGCTCTCACAGGAATAGCGCTGAACTCCGATAGAACTTCCCGCCTCACGCAAGCCTCATACCTAACAAGTCCCCCCTATTTGGCAACAATATGGATCTTGTTATCGCGCGCCCGGAAGGTTTGTACTGCCCCGCCGGGGATTTCTACATCGACCCGTGGCGCCCGGTGGAACGTGCGGTGATTACCCACGCCCACGGCGATCATGCGCATCGCGGCAATCAGCATTACCTCGCAGCGGCGCCCGGCGAAGGGATTCTGCGCTCGCGTCTGGGCCAGGACATCAACCTGCAAACCCTGCCCTACGGCGAGCGTTTGCTGCACCACGGCGTAACCCTGAGCTTTCATCCGGCCGGCCATGTGCTCGGTTCGGCGCAGGTGCGTCTCGAATACGGCGGTGAAGTCTGGGTCGCCTCGGGGGATTACAAAATCGAGCCCGACGGCACCTGCGCGCCGTTCGAACCGGTGCGCTGCCACACCTTCATCACCGAATCGACCTTCGGTCTGCCGATCTACCGCTGGCAGCCGCAAGCGCAGATCTTCGCCGAGATCAACCAATGGTGGCGTGCCAATATCGCCGCGCAAAAGGCCAGCGTGCTGTTCTGCTATTCCTTCGGCAAGGCGCAGCGGATTCTGCACGGCATCGACGCCAGCATCGGCCCGATTTTGTCGCACGGCGCCGTCGAGCCGCTGAACCGCGTCTACCGCGACGCCGGCATTTATCTGCCGCCGACGATTTACGCCGGCGACATCAAAAAAAGCGACCCGATCATGCGTCAGGCGTTGGTCATCGCCCCGCCCTCTGCCGGCGCGAGCACGTGGATGCGCCGTTTCGGCGACTACAGCGACGGTTTCGCCAGCGGCTGGATGCGTTTGCGCGGCCCACGGCGGCGGCGCGGCGTTGATCGCGGATTTGTGCTTTCGGACCACGCCGATTGGCCGGGCCTGCTGTGGGCCATCGAGCAGACCGGCGCCGAACGAGTGATGGTCACTCACGGCTCGATTGGTGTGCTGGTCCAGCATCTGCGCGAAAAAGGCCTCGACGCACAAGGTTTCAGCACTGAATACGGCGATGACGAAGAAGAGAACGCCGCCGCGCCCGCCGAACTTGCCGAGGCGCAATGATGAAAGCCTTCGCCGAGCTGTACGCCGAACTCGACGCCACCACCTCAAGCAACGCCAAACTGGCGGCCATGCAAGCCTACTTCGCCCAAGCCGCGCCGGAAGATGCGGCGTGGGCGGTGTACTTTTTGTCTGGCGGGCGGCCTCGGCAATTGGTGCCCGTGCGCGCACTGCGGGAATTGGCGGTGAGCATCTCCGGACTGTCGCCGTGGTTGTTCGAGGAAAGTTACCAGGCCGTCGGCGATCTGGCGGAAACCATTTCGCTGGTATTGCCGGAAACCGATCACAGCTCAACCGAGGGCCTCGCGGTGTGGATCGAAGAAAAACTGTTGCCGCTGCGCGGTGAAACTCCGGAATTTCTCGCCCGACATTTGCCGTCACTGTGGGCGCAACTCGACAGCGCGAGCCTGATGCTGTGCATCAAATTGATCACCGGCAGCTTTCGCGTCGGCGTCTCGAAGTTGCTGGTCACCCGCGCATTGGCGGCGATGGCCGAGCTCGACAGCAAACGCGTGGCCCAGCGCCTGGTGGGTTACACCGACTTGTCCAACCGCCCGACCGCCGCGAGTTACCTGAAACTGATCGCGCCGCAATCCGATGAAGAACACGCGCAACGCGGCGGTCAGCCGTATCCGTTTTTTCTCGCGCACGCCTTGGCGCAACCGGTCGAGCAGTTTGAAGCGCTGCTCGGCCCGGCCAGCCAATGGCAAGTGGAATGGAAGTGGGACGGCATCCGCGCGCAAGTAGTGAAGCGCGAGGGCAGGTTGTGGATCTGGTCGCGGGGCGAAGAATTGGTCAGCGAGCGCTTCCCCGAATTGCATGCGCTGACCCACGGTTTGCCGGACGGCACGGTGATCGATGGTGAAATTGTCGTGTGGAAATCCTCGCAACCGGACACCGAGGACGCCTTCGATCCGCAATCCACCGCGCCGCCGTCCGTGCAGCCGTTTGCCTTGCTGCAACAACGCATCGGGCGCAAAACCCTTGGCAAGAAGATCCTCGAAGACGTGCCGGTGGTGGTGCTCGCCTATGACTTGCTGGAATGGCAGGGCGAAGATTGGCGCAACCACACGCAGGCTGAGCGCCGCGCGCAGTTGGAGCAGGTGATTGCCACGTGCAACAGCCCGGTGCTGCTGGCCTCGCCGCTGCTCACCGGCAAAGACTGGTTCGACCTCGCCGAACAGCGCGAAGCGTCGCGGCGCCTCGGCGTCGAAGGCATGATGCTCAAGGCCCGGGACGCGATGTATGGCGTCGGCCGGACCAAGGACATGGGCGTCTGGTGGAAATGGAAAGTCGAGCCGTTCAGCGTTGACGCGGTGTTGATCTACGCGCAACGCGGGCATGGCCGGCGCGCGAGTCTTTATAGCGATTACACGTTTGCGGTGTGGGACGGCCCTCCGGACGCCAGCGAGCGCACGCTGGTGCCGTTTGCCAAGGCGTATTCGGGGCTGACCGATGAGGAAATGCGCAAGGTTGACGGCATCGTGCGCAAAACCACGGTGGAGAAGTTCGGTCCGGTGAGCAGTGTGACGCCGAGTCTGGTGTTTGAGCTGGGCTTCGAAGGCATCGCGCTGTCGAAACGGCACAAAAGCGGAATCGCCGTGCGCTTCCCAAGAATGCTGCGCTGGCGCCAAGACAAAACCGTCGAAGAAGCCGACAGCCTCGCCACCCTGCAAGACCTCCTGAGCTAAAGACCGCCCCCGTAGGAGCGAGGCTTGCCCGCGAAAGCGCAGTGTCAGTCAAAAGAGATTTCGCTGATCCACCGCTATCGCGAGCAGGCTCACTCCCACAGGTTTCAGTGGTGTTCATGAAAGCCGTGTACGGAACCTGACCAAATGTGGGAGCGAGCTTGCTCGCGATGGCGGTGGGTCAGTTAGAAGAGATTTCGCTGACCCACCGCTATCGCGAGCAGGCTCACTCCTACAGGGGGTTAGCGGTGTTCATTAATTCTCTGTTAAGCACAAACCTTGTAGGAGTGAGCCTGCTCGCGATGGCGCAGGGTCAGTCAAAGCAAATACCGACTGACTCCGTGCTTTCCCAAAGCACCCGCATCAAGCCTTTACCCGGATCTGAACTATATTGGTGCAGCAATTTCCGCACGCCCATTTGCGTGCACAAATCCTGTTCAGGCATTTGTTGAATCACCTTTTAAAACGCTTGTTCGGGACTCTGGTTCGGAAATTGCTACTTTCATTAGGTCTTACGCTTTCCAGTAACAATAATTCTGCGCCACAAGCGCTCATATTGGTTTTTAGGGATTGAATAATGAAAAAAGCATTGCTGACCCTTTCTGCACTGGCGTTGTGCATGGCTGCCGGCTCCGCGCTGGCCAAGGAATATAAAGAGCTGCGTTTTGGCGTTGACCCTTCCTACGCACCGTTCGAGTCGAAAGCGGCCGATGGCAGCCTGGTAGGCTTCGATATCGACCTGGGCAACGCGATCTGCGCCGAGCTGAAGGTCAAGTGCAAATGGGTCGAAAGCGATTTCGACGGCATGATTCCGGGCCTCAAGGCCAATAAATTCGACGGCGTGATCTCTTCGATGACCGTCACCCCGGCTCGCGAAAAAGTCATCGACTTCTCCAACGAACTGTTCTCCGGCCCAACCGCTTACGTGTTCAAGAAGGGTTCCGGCCTGAGCGAAGACGTCGCTTCGCTGAAGGGCAAGACCGTCGGCTACGAGCAAGGCACCATTCAAGAAGCCTACGCCAAAGCCGTGCTGGACAAGGCCGGGGTCAAAACCCAGGCCTACCAGAACCAGGATCAGGTGTATTCGGACCTGACGTCGGGTCGCCTCGATGCCGCCATTCAAGACATGTTGCAAGCCGAATTGGGCTTCCTGAAGTCGCCAAAAGGTGAAGGCTACGAGATCAGCAAGCCGGTCGACAGCGAATTGCTGCCAGCCAAAACAGCTATCGGTATCTCTAAAGGTAACAAAGACCTCAAGGCACTTTTGGATAAAGGTATCAAAGCGTTACACGACGATGGCACCTACGCCACCATTCAGAAGAAACACTTTGGCGATCTGAATCTGTACAGCGGCAAATAATGCCCGGCGCCCATCTCACGATGGGCGCTTTTTTTACTCGATCAGGTTGCTGATTTATGTTCGAAAACCTCTTACAAAATCTGGGGCTCTCTGCCTTCAGCCTTCAGGGCTTCGGTCCGTTGCTGATGCAAGGCACCTGGATGACCATCAAATTATCGGTGTTGTCGCTCATAGTCGCCGTGCTCCTCGGCTTGCTGGGCGCCAGTGCCAAACTGTCAAAACTCAAACTGGTGCGCGTGCCGGCGCAGCTCTACACCACGCTGATTCGCGGGGTGCCGGACCTGGTGCTGATGCTGCTGATTTTCTACAGCCTGCAAACCTGGCTGACGTCGTTCACCGATTTGATGGAATGGGAATACATCGAAATCAACCCGTTCAGCGCCGGGGTCATCACCCTGGGCTTCATTTACGGCGCGTATTTCACCGAAACCTTCCGTGGCGCCATTCTTGCGGTGCCGCGCGGCCAGGTTGAGGCCGCCACCGCGTATGGCCTCAAACGCGGCCAGCGCTTTCGGCTGGTGGTGTTTCCGCAGATGATGCGTTTCGCCCTGCCGGGCATCGGCAATAACTGGATGGTGATGCTCAAGGCCACCGCGCTGGTGTCGATCATCGGCCTCGCCGATCTGGTCAAGGCTGCGCAGGACGCCGGTAAAAGCACCTATCAACTGTTTTACTTTCTGGTGCTCGCCGCGCTGATTTATCTGGTGATCACCAGCATTTCCAACTTCGTCCTGCGCTGGCTCGAACGCCGCTACGCCGCCGGCTCCCGGGAGGCCGTACGATGATCGAACTCTTGCAGGAATACTGGAAACCCTTCCTTTATACCGACGGCTACAACATCACCGGTCTGGCGATGACCATGTGGCTGCTCAGCGCCTCGATCTTCATCGGTTTTGTGGTGTCGATCCCGCTGTCGATTGCGCGGGTGTCGCCGCACTTCTACATTCGCTGGCCGGTGCAGTTTTACACCTACCTGTTCCGTGGCACGCCGTTGTATATCCAGTTGCTGATTTGCTACACCGGCATCTACAGCCTCGCGGCGATCCGCGAACAACCGGTGCTCGACGCGTTCTTTCGGGATGCGATGAACTGCACCATCCTCGCCTTCGCCCTGAACACCTGCGCCTACACCACGGAGATTTTCGCCGGGGCGATTCGCAGCATGGCGCATGGTGAAGTCGAAGCGGCCAAGGCCTACGGTCTGACCGGCTGGAAGCTCTATGCCTACGTGATCATGCCGTCCGCCCTGCGTCGCTCGTTGCCGTATTACAGCAACGAAGTGATCCTGATGCTGCACTCGACCACCGTGGCGTTCACCGCGACCATCCCGGACATTCTGAAAGTGGCGCGGGACGCCAACTCGGCGACGTTCCTGACGTTCCAGTCGTTCGGCATCGCCGCGTTGATCTACCTGACCATAACCTTCGCGCTGGTTGGCCTGTTTCGACTTGCCGAACGCCGCTGGCTAGCCTTCCTCGGGCCGACCCACTAGGCCTTTTACTGTTTCAGGAAACGCACGATGCGCCACCAGATCCATGACTTGCTGGCCCCGCTGCCGGGGACTGCGCGACACATCCACAGTTTTCATTTCGGCCCTGCGTCGGCCACAGGCAAGATCTACATCCAGGCGTCCCTGCACGCCGACGAATTGCCCGGCATGCTTGTCGCGTGGCACCTCAAGCAACGCCTGGCCGAGCTGGAAGCGGCCGGGCGTTTGCGCAGCGAAATTGTCCTGGTGCCGATCGCCAACCCGGTCGGCCTCGAACAAGTGCTGATGGACGTGCCGCTGGGCCGTTATGAGCTGGAGAGCGGGCAGAATTTCAATCGCTGGTTCGTCGATTTGAGCGAAGAAGTCGGCAACGACATCGAAGGCCAGCTCGGCGACGATCCACAGCACAATCTCGAGTTGATCCGCAGCAGTCTGCGCAACGCCCTCGCCCGCCAGACCGCCAGCACGCAGTTGCAATCCCAGCGCCTGACCCTGCAACGGCTGGCCTGCGACGCGGACATCGTGCTCGACCTGCATTGCGATTTCGAAGCCGTCGCGCACCTTTACACCACGCCCGAGGCCTGGCCGCAGGTCGAGCCGCTGGCGCGCTACATCGGCGCCGAGGCCAGCCTGCTCGCCACCGATTCCGGCGGTCAGTCGTTCGATGAGTGTTTTACCTTGCTCTGGTGGCAGTTGCAGGAGCGCTTCGGCGAGCACTTCAATATTCCGCTGGGGAGTTTTTCGGTCACCGTCGAATTGCGCGGTCAGGGTGAGGTCAATCACCCGTTGGCCAGCGTCGATTGCCAGGCGTTGCTCGACTATCTGATTCACGTCGGCGCCATCGCTGGCGAACCGGCGCCGCTGCCCGATCTGCCTTATCCCGCCACGCCGCTGGCCGGCGTCGAACCGGTGGCCACGCCGGTCGGCGGTTTGCTGGTGTTCTGCGCGCAACCGGGGCAATACCTGCAGGCCGGGCAACTGATCGCCGAAGTCATCGACCCGATCCTCGATCGCGTCACCCCAATCCATTGCACCGCCGCCGGGCTGATGTACGCCCGCTCGCTGCGGCGCATGGCCACTGCCGGCATGGTGATCGCCCACGTCGCGGGCACCGAAGCCTATCGCAGCGGCTACCTACTTTCGCCTTGAGGATGCATGCCCCATGTACAAACTGACCATCGAAGGCCTGCATAAAAGTTACGGCGACCATCATGTGCTCAAAGGTGTTTCGCTCAAGGCCAACACCGGCGACGTGATCAGCCTGATCGGCGCCAGCGGCTCGGGCAAAAGCACGTTCCTGCGTTGCATCAACTTTCTTGAGCAACCAAACGACGGCGCAATGAGCCTGGACGGCAAAGACGTGCGGATGATCAAGGACCGCCATGGCATGCACGTCGCCGACCCCGATGAACTGCAACGGATCCGTACGCGGCTGGCCATGGTGTTCCAGCATTTCAACTTGTGGAGCCACATGACGGTGCTGGAAAACATCACCATGGCGCCGCGCCGCGTGCTCGGTTGCAGCAAGGAAGAAGCCGAGGACCGCGCGCGGCGTTATCTGGACAAAGTCGGTTTGGCCGCGCGAGTGGCCGATCAATACCCGGCGTTCCTCTCCGGCGGCCAGCAGCAACGGGTAGCGATTGCCCGCGCACTGGCGATGGAGCCGGAGGTGATGCTGTTCGATGAACCGACCTCGGCGCTCGACCCGGAACTGGTCGGCGAAGTGCTGCGGGTGATTCAGGGGCTGGCCGAAGAGGGCCGGACGATGATCATGGTCACCCACGAAATGAGCTTCGCGCGCAAAGTATCGAGCCAGGTGCTGTTTCTGCATCAGGGTCTGGTGGAAGAAGAAGGCGCGCCGGAAGAGGTGCTGGGCAATCCGAAGAGCGAGCGGCTGAAGCAGTTTCTCAGCGGTAATCTCAAATAACCCGCCACCCAACAACACCGCGCCCCCTGTAGGAGCAGAGCTTGCTCCAGGAGCAAAGCTTGCTGTGGGAGCAAAGCTTGCTCGCGAAGGCGTCCTATCAGCCAACGATTATGTTGACTGATACGACGCCTTCGCGAGCAAGCTCTGCTCCTACAGGTCCGTGTGTGGTCATCAATGTCAGTACATCATCTTTAAACCTTTCGCCCGCCGCCGTGGTCACTGAAAGAACACTTTCAGAGCGCACACGGCCGGCATGGGCAACTCCCCCGACTACGCAAAAAAATGGTTCACCGCCCGCGGCTGGAAGCCGTTCGCCTTTCAGAAACAGGTGTGGACGGCGGTCAAACGCGGCGAATCCGGGATGCTGCACGCCAGCACTGGCGCCGGTAAAACCTACGCCGTGTGGTTCGCCGCGCTCAACCGCTTTGCCTCAAGCGTCACGCCGATGGAAAAACCGAAGAAGCGCAAACCGCCCGCCGAGCCGATCACCGTGCTGTGGATTACGCCGATGCGCGCCTTGGCCGCCGACACGGCGCGCGCGCTCGAAGCGCCGTTGCAGGATTTGCAGATTGGCTGGAGCGTTGGCCTGCGCACCGGCGACACCAGCAGCAGCGAACGTGCACGCCAGAGTCGGCGACTGCCGACGACGCTGATCACCACGCCGGAAAGCCTGACCCTGATGCTCGCCCGCGCCGATGCGCAAATGGCGTTGTCGACGTTGCGCATGGTGGTGGTTGATGAATGGCACGAATTGATCGGCAACAAACGCGGCGTGCAGTTGCAACTGGCCCTCGCGCGGTTGCGCCGCTGGCATCCGCAGTTGATTGTCTGGGGCGTTTCCGCGACGTTGGGTAATCATGACCACGCGCAGCAGGTATTAATCCCACAAGACAACGGCGTCAGCGTGCAGGGTGAAAACGGCAAAGACCTGCGCGTCGACACCCTGCTGCCACCGGCCATCGAACGTTTCCCGTGGGCTGGGCACATCGGTTTGAAGATGTTGCCGCAAGTGGTCGCCGAACTCGATTCCAGCCCCAGCACGCTGGTGTTCACCAATACCCGCGCGCAATCGGAAATCTGGTATCAGGCCTTGCTGGAGGCGCGCCCGGACTGGGCCGGGCTGATCGCCTTGCATCACAGCTCACTGTCGCGCGACACCCGCGATTGGGTGGAACGCGCGCTCAAGGACGGTCAACTGAAAGCGGTGGTCTGCACCTCCAGCCTCGACTTGGGCGTGGACTTTTTGCCGGTCGAACGCGTGTTGCAGATCGGCTCGGCGAAAGGCGTGGCGCGGCTGATGCAGCGCGCCGGTCGTTCCGGTCACGCGCCGGGGCGAGTGTCGCGCGTCACGTTGGTGCCGACCCATAGCCTCGAATTGGTCGAAGCTGCCGCCGCGCAAGACGCCGTGGCGCAGCGGCGCATCGAACCGCGCCAATCCCCGCACAAACCGCTGGATGTACTGGTGCAGCATCTGGTCAGCATGGCGCTCGGCGGTGGCTTTATTCCTGAACAGTTGTACGAAGAAGTCCGCGGTGCCTGGGCTTATCGCGATCTGACCCTGGCGGACTGGGCATGGGCGCTGGCTTTCGTACGGCATGGCGGACTTTCTCTGACGGCGTATCCGGATTATCGCCGGGTCGAACCGGACGAACACGGCGTGTGGCGCGTACCCGATGCGCGACTGGCGCGACGCCATCGCATGAGCATTGGCACGATTGTCAGCGACGCGAGCATCCAGCTGAAGTTCTGGAGCAAGGGCGGTGGCGGCAAGACGCTGGGCAGCGTCGAGGAAGGATTTATCGCCCGGCTCAAGCCTGGCGACGGTTTTCTCTTCGCCGGGCGCTTGCTGGAGCTGATCCGCGTCGAAAACATGACCGCGTACGTGCGCCGCAGCACGGTCAAACGCGCCGCGGTGCCGCGTTGGAATGGCGGGCGCATGCCGCTTTCCAATGAACTGGCGCGGGCGGTGGTCGCACGTTTCAGCAGCGCCGCCGCCGGCGATTTTGTTGGCCCGGAAATGAAAGCGCTGCGCCCGCTGCTGGAAGTGCAGCAACGCTGGTCCGGGTTGCCGACCGAAAACAGTCTGTTGGCCGAGGCGCTGAAGTCGCGCGAAGGCTGGCATTTGTTTCTGTATCCGTTCGCCGGGCGCCAAGTGCATCTGGGCCTGGCGAGCCTGTTGGCGTGGCGGATCAGTCAGCGCCAAGCAGTGACGTTCTCGATTGCGGTCAACGATTACGGGCTCGAATTGCTCAGCGCCACCTATGTCGATTGGTCCGAACACTTGGATCTGGCGTTGCTCAGCGCTGACAATCTGCTGGCCGACGTGCTCGCCAGCCTGAATGCCGGGGAACTGGCGTTGCGACGCTTTCGCGAGATCGCCCGGATCGCCGGGCTGGTGTTCGCCGGCTACCCCGGCGCGCCGAAAAGTACGCGACAGGTGCAGGCATCGAGCGGTTTGTTTTTCGAGGTGTTCAAGCAGTACGACGCCGACAACCTGTTGTTGGCCCAGGCTGGGGAAGAAGTCCTACGGGAAGAATTGGATATTCGGCGACTGGAGGAAACGTTGGCCCACATCAATAGTTTGAGATTCGACCTGCATCAGATCAAACGTCCTACGCCGCTGGGCTTTCCGCTGTTGGTGGAAAGAATGCGCGAAAGCATGAGCTCGGAAAAACTCGCTGATCGCATCCGCCGAATGGTCGGCGATCTGGAAAAAACCGCTGAAACCGGGAAAAACTGATGGGCGCGCCGTTTCCTGTGCGCCTGGCTGGCGAAGAGCTGTGGTTGTTGCCCGAAAAAGCGATTTATTGGCCAGCGCAGCAGGCACTGCTGATCGCCGACGTGCATTTCGGCAAGGCTGCGGCGTATCGCAGCCTCGGCCAACCGGTGCCGCGCGGCACCACCTCGCAAAACATCGCGGTGCTGGATGGTTTGCTGGCCGCCCTGCCCTGTCGTCAGTTGATCTTTCTTGGCGACTTTCTGCACGGGCCGGGCTCGCACGCGACCGAGACCTTGAAGGCGTTGGCGACCTGGCGTGAGCGTCATCATGCGCTGCCGATGACGCTGATTCGCGGTAATCACGACAAACGCGCGGGCGATCCGCCGGACTCGCTGAACATCCGCGTAGTCCCGGAACCGCTGCTGCTGGGGCCGTTTGCGTTGCAGCACGAACCGGATCCGCACCCGAGCCGCCACGTGCTGGCGGGCCACGTGCACCCGGTTTATCGGCTGCATGGCAAGGGTCGGCAAAGTTTGCGTCTGGCGTGTTTCAGATTGGGCGAGCAGATCAGCCTGATGCCTGCGTTCGGCGCGTTTACCGGCGGTTATCAGGTCGATCGGGATGACAGCTGTCGGGTGTTCGTCATCGGCGATGGCGAGATTTGGCCGGTTTGAATCGTGGGAGCAAAGCTTGCTCGCGATGGCGGTGAATCAGGCAAGTATTAGTTGACTGATACACCGCCATCGCGAGCAAGCTTTGCTCCTACAGGTAACGCGTTATCGATCCCGCGTCATGCGACGAGCGCGGGATCAATATCAGGCGACAGGCGCCGGAGGTGGCTCATCTGGCAGGGTTGGCACACCGGGTTCGGTGGGCTGTTCATTGGGGGAGTCTGGGTCGGGTTGGCCGGGGATGCCCCCTGCCAGCATTGGCGGATGCGCCAACAAGGACCAGGCCAGGACACCGACTTGATTGGGCTCGAGCCTGGCCAGTTCGGCGCTTATTTGCGGATCGATCTTCATGGAGCACTCCTGAGCAATGGCCCGATCCGCTGTAAGCAAACCGGGCAGTACACCCAATAGAGTGTTTAGCCGCCAAAGAATTCCCCGAACCTGTCAGATGGACGACTCAGGTGCGTGGCAACGTGACGCCGCGCTGGCCCTGATACTTGCCGCCACGGTCCTTGTAGGACACTTCGCACTCTTCGTCGGATTCGAAAAACAGCATCTGCGCCACGCCTTCATTGGCGTAGATTTTCGCCGGCAGGGTCGTGGTGTTGGAGAATTCCAGAGTGACGTGACCTTCCCACTCAGGCTCAAGCGGCGTCACGTTGACGATAATGCCGCAACGCGCGTAGGTGCTTTTACCCAGGCAGATGGTCAGCACGTTGCGCGGGATGCGGAAGAATTCCACGGTGCGCGCCAGTGCAAAAGAGTTGGGCGGGATGATGCAGACGTCGCTGGTGACATCAACAAAGCTCTTCTCATCGAAGTTCTTCGGGTCGACGATGGCCGAGTTGATGTTGGTGAACACCTTGAATTCACCGGCGCAGCGCACGTCGTAGCCATAGCTCGACACGCCGTAGGAAATCAGCCGCTCGGCACCTTCGCCGCGCATCTGGCGCTCGACGAACGGTTCGATCATGCCGTGCTCTTGCGCCATGCGGCGAATCCACTTGTCCGATTTGATGCTCATGGCGGGGTTGTCCTGAATAGCGAGGTGGAAAAATTCTGTCCGGCATCTTACTAGGCGCACGCCCCGGGTTCAAAGTGCGAGAAATAATTCTCGGCGATCCCCCGTGATTACCGGGGCTTGGCGCCGATCCGATGCACCGTCAGTCACGAAATCAGAGAAACATTCGCACGAAGCATTGGCACGTTCTGCAAAAAGGGTTAAGGTGGCGCCACTGTGCTGCTTGTGTCACTGAGAATCTCTACACGATATGTTGAATTTCGATCCAACCATCTACAAGAATTTTTCCTGCTCTTTGCACTCAGTCTCGGCCAGGGTTCTTCCTGCGTCGCAGTTATCTTTGTTCAAGGAGTTACACCATGTCTAATCGCCAAACCGGTACCGTTAAGTGGTTCAACGATGAAAAAGGCTTCGGCTTCATCACTCCACAATCCGGTGACGACCTGTTCGTTCACTTCAAAGCAATCCAATCCGACGGCTTCAAAAGCCTGAAAGAAGGCCAACAGGTTTCTTTCATCGCTACCCGCGGTCAGAAAGGCATGCAAGCTGAAGAAGTTCAAGTTATCTAACTTGTACTTGCTTTAGTAAAAAGCCCCGCCCTCAAAAGCGGGGCTTTTTTGTGGGCGAGTGTTTTTGCCTTACGCCACAGCGCCCTCCTTCTATATGATTCGCCACCTGGAAAATCACATGGAAGCAGCAGGATGCCGTTCAACCAATGGAAAACCCTGGGCGCAGCACTGATCGCCCTCTCGTCGCCCTTCTCGATTCACGCCGATCCCCGCCCCGACCACCCGACCATCATCGTCGGCATGAACACCCACGCGACCTATCTCGCCAAAGGCCCTGACGCTCAAGGCGCCTCGCAGCTACAGCTGCGCGCGGCAGTGTTACTGCAACTCTCGACCGAACACGCTTGCGGCAGCAATGAGGTTTACCTCACACCGGAATCAGTGGGCGTGCCCAACGAATCGTTCGGCCGACTGATCGACGAAGTGCAGCAATTGATCGACGACGAAACCCCGTTGCTGATAACGCTCTCGGAATGTGACGGCAAACGCGCATTTTTCGAGAAAGTCCGCGCCTGCACGCCGGAAGAATGCGCCCAACTGACCACATCGCTGGTGGACGGCAAGCTGTATCTGGACGAGGAATACGCACCGACCAGCAAGGGCCAGGCGACGTTCTACCTGCCGATGCCACTGACCTACGATAAAAAGCACAAAGCCTGGCACGCCAAAATCCAATACGCGGAAACCGGCACCCTGCGCCGCGACTACTTCGTCGACGCCGAGGACTTCGTCTCGGGCAAACCCGTTCTGGAATCGAAAACCTATTACCCAAACGGCAAAATCGGCCAGACCTTGAAGTACGACTTGCAGGGCAACCCTCAAGGTGAAGTGCTCAGCTATTCCGACAGCGGCGTACTGACCAAGCGCTCTCATTACCTGGACGGTCAATTGGAAGGCCGGGAAACCACTTATCACGACAACGGCAAAGAAGCCGAGGCCTATAACTGGTATCAGGGCAAACGCGTCGACGGCGAATACCTGGAACATGACGAAAACGGCGCAGTGATTGGCCGGATCAGTTATCGCAACGACGTCCCGGACGGCCCAGCCCTGAGTTATTACCCCAACGGCAAACTCAAGGACAGCAGCACCTTCGTCGCGGGCCTGGCACAGGGCGCCAGCACGTCTTACTTCGAAGACGGCTCCGTGCGCAGCACGCGCAACAACGTCGACAGCAGCCCGGACGGTTGCGTCATCAGCTATTACGCCGACGGCAAAGTCGAGGAAAAGCAGTTTTTCGAAAAACAGGTGCAGCGCAGTTACGCCACGTGGAACGCGCAAGGCGTGCAAACCGTGCAATGGCAATGGGACGAGAAGCACCGCGAACAGGGTGATTTCAAGGAGTGGTATCAGAGCGGGCAGTTGAAGGACCACCGCATCTACAAGGACGGCAAACTCCAGGGCCCGGCCATCACCTGGTTTGAAAACGGCCAGATGAGCTCATCGGTCGATTACGTCGAGGGCCGCGAGCAAGGCGTGATGCACATGTGGAAACAGGACGGCAGCCCGAATGGCGAATGCCGTTACGAGGCCGGTGTGCGTCAGGGTGAATGCACTTAAGCCCTATCGCCCCCCAAAAAAAAGCAAAAAAAAATCGCAGCCTCAGTGGCTGCGATTTTTTTGATCTGTCAGCTAGTTACCAAGCCACGCCAAACCCTGCGGTGTAGCGCGTCTTGTTCAAATCGGCGTCATTGGTGCCGCTGATGACATCGCGCTCAGCCTTGAGGTTAAGCGAAGCCCACTCGGTGACCTTGTAGCGCAAGCCCAATTCGGCATCCAGCGAGTAATCGGCTACGCCGGACAGCGGCTTGCCCAGTTCGCCGTTGGTGAAGAACTCGACTTTCTTGCCAATCAGGTAACGGTTGTAATCCCACTTCATCGCGACCGAATAGAAGTCGTCCTTGCCGCCATCGCTGTATTCGTAATCGGTGCGGTTGAGCAGCGAACCCAGCGAGAACGCGCCCAGTTCGTTATCCCAGAATTGATAACCCGGACCGGTACCGACGACGCGCTGACGGGACAACTCTTCAACCTTGTCGCGTTTGTAGTTCAAGCGACCCTGCCAGTACCAGTGATCGGTCAGGAAGCGGTCGAGGGAATATTCGGCGCGCCAATTGTCGGTGGTGACCACGTCGTCCTGGAATTCGCGGTTGTACTCGCCTTCGGCAATGTGCCGCCAGCGACCATGGCGCGCGGAAGTCTTGAAGCCGACGTCGTAATCATCGGTGTCCTTCTCGGCGCGCTGATAGTCCAGCGCCATGTCGACATTGCCCTTCCACACCAGATCTTCGACCACCGGTTTAGGCTTGAGAATCTGCTGGATACTCGCCAACTCGACGGTTTTCGGCGCTTCGCCATTGGCCAAGGTGACTTTGCCATCCTCGGCGGCTTGCAGCGATTTGGCCTTCTCGCCGTTGTAGGCGTCTTGCTTGACCAGCAGTTCCTGGTCGCTTTCCAGGGTTTTCACCTGCTTCCAGTCAATCGGGATAGCGCCGGCGTATGCGGTCTGGATCAGCAGTTTGCCGCCATCGAACACGGTGATCTTACCGCTTAATTTGTCACCGTTTTTCAACCATACGGTGTCGGCGAGCAAAGGCGTGGAAGCACTGAAGACAGCGAGGCACAACAAGGTTCTGGACAACATAAGCGGATCGAAGGCTCTGGTTTGCGAAAAAAAGTCGGCATTATCCCTAGGAATAACGCGCTAGCAAGGACTGACCCGACTAATTCTATTGAGTTCATTTCTCAATTGGCACCGCAGGCTCTAATCTGGCGGCGATAAAAACCCATTTCCTCAGGTATTGCGGACGTGAACGACGTAACCAGCGAAACCGAAAGCCCGGCGCAAATCCGACGCACGGCACTCTATTTGACCCTGGCTCAAGTGCCCGAGGGCAAAGTCGTCAGTTACGGGCAACTGGCGCAATTGGCCGGACTCGGCCGGGCCGCGCGCTGGGTCGGGCGCACCTTGAGCCAATTGCCCGGCGACACCACCCTGCCCTGGCATCGCGTGCTCGGTGCCGGTGGGCGAATCAGCTTGCCGGTGGGCAGCGCTTCCGGCGATGAACAACGCGCGCGTTTGCGCACCGAAGGCGTCAGTGTCCTGAACAATCGTGTTGATATTCAGCGTCATGGCTGGCGCCCGGTAGAGCACAGCGGTTAGAGTGCGCGCTTTGTTTCCGTAATCTTGAGGCAGACTCCAGCCCATGCCCCGTAAAACCTGGCGCGCCGCGCTCGCCGCCTATGCCAGCCCTTCAACACTTGTGCTGTTGTTGCTTGGTTTCGCCGCCGGCCTGCCCTACATGCTGGTGTTTTCGACGTTGTCAGTCTGGTTGCGTGAAGCCGGTGTGGCTCGCGAAACCATCGGTTATGCAAGCCTCATCGGTTTGGCCTACGCCTTTAAATGGGTGTGGTCGCCGCTGCTCGATCAATGGCGCCTGCCGCTGCTCGGCAAACTCGGCCGCCGCCGCTCGTGGCTGGTGCTTTCGCAATCATTGGTGATCCTCGGCCTGATCGGCATGGGCTTCTGCGATCCGCAGAAGCATCTGTCCTGGCTGATCGCGATTGCCGTGGTTGTCGCATTCGCCTCGGCCACGCAAGACATCGCGGTCGATGCCTATCGCCTGGAAATCGCCGACGACAGCCGCCAGGCCGCCCTCGCCGCCAGCTACATGTCCGGTTATCGCATTGCTGCGCTGCTGGCGACTGCGGGCGCGCTGTTCTTCGCCGAAGGTTTTGGCTCCACCGGTTTCAACTATCAACATTCGGCGTGGGCCGGCACTTATGTGCTGTTCGGCGCGCTGATGATTCCTGCGCTGCTGACCACGCTGTTCATGCGCGAGCCGCCAGTGCCGCTGCGCACTCAGTTGCAGGCCGGGCGCTACAGTTTTGTCCATCAATTGGCGTCGGTGTTTGTCCTGATCGTGCTGCTGGTATCCGTGCCGGCCATGTTCACTCAGCTCTACAACACCGATTTCGCCAGTGTGCTGTTCGGCGCCGAAAGCCTGCTCGACCTGCTGCTCGAAGACCGCGCGTTCCTGCGCGCAATCCTCTACATCACGTTGACCGCCATGTGCCTGTCAGCCATGGGCCGCCGTGGTCTGGCGCCGGTGCTGACGCCGATCAACGACTTCATTCTGCGTTACCGCTGGCAGGCCTTCCTGCTGCTCGGGCTGATCGCGACGTATCGGATGTCCGACACAGTGATGGGCGTGATGGCCAACGTCTTTTATATCGACCAGGGTTTCACCAAGGACCAGATTGCCAGCGTCAGCAAAATCTTCGGTCTGATCATGACGCTGGTCGGCGCCGGCATGGGCGGTTTGCTGATCGTGCGATTCGGCATTTTGCCGATCCTGTTGATCGGCGGCATCACGTCGGCGGGCACCAACCTGCTGTTCCTGATGCTGGCGGACATGGGGCCGGACCTGAACATGCTGATCCTGACCATTTCCCTCGACAACTTCAGCTCGGGTCTGGCGACTTCGGCGTTCGTCGCTTACCTGTCGAGCCTGACCAACCTCAAGTTCTCCGCCACCCAATACGCCCTGCTCAGCTCGATCATGCTCTTGCTGCCGCGCCTGATCGGCGGTTATTCCGGGGTCATGGTGGAGAAATTCGGCTATCACAACTTCTTCCTGATCACCGCCCTGCTCGGCGTTCCGACGCTGCTGCTGATCGCCCTGCACTGGTTCCAGGAGAGCCGCCGGGCCGGCCCAAAGCCGACACCTGAACCGGCACAGACGCCGGTCGCGGATCAGCCGTAGGAAAGATCTTCAATGGCGGGAGGATTCCCGCCATCGAGCCACACCGCCGGCCGCACTTCTGTACGTCAGCAGATCTCGCCCGTACAATGCTCCGTCATTTCTAGTCATCAGCAACCGACAACGGCCAACCATGCGCACCAGTCAATTTTTGCTCGCCACACAGAAAGAAACGCCTTCCGACGCGGTCGTGATCAGCCACCAGCTGATGCTGCGCGCCGGCATGATCCGCAAACTCGCCTCGGGCCTGTACACCTGGCTGCCGATGGGCTTGCGAGTAATGCGCAAGGTCGAAGCCGTCGTTCGTGAAGAAATGAACGCCGCCGGCTCGCTCGAAGTGTTGATGCCGAGCACTCAGCCGGCTGAACTGTGGCAGGAATCCGGTCGCTGGGAAGAGTACGGCCCTGAGCTGCTGCGCTTCAAGGATCGTCACGGTCGCGATTTCTGCGCCGGCCCGACCCACGAAGAAGTGATCACCGACCTGATGCGCAACGAGTTGAGCAGCTACAAACAGCTGCCGATCAACGTGTTCCAGATCCAGACCAAATTCCGTGACGAAATCCGTCCACGCTTCGGTTTGATGCGCGGCCGCGAATTCATCATGAAGGACGCCTACTCCTTCCACGCGGATCAGCCATCGCTGCAGGTCACTTACGATCGCATGCACCAGGCCTACTGCAATATCTTCACGCGCCTGGGCCTGAAGTTCCGTCCTGTGGAAGCCGACAACGGCTCGATCGGCGGCGCCGGTTCCCACGAGTTCCACGTACTGGCCGAGTCCGGCGAAGACGATATCGTCTTCAGCAACGGTTCCGAGTACGCGGCGAACATCGAGAAGGCCGAAGCAGTGCCGCGCGAAACCTCCCGCGCTGCGCCTGCCGAAGAGCTGCGGCTGGTCGACACACCTAACGCCAAGACTATTGCGCAACTGGTCGAAGGTTTCGGTCTGCCGATCGAAAAAACCATCAAGACCCTCGTGGTTCACGCCGAAGAAGCGGGCAAGCTGATTGCCCTGATCATCCGTGGCGACCATGAGCTGAACGAAATCAAGGCATCCCAGCAGCCAGGCGTTGCCAGCCCGCTGGTGATGGCGTCCGAGAGTGAACTGCGCGACGCGATTGGCGCCGGTGCCGGCTCCCTCGGCCCGTTGAACCTGCCGCTGCCGATCATCATCGACCGCTCGGTTGAACTGATGAGCGACTTTGGCATTGGCGCCAACATCGACGACAAGCACTACTTCGGCGTGAACTGGGAGCGCGATCTGCCGGTTCCAACCGTGGCCGATCTGCGCAACGTTGTCGCTGGCGACCCGAGCCCGGATGGCCAGGGCACCCTGGAAATCAAGCGCGGCATCGAAGTCGGGCACATCTTCCAGCTGGGCAACAAGTACAGCAAAGCGATGAAGTGCGAAGTGCTGGGCGAGAACGGCAAGCCGGTGACCCTGGAAATGGGTTGCTACGGCATCGGCGTTTCCCGCGTGGTGGCTGCGGCCATCGAGCAGAACAGCGACGACAAAGGGATTATCTGGAGCGATACCCTCGCCCCCTTCCAGATCGCTTTGGTGCCACTGCGTTACGACAACGAACAGGTTCGCGAAGCCACTGACACGCTGTACGCGCAATTGACCGCGGCCGGTTTCGAAGTGCTGCTGGACGATCGTGACAAGAAAACCAGCCCGGGCATCAAGTTCGCGGACATGGAGCTGATCGGCATTCCTCACCGGATCGTGGTCAGTGACCGCGGCCTCGCCGAAGGCAACCTGGAATACAAGAGCCGCACCGAGGCCGAGGCGCAAGCGCTGCCGGTCGCTGACGTGCTGTCCTTCCTCCAGGCGCGTATCCGCCGCTGACACCAGATAGAGAAGTCATGTTCAAGCGAAACACCTTAGGCCTCGGTGGTGCCGCCCTGTGCGGCACCCTGCTGGTCAGCGGTTGCGCCAATCAAATGTCGCAACGCAGCGAGCACGAGGAACGTGTCGAGCGCAAATTGCTCGATCACAGCCTGCAGATCGATGTCGGTGAGCCCAAGGTGCTTGAGCTGCCGCAACGGCGAGTGAAAATCCACGAGCAGAAATCCTTCGAAGTCACCGAGTTCGAGGTTACGCGCCATTACGACCGCTATACGCCTTACCAACCTTGGCGGGAGGTCTACGAGATCCCGCTGGGGATGGTCGCGGTGGTGGCAGGTGTCGGCGCGAACGTGGTCAATGTGTTCGCCCTCGGCAACCTGCCGGACAGCGTGACCAAGGATTGGCTGAGCTACGGTTTCGCCGGGATCAACCCGTTCATGAACGTGCAGTCTCACGGCCGCGCCCAGCAAAACCTCGCCGGCATCGACGAAGTTCAGCTGGACAAGCGCACCGAATATTCGAGCCTGCCGTGGAGCGAACGCCCGGTGCAGGTCAAGGCTGGCAAAGAAACCTTCGAACTGAACACCGACAAGAACGGCGTGTTGCGCCTGAACCTGTTGGACAGTCCGTTCGCCGAACATGACATCAATCATCTGAGCCGGCTGCTGATCACCGTCGCCGACGCCCAGGACGACGTGCACACTGACTCGTCCCTGGCGGTCAGCAGCGGTTTGCGCGGCAAACTGCTCGAAGCGCATGGCTTGATTTACGACGATCTTGAAGACGACGAAGTGAGCCAGTGGGTACACCGGGTCAAACGTCTGTCGGAATTGGGCCTGGAAGAAGAAGCCAGTGAGCTGGAGCAAAGCCTGATCGAGCTGACGCGCAACGATCCGGAGCTGCAAACCGAATTCCTCAAGTCATTGACCAAGGATGCCGGGCGACTGGTGGCGGATCCGAATCCGAATTAAAGGCAAAAGCTTCGCGGGCAAGCCTCGCTCCTACGGGTATCGTGTTTTCCTGTAGGAGCGAGGCTTGCCCGCGAAAGCGTCCTCACATTCACCGCATCAAAACCTGTCGCTACCGTTCAAACAACTCCATCTGCTCAAACCCTCCGCGCAAATCCTCCAACCGCACCCCGACCCCCAACAACCGCACCGGTTTGCCGCCGCGATTGAACGCCTGGGTCAATAACAACTGATAACTGCCCAGATCCCGCCCTGCCCCGGCCTGTTCCAGCGTGGTTTGCGTGAAGTCATGGAATTTTACTTTGACGAACGGTTTGCCCGGCCGATAGCTGCTGTCGATCCGCGCCATGCGTCCGGCCAGGGTCTCGAGCAATTCGGGGAGTTTATCCAGACAACTGCGCAGATCCGGCAGATCGACGTCGTAGGTATTTTCGACGCTGATCGACTGCCGACGGTTGTCGTTGTGCACCAGTCGCTCATCTATCCCACGCGCCAGGCTCCAGAGTCGCTCACCAAAGCTGCCGAATTCCCGCACCAGCGCCAATTTATTCCACTCCCGCAAATGCGCGCAATCGACGATGCCGAGCCGCCCGAGCTTGTCGGCGGTGACCTTGCCCACGCCGTGCAACTTGCTCACCGGCAAACCGCTGACGAAATCCTCGACCTGATCGGGCGTAATCACGAACAGGCCGTTGGGCTTTTTCCAGTCACTGGCGATCTTCGCCAGAAATTTGTTCGGCGCCACGCCAGCAGACACGGTGATGTGCAGTTGATTCGAGACGCGACGGCGGATGTCCTGGGCAATGCGCGTGGCGCTGCCGCCAAAATGCGCGCTGTCGGACACGTCGAGGAAAGCCTCATCGAGGGAAAGCGGTTCGATAAGCTCGGTGTAATCGGTGAAGATCGTGTGAATTTCCTTCGATGCTTCTCTATAGGCGTCCATTCGCGGCTTGACGATGGTCAGGTCCGGGCACAGCTTCAAGGCATGCCCGGACGACATCGCCGACCGCACGCCATAGGCCCGCGCTTCGTAGTTACAGGTCGCAATGACGCCGCGCCGGTCCGCCGAACCACCCACCGCCAGAGGCTTGCCGGCCAGGCGCGGGTCATCACGCATCTCGATGGCGGCGTAAAAACAGTCACAGTCGACGTGGATGATTTTGCGTTGAGTCATATAAAAGCGGTGTTCTTGGCGGATAAATACGGCGTTAACGCGCCGGGCCGGCAGTATCTCACTGACACCTGTATATAGCACCAGTACTCTGAATCTTCTTTATTACGCGCAGGAAAAGGCGCGATGAATTTGTTTTCTCAATCGAACGCCCCCCTCCAATAGAGCTGCAGCCCTTGCCATGCCTGCCTTGTAGCGCTTTCACCCGCCCCTTTCCAATGCTAAGCGATTGAACAACAAGCGTTTTTCTTCACATTGAAGGTTGACACCCTCGCGCTGCGCTGTAGAATGCCGACACACAGACGCGGGATGGAGCAGTCTGGTAGCTCGTCGGGCTCATAACCCGAAGGTCGTCGGTTCAAATCCGGCTCCCGCAACCAAACATCAAGAAAGGCTACTCGAAAGAGTGGCCTTTTTTGTGCGCGTCTATTTTGTCTGATTCAACACCTGACCGCGCACAGGCAATAAAGCAGAAATCGTTCTGATTCCGATGCTTACCTGTCACTCGTCACCATCGGACGCTAATTCACGCTTATTTGACCTAATTCAAAGTTAACCGTTGACACCCCGGCGTTCCTCTGTAGAATGCCGCCACACAGACGCGGGATGGAGCAGTCTGGTAGCTCGTCGGGCTCATAACCCGAAGGTCGTCGGTTCAAATCCGGCTCCCGCAACCAAACATCAAGAAAGGCTACTCGAAAGAGTGGCCTTTTTTGTATCTGTCGAAAAAGTCCTTTCGCAACAATGATCTGTCACCGTGCAGTGAACCGTACCAGAACCGCCCTCGCCTTCAGGCCAGTCTATGCTGAGCCCTTGGCAGGCCGTGTACGACCGATGACGCGCGATCACCGAACAGCGGTGAGAGGCGTTACAATTTGTGATTATTTTTTTCTACAGGGATTGGTAACTTGGCTCGATACCTCCATCCTGTCGCGCACAATCCAAGAGGTGATTGATGCGCGCCAATTCGTCTGATCCACAAGACCCCGTCACCGCGACACAACCGATCAAAGCCGAGCGTTTGCGCCTGCTTGATCGGGTCAGCAAGTATCGCCAGCCGATTGGTCTGGCGGTCACCCTGCTGTTGTTCGCCATCGCGCTGATTGCCTGTCGCCATCTATTAAGCGAACTTGATCTGTATGCGCTGCACGACTCGATCCTGGAAGTGCCGAAACCGGCATTGATCGGTGCGCTGGTCGCGACCATCGTTGGCTTCGTCATTTTGCTCGGCTATGAATGGTCGGCCAGCCGCTACGCCGGCGTGAAGCTTGCGCCGCGCACGTTGGCGCTGGGCGGCTTCACTGCATTCGCCATCGGTAACGCAATCGGCCTGTCGATGCTCTCGGGCGGCTCGGTTCGCTACCGTTTATATGCACGCCATGGTCTGGGCGCTGCCGACGTCGCGCACATGACGCTGTTTGCCAGCCTCTCGCTCGGTTGCGCGCTACCACCACTGGCAGCGCTCGCGACCTTGAGCAACCTGCCCGCCGCCTCTGCCGCGCTGGGACTTTCCGAAATTTTGCTCGGCGTGATCGCTGCTGCGGTGCTGCTGCTGACTGCGGTGCTGGCGATCGGCATTTACCGTCGGCGTTTACCGGAACAGCCCTACCCGGACAACCTGCTGGTCAAGGCCGGCCGCCGCACGCTGCGCCTGCCGGGTCGGCGCCTGACTTTCTTGCAACTGGTGATCACCGCGCTGGACGTCGCTGCGGCCGCCACCGTGTTGTATCTGTTGCTGCCGGAAGCGCCGCCCTTCGGCGCGTTCCTGCTGGTTTACCTGTTGGCGCTGGCCGCCGGCGTGCTCAGCCATGTACCCGGCGGCGTCGGCGTGTTCGAAGCGATTCTGCTCGCCGCGTTCGCCGACACGCTCGGCGCTGCGCCACTCGCCGCGGCGCTGCTGCTCTATCGTCTGATTTACGTGGTGCTGCCGCTGCTGGTCGCGTGCATCTTCCTGCTGATCAATGAAGGCCAACGCCTGTTCCAATCGCGGCAGTCGCTGCGCGCGGCGTCCGGTCTTGCGGCGCCAATCCTCGCTTTGCTGGTGTTCTTGTCCGGCGTGGTGCTGCTGTTTTCCGGCGCGACTCCGGAGATCGACACCCGACTGGAACACATCGGTTTTCTGATCCCGCACCGCTTGGTCGACGCCTCGCACTTTGGTGCGAGCCTGATCGGCGTGCTGTGTTTGCTGCTGGCCCAAGGCCTGCGCCGCCGACTCTCGGCGGCATGGATGCTGACCACCATTCTGTTGCTGGTTGGCGCCCTGCTCTCGCTGCTCAAGGGTTTCGACTGGGAAGAAGCCTGCCTGATGACCCTCACCGCGAGCCTGCTCGGGGTGTTTCGCAGTTCGTTCTATCGCGCCAGCCGCCTGACTGAACTGCCGTTCTCGCCGCTGTATCTGGTGGCCAGCCTGTGCGTACTCGCGGCGTCGATGTGGCTGCTGCTGTTTGCGTATCAGGATGTGCCTTACAGCCATCAACTCTGGTGGCAGTTCACCCTCGACGCCGATGCGCCGCGTGGTTTGCGCTCGCTGCTGGGGGCCGCCGTGCTGCTGGTGGTGGTTTCGCTGACCTGGTTGCTACGCACGGCGCGTCCGGTGATTCATTTGCCGACCACCGAAGAGCTGGACCGCGCGGTGAAAATCCTCATGGCATCGTCGCAACCCGACGGCGGCCTCGCGCTCACCGGTGACAAGGCGTTGCTGTTTCATCCCAACGACCAGGCGTTCCTGATGTACGCGCGCCGTGGCCGCAGCCTGGTGGCGTTGTACGACCCGATCGGTCCGAGCCAGCAACGTGCGGAAATGATCTGGCAGTTCCGCGACCTCTGTGACATCCACCACGCCCGCCCGGTGTTCTATCAGGTGCGCGCCGAGAACCTGCCGTACTACATGGACATCGGCCTGACCGCGATCAAGCTTGGCGAAGAAGCGCGGGTCGATCTGCATCGCTTTGATCTCGAAGCCAAGGGCAAAGAGATGAAAGACCTGCGCTACACCTGGAACCGTGGCACCCGCGACGGTTTGTCGCTGGAAATCCACGAACCGGGCCACGCGCCGATGGATGAGCTGAAGGTGATTTCCGATGCCTGGCTGACCGGCAAGAACGTGCGCGAGAAAGGCTTCTCGCTCGGCCGTTTCAGCAATGAATACCTCAAGCATTTCCGTGTCGCGGTGATTCGTTTCGAAGGACGCCCGGTGGCATTCGCCAACCTGCTCGAGACTTACAGCCATGACTTGGCCAGCCTCGACCTGATGCGCGCGCACCCGGAAGCGCCGAAGCTGACCATGGAATTCATGATGGTCGGCCTGATTCAACATTATAAAAACCATGGATACGCACGTTTCAGCCTGGGCATGGTGCCGCTTTCGGGGCTACAACCCCGGCGTGGCGCACCGCTGACCCAGCGTCTGGGCTCGATGGTATTCCGCCGTGGTGAGCAGCTGTACAACTTCCAAGGCTTGCGCCGCTTCAAAGACAAATTCCAGCCTGACTGGGAACCCCGTTATATGGCCGTGCCCGCCGGACTCGATCCGCTGGTGGCGCTGGCCGATACTGCCGCCCTGATTGCAGGCGGCTTGACTGGATTGGTGAAACGCTGATGATTCAACGCTCCTTGCGGTACGTACTGGCGACACTGGTAGTGCTGGCCCTGATTGCCGGTGGCGGTTACTGGTACATGAAACGCCCGGCACCGGAACCGACGCTCGAACAACTGCCGCCGGCCGATGGCGTCGCCATGACCCGCGTGATCCCCGGCACCACGCCGAAGGCTCAGGTGCTGGTGGCGGTGCCCGACGAACAGAAACTCAATGACCAGCAACTCAAGACCTTGAGCCGCAGCGGTTCGGCGCAGATCGTCCAGGTGATCCTGCCCAAGGATTGCCTGCTGCAAAGCCGCGCGCTGCAATCGGGTTTGCGTCAACTGCAAGGTCCGGCAACGCTGGTCAGCGGCATCGGCCCCGGCGCTGTGCTGGCGTGGCGCTGGTTGGCCGAGCAGAAGGACGACAAGGCTCAAGCCGTTTCCGTCGACCTCGCGCTGGAAAAACCCGGCTGCACGCACCTGCTGCCAAAAACTGCGACCCACGGCCACTGGCTGGCGGCCTGGAACGACAACCCGGACGACACCAGCGCAGGTTTTGTGCGCGATCAACCTAACGCTGAAACCAGCATCAGCGACTACGACATCAACCTGCCACAAGTGCTGAACAACGAACTGCGCAAGATCCTCGTCGGCGGCGACAAAGCCGCGGGCGGCCTGCAGATTCCGGTCGTCGAAGTCCCGGCTGGCCAGGCCAAGGACACCGTCACCCTGTTCCTCTCCGGTGACGGCGGCTGGCGCGACCTCGACCGCGACGTGGCGGGCGAGATGGCCAAGATCGGCTACCCGGTGGTCGGCATCGACACCCTGCGCTACTACTGGCAGCACAAGAGCCCGGAGCAAAGTGCTCTGGACCTCGCCGAACTGATGCAGCACTACCGGCAGAAATGGGGCACCAAACGCTTCATCCTCACTGGCTACTCGTTCGGCGCTGACGTCCTCCCGGCGATCTACAACCGCTTGGAGCCAGCGGAGCAGCAACGCGTCGACGCGATCATTCTGCTGGCGTTCGCCCGCACCGGCAGCTTCGAGATCGAAGTCGAAGGCTGGCTCGGCAACGCCGGCAAAGAAGCCGCCACCGGCCCGGAAATGGCCAAACTGCCCGCCGACAAAGTGGTGTGCATCTACGGCGAAGAAGAAGTCGACGAGAGTGGCTGCACTGACAAGACTGCGGTGGGCGAAGCGATGAAATTGCCTGGCGGGCATCACTTCGATGAGAACTACCCGGCGCTGGCACAGCGGTTGGTGGACATCATCGAGAAGCGTCAAGCGAAGGAGACGGCGGCTCAGGAGTGATCTGAACGCCGCCCACAAAAAGCCCCCGCACTCATAAGGCTGCGGGGGCTTTTTTTACATGTACAAACATGAAGTGCTACCAGCTAGCCGGACTTCATGTCGATGCTTTGTGCTTTCAAGGCTAAAGCTGAACATCTATCCACGTTACGTCATCTTCAACAGCGATAAAGTCGCTATCCGATGCTGCCAGCAAGCTGCTTTGCTGCGACTCCGTTAACTCCGCCCAGAAGCCATCGGTTACGAACACCAGTCGCTCACCGACGGCCAATGGATGGAAAACAAAGTCAGGGTCCGGGGCACGATTAACCTTCAGGCAACGGGTTACCCGGTTTCGAGCCGGATCTTGCGCCAGCTCGCGGTGCGAACGGTCGCGCCTCCAATTGGCCTTGCAGTGGGGCGGCGTAATCCACTCGATCGTGCCTGCCGGTGTCACTACACCGCACGAACAGTCACCCTCATACGCAAGCGTGAGCTTTCCATGAGCAGCGAAACCGATCAGGTAACACGTGGTCCCTGTCTGGTCCGCAAACAAAGTGGGGTGAAGCTCGGCCAGCACTGAACCAAGAACCTGCTCCACTGATCCATGCTCAGTGATATCGCCTCCCTGATCTATGTGTTTCGGGTAGGCCGCTAAAACACCTTTTACGAAGCATTTAGCCAATTGGCCACTGCCGGACTTCGACGTACCGTCCGTGATGACGAACAGCCCTCTGTCGCCGTCGCAGAGAGCTCCAGCACAGTCATGATTGGCTTTCCTGCTCCGTCCGATTACTGATCTGGTGGCGTATCTCATGCGTTGCCCAGATCCTTCATGCGCATGTGGATGATTCGCCCTCTGCCCGGATTAGCCTGCACCGAGCCCGAGCTTTCAATCACGTAGTCGATACCACTGAGCGCCGTGAGTTCTCGAATTCCAGTGGTGATGAAGTCCTTGAGCTCAGACTCAGCCTGGCGAACTTCTTCCAAAAGCTCTGTACGACCATCAATCAAGATGATGATGTCTTCGACGTCTTTGTGGTACGGGTCGCCCTCACCGCGACCGCTAAAGGCCTCTAGCTTCGTCGCAAGAAAGTAAGTCGGTTTAAATATCTGGATGACCGTACCGCTGGGCAACGTAAATTTATCAGCCCTCGACAGCCCCTCCACGAACCAACGGTTGGCATATCCGAGAACAGCGGGATCAGAAGGCATCACGTCAACAACGACGTCGTTGAAGCGGAAACGACAGTTGACTTCGTCTTCACCAGTGATCTTGAAGTTCTTGGTCGCCAGACGTTCTATGAGGTGTTGCCAGGCGCTAATGCCTGCCAGTTCGATTACCAAGTCAACATCATCAGTGAAACGAATGTCGTCCAGCACAGCCGCATCCGTGACCAGCATGGCCGTGGTGCAACCGCCGACGAAGGCAACCTCAGCGAGAAACTCCTCCCCCAAGCCGTCTGCAACAAACTCTATGAGCTCATAGTTGTGATCAGCGTTTGATGACATGCTATTTGAGCCCCATCCCTGCCTTTAGAATGTTAATCGCCACGCCACATTCTCGCGGGCCGCCAAGACGGATCGCATCAGCAAGCGCGAGGTAATGATAAAGGGTCCTATCCTTCTTAACCGCTTCCGGCACAGTTTTGTAAAGCGGCTCTATCGCCTGACCACGCTCAGTTCCGAGTGCATCAGGCCAAACCGGAATCAGCCCGCCAGCGCTCTTGATGCTTTTGGACAGCGCTGGTGCCGCGAAGCCTGTTGGAATACCGCGAACCATTGCGCCCGGCTTCACGGGGAAAAAGTACTTCAAAGCGTGCTCGGTGATTTTCAGCAGCTCTCGCCGATTAACTTTCGCAAGCCCGGTGTCGTAGTCATTGGTCAGCAATCCAGACTCGCGACATCTGGCTATGGAGTTTGAAATCTCGCTTTTGCTTAGCCCAAGAGACGCAGACAACGCACGCAACGAGTAAGCTTCACTCCAGCTCGTCAGCGGCGTAGAAGGTACGGGCTCCGACCACCCCTCCCACCCATCCTCCTCGCCCAAGGGTGAGTTGAACTCCTGGCGGTGGAATACAGTTTCTTCACCATCAGGGGGATAGGTGACTAGTGGCTGCCCCACTCGTCCCCCTGCCGTCATTCGATTTATCTGCTGGGGCCTTAGCAATTCCTCAACCGTGCTCGAATTCGACTCAGATTCCATCTTCCCAAAAAGATTTTCTTCCTGGGCGTGCAGGCTGGCCATCTTGAACAAAAGCAAAATATCTTGACTCTTCATGAAGCTAAAAACTCCAAGTGTCCACATTCCATAAAACGTGGACACTTGTGTCATGGAAAATATCGAGCCGTCAAGACCTTCCGATATTCATCAGGTTTCACCGGGAAACCTGCCCCGCCGTGTTTAGTTTTGTTTACTTTAAGTCGCGAAATATCGGATGACGCCGACAGACCTTGTAGGCAAACTCCGAATCTCGCGTTTGGGCACTTTGCCGCCTTGTTGCGCTTTTCTTCATCGGGATACTCTCCAGACGTCGCTGACCAATCAGCGATCGGGTGTGGTAACCCGGTTAGGCAAAGTGCAACACCGCTCCCATCACGATTTCGTGCGTTTTTACGTCTGTAATCCCGTGTTATGGCAGTTGTGCGTGGGAGACCTTCGGGTCTGCCGGTTTCTTTGCTCTTCCGGTTTACCACCCTGCGTACAGCTGCCACTTATTCGTGTGGTAACGAATACGGCAGCTCCTCGTTTTAAGGAGCGAAACAATGAGCAAAACAAATTCGTCCACACCTTCAGATCTGAAAACCATCGGCTTCACCCCCGTCATCTACTGCCCGAACCAGCCGTTATTCAACGTCCGAGGCGGTGTCCCCATCGTTGACGCATTGTCACAAGCCTCCGACCTGTTGTACCTCGCCAAATCCTTCGCCAAGGATGCTGCTTACGCCAGGGACACTGATCGCTATGCCTGGGCCGCGCATTATCTGACGGCAATGGGTAAGGCCGTGATCGATGATGTAGTGAAGGTATTGACCCCGCGACCTTTGCGGGCAAAGACCGAATCTGAAGATGAGCTGCCTGAGAGTAAATAACACCGCAGAACTCTTGCGGGAGCGAGCTTGCTCGCGATGACGTCGGCACTGGCAACATTGAAAGTGACGAATCCAACGCTATCGCGAGCAAGCTCGCTCCCACAGGAGATCGTCATCCCTCCAAAGCCATTGTGATAGGCCACAAAAAAGCCCCCGCTACCTCAACGGCAACGGGGGCTTTTCATCAAAGCTTACATCTCCACCTGCGTCCCTAGCTCAATCACCCGGTTCAGCGGCAAGTTGAAGAAGCGCAGATTGCCGTTAGCGTTCTGCAACATGAACGCAAACAGTGCTTCGCGCCAACGTGCCATGCCTTCGAGTTTCGAGGCGATGACGGTTTCGCGACTGAGGAAGTAGGTGGTGCGCATCGGGCTGAAGTCCAGGTCATCGAGATGGCACAACTTCAGCGCTTGCGGCACGTCCGGTTCGTCGACGAAGCCGAAGTGCAGGATGACCCGGAAGAAGCCTTCGCCGTAGGCATCGACTTCAAAACGGCGTGATGCCGGCACTCGCGGGATGTCTTCGTAGACCACGGTCAGCAGCACCACTTGCTCGTGCAGCACCTGGTTGTGCAGCAAATTGTGCAACAGCGCGTGGGGCACAGCGTCGGGGCGCGCGGTGAGGAACACGGCGGTGCCCTGGACGCGATGCGGCGGTTGCACGGCGATGCTGCTGATGAAGATCGGCAGTGGCAGGCCGCCCTCGTCGAGACGTTCGACCAGCAGCTGTTTGCCGCGCTTCCAGGTGGTCATCAGGACGAACAGGACGATGCCGGCGATCACCGGGAATGCGCCGCCCTGGACGATTTTCGGTACGTTGGCGGCGAAGTACAGGCCATCGACGACGAGGAAACCGATCGACAACGGTACTGCGAGGATCGGTGGCCACTTCCACAGCAGCAACATCACCGCCGATACCAGCACGGTGGTCATCAGCATGGTGCCGGTCACCGCGACGCCGTACGCCGAGGCCAGCGCGCCGGAAGATTCGAAGCCGAGCACCAGCAGAATCACGCCAACCATCAGCGACCAGTTCACCGCGCCGATGTAGATCTGGCCCTGTTCGGCGCTGGAGGTGTGCTGGATGTGCATGCGCGGAATGTAGCCGAGCTGGATCGCCTGACGGGTCAGGGAGAACGCGCCGGAAATCACCGCTTGCGAGGCGATCACCGTGGCCAGTGTCGAGAGACCGACCAGCGGGATCAGCGCCCAGCTTGGCGCCAACAGATAGAACGGGTTGCGCGCCGCTTCCGGGTCACCGAGCAGCAACGCGCCCTGGCCAAAATAGTTAAGCACCAGCGCCGGCAACACGAGGATGAACCACGCGCGGGCAATCGGCTTGCGCCCGAAGTGGCCCATGTCGGCGTACAGCGCTTCGGCGCCGGTCAGTGCCAGCACCACCGCGCCGAGAATCGCCACGCCCATGCCCGGATGGACAATAAAGAAGCGCACGGCCCACACCGGGTTCATCGCCTGAAGCACTTCCGGGTGTTGCAGAATGCCGTAAACGCCAAGGGCGCCAAGCACGACAAACCAGGTGACCATGATCGGCCCGAACAGAATGCCGATGCGCGCGGTACCGTGGCGCTGAATCAAAAACAGCGCCACCAGCACCACCAGCGACAACGGCACGACCCAATGGTCGATGCCATCGAATGCCAGCCCGAGGCCTTCGACCGCCGAGAGTACCGAGATCGCCGGAGTGATCATGCTGTCGCCGTAGAACAGCGCCGCGCCGATCAGCCCGCACACCACCAGCAAGGTTCGCAGTTTCGGATGCCCGGCGGCGGCGCGACGGGCCAGCGCGGTCAGGGCCATGATCCCGCCCTCGCCCTGGTTGTCGGCGCGCAGCACGAACATCATGTATTTGAACGAGACTACCCAGATCAGCGACCAGAAGATCAGCGCGAGGATGCCCAATACACCGTCGTGGTTGACCGGTACACCATAGGCGCCAGAGAAAACTTCCTTGAGCGTATACAGCGGGCTGGTGCCGATATCGCCGTAAACCACCCCAACCGCCGCGACCAGCATGCCGATCGGTTTTGCTGCTGAATGTTCGCCGCCCGCCGTCTGACTACTTGCCTGACCCATCCAAAAACTCCTACTACTCAGACCCGGACTTCTTATAAGAAGCACTATGCTTTGCCGTGCAGCATGCGCTGTTTTACTTCAGGTTACAGACGATTTGTTGACTGTAAAAATTCGATAAAGCTCAACGGCGCGAAGCATAGCGCAGCACTCGTCGCATTTCCCTCATAAAGCTGGTCAAGTGCCTCGCCCATCGCTAGAATTGCGCACTTTTTGATCAGAGGCACGCCAAGTGCCCGTCAGTCGCCTTGCCGTTCCCGGCTGGAGGCGTCAACAAATACCGAGGTTAGACATGTCCACCACTCCCGCCACGGCCAATCCAAAGGTTGGCTTCGTATCTCTGGGTTGCCCCAAAGCACTGGTCGACTCCGAGCGCATCCTTACCCAGCTGCGCATGGAAGGCTATGACGTCGTCTCCACGTACGAAGACGCCGATGTGGTGGTGGTCAACACCTGCGGTTTCATCGACTCGGCCAAGGCTGAATCGCTGGAAGTGATCGGCGAAGCGATCAAGGAAAACGGCAAGGTCATCGTCACCGGCTGCATGGGTGTCGAGGAAGGCAATATTCGCAAGGTCCACCCGAGCGTGCTCGCCGTGACCGGTCCGCAGCAATACGAGCAAGTGGTCAACGCCGTGCACGACGCTGTGCCGCCGCGTCAGGATCACAACCCGCTGATCGACCTGGTGCCGCCGCAAGGCGTGAAACTGACGCCGCGCCACTACGCGTACCTGAAGATTTCCGAAGGCTGCAACCATAGCTGCAGCTTCTGCATCATCCCGTCGATGCGCGGCAAATTGGTCAGCCGTCCGGTCGGCGACGTCCTCGACGAAGCGCAGCGTCTGGTCAAGGCCGGCGTCAAAGAGCTGTTGGTGATTTCGCAAGACACCAGCGCCTACGGCGTCGACGTCAAGTACCGCACCGGTTTCTGGAACGGCGCGCCGGTGAAAACCCGCATGACCGAACTCTGCGAAGCCCTGAGCTCGCTCGGCGTCTGGGTGCGCCTGCACTACGTTTACCCGTACCCGCACGTTGACGAGCTGATTCCGCTGATGGCCGCCGGGAAAATCCTGCCGTACCTGGACATCCCGTTCCAGCACGCCAGCCCGAAAGTCCTCAAAGCGATGAAACGTCCGGCGTTCGAAGACAAGACCCTGGCGCGGATCAAGAACTGGCGCGAGATCTGCCCGGACCTGATCATCCGCTCGACCTTCATCGTCGGTTTCCCTGGCGAAACCGAAGAAGACTTCCAGTACCTGCTGAACTGGCTGACCGAAGCGCAACTTGATCGCGTCGGCTGCTTCCAGTACTCGCCGGTCGAAGGCGCACCGGCCAACCTGTTGGACGCGGCCATCGTTCCGGACGACGTCAAGCAAGACCGCTGGGATCGCTTCATGGCGCACCAGCAAGCGATCAGCTCGGCGCGCCTGCAACTGCGTGTCGGCCGTGAAATCGAAGTGCTGGTCGATGAAGTTGACGAGCAAGGCGCGGTCGGCCGCTGCTTCTTCGATGCTCCGGAAATCGACGGCAACGTATTTATCGACAACGGCAGCAACCTTAAGCCGGGCGACAAAGTCTGGTGCAAAGTCACCGACGCCGACGAATACGACTTGTGGGCTGAACAGATCTAAACGCAAAAAAACCGCAAAGCCCCGCTCTCTCGACGAGATGCGGGGCTTTTTTCGGTCTATCGTTTTGTGAAGAACGGATTCGCCTCCATCATTCATCCATTCATCGGAGCCAGGCGGGCATGCGCCAACACTCGGTCATTCATACGCCGAAACAAAGCGATTACGCAGAACTCACACGGGTCTGGGAGGCTTCGGTGCGCGCCACCCATGACTTTCTGCCAGACAGTTACATCGAACTGCTGAAGAACCTGGTGCTGACCCGTTACCTCGATGCGGTGATGTTGATCTGCACCAAAGACTCGCGCCAGCGCATCACCGGGTTTGCCGGGATCGCGGCGGGCAAGATTGAAATGCTCTTCATCGACCCGGCGCATCGCGGTCAGGGTTTGGGCAAACAGTTGCTGCGTTATGCGTTGGAGCATTTGAACGCTTACGAACTGGACGTCAACGAGCAGAACCCGCAAGCGCTGGGGTTTTACTTCAAGCAGGGTTTCGAGGTGATTGGCCGCACCGAGCATGACGGCATGGGCCAGCCCTATCCGCTGCTGCACATGCGTTTGCGCCAAACACAACAACGCACGCGCAACGGCTGACACCACACAGAACAACGGTGGGAGTGAGCCTGCTCGCGCTAGCGGTGTGTCATTCAACAGCTAAATTGACTGAACCACCGCTACCGCGAGCAGGCTCACTCCCACAAAAAGCCGAACCTCGCAAATGGAGCCGGGATTAACCGGCGCCCAGCAGGTACAATGCCCACCCCTTTTTTGTTACGGCCCTGTCATGACTGACCCGATTCGTCTCTCCAAACGCCTCATCGAACTCGTCGGCTGTTCCCGTCGGGAGGCTGAGCTGTTCATCGAGGGCGGCTGGGTCACCGTTGACGGCGAAGTCATCGACGAGCCGCAATTCAAGGTCGAGAACCAGAAAGTCGAGCTCGACCCAGAGGCCAAGGCGACCGCGCCGGAGCCGGTGACCATTCTGCTCAACGTGCCCGTGGGCATGGACGCAGACACCGCGCTGGCAACCCTCAGCCCCGAGACCCTGAGCGATGAACACCGCTTCAGCAAGCGGCCGCTCAAGGGCCACTTCCTGCGCCTGACCGCCAGCACCGACCTGCAGGCCAACGCCAGCGGTCTGCTGGTGTTCACCCAGGACTGGAAGATCCTGCGCAAGCTCACGGCGGATGCGGCGAAAATCGAGCAGGAATATGTGGTCGAGGTTGAAGGCGACATGGTGGCTCACGGCCTCAATCGCCTGAACCACGGCCTCACTTACAAAGGCAAGGAGCTGCCGGCGGTCAAGGCCAGTTGGCAGAACGAGAACCGCCTGCGCTTCGCCATGAAAAACCCGCAACCGGGCGTGATCGCCCTGTTCTGCCAGGCCGTCGGCCTGAAGGTCGTCGCCATCCGTCGCATTCGCATCGGCGGCGTGTCCATCGGCAAAGTGCCGTTGGGCCAATGGCGCTACCTGTCCGGCAAAGAGAAGTTCTAAGACTTTTCACGCCGCCCTACATCTCGGCGCCGCTTTTTAGGCGGCGCCCACTGCCGATATCAGGATTGCACACCATGATTCATAACGACGTACTGCGCAGCGTGCGCTACATGCTCGACATCAGCGACAAGAAACTCATCGAGATCATCAAGATCGGCGGCATGGACGTGTCCATGGAAGACCTGCTGACCTACCTCGACAAGAAAGAAGAGGACGAGGAAGGTTTCGTGCGCTGCCCAGACGAAGTCATGGCGCACTTCCTCGATGGCCTGGTGATCTTCAAGCGCGGCAAGGACGAAAGCCGTCCACCGCAGCCGATCGAAACGCCGGTGACCAACAACATCATCCTGAAGAAACTGCGCGTGGCCTTCGAACTGAAAGAAGACGACATGCACGCGATCCTCAAGGCGTCCGAGTTCCCGGTGTCCAAGCCTGAGCTGAGCGCGCTGTTCCGCAAGTTCGGCCACACCAACTACCGCACGTGCGGCGACCAGTTGCTGCGCAACTTCCTCAAAGGCCTGACCCTGCGCGTTCGCCCGCAGTAATCGCCTGCTCCCTGTAGGAGCGAGGCTTGCCCGCGAAGGCGTTTTCGCAATCGCCATCGCGAGCAGGCTCACTCCTACATTTGATCTGTGCCGCACGGGAGATCAGTGTGGCAGTGAGCCTGCTCGCGATGGCGGACTGACAGGCACCACCGATGTAACGGTCGATCGGGTTATCATGCCCGCCTCCATTCCCGCCTCGACCCAAACCATGACCTACAGCGTTTCCCCCATCGGCTTCGTGCGCTCCTGCTTCAAGGAGAAATTCGCCATCCCGCGCCAACCGCAACTGGCCCCGGCCGCGCGTGGCGTGCTGGAACTGGTGGCGCCGTTCGATCAAGGTGACGCGGTGCAAGGGCTGGAGCAGGTCAGTCATGTCTGGCTGCTGTTCCTGTTTCACCAGGCCCTGGAAGAAAAGCCGCGCCTGAAAGTCCGCCCGCCGCGTCTGGGCGGCAACAAATCCATGGGCGTGTTCGCCACCCGCGCGACCCATCGGCCTAACGGCATCGGTCAATCGGTGGTCAAACTGGACAAGGTCGAAGCCAATCGGCTGTTCATCTCCGGGATCGACCTGCTCGACGGCACGCCGATTCTAGACATCAAGCCCTACGTGCCTTACGCCGACATCATCGACAGCGCCTCCAACAGCATCGCCAGTGCAGCACCGCAGCTGATTCCCGTGCAGTGGACGGATTCGGCATTGCAGCAGGCGCATGGCCATGCTCAGCGTCTGGATGAGCCGTTGGTGGCGTTGATCGAGCAGTGTCTGGCGCAAGACCCACGCCCGGCCTACCAGACTCCTGCGCCGGAACGCGAATATGGCGCGCAATTCTGGGACCTGGATGTGCGTTGGCATTATCCCGAGGCTGGTTTGATTCGCGTCCTCGAAGTTATCCCCGCGAACACTTAAACGCCGAAAACGAAAAAGCCCGCATTGCCTTCTCAGGCAATGCGGGCTTTTGCTTTTATGTGGGAGCGAGCTTGCTCGCGATGAGGCCTTCACATTCAACATTGATGTTGGCTGTTATAGCGCTATCGCGAGCAAGCTCGCTCCCACAAGGATCGCAGCGGGTTTACTTCTCGACGAACGCGCGCTCGATCAGGTAATCACCCGGCTCGCGCATGCGTGGCGACACTTTCAGGCCGAAGCTGTTCAGCACTTCGCTGGTTTCGTCGAGCATGCTCGGGCTGCCGCAGAGCATGGCGCGGTCGTCCTGCGGGTTGATCGGTGGCAGGCCAATGTCGCTGAACAGCTTGCCGCTGCGCATCAGATCGGTCAGACGACCTTCGTTCTCGAACGGCTCGCGGGTCACGGTCGGGTAGTAGATCAACTTGTCACGCAGGGCCTCGCCGAAGAACTCATTCTGCGGCAGGTGCTCGGTGATGAACTCGCGGTAAGCGACTTCGTTGACGTAACGCACGCCGTGGCACAGGATCACTTTTTCGAAACGCTCGTAGGTTTCCGGGTCCTGGATGACGCTCATGAACGGCGCCAGACCGGTACCGGTGCTGAGCAGGTACAAATGTTTGCCAGGCTTCAAGTCATCCAGCACCAGCGTGCCGGTAGGCTTCTTGCTGATGATGATCTCGTCGCCTTCCTTCAGATGCTGCAACTGGGAAGTCAGCGGGCCATCAGGCACCTTGATGCTGAAGAACTCCAGATGCTCTTCCCAGTTCGGGCTGGCAATCGAGTAAGCGCGCATAAGCGGGCGGCCATTGGGCTGTTGCAGGCCGATCATCACGAACTGACCGTTCTCGAAGCGCAGGCCCGGATCGCGGGTGCACTTGAAGCTGAACAGAGTGTCGTTCCAGTGGTGAACACTGAGGACACGCTCGTGGTTCATGTTGCTCATGTACGTGGGACTCCTGGAGATTGGTCTGCGCTGGCTGCGTGAAAAATGAACCGATGTGCGCAATTGCATCGCATTCTAATGGCAGCCACAATATCTGTTAACTGGATTATTAAGATAAGGGTTATCGGTTATATAGATATGCGATTTACTCTACGTCAACTTCAAGTCTTCGTCGCCGTTGCTCAGCAGGAAAGCGTGTCCCGTGCTGCGGGTCTGCTCAACCTCTCGCAATCGGCGGCCAGCACCTCGATCACCGAGCTGGAGCGCCAATCCAGTTGCCAACTGTTCGACCGCGCCGGCAAACGCCTGAGCCTTAACGCCCTCGGCAAACAACTGTTGCCGCAAGCGGTGGCGCTGCTCGACCAGTCCAAAGAGATCGAAGACTTGCTCAACGGCAAATCCGGTTTCGGCTCGTTGGCGGTGGGGGCGACGCTGACCATCGGCAATTACCTGGCGACGTTGCTGATCGGCAGCTTCATGCAGCGCCACCCGGAAAGCCAAGTGAAACTGCACGTGCAGAACACTGCCAACATCGTGCAACAAGTCGCTCACTACGAAATTGATCTGGGTCTGATAGAAGGCGATTGCAGCCATCCGGACATCGAAGTGCAGAGCTGGGTCGAGGATGAACTGGTGGTGTTCTGCGCGCCGCAACATCCGCTGGCCAAACGCGGGATCGCGAGCATGGAAGAATTGAGTCACGAAGCGTGGATCTTGCGTGAACAAGGATCCGGCACGCGGCTGACCTTCGATCAAGCCATGCGTCACCATCGCAGCGCGTTGAATATTCGCCTCGAGCTGGAGCACACCGAAGCGATCAAACGCGCAGTGGAATCAGGGTTGGGGATTGGCTGCATTTCACGCCTGGCGCTGCGCGATGCGTTCCGCCGCGGCAGTCTGGTGGCGGTGGAAACGCCGGATCTGGACCTGGCGCGGCAGTTCTATTTCATCTGGCACAAACAGAAATTCCAGACACCGGCGATGCGCGAATTCCTCGAACTGTGCCGCGCTTTCACCGCTGGGGTTCAGCGCAGCGACGAGATCGTCCTGCCGAGCATCGCTTAAAGCAGGATCACCGCCCACACCAGCGCAATCATGGTCAACGCCACGAACTGCGCGGCGCTGCCCATGTCTTTGGCGTTCTTCGACAGCGGGTGCAATTCAAGGGAAATGCGGTCGATGGCCGCTTCTACTGCCGAATTCAGCAACTCGACAATCAGCGCCAATAGACACACGGCGATCAGCAACGCTTGCTCGACGCGGCTGACGTTCAGGAAGAACGAAAGCGGAATCAGAACGACGTTGAGCAACACCAGTTGCCGAAAAGCCGCTTCGCCGGTGAAGGCTGCGCGCAGACCGTCCAGTGAATAACCGGAGGCGTTGAGGATGCGTTTTAGGCCGGTCTGGCCTTTAAAAGGTGACATAGAGTGGGCAACTGACCAGAAAGGAGTGGGAAAGCTAGAGTAATCAAAGTCAAAAAAGCGTGAATAAGCGGCGCTTAATTGTTCGAAATTGACTCAAGTTGTTGCAAGAGCAAAGCAGCCTGGGTTCGGGTCCGCACATTCAGCTTGCGGAAAATCGCCGTGACATGCGCCTTGATGGTCGCTTCGGACACGCTCAGCTCATAGGCGATCTGCTTGTTCAGCAAACCCTCGCAGACCATCGTCAGTACGCGAAACTGCTGCGGCGTCAGGCTTGCGAGCCCTTCACTGGCAGCCTTGGCCTCGGCGGACACACTCACCGCTTCAAACGCCTGCGGCGGCCAGAACACATCGCCATCCAGCACCGCACGCACGGCTTTTTGAATAACCCCGAGGTCGCTCGACTTCGGGATAAAACCACTGGCGCCGAATTCACGGGACTTGACCATGATCGTCGCTTCTTCCTGTGCCGAAATCATCACCACCGGGATCTGCGGGTATTGCCCGCGCAGCAGCACCAGCCCGGAAAAACCGTAAGCGCCGGGCATGTTCAGGTCCAGCAGCACCAGATCCCAATCGGCCTTTTCGTCGAGACGGGTTTCCAGCTCGGCAATACTCGCCACTTCTACCAGACGCACGTCGGGGCCCAGGCCCAGGGTCAGCGCCTGGTGCAGCGCACTACGAAAAAGAGGATGGTCATCGGCAATCAGGATTTCGTATGTGGCCATTTTTCAAATGATCCTGTTTTTTCATGGGACGCCTGATGCATTCAGGCCTCGCCAAAACAACTCTGGGTGCAGCCACGGAGCTGCACCAACAGGGCACGTTCAACGCCAATTACGTGGGCTGATCAAGCAGTTCCCGGACGTAAGAAGTCGGCGTATCAAACTTTGGCCGCACCCCAATCGGCGCCAAGCATGCCCAGCCAAACAAGGGTGGTCAAGGTGCGTTGCCGGGACAGTTCTTTGCAGTATGGGCGACAATCAGCCGATCACCGGCGCCGTGTTCTGCACGAATGGCTTCAGCTCGGCGTGCGCCGGTGTTTCAACGTTCATTTCCAGCTGTTGCTTGGCGTCCAGATAATGTTGGCTGAAGACGTCGAAGTAAGCGTCCAGCGCCGAGGCCGCGGCGCTGTCGCCCGCCAGATCCAGGCACAACGCGGCCACTTCCGCGGTGCACAAATGCTCGCTGCGGGTCGAGCGGCGCAAGCGGTAACGCGAGAGTTTTTCCGGCAACAGGCTGAGGATCGGCAGGCGATCGAAATAAGGGCTTTTGCGGAAAATCTTCCGCGCTTCGGTCCACGTGGCGTCGAGCAGAATGAACAGCGGACGCTTGCTGCTATCGACGTCGACGGTATTGGTCACCCGCTCGGGTTCGACATATTCGCCGGGAAACACCAGATACGGTTGCCATTGCGGATCGGCCAGCAAATCCAGCAACTGCTGATCGGTTTCGGTGCGCGACCATATAAAGGCATGGTTATCGCGCACCACGTCGGCAATCAGCCAACCGGTGTTGCTCGGTTTGAACACTTCCTTGTTGGTCATGATCAGGCACACGCCCGAACGCGTTTCGACCTGCGGACGCCACGCGCACAGGCAATGGCTCTCGATCACGCGGCAGGCGCGGCACCGCGTTGCCCGCCAGCCACGGGCCTGAATCGGCTTGATACCTTCCTCTTCGCGCTGATCGCGCAAACGGGCCACGGCGTTTATCGCAAACTTGGCAGGCACGGGATTCATCGCAGGCAACGCCGACAGGCAAGGTAAATCGACACAAAAAGGCACTCGGCAACGTGGAAAGTGCCGCAGTTTATCAGAGCGGCTGGCGCAAGCCTGTACCGTCCGGGCCCGCTCCCCTATAATTCGCCGCCACTGAACGCACAGTCATGTGGCTGGTCGAAATCACCAGTCACTGAACCAGGAGAGTTTCATGCTGCGCCTTATCGTTCCCACCGCTGCCGTTTTGCTGGCGTCGTCCTTCAGCGCTCAAGCTGCTTCCTTGAGTGAGCAAAATCTCAGTCGAGAACTGCGCAACGTCGCCGCACAGAGCAGCGTCGGCACGCCACGGGCAATTAACGAAGACATTCTTGATCAGGGCTACACCGTTGAAGGCACTACGCTGATCAACCACCTGAGCGTGCAAAGCAGCCATGCCGACAAAATGCGCGCTGACCCCAAAGCCGTGTATTTCCAGCTGGGCGCCTCGGTCTGCAACAATCCATCGTTCCGCAAACTGATGGCCAAAGGCGCGGTGATGCGTTACGACTTCACCGAAGTCAAGACCAACCGCAACGTCGGCTCTGCCAGCTATCAGGAATCCGATTGCCCGAAAGCCGGTCCGGCGAAGAAGAAGTAATTATCGGAAGAAGCAGTTATCGAGAATTAGCGCGCCGTTGTTCATCCTCGGCGCGCAATTCTGCCAACAATGCCTGCAAATAGCGCGACCGGCGCTCACCGCCGCCCAGACGCCGACAGCACTCCTCTTCAAGACTCAAATGATTGGTCTCGGCTGACGATTTCAATAATCGATACAGTTGCGCATCGATCTCCAGAATCAATCTGGCCATGGCTTCCCGCCTCCCTGCACACCCTCTGATCCCTGAATCGCGCGAACCTTGCGTGTTGTCGTTGACGCAAAGTTGTCGTGTCACACCTGTAACTTAGTAAATCAGAGCCACAGCCACTGGGACCACGTTCAGACGAGCGGCGAAACCACCTTGGGATTCGTTAATAAGCGGTTGCCAGGAAAGACTTTGCGGCGCAATGATCAACCCAGCGCAATTGCCCTCGAGGGACTAGATTTAATCTATTCACACTGTATTGAAGGCCGAAAAGGAGCGGCCCGTTGTGTATTTGTTGCGAAGGTTTTTTCCATGCACTGGAAAAACCACAGCCTGCATGCAAGGAGAAGTTGAATGCCTTACCTACCGAATGACCTCCTCAGCCGTCATTTTGAAGAAAGCGGCCACGACCTCATCAGCAAGGTCGAAGAGCAACTCAAGCTGGTTTCACCGAACAGCCCCAATATTCCGATTTACCGCGACATGATCCTGACTGTGCTACGCATGGCCCAGGAAGATCACAACCGCTGGAACGCCAAGATCACCCTGCAGGCCCTGCGCGAACTGGAGCACGCCTTTCGTGTGCTGGAACAGTTCAAGGGACGTCGCAAAGTCACGGTTTTCGGCTCGGCGCGCACGCCGATTGAACATCCGCTGTATGGCATGGCCCGCGAACTCGGCGCTGCGATTGCACGCTCGGACCTGATGGTGATCACCGGTGCCGGCGGCGGGATCATGGCCGCCGCCCATGAAGGCGCCGGTCGGGAGCACAGCCTGGGTTTCAATATCACCCTGCCCTTCGAGCAACATGCCAACCCGACGGTGCAAGGCACGACCAATCTGCTGTCCTTCCACTTCTTCTTTACCCGCAAGCTGTTCTTCGTCAAAGAGGCTGATGCGCTGGTTTTGTGCCCTGGCGGTTTCGGCACGCTGGACGAAGCGCTGGAAGTACTGACCTTGATTCAGACGGGCAAAAGCCCCTTGGTGCCGGTGGTGTTGCTGGATGTGCCGGGTGGCACGTTCTGGCAAGGCGCGCTGGATTTTATCCAGCATCAACTGGCGGACAACCGGTACATCCTGCCCACGGATTTGAAGCTGGTCAGCCTGGTCTACAGCGCCGAAGAGGCGGTGGCCGAGATCAACCGGTTCTACAGCAACTTCCACTCCAGCCGCTGGCTCAAAAAGCAGTTTGTGATCCGCATGAATCATCAACTCAGCGAAGATGCGCTCGAAGAGATGCAAACGGCATTTGCCGATTTGTGCCTGAGCGATCATTTCCATCAGCACGTTTATGCCGGCGAAGAGCACGATGATCCGCAGTTCAGCCATCTGGCGCGGCTGGCTTTCACCTTCAATGCCCGTGACCACGGGCGCCTGCGCGAACTGGTGGATTACATCAATCTGCCGGAAAACTGGGAGCAGCCCCAACCCCAAGCGCAACAGCGTTCGCGGGAACCGTCCAACGTGAGCTAAACGACAGGCAAAAAAAAACGGCCCGCTATCGAAATAGCGGGCCGTTTTCATTTAATCGTCGACTCCTCGACCGCTGAACAAGCGGCTGATCATCTCCATGGAAAACCCCCGATAGCTGAGGAAACGCCCTTGCTTGGCACGTTCACGCATGTCGATCGGCAGGTGCCCGGCAAACTTGCGACGCCAGGTGTCTTCCAACTGTTCCTGCCAATTGATACCGCTCTCGCGTAATGCGAGTTCGATGTCAGGACGCTGCAGGCCGCGTTGGCTGAGTTCTTCGCGGATCCGCAACGGCCCATAGCCGGAACGGGCTCGGTAGGAGACAAAGCTTTCGAGGTAGCGGGATTCGGAGAGCAAGCCCTCTTCCGTCAGCCGGTCGAGCGCGGTGTCGATCATTTCAGGGAGAGCGCCGCGCTGACGCAGTTTACGCGTCAGCTCGACTCGACCGTGCTCGCGTCGGGCGAGCAGGTCCATGGCGGTTCGCCGCACCGCGACGAGTGTATCGAGTACGGCGGTCATCGGATCAATCAGATATCAGCGTCAGCCAGGTCATCAGCAGTCGCTTTGGCTGGCGATGCCTTGACGTCCGGTGCCGGGCTCAGCAGCTTGTCACGCAGTTGCTTCTCGAGCGTTGCGGCGATGTCCGGATTTTCTGCCAGGTACTTGGCCGAGTTGGCCTTGCCCTGACCGATCTTGGTGCCGTTGTAGGCATACCAGGCGCCGGACTTCTCGACGAAACCGTGCAGCACACCGAGGTCGATCATCTCACCGTTGAGGTAGATGCCTTTGCCGTAAAGAATCTGGAACTCGGCCTGACGGAACGGCGAAGCAACCTTGTTCTTCACAACCTTGACGCGGGTTTCGCTACCAACAACCTCGTCACCTTCTTTCACCGCGCCAGTACGGCGGATGTCCAGACGAACCGAGGCGTAGAACTTCAGCGCGTTACCACCGGTGGTGGTTTCCGGGCTGCCGAACATCACGCCGATTTTCATCCGGATCTGGTTGATGAAGATAACCAGGCAGTTGGCGTTCTTGATGTTACCGGTGATTTTACGCAGCGCCTGGGACATCAGACGGGCTTGCAGGCCGACGTGCATGTCACCCATTTCGCCTTCGATTTCAGCCTTCGGCACCAGTGCAGCAACGGAGTCGACGATGATCACGTCAACCGCGTTGGAACGCACCAGCATGTCGGTGATTTCCAGGGCCTGCTCGCCGGTGTCCGGCTGGGAAACCAGCAGGTCGTCGACGTTGACGCCCAGTTTGCCAGCGTACTCAGGGTCGAGTGCGTGTTCGGCGTCGACGAATGCGCAGGTCGCGCCGGCTTTCTGGGCCTGGGCGATCACGGACAGCGTCAGTGTGGTTTTACCGGAGGATTCAGGACCGTAGATCTCGACGATTCGACCTTTTGGCAGGCCGCCAATGCCGAGCGCGATGTCCAGACCCAGAGAGCCAGTGGAAATAGCCGGGATCGCCTGACGGTCTTGATCGCCCATACGCATCACGGCACCCTTGCCGAATTGACGTTCGATCTGACCCAGGGCCGCAGCCAAGGCTTTCTTCTTGTTGTCGTCCATTAAAGTCCTCACGTAATCAATAAGGCCTGACGGCCAACACCTGTATAAGTAGCCAGTATTATTCCACAGCGTTTGAGGATCGCCTACCCCTGATTTGAGATTTCTCCGGCGGCGTGGCGCAGCAGCCCCTCTAGCGCGGCCTTCACCGTTTGTCGGCGGACCTCGTCGCGGTTGCCGGCAAAGTGCTGGACCTCACTGAAAACCGCATCGCCGACACCCCAGGCAAGCCAGACCGTGCCCACCGGCTTGCTCGCCGAGCCGCCATCCGGCCCCGCGACACCGCTGACCGCCACGGCAAAATGCGCATGACTTTTGCCCTGCGCGCCAACCACCATGGCCTCGACCACCTCGCGACTGACCGCGCCCACCGATTCAAACAACGCCTCGGGGACATTCAATTGTGCGGTTTTCTGCCGGTTGGAGTACGTCACGTAGCCAGCCTCAAACCATGCCGAGCTCCCGGGAATACGCGTGATCGCCTCGGCAATCCCGCCACCGGTACACGATTCGGCAGTGGTGACATGAGCATTGAGAACCTGCAGGCGTCTGCCAAGTTCAGCGGCCAGCTGGGTGATTTCTTTCACAGTCCTCTCCTGATCGAGCGCAATGGAACCACCGTACACGAGCAAATGCCGCTTGCAAGCCGCAGCATGGGTCCAAATGTTAGCGATCCAAGGCTTTGACATACGCCTGACACGCCTGCAAGGCAATCAATCCGCGGTCGCCGGCGTCGGTGATGGCGATAATTCGTTGAGCATGCGCCGGGTCAAGTCGGGCTCGTGCGGCGCCATGATCCACGCCGCCGGCGCCGGTGGCGGCGGGCATTGCGCAATTGGCGACGACGTCGCTGGCGTCGAGAAGGACTGACAGGCGCACATCAGCAGTAGCAAGACGATCGCGCAAGCGATCCTGATCACGTTGGGCATCGCTTAGCACTCGATAATGGGTTTGCTCACTGGCCGACAAACGCTGCTCCAGAGCCTGACGTCTAGCCTGCTCGGCCCGTTGCTGGGTGGCCGTTGCTTCGCTCAATTGACTCAGCGTTTCAGCGTGCAATCTGGCCTGCTCCGCCAGTTGCCGGCCAAACCGCCAATCCTGAACCTGCCAGGCCAGCGCCGCCGCAACACCCGCCAACACAGCCACCAACAGCACAACCCCGATCACTCGCCAGGACATCAGGCCGAAGGCTGGCATAACAGCGCCCTCGCCCGCGCCCACAATTGCAGGCGATCCTCGAGCCCGTTGAGACCACCGTTGATGCGCCCCGTGATGCTGTTGAACTGGTCGCGATCAGCCAGTTCGTTCAAGCCTTTCTGCTCCCAGAACCACGCGGCGGATTCTGCGGCCCATTGCGGCTTTTCCAGCAGCTCGGGGATAAACAGCAAACGATCATCGCCGAACAAGCCAAGACTGCAGGTTCGGTAGTTATCGCGTCCGGTGATCTGAATCAGCCCACGGCCGCGGTATTTCTGGCCGTCGCCATCCGCCTGCGGGGTATTGCCCAAACGCGCGGCGAGGCTGCCGGTGTCGTACTTGCTCAGGTATTGGTCGCTGCCCAACTCCCGCACGTACTGCAACTGCCCCGACTCGTGGCCGACCTGCGCGAGGAACGCGGCGATGCGTTTCGGCGTGTTGATGTTGCGGTGGCTCATGGCGGTGTTGAGGGCGGAAATGAAAACGCCCGCTTGGGTGCGGGCGTTGGGGAACAGTTGCTGCAATTGTGCCGACGTAAGGGGCAGCGGCGCGAGGATCGGATTGATCATCATGAAAGCGCTCCAGAATCAAAAAAAATAGCGACGAGTTTTTACTGCGAAGGATCGAGGCAGTTCGCAACGAGGGTGCATTGATAGCTTTCTGCGCGGCTGCCACTGGCGGTCAGCGTGTTGACGGACCATCGGCCCTGCATGATTTTCGGCCAGGTGGCGTCGAGGTGAATTACCCCTTCCGCCGCCAGGTCCGGATGGCCCGGACAGGTAATGGTCAGCGTGAAAGCCTCGCGCTCCAGCCTGCGTAATTCGCCCTCGGCTGCAGCCCTGGCCTGATCTTCGTTCTGGCAACGCCGTGGCAGGGTTCTGAACGGCGCGACGCCCAACTGGAACGTACGCTGCTTGCCCGCCGCTGAATCCCACCAGGTCGTCACACAGCCCTGATATTTGGATTGGGCCTTCTCATCAAGCACCGCGCTGATAAAAGCCGGGTCGCCCGGGCGATTGTTCTTTGTCACGGAGAGCACAACTTCGGTGACCGGTTTCCCCGAAATCGATGTCAATTGCCCGCGCAACGCCAACACATAAAGCCCCTTGATCGGCTTGGTCACGGCGAAATAAATAGCCGCGACACGCGTCAGAAAACCCATGTCCGTTTCGTTGCTCTGGTCGATGTGATCAATTTTTTTCGACTCCAGCTCCGGCGCCACACGCGGTGAAAAACCGTGCTTCATGGTCAACTGGCGAAACAGCGCGCCGAGGGTGATGGGACCATAACTGGCAGATCGACGCTGCTTGAAGCCGGTCTCATCACCGACACTGAACGGCGCCGACATCGCCGTCAGCGACAACTGCAGCGGGTACAGAGACGGCTTGCGCTGAGTGATCACAAACACGCCTTTGTCGACCAGCCCGGTCTCTTGGTAACCCACCCGAAAACCGATTCTGCCGCCAAGGCTGGGCAGCCCTTCGAGCCCTTCAATATCAATAATGAGTTTGATCTTGTCAGACTCGATCCCCGACGCATCGGTGTGCACCCAACTGACCAGCCGCTCGTTGAGCAGCTTGGCGTTGGCGCCGTAAATCTCCACGGCCGGTGTAAATCCAAGTGTCATGTAACCTCCTTAATCCCACGCCGAAACGGGCGCTGCGGCCAATAGCTGCGGCAACACTTCGGGCAACACCACCGACACTCCGGCCGGCAGCACCGGGCCGTGTTCGGCGAGGCTCGGATTCAAGCGCCACAGCGCTTCTTCGATCGCATCATCGCTGCGGCCGAGCTCGCGGTAGAGCAACAGATTGACTGAATCGCCGGCGATACTTCTGACCCTACGCATTGACGAACTCCGACAATTGAATGGTCCAGCTATTCAGCATCGCAGTGCCGTCATCGATGATGTCGGACTGAGTCTCAGACACACTGTCAATGCGCCACAGTCCCCAGTTGCGGCCGATGCCGTCGACCAATGGCAGCGGCACGCGCAACGCCTGCAACGCACGCAACTCGTCGAGGCGCTGCATGGCCACCGCGTACATCGATTTGCCGGAAATGCTCAGCGTTTCCAGAGCTTGTCCGGTCTGGCTGGATTTCGGTTTGCTGGTGAGAATCTTCAGGTCAACCCAACCGCCACTCGACGAGCGAACCAGGCCGCTGTAGGCGAAGTCTCTGGACAGACCGAAAATGAAGCTGCCCAAGGCCATTTGTTGTCGCATCAAACACCTCCATCGGTGAGCGCCGCGTCGCGCCGCGCGGCGAGTGGATTGCCCAGCATCAGCGGCATGAATTGCGCGTGGAGCGTCTGCTGCACAAGTTTGGCAATCTGCCGCGCCTGCGTCGGGTCCTGGCCGCTGATGTTGATCACGGGGGCAAAGGTGATGTTGCGGTTATTCGCCTGCGCGCCGGCGAGGTTCTTGCTCATCTGCTCGGGAGGTGCCAGGCGATTGACCGGGCTGACGAGTTTGTCGCCCAGCCACGAACCAACCTGCCTGCCGCCAGCGCTGCCGCCGATCCCGCCCAGCACCCCACCGACCAAACCGCCGACGGCGGTCATCGCGCCGGGGAAAATGAACGTGCCAATCGCGGCGCCGGAAGCGGCTCCGGCGTAGAAACCTGCGAGCCCACCGACCGCCGAACCGACGCCCGCGCCGACCAGACTGGCGTCCTTGTTGCGGACGCCCTTGGCCACGTCGATACCCGAATCCACCAGCATCAGCGGCGTTGCCAGCGGACCCGCGACGCGACCGATGCGGCTCGATTGACCGATCAAGCTTCGACCGGCACTGGACGTCATGCCCGCGTAACGGCTGCTGACCACGGATTTGAATTGCTCGGCGGTTGCCGTCGCTCGGGAAACGCTCGAGTTGTACACGCTGCTGATTTTTTCAGTAACGAGACTGCTCATCGAGGCAGCGCGGGTCATCAGCCTGCTGCCGAGGCCGGGTGGTTTGTTGCCTCCAGCCTTGCCAGAACCGTCGTCGGCGCCCAACCAGCCTTTGACTGTGTCGAGCATTTTCGCGGTCTTGAAACTTGCGGCGCCCACGACCAGTGCCCCAGTCACCACCGGAAACATCTCGGCGAAACTACTCAGGCTATTGGTGGCCGCGCCGATTGGCAGCAGCAGGCCATTGAACAGCGGCAATACGCTGTCGCCGACCGAGATTTTCAGTCGTTCCAATTGCGCGTTGAAACCGTCCCAGTGCGCTTGCGAACTCTCGGCCCGGATCTGCGCCGCTTGTTGCACCGCGCTCTTGTCGACGCCTTCAGAGGTCGCGTAAGTTTCCTTCTTGGCGACCAGCTTGAAGGCGCGCTCGACTTCGCTGACGTTCTGCAGCAATTGCACAATCGGCTTGTCGACAGAGAACAACTGCGTGGCGAGCCCGGAGCGTTCGGCGGCGGGTTGTGCCTTCAATGCTTGGAGCACGGAAACGATGGTCTGCGGCGCACGTTCTTGCATGCCGCTGGCAAGCAATCCTGGATCAAGCCCCAGTTGCGTCCACGCCGCTTGCTGGCCTGGGGTCTTCGCCTCACCCGACGCCAAGGTCGTGGTGATTTTTTCGAAGGCGACCCCCGCATCAGTCGTTTTGACCCCAGCATTGAGCAACGCCGCCGAGAGCGCCGCAGCCTGTTCGGGCGCCATGCCGGCATTGGTTGCAGCCGCTCCGTAATGACTGAGGATCGAGCCGATATCGGCCTCCGATGCGCTCATGTTTCTGCCGAGCACACTCGTCGCGTCGGCAAGGTCTTGCGTTTGCGGACGATCCAGATTCATCGAGGTGCGCCAGCCGATCAACAGCTCAGAGGCGTCCTGCACATTCAGCTTGAAAGCCGACGCAGTAATCGCCGCGTCGCGGGTGAACTCGACAATTTTGTCCTGTCGCTTCAGCGTATCGACATTTCCGCGGGCGTCGCGCTGGTCGTTACCCACACCAGCCTTGGCCGCCGCGATCTCGACATTGGTCAGATCCACCGCGCTCGCTTTGCTCGGGGCGACCAATCGCTCACTGGCCATTTTCTCGTTGGTGATCGCCAGTTCCCGGCGCTGATCACCTTCGAACTTGATCACCAACGCCAGATCGGCCATCGCCGCGTCGAGATTGATCGCGGGCCGCAACGGCGCATAAGGTTGATTGTCACTGCCCGCGCTTTTGCTGCTCAGGTCAGCGCCAGCGCTCGAACCGACCATAGGCCCAGACTTGTCGTTCATCCCTTGCAACAACGAACGTTGCGAGGTGAGCGTGGTATTGAGGGATTCCAGCACCGCGCGCAACTGTCCCTGCTCTTTGGTCAGCGCGTTGATTTCCTGACTCGCCCCGGCCAGCGCCAGACTCAGCCCGGCGAACCCCTGCTGCGCATCCGGGGCAACCGTGCTCGAGGTATCGGGCGGCGCCAGATCGGCGTGTTTGCCAGCGCCATTCAACGCCCAGGCGTCTTGATCGACTGCGCTGAACTTGAGCGAATAAGTATCTTCCGCCATCTCGCTCTACTCCTGTTTGAGGCCAAGGCGAGTGACCGCGATGTCGTAGCGGCGCAATGCCTTGCCAGCGTCCCACTCCAGAATCTGCGCTTCACTTACCGGGTAAATGAGCGGCACCACATCGAGGATTACTTCGATGTCGCGCTCTGAAAGAAGGCCGCCGGTTTGTTTAAAAAATCGTCTATGCGCACCTGCAACTGGGTCCAGTCAGGCACGGTCAACAGGTCCAGATCGGGCAGCATCAGGCCGGTGCAATGCGCGGTAATGAATTCGGCGCGTTCCTTGGCGGTCTTGAGTTTTTTCATCGCTTTGGTCGCGCGCAGCACCGGCATTTCCAGGCTCAGCGTGGTCATGCTGCGGCCGCCCGCATTGAGTGGTTGCAGCAATTGCACTTGATCGGGATCAGGCGATTGCGCGAGGTCAGATTTTTCCTCGGCGGCGTTGGCCTGCTGCAGGAAATGCGAGGCCGGACGCGTCGACATTTCGTGCACGTACTGGGCGATGCTCACGTAGTCAGGGCGTTTGAGCTGATCGAGCTCCTTGACCGACAAACCGCTGGCCAATTTCGCCAGTTCGAAAAACTGATCGTCCTCATCGTCACCGGCGCGGGCCAAAGCGTCTTTTTGCGCGGCGTAAAACAGCGGTTTGAGTTTGATCTGGGTGATCTGCGATTCGTCGTCAGCGGTAATCGGCGACAGCAGCACATGCGTAGGAGGTATCCAGGACATGAAGGGATTCCTTGGTGGATCGTGGGGAGGTATCGCGCCATACCGCTCAATCAAAGTGCATCGCGGGAGCGAGCGTGTTCGCGAAGGCTTGGCCTCATCCGGCAGCAATGTGTCGGGCACGGCGCTACCGCGAGCAGGCTCGCTCCCATAGGTTTTGCGTTTAACCGGCGGCGGTGGCGCGGATCAGGTAATCAACACCGCGCGGCGGGCGTCGCCGAGGATGTCGACGCCGTTGAGCATGAACTTCTGGGTACGCACGTCGATGTCGACTACAGGGATACCGTTTTCAATACGGTTGTACGTGCGGCAAGTGAGTTCCAGCGCAGTGGTGGGTTTGTCGCCCATCTTCATCTTGGTCTCGGTCAGAATTTTCAGCTTGCCGCCGACCGTGTGGTAGGTGAACCACGTGTTGCCATCCTGATCCTGACCGGCTTCACGCACGCTCAACAGAATGTCATCACCCATGTTCACGCCCATCGCCAGCATCACTTCCGGGCCCATGCCCTGCAGGGTCAGCGTGCAGGCGAGCGGCTTGGCGCCCTTGACCATTTGCTCGACGATAAAGCGCCCGCCGCGCATGTCCTCCACGTCGAATTCAATCTTCGGCGGGGTGAAATCGTCCACGGTCGCCGACAACGGCAGGCCCTGCAGGGTGGCCGCAATGGCCTGTCTTACACGGTTGGTAAACATTAGAGAACATCCTCCAGGAACTGCTCGATGATTTCATCGCGGGCGTTGAGTTGATAAACCATGTGTTCGTTCGGCGCGAAGCGACCGTAGTCGATGACGATGAACCAGGTGCCGTTCTTGTACTTCTCGACGCTGTTCAATTCCGGGTGCAGGTACACGCTGCCGCCGGGAATGGTTTCGTCGGCGACCAGGGTTTGCAGCCAGTCGTTGATGCGCTTGACCTCTTGATCCATGAAGGATTTGGTCAGGTTTTTGGCCATGGCTTTCTGTCCGGCCTTGACCAATTTGCGGCTGATCGCATCTTCGAGGCCGACGTAGCTGATGAACTTGCCGGTGATCGAACGGTTACCCAGCAGCGAGAAGCCGCCGAGGATGGTCCGGGCGTAATAGCTGATGCCGTAGCGGTTAAGCAGATCGCCCTCGGTGGAGGTGTCGAGAATGTTGTATTCGACAACCCGCGAAACGTCCTCGGCGTAGGTCACCTGGCTGCCCGGACTTTCCCATTGCTTGACCTTCGCCAGCGCGGCGATGGCCAGGCTCGATGGCGCGAGGAACACGTTTTTCTTCGCGACCTTGGAGTACACCGCCGGCATGTTGTGCACCAGCAGGCAACGGTCGAAACCGAGGTCCGCACCGCCCAGTTCCTGGCTGTAAGTCACTTGATCAGCGACCGCGGCATCCTTGCCGTCGAGCACTACACGGGCCTTGATGCGCTTGCCGAACGAAGCGAATTCGCTGGCCACTGCTTTGGTCCCGGTGAAGCCTGGCGCACCGATGATGGTCAGGTCTTCCGGCACACCGCCCAACGCAGCCAAGCCGAGTTTGCGTCCGGTCACCGGCTCGACACCGCCGATCACGTTGTTGACGGTGTCCGCCGCGGCGCCGCCCGCTTCGACGATGACCACATAGACCGGCACTTTCACCACTTTGAGAATCTGGTACACCGCGTGAAACAGCGTGCCCGACTCGGCGCCCGTCGGATCGAGCAGCCCTTGGGTGGTGAAGCTGTTGATGCGAAACGGCGAATTGCGCGGGATCAGCGGATCGGCGTTGGGCGCAGTGCCGACCAGACCGATAACGTTGTCGCCCAGGCCACCCATGGCCTCGGGCGATTCAGTGGCATTGACGGTAATGCCGTTGTGCTCGAAGTTCAAAACCTCAGCCATGGTTATTCAGCCTTCTTGGCAGCGGCCTTATCGGCCTGGGTGGTAGGAGTTTTCAGCTCAAGGCGACCGGCACTCAGCAGTGCGTTGGCTTCGACGTCGAGCAAGTCGAGGTCCTCGCCAGCGGTCGACCAATGACCACGCCCAACGGGGAATGGGACGAGGACGGTGTAAGTTTGGCGTTCTGCCATTTTGGTTTCTCCAGAAACGAAAAAGCCCCATTCGATTGGGGCTTTCGGGTGGTGTTGGGATGTAGCGGATAAGAAAACGCCCCGACGGTGGGGGCGCTTATTGGAGCTGGCCGGACAGCCAGGTGGGTGCAACGGGGCGGTGATCCTCCAGAGGAAACTCCGCGCCTTGCGGCCAGTCGCGCAGCTTGCGCCGGTAGACTTGCAGCTCGGCGTATTGCTCGGCAGTTAAGCTAGTCGTAACTCCCTCCTCTAACTCATCACGGTGGCGTGTTATCACGCCATCGGTCGCTGTAAGCCGGGCATCACGCCATGTCCGCTCTGCTAACGCGGCCTCCTGCAGGGAAGGTAGTGGTCGATCGATAAGTATCGGATAACCACGATCATCAGGAGCAATCATTTTGCCAAGAGATTGCCCTCGCAACATTTCGTGGCGGCACTCGTCCGTTATTTCTACCGCATCTTCGGGAATCAAACAGTTCTGGCTGACGACTTCAAGCATGTCGGGAACAGCACTCATATCGAGTACATTCCGTATCGTTGTCGGCTCTTCACCCTCGTTCCTCATCAACTCATCGCCAACCTGCACCGACTCCCCCGGCAGTAGGACGATATTGATCTTTGGCCTGATCCAAGCAGGGTCCTGAGTCATAGTCAGGCGAGCACCATGAATCTCGGCGCTGTAAAAACCGCCTGTTTGCGCAGAATAGAACATAGGATCTCCTTAGTAGCCGATGGCAATCCATCGCGCAATTTGCTGACCTGCATACAGGTTTTGAAGTTTGTATTGGCTAGCGCTGACCATATCGGCGTTGACCGTGCCCTGCGCCGGGGTTCCAAAAGTCGCAACGATGCTTAAGCATCCATTCGTAAAGGCAATAGGATACGAGTAGGTCGTGGTGGCACTAGCGGGAAGGTTCTGATAACCCCACTGCATAATCAGGCCACTCGGTAACTTCTGGCTGCCATTTGGAAGCATTGAACTTGCAAACGCTGGCGAGTACTTGAGTTGGGAGCCTCCCGCTATGCGCCAGGACAAACCGTTCCAAAGAATCTCTGCGGTGTCTCCCGCTTTCACTGGCAGGCTGGGGGTGTCGGTGCTGCCCATAGACATAGGGCTTCCACCCTGGGCGATGAAAGTAATCACCCCCGTGTTTACCGACGAAACCGTAATTCTCCACCCCGGAATCAACCCGCTGGCGAGTGGCAAAGTTACGCTGAAGGTTGAAGAACCAAACAATGCAATCTCTTTACCGCTATCTGCTGGTAGCAGGGTAGTAGCGACGTCTAGAGGCTTAACCCCAGACGCGTTACCCAACGCTCGCTGAACGAACGACGTCGTGGCAAGCGCTTTCGAATCATCAAACAGCGGAGGCGTATTCGCCGTAGGGCTGACCAATGCAGGCGCATTGAGCGGCGCAAAGCCTTGCGTCACGTTCTGGAACGTCAACGCCGTGGTGCCCAGGACAATTGCTCCATCAGTGATCAACTGCCAGCGGGTATCGGCCAGCGTTGCCCCCTGCTCCACGGAGACGATCAGACCCGACGTCACGTCTGCACTGACATCCGCGTCTTTCGCCCGCACCCAGGCCGCGACTGCGGCAACATAGATGCCGTTATCTTTCGCGGCCGTCTGGTTTTTAACCAGAACCCGATCACCCGCAACAACTGCAATGCCATCAATTGTTTGAGGTCCGGCCAACGTGATGTTAGCGGTAGTCGCGACGCGTACCGATTGCTTGCTGTCGAGCTTGGCGAGTTCGTCAGCGACATAGGAAGTAACCCACGCACGTGTCGCTTTCACCACGGTGTCGTCAATCAGCAACGTCACCAAGGACGCATTACTGGTTTCGAAAATCGAGCGAATGTAGAACTCTTTCCCCGACCCCGACGTGGCCAGAACCGGTTTGAACGACTCCGGGTATTTGACGATGGCGTACAAAACCCCGGTATCGGTCCAGATCCCGGCCTCGCGCACATACCAGCCGCCCACGTCCGGTGGGATGGTCACTTCAGCGAGCAGCCAGCTCGGGTTTTTCTCATCCTGGAACAGTGCATTGAGCGGCCCGCGCCAGACTTCGCGCTTGAGTGCGGTGTCGGTGGCGGCCGGGTTGTAAACCGCACCGCCGCCGTCACCGACGGAAATCTGGGACAACTTGATCGGCAGGCCCGCCGCTTTGCAGGCAGTTTCGTAGGCGATCCCCGCGTTGGTAAGCAGGGTGTAGTAGTCGGCCATTTAGGACCCCTGAGGATAAATAGTGGAGGTTTCGACGGTGTAGAGCCCGGCGGCCATGAAGGCCTGACCCGAGGCTTCGAGCCCTTCGATGAAAATCGGATAAACCGTGGTCAGTTCGCCGCATAGGGTGGCGGCGCCGATGACGTGATTGCCGAAGGCACTCAGGCCGACGGAGACCTTTAAGGTGTCGCGCTCACCTTTGGCGTCCGCCAGGCGTCGATCAAGGCGCGCATCGATTTCTTCGCTGTAAGGCTGTTCGGTAAAAGCCCTGACGGAAAAGCTGTAAGGCGCGCCCGGAGGCGTTTGCTCGTACCAGGCCCGCACATCGGGTTGGAGCCGCAAACCTTTGGCGGCGTTTTCCAGCGCCTTTCGAGTACCGGCCTGCCGTGCGGTGGGCCAAGCGAGTTCGACCGTCAAGCGCTTCTCAGCTTCAGGCGCTTCGGAACTCCACTCGCTGACCCCGCGATCCGCGCCGAGGTATGGCAAGAATGCCATTGGTGTCTCAGCCGGATTCATCAACTGCGGAAACGGCGGTTGAATGCGCTCCAGCAATCTGCCGAAACCAATATCCAGTGCCCTTTCCAGCGCTGAACTGTTGGCCGGCAGCAGGCTCGGGCGCGGTCGGTGATCACTCATAGCGTGTCCACCTCAACCTCGACGCCCGTGCAATACGGGGCCTGGAATGCGCTTGTGACAATCGGCGCCAGCGGTTCAAGGATTTGCAATTGAACCGCGCCGGCGCTGTGCAGCGTGTAGTCGATCCAGCTCGGGTCGACGCGTCCTTCGAGGCGATGACACGCATCGGCATAGGCTTGCAACTGCTGCTGCGCGGCGACTTTGGTCAATCCGGAATCCGGGCCGGCGTTGATCTTCGCGACGACGCGGATTTTGTAGTTTTTGATTTGCGCGCCTTGCACAGTGACGAGGTCCGTTTCCGGGCGCACGTCGGGCCGGGCAAAGTGCTGGCGCACGCCTTGCAACAGTTCAGCGGACGGCGTGCCATCGCCCTCTCGGGCAAGCACCGTGACCCGCACTTCGCCAGGCGCAGTGCGACGGCCGTTGCCATCCTTGACCTGTGCGGCGAAGCCGTCCGGGCTGAAGGTGTAAGTGACGGTCAGCACCCCGGCAAAGGCGCTGTCGACCTTCACTGCGGGCCGTTCGCCGAGGGTGAAAACTTCCCGCCGATACTGCATCCGCGACCCCGCCGCCGGTGCATGCGGCGCCAGGTAATAACGCAACCGGGCGTCATCGTCGCTTTCGTAAACCGGCGGCACGGGCGGGAATGCCGCCGGGTCGCCGGGGTCCAGCAATTGACGCTCAAGGCCCATGTCCGCGAGGCGTGCATCAAGGTTGCTGCCAGTGGCCCACCACGCCAGCATCTGCTTGATCCGGGCGTTGTATTTACGTTCGTGGATTTGCAAACGCACGCAAAAGGCTTCGAGCGCCAGGGTCAGCAATTCGCTTTCGTTGTCGAGGCTGACCAGCAGTTTTGCCGCACTCTCGGGCGAACGGGCGCCGACGTATTCCACGACAAAGGTCTTGAACTCGGCGAGCAAGTCTTCAAAGACCTCGACCGTGACGATGGCCGGCTCGGCCAATTGGTTTTGGCCGGGGATCAACATACTCATGTCACCACCTCGAAGGTCTGTTGACGGTTTTTCCAGGTGCCGGCGAAGCGCAGCAGCAATCCCGCCCCCTGCCGACTGGCGACGATGACTTGCGGCTCGAAATCACCGATGCCGTTTTGCGCGTTGTAAAAGGCTTGCGCAGCGTGGCTCTGGGCGAGGATCAGCACATCGTCGCCAAGGTTTTGCCCGAGTAGTTCGGGGAGAGTGCTGCCATACAAAGGGCGTTTTTGACGAGTGCCCAGAGGCGTGGTCAACGCCCGAGTGGCGCGCTGCACAAACTGCGGCCAATCGTCGACGCTGGCGCCGGTGTTTCTATCGATTCCGATCATGGGGAAGACTCTTTATGCGGTACTGATGACGCGGCCCTGGTGATCCACCAATGGGCCGCTCAGGTGCACGCCGCCGGCGTCGATCAGCAGGCCGACCGCGCCGAGCTGCAAGGTAATTGCCTGCGGCGTCATCGCCAGTCGGGCCGCGCCGATGTTCAGTTCCAGAGACTCGCGAGAGCCGGTAAACGCGGCCGGGCCGTTTTTCCAGTGGAAGACATGAGCGGCGTGGTCGTAACCATTTTCGCTGCCGTCCTGATAGAGGCGACGCGTCAACGAAGCCTGCGTCGAGGCCGGCGGATACTGGTCACCGTTAAGCCCGAACAGCGCAACGGACTGGCCGCCGCCCTCGCCCCCGCCATGGTTGAGCAGCAGGCATTGCTCGCCGACAGAGGGAATCCGCGATTCGCTCTGGGCGCCGGCACTCGGGTTGAAAAAGCGAATCGCCGGTGTCAGCAAATCACCGTGGCTGACGCGGCAGGTATTGCTCGCCGGATCGACCTGCTGACATACGCCAATCCGACAAAAACTGTCGGCGCGCCGGTACAGGTCATCGAGCTCGGTGTCGATTTGCGCCAATCGTTCGATGATCGGCCCCAGTTGCATCGTTAGCAGCGCTTCCAACATGCGCTAGTCCTCCAGTGCGGTGTATTGAGCCGGGTCGTCGATGTCCGACACTTCCCAGGTGCGGGCAAATTTCGCCACGCCGATCGGGTCGTCGAGCAACAGCGGGCCGAGGTACAGCGTCTGGGTGAAAGAAACCGTCCAGGCGTGGTATTGCCGTGTCGCGCTGAGGAACACTGATGGCAGGCCATCGATATTCAGCGGCACGTCGCATTGATCACCGGGGAGCTTCCAGCAGTTATCGGTGATCAGGTGTTTCAACTCGCAGGCCAGATCCCAACCCGGTTGCGCGGTCGGCAGGACGATTTGCAGCGACACCGTCAGGGCATGTGCAATACGTCCGTTATTGGCGCGGTCGCCGGGTTCGTCGTGGTCAATCGCGATCAAAATCCAGGCGGATTCGTCGTCGCTGGCAAAGTCTTGGTGAAGCCCGGTCTTCAGGCCGGGAAAGGCAATCCGCAGCGTTTCGGCGATGGCCGCAACAAGCTGCGAAGGTTTTTCCAGTACGACGGTCATTGATGCCTCCAGGGCTGCGGCTTATGGCTGATCAGAACGAGAATCACGCGGCGGCACATCGCAGACACCAATGCGCTTCGCCGCCCAACGCTCGTAAAGCCCGATGGCCACGTCCGCCCCGGCCATCGCCGTCAGGCAACCGAATGCGCAAGCCGCCCAGATCGACACCCCGGCGGCGTACAGCAACATGATTGCCGAGACCCCGCAGATCACGCAGGCCCCGGAGCGCAATGCCAGGCGCCGGATCAGCGCCCAGCCTCGGGCGCCCTCCTTGTCGGCGCGCCACATTTCGCCAGACACCCCGCCCACCAGGGCGAGGACGATGACAAGCCAGATCGGCATGTCCAGCAACGCTTGTTGCTCGTTTGTCATGTCACACCTCCTGGTGTAATTGATGAAGGATGAGTTGGTTGTCTTTGTGTGTGGGTAGAGGAATGGATAGGTGTTTCAAACCTTGTCTCTCGACGTGCCTGACATCAGGTAGGCATTCCAAAAAGCCCGGCAGCGCGCCGGGCTTTTCAGTAATGCGGTCCTTCGCTGATCGTTCGGCGCTACTGGCGCGGTACGGATCGATTCAAATTGTTTTTCCGACCGCGGTCCCTGCCCGCCGGATAACTGCTTTTGGTGCTTTACGCTGCACACCCGGGTCAGTTGCCAACCCTCTGAACCGTTGAGGCCGGTTCATCGCTGCCTTTGTCGTGGAACTAAAGATCCTGGTTTCGAGCTGCTTTGTTGAGCCGCTTGAGACAAAGAATATGCATGGATGCATATACAGTCAATGCGTAAATGCATTTATTTATGCATGATGGATGCGCAAACGCATGGAAGCCCCGCGAATGCGGGTGTTGGCAGTTTTCTGCAGACGAAAAAAAACCCGCCGGGCAGCGGGTTTTATCGGCGGGCGGTGACGTTAGCGGGCGTACATGCCCCACCAGAAGACGTGACCGAGGATGACGATTTGCTCTTCCTGGATTTCCTGGAAGGTGTAGTCCTCGTCCGGGTGTTCGTCACGATTGAAGCTGCGCAGGCGAATACCGGTCGGCAAGCGGTAAAGCTGTTTCACCCGCAACTGGCCGTTATGGTTGATCGCATAGAGGTCACCGTCGACGATGTCGCCGATCCCGCACTTGCCGGCGTTGACCCCGACGGTCGCGCCATCGCGCAGCACCGGCAACATGCTGTTGCCGCGTACCGTCACGCATTTGGCTTGATCGAACTGCACCCCGTTGTGCCGCAGGCTGCGTTTGCCGAAGCGCAAGCTTGAGCGCTCGCTCTCTTCGATGACGAATCTTCCTGATCCTGCCGCCAATTCAACCTCGCGAAGAAAGGGCACGGACACCTCGTCGTCATCAACTGGGGTGTCGTCGTCCCACAAACTTATGTCCTTGAGTTCGGAATGTAGATGATCGCGGCCACCGCCAGCGGCGGGCGCAAGGTCCATGCGCCCGCGCAACTGGTCGGTGCTCACGGCGAAGTATTCGGCGATCTTCGAAATGTGTTTATCCGAAGGATCGACAATCTTCCCGCTGAGAATCCGCGAAAGCGTGGATTGCGGCACACCCGTGCGACGGTGAAGCTCCGTGGGGGAGATCCCGTGCTGATCGAGCAATGCTCTTAAGACTGAGGAAACGTTGCGTTTTTGCATAACGCGAATAATGCTTGATGTTTTTCAGGAAAACAAATGCAGATATGCATAAACCTGAAAAAAGAGGTCTGCCGCCAGCTTCTGTGAGTGCTTTGCTGACCCTGCCCTGCAAAGTAGGCACACAATTCTTGTTTTCATTTACTACCGCTTCAACCTTGACTGACCGGGCTAAGCTTCGCAGCTCCGAAGATTACGACTAACAAAAAGGAGTTTGCTCGTGGTGAATGAGACGATACCCGCAAGGCATCAAATGACGCCTGGAGAGATAAAGGTATCTGCCCAAGCGGTGAGCTTCGCTCGTGCAAACAAGAAGGCAATCGGAACGCGTCGGACGAACCAAGCAATTTATCCCCCGGAAGAAGCACCGGTGTCGGTGTTCATGGCGGGCTCCCCTGGGGCTGGTAAAACTGAAGCATCAATCGCCCTTTTGAATCTTTTCGCCGATACGAAAATCTTGAGGATTGATCCGGACGAGCTTCGGAACGAGTTTTCGGAATACACCGGTGCTAACTCTTGGCTTTTTCAGGGCGGCGTTTCGATCCTCGTCGAAAAAATACTCGACTTCGCTCTCGACCAGAGACAATCTTTTCTACTCGACGGCACGTTTTCAAACATTGATGTCGCCAGAAAAAATGTCGAGAGATCCTTGAAAAAGGGACGGTTTGTACAAATCCTGTACGTCTATCAAAATCCACAACTTGCCTGGGGCTTTGTCAAAGCCCGAGAGGAAGCGGAGGGCAGAAGAATTCGCAAGGCGCATTTCATCGATCAGTATTTCGCAGCGCGTGACGTTGTAAACGCACTTAAGCTAGAGTACGGCAGCGATATACATGTGGATTTGCTGCTCAAACATATCGATAACTCAGGACGTCTTTACAAAGCCGGCGTCGATAAGATTGACTACCATATACCTGAGCGCCATACGCGGGCCGATCTTGAGGCCACGCTCGAATTATCATCAGGAGCGAAATCATGATTTCGATCAAGCCAGGCAGTAACAAGGGTGCCAAAAGCCTTTTTGCCGACTTTATCCGTAACGCTAAATCGGAGCAAAAAAAACGCGTTTACAGTGAGGTTTTGATCGAGGCGACCAAACAGCAGAATCTTGTGATGATGCAAGTCGAGACCAAACAAGGCTGACAGCACTTCGCAGATCATCGAGAAGCCCGGCCAAATGCCGGGCTTTTTTTGTTCCACGGTAATGGTCCGAGGCGCCATCGGGCTCAGATGCCTGCGCCCCACAGACCACCCATGTTAACCTTGCGCCCATCGCGGAAAAGCCGGGCCGATGCCCCTCCTTTGCCCTACATCTTTCAACGAGTTTTCCTGATTTCCGATGAATAAAGCACTCTCCGATCTGTCCTCCCACACGCCGATGATGCAGCAATACTGGCGTCTGAAGAATCAGCACCCCGACCAGTTGATGTTCTACCGCATGGGCGACTTCTACGAGATCTTCTATGAAGACGCGAAGAAGGCCGCCAAGTTGCTGGACATTACCCTGACGGCCCGGGGGCAATCGGCGGGGCAGGCGATTCCGATGTGTGGGATTCCTTACCACGCCGCCGAGGGTTATCTGGCGAAGCTGGTGAAGCTTGGCGAGTCGGTGGTGATCTGTGAGCAGGTCGGCGATCCGGCGACCAGCAAAGGCCCGGTTGATCGTCAGGTGGTGCGGATTATTACGCCGGGCACAGTCAGTGATGAAGCGTTGCTCGATGAGCGTCGCGACAACCTGATCGCTGCGGTGCTGGGCGATGAGCGTCTGTTCGGTCTGGCAGTGCTCGACATCACCAGCGGCAACTTCACCGTGTTGGAAATCAAGGGTTGGGAAAATCTGCTGGCGGAACTGGAGCGGGTCAATCCGGTGGAACTGATGATCCCGGATGACTGGCCGAAGGACCTGCCGGCGGAGAAACGTCGTGGGGTTCGTCGCCGTGCGCCGTGGGATTTCGAACGCGACTCGGCGTTGAAAAGTCTCTGCCAGCAGTTTTCCACGCAAGACCTTAAAGGCTTCGGGTGCGAAAACCTGACGCTGGCGATCGGCGCCGCCGGTTGCCTGCTCAGCTACGCCAAGGAAACCCAGCGCACCGCCCTGCCGCACTTGCGCAGTTTGCGTCATGAGCGCCTGGACGACACCGTGGTGCTCGATGGCGCGAGCCGTCGCAACCTCGAGCTCGACACCAATCTGGCGGGCGGGCGCGACAATACCCTGCAATCGGTGGTCGATCGCTGCCAGACCGCCATGGGCAGCCGCTTGCTGACCCGCTGGCTCAACCGTCCACTGCGCGACTTGACTGTATTGCTCGCGCGTCAGACCTCGATCACCAATCTGCTCGACAGCTACCGTTTCGAAAAGCTGCAACCGCAGCTCAAGGAAATCGGCGACATCGAGCGAATTCTGGCGCGGATTGGTCTGCGTAACGCCCGCCCTCGCGACCTCGCTCGCCTGCGTGATGCCCTCGGCGCGCTGCCCGAGTTGCAAGTGGCGATGCGCGAGCTCGAAGCCCCGCACATCATTCAATTGGCCGCGACCACCAGCACCTACCCGGAACTGGCGGCGCTGCTGGAAAAAGCCATTATCGACAACCCGCCAGCGGTCATCCGTGACGGCGGCGTGTTGAAAACCGGTTACGACGCCGAACTCGACGACCTGCAATCGCTCAGCGAAAACGCCGGGCAGTTCCTTATTGATCTCGAAGCGCGCGAAAAGGCCCGCACCGGCCTTTCGCACCTGAAAGTCGGCTACAACCGCATTCATGGCTATTTCATCGAGTTGCCGAGCAAGCAAGCCGAGTCGGCGCCTGCAGACTACATCCGGCGCCAGACGCTTAAAGGTGCCGAGCGCTTCATTACGCCGGAACTCAAAGCGTTCGAAGACAAGGCGCTGTCGGCCAAGAGCCGTGCCCTGGCGCGCGAGAAGATGCTCTATGAAGCGCTGCTCGAAAGCCTGATCGCGCAACTGCCGCCGCTGCAAGACACCGCCGCTGCACTCGCCGAACTGGACGTGCTGAGCAACCTCGCCGAACGTGCGCTGAACCTCGATCTGAACTGCCCGCGTTTCGTCGAAGAGCCGTGCATGCGCATCAGCCAGGGTCGTCACCCGGTGGTCGAGCAAGTGCTGAGCACGCCGTTTGTGGCCAACGACCTGAGCCTCGACGACAACACGCGCATGCTGGTGATCACCGGCCCGAACATGGGCGGTAAGTCCACTTATATGCGCCAGACCGCGTTGATCGTGTTGCTGGCGCACATCGGCAGTTTCGTCCCGGCGGCCAGTTGCGAACTGTCGCTGGTGGACCGGATCTTCACCCGCATCGGCTCCAGCGATGACTTGGCCGGCGGGCGTTCGACGTTCATGGTCGAAATGAGCGAAACCGCGAACATCCTGCACAACGCCACCGAGCGCAGCCTGGTGTTGATGGACGAAGTCGGTCGCGGCACCAGCACCTTCGACGGCCTGTCGCTGGCGTGGGCGGCGGCCGAGCGCTTGGCCTATCTGCGCGCCTACACGCTGTTCGCCACGCACTACTTTGAACTGACCGTATTGCCGGAAGCGCAACCGCTGGTGGCCAACGTGCACCTGAATGCCACCGAGCACAACGAACGCATCGTCTTCCTCCACCACGTGCTGCCCGGCCCGGCGAGCCAGAGCTACGGCTTGGCGGTCGCGCAACTGGCCGGCGTGCCGAGCGAAGTGATCGTGCGTGCTCGCGAGCATCTGGGTCGCCTTGAGGCCACCGCCCTGCCCCACGAAGTACCGAAACCGGTCAAGGGCAAACCGGCCGCGCCGCAGCAGAGCGACATGTTCGCCAGCCTGCCGCATCCGGTGCTCGACGAACTGGCTAAACTCGACCTGGATGATCTGAGTCCGCGTCGTGCGTTAGAAATGCTCTATGCACTAAAGACACGGATCTAACGCACTTGCCTGCAAGCTGTTAGAATCTCGCGCGGTTTGGGATGCTGCAGGCGTTTAGCCGGCCTGCAGACTATCGCTCCCAAACCTGGCGACCCCAACGTGAAGGGGCTCCGCTGCCGCCGCCTGAGGAGAAAATTAGAAATGACCTTCGTCGTCACCGACAACTGCATCAAGTGCAAGTACACCGACTGCGTAGAAGTCTGTCCGGTGGACTGCTTTTACGAAGGCCCGAACTTCCTGGTGATTCACCCGGATGAGTGCATCGACTGCGCACTGTGCGAACCGGAATGCCCGGCCGTGGCCATTTTCTCTGAAGATGAAGTCCCGGAAGACATGCAGGAATTCATCCAGCTGAACGTTGATCTGGCCGAGATCTGGCCAAACATCACCGAGAAGAAAGAATCGTTGCCCGATGCCGAAGAGTGGGATGGCGTCAAAGGCAAGATCAAGGATCTCGAACGCTGATTGCCCCGCGTTCTCGAAAAAGGCCCCTCGCGGGCCTTTTTTGTTTTTCCAGCAGCAAACGACTTTTCTGCAGGCGAAAAAAAGGGGCGGTTTGACCCGCCCACATTTCGTCCTTATTCCCTTTAATCCTTTTCATCGTCCTGATGAATTGCGTCCTGCAATGTCCTTTCCCCTCATCCTTGAAGGGTGTGTCTGTCCGTCGACACAGTTCAGATACTAGAGAAATCCCTGACATCGGCAACCGGCCTGCGCAGCTGGTTCGGGCTGTCATATGAGCTTAATGAAAATAAATATCTTTAATTTTCAGTTAGTTAAAGACCAACACCCAACAAAAGCGCCAACTGCCAACCTGTAAAAATAACGAACACTTACGAGAGAGTAAGCGAAGTCTTACAGCACGAGTCTACGATCCAGTGGTTTCCTGCCGACAACAAAAAGCCCCGAACCAGTCGGGGCTTTTCATTGCCAGTGAATGACCGCTTTATTGGAACAGCGACTCACTCGACAGGCCGTTCTTCTCGAGAATCTCGCGAAGTCGCTTGAGGCCTTCAACCTGGATTTGCCTGACCCGCTCCCGGGTGAGACCGATTTCCAGGCCCACGTCTTCAAGCGTGCTGCTCTCGTGACCGCGCAGGCCGAAGCGGCGAATGACCACCTCGCGTTGCTTGTCGGTCAGCTCCGAAAGCCACTGATCAATGCTCTGGGACAGGTCATCGTCCTGCAGCAGTTCGCATGGATCGGTCGGGCGATCGTCAGTAAGGGTGTCCAGCAGGGTTTTATCCGAATCCGGACCCAGCGAGACGTCGACCGAAGAAACCCGCTCGTTCAAGCCCAGCATGCGCTTGACCTCGCCCACTGGTTTCTCCAGCAGGTTGGCGATTTCTTCGGGTGAGGGTTCGTGATCGAGCTTTTGCGTCAGCTCGCGTGCAGCCCGCAGGTACACGTTGAGTTCCTTGACCACATGAATCGGCAGCCGGATGGTCCGGGTCTGATTCATGATCGCGCGCTCGATGGTTTGACGAATCCACCAGGTTGCGTAGGTCGAGAAGCGGAAGCCGCGTTCAGGGTCAAATTTCTCCACTGCGCGGATCAGACCGAGGTTGCCCTCTTCGATCAGGTCCAGCAGCGACAAGCCGCGATTGACGTAGCGTCGGGCGATTTTCACCACCAGCCGCAAGTTGCTTTCAATCATGCGTTTGCGCCCAGCCGGATCGCCACTTTGCGACAAACGGGCAAAATGCACTTCTTCTTCCGGGGAAAGCAGAGGGGAAAAGCCGATTTCATTGAGATACAGCTGCGTAGCATCGAGTGCCCGTGTGTAGTCGATGTACTTGTGCTGCTTTAGCGAAGCGGAGTGTTTGGATTTAGTACGAACGGAAGGTGGAGCTGCCCCTTCATCGTCCGACATCGATTCCGTGGCGATGCCGGTCTCCATAAGGAGAACCTCATCGTCGATGTCAAACTCCGGCACTTCTTTACTGAGAGCCATTGTTATAGTCCTTTGGTGAGTTCGACCTCAAGCTCAAGCGGCGCCTTTATCCTTGGCAGCGCTGAAGCCTGTCCCCTCTACGTGACGGAACAGGCTGACAACAAATCAACGACGCGGCAGGAATTGCAGCGGATCTACAGGTTTACCTTGGCGGCGAATCTCAAAATGCAGTTTCACCCGGTCTGTGCCCGTTGACCCCATTTCGGCAATTGTCTGCCCGACTTTGACCTGCTGTCCCTCCCGAACCAAAAGCCTGCGGTTATGTCCGTAGGCACTGACGTAGGTATCGCTGTGTTTGATGATGACTAATTCGCCGTAGCCCCTTAAGCCACTCCCGGCGTATACCACCGTCCCATCAGACGCAGCTAAAACAGGCTGTCCCAAATCCCCGGCGATATCAATTCCTTTATTCAAACTACCGTTTGAAGAGAATTTACCAATCAATATGCCATTAGATGGCCATCCCCAGCCGGTCGGGGCTGGGCCCGCTGGAGGCAGTGGAGCAAGCGGAACCTTGCTCGCGACGGACGGTGCAACCACCGCTGTGCTGGTCGTTGCGCCATTCGGCTGGCGGCGGATTACCGTGGTTTTCAACGTCGAGGAAGGCGTTGAAGTGGACGAGCTCGACACCGTCGGCGGCGTTGAACCGGCGCGACCGTCAAAGCGAATTGTCTGACCCGGATGGATCGTATACGGCGTAGGAATATTGTTCCGTGCGGCGAGGGCTTTGTAGTCCCAGCCGTAGCGAAAAGCGATCGAGAACAAGGTGTCTTTTGGTCGAACGACATATTGCCCGGTGGTCACTGCCGGACGCTGGTTGACCGATTTGTTGCGATCGACCACGCCCACGGTGCTCGACTTGGTGCTGGAGCAACCGACCAGCAACGTGCTCAAGACAAGGCCAGTCACCAGGCGCTGAAAGCTTGCTGTACCCATACGCTGCGCAATGACTGTGAGACTCACCCGCCGCTCCCTTTGTGGTGGCTGAAAATATGGATTGCCGTGTTTCGGCACGAAATGTCGCAAGTATAACGGGCGATGCAGGCTTTACCTTTAATGAAGCGAATTCACCGCTCGCACACGTTTGCTGCCCGCCGATGAATCCCGTTTAAACAAACGTCGCCGCTGTAAGACACGGCCGATCTGTGAGAATTCAGCGCCGCCGAACAAATGCTCAGGCCAGCGGCCCGTTGAGCAGTGGCACAAAGCGCACCGCCCCCAGCACACGTCTGGAAAAGCCCTGTTCTTCACGGATGATCAGCATCAATTGCTGGACCTCGCCGGAGCCGACCGGGATCACCAGGCGTCCGCCCGGAGCCAATTGATCGAGCAACGCTTGCGGCACATCAGTGGCGACGGCGGTGACGATAATGCCGTTGTACGGCGCAAGTGCCGGCCAGCCTTCCCAACCATCGCCCCAGCGGAACACCACGTTGCGCAGGTTGAGTTCGACCAGACGTTCCTTGGCTCGATCCTGCAAAACCTTGATGCGCTCCACCGAGAACACCCGCTCAACCAGTTGCGACAACACAGCAGTCTGATAACCCGAGCCGGTGCCGATCTCCATGACCTTGTCCAGCGGACCGGCCTCCAGCAGCAGCTCGCTCATGCGCGCCACCATATAAGGCTGGGAAATGGTCTGGTTGTTGCCGATCGGCAGCGCGGTATCTTCGTAGGCGCGGTGCGCCAAGGCTTCGTCAACGAACAGATGACGAGGCGTGCGGCGGATGACTTCCAGCACTTTGGCGTTGCAAATGCCCTCTTCGTACAACCGTTGAATCAAGCGCTCGCGGGTACGTTGCGAGGTCATGCCGATGCCGCGACGGAGCATATCGTCTTGTTCACGACCCATTAGTGCAGCCCCTCCAGCCAGCCATCGAGACTTCTGAAGGCATCATTGAAGGTGCGATCCAGTTGTAGTGGAGTGATTGAAACATAGCCCTGCATCACCGCATGAAAGTCGGTGCCCGGGCCGCCATCCTCGGCGTCGCCGGCCGCGGCAATCCAGTAACCGGACTTGCCGCGTGGGTCCACCACTTTCATCGGCGCGGCAGCGCGGGCGCGGTGCCCGAGGCGGGTCAGTTGAATGCCGCGGATGTGGTCCAGCGGCAGGTTGGGAATGTTCACGTTGAGTACCGTGCGCGGTGGCAATTGGAGGTCGGCGTGAGCCTCGACCAGTTTGCGCGCAAAGTAAGCGGCTGTGGGAAGGTTCTCCACTTGCCGTGAGACCAGCGAAAAGGCAAACGCAGGACGTTCGAGGAAGCGCCCTTCGAGGGCCGCCGCCACCGTGCCGGAATACAACACGTCGTCACCGAGGTTGGCGCCGAGGTTGATCCCCGAAACCACCATGTCCGGACCGCGTTCCAGCAGGCCATTGAGGCCCAGGTGCACGCAATCGGTCGGTGTGCCATTCAGGCTGATAAAGCCGTTGGCGAGGGTTTGCGGGTGCAACGGACGGTCGAGCGTCAGCGAACTGCTGGCGCCGCTTTTGTCCTGGTCCGGGGCGATAACCACGCACTCGGTGAAATCCGCCAGCGCAGCATAAAGCGCGGCGAGACCGGGTGCGGTTACCCCATCGTCGTTAGAAATCAGAATACGCATGGGCTGTCCGTCTGCCCCACCGGCACCAGATCGACGAGTTCGCGCACCAATACGGTGGCGAAGCATCCGGCCGGCAGGACGAATTCCAGTTGCAGAATGTCAGGCTCGGGATAATGCCACGTCAACCCAGCAATGGGCAGCCGCAGGATGCGGCGTTCGTGACTCATACCGGCGTTAATCAACCAGTCGCGCAAGTCTGCTTCGCGGTTGGCGATTGCCTGCTCTAGTTCATGGACAGCGCCCGTCGTCGGCGAGTCACCTTCGCCCCACTGCGGGCCGGTCGGGTGCAGGTCAAGAATCGCCAGGCGCGGATCGCTGCATTCAGCCTCACCCGCCGGAAAAAAACTGCGGCTGTCGGTGAAGGCCAGCAGATCGCCGACCTGCGCACGCTGCCAGGTACCGTCGGCAACCCGCGCCGCCAACACTTGGTTGAAGAGAAAACTGCGTGCCGTGGACAACAGACGCGAACGCACATTGCGCTGTTCCGGCAACGCTTTGCGCGCCGCCCAGGCACGCGCATCAACGACGTTGCCGCCGTCAAAACCAAAGCGCTGGGCGCCGAAATAATTGGGAATACCCTGCTTGGCGATCAATTGCAGACGCTCTTCGATCGCCGCTTTGTCGCCGGCAAATTGCGTCAGGCGCAACGTGAAACCGTTGGCCGAATGGGCACCGCGTTGCAGTTTGCGTTTATGCCGACCGGTCTTGAGGATCTTCAACGTGTCGTTTTCAGCCGCCGACAGATCCGGGTCAGCCTTGCCCGGCAGTTGCACGCTGAACCACTGGCGCGTCAATGCCTGACGGTCCTTGAGCCCCGCGTAACTGACGGTGCGCAACGGCACGCCGGCAGCCTTGGCAATTCGCCGGGCCGCTTCTTCAGTGTTCAAACCGCGTTTTTCCACCCAGATCCACAGGTGTTCGCCGTCGCCACTCAGGGGAATATTGAGGACTTCATCGACCTGGAAATCTTCCGCCGTGGCTTTCAGCACGGCGCTGCCGAGGGCATCACCATACGCACGCGGGCCGAGCAATTGCGCTTCGTTCATGCGCGCAGCAACAAGGCAACGGAATGCACGGCGATGCCTTCTTCGCGACCGACGAAGCCGAGCTTCTCGGTGGTGGTAGCTTTCACGTTCACTTGATCCAACTCAACTTGAAGATCCGCGGCAATCAGCGCGCGCATCGATTCGATATGCGGGGCCATTTTCGGGGCCTGGGCGACGATGGTGTTATCGACATTGCCGATTTTCCAGCCCTTGGCGTGGATCAGCGCGACCACGTGACGCAACAGCGCGCGGCTGTCGGCGCCCTTGAAGGTCGGGTCGGTGTCCGGGAAATGTTTGCCGATATCGCCCAACGCAGCCGCGCCGAGCAAGGCATCGCTCAAGGCGTGCAGCAGGACGTCACCGTCGGAATGAGCGAGCAGCCCGAAGCTGTGTGCAATGCGCACGCCGCCCAGAGTAATGAAATCGCCTTCAGCGAAACGGTGCACATCATAGCCGTGGCCAATACGCATAAAAAAACGCCCCGATTTTTGTCAGGGCGTGATTCTACCCGCATTACTCGGCTAGGGCGCGTGCGTGATGCTGTAAGTGATCGTCAATGAAGCTGGCGATGAAGAAATAGCTGTGGTCGTAGCCCGGTTGCAGGCGCAACGTCAGCGGGTGGCCGGCAAGTTTCGCGGCATGCTGCAGGGCTTCAGGCTTGAGTTGAGTGGCGAGAAAATCGTCGCGATCGCCCTGATCGACCAGCAACGGCAGCTTCTCGTCGGCCTCGGCGATCAGCGCGCAGGCATCCCATTCACGCCACTTTGAACGGTCCTCGCCCAAGTAGCGGGAGAAGGCCTTTTGACCCCAAGGGCAATCCATCGGGTTGTTGATCGGCGAGAACGCCGACACTGACTGATAACGCCCGGGATTGCGCAACGCACAGACCAGCGCACCGTGGCCACCCATGGAATGGCCGCTGATGCCGCGCTTGGTCGATGCCGGGAAATGCGCTTCGACCAGTGCCGGCAATTCCTGCACCACGTAATCATGCATCCGATAGTGCCGCGACCAGGGTTCCTGTGTGGCATTCAGGTAAAAACCGGCACCGAGGCCGAAATCCCAGGCGCCATCCGGATCGCCCGGCACATCGGCGCCGCGCGGGCTGGTGTCCGGCGCAACAATGATCAGCCCGAGCTCGGCGGCCATGCGCATCGCGCCAGCCTTGTGCATGAAGTTTTCGTCGGTGCAGGTCAAACCGGACAACCAGTACAGCACCGGCAACTTGCCGCCCTGCTCCGCTTGCGGCGGCAGGTATACGGCAAACACCATGTCACAACCGAGCACCTCGGAACGGTGCCGATAACGCTTGTGCCAGCCGCCGAAGCTTTTCTGGCAAGAGATGTTTTCCAGGCTCACGGGAATCCTCCCAGTTGCACGCCACCCGCCTCAAGCTGCAAGTCGAGGCGCGCTCGCTTGCAGCTTTTGGCGGGAGGCCTGTCGCTGTTTTTAGAAATGGATGACGGTACGGATGCTCTTGCCTTCGTGCATCAGGTCGAATGCCTTGTTGATATCTTCCAGGCCCATGGTGTGGGTGATGAAAGTATCCAGAGGGATCTCGCCGGTTTCGGCCATTTCGACATAGCTCGGCAACTCGGTACGACCGCGCACGCCACCGAACGCCGACCCGCGCCAGACGCGCCCGGTGACCAGTTGGAATGGACGCGTGGCGATTTCCTGGCCAGCACCGGCGACACCGATGATCACCGATTCGCCCCAACCCTTGTGGCAGCACTCAAGGGCTGCACGCATCAGTTGCACGTTGCCGATGCATTCGAAGGAGAAGTCGACGCCGCCATCGGTCATGTCGACGATGACTTCCTGGATCGGACGATCGAAGTCTTTCGGGTTGACGCAATCGGTCGCACCCAATTGCTTGGCGATTTCGAATTTCTCCGGGTTGATGTCGATCGCGATAATCCGCCCAGCCTTGGCTTTGGCAGCGCCGATGACTGCTGACAGGCCAATGCCGCCGAGGCCAAAAATAGCCACGGTGTCACCCGGTTTGACCTTGGCGGTATTGAGCACCGCGCCGATGCCGGTGGTGACACCGCAGCCGAGCAGGCAGACTTTTTCCAGTGGCGCTTCTTTCGGAATCTTCGCAACGGAGATTTCCGGGAGCACGGTGTACTCGGAGAAGGTCGAGGTGCCCATGTAGTGGAAAATTGGCTGACCCTTGTAGGAAAAGCGCGTGGTGCCATCCGGCATCAGGCCTTTGCCCTGGGTCGAGCGAATCGCTTGGCACAGGTTGGTTTTGCCCGACAGGCAGAATTTGCACTGGCGGCATTCCGGGGTGTACAGCGGAATCACATGATCGCCCACCGCAACCGAGGTCACGCCTTCGCCGATGGCTTCAACCACGGCGCCACCTTCGTGGCCGAGGATCGACGGGAAGATGCCTTCCGGGTCGGCGCCGGACAAGGTGTAAGCGTCGGTGTGGCAAACCCCGGAAGCCACGACGCGAAGCAGAACTTCACCGGCCTTCGGCATGGCGACATCGACTTCAACGATCTCAAGGGGTTTCTTCGCCTCGAAGGCTACGGCGGCGCGCGACTTGATCATGCTGACTCTCCAGAGAATCCAATGAATAAAAAAACAAGAACAGGAGTGTAATACATGGCCGAACGATGAATAATCGGGCCAAATGCAAAATATTATTGCCGTACAGGGATAATCAACGATGTCTGAGAATCGTTGGGAAGGGATCGACGAATTTGTCGCCGTTGCCGAATGCAGCCAGTTCACCGCTGCTGCGGAGCGTCTTGGGGTTTCTTCCTCGCATGTCAGTCGACAAATCGTACGTCTGGAAGAACGACTTCAGACGCGATTGCTGTATCGCAGCACGCGCCGAGTGACGCTGACTGAAGCCGGGCAAACCTTCCTGCAACATTGCCAGCGTTTGCAGGATGGCCGCGAAGAAGCGCTGCGTGCGGTCGGCGATCTGACCAGCGAGCCCAAAGGCATGCTGCGCATGACTTGCGCGGTGGCTTACGGCGAGCGCTTTATCGTGCCGCTGGTGACACGGTTCATGGCGCTGTATCCGCAACTGCGGATCGACATCGAGCTGAGCAATCGCCAACTCGATCTGGTGCATGAAGGCCTCGATCTGGCGATCCGCCTCGGTCGCTTGCAGGACTCCCGACTGGTGGCCGCACGCTTGGCGCCGCGCCGCATGTACCTGTGCGCGTCACCGTCCTACGTGGAACGGTATGGTCGCCCACACAGTTTGTCGGAATTGAGTCGGCACAATTGCCTGATCGGCAGTTCGGATCTGTGGCAACTGGAACAGAACGGCCGCGAATTTTCCCAGCGAGTGCAGGGCAACTGGCGTTGCAACAGTGGGCAAGCGGTGCTGGATGCGGCGCTGTTGGGCGTGGGGTTGTGTCAGTTGCCGGATTATTACGTGCTGGAGCATTTGAAAAGCGGCGAATTGATTTCGTTACTGGAAGCGCATCAACCGCCGAATACCGCGGTGTGGGCGCTGTATCCACAGCAACGGCATCTGTCGCCGAAGGTTAGGAAGTTGGTGGATTATTTGAAGGAAGGGTTGGCTGAGCGGCCGGAGTATCGGGTCTGAGTGATGTGTTGACCGAACCACCGCCATCGCGAGCAAGCTCGCTCCCACAGGGGTTACGCGTCGAACTCAAATCCACTGTGGGAGCGAGCTTGCTCGCGATGGCGGCAGGCCAGTCAACAAAAAACTCAGCGGCGATTAGCCCAACGTAACCGCAACCATTCCAGATCTTCCGGCCGCGTAACCTTGAGGTTATCCGAGCGCCCTTCAATCAAGCGTGGTGCCAGACCCACCCACTCCATCGCCGACGCTTCGTCAGTGATAACGGCATCCGCCACCAGACTGTCAGCCAACGCCCGATGCAGCGCGCCGAGGCGAAACATCTGCGGCGTATACGCTTGCCAGATCACACTGCGATCCACGGTTTCAACCACGCGCCCGTGCTTGTCGACGCGTTTCAGCGTGTCCCGCGCCGGCACTGCGAGCAAGCCACCGACCGCATCATCGGCCAGTTCACCGAGCAATTTGTCCAGGTCATCGCGCGCCAGATTGGGCCGCGCAGCGTCGTGCACCAACACCCAGTCTTCTTCGTCGGCACCCAACGCGTGCAAATGCAGCAAGGCATTAAGCACCGAAGCGGAACGCTCGACGCCGCCGTCGACGCGCTGAATCCGCGCATCGTCAGCACAGGCCAGGTTTGGCCAATAAGGATCATCAACAGCAAGACTGACCACCAGGCCTTTCAGGCAAGGATGGTCAAGGAAACAGCCGAGGCTGTGTTCGAGAATTGTTCGGCCGCCCAGTTGCAGGTATTGCTTGGGACGGTCCGCAGCCATTCGGGCACCGACGCCCGCGGCAGGAATCACGGCCCAGAAGGCCGGTAACGACTGGATCATTGAGCCAACTGGTAAAGGGTTTCACCGTCCTTGACCATGCCCAACTCATGACGAGCTCGCTCTTCAACGGTCTCCATGCCTTTCTTCAACTCACTGACTTCGGCGTCCATCACCCGATTGCGCTCCAGCAAGCCTTCGTTCTCAGCGTGTTGATCTGCGATCTGCTGAGTCAGCTCGGCCACTTGCGCCAGGCTGCCATTTCCCACCCACAGGCGATATTGCAGGCCAGCCAGCAGCAGGAGCAAGACGAGGAACAACCAATTGGGACTGCGCATCGAATATCAGGTATCCAGTGAAAAAAGACAGCCATGCCAAAACTATGAAGCTTCTGATAGCACGAAGCCTGGAAGACCCAGGCTTGTGCTCTTGAGACATCAGATTAGTGGCAAATCCATCGCTGTCGCGACTTATTTCGACACAATCCCATACCTTTTTACCGTGTAGCGCTTTTTACCACGTACAGCTCAACCGCGGAATTCGCTGCGACCGTTGTACTTGGCTTTGCCATTCAACTGCTCTTCGATACGCAGCAGTTGGTTGTACTTGGACACGCGATCGGAACGGCACAGCGAACCGGTCTTGATCTGGCCAGCCGCAGTGCCCACGGCCAGGTCGGCAATGGTCGAATCTTCGGTTTCGCCGGAGCGGTGCGAGATCACGGCGGTGTAACCGGCAGCCTTGGCCATCTGGATGGCTTCCAGGGTTTCGGTCAGAGTGCCGATCTGGTTGAACTTGATCAGGATCGAGTTGGCGATCTTTTTATCGATGCCTTCCTTGAGGATCTTGGTGTTGGTCACGAACAGGTCGTCGCCTACCAATTGGGTCTTCTCGCCGATCTTGTCGGTGAGGATCTTCCAGCCAGCCCAGTCGGACTCATCCAGGCCATCTTCGATCGAGATGATCGGATAACGTTCGGTCAGGCCTTTCAGGTAATCAGCGAAACCTTCAGCGGTGAACACCTGGCCTTCGCCGGACAGGTTGTATTTGCCGTCTTCGTAGAATTCGCTGGCCGCGCAGTCCAGTGCCAGGGTCACGTCGGTGCCCAGCTTGTAACCGGCGTTGGCCACGGCTTCGGAGATCACTTTCAAAGCGTCTTCGTTGGACGCCAGGTTCGGCGCGAAACCACCTTCGTCACCAACTGCAGTGCTCAGGCCACGGGCCTTCAGCACAGCTTTCAAGTGATGGAAAATCTCGGTGCCCATGCGCAGACCTTCCGAGAAAGACTTGGCGCCAACCGGCTGAACCATGAATTCCTGGATGTCGACGTTGTTATCGGCGTGTTCGCCACCGTTGATGATGTTCATCATCGGCACCGGCATCGAGTAAACACCCGGCGTGCCGTTCAGGTTGGCGATGTGAGCGTACAGCGGCAGGTCCTGGTCCTGTGCTGCTGCCTTGGCCGCGGCCAGGGAAACGGCGAGGATCGCGTTGGCGCCCAGGGAACCTTTGTTTTCAGTGCCGTCGAGCTTGATCATCGCGTGATCGAGGGCTTTCTGGTCGCTTGGATCGGTACCCAACAGCAGGTCACGAATCGGACCGTTGATGTTGGCTACGGCTTTGAGTACACCTTTGCCCAGGTAACGGCTCTTGTCGCCATCACGCAGCTCGAGTGCTTCACGCGAGCCAGTGGAAGCACCGGACGGCGCGCAAGCGCTACCGATGATGCCGTTATCGAGAAGCACGTCCGCTTCGACGGTGGGATTGCCACGGGAGTCGAGAACTTCACGACCTTTGATGTCGACGATTTTTGCCATTGTTGTAAACACTCCAAAGTTGACGAAAACGACGCAGCTAGAGGAAATCTTTTACCGTCGGCAAGTGATGTGCAGCGGGCAGTCTTGCGGACGATAAGGCTCAGGCCCGAGGGCCTGAACATTAAATCGTGCGGTACTTTACCGGAGAAAAGAGGTTTACGCGGTTTCTACCGTCGGAAAACTCTTAACCAGTTCGTCCAACGCTTTGAGCTGGGCCAGGAATGGCTCCAGTTTGTCCAGGCGCAAGGCGCAAGGGCCGTCGCATTTGGCATTGTCCGGATCCGGGTGGGCTTCGAGGAACAGACCCGCCAGCGACTGGCTGATGCCGGCCTTGGCCAGATCGGTGACCTGGGCGCGACGCCCGCCAGCGGAATCGGAACGACCACCAGGCATTTGCAGCGCGTGAGTCACGTCGAAGAACACCGGGTATTCGAACTGCTTCATGATGCCGAAGCCGAGCATGTCGACGACCAGATTGTTGTAGCCGAAGCTCGAACCGCGTTCGCAGAGGATCAACTGATCATTACCCGCTTCCACGCACTTGCTCAGGATGTGTTTCATCTCGTGCGGCGCAAGGAACTGGGCTTTCTTGATGTTGATCACCGCGCCAGTCTTGGCCATCGCGACCACGAGGTCGGTCTGGCGCGACAGGAAGGCCGGCAACTGAATGATGTCGCAGACTTCAGCGACGACCGCAGCCTGCTCAGGCTCGTGGACGTCGGTGATGATCGGCACGCCGAAGGCTTGCTTGATGTCCTGGAAAATGCGCATGCCCTCTTCCAGGCCGGGGCCACGGTAAGAGGTCACGGAGGAACGGTTAGCCTTGTCGAAACTGGCCTTGAACACGTAAGGGATACCGAGTTTCTCGGTAACCTTTACGTACTCTTCGCAGACCTGCATCGCCATGTCGCGGCTTTCCAGCACGTTCATGCCACCGAAAAGCACCATTGGCTTGTCGTTGGCAATCTCGATATCGCCTACACGGATGATCTTCTGCGCCATTGGAATCAAGCCTTCTTCTGGTGTTGAGTCAACGCTGCTTTAACGAAACCGGTGAACAACGGGTGACCGTCGCGCGGTGTCGAGGTGAACTCCGGGTGGAACTGGCAAGCGACGAACCAAGGATGATCCGGTGCTTCGACCACTTCAACCAACGCGCCATCACCGGAACGACCGGAGATTTTCAGGCCGGCTTCCATGATTTGCGGCAGCAGGTTGTTGTTCACTTCGTAACGATGACGGTGACGTTCGACGATCACGTCTTTGGCGTAGCAATCGTGAACCAGCGAACCCGGCTCCAGCAGGCAATCCTGTGCGCCGAGACGCATGGTGCCGCCCAGATCGGACGCTTCGGTACGGGTTTCGACCGCGCCGGTGGCATCTTCCCACTCGGTGATCAGGCCCACGACCGGGTGACCGCTGGCGCGATCGAACTCGGTGGAGTTGGCGTCTTTCCAGCCCAGCACGTTACGTGCGAACTCGATGACCGCCACTTGCATGCCGAGGCAGATGCCGAGGTACGGAACCTTGTTTTCGCGAGCGTATTGCACGGCGGTGATCTTGCCTTCCACGCCGCGCAGACCGAAGCCGCCCGGTACTAGGATCGCGTCGACACCTTCGAGCAGGGCGGTACCCTGGTTTTCGATGTCTTCGGAATCGATGTAGCGCAGGTTGACCTTGGTGCGGTTGCTGATGCCGGCGTGACTCATCGCTTCGATCAGCGACTTGTAGGCGTCCAGCAGCTCCATGTACTTGCCGACCATGGCGATGGTGACTTCGTGCTCAGGGTTGAGCTTGGCGTCGACCACGGCTTCCCACTCGGACAGATCGGCGCCGCCACATTGCAGGCCGAAACGCTCGACAACAAAATCGTCCAGGCCTTGCGAGTGCAGGATGCCCGGGATCTTGTAGATGGTGTCGGCGTCTTCCAGCGCAATCACCGCACGTTCTTCAACGTTGGTGAACTGGGCGATCTTGCGACGCGACGAGATGTCGATCGGGTGATCGGAGCGGCACACCAGCACGTCAGGCTGCAGGCCGATGGAACGCAGTTCCTTGACCGAGTGCTGGGTTGGCTTGGTTTTGGTTTCGCCGGCAGTGGCGATGTACGGCACCAGCGTCAGGTGCATCAGCATCGCGCGCTTGGCGCCGACTTCGAAACGCAATTGACGAATGGCTTCGAGGAACGGTTGCGACTCGATGTCACCGACGGTGCCACCGATCTCGACCATCGCCACGTCAGCGTCGCCGGCGCCCTTGATGATGCGGCGCTTGATTTCGTCGGTGATGTGCGGGATCACCTGAATGGTCGCGCCCAGGTAATCACCACGGCGCTCTTTGCGCAGCACGTGTTCGTAGACACGGCCAGTGGTGAAGTTGTTGTTCTGGGTCATGGTCGTGCGGATGAACCGCTCGTAGTGGCCCAGGTCCAGGTCAGTCTCGGCGCCGTCGTGGGTGACGAACACTTCACCGTGCTGGAACGGGCTCATGGTGCCCGGGTCAACGTTGATGTACGGGTCCAGCTTCAGCATGGTGACCTTAAGTCCCCGCGCCTCCAGGATGGCCGCCAATGAAGCCGAGGCAATGCCTTTCCCCAATGAAGAAACAACACCGCCCGTGACGAATATGTAGCGCGTCATGAAAAACCCTAGAAGTCTGCGTTAAAGCGGTCCGAGCCGCCGGGGAAAGCGAAGGAAGGCCGAAGCCCCCGATCACCTGCATTAATCACAGTGCACCTTTCAAAAAAACCGCCGCGTTGTGACAGACCGGGAGATGAAACTCCGGTGCGTTGCTCGCTACACATTTTTTGGAATCGCCCAGCAAAGACTGCTTGGTAATCGGCAACTCCTGCAATTCAGGCGAATCCACAGAAGTTGTATCAAGAAGGGAGCGTAGTCTACCGGAAAGCCCCTATCAGCTCAAACCTTGATCTTCGCTCGGCGGCTGCCAATGTAAATTCCAGCCCTCGCCCGCCTCCCCGTTCAACCCCCGCAACCCCGCCACTGCAAGCAGTTGGTCGGCGCGATAGAGCAGCGGCAATCTGCCACGCACGAATGACGGTACGCCCCGTTCATTAAGCAAACGCTTCAGGTCGCGATGGCCGCGCTCGGGCAGATGCATGACTTCGCCGCCCTGACGATAGCGAATGTGCAGCGGTCCGCCAGGGATCTGCCCGCTCAAAGTCAGCAGGCCGTTATCCGGCAACATCAAAGATGATTCGGGATTTGACCAGCTCGCAACCATCGACGGCGCGCGCAGCCACGGGCCGGATAACCACCAGATGCGCCCAGCGCTGCGATGCAATTCACCGTCGGCCAATCGCCAGATCGGACGCGCATCGCCGGTAGCGTCGCGAAGATCCTCCCATCCCGACCAATGGTCGCTGTCGGGCATGCGCGTGCGCTGGTTCAACCAACAGCTCAAAGCATTGCGTTGACGGGCGGCGGAAAGCTTTTGCAGCGACGCCAGTTCCAGCGACGGCAATCCCAGCCACGCAAACTCATTGCTGCCAGCGGCTGCGGCGAGATCAATCTGCGCCAACTCATCAAGCAGTTCCTGCGCCTCGCGCAGATGGCCAGCGCTGCGGGCCATGGTCGCCTGGGCTTGCGGCCAGCGCTCGGTCAGGCTCGGCAACACTTGGTGGCGCAAGTAATTGCGCGAGAACTGGCGATCCTGATTCGACGGGTCCTCGATCCAGCGCAATTGATGCGCGCGGGCATAGGTTTCGAGTTCGGCGCGGCTGACGTTGAGCAGCGGCCGAAGCAGCTGCCCGTGACCCAGCGCTCGCTGGCTCGGCATAGCCGACAGCCCTCTCACACCGGCGCCACGCAACAGACGAAACAGCAAGGTTTCAGCCTGATCGTCACGGTGCTGGGCGGTCAGCAACACGTCGTTGCAATGCGTCGCCTCAATGAAAGCGCCATAACGCGCCTCCCGCGCGGCACGTTCCAGGCTGGCACCGGGCTGAACCTGCACGCGCACGATTTTCAGCGGCACCCCCAAGCCATCGCAGACAGCCTGACAATGCGCCGGCCACGCATCAGCCGCCGGTTGCAAACCGTGGTGGACATGCAGGGCGCTGAGCGCCGGCAGGGAGTGGGATTTTGCGAGATTGGCGAGAAGGTGCAGCAGGACGGTGGAATCGAGTCCGCCGGAGAACGCGATGCGCCAGTGTGCGGTGTTGCGCCATGGGGCGAGCTGCCCTAGAAGTACTGCGCCAAGTGTCATGAGTACACCAAAACCTGTAGGAGCCGAGCTTGCTCGCGATGAACGATAACGCGGTCGGTCATTAAACCGAAGCGCCCCCTTCGCGGGCAAGCCTTGCTCCTACAAGAGCGAGTGCTCGGCTTAGAGGCCGTAGCTCATCAAGCGCTCATAACGGCGGGTCAGCAGCGCTTCGGTGTCGAAGCCCTTCAACATCGCCAATTGCGAGCTCAGCTCGGCACGGATCGAAGCCGCAGCAGCCGCTGGATCGCGATGCGCGCCGCCCAGTGGTTCGCCGATGACCTTATCAACGATGCCCAGGCCTTTCAGGCGCTCGGCAGTGATGCCCATCGCTTCAGCAGCATCCGGTGCCTTCTCTGCGGTTTTCCACAGAATCGATGCGCAACCTTCCGGCGAAATCACCGCGTAGGTCGAGTACTGCAGCATGTTCAGTTGATCGCAAACACCAATCGCCAAAGCACCGCCAGAACCACCTTCACCGATGACGGTGGCGATGATCGGCGTCTTCAAACGCGCCATGACACGCAGGTTCCAGGCAATCGCTTCGCTCTGGTTGCGCTCTTCGGCGTCGATGCCAGGGTAGGCGCCCGGGGTATCGATGAAGGTCAGGATCGGCATTTTGAAACGTTCGGCCATTTCCATCAGGCGGCACGCTTTGCGATAGCCTTCCGGACGTGGCATGCCAAAGTTGCGGCGAACTTTCTCGCGCACTTCGCGGCCCTTCTGGTGACCGATGATCATCACCGGCTCATCGTTCAGACGCGCGATACCGCCCACAATGGCAGCGTCGTCGGAGAAGTGACGGTCGCCGTGCAACTCATCGAACTCAGTGAAGATGTGCTCGATGTAGTCCAGGGTGTACGGACGTTTCGGGTGACGCGCCAGGCGCGCGATCTGCCAGCTGGTCAGCTTGCCGAAGATGTCTTCGGTCAAGGTGCTGCTCTTGTCCTGCAGGCGGGAGATCTCATCGCCGATATTCAGCGAATTGTCATTACCGACCAAGCGCAACTCTTCGATCTTGGCTTGCAGGTCGGCGATCGGCTGTTCGAAATCTAGAAAATTCGGGTTCATAGGCGTCCGTCTTGGGTCGACTTCCAAGAGAGCTTGGGCCGGCCGGTTGTCTATTCGCGCCCTACCTTAAGGGAGAGGCGCGTTCAGGTCGAGATTAAAAATTCAGGTCGAGATCAGGCAGCCTTCAGCGCGCCTGACCGTCAACGGTATTGGAGGAAGACGTTGTCTCGCCCGAACTGGTCACGCAAGGCTTGAATCAACGCATCCGCCGGGTCGATCCGCCAGGTCTCGCCGAACTGCAGCAAGGCCTTCGCATCGGGGCTGGTGTATTCCATGGTGATCGGGCACGCGCCGCGGTGACGCTTGAACAATTCACCCAACCAGCGTAGCTGATCGCCTTTCAAATCCTTGGTGTGCAGCTTCAGGCGCAGGCTTTCAGCGAGGTTGGTCCGCGCATCTTCCATGCTCATCACGCGTTTGACCCGCAAGCGCAAACCGCCGGAGAAGTCATCGTTGCTGACTTCGCCTTCGACCACCACCATCGCGTCGGTCTGCAACAGCGACTGCGCGGAATGGAAGGCTTCGGCAAACAGCGACGCTTCGATTCGGCCGGAGCGGTCGTCGAGGGTGATGAAACCCATCTTGTCGCCCTTTTTGTTCTTCATCACCCGCAGGGCGATGATCATGCCGGCGACGGTCTGGGTGTCGCGCGCCGGTTTCAGGTCGATGATGCGCTGCCGAGCAAAACGGCGAATCTCGCCTTCGTATTCGTCAATCGGGTGACCGGTCAGGTACAGGCCCAAGGTGTCTTTCTCACCTTTCAGGCGCTCCTTGAGCGTCAGCTCCTTGGCCTTGCGGTGGTTGGCATAAACGTCGGCGTCTGCCTCGACGAACAACCCGCCAAACAGGTCGGCGTGGCCGCTGTCGTGGGTGCGCGCGGTCTGCTCGGCGGCTTTGATCGCGCCTTCCATTGCGTTCAGCAACACCGCGCGATTGCGGTCGATGTTGGCCTGATAGGCTTTGGTTTCGTCATGGAAGTACGGCCCCAGACGATCCAGCGCACCGCTGCGGATCAGACCGTCGAGGGTACGTTTGTTGATGCGTTTGAGGTCGACCCGCGCGCAGAAGTCGAACAAGTCCTTGAACGGCCCGTCCTGACGCGCCTCGGTGATCGCTTCCACCGGACCTTCGCCGACACCCTTGATCGCGCCGAGGCCATAGATGATCCGGCCCTCGTCGTTCACCGTGAACTTGAATTCCGAAGTATTCACATCCGGCGCGTCGAGACGCAGCTTCATGGTGCGAATTTCTTCGATCAAGGTCACGACCTTGTCGGTGTTGTGCATGTCCGCCGACAGTACAGCAGCCATGAACGGCGCCGGGTAATGGGTTTTCAGCCAAGCCGTCTGGTACGACACCAGACCATAAGCGGCGGAGTGAGACTTGTTGAAACCGTAACCGGCGAATTTTTCCACCAGGTCGAAAATGTTACCGGCAAGGTCGGCTTCGATATTGTTGGTCTTGCAACCTTCAATAAAACCGCCGCGCTGCTTGGCCATTTCTTCGGGTTTTTTCTTACCCATGGCGCGACGCAGCATGTCTGCACCGCCGAGGGTGTAACCGGCCATGACCTGCGCGATCTGCATCACCTGTTCTTGATACAGGATGATGCCGTAAGTCGGCGCCAATACTGGCTTGAGGCCTTCGTATTGATAATCCGAGTGCGGATACGCCAGCTCGGCGCGACCGTGCTTACGGTTGATAAAGTCGTCAACCATGCCCGATTGCAGCGGGCCCGGACGGAACAGGGCGACCAGTGCGATCAAGTCTTCCAGGCAGTCGGGCTTGAGCTTTTTGATCAGCTCTTTCATGCCGCGCGACTCAAGCTGGAACACCGCGGTTGTTTCAGCCTTTTGCAGCAACTGGTAAGTCGGTTTGTCATCCAGCGGAATGAACGCAATGTCCAGCGGCGGCTGATCGACTTTGGCGCGGTCGCGGTTGATGGTTTTCAGCGCCCAGTCGATGACCGTCAGCGTTCGCAGACCGAGGAAGTCGAACTTCACCAGGCCGGCCGCCTCGACGTCATCCTTGTCGAACTGGGTTACCAGACCGTCGCCGGCCTCGTCGCAATAAATCGGTGAGAAGTCAGTCAGTTTGGTCGGCGCGATAACCACACCACCGGCGTGTTTACCGACGTTACGCACAACGCCTTCGAGCTTGCGCGCCATGTCCCAGATTTCCGCGGCTTCTTCATCGACCTTGATGAAGTCGCGGAGGATTTCTTCCTGCTCGTAGGCTTTTTCCAGGGTCATGCCGACTTCGAACGGAATCATCTTCGACAGGCGATCCGCCAGGCCGTAGGACTTGCCCTGCACCCGCGCCACGTCGCGGACCACAGCCTTGGCCGCCATCGAACCGAAGGTGATGATCTGGCTGACCGCGTTGCGACCGTATTTTTCGGCCACGTATTCGATTACGCGGTCCCGGCCATCCATGCAGAAGTCGACGTCGAAGTCGGGCATCGAGACCCGTTCCGGGTTCAGGAAACGTTCGAACAGCAGGTCATATTCCAGCGGATCGAGGTCGGTAATCTTCTGCACATAGGCCACCAGCGACCCGGCACCCGATCCACGCCCCGGCCCCACCGGCACGCCGTTGCTTTTGGCCCACTGGATAAAGTCCATAACGATCAGGAAGTAACCGGGGAAGCCCATCTGGATGATGATATCCAGCTCGAAATTCAGCCGATCAACGTAGACCTGACGTTTGGTTTCGTAGTCTTCGGTGGTGTCCTTGGGCAGCAGCACGCTGAGGCGATCTTCCAGGCCATCGAAGGACACCTTGCGGAAATACTCATCGATGGTCATGCCATCGGGGATCGGGAAGTTGGGCAGGAAGTGCTTGCCGAGCTTCACTTCGATGTTGCAGCGCTTGGCGATCTCGACCGTGTTGGCCAGCGCCTCGGGAATGTCGCTGAACAGCTCAGCCATTTCCTCGGCACTTTTGAGGTATTGCTGATCGCTGTAATTCTTCGAACGCCGCGGATCGTCGAGGGCGCGGCCCTCACCGATGCAGACGCGGGTTTCGTGCGCCTCGAAATCTTCCTGCTTGATAAAGCGCACATCGTTGGTCGCCACCAGCGGCGCGCCGATTTTCTCGGCCAGGGCCACGGCGCCGTGCAATTGTTCTTCGTCATTGGGGCGACTGGTGCGCTGGATTTCCAGGTAAAAACGGTCCGGGAACACCGCCATCCATTCCCGCGCGAGTTTTTCCGCTTCGGCCGGGTTGCCGCCGAGCATGGCCAGGCCGATCTCGCCCTCCTTCGCCGCCGACAGCATGATCAAGCCTTCGCTCGCTTCGGCCACCCACTCGCGCTCGATGATGATCGAGCCATTGCGCTGACCGTCGATAAAACCGCGCGAGATCAGTTCAGTGAGGTTGCGATAACCGACGCCATTCATCGCCAGCAGGCTGATCCGGCTCAGCGCGTTGTCCGGATCCTTGTTCGACAGCCACAGGTCGGCGCCGCAGATCGGCTTGATGCCTGCGCCCATGGCCGCTTTATAGAATTTGACCAGCGAACACATGTTGTTCTGGTCGGTGACCGCAACGGCAGGCATGTTCATGCCGACCAGGGTCTTGACCAGCGGTTTGATCCGCACCAGACCGTCGACCAGGGAATATTCAGTGTGCAGGCGTAGGTGAACGAATGAAGCCGGCATGGTGATCCTGCGTTATGTCATGAAAACAGCAAGGCCCGGATTGTACCGGGCCTTGGAAAAAACATCAGCCTTGCGACTAAATCACAATCAGGTTTTCGCGCGCCTCGTACGCCATGCGCACCGGGGCGAACGAGCGTCGGTGAATCGGCGTCGGTCCGAGACGGGCCAGCGCTTCCAGATGAACGGGCGTCGGGTAGCCTTTGTGGCCGCCCATTCCGTAACCCGGGTAGATCAATTCGAACGCGGCCATCTCGCGGTCGCGGCTGACTTTGGCGAGAATCGATGCCGCAGCAATTGCCGGGACCTTGCCGTCGCCCTGCACCACCGCTTCGGCGCGCATCGACAATTTAGGGCAGCGGTTGCCGTCGATCATCGCCAGTTTCGGCTGAATGTGCAGGCCTTCGATGGCGCGCTGCATCGCCAGCATGGTGGCGTGGAGGATGTTCAGTTCGTCGATTTCTTCGACTTCAGCGCGGGCGATGCACCAACTCAGCGCTTTCTCGCAGATTTCGTCGTAGAGCTTTTCGCGGCGCGCTTCGGTGAGCTTCTTCGAATCATTGAGGCCGAGGATCGGTCGCATCGGATCAAGGATCACCGCAGCGGTGACCACGGCGCCGCACAGCGGGCCGCGACCGACTTCGTCGACACCGGCAACCAAATCCACGGCTTCTGCGACCAAAGTGAAATCCAGCCCCATTTGCATGCTTGTCTTACTCATTGTATTTCGCCGATCAGTTTCAGCACGGCGTCCGCCGCCTGGTTGGAGGCGTCCAGACGAAGGGTGCGGTGGATCTCGTCGAAACCGCGAGTCTGCTCTTCGCCGCCCTCGATCAATGGCGACAAGGTCTGGGCCAGCGCTTCGACCGTTGCATCGTCCTGTAACAACTCCGGGACCAACAGGCGCTGGGCGAGCAAGTTGGGCAGCGAGACGTAAGGACTTTTGACCATGCGCTTGAGAATCCAGAACGTCAGCGGCGCCAAGCGATACGCAACGACCATCGGTCGTTTGTACAGCAACGCTTCAAGCGTCGCCGTGCCGGAAGCGATCAACACTGCGTCGCAGGCCGCCAGCGCCAGATGGGATTTGCCGTCGAGCAACGTCAGCGGCAGATCTCGCCCGGCCAGCAGTTCTTCGAGCTGCGCGCGGCGCTCGGGGTTGGCGCACGGCACCACGAAACGCACGCCGGGACGCAACGCGCGCAGACGCTGGGCGGTATCGAGGAACAGCGCACCGAGACGCCCGACTTCACCGCCGCGACTGCCCGGCATCAGCGCCACTAGCGGCCCGTCCGGTAAACCGAGTTCGGCGCGCGCGGCGGCGCGATCGGCTTGCAGCGGAATCGCATCGGCCAGCGAGTGCCCGACGAAGCGCACTGGCACGCCCTTCTCTTCGTAGAATTTGGCTTCGAACGGGAACAGCGTCAGCATCAAGTCGCAGCCTTCGCGAATCTTCAGCACGCGCTTTTGCCGCCACGCCCAGACCGACGGGCTGACGTAATGCACGGTTTTGATCCCGGCCTGACGCAGCTTCAGTTCGATATTGAGGTTGAAGTCCGGCGCATCGATGCCGATGAACACGTCCGGTTTCTCGGCGATCAGGTCGGCGACCAGTTTCTTGCGCCGCGCGAGCAACTCGCGCAATCGGCCCAGCACTTCCACCAGGCCCATGACCGACAGCCGTTCCATCGGGAAGTACGAGGTCAGGCCTTCGGCCTGCATCAACGGGCCACCGACGCCAATGAACTCCACCGCCGGGTGCTGTGCCTTGAGAGCACGCATCAAACCGGCGCCCAGAATGTCACCGGAAGCCTCACCCGCTACCAGCGCAATACGCAAATTAGCCATGATTAACGAGTGATGCCGCGAGTCGAAGACTGGATGGAATCACGGAATACCGCGACTTCCGGGAACTGTGCCGAAGGTTCGGACAGTTCGGCGAGCGCCTGGTCAACCGTCAGGCCCTGGCGGTAAACCACCTTGTAGGCGCGACGCAAGGCGTGGATGGCGTCCTCGCTGAAACCGCGACGGCGCATGCCTTCGAAGTTCATGCTGCGGGCTTCGGCAGGGTTGCCGAACACCGTGACATACGCGGGAACGTCTTTGCCGATGGCGGTGCCCATACCGGAAAAGCTGTGGGCGCCGATGTGGCAATACTGGTGAACCAGGGTGAAACCGGAGAGGATCGCCCAGTCGTCAACGTGCACATGGCCGGCCAACGCGGTGTTGTTGACCAGGATGCAGTGGTTGCCGATCACGCTGTCGTGACCAATGTGCGCGTAGGCCATCACCAGGTTGTGATCACCCAGCGTGGTTTCGGCGCGGTCCTGCACGGTGCCACGGTGAATCGTCACGCCTTCGCGGATGACATTGTGGTCACCGATGACCAGGCGGGTTTCTTCACCCTTGTATTTCAGATCGGGCGTGTCCTCACCTACCGAGGAAAACTGGTAAATGCGGTTGTGCTTGCCGATGCGGGTCGGGCCTTTGAGAATTACATGCGGCCCGATCACTGTCCCCTCGCCGATTTCCACACCTGCGCCGACGATCGACCATGGGCCGACCTCGACACCCTCAGCCAGTACGGCTGTCGGATCGATGATTGCGCGAGGGTCAATCAAACTCATAGTTTGCGTTCCGCGCAGATGATTTCAGCGGAGCAGACTGGTTTGCCGTCGACCGAAGCCTGGCATTCGAACTTCCAGATCTGGCGCTTGCAGCTGATGAAACGGGCTTCGAGGATCAACTGATCGCCGGGGGTGACAGGCTGGCGAAAACGCAGCTTGTCGGAGCCGACGAAGTAGTAAAGCGTGCCGTCAGCGGGCTTCACGTCGAGCATTTTGAAGCCAAGGATACCGGCAGCCTGAGCCATTGCTTCGATGATCAGTACGCCCGGCATGATTGGATGCGCAGGGAAGTGACCATTGAAGAACGGTTCGTTGATGCTGACATTCTTGTAGGCGCGAATGCGCTTGCCTTCCACATCCAGTTCCACGACCCGGTCCACCAGCAGGAACGGGTAACGGTGAGGCAGGTATTCGCGAATCTCGTTGATGTCCATCATTTCGGGGGGAAGCCTATGTAAAGATTGGGAGCGCGCGACTGACGCGCACCCCTCTAGCAAATCAAGGAGGCAGTCTAGCGGCTGTGCACACTTGATATGGAAATGGTATCAGCCATCTGATGAAGCATTATTGCCAGGGGTCACTTCCCCTACACGCTTTTCCAGCTGTCGCAGACGCCTCGCGATGTCATCGAGCTGACGGATGCGTGCCGCGCTTTTGCGCCACTCGGCAGCCGGTTGCATGGCTGTCCCGGAAGAATAGGAACCCGGCTCGGTAATCGAGTGGGTCACCATGGTCATCCCGGTCAGGAAAACGTTGTCGCAAATCTCGATATGCCCCACCAGCCCGACACCGCCGGCGAGCATGCAATGCTTGCCGATCTTGGTGCTGCCGGAGATGCCCACGCACGCCGCCATGGCGGTGTGATCACCGATCTGGACGTTGTGAGCAATCTGGATCTGGTTGTCGAGCTTCACACCATTGCCCAGCACGGTATCGGCCAGCGCCCCGCGATCGATAGCGGTGTTGACGCCAATCTCGACGTCGTCACCAACCAGCACGCCGCCAATCTGCGCGATCTTCTGCCAGACGCCTTTCTCGTTGGCGAAACCAAAACCTTCGCCACCGAGCACGGCGCCCGACTGAATCACCACGCGTTTGCCAATGCGCACGTCGTGGTACAGCGTGACCCGCGGAGCCAGCCAACCGCCCTCGCCAATCTCGCAGCGAGCACCGATGAAGCAATGCGCGCCAACGGTGACACCCGCCGCAATCCGCGCGCCGCTTTCAATCACCGCAAACGCACCGATGCTCGCCGCCGGGTCAACCACCGCGTCCGCCGCAATCACTGCCGTCGGATGAACACCGGCAGCCGCTTTGGGTTTGGGGTCGAACAGATGGGAGATGCGCGCGTACGCCAGATACGGGTCAGGCACGATCAGCACGTTACCGGCAAAACCTTCGGCATCAGCAGCCTTCAGCAACAGTGCTGCAGCCTTGCTGTCCGCGAGGTATTTACGGTATTGAGGATTTGCCAGAAAGCTCAACTGAGCTGGGCCAGCCTCTTGCAAAGTGGCTAGCCCAGTAATTTCCTTCTCCGCGTCGCCACTCAGGGTGGCGCCGAGGAACTCGGCCAATTGGCCGAGCTTTATAGTCGCTGTCATGGATTACTTCAGCTGATTCATGCGCTCGATAACCTGGCGAGTGATGTCGTACTGAGGTTTGACATCAATCACTGCGCCACGCTCGAAGACCAGGTCAAAAGCACCTTTCTTGATGACTTCTTCCACAGCGCTGTCCAGTTTCGGCTTCAGCTGCTTCAGCATTTCACGGTCAGCCACGGCTTTGGCTTCGTTCAGTTCCTTGGACTGGAACTGGAAGTCGCGGGCCTTTTGCTTGAATTCAAGCTCCAGACGCTCACGCTCGCCTTGCTGCATCTTGTCGCCACCGGCAACCAGACGGTCCTGAATACCTTTGGCACTGCTTTCCAGGGTTTTCAGTTTGCTCAGCTGTGGGCCGAACTTCTTCTCGGCGTCGACGGCGTATTTTTTCGCCGCGTCGGATTCGAGCAGAGCCATCTGATAATTCAGAACGGCGATTTTCATGTCGGCAAAAGCCGGGCCTGCAACCAGTACGGTCGCCAGGAGAACCAATTGAGTCAACTTACGCACGATGCACTCCTACAAAATCCATTGTCGTTATCTTGGGTCAGACGCTTAGAACGTCTGGCCGAGGGAGAATTGGAACACTTGAGTTTCAGCGTCATCCGGTTTCTTGATCGGCATGGCCAACGCGAAGCTCAGAGGACCCAGTGCGGTGACCCAGGTCACGCCGACACCGACGGAGCTCGCCATATTGCTCAAGCTGATGTCGTTGCACTTCGTATTGGACGAAGAGCCGTTGGCGTTGGTGCTGTCTTTACACGTTGAGTCGAAAACGTTGCCCACGTCCCAGAATACCGAAGTCCGCAGGGAACGCTGATCCTTGACGAATGGTAACGGGAACAGCAATTCAACACCGCCCTGGATCAGGACGTTGCCACCAAACGGCAGCGGATCCTGGTCAGGGTCAGCCAAAGTACCCGGGTTGGTGCCGCGACTCGGCGTACTGCGAGGACCGAGCGTGCTGTCCTTGAAGCCACGAACCGAGTTGAAACCACCAGCATAGTAGTTTTCATAGAACGGCAAGCCGTCGGTGGAACCGTAACCATCGCCATAGCCCAATTCAGTGTGCAGGCGCATGGTGTAGTTTTCAGACAATGGCTGGAACAACTGGCCACGGTAGTCGAGTTTGAAGAACGACAGGTCGCTGCCCGGCGTAGTGGTTTCCAGAGTCAGGCTCTGCGAGCGGCCACGAGTTGCCAGCACACCTTTGTTCAACGTCGATTCGGACCAGCCGGCAGACGCCTTGAAGTTGAGGTAGTTGTCGCCTTCCTGGTTCACGAAGTCGAAAATCTCGTCAACGGTGTATTGACCAGTCTTGATCTTGTCCTGCTGCGCACTCAAGCCGAAGGTCAGGCGCGACGTTTCGCTGATCGGGTAGCCGACGCTGACGCCAGCACCCAGGCTGTCTACCGCATAGCTTGCAACATCGACGTCGAGGTCTTTGTAGTCAGTGGTGCGATAGAAAGCGTTGTAACCCAGGCTCACACCATCAGCAGTCCAGTACGGATCGACATAGCTGAAGTTGTAACGGCTCTGGTATTCGCTGCGGGTCAAACCGACGCTGACCTTGTTACCCGAACCGAGGAAGTTGTTCTGGGTGATCGAACCACCGAGGATCAGACCGGCACTCTGGGCGAAACCGACACTGGCGGTAATCGAACCGGAAGCCTGCTCTTCAACGCTGTAGTTCACGTCAACCTGGTCGTCCACGCCCGGTACGGCCGGGGTTTCGACGTTGACTTCTTTGAAGAAGCCCAGACGTTCAAGACGTGTCTTCGATTGGTCGATCAGGTAGGTCGAAGCCCAGCCGCCTTCCATCTGACGCATTTCACGACGCAGCACTTCGTCTTCCGACTTGGTGTTGCCACGGAAGTTGATGCGGTTCACGTAGGCACGCTTGCCTGGATCAACGGCGAAGGTGATGTCTACGGTGTTGTCTTCTTCGTGCGGCTGAGGCACGCCGTTGACGTTGGCGAAGGTGTAACCCTCGTTACCGAGACGACGGGTGATCAGTTCGGAAGTGGTGGTCATCAGCTTGCGCGAGAACACCTGGCCTTTCTGTACCAGCAGCAGGGACTTGACCTGATCTTCAGGCACTTTCAGGTCACCGCTGAGTTTCACGTCGCGAACGGTGTACTTCTCGCCTTCGCTGACGTTAACGGTGATGTAGACGTGTTTCTTGTCCGGGGTGATGGACACCTGGGTCGAAGCGATATCCATGTTGATATAGCCGCGGTCCAGGTAGTAGGAGCGCAGACGCTCCAGGTCACCGGAGAGTTTTTCACGAGCGTACTTGTCATCGTTCTTGAAGAACGACAGCCAGTTGGTGGTCTTGAGTTCGAACAGGTCGATCAGGTCGTCGTCGGCAAATACCGTGTTACCCACCACGTTGATGTGCTGGATGGCGGCAACGGTGCCTTCGTTGATATTGACCTTCAACGCGACGCGGTTACGCGGCTGCGCCACCACTTCGGCGTCGACGGTGGCCGAGTAACGACCCTGGGCAACGTACTGACGTTGCAGTTCGTTACGCACACCTTCGAGGGTGGCACGCTGGAAGATCTCGCCTTCGGAGAGGCCGGATTGTTTCAGGCCCTTCATCAGGTCTTCAGTGGAGATGGCCTTGTTACCCTCGATCTCGATACTGGCGACCGACGGACGCTCGACTACCGTGATAACGAGGACATTGCCTTCGCGACCCAGCTGGATATCTTGAAAGAACCCGGTTTTGAACAACGCACGAGTGGATTCCACCAGGCGACGATCGTCCGCCTGCTCACCGACGTTCAACGGCAAGGCACCAAAGACACTACCCGCGGAGACCCGCTGGAGGCCATTGACGCGAATATCAGAGATAGTGAAGGACTCGGCGTGAACTTCGGCGATCATCAATACGGTGAGAACCGCAGTTAGCAGCAGACGTTTCATGAAGTCCTTTCTTATTCCAACTGGCAATAAACAAACTGCCGCAAAATGCGGCAGATTCGCAATTCAGCGAAGCGTTACAGTCGACCCAGATCATTGACCAGAGCAAGCAACATCACCCCGACCACCAAACTGATACCGATCTGTATCCCCCAACCCTGCACCCGATCCGACAGGGGGCGACCACGCACCCACTCGATCAGATAAAACAACAAATGTCCCCCATCCAGTACAGGAATGGGCAACAAATTCAGAACCCCCAGGCTAATACTCAGATAAGCAAGGAAATTCAGGAAATCAGCGACACCCGACTGGGCAGAAGCGCCCGCCACTTTAGCAATGGTTATCGGTCCACTCAAGTTTTTTACCGAGAGCTCGCCGAACAACATTTTCTTCAGCGAATCGAGGGTCAGTACGCTCATGGTCCAAGTGCGTCGAGCACCCTCGCCAATTGCTGCCACGGGACCGTAGCTGACCTCGCGAATCATCTCTGGTGGCCAATCGACTGCTTTGACCCCGGCGCCCAGATAACCCGTGGCTGCCTTGCTGCTGCCGCGTGCCGCGAGCGTCACAGGGACGTCGATTTGAGCACCATCGCGCTCGACGCGCAGCATGATTTTGGTATCAGGATGAATACGTACCGTGTCGACCACTTGTTGCCAGTCGTCCAGCGGTTTGCCATCGAGCGCCAGCAGACGGTCGCCGGTTTTCAGACCTGCGGCTTGCGCCGGGCCTTTCGAATCGAGTTCGGCCAGGATCGGTGGAATCGCCGGGCGCCATGGACGAATGCCCAGCGACCGAATCGGATCAGGCTCATCCGCGCCTTTCAGCCACTGCTCCAGCACCAGTTCACGTGGCGTATCAGCGGTAGAACCCTGCTCGCGCACCAGCAACTGCAAAGTGCCGCTCTCGCCGAGGCGACGCACCAGTTGCAGATTGACCGCGCCCCAACCAGAGGTCGGCTCGCCGTCGATGGCGACGATTTCCTGGTTCGGGCCGAGGCCGGCCTTGGCGGCGATGCTGCCCGACTCGACCGCGCCGATGACCGGCCGGATCTGCTCGCTGCCGAGCATGGCCAGCAACCAGAAGAACACCATTGCCAGGAGAAAGTTGGCGATCGGCCCCGCAGAAACGATGGCGATACGCTGACGCACGGATTTGCGGTTGAACGATTGATCGATCTGATCGAGCGGTACTTCGCCTTCACGCTCGTCGAGCATCTTCACGTAGCCACCCAGCGGGATGGCGGCGAGGACAAATTCGGTGCCCTGCCTGTCGTGCCAGCGCAGCAACGGCATGCCGAAGCCGACGGAGAAGCGCAGCACTTTGACCCCACAGCGACGCGCGACCCAAAAGTGGCCGAATTCGTGGAAGGTGACCAGCACGCCCAGGGCTACCAGGGTGCCGACAATCATATAGAGCGCGCTCATCTACTTTCTCCGCAATCCTATCCAGTGCTGCATTGGGTCAACGTACTGCAACACTTATCGCCCGTGACGACTCAACCACTGCTCGGCCAGCACACGCGCCTTGGCGTCTGCGGTGAACACCGCCTCGAGATCATTCACCGCAACCACAGGCTCCAGATTCAAGACTTCCTCGATGATACTCGCGATTTCCGGGTAACGAACCCGTCCGTCGAGAAACGCCGCGACCGCCACTTCATTCGCCGCATTCAGCATCGCCGGCGCGCTATCGCCCGACTCCGCCGCCAGTCGCGCCAGACGCAGGCACGGGAAGCGCTCTTCGTCGGGGGCCTGGAAATCCAGGCGGGCGATGGCAAACAGATCCAGCGGTGCGACGCCTGAATCAATCCTTTCCGGCCACGCCAGGGCGTTGGCAATCGGTGTACGCATGTCCGGATTACCCAACTGCGCCAGCACCGAGCCATCGACATAATCGACCAGCGAATGAATCACGCTTTGTGGGTGAATCACCACTTCGACCTGGGACGGCTTGGCATCGAACAACCAGCAGGCTTCGATCAACTCGAGGCCTTTGTTCATCATGCTGGCCGAATCGACCGAAATCTTGCGCCCCATCGACCAGTTCGGATGCGCGCACGCCTGATCAGGGGAAACATGCTCCAACTCTTCCATCGGCGTCTGTCGGAACGGTCCGCCAGAGGCTGTGAGTAAAATCCGACGCACCCCGACCGCACCCAGACCGCGGGCGAAATCATTCGGCATGCACTGGAAAATCGCGTTGTGCTCGCTGTCGATCGGCAACAGCACCGAGCCGCTTTTGCGCACAGCCTGCATGAACAAGGCGCCGGACATCACCAGCGCTTCCTTGTTGGCCAGCAGAATCTTCTTGCCTGCCTCGACCGCCGCCAGGGTCGGACGCAAGCCCGCCGCACCGACAATGGCCGCCATTACCGCGTCGACTTCGGGGTCGGCGGCGACCTGACACAGGCCCTCCTCCCCCACCAGCACACGCGTCGGCAACCCGGCCGCGCGCAAGTCGTCTTGCAAACCACGCGCGGCCGCCAGCTGCGGGACCACGGCAAAACGCGGCGTGTGCCGCACGCACAGGGCCAGCAACTCACTAATGCGCGAGAAGCCGCTCAAGGCAAAAACCTGATAACGCTCGGGATGACGCGCAATCACGTCCAGAGTGCTCAGGCCAATCGAGCCGGTCGCGCCGAGGACGGTAATCTGCTGCGGACGGCTCACGGTGCCGCCATCCACAACAGCACCGCGAACACTGGAACGGCCGCAGTCAGGCTGTCGATACGGTCGAGCACGCCGCCGTGACCCGGCAGCAGATTACTGCTGTCCTTGATCCCGGATTGACGCTTGAACATGCTTTCGGTGAGGTCGCCCACTACCGAAATGAACACGATCAACGCCGCGCCAAGCAAGCCTTTAAGCAGTTCCGCCACGGTCCAGTCGCGCACCAGGCCGACCACCAGCGTAATCACCAGGCTCAGCGCGAGGCCGCCATAGACGCCTTCCCAGCTTTTGCCCGGGCTGACTTGCGGCGCCAGTTTGCGTTTACCGAACTTGCGCCCGGAAAAGTAAGCACCAATGTCAGCGCCCCAGACCAGCACCATGACCGCCATGATCAGCGAGTTGCCCAACGGGTACTGTTTGATCTGGACCAGACCTTGCCAGGCCGGCAACAGGATCAACAGGCCGATGACCAGTTTGCACGCGGCGCTGGACCAATGCCCGGTGGTGCGCGGGTAAGTCAGCACCAGATAGGTTGCCACCGCCCACCACAGCACCGCGGCGCCCAGCACCCAAGGCGCGAGGCCGGGCACAAGATGCATGATCAGCAGCATCAGCGCGACGACTGCCGCATAACCGACGCGAACCGACTGTTCCGCGAAACCTGCAAGACGCGCCCATTCCCAGGCACCAAGGGTCACGACCAGCCCGATGAACAGGGCAAAACCGGAACCTTCGAGCAGGAAAAACCCGCACAGGGCAATCGGCAGCAGGATCAGCGCAGTGATGATTCGTTGTTTAAGCATTAAACCCGGGCTCCAGACTCGACCTGCTCGCTCGTTTTACCGAAGCGACGCTGACGAGAAGCGAAATCGGCCAGCGCAGTGCGCATGGCGTCGTGTTTGAAGTCCGGCCAGAACAGGTCGGAGAAGTACAACTCGGCGTAAGCCAGTTGCCATAGCAGGAAGTTGCTGATGCGGTGCTCACCGCCGGTACGAATGCACAAGTCCGGCAATGGCAGGTCGCCAGTCGCCAGACAGGTTTGCAGCAGTTCCGGGGTAATGTCTTCCGGGCGCAGATGCCCGGCCTGGACTTCCCGCGCCAGACGCTGCGCGGCTTGCGCGATATCCCACTGACCGCCGTAGTTGGCGGCGATCTGCAGGATAAAGCGATTGGAGCCGGCAGTAATGGCCTCGGCTTCGCGCATGGCAGCTTGCAGCTCGGGATGGAAACGCGAACGGTCGCCAATGATCCGCAGGCAGATGTTGTTGTCGTTGAGGCGCTTGGCCTCACGACGCAACGCCTTGAAGAACAGGTCCATCAAGGCGCTGACCTCATCGGCCGGGCGCTGCCAGTTTTCACTGGAGAAGGCGAACAGGGTCAGCACTTCGACCTTGGCCTCGGCGCACACCTCGATGACCGCCCGTACCGCATCCACACCCGCTTTATGCCCGGCGACACCCGGCATAAAGCGTTTTTTCGCCCAGCGATTGTTACCATCCATGATGATCGCGACATGGCGCGGCACCGCGGACGGCGCAGTCTGCTTGGTCTTATCCATGAAAACGCGACCCTTATACGGCCATCAGGTCCGCTTCTTTTTGCTTGGTCGCCGCGTCGATGTCGGCCTCAGCCTTGTCGGTGAGCTTCTGGATATCGGAAGCGGCACGACGTTCTTCGTCTTCGCTGATTTCCTTGTCCTTGACCAGTTTCTTCAGCTCGCCCAACGCATCGCGACGGATGTTGCGCACGGCAACACGCGCGTCTTCCGCTGCGCTGCGAGCCTGCTTGGTGAAGCCCTTGCGGGTTTCTTCGGTCAGGGCTGGCATGGAGATCAGCAGCAACTCGCCCAGGTTAGTCGGGTTGAGGTTCAAACCGGCGCTCTGGATCGCTTTGTCGACGGCGGCGAGCATGTTGCGCTCGAATGCCACGACTTGCAGGGTACGGGAGTCTTTTACGGTGATGTTGGCCACTTGAGTGATGGAAGTGTCTGTGCCGTAGTAAGGCACCATCACGCTACCCAGAATGCTTGGGTGAGCCTTGCCGGTACGGATCTGCCCAAATGCATGGTTCAGAGAGTCCAGAGATTTCTGCATGCGCTCTTGAGCGTCTTTCTTGATTTCGTTGATCATTGTTGGCCTTCCTCGATCAGGGTCCCTTCAGCGCCGCCGTGCACGATGTTCAGCAGGGCGCCGGGCTTGTTCATGTTAAATACGCGCAACGGCATCTTGTGGTCGCGGCACAGGCAAATAGCGGTCAGGTCCATCACGCCCAGCTTGCGATCCAGTACTTCATCGTAAGTCAGATGATCGAACTTCTCGGCATGCGGGTCTTTGAATGGGTCAGCGGTGTAGACGCCATCGACCTTGGTCGCCTTGAGCACGACATCGGCATCGATTTCGATTGCACGCAGGCAGGCTGCCGAATCCGTGGTGAAGAACGGATTACCTGTACCGGCCGCGAAAATAACCACTTCCTTGGCGTTCAGGTGGCGCATGGCTTTGCGGCGATCGTAGTGATCGGTCACGCCAACCATGGAAATGGCCGACATCACGATAGCCGAGATATTGGCACGTTCCAGCGCATCGCGCATGGCCAGGGCGTTCATCACAGTGGCCAGCATGCCCATGTGGTCGCCGGTTACCCGATCCATGCCGGCCGCGCTGAGCGCTGCCCCGCGGAACAGGTTGCCGCCGCCGATCACCAGACCGACTTGCACACCGATGCCGACCAATTGGCCCACTTCCAGCGCCATGCGATCCAGAACTTTCGGGTCGATCCCGAACTCTTCCGAGCCCATCAGGGCCTCGCCGCTAAGCTTGAGTAGAATGCGTTTATAGCGAGCCTGATAACCACTGCCCTGCTGAGCCATTGCGAATCTCTCCTGCGGCGTATTTTAAAAATTCTTTGCGAGCTGTTTACAGCTGGCGTTCACTCTAGCTTGGCGCTGCTTCAGCGCCATCGGAACATGGCTTTGTAAGCCAGTTCCAACGGGAAACCAATCAAAAATTGGCAGCCCATCTGAAAAGAGGCTGCGCGCGTTAGCGGGCAGCCTCTTCAGGGCGACAGTTATGAAAACCGTCTTATTGCTTGGCGGCAGCCAGCTGGGCAGCAACTTCTTCAGCGAAGTTGTCGACCGGCTTCTCGATGCCATCGCCTACTTTGAAGTAGGTGAAGGAAACGATTTCAGCGCCAGCCTTCTTGGCCAGTTCGCCAACCTTGATTTCAGGGTTCTTGACGAACGCCTGCTCAACCAGGCTCGCTTCAGCCAGGAACTTGCTGATACGGCCTTTGACCATGTTTTCAACAATGTTCTCCGGCTTGCCGGCGATCTTGTCAGCGTTCAGAGTCAGGAATACACCCTTCTCACGCTCTACCGCTTCATCGGAAACTTCCGACGGCAGCAGGAATTCAGGGTTGGTCGCCGCAACGTGCATGGCGATGTCCTTGGCCAGCTCAACAGTGCCGCCTTTCAGGACAACTGCAACGCCGATCTTGTTACCGTGCAGGTAACCGCCAACAACGTCACCTTCAACGCGTGCCAGACGACGGATGTTGACGTTTTCGCCAACCTTGCCGACCAGTACCAGGCGAGCAGCTTCTTGAGCTTCGATCAGCGGAGCGACGTCAGTCAGTTTGTCGGCGAACGCTTTTTCAACGCTTGCAGCAACAAATGCCTTGAAGTCGTCCTGCAGAGCCAGGAAGTCGGTCTGCGAGTTCACTTCCAGCAGAACGGCGGACTTGCCGTCTTCTTTCAGAGCGATAGCGCCTTCAGCGGCAACGTTGCCCGCTTTCTTGGCAGCCTTGATGGCGCCCGAAGCGCGCATGTCATCAATGGCTTTTTCGATGTCGCCGCCAGCCTTGGTCAAGGCTTTCTTGCAGTCCATCATGCCTTCGCCAGTACGCTCGCGCAGTTCTTTGACCAACGCTGCAGTAATCTCTGCCATTTCAAAATCCTCTTGGATAGGTTTTCAACCATTCCACCCGATCGAACGGGCGTTCAATTCTTCCCGAAACACCCTTGCAGGTCGCTGCACGTTACAGAAGCTGTAGCTGCGCTACCGACAAATGGTTTTCGAGGTGGCAAAAAGGGGGCCAAGCCCCCTTTTTGCTTACTGAGTCAACGCCAAGGCGTCAATTACTCAGCTGCTGCTACCGGAGCTTCTTCAACGAACTGCTCGGTGCCGCCAGCAACGTGGTTGCGACCGCGAATTACTGCGTCAGCCATCGAACCCATGTACAGCTGGATAGCGCGGATTGCGTCATCGTTGCCTGGGATGATGTAGTCAACGCCTTCCGGGCTGCTGTTGGTATCGACTACGCCGATAACCGGGATGCCCAGCTTGTTGGCTTCGGTGATCGCGATGCGCTCGTGATCAACGTCGATAACGAACAGTGCGTCTGGCAGACCGCCCATGTCCTTGATACCACCCAGGGAACGATCGAGCTTCTCAAGATCGCGAGTGCGCATCAGCGCTTCTTTCTTGGTCAGCTTGGCGAAAGTACCGTCTTCGGCTTGCACTTCAAGGTCACGCAGACGCTTGATGGAAGCACGGATGGTTTTGAAGTTGGTCAGCATGCCGCCCAACCAGCGGTGATCGACGTACGGCGAACCGCAACGTGCTGCTTCTTCAGCAACGATCTTGCCAGCGGAACGCTTGGTGCCGACGAACAGAATCTTGTTTTTGCCCTGGGCCAAGCGCTCTACGAAAGTCAGAGCTTCGTTGAACATTGGCAGGGTTTTTTCAAGGTTGATAATGTGAATCTTGTTACGCGCGCCGAAAATGTATTTACCCATTTTCGGGTTCCAGTAACGGGTTTGGTGACCGAAGTGCACACCGGCCTTCAGCATATCGCGCATGTTGACTTGGGACATGATAGTTCCTTAATAAGTCGGGTTTGGCCTCCACGTATCCCAATGACCAACCAGCAGCATCAGCTGAAGGCACCCAGGTCATCGTGTCGACACGTGTGTGGATTTAAGCCTTTCGGGGTATCCCCGGAAAGCGGCGCATTTTATATCACAAGGCAGAAAAAAACGGAACCAGGATTCTCGATTCCTCGCGCGCCCCTTTATCCACGCCCTTGGAATCGCCCGCCCATGCACCTATCTATAGAGGGAAGCGACGCACATCCATAGACACAGAAGCTCAGATTTGCCGTGATCGTCTGTTAGAATCGCGTTTTTCAGGGCCGCGACCACTGATCGCGAAAAAGCCCCCTTTGTATTCAGAAAGCGCCATCGAGCGCAGAGAGAGCCTGTATGACCGTCACCCTCAAGACTCCCGAGGACATCGCCAAAATGCGTATCGCCGGCAAACTGGCCGCCGATGTGCTGGAAATGATTGCCGAACATGTCAAACCGGGTGTCACCACCGAAGAGCTCGATCGCCTCTGCCACGACTACATCGTCAACGAGCAGAAGGCCATTCCCGCCCCGCTCAACTACAAAGGCTTCCCGAAGTCGATCTGCACGTCGATCAACCACGTGGTCTGCCACGGCATCCCGAACGAGAAGCCGCTGAAGAATGGCGACACCGTGAACATCGACGTCACTGTGATCAAGGACGGCTACCACGGCGACACCAGCCGCATGTTCCACGTCGGCACCGTGCCGGTCTGGGCCGAGCGCCTGTCGCAGGTCACCCAGGAATGCATGTACAAGGCGATTGAAATCGTCAAACCCGGTTGCCGCCTCGGCGACATCGGTGAAGTGATCCAGAAGCACGCGGAAAAAAACGGCTTTTCGGTCGTTCGCGAGTTCTGCGGCCACGGCATCGGCAAAGTGTTTCACGAGGAGCCGCAAATCCTCCACTACGGCCGCGCGGGCACCGGCATGGAACTGCAAGCCGGCATGACCTTCACCATCGAGCCGATGATCAACCAGGGCAAGGCTGACACCAAAGTGCTGGGCGACGGCTGGACCGCCATTACCAAGGACCGCAAGCTCTCCGCCCAGTGGGAACACACGCTGCTGGTCACCGACACCGGTTACGAGATCTTCACCCTGCGCGCCGATGACACCATCCCGCGCGTTTCGGCCTGATCGACCCGTTCTGCCCCTAGCCTTATAGAAAGGAAAGCCAATCGATGCCGCAGGTGGATCCCGAACTCTTCGACCGTGGCCAGTTCCAGGCTGAACTGGCCCTGAAAGCCAGCCCCATCGCGGCTTTCAAGAAGGCGATTCGCCAGGCCCGCGAGGTGCTCGACGGGCGTTTTCGCAGCGGCCGCGACATTCGCCGGCTGATCGAGGATCGCGCCTGGTTCGTCGATAACATCCTGCAAAAGGCCTGGGAGCAGTTCAACTGGAGCGAAGACGCCGACATCGCGCTGATCGCGGTCGGCGGCTACGGTCGCGGCGAGTTGCATCCGTATTCCGACATCGATCTGCTGATCCTGCTGGACAGCGCCGACCACGAGATTTTCCGCGATTCCATCGAGCGTTTTCTGACGCTGCTGTGGGACATCGGCCTGGAAGTCGGTCAGAGCGTCCGCTCGGTGGACGAATGCGCGGTCGAGGCGCGCGCCGACCTGACGGTGGTCACCAACCTGATGGAAAGCCGCACCATCTGCGGCCCCGAGCGCCTGCGCCAGCGCATGCTCGACGTCACCAGCACCGCACACATGTGGCCGAGCAAGGAGTTTTTCCTGGCCAAGCGCGCCGAGCAAAAAGCCCGCCACCACAAGTACAACGACACCGAATACAACCTCGAACCCAACGTCAAAGGTTCGCCCGGTGGTCTGCGCGATATCCAGACGATTCTGTGGGTGGCCCGTCGTCAGTACGGCACGCTGAACCTGCGCGCGCTCGCCGGCGAAGGCTTTCTGGTCGAGAGCGAAAACGCCCTGCTCGCCTCCTCCCAGGAGTTTTTGTGGAAGGTCCGTTACGCCCTGCACATGCTGGCCGGACGTTCCGAAGACCGCTTGCTGTTCGACCACCAGCGCTCGATCGCCGCGCTGCTCGGTTTCGAAGGTGATGACACCAAGCACACCATCGAAAACTTCATGCAACAGTATTACCGCGTGGTCATGAGCATCGCCCAGCTCAGCGACTTGATCATCCAGCACTTCGAAGAAGTCATCCTCGCGCCGGAAGACGAAGCGCCGCCGCAGCCGATCAATTCGCGGTTCCAGTTGCACGACGGCTACATCGAAGCGCGCAACGACAATGTGTTCCGCCGCACACCGTTCGCCATGCTCGAAATCTTCGTGCTGATGGCTCAGCAGCCGGAAATCAAAGGCGTGCGCGCCGATACCATTCGTCTGCTGCGAGAAAACCGGCATCTGATTGACGACGATTTCCGCAACGACATTCGCAACACCAGCCTGTTTATCGAACTGTTCAAATGCAAGATCGGCATTCACCGCAACCTGCGGCGGATGAACCGTTACGGCATCCTCGGGCGCTATCTGCCGGAGTTCGGTTTTATCGTCGGGCAGATGCAACATGACCTGTTTCACATCTATACCGTCGACGCGCACACGCTGAACCTGATCAAGCATCTGCGTAAGTTGCAGTACACGCAGGTGTCGGAAAAATTCCCGCTGGCCAGCAAGCTCATGGCCAAGCTGCCGAAACCGGAATTGATCTATCTCGCGGGGCTTTACCACGACATCGGCAAGGGCCGGCATGGCGACCATTCGGACATCGGCGCGGTGGATGCCGAGGCGTTCTGCCAGCGTCATCAGTTGCCGACGTGGGACAGCCGCCTGATTGTCTGGCTGGTGCAAAACCACTTGGTGATGTCGACCACCGCCCAGCGCAAGGACTTGTCCGACCCGCAAGTGATCCACGATTTCGCGCAGATCGTCGGCGATGAAACGCACCTTGATTACCTCTACGTGCTGACCGTCGCCGACATCAACGCGACCAACCCGACCTTGTGGAATTCCTGGCGCGCCAGCCTGTTGCGCCAGCTCTACACCGAGACCAAGCGTGCGTTGCGTCGCGGCCTGGAAAACCCGGTCGATCGCGAAGAACAGATCCGCCAGACCCAAAGCGCGGCGCTGGATATTCTGGTGCGCGGCGGCACCGATCCGGACGATGTCGAGCAATTGTGGGCGCAACTGGGCGATGACTATTTCCTGCGCCACACCGCCGGCGATGTCGCTTGGCACAGTGACGCGATCCTGCAGCAGCCGGCCGATGGCGGGCCGCTGGTGTTGATCAAGGAAACCACACAACGCGAGTTCGAGGGCGGCACGCAGATCTTCATTTATGCGCCGGACCAGCATGATTTCTTCGCGGTGACTGTGGCGGCGATGGACCAGCTCAACCTGAACATTCACGACGCGCGGGTTATCACCTCCAGCAGCCAGTTCACCCTCGACACCTACATCGTGCTCGACACCGAAGGCGAATCGATCGGGGATAACCCGGCGCGGGTTAAAAAGATCCGCGAAGGCCTGACCGAAGCCCTGCGCAACCCTGACGATTACCCGACGATCATTCAGCGCCGGGTGCCGCGCCAGTTGAAGCATTTCACCTTTGCCCCGCAAGTGACGATTCACAACGACGCGCAGCGCCCGGTGACCGTGCTGGAACTCAGCGCGCCGGATCGGCCAGGGCTGTTGGCGCGGATCGGCAATATTTTCCTCGAATTCGACTTGTCGTTGCAGAACGCGAAGATTGCGACCCTTGGCGAACGCGTGGAAGACGTGTTCTTCATCACCGACGCCAACAATCAACCGTTGTCCGACCCGTTGCTGTGCAGCCGTTTGCAGGATGCAATCGTCGAACAGCTGACAGTGAGCCAGGAACCCGAGATCAACTTGTCGCGTATCAGTATTTGAACCAAACCACTTTTCCTGTGGGAACGGACTTGGCGAGGCGCGCTTATTGTGGCGAGGGGGCTCGCCCCCGTTCGGTTGCGAAGCAGTCGTAAACCATTGCACGCGGTAGGCCTGTTAGACGGCGCTCTCAGGTTCAGCGGCCGCTTCGCAGCCCAACGGGGGCGAGCCCCCTCGCCACAAAAGCCGTGGAACCGCCTGTTACTCCCACATTCAAAGAGACCCCGCACCGATGAACAACGCTCTGAACCAGTTGCAGCCGTACCCTTTCGAGAAGCTCCGTGCCCTGCTCGGCAGCGTCACGCCAAACCCCGACAAGCGCCCGATTGCGCTGTCGATTGGCGAGCCGAAGCACCGTTCGCCGAGTTTTGTCGCCGAAGCGCTGGCGAGCAATCTGGATCAGATGGCCGTGTACCCGACCACCCTCGGCATCCCGGCGCTGCGTGAAACCATCGCCGCGTGGTGCGAACGGCGCTTCAGCGTGCCGACCGGCTGGCTCGATCCGGCGCGCAACGTGTTGCCGGTCAATGGCACCCGCGAAGCGCTGTTTGCCTTCACCCAAACCGTGGTCAACCGTGGCGACGACGCGCTGGTGGTCAGCCCCAATCCGTTCTATCAGATCTACGAAGGCGCGGCGTTCCTCGCCGGCGCCAAGCCGCATTACCTGCCGTGCCTGGATGAAAACGGCTTCAACCCGGATTTCGACGCGGTCTCCCCGGATATCTGGAAACGCTGCCAGATCCTGTTCCTGTGCTCGCCGGGCAACCCGACCGGCGCGCTGATCCCGGTCGACACCCTGAAAAAATTGATCGCCCTGGCCGACGAATACGATTTTGTGATCGCCGCCGACGAGTGCTACAGCGAACTCTACTTCGACGAACAAACGCCGCCGCCGGGCCTGCTCAGCGCTTGCGTGGAACTGGGCCGCAACGACTTCAAGCGCTGCGTGGTGTTTCACAGTCTGTCCAAACGCTCCAACCTGCCGGGCCTGCGCTCGGGTTTTGTCGCCGGTGACGCCGACATTCTCAAAGGCTTCCTGCTCTATCGCACCTACCACGGCTGCGCGATGCCGGTGCAAACGCAACTGGCCAGCGTTGCCGCGTGGAACGACGAAGTGCACGTGCGCGCCAACCGTGCGCTGTATCGCGAGAAGTACGACGCGGTCCTGGAAATCCTCAGCCCGGTCATGGACGTGCAGCGCCCGGACGGCGGTTTTTACTTGTGGCCGAACATCGATGGCGATGACGAAGCATTCTGCCGCGACTTGTTCGTCAAAGAACATGTAACTGTGGTGCCGGGCTCTTACTTGTCCCGCGATGTCGACGGCTTAAATCCTGGCGCCGGACGCATTCGCATGGCGCTAGTTGCACCGCTGGCGGAATGTGTTGAAGCGGCGGAGCGAATTCGCGCATTTATTACCAACAAATAACATGCCTTTAATACTCCGCACGGCGCAATGCCGTGCGGTGTTAAAACATCAAGTAACAGCGTCAAGCAAATTACAACTTAACAAGCCCCATCAACTCGCTTAGCCTTCCGTTGCCCGCATAATTTAATTTGCACACATGGAAGTCGACAATGAACACGCACCCTTGCAAAATTATAAGCCCTGATAATCTTCTGGCATCCTTTGAAGCGGCTATAAAAGAAAACTCCGCCAATGAACTGGCAGCAACGTCTGGTGAACGGCATAAACGTTCGGTGGGCCAATGGAGTAAATTCTGGGGTAATGGACGCACCCTGAATATTACGTTTGTCAATGCCGAGCCTGAGGCACTAAGAAAACAAATCGAAGGCATCATCAGGCAGTGGGAGCCGTCTACCAACCTGACGTTTACATTTGACCAAAAATTAAACGGTGATATCCGTATAAAGACTGGCGCACAAACCAATGAGTCTTATGTCGGCACCGATGCGACACTGGCTCCAGCGGACGAGCCGACACTAAGCCTGCTCGTCGACCCGCAGAACGTCGATTTTGAATGGACCATACTGCATGAGTTTGGCCACGCGCTGGGCCTGCAGCACGAACACCTGCACCCCAAGGCGAATATCCCGTGGGACAGACCCAAAGTCTATGACTACTACAAAACCAACTATCAATGGACCGAAGAACAAGTCTATTACAATTTGTTCACGTTATTTCCGACAGCTGACTTCATGCAAGGCCCTTATGACAAAGAGTCAATCATGCACTACGTCGTCCCTAACGAACTGACCTTCGGTGATTGGGAAGTTCCTCGCAATACGCGCATCAGCAAACTCGACAGGCGCAATATGCGCAAAGCCTACCCTAAGCCCAACACCACCCCCTGACTTAAACCCGCTAAACATGGAAGTTCAAACATGCTTGATTCAACACCCTGCGAAATTATAAACGCCGATGACCTGAGCGCCTCTTACGAGGTTGCCATTAACGAAAACCCGGCCAATCGAGTTACCTCTCCGGGCGGTCGTGGTAAACGTGCCGTGGCCAAACACAGCAGATTCTGGGCACCCGGCCGCACACTGCATATTGCCTTCCTCGATGGTGAAGAAGACTTCATTCAGGCAACCATGCACGCCGCCAATAATTGGCTGCCGCACATTAACCTTGAGTTTCTTTTCATCGAGGGTGATCAGGGCGATATCCGCATTACCCAAACGCCCGGCACCTATTGGTCTATGGTCGGCACCGACGCGCTGTTACGCACAGAAGGCGCAACCATGGGTTTGTCCCCGGACATGCGCATGCCGGCTTTCTTTGCTGCCAACGTGATGCATGAGTTCGGCCATGTATTAGGCGCCCTGCATGAGCACCAACATCCTGAAGTAAATATTCCATGGGACTTGCGCGCACTTTACGAGGCGCATGGCGCTGATCAGTTCGCCGATGAAGACCACTACGCGCGCACCGTCGTGGACGAACGTTATCTCACTCGATTAGATGCCAATGAAGTGCGTTACTCGGCTTATGACCCGAAATCGATCATGCACTACGCGATCCGCGAGGACTGGACCGAGGGCGACTTCAAGATTGACCTTAACCTTGTACTCAGCGACAAGGACAAGGCCTTCATGGCGGCAGCGTATCCCTACCCTGCCGCGCCAGATGAATAAATTGTTTATTTGACCTGGCCGAGGTTCGCCTCACTCATGTCCAACTCGCCCAAGACTTCGCGCAGCACGTCATCACCGATCTGGTGATGACGACTCAACTTGTACAACTCCAGGCGTTGCGCGCGCAGCGCCTTCAAACGCAAGCGCCGCTCCAGCAGATCCATTTCGAACGCGAGCGCCTGCGCTTCGGCGGAATCGTTGAACACCTCAAGTTGATGGCGATATTCGGACATGAGCCGCGCCTTGAGTTCCGCCGCCAGCGCCGCTTGCGCCGCGTCGGCAGGCTTGGCCTCCTCGACTTCCAGCGCATGAATTGCCGCTTCCGCGGTTTTGCGCCACGCGTCGCGCACTTCATTGCGGCGTTTGTCGTCAGGACTTTTCTCGATGCCGCGCAGCAACATCGGCAAAGCAATGCACGCCGCGACCAACGACAGCAGGATCACCCCAGCAGCGATGAAAATCAGCAAGTCGCGCTCGGGAAACGCGTCGCCGCCCATCAGCAACGGCACCGACAGCACACCGGCCAACGTCACCGCCCCGCGCACGCCGCCGACCGTCAACAACCAGCAGGAGCGCGCCGTCGGCACCGGCGTCAGCTCGCCTTTACCACGCCAACGTCGCAGCATCCCGGACAGACGCCAGATGCTTTGCACCCAGATGAACCGCAACACCAGCAACACCATGAAAATCGCCACCACGTCGAGGCAGCGGTAGAACAAGGTCGGCCACAACGAGGTTTCGTGGCTGGCCACGGCTTTGATGATGTCCGGCAGTTGCAAGCCCAGCAGCAGGAAGATCAGGCCGTTGAAGGCGAATTCCAGCAACGACCAGACACTGCGATTGAGCAACCGGGTGCTGGTCTGGCGCGGCAGCAGATCGAGCCAGCTTTGCATCATCCCGGCGGCGACCGCCGACAGAATCCCCGAAGCACCAAGGCGTTCGGCCAGCACATAGGCGGCGAACGGCAGCAGCAACATGAACACCACATGGGTCGCCGGATCGTCCCAGCCTCGGGCGACCATCCACGAGCGCAAACGCCCGACCAGCCAGCTCAGCGCCACGCCGATGGCCAGGCCACCCACCGCGACCAGGACAAATGTCAGGCTCGCATTGGCCAGCGAGAACACGCCGGTGACGGCGGCGGCCAAAGCAAATTTGAAGGTCACCAGGCCCGAGGCGTCGTTCATCAGCGCCTCGCCTTGCAACATGTGCATCAGCGGCGTCGGCAGGCGGTTCTGGGAAATCGCCGAGACTGCCACGGCGTCGGTCGGCGACAGTACGGCCGCCAAGGCAAAAGCCACCGGCAGAGGAATCGTCGGAATCAGCCAATGAATGAAATACCCGGCGCCGACCACGGTGAACAGGACCAACCCTACAGCGAGGGTCAGGATCGGCCCGCGCAGGCGCCACAGCTCCCGTTTGGGCATGCGCCAGCCGTCGGAAAACAGCAGCGGTGGCAGGAAAAGAAACAGGAACAGCTCGGGGTCCAGCGCTACGTGCAACCCCAGCGTCGGCCAGGCCAACAAGGCGCCGGCAGCAATTTGCACCAGCGGCAGCGGCAGAGGAATCACCCGTCCGATCAGGCGCGAAACGCCGACCAGCATTAACAGGATCAGGACGGTGTAGGCAGTTTGCATAAAGCGTTTTCCCAGGTATTCGACAGCATTGAAGTGCCATATTAGCCGCTTAGACTTGCGGTTGTGGGAGCTGAGCTGGCTGGCGATGGCGGTGTGACAGTCACGCTCGAGGTTGATTGATCCACCGCTATCGCGAGCAAGCTCGGCTCCCACAGGTTTTGCGTTTCATGCGAATTGCCCAAATGGCAGCTTTTTCGGGTTTTGCGTGGAAACCGCCCGGTCATGGCATAATCCGTCACCATTTTTTTCCAGCACCTGTAAAGGGGGCAATTCCTTGACCGTTTCAAGTAAAACGTTGCACCTTTTCGGCATCAAAGCCTGTGATGCCGCATAACAAACGCTAAAGGCCTTTTGAATCAAGGCCTTAAGCCTCAAACAAGCCCCTAAAAGCACCATCCTTTTCGACTCTTCTAAACCCAATAAACATTGGTCCAAACGGTTGCGTTTTGGGGAAGATATCCATAGGAAAAATCCCACCTGCGGCGTCCTGCCGATCGAACAACAACCCAAAAATCTACTGCTCGTCGCCTCACCCTCGCCCGAACCCGCTCCACTCGATTACTGTACATCCAAACAGTATTCGAAAAGGCATCGCCCCGTGGAACCGTACGAAATCGAAGACACCAGCGACTGGCTGGGCTCACCGACTGAGCTGGAAACCTGCCGCCAGTTCCTGCGCATGACCGAGAACGAAGTCCAGGAGCTGACCTTGCAACTGCGCAAAGCCCGGCAGGACATCTTCGGCTTGGTGCAGATGCACGCCGAGGTTTCAAAGGAGCGCGACGAGGCAATGAGAAATCTTCGCGAGCGCTCCGCTCAGTTGGCCGAGGTTCGCAAAGAGCTGTACGACTTGAAGATCTCGGCCAGCGGAAGTCAGCGCGAGGTTGAGCGACTGCGCGGGATATTGGACGGCCTCACCACGCGACCCAAGACAATCATCTGAGCTCGCGCTGGATCGCGCTTACGGCACGTTCTTGAAGAAGACGTGCCCGCCGAGCTTCAATGTCTGCGTGGCCTTCGCCGCCCAGCCCGGCGCCTTCTTCATGGCGATCGCGTAATAATGCGTGGCGCCGCCGGTGGGATCCGGCACCTTGCCATCGATGACCTGGTCAGCGGCGATGCGCGCTTGAGCCAGCTCGCGGAACGGGATCGTCTTCGCGCCGGACAGGTAGGCGAAGTTCGGATCGTTCTTGTTCCAGCAGCTGAACTGCCACGGCTTCAGGCACACACCAGCGTAGCCCTCGCCCCACCATGACTTGGTCTTGCCGTCGAACACCCGGTTGCGGATCGTCCAGGCCACGGCTATCTGGCCGATGAAGTCTTCGCCGCGCGCCTCGCCCCACAGGGTGCGCGCGAGGATGTCTCGATCCTTTTCGGTGACGGTCATACTTTTCTCCGGGCAAAAAAAATCCCGCTCGATGGCGGGTGCTTTGGGGTGCTGTAACGCGTCACATCAGGTCGATGGAACGAGCCTCTGGCGCAGCAATGATTACGGGCACAATTGGCTCAACGGGCCACACGGGCGCGGCGTACCAGGTCGCCTGAGTTGTGACCTTGCCGAGCGCGAACTTGTAGGTCTTCCAGGCTTTGAGATTGATCAGTAGTGCGGCTTGCTCTGCCTCATCTTCCTCGGTCGCTTCGCCGATATCGATGCCAAAACCGATAGTGTCCACACGGTCCTGAATTCGCCCAATCTGAGTAACGGCACTGGCATTCCGGGCTGAAAGCTCTGTCTTCGCCGTGGCAAGTTGTTCAGCCTGGGCAGCAGCGTCCTTCATTGCTTTCGTAATCAGCTGGCTCCAGTCGATATTCATACGCCCTCCTTGCTTACGGTTTCTTCGACTTCTGGCGGTAGCGGTGCAGGGAAAATGACGATGCCGTCCGGCACGCTCAACAGCGGCTGTGGAAAAGCCTGCTCCGGGCTGAAGTTCGCCGGAAGAGGCAGGAACAATGTCAGTTCAAGTTCTCCGTCGCGTTTCTCGACCGGCCCGGCGAACCATATTGAGTCAATGGCGGCAGCCGGCAGCGTGTCGCCGTCAGCCATCGGTGAAAAATCGAAGGCCTCGCCATTGATTGTAAGTGTTTCGCCTGAGCGAACGACTTCAATTCCGAAATCCCGACTCTGCGGGGAAAGATTAATGCGCATCAGAACCACCTCCCAATTGCGACATACCGACAGTTAGCAACCGTCTGCGCCACCGAACCGTTTCTGAAAATTGCCGTGGCACTGTGCACGGCTTTGCTGTTCACCCGTGTGAAACCATACATGTCGTTGCTCGCGTTCGGCGAGCCATTGCACTCAAAGTAGTAATTCGTATTGATGAACAACGCGGGAAAGGTAGCAGGCGATGAAACCGTAGCGACTGAGCCAGCGGCCACGGCAAAGTCCGGCATTGGCCCTTGGCAGATCAGAGTGCCGTCGGCGAGCTTCGTGTAAGTTCCATTGGCGTTGGTGAGCGTTTCAATAATGGCACCAGTGGGAGTCCCACCCGACTGAGCAACCGTCCCCACAATTGCCGACGGCGTCAGTTTGGCAGCTGTACCGGTACTGTTTCCCGTCCCGCCCTGGGCAATGCTGAGCGCAGTGGTCAGTCCAGAGAGCGACGTGATGTTGCTGTTGGCCCCACCTTTTACCAAAGTCTCCCATGCACCCCATGTCCCCGCCACTTGCGTACGGTGGTACAGGTTGTTGGTGGTCAGGCCTTGAGCAAACTGAGAGGCATAGCCGGCGGCGGCATGAGGGTCGTGCTCGATGCTGCAGGTGGACTCTGGCAGGTTGAGCCCGCCAGAGGCAAAGGTGTAGCGGCCCTGCACCGGCAAATTGTTCGCATCTACAGTGTTGCCTTGTTGCAAGCCACCATTGCCCATCCGACCGAAAGCGCCCACGACCAACAAGCTGTTGAGAGTCTTATCCGAGAAGCCGGTTTGACGCACCAGGTTCAGGGCGCTTTGCGCATCCGCCTGGGTGTTACCGCCGGTGCCGCCGTAGATAATGGGCAGCACTTCGAAATTTGCTGTCGATCCGAGCGCGGCCAGCTTCGCGCCGTATGTATTAACGAGCGAACGCAAGGCGTCGGCAGAATCTTTGACGTAGCCCTGCATGGGCGCCAGGGCGTACCCGGCTCCAGCGCCGGTTGACGACAGATAGGCGGGAGAAATCGATAGGGCGGTATCGCTGGCGATGTTGACTACTTCGTACCAGCGGCCATCAGGCCCGCGAAAGGCATCGCCCACGCGGCCATTGGCGATAAACGCGGTGCCCGATCCAATAACCGTTGTTGAATTTAGGGTGACAGCGACCGTCCCCGTTTTGTACCAAGGCATGGCGACTTCCTATTTAGATAAGTTATACGGCGAGTTTTGCGAACACAGCCGGCATGAAGAAGGCAAACGGATTAGAGAATCCGTCAGTCACCGCATATAGGGTGCCCGTGCTGAAGCTCCAGAGCGTTTTGACAAGGCGACCACCTGCTGAACCGGTCAGCATATTCATGCCAAACGTATTAATGAGCAGATACTCATTCTCCGGAAAGTTAAACGGTACAGTGTAGAAACTTCGCGTACTGGATGTTGCTGTGGTTTCAGATCTGACGTAAGTCCAGTTTTGAAAAGACCTTGTGAACAGCGCAGTCGGAGTTCCAGAGTCAAACAGCAACTTTGACGCCCCATCCCATAATCGCATCCCGTAGCTCGCCACCGGCTGCGCGCCGAACGTCGCAGCAAAGTACCGCCCATTCGGTTGGTTGGTGTTCACGTCGTAGGCACGCACATAAAACCCTGTCCAATTGCCGGCAGATCCAAGCACCCGCATTGCAGTTAATCCGGCGATGCCCCCGGTGTCAGGTCGGCAGAAAACCAATGGTGGCTCTTGGCTCGTTATGACGCGCGGAAAGGATGTTGTCGAACCAAGGCCGCTCTCCTGCGTAGGTGCGTAACGTCCGTTGCAAATAACGTTGAGTCGCGCGTATTCGGAGTCGATGACAACCTGATTGCTGTTATTGATGAATGAAAGTCCGTATCCCATCAGGCAAACCTTATGACCATCAACCGCATGGTTCCGCTTGTTGAAAGACTGGCCGCGAAAGTTCGCGTGTGGTTGTACACGCGCGCGCCCCCCGACAGCATTTCTGTTTCGAACTGACGAGCGCTGTTCTCATCGTATGGCCCATTGGGAATTACAATAGCAACCGAGTTGGATGCATCACTTCCAGGCGCTGCAAAATCCTGACTCGTTTTGGTGTTGTTTGCGAAGGTGACAAGTGTTGAAAGGACGATGCGCATCGTGAATGAATTTTCGTCGACCTGGAGCGCGCCATCGGCGCCCCAGATCCGCATTCCATGAGCCATGGTTTACCCCAAGTAGCCGAGACGGACACGCAGCACGTTGTTCGCGTCATAGACGGAGACGTTCAGCGAGTTGATGACCAGGCGGCCCTGTCCGGGCACAACACCGTTGATTTCCAGCGTGCCATCCTTGTTCAGGATCCAACCCTGCTGGCCGGCGATGTAGTTTGTAGAGCTGATGTAGCTGCCGATCTTGGCATTGGTGATCGTGCCGTCTTCAATGAAGGACGATCGCATAAATGTCTGCCCACCAGTTATCGCGAAGAACGCCTCCGGATTCTGAGTACTGGTGTTCATCACTGCGAAGGTATCGGCCCGTACAACAAAGCTCGATGTCGTGCCTGAGGCGCCGCCTTCTAAGCCCAAGCCGAACCCCGCGGCGTACGGTTGACCGTTTGCCGTGAGCTCCATTTTCACTGACCAAATGGCAGACAGCTTTCCGTTAGTTGTAGCAAGAGCGCTGCTTGTCTCCTGAACGGCAGCGCTTGCCCCGTCGGCTTTGGCTTGCGCAGTATCAACCCTTGTGGCAAGCGATCCCACTGCATCAGATCGGGCTGTGGACTCCGCCTGGATAGCCGCCTGGTTGTTTCCCACCGACGCTTTTAGAGTCTCGACCTGCTGAGCCATGGCGACCTGATTGGTCACCATCGTCGTTTCAACAATGCTGATCTTCGATTCGCTCGTGCCTACACGCGAATCTAGAAGCGTGGTGCGCTGCGTTTGGGCGAAGTCCTGCTCAGTACGCACGCGGACTTCTTGCGCATAGCTAGCGGTGGCCTGCCAGCCGTTCAGTGCATCCAGTAAATCACCGCTCCCATCATCGTTACGCAAAGACGCCTGCACCGCCTGGAGCTGGCTTGCAGTGGCAGTTGTCTTGCCGTCGACCGTTGAGATGTCGGTCGTGTTCTTGGTCACCTGTGCCGCGATACCGTTCGCAGTGCGTATTGATTGACCGCTGTTAACCCAGTAAGTCGGATTTGGCGGGGCGTTCGATCCATCAGCGGCGGCCGGGACATTAACGATAGCGGTCCAAAGGTTGTCACCAACCCGAACGGTGTTGTCTCGCACGTAGGCATCAGTCGGCACATAAACGAGAGCATCCACCAGGTCGCCGATCTCATCTTGCAGTTCTTGCAAGCGCTCATTGACCGAGCCGGGCCCGCTTCCATCAATCAGGTCGATTCGGTCCAGAAGATGCTGGCCTAGCTCCGACTCTGAAATCTGTCCGGCAATCATTTCGAGAATGTCAGCCGCGTCCGAGCTGGACTGACCCATGACGCCCAGACCTGCCGGGTACCACGGACCGATGTTGCCGATCCGATCCACCAGTCGCGCCCAGAAGAAGAACGTCACGCCAGCGGCCAACCCCTGCAAGGTGTAGTCCTTTTGTGGGTAAGCCAGATCAGAAAGCTTTGTTGCTTGCTCAAGGCTGGTCGTCGGGCTGTACCAGATCTCGGTGCGCTGCGTATCCTCGGCGCCGGCGGGGAAACCCCACTTCAAGCCAATGCCGAACAACAGTGTTGATGCTGTGAGGAACGAGACCGCTGGCGGCGCGCCCGTTTTGCCGAGCAAATCAGTCAGGACCGAATTGGTCGGAATGGATGCAACATTCAGTGCGCTGATGGCTCGCACTCGCGCCAGGTACTGACCGGAGTAAATCCCGCGTACCTCAGCCATCAATTCCCCGGTTCGCGGCACCTTGGTCCACTCACGGGCGCCCCAACGCCATTCGACGTCGTAACCTACTGCGCCGGGCGCCGCATCCCAGGCGATCGTCATGCTGGTGACTGCAATGCCTTGCTCGACGACCACGTGCTGGCTGAGCAGAACTCGGGCCGGCGCTGCCTGGGTGCCGATCGGGATGCCCGTAATCGGGCGGACATCCACCACGGCGCCGAAATCGATCGCATTGAACTTGCTCGGCTCGTGCTGAATCATCTCGAACTGGTATTGGTGCCACTCTGGGCGCGTTACGTTGCGAACGTAGAACTGCATCAACTTCAGGTCGTCGTAGTCCAGCGCCCAGCCGCATTCGGCCTCGGGCACTTCGCTGTAATCGGCCATGACCGTCAGCGCTCGCCCCGCCGCCGACTTCACCACGCGCGCCTCTGATTTACCGCTGGGCAAGTTGACGAAGAGTCGAGCGCCCGCCGGAACAACGGTGTCGCGGTCCAGCGTAATAACTCGACCGGCCACCGCAGAAATGCGCCCGCCGTTGGCACGCACGGCCAGCGCCGGATCGGCGATCGCAATCACTTGCCCTGGCTTGGGAATTTGCCCATCCAGCCCCACGCGCATGACTGCGCCGCGAGTCTGCAACTGCTCCGTCATAAGAGCCCACTGGCCGGCGCGCTGGGCTTGACCTAGTGATGTACAGCCGAAGGCATCAACGGCGAGCTCGCGCACCATGCCCAGTTCTGCCATTGCGTCCTCATCGAACACGGGCTCCTTGTCGGTTTCAAACCCCTGATCTGGGTTGTCCCAGGCCACCATGGCCAAGGTGTGGCGGTCCCGCGCTCGGGTGCCCTCATATTTTATTTCGCCGTTGTTGAGAATCTGCGACGGGCTGTAGGTGTAGACCGGGTCGCCGGGCATGTCGGCATTGACGACGATCTGGCTGCCGTCCCAGTAGGCCATTCCGTGGAAGTTTGTCGCGAGGTCCTGCAGAACAGCGTAGGCATCTGCCTGCTTCTGGAAATAGATGCTGCAGGTGAAGCGTGGATGCTGGCCGCCCTTACCGTCGGGCACCATCTGGTCGCAATACTGACCAATCCGATACAGCGACCACCGATCAACCATGGTCGCGTCGATACGCTCCCCGAGGCCGTAATACGGATGCAGCACCAGGTCGTAAAAGATCCAGGCAGGGTTGTTCGTGTAAGCCTCTTGAAAACTGCCGTCCCAGATGCCGTTACTTGTGCCGGTGCCGCTGGTGCGGTAGGTCCTGGTCGCCGCGTCATAGTTGGCCGGCACGCGAATAATGCGCCCGCGCATCAGTGCCGCGACTTTGGCGATATCGCCGCCGAATTGCTGAGCGTCATACTCAAGGCAGCCGACCGCCGTGAGCGGATATTCCTGATCGCTGTCGACCACTTCGGCGATGGCCTCGATCAGCATTCCATCTTCTACGACAGAGCTGTTCGCCTCTGGCGTGAGGCGGCGCAAGCGGATTGTCCAGCGGCTGCCGGCGGGTAACTCAAGCCGATGTGAGCGCTCGTATTTCGTGATGTTTTTCCGATCAACGAAAGAGTTCAGGACCGGCAAATACGGGCCGCTGTCGGTCGAAATCTCTACCGAATATTCGATCCTGACGCCGTTGATGTTGCCCTTCGCATCCTGACTTTGCAGCCGAGGCCACGCCAGCCGAATGCGGACAGCATCGATCAAAGAGTTGTTGATCGTGTGCAACCAGGGTGTGGTGCTGAGCAACTCCTGGTTGACGGAGATTTCGTTGCTCGCTTCCGTTATGCCTTCGAGGCGAGTCTGGTTCAGCTCGCCGGAACGGAACTGCCATTTCACGCCAGGGAAGTTGAGCGTTCCGTCCTCAGCCTGTACCGGCGTACCGTCGAGCTTGATGGAACGAAGACCATTCACTGGGCCAACAATCGGCCCCCAGCTCCAGAGGTACACAATCCGCGCGGTGGCAATAGAAGGCACGCCGTTCGAGGCGATACTCGGCTGCTTTTGCTTTGCTTCGCCACCCTTGCTGCCTGCAATGGATCGGCGCTTTCTAGGCTGGGTCCGAGGCGCCTTTTTTTCTGCTGCGCTCATGCGCCCTCCAGAATGCAAAAACCCGCCGCAGCGGGTTGAGTGAAAAATCAATGTAAATGGGAAGATCCATTGCATGGCTTTGCTGTGCTGGGTCGATCTGCTATAAATTCAGCCCGAAGAAAAGGAGTTCGTCATGAGTGTTTTTTCTGTAGCCCCGATAGATACTGCATCTGGTAAGCCACAAAAAGATGCGCCAAATCAAATTTGGTATGTATTAGAGGGCGACTATGTTCACTTTAAATGCACTGACCCAATACAAGCTTTAGCCATCCTTGCCTACATAAAGAAAACAACAATCCCAGCTTACCGAAGGTGCACAGAGCTTGCTCATGCATTTTATGAAAAAGGAGATGTAAGCGCAGACGCTACATCCCTCTTTGCAAAAAACGCACTTACCAAATTAGAGTGGACTGTTTCAAAAATTCGACAAACGAAACTACCAGACTATGTTCGGTCACCGACCAAAAAACCTAGCGAGAAGAACAACATAGTAGACTTGCAAAACCACAATGAATCCGTGTCAAACGGTCATAAAAAAAACGATATCTAACCGTGAATGCGTCCACGCCCATTAAATGTTGTCCTGGGTGTAGATCCCTCCAGACTCCACCGCCCCGCCGATCTCCCGCTCGCCGTAAAGCAGCGGGTAGGGGTTGCCCTGGGCGATGGTCGTGACCGCGCCGCCGAAGCCGTAGCTGGGGTTGTTGCCGTCTTCATTCTTGTCGTTGGTGTTCGCTTTCGTGGTCGGCGACAGCATCTGCACCACACCACCCAAGCCGACAGCCACGCCGCCGGCGAGCAGTGCAACGCCGAGACCTGTTGTCGAACCACCACTAAACATCCCCGCCACGATCAGAGCCACGCCGAGCAAGGTCTGGAACATGCCCGCCTGCTTGCTTCCCTGAATGATCGGCATGATCCGGATAGCGCCAGCGCTGGAGTCCTTCAGATCGAGCTCGGCCTCCGCGATATTTCGGTCATCGACGAACACGGCAAAGACCAGACCGCGCTCGTCAGCCTGGCGCAGGAACTGCTCGAAGCCCGGCTTCATGTTGCAGAGCGCGCTCATCGCATCGCGCACACCTTGAACGTCGAGCTCGTACTGCCGGCCGAACCGTTTACCCAGAACACCGCCGAGTTTGATGGTGCGCTTCATGGCCGATAATCCTTGTGTCGAAGAATCAGTCGCACCCGGTTCGCCATCGACCAGCCGTAAACTTCACGGCACGCGAGGCGGCCAGGCATGTGGTGGTAGATGAACGGGCCGGCGCCGCCCAGTGTCGCGGCGGGCTCGCTGACCAACGCGGGCTCATCGCCCAGGTAAATCACCGCGTGGTTGGGATGGAAGCAGTCACGACCTGGTGTCGGGATCTGCAGCACCAGCATGTCGCCACGCTGCGCCGTGTCCACTTGGTAGAAACTGGTCGCCTTGAAGTTGTCCTCGTAGAGGCTTGGGCCGGCGGCGTCTTCCCACCACAGATCATGGCGCTCGAAGTTCGGCAGTTGCAGCCCGGCCTCGCGCGCGTACCAATCGCGGCACGCAGCCCAGCAGTCCAGCAAGCCGTGGGAGAAGTCACGGCCCAGCAGCGGCGCCCGGAAGCCTGAGGGCTTGAACCACTCGAACTCACCGCCCGGCCAGCCGACAATTCCCCAGGGCAGTTCGTGCAACTCGCAGCTGACCCGGTCGGCCATGCTCGGCGCCGGCGCTTTGTCGGGGTGACTGTGGATGATCGCCAGCACTTCGCCGCGGTCCTCGGCGGCAGCCTGGTCACGCTCACTGATCTGGAAGTTTTCGCGATCGGTCTTTGCCAAATTGGCGCACGGGACATATTCGCGGCCGGCGGCGGTGCTGATCAGCAGACCGCACGCTTCTGCCGGGTACGCCTGCGCCGCGTGGGCGCGAATTGCGTCCTGCAACTGTTTGTTGATGCGCATGAATTACCTCGAACTGGTGATCAGGCTGGCGCCCATTGAGCCGCCGAACCGACGGGTGTTGCCGCGCAGCTTGCAGCTGCTCCACCAGCCGCCGCAGCGATCGAGCGCAGGGTTGTCGGTGGGTTGGTTCTTCTTGTCGAACATCGCCGTGCCGGTGTACGCGCAGGCTTCCCCGCGATAGCCGCCACGGCACGCCCACCGGCAGAGCTTGGTGATTTGCTGTGATGGGAGTTGCTGGCCTTCCATGTCCGTTGGGCTGGAAAGCGCAAACACTACGGCGGCGCGACTCTCTTCGGTCTTCTGCTCGATGTACCAGAGGTTGACCTTGCTCTGGTCGCTGGCATTGGGATTGCCCTCCGGGAAGTTCGCTGCATCCAGGAAATGCCGGAACGTTTCGATGACACGAACCTTGGCGCCGGCCAGGTCACGGAACTGCAAGCACAGCGCCGTGATGGCGCCCGGCACGCCGCCCAACTCGTTGGCGACCTGCATTGTCGGCGTTGCCGGGCGCCCATCGCCCCGAATGTCGAAACCCTTCGCAGTGATCTGAAGCGGTGAATAGACCTGCCCCTGCCAGATGATGTCGCCCTCTTCTGCGTGGCCATGGAATCGCCAGAGATTCGCGCCCAAGCGCGTAGCGTCGAGCTCGAACAGCCGGATCTGGTTGCCCGGCTCGAGCTTCTGAATGTCAGCTGTGTAATTCATGGGCCTCCAGAAACAGAAAACCCCGCACTTGGCGGGGCTCGATTGATTGATGGATCAGGGGTTGTAGACCTGTTTGAAAATGAAGGTCAGCGTGTACATGTCACCGCCGAGGGGCCGCGGCTTATATCCGGTACACCGGTACCGGCCTTGCTGCCCACCGGGCGGCGTCCAGAGGAACGACTTGTACCCCTCGTGCCGATCGAGAAAATCCCAGACACCTTTCAACTCAGAACCCGGCGCCAGCGCGCCGGTGTGAGTCATGTTCCATGTCTGCCGCTTGGTGTTGATCCCGATGCCGCCGGCTTGGGTGTATCCATCCCCGAAATCGTTTTCCCAAACGTTTTGAGTAACGTCGCCGTCAGTGCCGAGCTGGGCGCAGTAGCTGAATGTTTCCACCATCAAACTCGCCTCCAAAGCAAACCGCCCTGCCCCATCTCGCCCTGAAGAACGCGGCGGATAGTGGCCGTCAAACCCTCACCGGCCATTTCGCCCTGCCGGCGCGCGTCTGCATCACTTGTGCCGGGTTGAGCCTGCACAGTGACAGGTGCGTTGACAGTAATTCCTCCTGCGCCGCCAGAATTAGCGCTCGATGCGCGGAGTTGATCAAGGGTCGCGTCGAGTTTTGCGCTGGTGCCTGCCGTGGTAACGCGCTCGCCTTTTTGCAATAACCAGGTGCCGGTCTCAGGGACGGCGTCGATACCGTCGTGCGCCATGCCGGCCAGCGCTGCACTCGCAACGCCAGCCACCATAGGAGCAGTCGCCGCGGCCGCTGCCGCAGCGGCGGCAGGTGCCGCCGCTGGCCCCACGATAGGAATCGCAGCAGTCGAGGCGAACGCAGCAAGACTCGCCTGAAAGGCAGTTGCCTGCGCGTTAGCCACCAACGTAGGAACTGCGCTCGCCTGTGTTGTCTTACCTACCAGCAACTGCACTGCTTGGTAGATCAGCCATTGCGCGGCCATGTCCGAAAGCGCCTGCAATGTTGACTTGGCGAAGTTTGCGACTAGATCGCCCAGAGCGTCGCCGGCAGTCGCGGCCCCACTCGCAACATCAGAGATAAAATTACTGAGCCCGCTCTGGGCGCTATCCAGCACTGAAGTGGTCGCCTCAGCCGCTTGGGCGGTGTAATTCTGGGCCGCATCTACATAGTTCTGCCACGCATCACTAACACCCGTCATCCAGTTAGATTGGGCTTCGTCCTGCTGCCTATAGTGGTCCTGTTGGATGATGATGCGTTCGGCCAATGCCTCCTCGAGCAGCGCAGTTTCCGCATCGTAGTTGGCCTTCGCGCTTGGGTCGCCCAACAACTCGGCCTGCTTGTACTCCTTGTACATCTCAGCTCGCTGCTTTTCGTAATCCTGTTGTATTGCCAGGTCTTCCTTAAGGCGAGCCCTGAGTTTCTCGCCGGATCCAGCGCCAGCCAGTTCCATCTCAAAGCCTTGTCGAACAGTGGTGTTGCTGTCCTTCAGGTTGGACGCTAGCACGGCCAGCTTCAGGTCTTCCTCGTTTTGCTTCTTGAGTTTGATTCTCCCGTCGAGCTCCGCTGCCTGATCCATCAACCCCTTACGACGCTCGGCGCTAATGCCCTTCAACTTTCCGGATTCAAGCTCAAACGACAGTTTTGCAACCTCGCTGGCCTTGTTCTGCTTGCCGGTAGTTTGATCGATGAGCGCGATCTGGCGCTGATAGCTTTCCTCCGCGTCAGCGCCTCGCCTCTCCAAAGCCTCGGCAGCAGATTTCGCTGCTGATTTTGCCGCCTCATCCGCTTTTTTTGTGGCATCCGCAGCAGCTTCTGCCACATCGGCACGCTTCTGGGCAGCAACGAGCAATTCACCTTCGCCAGCCTTAAGCCCCTCGACCAGACCGGCCTTGACTCGTGCTTCAAGTTTTTCAGCATCCGTTGTCTTGCCAGCTAAAAGAAGGCGCTCCTGAATCTTCTTCGACATCTCCTCATAAACTTTAGAACCCAGAGCTGCATCAGGTGCAGCCAGTCGGCTATTGAGCAGAGATATCTGAGTGCCGAGGGCCTCGAATTTTTGCCGCGCCGTGTCGAGTACAGCGGATTGTTCGATGAGGCCAGCACTCCATTCCTTTACCTTGTCATTTTTAGGAAAGGCCTCCAGGTTCATTTGATACTGTTTGACCTGGTTTTTTGCGGCATCTATCGCGTACGCCTGGAGTCGGTACTCTTTGGTTAAATCGGTCAGAGCTGCCTTGGACTGGTTTTTTGTAAACCCCTCAAACGACTTGTTCAGCCAGTCGACTTGTTCCGCGAGTGCTCCCGCGCTTTCCTTTGCGCTATCGCTGCTTGTGATGAAGTAGGTCAGAGCTGCAGCGGCGGTGATTAAAATCCCTACAGGCCCGCCGAGAAAGGCCATAGATGCAGCGGCTACGCGAGAGGCTGCCGAGACTGCCAGCAGGCCAGTAGCAGCAGTAGTGGAGATCCCAGACATCGCGGCAAGAGCCAGCTGGACTTTGAAAGCGCCAATCTGCGTTGCAACAAAGGCTGCGGCCACTCCGAGGGCAGCACTTGCAAGCCTAGCTACCAAAACACCGGCGAGAGCAGCTGCAGCTTTCGCCGTCAAAATCAGAGCATCTTTTGCTCTAGGTGAATCTAGAGTTTCTGTTAGAGCTTGAACGGCCAACTTGGCCGCGTTCAATCCGCCGCTATCGGTAAGTAAATCATTTATCGTATTCCCTAAGCTTTGAAGCGCACCGCCCAGAGTGTCCCGAGCTGCAGTGGCCGCCCCTCCATATGTACTTTCCAAAGCTTGAAGAACGATGCCCTGTGCCGCGGCAACGTCTCCCACGGACTCTAAAGAATCGACCAGCTTTTTCTGTTCGTCAGAAAATCTAAACCCTTGCTTACTCAAGGACGCAAGTCCGGCGCTCGGAACATCAAGCGAACGTCCAATAAGTTCAGCCGCCTGTTTAACTGTGGTTCCCGTGCGTGACGCCATATCTGCGGCAGCCTGCAATGCACGAGGAAACTCCTGGCCAACGATACCCGTGAAGGCAAGCAATGCAGTTTGCGCCTGAGAAATGTCACCGCCGGAAAAGCTCGTAGCATCAGCAAAAGAATCCGCCATGCTGTTGAGTTGATCGCGCGTGTAACCCGCAGCCATCCCAGTAGACTTGAGCACTGCGGCCAATTGAACCTGCTCATTCTCGGCGTCAATTGTATTGTTGATAAAGGTCGTGAAGATTGCGCCGATTGAAATTCCTGAGATGGCGGCAGCTACGGCTGACGCGGCTCCGCTTAACGATCCCAATCCGCCGGCGGCGGCATCTGCAGCGGCCCCTATTCCTCCTGCGGCCTTTGAAGCAGCGCGTTCCGCTTTTTCAAGCGGGCCTGTGAATCCGCCTATCTTGGCAATCAGGTCAAGCGTCAGAGTGCCAAGTGAACCCGCCATGCTTATCTCCAGTCGTAAAAAAACCCGCTCCGGGCGGGTTTTACATAAATGCTAAGTACAGAAGCTGTCCCATACTCGAACAAAATCATCGGTTCCATCATCAAAGAAAACCGTTGCCCTTTCATGTATGTATGCAAACCGCTTCATGCCAACATAACCGCCAAAACCATTCTTCGAATTAACTGTTCCGCAAACTGCGTGCTCATTTCCTGTCACAACATGACGAACTGTCGGACCAAACTTTGCGCTATCCGGATCCTTTAGTTTTTCGGAAACCAAATTAAACGCACTAGACTCAAGCGCAGCTTCAGTCAGTTCACTATTATTTGAACGCGAACCCTTATCATGCCCACCAAAAAACCAAAACCCAATCGCGGCGACCACAAAGAAAAACAAGGCAAGTTGAATTACAGGTGCGGCACTTTTAAAGCCGGCAAAAGTTCCTTCGGCATCTTTCCGGTTTGGCGATGAACAGCTAGGGCAAACGGGGTCTTTCTCTGGATAAAAAGCACTGCATTTTCTACATTTTGTCGTGGTCATGAAATCCCGCTCCTTTTGAGTTTCATGACTTTATCATTAGCTGTCGAAAAAAATTCCAGAGGTCTATGCCCAGCGAGCTACTGCTTCGTCCAATGACTCAACCCGCGGATCCATGTGCGGCGCAAAATCTTCCTGATGAAGCCTTAGTGCGTCCTTGGGCAACTTCACATTCGCGTAGAAGGCCTGGAATCGAGCGAGAGCTGTTTCGACGCGCATGCCGGGATGAAGCGACCCACGCTTCTGGCGAAATTTCATCCAGACTAAAAACTCAGGGTAAGTTAAGTTTTCTTGCGCTTCGGCGATGGTGCGCCCGCCTATTCCATTCATGACGAGCTCACACCATATTTCGTCTATTGGCTCTAGCGCGTTTTCTTTCCCGGGTTTTGAACCTCGCCGATCGCGATCAATAGAAGGTTGGTCAGATCCGGATCAAGTGCACCTTTGGCGGCGGCACCTTCTTCGGCGGACGCGGCTTCGCCAGTGATATCCGCAACAGTGAAAACCGCCCGCCCCTCTGCATCGCAAATGCTCGAAGCAATGCGAGACGCGAGTGGGTCGGCTCCACGGTGAGCAGCAATGTCACCCACTGCAGTCTGGTAGGAAAGTGGCCGCACGAAACAGGTGAATTTCGCACCGTTCCATTCGATTTGTTTCTCCACCGGCCTGGCCGTGAAGGCCTTGGACTTTTTCAGGTTTGCAATATTCAGTTCCATTACGCGGAAACCTTACGAATCCAGGCAGAACCGCCCGAGCGCTGAATCGACACTGTCGAAGCAACTACGGCATTCTGCGCGAAGGTGAATGGGAAGTCGGCAACATACCCCTGAAAGGCGAACCAGGTGCGGGTTGGTGGAAGATCGAAATCTTCACCCGACGCAAGGTTGGCGGTGGCCGTCGCGCCAGAGCCAGCACCACCAGTAAGCGCGAGCGTTGGCACCGAGGTATAGCCCGACCCCTTATTGGTGATGGTGATGCCTGTGACCGATCCGCCGGTCAATACTGCTGTCGCTGTTGCGCCGGTACCGCCACCGCCGGTAATTGCCACTGACGGAGCGCTGGTGTAGCCGGTGCCACCCGCCGTTACAGTGGCGGTGCTCAGTGCCCCGGACGCAGCGATGGTTGGAGCGATATCGGTACCGTCAGACCAGCCAACCACCCACTTCACCGTGGTGTCGCCGTTTTGTTCGGATAACTGATGCAAGCGAATGTGGCTGGCGTTGTTGGGGTCGGCGTTCAAGCCGAGAGAAGCTTGTCCAGGCGTGCGCAAGCCCTTCTTGTAGGTGCGCTCCTGAGCACTCAGGCAAGTGTCCTCAATCTGCTCAGCCGGCGAACCGCCCGGATCAAAGCTGGTGGCGCACTCGACTTCCATGATGGTCATTGGCCCGGTGCCGGAAAGTGGCGGGACCAGCGCGTATACCTGGGTTCCTTGGGAAAGGATCGACATGGCATTCTCCAAATGTCGGACATAAAAAAACCCGCACATGGCGGGCTTGGGGGTGGGCTGGATTTCAGTTATCTGGGTACAAGCCAGTCGATGTCGAAGCTGGACCGGTAGAGTTTTGTTTCTGCGTCACGGGTCTCACCGCCCCAACGCGTTACGTTGGCGGAAAGCTCAATCGCATGACTTATCGCCGACGCCACGGCGCGGGCGGCTGAGCCCGTGCTCGCGTAAACGTCGACTTGCAGCGTGTAGCCGTCCAGATCGGGCCGGCCCGATAGGTAGTTTTCGGGAGACCCCATGATCACTTGCCATACCGCGTATGGCTTGGCGACCCCTTCTGGAGCATCGGCAAAGGGATACAAGCGCGTCGGGCTGGTTCCAAGGAGAGCGGTCACTCCAGAGTCCGCAACGCAAACAGCGAAAATCGGTGCTGTCTGCATCACCTGCTCCCTGCTGCATTGATCGCGCGCATAACGGCTTTTTCGTATTCGGTGACGAACACTGCTGTGGCCTGCTCAATACTTTCCGCCAACGCTGGGCGCATAAAGGGTCTCGCTGCAACGCGCGACGTTCCAAATTCCACGAACCGCCAATAGAATGTGTCGCCGCCTGGATTTTCAGAGCTGCCGCCAACGGCATAAGTACCCCGGCGACCACCCTTGCGGGTGTGCATGTTGTTGTATTCTTTCGCTCCGCCCATGATGCCGACACGAAAACCAAGGTCACCGGTTGTCTTAAAGCGCTTGCTGCTCCAGCGAATGGTGACGTTTTTTTCAATTTCCTCTGAAGTCGCTGCGTCGTTAACTCTCACGGCGCCTTCTTTAACTTTATCTCTGATGACCGCGGCCGCCTTCCTCAAAGCAGACCGACCCCCTTTCTGCTTCACGTCGTAGTTCACCGCCTTCAATTTTCCGAGCAGCGAGTTAAGTCCGTCCATCTTGAAGGAAACATTGTCAGCCATCATTCAACCCCTTCGACACCAGAATGGTGAGGTATTCCAGGCCTGACACAGGATCGGGCATCGGCGGGCCTTGGATGTTGTAGACGTCGCCTCGGTGCAGGATGCGCATCGTCGGCAGCACGCCGATTCGGTAGCGAATAACCATCCTGCCTGAAGCCTCGGATTGGCCGGCCTGTGCCGCGATCAGATCGCGAGCGCTGAGTGGTTCGACCGAAGCAGGAACCTTATCCCACACCGTCGTCCATCCCTCGATCTCTTCGCCGGTGACTGGATCTTGGGTCAGGCCAGGCGATTGGAAGGTGATGCGTTGTCGCAATCGGCCGGCTTGCATCAGACACCCATCCCGACGCGATACGGCGTCAACAGAGCTTTGGAAGCCTGGGGCAGTTCGGTGGCAATTGTGCCGGTGACTACCTCTTCACGGTTGGCGAATAGATGGCCGAGCTTCAAGAGGCAGGCGGACTGAATGCTGGGGTTGATCACGATTCCCCGGGCGGCTCGCGTTGCGGCGTCCAGGGCCTCCGAAAAAGAAAACTTAGCGTCGGCTAGCGCTTCGCACCGCAGGAGCTGATCCTCGGTCACAGCGGCAGCGGCCAAGGCAGCGTCATATTTGATTCGAGCAGCGTTCCGTGCTGCGGGCACTTGCAAGCGAGCAGCATCAAGGGAAGCCTGATCAACAAAAAACGAGCGCTGGAGATAGGCCATCGCTGCATCTTCGGCCCCATCCAGTTGCGACTGGACGAGATCCTGATCCTCCGGTTCGGCCAAAAGGTGCTTCATCGCCAATTCGATGCTGATCACGCTCATGATTATTTAGCCTTGTTTTTCAGCTCGGTTTTCGGCTTTTGGTTGGCCTCTGGCGCGGCTTTGTTGTCCGCTTCCTTGGCCTGTTTGTTTTCGGGTTCGGCCGCCTGCTTCACGTCGTAATCCTCAATCAAACCGTTCCGGTGAAGCTCCTTGGCGCGGAATTCATCGACGGCAATGGCTCGGCCTTTCTTCACGTACTCATGACCGTTAAGAAAGCCCTTTTTGGTTGTCACTTCGATATCTGGCATCAGCACACACGCCCGGTCACCCGGGCGCGCTCCTTGGATGATTGAGGAATTAAGGCGTTGGGTCTTCGAACTCGCCGTGCACGAACGATTCAGGACGGTACACCGCCAGCGCCAGGCGCTCTTCGGCACGGATGGTGACCATGTTGGTGCGGAAGTTGTCGCCGTCTTCGGTCGAAACCTCGACAGCAGCGTCTTCGCGGTCGAACACCTGGGCAGCGATGTTCATTGCGCCCACCAGGAACTCGCCTTCGGGTACCGCGTTGCTGTCCACAACTGGCAACTTCCAGAGACGCTGGACGCCGCCTTCTTGGACGTTGACCCAGATGTAGGAGCCGGTGCTGTCCTTGGTCAGCTCGATATCTGCCCAGTCGACCGGGTTCAGCGCGATGGCCGAAGCGCGGTATTCAGCGACCCGCACTTGCAGGATCGCGCGGCGCAGGGTGTCGATCTTGGTGTCACCGGCCTTGCGCAGTGCTTCGTTGAAAGTGGTGGCTTGCGGGATCAGGCCCAACAGGTTCTGACCGGTGCCGTCACCAGCGAGGATCTGCTCTTCTTCTTTGTACTTCAGGCCGTAGATTGCGCGGCCGTTGATGTAGCTTTGCAGCAACGGGATGTCCGACAGGACCTGCTTCGATGCTTTGAACCAGTGAGCGATGGTTTTAACAGTGGTAGTGACCATGCCAAACGACAGATCGGACTGGGCCTTCAGCGCGCCCTCGCCTGCCTGAGGTGCTGCCATGTTCTGGAAGCCGGTCTCTTGCACGAACTCAACCGCGTTGGAAGCGGTTCGGCCAGGCATGATCAGATCACGGATCGTGAACTGACGCTCAGGGTCGGTGATGATCCCGGCCACGCGGGTTGGCTGAATGCCCACACCGACGCCCCCAGTGCCAGTGGTAGCGCTGGTAATGTTGGTGACAGCCTTCAGGTTCAGGCGCGCAATACCGCGGCCTTTCGTGGTCAGTGCCTGATAGTCGTCCGAATCCGACAACTGTTCACCGACGGACTTTTGTTCACTCGGATCGTTCGCGGCGAAGCGGCGAGCCAGCTTTTGCTCGATGTCTTGGAAGCGATCCTGCAGGTCGAGGCCGTCCTTCACCAGGCCATCCAGAATGGTTTTGGTCTCAGTCAGGATGGTGCCGTGCTCTTTGATTTCCTTGTTGGCTTTCTCGGCGAAAGCCTTGATTTCCTGGTCGCGCTGATCAAGCAGATCATTCACTGCTTTCAGCTGGATCTTGTCGTCCGCATGCTCCTTGCGGTGCATCTGACGGTCTTCGGCGCGAGCCTGGTTGCTCATGGCGTTATGCATGGTGAATCCTCAAAACGAAGGGAGGGACAGTGCTGGGCGCGACTTGAGCGCCTCGACCACTTCAATTGCTGCCAGGTCGCCCGCGGACTCGCTCCGGAGCAGATGCTGCAGTCCGCGATTGGCAATCACCGCGGACTGAGTTTTCGAGAAGCCTGCCTCGCGCAGGAGCAGCTCAAATTCAGGAAGTGAAGGCAGGCCGCCGTGGGCCAGCTTCGACTTGATGGTGTCGGTTCGGGCCTCGTCGTTGGCCGGCACAGTCACGATAGAAATCTCGACCAAGTCGAGTTTGGTCAGGGTCCGGATCCGGGTCTTCTCGTCGAAGCTGGATTCACGGACGTAGTAGCCGATGGAGAGACCGGTGATAGATCGAGACTTCATGCCTCGCATGGCGATGCGCGCATACGGCGCGTCAGCCAGCCAGAGTTCGCCATCGCCAAACAGGCCTTTGGTGTCCTCCTTCAAGGTGTCCATCGACCACGAACCGATGGGCTCGGCAGTACGGTGCTGCCACAGAACCGGTAGCGATCGAGACTTCGCCTTCAAATCGGCGATGGATTCCAGAAACGCACCCGGGGCAACGACTTCGTTGTAGCTGTCGATCACGCCAAACACGGAACCGTACCCAGAAAAAAGGCCGTCATCGCTGACAGCCTTTACGTCGTAGTCGAATGAGCGGTACTTCACCGCCACCGATTGGTCTTTTCGGTTCATTCAGAATTACCTTTTGGCTTGTCGTTGAGCCAATCAATCAACGCTGAACGCGCCTGCTGGGCATCGCCGGCATCGCCGCCGAGCTTGTCGATCGGCAGCATGTTTGATTGAACTGTGAGCTGTTCGGCGTTGCCGCCTTTGGGCGCGAGGTTCTCTTTAATCCGGCACTCGTCGCGGGTGTAGATGCCGTTCTGGGTCATCGAGCTGTAGAAGGCGGCGCGAGCAGCGCTATCGGCACGAAGTAAGCCTTCTGGGTTGAACTTGGCGTAGAACCGGCGGCGCTCTTCGGGGCGCAGCAGACGCCGATTAATGCTCTGCTCGATGCGCTTCATCCAAGGCAACAGCGTGAAGCTCAGGAACCCGAGCATTTGCTGCTCCATGCCCGTGCCCCAGCTGGTGCTGTTCGATGTGTGGCCGACCATCCAAGGCGGAACACGAAACCACCGGCAGATTTCTTCGACGTTGAAGGCCCGGGTTTGCAGCATTTGGGCATCTTCAGGGCTCATCGACACCTGCTGATATTTCATCCCCGCTTCCAGAACCATCGTCTTTCCGGTGTTCACGGCACCGGCGAACTTGGCCGCCATGTCCTCACGGATGTCTTCTCGCTGTGCTTTGTTGAGAATCTGATCGGTCGATAGAACGCCGCCGAGCTTCATCCCATTGGCGAACATCTTGCTGGCCGACTCATCGGCAGCCATCGCAGCGCCGAATACATTGCGACCCATAGCAACCGGGCTCAACCCGAACATGGGGTCCGTACCGAACCCCCGCGTGTGCATCATTTGCTCATCAAACAGCGTGTGAGGCTTGCCCTCGCTGTCGATGAACCGATATTCGATAGCGCCGCTGCTCGTGCGCCGAGGCGGAGAAACCGACTGCGGGAGAATGAACTCCAGCGAAGAAAGATCGCGTCCGACCAAATGGGGCTCATTGAAACTGTTGCCGCTGAGCAGCAAGCTGGCCACCACGCATTCCCAGAACTCCACAGGGGTTTGGTCGGCGTTCGGCTGCTGGCTGATGACACGGTGTACCGGGTGAGAAGTGGCGACCTCGGGCACGCCGTTTTTATCTTCGTAAAGCGCGATCGGGAGAGTGGCCAACGTTTCGGCAATGAGCCGAACGCAGGCCCACACCGTCGACAGCTGAAGCGCTGTCTGCTGGCTCACCGTTTTGCCGGATGCCGAATCGGTGCCGTAGTAGCCGTTCCAAAAGGCTGCATCACCGAGACCAATACGCCGTCCAACCCAACCCGCCAAAGAAGATTTGACCAACCCAGGCTCTGCCGATTTGAACAGCGCCTGCCGCAATACTGACTTGAGAGGTTTATTCACCGATCAGCCCCTTGCGAATGAATCCAGCGGCGGCCAGGAACGATACGGCGGCGCCAATTAAGGCCCAACCGAGACCGGCTAGGAGAAATACGCCGGCGACAAACAGGCACAGAGCGGCCACGGCCGCCACGATGAAGATGATCAGGCCTGTATCCATGGGTGAGTTATCCAACAATGATTGGTTTTGAAAAGAAGTCGCTGATGTTGCCGCTGTTGTCGTTGGCCAGAATTAGCGCCCTTCCGATAGCCATGATCAGCGCGACGGCACCGTCGATCTTGTTGTCGTCACCCTGCTTTATGGGCCGCACGACATCGTCGTTTCCAGGCATGTTCTTGCCGATCACGTTGGCGATACACCACGTCATGATTGGATGCCCATCGTGATGGAACCTGCCGGCTGTGATAGCCGCCTCGAGCTCCTTCATGGGGTCGGACATGTTGGTGTAGTTCTGCGTGATCGTTATCGGGCTGAAACCTTCGTCGTCAAGATCGTGACTGAGACCGGTTGCGCCGTGTGGGTCAATTGGGCACTCCCGGACGGGGGCTTGATGATTTGCTTCTTTGGTGTCTTCGAAGATTTCGCGGTAATCAATCTCGGCGCCGTCGGTTATGTCTAGGTGCTTTGAATTGATCCAGGCTTGGAACCGTTCGGACATGCGTTTGTTGTCGCTGTCGTACGCGGTGTCATATGGAACCCAGAACTTCGGAGCCACGCTGTAGTAGTGGGTCTTACCATCTACGACACGCCAGAACAGACGCGCCCGTGAGTTCATGTCCAGCTTGCGAGCCAAGTCGAAGCCTGCGATCCACTCCTGCCCCTCGAACTGCTCGAGTGTGAGCGTGGTGTCTTCGCACGATCTCCAGTCCTCCATGTTGAAGAAGCCGGATTTAGCGCTAACCCAGAGGTTCAGGTGCTTCGTTTTGAACGTATTCGCGAAGCGAGCCGAGCGTATTGCCCTGGCCTGCTGGCTCTCTAGGTACTCTTGGAATACTGAAACACCATGATTCGGGTTGGCCTTCGCCAGCATCTTTGGATCGGTCCAGTCATCACCCTCATCGAGGGTCCAGATCCAGCCGAACAACTCTTCGTCAGGCACGGTGCCGGCCAGCATCTCCACGACCTGGCGCCGTTTGTCGTAGCAAGGCCCTTCGATATCGGCGCCGGCGGTGGTGATGATGAACATCAGCGGCTGCCGGCGGGCACCCATACCGGTGAGCATGGTGTCGTACTGGGCCGACGTTGGGTGTTCGTGGTATTCGTCGACGATCGCGCAGCTGGGTGATGCGCCGTCGCCAGGGTTGCCAATCAGTGGTTCGAAGCGACTGAAGTCGGACGGGATGTTCATGTTCGAAGCGTTGACCTCGATGCCCGCGGCCTGGATCAGCATGGGCGACTTGCTCACCATCAGCTTGGCCGGGCGGAAAACTTCCCACGCCTGTTTCTCCGTGGTCGCCCCGGCATACACTTCGGCGCCGAACTCGCCGTCGGCAACGAACATGCTGATGCCCACGCCGCCCGCGACAACGGATTTGCCGTTCTTCCGAGGCACTTCCCAATAGCTTTCACGGAACCGGCGGTGGCCGCCTTTCTTTTTGACCCAGCCAAACGTGACGGCCAGGCCGAACAATTGCCAAGGCTCAAGGCTGATCAGCTGACGCTTGAATGCCCACTCGCCCTTTGTATGCGGCAGGAGCTGCATCAGCTTCAGCTTCTTCTCCGCCTTGATCGGGTCAAACTTGAAACGGAAGCCGCGTTTGCGGCTGGCGGCCAGGTCGTCGAAGTGACGCTGTACTGCCTGGTGGATGTAGCGGCACGCCGGAACCTTCCCGCGAAGCAATGACCGACCCCAGGCCGTCGCTTTGTCGACGTTGGGGTGGGCAGATTTGGTCATCAGCTACTCAGTAGTTTGGCGAATTCGTTGGTTTCTTTCTCCTTATTGCCACCAATCAGGCGCGTGCGGCTGGCCGGGTCCAAACCCAGCATCGAGCCGAATGTCACCATCTGGCGCATCGTCTCGTTGGCAGCGGTCAACGCAGGATTTTTCATCGGGCCGCCAGTGGCACCGGACACGACGATGCCGTGCTCCTTGATCGACTCCTGAGCCATTCGCCAGTTGTCATAGGCGGAGCAGAATGCTTCGACGTTATGCAGATCGGTGATCGCGACTACGTTTTCGCGCAGCAGCTCGGGAACAATCATTTTCCACATGGTGGCGGCCCGAGGGCTGAACCACTCCGGCGGGTCTATCTGGGTGATCTTGGAAAACTGGGGCTCGGCAGTGTTCAGCGCACGCTTGCCAGGGTTTCCAGCCAATGCTTTCTTGGCCGTTGGCTTGGGTTTGCGACCACGGCCGGCGACCGTGGCGGTGCCTCCCATCGCGCAACTCCTGAATTTTTAATTTCGCGGGTGTGTAAGAAGCCTTGAGGGCGCGGTCTAGAAGCCAAAGGGCCTGAACTTTCGACCCTCCCCTACCCCCTGATCGCGAATCGCTCTCATTTGACCGGTTTTCGCTGTTTTTTCGAGACTTTTCTGCTTTCAGCGCCGCGCATTGCCGAATCCACCGTCTTCGGCGGCCGTCTTGGCCGAGTGGCACGGACCGCAAAGGCTTTGCCAGTTGGTCTTGTCCCAGAACAGGGCCATATCGTTCTTGTGCGGGATGATGTGGTCGACGTCGGTTGCCACAACCACCAGCCCACGCGCTGAGCAATGCCGGCAAAGCGGGTACTTGGCGAGGAAGCCAGCGCGGGCCTGCTGCCACTTGTAGTTGTAGTTACGCTTCGTGCTGCTCTCCCGAGGCTTGGCCCGCGCCATGCTCTTCAGTAGGTGAGCGTGCTCATCACAGTAGCGTGGGTTACGCGTGAGCGTGTTGCAGCCCTGTGCGTTGCATGGCTTCTGCGGCCTCAGCGGCATGGCGAGCCGTCCATGTACCTGCGAGGCTGGGCATCAGGATCTTCTGGCTCATCCTCGCCCATCGCTTGGATCAGTAGATCCAGCCTCTCGGCTACCTGGCTCATCGACTGGGCCGTGCTCTCTTGAGCGCTCACCATTCTTTCCAGCAATAAGATCAATGGATCGTTCATATGCCACCTTGCTCCACTTGTTGATCCATTCGCGCCGGGCGGCGCATCCACCGCATGCCATGGCCAGCCCTCTACTTGCTCTGACTGCGCTTGATCTGTGCATCCACCTGGTCAGCACACGTGTCGAGCAGCTTGATGGCCTGATCCTTGAGCTCCCACACATCGCCATTCAGGCGAAGGTCAGTCTCGTCGGGGTCTACCCGCTCACAGGGGATCAGCTCGGGCGCTTCAATTCTTACGGCCTGGGTCTTTGTTACCACTGCCGGCTTTCCCGCGCAGGCCGTCAGGCAGAGGCTGAGCAGCCCAATCACGAACAGGCTTGCTGTTGCGCTTGAGATCTTCAAAGTCTTTCCTCGCCTTTTTGGCTTTGTCTTCGCTGGCCTTGATTCGCTTGTTCAGGTCTTTCAGGTAGTCAGCGTTGCGCTGGGCTTCGGCCAGGAGCGTGGTGATGGTGGCCTGGCTTTCGGTGTTGGCCTTGATGGCGTCATCCTTGCTGCGGGTTTCGACAGCCACCTCGCCGCGCAGAGCGACAACGCGGTACTGCTGAATCCCGATGAGCAGGAATGCGACCAGGGCAATGATGATTGCTGCGGCTACTGCCTTCATGCGGCATCCGCCTTGCGACCGAGGAACCGGGTCACCAGTTCGCGTATCGCTGTAACGCCAAGGAAACCGATCGTTCCGCCGGCGGCAACTGAAAGGCTAGGAGGCCAGGCCATCCACTCGATGAGGCTCGACGCAACCAGGCTCAGCGCTCCACAGATCAGCGACTCGAAGAAGATTCGACGCTTACTGGTTTCTTTTGCGTCATACATGATGCGCAGTAGGGAGACGGTGACGGCCATGATTGCGCCCTGCCATAGCGGATTGCTCAAGGCCTCCAAGAACTTGGCCCACGTGTCTGGCTTATCAGGCATGGCCGGCATCTCGGAATCCTCCCTCTCGGGGAGCAAAATAGATTCAGCTCCAACAGCACTCCCAGCTCAGAGCGATGGGTGTGGCGGAGCCGAAAACGAAAAAGCCCCGGCAAATGCCGAGGCTCAAATAACTGTAGAAAGCAAAAAGCCCATCTCAGAGACGGGCTTTGCACGCGGAAAAACCGCAAAGTAACTGAAATCTATAGTTCGTCCCCGGCCCTGTCAAGCGGCTTCGCGACGAATATCGAGAGCTCCATCAATCCACGCAACTCCAGCCTTCCAGAGCTGCCGAGTCTTCTCCTCGCCAAACTTCATTTTCTTGCCAACCTCCATGAGCGAGGTGTCTCGACTGGTGTAGTACCGCATGAGCACTTGGCCGCATTCCGGGTAGCGCTTGAGCAGCCGGCCCATCAAGCCATCGATCATCAGCGCGTCGTCGTCGGTGATCATCGGTGAAAGGATCGTGTTCTCGCGAGACGCACAGCAGGAAACTCCGGAGCCCAGGACAACCCAGCGGCCCCAATGCTCCAGCAGATCCTCGGCGGTACGCTCTTTAAATGTCGGTGTGAATGCCATGGATCAATCCCCTGTGTAATTAGTGCCGCCGGCACCGCGGCGGTTGTTCTGTTCGTACTGCCGGCCAGCACCGCATACCTCCAACTTGCGAAATTGCGCAAGTTGATGATCTGCGGCCTGCAGGCGGATGCTCAGCTGAGTTACCAGCACATCCAGCGGCAGCACCTCGCCAGTGTCGGCAGTAACCCAGCCGGAGGCGTTGCACTGGATGCAGGCCAGATCATGAAAAACGCCTTTCACAACCGCCCTGCCCTTGCATGCCAGGCACTGAGCCAAGTCGACTTGATCGACCTTGAAGGCGGGGCCATGCTGCTTTTTCATCATTTTTAAACCTCGCCTATGGTTGATTCTTGAATAGGGTCGCAAGCCTTATGTTCCGTGGCTTGTAGAGCATTTACCGAATTTTCGTTTCTACCGCCCTCCAACCCGTGAATCAGGGCAAAACCCTTCTGGTCTAAATGGGCGTGCCACAGTTCGAGGGCGGCGCGCTTGCGCTCCTCAACGGTGGTGTGGATGTAGGCCTGCACGTTGTGGCCCATGGCGTGGTTGATCAGCATCTCGCCGATCAGGAAGTCGATGCCGAGGTCTGCCCAGCCAGTGCGGGCCAACTTGCGCAGGTCGTGACTGCTCCACTCTCCCTTCCCTAGCCCGGTGAACACGGCGCTGGCCTGGCCTTCGCTCAGCGGTTTTCCGCTGTGGGAGCGAAACAGGCAATCACCGTCGTAATGGTTCGCCTGCTGCGTCTCGCGGTACCGGATTAGAAGGGTGCAGACCTGATCGGTCAGTGGGAGCGAGTGCTCGACGCGGGTCTTGGTATTGCCCACCGGCAGATACCAGGTGCGCTCGGCAAGGCTGATGTGCGACCACTGTGCTTTGCGGGTTTCACCGATGCGCGTGCCGTGGCAGAGCATCATCAAGGCGAGCATGGCCGGTTGTGGCTCCCTCCCCCACAGATCCTGCAGCTGGCTGAGCAACGCCTCGATCTGCACACCGCGAAGGCGTGCCGGTTTGGCCTTGATCTTGGTCTTGGAGAAGTCACTGAACTTGATGCCCGTCATCGGGTTGGAAGGGATCAGGCACAGCGTATGCGCCTGGCGGCACGCGACCACAAGCAGGCCGAAGATCAGCCGGACGAACTCAAGTGATAGCGTCTCCTGAAGCGGCCACATCAACTGAGTGTCCAGGGTGCCATGACGCACATCCGCCAGCGGCAAATCACCCACGCGCGGGATAAGGTGGCAGGCGATCGCGGACTTGCCCGTGGCCTTGCGCTTGTCGGAGAGGTTGCGGTCGCGGCTCATGCGGTCGGCGTACCACTTCAGCAGCTCGCCCAGTGTCGACCATGCCGATACGGTCGCCCCGGCTTGCGGATCCGCAGCCAGTTGCATGCGCAGATCAGGCAGTGCGGCCAGCACAGCCTTTGCCGACAGATCGGGATAGGCCCCGATCCGGTTCCACTTCTTGCGCACCACCAAACTCCACGTCCCGCGTGGCCGCGCCTCGGTGAAACGGAAGTACAGGCCGGGGTGGCGAGGGTCGCGCATCAGCACGGCTGACGGATCATCGGCACGGCGACGAATCTCAGCGTCGGAGAAGGCAACGGCCAAAGTCATGCAGCCACCACTGTAGGAGCGAGCCGGAGATAAGCGCGAATCTGCTCCATCGCATCGAAGTGGCCACGGCAAACCACGGCGAGATAACCCTGCTCGTTGAGTTTGCGAATGCGCTCGTGTTGGCTGGCCGAGATGGCAGCATCGTTCGGCGGCGTGGCCTTGAACTCGATGTACAAGCCGAAGTACCCGCCGCGCGCCATCGTCAGCACCAAGTCAGGGATGCCGGCCACCACGCCCTGCTGCTTCAGTTTCGCGGCTACTGCCTTGTGCCGGTGCCCGCCGTTTGGGACGTGATAGATCAGGTCGGCGACGGCCGGCATCCGCGCGCGGAGTTCGGCAATCAGCGCTGCCTGCTCAAGGCCTTCGCGGTCGATGGACTTGGCGCGAACCGGCTTCGTCTTGAACAGTCGCATGGCTGCGGGATTCATCGGTGTTCACCACGCGCTTTCCGGTACCGGCGATCAATCAGGCCGCACAGCTCCCGGATCGCCCAACAGGCCAGGACCAAAACTAGAAGAAAAGACTTTGGCTCGATCATGTTGCCCCCTTTACGGTCAGAATTCCGGCCCGGATCAAGGCCTCATGTGTTTCGGCGATCGCGCGCGGCATGTCCTGCCAATCCACGTCGCCGGCGCCGCGACCGTCGATGACGTCATGGCATGCGCAGCAGGCATAAACCGCGACAGTGTCGAAGCCCTTCATGCCCATGCCCTTCTGGCCGCAAGGTAGATGCGCGAGCACGGTGGTGGCTGGGTTGAAGTTGCAGACGCCAGGCAGGCGGACCGTGCAGTCTTGGCCGTTCGCCGAGGCGCGGAGTTTCTTTGACGTCACCTTCATTCCGGCGCGCTCGCCTGCTCAAGCTCGATCAACAGCTCGAGGAAGTGCTTTGCCTTCTCCAAATCGGCGATACCGCCCTTGTCTCGCCACCGCGTCACATACTTGATGACACTACCCTCAGCGAACGGGATGCCGTTGGCGTGGATGTATTCAATCGGCTGAATCTTCAGCGACTTGTAATGGCCGCCCGATACCTGCTTTTCGAGTGCGCTCATCAGAACCTCTCCTTGCTCGCATAGCGATCGGCCATGCTGGTGACTTTCGCGGCCTTTGGCGGCTCTACCCAGCCCGCTGCCAACTGCTCGAATCGACTGTATTGGCCGAGGAATGCCGTTCGCACGGTGCCGGTTTCGATGTCCCGGCCTTTGCCGATGATTATTTCGGCGATACCCTTGGCTTCGCTGTGTTCGTGGTAAACCTCGTCTCGGTACACGAACAGAATGATGTCGGCGTCTTGCTCGATGGCGCCGGACTCGCGAAGGTCCGAGTTCAGCGGCCGCTTGTTCGGACGCTCCTCACACTTGCGCGAAAGTTGGCTGAGCAGGATCACCGGCACACCCAGCTCCCGAGCCATGTTCTTGGCACTGCGGGTCATGTGGCTGACCTCCTGCTCACGGCTGAAGGTGCGCGAGTCAGATTCCATGAGCTGCAGATAGTCGATAACGATCAGATCCAGGCCGTGGCGGCGCTTGTGGCGGCGGGCAGCCGATCTGATCCGGTTAATAGTCATCGTTGGCCGGTCCGAGATGTACAGCTTCGAATGCTTGAGTTTTGCAGCAGCGCTCATCAACTCGGCGCCGTGGCTGTGGGGTGCTTTTCCGTTCTTGATCAGTTGCAGCGGAACACGGCCTTCGGACGCCATGAAGCGATCCATCAGTCCGGTGTTGTGCATCTCAAGGCTGAACACCATCACGCTTGCCGCTTCGCGGATAGCGGCGTTAGAAGCGATGTTCATGGCCAAAGTTGTTTTGCCCATCGCCGGACGACCAGCAATGACGATCAGCTGCTCCGGCTTGAGCCCCTGCAGCTTTTCGTCCAGATCCGGAATTCCAGTGGGCAGGCCGTCGATACCCTCCCCGCGATCCGCTCGGGCCTGCAACACCTCAATGTAATCATCGAGAATATCCGCCGCCTTCAGCACCTCAGAGGTTGCCGATTGACCGTCGATTGCTTGGGCTTCGGCCTGCACCGCTGCGACCTTGTCGGCAGTAGGCTGGCTGCTATGAGCGATTTCGTTGATCCGGACGCTCAACTCGATCATGGCCCGGTCAAGACTGCGCTCGCGAACAGTTGCGGCGTAGGAGGCTGCGTTGGCTGCACCAGGAGTGTTCTTGGTTACCTCGGCCGCATAGGCCACCGCATTGTCGCCACTGGGCAGTTCGCCGAGAAACAGACCAACCGTGACGGCGTCAGCGGGTTTGTTTTCGCTATGAAGGGCAAGAATTCCACGGTAAAGCGCGGCGTTGTCGTCGTAGTAAAAGTCATCGACGGTCAGGTCGGCGCTGAGAATGTCGATCAGTTCAGGACGAAGGAACATTGCCCCAAGAACGCCGTGTTCGGCCTCAACGCTATAGGGATCACGCATGGTAGTTTCCCTCCACGACCTTGACGAAGTTACTCGGTGCAATCAGCCAGTCGAAGTTGCAGCGGAAAGGATTACCCCCGGAAGCGGACACCTCCCCCATCAGGAACTTGCTCGAACGCACAAGAGCGAAGTACTCAGCCCAGAACTGGAGATCCTGATGCACATCGCTTTCACTCCAGCGAGCGCCGATCTTGGCGATCCGATCCTTGGTCAACATCACGACTCGAGGAAACTCTGGAATCGTCTTGTTGAACAAATCGACGATTGCCTGAGTTGGGCATTTCGGCTTCGAAACTTTCGGCGGCTGCTCATCGCCAACAAGAGGTGACGGTTCACTTGATGGTTCTATTACGGTTCTGGGTGCGGCTGCTGCGGGGGTTTCTGTCGTGAGCTGCGGGGGTGGTGGTGCGGCTGCTGCGGGGTGCGACGTTTGCGGGGGTGCATATGCTGCCGGGGTAAGGGTGTACATTGTCGAGCGACCCATACGCTCACGAACGGACAGCAATCCGACCTGGCCAAGCCACTTGATTGCCGTCTGAACTGTTCTCTCAGCAAGGCAGGTTCTTTCCGCGATGCGAGCAACGGAAGGCCAGCAAACGCCTTCATCGTTCGCGTTGTCAGCCAGCGATATGAGCACAGCCTTCTGCGGGCCGCTCATGCCCTGCAGTGGCCAGCACAAACTCATAATAATGGTGCTCATGCAGAAACATCCTGGACAGCAGCCAGTGATGCCTTCAAGTGATCAAGGCATTCACGACTGAATTGAGACTTGGCCGCGCGCGAGTACTGAGAACGCACCATCAGAGCGGCGTGCATTGCGGCGGTTTGGTGTCGCGACACGTTTGGAGAGTTCGCAAAAGATGTCGCGACATGGCGGGTATTGCCTGGAGCGGTGTTCGTGTTCATAATGGCCCCACTTTGTTTTACAAGTTGTTGAAGAAGCCGCCCTGCCAGGCGGCTTTTTTATGCCTGCGATTCAGGCGTTATAGGTGTCCGGCGCATCTGTGGTAGCTTTTTGATTCCACTCGAAAAGGCCTAGGAGGCCGGACATGACAGATCAAACAGTGTTCACGCCATTTGAAGCAGGTGTTACTGCAGCTCTTATGCTTGTTGGGAAGGCGATTGCGTCGAATCCACATCTGAATGTGGAAGAGCTGAAGCAAGATGCTCAGCGCCTACTGGAGAGCCTTCCGGCCGAGCCGAAATGGGTTGGCGGCAAGAGCATTCACCATGCGGGGATTGAGAGCCTGCTAGCGGGGATTGAGAAAGTTTCACGTTAGTAATCAAGCTGGCGAGGTAGTCGAGCTTCTCGTCTGCCCTGCCATCTACTGGAAATCCTGACTTAACATTCTTGTTCGCCATTTCTATGCCCTTCCTTTGTACTGGATGAATTCACAGCTAAACCGTGGTTCTGCCGCTACTTCCATATCCCCGCGATACTGTCTTCAACGGGGAATCGACTATTGGGATGACTTATGCCGCGGATTGCTTTGTGTCTGCCTTTAACTGGCCATTCGTTAACAGCTCAAGCTGGTATTGGCGCAACTGCGGTATCTCGTCACCCCACTGACGGACAGCCTCGTATGTGATGCCGAGCGCTTTGGCCAGAGGGGTGATCCCTTTGAAATGTTTAATTGCGTCGGCACGGTTCATGGCTGACTCCTTGGGGTATGCGGCAATTCAAGCATGCTTGTGTTTACTAAGCAAGCATGCTTGCCAAGCTAACTTGTAGATTGCTCACATGAAGACAACTGATCGAATTACTAAACTTGTGCTTGCGAGGAAGCCCGAAATTGGCGTTCGCGGGTTCAAGCGTGACTTGGCGAATACCTGCGGAGTCAGCTATGAAGCTGTTCGCCAGTGGTTTGCCGGGGATACCGAGAACATAAAGAACGAAAACCTGATCGCGATCGCCGAGGGTTACGACACGACCGTTGATTGGCTTCTGTCAGGCAAGGGCGAGCCGCCGCCACGCAAGGAAGGCACGCCACTTAAGGCAGCCGTGGAGGCAAAGTCTTCTGCCGATATCGTTCGCCAGATGCTGGCTAAGCATGGGAAAAATCTTCCTGATGATGCCCGGCAAAAAATTGCGGATGCAGTTCAAGAGACGGCTTTAGAAGTGAAGTCCGGCAACGTGATTGCGGCCGACTTCTCTGGCATCAAAGCGACCGCCGAAGAAATACTGATACCGCAATACGACATCCGCGCAGCGATGGGCCACGGACAGGTCCCGGCCGATTACAATGAGGCAATCAGGAATCTGGTAGTTCGTGAGGATGTGCTTCGTGAAAAAGGGGTGACCTACACTTCGGCGGCTGCACTCGCGCTGATCACGGGCTGGGGGCAGAGCATGGAAGGCACGATAAACGACAAGGACCCTGTCGTTGTTGATCGTGGCGTGTCCGAATTCATCGGTGAAGGTATCTACGTCATCACCTGGCACGATCTGCTCTACATCAAACGCCTGCAGATGATCGACGCCGAGCATTACCTTTTGATCTCGGACAACAAGCACTATGAAAACCAGCAGGCGTTGATCGAAGACGTGAGGATCCACGCGAAAGTCCTGCTGATTTGGAATGCAAAAAAAGCGTAAGCAATGGTGCACCGCTAACGCACATGAAAAAGCCCGCCTCGTTGCGGGCTTTTCTTGGCCTTTAAAAAGGCGCCGCTTCCTCCGCCACCTCGAAATCTCCGGCTTCAACTCGCGGATCGTCTTCAGCCGCCCTCTTCCACTTCAATGTCACGGACTCATCTTCGTCGTTGAAAGTCATTTCAAGATCATCTGTCTCGGATAGAAGCCCCATAACTTCCTCCCATTCCCGATCGCCGTCGTCGTCTAGGCGATGGACAGTCACCCAGCACTGCAACTGCGCAGTCGGGTGATTGATCATCGAAGAAACTCTTAACCCTAAGCGATCGAGGCCAGTCATCACCGGCTTAGCAACTTCATTTTTTTTCTTCTGCGGCTTGCTCATATTGCCTCCTTTCGATACTGGACATCCATACAGTACAAAAAATAAATACAAGCGTGCTTGCATTCAAAGCACCAGCATGCTTTTATTAATGCAAGCCGACTTGCATATTTAAACACAAGCAGAGTTGGCACGGGCCTTCCGAGGACCAACCGCTCTTTAACAGTCCGCGCAACAAACAACAGACCGCATTGCCTCTACCGGCGACCGGCGAGCAGACAGGCCCGAAAGCCTGCCAACGACAGGAGCACCCTGTACGGCTGATCGATGGTGAAACGCCAGAACCGTGTATGCCCAGTAGGCACGAATGACCCGGCATGCAATGCGCCCCGCCCCTTCCGGCGGTAATAGGACGGACATTTTCACTGATGCACCTGGTTGGCCGGGTGCATTGGGAAAACAACCGGGAGTACTTGTGATGGAAGCAGCAATCACGAATGGCGCATGGAAGGGTCACCTCGGGCGAGGTCTTGCACCGAGAGAGCTGCAGTTTCTTCTGTTCGTAGCAATTGGCCTTACAGCGAAAGAAATTGCGCGAGAGGTAGGCATTTCCCCAGCCACTGTCGCAAAGCGACTCACCAACGCGATGTTCAAACTTGGAGTCACCCGCCGGGCCGCGCTGGTGGCCGAGGCGATGCGACGTCAGATCATCTCGCCGCTGTGCTTCATCCTCGCAGGCTTCATCGCAATGCATTCAATGATCGACGATGAGCAAATGCGCAGGGATCGCCGCGCGCCAGAAAGGCGTCTTGCGGAGGTGCGGATGGTCAAGCGCGCCGAGGCTCACGAACAGACCGCGTAAATCGAATGCGGAAGCCAACCCAGCAGACGCTGGACACCTGCAGGCAACACCAGAGAGCGGCGAGCGCCCGCCAAGATGCCAACGGCGCGCAATGGAGGATGACCGCTATGAAATAGACCAATTCGAATGATCGCTGCATCTGTGAAAGGCCCGAACGTCCACGGGCCTTTCTTTTGAGCCGCGCTTACCCGTGAGCACTCTCCCTTCACAGAGTGCTGACGAATAAACGCAACCCCATCGAGGAATCGCCATGCACCAACTACTTCAACAGCGAGTCGACGGGGTTGCCGCCCTGCGTGCCCGCGCAAGCATCGCCACCGCCGCCTTCTATCAATTGATCGGCAGGGAGCAACCCGTGCAACAGATTCGCTACCAGGTCGTCACGAAGGGCAACGCGTATCACATCGTCGAGCGCTCCAGCGGTCTTACCAAGGGCTTCCGCTGGACGTGGAAAGAAGCGATCAACTTCGCGCAGGTACTCGAAGCGCGCGCCGATGGCATCAAGCTCTCGCTTTCGGGTGAGCGCAAATGATCGGCGTGCCAATCGTCAACCCGCGAGACTCGATCATCGCCAACCTGAACCAGCAACTGGATCAGTACTTCGGCGCCGGTCACGCGGTGCAGGAAATCCCCTCCGGCGTCAGTGGCGAGAAGGTGGCCGGTTTCGGCTGCGCCCACAGCAGCAAGCTGCGCACCGAGCGCGACAAACTGGCGCCACGGCTCAAAGAACTCGCCGAGTCCGGCATCACCGTCATCGAAGCGGCGAAGCAGATGGGCATCGAAACGAAACGCGCCAGGGTGATTGCCGCAGAGAACAGCATCAAGTTCCAGGCGCCGCAGTGAAGCGACTCAGCAACCAGGTGCGCCAGCGCCGACACCAATCGCATTTTGACCTTCCACCCAGCGGCCTCTTGGCCATCCCGGAGAAAAAGCCATGTCCACCCCTACAGATACCGCCGAGTTCCTCGAAGAGCTCAACGGCGGCGCTTTCGCCAGCCAAATCGGCCACGCCCTTTCCGAAGTCGCCGCTGGCGTAGTGGATCACGGCAAGGTCGGCAAGCTGGTGATCACCTTGGACTTCAGCCAGATCGGCGAATCCAGCCAGGTGAAAATCAAGCACAAGCTCGACTACAAGGTACCGACCAAGCGCGGTACCCGCAGCGAGAACACCAGCCTGGACACGCCCATGCACGTCGGCAGCGGCGGCAAAATCTCGCTGTTCGCCGAGAAGCACGACCAAATGTTCACCCGAGATGAGGCACCAATCCCGCGCCGCACCTGATCTTCCGCAACCCTTCCCATAGAGACCTGAACTATGTCCCTCACGAAAGAAGCAATTCAACTCATCACCGATACCGCGCTCGAAGCTGCCGGTAAGACTCTGTCTACGTTGATTCCTACCGTGGTGCTGCCGGACGGCGCGAAGATCGTGAATCTTGAGCAGTTCCAACTGGGCCGCAGCCGCTTTCGCGGTTCCTACGCCACTCATTCGCTGGCGGACTTCAGCGCTTACGTGGCCGGTCGTGCAGCACCTGGAGCCCAAGGCTTCATCAATCAGGATGAAATGAGCTGCATATTGCTGTTCAACTTGGGCACTGTCGCCGAGCCGGGCCATGCGGATGACCGCGCCATTCTCAAGCTGAAGGCAACCGCGGGATACACCGCCGCACAGAACATCGGTGGACGCGGCATCAGCCAGAAGGACTTGAGCGACTGGATCGAAGACTGGCACCAGTACCTGACCCCGATTGACGATGCAGGCGCTGCCATTCCTGTGGCCAAGGCCATCGCCGCCGTTCGAACGATCACCATAAAGGCCACCAGCGAATCGGAAACTACGGTGGGCGAGACCAGCGCAAGCCGCAGCGCCATGGACCAGATCGAGGCCCGCAGCAAAGAAACCCTTCCGGTCGCTCTGCAGTTCCGCACGATCCCGTTCGAAGGCCTGACCGAACAGCAAATCACGCTGCGACTTTCGGTCATCACCAGTGGCGCACAACCGGTGCTGAAACTGCGTTGGGTTGGGGAAGAAGTCCAACGCGAGGATATCGGGCAGGAGTTCAAGGCGGTGCTCCAGCGCAATATCGGCGATGCCGCCACGCTGTCCTTGGGATCGTTCGATCCGAAGTAAGCAATACAGGCCGGGAAACCGGCCTGATTCACCTTCATCTGCAAGACATCAAATTCTCTGAATCACGCCAGCCGGCGAGGATCCCCCCATGGAAATCACTTACGGCTCGGTCTGCTCCGGCATCGAGGCGGCAACACTAGCCTGGAAGCCTCTCGGGATGCGCGCTACCTGGTTCGCCGAGATCGAAGCGTTCCCTAGCGCGGTGCTGGCCCACCACTACCCGAAAACGCCAAACCTCGGCGACATGACAAAGCTCGGGGCCCTGGTCCTGGCCGGGAAGATTCCAGCACCGGATGTTCTTGTCGGCGGAACACCTTGCCAAGCGTTCAGCGTCGCCGGCATGCGCCAAGGTCTACTCGACCCGCGCGGCGCCCTCACCATCAAATACGTGGAGCTCGCAGATGCAGTTGACTATGTTCGAGCAGGCCAGCGAAAGCCGCCCTGCGTCATCGTCTGGGAAAACGTCCCCGGCGTCCTCAGCGACAAAGGCAACGCCTTCGGATGCTTTCTTGGCGCGCTTGCTGGGGAAGACTGCGAGCTGCAGCCTCCAGGGAAAAAATGGCAGGACGCTGGTTGTGTGTATGGACCCAAAAGAACAATCGCATGGCGGATCTTGGACGCCCAATATTTCGGCCTGGCCCAACGACGCCGCCGTGTGTTCGTTGTCGCAAGTGCTCGAGACGGATTCGATCCCACCGAGGTACTTTTTGAGCGAGAAGGCATGCGCAGGGATTCTGCGCCGCGCCGAGGCCAGGGGCAGGACGTTACCGGAACAGCTCCTTTCGGCCCTGCGCTCCAGTGCGGATGTGGATCCGTCTTCGCTGAATCGCTAGGCCAATACGGCTGCCCGAACTGCGAAGGTGATGAAGGACCCGCGGTTGATATGTTCGGCGGCATCCCGGCATTCGGCGGGCATAGCCTGGGCGGATCGATCGAGAGATCAGCGACGCTCACCGCCAAAGACAGCCGACTCGACATCGAAAGCGAGACCTTCTTTATGCAGAGCTTCGTGGCCGACGATTACAAGGAGGGAACATTCTCCGTCTCAGATGTATCCAGGCCACTCACCACTAGCGCCGACAGGTCGCGCGCCGCGCCTTTAGTCGCTGATATTTCGCCAACCCTTCGCTCCGGAAACATGCGTAACAACAGCAATCCAGCGACGGAGATTTCCATGTTGGTAGGCGGCTCAGCAGTGCGCCGCCTCACTCCCGTCGAGTGCGAGCGCCTACAGGGCATGGCCGACGACTACACCATGATCCCCTGGCGCGGCAAGCCAGCCAGCGAATGCCCGGACGGCCCCCGCTACAAGGCGATCGGCAACAGCAAGGCTGTCACCGTCGTTCGCTGGATCGGCCAGCGGATCGTTCGCCAGATCACACCCAGCCCGTACTGATGATTGCTTCAACCAATCGAACACCGGCGGCAATCAGGTCAAGCAGCTTTATCAGATATTTCATTCGGGCTTCCTCGGCAGACCCGGAGCCAGGATTGGCTTCGTAGTCTATACGTGCCCAATTAGCCAGAGCCCGCCCCGCTGTTCCTCTTGGGCTTTTTCCAACTCAACCACTCCACCGCCCGGGCATGACCCGGATAGGACGCCCCATGCCCACAGAAAACAAAATCGCTGAGCCGGTGCCGAGCTTAGCAACCGGTCACCATCTCGACGCTGCGACTTGGTCTGACTTCGTCCAGCGCCTGCGCCATGACTGCAAGGGGAAGCGGGTCCACGATCATTGCACCGCAGATGCCATCTTCATTGTCGAAGCCCGCCGCATCGTCGCCGGACTGGACATGGACTACACCGACAAGCGCCTGGTGTATTGGGACAGCGGCGAGTCAGTGGCGTACTCGGTAAAGGAATACTGGGATGGCCTGTCCAGCTACCAGAAAAGCCAGCTCAATAAAAAGATGCAGGCCTGGTCTGAATGCCAGTTCATGAAAGCCAGCGAAGACGATCAGTGGTATGTGCTCGGTGAGCTGGCGGAACACTCCGTGACCGGCTGGGATGATCGCTGGGAATACATCAACGCCCACTTCACCCACGCTGCCGCCGAAGCATTCATCAAGCGCAAGAAGCACGACTACCGCGATGGGATGCGGGTCTACGTCGAATCGCAGTACTACGCGTGGGAGTTCAACGCCATCAAGGAAGCGATCCTCGACGGCACGCTGACGTTCACGCCGAAGCCGGCTGTGAATGCCCATGATCTGGTAACGAGGGAGGCTGTATGACAACCAACCAAACGATTAGCTTCCCGCGAGAGCTGAGCGATGAGTTGGGCGAGCTGATCGCCGAGAAGGCCAGGGTCTGTGGTGGCGGTGCGTTCGATATCTGGGAGGCGATCTGCGAGCAATTCGGAACGCCTGGCTTACGGCCGCGCGGAAACCCAGAAGGCAAGCGCGAATATTTTGAAAAGTGGGTAATGGCGACCAATCACCCCGTGTTCGGCTTTCTGGATGGCCGATCCCTGGCCCGTGGCGATGATCGCACCGGTTACGCCGATGAGTATGTGCAGGGTCTGTGGGTTGCGTATCTGGCGCTCGGCGTCGAGCAGCCCGCGCCGATAGCGCTGGCATCCCGCGAAGAGTCGATAGCCTGGCTCAAGCGTATCGATGGCATCGGGCAAGCGCGCGCCGAATTGATCTACTCGATGGGCTTCCGCCGCCACACCGAAGTGCCCCAATCCTGAAAGGAGTACATCCGTACTCCTCTCGCAAAACCTGTAACCCCCCCCTTCAAAGTCAGCCGCTATAGCGGCAAGGACGAGCTCGACCATGGAAAAGAAAAACCTCGGCCCGGACCATTACCGCTATGTCGACGACATGGACCCACAAGGCCTTGAAGTTACCTGCAAAAAATATGTGGTCATCGGTGAAACCGAGCAGTGCTGGTACATCGTCGATGAATTCCACAACAACCTCTTCGGTGGTTCGCAGCGCGAGTCCCTGCTGAAGCAGTACCGCAAGCGGGTGCTGAAGGATGGTGGCGAGCATGGCCGGCGATTCGCGTACACGGATAAATCCCTGGCGCTGCGCTCGTACAAGCAGCGCAAGTCCTGGCAAATGCGCCATGCCCAGCTGGCGCTTGAGCGCGCCAAGGCTGCCATAGGCTATTTCGGCGATGCCAGGATCGAAAACACCGTACCCCCGGACGTGCTGGTGGTTCCGTGCGAATACATCCAGGCCATGAACTGGAGCGAGTGCTGATGATCCTGAAATGCCTCGCCGGCTGCGCCCTCTTCTTCTGGCTTCCACTTACCCTATGGGTGACCGCATGAGCGCAATTACTGATCACGATGTTGAGTTCGCGCAAGCCGTTGTCGCGTTGGCGCGCCAGCATGGCATGACGGGAATTTCGATGGAGTTCCGGCAGAACTTCGACCTGTCACAGCGCACCGGATGTTACTGCGGCAAGCGCATCACTTGGTCGGAGGGGCGTCACGGAGACGGAGAGGACATTAAATTCCGCACCGAGGCCGAGGCATCGTTTCCAGAGAAAGCGAAGGTGGCGCCATGATCATCCCATTCTCTGCCCTCGCCTACATGGCCTGGCTCATCTACTCGGGGCCACGGTGATGACCTACCAACCGAAAGGCGGCATGTGCGCCACCTGCGCCCACGCCCACCGCAATTGCAGCCACCTCCCCTTCAGCGCAATGCCGCCGCTTTCTTGCGAAGGCGAGACCGTGATCGTCCGCTGCACTGACTTTCAACGCCGCAAGTAACCCCTCTTCCACCTACCAGCCTGCCGGTGAACGGAGGGCGAGGATTCGTCATGCCTCTGATCATGATCACCAGCGCGATCACAACCGTTTTTGAAGTCCCGGAAGGCGTCGATATCTTTCGGGTTCGACAGCTTGCCCTGTCAGAGCTTGGCGATGACGAGCGCGCCACCGATGACGTGTCAGCTCAGCACGACAACGTTATGAGCGGCATCTACCTCGGAAGCGCCGAGCGCCGAACAGTTTCCATCTCGCACTGCATTGCAGACCCTACCGAATAACCACCTTCTGCCGCCACGCGCGGCATGGAGCATCATCATGGCAAAAGTTACCCTGGATGAATGGGCGGCGGCCGAGTTCAAGACGCCGCCAAGTCCCAACACCTTGCGCAAATGGGCGCGAGAAGGCCGGATTGCTCCGGTACCGGTCAAGCACGGTCGCAACTACTATGTAGAGTCCGACGCCCACTACCAAGAACCTGACCAGCAGCCCGTCCGGATCGTCGGTGGCAGCCTGATCAGCAGAATAGAGAGAGCACGCAATGGCGCCCAGGCCGCGTAATACCGGGTCAAAGGATCTTCCGCCCAATCTCTACCGCAAGACCGACGCCCGCAACGGCGTCACTTATTACACCTACCGCGACCCGATTAGTGGTCGCGTATTCGGCCTGGGCAAAGACAAGGAGGCGGCCATTCGCGAGGCCGTCACCGCCAACCATGCCGACGCCATCAAGCCAACGCTCACCGACAGGATCAGCGAGCCGGCGCCGGCGCCAGGGCCGGGCAAGCTATTCTCCGAATGGCTCGTCGAATACCGCGAGTTGTTCGCCGAGCGCAAGCTGTCCGCCAGCAGCAACAAAAACGTGGGAATGCGGATAAACCGCCTGAACGACATCTTTGGGACGAAGGGGATAAAGGACATCACAACGATGGATGTGGCCGATTACCTGACAGGCATGGCCAAAGAGGGAAAGGCGCAGATGGCCAGGGCGATGCGCTCGCTATTGCGAGACGTGTTCGCGGAGGCTCAGGCGCGGGGTTGGGTCGGTGCCAACCCGGTCGAGGTGACAAAGGCAGCACGGGTGAACATCAAGCGCGAACGGCTGACGCTGGAGCTGTGGAAAGCAATCTATGAGGAAGCCACGAAGCCGTGGCTTCGCCGGGCGATGGAGCTGGCGGTGCTCACTGGGCAGCGCCGTGACGATATCGCCTCGATGCTGTTCAAGGATGTGCACGACGGCTTCCTACACGTCGTGCAGTCAAAAACCGGCGCACGGTTGCGAATCAGCACTGGTATCCGACTGGAGTCGGTCGGGCTGGAACTGTCCCAGGTGGTCAAGCAATGCCGCGATAGCGTTCTGTCACAACACCTGGTGCATCATGCGCAAGCTCCGGGCCGGGCCAAAGCTGGCCAGCCCGTGGTACTCGACACGCTGAGCTCTGCTTTTGCCGAAGCTCGGGACAAAGCCGGCGCGAAGCTGGGGATAACTTTCGGGCGGCAGCCACCGTCCTTTCACGAACAGCGGTCGCTCGCGGCAAGGCTGCACGAAGTCGAAGGCCGCGATGCCCAGAAACTGCTCGGTCACCGTTCGGCCTCAATGACGGATCTGTACCGCGACAGTCGAGGCGCAGAGTGGATCGACGTGGCATAATCGGCGGCTGAATTTTTGGGAGATATTGGGGAAGTTTTGGGGAGGATTTTATGCCCAATGGAATCAAGCACTTACAGCTTTACGGTATCAAAGCCTGCGACACCATGAAAAAGGCGCGCACCTGGCTCGATGAACACGCTGTCAGCTATGACTTCCATGATTACAAAACGGCCGGAATCGACCGTGAACATCTGACCCAATGGTGCGACGAGCACGGTTGGCAAGTGGTGTTGAACCGTGCAGGCACGACCTTTCGCAAACTCGACGACGAACGCAGAGCCGATCTCGACCAAGCCAAAGCCATCGAGCTGATGCTCGCACAACCCTCGATGATCAAGCGCCCGGTGCTTGATCTCGGTGACCGAACCCTGATTGGCTTCAAGCCAGATATCTACGCGGCCGCCCTCAAGTAAGCAGCCCGTTCTTTTTTGTTAGAGGTCCCAACATGTCCAATACCCTGTTCAGCCTGGCCTTCGGTGTCGGCACGCAAAATCGTCAAGGCACCTGGCTGGAAGTGTTCTATGCCCAGCCGCTGCTCAATCCTTCGGCCGAGCTGGTTGCCGCGATTGCGCCGGTACTCGGTTACAGCGAAGGCAACCAGGCCATCACGTTCACCACCGCCCAGGCTGCGCAATTGGCCGAAGCGCTGAAAAGCGTCGACGCTGCCCAGGCTGCATTGCTGACCCGTCTGGCCGAAAGCCACAAACCGCTGGTCGCGACCATTCTGGCTGAAGATGCACAACTGACTTCGACGCCTGAGGCCTACCTCAAGCTGCACCTGCTGTCGCACCGTCTGGTCAAGCCGCATGGCCTGAATCTGGCCGGCGTGTTCCCGCTGCTGCCGAACGTGGCGTGGACCAGCCAGGGCGCAATCGACCTCGCCGAACTGGCCGAGCATCAACTCGAAGCGCGTCTGCGTGGCGAGCTGCTGGAAGTGTTCTCGGTGGACAAATTCCCGAAAATGACCGACTACGTAGTGCCAGCCGGCGTGCGTATTGCTGACGCGGCACGTATTCGTCTGGGCGCTTACGTCGGCGAAGGCACCACGGTGATGCACGAAGGTTTCGTCAACTTCAACGCGGGCACCGAAGGCCCGGGCATGATCGAAGGTCGCGTCTCGGCCGGCGTATTCGTCGGCAAGGGTTCGGACCTGGGCGGCGGTTGCTCGACCATGGGCACCCTGTCGGGCGGCGGCAACATTGTGATCAAGGTGGGCGAAGGCTGCCTGATCGGCGCGAACGCCGGTATCGGCATTCCGTTGGGCGACCGCAACACCGTCGAATCGGGCCTGTACGTGACCGCCGGGACCAAAGTGGCGCTGCTGGACGAGCACAACAAACTGGTCAAAGTGGTCAAGGCACGCGAACTGGCCGGTCAACCGGACCTGTTGTTCCGTCGCAATTCGGAGACCGGCGCGGTGGAATGCAAAACCCACAAATCGGCCATCGAACTGAACGAAGCGCTGCACGCTCACAACTAAGCAAAACGTTCGACGACCCCTGCACCTTGCCCTTGTGGGAGCAAGGCTTGCCCGCGATGGCGTTATCACTGACGCCAAAAGCTTCGCGAGCAAGCTTTGCTCCCACAGGATCAATGCAGGAGCGAGGCTTGCCCGCGAAGAGGCCCTTGAAGCCGCCAAAAGCTTCGCGGGCAAGCCTCGCTCCTACAAGATCAAGGTCACGGGCAAGGTCAGGCGTTCCCCCAGCCCATGTTCAACAGGGCCCGATTGCATGATGATTCCGTCTCCCTGGCGCGCCGATTTCCCGGCCATCGCCGCGCTGCAACGGCAAGACCAGACCTATCTGGACAACGCCGCCACCACGCAAAAACCTCACGCCCTGCTGGATGCCCTGGCGCATTACTACGCCAACGGCGCGGCCAACGTGCATCGGGCGCAACACCTGCCCGGCGCCCACGCCACCCAGGCGTTCGAGGACAGCCGCAGCAAAGTCGCGCAATGGCTCAATACGGGCGATTGCGGGCAGATCATCTTCACCCACGGCGCCACCAGCGCGCTGAACCTCCTGGCCTATGGCCTGGAACACTTATTCAATCCAGGCGATGAAATTGTCATCAGCGCTCTGGAGCATCACGCCAACCTGCTGCCGTGGCAGCAACTGGCGCTGCGTCGCGAGCTGAAACTGGTGGTTTTGCCACTGGACGCCGACGGCGTGATCGACCTCGCCGCCGCCGCGCAATTGATCGGCCCGCGCACCCGATTACTGGCGGTCAGTCAGCTGTCGAATGTGCTCGGCGTCTGGCAACCGCTGCCCGAGTTGCTGGCCATGGCCAAGGCGCACAACGCGCTGACCGTGGTCGATGGCGCGCAAGGCGTGGTCCACGGCCGGCATGACGTGCAGGCGCTTGGTTGCGACTTCTACGTGTTTTCCAGTCACAAACTCTACGGTCCCGATGGCCTCGGCGTGTTGTTCGGCCGTCACGCGGCGCTGGAGCAACTGCGTCCGTGGCAATTCGGCGGCGAAATGGTGCTCGACGCCAATTACCACGACGCGCGATTCCGCCCGGCGCCGCTGGGTTTCGAGGCCGGTACGCCGCCGATTGCCAGCGTGATTGGTCTGGGGGCGACTCTGGATTACCTCGCCGGGCTGGATCAGCACGCGGTGTCAGCCCACGAAGCCGCGCTGCATGCCTATTTGCTCAAAGGTCTCGAGGCGCGCAATGGCATTCGGCTGCTGGGCAAACCGCAGCTCGCGTTGGCCAGTTTTGTCGTCGAGGGTGTGCATAACTCGGATCTGGCGCATTTGCTGACTGAACAGGGCATCGCCGTGCGCGCCGGCCATCACTGCGCCATGCCGTTGCTCAAAAGCTTCGAACTGGCCGGGGCGATCCGGGTTTCGCTGGCGCTGTACAACGATTCGGAGGATCTGGAGCGCTTCTTTGAAGCGCTAGACCAGGCGCTGGAGTTGCTGCGATGAATTTGCCTGACGACGCCGCCGTCGCCCTCGAAACCTTTCACAACGCCGCGAGTTGGGAGCAACGCGCACGCTTGCTGATGCAGTGGGGCGAGCGCCTGCCGGCGTTGAGTGATGAGGATAAAGTCGACGCCAACCGCGTGCATGGCTGTGAAAGCCAAGTGTGGCTGGTCGGTGCGTTGCGCGATGGCCATTGGCAGTTCGCCGCGAGCAGCGATGCGCGATTGATTCGCGGGTTGGTCGCGTTGCTGCTGGCGCGGGTCAACGGGTTGTCGGCGGATGAGCTGCGCCAGGTGGATTTGCCGCAGTGGTTTAACCAGCTTGGACTGAGCAGACAGCTATCCCCATCGCGCAGTAATGGCCTCAATGCCGTGTTACAGCGAATGAATGAGTTGGCTGGTTAATCTCCATCGCGAGCAAGCTCGCTCCCACCTTGGAATGCGTTCCCCTGTGGGAGCGAGCTTGCTCGCGATGAGGCCATCAGCCACACCGCTCAAACCCCAGGTTTAACCCGATCCGCCGGTCGCCGCACGCCCGCGACGATCTTATCCACAGCCTTGGTCGCCGCGACCATGCCGAACGTCGCCGTCACCATCATCACCGCGCCAAACCCGCCAGCGCAGTCGAGCTTGACGCCGTCGCCGACAAAACTCTTCTGCAAGCAAATGCTCCCGTCCGGTTTCGGATAGCGCAGTTGCTCGGTGGAAAACACGCACGGCACGCTGTAATGGCGGGTCACGGTGCGCGAGAAGTTGTAGTCGCGGCGCAGGGTCGAGCGCACTTTCGAGGCCAGCGGGTCATTGAACGTGCGGTTCAAGTCGCAGACCTGAATCAGCGTCGGGTCAATCTGCCCGCCCGCGCCGCCGGTGGTGATGATCTGGATCTTGCGGCGCTTGCACCAGGCAATCAGCGCAGCCTTGGCATTCACGCTGTCGATGCAGTCGATCACGCAATCGATATTCGGCGTGATGTACTCGGCCATGGTCTCGCGCGTCACAAAATCCGCCACCGCGTGCACCGTGCAATCCGGGTTGATCCCGCGCAGACGCTCGGCCATCACCTCGACCTTGGGTTTGCCGACGGTGCTGTCCAGCGCGTGCAACTGGCGGTTGGCGTTGCTCACGCAAACGTCATCGAGGTCGAACAGCGATATCTCGCCGACGCCACAACGCGCCACGGCTTCCGCCGCCCAGGAACCGACGCCACCGACGCCGACAATCGCCACATGGGCCGCGCGCAAACGCTCCAGGCCTTCAATGCCATACAACCGAGCGATGCCGGCAAACCGCGGATCTTCTGTACTCATGACCATTACCCCAAAAACCGGCGCGCATTATAGGGCTACGCGGCCACAAGTTCTAAGCGACAAGCGACAAGTGTAAGAACTTATGTGAAACCGGATTGCCAAATGTGAGGCTTTTCGCTATCGCCTGTACGGTAAGCGGAAGCACGGTGTAGGATGCGCGCCCCTTGGCAACCGCCGACCGTTCCTTCGTTCCACAGCCTCTGGAACCTGAAAAAGCTATGTCATCGCGTAAATTTGGACTCAACCTGGTTGTGGTGCTCGCCATCGCCGCTTTGTTTACCGGCTTCTGGGCGCTGATCAATCGCCCGGTCACCGCCCCCAACTGGCCTGAACAAATCTCCGGTTTTTCTTACTCGCCGTTTCAACAAGGCCAGTACCCGCAGAGAGACCAGTACCCGTCCGACGACGAAATGCGTCGCGACCTGGAGATCATGAGCAAGCTGACGGACAACATCCGTACTTACTCGGTCGACGGCAGCCTGCAAGACATCCCGAAACTTGCCGAAGAGTTCGGCTTGCGCGTGACGCTGGGGATCTGGATCAGCCCGGATCAGGAGCGCAACGAACGCGAAATCCTCCGCGCCATCGAACTGGCCAACACCTCGCGCAGCGTGGTTCGCGTGGTGGTCGGCAACGAGGCAATCTTCCGTAAGGAAATTACCGCCGCCGAGCTCAGCGTGATCCTCGACCGCGTGCGCGCGGCGGTGAAAGTGCCGGTGACCACGTCCGAGCAATGGCACGTCTGGGAAGAACACCCGGAACTGGCCAAGCACGTCGACCTGATCGCCGCGCACGTTCTGCCGTACTGGGAATTTGTCCCGGTGGACAAGGCCGGTCAATTCGTTCTCGACCGCGCCCGCGACCTGAAAAAGATGTTCCCGAAAAAACCGCTGCTGCTGTCGGAGGTTGGCTGGCCGAGCAACGGCCGCATGCGCGGCGGCACCGATGCAAGCCCCGCCGATCAGGCGATTTACCTGCGCACATTGGTCAACAAGCTCAACCGCCAAGGCTTCAACTACTTCGTGATCGAAGCGTTTGACCAGCCGTGGAAGGCCAGCGACGAAGGCTCGGTGGGCGCGTATTGGGGCGTGTTCAACGCCGCGCGCCAGCAGAAATTCAACTTCGAAGGCCCGGTCGTGGCGATCCCGCAATGGCGCGTGCTGGCCATCGGCTCGGCGGTGTTGGCGCTGCTGTCGCTGACCTTGCTGATGATTGACGGCTCGGCCCTGCGCCAACGTGGCCGCACGTTCCTGACGTTTATTGCGTTTTTGTGCGGTTCGGTTCTGGTGTGGATCGGCTACGACTACAGCCAGCAATACAGCACCTGGTTCAGCCTGACCGTGGGGTTCCTCCTCGCGCTCGGTGCGCTCGGGGTGTTTATCGTGTTGCTGACCGAGGCGCATGAATTGGCCGAAGCGGTCTGGACCCACAAGCGCCGGCGAGAATTCCTGCCGGTCGTAGGGGATTCGGACTACCGCCCGAAAGTCTCGATTCACGTACCGTGCTACAACGAACCGCCGGAGATGGTCAAACAGACCCTCAATGCCCTGGCCAACCTCGACTATCCGGACTTCGAAGTCCTGATCATCGACAACAACACCAAGGACCCAGCCGTCTGGGAACCGGTGCGCGATTACTGCGCAACCCTCGGCCCGCGCTTCAAGTTTTTCCACGTCGCGCCGCTGGCCGGCTTCAAGGGTGGCGCGCTGAACTACCTGATTCCGCACACCGCCAAGGACGCCGAAGTGATTGCGGTGATCGACTCCGATTACTGCGTCGAGCCGAACTGGCTGAAGCACATGGTGCCGCACTTCGCCGATCCGAAAATCGCCGTGGTGCAGTCGCCGCAGGATTATCGCGACCAGAACGAAAGCACTTTCAAGAAGCTCTGCTACGCCGAATACAAAGGTTTCTTCCACATTGGCATGGTCACCCGCAACGACCGTGACGCGATCATCCAGCACGGCACCATGACCATGACTCGGCGCTCGGTGCTCGAGGAACTCGGCTGGGCCGACTGGTGCATCTGTGAAGACGCCGAGTTGGGTTTGCGCGTGTTCGAGAAAGGTTTGTCGGCGGCGTACTACCACACCAGCTACGGCAAAGGCCTGATGCCGGATACGTTTATCGACTTCAAGAAACAGCGTTTCCGCTGGGCCTATGGCGCGATTCAGATCATCAAACGGCACACCGCCAGCCTGCTGCGCGGCAAGGGCACCGAGCTGACCCGTGGCCAGCGTTACCACTTCCTTGCGGGCTGGTTGCCGTGGGTCGCGGACGGCATGAATATCTTCTTCACCGTCGGCGCGCTGTTGTGGTCGGCGGCGATGATCATAGTGCCGCAACGGGTCGATCCGCCGTTGTTGATTTTCGCGATCCCGCCACTGGCGCTGTTTGTGTTCAAGGTGGGCAAGATCATCTTCCTCTACCGCCGTGCGGTCGGGGTCAACCTGAAGGATGCATTCTGCGCGGCGCTGGCCGGGCTGGCGTTGTCGCACACCATCGCCAAAGCGGTGCTGTACGGTTTCTTCACTACCAGCATTCCGTTCTTCCGCACCCCGAAAAACGCCGACAATCACGGCTTCTGGGTGGCAATTTCGGAAGCGCGCGAAGAGGTGTTCATCATGATGCTGCTGTGGGGCGCGGCGCTGGGGATCTTCCTGGTCAACGGCCTGCCGAGCAACGACATGCGCTTCTGGGTGATCATGCTGCTGGTGCAATCGCTGCCGTACCTGGCGGCGCTGATCATGGCGTTCCTGTCTTCGCTGCCAAAACCAGCGACGGAGCCTGCGCCGGTGCCGGCCGTCTAAATCAGTCCGGATGCACTAAACGGCGGCCAATGGCCGCCGTTTTGCTTTAAGATAACCGCCATTTTGCGCGCCCCAGCACCAATTCCTGTGGGAGCAAAGCTTGCTCGCGATTGACGCGACTCGGTGTAGCAGAAAGACCGCATCATCGTTCATCGCGAGCAAGCTTTGCTCCTACACACTAAGCTTCCGGAGTTTTCCATGACGGCCCACGCCGACCTTTCGCCGACCCTTCAACTCGCCATCGACCTGATCCGCCGTCCGTCCGTGACGCCGGTCGACGCCGATTGCCAGAAGCAGATGATGCAGCGCCTGGGCGATGCCGGTTTCCAACTCGAGCCAATGCGCATCGAGGATGTGGATAACTTCTGGGCCACCCACGGCAAACACGACGGCCCGGTGCTGTGCTTCGCCGGTCACACCGACGTGGTCCCGACCGGCCCGGTGACGGCGTGGCAGATCGACCCGTTCAACGCGCTGATCGACGAACACGGCATGCTCTGCGGGCGTGGCGCAGCGGACATGAAAGGCAGCTTGGCGTCGATGACCGTGGCCGCCGAGCGCTTCGTCGCCGACTACCCGGACCACAAGGGCAAAGTGGCTTTCCTGATCACCAGCGATGAAGAAGGCCCGGCGCACCACGGCACCAAAGCCGTGATCGAACGCCTCGCCGCGCGCAAGGAACGTCTGGACTGGTGCATCGTCGGCGAACCGTCGAGCACTACGCTGGTCGGCGACGTGGTCAAGAATGGCCGTCGCGGCTCGCTCGGCGCCAAGCTCACCGTGCGCGGGATCCAGGGCCACGTGGCCTATCCGCACCTGGCGAAAAACCCGATCCACCTCGCCGCCCCGGCGCTGGCCGAACTGGCCGCCGAGCATTGGGACCACGGCAACGACTTCTTCCCGCCGACCAGTTTCCAGATCTCCAACGTCAACTCCGGCACCGGCGCGACCAACGTGATTCCGGGTGACCTGGTGGCGGTGTTCAACTTCCGTTTCTCCACCGAATCCACCGTCGAAGGCCTGCAGAAACGCGTCGCCGACATTCTCGACAAACATGGCCTCGACTGGCACGTCGATTGGGCGCTGTCGGGCCTGCCGTTCCTCACCGAGCCGGGCGCATTGCTCGACGCAGTGGCATCGAGCATCAAGGACATCACCGGGCGCGAGACCAAGGCCTCTACCAGTGGTGGCACCTCCGACGGACGCTTCATTGCGACCATGGGCACGCAAGTGGTTGAGCTGGGGCCGGTCAACGCGACCATTCACCAGGTCAACGAACGCGTCCTCGCCGCAGACCTCGATGTGCTGACCGAAATCTATTATCAGACCCTGATCAAGTTGCTCGCCTGATGCTCGCCTGCCCAATCTGCAGCGAACCGCTGAACGCGGTGGACAATGGCGTGGCCTGCCCCGCCGGGCACCGTTTCGACCGCGCGCGCCAAGGTTATCTGAACCTGTTGCCGGTGCAGCACAAGAACAGCCGTGACCCTGGGGATAACCTGGCAATGGTCGAGGCCCGTCGCGACTTCTTGAACGCCGGCCATTACGCGCCGGTGGCCAAGCGTCTGGCCGAGCTGGCCGGGCGATACGCGCCGCAGCGCTGGCTCGACATCGGTTGTGGCGAAGGTTATTACACCGCGCAAATCGCCGAAGCCTTGCCCGATGCTGACGGCTACGCGCTGGACATTTCTCGCGAAGCGGTCAAACGCGCCTGCAAACGCAACCCGCACCTGAACTGGTTGATCGCCAGCATGGCGCGCGTGCCGTTGGCGTCCGGCAGCTGCCAGTTTCTGGCGAGCGTGTTCAGTCCGCTGGACTGGGAAGAGGCCAAGCGCCTGCTCAGTACCGGCGGCGGCTTGATGAAAGTCGGGCCGACCAGCGGCCATCTGATGGAATTGCGCGAAAGCCTGTACGACGAGGTGCGTGAATACACCGACGACAAGCATTTGGCTCTGGTGCCGGAAGGCATGGCGCTGGCGCACAGCGAAACCCTGACATTCAAACTGACGCTGGAAAAGGGCCAGGATCGCGCCAATCTGCTAGCAATGACGCCCCACGGCTGGCGCGCCAGTGCCGAACGCCGCGCGGCCGTGATCGAGCAGGTCGAGCCGTTCGAAGTCACCGTTTCGATGCGCTACGATTACTTCGTACTTCAATAATTTTTGGTCTTGAGCAACAGCTTGAGGCCGGCTAAATCCGCGAATGGATTTTTCAAGACCGCAGTGAGGACATCCATGCGCCAACCCGATATCGAGATTTACCTGAAAGACGCCGACGTCGACTATAAAGCCGTCGCTGATTGGCTCAGCGCCGCGCTCGGCCCGTGCAGTGAGTGGGTCAAAAAAGGCCAGACTTACAAGTGCAGCGCCGGCAACGTGCCCGTGACCTGGCTGCCGAAAGCCGTGGGCAAGTGGAACAGCCTGTACCTGGAAAGCGACCAGACGCCGTGGGACGACGACATCGCCTGCGCCCGCGCCGCTTTCGCCGCACTGAACGTCGAAGTGCGTTGCGCGCCGGGCACGTGGGTCGAGGAAGAAGGTGAAGAGACCGCCGATCGCTGGATGCGCATCAGCGCCGATGGCGAAGAAGAGATCACCTGGAAGACCGCGTAAAACAAGCAACACCAAAAACCTGTAGGAGCAAGGCTTGCCCGCGAAGCTTTTAGCGCCAGTGATGACGCCTTCTCGGGCAAGCCTCGCTCCTACGGGTCATGCGTGATCCGGGGATCGGGTTACAGACCTATAACATCCTCAGCCTGCAAACCCTTCTCGCCGGTCACCACGGCGTATTCAACCTGCTGACCTTCGGCCAGCGAACGGTGCCCTTCGCCGCGAATCGCGCGGTAATGCACGAACACGTCCACCCCGTCCTCGCGCTGAATAAAGCCGTAACCCTTGGCGTCGTTGAACCACTTCACACTGCCGGTTTCGCGCGTTGCCATGTGTCTTTACCTCTTTGTTTTTATTTTGAGCGGTCGAGTATATGACAGCCGCGAAAATGCTCAACTACAGAATGGTTGTGTGCTTTTTTGCCGATTTTCGGCGAATACGGCACACTGTCCGCCCCCGAGCAAACGCTCGGTTTCACTCACTCACGCAGAAGCCGTATGACCCGTTCCCCGTTCCGCCGTCTGGTGTTTGGCACCCTGCGCCGACTGTTGTACCTCTGGGTTCGCTCGGAGACGATCAACCAGTCGTCCCTTACCCTCAACCTCGACCGCAGCCGTCCGGTGTTTTACGTCCTGCAAAACCCTTCGCTGACCGACCTTGCCGTGGTCGACACCGAGTGCACCAAGGCCGGCCTGCCGCGCCCGGTGCTGCCGGTGTCGGTGGGCAATCTGCTGGAACCGGCGGCGTTCTTTTACCTGACGCCGGAGCCTGACTGGCTCGGCCGCCAGGACAAACGCGGCGCGCCGCCGGCCCTGACCCGACTCGTCAGCGCCCTGAGCCAGAACGCCGCCGAAGACGCGCAGATCATTCCGGTCAGCGTGTTCTGGGGGCAGTCGCCGGACAGCGAGTCGAGCCCGTGGAAGCTGTTGTTTGCCGACAGTTGGGCGGTCACCGGGCGTTTGCGCCGTTTGCTCAGCATCATGATTCTGGGGCGCAAGACCCGCGTGCAGTTCTCGGCGCCGATTCACCTGCGCGAACTGATCGAGCACAACAAGGGCCACGAACGCACCGTGCGCATGGCCCAGCGCATTCTGCGGGTGCACTTTCGCAACCTCAAAGCGGCGGTCATCGGCCCGGACATTTCCCACCGACGCAATCTGGTCAAGGGTTTGCTCAACCAGCCGCTGGTCAAGCAAGCCATTCTGGACGAGGCCGAGCGCGAGAAAATCTCCCCGGAAAAAGCCAAGGCCCAAGCGCTGCGTTACGGCAACGAGATTGCTTCGGACTACACCTACACCGCGATCCGCTTCCTCGAAGTGGTGCTGAGCTGGTTCTGGAACAAGATCTACGACGGGATCAAGGTCAATCACATCGAAGGCGTGCAGAAAGTCGCTCAGGGTCACGAAGTGATCTACGTGCCGTGCCACCGCAGCCACATCGATTACCTGCTGCTTTCGTACCTGCTGTTCCGTAACGGCCTGACCCCGCCGCACATCGCCGCCGGGATCAACTTGAACATGCCGGTGATCGGCAGCCTGCTGCGGCGCGGCGGCGCGTTTTTCATGCGCCGCACGTTCAAGGGCAATCCGCTGTACACCTCGGTGTTCAACGAATACCTGCACACCTTGTTCACCAAAGGTTTCCCGGTCGAGTATTTCGTCGAGGGCGGCCGTTCGCGCACCGGGCGCATGCTGCAACCGAAAACCGGGATGCTCGCCATCACCCTGCGCAGCTTCCTGCGTTCGTCGCGCATGCCGATCGTGTTTGTGCCGGTGTACATCGGTTATGAGCGCGTGCTCGAAGGCCGGACCTACCTCGGCGAATTGCGTGGCGCGAGCAAGAAAAAAGAATCGATCTTCGACATCTTCAAAGTCATCGGCGCGCTGAAGCAGCGCTTCGGTCAGGTGGCGGTGAACTTCGGCGAGCCGATCAAACTCGCGGAATTCCTCGACGGCGAACAGCCGGACTGGCGCTCGCAGGAACTTGGTCCGCAGTTCAAACCGGCGTGGCTCAACGAAACGACCAACCGTCTCGGCGAGAAAGTCGCGCAGCATCTGAACGAAGCGGCAGCGATCAACCCGGTCAATCTGGTGGCGCTGGCGCTGCTGTCCACCAGCCGTCTGGCGCTGGACGATCGGGCGATGGCGCGGGTGCTGGACCTGTATCTGGCGCTGCTGCGCAAGGTTCCTTACTCGCCGCACACCACGTTGCCGGAAGGCGATGGCCGCGCGTTGATCGAGCACGTGAAGGATATGGATCTGCTCTCCGAACAGAGCGATGCCTTGGGCAAGATTCTGTATCTGGATGAGCAGAATGCGGTCCTGATGACCTATTACCGCAACAACGTGTTGCATATCTTCGCGCTGCCGGCGCTGCTGGCGAGTTTCTTCCAGAGTGCCTCGCGCATGAGCCGCGAGCAGATCCTGCGTTACACCCGCGCGCTGTATCCGTACCTGCAATCGGAGTTGTTCATTCGCTGGTCCATGGATGAGCTGGACGCGGTGGTTGATCAATGGCTCGAAGCCTTCGTCGAGCAAGGCCTGCTGCGCTTCGAGAACAATGTGTACCTGCGCCCGGCGCCGAGTTCGCGCCATTTCGTGTTACTGACGCTACTGTCGAAAAGCATCGCGCAGACGCTGCAACGTTTCTACATGACTGTTTCGCTGCTGCTCAACAGCGGCCAGCACAGCATCAGCGCCGAAGAGCTGGAAGACTTGTGCACGGTCATGGCCCAGCGCCTGTCGATCCTGCATGGCTTGAACGCCCCGGAATTCTTCGACAAGAGCCTGTTCCGCCACTTTATCCAGACCATGCTCGACCTCGATGTGCTGCGTCGCGACGAGGCCGGCAAGTTGAGCTATCACGAATTGCTCGGCGAGCTGGCTGAAGGCGCGGCGAAACGTGTGTTGCCGGCGGAGATTCGCTTGTCGATCCGCCAGGTGGCGCTGCATCGCAGTGAAGATGCGGCGGATCAGGTCGCCGTGCAACCTGAGGCCTGAGGCCATAAAACCTGTAGGAGCGAGCCGCTCGCGAACGCGCTGTATCAGTCGGAAACAGTTTGGCTGACCCAGCGCTATCGCGAGCAGGCTCATTCCCACCCTTTGTCCAATTCGCAAAAAGGAAGCCGCCATGCTCCGCCCTACCCTTCGCTTCGCCGGCCTCTGTGCAGGCTTGATGATTTCCGCCAGCGCGCTGGCGTTGTCGCTCAGTGATCTGTCGCAACAGGACGCTACCGGCGGCCTGAAAGACGCTTTGACCCAAGGCGCGCAACTCGCCGTCAAGCAACTCGGCACGCCGGGCGGCTTCAGCAACAACCCCGAGGTGAAGATCGAGCTGCCGGGCAAACTCGGTAAAGTCGCGAGCAAAATGAAGGCTTTCGGCATGGGCGCGCAGGTCGAGCAACTGGAAACCAGCATGAACAAAGCGGCGGAAACTGCCGTGACCCAGGCTCAGCCGATCCTCGTGGATGCGGTGAAGAAAATGAGCGTGGCCGACGCCAAGGGCATTCTCAGCGGCGGCAAGGATTCGGCGACGCAATACCTCGACAAGTCGAGCCGCGAACAGATCCGCGCGAAGTTCATGCCGATCGTCAAACAAGCCACCGACCAGGTCGGCCTGGCCAAACAATACAATTCCTTCGCCGGCCAAGCCGCGACGCTGGGTGTGCTCGACGCGAAGAGCGCCAACATCGAAAGCTACGTGACCGAACAGGCGCTCAACGGCTTGTTCGAGATGATCGGCAAACAGGAAGAAACCATCCGCCAGAACCCGGCCGCCGCCGCCACCAGCCTCGCCAAAAAAGTCTTCGGCACGCTGTAAGCGCAATGCCAAACCCCGTAGGAGCGAGGCTTGCCCGCGAAGGGGCCGTGTCAGTCGATATTGCAGTCGCCTGACAAGCCGCCATCGCGAGCAAGCTCGCTCCCACAGGGGATTGCTGGCTTGCCCGAAATTCGCAGCCACCGCAGCGCTAATGTAGGAGCGAGGCTTGCCCGCGAAGGGGCCGTTTCAGTCGATATTGCAGTCGCCTGACAAGCCGCCATCGCGAGCAGGCTCACTCCCACAGGGGATTGGTGGCTTGGCCCGGATATCGCAGGCACCACAGACCCACTGTGGGAGTGAGCCTGCTCGCGATAGCATTTGACCCGTCAACAATGCGCTATCTGTCACCCCGCCCTAGCCAACAGACTCGCTTCCATAAACGCTCCGGTAAACCCGCTGACCGCCCTGGCGATGATCGAGCTTTGGAAGTCGATGAAGTACGTCAGGTCCAGGCCATCCGCCTCGCTGTTCAGATAAGAGCGTCCATATTTCACCGGCGCATTACGCAGCAGCGTGCTGATGGTGATGTAACGGAAACCCGAATAGTCATGCTTGAACATCACCCAATAAAACAACGCTCGCGCGACCCGACCGTTGCCGTCGCGAAAAGGGTGTTCATAACCCACCGCAAAATGCAGCGCGATGGCTTGGATCAGCGGATGCAGACAACCAGCCTGATCAGGGTCGTGCTGCAATTGATTGATCCACTTTGCCAGCGCCTGCAAGCGCACTGACAACCCCTCTGCAGGCGGCGGAGTATGGACGGTGTTGCCCTCGCCATCCTGCACTACCACTTCATCGTTGAACCTGAAAATACCCGGCGAATACTGCTGGTCATGAATTCCTTCAACTCCGACGCGATGCATCGCCGCGATCAGTTCAACGCTTAGCGGTTCGTGGCGTTTCTCCCAGGCGAAACTCATCATTTTGTAATTGCCGATCACCATGCGCTCGTCGGGCGTGCGCGGCAGGCGTTGGCGTCTGAGCATGTCCTTGGCCACCGGCGTGGTGGTCGCTGCACCTTCCAGTTGGCTACTGCTGATCGCCTCATCCTCGATCAGATCAGCGAGCAGATAACTCAAATGCGCGTGCTCGCCGATCTGCTTCGCCATGTAATCAAGTGCCGCCGTAGTGGCGTGCCGGTCAACCGCCGTAATCGCCTTTTGCGCCGTCGGCGTCATCACAAAGTTAGCCAACTGCGCTGGGGCACCCAATGCCAGCAGGCGGACGAACTGCGCAGCGCGCGCTTTCTTCACCAACGCCCAACAGAGGTGAGCGTCCAATCCGGGCGCCCAGCGATAGCGCAACTCGGCAAACGGCAGGTAGCGCCCGCGCTCATCCAGAGGCTTGAGCAGCGCCAGGTAATCCGCCAGGCGCGCCTTGTGCGGCGCTTGCGCCAGCAGGTCAAACACCGGGTCAGTCCGGCCCTTGAGGGCGGGTGGCTTTTTCATCACGACTGTCTCGGCGGCGGCAAAAAACGAGCCTCGAGTACACCATTGAGCCGGGGCCGACTCAATATCGGAGCATTCTGAAAAAGCTGTAGGAACAAAAACCTGTGGAAGCGAGCTTGCTCGCGATAGCGGTTAGCCAGTCAGAAATGTATCGACTGACACAACGCCATCGCGAGCAGGCTCACTCCTACAGGGGGATTGGTGGATTGCCCGAATATCGCAGCCACCGCAACTCTACTGTAGGAGCGAGGCTTGCCCGCGAAGGGGCCGTGTCAGTCGATATTGCAGTCGCCTGACATACCGCCATCGCGAGCAAGCTCGCTCCCACAGGGGATTGGTGGCTTGCCCGAATATCGCAGCCACCGCAGACCTACTGTGGGAGCGAGGCTTGCCCGCGAAGGGGCCGTGTCAGTCGATATTGCATTCGCCTGACACAACGCCACCGCGAGCAGGCTCGCGCCTACAGGGGATTGCGTAACCCCTGTGGGATTCGTCGCGCGCTTATGCAGGATCTTTCTTGATGCGGAACCACGCCGCGTACAGCGCCGGCAGGAACAGCAAGGTCAGCGCCGTCGCGACGATCAACCCGCCCATGATCGCCACCGCCATCGGCCCGAAGAATACGCTGCGCGACAGCGGGATCATCGCCAGTACCGCCGCGAGTGCGGTCAGGACGATTGGCCGGAAGCGTCGCACCGTCGCTTCGATAATCGCTTGCCAGGGTTTCAGTCCGGCGGCGATGTCTTGCTCGATCTGGTCGACGAGGATTACCGAGTTGCGCATGATCATCCCCGACAGCGCGATGGTTCCGAGCATGGCGACGAAACCGAACGGCTGGCGGAACACCATCAGGAACAGTGTCACGCCGATCAATCCCAGTGGCGCTGTGAGAAACACCATCACCGTGCGTGAGAAACTTCGCAGCTGCAGCATCAGCAACGTCAGCACCACCACGATGAACAGCGGCACGCCGGCCTTCACCGAGTTCTGCCCGCGCGCCGAGTCTTCAACGGTGCCGCCGACCTCCAGCAAATAGCCATCCGGCAGTTCGGCGCGGATCGGCTCGAGGGTCGGCAGAATCTGCTGCACCAGCGTCGCCGGTTGTTCCTTGCCATAGATGTCGGCGCGAATGGTCACGTTGGGCAGGCGATTGCGGTGCCAAATAATGCCCTCCTCAAAACCATATTCCAGCGTAGCGATCTGCGACAGCGCGACGCTTTTACCGTTATCGGTCGGCACCGCCAGGCTTGGCAGCAACGACAGTTCGGTACGCTCATGCACGGTGCCGCGCAGGAGGATTTCGATCAATTCGTTGTCCTCGCGGTATTGGCTGACGCTGGACCCGGTCAGCGAACTTTGCAAAAACTTCGACAGGTTGGCGGTGCTGACGCCCAACGCGCGGGCGCGGTCCTGATCGACGTTCAGGTACACCACTTTGCTCGGCTCTTCCCAGTCCAGATGGACGTTGACCACGTGGGAATTTTCGCGAACCTTGGTCGCCACTTTCCGCGCCAGCGCCCGAACTTCCTCGATGTGTTCGCCGGTGATGCGGAACTGCACCGGGTAACCCACCGGAGGGCCGTTTTCCAGACGGGTGACGCGCGAACGCAGGGCCGGAAATTGTTCGTTGAGGGTTTCGATCAGCCAGGTGCGCAGGGTTTCGCGCTCCTCGATGGTTTTCGCCAGGACTACAAATTGCGCGAAGCTCGCTGCAGGCAATTGCTGATCCAGCGGCAGGTAAAATCGCGGAGAACCGGTGCCGACGTACGCCACGTAATTGTCGATGCCGGCGTGATCCTTCAACAACGCTTCGAGGCGTTTAACCTCTTCAGCGGTGTTGCTCAGCGATGCGCCTTCGGCCAGTTTCAAATCGACCATTAATTCCAGACGTCCCGAGGCCGGGAAGAATTGTTGCGGGACAAAACGAAACAACACGATGGACGCGAGAAACAGCACCACCGTCAGCGTGATCACCGTTTTGCGCCAGCGCACGCACCATTCCACCAGGCGCCGGACGCGCTGATAAAACGGCGTGGCGTACGGATCCGGTTGCCCGGCGCCGTGTTTGGCGGCATGAATCTTCGCCAGATCCGGTAGGAGTTTTTCCCCCAGATACGGCACGAACACCACGGCAGCGATCCACGATGCCAACAGCGCGATGGTCACCACCTGAAAGATTGATCGGGTGTATTCACCGGTGCCCGATTGCGCGGTGGCGATCGGCAGGAACCCGGCAGCGGTGATCAGCGTGCCAGTGAGCATCGGGAACGCAGTGCTGGTCCAGGCATAACTGGCGGCTTTGATCCGGTCGAAACCCTGCTCCATTTTGATCGCCATCATTTCCACGGCGATGATCGCGTCGTCCACCAGCAACCCCAGCGCCAATACCAGCGCGCCGAGGGAAATCTTGTGCAGGCCGATGCCGAGGTAATACATGCAGGCGAACGTCATCGCCAACACCAGCGGAATCGCCAGTGCGACGACCATGCCGGTGCGCACGCCGAGCGAGAAAAAGCTCACCAGCAACACAATGGCCAGTGCTTCGACCAGCACCTGAACGAACTCGCCGACACCGGTTTTCACCGCCGCCGGCTGGTCGGACACTTTGCGCAATTGCATGCCGGCCGGGAGGTTTTTCTGGATACGGTCGAATTCGATTTCCAGCGCTTTGCCGAGCACCAGAATGTCGCCACCGTCCTTCATTGCGACGGCCAGACCGATCGCGTCTTCGGCCATGAAACGCATGCGTGGCGCCGGCGGATCGTTGAAACCGCGGCGCACGTTGGCGACATCGGAGATGCGGAACGTACGATCCCAAACCCGAATCGGGAAGTTTTCTATCTGCTCGACTGTCTGAAAATTCCCCGTGACGCGTAGCTGCAATCGCTCGCTGCTGGTTTCGAAAAATCCGGCAGTCGACACCGTGTTCTGTTGTTCCAGCGCTTGCTGCACGGCGGCCAACGGCAAACCGAGGGTGGCGAGTTTGACGTTGGACAGTTCGATCCAGATCTTCTCGTCCTGCAAACCCAGCAAGTCGACTTTGCCGACATCCTTGACCCGTTGCAGCTGAATCTGGATGCGGTCGGCGTAATCCTTGAGCACCGCGTAATCAAAACCGTCGCCGGTCAGGGCGTAGATATTGCCGAACGTGGTGCCGAATTCATCGTTGAAAAACGGCCCTTGAATGCCCGGCGGCAATGTTTGGCGAATGTCGCTGATCTTCTTGCGCACCTGATACCAGAGCTCCGGAATCTGCGCTGAATGCATCGAATCGCGGGCGACGAAGGTGACCTGGGACTCGCCCGGGCGCGAGAACGAAACGATGCGCTCGTACTCGCCGGTTTCCATCAGCTTCTTTTCAATGCGCTCGGTGACTTGGCGCGAGACTTCCTGCGCCGTCGCGCCCGGCCAGTTGGTGCGAATGACCATGGCTTTGAAGGTGAACGGCGGATCTTCGCTTTGTCCGAGTTTGGTGTAGGAAAGCGCGCCGACGATGGCCAGCAAGAGCATCAGGAACAGTACGATCTGACGGTTACGCAGCGCCCATTCGGAAAGATTGAAACCCATCGGGGATTACTCCTTTTCCGCCAGATCGACGACCCGGTTGGAGCGATCCACCGGGCGCACTTGCTGCCCGTCGTGAAGCACATGCACCCCGGCGGCCACCACCCAATCGCTGGCACTCAAGCCTTCGAGCACCGGCACGCTTTTCTCGCCAAACGCGCCGACGCGCACTGGGACTTTTTTCAGGATGTTGTTGGCGCCGACCACCCACACATAGGTCGCGCCGTTTTCCGCAGTGACCGCCGACAACGGCACCGACAGCGAGACCACGGCGGCGGATTGGATAAACACGCGGGCGCTCTGGCCCAGTTCGGCCGGGACTTTGCCGGCGGTGAAGGCAATGCGCGCGGCGAAAGTGCGCGATTTTGGATCGGCCGCTGGCGACAGTTCACGGATGCGCCCGGTGAAACGCTGATCGGGTTGCGTCCACAGCTCGACGGACACCGGTTGATCGACCTTGAAGCGCCCGAAGTTCTGTTCCGGCAGGCTGATCAACACTTCGCGCTCGCCATCGGTGGCGAGGGTGAACACGGTTTGCCCGGCCGCCACGACTTGCCCGACTTCGACCGAACGCTTGGCGACCACGCCATCCTGTGGCGCGCGCAACACCGCGTAACTCGCCTGATTGGTCGAGACGCTGAATTCGGCTTTGATTTGTTTGAGGCGCGCTTCACCGGATCGGTAAAGGTTTTCGGAATTGTCGTACGCGGATTTACTGACCATCTGACGGTCCATCAGCGTTTTGTAGCGATCACGCTCGGCGCGCACCAGGCTCAGATTGGCCTCGGCGGCGGCCACTTGGGCGCGCGTAGCTTCCAGTTGCAGGCGCACATCTTGCGGATCAAGTTCCGCGAGGGGCTGATCAGCCTTGACCCGTTGGCCTTCCTCGACCAGTCGTCGGCTGACTTTGCCGCCAATGCGGAAGGCCAGCTCCGGTTCATAGCGTGCACGAACCTCGCCGGGATAACTTTCCATGGCCTGAGCCGAAGGCTGCGGTTGCACCACCATGGCCGGTCGCACGCTGACTTGCGGCACCTCCTCGTGGCCGCAGGCCGACAATAAAAAAGCCAGGCTGACTGGCAACGCGAGGGGCAAGGCATAGCGCAACATGGCAAACGACCTTTCGCTAATGGTGCTTGGAATAATTATACTGGCCGGTATGTTATTAATAGCAAACTCACCAGTCCAGTATTAAAAGCGAAGAATGTCGAACAATCTTTCAGCCTCAAATGGTCCGGGTCGTCCCAAGGATCTGGCCAAGCGCCAGGCCATCCTTGATGCGGCGAAAATTCTGTTTGTGAGTAACGGCTATGCCAATACCAGCATGGACGCGGTGGCAGCCGAGGCCGGGGTGTCCAAGCTCACGGTCTACAGCCATTTCAACGACAAGGAAACGCTGTTTTCCGCCGCTGTCGCCGCCAAGTGCGAAGAGCAATTGCCTACGCTGTTTTTCGAATTGCCTGACGGCGTTTCGGTAGAAACGGTGCTGTTGAATATCGCGCGCGGGTTTCATCAACTGATCAACAGCGATGAATCGGTGAACCTGCATCGCTTGATGATCAGCCTCGGCAGCCAGGATCCGAAGCTGTCGCTGATCTTCTTCGAGGCCGGGCCGAATCGCATGTTGACCGGCATGGAGCGCTTGCTGGGCAGGATCAATCAGAACGGCGCGCTGAGCATCGACAAACCGCGTAATGCGGCCGAGCACTTCTTCTGCCTGCTCAAGGGTGCGGGGAATTTTCGTTTGTTGTACGGCTGCGGCGAGCCGGTGGTTGGCGACGCGGCCGAGAGCCACGTGCGCGAGGTGGTGGAGTTGTTTATGCGGGCGTACCGGCCTGAGATTGTTGGCGCCTAGTCGGGCGCCTTCGCGGGCAAGCCTCGCTCCTACAGGGTTCGCGCAGATCCTGTAGGAGCGAGGCTTGCCCGCGAATGGAGCGACTCGGTATCAGGGCTTGAGCGCTTTCTTCGGATAAATGTCGTAACGACTGGATTTGCCATCCAGCGCATGACTGGGTTTCGGCCCGGCGATGCACGGCGCCTTGCGCGGTCGCTTGACCACCACCCGATGGCTGGCCAGCGCCAGCGCCGCTTCGAGCAATGCCGGGGCATCCGGGTCATCACCGACCAGCGGGCGAAACAGGCGCATTTCCTTCTTCACCAGCGCGGTTTTCTCACGGTGCGGAAACATCGGATCGAGATAAATCACCTGCGGCGGCTCGCCCTCCCAGTTACGCATCACCTCAATCGAATTGCCCTTGAGCAAACGCATCCGCGCAACGATTGGCGCCACGTCGAAATCTTCTGCAGCACGCGACAGACCGTCTTCCAGTAAGGCGCCGATCAGCGGCTGACGCTCGATCAGGCTCATCTCGCAACCGAGACTCGCCAGCACAAACGCATCCTTGCCCAGCCCCGCCGTAGCGTCCAACACCCGTGGGCGCACGCCTTGGGCGATGCCGACAGCCTTGGCAATCATTTGCCCGGTGCCGCCGCCGAACAACCGACGATGCGCCGCGCCACCTTCAACGAAGTCGACCCGCACCGGCCCCGGCGCGTCCGGCCCCAGTTGTTGCAACTGCAAACCCTGCTCGCCCACTTGCAAGGCAAACTCGCCGTCAGCCACCTGCATCGGCAACCCCAGGCGTTCGGCCCACTGCTCGGCTTGTGGCTGAAATGCCGGGGCCGAGGCCTCGACATGGATGCGGCAGGCCGCAGGTTGTTCAATCATGGGGAAAAGTGCTCAAAAAATTAATGATCGGCAAAAAACGTCCGATAACAAAACTATCGAGCATTTTGCCAGAGCTGAGCGTCGACCGAGAAAAATGTCAGACATTCAAACCACATCCGTAGGCTACATATCGCGTCATGGCGATTATGCACTGCGAAATTCCCAGGCACTGAGCGGCGTCAGTCACCTATGGCAAGATTTCTTTGCCCAGGCGCTGGCCGAACAGTCGAGCGGTGTGGTGCCTGCCTGCGGGACTTTTCCCCCGGTTGATCTGCAAAGCCCGGTCGAGCCAACCGTCGGCAGCGAGCTCTACGCGCACATTGTTTCCCAGCGCGAATGCGATGTGACAGAAACCCAGGTCAAACCGCCAGAGCCGCTGTTCCTGCCGATTGCCGAGTTCGAAATGGACCTGGCCGACAAACCGTTCCCACCGTTCCCGCCGGAAGAAATCGTCGCGCAGCAGCAACAGCAGAACTTCGAAAGTGGCTGGGTGCGTCCCATCGTGCTCACCGCTGGCCAGCCTGTGCCAGCCGCCGGCCCGGCACCGCAACCGCGCCCGCTGCACTTGCCGATTGCCGAATTCGAACTGCACCTGCTGGACAAACCGTTCCCGCCGTTCTCGCCGCAAGAGCTGGTCGAGCAGCAGAAACAACTTGATTTCGATAACGGTTGGGCACGCCCGATCGTCCTGCAAAACCTGCGCATCGCCGCCTAAACCCCTCGCAACAGATGCTCCAGCAGCAAATCCGCTAGCGACAGACCGACCAACCCCCGACATCCACGTGAAAGTGATTACGATGCGCGGCGTTGTAGTCCGGGCTCAACACCACACTGAACATCTCGCAGGCGCCATCGCGGACCTGACGTAGAAACTGCGCGTCCTTATTGTCCTTCGGCCAGTCCTTGAGCACGTTGACCGAGCGCCCGTCCGCCAGGCGAAAACCGGCGATGTCCAGGGCATTGGCGCTGGCATGCTGGCTGCGCGCGCCGTTCTCGCGGTTGTACATGTTGCGGCAGGCAAAACTGCCGAGGTGATCGACCCGCGTCACGGCTTGGCCGTAAACCGCCTGTGACGCCGGTTGCAGGGCGTGGCGCTCGAACAGGGCAAACGCCACCGCCAACGGACAACTGGCGAGGAAACTGCTGCTCAGGGCCACCTCCCCGCCCTGCACGCGCAGGGTGTTGGTCAGCGGGCAGGTCGCGTCGGGGCTGTCGGCCTGACGGCTGGTGCGCAATCCGGAACTGCTCAACGCCTGATCGCACAATTGCGCATCGCTGCGCAGACGCATCAGCTTGTAGCGGGTGAGAAAATTCGGCGCAGCTTTCACGTCCAGCGGCGCCCACGGATTCCATTGCGCCGGCACGGCCACCCAGCCACGCCAGACGCTCACGCCGGCCGCGCCGACGAGCAACAACAGCAGCAACCACAACAACCGCCACCCACTCAAACGCATGGTCAACCTTTGAATAATTGATTGGCCTGCGCGTAAGGCATCGAGCGCGCGGTGAAATCGAAAGTGCCAGAAGTCTTGATCTCTTCGGCGGCGCGGAAGAACTCGCCGTACGCCGCCAAGGCCAACGCCGAACCGACGCTGATGCGCTTGACGCCCATCTCGCTGAGTTGCGCGACGGTCAACTGGAGCCCGCCGGACATCAACACATTCACCGGTTTCGGCGCCACCGCGCGGACCACCGCCAACACGTCTTCGGCGCTGCGCAGGCCCGGCGCATACAGCACGTCGGCGCCGGCCTCGGCGAAGGCTTGCAAGCGTTGAATGGTGTCGTCGAGATCAGGATTGCCGTGCAAAAAGTTTTCGGCGCGCGCCGTCAGGGTGAACGGGAACGGCAAACTGCGCGCCGCGGCGACCGCAGCTTTGACCCGCGCCACCGCATTGTCGAAACCATAGATCGGCGCTTCCGCTCGGCCGGTGGCGTCTTCGATCGAGCCGCCAACCGCGCCCGCCTCCGCCGCGCGCAAAATGCTCTGCGCGCATTCCGCTGGATCATCTGCAAAGCCGTTTTCCAGATCGACCGCGACCGGCAGATCGCTGGCCGCGACAATCGCGCGGACGTTGGCCAAGGTGTCGTCGAGGGTCAACGCGCCATCCGGGCGGGCGTTGGAGAACGCATAACCGGCGCTGGTCGTGGCCAGCGCCTCGAAGCCCAGGCTGGCGAGCATTTTCGCCGAGCCGGCGTCCCACGGGTTGGGAATGACAAAGGCCTCTGCGCGTTCATGCAGTGCTTTGAACGCCTGGGCTCGAAGGGTTTGCGCATCCATTGGCAGCTCCTGAGAAGAGGGAAATCCGCTTCAGAGCAGGCCAAGTTGCTCGGCGGCGGGCTCTCTATATAGCTCAGGCAGCGGCGGCAAGCCAGGCAAACGCGTCATCAGTTTTGCGTGAAAGCGTTGCGCCAGTTTCGCCGCCAGCAGATTGTCGGCGGTGTGCAGGAAGATATACGGCGTGCGCCCCTCTTCGATCCACGCGGCGATTTTTTCGACCCACGGCACCAGGAACGGATCGTTGGCCTCCAGTTGCGGATGGCCGATAAAACGCACCTGCGGAAACTGCGTGAACGCTGCCGGGCGCGTCGGCACGTTGGGCTTTTTCGCCTGCGCTTCGAGCACCGAAGGCGCGGTCGAGGTGCAACTGAACAGCGCGCGCGAATCGAGGCAAATGCGCTCGACACCGCGGTCAAGCAACATCCGGTTGAGCATGCGTTCGGCGTCGCCCTTGGCGAAGAATTCACGATGACGCACTTCAATTGCCAACGGTCGGTCGACGGCGTCGATAAACCCGGCCAGTTCCGCGAGGCGTTGCGGCGTGAAGCTTTTCGACAATTGCAGCCAGATCGGCGAAACCCGCTCGCCCAACGGGCTGAGCAGTTGCAGGAAGGTCTCGACCGCAGTCAGTTGCTCGCGCAGGTCGCCGCTGTGGCTGATGTCGCCGGGGAATTTGGCGGTGAAGCGAAAGTGTTCAGGCATGGTTTCGGCCCAGCGCTGCACGGTGCCGGCAGCCGGGCTGGCGTAGAAGGTCGTATTGCCTTCAACGGCGTTGAACACTTGAGAATAGAGGCTGAGGAATTCGCCGGGTTTTGCGTCTTGCGGGTAGAGGTGGTCGCGCCAGGCGTTTTCACTCCAGGACGGGCAACCGAGGTAGTAAGGCAGCAGCATCAGATGTAGAGGTCGAGGCCCAACACATCGGCATCCCAATCAACAAAACCGGCGGTGCTAAGGTAGCTGGCGAGCGCCATCGCGACGCTTTTGCTCATGGCGCGGTGGTAAAGCATGTCTTGCTGACGGGCGGGGAGATTGCTCAAGCGTTGCGCGGAGGCTTTGGCGGCGCGAGCGGCCATTTGCTCTTCGGACGGAAATTCCAGCTCGCCGTCGATGTCATCGACAGACTCTTCCACCACGACATTGCCTTTGCGAGGCTTGCGCTTGATGGGGTAGGACTGAGAGGAAAGGCCGTCTATACGCATAAGTACATGCTCGGTATCGATGATGGCAGTTTAGTGGCGCGCGGACCACTTCGCAAACAGCCGAGTGATAACTAGAACACATAAAAGCAAAAAGGTTTAAAGCGAAGGGGTAAAACTGACGATTGGCTAATGCTGAAATACCAATTGTGGCGAGGGGGCTTGCCCCCGTTGGGCTGCGAAGCGGCCCCAAATTCCTTCAGACACACCGCGTAAGCAGGTTTTACGACTGCTGCGCAGCCGAACGGGGGCTTGCCCCCTCGCCACAAAAGCCCCTCGGTCAACGTGCTTTCGGGGTCGCAACCTTATCGCGCAGATAAACCGGCTGCGCCTCGTCCGCGACGATGGCCTCGCCGCGCTCCCAGGCAAATCGCGCCAGGGTCAGCAAGTCTTCGGCGTGCGGCAACATCGTCGCGTCCTGCCCGCTCAGGCTGACGCCAATACGCTCGGCATACCCCCAACCAGTGCCCGCGCCGAACCATTCGCCGCTGGCATCGGCCGGCAATGCCGCTACTTCCGGCGGCAATACCGCTTCGTTGCCGACCAGCCGCATCTCCCCCGCCGTCTCGCGGTAGCAGCCCCAATACACTTCATCCATCCGCGCATCGATGGCCGCCGCGACCTGACTTACGCCGTGTTCGCGGTAAGCACGCTGGGCCAGCACGGCCAGATTCGACACCGGCAACACCGGGCGCTCCAGCGCAAACGCCAGACCCTGGACCACGCCGATGGCAATGCGCACACCGGTAAACGCGCCCGGCCCTCGGCCAAACGCAATGGCATCGACCGCTTGCAGCGTGGTGCCGGCGTCGGCGAGCAGTTGCTGAATCATCGGCAACAACTTCTGCGCGTGCAGGCGCGGGATCACCTCGTAATGGCTCGTAACCTTGCCGTCATGCAGCAAGGCAACGGAGCAAGCTTCGGTCGCGGTGTCCAGGGCCAGCAAGGTGCTCATCGATGTTTCCGTAAGAGAGATCAGAAAAGGGGCGCCAGTATAAACAACTACGGCCCGCAAGCGGGCCGTAGAAGATGAAGCGATTCAGACTTTTCAGCTCAGCGCTTCAAGCACCTTGCCAGTGATCGCTTCAACCGAGCCAACACCTTCGACGTGGCTGTACTTCGGTTTGCCTTGAGCGGTGGACAGCTCCTGGTAAAACTTCACCAGTGGCTCGGTCTGCGCGTGGTAGACCGAGAGACGATGACGCACGGTTTCTTCGGTATCGTCTTTGCGTTGCACCAGCTCGTCGCCGGTGATGTCATCTTTACCGGCAATTTTCGGCGGGTTGTAAACAACGTGGTAAACGCGGCCGGAAGCTTCGTGAACACGACGACCAGCGATACGTTGCACGATGTCTTCGTCTTTGACGTCGATTTCCAGAACGTGGTCCAACTCTACGCCAGCCTTCACCAGGGCTTCAGCCTGAGGAATGGTGCGCGGGAAACCGTCGAACAGGAAACCGTTGGCGCAATCAGCCTGGCTGATGCGTTCCTTGACCAGATTGATGATCAGGTCGTCGGAGACCAGACCACCGCTGTCCATGACGCTTTTGGCGACCAGGCCCAGCTCGGTGCCGGCCTTGACCGCTGCACGCAGCATGTCGCCAGTGGAGATTTGCGGAATGCCGAATTTCTCGGTGATGAACTTTGCCTGAGTACCTTTACCGGCCCCCGGAGCTCCCAGCAGAATGACGCGCATCGATGTGCTCCTCAAATTTTTATATGGATAACGTCAGATTCGCCTCTTGGGGCCAATCTCAAAAATAGGGTCGTGTGGCCGCCCAAACGGCCAAAGGCTGATCAAGATACACAGCAGGCCTTGCCCACACAAGCCGCCGAAAGTCGGAGAAACCCGCGGCCATCGCGACCTTGCGCGGAGGTGACCCTAGTCGCAACCCCGTCATTAACTGTCGCCTGCCGGACATCTGGCGCGGTTCGCCGGCAGGCACCCGCTCCCCGCGCCAGGTGCCTGAGCCCGCAGCAAAAACCTTAGCCGGTATTGCGCAAACCGGCGGCGATCCCCGCCACAGACACCAGCAGCGCCTGTTCTACCGGGCTGCCCTGCGCCACTTCCTGTTGCCGTGAACGCGCCAGCAACTCGGCCTGCAATAGATGAAGCGGGTCGAGGTAGGTGTTGCGCAAACGGATGAATTCCAAGGTGTCGGGGCTATGTGCCAGCAGTTGCGACTGGCCAGTCAAGCCAAGCACCACGGCGCACGCCTGCGACAATAGGTCGCGTAAATGCGCACCTAAAGGAAGCAGATCAGGCTCGACCAGACGCGCATCGTAAGATTGCGCAATGTCGGCGTCAGCCTTGGCCAGGACCATTTCCAGCATGTCGATGCGCGTGCGAAAGAACGGCCACTGCTCGCGCATCTGCCCCAGCAACTCGCCTTCGCCGCGTTCCAGCGCCTTGCTCAGCGCCGCTTCCCAGCCAAGCCAGGCCGGCAGCATCAGCCGCGTCTGGGTCCAGCCGAAAATCCACGGAATCGCCCGCAGGCTTTCGATCCCCCCAGCGCGACGTTTGGCCGGACGGCTGCCCAACGGCAACCGACCCAGCTCCTGCTCCGGCGTCGACTGCCGGAAATACTCGACGAATTGCGGATTCTCGCGCACCACGGCGCGGTAAGCAGCGACGCCATCGGCGGCCAATTCGTCCATCAGATGCCGCCAAGCAGGTTCCGGCGGTGGTGGCGGTAGCAAGGTCGCTTCGAGCACGGCGGCCAAGTACAGATTGAGGTTTTGCTCGGCGATGTCCGGCAGGCCAAATTTGAAACGAATCATTTCTCCCTGCTCGGTGGTGCGGAAACGCCCGGCCACCGAACCCGGTGGCTGCGACAGAATCGCCGCGTGCGCCGGACCGCCGCCACGACCCACCGTGCCGCCGCGACCGTGAAACAACAACAGTTCCACTTGTTGTTCGCGGCAGATATCAACCAAACGCTCCTGCGCCCGATACTGTGCCCACGCCGCCGCCGTGGTCCCGGCGTCCTTGGCCGAGTCGGAATAGCCGATCATTACTTCCTGCGGCCCGTGCAGGCGCGCGCGATAACCCGGCAGCAGCAGAAGTTTTTCGATCACCGGCCCGGCATTGTCGAGGTCAGCGAGGGTTTCAAACAGCGGCACCACGCGCATCGGCCGCAACACGCCGGCCTCTTTGAGCAACAGTTGCACGGCGAGCACGTCGGACGCGGCGCCAGCCATGGAGATCACGTAAGAGCCGAGGGACGCGCCCGGTGCGGCGGCGATTTCGCGGCAAGTGGCCAACACTTCGGCAGTGTCGGCGGACGGTTTGAAGTGCGCCGGCAGCAGTGGCCGACGGTTGCTCTGTTCGCGCATCAGGAACGCAATGCGCTCTTCTTCGCTCCAGTCTTCGTAGCGACCGAGGCCGAGGTAATCGGTGATTTCAGTCATGGCTGCGGTGTGCCGCGACGAGTCCTGACGCACGTCGAGGCGCACCAGGAACAAGCCGAACGTCACTGCCCGGCGCAAACAATCGAGCAACGGCCCGTCGGCGATCACGCCCATGCCGCACTCGTGCAGCGAGTTGAAACACAGCTCCAGCGGCTCAAGCAGATCGCGGTTGTTTTGCAGCACATCGGCGGGGGCCGGGGTGGTTTGGCTCAGCGCCGCATGCGCCCAATTGCGCGTGGCGCGCAGGCGTTCACGCAATTGCTTGAGCACCGCGCGGTACGGTTCGGCGCTGTCGCCAGCCTTGGCTTTCAGGGCGTCGCTGGCCTGCTGCATGGACAATTCGGCGGCCAGATGATCGACATCGCGCAAGTACAAATCGGCGGCCATCCAGCGTGCCAGCAGTAGCACTTCGCGCGTGACGGCGGCAGTGACATTCGGGTTGCCGTCGCGGTCGCCGCCCATCCACGAAGCGAAGCGGATCGGCGCGGCTTCCAGCGGCAGGCGCAGGCCGGTCGCGGCGTGCAGCGCCTGGTCTGCCTTGCGTAAATAATTCGGAATGGCTTGCCACAGCGAATGCTCGATCACCGCGAAACCCCATTTGGCTTCGTCAACCGGTGTCGGACGGGTGCGGCGGATTTCTTCGGTGTGCCAGGCTTCCGCGATCAGGCGCTGCAATTTTGCCTGGATCTGCTCGCGCTCGGCGCTGGTCAGGTCGCGGTGATCCTGCGCGGCCAGTTGCGCGGCGATCGCGTCGTATTTCTGGATCAGCGTGCGCCGCGCGACTTCGGTCGGGTGCGCGGTCAGGACCAGTTCGATTTCCAGTCGCCCAAGTTGTCGGGCGAGTGATTCGGCGCTGTGACCTTCGCCGCGCAGGCGCGCCAGCAGTTCCGGCAGAACCCGTGCTTCGAACGGCGCCGGTTGCGATTCTTCGCGGCGATGAATCAGCTGATATTGCTCGGCGATATTGGCCAGGTTGAGGAACTGGTTGAACGCCCGCGCCACTGGCAGCAATTCGTCTTCGCTCAACTGGTTGAGGCTGGCGCTGAGTTCGGCGTCCATCGAACCACGACGGTCGGCCTTGGCGCCCTTGCGGATCTGCTCGATCTTGTCGAGAAAACCCTCACCGTACTGTTCACGAATGGTGTTGCCCAACAGCTCACCCAGCAGGTGAACGTCCTCGCGCAAGCGTGCATCAATATCGGTCATCAGCAGTTCTCCAGCAAAAAATCCGGGTGACCTTAGCGCCATGCATTGGCGTTAGTGCATTGGACTTAGAGAGTGCCGTTGTAGAACGCTTCTTACAAGCAAACGACCAAGTGACTTTAAACCTTGTGGGTAAAAGCTAGTCTCAAGAGTAAGCCGCACAACGGCTGCCGCCGCGCACGATTGCGGCATTCACCCTGCCTGCCGACCGCAGGCATGTCATGAGGTCATTATGAAAATCCGTGAGCTAGCCCAGCATTGGGAAGAAAACGCCAAGGGTCGCCTGACCGACACTGGCTACACGATTCATCTGGACGTGGAAGCTGCCGCCCGCCTGGCGGCAATCACCGAAATGTACCCGAAACGGCATCCCGAAGAGCTGCTGGGCGAGTTGATCGGCGCGGCGCTGGAAGAGCTGGAAGCGAGCTTTCCGTACGTGAAAGGGCAGACCGTGGTTGCCACCGATGAGGAAGGCGATCCGTTGTACGAGGACGTCGGTCCAACCCCACGTTTTCTGGCGTTATCGCGTCGGCATTTGCATGATCTGGCGTCGGTTGAGGACGAGCAGAAACACTGATTCAGCGTAGGTAAAACTGTGGGAGCGAGCTTGCTCGCGATAGCGGCGGATCGGTCGAAATATTGTCGACTGACACAGCGCTATCGCGAGCAGGCTCACTCCTGCATTGGTTTTTGTATCCCCTCAAAAACGTGGGTTGCCGGGGCTCGAAAAGTCTGGCCATACCACTGCGCACCTCGAAAGTTCCCGATCTAGAGCCTTGTCCGCTCAGTCAAATTTTTTTTAGGCAATGGGCCATCTTCTCTGAACTTTTGAAAAAGCGCTCGGGTCGTACCCTGTAACCACGCCTGGTACGGCCGTTTCAAATAAGCTTTTGAAAGTTCGGTTACGGCTCCAAAAACCAGGATGGATTAGAAGTTTTTCAGGAGTTATCCAATGGAGTTGAAGACCATGAAGACCAGCACTGCCAAATCCTCGTTTACCAACCTGCGCGGTCTGAAACTGGCTGCACTGGCTATCGGCAGCACCTTCGTACTCGCCGGTTGCGCCGGGAACCCGCCGACCGAGCAATACGCCGTGACCCAATCTGCCGTGAACAGCGCTGTCAGCGCCGGTGGTACTGAATTCGCAGCTGTGGAAATGAAGTCCGCTCAGGACAAGCTGAAACAAGCTGAAATCGCCATGCACGACAAGAAGTATGAAGAAGCCCGCACTCTGGCCGAACAAGCCGAGTGGGACGCTCGTGTAGCCGAGCGCAAAGCTCAGGCGATGAAAGCCGAGCAAGCAGTCAAGGATTCCCAGAAAGGTGTTCAGGAACTGCGTCAGGAAAGTCAGCGCACTGTGCAGTAAGCGCGCATCCGGACCACACGCCTGAAGCTCTTATCGATAGAAAGGACGAATTATTATGCGTAAACAATTGATGATCCCCGCTCTCCTGGCCGCAAGCGTTGCACTGGCAGCCTGCTCGACGCCACCAAACGCTAACCTGGAACAGGCTCGCGTCAACTATTCCGGCCTGCAAGCCAACCCGCAAGCAAGCAAAGTTGCCGCGCTGGAAACCAAAGACGCCAGCGATTACCTGGACAAGGCCGACAAGGCTTACCAGGACAAACAAGACCAGGCCAAAGTTGACCAACTGGCTTATCTGACCAATCAGCGCGTTGAAGTGGCCAAGCAGACCATCGCTCTGCGCACCGCTGAAAACAACCTGAAGAACGCCGCTGCCCAACGTGCCCAGGCCCGTCTGGACGCTCGCGATCAGCAGATCAAGCAGCTGCAAGACAGCCTGAATGCCAAGCAGACCGATCGCGGTACGCTGGTGACTTTCGGTGACGTGCTGTTCGCTACCGACCGTGCTGACCTGAAATCCAGCGGTCTGGTGAACATCAACAAACTGGCGCAATTCCTCCAGGAAAACCCTGATCGCAAAGTGATCGTCGAGGGTTACACCGACAGCACCGGTACTGCGAGCCACAACCAGTCGCTGTCCGAGCGCCGTGCCGGTTCTGTGCGCACTGCTCTGGTGAAAATGGGCGTGGATCCAGCGCGCATCGTTGTTCAGGGTTATGGCAAGGAATACCCGGTTGCTGAAAACACCAGCGCCTCGGGTCGTGCGATGAACCGTCGTGTGGAAGTGACCATTTCCAACGACAACCAGCCTGTAGTGCCACGTTCGGCAGTGACCTCGAAGTAAGACCTTCGAAGTAAATCCGTCGAACCAAGCCTTACGCTGTAACGCAAAAGCCCCGTCTGAGTGATCAGGCGGGGCTTTTTCGTGGGTGCTGGTTTTGTAGCGATGATCGGCACCTGTCAAGTGTGACAGTAGGCAAACGAGCCCACTTGCGCAGTTAATCGCGCAGCGCCTGACCCAACGGCGTGACGGAGCTTGACCGATGAAATACCTGAAAGGATTTTGGTTACTTGTCATCGCCGCCAGTCTGGCAGCGTGTATCCCCTCGCCTTCCCTTACGCCGGCAGCGGCGCCTGTTTCCAGCGACGCGGTTGCGACCGACACTCCCTTGCCGCGTGCGGGGATCAATCAGCGGCCGATCACTGGAGTGAAAACCGCGCTACTGCTCGCGGCGCATTGGCCCGGGGACCGTGAACTGGACATGGCAGACCTGTATGAAACCAGTTTCTCCGGCAAGCCCCGCTCGCTCACTCATTACTTGCTGAAAGCGTCCGGCGGCAAACTGGTCCTCAAAGGCACGACAATCTCCGCGAGATTTACCGAGCCGGTTCCGCCCGAGGGGTTTTGGGGTGAAATCAGCACAGGCAAAGCGGCGGCACGCGCCCAGGGTTATGAGCCGGATGACTACGACTACTTTTTCGTCGCGCACAACGACGGCGTCGGCGGCGCGCAAGGTTCGATGCCGGGAAACAATATCGTCATGCGCGATCAGCCGTATGCCGGCCACTACTTATGGGCGCATGAGTTCGGGCATAACCTGGGCTTCAGCCATGAGAATAAATTTGGCGGGATTTTCGACACTTACATCAACTGTCCCGGCCGAGGCTTGGACATTGATGCCCCGACGGGCTGCGCGACCAAGCGCTATGGCGATTCCGGCGATCCGGTGCAGGGCTCGAAATCGGTACAAGCGCTGTACCCGGCGCACAACCGTTGGTACGCCGGTTGGCTCGACGATACGCAAATGGCCGTGATCAAACAGACAGGCCTGTATCGACTGGGCGCTCTCGGCAGCGCCGGACCGCAGTTGTATCTGCTCGATCGCCCCGGCAGCAACGCCACGCAACCGTTGCAGATCGCCCTTGAGTACCGCCAACCGGGCCCGCCCTACGATAACTTTCCCGCCAATGACAATCGGGTGAATGGCGTATGGCTGCGTTACACCACGCTGACCACGCGCGTCGATAACGTGCAACTGGATGGCACACCCGAGACCGTTTCGACTGACGATCCCGCACTATTGGTCGGGCGAGTCTTCAATGATGTGGCGGCGAAATTGAAAATTCAGCTCTGTTCGAACGACACGCGCGGCGCGACGATTGCCGTCGCTCTGGATGATCAAGCGTTGCCGACGTGCGCGCCGTTGCTGCCGTTTGCCTTTATTGCACATCCGACGTTGGCTGAACGCACCAGCCACAAGCCATTCGTTTCCGGAACCGGCTTGCCCGGCACCACGGTGATCGTTGAGAAAATCGACGATGGGCATATGGTTGGCGTTGTCGGTTCGGCGATTGTCAGGGCGGACGGCCAGTGGTCGACGCAGGTTGATCAGGCGCTGGCCGCGGGTCCGCAACGATTGGCGGTGTACACGACCAATCCGGGCAGCACAAATGGCGCGAGCGGCTATTCGCAGGTGTTCACGGTGATTGATGCACCGCCAGCGGCCATCGTCCACATGCCCGCCAACAACTCACAAACCGCGCCTTACCCGACGTTCTCCGGCACCGGTTTGGCCGGGGCGGTGGTCTTGATAAGGGAAGTGGTCGCCGGCCAGCCATCGGACGTTATTGCCACGGCGTCGGTGGATGAAAAAGGCAACTGGTCGGTGCAAAGCCAGACGCATGCTTCGAAAGGCCACTACACGGTGATGTTCATCCAGAACAACGGGGATCGGCAGTCAACGGCTAATCCGACGCGTAGCTTTTGGGTGACTGCGAAGGCGCGCGCCAACCTGTAGGAGCAAGGCTTGCCCGCGGATGCGCCGGGTCAATCAACATTGGTGTTGAAGCTGATGACCTCTTCGCGGGCAAGCCTCGCTCCTACAGATATCAGCGGTGGCTGCGGTTATTGCTCGAGTTTTTGCGGGGTGTCCTGGCCCATGCAGCGCACGGCTTTTTTCTGGGCGTTGATCAAGACGCCGGTCAGGCCTTTCTGTTCGGTGTCGAACAGCACCAGCACGCCATCGACGCATTGCGCGACTTGCGGCGCCGGTTGCAGGGAGATTTTGTAGTCTTCGCCCGGCACGGTTTTGAGCATGGTGAATTCGCTGAGCAGCAAGGCATCTTCGGGTTTGGCGAAGTGCAGGTAGCCGTAGTACCACAGCACGCCGACGGTGCCGATGATGGTGCCGATACCGGTGAGGATTATCGGGATCAGATTGCGTTCTTCACTCATTGCGGACTCTCTGGTGGTTCATCTTTGGAATTCAGGGGCACCGGGTAATTGGGGATTTCGCCCAGCCGGCGCAGCCCGTTGAAATGCTGCGGGTCTTCGAGGTAACGCAGCATCACCTGGCGCCAGGTCGGGTCGGCGAAGGTCTGCACATGACCGCCACGGGTCAGTTGCAGCACGCGCGGTGGCGGCGCAGCTTGATACAGACGAATGCCGTTGGAAAGGGGCACGAGCGCGTCGTCGATGCTGTGGAAGATCAGTTTTGGCACGCCATTGAGCTGCGCCATCGAGTTGATTGCGCTGTCGCCGTCCGGCACCAGCCACGACAACGGCACCTGCAATGGCCAGGTCAGCCACGAGGTGGTCAGGGCAAATCGGCCGACATCGCGATAGCTCGCGGGCGCGCCGTCGAGGATCAACGCTTTGAGTTGGGGCTGGCGCTGCGGGTGCTGGACCAGGTAATGCACGGCCATCGCACCGCCGAGACTCTGGCCGAGAACGATCAGCGGTTTGCCTTTGACTTCGGGGGCCTGGTCGAGCCAATTGAACGCGGCGTCGATGTCCTGATAGATCGCCGGCAGGCTCGGTTTGCCTTCCGACAGCCCATATCCGCGGTAGTCCACCAGCAACACTTGGTAACCCTCTTTCGGCAACCACCAACTGCCGCCGAGGTGATACGAGAGGTTGCCGCCATTGCCGTGCAAGTGCAGCACCGTGCCTTTGACCTCGACGCCTTTTGCCGCCGGCAGCCACCAGCCATGCAGCTTGAGGCCGTCGGCGGTGGTCAGGGTGACGTCGCGAAATTCGATTTTCGCCCGGTCAGGAGTAAACGGCTGGCCCGGTTCCGGGTAGAACAGCAGTGAGCTGCAGCCGGTCAAGGTCAGCGTCAGGAGAAGGCAGGCAATGCCGAGGATTCTCATCCTTTGAAACCTCGCAGAAATAGGATTCGAAATACGCCGCCAATATGTAGGAGCAAGGCTTGCCCACGATGAATGCGCCTCGGTCTACTTGAAGACCGCGTTATCGTTCATCGCGGGCAAGCCTTGCTCCTACAGGGGGAAGCGTCATTACAAAATATTGGAATAATCCGCTTCGATCCGGTCCAGGCTCAGGTGGTTGAGGAAGTTGGAGAAGCACATCCACGCCGACAGCGCGTTCATGTCGCGGAACTGTTCCGGCAAATACTTCGGCGCCACCACCAGCCCTTCGTCGACCAACTGACGCAAAGTGCGCATGTCTTCCAGCGTGGTCTTGCCGCAGAACAGCAGCGGCACTTGCTCCAGTTTGCCTTTACGCACGGCCAACTGAATGTAGTTGTAAACCATGATAAAGCCCTTGAGGTAGGACAAGTCTTTGGTAAACGGCAGGCCATTGGGCACCGAACCGCGGAACACCCGACTGGCGTTGCCGTAGCTTTCACCCATTTCGAAACCTTGCTCGCGGAAGAATTCGAAAACCTGCAGGAAGTCGGCGCCCTCCTCGACCATGTGGATCGCGCGGGTGCGGTTGGTCAGTTTGCGCAAACGGCTCGGGTACGAGGCGAACGTGATGATCTCCATCAAAATCGCCAGGCCTTCCTGCGTCACGGTGGACGATGGCGGACCTTTCGACAGGAAGGTGCAGATCGGCTGATTCAGGCCGTTGAGCGTGGTGCCGACGTGCACCAGACCTTCATGGACTTCGAGCGCGCGCACGTCACGGTCGTTGAACATCGCGTCGGCGCGGATCTTGATGTAGTCGGCGCCCGCCGCTGCGTCAGCGACGATGCCGTCGGATTCGAACACGCGAATGGTTTCCTCGGCCTCGCCAAACACCTTGTTCAGCCGATGTTGCAACAGGCTGACGGCGTCCTTGGCGGTGAGGGTTTTCGGCTCGTCCTTGAGGTCGCCACGGCCATCGATGTTGTTCAGGTAATCCGAAAGCATCAGGCCAAGGTCGGCCAAGGTCGGGTCGCCGGCGTGAAACGCATCGGACGCGGCGCCGTACAGTTCCTGCGAAATCAGGCCGAAATCCTCGGTGCCGCGCGCTTCGAGCATGCGCACGACCATGCGGTATTCCTTGCACATGCGCCGCATGATCTGGCCGACCGGGTTGAACTGGCCGAGCTGACGGGTGATGTCGCGCTCGATGTTCTGGAATTCCAGTTTGACCTTGCTGGAGTCGAAGGCCAGTGGGCGATTGAGGTAATAGTCGCGGTCAACGGCGGGCATTTCCTTGCCTTTGGCCTTGAGGAAACCCTTGCGGATGCTGTCGTCCCACTTGACGGCATCGAGGACGCGAATCGGCGTCTGCGCCAGCACTATTCGATCGGACAAAATGCGTATCGTCTGCTGGTAATCGTCCACCCGAAACTCCTGTAGTAAAACCGTTACGTGCTGGGGTTATTTGCTGTTTTTGGCCAGGCGCTGATAGCGCACCGCTTCGATAAACACATCGGAGTTGGCCGGGTCGTCGAGGTACGCGAAGACCTTGCGCAGGTCGCTGTCGATCAGCACGCCTTCGCCGTCGTCGGTCTGCAAGCCTTCGCCACTGAGGGCCTTTTGCGCCATGGCCTGCTTGATCTGTTCGAGGTCGAGGTTGTAGACCACCAGTTCGTGCTTTTCGTTGAGCTCGAACCCGGCAATGGTGAAATGCCCGCCGAACTGCGCCGGCACCGGCGCTGACAGGTACCAGCGACTGCCGTGGCGCGCCACGGTAAAGGGAAAAGCCTCGCGCTCGCGCGGTTTGGCTTTGAAATAACTGACGGCCTGGTAGCGGTTATCGCCGAGGCGGGTCAGTTCGAGGTTCATCGGCTCGCCCCAGGCATTGGTGCTGGTCCATTTGCCGAGCAGGCCTTTGGGCACAGGTTCGCTCGCGGGCAGCGGCTCCTTGAAGGTCACCAGACAGCCACTGAGCAGCAGGAACGACAAGGCGATCACAACGACGCGCCAGGCTTTCATTCGACAACTCCCTATGAACAAACGCAGACCTCATGCGGCCACCGCCCCCCTGTAGGAGCGAGGCTTGCCCGCGAAGGCGTTGTGTCAGACAACCTATGTGCTGACTGTTAATCCGCCTTCGCGGGCAAGCCTCGCTCCTACAGGGGATACGGGGTTATACCGACGCCAACACCAAGTGCATGTACCGCGTCAGTATGCCGAGCATTTCAGCCTCGGCCGCAGGCTCGGCGTCGTTGAGTAGGCCCTGATATTCCATCCGGCCGATAATCGCCGTCAACACTTTGGCATCCTGTTGTGGCTCGCGCGAACCCAGCACCTCGAATAACTGGCAAGTGCCCTGCAACAGAATCTGCTGATGAGAACGCACCAACACCGCCAGGCGCGGGTTGAGCAACGCCTCTTGGCGGAAGGCTTGCTCGGCCATCAAATGCTCGCGACGATTGATCAACTGGCGATGCACGTAATCGGCCATCAGCCGCGCAATGTCGTCGGCCAACTGCGAGCGCGACTCCGGCGTACCGTCGCCGCTGACCACCATCTCGCGCAGCAGCCCCTCATTGCTGACCCACAACTTGCCCATGTAAGCGGCGCTGCGCTCCACGTATTGGGCGAAGGTATCGGTGAGCAAGTCATCGATATCCTTGAAATAGTAAGTGGTGGCCGACAGCGGCACGCCGGCCTCCGCCGCCACTGCACGGTGACGCACGGCCCGCACGCCGTCGCGCACGACAATGCGCATGGCCGCATCGAGAATATCCTGTCGCCGCTGCTCGCTGCCCTGTCGGCTGGCCTTGCGGCCCTGGTACTGAACACTTTCAGCGACCGCAGTGGCGATACCCGCTGCACCTTCTTGAGCGATTGCACGATTCACGACAGGTAATCCTCTTACGTCAAAAGTAACCAATTGATACGTTTGTACCAGACAGGCAATAAAAAGCCGCCTGTTTTAGGCGGCTTTTTAACTGAAACGTTTACGCTTGCGGCCGCATGTGCGGGAACAGGATCACGTCTCGAATCGACGGTGAGTTGGTCAACAACATCACCAGACGGTCGATGCCGATGCCCTCGCCCGCGGTCGGCGGCATGCCGTACTCGAGCGCGCGCACGAAGTCGGCGTCGTAGTGCATGGCTTCGTCGTCACCGGCGTCCTTGTCGGCCACCTGCGCCATGAAGCGCTCGGCCTGGTCTTCCGCGTCGTTCAACTCGGAGTAGGCGTTGGCGATTTCGCGGCCACCGATGAACAGTTCGAAACGGTCGGTGACGTTCGGGTTGTCATCGTTGCGACGGGCCAGCGGCGACACTTCGAACGGGTATTGCGTGATGAAGTGCGGCTGTTCCAGTTTGTGCTCGACCAGCTCTTCGAAAATCATCACCTGCAACTTGCCCAGGCCTTCGAAGCCAAGCACTTTGGCGCCGGCCTTTTTGGCGATGGCGCGAGCCTTGTCGATATCGGTCAGGTCGTCAGCGGTCAGCTCAGGGTTGTACTTGAGGATCGAGTCGAACACCGACAAACGCACGAACGGTTCGCCGAAGTGGAACACTTTGTCGCCGTAAGGCACGTCGGTGCTGCCCAGAACCAGCTGCGCCAGTTCGCGGAACAGTTCTTCGGTCAGGTCCATGTTGTCTTCGTAGTCGGCGTACGCCTGGTAGAACTCCAACATGGTGAATTCAGGGTTGTGCCGAGTCGAAACACCTTCGTTACGGAAGTTGCGGTTGATCTCGAAAACTTTCTCGAAACCGCCAACAACAAGCCGCTTGAGGTACAGCTCCGGCGCGATGCGCAGGAACATTTCCAGGTCCAGCGCGTTGTGGTGGGTTTCAAAAGGCTTGGCCGCTGCGCCACCGGGGATGGTTTGCAGCATCGGCGTTTCGACTTCGAGGAAATCGCGCTGCATCAGGAAGCTGCGGATGTGCGCAATCACTTGCGAACGTACGCGGAAGGTCTGACGCACGTCTTCGTTGACGATCAGGTCAACGTAGCGCTGGCGGTAGCGCTGTTCGGTGTCGGTGAGGCCGTGATGCTTGTCCGGCAGCGGGCGCAGCGACTTGGTCAGCAGGCGCACTTCGGTCATTTCAACGTACAGGTCGCCTTTGCCGGAACGGGCCAGGGTGCCAACGGCTGCAATGATGTCGCCCATGTCCCAGGTTTTCACCGCGGCCAGGGTTTCTTCGGACAGGGTTTTGCGGTTGACGTAGACCTGGATGCGCCCGGTCATGTCCTGAATCACCATGAACGAGCCACGGTTAAGCATGATGCGACCGGCAACCTTGACCGGGATTGCAGCCTCGGCGAGCTCTTCCTTGGTCTTGTCCGCGTATTTCTTCTGCAAATCCTGGCAGTAGTTTTCGCGGCGGAAGTCGTTCGGGAAGGCATTGCCCTTGGCGCGCTCGGCAGCCAGCTTTTCCTTGCGCAGGGCGATCAGGGAGTTTTCTTCCTGTTGCAGGGCTTGCGGGTCGAGTTCTTGGTCGCTCATGTCTTTAGATATTCCATCAGGTTCGTTGCCCCCGGCCGTGAGCCGGGGTTCGCGGGCAAGCCTCGCTCCTACAGGGCCGTATCGGCCCTGTAGCGCGGGCCTTAAAGCCCTTGTTTCAGGCTTGCTACCAGGTATTCGTCGATATCGCCGTCGAGCACCTTGTCGCAGTCACTGCGTTCGATGTTAGTGCGCAGATCCTTGATCCGCGACGCATCGAGCACGTAAGAGCGAATCTGGTGACCCCAGCCGATGTCGGACTTGGTGTCTTCCAGGGCCTGCGAAGCGGCGTTGCGTTTCTGCACTTCCTGCTCATACAAGCGCGCCCGCAACATTTTCATCGCGGTGTCTTTGTTGGCGTGCTGGGAGCGTTCGTTCTGGCAGCTGACCACGGTGTTGGACGGTACGTGAGTAATACGTACGGCCGAGTCAGTGGTGTTTACGTGCTGACCACCGGCACCCGAGGAGCGATAGGTGTCGATGCGCAGGTCCGACGGGTTGATGTCGATTTCGATGTTGTCATCGATTTCCGGCGACACGAACACGGCCGAGAACGAGGTGTGGCGACGGTTGCCCGAGTCATAAGGGCTCTTGCGCACCAGACGGTGCACGCCGATCTCGGTGCGCAGCCAGCCAAAGGCATATTCGCCCTTGATGTGGACAGTGGCGCCCTTGATCCCGGCAACTTCGCCGGCCGACAGCTCCATGATGGTCGCGTCGAAACCGCGTTTGTCAGCCCAGCGCAAGTACATGCGCAGCAGGATGTTGGCCCAGTCCTGAGCCTCGGTGCCGCCGGAGCCGGCCTGGATGTCCAGGTAGGCGTTGTTGGCGTCCATCTCACCGCTGAACATGCGCCGGAATTCGAGTTTTTCCAGGGATTCGCGCAGACGCTCGACCTCGGTCGCCACGTCATCGACGGCGCCCTGGTCTTCTTCTTCGGCGGACATCAGCAGCAGTTCTTTGGCATCGGCGAGGCCGGTGTGCATTTCGTCGAGGGTGTCGACGATCTGAGCCAGCAGCGAGCGCTCGCGGCCCAGTTCCTGTGCGTACGACGGGTTGTTCCAGACTGCCGGATCTTCAAGCTCGCGATTGACTTCAGTCAGACGCTCATGCTTTTGATCGTAGTCAAAGATACCCCCGAATAGTTTCGGAGCGCTCGGACAGGTCCTTGATACTGTTAAGGATCGGGTTGATTTCCATGGCGGGCAGCACTCGTTGGCGAACTTTTGAAAGCCGGCGAGTATAACGTAATCAAGCTGTGACGGCAGCCCGCCTGGCGGACTGAATGCGCTTCGATACCGTTTTACCCACCCCAAATGAGGGAAACCTCCCCAGGAAAATCCCTAACTACTAAAACGACTCTTCCTACACCAGAACCAGAACTGCCCTGCATAAACCCCGCACTCACTCATCCACAGTCCCGCCCATCTAAATCAGCACTAGGGATGTGTGATGTTCGGGCCTGCCAACCAAGCCTCTTTCCTCCTGGACATCGAGGGGTCAGCCCACGATCTGCGAGTCCTCGAGTTCACCGGCAAGGAAGCCATCAGCCAACCTTTCCGCTTTGATCTGAAACTGGTCAGCGAACGTCCTGATCTGGACCTGGAAAGCCTTCTGCATCGAACCGCCTATCTCAGTTTTGACGGCCACGGCGCCGGCATTCATGGCCAGGTTTACAGCGTCGGCCAGGGCGATGCAGGCAAGCGCCTGACCCAATACCAACTCAGCCTGATGCCCAGCCTTGCCTGGCTGGGCCACCGTTTCGACCAGAAAATATTCCAGAAACTGAGCGTGCCGCAGATCATCGCTCAGGTCCTGGAAAGCCACGGCATCCTCGGCGATCGCTACCGCTTTGCCCTCGGCACCGATTACCGGCCGAGGGACTATTGCGTCCAGTACGGCGAGAGCTGCCTGAATTTTCTGCAGCGGCTGTGCGAAGAAGAAGGCTTGCATTACCACTTTGAGCACAGCCGCGAGGGGCACCTGCTGGTCTTCGGCGATGATCAAACGGTATTCCCCAGACTCCACCAACCCACCGCCTACCTGCAGGACAGCGCGATGGTCGCGGATGATCCGGTGATCAATGCCTTCACTCTCGCCCTGCAAACCCGCTCCACGGGTGTGACCCGCCGCGACTACGACTTCGAGAAACCTTTACTGCAATTGGAGAGTGGCGCGAAAGATCCTTCGCCGCTGCGACTCGAAGACTACGGCTTCCCCGGCCATTTCACTGATCGCGAACAGGGCAAGCACCGCACCCGGCGAACACTGGAGCGGCACCGCAGCGATTATCGGCAAGCGACCGGACGCAGCAATCAGTCAATGTTGCTCAGCGGCCACTTCCTGCCCTTGATCAATCACCCGCGCCAGGAATGGAACGACCTGTGGTTGCTGACAGAAGTCATCCACATCGGGAAACAGCCGAGCGTGCTTGAAGAATCGATCACCAGCGCCGCGAACGAGGAATTTTACCAAGGCTACCGCAACACCTTTCTTGCAACGCCGTGGGACACCCCTTTCAGGCCCGCGCTCGCTCATCCCAAAACCACCATCGACGGTTATCAACACGCCGTGGTCTGCGGCCCTCCCGGCGAAGAAATCCACTGCGACGAATACGGCCGCGTGCGTGTTCAGTTTCCCTGGGACCGTGACGGCGAGCACAACGAACACTCCAGTTGCTGGGTGCGAGTCGCCAGCGGCTGGGCTCACGACCGTTATGGCAGCGTGCTGATTCCCCGCGTCGGCATGGAAGTGATCGTCGGGTTCTATGAGGGAGACCTGGATAAACCCTTGATCGTCGCTTGCCTGCCGAATGGCGCTAATCGTCCCCCGCTCGACCTGCCCGCCGAGAAAACTCGCAGCACTTTCAAAACCCAAAGCAGCCCTGGCGGCGCAGGTTTCAATGAACTGCGCATCGAGGATCGCAAAGGGGCGGAGGAAATATCCGTCCGCGCCCAGCGCGACTACGTGCAGCACGTGTTGAACGACGAACGGGTTCAAATCGACAACCAGCGCAGCATTGTGGTCGGTGGCAACGCCCGTCATGAACTTCACGCAGAAGAACAGCGCATCACCCACGGCAACCGCTTGACCGAAGTCCGCCAGGACGACCACCTGACCGTGCATGGCGACCGCCACATTCGCGCCACCAGCCACCGGTTGAGCGCTCGACAGCAGGTCCACGTCAGCGTCGGCCAACACGTCGTCATCGATGGCGGCGCCAGCGTCACGCTCCAGGCCGCTGGCGCGTGGCTCACGATTAATTCGGCAGGGATTTTCAGCAGCGTGCCAGTTGAGACAGGCGGTGCGCCGATGCCGCCGATGGCCGCCACGCCCGTGGCGCTCGACGCAAGCACGCCGGTACTCACCGAAACGGTTTCAACCGCCCTATTCAAACAACTGCTCGGCGACGAGGCCTTGATTGAACTCTGCCAGATGCCCAGCGGCGGCACGCCGATGGACTGCCCGCTGAGCGACTGCCAATGCCGCAGAGCCCTAGGCTATGGAGCTCGCTCATGAACACCTGGATTTTGCTGGAGCGCCCCGCCGCGCAACTCGAAATGCTCTATCGGCTGGCGACACATCCCGACACTCAGAAGCTGTTCGCCGGTACTTCACTCGCCGGTTTTGCCGAGCAGAGCCCACTGCTGGTCCGGCTGGACAACCAACCGACGCTCACTCAGGCAATCGAGCAAACCCCGGCGCAATGGCCAGGCCTGCTGATCGAAAGCGCCTGCGACACGTCCTCGCTACTCGCGCATTTGCGCCAGATGCTGTTCGTCAACTTCGACCAGCAACGCAAAGGCGTGCTGCGCTACAGCAACCCGACCGTCGCCAGCTATTTTTTTGCCGCGTGCACCGTGCAAGACCTCAGCCTGTGGCTCGGGCCAATCGGCCGTCTGCGCTGGTTCGGCGCGACGTGGGCCACTCAAGCGACAGGCGAAGCTGGCTGGCAGCGGTTGGACAATCCCCACGCGAACGACTGGCGCATTGAATGGACCCACCGGGCGATGGTGCTGAGCGTCGCCCAGGAAGACGCTTTGACGCGCCAGCGCAACGAACAGTTTCTTTATTACTGGTGGCAGCAACATCCCCAGCACTCCTTTATGCAGGCCAGCCATTTGCTGGAGCAAGCGCTGGCTCAGGGCATCGACGACAGCGAAGACATCAGCGCCTTTCTGAACGCCCACTGCACGCAGGTTCTGTCATGACGCGCCTCGGCAAGTTGACCGCAGGCCCCGGCTGCGAACGCGACAAGCTGATTGTCCAGGTCATCGGCACCGGGCACTCGAAAAACCAGCGACTGCTGATGGTCGATCAATCGGGCGTCGAACCGCTCTTGGCCCTGACCGATGAGGCCGCGTGCGAAACCGAGCGTTTGACCAGCGTGCACAGCGAGCTGTTTGTGTGGGATTGGTCGGCACAACTCAAACACCAGTTGTGGCTGGAAATTGCCACCACCCGAGGCCCGCCCATTCGCCTGCCGTTGCTGGAGGACGTGCGTGTCACCCCGCGCCAACTGGAAGCGCAGTGGAATCAGATCGTGCCGATCCTGCCCTTCGCCGCGCTGCCCGGGACTCGCAGCAAGTACGACCTCGGCACGCCGGTGCTGTGCCGCAGCGGTTATGTCTATGTGTTTTACCGTGATCGCTTGTGGCGTGAGATCGAGGTGCGGCAGGACGACGAACTCACGACCTATCGCGATATCGATCTGCAGGCCTATCGACAGGATCAGCAACTCAGCAGCGACTACCGACAGGCCAGCGGCGTCGATCTCAGCGACATCTGGCTGCCCGCGACCTGGAACCATCAACCCGCCGAAGCCGTGCAACTGTGTTTCAGCGAAATCCAGCTGAGCGCTGCACGCCTGAAACGTCTGGAGGACGATCCGCAGCTGCGCGCTCAGCAGTGTCAGAGCCCGGCGTTGCAGTGCGAGAGTCAGACCTTCGAGCGGCTTTTCGAGCAGCAGCCCGATGGGCAGACGATGCTGGAAGCTTTCAGTGCGTTCAATGCGTGGGATGCACAAGCGTCCGATACCGCGACGAAGGCCAGCATCACGTGGCGCAACCTTGCCGCACGGGCCTTTCCCCTCAGCCTGATCGCCGCGCAACGGGCTCGCCAAAGTGGTTTCGAATACGTGCTGGAGCATCCGGGCCGTTACGTGTGCGACCTCTCGGGCGAATTCGCGGCGCAGCGCAAAACTGAAGCCAAGGCCTGTCTTGATCAGTGGGAGCAAGGCACCACACCTGCGTTACCTGCAACGTTTGAAAGCAGCGCCTGGGCTGATTGCCTCGCCGCGTTGCTGGATCAATTGCGTGAAAAAGCCCCATCCGCCGATGAAGCGGATCTCTGGCAAGCCCAACCCACCGTCGTCGACGTGCTTGCAGCGGCCCGCGAGCGAGGCGTCTGCGGCGTACTGCTTGAAGACCCACGCCACCGCGTGCGGCATCTGGTTTCGCAGATTCAGCAGCAACAGCAATTGCTCACGCGTTATGCCGAGCGTGCCAGCCTGCACCCGCACCACGCCAGTGCGGTGATGGTTCAGCAACTGATCGTGCCGGCGACGATCGGCGGGCAGAAAAACCCGCTGCACGGCTGTTTCGACAAAGTGCAAGAGGCCGGCCGCCGCGACATCAACCGCTTCACCGCCACCGCTGAACGCGCCTTGCTCTGGCAACAACTGAACATGGCGCAGGCGCTGCTTGCCGAGTGTCTGCAACAACCGGTCACCCAGCAAACCCTGGCCGATCATTTGAGCCTGGAGGGTTTTGATTACCTGGCGGCGTTGTTTGCCGTGAGTCAGGTTTTCGCCAGCCTCGCCACCGTGCCGGCGCAGCTTGATCCGCTAGCCCGCAATGGTGATGTCACCGATGCGCTGACCGGCTTAAGCCTTTACAGCCCGCAGGCCAGTGTCGGCCAGACGTTGCTCAACGACATCGCCCACGACTCGGCGCACCCGCTGCACGGGATGCTTTGGCCGGCTGTCGATGACGTCGCGCTGGATGCGCCCTACGTGCGGCCCTCCGAGAAAACCGTCAATGAAGGTGATGGTCGGTTACGCGCTGAACACCTCGCCGAATTTGAAACCGATCCGGGGCCTTATTACCCGCAGGTCGAACACCTCGACGGGCACTTGCTGGAAGGGTTGCTGGCCAACGGCAGCCTGAATAGCACGCTCACGGGGCAATCGAAAGCGGCGGCCAGTACGTTGATCAGCATTTACGAAAATCTCGCCGGCTCTTTAGAAACCGCCAGCAGTGCGGTGATGGCCCAAGTTGCACCTGCCCCGGCCAGCGCCTATCTACATGGCCTAGGCGTGGGGCTGTTGCGCAGTTTGATGCCCAATACCTTTGGTGAAATGCACCTCATCAATCGCCGAGATGCAGACCCGCAACGCTATCACCTGTTTGGATTGTCCGACGTGCCGACCGGGGATCAGCGGCCACGGCGGTTGATGGGGGAATATCTGGATGCGCAAGGGCGGCCGTTAACGGTGGGGAATACCGCTGATGCTTTCGAGACGCCGAGCGCTTCACGTGTGGGCAATTACAAATTGCTGGCGATGCCGGCGGCTCACCCGACGGTGCGCAGCCTTAGTGAGCTGAATCGGCGGATTAATGCTGTGCATAAAGCGGATGTTGAAGCTCGCGGGGCGGATAACGCGAAGGTTAAAGGTGCGTTGCAGCGCGGGGTGGATGAGCATGCGGATTTGGCTAATAGCCGGGTGCATCGCGTGTTGGGCTCGTTGCCGTTTGCGGCTGGGGTTTTGATGTTGGAGGTTTGGAATGTTAGGACCGAGTTAGGGGCGGCGGAGCAAGTGCGACGGGAGAAGGGGTTGTTCCGGGTAGTTCTATCTGGGGTCGGCGCGAGCGTAGATTTAGTTATAGCGCTAGAGATGCTGACGGTAAAAATTTCCGGTACAAAATCTGTTTTGGCGGTTGGCCGAAAGGTTCTTTTTGCTATTTCAAAGGAGGCCGTAAAAAAAACCTTAGGATCTCTAGCGGCAATGTATTTAGCAAAGGAGTTTACAGTTCGAATACTTGCCCAAATTGGCTCTGGATTAATTCTTACAGCTATTTGCCTTGCAGACGCCTGGTATGCGTGGACATGGAGCGATGACGCCGGTTGGGGATATCTGATGATGGCCCTGGGTGGAGCAATTAGTGCTCTTAGTAACCTGATTGTCCCAACAGTCGCCTTTCTTGGCCTTGGTCCGGCAGGTTGGGTGGCGCTGATATTGATCGTAATCGGCGCCGGAATTGCTTGGTGGCTAAGCGACAAGCCTATCGAGGAATGGCTGGTCAATGGCCCTTTCGGCACGAACGTTCATTCGGACAATATGCATCTGCTAGATCCACAGAGTAGCTTTTATTATCTGATCAGTTTGTTCGCCGACATTCGCATCCACATTGGCATCAACCCTGAGTTTGCCCCCAATGCCAAACATGACATTCATGCCAAAACGCCTTTTCAAGTAATTTCGTCCAATACGAGCATTCGTATCGAAAGTAACTTACCTGGATTAGTTACCAATTTTGGCACTCTCAGCATTAACGCTCACTGCCGACTCAATACATTCGAACTCAAGGGCTGGCGCCTAAAAAGCGAAACCGTGCCGTTCAAAAAACTGGTCAACACTCAACTCGTCTCGCCCAGAGCACAAAAGTTGATACCCCAAGGCCTGGAACTATTTTTCGAAACCCCACCGGACCACGCATTCGATTTGGTCACAGGATCACCGGGCATCACACGACAATGGCAAGTGAAAGCACAGTGTGTGCTGGAGCAAAAAAATCAACGCTGGCACTTTCCTGCGCCGCCGCCAAAGGATGGCACGCGATTTGATAGAGCCCACAAAAAACCAAACTTCGAAAGCATAGGCGAGCTTTATTGGGCTGACGAAAGTACAAATAAATCGCGGGATATTAACTAATGACTGATGAATTTTGGTACGCCCAGACTGCGTATGGGTCCAAAGAATTATCCCGACAAGAACCCTCGGCTGAACGTCCGTGGATTATGCGCTTCGCCAAGGTCAGACTGCCCTGGGGCAATACGGATGACATAACGGCTGCAAACCTTCTCGAAAAATTCTCACCAAAAGAACTTCGTCTCCATGAAGGTTTCAAGAAAGAGCGTGAAGAGCAAATAGCCACAAACACCCTTGATCCGACCCCATACGGACATATTGATTTTCATATAAGGGATGATCACGAACGGTTCAGATATGCTCTTCTGCCCGCAAGCTCCCACTTCTGGATGTATATGTCAGGAGGAGGAAAATTTATGTTTTACCTATTTTTCATTGCCGGCATACCTGCCTATTTTTTAGGCATTACAACCGGAAATGACCCTATATGGGAGTCAACCAAAACTATCTTTATCCAAGTATTCTCCTGGCTCCTCGGCCTACCTCTACTATCTTGGGCAATCGGCTCAATCGTCATAAAACACTTCCCCCGCCTCTGGCTAAAACCCTCCCGCGGCCCGATCTGGGAACTCAACCGCCGCACCGGTCTGGTCACCGTCTTCGACTACAAAAACAACGGTGAATATAAAAAGAACGGCACCATCGGTGAACTCACCGCCCCTTTCTACGAGTTCGACGCCTACATCGCCACGTCCCCCGATAGTCAGGGCATGCCGATGAATGTGCTCTACCTCGCCCATCGCTACCGCAACATCGTGATCAACTTCGGCGCACTGCTCTGTCCCGGTCCCGAGGTGCAACCCGCCTGCGCACTGTGGGATTTCATCCAGAACTACATGGACGTCAGCCGCCCGCTGCCGGACCTGCCGCAATACGAGGAGTATCGCCACCTCGATCCCACCACCGCCGATTACGACCGCCGCACCGGTCGCAACCCGCGTTTCTGGATCGACATGGACGATGCGACGTTCAAACTGGTAGTCAGGGAGATGCATCAGCGCGTCGCCAACATCGACACGTTTCAACGGCCTAATTTGATGGCGGCTTATGTGACGTATGTCGATTGAGCCAAATAAAAAGTTGCCGGGATTTGCCGCATCGTTCTATGGCAACAAGCTCAATTCCAGCAGTGAGGTGAGACGTCATTGGGCTGATGAGCTTACAGATAAATCGCAGAGTAGTGACTAATGACCGATCAATCGTGGTATGCCAAGACCGCCTACGGATGGAATGAGGTACCTCAACAAGAAAGTTCGATTGAACGTCCGTGGATCATGCGCTTTGCCAAGATTAGACTGCCTTGGGGTAATACCGAGGAAGTAACTCCCGTTAGTTTTGTGGAGGATTACTCGCCAAGAGATCTTCGATTTCAAGAAAAATCCAAAAGAGAGCGCAATGAGCAGATAGTCACAGAAAGCAATACTCAGAGCCCATTCGAACTTATAGATTTCCACATGACAGACGACCACGAACGTTTTAGATATGCCCTTCTTCCTGCAAGCTCTCACTTTTGGATATATATGTCAGGAGTAGGGCGTGCTTTGTTTTTTCTATTTTTCATAGTCAGCATTCCCACCTATTTTTTAGGAGTTCTAACAGGAAATGAGCCTATATGGGAATCCACAAAAACCATGTTTGTCGTTTTTTTCTCCTGGATTCTCGGCCTACCACTCCTGTCTTGGGAAATCGGATCAATCGTCATAAAACACTTCCCCAGCCTCTGGATTAAACCCTCCCGAGGCCCCATCTGGGAACTCAACCGCCGCACCGGTCTGGTCACCGTCTTCGACTACAAAAACAACGGTGAATATAAAAAAAACGGCACCATCGGTGAACTCACCGCCCCTTTCTACGAATTCGACGCCTACATCGCCACTTCTCCGGACAGTCAGGGCATGCCGATGAATGTGCTCTACCTCGCCCATCGCTACCGCAACATTATGATCAACTTCGGCGCACTGCTCTGTCCCGGTCCCGAGGTGCAACCCGCGTGCGCGCTGTGGGATTTCATCCAGAACTACATGGACGTCAGCCGCCCGCTGCCGGACCTGCCGCAATACGAGGAGTACCGCCACCTCGACCCCACCACCGCCGAATACGACCGCCGCACCGGTCGCAACCCGCGTTTCTGGATCGACATGGACGATGCGACGTTCAAACTGGTAGTCAGGGAGATGCATCAGCGCGTCGCCAACATCGATACGTTTCAACGGCCTAATTTGATGGCGGCTTATGTGACGTATGTCGATTGAACAAAATGAAAAGTTGCCGGGATTTGCCGCATCGTTCTACGGCAACAAGTTCAACTTCAGCAGTGAGGTGAGACTTCATTGGGCTGACGAACTTACAAACAAGTCACGGAAGATCAGCTAATGGCTCACGAATCTTATTACACCGAAACTGCCTACGGGGCTATCGAGGTACCTCAGCAAGAGTGTTCATCTGAACGATCCTGGATCATGCGCTTCGCAAAAGTTAGATTGCCTTGGGGCAACACAGATGAAGTGTGCCCGGTGAGTTTTATGGAAGATTACTCACCAACAGATATTCGACATCAGGCAAAAGTCCAAAGACAACGCGAAGAACAAATAGCTAATACTAACTACACGCCAACCCCATATGAATCTATTGATTTTCATATAAGGGATGACCACGAGCGTTTCAGGCACGCACTTCTCCCAGCAAGCTCCCACTTCTGGCTATTCATGAGGCTTTTAGGGAAGTGGATTTTTTACATATGTTTTATATTTAGCATCCCCGGACACATCTCATTAATTTCGTTGGTAAGTGAATCTTGGTGGGAGCTCACCAAAAATTTATTTATTGAGTACTATTCCTGGCTTCTCGGCATACCACTCCTATGCTGGGCACTCGGCTCAATAGTCATAAAACACTTCCCCAGCCTGTGGATAAAACCCTCCCGAGGCCCGATCTGGGAACTCAACCGCCGCACCGGTCTGGTCACCGTCTTCGACTACAAAAACAACGGTGAATATAAAAAGAACGGCACCATCGGTGAACTCACTGCCCCTTTCTACGAGTTCGACGCCTACATCGCCACTTCTCCGGACAGTCAGGGCATGCCGATGAATGTGCTCTACCTCGCCCATCGCTACCGCAACATCGTGATCAACTTCGGCGCACTGCTCTGTCCCGGCCCCGAGGTGCAACCCGCGTGCGCGCTGTGGGATTTCATCCAGAACTACATGGACGTCAGCCGCCCGCTGCCGGACCTGCCGCAATACGAGGAGTATCGCCCCCTCGACCCCACCACTGCCGAATACGACCGCCGCACCGGCCGCAACCCGCGTTTCTGGATCGATATGGACGATGCGACGTTCAAGCAAGTGGTCAGGGAGATGCATCAGCGCGTCGACAACATCGATACGTTTCAACGGCCTAATTTGATGGCGGCTTATGTGATGTATGTCGATTGAGCCACAGAAGATATGCCGCGCACTGCGGCGAAACACTTTATGGGGAGTGGCTGCCGGGGGTTAGTTAGCGAACCAAGGGTGAAAGAAGCGCAGGTGCCGAGTTCGAGTAACCTGTGGCGAGGGAGCTTGCTCCCGTTCGGCTGCGAAGCAGTCGTAAAAGTTGATCGAAGCGTGTGGCAGGAAAAACGCCGGGGCCGCTTCGCGGAGCCCCCTCGCCACAAAAGCCCCGTGCCTCAGCGCATCTCAGTCTGGAAAAATGGGCTCAGGTCGATCCGCTACTCAATCCCCACCTGATTACGTCCATTGTTCTTCGCCAGATACAGCCCTTTATCCGCCGCCGAGATCAGTTGCCGGCAATCGCTACCCGCTTGCGGGGTGATCGTTGACAGGCCGATGCTGATGGTCAGATTCGCCCCTTCTGCCGGGAACACGTGGGGGATTTTCAACCCCGCCACAGTCTGCCGAAGTTTCTCCGCGACCAATCGCGCGCCGCCCGGCGAGGTGTTTGGCAGCACCAGTGCAAACTCTTCGCCGCCGTAGCGTGCCGGCAAGTCCGAAGGTCGGGCGCTGGCGTCGCGGATCGCCGTGGCGACTTTGCGCAGGGCTTCGTCGCCCTCCAGATGGCCGAAGCTGTCGTTGTAGGATTTGAAGTAATCGACGTCGATCATCAGCAACGACAGTTGCGTCTGGTCGCGCAACGAGCGGCGCCATTCGAGTTCGAGGTATTCATCGAAATGCCGCCGGTTCGACAGCCCGGTCAGACCATCGGAGTTCATCAAACGCTGCAACACCAGGTTGGTGTCGAGCAATTGCTGCTGACTGACACGCAACGCGCGGTACGCCGCATCGCGCTGCAACAACGTCATATAGGAGCGCGAGTGGTAACGAATGCGCGCGACCAGTTCGATGTTGTCCGGCAGTTTCACCAGGTAATCGTTGGCCCCGGCCGCGAACGCCGCGCTTTTGATCAGCGGGTCTTCCTTGGTCGAGAGGACGATGATCGGGATGTCCTTGGTCGCCGGATGGTTGCGGTATTCACGCACCAGCGACAGGCCGTCGAGGCCGGGCATCACCAGATCCTGGAGGATCACCGTTGGTTTGATGCGAATCGCCTGGGAAATGGCCTGATGCGGATCGGCGCAAAAGTGGAAATCGATATTTTCCTGATTGGCCAAACCGCGTCGAACCGCCTCGCCGATCATCGCTTGATCGTCCACCAACAACACCATGGCGGCGTTTTCGTCGGTCTTGAAGTCGTCGAGTTGTAGGTCATTCATGTGCGGTCACCTGAATACTGCCGGGGCCAGGATTGCGGCGAAAAGTCGTCATTTCTAGAATATCTCCAGCAATCGTGGCGCTATCGTGTCCAGTGAACGGATCTCTTTGGCGGCATCGATTGCCGCCGCCGCTTTCGGCATCCCGTACACCGCACTGCTGTTCTGGTCCTGAGCGATGGTCAGGTAACCCTGTTGGCGCATGAGTTTAAGCCCCTGCGCGCCGTCGCGCCCCATGCCGGTGAGCAAAACGCCGACTGCGTCGCCATTCCAGTAACTGGCCACGCTTTCGAAAAACACATCGATCGAAGGCCGGTAGATCTCGTTGACCGGTTCGGCGGTGTAGGCCAGCGTGCCGTTCTTCAACAGACGAATATGGTGATTGGTCCCCGCCAGCAACACCGTGCCGGGCTGCGGTGGTTCGCCCTCCTGAGCCAGCCGCACATTGAGGCCGCTGGCGCTGCTCAGCCATTCGGCCATGCCGGCGGCGAACACTTGGTCGACGTGCTGCACCAGCACAATCGCGGCGGAAAAATTCTTCGGCAAACCTTTGAGCAACACTTCGAGCGCCGCCGGCCCGCCCGCCGATGAGCCGATCGCCACCAGTTTCTGCCGCGAGCCGGAGCCGCGCAGCGGGCTTGGCGCCGTGTGCACGCGGTTGCCCTTGTCGCCAATCAGCCAACTGATATTGAGGATCTTGCGCAGCAACGGCGCCGCCGCTTCCGCAGGATTGCCGGCACCGATCGCCGGCGTATCGACCACGTCCAGCGCGCCATAACCCATGGCTTCGAACACCCGGTGCACGTTCTGCTGGCGGTCCACCGTGACAATTACGATAGCGCACGGCGTGTCGGCCATGATCCGCCGTGTGGCCTCGACGCCGTCCATCACCGGCATGATCAAGTCCATCAGGATCAAGTCCGGCGTCTGCTCGGCGCAGCGTTGCACCGCTTCGGCGCCATTGCTTGCAACCCAGATCACCTGGTGCGCGGGCTCGAATGCGAGGGCGCGGCGCAGCGCTTCGACCGCCATGGGCATGTCATTGACGATAGCGATTTTCATGCCCGCGCTCCTCCAATGAGCTCAACCACAGCATCGAGCAGGGCGTCGTCATGAAAACTCGCCTTGGCTAGATAATAGTCGGCTCCGGCGTCCAGTCCACGGCGGCGGTCTTCTTCGCGGTCCTTGTAGGAAACCACCATCACCGGCAGCGATTGCAGGCGATTGTCCCGGCGCAACAGAGACACCAGTTCGATGCCATCCATGCGCGGCATATCGATGTCAGTAATCAGCAGATCGAAATCCTCCGAACGCAATGCGTTCCAGCCGTCCATGCCGTCGACCGCGACGGCCACGTCGTAACCCCGATTGAGCAGCAACTTGCGCTGCAATTCACGTACCGTCAGCGAATCGTCAACCACCAGAATGCGTTTGCGCGCTGCTTCGGCGGCCTGATTACTGTGCCGGGCGATCCGCTCCAGGCGCCCGGTATTCAGCAGTTTGTCGACCGAACGCAGCATGTCTTCGACGTCGACAATCAACACCACCGAACCGTCGTCGAGCAAGGCCCCGGCGGAAATGTCCTGAATCTTGCCCAGCCGCTCATCCAGCGGCAACACCACCAAAGTCCGCTCGCCAACAAAACGTTCGACCGCCACGCCATAAATCGCATCGCGCTCGCGAATCACCACGACCTTGAGCGTTTGCTGGCTGGTCTGGCTCGCCGGGCGCTGCAGCAATTGACTGGCGGCGACCAAACCCACGTGGCGGCCTTCGTACCAGAAGTGCTGGCGCCCTTCGAGCTGGACGATGTCGTCCGCTTCGAGGTCGCACATGCGCTCGATGTGCGCCAGCGGAAAGGCGTAAGCCTCGTCGCCGACTTCGACCACCAGGCTGCGCACCACCGACAGGGTCAGCGGCACTTCCAAATGAAAACGACTGCCCTCGCCCGCCGTCTGCTCCAGCACCACGGCGCCGCGCAACTGGCGAACCATGTGCTGAACCGCGTCGAGGCCAACGCCACGTCCGGAGACTTCGGTGACCTTGTCACGCAGGCTGAAACCCGGCAGAAACAGGAACGTCAGTAGCTCTTCTTCGCTCAACTGCGCAGCAGTTTCCGCCGGCGACAACTGCCGCTCGATGATGCTGCGGCGGACCTTTTCGAGGTCGACGCCGTTGCCGTCATCGCTGAGTTCAAGCACCAGCAAACCGGCCTGATGTGAGGCGCGCAAGCGGATCAGGCCTTCCGCCGGTTTACCCGCGAGCAGGCGTTGTTCCGGGGTTTCGATGCCGTGGTCGACGGCGTTGCGCAGCAGATGAGTCAGCGGCGCTTCAAGTTTTTCCAGGACGTCGCGATCAACCTGGGTTTTCTCGCCTTCGATCTCCAGCCGCACCTGTTTGCCCAAGTCGCGCCCGAGGTCGCGGACCATGCGCACTTGCCCGCTCAGCACATCGGCGAACGGGCGCATGCGGCAGGCCAGCGCAGTGTCGTACAACACCTGCGCGCGTTGGCTGGCGTGCCAGGCGAATTCATCCAGCTCGGCGTTTTTTTCCACCAGCAACTGCTGGGATTCCGCCAACAACCGCCGCGCGTCATCGAGCGCTTCCTGAGCTTCGAGGCTCAGGTGCAAATCCTTGAGGTGAACGTTGAGGTTTTCCAGCGCGCGCAGGCCATTGCTCTGCGTGCGTTTGAGCCGCTGCATGGTCGCCAGATGCGGTTTCAGCCGCAGGGTTTCCACCAGCGATTTGCTCGACAGATCCAGCAAGCTGTTTAGCCGCTCGGCGGTGACGCGCAACACCCGCTCACCGTTTTCCGTGGTGCGGCGGTTGACCCGGGGCGGCTCACTCGCAACCGCCGGCGCCACCAGCGGTTGCTCGATCACTGGCACCGGCACTTCGACCGCTGGCGCCTGCAATTGCAGCTCGTCCATGAACGGCGCAATCGGCGTGCTGATCGGCGGCGCCAGTGCCAGCGGATCGAGCAAGCGCCCCATGAGCGCCACATAAGCCTCGATGTCCAGCGCCGACGGCGCGTGGGTTGGCGTGGCGATCCGCATCAACAGGTCAGTGCCTTGCAACAACGCGTCGATGTGTTCGGGACGCAGATACAGCCGCGATTCCTGCGCGCTGACCAGGCAATCCTCCATCACATGCGCGACGCTGACCCCGGCGTCCACCCCGACAATCCGCGCCGCGCCCTTGAGCGAATGCGCCGCGCGCATGCACGATTCGAGGTGATCGGCCTGGGTCGGGTCGCGCTCCAGCGCCAGCAGTCCGGCGCTGAGCACTTGGGTCTGGGCCTCGGCTTCGAGGCTGAACAACTCCAGCAAAGAGGCGTCGCGCATTTGCTCGGGGGTCATGTGAGGCTCCGGGTCACGGCGGACAACAACTGTTCTTCATCCAGCCAGCGCAGGCTGCGACCTTTGAATTGCAACACGCCACGGGTGTACTTGGCGCTGGCCTGCGCGCCCGATTGCGAGGCGGCGTCGAGGATGCGTTCGTCGATCGCGTGAATCCCGTCGACTTCGTCCACCGGCACCACCACCGGGCCACCGCGCGCGGCGATGATCAACATGCGCGGCATCACCCGCGCGCCGGACGCGACATTGTTGCTGGTGTCGAGGCCAAGCAATTCCACCAGCGACAGGCACGCGACCAACGCGCCGCGCACATTCGCCACGCCGAGCAACGCTCGCGAGCGCTGGTGCGGCAGCGAATGAATGGTTTGCAGCGGCGCGACTTCCACCAGGCTGCGCGTCGCCAGCCCCAGCCATTCTTCGCCGAGACGGAACATCAGCAGCGACCGGGTTTTGATCTCGGTTTCGAGCGCCGTCGCCACTTGCTCGTGGTGTTCCTGCTGCAACGCGTAACGGTCGAGCAACCGCGTGGCCGCTGCCGAATACACCGAGCAATTGCGGCAGTGAATGTGCTCGACCAGCAGCGGGCAGGACTTGTCGCCGTGGATGCCGATGCGGTTCCAGCAGTCGTCGATGGCCTGGGCATCTTCGTGGGTGAGGTTCAAGGTGTCCGCGCCGTTCATCGTTTACGCTCACTGTCAGCCGCGCGTTCGCTGCGCGCGGCGCGTTCCTGCAAGCGTCGCGCGCCCGCCGTATCGCCCTGGGATTGCAGCAACGCCGCCAAGTGCATCAAAGCATCAGGATGTTGCGGTTCGAGGTACAACGCCTTGCGATAAAAGCCCTGCGCTTCGAGCGCACGCCCGGCCACGTCGCTGAGCAATCCCAGCCAATAAAACACCTGCGCGACTGGTTCGTGGCTGCGCAGATACAGTTCACACGCCGCCCGCGCCTCGGTGCTTTTGCCTTCGTTGGCCAGCGCGGCAATGCTCGCCAGCAATGCGGCGGCGTCGGGATTAGCCGTTGTCGAGGTGTTCGCCAACGGCGCAACCGCCGCGAACGGACGACTGCGCACTGGCGGCGGTGGCGTCACGCGGCGCACCGGCTGCGGCGTTGGCAGGGGCGTTGGCAGGGGCGTTGGCAGGGGCGTCGACGTCGGCGCAAAAGCGCTCGGCAGCGGTTCGGGCTCGGCCAGACTTTGCCGACTGAACGCAAACGACTGCGCAATACCGATCGAACGCATGCCCAACCGCCCGAGCAAACTGCCTTCAGCCGGGCCGATAAACAGCACGCCATCGACGTGGGTCAGGCGCTTGAGCACTTCGAATACTTGCTGCTGGGTCGGCTGATCGAAATAGATCAGCAGGTTGCGACAGAACACGAAGTCATAGGGCGGCTCGTTCGCCAGCAACGTCGGATCGAGCAGATTCGCCACTTGCAAACGCACTTGTTCCAGCACCCGTTCGCTGAGCTTGTAGCCGTCGTCTTCGGCGCTGAAATGCCGCTCGCGAAACGCGATGTCCTGCCCACGAAAGGAGTTTTTGCCATACACCGCGCGCCTGGCTTTTTCCACCGAAAGCGGGCTGACGTCCATGCCTTCGACTTTGAACTGGTGCGGTTTGAGCCCGGCGTCGAGTAACGCCATGGCAATCGAATAAGGCTCTTCGCCGGTGGAACACGGCAGGCTGAGAATGCGCAAGGCGCGCATGTGGTTGATCTCGGTCAGGCGTTTGCTCGCCAGTTTCGCCAGCGTGGCGAAGGATTCCGGGTAACGGAAAAACCAGGTTTCCGGGACGATCACCGCTTCGATCAACGCCTGCTGCTCATCCCGCGAGCCCTGCAAAGTCTGCCAATACTCGTCGGCGCTCAGCGCTTTTGAGGCTGTGGTGCGCTGGCGAACCGCGCGTTCGATGATCGCCGCGCCGACCGACGCAACGTCGAGGCCGATGCGATCCTTGAGGAAATCGAAAAAGCGCTGATCGCTGGTCATGGCTGATCCTCAAGCAACATCAGGTCCAGCGGCGATGGCGGAAACAATAGCGCGCGCACATCGTCGTCGAGCAGGTCGGCGACCCGCACCCATTGCAGCAATCCGAGCGCGTCTTTGCGCACCGGGCCGAGGTACGGCGCCTGGCGATTGTCGAGGCCATAGGGCTGAAATTCCGCCGCGTCGCAGCGCAAAGTGTCGGTGGCTTGCTCGAGGATCAACCCGAGCAATTGCGCGGGCGTGGCGGCGTCGGGCCGATAGTGCACCAGCACCAGCCGCGTACTGGTACGCGCCTGCGCCGGTTGGCCAAACGTCAGCGCGCTCAAGTCGATCACCGGCACCACGGCACCGCGATAAGCGAACACACCCGCGACCCACTGCGGCGCCCGCGCAATCGGTTTCAGCGGCAGGCGCGGCAACACTTCCGCGACTTCAATCGCTTGCAGCGCGTAACGCTCGTCACCGATGCGAAACACCAGAAACAGCGCTTGCCGCGCCGCCGTCACGGCGTGGCGTTTGGCCGTGAGTTCGTTCATCAGACTTTGAATCGCGAGACGCCACTGCGCAGCCCGACGGCCACCTGGCTCAGTTCGTCGATGGCAAAACTGGCCTGACGCAACGACTCGACGGTCTGGCTGCTGGCATCGCCCAACTGCACCAGCGCGTGGTTGATTTGCTCGGCGCCGGTGGCCTGCGCCTGCATGCCTTCGTTGACCATCAACACCCGCGGCGCCAACGCCTGCACCTGATGGATGATCTGCGACAGCTGCTCGCCGACTTGCTGCACTTCCGACATGCCGCGCCGCACTTCTTCGGAGAATTTGTCCATGCCCATGACCCCGGCCGACACCGCCGACTGAATCTCACGGACCATCTGCTCGATGTCGTAAGTGGCCACGGCGGTCTGGTCCGCCAAACGCCGGACTTCGGTGGCGACCACGGCAAACCCGCGGCCATATTCGCCAGCCTTTTCGGCCTCGATGGCGGCGTTCAGCGACAACAGATTGGTCTGGTCGGCAACCTTGACGATGGTCACCACGACTTGGTTGATGTTGCCGGCCTTCTCGTTGAGGATCGCCAGTTTGGCGTTGACCAGATCCGCTGCGCCCATCACCGAGTGCATGGTCTCTTCCATGCGCGCCAGCCCTTGCTGCCCGGAGCCGGCGGCCACCGAGGCCTGATCGGCGGCGGTGGAGACTTCGGTCATGGTCCGCACCAGGTCACGCGAGGTCGCGGCAATTTCCCGCGAGGTCGCGCCGATTTCGGTGGTGGTGGCGGCGGTTTCGGTGGCGGTGGCTTGTTGTTGCTTGGACGTCGCGGCGATTTCGGTCACCGACGTGGTGACTTGCACCGACGAGCGCTGAGCCTGCGACACCAGCGAGGTGAGCTCGGCCATCATGTCGTTGAAGCCGGTTTCGACGGCGCCGAACTCGTCTTTGCGCTCCAGATTGAGGCGACCGCTGAGGTCGCCGGTGCGCATGATTTCGAGGATCTGCACGATGCGATTCATCGGCGCCATGATCGCGCGCATCAACAGCAAACCGCAGAAACCGGCGGCCAGCACCGCGACCAGCAGCGAGACGCCCATGCTGACTTTGGCCGCGATCACGGCGTTGTCGATGGCGATGATGTCCTGATCGGCGACGGCTTTGTTTTCACGGAGGATGTCGTTGAGCTTCACGCGCCCGGCGGTCCAGGTCGGCGTGAGTTTTTCGTTGAACAACTTGATCGATTCGACTTCCAGGTTGCGCTGATGCAAGTCGAGCACGGCGGCCAGCAGCGTTTTGTATTCTTCGTGAATCTTTTCGAAAGTGGCGAATTCGACTTTGTCTTCTTCGGTGGTGACGGTGGTGCGGTAGTTGTCGATCTGCGCCTGCAAGCGCAGTTCGAACGTCTTGAATTCGGCGGCATCCTCGGTGCTGAAGCCCTGCCCTTCCTTGAGGCCGAGCATTTCCTGAACCCGCAGGTAACTGTCGGACCAGGCGCCCCGGATCATCGAGCTGTAATAGACGCCGGGCAGCGCGTCTTCACGGACGCTGGCTTCGCTTTCTTCGATTTTCAACAGCCGCGAATAGGAGACGACGACCATCAGCAACATGATGGCGATAATCACCGCAAAGCTCGCCAAGATCCGTTGGCGCAACGTCCAGTTCTTCACAGTAAGTCCTCGGGCCATTTTCAAATTCTGCGGAGTATAGCTGAGCGGGGTGTTTCATTTATAAGACGCACGCGCGTTGCCGCCGTTTGCTCGCGCAAATCGCCGGGACAGGCTCTGGGATGGGACTTTCCGCTAGATCGGGGGGTATTTGCCAGAGGGGGATTGGCAGAAGTGGGCCGTGGATTGGCCAGCAGACATGTTGTGCGGCTGAGGACGCTTTCGCGGGCAAGCCTCGCTGCCACAGAATCGGTGTCGTGTGCGAGCGACCGACGCGAACTGTGTAGGAGCGAGGCTTGCCCGCGAAGGCAATTTCAGGTTTTACACCGAAGCGGCGCGCACCTGTTTTTCCAGTTCGAGCTTCAACCCCGGCTCAAGCTTCAATTGCCGCGCGAGTTCGTCGAGGTAGGATTTCTCCATGAAGTTCTCTTCGTCCACCAGCATCACGCTGGCGATGTACATTTCGGCGGCGATTTCCGGGGTGCTGGCGGCGCGGGCGACGTCGGTCGGGTCCAGCGGTTTGTTCAGCTCGGCGTGCAGCCAGTGCTGCAGTTCCTGATCGTTATCGAGCTTGGTGAATTCGCCCTCGATCAACGCACGTTCGCGCTCATCGACATGACCATCAGCCTTGGCCGCCGCGACCAGCGCTTTGAGAATCGCCTGGCTGTGTTGCTCGACCTGCGCGGGCGGCACCCGGTCGACGGTTTGCGGTTCAACCTTCGCTGCAGTGCCCTGCTGCGCCTGCCAGTTGCCGTACGCCTTGTAGGCAATCACGCCCAACGCCGCGAGGCCGCCGTAGAGCGCGACTTTGCCGCCGGCGTTACGGACCTTTTTGTTGCCCATCAACAGCCCCATCGCGCCCGCTGCCAACGCGCCGCCGCCTGCGCCCGAGAGCAAACCGCCGAGGCCGCCCGAGCCACCACTGCCGCCGAGCAACCCGCCCAGCGCGCCGCCGACAGAACCGCCAACCGAGCCGCCAGAAGACTTCTGCGAGTGACCGCCAGCCTTTTTCTGCAACAAGTCCTGGCCGGATTTGAGTAGCTGATCGAGCAATCCACGGGTGTTCATTTGCTGCCTCCACGAATTCGGGGTAACCGGATCAATAAGGCAACCAGCCTAGAGCGAAAGTGCCCAACGCCCAGCGGCGAGAGTGCTTCCAGATGTTGCTTGGCTGTTTCATCACCTCCCGGCGCCCGCCCAGCCATTCGACCTGCGCCACTGGCTGAGCAATGAAGTCGTCCCCATGTTGCGCAACTCCAGCGCGTCACCCATGGATAACAGACCACGCATGAGCTCGTTGCAATGGGCCGGCATCTCGGTGCCGCTGCTGCACTGGCAGCATCAAGCATGGATCAACTGGCGCGATATGCCCGACCTGATGCAGGTGCAGCGACCGTTCAAGATCATGGGTACTTGCAGTTGAAGGCAGGGTAAAAATGAAAAGGGGCCGACCTTACGGTCCGCCCCTTTTGGTTAGTCGAAACACCCTCCTTGTAACAGCTGGCGAAGCCTGCGTTCGGCTGCGCAGCAGTCGTAAACCCTGAACGCACGGTCTTCCTGAAGCACCGCGCAGTCTGATTTCACGACTGCTTCGCAGCCGAACGCAGACTGCGCCAGCTGCTACAGATCGCGTTTTGGCCGCGACATCATGTCACCGCCAATGCCGGCTCCTCAAAACCGCGAAACACTCCTCATCGCATCCACCAGATACCTCATCGCGATCCGATCGCTCTCCGACAACTCCCGATAACGCTCCACCAGTTTCATTTCCTCCGAATTGAGTCGACGCCTGCGCCGACCGGTGGTCAGGCAAGGGAAGATTCCTAACAGTTCGGTGATGCCTTGTACTTTCGACATGGACGATGTCCTTTTAATACGTCAAAGAAAACTTCAGAAAACCGCATCGCCCTACCACTTTCAGCAGTCACTGGGTGCGCGCTGAACCCACCGGCCTTCAGGGCCGCAACCGGTCATGTCCATAGAATAGGAATTAAATCGGCGCTGAAAAGGGGTTTTTAGAGTAATTAGTCGAAAAAAGCAGATATGCCCTGTAAATCAGAAAGTGCTGTGGGAAATGTTCACTGACATGTCTTGTTTCATTGCCACACTGGCTTGGTGTAACCAATCATTTTTTCTGGGTGACCGAACGGTTTAAGCTATTTGGCATCTGTTTAAAGTCCGTTGCGTTTGGCCGAAGGCATGTCCGAACCCCTTTTTTTGATCCAGCAGTGCCAGGAACGGCGCGGGATTGTTCACGACAGGTTGTACTTATGCACCGCAGGAATTTGCTCAAAGCGTCCATGGCTATCGCTGCCTACACCGGTCTTTCGGCCACTGGCCTGCTCGCCGCACGCGCGTGGGCCGGCAATAGCGCGACTGGTGGCGCCGCTGATGGCGACGCTCAGGCGTTCGACTTCGAAGCGCTGAAGATCCAGGCCAAGCAGCTTGCCACCAGTCGTTATCAGGACACAAAGCAGGTGCTGCCGCCAACGCTGGCGACGATGACGCCGCAAAATTTCAACGCCATTCAGTACGACGGCAAACACTCGCTGTGGAACGACGTCAACGGTCAACTGGACGTGCAGTTCTTCCATGTCGGCATGGGTTTCAAGCAACCGGTGCGCATGTACAGCGTCGATCCGAAGACGCGTCAGGCCCGTGAAGTGCATTTCCGCCCGTCGCTGTTCAACTACGAAAAAACCACGGTCGACACCAAGCAACTGGGCGCCGACCTGGGTTTTTCCGGGTTCAAACTGTTCAAGGCACCTGAGCTGGACAAGCACGACGTGTTGTCTTTCCTCGGCGCCAGCTACTTCCGCGCGGTCGATGCCTCTGGCCAATATGGCCTCTCGGCGCGCGGCTTGGCGATCGACACTTACGCGAAGAAGCGCGAGGAGTTCCCCGACTTCACCAAGTTCTGGTTCGAAACGCCGGACAAGAACAGCACACGGTTTGTGGTCTACGCCCTGCTCGATTCGCCGAGCGCTACCGGCGCCTACCGTTTTGATATCGACTGCCAGGCCAGTCAGGTGGTCATGGCCATCGACGCACACATCAATGCCCGTACCGCCATCGAACAACTGGGCATCGCACCGATGACCAGCATGTTCAGCTGCGGCACCCACGAGCGGCGCATGTGCGACACCATTCACCCGCAAATCCACGACTCTGATCGCCTGGCGATGTGGCGCGGCAACGGCGAGTGGATCTGCCGTCCGCTGAACAACCCGGCGACCCTGCAATTCAACGCGTTCGCCGACACTGATCCGAAAGGTTTCGGCCTGGTGCAGACCGATCACGAATTCGCCAGTTACCAGGACACCGTCGATTGGTACAGCAAACGTCCGAGCCTGTGGGTAGAACCTACAACCGCGTGGGGCGAAGGCTCTATCGATTTGTTGGAAATTCCTACAACCGGCGAGACCCTGGATAACATCGTCGCGTTCTGGACGCCGAAGAAACCGGTGGCTGCCGGTGACTCGCTGAATTACGGCTACAAGCTCTATTGGAGCGCGTTGCCGCCGGTCAGCACGCCGTTGGCGCGGGTCAACGCGACCCGTTCGGGCATGGGCGGCTTTGTTGAAGGCTGGGCGCCGGGCGAGCATTACCCGGAAGTCTGGGCGCGGCGTTTTGCCGTGGACTTCACCGGCGGCGGGCTCGATCGCTTGCCGGCCGGTGCGGGCATTGAGCCGGTAGTGACCTGCTCGAACGGCGAAGTGAAGGATTTCAACGTGCTGGTGCTGGATGACATCAAGGGTTACCGGATCACCTTTGACTGGTACCCGACCAATGACAGCGTCGCGCCGGTGGAGCTGCGGTTGTTTATCCGCACCAATGACCGGACGTTGAGCGAGACCTGGTTGTACCAGTACTTCCCGCCGGCGCCGGAGAAGCGTAAGTACATCTGAGGTTAAAGGGTCGCTTGCGCGGGCCTCTTCGCGGGCAAGCCTCGCTCCTACGGGATTTGTATCGTCCGCATCATTGGCACATGCCGCAAACTCTGTAGGAGCGAGGCTTGCCCGCGAAGAGGACGGTACAAGCAACAAAAATCCCGACTCAGAAACGCAAAAGCCCCGACCAGAATTGGCCGGGGCTTTTTGTTTTCAGCGCCTCAATCAGTCACGCAAATCGGACTCATGAATCGGTTGATCGCGATGCGTAGCGCGCTGATATTGCGCCGGCCACACCGCTTTGCGCCCACCCAGATCATCATCGGCATGCAGCGCCCAGTAAGGATCGCGCAGCAACTCGCGGGCGAGGAAGATGACGTCGGCCTGGCAGGTGCGCAGAATGTGCTCAGCCTGCGCCGGCTCGGTAATCATTCCTACGGTGCCCGTGGCGATGCCTGACTCCTTGCGCACCCGCTCAGCGAAGCGCGTCTGATAACCCGGGCCTGTCGGAATTTCCGCATTCGCTGCGGTGCCGCCGGACGAAACGTCGATCAGGTCCACGCCGAGGTCTTTCAGGCGTCGCGCCAGTTCCACGGTTTCATCCGGGTTCCAGCCATCTTCCACCCAATCGGTGGCCGACACGCGGACGAACAATGGCAGCTCTTCAGGCCAGACCGCACGCACCGCTTCGGTGACTTGCAGGACCAGCCGAATGCGATTTTCGAACGAGCCGCCGTACTGGTCGCGCCGCTGATTGCTCAGGGGCGAAAGGAATTGATGCAGCAGGTAACCGTGAGCGGCGTGGATCTCGACCACTTTGAAACCGGCGGTCAGGGAACGTTTGGCCGCAGCGACAAAGGCCTGAATGACCTCGGCGATCTGCCCTTCATCGAGTTGGGTCGGGTGCGTGTGTTGCGGGTCGAAAGCAATCGGCGAAGGCCCGACCGGAGTCCAGCCACCGTCCTCCGGTTTGACGCTGCCGTGCTTGCCGATCCACGGCCGATGGGTGCTGGCCTTGCGCCCGGCGTGCGCCAGTTGAATGCCGGCAATCGCGCCTTGGGCGGCGATGAATCGGGTGATGCGCTGCAGCGGTTCGATCTGTTCGTCGTTCCACAAACCGAGGTCTTCGGCGGTGATACGGCCATCGGCAGTGACCGCCGTGGCTTCGGTGAATATCAGCCCGGCGCCGCCAACCGCACGGCTGCCGAGGTGGACCAGGTGCCAGTCGTTGGCCAGGCCATCGACGCTCGAGTATTGGCACATCGGCGACACCGCGATGCGGTTATTAAGGGTCAATTGGCGAAGGGTATAGGGTTCAAGCAGCAGACTCATGGGGCACCTCTCGGATCAGTGGTCAGGCTCCAGGGTTCTGTTTGAAAAGTCGACGAGTGACAGGAAAAAGGCGCAACACCCGCCCCCGCGGGTAAAAAATTCGACGAAACGTCACAAGGCCAATCAAGCAGTGCTTAGAGCCTAGTCGACAACGGGGGATGAGCGAGGGTTCAAGAATTGAAACGAGGCAAATTCGGGTTCGCACGAACCTGTGGCGAGGGGGCTTGCCCCCGCTGGGTGGCGAAGCCGGCCCCATAGCCATTAACCGGCGTTCGCCAGATAAACCGCAGTGACTGGTTTCAGGACTGCTGCGCAGCCCAACGGGGGCAAGCCCCCTCGCCACACAAGCATTGTGTCTCTAGCGCGGTTCGATGTGGGCAATCATCAACTGCACGGTCTCATTGCCGCGAAACTCGTTGAGGTCGAGTTTGTAGGCCAATTCCACCCATTTGATCGTCGGGTTCGGCCAAATCTCGCGATCGATCCCGAAGGCAATCCCGTCGAGCTTCACAGAACCGCATTCACTTTTCAGCACCACTTTCAGGTGCCGCTCACCGACCACGCGCTGCTCGACCAACTGGAACACCCCGTGAAACAGCGGCTCCGGAAAGTGCTGGCCCCAAGGCCCGGCATGCCGCAGGGCGCGGGCCAGTTCCAGATGAAATTCCTCGACCGCCAATGTGCCGTCCGACAACAAACGCCCAGTCAGGTCTTCTTCGCGCAATTGCCTACGCACTTCAGCGTCGAATGCCTCGGCAAACAACGGAAAATTCGCTTCCGGCAAGGTCAGACCGGCCGCCATCGCGTGGCCGCCGTACTTGCTGATCAATGTCGGATGCTGCGCCGCGACCACGCTCAAGGCGTCGCGAATATGAAAGCCCTGCACCGAACGCCCCGAGCCCTTGAGCAAACCGTCGCCGGCATCGGCAAAGGCAAACGTCGGGCGGAAATAGCGTTCTTTCATTCGCGACGCGAGGATGCCGATAACCCCCTGATGCCACTCGGGATCGAACAGGCACAAGCCGAACGGCATCGATTCCACCGGCAAATCCTTGAGCTGCGCCAGCGCTTCACGCTGCATGCCTTGCTCGATGGATTTGCGGTCCTGATTCATGCTGTCGAGTTGCACTGCCATTTCCCGGGCACTTTGCGCGTTATCGGTGAGCAGGCATTCGATGCCCAGACTCATGTCGTCCAGGCGCCCCGCCGCGTTCAGGCGTGGGCCGACGATAAAACCGAGGTCGGTAGAGGTGATGCGCGCGTGGTCACGTTTGGCCACTTCAAGGATTGCCTTGACCCCCGGACGCGCACGGCCGGCGCGAATCCGCTCCAGGCCTTGATGCACGAGGATGCGGTTGTTGGCGTCGAGCGGCACCACGTCGGCGACGCTGCCCAGCGCCACCAGATCCAGCAGTTCGCCGATGTTCGGCTGCGGTTTGCTTGCGTACCAGCCGAGGCTGCGCAGGCGCGCGCGTAACGCCATCAACACATAGAAAATCACCCCGACCCCGGCCAACGCCTTGCTCGGAAACTCGCAACCTGGCTGGTTCGGATTAACGATGGCGTCGGCCAGCGGCAGTTCGTCGCCGGGCAAGTGGTGGTCGGTGACCAATACTTTGAGCCCGGCCTTCTTCGCCGCTGCCACGCCTTCGACGCTGGAGATGCCGTTGTCCACGGTGATCAGCAATTGCGGGGTGCGGGTCAGTGCGACATCGACGATTTCCGGGGTCAGCCCGTAGCCGTATTCGAAGCGGTTCGGCACCAGATAATCGACGTGCGCCGCGCCTAGGAGTCGCAGGCCCAGCACGCCAACGGTGCTGGCGGTGGCGCCATCGGCGTCGAAGTCGCCGACGATCAAAATCCGCTGGCGCTGCTCAAGCGCGGTCACCAGCAAATCGACTGCGGCATCGATGCCTTTGAGCTGCTGATACGGAATCAGCCGCGCGAGGCTCTTGTCCAGTTCAGCCTCGTTGAGCACGCCGCGCGCCGCGTACAAGCGGGTCAACAGCGGCGGCAGGTCACCGAGGAATGGCAGGGTGTCGGGCAACAGGCGAGGTTCGATGCGCATGGGGTGACAGGTGCTTCTCTTGGATACGTAGGATAAAACCGGATGACGCGTGCGAACGCTGAATGATCAGCCGCGTTCGCCGCTCAACCACTGCAACTGGACTTCGTGCTGACCACGGTCATCGGTGACGAAAATCGTCCCTTCGCTGATCATCACGTCCCACTTGATAACGCGGGGCATGTCTTTGGCCAGGGTTTCGAGGATTTCTTGCGGCACCGCAGCGATGTGTACATTTTTCAGGTTTTTGATCGCCGGGATCACTTTGGTTTCCCAAACGCGCAGGCTGCCGTAGGCCAGCAGGCTGGTGCGCTCGGTGCGACGCGAGCACCACGTCAGGCGATCGGCGTCTGGCTGGCCGACTTCGATCCAGTGCAGGACGCGGTCATCCAGGCTCTTTTCCCACAGGGCGGGTTCATCCACGTCTGACAGACCGCGACCAAACGACAGCTGCTCGTTGTACCAGAAGGCGTAGGCCAGCAGCCGCACGGTCATGCGTTCTTCGGTTTCCGAAGGGTGACGGGCGATGGTCTGCTTGACGCTCTCGTAGACGCTGCGGTCGAGGTCGGTGAGGTTCAGTTCAAACTTGTAGGTCGTGGACGGCTGGGCCATGAACGGGCTTCTTGATACGGGGAAAGGCGGCAAGTCTAACCGATGCAGTAGGCAATCAACGAATTGACCGCCATCAACTTCGCGCGACTGACACGCGGCTATGTTAAAACGCTCTATCGTTCGCACTTTGTCCTACAGGATCCCTCATGCCGCTCACCGGAAAACCGCTCTCAGGTCTGAAAGTCATCGAATTGGGCACGCTGATCGCCGGGCCTTTTGCCTCGCGTATTTGCGGCGAGTTCGGCGCCGAAGTGATCAAGATCGAATCGCCGGACGGCGGTGATCCGTTGCGCAAATGGCGCAAGTTGTACGAAGGCACCTCGCTGTGGTGGTTTGTCCAGGCACGCAACAAGAAGTCGCTGACGCTCAACCTCAAACACCCGGACGGCTTGGCGATTCTGAAAAAACTGCTCAGCGAAGCAGACATCCTGATCGAGAATTTTCGCCCCGGCGTGTTGGAAAAGCTCGGTTTGGGGTGGGAAGTTTTACACGCGCTCAACCCGAAACTGGTGATGGTGCGGCTTTCCGGCTTCGGCCAGACCGGGCCGATGAAAGATCAACCGGGTTTTGGTGCTGTCGGCGAATCGATGGGCGGTCTGCGCTACATCACCGGTTTCGAGGATCGGCCGCCGGTGCGCACCGGGATTTCCATCGGCGATTCGATCGCGGCGCTCTGGGGCGTGATCGGCGCGTTGATGGCGTTGCGTCATCGCGAAGTGAATGGCGGCGTCGGGCAAGTGGTCGATGTGGCGCTGTACGAGGCGATCTTCGCCATGATGGAAAGCATGGTGCCGGAGTTCGACGTGTTCGGTTTTATCCGCGAACGCACCGGCAATATCATGCCTGGCATCACGCCCTCCTCGATTCACACCAGCGCCGACGGCAAACACGTGCAGATCGGCGCGAATGGCGACGCGATCTTCAAGCGTTTCATGCGGGTGATCGGCCGCGAAGACTTGGCCAACGATCCCCAATTGGCCAGCAACGATGGCCGCGACAGCCGTCGCGACGAGATTTATGGGGTGATCGATCGCTGGGTCAATTCGCTGCCGCTCGACAGCGTGATCGCGCAGTTGAATCAGGCCGAGGTGCCGGCCAGCCGGATCTTCAGCGCCGAAGACATGTTCAGCGATCCGCAATATCTGGCCCGGGAAATGTTCCTGCACGCCAAGTTGCCCGACGGCAAGGACTTCAAGATGCCGGGAATCGTGCCGAAACTCTCTGAGACACCTGGCACGTCTGAATGGGTCGGACCGCAGTTGGGTGAGCACAATGCGCAGGTATTGCACGAACTTGGCTACGACGAGGGACAGATCGCACGGTTGCGTGAAGACGGGGCCATTTAAGCTGAAGCGCCTGCGTTCAGTGTTCGGCCAACGCGCCAGCGGCCGCTACGTGCTGGCGCTGTTGGTGCTGCTGATCGGCTCGTCGCCCGCCGGCGCGCAACCGAAAGAAACGCTGATCTGGCTGTTGCGCGACTTGCCGCCGCTGACCATTTTCGAAGGCCCGGAAAAGGGCAAGGGTGTTGTCGATCAGTTGATCCCGTCGTTGGTCGCGGGCATGCCGCAATACAATCACACGCAGATGCGGGTCAATCGTGCGCGCAGCCTGCAGATGCTGCGCGATGAATCCTTCACCTGCGATCCTTCGCTGGTCTGGAGCAAGGAGCGCGAGGAATGGATGGCGTTTTCGATTCCGGTGTTCCGCGCCGTCAGTAATGGCATCACCGTGCGCCAGGATGCCAAACGCCAACTCGAACCTTATCTGGTGAACGGCGAAGTCGACGTGGCGGCGTTGCTCGCCAGTGGCACGCAAAAAGTCGGCGCGGTGGCCGGACGCAGTTATGGCCAGTTACTCGATGCGCAACTGACCGAGGCGCCGGCCGCTTCGGTGATTGAGCATTACGGCAATGACGCACTCGGCAGTCTGCTGCAGATGCAGCGGCTGGGGCGGTTGATCGGGGTAATGGGCTACTGGCCGGAGATTCGTTATCTGGCGCAACAGGAACAGATTGCCGCTGACGAACTGACGTTTTACCCGGCCAAAGGCACGGATAAATACATTACGACGTATATCGCCTGTTCGAACACGGCTCAGGGCCGACGGGCGATCAACGAGATCAACCAGGTGCTGCGCACCCTTCCCCATGATCATCTGGTCCAAGCCTATGCCAAATGGCTGGACCCGGCGCGACGCGTGGAATATCTGGAGGAAACCCGGGCGTTTTTCCAACAGCGCGCAGGCCAATGACGAAATTCAGGCAAAAAGAAACCCCGAGGAGTGGGGAGACAACTCGGGGTTAAACGTGGCCTACATAAAGACCCGTAGCAGCAAGCTACAAGCACCGGAGCACAATGCTTGATCCTGCTGTTACATGCTCTGACTGACCTTGGCGCAGGAAGGTTCCCACAAAAAACAATTCAATTTCGATTGGCCAGGATCTTGTCCTGAGCGGCGTTGCGCAACGCCGCGATCACGCAGGGCTCCAGGCGACCTTCGGCAATCAGCACATCGCGGTGCAAGCCGTCGACGACATCAGTCAGTTGCCACTTGTCGGTCAACTGCGCCTGATTGAATGAGCGTTCCACCACAATTGCCCCGACGGCATTCTTCAGCGTCACCAGGCATTCGCCGTGGACGCCCGAAGGGGTCAATGTCACTTGATACGGGCTCAAAGCCTCGCCGAGCAATAGACTGATACTTTCCATCTGGCAATCACCACTCAATAGTCCGAAACAAAGTGCCTGGGAGGGCGTGTCTACATAAATGACCCCTGGCCCGAGTAGAAAGTTCTGAATACCGACGCGCGCAATCGCGGTGCCCGGTCGACTGAGCATGCACGGCAAAGATGACAAGTAAAAAACACGCCTGTTCAGGCCTGCGCTTTCAACATCGATTCCATCAGATAAATGTCCAGCAGCCGGCGCATCAGTACGGCGGACACCGGCGTGTGCAAGTGCCCGAGCAGTTGCACTTCGCTTTCGGCCAGCAGCGTGTTCACGGCCGGCATGACGCTGGAGGCGACACTGCCGAGCAGCACCAGCGACTGCGCCTCGCGTTGTTCGACCAGATGACGGATCAGCGCCAGCCCCTCGCCGCCGCGCAATTGCGGGTTGCACAAGGCAATATCGACCGCGCCCCGGCGCGCCAGCGACCGCTGCGCCACCCGCAGCGACGGCGCCGCCAGCACGTCATAGACGCCGATGGCGTTGAGCATTTGGTGCAACGCCATCATCTGGAAAGGATTGTGTTCAAGAATCAGGATTTTGAGCGTGCGCATAGCGACCTCTGGAACGACACTCGCGGGCTCTGCCCGCAGTTGTCGATCACTCTAGGCCAGCCTTCTTCAGCGGCCCATCGGAAAAGTAGCCACGTCGTATAGGACAATTCCGAAACTCAGCGCGCGCATTGGCACCGCCCTTCACTCTTGCGCAGCTCAATATCCGTCCAGCCGCCCAGCAACCCGCGAACATGCCCGTCCGTTCCGTAGAACGGCACCGTCCATTGATCGATGTCCCTGACACCGTTGTTGAATAGCAGCAGACGCCGGGTGAAACGCGGCTTGCGGGTTTCGATCTGCGCGATGAATTCGGCATGCAGCATTTCTGCGGTTTCCCTCGGCAAGATGTTCCCTTCAATCAACCGTAGCCCCTGAACCTGATCGAAACGCTTCGATAAAGCCTCTTCATAGCTTTTGTTGCACTTGATCAAACGCCCCTGCAGATCACGCACGAACATCGGATCGGGCATGGCATCAAACAGTGCTTGCTGGAAGGCGAGCTGATCGCAGAGGTCTTTCTCGACGTCCCGATGTCGCTTGATCAACACCGCGAGCCGACGGTTCCAGAGCAACGACAGCAGGGCGAACAGGCTGACGAAAAACATGCCCCAGCAGCCCCATCGCGAAATCTGCTGCCAGAACGAAAGCGCGGGCCTTGGGGCAATTCCATCGAGCCACTTCAGGCGCATCGCCCGCAATTCTGCCGGAGGAAACGCTTCAAGCGCCTTGTTGAGGATGCTCAATAATTGCGGCTGGCCTTTGCGCACGGCCAAACGGTCGGCTTCCCACGAACCTTCTACCGTATGCCCTACTTTCAATTGCCCGATCGGATAAAGCTGCGAGCCGGTTTCGTTCTCGATGGTGGCATCTGCCTCGCCGCTTTCGACCAGTGCCCGCGCCTCGGCGTAGGTCTTGACCGTGAGCAGTGTGATGCGCGGATGGTCGCGGCGAATGGTTTCTTCCATGGCGTGCCGGGCGGGTAACACCAGGACTTTTTCCGACAACTGTTCCAGCGACTGCAACTCCGGCGCCCCGGCGCGCCCGACCATGATCCACGCAGAACCCCCGAAGGCATGGCTGAAATCGAGAAAACCCCGGCGTTCGTCATTCATCGCCAGCGTGGTGCTCATGTCCGCGCCCCCCTGCTCCAGACGCCCGAGCAACTGACCGGTGGAAAACGATTCTTCATGGACAAAATTCAGGCCGGTCATCGCACTGATGCGGTTGAGCATGTCGTTGTTCAAACCGCTCCAGTGACCATGCTCATCCTTGAACAGATACAACGGAAACTGCGCCGAAGCGACGATGACCTTCGGGTTCGCCCGAATCCACTGGCGCTCCTCGGCACTGAGCTTGATGGCGTTGACGGCCACTGGCTTGGCGCCCTCATAAGTCACCAACTGCGCGGCGAAACCACGTTGCGCGAGTGCCAGCGTACTCAGCAAAAAAATCCAGCAGATGGCTGGAATCAAACTTCTGAAAAACAACATTGCCGCTTCCTTCGTGATCAACTCGCCCTTCCCTCAGGGGCGAAAACACGGCAAGTGTGCACGCAGAAATGAAAAAGCCCGTCAGGAGACGGGCTTCAAAATGTGACAGTTTTTTGAGCTTACAACGGCTTGCCGCGGTTGCCATGCTGGCTGACAAAGGCCTGCACGGCTTTCAGGTCGTTTGGCAACACGGTGCAGCGCTCTTCTCTCTCAAACAAATCAGAAAGATGTGTAGGTAGTTCGAGCGCTTTTCCTACACCGGCTTTCTCCACCGCGTCCGGGAATTTGACCGGATGGGCGGTGCCGAGGATCACCATCGGGATGTCCAGGCTACGGCGGCACTCGCGTGCAGCCTTGACGCCAATGGCGGTGTGCGGGTCGAGCACTTCGCCGGTCTGGGCGTAGACCTCGGCGATGGTTTCGCAGGTCTGCGCATCGTCCACGGCCAGGGAATCGAACAGTTTGCGCGCTTCGGTCCAGCGTTCCTGTTCGACGCTGAAGCCGGCACCCTGCTTGAAGTTGTCCATCAGCCCGGCGATCGCGGCACCGTTGCGACCGTGCAGGTCGAACAGCAGGCGTTCGAAGTTCGACGAAACCATGATGTCCATCGACGGCGACAGCGTGGCGTGCAGGGTTTCCTTGACGTACTGATTGCCGCTCATGAAGCGGTGCAGGATGTCGTTGCGGTTGGTGGCGACGATCAACTGGTTGATCGGCAGGCCCATGTTGCGCGCCAGGTAACCGGCGAAGATGTCGCCGAAGTTGCCGGTCGGCACCGAGAACGACACCGAACGCGCCGGGCCGCCCAATTGCAGCGATGCGTGGAAGTAGTAAACAATCTGGGCCATGATCCGCGCCCAGTTGATCGAGTTCACGGCTACCAGACGCGTGCCTTTGAGGAAGCTCTGGTCGGCAAAGCTGTTCTTCACCATTTCCTGGCAGTCATCGAAGTTGCCTTCGATGGCGAGGTTGTGGATGTTCTCGCCGTAAATGGCGGTCATCTGCCGACGCTGGACTTCGGACACGCGCTGGTGCGGGTGCAGGATGAAGATGTCGACGTTTTCGCAATGCTTGCAGCCTTCGATGGCGGCGGAACCGGTATCACCGGAGGTCGCACCGATAATAACCACGCGCTCGCCGCGTTTTTCCAGCACGTAATCGAGCAGGCGACCGAGCAGTTGCAGAGCGAAATCCTTGAACGCCAGGGTCGGGCCGTGGAACAGCTCCAAAACCCATTCGTTGCCGTTCAACTGACGCAACGGGGCGATGGCGCTGTGCGAGAACACGCCTTGCTCGGAAGAAGAGTACGTCTCTTCCAGAATCTTTTTGAAATCGGCGTCGGGGATGCTGCCGGTGACGAATGGGCGCATCACCCGGAAGGCCAGTTCGTGATACGGCAGGCCGGCCCAGGAAGCGATTTCTTCCTGGGTGAAACGTGGCAGGCATTCAGGCACGTACAGGCCGCCGTCAGTGGCGAGGCCGGCGAGCAGAACGTCTTCGAAATTCAGGGCCGGTGCCTGGCCGCGGGTACTGATATAACGCATAGGGGCAAACCTTCGGTTTGAGCTACAAGTTGCAAGCTACAAGCGGCAAGACAAAAGCAGATCGGCTTTTACTTGCAGCTTAAAGCTTGCCGCTTGCCACTGTTTCAATTCAAGTGTTCGACGCGGATCCGCACCACCGGGCCAACCACGCCGGCCAACGCTTCAAGCGCGGCGATGGCATCGTTCATGTGCTGTTCCAGCACGCGGTGGGTCAGCAGGATCATCGGCACCAGGCCGTCGTGTTCTTCGACTTCCTTCTGCATGATCGATTCGATGTTGATGCCGCGCTCCGAGAGGATGCTCGCCACCTGGGCCAACACGCCCGGATGGTCCTTGGCCTGAATGCGCAGGTAGTAGGCGCTTTCGCACGCTTCGATCGGCAGGATCGGGTGCGCCGACAGCGAGTCCGGCTGGAACGCCAGGTGCGGCACACGGTTTTCCGGGTCCGAAGTCATGGCGCGAACCACGTCGACCAAATCGGCGATCACCGACGAAGCGGTCGGCTCCATGCCGGCGCCGGCGCCGTAGAACAGCGTCGAACCGGCCGCGTCACCGTTGACCATCACGGCGTTCATCACGCCGTTGACGTTGGCGATCAGACGGTCAGCCGGGATCAGCGTCGGGTGCACACGCAACTCGATGCCGGCCGCAGTGCTGCGCGCCACGCCCAGGTGCTTGATGCGGTAGCCCAGCGCTTCGGCGTAATTAACGTCGGCGGTGGTCAGTTTGGTGATGCCTTCGGTGTACGCCTTGTCGAACTGCAACGGAATGCCGAACGCGATGGATGCCAGGATCGTCAGTTTGTGCGCAGCGTCGATGCCTTCAACGTCAAACGTTGGATCGGCTTCGGCATAACCCAGCGCTTGCGCTTCGGCGAGGACGTCTTCGAATGTGCGGCCCTTCTCACGCATTTCGGTGAGGATGAAGTTGCCGGTACCGTTGATGATGCCCGCGACCCAGTTGATGCGGTTGGCGGACAGGCCTTCGCGGATGGCCTTGATCACCGGGATGCCACCGGCGACAGCCGCTTCGAACGCGACGATCACGCCTTTCTCGCGCGCCTTGGCGAAAATCTCATTACCGTGAACGGCGATCAGTGCCTTGTTCGCGGTGACCACATGCTTGCCATTCTCGATGGCCTTGAGTACCAGCTCGCGGGCAACGGTGTAGCCGCCCATCAGCTCTATGACGATGTCGATCTCAGGGTTCGTGGCCACTTCGAAGACATCGTTGGTAATCGCAATACCGGTCGTTTGGAACTGAGGCTTTGGCGTGCGCATGGCAATTTGTGCCACTTCGATTCCACGCCCGGCACGACGAGCAATTTCCTCGGCGTTGCGCTGAAGTACGTTGAAGGTACCGCCACCGACGGTCCCTAACCCACAGATGCCTACTTTGACCGGTTTCACTGTGAACTCCCCATAAAACGGCCGACGCAAGGTCGGCCGTGAAAACAACCGCATACTCGCGGTTCTCTATTAATGGCTCGGCAAACGCTGCCGCCGAACCATGATCGTCAAAGGCTGACCGTGACGATGCGAATTATTTCGCGCCCAGCGCCAGTTTGGCAACTTGTGGCGCAGGCTGGTAGCCCGGAATGACCTGCCCGTCAGCCAAAACGATGGCCGGGGTGCCGTTCACGCCGATCGACTGACCCAACGCAAATTGCTTGGAAACCGGGTTGTCGCACTTGGCGGCCTTGATTTCCTTGCCATCGACCATTTTGTCCATGGCAGCTTTTTTGTCTTTCGAGCACCAGACCGCTTGCAGCTGTTCGTCACCCGGCGAGCCGAGGCCCTGACGCGGGAATGCGACGTAACGCACTTCGATGCCGCGCTTGTTCAGCTCAGGCACTTCGGCGTGCAGCTTGTGGCAATACGGGCACGTGGTGTCGGTGAACACGGTGATGTGCGATTTGGTTTCGCCGATCGCCGGATAGACCACGGTTTCGGCTACCGGGATTTCATTGACCAGTTTGGACACGCCGAGGCGCTCGGTTTTTTCGGTCAGGTTGACCGGTTTGCCGTCCTTGAGCTGGAACATGTAGCCCTGCATCACGTACTGGCCATCGGCGCTGGCGTAGAGCACGCGGCTGCCTTTGAGTTTGACTTCGTAGAGGCCGGCCAGCGGGCTGGCGCTGATGGCTTCGATTGGTGTTTCGAGCTGGAGGCTTTCCAGGCTGTGACGAATGGCTTTGTCGGCCGCGTCATCGGCGACGGCAAAGGTGCTGACCAACGCAATAGCTGCGGCGGCGAAAATCTGGGTCAGACGCATGAGAACTCCTGAGGGCGGACAAATGGGACGATCAGAACGCCCGTGCCGAAACACCGGGTCATAATCGCCCATCGTGCAAACCGGCAAAGCCTACCACATAAGGGCTGCATGGCCGAATGCGGGTGATGCAACACCTCCCGCTCACGGCGCACGACGCTTTCATGTAGCAGCTGCCAAAGGCTGCGTTCGGCTGCGCAGCAGTCGTCAATCCTGAGCTCGCGGTTTAAATGAATCACCGCGGCGTATGATTTCACGACTGCTGCGCAGCCGAACGCAGGCTTCGCCAGCTGCTACATAGGTCGTGGGCACCCGCGTGGCAAGGGTCGTGGGTGGCTGCGCGACAGGTTTTGGTTAGCCGCGCGGGTGGTGTTTGGCGTGCAGGTCTTGCAGGCGGGCGCGGGCGACGTGGGTGTAGATCTGGGTGGTCGAGAGGTCGCTGTGGCCGAGGAGCATTTGCACCACGCGCAGGTCGGCGCCATGGTTGAGCAGGTGCGTGGCGAAAGCGTGACGTAATGTGTGCGGCGACAGCGATTTGCCGATCCCGGCGACTTTGGCCTGATGCTTGATGCGGTGCCAGAAGGTCTGGCGGGTCATCTGCTCGCCGCGCTGGCTGGGAAACATCACATCGCTCGGGCGTCCGCCGAGCAGCTCGCCCCGACCGTCGCGCAGATAACGTTCAACCCAGACAATCGCCTCCTCGCCCATCGGCACCAGCCGTTCCTTGCTGCCCTTGCCCATGACGCGCAACACGCCCTGACGCAGGTTGACCTGCTCCAGCGTCAAGCTGATCAGCTCGGTCACGCGCAGGCCGCAAGCGTAGAGCACTTCGAGCATGGCGCGGTCACGCTGGCCGATTGGTTCGCTCAAGTCCGGCGCGTTCAGCAGCGCCTCGACGTCGGCTTCCGACAGGGATTTGGGCAACGGCCTGCCGAGTTGCGGCATATCGACGCGCAAGGTCGGATCGACCGCAATCAGCTTTTCCCGCAGCAGATAACGATAAAAGCCACGCACGCCGGAGAGAAATCTCGCCGTGGAACGGGGTTTGTAGTTTTGCTCGAGGCGCCAGGCCAGGTGATCGAGGATCAACTCGCGGCCGGCATTGATCAGTTCGAGGTTTTTTTCCTGCAACCAGCCGTTGAACAGCGCCAAGTCGCTGCGATAGGCGTCCCGGGTGTTATCGGACAGGCCTTTTTCCAGCCAGAGCGCGTCGAGGAATTGGTCTATCAGGGGATGGTCGATGGCGGGCATAAAGGCTCAGGCAAGACTGACAGTACAGTCAGGGAAGATAAATCGCAGGCAACAAAAAAGCAGCCCGTAGGCTGCTTTTTTCTGCATCGGGAAGCTGGACTTAAGCCAGTTTTTCCTTGATGCGAGCTGCTTTACCGGACAGGTCACGCAGGTAGTACAGCTTGGCTTTACGTACGTCACCGCGACGTTTAACGGCCATGCTGTCGATTTGCGGGCTGTAGGTCTGGAAAGTACGCTCTACGCCAACACCGTTGGAGATTTTACGAACGGTGAAAGCACTGTTTACGCCGCGGTTACGCTTGGCGATAACAACACCTTCGAACGCTTGCAGACGCGAACGGTCGCCTTCCTTCACTTTCACCTGAACGACAACAGTGTCGCCCGGGGCAAAGGTAGGGATCTCTTTGGTCATCTGCTCTGCTTCGAGTGCAAGGATGATTTTGTTAGTCATGCTGTGCTCCTAAGGTAAATCGTCGGATTTACCATCGATACGTTGTTAACTATCGTCCCGCTCGCGGATGTATTCCTCGAGCAGCTTCTTCTCTTCTCCAGAAAGCGAGCGGCTTTCCAGAAGATCGGCGCGTCGTTCAAAGGTCCTACCAAGGGACTGCTGTAAACGCCAACGCCGGATATGCGCGTGATTGCCACTTAGCAATACGTCGGGAACACGCTGATCCGCATACACCTCCGGTCGGGTGTAGTGCGGGCAATCCAGCAAACCATCCGTAAAGGAATCTTCCTCGGCGGAGTCCGCATGCCCTAAAGCTCCAGGCAGCAGTCGTGTAACCGCATCGATCAGGACCATCGCCGGCAGCTCGCCGCCAGACAGTACATAGTCGCCAATCGACCACTCTTCATCGACATGAGCATCAATAAAACGCTCGTCAATGCCTTCATAACGGCCGGCAATCAGGATCAATGCATCCAGATTCGCCAACTCGCGTACCGCCGACTGATTCAGTTGACGGCCTTGGGGGGACAGGTAAATCACCTTCGCCGCCTCCCCGGCTGCTGCCTTGGCCTGAACCAGAGCATCTTCCAGGGGTTTGATCTTCATCACCATGCCCGGGCCACCGCCAAATGGGCGATCGTCCACAGTGTGATGTCGATCCGTCGTGTAGTCTCGCGGATTCCAACAGGTGAGCTGCAACAGCCCCTGTTTCACCGCACGACTGGTGATGCCGTACTCGCTGATGGCGGAGAACATCTCGGGAAACAAACTGATCACTTCCACGCGCAAATTAGCCACGCTTAGAAGTCCGCATCCCATTCCACCTTCATCTCGCCTGCGGCAAGGTCGACGGCCAACACGCATTGCTCGGTATAGGGCAACAGGCGTTCGCGATCATCCAGGCTGCCTGCGCAAGGCTTGACCACCATTACATCATTGGCGCCGGTTTCCAGAAGATGATCGATCTTCCCGAGCAATTGCCCGAGTTGGTCAATGACCTTCAGACCTTCGAGCTGGTACCAGTAGTACTCGCCGTCGGTCAATTCAGGGAACAGGTTGCGCGGCACGCAGATCTCATAACCGGCCAGAAGACGAGCTTCTTCACGATCATCGAGACCCTTGAGCTTTGCGACCAGGAACTTGTCGTTCCCGCGTCCACTGACCAGCTCAACCTGTTTCACATTGCCTTCGCGCTTGAGCGTCCAGGTTTTGTACTGCAACAGGTTTTCAGTCGGATCAGTAAAGGAATACACCTTCACTTCGCCGCGAACGCCATGAACAGAGTAGATTTTGCCGATAACGATCAAATCATCAGCAACAGCAGGCGTCGCGTTCATATTGCTCAGGCCGCAGCCTTAGCCGAGTCCTTCAACAACTGAGCAACACGCTCAGAAGGTTGTGCACCAACGCTCAGCCAGTAGGCTACGCGCTCTTGGTTCACGGACAGACGGACTTCTTGACCACGAGCAACAGGGTTGAAGAAACCAACCTGTTCCTTGTGCGAACCGTCGCGCGGGTTGCGGCTGTCGGTTACGGTCAAGTGGTAAAACGGGCGCTTTTTGGAGCCGCCAAGGGCAAGACGGATTGTTAGCATGTGAACATCGTTCCTGTAGTCGGTGCTGCAAATCTAAAGGCACAGCGGGCATAGGTGCCCGAAAGGCCGCATATTCTAAGGAATATCCGGACTTTTGCAAATGACTTTTTCCGGCGGCCTTTCAGTCGCCATCAAGATTTGCTATAGAGCCGTCGTTGAAAACGGCGAGTCAGCTCCCGCCAATGGCGGGTTTACTGGAGATCCCACATCCCTGTGGGTCGGAGCAAAGGCAAGCCCAGGCTCGAATTCTTTACATTTTCGGCATGCCGCCGCCGGGCAGCATACCGCCCATGCCGCGCATCATTTTGGCCATTCCGCCTTTTGCGGAGAATTTCTTCATCATCTTCTGCATCTGCTTGTGTTGCTTGATCAAGCGACCGATGTCCTGCACCTGAGTGCCGGAGCCAATGGCGATCCGGCGTTTGCGCGAACCGCTGATCAGCTCAGGGTCGCGGCGCTCGGCCGGGGTCATGGAATTGATGATGGCTTCCATCTGCTTGAATTGCTTCTCCGCCGCGCCCTGGGCATTGCCCATTTGCGACAGGTTGACGCCGCCGATGTTCGGCAGTTTGTCCATGAGCCCGCCGAGGCCGCCCATGTTCTTCATTTGTTGCAGCTGATCGCGGAAGTCTTCGAGGTCGAAGCCCTTGCCCTTCTTCAGCTTCTTGGCCAGTTTGTCGGCCTTGTCCTTGTCGAGGGTCTGTTCGGCCTGCTCGATCAGGCTGAGCACGTCGCCCATGCCGAGGATGCGCGAAGCAATACGCTCGGGGTGGAACGGCTCGAGCGCTTCGCTCTTTTCGCCCATACCGATGAACTTGATCGGCTTGCCGGTGATGGCGCGGACTGACAGCGCGGCACCGCCACGGGCATCACCGTCAACCTTGGTCAGGATCACGCCGGTCAGCGGCAATGCGTCGCCAAAGGCCTTGGCCGTGTTGGCGGCGTCCTGGCCGGTCATGGCATCGACCACGAACAGCGTTTCCACCGGGTTGATCGCGGCGTGCAATGCCTTGATCTCGCCCATCATCTCTTCGTCGATGTGCAGACGACCGGCGGTATCGACGATGACCACGTCGATGAATTTCAGCTTTGCTTCTTTAATAGCGGCTTGCGCGATCTCGACCGGCTTCTGGCTCAGGTCGGACGGGAAGAAGGTAACGCCGACTTCCCCGGCAAGCATTTCCAGCTGCTTGATCGCCGCCGGACGGTAAACGTCAGCGGAAACGACCATGACGGTCTTCTTCTTGCGCTCTTTAAGGAAGCGCGCGAGTTTGCCGGCGGTGGTGGTTTTACCCGCGCCCTGCAAGCCGGCCATCAACACGACGGCAGGTGGAACGGCGCTCAGGTTCAGGTCTTCGTTGGCCGCGCCCATCAGGCTTTCGAGTTCGGCCTGGACGATTTTCACGAAGGCCTGGCCCGGCGTCAGGCTGCGCGACACTTCAGTGCCGACGGCGCGTTCCTTGACCGAATTGACGAAGTCCTTGACCACCGGCAGGGCGACGTCGGCTTCGAGCAACGCCATGCGCACTTCACGCAGGGTGTCTTTGATGTTGTCTTCAGTCAGCTTGGCCTTGCCGGTGACATGGCGCAGCGTCTGCGAGAGACGGTCGGTTAAGTTTTCAAACATTGCGCGATCCTTTCAGGCCCTGTACAGACCGGGATAATGGCGGCCCAGACCGGAGTAAACATGTGCTCGGCGAGCCTGCGGCGTGGGCAGGTCGCGGATTATAGCGAAGACTGCGTCTGGCGGACACCTCGCTGTCAGCTTGTCTGGTCTTTCGTGTGAAGTGGGTTCTATGCCAAACTCAGCGCCTTTCGGGCTTGCCTAACAGGATTTATGCTCCCCTTGTCACCGAGTTTGCTCACCACTCTCGCCGCCGCCTGCTTATATGCCGCTGCGACTCTCTATCAAGGCACTCGTCTGGCCACCGGCGCCAAGGCGAACAAGCGCCTGCTGGTCATGCTCGGCGTGCTCGCGGTGCTGGCTCATAGCGCCAGCCTGCTGACCCACTTGCTGACGCCGATCGGCCTGGGCCTGGACTTTTTCAGTGCCGCCAGCCTGATCGCCGCAGCAGTGATTGCCCTGACGCTGCTGGCCTGCTCGCGAATTCCCGTGGAAAACCTTTTGGTTCTGCTGTTTCCGCTGGGGATGGCCACTGTGCTGCTGGCGCAATTCGCCCCCGCCGGCACCGTGCAGGTGATCGACGAAGAGCCCGGCATCCTCGCGCACATTCTGTTGTCGATCCTCGCCTACGGCATGTTCACCATCGCGGTGTTCCAGGCGTTGTTGCTGCTGGTGCAAGATCACCAGCTCAAGCACAAGCACCCGTCCGGGCTGATCAAGAATTTCCCACCACTGCAAACCATGGAAAGCCTGCTGTTCGGCTTTCTCTGGGCCGGTTGGACCCTGCTGTCGCTGTCGCTGATTTCCGGTTGGCTGTTCGTCGAGAACCTGTTCGCCCAACACCTGGTGCACAAAACCCTGCTGGCCTGTCTGGCGTGGATTGTGTTCAGCGTGTTGCTGTGGGGGCGTAACCGCCTCGGCTGGCGCGGGCACAAGGCGATCCGCTGGACCCTCGCCGGTTTTTGCCTGCTGATGCTGGCCTATTTCGGCAGCAAGCTGGTTCGTGAATACATTCTGCACATCTGACGGGCGGCAATAATGGACGACTTGCCCATAGGGCCGATGCTGGCGGTGATCGCCCTGCTGATTTTGTGGTCGGGGTTGTTTACCGCCATCGAAGTCGCGCAACAGCATTTGCTGGCGCAGCGCGTGGCGTCGCGCTCCAGAGACAAACCGGTGGCGAAGCTGAGCTTCGCGCTCAACAGCCTGATCTTTTGCAACACCTTGTGCCGCGTGCTGGCCATCATCATCAGCACCTTGCTGGCGATTTTCACCTTCGCCGAAAACGGTCCGTGGGCCGCTTGCCTCGGGGTTGGCGTGCTGTTGCTGGTGTTCGCCGAATACCTGCCGCGCACCTTGGCCGTGCGCTACCCGGACGCAATCCTCGCGTTGGGCAATACGCTGCTCGGCACGCCGCTGAAACTGGTCTACCCCGCCGCGTGGCTGCTCAACGCCTTCAGTCAATTGCTGACGCGCCCGTTCGCCCGCAAAGCGAAAGTGGTGCAAAAAAGCGAAGACGAGGCGCCGACGGATCGCCACGAAGAACACGAACACGCTTCGACTCGCCCACACGCCTTGTCGGGTATTCATGCGCTGGACAACATCACGGTCAACGACATTCTGGTGCCGCGCAGTGACGTCGACGGGATCAACCTCGACGACTCGCTCGAAGAAATCATCGAGCAACTACGCAGCAACCGGCGCACGCGTTTGCCGGTGTTCCACAGCGACATCAACCAGGTCGAAGCGGTGCTCAACACTCGGCAGATCCGCCATTTGCTGGCGGATGCGAGCCTGACCCTGGAAGCCTTGCAGGCAGCCTGTCACGAACCGTATTTCGTCCCGGAAAGCACGCCGCTGCAATTGCAGTTGCTGAACTTTCACAAGCAGCAGCGACGCCTGGGCATGGTGGTCGACGAGTACGGCGAAGTGCTTGGGATTGTCACGCTGGAAGACATTCTCGAAGAAATCGTCGGTGAATTCGAAAGCGAGCACAGCCTCGACAACCCGCACATTCATCCGCAGGCCGACGGCCGCTTGATGATTGATGGCGCGGCGTCGATTCGTGATCTGAATAAAAGCCTCGGTTGGCACCTGCCCAGCGATGGGCCGAAAACCCTTAACGGCTTGGTCACCGAGGCGCTGGAGACGATTCCGGAAAGCGCGGTGTGCCTGAAGATCGGTCGTTATCGGCTGGAGATTCTCGAGACCGAAGACAACCGCGTGACGCGCGTGTTGATCTGGCACACCAGCTCAGTCCCGGCTTTAATCTAAAGCCGGACTCATTCCCCCTGTTGAAGTGATTTATCTGTGGCGAGGGGATTTATCCCCGTTGCGTTGCGAAGCAGCGCCAAAACCTGCCGCCGCGCGCTCCCTGATACACCGCGCATGCCGGCTTGGCGACTGCTTCGCAGCCGAACGGGGATAAATCCCCTCGCCACAACTGCATTGCCAGCTACATGTTGTCTTCGCAAGCCCTTTGTCACTTGTTCGATCATTAGCCACCTTCCTATAATCGAATCCGCTTACCCAAGCCCCGCCCTACCCCTGTGCTACCCGCACCCCGCTGCAAACCCACATCCCTGGGTGTTCGACCATAATAATTCGCTCCACTGGAGCATGACTGTCAGGGATCAACGCATGACCACCAGCACCGCTTATAGCGACACCACGCCTGCCCCGCCGACAAACTCCGCCACCCGCGTGGCCACTGCGAGTTTCATCGGCACGGCCATCGAGTTCTACGACTTCTACGTCTACGCCACCGCCGCCGCGCTGGTGATCGGGCCGGTGTTCTTTCCGCAGACCTCCGGCACCGCGCAAATGCTTTCGGCGTTTCTCACCTTCGGCATCGCGTTTCTCGCGCGACCGCTGGGCTCGGCGCTGTTCGGCCATTTCGGTGATCGCATCGGGCGCAAATCGACGCTGGTCGCATCGCTGCTGTTGATGGGCGTTTGTACAACGCTGATCGGCGTGTTGCCGGGTTACGACAGCATTGGCGCCTGGGCGCCGATTTTGTTGTGTGTGCTGCGCTTCGGCCAAGGCTTGGGATTGGGCGGTGAATGGGGCGGCGCGGCGTTGCTGGCGACCGAGAATGCGCCGAAAGGCAAACGTGCCTGGTTCGGCATGTTTCCGCAGCTGGGGCCGTCGATTGGTTTCCTTGCGGCCAACGGTTTGTTTCTGACGCTGGCCATGACCCTCAGCGACGAGCAGTTCCGCGCGTGGGGCTGGCGCATTCCGTTCCTGCTGAGCGCGGCGCTGGTGATGGTCGGCCTGTACGTGCGCCTGAAACTCCACGAAACCCCGGTGTTCGCCAACGCCATGGCGCGTCAGGAACGGGTGAAGATTCCGCTGGTCGAGCTGTTCAGCCAATACTGGGCGCCGATGTTGCTGGGTGCCGGATCGATGGTGGTTTGCTACGCGCTGTTTTATATCTCGACGGTTTTTTCGCTGAGTTACGGCGTGTCGACCCTCGGCTACACCCGCGAAACCTTCCTCGCGCTGCTGTGTTTTGCGGTGCTGTTCATGGCCGCCGCAACGCCGTTGTCAGCGCTGGCCAGTGACCGTTACGGGCGCAAACCGGTGCTGATCATCGGCGGCGTGCTGGCGGTTTTGTCGGGTTTCCTGATGGAGCCGTTGCTGACGCAGGGTTCGACCTGGGGCGTCGCGCTGTTCTTGTGCATTGAACTGTTTCTGATGGGCGTAACGTTTGCGCCGATGGGTGCGCTGCTGCCGGAGCTGTTTCCGACGCATGTGCGTTATACCGGGGCGTCAGCGGCCTACAACCTCGGCGGCATTGTCGGGGCCTCGGCGGCGCCGTTCTTTGCGCAGAAACTGGTGGCGATGGGTGGTTTGAGCTACGTCGGCGGGTATGTGTCGGGGGCGGCGGTGCTGAGTTTGATCGCGGTGCTGTGCTTGAAAGAGACGCGTAATAACGATTTGAATCGGGTGGCCTGACAGAAAAAGCTTCGCGGGCAAGCCTCGCTCCTACAGATCTCCGCCGAACCTTGGCGTGATCCTGTAGGAGCGAGGCTTGCCCGCGAAGGCCGCGCCGCGGTTACAGCTCGACTACGACTGCCTGCGAAGCACGGGTCGCTTTGGCGCGAGCCGCTTCAATCGACTCATCGCGCGCCAACGCCACGCCCATCCGGCGCTGGCCGTTGACTTCAGGCTTGCCGAACAAACGCAACGCCGTGTCCGGCTCGCTCAGTGCCGCGCCCAGATTGCTGAAAGCGGTCTGGGTCGACTGCCCTTCCACCAGAATCACCGCCGAAGCCGATGGCCCGAACTGACGGATCAACGGAATCGGCAAGCCCAGAATCGCCCGCGCGTGCAGCGCGAACTGCGACAGGTCCTGAGAAATCAATGTCACCAGACCGGTGTCATGCGGACGCGGCGAAACTTCGCTGAACCACACCTGATCACCCTTGATGAACAACTCGACGCCAAACAGACCCCGGCCACCCAAGGCCTCGGTCACGGCTTTGGCAACGCGCTCGGATTCTGCCAAGGCAATCGGGCTCATGGCTTGCGGCTGCCAGGATTCCTGGTAATCGCCCTTTTCCTGACGGTGACCGACCGGCGCGCAGAACGTGGTGCCGCCAATGTGGCGCACGGTGAGCAAGGTGATTTCGTAGTCGAAATCGATAAAACCTTCGACGATTACCCGCCCTTTACCGGCACGCCCACCTTCTTGCGCGTAATCCCACGCGGTTTTCACGTCATCGACGCTGCGCAACAGGCTCTGGCCCTTGCCCGACGAACTCATCACCGGTTTGACCACGCACGGGAAACCGAGGTCTTCAACGGCTTTGCTGTAGTCCTCGAAGGTATCGGCGAAGTGGTACGGCGAGGTCGGCAGGTCCAGCTCTTCGGCGGCCAAGCGACGGATGCCTTCGCGGTTCATGGTCAGCGAGGTGGCGCGCGCGGTCGGGATCACGGTGAAGCCTTCGGCTTCCAGTTCGACCAGGGTTGCGGTGGCGATGGCTTCGATTTCCGGCACGATGAAGTGCGGTTTTTCGGCTTCGATCACCGCACGCAGGGCGGCGCCGTCGAGCATGTTGATCACGTGGCTGCGATGCGCGACTTGCATGGCCGGCGCGTCGGCGTAGCGATCGACGGCAATCACTTCAACGCCCAGGCGTTGCAGCTCGATCACCACTTCCTTGCCCAACTCGCCACAGCCACACAGCATTACGCGGGTCGCGGTTGGCGACAATGGAGTTCCGATACGGGTCATCTCAGGTCCTCAAAGAAGCGGATCATCGAGGGATGCAATGCCGGGCACGCTTCCCATGGGGAGAAAGCGCGGCATTTTACATGAACTGCAGGGTTTGGCTTCAGCCGGCGACGGCCTGTTTGCGCAGGCGCCACGCCATGATCAGCCACACGGCGGTGACGCCGGCGAACTTGGAGCCCATTGCGGTGAGGATCACGCCTGGGGTGAACGCGTCGATCATGCCGAAAAAGATGAAGGTGTCGAGCGGGATGCTCAGCGCCGAACTTATCCACAGGCGATCGTGCAACGGCCGCTTGGTGATGCTGAACACCAGCCAGTCAATGCATTCGGACACCGCGAATGCGGTGGCGCTGGCCAGCGCAATCGATGGATCGGAGGTGACGTAGGACAACACCAGCGCCGCCAGCATCGCGACGATGGCGCCGTGACCGAAACGGGTCTGCACCATGTCGCGCAGCACGAACACCAGGCCGCCCCACGCCGACCAGATGATGTCGAGGTGCGGCGCAGTGGAAAAGGCGTAGTTGATCAGCACGACGCTGCTGATGTAGGAAATCAGGAAAATCATGGGGTCGACCTGGGAAATTGGCGCACAGGTTACTTCAGGGAGTGAGGTCGGGCCAAGGGAGGGAAATGTTGAGATCGTTGCCGGACTTCAAGAGCCACCCCTCACCCCAGCCCTCTCCCCAGTGGGGAGAGGGGAAAGGGAGCCGATCTTCGGTGTTTTCAGGTGCTCGGCTCAATCCAAAGCCGCTGTTCCGGAACCCGAGTTCGGCACAGTCTTTCAGGTCGATGTAACTCCAGGAACACCTCGGTCAGTCCCCTCTCCCGCCAGGGAGAGGGGAAAGGGAGCCGATCTTCGGTGTTTTCAGGGGCTCGGCTCAATCCAAAGCCGCTTTCCGGAACCTGAGTTCGGCACAGTCTTTCAGGTCGATGTAACTCCAGGAACACCTCGGTCAGTCCCCTCTCCCCCCGGGGAGAGGGGAAAGGGAGCCGATCTTCGGTGTTTTCAGGTGCTCGGCTCAATCCAAAGCCGCTGTTCCGGAACCTGAGTTCGGCACAATCTTTCAGGTCGATGTAACTCCAAGAACACCTCGGTCAGTCCCCTCTCCCCCCCCGGGGAGAGGGTTAGGGTGAGGGGTCGATCTCAAGCCGAATCAGGATTTCGAAGGCAACATCCAGATCAAACCGCTGGATTTTGCCCGCTCATGGCACAACCCCAACACCTTGCGCCGCTCGTCGTTGTCCATCCGGCTCCAGCGGGTGATCTCTTCGACCGTGCGCTGGCAACCGGTGCAAATGTCATCTTCGTCCAGCGCACAAATGCTTACGCACGGCGACATCACGGGTCTTTCCGCAGGATTCATTCTTCCTGCTCGACCAGATCGCGCGCGTAACGCTGCGAGTTGTGCACATAGTGCGCGGCGCTGGCTTCGAGCATTTTCTTCTGCGGCTCGGTGAGTTCGCGCACCACTTTGCCCGGCGAGCCCATGACCAGCGAGCCGTCGGGGATTTCCTTGCCTTCGCCAATCAGCGAGTTGGCGCCGATGATGCAGTTCTTGCCGATTTTCGCGCCGTTGAGAATCACCGCGTTGATGCCGATCAGGCTGTAATCGCCGACGCTGCAGCCGTGGAGCATGGCGTTGTGGCCGATGGTCACACCGGTGCCGATGGTCAGCGGATAGCCCATGTCGGTGTGCATCACGGTGCCGTCCTGGACGTTGCTGTTCTTGCCGATCAGGATCAGTTCGTTGTCGCCGCGCAACACGGCGTTGAACCAGACGTTGGCGCCCTCTTCCAGTTTGACCTTGCCCACCAGCACGGCATTAGGTGCGACCCAGCTCTGTGGATGGGTTTCGACACGGGCATCGCCCAAGCGGTATTTCATCTCGTTATCCTCAAGGCTCAGGCAGCCGCGGGTGCACATCAGGTATTGATTCAGGTATTGATAAAGCTTTTCGGCGGACGGTGCAGGCTGATGTCGGCGTCGTACAGCAGGTTGATCAATTCGACGATCATGATCGCGGTTAAACCCCAGATCTTGTACTCGCCGTAGCGATAACTCGGCACGTACCAACTGCGGCCCTGGTAATCGATGCGGTGCGTGTGTTCGCGCGGGTCCTTGCGGAAGAACTCCAGCGGCACGCTGAACACCGCGGCGATTTCGGCATCGTTGGCCAGGTATTCGACGTAATCGGGGACCACCCCGACGTAAGGCGTGACTTTGATGCCGTGCAGCGAAATCAGCGGGCTGAGCGGGCCGATCACTTCGACCAGCCCCGGCGGCAGGCCGATTTCTTCTTCGGCCTCACGCAGTGCGGTGAATATCAGGTCAGGGTCTTCGGGGTCCCGCCGCCCGCCGGGGAAAGCCACTTCGCCGCCATGGGTCGAGAGCCCGCTGGCGCGCAGGGTCAGGACCAGTTCCGGTTCGTCGCTGCGGGTGATCGGCACCAGCACCGCCGCTTCGGGGAAACGCTTGTCGGTCTCCAGCGTTGTTGGCGTGTGGTTGCTTACCCGATGAAGTAGCTCGTCCAGCATGAGTGCTCTCGATCTGTTGGCTACCTCGCATCATGCACCAATCGAACCGACCGCCCAACCCCCGAACTGCGCCATGTCGTGAAACGACAACTTGCCGACTGCCACCGCCGCACGCCAAGATAGGCGCAGCCTCCAGGAACCCAAGCATGAAATTTTGCAGCCAGTGCGGTAACCCGGTCACCCAGCGTATTCCCGAAGGCGACTCGCGCCTGCGATTTGTCTGCGACAGCTGTCAGACCATTCACTATCAGAATCCCAACATCGTCGCCGGTTGCGTCGCCACCTGGGGTTCAAAAGTGTTGCTGTGCCGCCGCGCCATCGAGCCGCGACTCGGTTACTGGACGCTGCCCGCCGGTTTCATGGAAAACGGCGAGACCATCGAGCAAGCCGCCGTGCGCGAAACTGCCGAAGAAGCCTGCGCCCGCGTGCGTGAATTGAGCATCTATACCTTGATCGACGTGCCGCACATCAGCCAGGTGCACGTGTTCTTCCGCGCCGAACTGGTCGACCTGGACTTTTCTGCCGGTCCGGAAAGCCTCGAAGTGCAGCTTTTCGAAGAGGCGGACATCCCTTGGTCCGACCTGGCTTTCCGCACCGTGGGCCGTACCTTAGAATGCTTCTTCGCGGACCGGCAGACCGAGGTCTACCCGGTGCGTTCCGAGTCGATCCCACCGCTCGCGCAAGCTGCCATCACTTAAGCGTCTGCGCGCAAAGCAGCTTTGAATTAGCCGTCTATAACTTAATCATGTCGCGACACCTCTAGGGATATCGTTTCAATGCGCTGGTTGCTTGCCTTGTTTTGCCTGTCGTTTGTTGTCGTTTCCCAGGCCTCCACCACGGTCACCCTGGACGGCAAGACCATCGATAAAGTGCTGGTGCTCAAATCGGCCCATCAACTGCAACTGATTGCCGACGGCCAGCCGTTGCGCACTTACCGCATCTCGCTGGGCAAACAGCCGCGTGGCGCGAAGCTGATGGAGGGCGACAAGCGCACGCCGGAAGGCTTTTATTGGGTGGACTGGCGCAAGGTCAGTGACCGCTTCAACCTGGCGATGCACATTTCCTACCCCAACCGCGACGACACCGAGCGCTCGCGCCGCGAAGGCGTACCGCCGGGCGGCATGATCATGATCCACGGCACGCCGGATACCTACGACTACCCGGAAAACCTCTTTCACACCTTGGACTGGACCGATGGCTGCATCGCCATGCGCAACATGGACATGCGCGAAGTCTGGGGACTGGTGCCGGATGGCACGATGATCGAGATCCGCCCGTAGCTTTTTTGCATAAGTTGTTTTGCATCCGTTCTTCCTGAGATCCTCTGCATGTGTGGCGAGGGGGTTTACCCCCGTCCGGCTGCGCAGCAGTCGTGAAGTCAGTACACGCGGTTTGTCGATGAGACCTGCGCCGGAGAATTTGGCACTGCTGCGCAGTGCAACGGGGGTAAACCCCCTCGCCACAGAGTTTTGTGCCAGCTCAAACAGAGGGTCTGAACGCTACCTCCGGTCGCCCTTCGCAAAATAAATCAAAAAATTGCAGCACTCGGCAGCGCCGGCAGTGGAGATACCACTTGCCGGTGCAAGCATTGCCGCAGGCTGCGATCTTCGCCCGCAAAATCCCCCACCGTAATACCATTTCAAGCCAACACCCTCCCGACGCGTCTGAAAGCCCCGATTTCATTGCCTATCGAGCCAAGTGGCCTGATTGACATGGTATGCAAGTGGTATTAGTTTTCGTCCCACAACCGGGCGACAACAATCCAACATCCGCATCGGAAACAGCCTACATGAATGACATCCAGGCCCTACGTCCTGACGACTCTCAGCCGACGCCGTTGTACCTGCAACTGGCGCGCAATCTGGAAGCGGCGATCCATGCCGGCCAGTGGAAAGCCGAGCAGGCGATGCCGTCCGAGCGCAGCCTCAGCGAATTGCTGGGCATTTCCCGCGTTACCGCACGCAAGGCTCTGGAGGTGTTGTTCGATCAAGGCCTGATCCGGCGCAATCAGGGTTCCGGCACCTTCATCACGCCACGCCTGGAACAACCACTGTCGCGCCTGTCCGGGTTCAGCGAGATGCTCCGCTTGAAAGGTTTTGTCCCCGGCTCGCAATGGCTGGAGCGCGAAATCACCCCGCCGACCCACGAAGAACTGATTCGCCTCGGCCTCTCGCCCAACGACAAAGTGGCGCGGCTCAAGCGTTTGCGCAAAGCCGATGACACGGTGATGGCGATCGAGATGAGCACCCTGCCCGCCTCGATCATTCCCAAGCCGCAAGCGGTGGGCGATTCCCTTTACGAATTTCTCGATGGCATCGGCAAACCGATCGTCCGCGCCTTGCAGCACATCCAGGCGATCAACGCCTCGGACGAGTTCGCCGCGCTGGTCGGCATCGCGCCGGGCACTGCGATGTTGCTGATGACCCGGGTCGGCTACCTGGAAGACAACACGCCCATCGAAGTCACCGACACCTATTGCCGCAACGACTACTACGACTTTGTTGCAGAGCTGCGCCGCTAAACCGGGCGAAGTCGTCAAACAGCGAGAACAGAAATGTCCGAAGACAATATCCTCACCGCCCACGGCTGGGTTCGCGGCCGGCTGATTCACCAACACGGCAAAGTCGTGTCCATCGAAGGCGTGCCCTGCGATCCGGCGGACAACGACTTGCCTTACCTGCTGCCGGGTTTCATCGACCTGCACGTTCACGGCGGCGGCGGCAAAGACATCATGGAGGGCGCGACAGCCTTCGAAACCATCACCAGAACCCACGTGCGTTTCGGCACCACGTCGCTGCTGGCGACGACCATGACCGCGCCCAGCGCAGAGATTTCCGGCGTGCTCAAAGCCGTCGGCGAGTTCTGCGAACAGCGCCCAAAAAACAGCGCCCGCGTGCTCGGCGTGCACCTCGAAGGGCCGTACATCAACCCCGGCAAACTCGGCGCGCAACCGAATTTCGCCCACACCGCGCTGATGGCCGAAGTCGAGGAATACCTCGCACTGGCGCCGATTCGGGTGATCACTATCGCCCCGGAAATCGCCGGCCACGACGGCTTGATCCGCGCCCTCAGTGCGCGCGGCGTGCGCATGCAAATCGGCCACACCCTCGGCAGTTACGAGGAAGGCGTCGCTGCGCTGGAGGCCGGCGCCAGCAGTTTTACTCACCTGTATAACGCCATGAGCCCGCTGCATCACCGCGAACCGGGGATCGTCGGCGCGGCGCTGGCCCACGCGAAATACGCCGAGTTGATTCCCGATTTGCTGCACGTGCACCCCGGCGCCATGCGCGTCGCGTTGCGCTCGATCCCGTGCCTGTATTGCGTCACCGACTCGACCGCTGCGGCGGGCATGCCCGACGGTGAATACAAACTCGGCAGCCACACCGTGACCAAATGCCTGGGCGGCGTGCGCCTCGCCGACGGCACGCTCGCCGGCAGCACGCTGACCATGGATCAGGCGCTGCGCAACCTGGTGAAGATCGGTTTGCCGATTGCCGAAGCCTCGCAACGTCTTTCGCAATTCCCCGCCGACTACCTCGGCATCACCGAACGCGGGCGCCTGCAACCCGGCGCGTGGGCCGACTGCGTGCGTCTGGACCGCTCACTGACATTGACCGCCGTCATGGTCGAAGGAGAAGACATTGACTTCAAAAATGCTTGAAGAGGCGTTGTCCTCGTTCGAGGCCGTGCAGGCTCAATTGCAGCAACTCGACCCGCAGATGATCGAGATTGCCGGGCGCCTGCGCCGTCAGCCGCCGCAAGTGGCGATGACCGTCGCGCGCGGCAGCTCCGACCACGCCGCGAGTTATTTCGCCTACCTGACCATGCAGCAACTGGGGATTCCGGTGGCGTCGTTGCCGATGTCAGTGGTGACCATGCAGCAAGCGCCGTTGAAGGTCAGCGGTCAGGTCGCGTTCGCGTTTTCGCAGTCGGGGCAAAGTCCCGATCTGGTCAACAGTCTGCGGCTGTTGCGCAAACGCGGGGCGCTGAGCATTTCTATGGTCAATGCCGCCGATTCGCCTCTGGAAGCGGCGTGTGAATTCAGCTTGCCGCTGTTGGCCGGCACCGAAAGCAGCGTCGCCGCGACCAAGAGTTTTATCGCCACCCTCAGCGCCAGCGCGCGGTTGATCGCGCATTGGAAAGAGGACATCGAATTGCTCGAAGCCGGCACTGCACTGCCACAAGGTTTGCGCGAAGCGGCGCAGCAGGATTGGCGCCTGGCCATCGATGCATTGCGCGATTGCGAGCGGTTGATGGTGATCGGCCGTGGCGCCGGTTTTGCCATCGCCCAGGAAGCCGCGTTGAAGTTCAAGGAAACCTCGGCGATCCAGGCTGAAGCGTTCAGCAGCGCCGAAGTGCGCCACGGCCCGATGGCGTTGATCGGCGAGCAATACCCGCTGCTGGTGTTCGCCCCGCGCGGCGCCGAGCAGGCCGGCCTGCTGAGCCTGGCCGCCGACATGCGCCAACGCGGCGCCCGTGTGTTGCTGGCGGCGCCGGATGACGTCAGCGAACGCGACCTGACCCTGACCCGTGCCGAACATCCGGCGCTTGATCCGATTCTGGCGATTCAGAGTTTCTATGTGATGGCTGCCGGCCTGGCCGTCGCCCGCGGCATGGACCCGGACCAGCCACGGCACCTGAGCAAAGTCACGCGTACTCATTGAAGCAACTGAACCTGTTGAACCTGTTGAACCTGTTGAACCTTTTGAAACAACTTGTGGGAGCAAAGCTTGCTCGCGAAGACGGTATTTCGGTAGCAGGAAATGCATCGGATTCACCGACGCCATCGCGAGCAAGCTCGGCTCCCACAAAAGCCCAGCTCCTACAAAAGTGTGAAGCCTACGAAAGCCCAGTGCCTACAAAAGTGCTGCGCCTACAAAAGCCCAGCCTTTACAGAAAACCAAGTGATCCGAACCGAATTGTTTACTGATGAGACCGAGCCATGCCCGACAACAATAATAAAGAGCTGACCCTCAGCGCCCCGCTCAGCGGCCCGGTGCTCACGCTCGCCAACGTTCCGGACCCGGTGTTCGCCAGTGGCGCGATGGGTGACGGGATCGCTATCGACCCGCTCAACGACACCCTCTACGCCCCGTGCGCCGGCGTGGTTATGCACGTCGCCCGCACGGGTCACGCAATCACCTTGCGCGCCGACAACGGCGCTGAATTGCTCCTGCATTTGGGCCTCGACACTGTCGAGTTGCAGGGCGAAGGTTTCTCGGTGCTGGTCGCCGAAGGTGCGCGCGTCGCCAATGGCCAGGCGCTGTTGCGTTATGACGTGGACAAAGTTGCGCTGCAATGCAAAAGCCTGGTCAGCCTGCTGATCCTGACCAACAGCGAAGAATTTCAGGCGCGCCCAATCACCTTGAAATCGGTCAAGGTCGGCGACCCGTTGCTGCACATCGTGCGTCGAGTGGCCCATGGCGTGGCGAGTGAAATCGAGATCAGCGGGATCGAGGTTCACGGGCATGTTCGAATCGCCCATCGCGGTGGTTTGCACGCTCGCCCGGCGGCGTTGATTCGGCAGACCGCGCAAGGTTTCCAAAGCAAATCGCAGCTGCATTTCTCCGGCAAATCGGCATCCTGCGACAGCTTGATCGGGCTGATGAGCCTGGCGGTCGGCGAGCAGCAGGAAGTCAAAGTCAGCAGCCACGGCCCGGACGCGGAAGCAGCGTTGCAAGCCTTGCTGCAAGCGCTGTCCACCGCGCTGGCCGAAGACAGCCACACGGCCACCGCGCCGACGCCGATTACCGCACCGCAACGTCCGGCCGAAAAGGGTGTGCTGCACGGCGTTTGCGCCGCGCCGGGATTGGTCGCCGGGCCGCTGTTTCGGTTGAACGCGATCAGCCTGCCGGTGGACGCCGGCAATCACGATTGCGAGCAGCAACGCCACGCCCTCGATGCCGCGCTGAGCCAGGTGCGCAGCGATATCGAGCAGACCTTGGCGCTTGCCAGAAAACAGCGCAACACCGACGAAGAAGCGATTTTCGCCGCGCATCTGGCATTGCTCGAAGACCCGGCGCTGCTCGACGCTGCCGCGCAATCGATCACCTGCGGCAGCGCCGCGACCCACGCCTGGAGTGAGTCCATCGATGCGCAATGCGAGGTGCTGCAACAGCTCGGTAGCCCGTTGCTGGCCGAGCGCGCCAACGATCTGCGCGACCTCAAGCAACGGGTGCTGCGCGCCTTGCTCGGGGAAACCTGGCACTACGAAATCCCCCACGGCGCGATTGTTGCCGCACATGAATTGACCCCGTCCGACTTGCTGCACCTGAGCCAGCAAGGCGTCGGCGGGTTGTGCATGGCGGCGGGCGGCGCGACCTCGCACGTGGCGATTCTGGCGCGCGGCAAAGGTCTGCCGTGTCTGGTGGCGCTGGGTTCAGCGCTACTGGAGCAGCAACAGGACCAGAAGCAGGAGCAACAACAGGGTCAGTCGGTGGTGCTGGATGCTAACGGCGGGCGCCTCGAACTGACGCCGAGCAGTCAACGCCTGGCCGAAGTGCAGCAAGCGCAACTCGAACATCAGCAACGTCGCGCGTTGCAACAATCGCAAGCGCATGGCAACGCGTTGACCCTCGACGGCGTCCACATCGAAGTCGCGGCGAATGTTGCGTCCAGCGCCGAAGCCGCCGATGCGCTGGCCAATGGCGCCGATGGCGTCGGCCTGCTGCGCACCGAGTTCCTCTTCGTCGATCGCCACACCGCGCCGGACCAGCAGGAACAATGTCAGGCCTATCAAGCCGTGCTCGATGCGATGAGCGACAAACCGGTGATCATCCGCACCATCGACGTCGGCGGCGACAAGCAACTCGACTACCTGCCACTGCCCGCCGAAGCCAACCCGGTGCTGGGCCTGCGCGGTATTCGTCTGGCGCAGGTGCGCCCGGAATTGCTCGATCAACAACTGCGTGCGCTGCTCAGCGTCAGCCCTCTGTCGCGTTGCCGGATCCTCTTGCCGATGGTCACCGAAGTCGACGAGTTGCTGCACATTCGCCAACGCCTCGACGCGCTGTGCGCCGAGCTGCAAGTGAATGAACGGCCCGAACTCGGCGTGATGATCGAAGTGCCGGCCGCCGCGTTGCTCGCCGAGCAACTGGCCGAACACGCGGACTTCTTGTCGATCGGCACCAACGATTTGTCGCAATACACCTTGGCCATGGACCGCGACCACGCTGGCCTCGCCTCCCGCGTCGATGCCTTGCACCCGGCGCTGCTGCGTCTGATTGCGCAGACCTGCGCCGGCGCGGCGGTGCATCAGCGTTGGGTCGGGGTGTGCGGCGCGCTCGCGTCCGATCCGCTGGCCACGCCGGTGTTGATCGGTCTGGGGGTGCGTGAGTTGTCGGTGAGCCCGGTGCAGATCGGTGAAATCAAGGACCGCGTGCGCCGCCTCGACGCGAGCGCATGCCAACGCCTCAGCCATGACCTGCTGAAGTTGCGCAGCGCGGCGGCGGTGCGTCAGGCCTGCCAGCAACATTGGCCCCTGAGCTGAACAACAAAAAGAATCCACGGAGAACCGCCATGTACCAATACTTTATCGAAGGCTTGCAACGCCTCGGCCGCGCGCTGATGTTGCCGATTGCAATCCTGCCAATCGCCGGGCTGTTGCTGCGCCTGGGCGACACCGATCTGCTGAACATCGCGATCATCCATGACGCCGGCCAAGTGATTTTCGCCAACCTGGCGATGATCTTTGCCATCGGCATCGCCGTCGGGTTCGCCAAGGACAACAACGGCACAGCTGGCCTGGCCGGGGTGATCGGGTATCTGGTGATGATCTCCACGCTGAAGGTGCTGGACGCGAGCATCAACATGGGCATGCTCGCCGGGATCGTCAGCGGTTTGATGGCCGGTGCGCTGTACAACCGTTTCAAGGACATCAAGTTGCCGGAGTACCTGGCGTTCTTCGGCGGCCGGCGTTTTGTGCCGATTGTCACCGGGTTCGCCGCCGTCGGTTTGGGCGTGGTGTTCGGCTACATCTGGCCGCCGATCCAGCAAGGCATCAACAGCTTCGGCGCGTTGATGATGGAAAGCGGCAGCTTCGGCGCGTTCGTGTTCGGCGTGTTCAACCGCTTGCTGATCGTCACCGGCCTGCACCACATCCTCAACAACATGGCGTGGTTCATCTTCGGCAGCTTCACCGACCCGGCCACCGGCGCCGTGGTCACGGGCGACCTGTCGCGCTACTTTGCCGGCGACCCGAAGGGCGGCCAGTTCATGACCGGGATGTTCCCGATGATGATCTTCGGCCTGCCCGCCGCGTGCCTGGCGATGTACCGCAACGCGTTGCCGGAGCGCCGCAAAGTCATGGGCGGGATTTTCCTGTCGATGGCCCTGACCTCGTTTTTGACCGGGGTGACCGAGCCGATCGAATTCGCCTTCATGTTCCTCGCGCCGATGCTGTATCTGCTGCACGCGCTGCTGACCGGGTTGTCGATGGCCGTGACCAACCTCCTCGACATTCATCTCGGGTTTACCTTCTCCGGCGGTTTCATCGACATGATTCTTGGCTGGGGCAAATCCACCAATGGCTGGCTGGTGATCCCGGTCGGTCTGGCTTACGCGGTGATCTACTACGTGGTGTTCGACTTCTGTATCCGCCGCTTCAATCTGAAGACGCCGGGCCGTGAGGACGTAGCGTCTGCCGAGAAAGTCCAGATTGCCGAAAATCAGCGCGCCGGGGCATACATCCAGGCCTTGGGCGGCGCGGCCAACCTGATCACGGTCGGCGCGTGCACCACGCGGCTGCGGCTGGACATGGTTGATCGCAACCTGGCCAACGATGCCGAACTGAAAGCCTTGGGCGCGATGGCGGTCGTGCGGCCGGGCAAGGGCGGCAGTTTGCAAGTGGTGGTCGGACCGATGGCGGACAGCATCGCCGATGAGATTCGCCTGGCGATGCCGGCGCTTGGCCGCGCAGTCATCACCGCGCCGGTTGCCGCGGTCGAAACGGCAAAACCGCTGGCACTGCCCGAAGCACAGCAATGGCTGAAGGCGTTGGGCGGTGGCGACAATGTGCTGCAAATGGACTGCATCGCGATGACGCGGATTCGCCTGCAACTGGCGGACGGCGAGGCATTGTCCGAAGGCCAGTTGCAAGCGCTGGGCTGCCAAGGCGTCAGCCCCTTGGGCGGCGGCGTCTGGCACTTGTTGATCGGCGATAAAGCGCCAAGTTTGAGCGGCGCCCTGCAGGCACTGGTCAACCGTAACGAGGTCAGCGCGAAAGTCTGATGCCACGCAAAAAGCCATAACTATGTACCACCACCGCCCCGCTCGCTCGCTCCATGCTGATGGTTATCCCACCCGCATGGAGCGAGCCGATGAGCACTTCAGGAACACCCCCACCTGCGCCGTCCTTTGAAGAAATCAAAGGTTATCTGAATCAGATCGGCCAGCACTTGCTCAAAACAGATAAACCGCTGAGCCCGCAACACCGGCCTTCTGCCGAGCAGGTGTATCTGGATCGCCTGAACGGGATTCTGCAGGTGCATCGAGAGCAATTTCTGCGCAAGTGCCGCACGCATTATCAGGCGCTGGAGCACAGCGACTTGCAGAGCGACGCAGGTAAAACCCTGTTGGCCACGCTCAAAATCACGCTGAACGAACAGCTGTCGGACCTGGACCTGCGCGAGGTCATCGATGGCAAACCGGCCAAAAGCTACATGACCTTTGACGCTGGTTTCACCGCCATTGGCCACGAGGCGCGACTGGCGATTCAGGACCGTTTGCTGCATCCGCAAGCCGCCAATCTGCTGGACCGCTTGACCCTCGGCGCGGAACTGCGCCCGGGTCTGTATGCCGTCCAGTTCGACTACCAATCACAAACTGTGGAACTGGCCGGCGCCTTCGTCGTCACCGAGAAAAACACCCCGACGGTGAGCGATCTGCTGGACCCGCAGAGCGTCGGCCAGGTGCTGCTGTTCACGCTTTCAAGAGGCATCGAAGCCTTCGATTCCCTTAGCGAACTCAATACGCATTTGCTGCAAAGCATGGATCACCCCACCGGCCGCGACGAATTCCTGCAGCGTCTGCCAACGCGTTATCAGGCCTTGAGTGCCGGCGGGATCTGGCCATTGCAGTTATCGCCGATCAACAACCAGCCATTGTTTGAACACCTCTACGACAAGCTGCTCGACAAGCGCAGCAAGGACATCGAACGCGCCTTGAGTCTTGAAGACAATCGGCAGCACGACTCGGCGCAATTGCTCGGCGCCCTCGACCGGGCGATCACCGCCGCCCTGCCCGACCTCAGCGCGCGCCGCGAATTACACGCCCAGGCCCTGCTCGAACGAAGCTTGCGGCACAGCGCCCCCGACTGGTATCGCAGCGCCAATGAAGCGCGGCGCACAGAGTTGGCGCTGCACTTGCGCGGCTATCATCAGGCCCGGCAAAAACTCCTCGAGCTGCTCGGCCCCGCGACAAGTGCGCAAACCCTGGCACAGCAGCAATGGCTTGAACGCTTGAGTGATGACTTGCAGATTGATGATCTACAGCCTGAACACCTGCACGTCATCACTCGGCGTTATGTCGCCGGTTTTGGTGTGTTTGAGCACTCGCGAAACCTGATCGAAATGGCCCTGCGCGGCGCGCACATCGGCGACGAATTGCCCGGATCAGACTTCCTCCTAAACAGCACCATTACCTATCGCGATCAGCCATTGCAGGCAGCGCACAGCGACCTGACCCCGGTGTGGCTTGCGGAACAATTGAAGACCCTGCAACCGCGTGTCGATTTTGCTTATGTGCAGACGCAAATGCATGCCCGCGTGCAAGTTCGGCAGGCGATTGAGGAAATGCTCGACAAGCGCATCAACGCGCTGGCCTATACCGCGTTTCTGCAGGGCCATTTGCTTGAGGGCGACCTCGAACTGATCCAGCGCCTGCGCGCGGGCGCCGCTACACAATTGAGCGCTGGCACACTTGCGCTGCATGGCGCACAACTTCAGGACCTGTGGCTGCTGCGTGAGCATGATGAAAACGGCGACATCAAGCGCCTGTTGCTGTGCAGCCCAGACGCACCACAAGGCGCCTGTTTCCAAGCCTTCGACAGCGAGATCGCGTGCCAGCAACACATTTTGGGTTGGGCTCGGGACAACGCTGCCACGCGCATGACCGACTACCTGATCAATCGACTGCCCCTGCGCTTTCGCCACACCATGCGCCAGTTTCTCGCAGGCCTGAACTTCAAAGCGGCCGATCACGAGTACCAGGAAGTCGCGTTGAATTACGTTGGCAGTCATAGCGATGGCCTGAAGGCGATGGCGGAGCATGTGTTGGCGACGCGGGTCGACGACCATGAATTCACCACGCCGTTATGGTATCGCTCAGCCTCAGCCGCGCAGCGAAAAAAACTCACCACGCATACCGAAGAAGCCGAAGGCATGTTGCGAGGCTTCAACGACCATGCTTCGTCACAAAGCCGCTTTCCAAGCTTCGAGACTTATCTGCATGAGCAAGCGAAAAAACGCTTGAATGAACTGTTGCAGCGCCCCGCCAACGATGTCGACCCCGACACGGTGTGGGCCTTTTCGCCGCCGGCGATTGTCGGTAACTGGACCCCGCCGCCACTGACTTACACCCAGTTGTATCGCGACGGTTATGCCGATGGTGTGGGGTTTCTCGATGAAAAATTCGCGCGTTCGGCGCAGTTCAAAGGTCCGCCGGGCATCGACCTGAGCCTGCTCACCGCGCAAAAAGTCGCGCGTTCGGTCACCGGTGTGTGGATCGGTCAGCGCTACATCGACAAAGTCCGCAGTGAATTGCAAAGCCCCGAAAGCCCCGGTTTTGCCCTGCGGCGCAACACCACGCTGGCAATCACTCAGCGGCAAATGTCCGCCGCCGCGCTCGAATGTCACCTGCAAGGGCACATCACCAGCGTCGATCTGCAATGGCTGGAGTCGAGCATTGCCAGCCTCGGCGAGACCTCCGCGGCAACGCGCAGCACCCACGCCATCCATCGTTTGATGATCGATGGCGAATGGGTCATCGACACTTTTCTGTTCAGCCACGGCGACAATCCCGTGCTGCTCTACACGCCCCACGCGCCCGACGGCATCAGTTTTCGCGAGGCGCGGTTGTTCAATTACCTGCTCAAACAACAGCCCGGCATGATCGCCTACCTCACTGAACGTGTCGGCGTGCAGGCGCAGGTGCGGGTCCGCACGTTCCTGCAAGAAGCCCAACGGCAATTGCCCGATCAGTTGAATACAACCACGCTCAGCCCGGCGCGCTACGACTCGACTCGCAACGTTGCGCCAGTGCCGGACCTGCGTCAGGCGCTGTACAGCATGAAGCTGCAGCGCAAGATCGACGACGTCAACGCGACTACCGTCAATCGCAGCCAGATGATCAGCGAGATCGTCTGGAGTTGCGTCGAATGGGTCAGCGCGATTGCCACCGCACCTTTCCCTATCCTCAGTCTGAGCACCGGCCTGCTGCTGGCGTTCAAGGACGCCATGCTCGCGTTGCATGCCTACAACCAGGGTGATACTTCGGCGGCGCTTGAGCATTTCGCCGGTTATCTGCTCAACAGCGCCGGCGCCTTGTTCACCGATCTGCGCCCGGCCCTGCGTTCACTCAAACCCATTGGTCGAACACCGCGCCGGGTTGCTGCCGGTGCAGCGCACAACAGAGCGATGGATTTGATCAGACGTATGGAGCCTGAGGCCCGTACCTCGCTGGATCTGCGTCCGGTGTTTTTCGAAGGTCGGCCGCTTTGGGCACCGAAGACACCTGATGCGATCGGTCGTTACTTGCTGTATCGCCTCGATGCTCATGGCAATTGGCTGTCCACCGGCCGCCTGGCCACCCTGAATGCCGAGGGCAACCTGGTGCGCAGCGGCGTTTCGGGCGGTGCGCCCAAATATGAAACCGTGCAGGAAACACCAGGGCCGCACACCGATTACGGCGTACCGGCGAAACACCGGGTGCGCATTGAACAAGTTCTCGATCCGCAAATGAGGGAGCGATTGCTGACCTGGGGCGATCAGGTGGATTTGCCCCTGTTGACACTGGAAAGCGCTGCCGACGAACTAAAACTTCCGCGCATTGCGTACCTTCAACAATCCCGGCGCTTGACGGACCATGCCAAGCAGTTCTTCGACAACCTCGCGCCACTGCCGGTGCGCCCCGACGTCCCGGCGATCGAAGCGACCTCCTTGACAGAGTTGATCGAAAGCGAAGCCTTTGCCGGCAATAAAAGCCTGATCATCGGTGCCGTGCCGGGCTCGATCGCCAGTAAAAAAGCCCTGATCGCCAACATGGATGCGCTGCTCGACAAGGGCTTCAAGCACTTGTACCTGGAGTACTTGCCGGGTGATGTTTTCCACCTGAAACTGCCAAAGCTCAACAGCGGTAAATCCTGGCAACACATCGAAACACACCTGAAGGCGATCGACCGCTCGTTCAAATTCCCCTCCGGCGCCGACTATTCCTATCTCGCGCTGGTGCGCAAGGCCAGAGAAAAAGGCCTGAAGATTCACGCACTCGACGCCTCGACCTCTTATCAACTGGACGATGTTTTGCTCATGCGTAAAGCCTCGCCGACCGTGCCTCGGGACAACCGCGTGAGGAATTTCTATTCCCACCAGGTGATCACCGCAGACGTCGCCGAAGTGCCGGGCGAGCGCTGGATTGCGTTGGTCGAACAATCGCGTCTGCGCACCTTCAAGGAAACGCCCGGCCTCGCCGATTTGCATGACGCGGTTGCGTTGCGCATCGAAGACGTCGGCGTCGATCAAGCGGTGGGCATTCGCGTCGATGTCGCAGGTTCGATACCGGGTGATGCGCTGGCCAAAGCCGATTACTGCATGACTTTGCGCACCCCCTACAAAGCACCCGCATCAGCCACCAGGGCCGTCGCCGCGCCGGAACCGGCATTACAGCATTTCAGCGAGTTCGATATTTCACCTTCTTTCAAGGAACAAGTTGTCCGCCTCGCCAATGAGCCGCACGGCCTCGACACCCGTTTCGCTCCGGTCAACCCGGTTAACCAGGAACCGTTCTTTGAATTTGTCCGACTGCGCTCCAGCCTGAGGACCAGGGCCGAACAGTTTTTTACCGACTATGTGCCGCCACCCCGACCAACGCTGCCGCAAATAACCGCGAGTACCACGGCGGAAGCGTTTCTGAAGCAAATCGGCGATAGCGCTTTGCCGGGGCTGGTCATCGGCGAGGCCCATGTGCACGAGTCAAGCAAGGCACTGCTCAGAACGCAGATGAAAAAGATCAAACAAGCGGGTTTCAAGACGCTGTACGTCGAACACTTGCTGACGGATCTGCATCAGGCCGAACTCGATATTTTCCATCAGACCCAACACCTGCCGAGTGGACTCAAGATTTACCTGAAAAACCAGGATTCGGGCCACATGGGCCCGTTCTACAACGGGCCCAATACCTATTCGCAGGTGGTCCAGGCCGCCGGCAAATATGGCATCCGCGTCCGGGCGCTCGACTGCACGGCCAGTTATCACCTCAAGGGGCTGGGCGATCGCGATGTCTCGCGCAACTCGATGTTCAGCTACTTCGCCGCGCAGGTGATTCAGGCCGATCAATTGGCCCAGGGGCCGCACAAATGGATCGCGTTGGTTGGCAGTGCGCACAGCAATAACAACCTTGGTGTACCGGGGCTGGCGGAAATGCTTGGCGCCGTCAGTTTGAATGTCAGGGATACCGCGCCGACGCTGTCGCGAAGCATTCATCGCGGTTTCTGGGAAACCGACCCGACGACGTTTGCTTCAAGTGCTTTACGCAGCGATTTCAAGATTGACGTGGGTACCGCGGGGATGCCGATTCCGCCGCCGTTCGTGCCTCTCGACCGGTCGAAATTGACGCAGGCCGGGCATTTCCTGGTCGAACGCCCATCGACTGCCCAGACCAATCTGCTGCACCGCTCCAGCACCGGGGACATCGTCTCGACACCGATCCAGATCAACGACAACGGGCTGTTTTTCATTGATCGCTGGGGCAAGAAACAGCAGACCTTCAAATACCTCAATCAGCTGATTCAGATGCTGCAAAGTGAGGTCAATCTGACGCCCGCGCCGTAAGCTGGCCGAACCGGTCGCCCCTACCAGGGACAGATTTTCGCCGGCAACAAAAAACCCGCTGATTCGCATCAGCGGGTTTTCAGTTCAAGCGGTGCGAAGATCAGAAATCTTCCAACTGCCACACTTCATACGCCGGCGTCTCGTAGGGATGGCTGAGTTTCAGCGCGGCCACCACAGCCACGATCAACTCATCCGCCACCACCAACTCGACTTTCCATTCCTCAACTTGTTCGACCTGCCCCGCTTCGCCGATAAACGGCTGACTGCCATCCAGTGGGCGAAACTGGCCGAGGCCCAACACTTGCCACGCGCAATGATCATAAGCACCGATTCGCCCGCCACCGGCAGCGAATACGGCATTTTTGACCTGTTCCACATGACTGGCCGGAACGAAAAAGCAGAGCTTATACACAGCGCTTAGTTAACCCACACGCGAGCGTTACGGAACATACGCATCCAAGGTGCGTCTTCGTTCCAGTCTTCCGAACGCCACGAGTTCTGCACAGTGCGGAACACACGTTCCGGGTGCGGCATCATGATCGTCACGCGACCGTCGCGGCTGGTCAAACCGGTGATCCCGCGCGGCGAGCCGTTCGGGTTGGCCGGGTACTTTTCCGTGACCTTGCCGTGGTTGTCGACGAAACGCATCGCCACGCAACCCGACAGATCGGCTTCAAGCAACGCTTCTTCGCTGGCGAACTCGGCATGACCTTCACCGTGCGCGATGGCGATCGGCATGCGCGAACCGGCCATACCCTGCAGGAAGATCGAGTTCGACTCCTGGACCTGAACCATCGCCACACGCGCTTCGAACTGCTCGGAACGGTTGCGCACGAAGTGCGGCCAGAACTCGCTGCCCGGGATCAGCTCGTGCAGGTTGGACATCATCTGGCAACCGTTGCACACGCCGAGGGTGAAGCTGTCGTTACGTTCGAAGAAACCCTGGAACGCATCGCGGGCGCGGCTGTTGAACAGTGCCGATTTGGCCCAGCCTTCGCCGGCGCCGAGGACGTCGCCGTAGGAGAAACCGCCGCAAGCGACCAGACCTTTGAACTCGTTCAGGTCGACACGGCCGGCCAGAATGTCGCTCATGTGCACGTCGATCGCGTTGAAACCGGCGCGGTCGAAGGCTGCCGCCATTTCCACCTGACCGTTGACGCCCTGCTCACGCAGTACGGCAACCTGTGGGCGAATGTTTTTCTTGATGTACGGCGCGGCGACGTCGTGGTTGACGTCGTAGCTGAGCTTGACGCTCAGGCCCGGGTTGTCTTCTTCCAGCAGCACGTCGAACTCTTGTTCGGCGCAGTCGGCGTTATCACGCAGACGCTGGATCTGGTAGCTGGTTTCTGCCCACTGACGTTGCAGCAGACGACGCTGGCCTTCAAAGATGGTTTCGCCGTTGAAGGTGATGTTGATCTGGCCGTTGTTCATCGGCTGACCGATCACCGACACGCAATCGCCCAGACCGGCAGCGCTGAACTGCGCGAGGATATCCGGGGTGGCGTCCTGACGAACCTGGATGACTGCACCGAGTTCTTCGTTGAACAGAATCGCGGCGATGTCCGCTGAAGTTTCCGCCAGACCGTCGAGGTTCAGGCTCAGACCGCAATGACCGGCAAAGGCCATTTCCACGGTGCTGGTCAGCAGACCACCGTCGGAACGGTCGTGGTACGCCAGCAAGTGACCGTCGGCATTGAGGCCCTGGATCACCGCGAAGAAGGCTTTGAGGTCTTCGGCGTCGTCAACGTCCGGCGCTTGCGAGCCGAGCTTGCCGTGCACTTGGGCGAGAATCGAGGCGCCCATGCGGTTCTGGCCACGGCCCAGATCGATCAGGATCAGGTCGGTGGTGCCTTTGTCCATGCGCAGTTCCGGCGTCAGGGTCTGACGGATGTCAGCGACAGGCGCGAAACCGGTGACGATCAGCGACATCGGCGAGGTGACGGTTTTGTCGACGCCTTCATCGTTCCAGCGCGTGGCCATGGACATCGAGTCCTTGCCCACCGGAATGGTGATGCCCAGGTCCGGGCACAGTTCCATGCCGACCGCTTTCACGGTGTCGTACAGACGCGCGTCTTCGCCCGGGTGGCCGGCGGCGGACATCCAGTTCGCCGACAGTTTGATGTCGGAGATCTTGTTGATGCGCGATGCGGCGATGTTGGTCAGGGTTTCGCCGATGGCCATGCGGCCCGACGCCGGAGCGTCCAGCAGCGCCAGCGGAGTACGCTCGCCCATGGCCATGGCTTCACCGGTGTAAACGTCGAAGCTGGTGGCGGTGACGGCAACGTCAGCCACCGGTACCTGCCACGGGCCGACCATTTGGTCACGGGCCACGAGGCCGGTGATGGTGCGGTCGCCGATGGTGATCAGGAAACTTTTGCTGGCCACGGCCGGGTGATGCAGAACGCGCTCGACGCAGTCTGCGATTTCCAGCGTGCTTGGATCGAAATCGTCGCCCAATTCGTTTTCACGAACGGCCGAACGGTGCATGCGCGGGGCTTTGCCCAGCAGCACTTCGAGCGGCATGTCCACCGGGCTGTTGCCGAAGTGACTGTCGGTGACGGTCAGTTGCGGCTCGGCAGTGGCTTCGCCGACCACGGCGAACGGGCAACGCTCGCGCTCGCAGATCGCCTGGAAGCGCTCGAAGTCGGCCGGGCCGACCGCCAGAACGTAACGTTCCTGAGATTCGTTACTCCAGATTTCGTGCGGGGCCATGCCCGGCTCGTCATTTGGAATGTTGCGCAGTTCGAAGCGACCGCCACGGTTGCCGTCGTTGACCAGTTCCGGGAAGGCGTTGGACAGACCGCCCGCGCCGACGTCGTGGATGAAGCTGATCGGGTTGTGTTCACCCAACTGCCAGCAACGGTCGATGACTTCCTGGCAGCGGCGTTCCATTTCCGGGTTTTCGCGCTGTACGGATGCGAAGTCGAGGTCGGCCGAGCTGGTGCCGGTGGCCATCGAAGAAGCCGCGCCGCCGCCCAGACCGATCAACATCGCCGGGCCGCCGAGCACGATCAGCTTCGAGCCAACGATGATTTCGCCTTTCTGTACGTGTTCGGCACGGATGTTACCCATGCCGCCGGCCAGCATGATCGGCTTGTGGTAACCGCGAACTTCGTCGCCACGCGGGGTGGTGATCGACTGTTCGAAGGTACGGAAGTAACCGGTCAGGGCTGGACGGCCGAATTCGTTGTTGAACGCGGCGCCACCCAGTGGGCCTTCGATCATGATGTCCAGCGCGGTAACGATGCGCTCAGGTTTGCCGTAAGGCACTTCCCACGGCTGCTCGAAACCCGGAATCTGCAGGTTGGACACGGTGAAACCGGTGAGGCCAGCCTTTGGCTTGGCGCCGCGACCGGTTGCACCTTCGTCGCGAATCTCGCCGCCACTGCCGGTCGATGCGCCGGGAAACGGGGCAATCGCAGTCGGGTGGTTGTGCGTTTCGACTTTCATCAGGATGTGCACCGGCTCCTGCACCGCGCCGTACTGGCGGGTTTCAGGGTCCGGGAAGAAACGACCGGCAACGTTGCCGACGATCACCGAGGCGTTGTCCTTATAAGCCGACAGAACACCTTCGCTGTGCATCACGTAGGTGTTCTTGATCATGCCGAACAGGCTTTTTTCCTGGCTCTGGCCGTCGATGTCCCAACTGGCGTTGAAGATCTTGTGACGGCAGTGCTCGGAGTTCGCCTGGGCGAACATCATCAGTTCGATGTCGTGCGGGTTGCGCTTCAAGCCGATGAAGGCGTTGACCAGGTAGTCGATCTCGTCTTCCGCCAGGGCCAGGCCGAGCTCGGTGTTGGCTTTTTCCAGCGCGGCGCGGCCGCCACCCAACACGTCGATCGCGGTCAGCGGCTTCGGTTCGGCGTGGCTGAACAGGCCGGCGGCCTGCTCAAGGTTGCCGAGGACGATCTGGGTCATGCGGTCGTGCAAGGCATCTGCAATCAACTGGGCTTCGGCGTCGCTGAACTGGCCGGCCACGTAGAACGCGATGCCGCGCTCCAGGCGCTGGATCTTGCTCAGGCCGCAGTTGCGAGCGATGTCGCTGGCCTTGCTCGACCATGGCGAAATAGTGCCGAAACGCGGCAACACCAGGAACAGACGGCCGGTCGGTTCTTGCACCGGGACACTTGGGCCGTACTTCAGAAGGCGCGCAAGCACCTGCTGTTCGTCGCCGGTCAGGTCACCGGTAACTTCGGCGAAGTGAGCGAATTCAGCATACAAGCCGCTGACAGCCGAAACTTTCTGGCTCAGTTGCTCAAGGAGTTTGCTGTGGCGAAAGGCAGAAAGGGCAGGAGCGCCGCGCAGGATCAACATCTTCGGGACAGCCTCGGGAAGGGGTGTGCTTTGAGGCCGTGCATTCTAGCCTAAACCGCCCGCGACATCACCCGAAACGGTACGCGCGGCCGTACCCGAACGTCGGGGCGGTTGACTGCGCCGGCAAACGGCACAAATCGGCGCTTATTTTTTCTGTGACAAAATGCGCTACACGCCCATTCCTGCGGGCTCGCGAGCAGTTTTTCGGCGCCTAGCAGACAAGCCCTGCGCTGTCGAGATATGGCGGCCGTGGTCCTTTGCGTATACTGCGCAGATGTTTTCCCCAACGGCTTTGCGTCCGCGGTACGCCAAATGGCTGATCGCAACCGGACTCTTCCTGATGCTCAGTGGCTGTGTTGATAAACCCAACACGCTGGAGCGCGTAAAGGAGGACGGTGTGCTGCGGGTGGTTACCCGCAACAGCCCCGCCACTTACTTCCAGGATCGTAACGGTGAAACCGGCTTCGAATACGAGCTGGTGAAGCGCTTTGCCGAAGATCTGGGGGTCGAACTGAAAATCGAGACCGCCGACAACCTCGACGACTTGTTCACTCAAGTCGGCAAGCCGAATGGCCCGGTACTCGCAGCGGCCGGCCTGGTCAGCAGCGAACAGCGCAAAAAGCAGGTGCGCTTCTCCCACTCCTACCTCGAAGTCACCCCGCAGGTGATCTACCGCAACGGCCAGTCGCGGCCGACGGATGCTGGCGATCTGGTCGGCAAGAAGATCATGGTGCTCAAGGGCAGCACCCACGCCGAACAACTGGCGGAGCTGAAAAAGAAATATCCCGGCATTGAATACGAGGAGTCCGACGCGGTTGAAGTGGTCGACCTGCTGCGGATGGTCGATGAAGGGCAGATTGACCTGACGCTGGTCGATTCCAACGAAGTGGCGATGAACCAGGTCTACTTCCCGAAGATTCAGGTGGCCTTCGACCTCGGTGACGCGAGCAACCAGAGCTGGGCCGTGGCGCCCGGCGAAGACAACAGCCTGCTCAACGAGATCAACGCCTACCTCGACAAGGTGCAGAAAAACGGCACCCTGCAACGCCTGAAGGACCGTTATTACGGCCACGTCGATGTCCTCGGCTACATGGGCGCCACCACGTTCGCCCAGCATCTGCAGCAACGCCTGCCGAAATACGAGCAGCACTTCAAGAATTACGCGAAGAAAGAGAAAGTCGATTGGCGCCTGTTGGCGGCGGTCGGTTATCAGGAATCGTTATGGCAAGCGGCAGTCACCTCGAAAACCGGCGTGCGCGGCTTGATGATGCTGACCCAGAACACCGCGCAAGCGATGGGCGTGTCGAATCGCCTCGATCCAAAGCAAAGCATCATGGGCGGCGCCAAGTACCTGGCTTACATGAAGGACCAACTGGACGATTCGATCCAGGAACCGGACCGCACCTGGTTTGCCCTGGCGGCTTATAACGTCGGCAGCGGTCACCTGGATGACGCGCGCAAACTGGCGGCGAAGGAAGGTTTGAACCCGGACAAATGGCTGGACGTGAAGAAGATTCTGCCGCGTCTGTCGGAGAAGAAGTGGTACAGCAAAACCCGCTACGGCTATGCGCGCGGCGGCGAGCCGGTGCATTTTGTGGCGAACATCCGCCGCTATTACGACATCCTGACCTGGGTCACGCAGCCGCAGCTTGAAGGTGATCAGGTGGCGGAAGGCAACCTGCACGTGCCGGGGATCGACAAGACCAAGCCGAATCAGGAAACCCCGCCGCTCTAAAGCCGTACACCCATCAAAACTGTGGGAGCGAGCTTGCTCGCGATAGCCGTCTGACAGCCACCAATTATGGTGACTGACTGGGCCTCATCGCGAGCAAGCTCGCTCCCACAATTGTTTTGTGTTCGGTTTAAGCTTTTGCGGCGGCCGCGAGGATCAGCGCTTTCATCTCGGCAACAGCCGATTTGAACCCGACAAACAAAGCATGCGCCACCAACGCGTGGCCGATGTTCAGTTCGTTGATGCCTTTGATCGCTGCCACGGCTTCGACGTTGTGATAATGCAACCCGTGGCCAGCGTTGACGATCAGTCCCTGGGCCAGACCAAACGCGACACCATCGGCCACACGCTGCAATTCTTCCGCGACATCGGTTGGCGTTTCGGCATCGGCATAGCGGCCAGTGTGCAGCTCGATGGCCGGCGCACCGACACGCTTCGACGCCGCAATCTGCCGCTCATCGGCATCGATGAACAGCGACACTTCGCAACCAATCTTCGCCAGGCGATCCACCGCAGCCTTGATCCGCGCTTCCTGCCCCGCCACATCCAGCCCACCCTCGGTGGTCAGTTCCTGACGGGTTTCCGGCACCAGGCAAATGTGCGCCGGACGGATGCGCTCGGCGAACGCCAGCATTTCTTCGGTGACGCCCATTTCGAAATTCATGCGGGTTTGCAGCACATCCTTGAGCAGCAACACGTCGCGCTCCTGAATGTGCCGACGGTCTTCACGCAAATGCACAGTGATGCCATCGGCGCCCGCCTCTTCCGCGTCCAGCGCTGCTTTGACCGGGTCCGGGTAACGCGTGCCGCGGGCCTGACGCAGGGTGGCGACGTGGTCGATGTTGACGCCAAGAAGAATGCGATTGCTGGTGGTCACGGAAGCGCTCCTGAATTTAAAGATTCGGCGCACAGCATACGGGGAGACTACGGCTTGCGAAACAGTTCGCGACTGACCAGCGGACGACCGCCCAAATGCACCGCGAGTGCTTGACGCATCAGGCGCTTGGCGGCGGACAAGGCACCGGGGGCAGTCCAGTCAGCCTCGGACATGGCGAGCAATTCGGTGCCGTTGAACAGGCCCGGTTGCAGCAGATAAACCCGCTCCAGCCCCGCATCCACCTGCAAGCGATAGAGCCCGTCGGGCGCAACCGCGTCGCCGTGGATGTCGCTGCTCAGGGCAAAGCCGTAACCGAGGTCATCAAGCAAGCGCCATTCGAACGAACGCAGTAACGGCTCCAGCGGCCGACCTTCGGCCAGCGCGAGCAACGTCGCCGCGTAGTGATCAAACACGCCGGGGTGCGGGTCTTCGGACGGCAACAGACGAATCAGCAGTTCATTGAGGTAGAGCCCGCTGAACAGCGCTTCGCCGTTGAGCCAGGTGGAAATACCGGCGCTTTCCATGCGCCCGACATTCTTCAGCTCGCCGCGCCCGCGAAACTCGACTTCCAGCGGCACGAACGGCCGCGCCAACGTCCCGGCCTTGCCCCGCGCACTGCGCAACACTGCCCGCAGCCGACCTTGCGGCGTAAGGAAATCCACCAGCGCACTGCTTTCGCGGTAGGCGCGGGAGTGGAGCACGTAGGCGAGTTGGCCGATGGGTGGGGTTTGAGACATGGAAGTCAGTTTCTCAATGAGTCAGCACAGATTTATAAACCACCCAAAACCAATGTGGGAGCGAGCTTGCTCGCGATTGCGGTCCGTCAGTCAACATGGCTGTTGAATGTCAGGCCCTCATCGCGAGCAAGCTCGCTCCCACAGGGGATCTACGGTGTAGCGCAGACCCGTTTTACAAATCGCCGTAACCCAGCGAACGCAGGGCGCGCTCGTCGTCGGACCAGCCGCCTTTCACTTTCACCCAGAGGTTGAGCATGATCTTGGAGTCGAACAGCAGCTCCATGTCCTTGCGCGCTTCGGTGCCGATGCGTTTGATGCGCTCGCCCTTGTCGCCAATGATGATCTTCTTCTGGCCGTCACGTTCGACGAGGATCAGCGCATGAATATGCAGGGTTTTGCCCTGCTGCTTGAACTCCTCGATTTCGACGGTGATCTGGTACGGCAGCTCGGCGCCCATCTGGCGCATGATTTTCTCGCGAACCAGTTCGGCGGCGAGGAAGCGGCTGCTGCGGTCGGTGATCTGGTCTTCCGGGAAGAAATGCTCGTTCTCCGGCAGGTACCCGGCGATCACCCGCTCCAGCGCTTCAAGGTTGTGCCCGTGCTGGGCCGAGATCGGCATGATCTGCGCGTTCGGCAGCTGTTCCTGCAACCAGCTCAGGTGCGGCATCAGCTCGGCTTTGTCTTCGATGCGGTCGGTCTTGTTCAGCGCGACGATCAACGGGCCGGTCACGTACTGGACGCGTTCGAGCACCATCTGGTCTTCGTCGGTCCACTTGGTGCGGTCAACCACGAAGATCACCACGTCGACGTCTTTCAACGCGGCCGAAGCAGTCTTGTTCATGTAGCGGTTCAGCGCTTTCTCGCCACCCTTGTGCATGCCCGGGGTATCGACGTAGACGGCCTGAACGGCGCCTTCGGTCTTGATGCCCAGCATGTTGTGACGAGTGGTTTGCGGCTTGCGCGAGGTGATCGCCAGCTTCTGACCCAGGATATGGTTCAGCAGCGTGGACTTGCCCACGTTGGGACGGCCGACGATGGCAACATAGCCACAGCGAGTTGCAGTTGTATCAGTCATTGCCATTCTCCACACCCAGGGCAATCAGTGCTGCGGCGGCCGCTACCTGTTCGGCAATACGACGACTCACACCCTGACCTCGGCTTTTTTCATTCAGTAAGGTGATTTCGCATTCGACGAAGAAAACTCGGCAATGCGGCTCACCCTGGATATCCACCACTTCGTAACGTGGCAGCTCACAGCCCCGCGATTGCAGGAATTCCTGCAGACGGGTTTTTGGATCTTTGTTGGTGTCGACCAGGGTCAGCCCCTCGAACTCACCGGTCAGCCAGGCCAGCACGCGCTCGCGCGCCATGTCCATGCCGGCGTCCAGGTAGATCGCACCGATCAGCGCTTCGAGGGCATCGGCCAGAATCGATTCGCGACGGAAACCGCCACTTTTCAATTCACCCGAACCCAGGCGCAGGTAGTCGCCCAGATCAAACCCACGGGCCAGTACGGCCAGGGTCTCACCTTTCACCAGGCGCGCGCGCAAACGCGACAACTGGCCTTCGCGCGCCAGCGGGAAGCGATCGAACAGCGCCTCGCCCGCGACGAAGTTGAGGATGGCATCACCGAGGAATTCCAGGCGTTCATTGTTACGCCCGGCAAAACTGCGGTGAGTCAGGGCCAGAATCATCAGTTCCTGGTCCTTGAAGGTGTAGCCGAGCTGACGCTCTAGACGACTTAAGGAGGCGCTCACGGTTTACCCACGCTGAGTTCGTGGTTGGATTCCACCGCCATCGCCGTGATGCGGCGCAGGCCTGGGACAATTAACGCTGTGTTCAAAAATTACGTCCTGAATATCAGTGTTTTCATGCTGCTGGCGCCGATTGTGGCGGCTCCAGAAATGCATTCGGCGCTGTGTTCAACAGCGCCGTGGAGTGATTACTTGATCAGGCCAACCCGCGAGAAATTCGGCAGGTGGCTGAGTTTGGGTTCTGGCCAGCTCATCCAGACTGCGAAGGCCTTGCCGACAATATTCTTGTCGGGAACCATGCCCAGCAGATCTTTCGGAATGCTCGGATCATCCCAATAGCGACTGTCGTTAGAGTTGTCGCGGTTGTCGCCCATCATGAAGTAATGGCCGGCAGGCACGGTCCAGCTATGGTCCGGCGTGGCGCGGTAGCGGCTCATTTCCTTGCGGATCAAGTGCTCGGCCGCACCGAGTTTTTCTTCGTAGAGTTCAGCGCTGCCCAACGTGCCCGGCTCGGTGCCGACCAGTTTTTCGGCGATCGACTCGCCGTTGACGAACAGGCGCTTGTCGGCGGTGTAGCGAATCTGGTCGCCCGGCAAGCCGACTACACGCTTGATGTAGTTGACGTTCGGGTCGCTCGGATAGCGGAACACCATCACATCGCCGCGCTGCGGATCACCGACTTCGATGACTTTCTTGTCGATCACCGGCAGGCGGATCCCGTAAGAAAACTTGTTCACCAGAATGAAGTCGCCAACGTCCAGGGTCGGTTTCATCGAGCCGGACGGAATCTGGAACGGTTCCACCAGGAACGAACGCAGCACCAGCACGATGAACAACACCGGGAAGAACGACTTGCCGTATTCGACCAGCAGCGGCTCTTTGTTCAGTTTCTCGACCACCACCACATCCGGCTGGCTGACGCTGCCCTGATAGGAGGAAATGGCGGCACGCCGACGCGGCGCCAGGAAAACCAGATCGAGCAACGCCAACAGACCGCAGACGAACACGGCGATGACCAGCAACAGCGGGAAATTTAGTGACATAGGACCTAACTATCCAACCTGAGCACTGCAAGGAAGGCTTCTTGTGGAATTTCCACGTTGCCGACTTGCTTCATGCGTTTTTTACCGGCCTTCTGCTTCTCGAGCAGTTTCTTCTTACGGCTAACGTCACCGCCGTAGCATTTGGCCAATACGTTCTTTCTGAGTGCCTTGACGGAGGTCCGCGCAATGATCTGCCCGCCAATGGCGGCCTGGATCGCAACGTCGAACATCTGGCGCGGAATCAGTTCTTTCATCTTCTCGGTCAACTGGCGACCTTTGTAGTGCGCGTTATCCTTGTGCACGATCAGCGCCAGGGCGTCGACCTTGTCACCGTTGATCAACACATCCAGTTTCACCAGATTAGCTGATTGATAACGATCGAAATGGTAGTCCAGCGAAGCATAGCCGCGACTGGTCGATTTCAGACGATCGAAGAAGTCCAGGACCACTTCGTTCATCGGCAAATCGTAAGTCACCTGGACCTGCGAACCGAGGAACAGCATGTCGTGTTGAACGCCACGCTTTTCGATGCACAGGGTAATGACGTTGCCCAGGTGCTCTTGCGGCACAAGAATATTGGCCCGCACGATCGGCTCGCGCATGTCTTCGATCGAAGACAGGTCTGGGAGCTTCGACGGGTTATCGACGTAAATCGTTTCACCGGTTTTCAGCAACAGCTCGAAGATTACCGTCGGTGCCGTGGTGATCAGGTCCAGGTCGTACTCGCGCTCGAGGCGCTCCTGGATGATTTCCATGTGCAGCATGCCGAGGAACCCGCAACGGAAGCCGAAGCCCAGGGCGTCGGAGCTTTCCGGGGTGTACTGCAGCGACGAGTCGTTGAGCGTGAGCTTTTGCAGGGCTTCACGGAAATCTTCGAAGTCGTCGGAGCTGACCGGGAACAGACCGGCGTAAACCTGCGGCTGAATGCGTTTGAAGCCGGGCAGCACGTCAACGTCGGGGGTCGAGCTCAAGGTCAGGGTGTCACCTACTGGCGCACCGTGAATGTCCTTGATACCGGCAATGATGAAGCCCACTTCGCCGGCCTTCAGGTCAACGGTGGCAGTGTGTTTCGGGTTGAATACACCGACGCTGTCCACGAGGTGGATCTTGCCGGTGGATTTGACTAGGATCTTGTCGCCCTTCTTCACACGGCCGTGGCGCACGCGTACCAGGGAAACAACGCCCAGGTAGTTGTCGAACCAGGAATCGATGATCAACGCTTGCAGCGGATCTTCGTAGTTGCCGGTCGGCGCAGGAATGGTGTGAACCAGGCGCTCGAGCACTTCATCGACGCCCAGGCCAGTCTTGGCGCTGCACTCGACGGCGTCAGTGGCGTCGATGCCAATGATTTTCTCGATTTCTTCTTTGACGCGGTCCGGATCGGCCTGTGGCAGGTCGATCTTGTTCAGCACCGGCATGACTTCCAGGCCCTGCTCGATTGCCGTGTAGCAGTTGGCAACCGATTGCGCCTCAACGCCCTGACCAGCATCGACCACCAGCAACGCACCTTCACACGCCGCCAGCGAACGGCTGACTTCGTAGGTGAAGTCGACGTGGCCGGGGGTGTCAATAAAGTTCAGCTGGTACTTGATGCCATCGCGGGCAGTGTAATAAAGAGTGACGCTATGGGCCTTGATGGTGATCCCGCGTTCACGTTCCAGGTCCATGGAGTCGAGGACCTGTGCTTCCATTTCGCGCTCGGCAAGGCCGCCACACATCTGGATGAAGCGGTCGGCCAGCGTCGACTTGCCATGGTCAATGTGGGCGATGATGGAGAAATTGCGGATATGACTCAAATCACTCACGGATCAACACTCAAAAAGGCTGCAGGCATAGCCCGCCGAAAAATAGCCGGGAATTGTACCTGATCCTCGGCGCAAGCGTCACGTTCACAGGTCAGACGGCGAATACAAAAACGCCCCGGTCTTGCGACAAGGGCGTTTTTGAGCAACTGGCAAGGTCAGGAAAACCCCGGAATCAACCGGCCCGACGCAGCAACCAGACCCCGGCGAGGCCACACACCGTGGCCGGCACCAGTACCGCGAACAGCGGCGAGAAGCCGAACACCAGGCTCGAAGGCCCGAGCAAATCCTGGACGATACGGAAGGTGAAGCCCACCAGCACACCGGTAAATACCCGCTGGCCGAGGGTCACCGAACGCAGCGGCCCGAAGATAAAGGAGATCGCCATCAGCACCAGCGCTGCGGTGACCAACGGCTGCAACACCTTGACCCAAAACGCCAGCCAGTAACGGCCGTTAGCCAGACCCTGGTCCGACAGGTAATGGATATAACCCCACAAACCGCTGATCGACAGCGACTCGGGCGCCATCACCACGGTGCTGAGCAATTGCGGGCTCAACGCCACTTCCCAGCGTTCGACCGGCGCGTTGACCACTTCGGTGTTCTTTTCATGGAACCGCGTGGTCGTTACTTCGCTCAACTGCCAGTGATCGGTGTCGAACTCCGCACGTTTGGCGAAGCTCGCCGAGAGCATGTTGCGTTCTTTGTCAAAGTGATAACGAGTGACGCCGTACAGCAAGCCGTTCGGTTGCACCGAGTTGACGTGAATGAACTCGTCGCCCTGGCGGTGCCACAGACCGTGCCGGGCACTTTGCGCATCACCGCTGCCTTGGGCCAGCGAGCGCTTGGCTTGCGCGGCAACTTCGGTGGCCGGCGCCACGTATTCGCCGATCAACACGCCAGCAATCATCAGCACCAGCATCGGTTTCATCACGGCCCAGACGATCCGCCCGATCGACACGCCAGCGGCGCGCATGATCGTCAGTTCGCTGTTGCTGGCCAGACTGCCGAGGCCGATCAGGCAACCGATCAGCGCGGCCATCGGCAACATGTCATACATGCGCCGTGGCGCGGTCAGCAGCACATAGACCAGCACATCGACCAAGGTGTAGGTGTCGCTGGCGTCGCCCATTTCATCGATGAAGGCGAACAAGGTCGCCAAGCCGAGGATGATCCCCAGAACCGCGAGGATCGCCACGAAAACGCTGCTACCAATGTAGCGATCGAGCTTAACCACGGGCCACCTCCCGCGCATCGCGCCGACTGGCCAGTTTCAGGCGCATCGGCTCCCAGTAGAGCAGGATCAGGCCGATGACGAGGAATATCCCGTGCACCCACCACAAGCCCAGCGCAGGCGGGATCTTGCCTTTTTCGAGGGCGCCACGAGCGGCAATGAGGATGGTCAGGTAACCCATATAAAGAAGAATCGCCGGGAGCAGCTTGAGGAAACGGCCCTGACGCGGGTTGACGCGCGACAGCGGCACCGCCATCAGGGTCACGATGAACACCAGCAACGGCAGGGACAGACGCCATTGCAGTTCGGTACGCGCGCGGATGTCATCACTGCCGACCAGCGACAGCGTGGTCATGGCATCGCGGTCGGTGACTTCTTCACTGACATCCGGCTTGGGCAGCAGCACGCCGTATTCGTCGTACTTGATCTTGCGGTAGTCGGCCTGCCCCGGGTTACCGTCGTAACGGAAGCCGTTTTCCAGAATCAGGTAACGATTGCCGTCAGGACGGATTTCCTGGCGCCCCTTCTCGGCCACCAGCACGGAAATCCCGCGCTCTTTTTTGTCGGAGGAAAAGTTTTTCTGCGAGATAAACACGCCGCCCAGATTGACCCGGTCATCGGTCAGGGTTTCGGTGTAGGTCACCCGCGTACCGTCGCGCAACGCCTGGAAGCGCCCCGGCTCCAAGGTATCGAATTCGGTCAGCGCGTCCTGCTTGTTCAGCAGCAACTGGAACTGATTGGCACCCTGCGGCGCCAGGCTCAGGCTGAGCCACGCCACCACCAGCGCGACCAGCGTCGCCGGAAAAAGGGTGATACGAAACAGCCGTTGCTGGCTCATGCCGGTGGCCGACAGCACGGTCATTTCGCTTTCCAGGTACAAGCGGCCGTAGGACAGCAGGATCCCGAGGAACAGCCCCAATGGCAGGATCAGCTGCAGGAAACCCGGCAGGCGAAACCCCATGATCAGGAACAGTGAACCCGGATCGAGCTGGCCGGAAGCCGCCTGCGCGAGGTATTTGATGAAGCGACCGCTCATGATGATGACCAGCAGCACGGCGCTCACGGCGCTCAAGGTCAACAGGACTTCGCGGGACAGATAACGGAAGACGATCAAACCAGACACTCCAGGGTTGTCAGGCTAAGGCGGCCAAACAAACAAACGTAGCGGCCGACCCGCAAGGCAGGGCCGCCAAAAAAGATGGCGCATTATCCTGTGATTGGGTGCGCCTGTCACTGCGCAAGCTCAAGCACATGCGCAAAGCACCGAAGATCGTCGAACCGAGGGTTGTCAGGCGCTGCTAGCGAGGTTCAAACTGCGGCCTTTGTCGCGGGCCGTGACCTGCGTCTTTCTATCTGTCTTTTCATCTATATAAGCAGGCGTTTGCAGACTCTGTCGAATGCTGCGTGTTGACCATTAATTCAGGGACCCCGACATGGAACTGGTTGTAAAAAGCGTTAGCCCGGAAACGTTGAAAACCGCCACGCTGGTGGTTGCCGTCGGCGAAAACCGCAAGCTCGGCGCCGTCGCCAGACAGCTCGACGAACTGTGCGGTGGCGCCATCAGCACCGTGATCAAACGCGGCGACCTCGCCGGCAAAGTCGGCCAGAGCCTGCTGCTGCACAGCCTGCCGAACCTCAAGGCCGAACGTGTTCTGCTGGTCGGCGTCGGCAAGGATGAAGAACTGGGCGACCGCCCGTTCCGCAAAATCATCGCTGGTGTCCTCAACACCCTTAAAGGTCTGGGCGGCAGCGATGCCGTGCTGGCGCTGGACGAAGTCGTGGTCAAGGGCCGCGACAGCTACGGCAAGACCCGCCTGCTGGCCGAAACCCTGGTCGACGGTCAATACACCTTTGACCAGTTCAAGAGCCAGAAAGCCGAACCGCGCGCGCTGAAGAAAATCACCCTGGTGACGATCAAGGCTGCCCAGGCTGAAGTCGAGCGCGCCGTGGCCCACGGTACTGCGATCGCCAACGGCATGGCGTTCACCCGCACCCTCGGCAACCTGCCGCCGAACATCTGCCACCCGACGTTCCTCGGTGAGCAAGCGAAAAGCCTCGGCAAAGAATTCAAATCGCTGAAAGTCGAAGTCCTCGACGAGAAGAAGATCAAGGACCTGGGCATGGGTTCGTTCTACGCCGTCGGCCAGGGCAGCGCCCAGCCACCGCGCCTGATCGTCATGCAATACAACGGCGGCAAGAAATCCGAGAAGCCCTACGCGCTGGTCGGCAAAGGCATCACCTTCGACACTGGCGGCATCAGCCTGAAACCGGGCGCCGGCATGGACGAAATGAAGTACGACATGGGCGGCGCAGCCAGCGTGTTCGGCACCCTGCGTGCCGTGCTCGAACTGAAACTGCCGATCAACCTGGTATGTATTCTGGCGTGCGCCGAGAACATGCCGAGCGGCAACGCTTCGCGTCCGGGCGACATCGTCACCACCATGAGCGGCCAAACCGTGGAAATCCTCAACACGGACGCCGAAGGCCGTCTGGTGCTGTGCGATGCGCTGACCTACTCCGAGCGCTTCAAGCCACAAGCGGTGATCGACATCGCCACCCTGACCGGCGCTTGCGTGGTTGCCCTGGGCGCACACACCTCCGGCCTGCTCGGCAACAACGACGAGCTGATCGGTCAACTGCTGAGCGCCGGCCAGACCGCTGACGACCGCGCCTGGCAACTGCCGCTGTTCGATGAATATCAAGAACAGCTGGACAGCCCGTTCGCCGACATCGCCAACATCGGCGGCCCGAAAGCCGGGACCATCACCGCCGCGTGCTTCCTGTCGCGCTTCACCAAGAACCTCAACTGGGCGCACCTGGACATCGCTGGCACCGCATGGACCAGCGGCGGCAAGGACAAGGGCGCCACTGGCCGTCCAGTGCCGTTGTTGACCCAATACCTGCTGGACCGCGCCAAAGCCTGAAACCGATGACCCGGGGCGGCGCTGTTTTCCAGCAGCGCCGCCTCTGGCTCAGGAACCGCAATGACCAAAGTCGACTTTTATATCCTGCCGAGCGCCGATCCTTCCGCGCGTCTGGATTTTGCCTGCAAGCTCACTGAGAAAGCCTGGCGCATGGGCCACCGCATTTACCTGCATTGCAGCGATGCCGCCCAGCGTGACGACCTCGATGCGCGCCTGTGGGCGTTCAAGGGCGAAAGCTTCGTGCCGCATGGCCCAGCCGAGAGCGAACCGGAAAGTCTGGTGGTGCTCGGGTTCGGCGACGACTGTGGCGCGCATCAGGATTTGCTGGTCAATCTCGACCTGAAAGTGCCGGGTTTTGCCAACAAGTTCGCCCGTGTGGCGGAAGTGGTGGTCGAAGATCCGACGAGCCGGGCAGCCGCGCGGGAGAGTTTCCGCTTCTACCGCGAACAGGGCTATCCTCTGCAAGACCACCGTTTACAGCGACTCTGAGTATTCCGATGGACACGCCAAAACCGCCACAAAAGTCCGCGCACCTGCTGGATGACCTCGAGTCGATCCGCCAACTGCTCGGCGATGACAACCTGCAACCGCCGTTGCTGACCGACACGGTCAGTGAAGACGAACAGGAACAGATTCCGATGTTATTCGAGGCCACCGGCAATACGCCGCAAGCCACCGAGGCTGCTGCTGCTGCTGCCCCTGTCCCAGCCCCTGCCCCAGCCGCGCAACCGGCTGACACCGCGAGCAAAGGCCCCGACGCTTTGCTGCACCTGGACAGCGAACTGCGCGCCGCCGCGCAATTGATCCTGCAAGACGTGATCGACGACTTCGCGCCGCACATCGAAACCGAGATCAAGCGCCGACTCGACGCGCGCATGGAACGGTTGCTCAGTCAGTACGACTAACCGCTGCCCCTTGTAGGAGCGAGCTTGTGTGGCGAGGGGGTTTACCCCCATTGGGTCGCGAAGCGGCCCTAAAACCTGCCACCGTAGTGTGTTTGGCGGACCGCATGCTCAGGTTTGACGACTGCTTCGCAGCCGAACGGGGGTAAACCCCCTCGCCACAAAAGCTCATGCCCACATTTAGCCTGCGCGCCGTCCGCCCCTGCTCGCTCTGCGTCCCATGCCCCGCTATACTCGTCGGCTTTTCCTGAATTACTGCCAATAGGGTCCCGCCGCGCATGGATAAGACCTACCAGCCGCACGCCATTGAAACTTCCTGGTACAACACCTGGGAGTCCGAGAATTACTTCGCCCCGCAAGGCGCGGGCGAGTCCTACACCATCATGATCCCGCCGCCGAACGTCACCGGCAGCCTGCACATGGGTCACGGCTTCAACAACGCGATCATGGACGCCCTGATCCGTTTCCGCCGCATGCAGGGTCGCAACACCCTGTGGCAGCCGGGCACCGACCACGCCGGCATCGCCACGCAAATGCTCGTGGAACGCCAGCTCGAAGCTCAGGGCCAGAGCCGTCACGACCTCGGTCGCGAGAAATTCCTCGAGAAAATCTGGGAATGGAAGGATCAGTCCGGCGGCAACATCAGCCGGCAGATCCGCCGCCTCGGCTCGTCCGTGGACTGGAGCCGCGAGCGCTTCACCATGGACGACGGCCTCTCGGAATCGGTGAAAGAAGCCTTTGTGCGCCTGCATGAAGACGGCCTGATCTATCGCGGCAAGCGGCTGGTCAACTGGGACACCAAGTTGCACACGGCGATTTCCGACCTCGAAGTGGAAAACCACGACGAGAAAGGTTTCCTGTGGAACCTGAAATACCCGCTGGCCGACGGCGCCAAGACCGCTGAAGGCAATGATTACCTGATCGTCGCGACCACTCGCCCGGAAACCATGCTCGGCGACGCCGCCGTCGCGGTTAACCCGAACGATGAGCGCTACCAGGCCCTGATCGGCAAATTTGTCGAGCTGCCGCTGGTCGGCCGCCGCATCCCGATCATCGCCGACGATTACTGCGATCCTGAATTCGGCACCGGTTGCGTGAAAATCACCCCGGCCCACGATTTCAACGACTACGAAGTCGGCAAGCGCCACAACCTGCCGCTGCTGAACATCTTCGACAAAAACGCCGCCGTACTGCCAGCCTGTCAGGTGTTCAACCTCGACGGCACACTGAACGAAAGCATCGACGGCAAGATCCCGGCCGAATATGCCGGCCTCGACCGTTTCGAAGCGCGCAAGCAAATCGTCGCAGCATTCGACGCCGCCGGCCTGCTGGTCAGCGTTGACGATCACGGCCTGAAAGTACCGAAAGGCGATCGCTCCGGGACCATCATCGAGCCGTGGCTGACCGACCAGTGGTACGTGTCGACCAAACCTTTGGCCGAGCCTGCGATCGCGGCCGTGGAAGATGGCCGCATCCAGTTCGTGCCGAAGCAATACGAAAACATGTACTTCTCGTGGATGCGCGACATCCAGGATTGGTGCATCAGCCGTCAGTTGTGGTGGGGCCACCGGATTCCGGCCTGGTACGACGAGTCGGGCAAAGTCTACGTCGGCCGCGACGAAGCCGAAGTCCGCGCGAAAAACAACCTCGGCCCGGACGTTGCGCTGCAACAGGACAACGACGTTCTGGACACGTGGTTCAGTTCCGGCCTGTGGACGTTCTCGACGCTGGGCTGGCCTGAGCAGACCGAATTCCTCAAGAAATTCCACTCTACCGACGTGCTGGTCACCGGTTTCGACATCATTTTCTTCTGGGTTGCCCGGATGATCATGCTGACCATGCACTTGGTGAAGAACGAGGACGGCACGCCGCAAGTGCCGTTCAAGACTGTTTATGTGCACGGTCTGGTCCGCGATGGCCAGGGCCAGAAGATGTCCAAGTCCAAGGGCAACGTCCTTGACCCGCTGGACATCATCGACGGCATCGAGCTGGAAGACCTGGTGCAGAAACGCACCTCGGGCATGATGCAGCCGAAACTGGCGAAGAAGATCGAGAAGCAGACCCGCGACGAGTTCGCCGACGGCATCGCCAGCTACGGCACCGATGCCCTGCGCTTCACCTTCTGCTCGCTGGCATCGACCGGTCGCGACATCAAGTTCGACATGGGTCGCGTCGAAGGCTATCGCAACTTCTGCAACAAGATCTGGAACGCCGCGCGTTATGTTCTGGACAAGGGCGAAGACTGCGGCCAGAACGGCGAAGCCTACGAGCTGTCGCTGGCGGATCGCTGGATCATCTCGCAGCTGCAACGCACCGAAGCCGAAGTGACTCGTCAACTCGACCAGTTCCGTTTCGACCTGGCCGCGCAAGCCTTGTACGAGTTCATCTGGAACCAGTATTGCGACTGGTACCTGGAACTCTCCAAACCTGTGCTGTGGGATGAAAACGCCCCGGTCGAGCGTCAGCGTGGCACTCGCCGGACGCTGGTGCGGGTTCTGGAAGTGGCGCTGCGCCTGGCGCACCCGTTCATGCCGTTCATCACCGAAGAAATCTGGCAGCGCATCGCGCCGCTGGCCGGTATCGAAGGCAAGACGATCATGCTGCAACCTTGGCCAGTGGCCAACGAAGCGCGCATCGATCAGGGCGCCGAAGATGATATCGAGTGGTTGAAAACCTTGATGCTCGGCACGCGCAACATCCGCGCCGAGATGAACATCGGGCCGGGCAAGCCGCTGAACCTGTTCCTGAAAAACGTCAGCGCCGAAGATCAGCGTCGTCTCACCGAGAACGAAGCGCTGCTGAAGAAGCTTGCGCGTCTGGAATCGATCACTGTGTTGGCTGCTGGCGAAGAAGCACCGCTGTCCGCTACCGCACTGGTGGGCGAGATGGAAGTGCTGGTGCCAATGGCCGGCCTGATCGACAAGGACGCCGAACTGGCGCGCCTGGACAAGGAAATCCTGCGTCTGCAGGGCGAAGTCCAGCGTGTTGGCGGCAAGCTGTCGAACGCCGGTTTCGTCGACAAGGCCCCGGCCGAAGTCATCGACAAGGAACGCGCCAAACTGGCTGAAGCCGAACAGGCTTTGGGCAAACTGGCCGAGCAACACGCGCGGATTGCCAGCTTGTAACGGCAGCGCGCAATGAAAACAGGGAGGCCAGCAATGGCCTCCCTTTTTCTTGCCCGCTACTTTTTGCCCTGCGTAGGAGCGAGGCTTGCCCGCGAAGAACGATAACGCGGTGTACCTGATTAACCGTGTCGCGGCCTTCGCGGGCCAGCCTCGCTCCTACAGGATCCCCGCGCGAGCATCGTCTGTGGGACAATGCCCGCCACTTTCAGCCATACCCGAATCGACAACGCCCATGAACGCCCCCCGCACTCCCCGCCCCGCGCGCAAGAAGCCTGACTCCGCCACCCCGGCCAAAGCCGTGGAACCACGTCCGAAGGCCAGCCTGCACCCGCGCAATCGCCATCAGGGTCGCTACGACTTCCCGGAGCTGATCAAGAGCACGCCGGAACTGGCGAAGTTCGTGATCACCAACCCGTACGGCAAGGAAAGCATCGACTTCGCCAGCCCCGACGCGGTGCGCGTGTTCAACCGGGCGCTGCTCAAGTCGTTTTATGGCGTGGCGCATTGGGACATTCCGGCCGATTACCTGTGCCCGCCGGTGCCGGGGCGTGCTGACTACGTGCACTTCCTCGCCGACCTGCTGGCCAGCGTCAACGACGGCGAGATCCCGCGCGGTGCGCCGGTCAAGGTGTTGGATATCGGCATGGGCGCCAACTGCGTTTATCCGCTGATCGGTTATAGCGACTACCGCTGGCACTTCCTCGGTTCGGAAATCGACCCGACGGCGGTCGCCGCCGCCAAAGCCATCGTCCAGTCCAACGGGCTGAACAAAGCCATTCAGTTGCGCCAGCAAACCAACCCCAAGCACATCCTCCTGGGTTTGCTCGAGCCGGGCGAACGGTTTGACCTGACCATGTGCAACCCGCCCTTCCACGCCTCGATGGACGAAGCGACCAAGGGCAGCGAGCGCAAATGGCGCGCGTTGGGCCGTGCCGACCCGAAACGCAAACTGCCGGTGCTGAACTTCGGTGGCCAGTCGGCGGAATTGTGGTGCGAGGGCGGCGAAGCGCGCTTCGTCACGCAACTGATCGCCGAGAGCGCGCACTTCCAGCACAAAGTGCTGTGGTTCAGCACGCTGGTGTCGAAAGCCTCGAACCTGCCGGCGATCCAGATTGCGCTGAAAAAGGCTGGCGTGCTCGAAAGCCAAGTGGTTGAGATGTCCCAGGGGCAGAAGCAAAGCCGCTTTGTCGCGTGGACCTTCCAGACCAAATCCGAACAGCAAGTGTGGCGCGAGCGCTGGGTTCGCAAGGGCTAACGCAGGTCAACTGTAGGAGCGAGCTTGCTCGCGATGACGGGCTGTCATTCAACATTTTTTTTGAATGTTACGGCCTCATCGCGAGCAAGCTCGCTCCCACATTGACACAGCGCTGCTGGTGCCAAATCACAGACACAAAAAAGCCGTGCCCGGATTGCTCCGGAGCACGGCTTTTTAATACTGCTTCTTACTTGTTAACAGCGTCGGTCAGGCCTTTGGCCACAACCAGCTTGATAACTTTCTTGGCAGCGATTTCGATGGCAGCGCCAGTCGAAGGGTTACGGCCAGTACGGGCAGGACGCTCAGTCACTTTCAGTTTGCCGATACCTGGCAGAGTGATTTCGCCGCCGTTTTCCAGCTGATCAGCAACGATTTGGCCCAGTTGGTCCAGAGCGTTACGCGCGGTGGTTTTTGGCGCGTCGATAGCTTCAGCGATGTCGGCGATCAGTTGGTCTTTAGTAAGAGCCATGTAGTGTTCCTTCCCTATCAAATTCATATGGATTGCAGAGTGCAGTGTCAGCCATCGAGCCCGATCTTCTGGATCTGGCACCCTCGGCCAATAACCACGGGATCGGGGTTATAGATACCGAAATCAGGGTTTGGTTCGACCTGACAAATGCTGAATGCACGCTTAACGCAGTGACTTCGCGTAAGACCGGGCAAAACTAGCACAGAGACGGGGAAATATCCGCCTCTAGCTACCCAATTGGTCAGCTTTATTGCTCTAAACCGCTAAAAAAGCGCATAAGGCCCGTCGCACACCGGCGAATTGCCCTTCGAGCCGCGCCAAAACCAGTGGTTGCGGTACACTTGGCACTTTTTGGGGAGCGCGCCCTCCTCTCTTCAATCAGCCGAGAAGCCCATGCCGATCCGCCATTGCATCGTCCACCTGATCGACAAAAAACCCGACGGCACGCCCGCAGTTCTCCACGCTCGCGACTCTGAATTGGCAGAGTCCACGGCCATCGAGAACATGCTTGCCGACCTCAACGAGAGCTACAACGCCAAACAAGGCAAGGCCTGGGGTTTCTTCCACGCCGAGTCCGGGGCGCATCCGTTCAGCGGCTGGCTGAAGGAATACCTCGACGGCGGCAAGGACTTCACGGCGTTCAGCCGGGTCGCGGTGGAACACCTGCAAAAGCTGATGGAAGAATCCAACCTGTCGGTCGGCGGTCACGTGTTGTTCGCCCACTACCAGCAAGGCATGACTGATTACCTGGCCATCGCCCTGCTGCACCACAGCGAAGGCGTGGCGGTGACCGAGGAACTCGACGTGACCGCGTCGCGCCACCTCGACCTCGGCCAATTGCACCTGGCGGCGCGGATCAACGTGTCGGAGTGGCAGAACAACAAACAGTCCAAGCAGTACATTTCGTTCATCAAAGGCAAGAACGGCAAGAAGGTCTCGGAGTATTTCCGCGACTTTATCGGTTGCCAGGAAGGCGTCGACGGCCCCGGCGAAACCCGCACGCTGCTCAAGGCCTTCAGCGACTTCGTCGAAAGCGAAGATTTGCCGGAAGAATCTGCGCGCGAGAAGACCAAGACCCTGGTCGATTACGCCAGCAGCCAGGCCAAACTCGGCGAGCCGATGGGCCTCGAAGAACTCTCGGAACTGATCGACGAGGAGCGCCCGAAAGCCTTCTACGATCACATCCGCAACAAGGATTACGGCTTGTCGCCGGAGATTCCGGCGGATAAGCGCACGCTCAACCAGTTCCGCCGCTTCACCGGGCGCGCCGAGGGGCTGTCGATCAGCTTTGAAGCGCACCTGCTGGGCTCGAAGATCGAATACGACGAAGAGGCCGGCACGCTGATCATCAAGGGCTTGCCGACGCAACTCACCGATCAGTTGAAGCGCCGCTGATGCTCGGTCGGGCGCTGAAGAAATTCCTGCTGATCTTGCTGGTGGTCGTGGTTTACCAGAACTGGGGCAAGATCGAACGGCTGATTCACCCGACGCAAGTGGTGTCGGAGCAGACGCAGGCCAAGGCTAACGTGGTGCTCTACGCCACCGACTGGTGCGGCTACTGCAAACTGACCCGGCGTTTTCTCGATTCCAAAGGCATTCCGTATCAGGAATTCGACATCGAGAAAAATCCCGAAGCGCGCAAGGCGTATGAAGCGCTGGGCGGACGCGGGATTCCGCTGATTGATGTGAACGGCACATTGATCCGCGGCTATGACCCGGACCAGATCCTCGCTGCCCTGAAATAACCCAAGCTTCACCGAAAATCTGTAGGAGCGAGGCTTGCCCGCGAAGGCGTCGTCACTGCCGCCAAAAGCTTCGCGGGCAAGCCTCGCTCCTACAGGAGGTCAGTGCCAGCAGGTACAGGGGATCAACGCTTTACACGGGTTCAGTGTTTCTCGATACGAAACCCAAACCGCGGGAAGTGCACATGCACCAAGCCCGCGCGCTCATCTTCGCGGCGCAGGATCAATTCCTCACGTCCGGCAAACACCAACTCGCCGGCCACCGGATCCACGCCGTAATCGGTCGCCGCGATCAGCACTTGCTGGCCGATTTCAAAACCGTTCGGCTCAGCGAACTGCTCATCCGGCAACGCCGCCGGCGTGGCATTGCGCGATACCTCCAGCGCCTCTTCGGCGGTCATCTCGCTGAACGCGCCATGACCGAAACCCATCACCCGCGCAAACCACGCCGACACCGCCGGATACGCGTCCACCAGCGGTGCAGTCACCGGCGTCGCTTTGAGAAACCACAGGCAATGCGCCAACGCGAAGTCGGCAATCGACGGTTCACCCAACAGGTAGTCGCCCTGCTCACGCTGCAGCTGCAACTCCAGGCGTCCCATGATGGTCGGCCACTGATGGCGCGCCTGCTCGGCCGACAACTTGGTGGCGCTGCCACCGCTGAACAAACCGGCGCGGTCGGCGAGGAATGCCTTGATCGCTTCCGGCGGCAGTTTGCCGAAGCGCACGGCGATCGATTCCGGCTGAAACACCAGGCTCACCGCGTGCTGGAACACCACCGAATCGGCCCACGCAGCGAAACTCGCGGCGATCATTTCCTGACCTTCCGGGAAGAACGCCGGCAAGGCCTTTTCCTGCTCCAGACGCCGCGCGATCAACGCGGTGTCGCAGTAGATATCGGCGCCGATCTGCAACACCGGGGTCTTGCGATAGCCGCCGGTCAACGCGGTCAGATCAGGTTTTGGCATCACCGGCGAGATCTTCACCGAGCGCCACGACAGGCCTTTGAAGCCCAGCAGCAGACGGGCCTTTTCGGCAAAAGGGGATGTCGGGTAGTTGTGAAGAATCAGCTCTGACATGCTCGGCTCCGCCGCACGAATAAAGGAATTCGCAGCTTAGCCTGCAATTGGTTGGCGGCCTACGGCTCGGCGTGATGGGAACTTATCAGTCAGATTGATAAGTCTGCACCAGGCATTCCTTAGCGCTTTTCTTGAGTTTTTTGATCAGCCGTTCCTGGCGCAGCGCATCGCTTTTGTCGCGGCACAGCTCGGTGTAAACCAGCGCCACCGCCGGGCTGGAGAGAAAGTAGCGCGCGCCTTTGCCGCTCTGGTGCGTGGCAAAACGGCGCAGCGGATCGTTGCTGATTCCGCAGTAAAGCGAACCGTTGGCCGCGCGCACCAAGTAAACAAACCAGGGTTTGCTCACCGGGGCCTGGGCGTCGGCGGGGATTTCGCTGAGGGTGTTCACGTGGCAATCAAGGCTTGAAAGAAAACAAGCGGCGATCTTATCAGCGACTGGCCTGGAATGCCCTCAGCCCCTTCAATGCCTGCGCGCGCACGGCGTTGCGCACCAGCGGCGTCCAGCCCAGCAACAGACCTTTGGTGCCGAGCGCCTGACGCGACCAGCGCCACAGGTCGAAGTGGTCGTGATGCTCGCAGATCTTGCCGTCGCGAAAAACAAATCGCGCTTGAATGTTGTTGACCACGGTGTTGCCGGTCTGGCTGAACAGGTAAGTCGCGACCCAATGCGCGCCACCCGTGCGCTCGTCGCTGCGCACGTTGTCGAAGGTCAGGGAAAAGTCCTTGGCGCGGGTGGTGAGCATGCGCCACATGTCGCCGGCATCGCGGCCACGCAACTCGCCGAACGCCGGATCACTGAACACCACGTCATCGGTGTAGCAGGCGCTCATCGCTTCGGCGTCCAGGCGCTGGAAAGCCTCGTAGAAACGGGTGATCAATGCGTTGTGGGCGTCACTCATGGGCAGGCTCCGTGCGGCGGCGAATGGCTGGAAAGGATGGCTGCACGATAGTCTGCAAAGACGCGAAACACTATCGGCATTCGTGGGCCGAATGCCGACAGTGTGCGCGCGTCAGACTTTTTCGCTGGTGACTTGCACGTACAGCGAACGCCCGGCGCCGAGCCCGGCGACGATTGCGCCGAGGCCGATGATGCCGAAGATCCAGCCCAGCGCATTCCAGCCACCGGTCAAGTCGTGGACGATGCCGACCGCGAACGGCCCCATCGACGCCAAGGTGTAGCCGAAACCCTGGGCCATGCTCGACAGGTTGGCGGCGACATGCGAATCACGCGAACGCAGCACGATCAAGGTCAGCGCCAGGCTGAACGTGCCGCCCTGCCCCAGACCGAGCAGAATCGCCCAGCCCCACAAACCTTCAATCGGCGCGTAGAGGCAGCCGAACAGACCGCCGAGGGTCAGCAACATGACGATGACAATCGCCAAACGCTGATCCTTGCCGCGCGTTGCCAGCCACGGTGCGGCCAGTGAGCTGGCGAGTTGCACGATCACCGAGCCCGACAGCACCAGACCGGCCTGGGTCGGCGTCAGTCCACGGCCGATCAGGATCGACGGCAACCAGCCAAACACGATGTACGCCAGTGACGATTGCAGGCCCATATAGAGCGTTACTTGCCAGGCCAATGGATCGCGCAACAAACCGCGAACCCGGTAGGCGACGTTGTGCGAGCCGTGTTTCTGGCCGACTTGCGGCAACCAGAAAATCGCCGCGACCAGCGCCGGAATCACCCAAAATCCAAGACCAAACGCCCAGCTCTGGTCGAAGTGTTCGCTCAACGGCACGGTCGCGCCCGCGGCCATCGCCGCGCCCAGACACAGCGCCATGGTGTAGACACCGGTCATGGTCCCGGCCTGTTTCGGGAAGTCGCGTTTGACGATGCCTGGCAACAACACGCCGATCACGCCGATGCTCGCGCCGGCCATGACGCTGCCGGCGAACAGGCCGATTTCACCGAAAGAACTGCGCAGGATAATCCCGCCCGCCAGCGTCAAAAGAATCCCCAGCACCACGCGTTCGGCGCCAAAACGCCGCGCGAGGATCGGCGCCAGTGGCGCGAATAAACCGAGGCAGAGCACCGGCAACGTGGTCAGCAAACCGGCTTGCGCGGCGGACAATCCGAGGGTCTTCGAGACGTCGCTGAGCATCGGCGCCATGCTCGACAACGCCGGGCGCAGGTTCAGCGCGACCAGGATCAGCCCGAGCAATAACAGCCACGGCCGGCGCAGAAGCGGCTGACTGCGCTGGACCGTTTCGTCATCGGCCTCGGCGTCGATCAGCAGCTCTTCGAGCTTGTTTGCGGGGAGATGGCTGTGCTTGGCAGGCATGGGGTTCTCGTTTTCAAAGTGCTTGGTTTCAAAGTGCTTGGTTTCAAGGTGCTTGGTTTCAAGGTTCATTGATCAACTGCCTCGACAGGGCTTTGGCCCGTTCCGGGTCGCGTTGCTCGACGGCGTCGAGCAATTCGACGTGCAGATCGAAGACTTCCTGGCGTCGCGGGGTGATGTTCAAAGTCTGGCGCAATTGCGCGCCGACGATGCTCGAGAAGTAGCGATACAACTCGCTGAGCGTCGGGTTGTGCGCGGCATCGACCAGGCGCCGGTGGAACACCAGATCGCAGGCGATGTAGCTGTCGAGATCGCCGTGGTAATGACTGCCGCTGACGCCCAGGGCTTCGCGCAACGCCACGAGGTCTTCGTCGGTGCGGCGCAGTGCAGCGAGGCCGATGGCTTCGACTTCGAGGATGTGCCGGGTTTCTCGCGCCTGTTCGAGCGAGCAGCGCGACAGGGCCTTCATGGTGTCGAGCGGGTCGATGATCGCGCGCAGGTAACTGCCATCACCCTGGCGGATTTCGATCAACCCGGAAAACGCCAAGACGCGCATGGCTTCGCGCACGGTGTTGCGGCTGATGCCGAGTTCGGCAGACAGCTCGGGTTCGGTCGGCAGGCGCTCGCCGACCGCCCAAACGCCTGCGGTGATGCGTTGGCGCAGTTGCTCCAGGGCCTGATCGACCAGGGAGCGTTTGATCAGTGGAGACATGTCAGACATAGGAATTCGCCCTTTCATCCAATCATAGGATGAATTTTTCGACATGTTAGTCAGCAATCTTTTGTAACGCAATGCCCCTGTAGGAGCGAGGCTTGCCCGCGAAAGCGTCATGTCAGGGACAGATATGCAGCTGACACCCAGCCTTCGCGGGCAAGCCTCGCTCCTACAATGTTCTGGAATCCAGGCATAAAAAAACCCGGAACAAGTCCGGGTTTTTTTCTCAATGCCTGTACAAAATCAATGCAAGATCTGGCTCAGGAACAGTTTGGTCCGATCGTTCTGCGGGTTGTCGAAGAAGTCGTTCGGCGCCGCTTGTTCGACGATTTCGCCCTTGTCCATGAAGATCACGCGGTTGGCCACGGTGCGCGCAAAACCCATTTCGTGGGTCACGCACAACATGGTCATGCCGTCTTCGGCCAGGCCGATCATGGTGTCCAACACTTCTTTGACCATCTCGGGATCGAGTGCCGAAGTCGGTTCGTCGAACAGCATGATTTTCGGTTTCATGCACAAGGCACGGGCAATCGCCACACGCTGTTGCTGACCGCCGGACAGTTGCCCCGGGAATTTATGCGCCTGCTCCGGAATGCGTACGCGTTCCAGGTAATGCATGGCGATTTCTTCAGCCTTGCGCTTGGGCATCTTGCGTACCCACATCGGCGCCAACGTGCAGTTCTGCAGAATGGTCAAGTGCGGGAACAGGTTGAAGTGCTGGAACACCATGCCGACTTCGCGGCGCACCGTTTCGATCTGCTTGAGGTCGTTGGTCAGCTCCACGCCGTCCACCACAATGCGCCCCTGCTGGTGTTCTTCCAGACGATTGAGGCAACGAATGGTGGTCGACTTGCCCGAACCCGACGGGCCGCACAGGACGATACGTTCGCCCTGTTTGACATTAAGGTTGATGTCTTTCAACACGTGGAACTGGCCGTACCACTTGTTCACGCCCTGCATCTGAATAATGCCTTCAGGGCTCACAGGCTGTTTGATCGCTTCACTCATAAACTACGCTCCTAACGCTTGTGGCCAGTGTCCAGCTTACGTTCCAAATGCATGGAATAGCGGGACATACCAAAACAGAAAATCCAGAACACCAGGGCCGCGAACACGTAGCCTTCAGTCGCCATGCCCAGCCATTTCGGGTCGGCGGCGGCTTGTTTGACGCTGTTGAGCAAGTCGAACAGGCCGATGATGATCACCAGGCTTGTGTCCTTGAACAGCGCAATGAAGGTGTTGACGATGCCGGGGATCACCATTTTCAGGGCTTGCGGCAGAATCACCAGGCCCATGCTGCGCCAGTAACCGAGGCCCATTGCGGCGGCCGCTTCGTACTGACCTTTAGGGATCGCTTGCAGACCGCCGCGCACCACTTCCGCCACGTAGGCCGACTGGAACAGGATCACGCCGATCAGTGCCCGCAGCAATTTGTCGAAGTTCATGCCTTCAGGCAGGAACAACGGCAGCATCACCGAGGACATGAACAGCACCGTGATCAACGGCACGCCGCGCCAGAATTCGATGAAGGTCACGCAGACCACACGAATCGCCGGCATGTTCGAACGCCGACCCAGCGCCAGCACAATCCCCAGTGGCAATGCACCAGCAATCCCGACAGTGGCGATCACCAGGGTCAGCATCAAGCCGCCCCATTGGCTGGTCGCCACGTTGGTCATGCCGAAGATGCCGCCATGCAACAGGAAGAACGCAATGATCGGGTACGCCACCAGAAAGCTCAGGCCGTAGACCGCTTTGCGCTGGAAGCGCGAGATGAACAACGGCGCCACGCCGATCACCGCCAGCCACACGGTCAGGTCGACGCGCCAGCGCAGTTCGGTCGGGTAGTAGCCGTACATGAACTGGCCGAAACGCTGTTGGATGAACACCCAGCAGGCGCCTTCCTTGGTGCAGTCGGCGCGGGTGGTGCCGACCCAGTTGGCGTCGAGGATTGCCCAGTGCAGGATCGGCGGCACGACGAGGTAGATGAGGTAGAACGCGAACAGGGTCAGCAGGCTGTTGATCCAGCTGGAGAACATGTTTGCGCGCATCCACGCCACCACGCCGATGCTGCTGCTCGGCGGTGGCATGTCAGGTTTGAAAGTATGGGATGTCATGCGCGTTTCCTCACCGTTCGATCAGCGCAATGCGCTTGTTGTACCAGTTCATCAGCAGGGAAATGCTGATACTGATCGCCAGGTACACGCTCATGGTGATGGCAATTACTTCGATCGCCTGCCCGGTCTGGTTAAGCACCGTACCGGCAAACAACGAAACCATTTCCGGGTAACCGATACCGGCCGCCAGCGAGGAGTTTTTCGCCAGGTTGAGGTATTGGCTGGTCAGCGGCGGGATGATCACGCGCAGGGCTTGCGGGATGATCACCTTGCGCAGCGTCGGCCCGTTGCGCAGCCCGAGCGAACGCGCAGCTTCGGTCTGGCCGTGGCTGACCGACTTGATGCCGGAACGCACGATTTCGGCGATGAACGCTGCGGTGTAAACGGTCAGCGCCAGGGTCAACGCCAGCAGTTCCGGGATCAACACCCAGCCGCCGACGAAGTTGAAGCCTTTGAGCTCAGGCATTTCCCAGTGCAGCGGCGCGCCGAAGATCAGTGCGCACAGCGCGGGAATGACGATGATGATCGCCAGCCCGGTCCAGAACTTGTGGAACGGCACGCCGGTCGCTTCGAAACGTTTATTGGCCCAACGGCACATCAGCACGATGGCCACGATGGCGATGACGACGCTGACGACGAACGCCCAGAAACCGTCCGCTGCCAACGCGGCCGGCATGTTCAAGCCACGGCTGCTGACGAAGAACGTGTCCGCGAAGTTGTGGCTGGCGCGCGGCCCCGGCATGGTCAGGAATACGGCGAAGTACCAGAAGAGGATTTGCAGCAGCGGCGGAATGTTACGGAAAACCTCCACGTAAACCGTCGCCAGCTTGCTGATGATCCAGTTCGGCGACAGCCGCGCCACGCCGACGATAAACCCGAGCAGCGTTGCCAGGATCACGCCGATAAACGTCACCAGCAGGGTGTTGAGCAGACCGATGACAAACACCCGGGCATACGTGTCCGATTCGGTGTAGTCGATCAGGTGTTGCGCGATGCCGAACCCGGCACTGCGGTCCAGAAAGCTGAAGCCGGAAGTGATACCCCGGTGTTGCAGGTTGGTTTGCGTATTGTCGAACAGATACCAGCCCATCGCGACGACCGCGACGATGGTGATGATCTGAAATAGCCACGCACGCACTTTTGGATCGCTGAGGCTGAGCCTCTGCTTTGGCGCGCCGATTGATTTTTGCATGAAGTGCCCCGCAAAGAATGGAACAGAACATCACCCGGTGGTTGGCCCACCGGGTGACAGAACCATCAGCGCACTGGTGGTGCGTATTGAATGCCGCCGTTGGTCCACAGGGCGTTCAGGCCACGGTCGATTTCCAGCGGAGTAGTCTTGCCGAGGTTTTTCTCGAAGATTTCGCCGTAGTTGCCGACTTGGGAAACGATCTTGACGACCCAGTCCTTCGGCAGTTTCAGGTCTTTACCGTATTCGCCGTCGGCACCCAACATACGGGCAACGTCAGGGTTTTTGGTCGACTTGGCTTCTTCCAGAACGTTTTTCGAAGTGATGCCGGCTTCTTCGGTGTTCAACAGCGCGTAGCCAACCCAGCGAACGATCGCCAGCCACTCGTCATCGCCGTTACGCACGACTGGACCCAGTGGTTCTTTGGAAATGGTTTCCGGCAGTACCACGTAGTCTTTCGGTGCAGCCAGTTTGCTGCGCTGTGCGTAGAGCTGCGACTTGTCGGAAGTCAGCACGTCGCAACGACCGGATTCCAGCGACTTGGCGCTTTCATCGGAGGTGTCGAAAGTGATCGGGGTGTACTTCAGGCCGTTGGCGCGGAAGTAGTCGGACACGTTCAGTTCGGTGGTGGTACCGGCCTGGATGCAGATGGTTGCGCCATCCAGTTCCTTGGCACTTTTCACGCCCAGCTTGCTGTTGGCGAGGAAGCCAACGCCGTCGTAGTAAGTGATGAAGCCAGGGAATTTCAGGCCCATGCCGGCGTCACGAGAGCTGGTCATGGTGGTGTTGCGGGAGAGGATGTCGATCTCGCCGGACTGCAACGCGGTGAAGCGCTCCTTGGCGTTCAACTGGCTGAACTTGACCTTGTTTGCGTCGCCGAATACGGCAGCGGCCACAGCGCGGCAAACGTCAGCGTCGATCCCGAGGATCTTGCCGGTGGAGTCCGGAACCGAGAAACCCGGCAAACCGTCACTCACACCGCACTGTACGAAACCTTTTTTCTGCACTGCATCCAGGGTTGCACCCGCCTGAGCGAACCCGCTGACACCGAGCACTGCAGCTGCAGTCACGATAGCCAGGGTGGATTTCAACATTTTCATTCAAACCTCCAGTTTTGCTCTTGTTGTGTCGGAGCGTGAGTCCAGCCGCACCCTTTTGAGGCGTTGTCGACCCGTGTTGGCTTTTTTTGGGGTCAACCGACTTCAGGACCTAGCTATGAGTCTATTAGGAGAAAATCCACACCGTGGACCACTCGCTTCTCACCAATCGGCCGAACGGGCTGTAGCCCTTTCACGTTCGCGAAGCCCGTAACGGCCACTGGCGAACATCCATCACCGGATTCTTTGCTATCCCGCCACCAGCAGTACCCTGATAGTGTTACCGCCAGGGGCGAGATTGGTTGCACCGGTTTCCCCATAGCAAAGCCCGTACCACACCGCTCGCTCAAGCGATTCAGCGACAGGTCAATAGCAAAACTTGTAGCCTTGCGACATCTTCTTAACGGATAAACCAGACGCGCCCTCGAATCACGCACTCAATGAGAGCGCACGCACACATTTGGAGCAGACATGACCCAGCCCTTGATTCTTCAGCCCGGCAAGCCCGTAGACGCCTGCGTAATCTGGCTGCACGGCCTGGGCGCCGACCGCTACGACTTCCTTCCGGTGGCCGAAGCGTTGCAGGAGACTCTCCTGACCACACGCTTCGTTTTGCCCCAGGCGCCGACCCGCGCAGTGACCATTAATGGTGGTTACGAGATGCCGAGCTGGTACGACATATTGGCCATGAACCCAGCCCGCGCGATCAGCCGCGAACAGTTGGATGAGTCGGCGCAAATGGTCATTGATTTGATCGAAGAGCAGAAGGCCAGCGGAATAGACGCCTCGCGGATTTTTCTCGCCGGGTTTTCCCAGGGCGGCGCGGTGGTTTTACACAGTGCTTTCCTCAAACTGGAAGGCACGCTCGGTGGCGTACTAGCCCTGTCGACTTATGCACCGACGTTCAGCGATGAACTGCAGTTGTCGGCCAGTCAGCAGCGCATTCCGGTGCTGTGCCTGCACGGCCAGTACGATGAGGTGGTGCAAAACGCCATGGGCCGCAGCGCTTACGAGCATTTGAAGCTGCGTGGTGTCACCGTGACATGGCAGGAATACCCAATGGGCCACGAAGTGTTACCCGAAGAAATTCGCGATATCGGCACTTGGCTCGCCGAGCGCTTGGGTTAACTGACTGTTTGTCAGCGCTACCTATCAAAGCGCTGCCTATTAATAGGAAACGAACCTCGTTTGATCATCCCGCTACGCCGCGCCCGATTCTTGCATTACACTGGCCGGCGTACATTCCTTAACCAATCGATGAGATGACCGTGCTCAAAGCACTCAAAAAAATGTTCGGTAAAAGCGAGGCTGAGCAGCTCGCGCCAGTCGCCAGCGCTGCGTCTCCAACCCCCAGCCACCGCACCGACGGTCGTCAGCCTGGCCGGACCGCTGCTGTAGCGGCACCGAAACACGAGCCTGTGACCACACCGGCCGCCCCACCCGTCGAAGCCATCGCTGCGGAACTGCCGCTCAGCGAAGCGCCAAAACCTGCCAAACCGCGTCGCGAACCGAAGCCGAAAGCGCCGGTCATTCCCTGGAAGCTCGAAGATTTCGCCGTCGAGCCGATGGAAGGCAAAACCCGTTTCCACGATTTCAAACTCGCCCCGGAACTGATGCACGCCATCCAGGACCTGGGTTTCCCGTATTGCACGCCGATCCAGGCGCAAGTTCTCGGTTTCACCCTGGCCGGCAAAGACGCCATCGGTCGCGCCCAGACCGGCACCGGCAAAACCGCCGCGTTCCTGATCTCGATCATCACCCAGTTGCTGGAAACCCCGCCGCCCAAGGAACGCTACATGGGTGAACCGCGGGCGCTGATCATCGCGCCAACCCGCGAACTGGTGGTGCAGATCGCCAAGGACGCCGCCGACCTGACCAAGTACACCGGCCTCAACGTCATGACGTTTGTCGGCGGCATGGATTTCGACAAGCAGCTCAAGCACCTCGAAGCGCGCCACTGCGACATCCTCGTCGCCACGCCGGGCCGTTTGCTCGACTTCAACCAGCGCGGCGACGTGCACCTGGACATGGTCGAAGTCATGGTCCTCGACGAAGCGGACCGCATGCTCGACATGGGTTTCATCCCGCAAGTGCGGCAGATCATTCGTCAGACGCCGCCGAAGAACGAGCGCCAGACGCTGCTGTTCTCCGCGACCTTCACCGAAGACGTGATGAACCTCGCCAAGCAATGGACCACCGAGCCGTCGATCGTCGAGATCGAATCGCAGAACGTCGCCAGCGAAAATGTCGAGCAACACATCTACGCGGTGGCCGGTGCCGACAAATACAAATTGCTCTACAACCTCGTGACCGATAACGGTTGGGAGCGGGTGATGGTCTTCGCCAACCGCAAGGATGAGGTGCGGCGCATCGAAGAACGCCTGGTGCGCGACGGCGTCAACGCCGCGCAACTGTCGGGCGACGTGCCGCAGCACAAGCGCATCAAGACGCTCGAAGGGTTCCGCGAAGGCAAGATTCGCGTGTTGGTGGCCACCGATGTTGCCGGTCGCGGCATTCACATCGACGGCATCAGCCACGTGATCAACTTCACCCTGCCGGAAGTGCCGGACGATTACGTGCACCGCATCGGCCGTACTGGCCGCGCAGGCGCCGATGGCGTGTCGATCAGCTTCGCCGGCGAAGACGATTCCTACCAGTTGCCGTCCATCGAAGCGCTGCTGGGTCGCAAGATCAGCTGTGAAACGCCGCCGACGCATCTATTGCGCGCGGTTGAGCGAAAGCGCCCGTAACCCGGGACGCATGGAAAAAGGCGCAGCCGGCAACGGACTGCGCTTTTTTTTCGCCCGGCTTCCAAGCGGTGCTTGTCGGATACAACTAAATGTCCATAATGGACAAATTAGTTTATCTGCAAGTTTTTCCACCGCGCTCGGAGCCGATCATGTCTTCTACTCCTCAAGTGATTAATCAGCCTCAGGCCCGCGAACTGCTGGCACAGGTCGACGTGCCGCAGATCCTGCGCAAACTGTTCCGCGACCTCGCTGCCGGGCAAGCCGTGCAGCCGCCGCAGCAATTGGTGGAATTTCCCAAGGGCGCCGGCGACTTCATCAATTTTCAGGGTGTGCTCGCCGAGGATGGCGTTTACGGGATCAAGACCTCGCCCTACATCGTCCGCGATCAAGGCCCGTTGGTGACCGCGTGGACGCTGTTGATGTCGATGCACACCGGCCAGCCGCTGTTGCTCTGCGATGCCGGCGAATTGACCACGGCGCGCACGGCGGCGACCACCGCTGTGGCGGTCGATGCTCTGGCGCCGCTGAACGCGCGGCGACTGGCGATCATCGGCAGCGGCAAAGTCGCGCAAGCGCATCTGCATTACGTGAAAACGCTGCGCGACTGGCAGAGCATCAACCTGTACTCACCCGGTTTGCACTCGCTGGATGCCGAGGCGCGGGCGCATTTGCAGCAGCTTGATCCACGGCTGAAGCTGGTCGACAGCCGTGAGGCGGCAATCGACGACGCTGACGTGGTCATGCTCTGCACCTCGTCCGCCGGGCCGGTGATTGATCCGGCCAATGTGCACAAACCGGCGCTGATCACGTCGATCAGCACCAACGCGCCGCGCGCTCACGAGGTGCCGCCGCAGCGCCTGAATGACATGCAGGTGTTCTGCGACTATCGTCAGACCACGCCGGGCGCCGCCGGGGAAATGTTGATCGCGGGTGAGCAGCATGGCTGGCATTCGGATCTGATTATCGGAGACTTGCCCGAGCTGTTGAGCGGCAAGGTGCAACGCCCTGAATATGATCGCCATGTGTTCTTCCGCTCAATTGGCCTGGGCCTGGAAGATATAGCGCTGGCGAATGCGATTTATCAACTCCAGCACTAACTCCCCGATCCCTTGCAGGAGCGAGGCTTGCCCGCGAAGGCGGCGTTCCAGTGACGTTGATGTTGGATGTGCTGACGTCTTCGCGGGCAAGCCTCGCTCCTACAGGGATCTTGAAAATTTCAGCATTTGCGCACCACAGGAGACGTTCATGAGCCAGGCAGATTTCATCATCATCGGCGGCGGGATTGGCGGCGCTTCCACTGGCTACTGGCTGTCGCAGCACGCGCGCGTGATCGTGCTGGAGCGCGAGAGCCATCCGGCTTATCACTCGACCGGACGTTCGGCGGCGCTGTACACCGCCGCTTACGGCACGCCGCAAGTGCGTGCGCTGACCCAGGCCAGCCGCGACTTCTTCGATGCACCGCCGAGTGGTTTCTGCGATCACCCGTTGCTGACGCCACGCGGCGAAATGACCGTGGATTTCACCGGCGACCCGGCCGAGCTGACCAATCAATACCTCAGCGCCAAAGCCACCGTGGCGCAAATGCAGTTGCTCACCGCCGATGAAGCCTGCGCCCGCCTGCCGATTCTGCGCAGGGAAAAAGTCCACGGCGCGCTGTACGACCCGACTGCCAGCGACATCGACACCGACGCGTTGCATCAAGGTTATTTGCGCGGAATCAAACGCAATGGCGGCGAGATTCACACCAACAGCGAAGTGCTGAGCCTGACCCGCGACGCGGACGGCCAGTGGCAGGTGGAAACCGGCGAACAGCGTTTCAGCGCGCCAGTGATCATCAATGCCGCTGGCGCCTGGGCTGACAAGATTGGCCAGATGGCCGGCGCGCAGGCGCTGGGGCTGCAACCGACACGCCGTGCGGCGTTCATCTTCGCCGGTCCGGAAGGGGTGAACATTCATCACTGGCCGATGCTGGTGGCGCTCGACGAATCCTTCTATATGAAGCCCGACGCCGGGGTGTTCCTCGGCTCGCCGGCCAACGCCGACCCGGTCGAACCGCACGACGTGCAGCCCGAAGAACTCGACATCGCCATGGGCATCTACCAGATCGAGGAAGCCACCACGCTGACCATCCGCCGACCGACACGGACCTGGGCCGGGCTGCGCAGTTTTGTCCGCGACGGTGATCTGCTCGCGGGTTTCGATAGTCAGGTGCCGGGGTTGTTCTGGGTCGCGGCGCAGGGCGGTTATGGCATTCAGACGTCGCCAGCGATGGGGCTGGCCAGCGCCGCGCTGGTTCGCGGTGAAGCGCTGCCGGAACAACTCAGCCGCTTCGGCCTCGACGCGGCGATGCTCTCCCCCGCCCGGCTGGGTTGAAGCGCCTGCTGCGTCAGACTTGAGTGACGTCCACAGACGATTGCGGCAAACTTCCAGCGCCCTGCTCGATGGGGCGCTGACGATGCCTGGAGTGACCTGTATGAATGCACCTGAAACAGACTCGGCCCTGGCTGCTTCGTCTCTCGACAACTATCGGGCGATTGCCGACGCCATCGCCACGCTGTTCTTCCCTCACGCCGAGGTGGTGCTGCACGATTTGCGCACGCAGAAAGTCGATTACATCGCCAACAACCTGTCGAAACGCGAGATCGGCGATGACTCGTCGCTGGAAGACATGCTTAGCGAGGAAGTCAGCGAACGAAACATCGGGCCGTACGAAAAGCTCAATTGGGACGGTCAGAAGATTCGCAGCCTCAGCAGCGTCTTGCGCGACAGCGACGGTCATCCGCTGGCGGTGCTGTGCATCAATCTGAATATTTCGCTGTTTGAGAACGCCAAGGCTGCGCTGGACTTGTTCCTGTCGCCGAGCAAGTTGATCCCGCAACCCGATTCACTGTTTCGCGATGACTGGCAGGAGCGCATCAACACCTTCCTGCATGCCTGGCTGCGCGAGCGTCAGTTGAGCCTGAGCGTGCTGACCCGCGACCACAAACGCGAGCTGGTATTGGCGCTGCATGCAGAAGGCGCGTTCAAGGGCAAAAGCGCCTCCAACTATGTGGCCAACGTGCTGAACATGGGCCGGGCGACGGTTTACAAGCATTTGAAGGAGTTGAAGGGGTAGCCCTTCAGAGGTGGGTTGTTTTATCGGGCCTCTTCGCGGGCAAGCCTCGCTCCTACAGGAATACGCATTCCATCTGTAGGAGCGAGGCTTGCCCGCGAAGGCGGTCTATCAATCGCCGTAGATGTCGGTCTTGAAATACTTGTCGGAAATCTTCTGATATTCGCCATTCGCGCGAATGCCATCAATCGCAGTGTTCAGCTCGCTGACCAACTCGCTATTGCCTTTGCGCACGGCGATCCCGGCGCCCTCGCCGACGTATTTCGGGTCCTTGAGTTCCGGCCCGACAAACGCGTAACCCTTGCCGCGCGGCATCGACAGGAAGTCATTCAGCGGAATGGTGTCGGCAAAAATCGCGTCAAGACGACCGGCCGCCAAGTCCATGTAAATCTCTTCGTTGTTGCTGTAGCGCTTGACGTTGACGCCCTTCGGCTCAAACACCTCGGTGGCAAAACGGTCGGTAGTGGTCGCGCGTTGCACGCCGACATTCTTGCCTTTGAGGCTCGCGTATTGATCGTCGACCACAGCGCCGTCCTTCATCACCAGCCGCGATGAAGTGAAGTAATACTTGTGGGTAAAATCCACCGACTTCTTGCGGTCTTCGTTGATGGTCATCGACGACAACGCCATGTCGATTTTCTTCACTTTCAGCGAAGGGATCAGACCGTCGAACTCGCCTTCGACCCACACGCATTTGGCCTTCATCTGCGCGCACAGGGCATTGCCGATGTCGTAGTCGAAACCGACGATTTCACCTTTGTCAGTTTTCGAGGCGAATGGCGGGTAAGCCGCTTCGATGCCGATGCGCAGGGTCTTGTCGGCGGCAAACGCAGCGCTGCACGCCAACAGGCTCAGGGCCAGACCGGTGATGAGGGGGAATTTCTTCATGTTTGTTCTCTCGCGGGTTGTTGTTGGTTTGGCAAGACAGAAGAAGAGCTGGAACGTGGTGCAATGACCTTTTTGTACTTGGAAATCCATACTGGACTTTTACGTATAAATGGTCAATTGGGCAAGCGGGATGGTGGGGGGCCGGTGGTCGGGCGGTGAAACATTGGGGATTAGGTGATGCGCAGGGCCTCATCGCGAGCAAGCTCGCTCCCACAGGAGATCTGTGTCGCATGGAGATCCAGTGTGGGAACGATCATGCTGCTGAGTTATTTCTTCCAGCGATCCGCCGCCGCGTGGTCGCTGGCGCGCCCTTCGACCCAGCGCGGGCCGTCGCTGGTGAGTTCTTTCTTCCAGAACGGCGCGCGGGTTTTCAGGTAGTCCATGACAAACGCGCAGGCATCGAACGCAGCCTGGCGATGGGCGCTGGCGGCGCCGACGAAGACGATCGGCTCGCCCGGTTCCAGCGCGCCGATGCGGTGCAGCACTTCCAGTTTGAGCAGCGGCCAGCGTTGCTCGGCTTCCAGCGCAATCTTGCCCAAAGCCTTTTCGGTCATGCCCGGATAGTGCTCGAGAAACATTCCGGCGACGTCGAGCCCGTCATTGAAGTCGCGCACGTAACCGACAAAACTCACCACCGCGCCGACACCGACATTGGCCGCATGCATCGCGTTGACTTCAGCGCCCGGGTCGAACGCCGCAGGCTGCACCCGAATCGCCATGGTCAGCCCCCGGTCACGGTTGGAAAGAACGCCACTTCATCGCCATCGACCAGCGGCTCATCGAGCTGGCAGAGGTCTTCGTTGCGCGCGCACATCAGGTTCTGCTCGCTCAATACCTCGGCGCCTTCACGTTGGGCCAGCAATGCCCGGACGTCTTCGACCGTGGCGAAGTCGCCCTCAACCTTCAGAGAATCGCCCCCCAGCACTTCACGGTAACGGGCGAAAAATTTCACGGTGACGTTCATGACGGATCCGCCTGAAAGTGCCCGCTCTTGCCGCCGAGTTTCTCCAGCAGGCGCACGCTTTCGATGGTCATGCCACGGTCGACAGCCTTGCACATGTCGTAGATCGTCAGCGCCGCGACGCTGGCGGCCGTCAGCGCTTCCATCTCGACGCCGGTCTGCCCGGACAACTTGCAACGCGCGACGATGCGCACGCTGTCAGCGCCCTCGGCACTGAGCTCGACTTTGACGCCGGTGAGCATCAGCGGATGGCACAGGGGAATCAGATCGCTGGTTTTCTTCGCGGCCTGGATGCCGGCAATCCGCGCCACGGCAAACACATCACCCTTGGGGTGACCGCCGCTGACGATCATTTGCAGGGTTTCAGGCTGCATGCGCACCAGCGCCTGGGCGGTCGCTTCACGGAACGTCACGGCTTTTTCAGTGACGTCGACCATGTTGGCGCGACCTTGGGAATCGAGATGAGTCAGCACAGGGTTACTCCTGATCAGGAGCGTCGATTGTAAACCTGCGGGTCAAATTTCCGCACGCTTGATTGTCGGATCACCACATCCCCCTGTGGGAGCGAGGCTTGCCCGCGATGGCGGTAGATCAGTCAATGGTGATGCTGACTGACACGACGCCATCGCGGGCAAGCCTTGCTCCTACAGATTTGGGTTGGGCATAAAAAAACCGGGCGGCTGTTGGGCCGCCCGGTTTGGTAAAGCGGTTACAAATGCGATTCGGCGTATTCGGCCAGGATCGAGCGAGGCACCCCTTGCAGGGTGATGTGCACACCGTTGGGGAAATCCTTGAAGCGTTCAGTCAGGTACGTCAGCCCGGAGCTGGTCGCGGACAGGTAAGGAGTGTCGATCTGCGCCAGGTTGCCCAGGCACACCACTTTCGAACCGGCGCCGGCACGGGTGATGATGGTTTTCATCTGGTGCGGCGTGAGGTTCTGGCATTCGTCGATCAGGATCAGGCTCTGCTGGAAGCTGCGGCCGCGGATGTAGTTGAGGGATTTGAACTGCAACGGCACTTTGCTGAGGATGTAATCGACGCTGCCATGGGTGTTTTCGTCATCCATGTGCAAGGCTTCGAGGTTGTCGGTGATGGCGCCCAGCCACGGCTCCATTTTTTCCGCTTCGGTGCCGGGCAGGAAGCCGATTTCCTGGTCCAGGCCCTGCACGCTACGGGTCGCGATGATGCGCCGATAACGCTTGCTGACCATGGTCTGCTCGATCGCCGCCGCCAAGGCCAGAATGGTTTTGCCGGAACCGGCGGCGCCGGACAGGTTGACCAGGTGAATGTCCGGATCGAGCAAGGCGTACAGCGCCAGGCTCTGGTAGATGTCACGCGGTTTCAGGCCCCAGGCTTCCTGGTGCAGCAGCGGTTCCTGATGCAGGTCGAGAATCAGCAGACGGTCTTCTTCAATCTCCTTGATCCAGCCGACAAAACCCTGTTCGTCGATGATGAACTCGTTGATGTGCACCGCCGGCAGGTTATCGGTCAACTGCACCTGATGCCACGTGCGGCCGTGGTCCTGACGGGTTTCGACCTTGCTCACACGGTCCCAGAAGGAGCCGGTCATGTTGTGATAACCGTTGGGCAGCATCGACACGTCGTCGACCAGTTGGTCGGTGCTGTAATCCTCGGCCGCAATCCCGCAGGCGCGGGCCTTGAGGCGCATGTTGATGTCTTTGGTGACCAGCACCACCGGCAGACTGGGCTCCCGCGCGTGCAGGTCAATCAGCTGATTGATGATGATGTTGTCGTTCAGGTGTTCGGGAAGAATGATGTTCGGCTCGGCGCGCTTGCTCATCAGAATTGACAGCAAACCCTTGGAGCCACTCTTGCCGCGCTGGATTGGTACGCCGAGTTCGACATCCTCGGGGCTGGCATCGCCCAGGGTCTTGTCGATCAGGCGGATTGCCTGACGGCATTCGGCCGCAACGCTGTGATGCCCGCTCTTGAGCTTGTCCAGCTCCTCAAGCACGGTCATCGGGATCGCGACGTGGTGTTCTTCGAAGTTAAGCAGGGCGTTTGGATCGTGGATCAATACGTTGGTATCGAGTACATAAAGGATTGGCTGGTTGGAGGAAGAACTACGTCCGTGATCATCCATACTCGGTCACCTTTGTGGGAGCCAGGCGACGCAATACCTTGACAGTGCTGCGCCTCGAAGTGACTACCGAATTCAGCCGCGATGCTCGTGGGAAGCGACGGTTGAACTGCACACAAATTGGGTCTTGGAAGACGCCACCTGTGTTGCAGGTTTCGGCGGTCTGTCTTCGTAATACTCCAAAACCCATGACAGAAAAAAGCACTTTGACGTTTTTTTGAAGTTTATTTTTCAGAGTGACGAATAGCCCTTGGCGTGCAGGCAATGTGCCGTTAAAGTCGGAAGTCCGCCTGCACCGAAATATCTTGCAAATTCGCCCCACCCTGCCCTCTGCCCCAATGTTTGCGTGCCTTTGACGATTTCAGCGAAACGCGTTCTGACAGTCTTCCCAACCGATCCCGCTTTGCGCGGTTTGCGTGAAAATCCACGGCATCGCCGTTTTCACCGCGTCCTGCTTCACATTGAAATTGATCACGCCGTGGCGCCATAACAGCATTAGCGTCAGCACGCGCTGCCCGCTCTGGCTGCCCTTGAGCTTGCCGGCGCCGTCCTGGGCGTCGATGTCCCACAGCGCCACTTGCAGACCCTGTGCCTCGAAGAAACCCTGCGCGTCGGCACGCCGCTGGCCATCCGGCGGACGAAACAGCGGCACGTAATTCTCCGGCAACTTCGATTTGACCAGATCGGCGCTGCGGCGCACCGAGTCCTGCCAATCCTGCCAGTAACTGTGCGAACGAAACTCCCAGCCCTGCACGCCGATGCATTGCTGCGAATACGTCGCCTGCAAACTGGCGACCGAGCGTTCGCCCAGACGCGCCTGAATGTCTTTGCCGAGGACAAAGAACGTCCCGTTCAGATTCGACTTGCGCAGGTATTCGGTCAGCCACCCGGTGTTGTCCGGGATCGCGTTCGCCGCGGTGTCGAAGGTCAGCAGGAACAGCCGGTCATTCATCGCATCGCCGTTGCGCTCATAGTCGCCAAAACGATCGACTTCGCTGCTGGTCTGCGGGAACAGCGCAGCCTTGCGCAACAGTTCGTCCAGATACTGCAAGTGGAATAACCGGCTCGGTTCCGACCACTTGATATAGAAGCTGTCTTCGCTGATGACGAATTTCGCCGCTTGCTCGCGCAAGGTCGCCAGGTCTTCGACGAGAAAACAGAACGACGCATCCTGATCGCAGCTCTGCTGGGCGAAGTTGTAGTTGCTCAGCAAACGCTGCCACAGGCGATCGCGCAGCTGGTTAATAGAATCGACATTGATCGTGCGCAGGCCCAGACGTTGGGCCAGAGTCACCTCGTCGAGGGACTCGGTGCCCAGCAGCACTTTGGCGAACATGAGAATTTCCGCGCGCGAGGCGACGTCGAACAGCGTCGGGCTGTTGAGCGGCTCTGGCCAGGTGCTGCGGTCCAGCGTGGCGGCGTCACCGGGCGCCGCCATGGCACCGAAGCTCAACAGCCAGGCGAATAGTAGAAAAGCGATACGCAAAGGGATGTCTCCATAACAAAACCCGCGCGGCACTATAGCTGATCCCGTGGCAATGCCGAGGTCCGTGGGAGCAAGGCTTGCCCGCGATGGCGTTGTTTCAGTCGACATCATTGGCAACTGACCCGCCGTCATCGCGGGCAAGCCTTGCTCCCACAGGTTTTGCGCAAACCACCGATCACCTATGGACTTGATAGCTGGAGTCAGCCCGCCCAACCCCCTAGAATCGCCCCCACGATTAAAGGAGACGACTTCATGCTGATGGTGATTTCCCCCGCCAAGACCCTCGATTACGAAACACCGCCGGCGACCCAGCGTTTTACCCAGCCGCAATACCTCGACCATTCGCAGGAGCTGATCATGCAGCTGCGCGACCTGACGCCGGCGCAGATCAGCGAATTGATGCACGTCTCCGACAAGATCGGCGGGCTCAACGCCGCGCGCTTCGGCAGCTGGACGCCCGACTTCACCCCGGAAAACGCCAAGCAGGCGCTGCTGGCGTTCAAGGGCGACGTGTACACCGGCCTGAATGCGCAAACCTTCAGCGAAGCCGATTTCGATTACACCCAGCAACACCTGCGCATGTTGTCCGGCCTCTACGGCCTGCTGCGCCCACTCGACCTGATGCAACCGTATCGCCTGGAAATGGGCACCAAACTGGCGAATGCGCGCGGCAAGGACTTGTATGCCTTCTGGGGCACGCGCATCAGCGAATGGCTCAACGAAGCATTGGCCGATCAGGGCGATGACGTGCTGTTGAACCTGGCGTCCAACGAATACTTCTCGGCGGTCAAACGCCCGGCGTTGAACGCGCGGATCATCAACACCGACTTCAAGGACTTGAAGAACGGCCAATACAAGATCATCAGCTTCTACGCCAAAAAGGCGCGCGGGATGATGAGCCGTTTTGTCATTGAAGAACGTATCAACGACCCGGCCCAACTCAAGCAATTTGATGTGCAGGGTTATCGCTACAGCGCCGAACAATCGAAACCTGACAATCTGGTATTCCTGCGCGATCACGCGCCCGAGTAATGCCCTGATTCGGCGCACGACCTGCGGTCGTGCGCCGCTGTTTGATCGTCGAACAATCCCCGCCTCTTTCGCCAAACTCTTGGCGCCAAAAATTCAACAGCGCATTTACTAACTTTTGTTTCACTCGACAATTACCAATTTTCTCCGTAGTGGCACCGAAAATTTTTCTCGGTAGTGGCACTTAACCATCCACTTGGATTATGTCCCTTTATATAAAGGCCCAAATGCTAAGTGCTATCAATATGAGAGCAGTGCCATCTTTGCCAATATTTCAAGAAATTTCCGAATTGGCGATGGGCGGATCGGAACTATGTCCAAATGCGTCGTTCATACCACCGGTAACGAATTTCCTTGATGCTGTAGGAGATAACTTACGCAGAGACGAGACCCATGTAGCGAAGTTGTCATATTAACTTCCACCTAACGGGCTCTTATTTGGGCAACACCTAAAGGACAGGAGATACGCACCATTAGTGTCCCCTACACGGCCAAGGCAGCGCCCCTATAAACGTGCTCCACCGAGCACCCAACCGCTTGATTTACAGGCATATCGCCTGGTATTGAGCGCGCAAGATCCTTGCGCCAACGACCCCACCACACGGGGCCGGATGCATAACAGGGCACACCATAATAATAAGGCCTAGTTGCGCACATCTTGAGTGCACTTATTTAGTCACTCGAACTTAGTCCGCCTGCGCGCTGCATTGCAGTGCCTGTAAGCACGCACTTTCGAGTGCACTACGACCGCTGAACACCATTAACTCCGGCCATCTAATGGCTTGATAATTACAGAGGTAAATGCGATGCGCATCAGCATATTTGGTTTGGGTTACGTCGGTGCAGTATGTGCCGGTTGCCTGTCTGCACGTGGCCATGACGTCGTTGGCGTAGATGTCGCCAAAGACAAGATCGATATGATCAACGCCGGCAAATCGCCGATCGTTGAACCGGGTCTGGGCGAGCTTCTGCAGAAGGGTATCGAGACCGGCAAACTGCGCGGCACGACCAACTTCGCCGAGGCGATTCGCGACACCGACCTGTCGATGATTTGCGTCGGTACGCCGAGCAAGAAGAACGGCGATCTGGAACTGAACTACATCGAGGCTGTGTGCCGCGAGATCGGTTTTGTTCTGCGTGACAAGACAACCCGCCACACCATCGTGGTTCGCAGCACCGTGCTTCCGGGCACTGTCGCAAACGTTGTCATCCCGATCCTCGAAGACTGCTCCGGCAAAAAGGCTGGCGTCGACTTCGGCGTTGCAGTGAACCCTGAGTTCCTGCGTGAAAGCACCGCGATCGCCGACTACGACCTGCCGCCAATGACCGTCATCGGCGAATTCGACAAGGCTTCCGGCGATGTCCTGCAAGCGCTGTACGAAGAACTCGACGCACCGATCATCCGCAAGGACATCGCGGTCGCCGAGATGATCAAGTACACCTGCAACGTCTGGCACGCCACCAAAGTGACCTTCGCCAACGAGATCGGCAACATCGCCAAAGCGGTCGGCGTTGATGGTCGCGAAGTGATGGAAGTGGTTTGCCAGGACAAGACGCTGAACCTGTCGCAGTACTACATGCGCCCAGGCTTCGCGTTCGGCGGTTCTTGCCTGCCCAAAGACGTGCGTGCGCTGACCTTCCGCGCCGGTTCGCTGGACGTCGATGCACCGCTGCTGAACTCGCTGATGCGCAGCAACGTGTCGCAAGTGCAGAACGCCTTCGACATCGTTTCCAGCCACGACAAACGCAAAGTCGCCCTGCTCGGCTTGAGCTTCAAGGCCGGCACCGATGACCTGCGCGAAAGCCCGCTGGTTGATCTGGCAGAAATGCTGATCGGCAAGGGTTACGACCTGAGCATCTACGACAGCAACGTCGAGTACGCCCGTGTCCACGGCGCGAACCGCGACTACATCGAGTCGAAGATCCCGCACGTTTCGTCGCTGCTCAACTCCGACTTCGACGAAGTGATCAACAACTCCGACGTGATCATCCTCGGCAACCGTGACGAGAAATTCCGTGCCCTGGCGCAACAGGCTCCACACGGCAAGCAAGTGATCGACCTGGTCGGCTTCATGTCCCAAGCCACCAGCGTCACCGGTCGTACCGAAGGCATCTGCTGGTAAGTCAATTTTCCGGCCGGGGGATTCAACCCCCGGCCGGACTTTCGCCTGCCTTAACCCCATCGGGCCACCCAACAGGCTCGCCCGAGATCGAGACGGATGCAGATTATGCACAGGCTAAAGCACGGCCTACTTCAGGCCGCCGGTTGGCTGTTTTACCTAAGTTTATTAATGGGCATCGCCATGGCGTTGCCTTCGTCCACGTTCGACTCCGAGTCGAAGGACTTTATTTTCCTGATCGGTTTCATCGGGATCTGGCGTTACTCGATGGGTGCCACGCACTTTCTGCGCGGCATGCTGTTTTTGTACGTGGTCTACCCGCACCTGCGGCGCAAAGTGCGCAAGCTGGGCAAAGCGGCAGACCCGTCGCACGTGTACCTGATGGTTACCAGTTTTCGTATCGACGCGCTGACCACCGCCCAGGTGTACAGCTCGGTGATCCGCGAAGCGATCGACTGCGGCCTGCCGGCCACCATGGTTTGCTCCATCGTCGAAATGTCCGATGAGCTGCTGGTGAAAAGCCTCTGGGCCCGGATGAACCCGCCGGATCGCGTCAAACTCGACTTCGTGCGTATCCCCGGCACCGGCAAGCGTGACGGCCTGGCCTACGGTTTCCGCGCCATCTCCCGCCACCTGCCGGACGACCGCGCAGTGGTTGCGGTGATCGATGGCGATACGGTGCTGGCCCCAGGCGTCGTGCTCAAGACCGTGCCGTGGTTCCAGTTGTTCGGCAACGTCGGCGGCCTGACCACCAACGAGTTCTGCGAAGTGCGCGGCGGCTACGTCATGGCCGAGTGGCACAAACTGCGCTTCGCTCAGCGTCACATCAACATGTGCTCGATGGCCCTGTCCAAGCGCGTGCTGACCATGACCGGGCGGATGTCGGTATTCCGCGCCACCGTGGTCACCGACCCGGACTTCATCGCCGACGTCGAAAGCGACTCGCTGCAACACTGGCGCCTCGGCCGCTTCAAGTTCCTGACCGGTGACGACAAGTCGAGCTGGTTCAGCCTGATGCGTCTGGGTTACGACACGTTCTACGTGCCCGACGCGGCAATCCACACCGTGGAACACCCGCCGGAAAAGAGCTTCATCAAGGCCAGCCGCAAACTGATGTTCCGCTGGTACGGCAACAACCTGCGCCAGAACTCCCGCGCACTCGGCCTGGGGATGAAACGCCTCGGTCTGTTCACCTCGGTGGTGCTGTTTGACCAACGGGTGTCGATGTGGACGTCCTTGCTCGGCCTGACCGTCGCGATCATCGCCAGCGTCAAGTACGGCGGCGCGTTCATCCTCGCGTACCTGCTGTGGATCGGCCTCACCCGCCTGATTCTGACCTTGCTGCTGTCGTGCTCCGGCCACCGGATCGGCCCGGCTTACCCGATCATTCTGTATTACAACCAGATCGTCGGCGCGCTGGTGAAAATCTACGTGTTCTTCCGCCTCGATCAACAGTCCTGGACTCGCCAGGACACCAAACTGACCCGTGATCTCGCCAGCTTTCAACGTTGGTTCAACACCTGGTCGTCTCGGACCATGACCTTCTCCGCCGGCAGCATTTTTGTCGCCGTGCTGCTGATGATGGTCTGACCGCCCCCTTATTGAATTAACCAGGAAATCGCCCATATGAATACCGCCCTGAACACCAACGTAGTGCACGAATCCGAAGCCCAGCGCCAACACGCCCGCGTGAAAATCCCGGCCAAGCTGCGCTTTTTCGGAACCACCGGCGCGCCGGTCGAAGCACGGGTCGAAGACCTTTCCGCCGGTGGCCTGTGCTTTAACGCCGGCACCCAGAAAGCCCTGACCATCGGTGAAGTGCACAAGGCTCGCCTGCAGTTCGTGATCGATAACCTTGGCCTGGCGATGGACGTCGAGTTGCAGATCCGTTCCTACGATCGCCAGACCGGCCGCGCCGGTTGCCAGTTCCAGAACCTCGAACCGCAAGACATCTCGACCCTGCGTCACCTGATCACCTCGCACCTGGCCGGCGACATCGTCAGCATGGGCGAAGTGCTGGCGACCCTGCAGCGCGACAACTTCACCAAGGCGCGCAAGGTCAAGGATGGCGGCCACGGCATGACGCCGTTCGGGCGTCTGCGGGCAGTGACGTTCAGCTTCGCGATTTTCCTCGTCGGCCTCGCGGCGTTCGGTTTCATCTTCAAGTCGGTGTACGGCATGTACTTCGTCAGCCATGCGCAGGCCGGTCTGGTCAGCGTGCAAGGCATGAACATCACCATGCCGCGTGACGGCACCGTGCAGAGCCTGGTTAAAGACGACGGCGTTGCCGCCAAAGGCGCGCCACTGGCGACCTTCAGCACCAGCATGCTGGATGTGCTCAAGGGCCATCTGGACGAAGACCAGTTGCAACCGGCCAAGGTTGAAGAACTGTTCGGCAAGCAAATGACCGGCACCCTGACCTCGCCGTGCGATTGCACCGTGGCGCAGCAACTGGTCGGCAACGGTCAGTACGCCAGCAAGGGTGATGTGATCTTCAACCTGGTGCCGCGCAACAGCGAAGCCAACATCGAAGCGCGCTTCTCCTATCGCCAGTTCGCCGACGTGCGTCCGGGCGCTCCAGTGACGTTCGAAATCGCCGGCGAAGATAAGACTCGCACCGGCAAGATCGTCAGCAGCACCAGCCTGAAAAGCGCTGACCTGTCCTCCGATATCCGTGTCCTGATCAAGCCTGACGAGCCGCTCGACAGCACCCTCGCCGGTCGCCCGGTAGAAGTGAACAGCGATCGTGGCCCGAGCCTGAACTGGCTGATCGACAAAGCCATGGCCGCCGGTATTTAAGCAGAGGACATGCCCGTGACGACTCCAAATATCCTCAGTACACCGCAGTCCCTGTGGGAGCGAGCTTGCTCGCGATGGGATCAGCGCGGTCTGTCTGATGCACCGAGCCGCCAGCAGCGCGAGCATGCTCGCTCGCCCAAGGGTTATGCGTTTTGCGCACTGGCCCTTGCGGTCAGCCTCAGCGGTTGCGTCGGCCTGCCCGACCAACGCCTGGCCAACGAAGCCTTGAAGCGCGGCGACACCGCGCTGGCGCAGCAGAATTATCAGCAACTGGCAGACCTCGGTTACAGCGAAGCCCAGGTCGGCCTCGCCGATATCCAGGTCGACAGCCGTGACCCGGCGCAGATGAAACAGGCCGAGGCGACTTACCGCGCCGCGGCTGACGTTTCGCCGCGCGCTCAAGCCCGTCTCGGTCGCCTGCTGGTCGCCAAGCCGGGTTCGACCGAAGCCGAACAGCACGAAGCCGAAACCCTGTTGAAAAAAGCCTCGGCCAATGGCGAAGGCAACACGCTGATCCCGCTGGCCATGCTGTACCTGCAATACCCGCACAGCTTCCCGAACATCAATGCACAGCAGCAAATCAGCAACTGGCGCGCCGAAGGCAAACCGGAAGCGGGCCTGGCCCAAGTGCTGCTGTACCGCACGCAAGGCACTTACGACCAGCACCTGGACGAAGTCGAAACCATCTGCAAAGCCGCGCTCAACACCACCGACATCTGCTACGTCGAGCTGGCCACGGTTTATCAGAAACAAGCCAAGCCTGAGCAAACCGCCGAGCTGATCAAACAGATGCAAGCGGCACATTCGCGCGGCACTGTTTCCGCTCAACGTGTCGACAGCGTCGCCCGTGTGCTCGGTGATGCCAGCCTCGGCAAAACCGACGAGAAAACCGCGCAGGCGCTGCTCGAAGACATCGCCCCGGGCTACCCGGCGTCCTGGGTCAGCCTCGCGCAATTGCTCTACGACTTCCCCGAACTGGGCGACGTCGACATGATGATGAAGTACCTCGACAACGGCCGCGCCGCGGATCAACCGCGCGCCGAACTGTTGCTCGGCAAGCTTTACTACGAAGGCAAATGGGTGCCGGCTGACGCCAAAGCCGCCGAAGCGCATTTCCAGAAAGCTGTGGGCCGCGAAGTGGCTGCCGATTACTACCTCGGCCAGATCTACCGTCGTGGTTACCTTGGCCAGGTCTATTCGCAGAAAGCTCTGGATCACCTGCTGACCGCTGCGCGCAACGGCCAGAACAGCGCCGACTTCGCCATCGCCCAGCTGTTTTCCCAAGGCAAGGGCACCAAGCCCAACCCGCTTAACGCGTATGTCTTCAGCCAGTTGGCCAAGGCTCAGGACACCCCGCAAGCCACCGAGCTTGCGCAAACATTAGAAGCCCAACTGCCGCCTGCCCAGCTCGCCGAGGCCCAACGCCTGTTGAAACAAGAACAGGCCGTTCGTGGCGCCTCGAGCCAGAACAAGCTGGATCTGCATGCACTGCAAGAAGAAGACGGCGAGGAAACACTATGAAGCTGAATCCATTTGTTCAGGCCGGCATTGGCCTGACATTCGCCCTGCTGTGGTCGTGCCCGACCCTGGCAGCATTGACCGAAGCCAAGAACTACGGTCTGGAAGTGAAAGTTACCGGCCAGTCTGAAGACGACCGCGACCTCGGCACTGCCGACGGCGGCGACGTCAACGGCGTCGGCCTCGACCTGCGTCCGTGGGTCTATGGCGAGAGCGGCGCGTGGAGCGCCTACGCGATGGGTCAAGCGGTGACGTCCACCGACATCATCGAAACCGACACCCTGCAACAGTCCGATAACGACGGCGCGCAGACCACCGACAACGGTGACCGCAAGACCAGGAAAAACTACCTGGCCATGCGTGAATTCTGGGTCGGCTACAGCGGCCTCACGCCATACCCTGGCGAGATGCTCAAGCTCGGTCGCCAACGCCTGCGCAATGACGACGGGCAATGGCGCGACTCCAACATCGAAGCGCTGAACTGGACCTTCGACACCACCCTGTTGCGCGCCAACGCCGGTATCGCCGAACGCTTCAGCGAATACCGCACCGATTTGAAAGAGCTTTCGCCGAGAGACAAGGATCGCCTGCACGCCTACGCCGATGCAGCGTATCAGTGGACACCGGGCAACTGGGTGGGGATTCGCGGTCATCACACTCACGATGACGGCAAGCTCGATTACCCGGAACCGGGTGTCGCCGGCGACTCGCTGGACAAGAAACAGAACGGTGACATCAGCTGGCTCGGCCTCACCGCCGACAGCGACGCCTACAACTGGCGCAACACCAATACCGTCAACTACTGGGGCAGCATCACCGGCATGAGCGGTGATACCGACACGGTCAACGCGCTGAATGCCGACGGCACCCGCCCGACCGAAGCCAAGACCGGTGAAGACCTTAACGGCTGGGCCACCGATGTCGGCGTGCGTCTGCGCCTCGATCCGCAATGGCAAGTCGGTGCAGCCTATGCCCGCGCCAGCGCCGATTACGAACAGAACGGCCTGGAAAGCAACCGCTCGAACTACACCGGTACTCGCTCGCGGGTTCACCGTTTCGGCGAAGCCTTCCGTGGCGAAATGAACAACATGCAAACCGCGACCCTGTTCGGTTCGTGGATGCTCAACGACGAATACGACGCCAGCCTCGTGTACCACAAGTTCTGGCGTGTCGACGGCAGCAAGCCGGTCGGCAGCAACGGCATCAACGCCGTCGAGAACGACACTGACGACGTCACTGGCGCGATCCTCTCCAGCACCTCGCTGCCGCTGCAGGATGGCAACAAGGACCTGGGTCAGGAAATGGACCTGGTCGTCACCAAGTACTTCAAACAAGGCCTGTTGCCAGCCGCCTTGAGCCAATCCATCGATGAGCCTTCGGCCCTCGTGCGTTTCCGTGGCGGTGTGTTCAAGCCCGGCGATGCCTACGGCAAAGAAGTCGATTCGTACATGCACCGCGCGTTTGTCGACGTGATCTGGCGCTTCTGATGCGAGCCGCGAAAGGAGTGCCCGACATGACCCATCCGAAGAGAGGCTCGATCACGTTGCTGGCCGGCGCGATGCTGCTGGCCAGTTCGGTCGCCTTTGCCAACGCCGAGCCGGTTGCGCCTGCTGCAAAAGGCCAACCGAGCACCGTGGCCAAGGGACTTCAGCAAGCCAAGACCTACACCGTCAGCAGCGCCCCGACCGCGCCGCTGGACTTGGAAAAGCCAAAATTGCCGGACACTTCCGGCTACACCGCCGAAGCGATTGCCGCGAAAGTCGTGCGCACCCAGCCGGGCAAAGTCAGCGTGCGCCGGATGATGCAGGAAGACGCGTTGAAGGACTTTATCGGCGGCGATAACAAGATGGCCGAGTGGGTGGTGCGTCAGCACGGCATCCCGCAGGCGATCTTCGTCGACGACGGTTACATGAACCTGCAAGACCTGGCGAAGAAGCTGCCCAAGCAGTACTTCAGCGAAACCTCGCCGGGCGTCTTCCTGGCGAAGTTGCCGATTGTCGTAGGGCGCAAAGGCATCCTCGAAATCGACCAGAAAACCCAGGAACTGCGCTTGTCGCAAGAAGCCGGTTCGTTCCTGGTCAACGACGGCCAGTTGTTCGTGCGTGACACCAAAATCACTGGGTGGAGCGAGAAGAACAACGGCCCGGCGGCGTTCAAGTCGCCGAAGGAATTCCGTCCGTTCCTGCTGTCCTGGGGCGGCACCGAAACCTACATCGCCAACAGCAAGATCGCCAGTTTCGGCTACGCCAACAGTAAGTCCTACGGCGTGAGTATTTCGCAGTACACGCCGAACATGGCCAAGGTGCTCAAGCGTCCTGAACCGACTGGCTGGATCGTCGGCTCCGAGTTCTCGGACATGTGGTACGGCTTCTACTGCTACGAAACCCGCGACTTCGTGGTCAAGGGCAACACCTACAAAGACAACATCGTCTACGGCATTGACCCGCACGACCGTTCGCACGGGCTGATCATCGCTGACAACACCGTTCACGGGACCAAGAAGAAGCACGGGATCATCATTTCCCGTGAGGTCAACGACAGCTTCATCTTCAACAACCGCAGCTACGACAACAAATTGTCGGGCCTGGTGATCGACCGTAACAGCGTCAACAACATCATTGCCTACAACGAGATCTACAAGAACCACACCGACGGCATCACCCTCTACGAGAGTGGCGACAACCTGTTGTGGGGCAACAAGGTGATCAGCAACAAGCGCCACGGCATCCGCATTCGTAACAGCGTGAACATTCGCCTCTACGAAAACCTCGCCATGGCCAACGGCTTGACCGGCGTCTACGGGCACATCAAGGACCTGAGCGACACCGACCGCGACATCAAGCTCGATCCGTTCGACGCCCAAGTGTCACTGATCGTGGTCGGCGGCGAACTGGCCGGCAATGGCAGCGGACCGCTGTCCATCGACTCGCCGCTGAGCGTCGAGTTGTATCGCGTGTCCATGCTCGCGCCGACCAAATCCAGCGGCATCAGCTTCAACGGGATTCTTGGCGAGCGCCAGGATGAAATTCTCGACCTGCTGGTGCGCCAGCAGAAAGCCGTGCTGATCGACCCTGTCGAACGCCAGACCGAATTGCAGGACTGAGGATAATTTTATGCACCCACACTTGATCAAATTACTCAGCCTGTCGGCCCTGACCGCCGGGATTCTCGCGGCCAGCGGCGGCGCCCGTGCCGACGATGGCGAGGCGGTCAAAGCACCGAACTTCACCGCCGACCCGTGCTGCAACCTGTGCCCGGAAGCCCACGACGCGAAAAACTACACCACCCGTTATCAGCAGAACTTCACCACGCTGGTACAGGCTCAGGGTGACTGGTTGTTCCGTACGCAAGAAGACTTGCGCACCGAGTTCGACACCTCCCCTGCCGGCTACAAACGCATGAAAGAACTGCACGATGCGTTCAAGAGCAAAGGCGTGGAGTTGGTGGTGGTTTATCAACCGACGCGTGGTCTGGTGAACCGCAACAAGCTCAATCCTGAAGACAAAGCCAAGTTCGATTTCGACAAGGCCTTGAAGAATTACAAGACCATGCTCGGCCGTTTCGCCGCCATGGGCTACACCGTGCCGGACCTGTCGCCGCTGACCAATGAGTCGCTGCCAGACACCTTGCCGGCGCACGATTTCTACTTCCGCGGCGACCAACACTGGACGCCATACGGCGCCCAGCGCACGGCGAAAATCGTCGGTGAGCAGATCAAGCAAATGCCGGCCTTTGCCGACATTCCGAAACGCGAATTCGAGAGCCACAAGTCGGGTCGCATGGGCAAGACCGGAACATTACACAACATGGCCGGTCAACTCTGTGGCACGAGCTACGCGGTCCAGTACATGGACCAGTTCACCACGGAGCCCAAGGGCGAAGCGGCCGATGGCGACTTGTTCGGTGACTCCGGTAATCCCGAGATCACCCTGGTCGGCACCAGCCACAGTGGCAAGAACTACAACTTCGCCGGTTTCCTCGAAGAGGCGATCGGTGCCGACATCCTCAACGTGGCATTCCCTGGCGGTGGCCTGGAAGGTTCGATGCTGCAGTACCTGGGCAGCGAAGAGTTCCAGAAGAAGCCGCCGAAAATCCTCATCTGGGAATTCTCGCCGCTCTATCGCCTCGACCAGGAAACCATCTATCGCCAAATGATGGCGTTGCTCGACAACGGCTGCGAAGGCAAAGAAGCACAAATGACCGGCAGCAAAACCTTGAAGCCAGGCAAAAACGAATTGATGGTCAACAGCAACAACCTGAACCTGCAAAACGGCAGCCACCAGGTCGACATCCAGTTTGCCGATGCGTCGGTGAAAGTCCTGCAAGCCACCCTCTGGTACATGAACGGTCGCCACGAGGACATCAAAATCGAAAAACCGGAAACCTCCGACACTGACGGGCGTTTTGCCTTTGAGTTGCGCACGGACGAAGACTGGGCCTCGCAGAATCTGCTGGCCGTCGAAGTCCAGGGCCCTGAAGCCGGTGCCGCGCCACAAAAAGTCGAAGCGAAAATCTGCAAACGCAACGTATTCCCGGGCGCTGGGCAACGTACCGCTCAAGCCGGGCAATGAGGTTACCTCTATGACATTGCACACCCGCACTTTGAAAAAGTTACTCGCCCCTTCGTTGCTGACGCTGGCGATGTTCGCCGGCGCCACGCAGGCCGCCGCGCCACTGCGTCCGCCACAGGGTTATTTCGCACCGATCGAAAAAGTCAAAACCGGCGACAACAGCGAAGGCTGTGACGCGATGCCGACGCCGTACACCGGCTCGCTGCAATTTCGCAGCAAGTACGAAGGCTCCGACAAGGCGCGTTCGACCCTGAACAAGCAGTCGGAAAAAGCTTTCCGCGACACCACTGCCGACATCACCAAGATTGAGCGCGGCACCAGCAAGCGCGTGATGCAGTACATGCGCGACGGTCGTCCGGAACAACTCGAATGCACGCTCAACTGGCTGACGGCCTGGGCCAAGGCAGATGCGTTGATGTCCAAGGACTTCAACCACACCGGCAAGTCGATGCGCAAATGGGCATTGGGCAGCATGGCGTCGGCGTACATCCGCCTGAAGTTCTCCGACTCGCACCCGTTGGCCAACCACCAGCAAGAGTCGCAGCTGATCGAAGCCTGGTTCAGCAAAATGGCCGATCAAGTGGTCAGCGATTGGGACAATTTGCCGCTGGAAAAAACCAACAATCACTCGTACTGGTCCGCCTGGTCGGTGATGGCAACGTCCATCGCCACCAACCGCCGCGACCTGTTCGACTGGTCGGTGAAGGAATACAAAGTCGGCGCCAATCAAGTTGATGCGCAAGGCTTCCTGCCAAACGAATTGAAGCGTCAGCAACGCGCCCTCGCCTATCACAACTACGCCCTGCCGCCACTGTCGATGATCGCCAGTTTTGCCTTGGTCAACGGTGTCGATCTGCGTCAGGAAAACAACGGCGCGCTGAAACGCCTGGGTGATCGCGTGCTGTCCGGGGTGAAAGATCCGGATGAATTCGAGAAGAAGAATGGCAAGGAACAGGACATGACCGACCTCAAGGTCGACTCGAAATTTGCCTGGCTCGAACCGTTCTGCTCGCTCTACACCTGCCCGCCGGACGTGCTTGAAATGAAGCACGACATGCAGCCGTTCAAGACCTTCCGCCTCGGCGGCGACTTGACCAAGGTCTACGACCCGGCCAACGAAAAAGGCAAAAAAGGCTCCTAGAGCCGAATGCAAAACCTGTAGGAGCAAGGCTTGCCCGCGATGGCCGTAACGCGGTGCAACAGATGAACCGAGTCATCGTTCATCGCGAGCAAGCTCGGCTCCCACAGGGTTTGTGCAAGATGCAAGTTTTTGTGTGTTAGCCCGCCAGTTTTCCATGGGGGGTTTGGGGGGGCCGTTGGCCCTTGACTGTTGGTTAAACATGGAGAGATCGGGATGGTATTTTCGTCCAATGTGTTCCTGTTTTTGTTCTTGCCGATCTTTCTCGGCATGTACTACTTGAGCGGGATTCGCTATCGCAACCTGCTGCTGCTGATCGCCAGTTATGTGTTTTATGCCTGGTGGCGCGTGGACTTCCTTGCGCTGTTCGCGGCCGTCACGCTGTGGAACTACTGGATTGGCCTGAAGGTAGGCGCCGCCGGCGTTCGGACCAAACCGGCCCAACGCTGGTTGCTCCTGGGCGTGGCCGTCGACCTGTGCATTCTCGGCTACTTCAAGTACGCCAACTTCGGCGTCGACAGCATCAACGCGATGATGACCTCGGTCGGTCTGTCGCCGTTCATCCTGACCCACGTGCTGTTGCCGATCGGGATCTCGTTCTACATCTTCGAGTCCATCAGCTACATCATCGACGTCTACCGTGGTGACACCCCGGCAACGCGCAACCTGATCGACTTCGCTGCATTCGTCGCGATCTTCCCGCACTTGATCGCCGGCCCGGTGTTGCGTTTCCGCGACCTCGCCGACCAGTTCAACAACCGCACCCACACCCTCGACAAGTTCTCCGAAGGTGCCACGCGGTTCATGCAGGGTTTCATCAAGAAGGTGTTCATTGCCGACACCCTCGCGGTGGTCGCCGACCATTGTTTTGCCTTGCAGAACCCGACCACCGGCGATGCCTGGCTGGGCGCCCTGGCCTACACCGCGCAACTGTATTTCGACTTCTCCGGCTACAGCGACATGGCCATCGGTCTGGGCTTGATGATGGGTTTCCGCTTCATGGAAAACTTCAAACAGCCGTACATCAGCCAGTCGATCACCGAGTTCTGGCGTCGCTGGCACATCAGCCTGTCGACCTGGCTGCGTGACTACCTGTACATCACGCTGGGCGGTAACCGCAAAGGCACGTTGATGACCTATCGCAACCTGTTCCTGACCATGCTGCTCGGTGGTCTGTGGCACGGCGCGAACATCACCTACATCGTCTGGGGTGCATGGCACGGCATGTGGCTGGCGATCGAAAAGGCCCTGGGCCTGAACACTTCGCCACGCAGCATCAACCCGATCCGCTGGGCGCTGACGTTCCTGCTGGTGGTGATGGGCTGGGTGATCTTCCGCTCGGAAAACCTCCACGTCGCCGGTCGCATGTACCACGCCATGTTCAGCTTCGGTGAATGGTCGTTGTCGGAACTCAACCAGGCCAGCCTCACCGGCTTGCAAGTGGCCACTCTGGTCGTCGCTTACATGACCCTGGCGTTCTTCGGCATTCGTGATTTCTACGCCAACCTGCCGCCAGAAAAGGCCAAGCCTGCGGTCAACGTCGAGGCCGATGGCCCGGCATCCGCGACCCCGGGAATGATCAAAGCGGTACCGGGCGACAACCCTGGCGCGATTCACGAACCGGGCTACACCGTCGGTACTGAAGCGACTGTGCAACCGGCCTACTGGACCGCTGACTGGTCCCGCTACGTGATGCGCACGTTGGTATTGGCGTTGTTCATTGCCTCGATTTTCAAACTCTCGGCGCAAAGCTTCTCGCCGTTCCTTTACTTCCAGTTCTGAGGGATCTGACCATGACCCGCTCATTACGCATCCTCTACATCGGCCTGTTCCTGGTGACGCTGTTGGTCCTGGGCGTGTGGTCCACGCGCAGCTTCTTCGGTTTCACCACGAGTGCCGAAACCACCGTGCTCAACGGGCGCTGGACGAAAGCGGTAGAGACGCACTACGACGAAGAATTCCCGATCAAGCGCCTGGGCACCAACCTCTGGGCCGCGCTGGATTTCAAACTGTTCAACGAAGGTCGTCCGGGCGTCGTGCTCGGTCGCGACCAGTGGCTGTACAGCGATGAGGAATTCAACCCGATCGTCAACGAAGAGCTGAACCTGCAAGGCAACTACGCGCTGGTCGAAGGCGTACGCCAGACGCTGAAAGAAAAAGGCGTGAAATTGGTGATGGCGATTGTTCCAGCCAAGGCGCGCCTGTACCCGGAGCACCTCGGTGACGTCAAGCCTTCGAGCATTCACGCCAACCTGTATCAGGACTTCCACGCTCGTGTAGCGGCCGACAAGATCCTCGCTCCCGACCTGCTCGGCCCGTTCAATCAGGGCAAGCTCAACGGTCAGCAGATGTTCTTGCGCACCGACACCCACTGGACGCCGGAAGGCGCGCAAATCGCCGCCGAAACCCTGGCCAAGACGATTGCCGAGAAAACTCCGCTGAGCGGCGAACCGCAAAAATTCGTCACTGCTCCTGCGGAAAAAGTCACCCACAAAGGCGATCTGCGACTGTTCCTGCCGCTGGACCCGCTGTTCGAAAACCTGATGCCGGCCACCGAGCCGCTGCAGAAGCGCAACACCGTGGCGGCTGACGATCAGCCTGCCGCCGATGACGCGCTGTTCGCCAACACCGAAGTCCCGGTGGCCCTGATCGGCACCAGCTACAGCGCCAACCCGAACTGGAATTTTGTCGGTGCGCTGAAGCAAGCGCTGAAAAGCGACGTGGTCAATTACGCCGAAGACGGCCACGGCCCGATCCTGCCGATGCTCAGCTATCTGAAAAGCGATGCTTTCAAGAACAGCCCGCCACAGGTGCTGATCTGGGAGTTTCCTGAACGTTATCTGCCTGTGAACAACGAAATCGGCGACGCCGACCCGCAGTGGGTCGCAGAGCTCAAAGAAGCCGGCGCTCGCCAACAAAACGTAGCCGCAAACACTAAATCCGAGACGCCCGACCGGGCGCAAAACTGAAAGAGAGGTACACCATGACTTTCACTACTACTCCTCGCCGTCTCGCGAAGACTTTTGCTCTTGTTGCCGGCATGAGCGTGCTGTCGATGTCGGCCTTCGCCGGTGACGCCGCACTGTATGGCCCGACCGCACCAAAAGGCTCGTCCTTCGTGCGGGTCTACAACGCCGGTAACGCTGAAGTCAGCGCCACCGTCGGCACCACTAACCTCAGCGATGTTGCGCCACTGGGCAGCAGCGATTTCAGCTTCATGCCGGGCGGCGACTACAGCGCCAAGGTCGGCAGCCAGACCCTGCCGGTGAAACTCGCCGGTGACCACTATTACACCCTGGTCAACAACGCCAGCGGCGCACCACAACTGATCGAAGAACCGCCGTTCAAGAACAAGCAGAAATCCCTGGTTCGCGTGCAGAACCTGAGCGACAAGGCGCTGACCCTGAAGACCGCTGACGGCAAGACCGAAGTGGTGCCATCGGTTGCGGCCAAGGGCCGTGGCGAACGCGAAATCAACCCGGTGAAAGTCAGCCTGGCCCTGTACGACGGCGCGACCAAGGTCGGCGACGTCAAGCCGGTTGCCCTGGAACGCGGCGAAGCGGCCGTGCTGTACGTCACCGGTAAAGGCTCGAGCCTGTCGCCAGTCTGGGTAAAACGCCCGGTTTCGACACGCTAATGAATTCGTCAGAACGGTGAATCCCTTGTAGCAGCTGGCGAAGCCTGCGTCCGTCGGCGAAGCCGTCGCAAAACCGGTGAATGCGGTCTTTCAGAGAGACCGCGTTGTCCGGATTGACGACGGCTCCGCCGCCGAACGCAGCCTCGCAGGCTCGGCAGCTGCTACAGAATCCGGTCTGACTTCGGCATAAGAACAAGAGTGAAACGACAGAACGCAGTAGCTCTAACCAATCGATTTTAAAGGAGTAACAACATGATTCCGGTGATCTTGTCAGGTGGTAGCGGCTCACGTCTTTGGCCGCTTTCGCGCAAACAGTTCCCTAAACAGTTCCTGGCCCTGACCGGCGAGCACACGCTGTTCCAGCAAACCCTGGAACGCCTGGTCTTCGAAGGCATGGACACCCCGATCGTGGTCTGCAACAAGGACCACCGCTTCATCGTCAACGAGCAGTTGAACAACCGTAAGCTCGAAGTGCAGCGCATCCTCATGGAACCGTTCGGCCGCAACACTGCGCCGGCCGTGGCCCTGACCGCGATGATGCTGGTCAATGAAGGTCGCGACGAGTTGATGCTGGTGCTCCCGGCCGACCACGTGCTGGAAGATCAGAAAGCCCTGCAACGCGCGCTGGCCCTGGCCACCGTTGCCGCCGAGAACGGCGAAATGGTCCTGTTCGGCGTGCCGGCGACCAAACCGGAAACCGGTTATGGCTACATCAAGTCGACCAATGACTCGCTGCTGCCCGAAGGCGTCAGCCGCGTTTCGCATTTTGTCGAAAAACCAGACGTCAAACGCGCCACTGAATACGTGCAGTCCGGCGGTTATTTCTGGAACAGCGGCATGTTCCTGTTCCGCGCCAGCCGCTTCCTCGAAGAGCTGAAAAAGCACGACCCGGACATCTACGACACTTGCCTGCTTACCCTTGAGCGCAGCGAGCAGGATGCCGACACCATCACATTCGACGAAGCCACTTTCGCCTGCTGCCCGGACAACTCCATCGACTACGCCGTGATGGAAAAAACCCAACGCGCCTGCGTCGTGCCGTTGACCGCTGGCTGGAGCGATGTCGGTTGCTGGGCGTCGCTGTGGGAAGTCAACGAAAAAGACGCCAATGGCAACGTGTCCAAGGGTGACGTGGTCATCCAGGACAGCAAGAACTGCATGATCCACGGCAACGGCAAACTGGTGTCGGTGATCGGTCTGGAAAACATCGTGGTGGTCGAAACCAAAGACGCCATGATGATCGCCCACAAGGACTCGGTCCAAGGCGTCAAGCAGATGGTCAACACCCTCAACGAACAGGGCCGCAGCGAAACCCAGAACCACTGCGAAGTCTATCGTCCGTGGGGTTCCTACGACTCGGTGGACATGGGCGGACGCTTCCAGGTCAAGCACATCTCGGTCAAGCCGGGCGCCTGCCTGTCGCTGCAAATGCACCACCACCGCGCCGAACACTGGATTGTGGTCAGCGGCACGGCGGAAGTGACGTGCGACGAAAACGTCTTCCTGCTCTGCGAAAACCAGTCGACCTACATCCCGATCGCGTCGGTCCACCGTTTGCGCAACCCGGGCAAGATTCCACTCGAAATCATCGAAGTGCAATCGGGCAGCTACCTGGGTGAAGACGATATCGAGCGCTTTGAAGATATCTACGGTCGCTCCACCCCGATCGAGCGCGGCGTGTCGGTGAAAACCATCGCGCAATAAGCCTCAGTAAACGAGAAGTGCCTCGGTAAACGACAAGCCCCCGTCCAGCCCGTTGCGTTCCCCATCCGCAGCGGGTAGGTCGGGGGCTTCTTTTTGGCAGGGCAACTACTTTAATGAAACGGCATCCACTGACTGCTCTTCGCCGCTCGATAAGCCACGATGTAGGCGTTTGGAATCGGCGTAATGAAGGTCATCTCGTGGGTCCTGGGTGGAATCATCGAGGCAAGCGTTGCCTGCTCAAGCGTGCTCGCATTCATAAAAAATCGTGTATCCAGTTGGTTTTTCGGAGTGAAGCTGTAGGGCGACGACAATCCAAGTGTCTGGTCATTCACGCCCCTTTCTTGCAAGTCCGGGATTTCCATCCGATAAAGAAAACCCCTGGTATCGCCATATCCTCCAGAATCTTCATCCAGGCCCGTAGAAACGTATCCGGGATTAAGTGCTCTCACGTGTTCCTGAGCGTGGGCGTTGAGACCATCGGTCTGTACTGCTCGTCTGAAATCCTGCTGGATTGCACTGCCTCTGTTATCGCGAGGATAGAACCCGCCCGCGTTGCGAATGACATGATCGGGGCGATCATCCCCCCTGAAAACCACGATGCTGCCTGTTTTTGAGACCATCAGTGAATGCGTGCCGACCTCCACGTAGCCGCTCGCATACGCAGGAAGCACTCGCGCCGAAAGATCCGCCGTCGGTAATTTGATCGGCGGTGGACGACCTGGCGCCGCAGCTTTTGTGGCAGGCGTGATGAGCGGGGCCTGCGCGGGCCTGGCGGGTAACTGCGGCGCGGTGGCGCGCGGGGTCGCCGCGCCCGAAGTTGACGAAGGGCGTGGTGACGGTGGCCCGGCGACACTGGTCGAATTGAAGAGCGCCGTCAGGGCTGAAATACGATTTGGTTGTTTATCCTTCGGATCGGGCGCCAGACCATCTCTGTCAATCAGCCCCACGGGATTGTTTCTGACCATGCGATACAAGTTCAGGCCATCAATATCACGCGCGGGATCGGGATTTACCCAGCGCTGCAACCATCCGATGGAATAACGGAATCCATAGTAGTAGAGCCCCGTCGCATCACGTTCCTTGCCGCTGTAGCGGACCGTTTTGTAACTGACTTCGGCCTCGTTCTGCCCGGCAAACCAGGCTGTCTCGCCAAACGCGTAGTACCCTTCGCGGCTGATGATCCGCGCATCATCGGCCAACTCCAGCGTGCAGGAATTCAAGTGATCGACGAGGCTGTAGCGGTACTGATCATTAGCCACTCCAGTGGGCGGAGTGGTTTCCCAATGCAGCACGCGAACGCTGTTGAGGCCGCCAGTGGCGGTAATCACTTGCAGCACTTCCCCGGTCCCGGAATGACTACGGATATCCAAACCCGGCAAATACCGGACGCCTGCCATCATGGTCCGGGCATTGGTCTGCAACGAGCGAGTTTTTCGTACCCGTTGGCCACCGCCATCGTAGAGGTAGGACTCAACGTCATTGCGTCCAGAGTCGCGCTCCACCGGGCTGACCGACTGCAACTGATTGCGCAGATCCCACGTCATCGAGCGTCCCTGATCGAGCATCAGCGAATTGCCGTTGGCATCGAACGCAGCGGCAATTTCCTCCTCGGTGGGTGGCACGCCGTTGCGCCAGGGCAAACAGCGATTGCTGTAGCGCGCAGCTTTTAACTCTCGTCCCGGACTTTGCGCCCCGACGTGCGTCAACTTCAGCAAGTTGCCACCCTCGTCATAACTGAAACTTTGCTGGTAATTGCTGAGCGCTGCGGGATCCATTCGCCCGGCCGAATTCGGTCCCTGATTCGCACTGCCCGCCTCCCAGCCAGATGCACCAATCAACTGATAAAGACTGTCGTAGTTAAAACAACTGATGGGCTCGATGCGCTGATTATTGAAGTAACGCACCTCCAGCGCCTTGTCCTCGATGCTCAGGACATTGCCCATGCGGTCGTAGTCGTAGAACAAATGCTGCAATAAACCGCTGCGATTGCTGAACGCTCGCCGCTCGATCAACAGTCCATCTGCGGCGCCATAAGAGAGCTTCGTCTCGACATGATTACCCGCCACTTCGCGAATAATCCTGCCATCGGCGCTGTACTCGATTTCGCTGACCAAAGTTTGCCAAGTGAGCTTGCCGGACAACTTCAACGCACTGTCGCGCAGCAACCCATCAACGGTAAAAGCGAACGCCTGGCAGTTGTGCCGCGCATCGGTTTTCTCCAGTACATTGCCCTGCGGGCCATAACGCCACGTCGAAAGCGCGCCCTCGCCCGGTTCCAGCAACTGTTGGCGATCTGCAATTGGCTCAGGCCAATCCGCGGCGACAGGGTCTTTGGTGAAATGCTGAATATGGCGCGTGCATTGACGGGTGAGTGCAAACGATTCGAACAACACCGTGCCGCCGGGGCTGTCGTGCCGCGACAGTTGCCCGCACAGATTAACGGCCTGATTGCCAGGTTCGGAACCGCCATATTCCAAACGTTCGACACAGCTTCGCGGCGCGGAGCCTTGCTGTTCGAACGTTGCCACTGGCCGCAGTTGGTCGTCGTATTCGATATCGTTGCGCGTGCCGCGACTGTCCCAACGTTGCACCACTTGATTGCCGGTGCCCGGCAGGCTGACTTGCAGTCCGGCATCCACGCTGAGCAGCGACACAACGTGATCGGACAGCGAATGCACGCTCGTCATGTTCGCCGGCGTCAGCGGGTCCTCGGCTTGCAGCGCCCACAGCCGCGGGTCCCACTGTTTGACTGGGCGCCCGCCCAGATCGTAAGCCACTCGATTGACCCGAGCCTGCGCCGCGAGTTTTTCATCCTCACGCCAGTAATCGACCGAACGCACCGCAAGTCCGCGCGGATCGACGACGGATAAGGTGGGGGTCCTGTAATGCGTTGTCGTGATTGAAGCGTGCATGACGATGCGTCCCGGTTAGCCAGACATGATCTAACCGTTGCCGCGCAGCATCTGGCTACTGTCAGAAATTACAGTACAGATCAACGGTAATGTCGGTTGATCGTTGAATGTTAATTTTCGCAGCCCCCGGTAAATGGCCTACCGGCGCTAATTGAGAAGTTGTTAGTCCCTCTCACGAGATTCCATTCAAGATTATTGAAGCGCCGGTGATAACCGGGCGAAGACGATATCGAGCGCTTTGAAGATATCTACGGTCGCTTCACCCCGATCGAGCGCGGCGTGTCGGTGAAAACCATCGCGCAGTGATTGATCTGTAACACCAGAAGCCCCTGTCCAACCCGCCGCGTTTTCCTATCCGCAGCGGGTTGGTCGGGGGCTTTTTTTGCCAACGTCATGGCAAGTCACATTTTCAATGGATTCCTATTTTGCTTTGCAAATGTTTTCCATTTGTCTAACAACCGCTCAGGCAACGGATTCAATTGACCTGTTTCAAAATAACCACTCTGTAATTCGCTCTTTGTCACATGGCCTGAATCGATCATGAATTTAGCCATGTTCCCGCCCCAATGTTGAGCCTCTCCACCTACGCTCGTTGTGAAATAACCCGTTTTGTACACCGCCCCGGGATACATGTCTTTAAAGACTTGATGGGCAAAGTAGTCGGTAATGTGTTCGTCATAATTACTATTACTTACAGACGTATCCGTCTCCGGTTGAAAGCCTACATGCCCGTACGAAGAAGCATGCAAGGCTTCGTGAACAATCGTTGAACGGATTTTATCTCCATCAAGCTGACCGTTTTCAGAATAATCCGGTGCGGTTACCCCCATGTAAATTGTTCCGTCTGGCGACGTCCAGGCGGCAGGATTGGCACGACGATCTTCCTGATTGAACTGCATCGTTTCATTGCCCGGAACAGACCTGATTTTTTCAAAAAGGTCTTCGTGCGTTACATCCACTACTCTTATAGGGTTAACCGACACACCAAATTGTTGATTGATCGTTTTGGCAAGTTGAACCGTGTCGACATAGTCTTTTGTTTGCCATGGCTTTGAAGCCTGATTGGCTGGCATTTGCAGGCGCGCCAATGCAATTGGCTGAAAAAGCTTCTGAGTCTGCGCGACTTGCCCTGGCAGTGGTGGCCGAGGTGGTGCGAAACCAGCGCCAGGCGGTGGTGGAGGTGGCAGTGCTGCCGATCCCGGTGGCGAAGGTGGCTGTGGAGGCACGGGTGGTGCGCTCGGTACAGTGGGCGCCCGTCCATCGACATCGATCAACGTGACAGGGTTATTTCTAACCATCCGATACAGGTTCAAGCCATCTACCGCGCCTGCTGGATCCGGATTGAGCCATCGCTGCAGCCACTCTATGTAGTATCTGAATCCGTAGTAATAAAGCCCCGTCGCATCCCGTTCCTTGCCCGAATAACGAACGGTTTTGTAATCCCCATCGGTTTCGTTCGGGCCGGCAGACCAGGCTGTTGCTCCGAAGGGGTAATAAGTTTCCTGACTGATGATTCGCGCATCGTCGGCGAGTTCTAGCGAACAGGAGTTCAGATGATCAACCAGGTTGTAACGGTACTGATCGTTATTCACGCCGAACGGCGGATCGGTTTCCCAATGCAGCACCCGAACACTATTGAGCCCGGCCTGCGCGCTGATGACCTGCCGCACCTCCCCGGTACCGCTGTCGGTGCGCAATTCAAGTCCCGGCAAGTAACGCACTTCAGCCACCACGGTCCGGGCATTGGTCTGCAACGAGCGAGTTTTTCGTACCCGTTGGCCACCGCCATCGTAGAGGTAGGACTCAACGTCATTGCGTCCAGAGTCGCGCTCCACCGGGCTGACCGACTGCAACTGATTGCGCAGATCCCACGTCATCGAGCGTCCCTGATCGAGCATCAGCGAATTGCCGTTGGCATCGAACGCAGCGGCAATTTCCTCCTCGGTGGGTGGCACGCCGTTGCGCCAGGGCAAACAGCGATTGCTGTAGCGCGCAGCTTTTAACTCTCGTCCCGGACTTTGCGCCCCGATGTGCGTCAACTTCAGCAAGTTGCCACTCTCGTCATAACTGAAACGTTGCTGATAATTGCTGAGCGCGGCGGGATCCATTCGCCCTGTCGAAGCGGGTCCCTGATTCGCACTGCCCGCCTCCCAGCCAGATGCACCAATCAACTGATAAAGACTGTCGTAGTTAAAACAACTGATGGGCTCGATGCGCTGATTATTGAAGTAACGAACCTCCAGCGCCTTGTCTTCGATGCTCAGGACATTGCCCATGCGGTCGTACTCGTAGAACAAATGCTGCAATAAACCGCTGTGATTGCTGAACGCCCGCCGCTCGATCAACAGTCCATCTGCGGCGCCATAAGAGAGCTTCGTCTCGACATGATTACCCGCCACTTCGCGAATAATCCTGCCATCGGCGCTGTACTCGATTTCGCTGACCAAAGTTTGCCAAGTGAGCTTGCCGGACAACTTCAACGCACTGTCGCGCAGCAACCCATCAACGGTAAAAGCGAACGCCTGGCAGTTGTGCCGCGCATCGGTTTTCTCCAGTACATTGCCCTGCGGGCCATAACGCCACGTCGAAAGCGCGCCCTCGCCCGGTTCCAGCAACTGTTGGCGATCTGCAATTGGCTCAGGCCAATCCGCGACGACGGGCTCCTGGGTGAAGTGCTGGACGTGCCGGGTACATTGACGGGTTATCGCAAACGACTCGAACAACACCGTCCCGCCGGGGCTGTCGTGCCGCGTCAGTTGCCCGCACAGATTAACGGCCTGATTGCCAGGTTCGGAACCGCCATATTCCAAACGTTCGACACAGCTGCGCGGCGTCGTGTCTTGCTGTTGGAACATTGCCACTGGCCGCAGCTGGTCGTCGTATTCGATATCGTTGCGCGTGCCGCGACTGTCCCAACGTTGCACTACTTGATTGCCGGTGCCTGGAAGGCTGATGTGCAGTCCGGCATCCACGCTGAGCAGCGACACAACGTGATCGGACAGCGAATGCACGCTCGTCATGTTCGCCGGCGTCAGCGGGTCCTCGGCTTGCAGCGCCCACAGCCGCGGGTCCCACTGTTTGACTGGGCGCCCGCGCAGATCGTAAGCCACTCGATTGACCCGAGCCTGCGCCGCGAGCTTTTCATCCTCACGCCAGTAATCGACCGAACGCACCGGCAGTCCGCGCGGATCGACGACGGATAAGGTGGGGGTCCTGTAATGCGTTGTCGTGATTGAAGCGTGCATGACGATGCGTCCCCGTTAGCCAGACATGATCTAACCGTTGCCGCGCAGCATCTGGCTACTGTCAGAAGTGACAGTCGCGACTGACGGCAAGCGTGCTTGAACGCCGAATGTCCATTCCGGCGACCGTTCGGTAGGATGGTCGCCATAAGTTCAAGGAGCGTTTCCCTATGTTCATCGGCGTCCTGCTGGTCATTACCTGGCTGATCCTGTTGCTGCGCTACCCGGCCAAAGCCTTGCCGGTTTCCATCGCTGCCGCGATCGGCCTGGGGTTGGTGGCGACCTGGGTGATCTGGATGGACAACCGCGAGGTCAAGCAACTGGCGCGGCTGGAGTTGCGGATCACCTACGCCCCCGAACACTGTCCTGCGGATCGCCCGTTGCAGCTGACCATGAACAACGGCAACGACGTACCGCTTACCGAATTGCGCTGGCGCATCGCCGCTTATGCGCCGGGCGACACGGTCAACCTCGCCGACAATCAATACGCCGCCCCACGCTATCGCGGCCCCGGCGAATTGCAGGCCGGCGCCAGTTGGCAAGACTGTTTGCCGCTGCCGCCACTGCGCCCGGGTTATCGCCCGCAAACCCTGGAGTTTCGCGCCGAACACTTGCAGGGTAGCTTTTCCGATTAAGCCCTTTCCTCTGATTGCACAAGGACCGCGCCATGCCCGTTGCGTTGATTACCGGTTGTTCCAGCGGCATTGGCCGCGCCCTCGCCGATGCGTTCAAAAGCGCCGGTTACCAGGTCTGGGCCAGCGCCCGCAAGGCTGAAGACGTTGCCGTGCTGGCGGCGGACGGTTTCACCGCGGTGCAACTGGACGTCAACGACGGCGTTGCGTTGGAGCAGTTGAGCGAGCGCATCAATCAGCAACACGGCGGCCTCGATGTGCTGATCAACAATGCCGGTTACGGCGCGATGGGCCCGCTGCTGGATGGCGGCGTGCCGGCGATGCAGCGTCAGTTCGAAACCAACGTGTTTGCCGTGGTCGGCGTGACCCGCGCGCTGTTTCCGGTACTGCGCCGGGCCAAGGGTCTGGTGGTGAACATCGGCAGCGTTTCCGGGGTTTTGGTCACGCCATTCGCCGGCGCGTATTGCGCGTCGAAAGCCGCGGTGCATGCCTTGAGCGATGCGTTGCGCATGGAACTGGCGCCGTTCGGCATCCGCGTGATGGAAGTCCAGCCCGGTGCCATCGCTTCCAGTTTCGCGAAAAATGCCGGCAACGAGGCCGAGCAGTTGATCAGCGAACAATCGCCGTGGTGGCCGCTGCGCGAAGGCATCCGCGCGCGGGCCAAGGCGTCGCAGGACAATCCGACCCCGGCCAGTGAGTTCGCCGCTGGTTTGCTTAAAGCGGTGCAGCAGAACAAACCACCACGATTGCTGCGCCTCGGCAATGGCAGCCGGGCATTGCCAATGCTGGCGGCGTTGTTGCCCAAGGGCTTGCTGGAATCGGGGTTGATGAAGCGGTTTGGGTTGGGTGGGCAGCTCTGAATTCGCGTCATCGTTCTTCGCGGGCAAGCCTTGCTCCTACAGGGGATTGCATTGCAGCCGCAGGAGCGAGGCTTGTCCGCGAAGAGGCCCGAACATTCACCAGAAAAACCTCAACCCCAACCCTTCATGAAATCAATAAACGCCCGCACTTTCAGCGGCAAATGCCGGGTGTCCGGGTACAACGCGTACACCCCTTGCCGGGCGAAACCGTGATCGGCCAATAACCGGGTCAACCGGCCCGCATTCAAATCTTCCTGCACCAGCCACTGCGGCAAAATCGCCACGCCTGCCCCGACAACGCAAACGCACGCAGCGTCGCCGAGTTGTCGGCGACGATGGCCGTGGTGCCGGGTTTTGGCTGATACAAATGCTCGGCGCCGCTCGGGTCAGTCACCGCCAACTCCGGCACCCGCCCATGCCCCAACGTCGGCAACGACTCCAGTGCCGCCAGCGTATCGACGGCGGCAAATCGCCCGACCAATTCCGGCGCCGCCACGGCAAAAATCTCGAATGTAGATAACTGCACCGCGCGCAAATTGGAGTCGAGCATGCGCCCCAGCCGTATCGCCACATCGAAGCGTTCGGAGATCAAATCGGCGTGCGTCGATGAGGTCGACAAGTGAATGTGCAACTGCGGATGCTGCTGACGAAACACCGCCAGCGCCGGCACCACTTGCGCCAGGGCGAACTCGACCGTCGTGGTAATTCGCAACGACCCCTTGAGCTGCGAGTGCTCCGAACGCGCTTCTTCAATCGCCAGTCGCGCTTCATCGAGGGTCCGCAAACAACGCTGATAAAAACGCTCACCGGCATCGGTCAGGGCCAATTGCCGGGTGTTGCGCGTAAGCAAAGTCACGCCCAACTCCTCCTCCAGACGCTTGAGGTTGAAGCTGACTACCGCGCGGGTCTGCCCGAGCAAATCAGCCGCAGCGGTCAACGATCCGGCCTCGACCACGGCTTTGAAAGTGTCGAAACGGTCCAGGCTAACCATGGGCGCAGCGCTCCTTGTCGAAATAATTTTGACAAACTAGCAGGCAAACCAGCGTTTTCCTAACCGCGTCAGCGCCCTACCCTGCAGGCCTTATTACAGGGATGTCGCCATGACCTACCGCTCGAAAGTCGCGCTGGTGTATTTGCTGGGCTTCGCCCTCGACCTGCTGAACATGTTTGTCGCGAGCATTGCCTACCCGGACATTGCCCGCGAGTTGCACGCTTCAGTCACCGAACTGGCGTGGATCGGCAACGCCTACATGCTCGGGCTGACGCTGATCATTCCGCTGAGCGTGTGGCTGGGCGCGCGGATCGGTGAGCGGCGGCTGATCCTCGCGTCCTTGCTGCTGTTCGGCATTGCCTCGGCGATGGTCGCTCAAGCCGGATCGATTGAAAGCCTGATCGGCTGGCGGCTGCTGCAAGGGCTCGGTGGCGGATTGTTATTACCGGTCGGCCAAGCCTTGGCCTATCGACAGTTTCCACCGGCGCAGCGTGCGCATTTCACCGGCGTGGTGTTGCTGGTGGCGCTGATGGTGCCGGCCCTGTCGCCGGCGGCCGGCGGATTGATTGTTCAGGCGTTGTCCTGGCGCTGGATTTTCTACTTGAACTTGCCGGTGGCGTTGCTCGCCTTCGGGCTCGGCACGCTTTGGTTGAAACCGGAAAAAGCTTCGACCGAACTCCCGGCACTGGACGCCTTGGGCCTGCTGCTGGCGATGACCGCCCTGAGCCTGTTGTTGATTGCCGTGAGCCTGTTGAGCGAGCCCGCCACGCGCATTTTCGGCCTGCTCGGGCTGATCCTCAGCGCCGCTGTTGCGGCGTTGTACCTGCGCGACGGCTGGCGCAAACCCACGGCAATCCTTGACCTGCAACTGATCAAAAATCCATCACTGCGCCTGGCGATGCTGATCTACCTTTGTGTCCCCGGCATTTTCACCGGCACCAACCTGATTGCCGTGTTGTACCTGCACGAACTCGGTTTCGCCGCGGCGCAAATCGGTGCGCTGATGTTGCCGTGGGCGGCCGGTTCGGGGGTGGCGATCATGTTGGGCAAACGCAGTTTCAATCGCATCGGCCCCAAGCCGCTGCTGATCAGCGGCATGCTGTTGCAATGCCTTGGCATTGTGCTGCTGATGAGCATCGAACAATCCGCCGGCGCGCTGCTGATCATTGCCTACGCCGTGATGGGTCTGGGCGGTAGCTTGTGCAGCATCACCGCGCAGACCTTGGCATTTGTCGGCATAACGCCGGAAAAAATGGGCCACGCCAGTGCGCTGTGGAACATCAATCGCCAACTGGGTTTCTGCCTCGGCGCAGCGCTGTTGAGCTCATTGCTCGGCGCGCTGGGCACTCAAGGCTTCAACGATTGCTTCATCGCCGCCGCACTGCTGACGCTGGTGCCAATGGTCGCGGTCCTGCGCTTCGACTCAACGAACGTGCTGGCCCTGCTAACCTCTCCTCCCCTTCAGGAAAAATCCGCATGACTGACTACACCGATTATTTTGACGAAGTGATCCAGGCCCATGTGGCGATTGAACAATGGTTCGCCGTGGAGGAAGACGCGGCGGCGCTGGAGAAATTACTGGAGCGTTTCTCGCCGCAGTTTTCGATGATTTCACCGTTGGGTCGGGTGCTGGATTTCGCCGAACTGTCGGCACTGTTTCGGATGGCGGGCGGGCAGAAACGCGGGTTCAGGATTGAGCTGAGCGAGCTGAACGGGATTGCCTTGCACGCGGGCGGCGCGACGGTCAGCTACCGCGAGCAGCAAACCGATGATACGGGGCTGCACTCGGATCGGAGGTCGACGGTGGTGTTTGAAAAACAGCCTGGTGGGCAGATCGTCTGGCGGCATTTGCAGGAGACATTCTGTCAGGGCTGACACAGCGCTTTTGTGGCGAGGGGGCTTGCCCCCGTTCGGCGGCGAAGCCGTCGCAAAACCTGCCTGCAAGGTGCGTCCGGAAGAACCGGGTTGCGAGATAAGGGGCTGCTGCGCAGCCCAACGGGAGCAAGCCCCCTCGCCACAGGGTTAAGCGCCGTTCTCTTGTTTCACCACTACCGTGCAGGTAATGCCGGCCGCCAGCAGCACGCCTTCCGGCACTTCATCGATGTGAATCCGTACCGGCACCCGCTGCGCCAAACGCACCCAGTTGAACGTCGGGTTGACGTCCGCGATCAACTCGCGACTTTCCGGGTTGTCGCGGTCGTAGATCCCGCGCGAAATACTCTCGACGTGGCCCTTCAACACTTCGCCGCTCATCAGTTGCATGTCGGCCTTATCACCCACGCGCACGTGAGGCAGTTTGGTTTCTTCGAAGAAGCCGTAGACCCAGAACGAGTTCATGTCGACCACGGCCATTTTCGCCTCGCCGATGCGCGCGTAGTCACCGCGATGGACGTTGAGGTTAGTGACGTAGCCGTCGACCGCCGCCCGCACTTCGGTGCGTTTGAGGTTCAGTTGCGCCGCTTCCAGTTGCGCCTGCGCGTGTTGGTAATCGGCCAGCGCCGAGTCGGCAATATTGCTCGCGTCGTCGCGGTTTTCTTTGGAAATGACCAGCGCGTCCATGTCGGCGCGGCGATGCGCGTTGACCTTGCGCATCTCCCAGGTGGCCTTGCGTGACGCCACCAGCGACTGCGCCTGTTTGACCGCGATGCGGTAATGCTCGGGGTCGATCTGCATCAGCAAATCGCCCTTTTTCACCAGTTGGTTATCGCGCACCGGCACGTCCACCACTTCGCCGGTGACGTCGGCGGCGACATTGATGATGTCGGCGCGCACCCGGCCATCGCGGGTCCACGGCGTGTCCATGTAATGCACCCACAAGGTTCGGCCAATCCAGATCGCAAGGGCCAGCACCAGCAAAGTCGCGAGCAGGCTGAAAAGCTTTTTCATCAGAGCCTTCTTCAGTGAGAGAGAGTCAACGGTAAACAGTCAGCGCCAGAGCGCCGAACAGACAGGTAAACAGGCTCAGGCGCAGCAGCGCCGGGTGCCAGAAAAAGCGGTACAGATCGAACCCGGACAGAAACCGGTCGAGCGCCCAGGCCAGCGCCGCAGCGATGAAAAACATCAGCGTCATGGTCGGCATGTAAATGCCGTGGAAAGCGATTTCACGCGGCATGTTCGAGTCCTTTGGCGGGGGTTTTCAGGTACGCGGTGAGCGGCGATTGCGGGTCCAGCAGCGAGGTGCGGATGAAGTGCAGATAACTCTTCACCCGGCGCAGCGCCGAGGTATCGAAGTGCGGCGCGAATGGCTCATCGGTGGCTTGCACGCGGCTGATCGCATGATCGACGGCGATCAAGCCGCGCTCCAGATTGCTCTGGCTCGGTTGCAGAAACAGCCGCACCAGCGAGCGCCCCATCACGCGGATCGCCTGGCGCCACGGCTGCGATTCGGCATACGCCGGGTGCACCGGCAGAATCGCCTGTTCCTTGCGCAACTCGATGATCGCGTGGCCGACTTCCAGCACCACGAACATCCAGCGCAACAAGTCGCGCTGCACGTGCGGCTGGCCGACCGCGAGGCCGTAAGCCTGGTGCAGCAAGTCGCGCGTGCGGCTCTCGAAACTTGAGCCCAGGCCCTTGAGTTTGCCGCTGATCGCGTAGACCACTTGCTCGCGCAGATCCTGCTCCAGGCGCCGCCACAACCAGCGGCTGTTTGGCGGCAGGATGATCGCGCCGGCGGCGGCGCACACCAGCATGCCGAGGACCATGGCGATGTAGTCGTTGATGAAGGTGTAGGGGTTGTAGACCGTGAGGTTATCGGGCACCGAACCGGTGCTGAAGAAGATCAGCAGCCCCAGGCCCACCCCGGCGTATTGCGGGCGCGAAGTGAGGAATGAACCGAGCACGATCACCGGCGCCAGCATCACGCACAGCAACGGAAAACCGTCGATCCACGGGAAGATGAAAAACATCTCGACGAAGCCGATCAACGCGCCGAGCAACGTGCCGCAGGCCATCTGAAACGCCATGCGTTTGGGGTTCGGCGTCGCCGCTGAAAGCCCTACGGTGGCGGCGGCAATCAAGGTCATCGTCGCCCCGCTCGGCCACGCCGTCGCCACCCAATAACTGCCGAGCACGATCAGGATGAACGACGCACGAAGCCCCGAAGCCGCCGACGCCAGCCAGTTGGTTTGCGGGGTAAACGGTTCATCCCATTGTTCGCGGGCATGCGTGTGATCGGCCAGCGAGGCGTGGGTCTGTGCATAACTGTGCAAGTCGTCGACGAAGCGATAAAGCAGTTCGTACGCGGTGTGGAAATCCAGTTGCTCGGCGTCGCTTGGCTCGCTCTCCTGGAACGTCGCCCGCAAGTGGCGCACGCGCGTCGGCAAGCCTTCCTTGTAAACACTCAGCGCGGTCACCAGCCGCGCCGCATCGGCGTCGGTCAAGGCGCGGCCGCTGAAGCCGTCGAGCAATTCGGCGAGGTCCTGCAAACCCGGTTTGATCGCCGCGACCACGTGGTCGGCGGCGCTGCTGCGCAAGCGTTCGAGCAACTGGTGCAAGGCATTGAAGCGCGTGGTGATGCTCATGAATTCGCTGTTCAAGCGGCTGAGCCGACCGTTGCGCCGACGCATGTGCGGGTCTTCGAACACGGTGACGCTGCGCAAGCCTTCGAGGCCGACGGCTTCGGCGATGAAGCGCACGTTGCTCGCTTCAAACGCCTCGCGTTGACTGCGACCGCGCAAGCCATCGGTGACGAACAACGCGAACACGCCGAAGCGCTGATACAAAGCGTTGCGCATCGCCGCGCCGGAGGTTTGCGGGAGAATGGCGGCGCTGATCAGGGTCGAGCAAATGATCCCCAAGGAGATTTCCAGCACGCGCCAGACTGCCGCCATGAACGCGCCGTCGGGGTGCGCCAATGCCGGCAGGCCGACCATCGCGGCGGTGTAACCGGCGAGCACAAAACCGTAGGCGCGAAAGTTGCGATAACGCGCGGCGCCAGCGGTGCACAGGCCTACCCAGATCGCCAGTGAGCCAAGGAACAGTTCAGTGTTTTGCGCGAACAGCGCGATCAGCAACACCATCACCGCCGACCCGGCGAGCGTGCCGAGGAAGCGATAGAAACTCTTGGCCAAGACATGGCCGCTTTGCGGTTGCATGACGATAAACACGGTGATCATCGCCGTGCGCGGCTGCGGCAATTCCAGGCGCATTGCCAGCCACAAGGTCAGGAACGCGGCGAGCAGCACTTTGAAAATATAAACCCAGGTCACGCCATCGCTGCGCGCCCAGTCGTAAAAGCCCCGGCGCCATTCCAGGGAATGCAGCCAGCGCAGCGGTGCGGGCATAGTCCTGTTCATTGAGAAGAAACCTGAGTCGGACGAAATCCCGTGGAATCACGGGCACCTGTGGCGAGGGGGCTTGCCCCCGTTCGGCGGCGAAGCCGTCGTAAAACCCGTGAACGCGGTGTGTCTGAAAAAAACCGCTGGCCGGTTTTGGGCTCGCTTCGCAACCCAACGGGGGCAAGCCCCCTCGCCACAGGGCTGGTGTTCAATTCAAGATTCTCTGCACCGCACTGGAGATAGTCGCCGGGGTTTTCGGCGCGGCGGTCTGGCGGTCTGTCGGCGCGTCGCTGCCGGCACCGAGCCCGCCGCCCAACGCCGTCACCAACTCCGCGTGCGCACTCAACCGCGCCGCTTGCACCTGTTGCTGCACCTGCTGCTGTTTGAACAACAACGTCTGCGCATTCAGCACGTTCAGGTAATCGGTGAGCCCACGCTGATACGCAATCATCGCGATGTCGTACGTCTTCTGCGCCGTGGCCACCGACTCGGCGGCAAAGGTTTGTTGCTTGTCCATCGACTCGCGGCGGATCAACTGATCGGAAATGTTCTTCAGCGCATTCACCAGCGTCTGGTTGTACTTGGCGACAGCAATGTCGTACCCGGCCGAAGCTTCACCGAGTTCCGCGCGCAACCGCCCGCCGTCAAAAATCGGCAGCGAGATCGCCGGGCCGACGCTGTAGTTGAGTTTCTTGCCGGTGAGGAACTCCAGCGCGCCGCCGCCCGTGGCCATGTAGCCGAGGCTGCCGACCAGATCGACGTTGGGATAAAACCCGGCGTGCGCGACATCGATGCCCCGCGCCTGCGCCGCGACTTGCCAGCGACTGGCGACCACGTCCGGGCGTTGCCCGAGCAATTGCGCGGGCAGCGACGACGGCAATTTCAGCGCCGCGCCCAACGCCAGGGTGGGCCGCTGCAATTGCGCGCCGGCGCCAGGACCAAAACCTGCGAGCGCTGCCAGTTGATTGCGGCTGAGGGCGATCTCTTCGTCCAGCGCATCGATCTGCCGATGGGTTTCCGGCAGCGGCGTTTGTGCCTGGCTGACTTCGAAATGCGTGCCAATGCCGCCGTCCAGACGCTTCTGCGCAAGGTCGAGAATCTGCTGTTGTTGCTGCAGCATCGCCGCAACGATGTCGCGTTGCGCGTAGTGCAGCGACAGTTCGATGTAGGCGCGCACGATGTTGTTCTGCAATTCGAGCTGGGCCAGCCGCGCTTCGGCGGCGCTCATGTGCGCGAGGTCCACGGCGCGTTCGCTGGCATTGGCTTCGCGGCCCCAGAGGTCGAGGGCGTAGCTGAAACCCAGCGCGGCGTTGTTGTCCCAGGTGGTGGTGTTGGAGAGTTCGCCGGGGCCGTAGAACTGATCGGTCGGCCAGTTGTGGCGCTTGAGCGTAGCGTCGCCATTGATCTGCAATGACTCGGCGGCTTCGGCAATCCCGGCCATCGATCTGGCCTGGCGCACACGGGCGCTGGCCATGGCAATACTCGGGCTGCCCTGCACGGCGAGGTCGATCCAGCGGTTCAGTTGCGCATCGCCATAGGCCTGCCACCATTGGGCGGTGGGCCAGTGAGCGTCTTGTGCAGCGTTGCGAATGGCTTCGTCGGTGGCCAGCGAATCAGCCTCCAGTGCCGCGCCTTGCGGGCCAATGCCATGGGTACCGATGCAGCCGCTGATTGCCAGGGTTAAAGCCAAAACACTGAGCGTCTTGAGCGCTCTGTTGATGCGACGCGGCACTGCTGCAAATTCCTGAGAAGGGGGAGGTACGAATTACTGTGGGAACGGACACCGCAACCCTTGTGGAAGCGAGCTTGCTCGCGATTGCGGTCTGGCATTCAACAATGATGTCGACTGACACTCAGCCATCGCGAGCAAGCTCGCTCCAACAGGGTGTGTGCCGTACGCCAGTTCCTGCGGTGGCGGCAATTCTATGGGGACGCCTGAACGGCGATAAGCTGGGAATCCTGTGAATCTTTGTTACCGTTAACGCGATAATCCCTTTGTCGGGGTCACCGCCCCGCAACTTCGTGTCACAATTTGCCATCGAACCCGAGAGCACCCCATGGACACTTTGCAAAACATGCGCGCCTTCAGTTACGTGGCCGAGGCCGGCAGCTTCACCGCCGCCGCCGTGCAACTGGACACCACGACAGCCAACGTCTCGCGCGCGGTCTCTAATCTGGAGGCCCACCTGCAAACCCGCCTGCTCAACCGCACCACCCGCCGCATCGCGTTGACCGAGGCCGGCAAGCGCTATTTGCTGCGCTGCGAGCAGATCCTCGCCTACGTCGAAGAGGCTGAAGCCGAGGCCAGCGACGCCCACGCCCGCCCCGCCGGCCAACTGAAAGTGCACACCATGACCGGGATCGGCCAGCACTTCGTGATCGACGCGATTGCGCGCTATCGCAAGACGCACCCGGACGTGACCTTCGACCTGACCATGGCCAACCGCGTGCCGGACTTGCTCGACGAGGGCTACGACGTGTCCATCGTGCTCGCCAGCGAACTGCCGGATTCGGGTTTCGTCTCGCAGCGCCTCGGCATCACCTACAGCATCGTTTGTGCCTCGCCGGCCTACGTCAAAGCCAATGGTTGCGCACAAAAACCCAGCGACCTGCTCAACCACGCGTGCCTGCGCCTGGTGAGCCCGGTGATTCCGCTGGAGAAATGGACCTTCGACGGCCCCGATGGCCAGGAAATGGTCACCATCAATAGCTCACCGTTCCTGGTCAATTCCGCCGACGCCATGAAAACCGCGATCACCAGCGGCATGGGCGTCGGCGTGCTGCCGGTGTACGCGGCCATCGAAGGCCTGCGCAACGGCACGCTGGTGCGGGTGATGCAGAACTACCGTTCGCAGGAACTGAACCTGTACGCCATCTACCCCTCGCGCCAATACCTGGACGCGAAAATCAAAACCTGGGTCGAATACTTGCGCGGCTCATTGCCGGAAATTCTCGCAGCGCATCAGGCGGAATTGGCCGCGTATGAGTTGAGTGGAAGTATGGTGGGCGCCCGCGTAGCCACCTGATCCCCAACGCCTGCAGGAGCAAAGCTTGCTCGCGAAAGCGCTTTGTCAGCCAACAATGATGTTGAATGTTCGGCCGACTTCGCGAGCAAGCTCAGCGCCTACAGGTTTACCGGTGTTCACCGCACGGCGGAAGAATGTTAGCGTGCTTGGCATTATTCCCGACCCGCCGAGCCTTGCGAACATGAAAAAGACTGTCCTCGCCTTCAGCCGCGTCACCCCGGAAATGGTCGAACGCCTGCAACAGGATTTCGACGTTATCGTGCCGAATCCGAAAAACGGCGACATCAACGCCCAGTTCAACGAAGCCCTGCCCCACGCCCACGGATTGATTGGCGTGGGCCGCAAAATGGGGCGCGCGCAATTGGAGAACGCCGCCAAACTGGAAGTGGTTTCCAGCGTTTCGGTGGGCTACGACAACTATGACGTGGGCTACTTCAACGAACGCGGGATCATGCTCACCAACACCCCGGACGTGCTGACTGAAAGCACCGCCGACCTGGCGTTCTCGCTGATCATGAGCAGCGCCCGTCGCGTCGCCGAGCTGGATGCGTGGACCAAGGCTGGGCAATGGCAAGCGTCCGTCGGCCCGGCACTGTTCGGCTGCGATGTGCACGGCAAGACGTTGGGCATCGTCGGCATGGGCAATATCGGCGCAGCGGTTGCCCGGCGCGGTCGGCTCGGTTTCAACATGCCGATCATCTACAGCGGCAACAGCCGCAAGACCGATTTGGAGCACGAGCTCGGCGCGCAGTTTCGCAGCCTTGACGAGTTGCTCGCCGAAGCCGATTTCGTCTGCCTGGTGGTGCCGCTCAGCGACAAGACCAAGCACCTGATCAGCCATCGCGAATTGGCCTTGATGAAGTCCAGCGCCATTCTGGTGAATATCTCCCGTGGCCCGGTGGTGGACGAACCAGCGCTGATCGAGGCACTGCAAACCCAGCGAATTCGCGGCGCCGGACTCGACGTTTATGAGAAAGAACCGCTGGCGGAATCGCCATTGTTCCAGCTGAAAAATGCTGTAACCCTGCCGCACATCGGCTCGGCGACCGGTGAAACCCGTGACGCAATGGCCAATCGCGCGCTGGCCAACTTGCGCAGCGCATTGCTCGGCGAACGCCCGCAGGACTTGGTCAACCCGCAAGTCTGGAAGGGCTGAATATAGCCGGGCAAGTGTATTAAGCACTTGCCCGTTTATATAAACTTCTGCTGCTTTCAACATTTAATCAGCGCCTGCTACACACTTTGAAATTCAGTCCAACACCGAAAAACCGAATCGCACTATAGACTCCGCCCCGTTACTCAACTTATAGAGTTCTGGCTACGGAGAGCATATCCATTGAACACCCTGACCACTGATCTGCTTGTCAGATACAGCAAAGTATTACTCATGGCATTTTTCAGTATTTTTGGACTATTGGTGATGTTCAGCAACTTCACCGACTATTCCACAAACTATGAATATGTCGGCCACGTCTTGAGCATGGACACCGCATTGGATCAGGAGAGCGTCAGCTATCGGGCGATTACCTCACCGATGCTGCACCACCGGATTTACTGGATCATCATTACCCTGGAAGTTCTTTACACCGCGTATTGCCTGATCGGCACCTATTACCTGTTCAAAAATCTGAAGACATCTGCAGCCGAATTTCATGAAGCAAAAAAGTTGTGCATTATCGGGCTGTTGATCGCGATATTTGTCTATTACCTGTGCCTGCAAGTCATCGGCGTCGAATGGTTCAACATGGACAAATCGACAACCTGGAATGCCAAGGACTGGGCGCGGCATATTGTCGATTTCATATTGCCGTTATTGATTTACCTGACACTTAGAATCGAGCGCTGACTGTTGCAGCGCCCGATGTTTATATCAACTCAAGCCAGCTTGCCGTTGCTGTTGCTGTTGCCGTCGTTAAGGATGAGCGGCGGTTTCGGTTTACGAAACACCAGCACGTTGCCGAGCATCACCAACACCAGCCCGAACAGCGCCGGCGCGGTCCATTGATAGCCTTCGGCATAGGCCGAGACATTTAGTGCGACCACTGGGAACAACACGGTGCAATACGCCGCGCGCTCCGGGCCCATGCGCCCGACCAGCGTCAGGTAGGCGGTGAAACCGATCACCGAGCCGGGGATCACCAGGTACAGCAACGAGCCGAGGTAGCGTGCATTCCATTCGATGTCGAACGGGATGCCTTTGACCAGGCACCAGACGGTCAGCATCGCTGCGCCGTAAGCCATGCCCCAGGCGTTGGTGGTCAAGGGTTTGAGCCCGGCTTTCTGTTGCAGGCTCGAAAGCATATTGCCGGCCGAGAAACACAGAGTTCCGAGCAGCGCCAGCGCCAGACCCAGCAAGGTTTGCGGGCTGGCGGTGTGCCCGGCCAGCTCCGGCCAGAACAACAGCCCCAGCCCAAACAACCCCAGCGCACCGCCCATCAAAACGTTGCGGGCGATCCGCTGGCCGAAAAACACCCGCGCATTCAGCGCGTTCCATAGCGTTGCGGTGGAAAACACCACGGCGACCAGCCCGCTGGGGATCCACTGGCTCGCGGTGAGGAAACACATGAAATTGATGCAGAACAGGCACAAGCCCTGCGCCAGGCAAATCAAGTGCCCGCGCCGGTTCATCACTTGCAGGCGCCGGCTCAGCAGCAACATTACAAACAGCACCAGCGCCGCGAGGCCGAAGCGATAAACGATCGACACCGGAATCGCCACCACGCCCAGTTGCAGTTTCAAGGCAATCCACGTGGTGCCCCAGATCAGCACGGTGAGCAGGTAGAGGGAAAGGTTCATGACGATGGCTCCGGGGCAGCGTTATTGATGGGTGAGCGACAAACTTTTTTTGCAATGACGGCTTTGTGGCAGGTGTGTTTTGTTTGACTGCAGAGCATTTCTGGCATCAGGGATATTGGTGGCGAGCAAGCTCGCTCGCCACAAAGCGCGTTTGCCACCGGTCCTGCACTCGCCAGTAATCTCGAATCAGGATTTCAGTGTGCTTCGCCCAACCAACGCGCACTTGCATAAACTTGCGCTTTTGTCGGCGGACGGGCTGGCACGCGGATGTCTACGGAGTAGGATGCGAAACGTTGGAGAGACGATCATGCCCGCACTGGAAACCCTGCAAGTTTTTCAAGCCCTCAACCGCTCGCCGAATGCTCGTCTGGAGCATAGCGCCGAGCTCGGTGACGGCATGGCTGCAGCTTTGTGGAGCAATCATCACGACGCGCAGGATTACGAAGCGCCGAGCCACCACACCCTGTCCTGCTACATCGCCGGCGGCACCGGGACGTTTCGCCGCGACCAGCCCGGCACCAAGGGCGGCCCGGACAAGCTGTGCATTCTGCCGGCCGAGCACCAGTCGGGCTGGGTGATCAATGGTGATATCCGCCTCGCGCACCTGTATTTCAGCGCCGAACAATTTGCCCTCGGTTGCGTCACCTTGCTCGACCGCGAACCGCGCGAAGTGCAATTGCGCGAGTGCACTTTTCTCGACGATCCGCAGCAGGCGCGGCGCTTTCGGCAGATGCTGACGCTGAACTGGAACGAGCCCGGCGAACGGCTGCTGACCAGCAGCCTGGCGCATGAAATGCTCAGCCACGCGTTGCTCAGCCAGGTCGGCATGCGTCAGGGTTTGCGGCTCAAGGGCGGGCTTGCGGCGCATCAGCGGCGGCAATTGGTCGAGCTCATCGACAATCAATTGGCAGAGCCGATCAGCCTCGGGCAATTGGCGGCGTTGTGCGCGTTGTCGGAATACCACTTTGCGCGAATGTTCCGCGAAAGCTTTGGTTTGCCACCGCACCAGTACGTGTTGGCGCGGCGCATGAGCCGGGCGCGGGAATTGTTGCGCTCGACCTCGCATCCGCTGGGCGAGATTGCCCTGGCGTGCGGGTTTGCCAGCGCGAGCCATTTCACCAATCGGTTTCGCCAGATGTTGGGTGGGACGCCTGGGGAGTATCGGTTGGCGTTTTTGCGGTAGACATTGGGGGGTGGGGTGTCATTGAGATCTACCCCTCTCCCTAACCCTCTCCCCAAAGGGGCGAGGGGACTGACCGAAGTGTTCTTGGAGCCACATCGACCTGAAAAATCGAGCCGAACTCAGGCTTTGAAAGCAATGAAGATCAGCTCCCTTCCCCCCTCTCCCCTCTGGGGAGAGGGCTGGGGTGAGGGGTGGCTTTTGATCCAGCCTCAAAACTCCAATGTGCTGGAGAGCGACACCTGCCGCGAATCACCCATCGACACAAAAAACCGGCTCGCTGCCGAGGTGTAATAAGTGCGATCAAACAGGTTTTTCACGTTGAGCTGAAACTTGACCTTCTGCCCTTCAACCTTGGTGTCGTAAGTGGCAAACGCGTCCGCCACGGTATAACCCGGCAAGTCGAAATCGTTCACCGCGTTCCCCGCCCGCTCGCCGACATAACGCGCCCCCGCGCCGACGCGCAATTGGTCGCCACCGACGATGCTGCCGAAGTCGTAAACCGCCGACAGCGAACCGCTGTTCTTCGCGACATTCTGCAGTTTCTTGCCTTTGTAATCCGGGTCTTCGATGACTTCGGCGTCGGTGTAGGCGTAGCTGCCGATCAGGCTCCAGCGGTCGCTGAGCTGGCCGCTGACATCGACTTCCAGACCTCGCGAACGCACTTCACCGGCCGCGCTGTAAATCGTCGTCGGGCCTTCGGAGTTGGCGATCAGTACGTTGCGTTTCTTGATGTCGAACAGCGCGACGTTGCCGGTGATGCGCCCAGGCATTTCCAGCCGCGCGCCGATTTCCCACGACTTGGCTTCCTCCGGCGCGACGCTGCCATCGAGCACCACACTGCTGCCGCTCAGCGGCGCAATGGTCGAGTTGGGTTTGAACGATTCGGTGTAGCTGCCGTAGAACGACAACTCATCGGTGTAGCGATAAACCAGCCCGGCACGCGGCACCCATTTCTGCCCGTTGCTGTCGGTGTTGGCCTTGAACGGCACGCCTTTGCCGGCGTACTGGTCGTACTCCTGGAAGCGCCCGCCGGCGACCAGAATCCACTGATCGGTGAGGTGAATCGAGTCCTGCACAAACACCGAATCGCTGCGCAGTTGATCGGTCTGCGCACTGTCCGCCGGGCTCACAGTCGTACCCGCCACTTCGCGGCCATACACCGGATTGACGTAGCTGAAGGTGCTCAGGCTTTTCTGCCGGATCAGGTCTTCGCGGTAGATTTTGCGGTACTCGTCATCGACGCCGAACACCAGGTCGTGCTGCAGGCCCAGCACATTGACTTTGCCTTCGAGGCTGGCGGTGGTGAAGCGGTCGGTGCTGATCGCGTTTTGCGTGCCGTCCATGCTCCGGGTCAACGTGCCTTTGTTGGTGTCGATGGCGGTGACACGCACTTGGCTGGCGTCATAGGTTTCGCGGTTCCAGCTGTAACCGAAGTGCGCGCTCCAGTCGTCGTTGAACTGGTGATCGGCTTCGAAGTGATACAGGTCCGAACGCCCTTCCATGTTGTTGAACGGTTCGTCGAGGCGCTCTTTGCGCGAGATGTCCAACGGGTGATTGGTGCGCGGGTCGATGATCGTGCCACGGTCGAATGGCGTGAGGAATTCGCGGTGTTCGTAGGAGAACAACAGCTGGGTGTTTTCGCCGAACCAGGCCAGCGACGGCGCGACCAACGTCTCGCGGTGCGTACCGAAATTGCGCCAGTAATCTTCGTCTTCGTGGTCGAGGACCATGCGGTAAGCCAACCCGGAATCGCCCAGCGCGCCGGTGCTGTCGAGGCCGCCGCCGCTGCCGTTCTTGCCGTCGCCGTAGGTCGAACCGCGCAACGTCAGCGCGTTGTATTGCGTCAGTTCGGGTTTCTTGCTGACCATGTTGACCACGCCGCCTGGGTCCTGAATGCCATAGAGCAGCGACGCCGGGCCTTTGAGCACTTCAACGCGGTCAACGGTGGCGTTCATCCCACGGCCCTGAATCACCGGCATGCCGTCGCGCATGATCGAGCCGTTGCGGTTGTCGCCGAAACCGCGAGTCATCACCGAATCCTGGGTGCTGGCCAACGTGTTGCCCTGGGTGATGCCGCTGACATTGGCCAGCGCATCATCGAGATTGCGCGGCGCCTGATCGCGGATCACCTGCGCCGGGATCACGTTGATCGTCTGCGGGGTTTCCTGCAGCAGCGCCGAGCTGCGCATCACCGAACTGGTGGGCGGCGGCTGATAGCTCATGGTCTGGTCGAGCACCGAAGTGATGGTGGTCGCGCCCAGATTCAGTGCGCCTTCGGTGGGCGCCGGTTCAAGCGCCAGGGTGTGCGCGTCGGTGCGGCGGAAGGTGAATCCCGAACCGCTGAGCAATTGCTGCATGGCTTGTTCGGCGCTCATTTGCCCGCTGACCGCTGGCGCATTCAGGCCGTAGGGCGCTTCGTCGGTGTAGACCACGCTGATGCCGGTGATGCGGCTGAAATCACTCAAGGCCTGCGGCAGCGGCTTGGCGGCCATGGCGAAATTGAACTGCGTACGCGGTTGCGTGCTGGCGGTTTCAGCAGCCAACGCGACGCTCAGCGGCAGCATCGCCAATGCCGAAAAACTCAGCGCCGAAGCGCCGAACCACTGTTTGACCGAACCCGACTTTGCCCTGGACTTCATTGCTCATGACCTGTGTAGAACCGCAACGGGATGCGAATGACTCGCAGTTTCAGTCACTACACGGATGGGGCTCGGGTTTACCTCATCAATAATTTGAAATTATTTTTATTTCGAGTGAAGGGGTGTCTGGTCGGCCGCCATCGCGAGCAAGCTCGCTCCCACAGTGGATTGTTGGTGAACCACATTTTTGCGGCAAGCGCATATCTCCTGTGGGAGCGAGCTTGCTCGCGATGGCGCCGGATGCCTCACCGCAAAATAATGATTTGCCCCAAAACTTCGCGCTGCTCAAATCCCAAAACGCCCTGCAACGAACTCAACACCGCTTGCGGGTCCTTGCTCGGAAAACTCCCACTGACCCGCCGCGCCGCTAGCTCATCGTTGAGCAACAAAATCCGCCCTGGGTAATACCGGCGCAAATCCTCGACCACCTCGGCCAGGCTCGCCTTGTAGTAATTCAGCCAACCCTGGCGCCACGCCAGTTGCGCGTCGCTGTCGACCGTCTGCAACTTTTCCGCCGCACCTTCGCCATAGGCGACCTGCTGACCCGCCGTCAAAATCTGCTGCTGCGCATTGCGCTCCGCCGTCACTCCGACCCGTCCGGACAACACCGTAACCCGCGCGCCATGCGCTTGCAGGCGCACTTCGAATTGCGTGCCGAGCACCCGCGCCTGGCCCTTTTCAGCATCCACTACAAACGGTTCGCCGGTGTGCGTCACGTTGAAAAATCCGGCGCCGCGGCGCAGCTCGACGTGGCGTTCGCCGCGGCTGAAATCCACCGCAATCGCGCTGTCGGCATCGAGCGTGACCTGGGTTTGATCGGCCAGCGTGATCGTGCGAATTTGTCCCGGTGCCGAGACGTAATCGGCGCCCAGATCATCCGCCCAGCGCAGCGGTTGCCACCCCGCGCCAACGCCGATCATCAGCACCAGACACGCGGCCATCGCCAACGCCCCGGCCCAGCGCCGCACGCTGGAGCGCCGCGAATTGTTCATCGCGTTGAGATAACCCTGCAGCGCCACGGTGTCTTCGTCGGCCAGCGTGCGCGCCGGCGCTTCGCTCAATTCCCAGATCACTTGCGCCTGCGCGTACGCTTCGGCGTGTGCCGGATCGGCCTGCAACCAATGGCTGAACGTCAGCTGATCGCCGCTGCTCGGCTGATCATGCAACAGACTCAACCAAGCAAAAGCCGCCTGTTCCTGAGCGGGCGTCGGGGTGACGCGTTGGGCGTGGTTCACGGTGCTTTCCCTGGCGTGCGCGGTTCGGGTTCCCGCAGGCTGGCCTTGCAGGCGTCGAGGGCGCGCATCATATGTTTTTCCACGGCACTTTGGGACAGGCCCATAGCCTGGGCGATCTGCGCATACTTGCGCCCGTGAATGCGGTTGAGCAGGAAGATCTGCCGCGTGCGCTCGGGCAACGCGCGCAACGCCGCTTCGACGTGACGCAAATCGTTGCCCGCCTCCAGCGCGGCTTGCGGTTCGCTGGCCTGACTGTCCGGCTCGTCCGGCATCCAGCCCTCGTTGACGCGCACGCGCGTGCCTTCGCTGCGCAAATGATCGATGGCGATGTTGCCGGCGCAGCGCAGCAAATAGGTGCTCAATTCCTCAACCTGCACCAGCGGCCGCCGCCAGAATCGCAGGAACAGATCCTGCACCAGATCCGCCGCCGTCGCCCGGCAGCCAACCCGCCGACTGACCAGCGCTTCCATCTGCGAACGCTGGGACAGGAACACCTGAAGAAAATGCGCACGCGCGCCGCGGTGTTCGTCGTCGTGGGATTCCGGCGGGCTGGCGATCATCAAGTCAACACTGCGCAAACCGGGCTGGCGATCAGACCCAACGCCGCCAGCGACAACGCCAGACGCGGGCGATACGGCAGCAGCAACACCAGCAGCAGAGCGCTGAACATCAGCACCGCAAACCATTCCACCAAACCCAGGCCCCAGCCATTGGCGGACACGCCGGCCCACAGCGACAAGGTCAGCAACAGCCAGCCGCCGACGCGCATGACTTGGCGGCGCCGAGCGGTGGGTTTGCGCCCAAGCAGGTCAGCGTGATGACGATCCATCGATAAACACAGCGCGGTGAAACCGCCGTAGCAGAGCAAAAGAGCCAACAGCATCAGGTCGCCTCATGCTCAAGGGTGACAGCACGGGCGCGCTGGCGGGTGGTGGTTTCGGTGCGGCCCGAGCGCTGCATTTTCCACGCCGCCCAGCCAAGGAACAGGCCGCTGCCCAAACACGTCAGATCAAACCCGGCCATCGCCCAATCGCCTTGCGCCAATGACACGCCGAGGTGATGCGCGGTGGTCAGCGCGTTGAGCAACGGCACGGTACAAAACAGCAACGCCGCCAGCGCCAATTGCTCGACCCACGCCGCGCGGCCCCGACGAAATATGGCGTGCAGCAGGCTCAAACCCCAGGCGATAAAGAAGCTGTTCACTTCCCAATCCGCGCGCTCGGCCAAGCCGATCGGCAACAGGCGATTGGCCCAGAAAAATGCGGCCACGGCGATCACCAAGCCCGACATGCTGGCGATATTCAGCACTTCCACCAGGCGCAATTCAAACGGCATCACTGCGCTTTTGGCGTGCTTGAGCTGCCGCTTGCCGAGCCAGATCACCAGCCCGGTGCCGATCATCGCGGTGCCGGCCATGCCGCAAATAAAGTACAACCAGCGCAGCACCGGGCCGGCGAAATGGCCCATGTGCAAACCGTAAAAACTCCCGGCAATCGCCATCGGCAGCGCTTGTTCGGCCGTCTTGCTGAGCAGTTCGCCGCTGACCGCATTGAACGTCACCGCGCGCCCGAAGCTGTGGACCACACTGTCGCCGCTGTCGCGTTGCACCACCGCCGACGCATTCGCATCGCCCGGATTGTTCACCGACAAGCCCGCGACGCGACCGCCCGCCCACTGCTCGCGCGCCTGTTCCAGCAGCGGCGCCAACGGTGCCAATGGCGCTGCCCGGCCCGCCACCGCCGGGGTGTTCGAGGCCGGGAATACTTCGTCAAAAAATCCTCTGGCATTACCGTCGTACGCCGCGAGAATGCCCGCCGGCATGACCATCGACATGAAAATCACCAGGCTGCTGTAGGTGATCATCAAGTGGAACGGCAGCACCAGCACGCCGACCGCGTTATGCCCGTCTAGCCAGGAGCGCTGGCCCTTGCGTGGGCGGAACGTGAAGAAGTCCTTGAAGATTTTTTTTGGGTGATGATCCCGGTGATCAGCGCGACAAACATCAGCATCGCGGCGATGGTCGACAACCAGCGACCCCACGGATAAGGCATTTGCAGCTGAAAGTGGAACCGGTAGAAAAACTCGCCGCCCATGCTTTCGCGGCCCTGCACTTCGGCGCCGGTTTGCGGGTCGAGAATTTTCGTGGTGAATTGGCCGCGTTTGCCGGGTTCGGCCGGCGCTTGCTGCCAGCGCACGGTCAGCGCCGGTTCGCGCGCGGTTGGCAAGTCGATCAACCACCGCGAGGCGTTGGGCGCGTGCTGCTGAAGATAACGTTGCGCGAGGCTCACACTGGCTTCGGAAGGCACCGCGCGCGCGGGAATTTCCGGCTGCATCCAGTGCGTGGTTTCAGCCTTGAAATACGCGAGGGTGCCGGTGAGGAAAATCGCGAACAGCAACCAACCGAAGATCAGCCCGACCCAGGTGTGCAGCCACGCCATCGCTTGGCGAAATCCCTCTTTCATGAGTGGCCCATCCAGTACGCCAAGGCCGAAACTGCGCCCAGTACCACGCTCGGCACGAGCATGCCGAGCCATGCCTGCCAGGCGCTGCGACAGGCAAAACACCAGAGCACCGCGACCAGATAAGCCAGAAACGACGTCATCATCCCGGTGACCACCGCTTCGGCGCGCGCCATCGGCAGCCACAGGCTGAGGCTGACACTGGCCAGCGCGGCCACGACGTAACCGCCCACCACTGCCGCCAAAACCCGCGAAGTGACGGCCAATCTGTAGGAAACGGGAAGCATGGAAATCTTGCCTTTCATGTCTCGACCTTGAAACCCGGTGAGGCGCCGTGAGCGTCACGGACCAACAAGCGCGCAATATTAATGATAAATATTCTCATACGCAAAAGAGATCCGATTGCCGGATGCAGTTCGCCTCCTTACAATGCGAACAATTCTTGTTCTCTAATGTATGCGCATGTGTCGGAGTGGTTCTGTTGTCGCCAGCCAATACCGTCGAAATCCTCTATCACGACCATCACAACTGGCTCACCGGCTGGTTGCGGCGCAAGCTCGGCTGCCCGCGCAGTGCCGCCGATCTGGCGCAGGACACGTTCATCCGCGTACTCACCGCCCGCGAAACCCCGCAGATCCTCGAGCCGCGCGCCTTCCTGACCACCATTGCCAAACGCGTGTTGTTCAACCATTACCGTCGCCAGGATCTGGAACGCGCCTACCTTGATGCCTTGGCGCAGATGCCCGAAGGCGTCGCGCCGTCCGAGGAAGAGCGGGCGATCATCCTGCAAACGCTGATCGAGCTCGACCAGTTGCTCGACGGCTTGCCGCGTCTGGTCAAACGCGCTTTTCTGCTGGCGCAGCTCGATGGCCTGACCTATCCACAGATTGCCGCCGAGTTGGGGATTTCCATCGCCACGGTTAAACGGCACCTGAACAAAGCGGCGATGCGCTGCTATTTCGCTTTATGAACGGCGCGCAGGATTTTCCCGCGCAGGTCGCCGAGCGTGCCGTGCACTGGTTGATGGAAATGCAGCAAGGCCCGTTGAGCCCGCGCCAGCAACACGCCTGGCAACAATGGCACGACGCGCACAGCGAGCATCAACGCGCGTGGGAGCATATTCAGCGCGTCAATCAGCGCCTGCGCGGTTTGTCCTCGCCGCTGGCTCACGCGGCACTTAATGCGCCGAAATCCACCAGTCGTCGTCAGGCGTTGAAGCTGCTGCTGATTCTCGGCGCCGGTTCGGCGCTGACCTGGGGCATGCGCGAGCACATTCCGTTGACGCCGTTGCTGGCCGACTATCGCAGCCCGGTTGGCCAGCGCCGCAAAATACCGCTGGGCAATGGCAGCCAGTTGCAGCTCAACACCGCGAGCGCCGTGGATGTGCGCGAGGGTGGTTTGATTCGGTTGCTGGAGGGCGAGTTGCTGCTGAGCGCCGCGCAGGCGTTTCGAGTGCAGACCGCACAAGGCGTGTTGAGCACGCAAGGCGCGCGGCTGAATGTCCGGCAATTTGCCGATCGCACCCAGGTTGCGGTTTTTCAAGGGCGTGTCGAATTGACGCCCGAGGGCGGTGCGCCGACGCTGCTGCAAACTGCGCGACAGCTGAGTTTCGGCCCGCGCGGCATCGGCAATCCGCAGCCGCTGGATGCCAACAGCGGCGCCTGGGCTGACGGCATGCTGGTGGCGGCGCACATGCGTCTGGGGGATTTTCTCGATGAGCTGGGACGTTACCGTCGCGGCCAATTGAATTGCGCTGCTGAAGTCGCCGACCTGTTGATTTCCGGGACCTATCCACTGGATGACAGCGAACGGATTCTGCAATTGCTGGAAATCAGCTTGCCGGTGAAGGTCAAGCGCTTTACCCGGTATTGGGTGACGGTAGAAGCCCGCGTCTGAACAACTCCAAGCCCCTCCCCACAGGGGCCAGTCAGTAAAATTTTTTCGAAACACGTGAGCCGTTTTTCAGATCTGGCGTGACAGAGAAGGAAAGCCACCTTGATTCCCTCTTCTCAGGATCGTCGTCCATGCCCTCCACCCGCCTCACTCCGCTGGCCCGTACTGTGCGCCAACTCTTGCTCGGCGCCAGCCTGACCCTGGCGGCAATCACCGCCGCGCAGGCCGCCGACGCCAAGCCGTACCACATCGCGCCGATGTCGCTGGAAAACGCCCTCAATCAATTCGGCCGTGAAGCCGGGGTGTTGATTTCCTTCGGCTCGCAAGTCACCAGCGGCGTGAAAAGCCGTGGCCTGGAAGGCAACTTCACCACCGAACAGGGCTTGAACGCTTTGCTCGAAGGCACCGGCCTGCAAGCTCGGGCCGAGGGCGACAATGCCTTCAGCCTGCAACCGGTGGAGCAAGCGGCGGCGCTGGAGTTGGGCACCTCGACGGTGGTCGGCGACTGGCTCGGCGACGCTGCGCAAATCAACGTCTTCGAGCACCCCGGCGCGCGCGATGTGATCCGTCGCGAAGAGTTCGAGCGCCAAGGCGCAACCCAAGCCAAGGACGTGCTCAACCGTATCCCCGGCGTCAACGCGCCGGACAATAACGGCACCGGCAGCCACGACATGGCGCTGAACTTCGGCATCCGCGGGCTCAACCCGCGCCTGGCTTCGCGCTCGACGGTGTTGATGGACGGCATCCCGGTGCCGTTCGCGCCTTACGGCCAGCCGCAGTTGTCGTTCGCGCCGATCAGCATGGGCAACATGGACGCGGTGGACGTGGTGCGTGGCGGCGGCGCCGTGCGTTATGGCCCGCAGAACGTCGGCGGCGTGGTCAACTTCGTCACTCGCGCGATTCCCGATGAGCCGACGGTCAAGGGTGGTTTTCAAACTGAAACCGCTCCTTCGTCGAGCCACGACGGCTTCAAAACCACCGGCAACCTGCTGGCCGGCGGCACCGCCGACAACGGTTTGGGCGGCGCGATTCTGTATTCCGGCACCCGCGGCGGCGACTGGCGCGAACACAGCGATACGCAAATCGACGACTTGATCCTCAAGGGCAAATACCAACTCGACGACGCCAACAGCTTCAACGCGATGGCGCAGTATTACGAAGGCAAGGCCGAGATGCCCGGCGGCCTCAATGTCGCCGATTACGATGCCGATCCGTACCAGTCCACGCGCCCGAAAGATCAGTTCTGGGGCCGCCGCACGATGTTCAATTTCGGCTATCGCTATCAGCAAGATCGCCGCGAATTCACCGCCAACACCTTTTTCACCAAAACCCTGCGCAGCGGTTATCTGGATCAGGGCACGTTCCTCTCGCTGTCGCCGCGCGAGTATTGGGTGCGTGGTCTGGAAACCCGTTTCGCCCAGGGTTTCGACCTCGGCCCGACCAGCCATGAAGTCGGCGTCGGCTACCGCTACATCAACGAGGCCGGCCATGAATTGCGTTATCGCGAGCCGATTGCCAACAACACCTATCCGACCACCAACAGTCGCAACGACCGTGACACCCGTGGCGGCACCGAGGCCAATGCGTTTTTCATCGATGACCGGATCGACATCGGCAAGTGGACCATCACGCCGGGGATTCGCTACGAGATGATCGAATCGCAGCAAAACAACAACCTCACCGGCGTGAAGTACAAGGGTGACTACAACACCGCGTTGCCGGCGCTGAACGTGCTTTATCACGTCACCGACAACTGGAACCTCTACGCCAACACCGAAGGTTCGTTCGGCAGCGTGCAATACAGCCAGATGCCCAACCGCGTGAGCAGCGGCGAAGTAAAACCGGAAAAGGCCCGCACCTGGGAACTCGGCACGCGCTATGACAACGGCGCGTTGCGCGCGGAAATCGGCGCGTTCCTGATCAACTTCGACAACCAGTACGAAAGCAACCAGACCAACGATTCGGTAATCGCTCGCGGTGAAACGCGCCATCAAGGTATCGAAAGCAGCATCAACTATGCGCTCGACGACTTGAGTCCGGCGCTGGCCGGTTTTGATGTCTACGCCACTTACGCCTATGTCGACGCGACTATTCGCGAAGACGGTCCGAACAAGGGCAACCGTGTACCGTTCTCGTCGAAACACAAAGGCACGATTGGCGTCGGTTACACCGAAGGCGCGTGGAAATTGAACGTCGACAGCAGCTATCAGAGCGACCAGTTCGCCGACAACGCCAATACCTCGCGCGAAAGTGCCGATGGCAGCACCGGCAAGATCCCGGGGTATATGCTGTTCAGCAGCCGCGCGGCGTATGACTTCGGGCCGCAGTTGTCGGACCTGAATGTGGCGGTGGGCGTGAAAAACATCTTCAACCACCAATACTTCACCCGCTCGTTTGATGACAACAACAAGGGCAAGTATGTCGGCGAGCCGCGCACGGTGTATGTGCAGACTTCGGTCGCGTTCTAAGCGTTGGTCAGCACAAACAAAAACGGGCCTGCATAAGCAGGCCCGTTGGTCAGTGGATGGTTGATAAGGGAATCAGGCCTCAGCCGTTTTGTGCGGCCTGTTCGTTCTCCAGAAACTCGTCTTCCAGCAGCGCATCGGCTGCAACTCGCTCGAACGGCTCAATAGCGGCACGTGGCTTGCCCCGCAGTTTGCCGAACAAATGCTCAAGCGCGTGTTCAAGTTTCTCGGCCGCCCCGTCGATGGCCAGTTCCAGGGTATCGGCTTTATGGGTCACAGAAATCGGTTGGTGGCCTTTAGGCCGCGCTTCCAGTTGGCAGCGTTTGTCATGTGGGCCGGGCTTGTCGCCGTTTTCGTCCCGCAAATGGACCTCGATGCGGGTCAGGTCCTCTTCATAACGTTCGAGCGTGCTCTCAATGGTAGTACGTACCCACTCCTCCAGTCGGATGCTGCTTTGAATATGGTTATCACTGTTGACTTGGATTTGCATAGTTCATCCCTTATTTCAGCTAGCTCGCGAGAGGCCTGTCGGCTGGCACTTGGGCGTCATCACCGTGGCCTCTTACTTACACAATCGGTCTGCTCGCAGAACATTTCAACCCCTAAAAAAAGATAAATATGGATTCGCAAAAAAAGCCGGACAACCGCCAAAAGCGCTGTTAAGGTCGGGAGTTGGGTCGCCACAGTTCTCTGTCACAATTGCTCACATCTGCTGCTCCGCCAGTGGATGCAGACTCCGAAACATCCCCGCCTCCTCCACCAGCCAGTCATGCACCGCGCGCACGCCCGGATGGCTCAGCGCGCCCGGCGCATACAGCAGCACATAGCGTTTATGGTTCGGCACCGCCAGGCCAAACGGCACAATCAACGTCCCGCGCTCCAGTTCATCGTTGAGCAACGTGCGCCGCGCAATCGCCACGCCCATGCCGGCAATCGCCGCTTCGATGGTCAGGTGATTGCGATTGAAGGTGTGTCCGCGCCGTACGTCGGCGCCTTCGAAGCCGATCGCATTCAGATAAAACTCCCACTCCGCGTACTCATAGCTGCCGCGCCACGCCGTAATGTCGTGCAGCAGCGGAAAGTGCATCAAGTCCGCCGGACCGTGCAACGGCGGGCGACCGCGCAGCAGGCTCGGCGCGCACACCGGGAAAATCTGCTCGTCGAGCAAGGCTGTGGATAACAGCCCCGGATAGCTGCCGTCGTTCAGGTCAATCGCCAGGTCGAAGTCGCCCTCGTGCAATGGCACGCTGCTGTCCTCCGCCACCAGACGCAGTTGAATGTCCGGGAAACGTTGCTGCAAACGCGGCAAACGCGGGGTCAGCCACTTGCTGAGGAACGATGGAATTGAGCGCAGACGCAAAATCCCGCTAATCATTCCGGCGTCCAGTCGTCGCAATTCCGCGTCAATGCTGCCGTAAGCCTCGTTGACGGTGATAGCCAATCGCTGGCCTTCGGCGCTCAATTCGACGCCGCGAGCACGGCGGTGGAACAGGCGAAAACCCAGGCGCTCCTCCAATTGGCGGATTTGCTGACTGACCGCACCCGGCGTGATGTGCAGTTCTTCAGCACAACGGGTGAACGACAAGTGCCGCGCGGCACAGGAAAACACGTGCAGCCAGACGTAAGTCTGGGCATGCAATTGACGACTCATCGTTTAGTCCTGCTAAAGGCTGTCTTAGGAAGTTTCGTTGGTCACGTCGGACCGAGGTGGCCAGTATCGCCGACATTGCGCTTGTCCTACAAAAATGGCAGCGATTTCTCTTCCATTGCTTGTATAGGCTTTAGCATGGCTATCAGTGTTTTCGATCTCTTCAAAGTCGGCATCGGCCCGTCCAGTTCCCATACCGTCGGCCCGATGCGCGCCGCCGCGACCTTCGCGCAAGCCTTGAGCGACCAGCAATTACTCGGCGACGTCCGGCGCGTGGAAATCCGCCTCTACGGCTCTTTGTCGGCCACCGGCGTCGGTCACGCCACCGACCGCGCCTGCGTCATGGGGCTGATGGGCGAATGGCCAGACAGCATCGACCCGACGTCTATCGATCCACGCATCCAGACCCTGCGCGAAACCGGCGAACTGTCCCTCGCCGGCCAAACCACGATTGCCTTCAACTGGCAGCGCGATCTGCTGTTGCTCGAAGAAAGCCTGCCCTACCACCCCAATGCGATGTCGCTGACAGCCTTCGGCGAAACCGGCGAGCTGTTCGAGCAAACGTACTATTCAGTGGGCGGTGGTTTCATCATCGAAGCGGCCGAGGCCGAATCCGGTATCGCGCCGACCAGCGACGTGGTGCTGCCATACGATTTCTCCAGCGCCGCCGAACTGCTCAGGCTGTGCAACCAGCATGGCTTGCGGGTTTCCGAGCTGATGATGGCCAACGAACTGGCTTGGCGCAGTGAAGCTGAAATCCGTCAGGGTTTGCTGCACATCTGGTCGGTGATGCGCGAGTGCGTCGAGCAAGGTTTGCACCACGAAGGCATCTTGCCTGGCGGTTTGAACGTGCCGCGTCGCGCGGCGAAATTGCACCGCAGCCTGTTGGAAATCGGCAAGCCGAATGTCATCACCTCGACGCTGTCGGCGATGGAATGGGTCAACCTGTTCGCCCTCGCCGTCAACGAAGAAAACGCTGCCGGCGGGCGCATGGTCACTGCGCCGACCAACGGCGCGGCGGGGATCATCCCGGCGGTGCTGCACTACTACATGAAATTCAACCCGGACGCGTCGGACGATGACGTCGTCGCGTTCTTCCTCGGCGCGGCGGCAGTCGGCATTCTGTGCAAGAAAAACGCCTCGATCTCCGGCGCCGAAGTCGGTTGCCAGGGTGAAGTCGGATCAGCTTGCGCCATGGCCGCCGCCGGGCTCGCCGACGTGCTCGGCGCGACGCCCGAGCAACTGGAAAACGCCGCCGAAATCGGCCTCGAACACAACCTCGGCCTGACCTGCGACCCGGTCGGCGGTCTGGTCCAGGTGCCGTGCATCGAACGCAACGCGATTGCGGCGGTGAAAGCGATCAACGCCACGCAAATGGCCCTGCGCGGCGACGGCAAACACTTCATTTCCCTCGACCGGGTGATCCGCACCATGCGCGATACCGGCGCCGACATGCAGGACAAATACAAAGAGACTTCACGGGGCGGCCTGGCGGTGAGCTGGGTGGAGTGCTGAGGCGCATTCCCGACCGTCCGTAACACGTGAGCCCGAGCAAAAATAAAAACGAGGCCAAAACGATGACCGATGTACGTACACCTGCTGCCGATAATCCTGCTGTAGACCTGACAAGCAAAACCGAAATTGCCCACAAGGGCTGGAGTAAATTCGACACCACCTGGATGCTCGGCCTCTATGGCACGGCGATCGGTGCAGGCACTTTGTTCCTGCCGATCAACGCTGGCGTCGGTGGTTTCTGGCCGCTGCTGATTCTGGCGGTGCTGGCGTTTCCAATGACCTTCTTCGCTCACCGTGGGCTGACGCGTTTCGTCTTGTCCGGACGTTCGGGTGACATCACCGAAGTCGTGGAAGAACACTTCGGCGTCGGCGCCGGCAAGCTGATCACGCTGCTGTATTTTTTCGCGATCTTCCCGATTCTGCTGGTGTACAGCGTGGCGCTGACCAATACCCTGAGCAGTTTCATGGAGCATCAGCTGCACATTGCGCCCCCGCCACGGGCGATTCTGTCGCTGGTGCTGATCCTCGGGTTGATGGCCATCGTGCGTTGCGGCCAGGGCGTTATCGTCAAATGCATGAGCGTGCTGGTTTACCCGTTTGTCGCGGCGTTGCTGCTGCTTGGTTTCAGCCTGATCCCGAACTGGAACGGCGCATTTTTCGCCACCGCCAGTGAAGGCATGCCGCTGCCGCTGTTCTTCAAGACGCTGTGGCTGGCGATCCCGGTGATGGTGTTCTCGTTCAACCATTCGCCAATCATTTCCGCATTCGCCGTCGAGCAGAAGCAGCGCTACGGCGCGCAGGCCGAACGCAAAAGCAGCGGCATCCTCGCCATCGCCCACGCCATGATGGTGGTGACGGTGATGTTCTTCTGCTTCAGTTGTGTGCTGGCGCTGTCCCCGGCCGACCTGGCCGCCGCCAAGGCGCAGAACATCTCGATCCTGTCGTACCTCGCCAACCACTTCCAGACGCCGGTGATTGCTTACGCCGCGCCGTTGATTGCGCTGGTGGCGATCACCAAATCCTTCCTCGGCCATTACATCGGCGCCAGCGAAGGCTTTCAGGGTTTGATCGTGAAAAGCCTGCGCGGTCGTGGCCGCGTCATGTCGGCGAGCTGGCTGAACCGCGTCACCGCGCTGTTCATGATCCTCAGCTGCTGGGCCGTGGCGACCTTCAACCCAAGCATCCTGCGCATGATCGAAACCCTTGGCGGGCCGATCATCGCGTGCCTGTTGTTCCTGATGCCGATGTACGCGATCCGCCGCGTGCCAGCCTTGCGCCAGTACTCGGGCCAGGCCTCGAACGTGTTCGTGGTGTTGATCGGCGTGATTGCACTGTCTGCGATCATTTACTCGTTCATGCCCTGAATCGGGCAGGCAAAAAGAAGGCGGACTGTAGCAGCTGGCGAAGCCTGCGTTCGGCTGCGCAGCAGTCGTCAAACCTGAGGACTCGGTCCTACTGAGGCACCGCATCGCCTGATTTCACGAATGCTACGCAGCCGAACGCAGGCTTCGCCAGCTGCTACACGGATCGCGTTGCAGCGTGAATACTCAGCATTAGCGACGGTGCCCACCTCTTTTTTGCCGTGTTTATTGTCCGACAGTTTTCCCGGCATGGCCCTTGCTACAGCCCTTTGGCGACATGGACGAAAGCGCATGAACAAGGAATGCCAATGGTCTGGTAATGCGAACCAACCCGATCATGGCCGGTCAACAACTGCACGTTCAATCAGGCGGTGACGCATCATGGACAACCCTTTTCAGCTCATTACCGATGCCTTTGCAGCGGACTATCAGATCAACCTGAGCATTCAGGGGCTGGACGGCAGCATCATGCTGACCCTGTCCAACAGCGGCCACGTGGTCGCCAAACGGATGATCAGCGCCGAACAGCGCAACGATCCCAAGCGCCTCAAACGCCTGGTGCAAAGCATCCAGTTCGGCATCGCCATCGAACAAGGCCACAGCGCCGTGGCCATCCTCGAAGCCATGACCGACAGCGACAACCGCAGACTGCCGCCGCCGATCAACAAAGAGCACGCGCAACCGGCGATGCGCCTTTAGATTTCGCCCTTCTCGACCTCGGGATGCTCACCGGAGCCGGTGCCGATCTTGCGTTGCGGGGTCGTTTCATTGCGTGGGTAAGCGGCGATTAAGTGAGTCGACGCAAAGTAGGCTAGTTGTTTGGTTGGGTAACTCGCATCAGCAGCTGCTCGATCAAATCGCTGACCTCGCGTTGGCGAAGCGACCTGGCCTCTTTGAATTCTTCGTCCGCTCCCAACTCAAACTTCGCGACTGAGACGGGGCCATCCAACTTATAGCCATTAGTTGGATCGTCGCCCACAAAACGCCGGTGCAGAATGTCGAATGCTTGGCGTATTACATGTGGATATTTGCCTCCTTGCGCCTGGATCAATGCACTTACTACCGCATCCAGTCCAAGATCCGCATGCTCAATGCAATACACAAGATCATGAGCGTCCTTACGTTCGTTTCGCTGATCGAACGCCAACGACTTCAAACAGGTGAAACTCACGACGTCTGCGTACTTGATCCACTCGGTCGCCAAACCATTTCCGCCGAGCAATTCTGCGCAAATTTCGATCTGCTCGTGGTGGTCGAAGACCATGGATGAATGGGGAATATTCAGCGCCGAAATCGTCCCCTCCGTTGGCAGCGCCTGAACTTTCCCGCCGCAAATCTCGGGCGCGTCGGCAAGTAGTTCCAGAACCATCAGCACGCCGTGTTCGGTCCTGGTTTGCCAACGCCACGACAACTTTCGCCCATGCTCATTGACTGAGCGCTCGAAGCCATTCTTTTTGAAGTTTTCCTCTAGCGTGTGATAGGTCTGAGTATCGGTAAGAATCGCCAAATCGATGACGACATCGACGTCACTGGTACCTGCATGGGCGGGCACCGCCGGTGGCCTGGCCCTCACCAGATAGCGCGGCACTAACCCGCCGATCAGAAAAACCGATTCCTTCCACGGCCCCAGCCCCCGCATGAGCGTGACCAGCACTCGCTCACAATCGAGTGTGTAATTGGCACTGTATCCACCTGATGTCTGAGGTTTCATCATCAGAAACCGATCCTTTCTTTTCTCAAGTGTTCAGCGAGTTCACGCGCCCGCCCCTCGCCTTTCAGAAGATCAAGATAGACCCGCACTGGACTTGCCAGAGTCACCGAGTCGATATCCCGTGTTTCCAGAAAGTCACCGTCGCTCTTCGATTCAATGACGATCAGATTTGCGCCTTCTGTCACCGCTCTTGCTCCCAGGCGCTGCAAAGATAAATCCGCCGTCCAGCCTGGCTGCAGCAGGCAACGCACTTGGGAAATGCCAGTGAGAAAAGGCGCATAACGCTGGGCCGCCGCTTCATGGGTAATCGCATATTCCGCGCAATTGTCCACGAACGCTTTGGCCACCCATTCAACTAACTGCTCACCCTTGTACCCCGGAACGTAATAGCGGCGAACGGCAGGGGCGGCAAATTCACTTAGTTGTTTGCTCCACGCATCCAGAAGTTCTCCGGGGGCAGACAGCTTTCTTTCTTTGCTCGGACCTTGCCCTCTTGTTTCAAGCCATTCGTGACGATCCAGAGTGGTCAACACTGCAGATACAGTTGCCGCTGAGACCTTTGCCAAAGTAGCGAGTTGATTTACCCCGAACCACTGAGAAGGATGATTGAGCAAATGGTGGATAACTTGCGCGCGTCGCCCCGAATAAAAATCCCTGGTCGACTTTTTTTCAGATTTGGAAGCTGGTCTGTCGACATAAAAAAAAGCGTTTGGCGTTGGAAGGCAAAGACTCCCTCCCCCAGCGAAATATCCGACTTGCGCCTCTTCCAGTAACTTTCTGGCGCCGGGTGAAATCGAGTCCGCGGCTAATAGGGAAATGGTCGATTTGTCTGCGACAGGTTCTTTGGCCTTGGCGGCATGTCGCGCCCATAAGATCTGCTGCACATCACGAGGAAAGATGGTTCGCCTGCACTCGATAAACAGATGTACGGAATCAGACGCGATGGTCAAATCGATGGATGGCGCAGCCTCTGGATCGCCAGGAGGGGAATTTTCAGACAGCTTCACATTGGGAAGACCCGCCAATGTCTCCAGAAGCTCAGCGACAAGCCTCTCGTTATCTACGTCCATGCTTCCTCCATTATTTACTGCGCAGCAAATATGCCGATTTAGCGGAATATTCAGCAAAAACCAGATATTTACTGTGCAGGAAATATCATCTTGCAGGAATCTAGCGCCGAACCCCTCCTTGGGCAAGGCGTGGAAACATCAAATTTCGCCCTTCTCGACCTCAGGATGCTCACCGGAGCCGGTGCCGATCTTGCGTTGCGGGTGTTCGATTTTCACCGAAGGGAATTGTGACGAGGCGTAACGCACCACCAGAATCGCAAACGCCAACAGCAGAATCCCGCCGCACAGGTAGATGATGCCGATGTCCGGCGGGTTGTGGTGCGAGACGTTGGAGATCAGCAGGCGCGTCAGCGCGGTGATGGCCACGTAGATCAGGAAGCGCACCGGCATGTGGTTGGTCTTGAAGTAAATCCCGACCATTGCGCCCAGTTCCAGGTAGATGAACAGCAGCAAAATGTCATCGATCTTGATGTGTCCATTTTCGATCATCCCCAAAAACTCCATCACCGCTGCCCACGCGGTCACTGCACCGATGGCGAACAGCGCCAGGTAATGGAAGCTCTCGACGAACAGGTTGCCCAGCGATTCGGCGAGTTGGTGCACGTTCTGCCGCAGTTTCTCGGCCCAGTTGATTTTCACGGTGATACTTCCTTAGCTCGTTTCGAGCGGATCATGCGGGTTGGACGTGACGGTTGTTCTGCATGCAGAAAAAAGGCCAGAGGCTGGAGGGTGAGATGGCGATGGGCTGCCATTGGACACTTTTGTGGCGGATTTGCCGGCCTCATTGCGAGCAAGCTCGGTTCCCACAGGGAGTGCGCGAACTGACTGATTTCGGTCTACATTGAAAAGCCACTACCCAAAGCGCAGGGATTCGCTTATCCTTTTCGCTGTATATAGATACAGTAGTCGCGAAGACAACTTAATGTGAAGGCATGTGAGGTGGTGAATGGCCGTCGAAGTGGTATACCGCAGCAGCCGAGATCTGGAGCGCTTGTTCATGGATAAAGCCGAAGCTGACCGTCATGACAAAATGCTCGAACTGGCCGAATTGCTGGCTGAAGTGTTGCACAAAGCTGTTCCGTCCTTGAGCGAGCAGCAAGTGGAAGAAGCCGGGATTTACATGGCGAAGAATCGCGATGTGTTCGCCAAGGCGTTCAAGAGCCAGCCGGACGCCTTGTCCGAATTGCTGAGCGCGCCGGTTGAAGCGCCAGCCGCGGTGGAAGCGGCAGCATCGGTGGATGTGGCTGAAGAAGCCGAGCCGGTGAAACCTGCGAAAGCGGCGAAGGCTGCAAAGTAAGCAGAGTACGAATTGAATAGGCCCTGAGTCGAATGGCTCAGGGCCTTTTTCATGGCTGGAATAAACCGCTGTCAGCGATACAAAACCTTCTCTGCCAACTCATCCGCCACCCGCGCGGGCGAGCGTTTTTCCGCTTGCGCGTGAGCAAACACCTCGGTCAACCGCGAGCTGATTTTCGACAGGTGCGCGGTGATCGTCGCCAATTCATCGCCGCGATGCTTGAGCGAAACATAGATCAAACCGCCGGAATTGATCACGTAGTCCGGCGCATAGAGGATGCCGCGGCGCTCCAGTTGATCGGCGACGTCCAGGTGCGTTAGTTGATTATTGGCTGAGCCGGCCACCGCCGAGCAGCGCAGTTGCGAGACGCTGTGGCTGTTGAGCACCCCGCCCAAGCCGCACGGGGCGAGGATGTCGCACGGCGTGCTGAGCAATGAATCGTTGGCAATCGGGTGCGCGCCGAGTTGCTCCATCGCCAATTGCACTTTGCCGTGATCGATGTCGCTGACCAGCAGTTCGGCGCCCGCCGCGTGCAGTTGCTCCGCCAAGGCAAAACCGACGTTGCCCAAGCCCTGGATGGCCACGCGCAAACCTTCGAGATTATCGCTGCCGAGCCGCGCCATGGCGGTGCTGCGGATGCCGGCGAACACGCCCATCGCCGCGTGCGGTGCCGGGTCGCCGGCCGACGTGGTGCTGGTGACATGCCGGGTTTGCTGGGCGATGCAGTCCATGTCCGCCACCGAAGTGCCGCTGTCGATCGCGGTGATGTAGCGGCCATCGAGCTGATTGATACAGCGCCCGAACGCTTCAAACAGCGCGGCGCGGTTTTCCACGTGCACCGGTCGCAGGATCACCGCCACCCCGCCGCCCTGCGCGAGGCCCGCGAGTGCGGCTTTGTAACTCATGCCTTGGGCCAGGCGCACGGCGTCTTCCACCGCCGATTCGTCGCTGGGGTAGGCAAGGTAACGGCATCCACCAAGGGCTGGCCCCAGGCGGCTGTTATGAATGGCGATGACTGCCTTCAACCCGGTGACCGGGTCTACGCTTAGATAAAGCGATTCAAGGCGAGTGCTTTGCATGAGAGCGAACATTGTCGGGCTCCCGAATACGTCTTGTAGTCGCCAGTATAGGCTTGCGCCTGAAAATTGCTGGAGCGCACCGGAATAACGCGCGCGGCTTTCAGGGCTTTCGGACATAACCTGCAACAGCATGTGTGCAGCACTGGACGAAAGTCGGCGACGGGGCTAAAACGAGGCATCCCACGGAGATTTTGATGACCCCGCGCCAACGTTTCTTCGACTGCCTGCAACGCTCGCCGCCCGCGCTGTTCGAGGCGGCGCTGTGGATTGCGGCCGAACACGATGCCGAGGTGGATCCGCAAAACGTGCTGGTGAACTTCAAGGATCTGCAACAGCGCGTCAGCTCAGGCTTGCCGATGCTGCCGGTCAGCGAACTGGCCCAACCGTTATTGCGGCGGATGAACGACCTCGGGTTTGCCCAGGACGATTTTGTGCCGCTGCGTCCGCAAGTGGCGCTTATCCACAAAGTGCTGGAGCGTCGGCGCGGCCAGCCATTGGCGCTGGGTTTGATTGCGCTGGAGCTGGCTCGCAGATTGGAAATCCCCATGGTCGGGGTCAACTTTCCGGGGCATTTCCTGTTGCGGGTTCAGGGCGCCGATCATCTGCTCGACCCGTGCGGCGGGCGCCGCTTGTACCCCAACGACTGCCGCGATTTGCTGCAGCGCCAGTATGGCCCGAACATCAAACTCAGCGCCGAGCACTTGCTGACCGCCAACCCGCTATCGATGCTGCAACGCCTGTCACGCAACCTGCGTCAGTTGCATCTGGCCAACGATGACTACATCGGCGCGCTGGTCGATGCCGAGCGCGTGCTCGAACTGGGCAACGGCAGCGCCTCCGACTACCTCGCCCGCGCCAGCCTCTATCAACGCCTGGATTGCCCGAATGCCGAGCGCTTTGATCTGGAACACGCGTTGCTGCTCAGCGAAGACCCGATCCAGCGGATTCGCCTGACTGAACGGCTCGGGCATCTGCCGCCGAATTCCATCGTCCACTAAACGCACCTGTAGGAGCGAGGCTTGCCCGCGAAAGCGTCAGGTCGGTCGCCATTTACATCGCCTGACAGACCCCCTTCGCGAGCAAGCTCGCTCCCACAGTGTTTTGCACAGCCCTGTAGGAGCGAGGCTTGCCCGCGAATCAGGCGCTTCGGTCCTTCAGGGATACCGCGTTATCGTTCTTCGCGGGCAAGCCTTGCTCCTACGGGGGGTGCGCTTGGTTCTTGAGGCGAGCGCACCTGGATGATGAACAACGCCGCGATCACCGCCGGTATCGCGCAGAAGAAGAAAATCTGCTGCACCGGGATGTGCATCGCCAGCAGCATGCTGCCGAACAGCGGCCCGAGGATCGAACCGAATCGGCCCACGCCCAGCGCCCAACCGGTGCCGGTGGCGCGCACATGCGCCGGGTAGAAGTTACTGGCGAAGGCATTGAGCGTCAGTTGCCCGCCAATGATGCAGAATCCGGCGGCGATTACGCTGGCCACCAGATAACGCGGATTGTCGTGGTTGAGGCCGAGCAGAATGGTGCACAGCGCCGCGCCGGCCAGGACAGCGGCGAGCAGGCGCACTTTGCTTTTGAGACGGTCGGCAAACCACGCCATGCAGATCGCGCCGACGGTGCCGGCGAACAGGAACATTGAGGTCACCAGGTTCGCTTGATTGAGTTTCAAACCGCTTTCCAGCAACAGCGACGGCAGCCAGCTGATCATGAAATACAGCAGGATCAGACTGACGAAAAAGGTCGCCCAGATCAGCAACGTCGGCCGCGCATAACCGTTGCGGAACAACTCCACGACCGTCAGTTTGCTGCCCTGCTCTTTCTGGTTTTGCGCAATCGATGCGGCGGGCGGCTGCCAGTCCGGGAGCATCCGCGCGGTGACTTTGCGCAAGCGGGTATACGGCGGTGCATCGCGCAGCAGACGCGGCAGCGATTCCGGCAGGAACCACGCCAGGAACGGAAACAGCAGCAACGGCGTCACGCCACCGGCGAGGAACACCGCTTGCCAGCCGAAACTGTCGATAAAACCCGCCGCGACAAAACCACCCGCCGCGCCACCGAATGAAAACCCGCACGCCGCCAGGGTCACCATCAAGGTGCGCAGGCGGGGCGGCGAGTATTCCGACATCAGCGCCATCGCGCTGGGCATCGCCCCGCCCATGCCGATCCCGCAGATGAAGCGCGCCGCCATCAAGGTGTTCAGCGAATCGGCGAACACCATCAACACCGTGAGCGTGGCGTAGATCAGCACGCAACACAGCAGAATCCGCCGCACCCCGAAGCGATCGGCCAACGGTGTGACGACCAACGAGCCAACGGTCAGCCCCAACAGGTTGGCGCTGAACACCGGGCCGAACGCGGATTTTTCCAAGCCCCAATCCTGCGCGAGGGCGGGCACGACATAACCGAGAACTTGCGCGTCATAGCCATCGGTCACCAGCAGTAACGCCAGCAACAAAAGGATCAGCCACTGATAACGGGACACAGGACGGGCGTCGAGTGCCGCCCGAAAGCTTGCAATCTGGTTATGCATCGCGAGGTACCTGAATTGTTCTTATGGTGTCGGGGATATCGCCAATCCCTTGTAGGAGCGAGGCTTGCCCGCGAAGGCGGTGTGCCAGCAGACATCCATGTAGCTGACACACCGCCTTCGCGGGCAAGCCTCGCTCCTACAGAGGGCGGGGTGAAGCTTCAGGGCGTGTCAGGCTGGTTCGCCGGGTGCGCCTTGATAAACGCCGGGTGTGTCGCGGCCAATCCAGCAACCCGGGAAATCCGCGGGTACGCATTCAGCGCAATGTTGAAGCGCTGCGCCGCGTACAACTGCGGGATCAAGTAAACATCCGCCATCCCCGGCTCATCGCCAAAGCAATAACCGGCGTCGCCAATCAACTGCTCCACCGCCGCCAGACCTTGGCTGATCCAGTGCGCAATCCACTCCGCCACCTGCGTTTCGTCATGCCCCAACTGGCGCAATTTGTTCAGCACGCTGACGTTGTGCAGCGGATGCACGTCGCAGCCAATCAGCGCCGCCACGCCGCGTTCATGCGCGCGGGTAACGAGGTCTTTGGACAGCAACGGCACCTGTGGATAACGCTCGTCCAGGTACTCGATGATCGCAGGCGACTGAATCAGCAACTGACCGTCGTCGGTGCGCAACGCCGGCACCCGACCTTGCGGGTTCAGCGCCAGGTACGGCGCTTGCCGGTGCTCGCCACCGGACGCCGCGATCAGGTTGACCGGCAGCGCCTGATAGTCGAGGCCCTTCAGCGCCAACGCGATGCGCACCCGGTAAGACGAGGTCGAGCGATAGTAGGTATAGAGCTGCATGACCCGCTCCTGTTAACGCGCCGGCACGACTTTGCCACGGCATTCGCCGAAGCCGATCGAGGCAAACCCTTCGCGGTTGCAACGCGCACGGAGGATGATTTCGTCGCCGTCTTCAAGGAATTTACGCACCTCGCCCGAGGCCAATTCGATCGGCTTTTTGCCGCCCTCAGTGATTTCCAGCAGGCTGCCGAACTGACCGCTTTGCGGCCCCGACAATGTGCCCGAACCGAACAGATCACCGGCCTGCAATTGGCAGCCGTTGACGCTGTGGTGCGCGACCATTTGCGCCACGGTCCAGTACATGTGTTGAGTGTTGCTCAGGGTCAGGCGATGGGCCGGCAGATTTTGCTCGCGCATGCTTTCGGTGAGCAGCAGCACTTCGAGTTCGATGTCGAACGCGCCGCCCTCCTGATCGCGCTTGTCGGTGAGATACGGCAGCGGTTGCGGATCGCCTTCCGGACGAGCCGGTTGCGCGCGGCGAAACGGCTCCAGCGCTTCGGCAGTGACGACCCACGGCGAGATGCTGGTGATGAAACTCTTCGACAGGAACGGCCCCAGCGGCTGGTATTCCCAGGCCTGGATGTCGCGCGCCGACCAATCATTCAGCAAGCAGAAACCGGCGATGTGATCCGCCGCGTCGCCGATGGCAATCGAATCGCCCATCTCGTTGCCCTGACCGATCCAGATCCCCAGTTCCAGTTCGTAATCGAGGCGCGCGCACGGGCCAAAAGTCGGCTCGGTCTGACCGGCCGGCAAGGTCTGGCCCTTCGGCCGACGCACGTCGGTGCCGGACGGGCGAATGGTCGAGGCACGACCGTGATAACCGATCGGTACGTACTTGTAGTTCGGCAGCAACGGGTTATCTGGACGGAACAATTTACCGACGTTTTGCGCGTGCTCGATGCCAACATAGAAGTCGGTGTAGTCGTTGATTTTCGCCGGCAGGTGCATCACGCAATCCGCCGCCAATGGCAGCAATTTCGCACCTTGGGCTTCGATCTTGCCGCGCAGGGTGCTGTCCTCGGCGAACAGTTCCAGCAGGCGCGAGCGCAACGCAACGCGCGCATCGCGGCCGAGTTCGAAGAAGGCATTGAGCTGACCGCCACGGGTCGCTTCGACTGCCGTGCGTGCCGCGCCGTCAAACAGGCCGGCGTCGAGCGCCGCTTCGAGATCAAAGATATGTTCGCCGATGGCCACACCGCTGCGCGCTGCCGAACCGTTGGCACTGAACACGCCGAGCGGCAGGTTTTGCAGGGGGAAATCAGTGTCACCGTTGGCGGAGGCAACCCAGCTACGAGTGTTGGAAGTCTGAGTCATGGGTTATCTCCGGGTCGGGTCGAAAGTGACGGGCAACGTCGCCCAGCAGGCGTCGTAGTTGCTTTGCAGTTGCGGGCATTCGAGTGCGTATTGGCTCGGGCGCAGCACTTGGCTGGTCTCGAACATGAACGCCATGGTGTTGTCGATTTTCGCCGGCGCCAGTTCGGCGTTGATCGCTTTGGTGCAGCTTTCGCCGTCCGGGCCGTGGGCGCTCATGCAGCTGTGCAACGACGCACCGCCGGGCACGAAGCCTTCAGCCTTGGCGTCGTATTCGCCTTTGATCAGGCCCATGAATTCGTTCATCAGGTTGCGGTGGAACCACGGCGGCCGGAAGGTTTTCTCGGCGACCATCCAGCGCGGCGGGAAAATCACGAAGTCCAGGTTAGCCAAACCGTGGACGCTGGTCGGCGAAGTCAGAACGGTGAAAATCGACGGATCCGGGTGATCGAAACTCACCGTGCCGATGGTATTGAAGCGGCGCAGATCGTATTTGTACGGCACGTTGTTGCCGTGCCAGGCGACCACGTTCAGCGGCGAATGATTGAGCTCGCAACCCCACAACTGGCCGAGGAATTTCTGCACCAGCGTGGTGGGTTGCCTGAGGTCTTCGTAATGCGCCACCGGGCTCAGAAAGTCCCGCGGGTTAGCCAGGCCGTTACTGCCGATCGGCCCCAGGTCCGGCAGGCGCAGCGGCGCGCCATGGTTTTCGGCGATGTAGCCGCGGGCCTGCGGATCTAGCAATTCCACGCGAAATTTCAGACCGCGCGGCAGCACGGCGATTTCCAGCGGTTCTATTTCGAGCACGCCGAGTTCCGTGACGAGGCGCAGCCGGCCAAGTTCCGGCACCAGCAACAATTCGCCGTCAGCGTTGAAGAACACGCGCTCCATGGAACGGTTGGCGCGGTAGCTGTAGATGCTGATCCCGGCTGGTTTCTCGGCGCCGGCATTGGCCGCCATACTCACCAACCCGTCGATGAAATCGGTCGGTTCGCTGGGGATCTCCAGCGGGTTCCAGCGCAGCCGGTTGGGGGTCACCTCACCCAACGGGCCGCCGGCCAATTGCCGCTCCAGTTTGACGAACGCCGGGTGATTCGCCGACGGCTGAATGCGGTACATCCAGGTGCGCCGCGCTTCGCTGCGGACCATGGTGAACGCCGTGCCGGAGAACAGTTCGGTGTAGAGACCGTAAGGGACTTTTTGCGGGGAGTTCTGGCCGACGGGCAGTGCGCCGGGCAACGCTTCGCTGCTGAATTCGTTGCCGAAGCCTGACTGATAAGCCAGCGCTGGCGCCGTTGAATCGAGGTTCATGGAGCCTCCTGAACGGGGAGTAGGCAATGGCCCATCGCTCTATTGCAGAGGTCTCGGCACGCCCGGGTTATTTTTATCGTAATCAAATTACGCATAACGTAATTTGATCGGGATTGACCGTCAAGCTATAAAGACGCCCATTCGTCCCGGGATCACACCGCCTCCATGGAAAAGCCGCGCAGCACCGATAAACAGAAAGTCCGTTCGGCCGAGGTCGGCACCGATATTCTCAAAGCCCTGGCCGAACTGTCGCCAGCGACCTCGTTATCGCGCCTGGCGGAACACGTGCAGATGCCGGCGAGCAAGGTCCATCGCTATTTGCAGGCGTTGATCGCCAGCGGTTTCGCCGAGCAGAACGCCGCCACCAACCACTATGGCCTCGGCCGCGAAGCCCTGCGCGTGGGCCTCGCCGCGCTCAACAGCATGGACGTGCTGAAAGTCGCCGCCCTGCCCTTGGCCGAGCTGCGCGATGACTTGAACGAAACATGTTTTCTGGCGGTGTGGGGCAATCAGGGCGCGACCGTGGTGCACATCGAACCGGCGGTGCGCGCGGTCACGGTGGTCACGCAATTGGGTTCGGTGTTGCCGTTGCTGACATCGTCGACAGGCCTGGTATTCAGTGCCTTTCTGCCAGATCGGGAAACCAGCGAGTTGCGCGAACTGGAGGTCCAGGCCAGCGAGGCGCACGCCTTGGCCGACGATCAAGCCTACGAGACATTACGCGAACAGATTCGCCAACGCGGCTTGCACCACGTTCACGGTTTGCTGATGCCCGGCGTCGATGCGTTGTCCGCGCCGGTGTTCAACGCGGTCGGCAACGTCGCGGCGGTGTTGACCATCGTCGGCCCGACGTCACTGTTCCACGCCGATGAAGATGGCCCGGCGGCGCAGCGCTTGCTGGCAGCGACCCGGGCCGTGAGTTGGCGGATGGGTTATCAGCCCGACGATGTCAGCCGTTGAACAGCGCGACACCTCGGCGGGCAGTGGCGGTTATCACGCCAAGGTAGTTTTGCTGCTGGCGCTGTCGGGGTCGGCGAGCAGTTCCTGGATTTCCTCCCATGCCCGCTCATGCAATTGCGGCAGACCGCTGGCCTTGGCGTAGAGCTTATCGATGCGGTAGATGTCCCCCAGCATATCGATGAGATTTTTCTGCAGTTTGCTAGCCTTGGTCAGCGTGTGCGCACCTTTGCCCAGCGCCGCCAATTCAATCAATGCACTAGCGAAATGCATGAGTGCCGTGGCTCTGTCCCCCAGTGAATAGGCCTCGGCGCCCTGAACCATCTCCTTGGTCAGCAGCGCGGCACCCACTGCAATGCCGACGGGGGGATAGATCACGCTGGCTAACGTGGCAGCGATCAACACAGTTTCGAAGACGATGCCGGTAATGATCTCTTCAAGGCTCTGCGTTGCCTCGTCCACATCGGACATGACTTTGCGCAGCACGCTGTCGTAACAACTGTTGAAATCGGTGATGCGCGAGTTGCGCTCCAGTACCGGCGCCTCGGCAAAGTTCGCCAACTGTTCAAGGTCTGTAACGTAGGTGCCAACCAGTCGTTGGTAGACCGCCGGCGTGCGCGCATAAAAATAGTCGCCCAGACCACGGGTTTTCACCGCGCTGACAAAGTCTTTGAAGGGACGCAACTCGCGGCCGTCCGGCGCATTTGGGGTGAACAGGTATTCTTCGACCAATCCGCCGATGTGCAGGCGAAACACAAACGTGCCGATCAACGCGTGACCTTTGAGACGAAGCTCAAACATCGCGCTGTGCTGCACCGCTGTCGGTTCCTCACCCAGCGGCGCCTCGGGCAGCGGCCGATCCGGGTCATATCCATCGACTACCTTCATCAGCTCGGTGACGTGCGAATTCGACAAACGGCCAGTGAACAGCGCCAGATAGATCGCCGTGCGCATCTGCCGTTGCAGGATGCCGAGGTGCAAAAGACGCTTGAACCGCCCATCCGGATGCCTGCGATTCATATACGTCGTGCGCAACATGGCGATGTACTGCTCACCCGCGCGCAACGTCCTCGACCAACCGGCGATATGCCGAATATCCAGTTTGCTGATCGCCGGATGAGACGCTTTCAGCGTATAGCGCGGGTACAAGTCGCGGTTGGGGTTATCTGCAGCGAAGTGCACTTCCCGGACTATCAGTTCAGTCAGGCTCATTTGCTGTTGCGCACTGATTTGCACTTCAATCCGCTCAGGATCGACCACAACATTTTCACCGGCGGCGAGAAGAACGTCCTCTACGCGTTGTTTGATCAGTTGATGGCAGAAACGGTCATAACTGATGAAACTGCCCTGGCGCACTTCAATCGCACGTAACGCCCGCAGTTCGCAGTTGATCCGGCTGAACACTTGGCGCTGTTGATCGGTCGCCGCCCGGTAACCGTAGGGTGTATGGCTTTCTTCTGCGGCGATCAGCCAATCGCGATGGTTGGCAACAACAGTTGTCAGTGCTTCCTTGCCGGTATAAGGCGTCGGTGCCAGCGAAACTCCTCGCCAGAGACTTGGCAGTCTGGAGACTTGTTGCAGATAACCACCGACAACTTCGCGGTCCAGTGCATGAGTCTGCCAGCTCAGGTATTCGCGACCGCGCGGTGTCTCTGTCCAACTTCCAATATCGATGCTCACGCGCCGCAGCGACGGCAGTTGATACCAGTCCTGGCCACCGGGCGAGTCAGGTGCATAGAGCAACCAATCGTCATCGCTCGGACTGCGACTGCTGATCACGGCAAGGCCGGCCAGCGGCCGCCAGTTTTCATGCAACTGCACTGGCGCGATGATCAAATCCTCATCGCCTTCAATGAGACGGCGCACTCGCTGTAGATTGCTGTCGCTCAGATGGTCCTGCAACTTTGCCGAAAAGGCGCTGAACAGAAGTTGCTCGCGAGTCAGGTTTTCCATGGCGGCGAGTACGTTCGGGCGCTGATAAACATCTCTGAACTCGCGGCCATAAGCCGCCCGCACGTCGTTGCTCATCAGCTTTTCCAGCCAATCGGGAGCCATGTGCCGTGTTTCTGATACCTGCAAGGTAATCTGTGGGCGTTCACCTTCATCGTGCAAGCCGTGCAACAACAAGTCCGTGAGCGAGCGCTTTTCTTCCTGAATCAAAGAGCGGCCACCGAAAGAAAACACATACCGCGATGAAGTCATCACCGTGTCGGGGTCGAGTGCTGTCCGGTACCACTTGGCCAGCGCCTGCGCAGCCAGATCACGAGCGTAAGCCTGAACGCTGGTTAACGGGCCAAGTTGGTTATCCAGATGAATCTGGCTGGCAATCAGGTTCTGCTCGAGTTCGCTGTAGTGCTGTCGGTCGGGTGCACTTGCACGCTCGAGCCATTGGACAGGAATGTCAGTGTTGGCGGGAATATGCGTATTGATTACGTTCATTCAATTGCCCTTCGATTAATTCTCAACTGGCCGGCTCAATGCAGGCGAAAATTAATCTACGTCGGTTCGAACAAACATCAAATCGGCAAATCAACACTGAACAGTCACAGCTACAACCGCATGTAAACCGAATCTTTTTTCTACATATAAAGGGAAACGTTTAGCCCGACACCAATCCCCTGTCAGCCCCACAACCCCAACGATTTCGCCTTCGCTACCGCTTGCGTGCGACGCTCCACCCGTAACTTTCCATGTATGCGGCGGCTGTGAGTTTTAACAGTATGCAAAGAAATAAACAGCGCATCGGCAATCTGCTGATTAGAGTGACCGAGTGCAATTAATTCCAATACTTGCAGTTCACGCTGACTTAACAAGTCCGCAGGCGCAGAACTCGCGCATGGCTCTTTGGCCGGCAATGGAACAACGTGTTGCGCGTCTGACAATGATGGCTGGCGCAACCGCAATTCACTCCAGAGTTGCTGCAGTTGATAGCGCTCTACATTGCGCGAGCCCTCGTGCAAAACGTCGACGGCTTTCGCCACTTGCCCGTCGAGCCAAAGTGCCTCGGCCAAGGCCAATTGCAACTCGGTGGCGAGCGCGTACATGCCGCACGATCGGGCCTGCTCAAGCGCCGCATCGATTTGCCCCACCGCGTCGACCGAACCCGGCATAACTCGAATTTTGGCAAGCGCCAGCAGGTATTCGATTCGCGCGATCAGCGCGAGCGTTGCCGGCGGCGCATGGCGTGCGCGCGGCCCGCGATAGTGTTTGAGCACGCGACTCAGCGCCTCGCACGCCAACTCCGCGCGGCCCTGTTGCAACCAGAAATGGCTGCTGACCTGCAACAGCACGCCGCGATACACCGTGTCGGGGATCTGGCGCAGTTGCATCAACCGTTCGGCATCGCGCAAACAGACGAATGCGTGGGCGTAATCGCGCCGATTGGCAGCTAATTGCGCCAGGCCGATATAGCCGTACAACACGCGTTTGTCGTGGCTGCGCAGGCACTGTTCCTGCCCGGCGTGAAACAGTTCTCGCGCCCGCTCCTCTTCGCCCATGCACAGTGCCAGACGCCCGCGACGCAAGGCGATGCGCCCCAGCAGCGGCGTCGGCAACGATGCCTGTTGGCAGAGCAAATCATGGATATTCGCCAGCAGCGTCTCGGCCCGCGCGGGGGCGCCGCGCTGTTCCAGCAATTGCGCGTGATCGAGTTCGAGCAAGCCCTCAAACACCAGTGAGCCCTGCGCCCGAGCCAGGCACAGCGCCTCGCGGTTGAGGGCCTGCGCGACTTCCAGTTCGCCGCGCAGCAAGGCTTGCTGGGTCAACCCCGACAGGCACAAAACGCGCACGGTCCACAGGTCCGGCCCGAGGTCGTGCAGCGCCTCCAGCAGATGCGCGCGCGACGCCTCCATGCGCCCCTGCAAGTGCAGCAACCAACCCTGCTGCGCTTGCCAACGGGCGAGCAATTGTTGCTGCAGCAGCGGCGTCGGTTGCGGGGTAAATCGCGACAGCTGTTCGATGCATTCAGCCGCCTGTTCAAAGCGCCCGGCGAACAACGACGCAGCGGTGATCAAGCCGACCAATTGCGGCGAGCCGGACAACAACTCCGCACCCTGTTGCTCGTGCAAGCGCAGCAACAGGAGCACCGTTTGCTCTTCGAACAAATGCTCGAAACTGAAGTGCTGCAACAGGCTGACCGCGACTTCATATTCTTCGGCGAGCAAGGCCTGTTCGAACGCCGGTTTCCACAGCTGTTCGGCGGCGAACCACTGGCACGCGCGCCGATGCCAGGAACGCCCGGTCGACCATTGTTCATCGCGCATCAGTTGCGTGAGTGGCGGAAAAATCTGCAGCCAGTCCGCCGAGTCCTGCCAGGGCTCGATAAAGCAGCCGAGTTCCTGCAACGTCTTCAGGCATTGCGCGCCTTCACCGGCGCCGAACAGGTGCTCGCACAACCGCGCATTGAAGCGCGGCAAATGCGCGAGTACACGCCAGGCTTCGGTGAGTTCGGCGCTGAGGCTGGTGAACAGTTCGTGCTGCAGATAATCGAGCAAGGTGTCCGGTCGGCTGTGCAGCGTGTCGTTGCGCGACCAGTCGCATTTGTGCAGCAGCGCAATGCGCACACCGGCGCACCAGCCGCCACTGAGGCGGATGATTTTGCTCGCGGCAATGTTCGCTTCGGCGGGTGTCAGGTGCTGCAACAGCGCGGCAATTTCCGCTTGATTGAAGGCCAGCGTCGAGCGCTCGCCGTCATACAGATCATCGTCGAGTAACAGGCGTGGCCAGTTGCATTGCGGACGCCGCCGCGCGCCCAGCCACCAGGTCACCATCGGGCTGCTGACGGCGATCAGGCGATCGAGCAGTTGGTCCAGTTGCGGATTCGGCAAGCGGCAGTAATCGTCGAGAAACAGCCAGATCGGCGTCGACCAGCGGGCCAGCGCTGCAAGGACTGCGGACTCTTCCGCTGACGGCAGCCCTGACGCTTCGGCCAGCCGTCGACACAGATCGGCCGGGGTCATGGCGGCACCGGCCAACGGCAACCAGCACACCTGACATTGTGGCGGCGCCTGCAACAGGCAATCGGCGAGCAACGAGGTTTTGCCGCTGCCGGCCGGCGCGCAGAGCAATTTCACCCGCGCGTTCGATGCCAGCAACGGCGCGCTCAGCCGCTCGCGCGACAGGTGATGGGAGGACAAGCGGGGCAAAAATCCCGGACGATCCAGACACGGGGTCATGGCGGTCATTGCGGCGTGCCTTTTTATAGTTGTGCCGCAACCCTAGCCCTCTCCCGCGTGCTTGTTGAGAAACATTCAGAACGCTGATTGCCCCCCATAAAAAACCCGCCCCTGTATGAGCTGAGCTTGATGGGAGCTGAACTTGATGGGAGCAAAGCTTTGCTCCTACGGGGATGACGGTCTGCCATTCAACACTGATATTGGCTGACCCAACCCCCCCCCTGTAGGAGCTGAGCTTGCTCGCGAAAGCGGTCTGCCATTCAACATTGATGTTGGCTGACACAACGCCTTCGCGAGCAAGCTTCGCTCCTACAGGATGGTGGCTTAACGAACCCCCTCAGCGCGCAATGCCGATGGCGTGTAATCAGCCGCTTTCGCTTCAAAGCCGAATTCAAAGCTGTGCTTCTCTTCGTTCTTCATCCCGAGGGCAAGGTAACGCCCGGCAATGATGTCGTAGAGCGCTTCCAGGGTGTACGCCTGGGCCTGGTGATCGTAGTAATACTGCGCGTGCCCCTCGGCAACTCGCCACAGTTGGCCGCGACCGTCGTAGTGATCGACCAGCGCCACCTGCCAACTGTCTTCGTCGATGTACATGTGGCGTTTGGCATAAATGTGCCGCTCGCTCGGCTTCACCGTGCCGACCACTTCCCAGACCCGGTGCAGCTCATAACGGGTCAGGTCCTGATTGATATGCCCAGCCTTGACGATGTCGTCGTACTTGAGCTTCGGCGAATCGAGCTTGTAGCTGTTATACGGAATGTACATTTCCTTTTTGCCGACCAGTTTCCAGTCGTAGCGATCCGGTGCGCCGGAGAACATGTCGAAGTTGTCCGAAGTGCGCAGGCCATCGGCAGCGGTGCCCGGCCCGTCATACGCGACTTGCGGCGCCCGACGCACGCGACGCTGACCGGCGTTATAGATCCACGCCAGACGCGGTTCCTTGACCTGATCGAGCGTCTCGTGAACCAGCAACACGTTACCCGCCAGACGCGCCGGCGCGGTCACCGACTGCTTGAAAAACGTCAGCACGTTCGCGGCTTTTTCCGGGTCGAGATCCTTGATCAATTGCGGCACGGCGATCTCTTCTTCGAAGCGGATCGGCGTGTAGCTGCCATTGGTTTGCGGGGTCACTTGCGTGATGATCCGGCGCAAATTGCCGCCGTGATAACGGGTGATGTGGTTCCACAACACCTCGACGCCATTCTTCGGAATCGGGAACGCGTAGTAGCGGTTGCCGGTGAAATTGGCCAGGCCGCTGCCGTCATTGATGCTGTTGACGTTGAGCGCACTGCGCTTGGCCGATTCGTAGATTTCCGGCGGCACGGCGACCGTTCGATGGGTCGGGTAGACCGGAATTCTGTAGGTTTCCGGGTAGCGCTTGAACATCGCCACCTGACCTTCCGACAGCTTGTCCTTGTACTTGTCGACCGTCGCCGCGGTGATCACGAACAGCGGTTTTTCGCTGGCAAACGGGTCGGCGAGGAAACCTTTGCTGTCCACCGCCCCAGCGTTTTTCGGAATGCCGCCGGTCCACGCCGGGATCGAGCCGTCAGCGTTGCCGGCCTTCTCTGCGCCCAACGGGGTGAGGCTGGTCCCGAGCTTGTTGGCTTCGTCCGGCGAAACCGCCGCTATCACGTTGGCGGCCAGCAGACTCAGGGCCAGGGCGCCGCATTGCAGAATCATTTTGCGCATTAACATCATCCTTCTCAGCCAGATCAGAAGTTCACGCCGAAGCTCAGCGCCAGGAAGTCGCGGTCTTCGAGAACGTTGTAGTCACCGCCGAAAAAGTCGGTGTAACTCAAGCTCGCGGTATAGGTGTTGCGGTAGTCGGCATCGACGCCGACGCTGATCGCCTTGGCGCCTTCGTTGAACAGGCCGTTGGGGCCATAACCGGCGACGTCGTGGGACCAGGACAGATTCGGTTTAAGGTTGATCCCGCCGATCACGTTGGCGTAATCGAGGATTGCCCGGGTGCGATAACCCCACGACGTCGAGGTGACGAAGCCCTCGGTGTCGCCGCCGAAACCGTACTGGCCGAACACCGAATCGCGGCCATAACGCAGATCGCTTCGCGACTCCAGGCCACCGACGCGCACCACCGCTGCTTCACCGACCACGGTCAGCCGTTCGGCGCCGAGCACCTGATCGAAGAAGTGCGTGAGCGTGCTCTGGATTTGCGTCACTTCCTTGCGCCGATATCCTTTGTTGTCGGCCCCCGGCGCGGTGGCGATCGGCGAAGCGGCGCCGCCGGCAATCGGGTTGATCAGCGCCAGGGTCAGGTCGTTGGTGCTGACTTGCACCGGCGCGTTGGGCCGATAGCTGATCTCGCCGGTCCACGCGGTGCCGGTGGGCAACGTGGTGGAGAAACTCGCGCCGTACAGGCGAATGTCTTCCGGGTAATCGAGGTAATACTGGCCGCGACCGAGCATCACACTTTGCGCCAGCCCGGCGCCGCTGCCGGGGGCCAGACCGTTGGCAATATTGACCAGGCCCGGCAGGCTGGCGAGGGTCGAAGCGCCGGCGGTGATAGTGCCGACCGTTGGCGTGCGGCTGTGGTAATTCATGAAGTACAAGCCGTACTCGGTGTCGTCGCCGAGCCAGCGCAGCGCCGTGCCCCACTGCCCGGAATCACGCGCATCGCGGTCGCCGCCACGGGGGATGACCACGCCCTCACGCGTTACCTGAATCGGCTGACCGAACGCCGAGGCCAGCGGCGCAAACGGCGCAATCGCCGGGCTGCCGACGGTGTAGCCGTTGGTGCAGCCGTCAGCCGCTACGTCGACGCCGAAGTAGGTGCCGCAGTTGTCGAGAACCGTCTGGTCCCACTCCAGTTGATAAAAACCTTCGACAGTCAGTTGATCGGTCAGGCCTTGCGAGCCGAACAACATGTTTACCGGGATCAGGCCTTCCTTGATCTCGGCGCCGGGACGCCGAAACGCCGACACGTCGACCGGGTTGATGCTGTTGATCGAGTTGCCGATGAAGGTACTTTCGCCCCAACTCACCACTTGTTTACCCGCGCGCACAGTGCCGGGCAGGTTGGCGATGGAATAGTTGTGATAGACGAACGCATCGAGGATCTGCGCGCCGGACGATTTCGCGCCTTCCTTGCGCCCGTTGTCGCTGATCTGTTTGAACTCGCGGTCCTCGTCCTTGAGCTCGAAGTCGTACCAGTATTTGCCGCGGACAAACACGCCGGTATCGCCGTACTTGAGTTCGAGATCGTGGATGCCCTTGACGATTTTGGAGAAGGTTTCACCCTTCTTGAAATTCAGTCGCCCGTCATCACCGGTCGAGGATTGGCCAGTGCCGCCGTTGACCGTGCCGACAAAAGCCTTGTCCGCATCGCGCATGCCCCAACTCGCGCCGACCGACAGCGAGGAATCGAAGGTGCCTTCGATTTCGCCGATATTGAATGCAACGGCATGCGCCTGGGCACAGCAACCCAAAGCCACCGCAGCGGCCAGCGCTTGCGGCGTGAAGATGGCGCGCATTGTTGTTTTTGTCATGCGTCTTCCCCGGTGAGTGACAGAAGGCCCCACCCTACTGCTCCGCGCCGGGAGCGATAAGCGCACCAAGGAGGTATTCGCGTTGTACCTCCAAAGGATGAACGCCCGCACCGCACGGCGCTTTGCGCCACGCATGGACGAGCTGGATAAAGGATTATCAACCGAACGCATAACCCCAAATTGACAGAGCCCCTGTAGCAGCTACCGAGCCTGCGAGGCTGCGTCCGGCTGCGAAGCAGTCGTGAACCCGAGCTGAACGCATAACCCCAAATTGACAGAGCCCCTGTAGCAGCTGCCGAGGCACGAGGCTGCGTTCGGCTGCGAAGCAGTCGTGAATCAGTTCACGCGGGGTGTCAGGAAAATCGCTTGTTCAGGTTTGACGACTGCTTCGCAGCCGAACGCAGCCTCGTACCTCGGCAGCTGCTACATGAGCCAACGCAGCCTCGTGCCTCGGCAGCTGCTACACGGCCGATGCGGCTCTCAATGCGACAAATCCGGGCGCGGCGCGAATTCGCGACTGTTACACGCCCCGTAACAGTGCATGTCTGGAATCGCTATTTTTCCTTTGCGTTCAACCCCCTATTCTTGCCGGGCTTTCACGGGTAACCGACCGTAAGCACGACGCGATCGACCTGACTGAACCCCAGGCCTGTCGCGGCAGATTTCAGATGGATTGAAGCGCTCTTCGATTCATCGCCCTGTGTTCACTGACGTTGATTTATTGCTCCTTGATCAATCGTCTTACTTTGGCCGCTGCGTTTGCAGCGGCCTTTTTTATGGGCGATGTTTTTAGCGGGGATTTGGCGCGGGGATGGCACGGCTCAGGCACGCCCTGCCGAATGCAGCGAGATCAGAGCGAATACTTCTGCAAATTCGCCATCATTTCCTTCAACGCCTCAATATTGTCCTGCGGATGCGCCGCACCCTCAAAATCACAAATCTGCTGCCAGTGCGCCGCAACATCTTCCGGCGAGAAGCCCACGCGCGGATCAAACCCGGCGCCCAGACTGCGCTCCCAACGCACTTTGCCCATCCAGCCGCCGCCGACTTCAAACAAACCTGATGTTTCCTGGCAATTTTCGCTGGCGAGGTAAACCACTAACGGGCTGACCAGTTCCGGTTTGAGTTGCTCGAATACTTGCGGCGGGATCAGGCCTTCGGTCATGCGCGTACCGCCGGTGGGGGCGATGGCGTTGACGAGGATGTTGTTCTTGCGTCCTTCGATGGCCAGCGTGCGGGTCAAACCATACAGACCCAGCTTGGCCATGCCGTAGTTGGACTGGCCGAAGTTGCCGTAGATGCCCGAGGTCGACGCGGTGAAAATCACCCGGCCGTAACTTTGCTCACGCATATGCGGCCACGCGGCGCGGGTGACTTTGTAGGCGCCTTCGACGTGGACGCGGTAGACCAGATCCCAATCGGCGTCGTCCATTTTGTGGAAGGTTTTATCGCGCAGGATCCCGGCGTTGTTCACCACCACATCGACGCGGCCAAACACGTCGAGGGCTTGTTGGACGATTTTGTCGCCGTCGGTGACGGAGTCGTGGTTGGCTTCGGCGATACCGCCCGCCGCGCGAATTTCGGCGACCACGCGGTCGGCGGCCGAGGCGTTGGCGCCTTCACCCTGAGCGGTGCCACCGAGGTCGTTGACCAGCACTTTGGCGCCCTGTTGCGCAAACAGCAGCGCATGCGCCCGGCCCAGACCGCCGCCGGCGCCAGTGATGATCACGACTTTATCTTCGAAGCGCACAGACTCACTCATGGGGAAAACTCCAGCAGGCCAAAGGACATTGGCGTCGAGTGTCGGCCACGGCGCTGCGGGTCACAATCAAGACGAGGAGGCTGAATGGTGCGCGATAAGGTTGGGGGATGATGCGCGCGATGACACAGGACAGCACAAAAACCTGCAGGAGCAGAGCTTGCTCGCGAAGGCGTGGTGTCAGCCAGCATCAAGGTTGAAGGTCAGTCCGCTATCGCGAGCAAGCTTTGCTCCCACAGCGTTCGGGGTCGGGCAAAAAATACAGCTCACGAACACGCCACCTGGCGCGGCGCCAGTATCAGGCGATCGCGAAACTCCACGTAGTGCTTGAGCACCTGCACCGGCGCCTCGATCTGCGGATAGTGACCAATACCCGGCAGCAGCACCGTGTCCGGATTGGGGATCAACTGCCGATAACGCTCGACCATGTGCGCGCCGGAAATCGGATCAACCTCGCCATCGATCACGCGTAATGGCACGTCACAACACTGCATGGCGCCGATCCAGCGGTCGCGCTGGACCCGTCGTTCCGGAATATAGCCAATCAGTTTGTGCATGATCCGCGGCCCGCGATTGCTCTCGACCAGGCTCCAGAAGTCATCCATTTCGCTTTCGGTCGGGCGGTTCTTCGAGCCGAAGATCTGGCGAAAATTCTTCACCAGCGCATCGCGGGTAAACGCTCGACCGAGCATCCAGCCCAGCGGACTGAGCAAGAGTTTCTGCGCCAACAACGGCCGATGGGTTTCGGGGAACAGGCCGCCATTGAAAAACACGCAACTGGCGACATCGATCCGCGCCTCTTGGTGGCGGACGAGCAATTCCTGAGCGACGCTGTCGCCGTAATCGTGGGCCAGCAGGTGCACCGACTGCTCGACATTCAGGTGCGCGAGCAACGCCTGCTGCAAATCGGCTTGCTCCAGCAGGCTGTAGCGGTGATTCATCGGTTTCGCCGAATCGCCGAAGCCGAGCATGTCGCAGGCGATCACGCGATAGCGCTGCGCGAGCGGTTGCCACAGGTAATGCCAATCCCAACTGGCGGTGGGAAAACCATGAATGAGCAGCAGCGGCTCACCCTGCCCGGCCGTCCAGTAACGGATAGCCTGGCCACGGAAAATGAAGGTCTGGCCGTGTTTGCGCCAGACGCTCAGCGGGATCTCGGCGAGTGGCATCAGAGTTTATAACCTGGGTCTTGTTTATCGAGTTTGCGCAGCAACGCCGGCCAGGCCAGCGCGCCACCCATGCCTTGGGCGCTTTTGGTCACACCCGCAATCATCGCTTTGGCGCCGGCGAGAATCTGCGGTTCGATGGCGATCAGCTCGGCGCCACCGGTTTGCGCCAGCACCTGGATATCGCAAGCGCGCTGGAAAGTGAACATCATCAAAAAGGTGTCGGCGATGGTCCCGCCGCAGGTCAGCAGACCGTGGTTGTGCAGCATCAGGAAATTGTTTTCACCGAGGTCTGCCTGCAGCCGCGCTTTCTCTTCATGGTTCAGCGCCACGCCTTCATACGCGTGATAGGCCAGGCTCGACAGCACAAACAGGGATTGCTGGCTGATCGGCAAGATGCCTTGTTTTTGCGCCGACACCGCGACCCCGGCGGCGGTGTGCGTGTGCAGGACGCACACCACGTCGTGACGCACTTCGTGCACGGCGCTGTGGATGGTGTAACCGGCCGGATTGATCTCGTAAGGGCTGTCCATCAGCTTGTTGCCGGCCTGATCGACTTTGACCAGGCTCGATGCGGTGATCTGGTGGAACATCAGCCCGAACGGGTTGATCAGGAAGTCTTCTGTGCCCGGCACCTTGGCCGATATATGGGTGAAGATCAGATCGTCCCAGCCATGCGCAGCAACCAGGCGATAACAGGCTGCGAGGTCGACGCGGGCCTGCCATTCGGCGGCGCTGACCTGATCTTTGACACTGTTGGGGAACTGGACGGGCGCGAGACTCACGGCAACAACCTCCTGGTTTTTATTATTTTGCTCAGTCCCAGCAGTCTAGTCAGGCTCCGGAATTCGTGTAGTTGCATTGGCAGCCAGCTTGGTGGCCGAGCGAGTCAGTGGCGCAATTAGCGTCGCGCCGCGTCAAAGGATAGACGCCAATAAAGGCGCGGCGAACAGATTGAGCAACCCGGTCAGGACCATGACCAGCCCCGCCACCGAGCCTTCTTCGCCGCCCACTTCATGCGCCCGGCTGACTCCAGCGCCGTGCGCGCCGACCCCAAACAGCGCGCCGCGCGCCAAGGCACTGCGCAATGGCAGCCATTTCAGCAGGACGCCGCCGAGCATCGCCCCGATCACCCCGGTAAACATCACAAACACTGCGGTCAATTCCGGCACGCCACCGAGGTCGTGGGCCAGCGGCATGGCGAATGGCGTGGTGATCGAACGCGGCACCAGCGACATCGTCACCGAACTGTCCAGCGCCAGCGCTTTGGCCAAACCGAACGAGGTGCCAATGGACGCCGCGCTGCCCGCAAGCATCCCCAGCAGCAACGCCGACCAGTGCCGCGCAAGCATTTGCCGCTGCTGCCAGATCGGCACGGCGAACGCCACGGTGACCGGCCCGAGCACCAGCATCAGCCAATGGGTATTGCTCGAATATTCGGCGTAAGCGGTGTGCAACGGCACCGCCAGCGCCAGCAGCAGCGCCGGAACCAGAATCAGCGGCGACAATAAATAGCGGCCAGTGCGCCGGTAGATCCAGCGGCTGAACAGATAGGCGAGCAAAGTGAACGCCAGCCAGAACATCGGCATCAGCTCAAGCTTCATGCGACCTCCGCAACCGCACCACCAACTCTACGGTAAACGCAGTCACCAGCATCACCATCAATGTGCTCGCAGCAATCACCAGCAGAATCCGCCAACCGTCGTTGCGCAGCAGGCCGCCGTAGTCGAGCAGGCTCATCAGCGCCGGAATAAAAAACAACAACATCTCGGCCATCAACACGCCGGCGCCCATTTGCAGCGCTGCCGGTTTCACCCAGCCGAACGCGAAGGCCAGCAGCAACAGCGCCATGCCGATGACGCCGCCGGGAATCGGCCAGGCGAACCAAACGGCCAATTGGCAGCCAAGCAGGTAGATCGCCAGCAACACCGCCAGCTCGGCGATCAAACGGAAAAGATATTTGCAGCGTGATGCATTCATGGTCAGGTCCTCACAGGCGCCTATTTTACGAAGCGGGCTGTTATCCCTGAAGCGAATTGTTAGACTTCCAGCCATTCCAAAATGGAATCTGGCGATGGAATTCAAACAGCTGCGCAGCTTTATCGAAGTGATGCACCAGGGCGGTTTCACTCAAGCCGCGAAGACTTTGCACATCAGCCAGTCGGCGGTGAGCAAGCAAGTTGCACAACTTGAGCAAAGCCTCGGCACGCCTTTGCTTGAACGTCTCGGCTCACAATTGCGCCTGACCGCCGCCGGCAGCGTGGTGCTGCAACGCGCGGAGAACATGCTGCGCTTGCGCAACGAACTGCTCAGCGAACTCGACGATTTAAGCCAATTGGCGCGGGGCGAATTGCGTCTTGGATTGCCGCTGCTGGGCAGCGATGCGTTGTTCGCCGGGCTGTTTGCCGAATACCGGCGGCGCTACCCGAACATCAGCATTCAATTGATCGAGGGCGGCAGCCGCAACATCGAACAAGCGGTGTTGAGTGGCGAGCTGGAATTGGGCGGGAGCTTGCTGACCCGGGATCCGCAATTCGAATGCCAGCCGTTCTGCGATGAGCCGCTGGACGCCTTGCTGCCGGCCGATCATCCGCTGGCGGCGAAGTCTGTGATTGGTTTGGAGGAATTGGCCGATACGCCGTTTTTGCTGTATCAGCGCAGCTTCGTGCTCAACGATCGGTTGCTCCAGGCCTGCCAGCAAATGGGTTTCACCCCGAAAGAAGGTGGGCGCAGCGGTCAGGCGGATTTTCTTGCGGCGCTGGTGGCCGCCGGGCAAGGCGTGGTGCTGTTGCCGCGGGTAGTCGCGCGCGGGCTGGTGCGGCCAGGCGTGGTGCGCCTGACCTTGAACGCGCCGGCCACGCTGCGCTGGGACATCGCGTTTATCTGGCGCCAGGGCGCGTACCTGTCGAAAGCCGCGCAAGCCTGGCTGGCGCTGCTGCGCGAGCGTCCGGTCAGCCGCGCAGAGCCGTGACCAATTCGGCCAGCCAAGGCTCGGCGTCGGTTTCCGGGGTCACGCTTTCGCTCGCATCGAGGCGCAGCATCGGCAGCACTTCGCGCAAACCCAACTCGCCGAACAGTTCGCGCATCTGCTCACCGCCGCCGCAGAACGTGTCGCCATAACTAGCGTCGCCCAAGGCAATGACCGCGCCGGGCAAACCGCGCCAGGCCGCCGGCAATTGGTCGCGAATCGTCGAATACAGCGGTTGCAAATTGTCCGGCAACTCGCCCATGCCGGTGGTCGAGGTCACGGCCAGAAAGGCCTCGGGGGCAAATGCCTGGACATCGGCAAGGCTGGCGCGCGGGTTGTGCCAGGTGTCAAAACCGGCGTCTTTCAAAATATTCGCAGCGTGCCGGGCGACTTCTTCAGCCGTGCCGTACACCGAGCCGGAAAGGATGGCGACTTTCATCAAACTGATCCTGAAGCGGTAAAAGACCGGCGATATTAACAGCACCGGCGAAAAAGCTGCGATTGACTCTCGACCGGGAGTGATGGCTAGTAGACAGCTCGCCCGGTTGTTTTAGAATGCAACGCTGCTTTCCCACTTGTCGGAGGTTCAGATGATCAACGCTCAACTGCTGCAACTGGTCATCAATGCCTCCAACGACGGCATCGTGGTCGCCGAAAAGGAAGGCGATGAAGACAACATCCTGATTTACGTCAACCCGGCATTCGAGCGCATGACCGGCTATACCAGTGATGAAATCCTTTATCAGGATTGCCGCTACCTGCAGGCCGGCGATACCGATCAGGAAGGCTTGCAGCGCATTCGCGAAGCATTGAGCCGCGGCGATTCGTGCCGGGAAATACTGCGCAATTACCGCAAGGACGGCACGCCATTCTGGAATGAGCTGTCTCTTTCAACAGTGAAGAACGATGTTGACGGCCAAACTTATATCGTCGGTGTACAAAAAGACGTAACGGCTGAAGTCAAGGAACACCGCCGCGTTATCCAGCTTGAAGCGCAAGTGGCTGAATTGCAGGCGGAACTCGCCGCACTAAAAGCGACGAACGGCGAAAACAAAAATGCGAATTAATTGTCATTAACTACAATCACCGATGACTTTGTAACTTTTATTTACGAGCAAGCCATGCAGCGCGACGCCCTCCTGACTCAGGATGAGCTGGATTTTATCCAGACCATGCAGCACAACCCGCAACTTAACGTGCGGGATGCAACGTCGAGCCTGCTCGTCAACGGCGGATCGCAGATCCGTGACCTGCTCACGCGCCTCGCCGCGCACGAGCAAGTGACCATCCAGGCCAACTTCGAAAACCAGCAAATGACCTTTCCGTTGCACCTCGTGGAGGATGAATTCCACGCATTGCATTTGCGTTTGGGCGTGCCGAGTATTTTTGAAGATGGGCCGATGGTTCGCCCTTGGCGCCTGACACTCGAAGAGCCGGTCGCGCTGGAGAATGCCAAAGGGCAGCCCGGCACGATGTTCGTGCATGAAGTGTCGTTCAAAGGGATTTTGCTGGAAGTGCGCAACAAGACCAAACCACCGAAGCATTTTGCCTTGTGGTTCAGCCCTTCAGGTTATGAGCGGATCGCGTTGCGCGGCACGTTCGAGCGCGAGACCGAACACGGCTTCTTCGCTTATCAGTTAAGCCAGAGCGACACTGATGAGACTGAACGACTGCGACAGTTCATCCTTCAGCAACATCGCCTGACCCACCCCGCCCTGCACGTCTGAACCTCAGCTATCCAATTTACCCGCCAGGAACTGCTTCAGACGCTGGCGCATCAACACCCCTTCGTTACCCAGACATCCGACGGAAGACTTGGCCAGGCTTTCCTGCGCCAAGTCGGACGCATCGCCCGCAAGCAACACCTGACAATCCAGGCTCAGCGCCAAGCGGTTCAAGCGGCGCGGCAGCTCGGGAGCCGGCGCGTGATTGGAAAACAGCACCAGCGCCAACGGCTTGATTCGCTCGCAGACCAGCGTCAGCTCATCAAATGGCTGGCCGATCGTCAGCACGCGCACGCCGGTGTCTGCGCCACTCAAGAACAGTGCGGCGATGAGCAATTCGAGCTCGCGGCAATGCCCGACCAATGCGCAGATGACCACGCGGCGCGGCGTAGTATCGCGCAGCAGCATCAGCCGCTGGTTAACGCGTGAACGCAGGAAACCGTCGAGAAACAACCATTCGCTGGTCTGGCCGAAGGTTTCCAGGCGCTGCAACAGTCGCTTCCAGAGCGGCAACAGAATGTCCTGGAAGACCACCGCCAGTGAATAACTGGAGAAAATCTGCCCGTAGATACGTTCCAGTTGCACGTCGTCAAAAGCGCTGACAGCCGCCTGAACTTGCTCCTGCCACTGGGCGTAGTCGGCGAGGATCAGTTCATTGGGAATAATGTGCGCGAGCACCTTGAGCGGTTCGGTCTTGGCGAGGATCTTGCTAACCTTGCTCACCGCGACGCCGCGGTCGATCCACTCGACGATGCTGCGCACTGTCGCAATATCGGCCATCGAATACAGGCGATGCCCGCTTTCGGTGCGCTTGGGTTGAATCAGGCCGTATCGACGCTCCCAAGCGCGGAGTGTTACAGGGTTGATACCGGTAAGGCGGGCTACCTCTCGAATCGGGAACAGCTCTTCCTGATTCAGGGCAACAACGGTGTGCGAGCTAGAGACAGTGTCATTCAGGACAGTCATCAGCGTAGCGGTCGTCCATAGACAGATTGGATCCCATTCTAGCGCCTATCCTGCAAGACCATTCAATTTGTTACAAGCGACGAACGCCGCTGGCGTAATGGTCAGATTCGGGAATAATCCTTGCTTGTTTTCAAGCGCAGCCCACTACCCCGGCGCTGCGCCTGGCGAAACTCCTACCCGGAGCGACGCACCTGTCATACGGAGATACAAAATGTCTACCTCCCCCGTCACGCTCATGGTGGCGCGCCGCGTCGCTGCCGGCCGTTATCAGGACTTGATCGCCTGGTTGCGTGAAGGCGAACAACTGGCCACCGACTTCCCCGGTTATCTCGGCTCAGGCGTGCTCGCCCCGCCGCCCGACGATGATGAATTCCAGATTATTTTCCGCTTCGCCGACGAGCAGACGCTGCATGCCTGGGAGCATTCGGTCTCGCGCACCGCGTGGCTGGACCGTGGCAGCGACTTGTTCGCCCACCCGACGGAACATCGGGTCAGTGGCATCGAAGGCTGGTTTGGCGCTGCCGGCAACCGCCCGCCACGCTGGAAACAGGCTGTGGCGATCTGGCTGGCGTTTTTCCCGGTATCGCTGCTGTTCAATTTCGTCTTCGGGCCGCTGCTCAACGACCTGAGTTTGCTGCCTCGGGTGATGATCAGCACGTTGTGCCTGACGCCGTTGATGGTTTACCTGTTCATTCCGCTGTCGACCCGATTGCTTGCCAATTGGCTGCACAGCACGCCGACGCGGCCTATTCCCGTGACGCCGACCACCCAACACCGCTGAACCCTGCAGGAGCGAGGCTTGCCCGCGAACAACGATGACGCGGTCTGAGGGAAATACCGAGCCAGCTCAATCGCGAGCAAGCTTTGCTCCCACAGGTGTCATGATGTTATAGGTGTCGTAGATGTTACAGGTGTCATAGGTGAACGCTGGTGGTCGCTGGTATAGTTTTGCCCTTACCGCGACGCGAGCCGTTCATGACTTCTTCCGCAGCCCCAATCCTCATCACCGGTGCCGGCCAGCGTGTCGGTTTGCACTGCGCCCGGCGTTTGCTCGAAGACGGCCATCGGCTGATTTTCAGCTATCGCAGCGAACGTCCCGGCGTGCAAGCGTTGCGCGATCTCGGGGCGACCGGCGTGTTCGCCGACTTCTCCAGCGAAGCCGGGATCCTCGCGTTCATCAGCGAACTCAAGACCCACACCGAGAGCTTGCGCGCGATTATCCACAACGCCTCCGAATGGCTGGCCGAAACCCCGGACACCGACGCACAGGCGTTTACCCGGATGTTCAGCGTGCACATGCTCGCGCCGTACCTGATCAACCTGCATTGCGCCGACCTGCTTGAACGCAGCAGCCCCGCCGACATCGTGCACATCAGCGACGACGTCACGCGCAAGGGCAGCAGCAATCACATCGGCTACTGCGCCAGCAAAGCCGGGCTCGACAGCCTGACCCTGTCCTTCGCCGCCAAATATGCGCCGGCGATCAAGGTCAACGGCATCGCGCCAGCCCTGCTATTGTTCAATCCCGACGACGACGCGGCGTACCGCGCCAAAGCCCTGGCCAAATCCGCATTGGGCATCGAACCCGGCAGCGAAGTGATCTACCAGAGCCTGCGCTATTTGCTCGACAACCCTTATGTCACCGGCACGACCCTGACCGTCAACGGCGGACGGCACGTCAAATAAGCCGCCCCCGCGAGGATCTTCCATGACCCTGTCCCGTAATGCCTTATCCGAGAGCTATCGCGAGATTCTCATCGGCCTCGGTGAAAACCCTGACCGCGAGGGTTTGCAAGACACCCCGATGCGCGCGGCCAAGGCAATGCAATACCTGTGTCATGGCTATCAACAAAGTGTCGAAGAAATCGTCAACGGCGCGCTGTTTTCCTCCGACACCGACGAGATGATCATCGTCGCCGACATCGAGCTGTATTCGCTGTGCGAGCATCACCTGCTGCCCTTCATCGGCAAGGCACATGTGGCTTATATGCCGACGGGTAAAGTGCTGGGTCTGTCGAAGATCGCGCGGCTGGTGGACATGTTCGCGCGGCGCCTGCAGATCCAGGAAAACCTCACCCGGCAAATCGCCGACGCGGTGCAGCAAGTGACTGGCGCCGCCGGTGTCGCCGTGGTGATCGAGGCCCGGCACATGTGCATGATGATGCGCGGCGTCGAAAAACAGAATTCGACCATGAACACCTCGGTGATGCTCGGCGCCTTCCGCGACTCGAGCAACACCCGCCAGGAGTTCCTGCAATTGATTGGACGGAGCAAGTAGCAATGCCACAACTTCAACCAGGTATGGCGCGCATCCGGGTCAAGGACCTGTGCCTGCGCACCTTTATCGGCATCAACGAGGACGAAATCCTCAACAAGCAGGATGTGCTGATCAACCTCACCATCCTCTACGCGGCGCAAGAAGCGGTGCGCGACAACGACATCGATCACGCGCTCAATTATCGCACCATCACCAAATCGATCATCGCTCACGTGGAGGGCAATCGCTTTGCCCTGCTCGAACGCCTGACCCAGGAAATCCTTGATCTGGTGATGGTGAATGAGTCGGTGCAGTACGCCGAAGTCGAAGTCGACAAACCCCACGCGCTGCGATTTGCCGAGTCGGTGTCGATTACGCTTGCGGCGAGTCGCTAAGCTTCAAGCTTCAAGCTTCAAGCTTCTGGCGCTAAACTCACGACCGCCGCCAACCCCAACTTGCAGCTTGCAGCTTGCCGCTCCAAGCTGTCCCGCAGAGACCCAAATGAACGATCAACAACGCCTGGAACTTGAAGCCGCAGCCTTCCGCCGACTGGTCGCGCACCTGGACAGCCGCAAGGACGTGCAGAACATCGACCTGATGAACCTCTCGGGTTTCTGCCGTAATTGCCTGTCGAAGTGGTACAAGGCCGCCGCCGACGAACGCCAGATCGAGGTCAGCCTCGATGACGCGCGCGAAGTTGTCTACGGCATGCCGTACGCCGAGTGGAAAGCCCAATACCAGCAAGAAGCCAGCGCCGACCAACAAGCGGCGTTTGCCAAAGGAAAACCCAATGAGTGATTTGACCACCCTGCGCGCCAGCCTCAACAGCGGCGAACACGTTTTCGCCGACACCCTCGCGTTCATCGCCGCGCATTACGATTATCAGCCGCAAGCCTTCAGTAACGGCGAAGTGCAAAACACTGCCGGGCAGAACGAGGGTTCGTGCAAGACCCTGGGCCTGGCGCTGCTGGAAGGCCTGAGCGATGCAGAAGCGCTGCTGGCGTTCGGCGAACATTACCGTTCGGTAGTCGCCACGCCTGAAGGCAGCGACCACGGCAACATCCGCGCGTTGATCGCGCATGGCCTGGCCGGCGTCAAATTCAGCGCCCAACCCCTGACCCGCCGCTAAACGCGTCTCCTGTAGGAGCGAGGCTTGCCCGCGAAGGCAATATCCCCAACGCCATCGCAGCAAACCATCGCCCCACAGGCCGCCACAACACATCCCGACTTTTAAGATTGACCCGGCGACTTTATTTCGTTTGCCCCCCCCTCTGCTCACGGCTTAGATAAAAAGAAGCAACCCTTCTTCTGAGGCGACTTAATGAGCAGGTATCCATGAGCAGCGAAAGCATCAGCCAGTCGATCAATGTCGTTCACCCGATCACCCTCAGCCACGGCAAAAACGCCGAAGTCTGGGACACCGAGGGCAAACGCTACATCGATTTTGTCGGCGGTATCGGCGTGCTCAACCTCGGCCACTGCCACCCGCGCATCGTCGAAGCCATTCGCGAACAAGCCAGCCGCCTGACCCACTACGCGTTCAACGCGGCGCAGCATTCGCCCTACATCGACCTGATGCAGCGCCTGACAGCGTTCATTCCGGTGGATTACCCGGTCAGCGGCATGCTCACCAACAGCGGCGCGGAAGCGGCGGAAAACGCCCTGAAAATTGTTCGTGGCGCCACTGGCCGCAGCGCCGTGATCGCCTTCGACGGCGCGTTTCATGGCCGCACGCTGGCCACGCTCAACCTCAATGGCAAAGTCGCGCCGTACAAACAGAAAGTCGGCACGCTGCCGGGGCCGGTGTACCACTTGCCCTTTCCGAGCAAGGACAACGGCGTGACCTGCGCCGAAGCATTGAAGGCGCTGGATCGGTTGTTCAGCGTCGAAATCGACGTCGACGATGTCGCCTGTTTTATCGTCGAACCGGTGCAGGGCGAAGCGGGCTTCCTGGCGCTGGACGTCGAATTCGCCCAAGCCTTGCGCCGCTTTTGCGATGAGAAAAACATCCTGCTGATCGCCGATGAAATCCAGTCAGGTTTCGGCCGCACTGGCGAACGTTTTGCCTTTTCGCGATTAGGCATCGAGCCGGACTTGATCCTGCTGGCCAAAAGCATCGCCGGCGGCATGCCACTCGGCGCGGTGGTCGGGCGCAAAGCGCTGCTCGACACCTTGCCCAAGGGCGGCCTCGGCGGCACCTATTCGGGCAATCCAATCGCCTGCGCCGCCGCCCTGGCGACGCTCGACGAAATGACTGACGCGAACCTGCAGGCGTGGGGCGCGCAACAGGAAGAAGCCATCGTCAGCCGCTACCAGGCGTGGCGCCGCGACAAGATTTCGCCGTACCTCGGCCGCCTGACCGGCGTCGGCGCCATGCGCGGCGTCGAGTTGGCGCGCGCCGACGGCACACCCGCAGCGGCGCAATTGAGCCAATTGCTGGCGCTCGCCCGCGACGCCGGTTTGCTGCTGATGCCGAGCGGCAAGTCCCGGCACATCATCCGTTTGCTCGCGCCACTGACCACCGAGGCGGCGGTGCTGGAGGAAGGGCTGGATATTTTTGCCGCGTGCCTGGCCCGGCTCGACTGAACCGCAAACTGCGATCCGGGACTGACATAGCGAATTATGTTCGCTTGTGGTCGCGGATTTAGCGTCGCAATACTGCCCAATACGCAACTTGCAGGAGCCAGACTTGCCGGCGAAGGCGTTTCGTAAACCGTCTTCGCCGGCAAGCCTGGCTCCTACAAATAACCTCTTTTATCTAGCGAGAAGATCACCACCTACAAGCCGAGGCGTTCATGTATCACGACAATATAATTTATAAGAAAAAGTCCAATGATCCTCAATTCCTGCTTGGCGTCGCCGTGGTGTAGTTTCTCGGCGCCTACCTGATGAACCTCGGCAACAGCGCCCTCAGCCACTTTCTGCAACCGCTGCTGGGCGATACCGCCGACAGCCTGACCGCCCGCAACATCGCCATCGGCCTGCTGATCGCGGTGCTCGGCACGCTGAATTTCCACGTCCTCGGCCGCCTCAAATTCAAAGTGCAAACCACCGTGGTGTGGATTGAATTGCTGATTCTGTTTCTGGCGTTCTTCGACACCTTCAACCTGTCCTACAGCTTCATCCTCGACAAAGTCGGTTTCCTCATCGTCCAGGGCGCAGCGACCACGCTGTACATTTCCGCCGTGGCGATCGTGATCGCCTTCGTGCTGGCGCTGATCGGCGCCGTCGCCAAGCTGTCGAACAACGGCCTGGCAAACGCCCTCGCCTCGTTCTACACCTCGTTCTTTCGCGGCGTGCCGCTGCTGATCCAGATTTACCTGATCTACCTCGGCCTGCCCCAACTCGGTTACGTGGTCGACGCCGTGCCGGCGGGCATTCTCGCGTTGTCGCTGTGCTACGGCGCGTACATGACCGAGATCTTTCGCGCCGGCATCCAGAGTATTCCGGTCGGCCAGTGGGAAGCCTCGCGGGCCTTGGGCATCAGCCCGTTCAAGACCTTGAGCCGAGTGATCATGCCGCAAGCTCTGCGGGTGATTATTCCGCCGACCGGCAACCAGTTCATCGCCATGCTCAAAGACAGTTCGCTGGTGTCGGTGATCGGCGTCTGGGAACTGATGTACCTGGCCAAGACCCAGGGCCGCGCGGACTTCCGTCACCTCGAAATGCTGATTACCGCCGCGATGATTTACTGGGCGCTGTCGTTCATCCTCGAACGGGTGCAGGCGCGCATCGAAAAACGGGTCAACCGATCCACTGTGCGAGGTTGAACCGATGACGCTGACTACAACCGCCCAACGCCCCGACCCGGTCGCAACCAAACAGGCTGGTCCGGCAATGATTTCGATCAGCGGCCTGAACAAGTGGTACGGCAATTTTCACGCATTGCGCGACGTCGATCTGAGCGTCGCCGCCGGTGAAATTCTGGTGGTTTGCGGGCCTTCGGGCTCAGGCAAATCGACGATGATTCGCTGCATCAATCACCTCGAAAACTTTCAGAAAGGCCAGATCCAGGTCAACGGCATCACCCTCACCAGCGAGGCCGAAAGTGTCAGCGCGGTGCGCCGCGAGATCGGCATGGTGTTCCAGAGCTTCAACCTGTTCCCGCACCTGAGCGTGATGGACAACCTGACCTTGGCGCCGCAACTGGTGCAGGGCGTGTCGAGTGTCGAGGCGAAAAAACGCGCGCAGGTGTACCTCGAACGTGTACGGATTGCCGAGCACGCGCACAAATATCCGTCGCAACTGTCCGGCGGTCAGCAGCAGCGCGTGGCGATTGCCCGGGCGCTGTGCATGAACCCGAAAGTGATGCTGTTCGACGAACCGACCTCAGCGCTCGACCCGGAAATGGTCCACGAAGTGCTGGACGTGATGGGCGAACTGGCCACCGACGGCATGACCATGATCTGCGTGACCCACGAGATGGGCTTCGCCAGCAAAGTCGCCGACCGCGTGCTGTTCATGGACCAGGGCCAGGTCATCGAACAAGCCACCCCGGCCGAATTTTTCAACAACCCGCAGACCGAACGCGCGCAGAAATTCCTCTCGCAAATCATCGGTCACTGAGAACGCTTTTCCCGCATAGCTTTAGCCCGAAAAACAATAACGAAAAGTGGAGATAGACATGCTCAGCAAAAAATACGCAATCACCCTCGCCGCCACCCTGTCGCTGTTGTTCGTCGGTGCCGCGAATGCCGGGGCAGTGCTGGACAAGATCCAGAGCAGCAAAACCCTGACCGTCGCCACCTCGGCGACTTGGCCGCCGCAGGGTTTCATCAACGACAAAAATGAAATCGACGGTTTTGATATCGACGTGTCCAAGGAGATCGCCAAGCGCCTCGGCGTCGAGGTCAAGTTCATCACGCCGGATTGGGATGTGATCACCGCCGGCAAGTGGAACGGGCGCTGGGACGTGTCCGTGGGTTCGATGACCGCGACCAAAAGTCGTGCGCGAATCCTCGATTTCCCCGGCACTTATTACTACGTGCCCTACGTGTTTGCCGTGCACGACAAATCGAAAGTCACCGACCACAAAGCGCTGAATGGCAAAACCATCGGCGTCGAAGGTGGGACCACGTCCGAGGACTATTTCAGCCAGGCACTGGCGATTGAAACCAGCGACGTGCCGCCCGTGGTCTACGACGTGAAAACCGAAAAAATGAAAACCTACGCCGGTTCCGTCGGCCCGCTCGACGACCTGCGCCTGGGCGACGGCACGCGCCTCGACGCAATCCTCACGCAACGCAGCACGCTGGATGCGGCGGTGAAAAAAGGCTATCCACTGCGCGCCGTCGACAACAACGTGGCGTTCTACGAACCGCTGGCCGTGGCCACCGACAAGGGTGACCCGGAACTGAAAGCCAAACTCAGCGAAATCATCGGCGAAATGCACAAGGACGGCACGCTGACCAAGCTGTCGGACAAGTGGTACGGCGTCGACTACTCGACCATCAAATAACCCCGCGCCGACACCCTGGGGGAGCGAGCTTGCTCGCTCCCACAACAGCGATCTCAAGGATTGAACATGTCCTTCCCGACGACCTGGTACTCCCAGACCTCGCTGCCTCGCGCGGCCAGGTCCGCATTGCACAGTGACGAAAGCTGCGACGTCTGCATCATCGGCGCCGGTATCGCCGGCCTGACTGCCGCACTGGAACTGACCCGTCGCGGCAAACGCGTGATTCTTCTCGAAGCGCAGCAAGTGGCGTGGGGCGCGTCCGGGCGCAATGGCGGCGTGGTCTCGCCGGGCTGGGCCGAAGGCTCGGGCGCGATCCGCAAGAAGCTCGGTCTGGAGCAGGCTCGTGCGCTGTTCCAGATGTCGGTCGAAGGCGTCGAGATTGTTCGAAGCAACATCGCCGAGCTGGCGCTGAGCGGTTGCGCGCCGTCCGCCGGGACGATTCGCGTCAAGCGTTACGACGATGGCGCCGCAGTGAAAAACCACATCGAAACCATGCGCCGCGATTTCGGTTATGAATTGAATTACCTCGACACCGCGCAGGTTCGCCAGCGGGCGCACACGCAGCGTTACTTTCAAGGCGTCGAAGACCCGAACGCGCTGCACTTTCATCCGCTGAATTATTGCCTGGGTCTGGCGCTGGCCATTGAAACGGCGGGCGGGCGGATTTTCGAACAGTCGAAGATGCTGTCCTGGGAGCATCAGGGCGCCGACAAAATCGTCAGGACCGCTCACGGCACGGTGTGCTGCCGCGATCTGGTGTTCTGCGCTGGCGGCTACGGTGGCGCGGAATTGCAGAAACTCAGCCGCGCCTATTTGCCGATCGCCACTTATGTGGTGCTGACCGAGCACTTGGGCGACGCGATCAAAAACGTCCTCGACTCCGGCGCGGCGTTCTCCGACGACCGCCGCGCGTCCGACTATTACCGCGTGGTCGAAGGCGATCGCCTGCTCTGGGGCGGGCGCATCACCACCCGCAACGAGCAAAACGAAAAAGCCCTGGCAACGATGTTGAAAGCCGACATGGTCTCGGTTTATCCACAACTGGCGTCGGTGAAAATCGAACTGGCGTGGTCGGGGTTGATGGGGTATTCGACCAACAAAATGCCAAATCTGGGCGTGCTGGATCCGGGGGTTTGGGCGTGTACGTCGTTTGGTGGCCACGGCTTGAACAGCGGGTCGATCTGCGGTCGGGTAATTGCTGAAGCGGTGTGCGGCGAGAGTGCGCGGTATCAGCTGTTCAAACCGTATCTGCTGGATTGGAACGGTGGGCCGTTCGGCAAGATCGCGGCGAATGCCATCTATCAATCGCTGAAGGTCATGGACTTCGTCCAGGAGCGGTTGCGCGGATAAACGAATGGCCTTTGTAGGGGGTGTGGGTAACGTATTTTTGTGGGCACAAAAAACCGGCCGGAGCCGGTTTTTTTATTTCAGCGCGATCAGAACGCGACGTTCTGCAGGTCGTCGAGGTAGCGCTCGGCGTCGAGCGCGGCCATGCAACCGGCGCCGGCCGAGGTGATGGCTTGGCGGTAAACGTGGTCGGCCACGTCACCGGCGGCGAAGATGCCTTCGATGCTGGTCGCGGTGGCGTTGCCTTCACGGCCGCCGTGGATTACCAGGTAGCCGTCTTTCAACGTCAGTTGGCCTTCGAACAGCGAAGTGTTCGGGGTGTGGCCGATGGCGATGAACACGCCGTCCACGGTCAGTTCGTCGAAGCTGCCGTCGTTGTTCTTCAGACGCGCACCGGTCACGCCCATGTTGTCGCCGAGAACTTCGTCCAGCGTCGAGTTCAACTTGAGGATGATCTTGCCTTCGGCAACGCGCGCATTCAGCTTGTCGATCAAAATCTTCTCGGCGCGGAAGGTTTCGCGACGGTGGATCAAGGTCACCGTGCTGGCGATGTTGGCCAGGTACAGCGCTTCTTCAACCGCAGTGTTACCACCACCGACCACCGCTACTGGCTTGTTGCGATAGAAGAAACCGTCGCAGGTCGCGCAGGCCGAAACGCCTTTGCCCATGAACGCTTCTTCCGACGGCAGGCCCAGGTAACGAGCGCTGGCGCCGGTGGCGATGATCAGCGCGTCGCAGGTGTAGGTGCCACTGTCGCCGGTCAGGGAGTACGGCTTGGAAGCGAAGTCGACGGCGTTGATGTGATCGAAAACGATCTCGGTTTCAAAACGCTCGGCGTGCTCTTTCATCCGCTCCATCAGCGCCGGGCCGGTCAGGCCGTGGACGTCGCCCGGCCAGTTGTCGACTTCGGTGGTGGTGGTCAGTTGACCGCCAGCCTGCATGCCGGTGATCAGCAGAGGCTTGAGGTTGGCGCGGGCGGCATAGACCGCAGCGCTGTAACCGGCAGGGCCGGAACCGAGAATAATCACTCGCGAATGACGGACTTCAGACATGACCTGCTCCTGTTAACCGGGCCGAAACATCTGGCGCGGAACGCCGGGTTGGCCGGCGGCAATAAAAAAGGACTGTTGAAAGCACTTGGGGAAGTGCTTGAGCTCGACAGTCCTGTAAAAAGAATGGGTGCAGCGTATCGAGGGGGCGAAGATTAAGGAAATACGGTTTAACAATCCAGCTCATAGGCGGTCTCTATCCCGATGCGGTGATTTTATAGACGCCTTTGTTACAGTGAATGTCGATGTTACAACCGCGCTTTCGCCTGTGAGGCAAAGTCGGTAAGGTCGGCGCGTTTACCCTTTGCTCGGAGCACGCTATGCCCGCCCCTGTTCTGTCCGGCCCGCAATACCTGCGCGAAGGCCTCAAACTGGTCCTCAGCCCGGGCCTGCGTTTGTTCGTGTTGTTGCCGCTGGCAATCAACCTGGTGCTGTTCGTCGGATTGATTTACCTGGCCGGCCATCAATTCAGTATCTGGGTCGACACGCTGATGCCGTCCCTGCCCGACTGGCTGAGTTTCCTCAGTTACATCCTGTGGCCAATCTTCGTGGTGCTGGTGGTGTTGATGGTGTTTTTCACTTTCACCATGCTCGCCAACGTCATCGCCGCACCGTTCAACGGCTTCCTCGCGGAGAAAGTCGAAGTAGTGGTGCGCGGCACCGACGACTTCCCGGCCTTCAGTTGGGGCGAGTTGATCGAAATGATCCCGCGCACCCTCGCCCGGGAAATGCGCAAACTCGGCTACTTCCTGCCACGCGCGCTCGGGCTGTTCATCCTCTCGTTCATTCCGGTGGTCAACATCATCGCGGCGCCGTTGTGGCTGCTGTTCGGCGTGTGGATGATGGCGATCCAGTACATCGACTACCCGGCGGACAACCACAAACTGGGTTGGAACGAGATGCTCGCGTGGCTGCGGCAGAAGCGTTGGCAGAGCATGAGTTTCGGCGGCAGCGTGTACCTGGTGTTGCTGATTCCGGTGGTCAACATCCTGATGATGCCGGCGGCGGTGGCCGGGGCGACGCTGTTCTGGGTGCGTGAGCGCGGCGCGGAAAACCTGGTCGTGCAACAACGCTGAGCCGGTCACAAATCCATCACGCAATCGCCACAATGACGACATGGCCTCAGCCGACACTGAGGTCATGACGACAATTCTGCATATCACCCTGATCACCGAAACCTTCCCTCCCGAAATCAACGGCGTGGCCAATACCCTTGGCCGCTTGTGCGACGGTTTGCGCGCGCGCGGGCATCGGGTCGAACTGGTGCGACCGCGGCAAAGCGCTGATCGCCAATCGTCCAGCGACGACGCGCTGATGCTCTGTCGCGGCTGGCCGCTGCCGGGTTATCCAGGGTTGCAGTGGGGTCAGTCGTCGATGCACAAATTGTTGCGGCGCTGGAAGCGCCAGCGCCCGGACGTGCTGTACATCGCCACGGAGGGGCCGCTGGGGTTGTCGGCGTTGCGCGCGGCGCGGCGCCTGGGGATTGCGGTGGTCAGCGGCTTTCACACCAATTTCCAGCAGTACACCCGCCAATACGGGCTCGGTCTGCTGACCCGATTGCTCACGCATTACCTGCGCTGGTTTCACAACCGTTCGACGCTGACGCTGGTGCCGAGTGTCAGCCAGCGCCTGGAACTGGAACGTCGCCAATTCGAGCGGCTGGCGTTGCTGTCGCGCGGGGTCGACAGCCAACTGTTTCACCCGGCCAAACGCCTCGACGCGCTGCGTGAACAGTGGGGGCTGGCGGAGCGGGATGTCGCGGTGATCCATGTCGGGCGGTTGGCGCCGGAGAAGAATCTCGGGTTGCTCAAGCGCAGTTTCGAGGCGTTGAAAGCCACTTATCCACAGCGCAACCTCAAACTGATTATTGTCGGCGACGGCCCGCAGCGGCTGGCACTGGAGAAGGAATTGCCCGAGGCGATTTTCTGCGGTGCGCAGCGCGGCGAGGCGCTGGCCAGTCACTACGCGTCGGCGGATGTGTTTCTGTTTCCGAGCCTGACTGAGACTTTCGGCAATGTCGTGCTGGAGGCGCTGGCCTCGGGGCTCGGTGTGGTGGCTTACGATATGGCGGCGGCGGGTCAGCATATCCGCCACGGCTACAACGGCGTGCTGGCGATGCCGGGCGATGAGCAGGCGTTTTGCGAAGCGGCGTGTTGGTTACTCGAGCATCGGGAAACGCTGCGCTGCGTGCGTTTGAATGCGCGCCAGCATGCGAGCCGGCAGGGTTGGGCGGCGATTATCGAGGAGTTTGAAAGGCAGTTGCGTGGGGCTTGTGCACAGGAACAGACATTGCCAGATGTTGCATTGCTGCCTTAGAAGCTTCGCGGGCAAGCCTCGCTCCTACAGGTTTTGCGGTGTACACAAATCCTGTAGGAGCGAGGCTTGCCCGCGAAGAGGCCTTCCCTGCTGGCGCTTAAACCAGCGTCATCAACGCCTCACGGCTGAACGGCAAAATATCTTCCTCGCGCCCATCGCGCACTTTCTGCGCCCAGTCCGGATCAACCAGCAGCGCCCGCCCGACCGCCACCAAGTCAAACTCTTCCTTGTTCAAGCGCTCCAGCAGATTTTCCAGGCTGGCCGGTTGCGCGACTTTGTCGGTGTTGACCATGAACTGCAAAAACTCGCCATCCAGGCCGACGCTGCCGACGGTGATGGTCGGTTTGCCCGTGAGCTTGCGCGTCCAGCCCGCCAGGTTGAGGTCGGAGCCGTCGAACTCAGGCTCCCAGAACCGCCGCGTCGAGCAGTGGAAAATGTCCACGCCAGCGTCGGATAACGGCTTGAGGAATTCGCCGAGCGCTTCCGGGGTTTGCACCAGACGTGCGGTGTAATCCTGCTGCTTCCATTGCGAGAAACGGAAGATGATCGGGAAACCGTCGCCGACCGCCGCGCGCACGGCCTGGATCAATTCGATGGCGAAACGCGAACGGTTGGCCAGGCTGCCGCCGTATTCGTCGGTGCGCTGGTTGCTGCCTTCCCAGAAGAACTGGTCGACCAGGTAACCGTGGGCGCCGTGGATTTCCACGCCGTCCATGCCGATGCTTTGCGCATCTTTGGCCGACTGCGCGAACGCGGCGATCACTTCCTGAATGTCTTGATGAGTCATGCCGTGAACCACGACCTGACCGTCCTTGAGTTTTTCCGTCGGGCCGTAACCCGGCACGGAGGCGTCCGGCTCGGTGCCGATACGGCGCACGCTGCCGACGTGCCAGAGCTGCGGAACGATCTTGCCGCCCTCGGCGTGCACCGCATCGACCACTTTCTTCCAGCCGGCCAGCGCCGCTTCGCCATAGAAATGCGGCACGTTCGGGTAACCGTTGGAGGCCTGGTGGCCGACCGTGGTGCCTTCGGTAATGATCAGGCCGACGCCTGCTGCGGCGCGGCGGCGATAGTATTCGATGACTTTGGAATTGGGCACGCCGCCGGGGGAAAAGGAGCGGGTCATCGGCGCCATGACGACGCGGGTCGGCAGTTCGAGAGTGCCGAGGTGGAACGGTTTGAACAGGGCTTTGACAGGCATGGGACGCTCCACGGAGATAGACTTTATGACGGCGATAATATGGAGAGTCGCAAGGCTTGAACAGCACTATTGATTGCGGTGATTAAGGTCTAAAGACAGGAAACATTGTGGGAGCAAGGCTTGCCCGCGATGGCGTCGCGCCCTTCGACATCGTCATTAACTGACAGGACGCTTTCGCGGGCAAGCCTCGCTCCTACAGGGAATGGGTTAGCCCAGGGCTTTTTCGATGGCGTGGACAATCGTCGGATCGTCCGGCGGCGTCCGCGGTGAGAAGCGCGCCAGGACACGGCCGTCCTTGCCGAGGAGGAATTTCTCGAAGTTCCAGGTAATGTCCCCGGGAAACTCCGCGCCCTCGCCCGCCAGCAGACGGTACAACTGGTGACGCTCGTGACCGTTGACTTCCAGCTTGCCGGACAACGGAAACGTCACGCCATAGTTGAGGCTGCAGAACTCCTGGATCTCTTGCTCGCTGCCCGGTTCCTGTCCGGCAAACTGGTTGCACGGCAGGCCCAGCACGCTGAACCCACGGTCCTTGAACTGCTGATGAAGCTGTTCAAGTGCCTTGTACTGTGGAGTCAAACCACATTTGGAAGCGACGTTGACTACCAGCACGACTTGCCCCTTGAAAGGCAAAAGGGGTAGCTCCTGACCATCCAGGGCTGTCAGTGTAAGGTCGTGGAAAGCACTCATGACGAACTCCAAATTCCCGTGTTCTTCTTCAAACAGCTACCTGGCGGCGTCGCCCGGGATAGCTGCGGACTGAAAAAGGCGCCCTCGGGCGCCTCTCCAGTTCTCGAAAGCTTAGCGCAGAAATCAGTGGTGATGGCCGCCTTCGCCATGCACGTGACCGTGGGCAATTTCTTCCTGGCTGGCATCACGGATCTCGATGATCTTGACCTGGAAATTCAGGCGCTGACCGGCCAACGGGTGGTTGCCGTCGACGGTAACATCGTCGCCGTCCAGATCACGGATGGTCACAATTTGCATCTGGCCATCTGGCGCGGAAGCGTGGAACTGCATGCCCACTTCCAGTTCATCAACGCCTTCGAACATGCTGCGGCTCAAGGTGCTGACCAGTTCGGCCGCGTATTCGCCATAGGCATCTTCAGGTTCTACGGCAACGGTCAGTTCGTCACCGACGGTTTTGCCTTCCAGAGCTTTTTCCAGGCCCGGGATGATGTTACCTGCGCCTTGCAGGTAGACCAGCGGCGCGCCGCCGGCGGAGCTGTCGATGACCTCACCAGCGTCGTTGGTCAGGGTATAGTCGATGGAGACAGCCTTATTGGCGGCGATCAGCATGGGGCGAGACCTTTTGCAGAAGAATATAGAAAGACCGAGTTTAGCGAAGCAATCGCCCGAAAGCGAACACAACCCGGACGGACGGATTGCCGCCAAACCCATAACGGTCACCGGTTTCCATCAGGACGAGGACGGTCATTGGGTGGTCGAGCTTTCCTGCGGCCACACCCAACACCTGCGCCATCAGCCGCCATGGCAATCGCGCGCCTGGGTCACGGACCCCGCGCAACGCCTGGAAAAAATAGCTCAGCCCTTTGCGTGCGGTTGGTGCGCACAGGGCATGGTTAGCGATAACCTTGGCGACTGAATCTCGGCAGATCGTCAGCCATAGATGATCGCCATTGCTTGCTCCCTCAGAGAATTCGCATGCAAACTTTTTTTATCGCGCCCACCGATTTTGGTGTGGGTCTGACCTCGATCAGCCTTGGGCTGGTGCGCACCCTTGAGCGGGCCGGGCTTAAAGTCGGCTTTTTCAAACCGATTGCCCAGCCGCATCCGGGCGACACCGGCCCCGAGCGTTCGACCGAACTGGTGGCGCGCACCCACGGCTTGAAACCGCCGCAGCCACTCGGTCTGGCGCATGTCGAACGCATGCTCGGCGACGGCCAGCTGGATGAACTGCTCGAAGAAATCATCACGCTTTATCAGCAAGCCGCGATCGGCAAAGACGTGCTGGTCGTCGAAGGCATGGTGCCGACCCGCAGCGCCAGTTATGCCGCGCGGGTCAACCTGCACTTGGCCAAGAGCCTGGACGCCGACGTGATTCTGGTCTCGGCGCCGGAAAGCGAAGCGCTGACCGAGCTCTCGGGACGCGTGGAATTGCAGGCGCAATTGTTCGGTGGGCCGAAAGACCCGAAAGTCCTCGGGGTGATCCTCAACAAGGTAAAAACCGACGAAAGCATGGACGCCTTCGCCTCGCGCCTCAAAGAGCACTCGCCGTTGCTGCGCAGTGGCGATTTCAAGCTGCTCGGCTGCATCCCGTTCCAGCCAGAGTTGAATGCGCCGCGCACCCGCGACGTGGCGGACCTGATGGGCGCACAGATCCTCAATGCCGGCGACTACGAAACCCGCCGCATGAGCAAAATCATCATTTGCGCGCGGACCATGCGCAACACCGTCGAGCTGCTCAAGCCCGGCGTGTTGGTGGTGACGCCCGGCGACCGTGACGACATCATCCTCGCCGTCAGCCTCGCCGCCATGAACGGCGTGCCGCTGGCCGGGCTGTTGCTGACCAGCGACACGCTGCCCGACCCGCGGATCATGGACCTGTGCCGTGGCGCGTTGCAGGCGGGCCTGCCGGTGTTGTCGGTGAGCACCGGCTCTTACGACACCGCCAACCAGTTGAACGGCCTGAACAAGGAAATCCCGATCGACGACCGCGAGCGCGCGGAGATCATCACCGATTTCGTCGCCAGCCATCTCGATGCCAAATGGCTGCACCAACGCTGCGGCACGCCACGGGAAATGCGCCTGTCGCCGGCGGTGTTCCGTTATCAATTGATCCAGCGCGCGCAAGCCGCGAACAAGCGCATCGTGTTGCCCGAGGGCAGCGAGCCGCTGACCGTGCAAGCGGCGGCGATCTGTCAGGCGCGCGGCATCGCCCGTTGCGTGTTGCTGGCGAAACCGGCGGACGTCGAAGCCGTCGCCCGCGCCCAGGGCATCGAGTTGCCGCCGGGCCTGGAGATTCTTGATCCAGACCTGATTCGCGGCAATTACATCGAACCGATGGTCGCGCTGCGCAAAAGCAAAAGCCTCAACGCGCCGATGGCCGAGCAGCAACTGGAAGACACCGTGGTGATCGGCACGATGATGCTGGCGCTGGATGAAGTTGATGGCCTGGTCTCCGGGGTCATTCACTCCACCGCCAACACCATCCGCCCGGCCCTGCAACTGATCAAGACTGCGCCGGGCTGCACGCTGGTGTCGTCGGTGTTTTTCATGCTGTTCCCGGAAGAAGTGCTGGTCTACGGCGACTGCGTGATGAACCCGCACCCGAGCGCCAGCGAACTGGCGGAAATCGCCTTGCAAAGCGCCGACTCGGCAGCCGCGTTCGGCATCACTCCGCGCGTGGCGATGATCAGCTATTCCAGCGGTGAGTCGGCCAGCGGTGAAGAAGTCGAAAAGGTCCGCGAAGCGACCTTGCTTGCCCACGAACAACAGCATTCCCTGCTGATCGACGGCCCGTTGCAGTACGATGCCGCCGCCAACGAAAACGTCGCCCGGCAACTGGCGCCGAACAGTCAGGTGGCCGGTCGCGCCACGGTGTTTGTGTTCCCCGACCTGAACACCGGCAACACCACGCACAAAGCCGTGCAGCGCAGCGCCGATTGCGTCAGCCTCGGGCCGATGCTGCAAGGCCTGCGCAAACCGGTGAACGACCTGCCGCGCGGCGCGCAAGTCGATGACATCGTCTACACCATCGCGTTGACCGCGATCCAAGCTGCCAACCGACCTATGGATCTTTAAATGCTGCAATTCCTACCTGCACCCGTGCGCGGCGTGATTGCCTCGCTGCTGTTGGCCCTGAACACGATTCTGTTGTGCTCGGCGCTGTTCATCGTCGCGCTGTTCAAAGTGCTGCCGTTCGCCCTCACGCAGCGTTTCACGCTGTGGTTGATGAGCCACATCCATGAAGCCTGGATCAGCAACAACAAGGCCTGGATGAACCTGGTGCGGCGCACCCGCTGGCACCTCAGCGGCCTCGAAGGGCTGGACTATAAACACTCCTACCTGATCACCAGCAACCACCAGAGCTGGGTCGACATCATGGTCCTGCAATACGTGCTCAACCGGCGGATCCAGCCGTTGAAGTTCTTTCTCAAGCAAGAGCTGATCTGGGTGCCGGTGATTGGTCTGGCGTGGTGGGCGCTGGGTTTTCCGTTCATGAAGCGCTACTCCAAGGCTTACCTGGAAAAGCACCCGGAGAAGAAAGGCAAAGACCTCGAAACCACGCGCAAGACCTGCGCAAAATTTCGCAATAACCCGGTGGGCATTTTCAACTTTGTCGAAGGCACGCGGTTTACCGAAGGCAAACATGCGCAGCAGCAATCACCGTTTCGCTATCTGCTGAAACCCAAGGCTGGCGGCATTGCGTTTGTGCTGGATGCGATGGGCGAGCAGTTGGAATCGATTGTCAATGTGACGATCCACTATCCGGGCGGGCGTCCGGGGTACTGGGATTTGCTCTGCGGCAATGTCGCGGACGTGGTGGTGCATTTTCAGGAACTGAAGATTCCGCCGCAGTTCATCGGCAAGAATTACGACCAGGATGGCGAGTACCGCTTGCAGTTCCAGGGCTGGATCAACCAACTGTGGCAGGACAAGGATGCGCTGCTGGAGCAGATGCATCGCGAGTTCCCAGACAACCGCTGAACCCTGTAGGAGTGAGCTTGCTCGCGATAGCGATCGCACATTCAGAATCTTTATCGTCTGATCCACCGCCATCGCGAGCAAGCTCGCTCCCACAGGGGATCTGTGGCGAACACCGGACCTGTGGGAGCGAGCCTGCTCGCGATGGCGACCTCAGGGGCAAAAAAAACCCGCCGATGATCACTCATCGGCGGGTTTTTTATGGGCGGCTGGCGCTTAGATCGCGCCGCGCTGACGCAGCAGTTCCAGCACTTGCTTGACGCTTTCTTCCAGCGACAGCGACTGGGTGTCGACGACCAGGTCGGCGTCCAGCGGCACGTCGTACGGGAAGGAATCGCCCGGGATGTTATCGCCGCCCGCCGCGTACAGGCCTTGCGGGTCACGCTCGGCACACACGGTCGGCGAGGCCTGGACGTAGACCGTCAGCAGACGCTCCTTGCCGATCAAGTCCCTGGCCTGCTCGCGCCCTTCAGCACTCGGCGCCACGAATGCCGCCAGCGTCAGCAGCCCCGCTTCGTTGAACTGACGCGCAACGTGCGCGGCACGGCGCCAGTTCTCGGTACGCCCGGCGCGATCCTGCGGCAGACCTTTGTTGAGGTCATGGCGCAGATTCTGTCCATCGAGCACAAACACCGCGCGGCCCATGTCGAACAACTTGCGTTCAACCGCATAGGCCAGCGTACTTTTGCCCGCACCGGACAGGCCGCTGAACAGCACGGTGGCCGGTTGCTGGCCGAAGCGCTGAGCACGTTCTTCGGTGGCCACGTGCGCCAGTTTGCCGTGGTGCGTGCTACCGCCCTGCGCCGAAGGCTGGGCGATGATCATCCCGGCGGCGACGGTGCCATTGGTCAAGCGATCGATGACGATGAATGAACCGGTGGTGCGGTTGCTCGCGTAACCGTCCAGCGCGATGGCGGCGTCGAGGCTGACCTTGACCCGGCCGATCTCGTTGAGGTTCAGCGAACTCGCCGGACCTTCTTCCAAGGTGTTCACGTCCACGCGGTTGACAATGCTGGTGATCGAACCCGGCACGTAACTGGTGGCGCGCTTGATGTCGTATTTCTTGCCCGGCAGCATCGGTTCTTCAGCCATCCACACCAGCATGGCGTCGAACGCGTCAGTCACTTGCGGCAGGTTGTCGGCGTGCACCAGCAAGTCGCCGCGCGAGATGTCGATCTCGTCTTCCATGGTCAGCGTTACAGCCTGACCCGGACCGGCGTGTTCCAGCTCGCCTTCAAAGGTGACGATGGATTTCACCCGGCTGCTTTTGCCCGACGGCAACACCACCACTTCATCGCCCTTGTGCACGATGCCGCTGGCCAGGGTGCCGGCAAAACCACGGAAGTTCAGGTTCGGACGGTTGACGTACTGCACCGGGAAACGCAGGTCGGTGTAGTTGCGGTCACTGGCGATTTCGACGGTTTCGAGAATCTCCATCAGCGACTGGCCGGTGTACCACGGCGAGCGCTCGGACTTGTTCACCACGTTGTCGCCCTTGAGGGCAGACATTGGCACGAAGGCCATGGTGGTCGGCTTGAACGCGATGCCGTCGGCGAACTTCAGGTAATCGGCCTTGATCGACTCGAAGACGCTTTCGTCAAACCCATTGAGGTCCATCTTGTTGATGGCGACCACGATGTGTTTGATCCCCAGCAGCGAGGCGATAAAGCTGTGGCGACGGGTCTGGGTCTGCACGCCGTAACGCGCGTCAACCAGAATGATCGCCAGGTCACAGGTGGACGCACCGGTGGCCATGTTGCGGGTGTACTGCTCATGGCCAGGGGTGTCGGCGATGATGAATTTGCGTTTTGCGGTGGAGAAATAGCGGTACGCGACATCAATGGTGATGCCCTGCTCGCGCTCGGCCTGCAGGCCGTCGACCAGCAACGCCAAGTCGATGTCTTCGCCGGTGGTGCCGACTTTTTTCGAGTCGCGGGTAATGGCTTCCAGGTGATCTTCGTAGATCATCTTGGAGTCGTGCAGCAAGCGCCCGATCAGGGTGCTCTTGCCGTCGTCGACGTTGCCACAGGTCAGAAAGCGCAGCATTTCCTTGCGTTCGTGCTGGCCCAGGTAGGCGAGGATGTCCTCGCTGATCAAATCAGATGCGTGCGACATGACAACCCCTTAGAAATAACCCTGACGTTTCTTTTCTTCCATCGAGCCTGCGCCATCGTGGTCGATGACCCGGCCCTGGCGTTCGGAAGTTCGCGTCAGGAGCATTTCCTGAATGATGTCGGTCAGGCTGGTGGCCTCGGACTCGACCGCACCGGTCAACGGGTAGTCGCCGAGTGTGCGGAAGCGCACTTTTTTCTTGACGATGCGCGCCTTGTCTTCATCGCTAAGGTGATTGAGCAGGCGTTCGTCGTCGATCATGATCCAGGTGCCATTCATCTCGATGACGTCGCGCTCGGCGGCGAAATACAGCGGCACAATCGGGATGCCTTCGAGGTAGATGTACTGCCAGATGTCCAGCTCGGTCCAGTTCGACAACGGGAATACACGAATGGATTCGCCCTTGTTGACGTTGCCGTTGTAGACGTTCCACAGCTCCGGGCGCTGGTTTTTCGGGTCCCAGCGGTGCTTGGTATCGCGGAAGGAATACACGCGCTCTTTGGCACGGGATTTCTCTTCGTCGCGGCGCGCACCACCGAAAGCGGCGTCGAAGCCATGCTTGTCGAGGGCCTGTTTGAGGCCTTCGGTTTTCATGATGTCGGTGTGTTTGGCACTGCCGTGGGTCAGCGGGTTGATGCCCTGCGCGACGCCATCGGGGTTGACGTGGACGATCAGGTCCAGGCCCAGTTCTTCGACCATGCGATCGCGGAACGCGTACATTTCCTGGAACTTCCACCGGGTGTCGACGTGCATCACCGGGAACGGCAGTTTGCCCGGGAAGAATGCCTTGCGCGCAAGGTGCAGCATCACGGCGGAATCTTTACCGACGGAGTACAGCATCACCGGGTTATCGAACTCGGCGGCGACCTCGCGGATGATGTGGATGCTTTCGGCCTCCAGCTGTTTCAGATGCGTCAGTTTGTCGACCATGGCTACTCACGAAAACGATCTTATGGACGGCCAGCGGGCCGTGTTCGAGCGAGGAATCCTAGCACAGCGACCTCTTCTAATCAGGCCGCGGGCTAGATCGAAAGGGTATATGGATATACCCCTCGGTTGGGCCAGGAAATGGCAATCCCCTGTGGGAGCAAGGCTTGCCCGCGATGGCAATCCACTGTGGGAGCAAGGCTTGCCCGCGATGGCAATCTCAAGGACGCCATCGCGGGAAAGCCATGCTCCTACAGGGTCAGGTCGGTCATCAGATCGGGTTCGGGCAATCGATGAAGATATGTTCGACAGCGAAGCGCCGCGCCAGGTAATCGCCCAGCGCTTGCACGCCATAACGCTCGGTAGCGTGATGGCCGGCGGCGATGAAGCTGATGTCGTTTTCCCGCGCGCTATGGAACGTCTGCTCCGACGCCTCGCCACTCAGATACAGGTCGACGCCGGCCAGAACTGCCTGATCGATGTAACCCTGACCACCGCCGGTGCACCAGCCGACCCGCCGAATCATCGCGCTACCCTCAATCAGCAATGGCTCGCGGCCCATGACTTCCTGCACGCGGCGGGCGAAGTCGCGCGGGCTCATCGGCTCGCTCAACGAACCGACCAGGCCGACGATCTTCAGGTTGTCGGGATCAAGCGGGCCTTCGACGGTGATGTCCAACTGGCGGGCAAGCTGCACGTTGTTGCCGACGTCCGGGTGCAGGTCCAGCGGCAAGTGGTACGACAGCAAACTGATGTCGTGCTTGAGCAGGGTTTTCAAGCGGCGTTGCTTCATGCCGGTGATGCACGGGTTTTCGCCCTTCCAGAAATAGCCGTGATGCACTAGCACCAGATCAGCCTTGGCTTCCACCGCCGCATCCAGCAAAGCCTGGCTGGCGGTGACGCCGCTGACGATGCGCATCACCTGCGGACGGCCCTCGACCTGCAGGCCGTTGGGGCAATAATCGGCAATCTTTGAACTGTTAAGGTAACGGTCGGCTTCTTCGACCAGGGTGCTCAGTGCAACGGCCATGAAAGACTCCTGAAAATAGCCCGTTCAGAGGCGCAATCGCCTCGTATAATGCGCGACATTATGGGCGGTCTCAGACCACCTGCAACCTTTCCAGGACATGCTTAATGCTCAAGGCGCTGCGTTTTTCCGGCTGGCCGCTACTGGCCGGCGTGCTTATCGCTCTGTTGATAATCCAGCGTTATCCGCAGTGGGTCGGGCTTCCGAGCCTTGACGTCAATATGCAGCAAGCCCCGCAAACCACTTCGGTGCAACAGGGCCCGGTGTCCTATGCCGACGCGGTGACCGTGGCCGCACCTGCGGTGGTGAACCTGTACACGACCAAAGTCATCAACAAACCCAATCACCCGCTGTTTGAAGATCCACAGTTCCGGCGCTTTTTCGGCGACAACTCGCCGAAGCAGAAACGCATGGAATCGAGCCTCGGTTCCGGTGTGATCATGAGCCCGGAAGGCTACATCCTCACCAACAACCACGTGACCAGCGGCGCCGACCAGATTGTCGTGGCGCTCAAGGATGGCCGCGAGACGCTCGCTCGAGTCATCGGCAGCGACCCGGAAACCGACCTCGCGGTATTGAAGATCGACCTGAAAAATCTGCCGGCGATCACCATCGGCCGCTCCGACAACATCCGCATCGGCGACGTCACGCTGGCCATCGGCAACCCGTTCGGCGTCGGCCAGACGGTGACCATGGGCATCATCAGCGCCACCGGGCGCAATCAGTTGGGCCTGAACAACTACGAAGACTTCATCCAGACCGACGCCGCGATCAACCCGGGCAACTCCGGCGGCGCGCTGGTTGACGCGATCGGCAACCTGACCGGCATCAACACCGCGATCTTCTCCAAGTCCGGCGGCTCGCAAGGCATCGGTTTTGCGATCCCGGTCAAACTGGCCATGGAAGTGATGAAGTCGATCATCGAGCACGGCCAGGTGATTCGTGGCTGGCTGGGCATCGAAGTGCAGCCGCTGACCCAGGAACTGGCGGAGTCGTTTGGCTTGTCCGGGCGTCCGGGGATTGTGGTGGCGGGGATTTTCCGCGACGGTCCGGCGCAGAAGGCCGGCCTGCAACTGGGTGACGTGATCCTCAGCATCGACGGCGAACCGGCCGGCGACGGTCGCCGCTCGATGAACCAGGTCGCGCGGATCAAACCGACCGACAAGGTCACCATCCAGGTGATGCGCAACGGCAAAGAGATCAAGCTCAGCGCCGAGATCGGCCTGCGTCCGCCGCCGGCGCCGATCAAAGAGAAAGAAGAAAACTGAGTGATCGCGCTCGGTTGATCTGCTGACGCTTCTGGCTCCTTCGCGGGCAAGCCTCGCTCCTCCGGGAACTCACCTCCCGACGTAGGAGCGAGGCTTGCCCGCGAAAGCGTCCTCAAAACAACCCAAAAAAAACCCGCCAACCGCTAAATCACAGCAACAGCAGACATTCTCATTAGCCATGTTATATTGTTTCAATATCACTATTGGAACAACATAACATGTCGTCTCGAACAATGGTCTCCGCTGCCGGTCTTGCCCTCGGCCTGCTGGCAGATCCAGTCTTCGCCGAAGACTCTGGCGCGCTCGAACTGGAAGCCATCAGCGTCACTTCCGATTACGAATCGCCGACCGGCCCGGTCCAGGGCTACCGCGCGACCCGCTCCGCCAGCGCGACCAAAACCGACACGGCGATCCGCGACATCCCGCAATCGATCAGCGTCATCCCCGCCACGGTGCTCAAGGATCTGGGCAGCACCAGCGTCGAACGCGCGCTGGATTTTGCCGGCGGCGTGTCGAAGCAAAACAATTTCGGTGGCCTTACGCTCTACGAATACAGCGTGCGCGGCTTCACCACTTCCGAGTTCTACAAAGACGGTTTCAGCGCCAACCGTGGTTACCCGAGCACGCCGGACGTGGCCAACATCGAGCGCATCGAAGTGCTCAAAGGCCCCGCCGCCAGCCTGTATGGCCGTGGCGATCCCGGCGGCACGGTGAACATCGTCAGCAAAAAACCGCAGCCCGAAGCCTTCACCACGTTGCAAACCAGTGCCGGCAGTTGGGACCGTTATCGCACCGCGCTGGACGTCAATGCTCCGCTGGACGACGAGGGCAACCTGCTGTCGCGGGTCAACCTGGCCGTCGAGGACAACCACAGCTTTCGCGATCACGTCGACAGCCAGCGCGTGTTCGTCGCGCCCTCCTTCGCCTGGCAATTGAACCCCGACACGCACCTGTTGGTGGAAAGCGAATTCGTCCGCCACAGCTCGACGTTCGACCGTGGCATCGTCGCGCCGAACAACACCTGGAGCGGCGTCTCGCGCTCGACGTTTCTCGGCGAACCCAACGACGGCGACATCGACAACCACAACAACATGCTGCAAGCCGCGCTCGAACATCACTTGAATGACACCTGGAAACTGCGCCTCGCCAGCCACTACAAGGAAGGCAAACTCTGGGGATTCGCCTCGGAAGCGCGGCCACTGAACCCCGACGGCCACACGGTCAATCGGCGTTTGCGCGAACGCGACAACGACTGGCACGACAGCATTACCCAGCTCGAATTGCGCGGCGTGTTCGACCTCGGCAGTTGGCAGCATGAATTGCTGATCGGCAGCGAATACGAGAATTACCGCAAGAACGAACGGGTGACCACTACCGCCGGCAGCGCCTACGCCATCGACATCTATCAGCCGGTCTACGGCCAGCCGAAACCCAACGGCGCGCGCTCCGGCACAGACTTCTTCGAGCACGTCGAAAGCCACGCCCTGAACCTGCAGGATCAGATCGTTTTCACCGACAAACTGCGCGGCATGCTCGGTGCGCGCTTCGAACATTTCGAGCAGAACATCGACGATCACACGCGCGGCAACCACACGCGCCAGCGGCAAGACGCGCTCACGCAACGCGCCGGTCTGCTCTACCAACTGACGCCGCAAGTCGGTTTGTTCGCCAACGCGTCGACGTCGTTCAAACCAAACAACGGCCTCGATGCCGGCGGCAAATCCTTCGACCCGGAAGAAGGCATCGGGTATGAAATCGGGATCAAGAGCGAGCTGTTCGACGACCGTTTGAGCAGCACCCTCGCCGCATTTCACATCGAGAAAGAAAACGTCCTCGCGCTCGACCCCGGCACCGACACTAGCCGCGCCATGGGCAAGGCGCGCAGCCAGGGTTTCGACCTGCAAGTGACCGGGCAAGTGAGCGACGCCGTGCGGGTGATCGGCGCATTTGCCTACATCGACGCCGAAGTCACCGACGGCGACGCCGTCATCCCCAGCGGCAGCCGCATTCTCGGCGTGGCCAAGCGCAGCGGCAGTCTGCTGGGGGTCTACGAGTTTCAGGATGGCCGTTTGCGCGGCTCGGACGTCGGTGCGGCGTTCACCTATGTCGGCGATCGCTCCGGTGAATCGGCCAGCGATTTCGAACTGCCGGCCTACCACACCGTCGACCTGCTCGCGCATTACAAGGCCAGCGACAACGTTACGGTCGGTCTCAACCTGAACAATTTATTCGACGAGAAATACTTCGAACGCTCGTACAGCAACTACTGGGTTAACCCCGGCGAGCCGCGCAATTTCACCGTCAGCCTGACACTCAATCTGTAAAAGGACGTCACCATGCAACACCTCAAACCGCTCGCGCTGCTGGGTCTTCTGTTGGTCGCCACACAGGCCTCGGCGCATGGTCTGTGGACCGAGCAACGGCGCGGCAACATCGAAGTGATTTACGGCCACGGCGCTGAAGACAACGCGTTCAAAGCGCAAAAGATCAGCGGCGCCTGGGCCTATGACGGCAGCGGCAAAATGATCCCGGTGAGCGTTGAACGCCTGGCCGACCACGCGCGCCTGAAACCGCTGAAGACACCTGCCGTCATGGCGGTGGCGCTGGACAACGGCATGTGGTCGCAAACGGCAGATAAAAAATGGGTCAACGCTGGGCGCAGCAAAGTGCCGGGGGCGATCGAGTCCACGCAGACCTTCAAATACAGCCTGGCGATTTATCAGCCGGGGGCGAAGTTGCCGGCGCTCAATCAATTGAAATTGGTAATTGTGCCCGAGGTTGATCCGCTCACCGTCGGCCCCGGCCAGTCACTGCCGGTGCGGGTGCTGCTGGATGGCCAACCGGCGGCGGGAGTAAAACTGGTGGGCGACTATCGCAGCGCGCCGAATACCTTGAGTGCCGAGACCGACAAGGACGGTCGGGCGCAAGTGCTGGTGCGTAACGAGGGTTTGAACGTGATCGCCGCGCAGATCGAAGTGCCGCTCAAGGACAACCCGGACGTGGCCACGCGCGGGTTATTCACCTCGCTGACATTCCTCGGCGAAGCGCATCACGAGTAATCAACTCCACCCTGTGGGAGCAAGGCTTGCCCGCGATGGCGATGCCTTTGTGGGAGCAAGGCTTGCCCGCGATGGCGATGCCTTTGTGGGAGCGAGGCTTGCCCGCGATGGCGATTTCATTGGTGCCATCGCGGGCAAGCCTTGCTCCCACAGGTGCAAAGCCCACCTCAGAGCCCACTTCAGAGCCCGGTTCAGCCTCAGGTCAGAGGTCGCCGAGGCCGTCGATCAGTGCCTGATTCTGCTCCGGCGTGCCGATCGAGATCCGCAGGAATTGCGCGATGCGTTCCTGTTTGAAGTGGCGGACGATCACCCCTTGCTCGCGCAATTTCGCCGCCAGGCCCGCCGCGTCGTGCTGCGGATGACGGGCGAAGATGAAGTTGGCTGCCGAGGGCAGCACTTCAAAACCCTTCGCTTGCAGTTGCGCGACAACCTTCTCGCGGTTCTCGATTACCCACCGGCAGGTCTGGTCGAAATACTCGCGATCCTCGAACGCCGCCGCTGCGCCGACGTTCGCCAGGCGGTCCAGCGGATAGGAGTTGAAGCTGTTCTTGATCCGCTCCAGCGCCTCGATCAAATCCGGATGACCAACCGCCAAACCAACCCGCAAACCGGCCAGCGAGCGCGATTTGGACAAGGTCTGGGTCACCAGCAGGTTCGGGTAACGGTCGACCAGACTGATCGCGGTGACGCCACCGAAGTCGATGTAGGCCTCATCGACCACCACCACCGAATCAGTATTCGCTTTGAGGATTTGCTCGACCGCGTCCAACGCCAGCAGGCAGCCAGTCGGCGCGTTCGGGTTGGGGAAAATGATCCCGCCGTTTGGCTTGGCGTAGTCCGCCGGGTTGATCTGGAAATGCGCGTCCAGCGGCACCGCGTCGAAGTCGATGCCGTACAAGCCGCAATACACCGGGTAAAAGCTGTAACTGATGTCCGGGAACAGCACGGGTTTGTCGTGCTGCAACAAGCCGTGAAAAATGTGCGCGAGGACTTCGTCGGAACCGTTGCCGAGGAACACCTGGCCAGTCTGCACGCCGTAATAAGTGGCGACGGCATTTTTCAGCAAATCGCTGTTCGGGTCCGGGTACAGGCGCAAGTTGTCGTTGAGTTCGGTTTGCATCGCCGCCAGTGCTTTGGGCGATGGACCGTAGGGGTTTTCGTTGGTGTTGAGCTTCACCAGTTTCGCCAGTTTCGGCTGCTCGCCCGGCACGTATGGCACCAGGTTCTTGACGAAGGGGCTCCAGAATTTACTCATGTTCAGTCAGCCTTCTCTTGATTAAAGAGCTCGTCGACGATGCGGTATTCAGCGCTGCGGGCGTGGGCGGTCAGCGACTCGCCACGGGCCAGCACGGAAGCGGTCTTGCCCAGTTCCGAAGCGCCCTGCTCGGAGCAGAAGATGATCGAGGAGCGTTTCTGGAAGTCGTACACGCCCAGCGGCGAGGAGAATCGCGCGGTGCCGGAGGTCGGCAAGACGTGGTTCGGACCGGCGCAGTAATCGCCCAACGCTTCGGACGTGTGGCGGCCCATGAAGATCGCGCCGGCGTGGCGGATCTTCGGCAACCAGGCTTGCGGATCGGCGACCGACAACTCCAGGTGCTCCGGGGCGATGCGGTTGGCCACTTCGATGGCTTGTTCCATGTCGCGCACCAGAATCAGCGCGCCGCGACCGTTGATCGAGGTTTCGATGATTTCGGCGCGTTCCATCGTCGGCAACAGTTTGGCGATGCTCGCGGCGACCTTGTCGAGGAACTCGGCGTCGGGGCTGACCAGAATCGCTTGCGCGTCTTCGTCGTGCTCGGCTTGCGAGAACAGGTCCATGGCGATCCAGTCGGGATCGGTCTGACCGTCGCACACCACAAGAATCTCCGATGGCCCGGCGATCATGTCGATGCCGACCTGGCCGAACACGTGGCGCTTGGCGGTGGCGACATAGATGTTGCCCGGGCCGACGACTTTATCGACTTTCGGCACGCTTTCGGTGCCGTAGGCCAGCGCCGCAACGGCTTGCGCGCCACCGATGGTGAACACGCGGTCGACGCCGGCAATGCACGCAGCGGCCAGCACCAGTTCATTGAGTTCGCCGCGCGGGGTCGGCACAACCATGACCACTTCGGTGACGCCAGCGACTTTCGCCGGAATCGCGTTCATCAGCACCGACGACGGGTACGACGCCTTGCCGCCCGGCACGTACAGGCCGGCGCGATCCAGCGGCGTGACTTTCTGCCCGAGCACGGTGCCATCGGCCTCGGTGTAACTCCAGGAGTCCTGCTTCTGTTTTTCGTGGTAGCTGCGCACGCGGGCCGCGGCTTTTTCCAGGGCTTCGCGCTGCGCCACGGTGATGCGCGTCAGGGCCAGTTCCAGGCGCTCGCGCGGCAGGATCAGGTCGGCCATGGAGGCGACTTGCAGGCCGTCGAACTTCTGGGTGAATTCCACCAGCGCGGCATCGCCCCGCTCGCGCACAGCTTTGATGATGTCGAGCACGCGCTGATTGACCGAGTCGTCAGACACACTTTCCCAGCTCAGCAGATGATCCAGATGATGCGCGAAATCCGGGTCAGCAGCGTTGAGTCGGCGAATTGCAGTCGGTGCGGTCATAGCGAGAGCCTCATAGGAATGGCAAAAACTCAGGCGCCCTAACTTAGCAGTCGTTTCCGCTTGGGCACCTGAGATTCTGGCTATGAGGCGGATAGACGGGCGCGACTCAACGTCGCGCAGGTGAATCAGCCGCGGTGTCGAGACTCCACTGCCTTGCGCAGGGTGTCGATCAACGCCTGAATACGGGCGTGCTGCATTTTCATCGAAGCTTTGTTGACGATCAGCCGGGAGCTGATGTCAGCGATGAAATCCTGTGGCTCCAGGCCGTTGGCCCGCAGCGTGTTGCCGGTGTCGACGACGTCGATGATCTTGTCGGCGAGGCCAATCAGCGGTGCCAGTTCCATCGAGCCGTAGAGCTTGATGATGTCGACCTGACGGCCCTGCTCGGCGTAGTAACGCTTGGCAACATTGACGAATTTGGTGGCAACGCGCAGACGACCCTTGGGCTCGATGGCGCCGACTTTGCCAGCGGTCATCAGTTTGCACAGGGCGATGCGCAGGTCCAGCGGCTCGTAGAGGCCCTGGCCGCCGTATTCCATCAGCACATCTTTACCGGCGACGCCCAGGTCCGCGGCACCATGCTCGACATAAGTCGGCACATCGGTGGCGCGCACGATCAGCAGACGCACGTCAGGCTGGGTCGTGGGGATGATCAACTTGCGGCTCTTGTCCGGATTCTCGGTCGGCACGATGCCCGCTTCAGCCAGAAGCGGCAGGGTGTCGTCAAGGATGCGGCCCTTGGACAGTGCGATGGTCAACATGGGAAACGTCAGTCCTTATCAAGGTACTCATGCCCGGTCGCAAATGGCGCCGGACATACATCGAGGCGCTTTGAATAAATCAAAAGACGCCTCGATTCAAAACGAATTCAACGGGCGCGTCCTTGCGCCCATGCAGCAGGGACTAGCCCGGTACGCGGCGGATCTTGGCGCCGAGCATCTGCAGTTTTTCTTCGATGCACTCGTAGCCACGATCTATGTGGTAGATGCGATCGATCAGGGTGTCGCCTTCAGCGATCAGCGCCGAGATAACCAGGCTGGCCGAAGCACGCAGGTCAGTGGCCATGACTGGCGCGCCTTTGAGCTTCTCGGTGCCGGTGACGATGGCAGTGTTGCCTTCGACCTGAATCTTGGCGCCCATGCGGTGCAGTTCGTAAACGTGCATGAAACGGTTTTCGAAGATCGTCTCGATCACTGCACCAGTGCCTTCGGCAATGGCGTTGAGGGAGATGAACTGCGCTTGCATGTCGGTCGGGAACGCCGGGTACGGAGCGGTCCGCACGTTGACGGCTTTCGGCCGCTTGCCGTGCATGTTCAGCTCGATCCAGTCTTCGCCGCAGGTGATTTCGGCACCCGACTCACGGAGTTTTTCCAGCACTGCTTCGAGGATGGTCGGATCGGTGTCCTTGACCTTGACGCGACCGCCGGTCACGGCAGCAGCCACCAGGTAGGTGCCGGTTTCGATCCGGTCCGGCATCACTTTATAAGTGGCCGGGTGCAGACGCTCGACGCCATCGATGGTGATGGTGTCGGTGCCGGCGCCAGTGATCTTGGCACCCATGGCGATCAGGAAGTTCGCCAGGTCGATGACTTCAGGCTCGCGTGCGGCGTTAGCCAGTACGCTGCGGCCCTTGGCCAAAGCGGCCGCCATCATTATGTTTTCGGTACCGGTCACGCTGACGGTGTCGAAGAAGAAGTGCGCACCGCGCAAACCGCCTTCCGGCGCCTTGGCTTTGATGTAGCCGCCTTCGACGTCGATGATCGCGCCCATGGCTTCGAGGCCACGGATGTGCAGGTCAACCGGACGCGAGCCGATGGCGCAACCGCCAGGCAGGGCAACTTCGGCTTCGCCGAAACGCGCGACCATCGGGCCCAGTACGAGGATCGAGGCACGCATGGTTTTCACCAGTTCGTACGGCGCGATCAGGGTCTTGATGGTGCGTGGGTCGATTTCGACGCTGAGTTTCTCGTCGATCACCGGCTCGATGCCCATGCGACCGAACAGCTCGATCATGGTGGTGATGTCGTGCAGGTGCGGCAGGTTGGCCACGGTGACCGGGCCATCGCAGAGCAATGTTGCAGCCAGAATCGGCAGGGCAGAGTTCTTTGCCCCGGAAATGCGGATTTCGCCATCAAGACGAACGCCACCGGTAATTATCAATTTATCCATAAGAATCTCGACGCCCTTGGGCTCAGGTGCGCTCGGCCCAGGCCGCGCTGCTGAAAAATTTCATAGTGACCGCATGGATGCTGCCATCGGTGATCCATGGGTTTAAATGGGCATAGATCTGCTGCTGACGCTTCACCGGGCTTAACGCCGCCAGTTCATCGCTAATCACGTTCAGCTGAAAGTTGCAGCCTTCGCCCTCAACTTCTACCTGCACTTGTGAAAGGGTCTCGGACAGCTTTCCTTCAAGAAAGCTCTTCACTTCGGTGGCCTGCATGCTCAACCTCAATCGGCGCCCTGTGCGCGCGGGTCGGACATCATACAAAAAAGCCCCGCGCCTGCGAACCCCGCATTAACAGGACTCTGACGGGGGGCTTCTTTATAGATGCCGTTTAGGGATGCGCCAACAGCTCGGTCAATTCGCTGACCTGAGCGATTTCGCGCATGTCTTCGGGCATTGCGCGAATGCTCAGGGCCTTGCCGGCAGCCTGGGCATCGCGCATGAAGCACAGCAGCAGCGACAAACCGACACTGCTGGACTTCACCACTGCCGAACAATCCACCACCAAGGCGTTAGCCGTGCTGGACTTGATCAGCGCCTGACCATGCTTGCGCAAGTCAGGCCCGGTGCGGTAATCCAGCACACCGCTGAGCATCAGCTCGCCGGATTCGCTCATGCGAACGGCCGACTCACTCATTGCGCAGACTTCTGATCGGCGCCTTCAGTGGAGGCTTTGGCTTTGGCGACTTCACCGGCCCAACCATTGATGGTCTTGTCCAGGTCGTTGCCATTGCGCTGCATCGCGTCAGCGAACTGATCGCGGAACAGCTTGCCAATGTTGATGCCGTTGATGATAACGTTGCGCAGTTTCCACTCGCCGTTGATCTTCTCTAGCGTGTACTGCACCGGGTACACCGCGCCGTTGTTGCCCTTGACGGTCATGCCCACGCTGGTGCGAGTGCCCGACTCATCCTTGGCAGGATCAACGGTGATGCCCTGGTTGTTGTACTCAAGCAAAGCGTTGCCATAAAACTGGAACAGACCGCGTTTGAAGTTTTCCTGAAACTTCTGCATCTGCTCAGGCGTGGCTTTGCGCGAGTACTTGACCGTCATGATGCTTTTGGAAATACCTTCAGCATCCACAACAGGCCCGACGATGGTGTTCAGCGCCGTGTAAAAGTCCTGTGGATCCTGTTTGTACTTCTCTTTGTTGGCCGAAAGATCGGCCAGCATCCGGTTCGTGGTGTCCTGGATCAGCTCGTGTGCGGAAGGCGCCGCCACGGCGTTAGCCATCAACGGCAGGGCCGCGAGTACTACCAACAGGCCACGTCGCAAGGTAGAGATCATTCAAAAGCTCCTCATTTGGCGTCTTTGCTAACGGTATTGAGCAGGAATTTACCGATCAGGTCTTCGAGCACCAGCGACGACTGGGTGTCATGGATGATGCCGCCATCCTTGAGCAATGCTTCTTCCCCGCCAACGCTGATACCGATGTACTTCTCGCCCAACAGGCCAGCGGTCAGGATAGATGCAGTGGAGTCAGTCGGCAGATTATCTACGCGCTTTTCCAGTTGCATGGTCACCCGGCCGGTGAAACTGTCGCGGTCCAGATCGATCGCTGTGACCTTGCCGATGGTCACACCGGCCATGGTCACTTTTGCTCTGACAGTCAAACCGGCGATATTGTCAAAATATGCATAAAGTTTATACGACTCGGTGTTTGCGCTCGGCGACAGGCCACTGACCCGCAAGGCAAGCAGCAGCAAAGCCAGGATGCCAGCCAGCAAGAAAAGGCCGACACCGATTTCCAGGGTGCGGTTTTGCATCAGAAATCTCCAAACATCAAGGCAGTCAAAATGAAGTCCAGGCCGAGCACTGCCAAAGAGGCATACACCACGGTCTTGGTTGTGGCACGACTGATCCCCTCGGAAGTGGGCTCGCAGTCATAGCCTTGGAATACGGCAATCCAGGTAACGACGAAGGCGAAAACGATACTTTTGATGATGCCGTTAAGCACATCACCACTGAACGTCACGCTGTTCTGCATGTTCGACCAGTAGGAACCTTCAAAGACTCCCAACCAATCGACCGCTACCCACGAACCACCCCAGATCCCGACGACGCTGAAGATCATCGCCAGCACCGGCAGGGAAATGAAGCCGGCCCACAGGCGCGGGGCAATGATGTACTTGAGCGGGTCGACGCCAATCATTTCCAGACTGGACAACTGCTCGGTGGACTTCATGTTGCCGATTTCGGCGGTCAGTGCCGAACCGGCACGCCCGGCGAACAGCAAGGCAGTCACCACCGGCCCCAGTTCACGCAGCAACGTCAGGGCAACCATCTGCCCGACGGCCTGTTCCGAACCGTAGCTGGAAAGGATATTGAAGCCCTGCAGCGCCAACACCATGCCGATGAACACCCCGGAGACCACGATGATCACCAGGGACATCACGCCGATCGAATGCAGTTGCTTGATCAGCAGGCCGAAGCCGCCGCCAATGCCGCCGCGGCCGAGCAACGCATGAAAGAGGAAAATCGTCGCACGCCCGAACACCCCGACGGCATCGATCGCCGCCCGGCCGAACCGGCGCACTCTTTCCAACAGTGAAATCTTGCGCATCAGCGCTTCCCCAGAAGATCTGCGCGGTAATCCGTCGCTGGAAAGTGATAGGCGACCGGACCATCGGGATCGCCTGTCATGAATTGACGGATACGCGGATCGTCCGAGTTCATCAGTTCGTCAGGCGTGCCCTGCCCCAGCACTTGTTCATCGCCCACTACATAGATGTAGTCGGCGATGCTCGCGGTCTCGGCCAGATCGTGGGATACCACGATACTGGTGATGCCCAGCGCGTCGTTGAGCAGGCGGATCAGGCGCACGAGTACGCCCATGGCGATCGGGTCCTGCCCGACAAAGGGCTCGTCGTACATGAGAATCTGCGGATCGAGGGCAATCGCCCGCGCCAGCGCGACTCGCCGCTTCATGCCACCGGACAGTTCGTCCGGCATCAGGTCGATGGCGCCGCGCAAACCGACGGCCTGCAATTTCAGCAGGACGATGTCGCGGATCATTTCTTCCGGCAGCTCGGTATGAACGCGCAGCGGAAAAGCGACGTTCTCGAACACATCGAGATCGGTAAACAGGGCGCCGCTCTGAAACAGCACGCCCATGTGCTTGCGCGCATCGAACAAATCGCTGCGTGACAGTTTGGGCAGATTCTGACCATTGACCCAGACTTCGCCACTGGTAGGCCGCAACTGTGCGCCCATCAGCCGTAAGAGCGTGGTCTTGCCACACCCGGAAGGTCCCATGATGCCGGTGACCTTGCCGCGCGGGATGCGGATATCAATGTTGTTGAAAATACTGCGCGCACCGCGCTTGAAGGACAGTCCCTTCAGCTCGACCGCGTAGGCGTTATCGGCACTCATCTAAACTCCTTGCGATGCAGCCTCTCACTCGGACGCTTGGCTCTCTGTCGAAAGCACATACCGCCCCGGGCGGGCCGAACTGGCGGCGAACTATATCACTGCAACGCTCAAGCGCCCAATCCCCAAGCCAGCCATGTTCGGCGAAGAAAGCGCCAGCGGCGTGCATTTGCGCGGTTTTGCTCACAACTATTTACAAAGCGCGACGAACTAGCGTGAGGGTTTCGATCATTACCGCTATAATCGCCGCCTTTTCATCGGGCTATACGATCTGACATGAGCCAAACCAGCGACCTGATTCAATCGGCACAACGCACCATCCGCCTCGAACTGGAAGCCGTACAAGGCTTGCTGCCCCACATCGACGCTGATTTTGTACGCGCTTGCGAGATGATTCTGGCCAGCAAGGGCCGCGTGGTTGTGCTCGGCATGGGCAAGTCCGGGCACATCGGCAACAAGATTGCCGCGACCCTGGCGAGCACCGGCACCACGGCTTTTTTCGTGCACCCGGCCGAAGCCAGTCACGGCGACATGGGCATGATCACCCGCGACGACATCATCCTGGCGCTGTCGAACTCCGGCTCGACCAATGAAATCGTGACCCTGCTGCCGCTGATCAAGCGCCAGGGCATCAAGCTGATCAGCATGACCGGCAATCCGAATTCGCCGCTGTCCAAGGCTGCCGAGATCAATCTGAACGTGCACGTCGAGCATGAAGCCTGCCCGCTGAACCTGGCGCCGACCTCCTCGACCACCGCCGCACTGGTAATGGGCGACGCATTGGCCGTGGCGCTGCTGGAAGCTCGTGGCTTTACCGCCGAAGATTTTGCCTTTTCGCATCCCGGCGGTGCGCTGGGCCGACGCCTGTTGCTCAAGGTCGAAACCGTGATGCACGCCGGCGCCGAGCTGCCGCTGGTGCCTCGCGGCACGCTGCTCAAGGACGCCTTGATGGAAATGACCCGCAAGGGTCTGGGCATGACCGCAATAGTAGAAGCCGATGGCAAACTGGCGGGGATCTTCACTGACGGCGACTTGCGCCGCACCCTCGACCGCACCATCGACATCCACCACACCACCATCGACGAAGTCATGACCGTTCACGGCAAGACCGCCCGGGCCGACATGCTGGCAGCCGAAGCCCTGAAAATCATGGAAGACCATCGAATCAACGCACTGGTAGTCGTCGACAAGGAAGACCGCCCGGTAGGCGCCTTCAACCTGTCCGACCTGCTGCGTGCAGGAGTAATGTGATGAGCAACGACCTGCTGCAACGCGGCAAGAACATCAAACTGGCGATTTTCGATGTCGACGGCGTCCTCACCGACGGGCGTCTGTACTTCCTCGAAGACGGCAGTGAATTCAAGACTTTCAACACCCTCGACGGCCAAGGCATCAAGATGTTGATGGCAGCCGGCGTGCAGACCGCTATCATCAGCGGTCGCAAGACCCCGGTGGTCGAGCGGCGAGCGAAGAATCTTGGCATCCCGCACCTTTATCAGGGGCGTGAAGACAAACTGGTGGTGCTGGACGAGCTTCTCGGCCAACTCAACCTAAGCTATGAACAAGTTGCCTATCTGGGTGACGACCTGCCAGATTTGCCAGTGATCCGCCGCGTCGGGCTGGGCATGGCAGTGGCCAATGCTGCAAGCTTCGTGCGCGAACACGCTCACGGCATCACCGTGGCCCGTGGCGGCGAAGGTGCCGCCCGCGAATTCTGCGAACTGATCCTGCGCGCCCAGGGTCGCCTCGATGCGGCAAATGGCGCGTACCTGTGAGCCAATTTATGCTGAGCAAAAAGTTTCGCAAATTTCTGGTGTTCGGCTGCATCGCGGCGATATTCGCGGCGGTCGGCTACTGGAACATCAGCCCGGAACGCTTCCTCGACAAGCCGGTGGTGAAAGTCGACGAAAGCGCGATCGACTATTACGCGATCAACGCCCACACCGTGCAGTTTCTGCCGGACGGCACCTTGCAATACGATCTGACGTCCGACAAGGTCGAACACCTGAAGGCAACTGACGTGTCGCTGCTGACCAATCCGGACTTGAACATGTACCGCGGCACCGAGTTTCCGTGGCATGTCACCAGCCTGCGCGGCGAAGTGAATTCGGACGGCACTCAGGTCGAGCTGATCGACAATGTACGCATCGCTCGCACCGACCAGCAGAACCGCAACTTGATCGTCACCAGCACCCGAATGACAGTGTTCCCGCAGCAGCAATATGCGCAGACCGATCAACCCGTTAGAATCGACGGCGCTGGTGGTGTGTCGACTGGTAACGGAATGAAAGCGTATTTGAAAGAAAGCAGGATACACCTGCAATCTAACGTAAGAGGACAGTATGAGGCTCGTTAAAACCCTCCCTATTTTGCTCAGTCTGGGCGCAGCACTGGGAAGCGTGAGCGCCTGGGCTCTGCCGAATGATCAAGAGCAGCCTATTCGCATTCAGGCAGACGATGCCCAACTGGACGACAAGAATGGCGTTGCCACCTATACCGGCGACGTGATCATCACCCAGGGTTCGATGAAGGTCACCGGCAACAAAGTGACCATCACCCGCACCTCGGCCGGTGAAATCGACCGCGTCAACTCGGTCGGCAACCTGGCTTATTTCGAGCAGTTGCAGACCGCGGGCGACACCAAGCCAGTGCAGGGCTACGGCGTCACCATCGATTACTACGCGCAGGCAAATCGGGTAGTACTGACCGATCGCGCGAAAGTCATCGACAAGGACAACAACGTCACTCAGGGCGAGAAAATCGTCTATGACACGGTGAAAAAACTGGCGAGCGCCGGTCGTGCCAAAGGCACCAAGCTGAGCACTCCTCAGCCGCGCATCGACATGATGATCCAGCCGAAAAAGAAAACTGACGGGCAAAAGGCCAACTGATGGCAACTCTGAAAGCTCAGCATCTGGCCAAGAGCTACAAGAGCCGCCAGGTTGTGCGTGACGTCAGCCTGTCGATCGACAGCGGCCAGATCGTCGGCCTGCTCGGCCCGAACGGTGCCGGCAAGACCACGTGCTTCTACATGATCGTTGGGCTGGTGCAGGCCGATCAGGGTCGCGTACTGATCGACGATCTGGACGTCAGCCACCAGCCAATGCACGGTCGTGCAAAGGCCGGTATCGGCTATCTTCCGCAGGAAGCATCGATCTTCCGCAAACTGTCAGTCGCCGACAACATCATGGCCATTCTCGAAACCCGCAAGGAGCTCGACAAGGCCGGTCGCCGCAAGGAACTGGAAAGCCTGCTGCAGGAATTCCACATCCACCACATCCGCGACAACCTCGGCATGAGCCTGTCCGGTGGTGAACGCCGCCGAGTGGAAATCGCTCGTGCACTGGCGACCAACCCGAAATTCATCTTGCTCGACGAACCTTTCGCCGGCGTGGACCCGATTTCGGTCGGCGACATCAAGCAGATCATCCACCACCTCAAGGCCAAAGGCATTGGCGTGCTGATCACGGACCACAACGTTCGTGAAACCCTGGATATCTGTGAAACCGCCTACATCGTCAACGATGGCCAACTGATCGCCGAAGGTGACTCCGCTACCATCCTGGCCAACGAACTGGTCAAGGAAGTGTATCTGGGCCACGAGTTCCGCCTGTAAGCGCTGAGGTGTCTGGCGGATTGTCCGGGCGCTGGTCGCAATAAAAGCTCAATCGTTTTTTATTGTTACAGCGCTCTAGGCAAGGACTGCGGTTTCGGGCATATAATTTGCTTAAGTTTGGCGCTCCGGCGCCCTGTAGTGGATGGCGCATGTGCGCCGGCGAATAAGGTGTTTAGCCCCTGCCATGAAACCATCGCTAGTCTTGAGAATGGGCCAGCAGCTGACGATGACACCTCAGCTGCAACAGGCCATCCGCCTGCTCCAATTGTCGACCCTGGACCTGCAACAGGAAATCCAGGAGGCCCTGGAGTCCAATCCGATGCTCGAACGCCAGGAAGAAGGCGACGACTTCGATAACGCCGACCCCTTGGCCGACAAAGCCGAACAACTCCCCAACGCCGATGTTTCGGAACCGTCCTATCAGGAAACCGCGCCAACCGTGGACAACCTTGAGGAAGGCGACTGGAACGAGCGCATTCCCAACGAGCTGCCCGTCGACACGGCGTGGGAAGACGTCTACCAGACCAGCGCCAGCAGCCTGCCGAGCAACGATGACGACGAGTGGGATTTCACTACCCGCACATCGGCCGGCGAAAGCCTGCAAAGCCATCTGCTCTGGCAACTCAATCTGGCGCCGATGTCCGACACCGATCGGCTGATCGCCGTGACTCTGATCGATTGCATCAACAATCAGGGTTACCTCGACGAAACCCTCGATGAAATCCTCGAAGCCTTCGATCCGGAACTGGACATCGAGCTCGACGAGATCGAAGCCGTTCTGCACCGTATCCAGCAATTCGAACCGGCCGGCATCGGCGCTCGCAACCTGAGCGAATGCCTGCTGCTGCAATTGCGCCAACTCCCGGCCAAGACGCCTTGGCTGGCCGAGGCCAAGCGTCTGGTCAGCGATTACATCGACTTGCTCGGCAGCCGCGATTACAGCCAGTTGATGCGCCGCATGAAGCTCAAGGAAGACGAACTGCGCCAAGTCATCGAACTGGTGCAGAGCCTGAATCCGCGTCCGGGCTCGCAGATCGAGTCCAGCGAAGCCGAATACGTGGTTCCCGACGTGATCGTGCGCAAGGACAACGAGCGCTGGCTGGTGGAGCTGAACCAGGAATCGGTGCCACGCCTGCGGGTCAACGCCCAGTACGCCGGGTTTGTCCGCCGCGCCGACACCAGCGCCGACAACACTTTCATGCGCAATCAGTTGCAGGAAGCGCGCTGGTTCATCAAGAGCCTGCAAAGCCGCAACGAAACCCTGATGAAAGTTGCCACGCAGATCGTCGAGCATCAGCGCGGTTTTCTGGAATACGGCGACGAAGCGATGAAACCGCTGGTACTGCACGACATCGCCGAGGCGGTGGGCATGCACGAGTCAACGATTTCGCGGGTGACCACGCAGAAGTTCATGCATACCCCACGGGGCATATATGAGCTGAAATACTTTTTCTCCAGCCACGTCAGCACCTCCGAAGGCGGCGAATGCTCGTCCACGGCGATCCGCGCGATCATCAAAAAACTGGTTGCCGCGGAAAATCAGAAAAAGCCGTTGAGTGACAGCAAGATCGCTGGTTTACTGGAGGCACAAGGCATTCAGGTGGCTCGCCGCACCGTCGCCAAGTACCGCGAATCCTTGGGAATCGCGCCTTCGAGCGAACGCAAGCGGTTGATGTAAGCCACGTTACAGCGTTCCAGTGGCAGGCTATTCAGCCTGCCGCTTTATGCACTGGCAACGAAGGAGAAGCTGTATGCAAGTCAACATCAGTGGACACCAACTGGAAGTGACCGAACCTCTGCGCATCTACATCAACGAGAAACTCGAACGATTAGAGAGGCATTTCGACAAGATCACCAACGTGCAAGTCACGATGTGCGTCGAGAAGCTCAAGCAGAAAATCGAAGCCACGCTGCATATTCCCGGCGGAGAAGTAGTCGCTAATGCTGAACATACCGATATGTATGCCGCCATTGACCTGCTGACCGACAAGCTGGATCGCCAACTCAAAAAGCATAAGGAAAAGACCCAAAGCCTCCTCCAGGGCGCAACCGGTCGTTAACACTCCCAACCTATGATCCGACTTGAAAGTATCCTGACCCCCGGCCGTTCCCTCGTGAACGTGCCGGGCGGCAGTAAAAAGAAAGCCCTCGAACAAATTGCCAACCTGATCGCCCGGGAAGTCCCGGATCTGGAGATGCAAGTTGTCTTCGAGGCATTGATTGCCCGTGAAAAACTCGGTTCTACCGGTTTTGGCAACGGCATCGCGATTCCTCATTGCCGCCTGAAGGGCTGCACGTCCCCTATCAGTGCGCTGATGCACCTTGATGCGCCCATCGATTTCGACGCCATTGACGGCGCCCCGGTTGACCTGCTGTTTGTATTGCTGGTCCCGCAGGCTGCCACCGATGCGCACCTGGAGCTGCTGCGCCAGATCGCCAGCATGCTCGACCGCAAGGAAGTCCGCGAAAAACTGCGCAGTGCTCCGAGCAACGAAGCCTTGTATCAGGTCGTCCTGGACGAGCAGAACGGTCACTAATCATGCGCTTGATCATTGTCAGCGGCCGCTCCGGCTCAGGTAAAAGTACCGCGCTCAATGTCCTTGAGGACAGCGGCTTCTATTGCATCGACAACCTGCCTGCCGGGTTGCTGCCGGAATTGGCTGAACGCGCGTTGATTCATACCGAACTCGCGCAACCGCTGGTCGCGGTGTCCATCGACGCGCGCAACCTGCCGAGCCATTTGTCGCGATTCCCCGAACTGCTCGAAGAAGTCCGCAGTCGGCATATCCAGTGCGACGTGCTGTATCTGGACGCCGACGAAGAAACCCTGCTCAAGCGTTTCTCCGAAACTCGTCGCCGCCACCCGCTGAGCAATGCCAATCGCTCGCTGGCCGAGGCGATAGCTGACGAGACCAAACTGCTCGAGCCGATCGCCGACCTGGCTGATCTGAAACTCAACACCACCAACCTGAACCTTTACCAGCTGCGCGATACGCTGAAGCTGCGTCTGCTCAATCAGCCTGAGCCGGGCACCGCGTTTCTGGTCGAGTCGTTTGGCTTCAAGCGCGGCATGCCGGTCGATGCCGATCTGGTATTCGACGTGCGTTGCCTGCCCAATCCGTACTGGAAACCGGAGCTGCGCGCGCAGTCCGGGCTCGATCTGCCAGTGGCCGAGTACCTTGCGGCCCAGCCGGACGTCGAAGAGATGTTCCAGGATATTTACAACTATCTGTTCAAGTGGCTGCCGCGTTTCGCTGCCAGCAACCGCGCTTATGTGACGGTTGCCATTGGCTGCACTGGGGGCCATCACCGCTCCGTCTACCTGACTGAACGTCTGGGTCAGGCCCTGCAACAATCCCTGAAGAACGTCCAGGTCCGCCACCGCGACCTCAGCTAAAGGATTCACATCGCGATGCCTGCTCTGGAAATTGAAATCATCAACAAACTGGGCCTGCACGCCCGCGCTTCTGCGAAATTCGTCGGGGTTGCCGGTGGATTCAAGGATTGCTCGATCAGGGTTGGACGCACACCGGAATCCACGGTCGATGGCAAAAGCATCATGGCGATGATGATGCTCGCGGCCGGCAAAGGCACCAAAATCCACCTAATTACCGAAGGCGAGCAGGAAAAGGAAGCGCTGGACGCTTTAAAGGAATTAATCAACAACTACTTCGGCGAAGGCGAGTAACAACCCGCCTCCGTCCCTGTAGCAGCTGCCGAAGCCTGCGTTTATGTAGCAGCTGGCGAAGCCTGCGTTCGGCTGCGAAGCAGTCGTAAAATCAGACACTGCGGTCCTTCAGACAAACCTCGTACGCCGGATTTACGCCTGCTGCGCAGCCGAACGCAGCCTTCGGCAGCTGCTACCCTACCGCGCTCCCCCGCTAAGCCAGCGCCGTATCCATCACCATCATCAGACAAAACCCGATCAACAATCCCAGACTGGCGAGTTTCTCGTGACCATGACGTCGCGATTCCGGGATCACTTCGTGCGTCACCACCAGCAACATCGCCCCCGCCGCCAGTGCCAGACCCAACGGCAATAGCAGTTCGGCCAGGCTCACCAGCCACGCGCACAGCAGCGCGAACACCGGTTCCACCAGCCCCGACGCCGCGCCGATCAGGAACGACTTGACCCGCGACATCCCTGCCCCGGCCAACACTAGCGCGATGACCAGACCTTCCGGCACATCCTGCAACGCAATGCCCATCGCCAGGCTGTCAGCATCCGGCATGCCGCCACCGGCGGAAACGCCCACGGCCATGCCTTCGGGAATGTTGTGCGCAATGATCGCGAAGACAAACAGCCAGATGCGCGGCGGGATCACCGGACGCTCCAGCGTGCCGACCAGCAATTGCGGGCTGGCCCCGGAAACCTTGCGGTCCACCAGAAACAACCCCAAAGCGCCGAGCATGATGCCAAAGCTGATCAGGCCGCTGGAGGCCCAAGGCGTCAGCCCCAGGCTTTCGGCTGCAGCAATGCCCGGGACGATCAGCGAAAACGCCGTCGCCGCGAGCATCACCCCGGCACCGAAACCCAGCAAGGTATCGCTGAGTGCCTGAGGCATGCGGCGGATGACCAACACCGGCACCGCCCCCAACGCCGTGCCCAAAGCGCAGAGCGCCCCGCCCTGCAGGGCGCGCAACAGCTTGGGCTCAAGGTTGAGCCACACCAGGCCTTGGGCAACCAACAGCGTCATACCCGCCAGCAGTAACAGCGATCCCAATGCGTAACGAAACATACGCCCACTTCCGATCGCCAGTGTTTCAGTGCCCATAATCAGCCTTGGATTGTTTTTATAGAAGACTTAAACCAGCGCTGCCTGATAGCGCGCTGCAACTTCGGGCCAATTAATCACGTTGTAGAACGCATTGATGTATTCCGGGCGACGGTTCTGGTAACGCAGGTAATAGGCGTGTTCCCAGACGTCGAGGCCGAGGATCGGCGTGTTGCCATTCATCAGCGGGCTGTCCTGATTACCGCTGCTTTCGACAACGAGAGTCTTTTGCGGGGTAACGCTCAACCACGCCCAGCCACTGCCAAAACGCGTCAGTGCAGCTTTGGTGAAGGCTTCCTTGAAGCTGTCGAGGCCGCCCAGTTGCTCATCAATCGCCTTGGCCAGCGCGCCGTCGGGTTTGCCGCCGGCGTTGGGCGCCATGACTTCCCAGAACAACGAATGGTTGGCATGACCGCCGCCCTGATTGATCACCGCAGCGCGGAGTTTTTCCGGCAGTTGCTGGACGCTGGCGACCAGTTTTTCCACCGACCATTCGGCAAACTCGGTGCCTTCGACAGCGGCGTTGAGGTTGTTGATGTAAGTCTGGTGATGTTTGGTGTAGTGGATTTCCATGGTCTGCGCATCGATATGCGGTTCCAGGGCATCGTAGGCGTAGGGCAAGGCAGGCAAGGTAAAAGCCATGTTCAGTGGACTCCATGGTGATGAGGGACAGGCTGATGCCGGGGCGACGCCGCATCCATGTGCAACAAGCGATGGGTGCGTGGGTATTCGCCGTGTTCACTGATGAAATTCAGCAGTTCGACATAGGTTTTACTGCTCTGACGCAGCGCAGCCTCGCGCAGCGCCGGGGCCAGCCGCGTGTCCTGCATGGTCTGCAACAGGCGTTGATGGATCGCGCACAAATACTCGGCGCTCTCCTCCGGCTGGTTCAGGCGTAAATGCAGGTCCGCGAGGTTGTGATGGGAAATCACGCAAGCGGCCACCGCTTCGTCGGCATCCGACCAGCGCTCGAACAACACCTGGGCCAGCGCCAGTGCCTGCAAGTAAGCCTCGCGGGCATCGACGAACTCGCCTTGCATGAAATGGCGGTTGGCCCTTTCGATCGTGCGTTTCCAGTGCTCCATGGTGAGCCTCCAAAGCGGTAGCGTGAGTTACACGCCGCCTGCGGTGAGCTTCTCTGGATTGAGCAATTCTTCCAGTTGGCTGCGCGACAAGTCGGTGTGTTCCAGGGCGACATCAATCACCGGACGCCCCTGCTGATACGCCTTCTTGGCGATTTCAGCGGCTTTCTGGTAACCGATGATCGGGTTGAGTGCGGTGACCAGAATCGGATTGCGCGACAGCGCTTCCTTGAGTCGGGCCTCGTTGACCTTGAAGCTGGCAATCGCCTTGTCACCCAGCAGACGGCTGGCGTTGGCCAGCAATTCGATGCTGCTGAGCAGGTTCTGGGCGATGATCGGCAGCATCACGTTGAGTTCGAAATTGCCCGATTGGCCGGCGATGGTGATCACCGAATCGTTGCCTATCACCTGCGCCGCGACCATCGCCGTGGCTTCCGGGATTACCGGATTGACCTTGCCCGGCATGATCGACGAACCCGGCTGCAAGGCCTCGAGTTCGATTTCGCCAAGACCGGCCAACGGCCCGGAGTTCATCCAGCGCAGGTCGTTAGCGATTTTCATCAGCGACACGGCGGTCGCCTTGAGCTGACCGGAGACCGCCACCGCAGTGTCCTGCGAGCCGATCAGCGCGAACAGATCCTTGCCCGGTGTGAACTGCACATGCGTCAGTTCACTCAATTGCTGGCTGAACCGCGCGGCAAATTCGGGGTGCGCGTTGATCCCGGTGCCCACCGCCGTGCCGCCCTGCGCCAGCGATTGCAGGCTCGGCAACAAGTCTTGCAGGTGGCCGATATTGGCCTTGAGCTGCTGCGCCCAACCGTTGAGCACCTGGCTCATGCGCACCGGCATGGCGTCCATCAAATGCGTGCGCCCGGTTTTCACGTGGTGGTGAACCTGCACCGCTTTGCGCTCGATCACTTGCACCAGGTGCAGCAGCGCCGGCAGCAATTGCTCATGCAAGGCCAACGCGGCGCTGACGTGGATGGTGGTCGGGATGATGTCGTTGCTGCTTTGCCCGCAGTTGACGTGATCGTTCGGGTTCACCGGCTCGCCCAGCAGTCGGCTGGCCAGCGTGGCGATCACTTCGTTGGCGTTCATGTTGGAACTGGTGCCGGAACCGGTCTGGAAGATATCCACCGGAAAGTGCTGCATGAAATCGCCTTCGAGCAGCCCTTGCGCCGCGTCGACGATGGCTTTGCCCTGGGCTTCGCCGATCTGCTTGAGCTCGACGTTGGCCCGCGCCGCCGCAGCTTTCGCCAGGATCAGTGCGCGAATGAACTGCACCGGCATCGGTTTGCCGCTGATCGGGAAGTTATCCACCGCACGTTGGGTTTGTGCGCCGTAGAGCGCGGCTTCCGGGACCTGAAGCTCGCCCATGCTGTCGCGCTCAATACGTGTCTTGGTCATCAGTAAATCCTTGCACCAGTTCAATGAGGGGAATCGAAGGCTGCAACTCGCAGGTCGCCAGTTGCCAGGTGTAGCTTTGCCAGCGCTTGAGGCGGCATTTGCACAGCGACAGACGTTCCAGCTCGCGCAACGGCCGCCAGGCCTGGTCCAGACAATAGGCGCGCCAATGCCACGGCAGCGCGACGTCGGCGGCGGTGTCGAGGAGTAAACGAAAGGAAGTTTCGGCGATGGTCCAGGGCGAGGTTGCCGTGCAACAGGCCAGATACCGGCCTTCGGCCAGGTAATGTTCGATCAGGCGCGGTTCATCAGGATCCATTGCGCAACGGATCTGGCGACTCATCCAGCGCCAGCTTTCGAGGTACGGCTGCTCGTGCAAGGCAGAACTCATAATCCGGGCTCATTCCGTAATGAGATTTATTATTAGATGATAATGAGAACCAACACACCCCCGCTATTGTTTGTCAGCGACTCTGTGGGAGCAAAGCTTGCTCCTACAGTTCGGCATGTGAGGCACAAAAAAAAGCGCGCCATCCGTTGGGATGGCGCGCCTTTTTGTGGAACGGTGCGGTTTTAGCTACCCGCGACCGTCATCCGCTCGATCAACACCGAACCGGTGCGGATATTGCTGCGCAGCTCCAGGTCATTACCCACCGCGACGATCTGCTTGAACATGTCACGCATGTTGCCGGCAATCGTCACTTCCTGGACCGCGAACTGGATTTCGCCGTTCTCGACCCAGAAACCCGCCGCGCCGCGCGAGTAATCGCCGGTCACCATGTTCAGGCCATGGCCCATCAACTCGGTGACCAGCAACCCGCGACCCATGCGCCGCAGCAGTGCCGCCTGGTCTTCGTCGCCATGGGTGACGAACAGGTTGTGCACGCCGCCAGCGTTGGCGGTGCTCGGCATGCCGAGTTTGCGCCCGGAATAGGTGCCGAGAATGTACGAGACCAGCACGCCATTTTCGACGAACGGCTTGGCATAAGTCGCCAGACCATCGCCATCGAACGCCGAGCTGCCCATCGCGCGCATCAAGTGCGGACGCTCATCGAGGGTCAGCCATTCCGGGAACAGCTTCTGCCCAAGCGAGCCTTCCAGAAACGACGATTTGCGATACAGACTGCCGCCGGACACCGCCGAGAGGAAGCTGCCGAACAAACCACCGGCCAGCTCCGCCGAAAACAGCACCGGCACTTCACAGGTCGGCACCGGACGCGCGCCCAGACGGCTCGCCGCCCGTTGCGCGGCACGTTGGCCGATGCTCACCGGGTCTGCCAGCAAACTGCCCTGACGGCTGACGTCATACCAATAATCACGCTGCATCTGCCCTTCGGCCTCGGCGATCATCACGCAACTGAGGCTGTGGCGGGTCGACGCATAACCGCCGATAAAACCGTGGCTGTTGCCGTAAACGCGGCAGCCCTGATGCGTGCTGAGCGTGGTGCCGTCGGCGTTCTTGATCCGGCTATCGGTATCAAACGCTGCCGCTTCGCAGCTCAGCGCCATTTCGATGGCTTGCTCCGGGGTGATGTCCCATTCGTGGAACAGGTCGAAATCCTGCAGATCCTTGGCCATCAGCGCCGCATCGGCGAGGCCCGACGCCTCGTCTTCCGAGGTGTGCTTGGCGATCGCCAGCGCGGCGGCGACGGTTTCACGAATCGCCTCCGGGCCACTGGCCGAAGTGCTCGCCGAGCCTTTGCGCTGGCCGACGTACAAGGTGATGCCAAACCCCTGATCGCGATTGAATTCGACGGTTTCGACTTCGCGCTGGCGTACCGACGTGGACAGGCCCTGCTCCAGCGACACCGCGACTTCACAGGCGCTGGCGCCCTGACGTTTGGCTTCAGCGATGATCTGCTCGACTTGCTCTTGCAGTGCCGGCAACGCTTGTGGGCCGACGCTTTCAACTGCACTCATGCTGTTCTCCACTCAAATTCTGCTTTCGGCTAGGGCCATCGAGCGACCGGGCCGGACAAGCGGCCCCCGACTGGTTATCATGGCGGCGTTTCTTTGCGGACGGCCACCATGGTTGATTCTTACGACGACTCCCTCGATACGGGAGAAAAAAGCAAATCCCAGGTCAAACGCGAGCTGCATGCTCTGGTTGACCTCGGCGAACGCCTTACAACGCTCAAGCCTGACTTGCTGGCAAAACTGCCGTTGACCGACGCTATGCGCCGGGCTCTGGCCGATGCGCCCAAGCACACCGCGAATATCGCGCGTAAACGGCACCTCATGTTCATCGGCAAACTGATGCGCGATCAGGACACTGACGCCATTTTGACCTTGCTCGATCAACTCGATGCCTCCACCCGGCAATACAACGAACGATTCCATGGCCTGGAACGCTGGCGCGATCGCTTGATCGCAGGCGATGACGCGGTCCTGGAGAAATTCGTTGTCGATTACCCGGAAGCTGATCGTCAACAGTTGCGCTCCCTGATCCGTCAGGCCCAGCACGAACTGGCGACCAACAAGCCGCCGGCAACCAGCCGCAAAATCTTCAAGTACATTCGTGAGCTGGACGAGACTCAACGCGGTCTGCGTTAAGTCCCGAATCGGGTGAGTCGCCACGCGGCTCACCCGAAGCTTCACTTATTCAAAAGCCCTTACTATTCCAAAGACCTTACTATTCAAAAACCCTTACGATCCTGTACCACCGACAGTGATCGCATCAATTTTCAGGGTTGGCTGGCCGACACCCACCGGCACCGACTGCCCATCCTTGCCGCAAGTCCCGACGCCGCTGTCCAGCGACAAGTCGTTACCCACCATCGACACTTTGCTCATCGCCTCCGGGCCGTTGCCGATCAACGTTGCGCCTTTGACCGGAGCGGTGATTTTGCCGTCCTCGATCAAATACGCCTCGCTGGTGGAGAACACGAACTTGCCGCTGGTGATATCCACCTGACCACCGCCGAGGTTGGCGCAGTAGATACCGCGTTTCACCGACGCAATGATTTCTGCCGGATCACTCTCGCCGGCGAGCATGTAAGTGTTGGTCATGCGCGGCATCGGCAGGTGCGCGTAGGATTCGCGACGACCGTTGCCGGTGCGCGCCACGCCCATCAATCGGGCGTTGAGTTTGTCTTGCATATAACCCTTGAGTACGCCGTTTTCGATCAGCGTGGTGCACTCGGTCGGGGTGCCTTCGTCATCGACGCTCAACGAGCCGCGACGCCCGGCCAGCGTGCCGTCATCGACGATGGTGCAGAGTTTCGACGCAACCATCTCGCCCATGCGCCCGCTGTAAGCCGAGCTGCCCTTGCGGTTGAAATCGCCTTCCAGACCGTGGCCGACCGCTTCGTGCAACAGCACGCCGGACCAGCCCGAACCGAGTACCACCGGCAACGTGCCGGCCGGCGCCGGAATCGCTTCCAGATTGACCAGCGCCTGGCGCAAGGCTTCACGGGCATAGCCCATGGCGCGGTCTTCGGCGAGGAAATAACGGTAATCGGTACGACCGCCGCCGCCATGCCCACCGCGCTCGCGGCGGCCATTCTGCTCGACGATCACGCTGACGTTGAAGCGCACCAGTGGCCGCACATCCGCCGCCAGGCTGCCGTCGGTGGACGCAACGAGAATGCGTTCCCAGACCCCGGCCATGCTCACGGTGACTTGCTGAATGCGCGGGTCGAGGGCGCGCGTGGCGATGTCGATGCGCTTGAGCAGGTCGACCTTCTCGGCGCGGGTCAGCACTTCAAGCGGGTTGTCCGGCCCGTACAACTGGGCGACATCCTGCGTGGTAAACGCTTGCACGGTGCCGTTCTGCCCGGCGCGGGAGATCGAGCGCGCGGCTCGGGCCGCTGCGCCCAGCGCTTCGAGGGTGATCGCGTTGCTGTAGGCGAAACCGGTTTTTTCACCCGATTGCGCGCGTACGCCGACACCCTGGTCGAGGTTGAAGCTGCCTTCCTTGACGATGCCGTCTTCCAGCGCCCAGGATTCGGAAATCTGCCCCTGGAAATACAGATCGGCGGCATCAATGCCTGGCCCGGCCAGATCACCGAGCACACTTTGCAGGCTTTCGATGGTCACGCCGCCGGGCGCTAACAGGTGGTCACTGACTGAGGACAACAACTCGCTCATATGCTTTACGCCTTAAATTCATCGTTCTGAGGCAGGTCGCTGGGCGCCCTGCGAGAAAAAGCGCCGGTGACTGGAAACCGGCATCCGCGCCCGGATGGACGCCTGTTCGCTGCTATCGCGTTCGGCCAGCAGCACGGCCTCGCCTTGATCCTGTTGCGCCAATACGCGACCCCACGGGTCAACGATGGCGGCATGTCCGTAAGTCTCTCGCGGCCCCGGATGGACGCCACCCTGGGCGGCCGCCAGCACATAACACTGGGTTTCGATGGCGCGGGCACGAATCAGCACGTCCCAATGCGCCGCGCCGGTCACGGCGGTAAACGCCGACGGTGCAGTGATCAACTCGGCCCCGGCGGCGCGCAGTTCGCTGTACAGCTCCGGGAAACGCAAGTCATAACACACGCTCAGGCCCACACGTCCAACGGGCGTGTCCGCAACCACGACACCACTGCCATAAGCATAGTCATCGGATTCACGATAACGCCCGCGATTGTCCGCCACATCGACGTCGAACAGGTGCAGCTTGTCATACCGTGCAACGGTTTCGCCGTGATCATCCACCAGCAGCGAGCAGGCATGCACTTTGGCCAACGGTGCATCGACCGGCGGCAACGGCAAAGTGCCGGCGACTATCCATAACTTGAGGGCGCGAGCGGTGTCTTTCAACCATGGCAGGATCGGGCCTTCGCCCATGGCCTCGGCGCGACCGATGGCAGCGGTGTCGCGGCGGCCCATGGCGGCGAAGTTTTCCGGCAGCACTGCCAGGCGTGCGCCGCCGTTCGCCGCGTGTTCGAGCAGGCGCCGGGCCTGCGCAAGATTGGCCAGCACATCGCTCTGGCTGACCATTTGAATCACCGCAACAGACATGGCGCCTCCCATTCCAAAACATCACAGAACCCGTAGGGGCAGCGCCATGCTACTCCATCAAACCCGGGGGAAGATTCTCAAAAAGGCTTCTCGAAGGTGATTTTCGGTTCTTTCCACGGGCCTTTGACGGTGTATTTGACGCTGGCGAAACGTGCCACGCGGTCGCCGATCAGCTTGTCGATCAGGAACAACGCGCCGCCAATGGCCGGGGCGCCGACGATCAGCGCGGCAATCGGCAGGTTGTTGGTCACCGGCAAGGTCACCAGCAACTTGGCATCGACCTTGTCTTCAACCAGATTCAACGTGCCGTTGAGTTCGATATTGCTCGACGGACCGGTCATCAGGATCGGCTCGCGCGTCACGTAGACGCCGTTGCTCGCCACCAGCAGGCCTTTGACCCGGTCGTAGCTCAGGCCTTTGCCGAACAGATCGGAGAAGTCCAGGCGCAAGCGACGACCGATGGAGTTGAAGTTGAGCAGGCCGAACACCCGCAATGCCTGGGCGCTGCCCTCGACTTCGACGAACTGCCCTTTATTCAGCGACGCGTCGAGGCTGCCGGAGAAGCGTTTGGTCGCGACCCACGCCGGCGAGCCGGGCCAGCGGCCATCGACGTCCATGTGAAATTCTTCACTGGTCACGCTCGGCGCAAAACCCCAGCCCTTCAACACATCGGCGAGGTTCTTGCCGCTGATCCGGCCCTTGTACCAACTGTTGGTCGCGCCCGGCGCGCCTTCCCAGCCGCCGCTGCCCTGCAACAAAATGCCTTTGAGGCCCATGTCCAGCGTGTTGAGCGCGATGCCCTTGGCGGTCGGGCGCACTTTCAGCGACCACGCGCCGACCAGGTCATTGCCCTGGAACAACTGATTGATGGTGATATCCAGCGCCGGAATCTTCGTCGGGTCGACGTCCACCAGCGGGTCCGGCGAGTTTTCGTCGGCCAGCGCGGTCGGGTCGGGAGCGGGCAACTTCACGTATTGCAGATTGATCGCAATCGGCGCGGCTTTCGCGTCGGGGATCGTCGCGCTGCCCTTCACCTGTTGGCTGTCGAGTTGCAACGCCCACACCGACGGCTTGCGGTTCAACTGCACCGAGGCCTGATCCAGCGTGGTGCCGATGCCGCTGAGCTTGCCTACTTTGAAATCCGCGCCGCTGAGCAACTGCTTGGCGCTGCCACCCGGATCCTGGCCGGCGTATTTATCGGCCAAGGCCTTCCACGGCCCGACGTCCAATTCGGACAACACACCGCTGATGCGCAAGCCTTTACTCGCCGGCAACACGGCATTGCCGGCACCGAGGAACAATTCACCACGACCGTCGGCAAAATTGCCCGGTGGCGAAGCGAAGGTGAAATTCGCCAGATCGCCATACGTCACCCAATAACGCCGCTCCGGCCCTTGCAGGGTCATGCGGAACACCGTGTCGCGCCCGACATCGGCGGCCATGCCGAACGGCGCCGGCAAATCGACCGCAACGCCTTGCAGATTGGAGCTGACGATCAACTGGCTGTCGGCGCCATTCAGGTTCAATTGCAGCTGATAAGGCACGGTGCCGGAGACCGGCAACGGCTGCGTCACCGCGAGCCAGTCAGTGAGTTTCTTGACCTCGACCTGACCGGAAGCGGCGACTCGCGTATCGAGTTTGCCCGGGCTGCCATCAGCGAAAATCTGCGCGGTCACCGGTTTGTCGAAAGCGCGTGCGCTGATGTTTTGCCCGCTCAAACCCTTGTTGCTGTCGAAACGGAAATCGCCCTTGAGCTGCGTCAGTTCCAGCGACGGTTCAGCCAGCTTCAGCCGGGCCTTGGCGGTTTTGAAGTCGACCAGAATATTCGGTTGATCACCCTTGGCCAGCGGAATATCCAGCTTCAGTTTGCCTTGCAGATCGCCCTCGCCTTCCCAACCGGCGAAGGTCTCGGCGGTGCCAATCGGCGCTTGCTGGAGGATTTTCAAACCATCGCCCAAGCCGCCGGCGAATGCGCCGTCGAGGAACATGTGGACGTTTTGCCCGGCCGGTGCGTGCGGGATGTTGACGTAAACATCGCGCACCTGGGTGTCGAGCAACTGACCCTTGCTGGCCAGAATGCGCACGCCGCTGTCTTCGATAAACACGTCGCCACTGACTTTGCTGATGTGCGGCCAGCCTGGCTGGAAGGCCAGTTCGGCGTCGTGGACCTTGAAGAACAGGCTGATGCTGCGCGCGGTATCCGCCGCGCCGTGGTTCAGCGAGCCTTGATACTGGAAGAAACCTTCCTCCACCGCGCCTTTGAGAATCGCCGTGCGCAGCCATTCATCGAGCGCCGGGCTGAGCACCGTGGGCAGGTACTTGGCGGTGTATTTGCCGTCGCCCTCGACCAGACCGACGCGCAGGTCCATGTAGTCTTCCTGGCTGCGGTCGAAGTGCAGGCGAATCAGGAAGTCGCCGGCAATCTTGCCCTCTTCGCCGAGCACCTTGAGGTACGGCGCGACGAGGGTGAAACCTTCTTTATCCAGCTTCCAGGTCAGCCGCGCATTGGCCTGAATGTATTGCCATGGCTTGGCGAAAATCGGGTCCAGGTGCAGGACGAAGTCTTTGCTGTCCATGCGCAGCTCGCCGTGACCGAGGTCGCCGCTGATGCTGCCGCTGACATTTCGCGCCGCCGGAGCGCCGTGGTAGGCGTCGAAGCCGACCCGCTCCAGATTCGCGGCGAAACTGAATTTGCTGTCGTCGGTGGCGTAAGGGCGCATGTCCAGCAGCACATTGCGCAATGCGCCGGTGACTTTGAGTTTTTCGACGGCGGTGGCCACGCCTTGCGGCAGTGGGCCCAGCGCGTTGATCAACGGCGTCAGCGGGGTCAAATCGAGGCGATCGGCTTGCAGGTGCCAAAGCTCCTGCTCTGTACCGCTGGCGACGCTTTGTTTGATTTGCAGATGAGTTTCCCAGCGCGTGTCGCCGAGGTTCATCGACAGCGAATCGAGGGTGAGCAATGCGCCCTCGGTGCTGCGTTGGAAATAAGCATTGAGCGCCAGATTGTTGATCTGGATCGGCTTGCGCTCGGCGTAAGCGCCCTTGAGTTGCGGGGCGTTCAGACGAATCGCCGCGCTTTGCACGGTGCCCTCGCCCCAGTTCAGCCACACCTCACCGCCCGCCTTGAGCTCAGAGAAATTCCATTGCTGGGTCAGGCGCTCGGGCAACCATTTCGACCAATCGCTTTGCGGCAAACTGACATAGGCATCAGCCTTGCCGTCCTTCCAAGCGTTGGCGCGCACGCGGGTGCGCAGGCTCATGGCGACCGGTTGGCCATCGGGCAACGTCAGGCGCGCATCGAGACGTTGCCGCGACGCGCCGGTTTTCAGGTTCAGGCCGACATAAGTGAACGTCAGCGGCGGATGGTCGAGCGGTTGCAACGTGACCTGGCTGTCGAGCACCGACAGCTGTTCGACCATTTGCATGCGCTTGAGCAGTTGCTCCGGGTCGAGCGGCTGATCGTCTTTTACCGGCAGGCCTTCCAGCGCCCACTTGCCGTCCGCGCCTTCCTTGAGGCTGATCTTCAGCCCATTCAGCTCAAGGTGCGCAATGCGGACTTCGCGGGCCAACAGGCTGGCCCAGAGATTGGGCACCACGCGCACATTGTCCAGCCGCAAGGCATTGGTGCCGGCGCCAACGGTGACGTCATGCGCGAGCAAAATCGGCGCAAAGCCGCTCCAGTTTCCTTCAAGCGCGCCGATTTGCAGGGGCATGCCCAGCGCTTCGGTGGCTTTGGTCTCGATGTCGGCGCGGTATTCAGCCACCAGCGGCGTCAGTTCGCGGCCGAGGCTGACATACAACGCCATCAGCACCAGAACCAATGCGCACAAGCCCAGCCCCCAGCGGGTCAGTGCAGCCAAAATGCGTGTCAGACGGTCCATGTCAGTTGGCTCCCATGGCAAAAGTTCTGCAAAAAGCTGAGGCCAGCCGATCTAGTCGCGGTGAAACCTGGAGGTTCAGAGCAGCACCACGTCGTATTGTTCCTGCGAATACATGGTTTCGACCTGAAAACGAATGGTCCGACCGATAAATCCTTCGAGCTCGGCGACGTTGCCCGACTCTTCATCGAGCAAGCGATCGACGACTTTCTGATTCGCCAACACCCGATAGCCTTCAGCCTGATAGGCGCGGGCCTCGCGGAGGATCTCGCGGAAAATTTCGTAGCAGACGGTTTCCGGGGTTTTCAACTTGCCGCGCCCCTGGCAACTGCTGCACGGCTCGCACAGCACTTGTTCGAGACTTTCGCGGGTGCGCTTGCGGGTCATTTGCACTAGGCCCAACTCGGTGATGCCGATGATGTTGGTCTTGGCGTGATCGCGTTCCAGCTGTTTCTCCAGCGTGCGCAAGACCTGGCGCTGGTGCTCTTCGTCTTCCATGTCGATGAAGTCGATGATGATGATCCCGCCGAGGTTGCGCAGGCGCAGTTGGCGGGCAATCGCGGTGGCGGCTTCGAGGTTGGTCTTGAAGATGGTTTCTTCGAGGTTGCGATGGCCGACGAACGCCCCGGTGTTGACGTCGATGGTGCTCATGGCTTCCGCCGGATCGACCACCAGATAGCCGCCGGACTTCAACGGGACTTTGCGTTCCAGGGCTTTCTGGATTTCGTCTTCGACGCCGTACAGGTCGAAAATCGGCCGCTCGCCGGGGTAATGCTCGAGGCGGTCAGCGATTTCCGGCATCAGTTCGGCGACAAACTGCGTGGTTTTCTGGAAGGTTTCGCGCGAGTCGATGCGGATCTTCTCGATCTTCGGGCTGACCAGATCGCGCAACGTACGCAGCGCCAAGCCGAGGTCTTCGTAGATCACGCTTGGCGCGCCGATGGTTTTGATCTGGTCGTTGATCTGGTCCCACAAACGCCGCAGGTAGCGGATGTCCATGAGGATTTCCTCGGCGCCCGCGCCTTCGGCGGCAGTGCGCAGGATGAAACCGCCGGCCTCCTTGATCCCTTCCTTGGCCACGCAATCGGTGACCACTTGCTTGAGGCGTTCGCGCTCGCCTTCGTCTTCAATCTTCAGGGAAATGCCGACGTGCGCGGTGCGCGGCATGTACACCAGATAACGCGACGGGATCGACAATTGCGTGGTCAGGCGCGCGCCTTTGGAGCCGATCGGGTCTTTGGTGACCTGGACCACCAGGCTCTGGCCTTCGTGAACCAGGCTGCTGATGCTTTCGACCGCCGGGCCTTCGCGCAGGGAGATTTCCGAGGCGTGAATAAACGCGGCGCGGTCCAGGCCAATATCCACGAAGGCTGCCTGCATGCCTGGCAAAACCCGTACAACCTTGCCTTTATAGATGTTGCCGACGATCCCGCGCTTTTGCGTGCGTTCGACATGAACCTCTTGCAGAACACCGTTTTCAACCACCGCCACGCGCGATTCCATCGGCGTGATGTTGATCAGAATCTCTTCACTCATGGCAGGGTCTCGTTCAGGCATGTTCACGATAATGGCCGCATCTAGTCAGTACGACGCTTAGCGCGCGTTAGGGGTTTGCCAACAGGGTATGCCGAAATGGCCGAGGAGTTCTGCGGTTTCGCACAACGGCAATCCGACCACCGCCGAATAGCTGCCATTGAGCCCGGCGACAAACACCGCGCCCAGCCCTTGAATGCCATAACCGCCGGCCTTGTCCCGCGGTTCGCCGCTGGCCCAGTAGGCAGCGGCCTGCTCGGCGCTGATCGAGCGGAACCGCACCAGGCTGCGCACCACCAGCGACTCGCAACGCTCGCCATCCAGCACGGCCACGGCGGTCAGCACTTCGTGCTCTCGCCCGGACAACAGCTTGAGCATGGCGCACGCCTCGGCTTCGTCCACTGGTTTGCCGAGAATTTTCCCGTCCAGCACCACGGCAGTGTCGGCGCCCAATACGCAGCCCGCTTCGGCAGATACCAGTGTACGACGCCCGGCCTCGGCTTTGCCGCGCGCCAGACGCTCGACATAGGCCGACGGGGTTTCGTGGTTCAGAGGGGTTTCATCGATGTCCGCGCTGATGACGGAGAACGGCACGCCGATCTGCGTGAGCAGTTCACGCCGACGCGGCGAGCCTGAGGCGAGGTACAACGTTTTCATCAAGACATCTCCCTTGTCGAGGTGCGGGCAAATGCCTGACCGAATTAGTTGATTTTGTAACGCCGACGCAAGCCGCGCAGACCGAAGCTGATCCACGGCCAGAGCAACGCGCTCACCAGTGCCGGGAGCACCAGCGCCAACGTTGGCTGGCGGTTGCCGGTCAGGGCGCTGAGCCACAACTGGACCAATTGCGCGAGGCCGAAGATCACCAGAATCACCAGGCATTGCTGCCACATCGGGAACATCCGCAGGCGTTGTTGCAGCGACAACACCAGGAACGTGATCAGCGTCAGGATCAACGCATTCTGGCCGAGCAACGTGCCGTAGAGCACGTCTTCGGCCAGCCCCAGGCACCACGCGGTGACCATCCCGACTTTCTGCGGCAAGGCCAGCGCCCAGAAGGCCAGCAGCAGGGCCAGCCACAGCGGACGAAGAATTTCCATGAACTGCGGCAGCGGCGAAACGCTGAGCAGCAGACCGATGGCGAAGGTCAGCCAGACGATCCAGCCGTTACGCGATGAAGTAGCACCGGCCATTATTCTCTTCCCCCAGTGGTGGCCGGTGCAGAGACAGGCGGTTTGGCAGCTGGCGGCTTGGTGGCGGCCGGTTGCGAGGCAGGTGGTTTGGTCGCGCGGGTGGTCGCCGGCGGTTTGGCCGGGGTTGCCGCTGCTGGCGTGGCGGCCGCCGGGGTTGCGGTTGCAGGTGTAGCGGCTGCGGGTGTAGCGGCTGCGGGTGCGGCGGCGGCAGGTGCGGCGTTGGGCGCAGGTCTCGGCACGGTGCTTGGAATCATCGGTCCGCCGCCGTACTGGTCCAGCGCTTCCTGGGCCTGAGCGGCTTCGTTGGCGCGTTCTTCAGCAGTGCGGCCATCGCTGAACACCAGCAGCAAGTAACGGCTGCGGTTCAACGCGGCGGTCGGCACGGCGCGAACGATCGCGAACGGCTGGCCGGAATCGTGGATCACTTCCTTGACCGTCGCCACCGGATAACCCGCCGGGAAACGCTGACCGAGGCCGGAGCTGACCAGCAGATCGCCTTCCTTGATGTCGGCAGTGTCGGCGACGTGACGCAATTCCAGGCGTTCCGGGTTGCCAGTGCCGCTGGCAATCGCGCGCAGACCGTTGCGGTTCACTTGCACCGGAATGCTGTGAGTCGTGTCGGTAAGCAGCAGCACGCGGGAGGTGTACGGCATCAACTCGACCACCTGGCCCATCAGGCCGCGCGCATCGAGCACCGGCTGACCGAGGACCACACCGTCGCGCTCACCCTTGTTGATGATGATGCGATGGGTGAACGGGTTGGGGTCCATGCCGATCAACTCGGCGACTTCGACCTTTTCGTTGACCAGCGCGGAGGAATTGAGCAACTCGCGCAGCCGCACGTTCTGCTCGGTGAGGGCGGCAAGCTTTTGCATGCGGCCCTGCAGCAGCAGGTTTTCGGTCTTGAGTTTTTCGTTCTCGGCGACCAGTTCGGTACGGCTGCCAAACTGGCTGGCCACACCTTGCCATAGCCGCTGCGGCAGGTCGGTGATCCAGTAAGACTGCATCAGCACCAGCGACATCTGGCTACGCACTGGCTTGAGCAGTGTGAAGCGGGCATCGACCACCATCAGCGCGACCGACAGCACGACCAGCACCAACAAGCGCACGCCCAGTGAGGGACCTTTGGTGAAGAGCGGTTTAATAGGCCGCTCCTCCCAGGCAAATGTTCTCTTTATTCATACGGCATCAAACCGGCCTGGATGCAGACTGACAGAAGATAAACGCCAACAGGCAGCACTGCAAAGTGCTGCCTGCGCGCCAACAGCATAGAGGCAAACCAACGACTTATTCGCTGGAGAGCAGGTCCATGGTGTGTTTATCCATCATTTCCAGGGCACGACCACCGCCGCGAGCAACACAGGTCAGCGGATCTTCGGCAACGATCACCGGCAGACCGGTTTCCTGGGCCAGCAACTTGTCGAGATCACGCAACAGCGCGCCACCACCGGTCAGCACCAGGCCACGCTCGGCGATATCGGAAGCCAGTTCCGGCGGCGATTGCTCCAGCGCGCTTTTCACTGCCTGAACGATGGTCGCCAGCGACTCTTGCAGAGCTTCCAGCACTTCATTGGAGTTCAGGGTGAATGCGCGCGGGACGCCTTCGGCCAGGTTACGGCCACGGACGTCGACTTCACGGACTTCGCCGCCCGGGTAGGCTGTGCCGATTTCCTGCTTGATACGCTCGGCGGTGGATTCGCCGATCAGGCTGCCGTAGTTGCGACGCACATAAGTGATGATCGCTTCGTCGAAGCGGTCGCCGCCAACCCGTACGGATTCGGCGTAAACCACACCGTTGAGGGAGATCAGGGCGATTTCAGTGGTACCGCCACCGATATCGACAACCATCGAACCGCGGGCTTCTTCAACCGGCAGGCCGGCACCGATCGCAGCAGCCATTGGCTCTTCGATCAGGAACACTTCACGGGCACCGGCGCCGAGAGCCGATTCGCGGATGGCGCGACGCTCGACCTGGGTCGATTTGCATGGAACGCAGATCAGCACACGAGGGCTAGGCTGCAGAAAGCTGTTTTCGTGAACCTTGTTGATAAAGTACTGCAGCATCTTTTCGCAGACGCTGAAGTCGGCGATAACGCCATCTTTCATCGGACGAATGGCGGCAATGTTGCCCGGCGTACGGCCGAGCATGCGCTTGGCCTCGGTGCCGACAGCAACGACACTTTTCTGATTACCGTGTGTCCGAATAGCCACAACCGATGGCTCATTCAGGACGATACCGCGCTCGCGCACGTAAATAAGGGTGTTGGCAGTGCCCAGGTCAATGGAAAGATCGCTGGAAAACATGCCACGCAGTTTCTTGAACATGGGAAAGGGACCCTAGGCAACGCGTGGGTAAAAAAGTGCGGCAAACTCTAACAACGACAGGGATTTTGGGCAAGGCGCCAATATGTTAAATTGGCCGCTTTTCTGTGCACCAACCCCCACAATCGCGGCCTTATGACCGTAGAAATGCGGTAGTGTTCCGACAATCTAACACACGGACGCCGTCCGTTCTGTTTTCCACTGGAGAATCCCATGGCGCTTGAACGCTCCGACGTGGAAAAAATCGCTCATCTGGCCTGCCTAGGCCTGAATGATGCCGATCTTCCACACATCACTTCGGCCCTGAACAGCATTCTCGGGCTGGTCGACGAAATGCAGGCGGTCAATACCGACGGTATCGAGCCGCTGGCCCACCCACTGGAAGCCAGCCAACGCCTGCGCGCAGACGTGGTGACCGAGACCAATCATCGCGAGGCCTATCAGTCCATCGCACCAGCGGTCGAAAACGGCCTGTACCTGGTTCCGAAAGTCATCGACTAAAGGGAAAGAGCCTGCAATGCATCAAATGACTCTGGCCGAGATCGCCCGCGGACTCGCCGATAAAAAGTTTTCTTCCGAAGAGCTGACCAAAGTCCTGCTGGCGCGCATCGCCCAGCTCGATCCTCAGCTCAACAGCTTCATCAGCCTCACCGAAGACCTGGCGCTCCAGCAGGCGAAAGCCGCTGACGTGCGCCGCGCCAATGGTGAGAGCGGCGCCCTGCTCGGTGCGCCGATCGCCCACAAGGATCTGTTCTGCACTCAGGGCATTCGCACCAGCTGCGGCTCGAAGATGCTCGATAACTTCAAGGCACCGTACGACGCCACCGTCGTCGCCAAACTGGCTGCGGCCGGCGCCGTGACGCTGGGCAAAACCAACATGGACGAATTCGCCATGGGTTCGGCCAACGAGTCGAGCTACTACGGCGCGGTGAAAAACCCGTGGAATCTGGAACACGTGCCGGGCGGTTCCTCCGGTGGTTCGGCGGCCGCGGTTGCCGCGCGCCTGTTGCCAGCGGCGACCGCTACCGACACCGGCGGCTCGATCCGCCAACCGGCAGCGTTCACCAACCTCACCGGCCTGAAACCGACCTACGGTCGTGTGTCGCGCTGGGGCATGATTGCCTACGCGTCGAGCCTCGACCAGGGCGGCCCGTTGGCGCGCACTGCCGAAGACTGCGCGATCCTGCTGCAAGGCATGGCCGGTTTTGATGCCAATGATTCCACCAGCATCGACGAACCGGTGCCGGATTACAGCGCCAGCCTTAATAGCTCGCTGCAAGGCCTGCGCATCGGCGTGCCGAAGGAATACTTCAGCGCCGGTCTCGACCCGCGCATCGCCGAGCTGATCCACAACAGCGTCAAGGAGCTGGAAAAGCTCGGCGCCGTGGTCAAGGAAATCAGCCTGCCGAACATGCAGCACGCGATTCCTGCGTACTACGTGATCGCGCCTGCAGAAGCCTCCTCCAACCTGTCGCGTTTCGACGGCGTGCGTTTCGGCCATCGCTGCGAAGACCCGAAAAGCCTGGAAGACCTGTACAAGCGTTCCCGTGGTGAAGGTTTCGGCGCCGAAGTGCAGCGCCGGATCATGGTCGGCGCCTACGCGCTGTCGGCCGGCTACTACGACGCCTACTACCTGAAAGCGCAGAAGATCCGTCGTCTGGTGAAGAACGACTTCATGGCGGCTTTTAATGAGGTCGACATCATCCTTGGCCCAACCACGCCGAACCCGGCCTGGAAGCTTGGCGCGAAGAACAGCGACCCGGTCGCTGCCTATCTGGAAGACGTCTACACCATCACCGCCAACCTCGCGGGCCTGCCGGGTCTGTCGATGCCAGCCGGTTTTGTCGACGGTCTGCCGGTCGGCGTGCAATTGCTCGCCCCGTATTTCCAGGAAGGCCGTTTGCTCAACGTTGCGCACCAGTATCAGTTGAACACTGACTGGCACACCCGCACCCCAACCGGCTTCTGAGGAGAAACACATGCAATGGGAAGTCGTGATCGGGCTGGAGATTCATACACAGCTCACCACCCGGTCGAAAATCTTTTCCGGTAGTTCCACCACCTTCGGTTCCGAGCCGAACACTCAGGCCAGCCTCGTCGACCTGGGCATGCCCGGCGTGCTGCCGGTGCTGAACCAGGAAGCGGTGCGCATGGCGGTGATGTTCGGCTTGGCGATTGACGCCGAGATCGGCCAGCACAACGTGTTCGCGCGTAAAAACTACTTCTACCCGGACCTGCCGAAGGGTTACCAGATCAGCCAGATGGAACTGCCGATTGTCGGCAAGGGCCATTTGGACATCGCCATGGAAGACGGCACGATCAAACGTGTCGGCGTAACCCGTGCGCACCTGGAAGAAGACGCCGGCAAGAGCCTGCACGAAGAATTCAACGGCGCCACCGGCATCGACTTGAACCGTGCCGGCACGCCGCTGCTGGAAATCGTTTCCGAGCCGGACATGCGCAGCGCCAAGGAAGCCGTGGCCTACGTAAAAACCGTCCACGCGCTGGTGCGTTACCTGGGCATTTGCGACGGCAACATGGCTGAAGGTTCGCTGCGTTGCGACTGCAACGTGTCGATCCGTCCGAAAGGCCAGGTCGAGTTCGGCACGCGCTGCGAGATCAAGAACGTCAACTCGTTCCGCTTCATCGAGAAGGCGATCAACAGCGAAGTGCGTCGCCAGATCGAGCTGATCGAAGACGGCGGCAAAGTGATCCAGCAGACCCGCCTGTACGATCCGAACAAGGACGAAACCCGTCCGATGCGCAGTAAAGAGGAAGCCAACGACTACCGTTACTTCCCCGATCCGGACCTGCTGCCGGTGGTCATCGAGGATTCGTTCCTCGACGACGTGCGCGCCACGCTGCCGGAATTGCCGCCGCAAAAACGCGAGCGTTTCCAGGCGCAATTCGGCCTGTCGGTGTACGACGCCAGCGTCCTCGCCACCAGCCGCGAGCAAGCCGATTACTTCGAGAAAGTCGCAAGCATTGGCGGCGACGCCAAACTGGCGGCCAACTGGGTCATGGTTGAATTGGGCAGCTTGTTGAACAAACAGGGTCTGGACATCGATCAGTCGCCGGTTTCCGCCGAGCAACTGGGCGGCATGCTGTTGCGCATCACCGATAACACCATCTCCGGCAAGATCGCCAAGGTTGTGTTTGAAGCGATGGCCAACGGCGAAGGCAGCGCCGACGAGATCATCGAGAAGCGCGGCTTGAAGCAAGTCACCGACAGCGGCGCGATCTCGGCGGTGCTCGACGAAATGCTCGCGGCCAACGCCGAGCAAGTTGAACAATACCGTGCGGCAGACGAAGCCAAGCGCGGCAAGATGTTCGGTTTCTTCGTCGGCCAGGCCATGAAAGCCTCCAAAGGCAAGGCCAACCCGCAACAGGTTAACGAACTGCTGAAAAGCAAGCTCGAAGGCTGATCGACATGGAGCCAGCATTCAAAACTGGCTCAAATCCCTGTGGGAGCGAGCTGTTGTGGCTGGGGCGCTTCTGTGGCGAGGGGGCTTGCCCCCGTTGGGTCGCGAAGCGGCCCCGATTTCTGAACATCGCGTTCAGATTTTGGGACCGCTGCGCAGTCCAACGGGGGCAAGCCCCCTCGCCACAACAAGCCACCTCGCCACACAGGCCAGCTCCCACATTTGTATTGGGAAACCACTGAATGAAGCGTCTGTTCGGCGCCTGCGCCCTGCTCGCTCTGATCGTCCTGCTGCCCGGTTGCGCCAGTGACGGCATCATCGATCCGCATGGTTACGACAAGACCGGCACCGCGTCCTATTACGGCACCAGACACCAAGGCAAACGCACCGCCAGCGGCGAGCGTTTCAACAAGAATTCCCTGACAGCCGCCCACCGCCAATTACCTTTCGGCACCCGGGTGAAAATCACCAACCTGAACAATGACAAATCCTGCGTGGTGCGCATTAATGATCGCGGCCCGCACAGCCGTGGGCGCCTGATCGACGTGTCCCACGCCGCCGCCGAGCGCCTGGGCATGTTGCGCAGTGGTACCGCGAAGGTTTGCGTGCAGGCTCTGGACGACTGATGGAGCGCCGATCATCTACGGATTAACCGACATCCCGCTGCTGAGCGTGCTCGAATTGCTCGGCGGCCTGCTACTGCTGATCGCCGGCGCCGAACTGATGGTGCGCGCCGCCGTGCGCCTGGCCGCGCGCCTGCATGTGCGGCCGCTGATCATCGGCCTGACCATCGTCGCCCTCGGCAGCAGCGCGCCGCAAATGGCCGTGAGCCTGCAAGCCATGCTTGCGCATAACCAAGACATCGCCGTCGGCAGCGTGATCGGCAGCAGCATCTTCAACATCCTCGTGATCCTCGGTTTGTCGGCGCTGATCATCCCGCTGCGCGTGTCGCGTCAAGTGGTGCGGCTGGATATTCCGCTGATGATCGGCGCCAGCCTGCTCGTGTGTTTACTGGCCTGGAACGAAGAACTGAGCCGCACCGACGGCATCATCCTGCTCGCCGCGCTGGTGTTGTATCTGGGATTGTTGCTGCGCCAGTCGCAGCATTCGGCGCGCCCGCATTCGAGTCAGCCGTCAACGCCACGCGCACCGTGGATCAGCAGCCTGCTGATGATCGTCGCCGGGCTGGCGATGTTGGTGTATGCCGGGCATTTGTTGCTCGGCGCAGCAGTGTCGGTGGCGACTGACCTCGGGTTGTCGGAGCGGATCATCGGCCTGACCGTGGTGGCGATCAGCACTTCATTGCCGGTGCTCGCCACGTCGCTGATTGCCGCTTTGCGCGGTCAACGCGAGATTGCCGTCGGCAACGTGATCGGCAGCAACCTGTTCAACCTTCTCGGCGTGCTCGGTTTGACCGCGCTGGTGGCGCCCGCGCCGCTGTCGGTGTCGCCGAACGCGCTGGATTTCGACTTGCCAGTGATGCTCGGCGTCGCCGTGCTGTGCCTGCCGGTGTTCTATTCCGGTTATCGAGTGACGCGCGCCGAAGGCCTGCTGTTTCTCGGTTTGTACCTGGCGTATGGGCTGCACGTGGTGTCGTTCACCACGGGCATGCCGCTGGCCGGCAAGCTTGAACACCTGATGCTGATATTCGTCCTGCCGGCGCTGGTGGCGTTTCTGCTGTTCACGTCGCTGCGCGCCTGGCGTCGCCAACACCACAAGAAGGATGTGCCATGACCGACCAGAAGAAGCCCGGCGTCGAAGTGCGCCGGCAAGTGATGGGCGATGCATTCGTTGACCGCGCGCTCGGCAATGCCACCGAGTTCAGCCAGCCGCTGCAGGATTTCGTCAATGATCACGCGTGGGGCAGCGTGTGGAATCGCGAAGGTCTGCCGCTGAAAACCCGCAGCCTGATCACCCTCGCGGCGCTGACCGCGTTGAAGTGCCCGCAAGAGTTGAAAGGTCACGTGCGCGGTGCGCTGAACAACGGTTGCACCGTGGAAGAGATCCGCGAAGCGCTGCTGCATTGCGCGGTGTACGCGGGTGTGCCGGCGGCGGTTGATGCGTTTCGGGCGGCGCAGGAAGTGATTGATAGTTATCAGAAGCCAGAGTAAGCAGGTCGATGGCCTTCGCGGGCAAGGCTCGCTCCTACAGGGTCGGTGATCCCCCTGTAGGAGCGAGGCTTGCCCGCGAAGAGGCCCTCAATATCACCGCAAATCCTGGGGTTAAATCCACCCACCCCACTGCAACACAAAGATCCCGATATTGGTGGTCACCGCCGCCATCAGCGTTGTAATCACGATAATCGCCGCCGCCAGTTCATGGTTGCCATTGGCCTGACGCGCCATGACAAAACTCGCCGCCGCCGTCGGGCTGCCGAAGTAAAGAAACAGAATCCCCAGCTCCGCGCCACGAAAGCCCCAGAGCCACGCGCCCACCGTCGCCAGCACCGGCAAACCGATCATCTTCACCAGGCTAGAACTCAGCGCCATGTTGCCGCTTTTGCGCAACGCCGCCAGCGACAAGGTGCCGCCAATGCAGATCAACGCCAGCGGCAGCGTGGTTTGCGCCAGGTATTGGCCGGAGGTCTCCAGCCAGCCCGGCAGACCGATCTTGAAATAGGCAAATGGCGCCGCGGCCAACACGCTGACGATCAACGGGTTGGCCATCACGCTTTTGCAGATGCTCCACGGATCGGACTTGATCACCGGGCTGTACACCGCCAGCACGATGGTCGACAGGGTGTTGTAGAAGAGAATGACCAGCGCCGCGAGAATCGCCCCGAGGGAAATCCCGTAGTCGCCGTACATGCTCGCCGCCAGCGCCAGACCGATCACGCCGTTGTTGCCGCGAAACGCGCCTTGGGTGTAGATGCCGCGATCTTCACGCGGGCACTTCCAGATCGCCCAGCCCCAGGCGATGGCGAAGCAAACGAGCGTGGCGATCGAGAAGTAGATCAGCAGTGCCGGTTGCAGCGCGGCGTGCAGGTCGGCGTGCAAGATGCCGAGAAACAGCAGCGCCGGCATGGTGACGTTGAACACCAGGGCCGACGCCGTGTGAATGAAATTGTCGTTGATCCAGTTGATGCGCTTGAGCAGCACACCGAGAAACAGCATGGCAAACACCGGCGCGGTGATGTTCAGGGTTTCGAGGAAAATAGCCAGCATGCCGGGAGACCTTGGGGGTGGGCGTCGTTAGGGGGCTAATGATAAGCCAGCAAGTCCCTCGGCGTCTGTCATCGCGCTATCGCGAGCAAGCTCGCTCCCACATTTGATCTCCGGTGTGGCCGAGATCCCCGTGGGAGCGAGCTTGCTCGCGATGCAGGCGACTCGGTCTCAGGTGATCGGCGCCGGGTTGAACAGGGTGATGTCGTTGTACAGCTTGTGCTGCTCAGCCCACGTCTGTTTCTTGCCGCTGGCGACGTCCAGGTAGTAGTGGAACAACTCCCAGCCGAGGTCCTCGATCGAGGCACGCCCGGTCGCGATCCGCCCGGCATCGATGTCGATCAGATCCGGCCAGCGCTGCGCCAATTCGGTCCGCGTCGACACCTTCACCACGGGCGCCATCGCCAAACCGTACGGCGTGCCGCGCCCGGTGGTGAACACGTGCAGGTTCATCCCCGCCGCCAATTGCAACGTGCCGCAGACAAAATCACTCGCCGGGGTTGCGCAAAAAATCAGCCCTTTGCGCTTGAAACGTTCGCCCGGGCCGAGCACGCCGTTGATCGCGCTGCTGCCGGATTTGACGATCGAGCCCAGCGACTTCTCGACAATGTTCGACAACCCGCCCTTCTTGTTGCCCGGCGTGGTATTAGCGCTGCGGTCCGCTTCGCCCTTGGCCAGGTAACGGTCGTACCAGTCCATTTCGCGCACCAGTTCCTCGGCGACTTCGGTGCTTTCGGCACGCGAGGTCAGCAGGTAAATCGCGTCGCGCACTTCGGTGACTTCGGAAAACATCACCGTCGCGCCCGCGCGCAGCAGCAGGTCCGAGGCATAACCCAGCGCCGGGTTGGCGGTGATGCCGGAGAACGCATCGCTGCCGCCGCACTGCATGCCGAGGATCAACTCGGACGCCGGCACGGTTTCGCGGCGACGTTGGTCGAGCTTCTTCAGACGGGTTTCGGCCAGCGCCATGATCTGCTCGATCATTTCGGTGAAACCGTGACTCGAATCCTGCAAGCGATACAGCCACGGGTCGCTCAAATCCACCGAGCTGTCGTTCTCGTGCATCACCTGCCCGGCCTGCAATTTCTCGCAACCGAGGCTGATCACCAAGGCTTCGCCGCCCAGGTTCGGGTTGCGCGCCAGATTGCGCACGGTGCGAATCGGGATGTAAGCGTCGGTGGCGGTAATCGCCACGCCGCAGCCATAACTGTGGGTCAGCGCCACCACGTCATCGACATTCGGATAGCGCGGCAGCAACTCGTCTTTGATGCGTTTGACCGCATGGTCGAGCACGCCGGTCACGCACTGCACCGTGGTGGTGATCCCGAGAATATTGCGCGTGCCGACGGTGCCGTCGGCGTTGCGATAACCCTCGAACGTGAAGCCTTCCAGCGGTGCCTGCGTCGCCGGCACATCGGTGGACAGCGGCAGGCTGTCCAGCGGTGGCGCGGTGGGCATGCGCAGTTGATCTTCCTTGACCCAACTGCCACGCGGGATCGGCTGCAACGCGTAGCCGATGGTCTGGCCGTAACGAATCACCAGGCCGCCCTCGGGGATGTCCTCGAGCGTGACTTTGTGGCTTTGCGGAACGAAATCCACGGTAACCAGACCGTCGGGAAATTCAGTGCCGGCCGGTACGCCTTGGTCATTGACCACAATCACTACGTTGTCGCGCGGGTGCAGGCGGATGTAGCGCGGCGAGTCGGAATGTTCAATCAACTGCATGACGCCGCTCCTCAGGAATGCGCTTCGGTTAATTTGGTCAGTTCAGGACCGGTGGTTGGCGGCTCTTTGAGCACCACACGTTTGATCGGACCAACGATCACCAGGTAGCTGAACACCGCGACCAGCGCGTTGCAACCGACAAACACCAGCGCCCATTTGAACGAACCGGTGGAGCTGATGATGTAGCCGATGACGATCGGCGTGGTGATCGAGGCGATGTTGCCGAAGGTGTTGAACAAACCACCGCTCAGGCCGGCAATCTGTTTCGGCGAGGTGTCGGACACCACCGCCCAGCCCAGTGCGCCAACGCCTTTGCCGAAGAAAGCGAGGGCCATGAAGCCGACGACCATCCATTCCACATCAACGTAGTTGCACGCGACGATGCTGCTCGACACCAGCAAACCGGCAATGATCGGTGCCTTGCGGGCGAAGGTCAGGGAATGGCCTTTGCGCAGCAGGTAATCGGAAATCACCCCGCCGAGCACGCCACCGATAAACCCGCAGATCGCCGGCAACGAGGCAATGAAACCGGCCTTGAGAATGGTCATGCCGCGTTCTTGTACGAGGTACACCGGGAACCAGGTCAGGAAGAAATAGGTGATGCCGTTGATGCAGTATTGGCCCAGGTAAACGCCGAGCATCATGCGGTTGGTCAGCAACTGGCGAATGTAATCCCACTTCGGCCCGTCGACTTTTTTGCCCTTGCCTTTGTCCTGGTCCATGTCGACCATGCCGCCGTTGTCGGCGATGTGCTTGAACTCGGCTTCGTTGATCATCGGGTGTTGGCGCGGGCTGTGGATAACCTTGAGCCAGATCCCCGAGAAGACGATGCCGATCAGCCCCATGACGATGAACACGTGCTGCCAGCCGAAGCTGTAGACGATCCAGCCCATCAGCGGTGCGAACAACACGGTGGCAAAGTATTGCGCCGAGTTGAAGATCGCCGAGGCGGTGCCGCGTTCAGCGGTCGGGAACCACGCCGCAACGATGCGCGCGTTGCCGGGGAAGGATGGCGCTTCGGCCAGGCCCACCAGAAAGCGCAGCATGAACAGCGCGACAATCGCGGTAGACATGCCGAATTCACCGACGTAGCCCTGCAGCACGGTGAACAGCGACCAGGTGAAAATGCTCAGTGCGTAGACTTTTTTCGAGCCGAATCGATCGAGCAGCCAGCCACCGGGAATTTGCCCGGCCACGTAGGCCCAACCGAATGCAGAGAAGATGTAGCCGAGGGTGACCGCGTCGATGCCGAGGTCTTTTTGCAGGCTGGAGCCCGCGATGGCGATAGTGGCCCGGTCGGCGTAGTTGATCGTGGTCACCAGAAAAAGCATGAGCAAAATCAAATAGCGGACGTGAGTCGGCTTGGTCGCTTGCATGTAGATGTACTCCCACTGATTATTTTTATGCGCGGGTGAATCTTTGGCTGTTCTGTGGGAGCGAACTTGCTCGCGATGGTGGTCAATGATGACGCGGGCATCAGGTATACCGCCGCGTCCTCAAGACCATCGCGAGCAAACTCGCTGCCACAGGGGTGTTGCGTTTACGAACCGATGTAGCTGGTTTTCACCACGGTGTAGAACTCTTGCGCGTAGCGACCTTGCTCGCGGGAGCCGTAGGACGAGCCTTTACGGCCACCGAACGGAACGTGGTAATCGACGCCGGCAGTCGGCAGATTGACCATCACCATCCCGGCCTGGGAGTGGCGTTTGAAGTGGTTGGCGTACTTCAACGACGTGGTGGCGATGCCCGCTGACAGACCGAATTCGGTGTCGTTGGCCATGGCCAGTGCCGCTTCGTAATCCGCCACGCGAACCACGTTGGCCACCGGGCCGAAAATCTCTTCACGGCTGATGCGCATCGCCGCTTCGCTGTCGGCAAACAGCGTTGGCGCCAGGTAATAACCTTCGGTGTCGCACGTCACCAAACCACCGCCGCTGACCAGACGAGCACCTTCGGACTGGCCGATGTCGATGTACTTCATGTCTTGTTCAAGCTGCGCTTGCGAAACCACTGGACCAATGTCGGTGCCGGATTTCAGCGCGTGGCCGACCTTGATCGACTTCATGCGCTCGGCCACGGCTTCAACGAACTTGTCGTGAATCCCGGCGGTGACGATGAAGCGGCTCGACGCCGTGCAACGCTGACCGGTGGAGTAGAACGCGCTCTGCACCGACAACTCGACCGCTTGCTTGAGGTCGGCGTCGTCGAGAATGATCTGCGGGTTTTTGCCACCCATTTCCAGCTGCACTTTCGCTTGGCGCGAGACGCAGCTGACGGCGATCTGACGACCGACGCCGACCGAACCGGTGAAGCTGATGCCGTCGACTTTCGGGCTCTGCACCAGCGCATCGCCAACCACCCGACCGCTGCCCATCACCAGGTTGAACACGCCGGCCGGGAAGCCTGCGCGGGAGATGATTTCGGCCAGCGCCCAGGCGCAACCGGGCACCAGGTCGGCCGGTTTCAGCACGACGCAGTTACCGTAAGCCAGGGCCGGGGCGATTTTCCATGCCGGGATGGCGATCGGGAAGTTCCACGGGGTAATCAGGCCAACCACGCCGAGCGCTTCGCGAGTGACTTCGACGTTGACGCCCGGACGCACCGACGGCAGGTAATCGCCGGACAGACGCAGGGTTTCACCAGCGAAGAACTTGAAGATGTTACCGGCGCGGGTCACTTCGCCGATGGCTTCAGGCAGGGTCTTGCCCTCTTCGCGGGCCAGCAGGGTGCCGAGCTCTTCGCGACGGGCGAGGATTTCGCTGCCGACTTTGTCCAGCGAATCGTGGCGAGCCTGAATGCCGGAAGTCGACCAGGCCGGGAACGCGGCGCGGGCGGCGTCGATGGCGGCGCGTACCTGGGCCAGGTCAGCCTTGGCGTATTCGCCGATGGTGTCGGTCAGTTCGGACGGGTTGATGTTGGCGCAGTATTCACTGCCGGCAACCCATTCACCGTTGATGTAGTTATCAAAGCGTTTTGCATCTGCCACGGGCTTTCCCCTTAAAAGAACTCCAGACCCAAAAGGCCGCTGATCACTCAGCGGCCTTATTGATCGGATGTGTTATTGCGCACCTTGCTTGTCGATCAGCGCGGCGAGCATTTCGTACTCTTCGCCGGTCAGGTCAGTCAAAGGTGCCCGAACCGGGCCTGCGTCATAGCCGGCAATTTTTGCCCCAGCCTTGACGATGCTCACGGCGTAACCGGATTTGCGGTTACGGATGTCGAGGTACGGCAGGAAGAAGTCATCGATGATCTTGCCGACGGTGGCGTGATCTTCGCGGGCAATGGCGTGGTAGAAATCCATCGCGGTTTTCGGAATGAAGTTGAACACCGCCGAGGAGTAGACCGGCACGCCCAGCGCTTTGTAAGCGGCGGCGTAGACTTCGGCGGTCGGCAAACCACCGAGGTAGCTGAAGCGATCACCGAGGCGGCGACGGATCGACACCATCAACTCGATGTCGCCCAGGCCATCCTTGTAGCCGATCAGGTTCGGGCAGCGCTCGGCCAGGCGTTCCAGCAGCGGCGCGGTGAGGCGGCAAACGTTGCGGTTGTAGACGACGACGCCGATTTTCACCGATTTGCACACGGCTTCAACGTGGGCGGCAACCCCGTCCTGGCTCGCTTCGGTCAGGTAGTGCGGCAGCAGCAACAGGCCTTTGGCGCCCAGACGCTCGGCCTCTTGGGCGTATTCAATGGCTTGGCGAGTCGAACCGCCAACGCCGGCGAGGATTGGCACGCTGGTTTCGCAGGTGTCGACGGCAGTCTTGATGATTTCCGAATATTCGCTGGCCGCCAGAGAGAAGAACTCACCGGTGCCGCCCGCGGCGAACAGAGCCGAGGCGCCGTATGGGGCCAGCCATTCGAGACGTTTGATGTAGCCAGCGCGATGGAAATCGCCCTGTGCATTGAAATCGGTAACCGGGAAAGACAGCAGGCCGGAAGAGAGGATGGACTTCAGTTCTTGTGGATTCATTATTCGAACACCCTGGGTAGCAACGTTGTGTGAGAAAAACCATTCAGCCTTCGCCGAAGTTGTAGGTCATCGTACAACCTAAAATAAAACCGTCAACTGCATTTCATCGCTGTGTGGGGAAATTAGTGGTGGATGGGGGTGATTGAATAAGGGCAGGGGCGGCGATAACGCGCTGCTAGAGGTATGTTCGCGTAGAGCTGTGTTCGCGTAGAAGTGTTCGCGCGGGTCGTAGGTTGTCGGAGGAGTACGAAACGTGAGTTGTGGTTGAGTTGAAGGGCAACTGACTGATGTGTGCCGATCAGGCGATCAGTGGGTAAATGCCAGAGAGATGACAGGCAGCGGGCCTCATCGCGAGCAGGCTCACTCCTACAGTTGAAACGCATTCACCCTGTAGGAGTGAGCCTGCTCGCGAAGGCGTCTTGGCAGACGACACGCTATCAGCCGCGTTGCGCCTCGGCTTCTTCGTGCGCATGGCGCAGGCGTTCGCGGCTGTTGGTCAGGTGCAGGCGCATGGCGGCGCGCGCGGCATCGGAATCCTGACGGGCGATGGCGTCGTAGATTTCCTCGTGCTCGCGGCTCAGGCGGCTCATGTAATGCTGCTGATCGTCATGCGCCAGGCGCGCCGAGTTCAGCCGGGTGCGCGGGATGATGCTGGTGCCGAGGTGGGTCATGATGTCGGTGAAATAGCGGTTGCCGGTCGACAACGCAATTTGCAGGTGAAACTGGAAGTCCGACGCCACCGCATCGCTGGCGTGCGCGGCGCTTTCGTTGAGCGCGTCCAGCGCCGCACGCATCAGGCCCAATTGCTCGGCGCTGCGGCGTTGCGCGGCGAGGCCGGCGGATTCCACTTCCAGGCTGATGCGCAATTCGAGAATCGCCAGCACATCCCGCAACGTAACCACGGTCGCCGGGTCGATGCGAAAGCCGCTCGGGCTCGGCGTATCGAGGACAAAGGTGCCGATGCCGTGGCGGGTTTCAACCTGCCCGGCGGCCTGCAAACGGGAAATCGCCTCGCGCACCACGGTGCGGCTGACGCCATGCGCGTCCATGATTGCCGACTCGGTGGGCAACTTGTCGCCACGTTTGAGTTGGCCGTCGCGGATCTGCTCGGACAGCACCGTCACCAGTTCCTGAGCGAGGCTGCGGCGCTTGCGCGGAAGGCGAGGTGCGTCGATCGGGTTTTCCATGGTGAACGTCTGTCTCGAAAATGTCGGCTGAAACCGCATCATAGCTCAACACGGTTGTACGATCACCACCGCCCCCACCACCCCGCAGAAGCCAGGCTCGTGTGGCGAGGGGGCTTGCCCCCGTTGGGTTGCGAAGCAGCCCTGAAAAACAGGGACCGCTGCGCAGTCCAACGGGGGCAAGCCCCCTCGCCACAAAGGCCCACCCCACAAGAGGCGTCTGTGGTGCCTAGGCGGTTACGGCTTGCTCCGCCAAACGCCCATTGTCGATACGAACATGGCGTGGGTGGAAGCGCTTCAAACTGCTGCGATGCCCGACGCTGACGATGCTCAACCCGGGGATTTCATCGATCAACGCCTGATACAACGTCGCCTCGTCCTCTTCATCCATCGCCGAGGTGGCTTCGTCCATGTACAGCCATTGCGGCGCAAACAACAGCGCGCGGGCGAAGGCCAGCCGTTGCTGCTCACCCGGCGACAACATGCGCTGCCAGTGATTGGCCTCGTCCAGCCGCGCCACCAGATGCGGCAATCGGCAGGTTTCCAGCACCTGTGCATAACGTTCCGGCGCATAGGCGTCGCTGGCCTGTGGATAATTCAGCGCTTCACGCAACGTGCCAATCGGCAGATACGGTTTTTGCGGCAAGAACAGATAACGCGCCGCCGGCAGCCGGATGCTGCCGTGGCCCGCTGGCCACAAATGCCCCATCGCCCGCAGCAACGTCGATTTACCGCTACCGGAACGGCCGCTGAGCATCACGCGCTCGCCCTGCTCCACGGTCATGTCGGCGCTGGTCAGCAGGTGACGACCGTCCGCCAGGTCGAGGCCGAGGTTACTGACCCGCAGCGCCGAACCCTGATTCTGCACATCGATGGCCGGCGGACGCTCTTCGTTATCGCTCATCGCTTCACGGAAACTCAACAGACGATCGCAAGTCGCGCGCCATGCCGCGAGGTTCTGATAGGCGCTGATAAACCAGCTGAAACTCTCCTGCACATTGCCGAACGCCGAACTGATCTGCATCAGCTCACCGAGTTCGATCTTGCCCGCGAAATAACGCGGCGCCGCGACCATGAACGGAAAGATGATCGCCACTTGGTTGTAACCGGAAGTGAAGAAAGTCAGACGCTTGGACACCTTCATGATGTCCCAGAAGTTGTGCCAGATCAGACCGAAACGGTCGCTCAAACGGCGGTTCTCGTTGGGTTCGCCGTTGTACAGGGCGATGCTTTCAGCGTTCTCGCGAATCCGCACCATGGAGAAACGCAGGTCGGCTTCAAAGCGTTGTTGCTGATTGTTCAAACCGATCAAGCGACGACCGATCAGGTGCGTCAGCCAACTGCCGATCACCGCATACACCAGCACACACCAGAACATGTAGCCGGGAATGGTGATGCCGAACACTTCAATGCTGCCCGAAACGCCCCACAAAATGATCGAGAACGACACCAGGCTGACGATGTTGCGCAGCAAACCGATGCCCAGTTCCAGGGTGCTGGAGGTGAACGTATTGAGGTCTTCGGAAATCCGCTGGTCGGGGTTATCGGTGTAACCGCCCTGCTCCAACTGGTAGTAATTCTTGTGCCCGAGCCAACGGGCGAAATGCTGTTCGGTAAGCCAGGCACGCCAGCGAATGGTCAGCATCTGCGTCAGGTACAAGCGATACACCGCGCCGAGAATCGCCAGCGTCGCAATGCCGCAGAAATACAGGATCAGTTGCCAGAACGCGGCCTCATCCTTTTTCTGCAAGGCGTTGTAGAAATCCTTGTACCAACTGTTGATCCACACCGAAATCGCCACGCTGAACAGCGACAGTACAATCACCGCGATCAGCAGCGTCCACGCCTTGCCCTTCTCTTCACTGCGCCAGTACGGCGTGATCATCGCCCAGACTTTGCGAAAAAACTGCCCGCGCACAGCATCATTGACCGCGGAATATTCAGCGTTCTGCTTCATGAATTAGGCTCGATAGGAAAAAGTACACGCACGAGCCGATCATAGATGATCGGCCCGGTTTGTCGCGAGGCACGGCCGGCATTCGTTCAGCGCAGGTTCAGCGACGAACGGGACGCTTCTGCAATTTGCGTTGCAGGGTCCGGCGGTGCATGCCCAGGGCGCGGGCAGTGGCGGAGATGTTGCCTTCGTGCTCGGTCAACACGCGCTGAATGTGTTCCCACTGCAAGCGGTCCACGGACATCGGGTTTTCCGGCACCAGCGTGTCGAGGTCGGCGTGCTCGGACAGCAGCGCCGCCAGCACGTCATCGGCATCGGCCGGTTTGCACAGGTAATTGCAGGCGCCGCGCTTGATCGCTTCGACGGCGGTGGCAATGCTCGAATAACCGGTGAGAATCACCACGCGCATTTCCGGGTCGAGTTCGAGCAGTTTCGGCAGCAGCACCAGGCCCGAATCGCCGTCCATTTTCAGGTCGAGCGCGGCGTAATCCGGCAAGTCGGCCTGGGCGATGGTCAGGCCTTCTTCGGCGGAACCGGCGGTGCTCACGCGAAAACCCCGGCGAGCCATGGCGCGGGCCATTACGCGGGTGAACGTGGCGTCATCGTCTACCAGCAGCAAATGCGGCAGCTCTTCGCCTTCTACTTGGATCTCTTCACTCATGTTCGTTTCCTCGGGCGACACGGGGCAGGCGCAGCTCGGTAAGCGTGCCACCTTCCTCATGACTGTAGAGTTTCACTGAGCCGCCCGCGCGTGTCACGCTGGCTTTGCTCAAAAACAGGCCCAGGCCGAAACCTTTGCCCTTGGTGGTAAAAAACGGTTTGCCGATCTGCTCGGCAATCGCCAGCGGCACACCGGCGCCGTGGTCGCGAATGCTGATGGTCAAGTCTTCGGTATTCCAGTCCAGCGTCACTTGCAGCCCCTCGGGGCAAGCGTCGGCGGCGTTATTGAGCAAATTCAGCAGCGCCTGGGTCAGGTCCGGCGGCGGCGCCATGCGCGGCACGCTGCCCTGGCCGAGACGCTGGAAGCGATAACTGGCCTCCGGGCGCATCAGGTGCCAGCGGTTCAGCGCTTCGTCGAGCCAGTCGGTGACGTCCTGCATCTCCACGGCCAAGCGGCGATTGGCCTCGGCGGCGCGCACCAGTTGCTGCAAGGTCTCTTTGCAGAGTTTGACCTGATCCTGCAGCACCTTCAGATCATCCTGCAACAGCGGGTCGGGATGGTCCTGCTGCATCTCTTTGAGCAACACGCTCATGGTCGCCAGCGGCGTCCCCAATTCATGCGCAGCGCCCGCAGCCTGAGTGGCGACAGCGAGCAATTGCTGGTCGCGCAGGCCTTCTTCACGACGGATCGCGCGTAACTCTTCCTGACGCCGCAACTCTTCCGCCATGCGTGCAGCGAAGAAGGTGATCACCGCCGCCGCGAGCGCGAAACTCAGCCACATGCCGTAGACCTGCAGGTTTTCCCGGGCAATCGGGAAGGTTTGCAGCGGATAGAAACGCGCCAGCAGCAGCGTGTACATGGCCAGCGCGATGCCCGACAGAATCAGCGAAAACCGCCACGGCAAGGTCACGGCGGCGATGGTCAGCGGCACCAGGTAATAAGAGACGAACGGGTTGGTCGAACCGCCGGAGAAATACAGCAAGGCACTGTGGATAAACAGGTCGCAGGCCAGTTGCACGGCGTATTCGAGCTCGGTCACCGGCCATGAAGTGCGCAGGCGAATCGCGGTAAACGCGCACAGCAGCATCGAGCAGCCGAGGGTCATCGCCAGTTGAAACCAGGGCAATGGCAGCAAATCGAACCAGTAGGCCAGCCCGACGGAACCGGCCTGTGCGGCCAGCACCAAAGTGCGGATGAACGTCAGCCGCCAGAGATTCTGGCGAGTTGCGGAAGTGATTTGAACGGCGGCGAGCATGAGCTCTCCTGATGAGCGCTCCAGGCGGATCGCACGGAGTATAACCAAGCACGGGGGCCGACAGGCAAAAGTGCGGCAAACGGCCACACGCCAACACCCCACACAAACCCCTTGTAGCAGCTGCCGAGCCCGCGAGGCTGCGTTCGGCTGCGCAGCAGTCGCGAGATCGGGCGCCGCGGTGTTTCAGTAAAACCAGGGACTCGGGTTTTACGACTGCTGCGCAGCCGGACGCAGCCTCGTGCCTCGGCAGCTGCTACAGGGGTTTTTGGTGATCTGAAACTGGCCCCGGCCCCATGTAGCAGCTGCCGAAGGCTGCGTCCGGCTGCGCAGCAGTCGCGAGATCGGGCGCCGCGGTGTTTCAGTAAAACCGGGGGCTCGGGTTTTACGACTGCTGCGCAGCCGGACGCAGCCTCGTGCCTCGGCAGCTGCTACAGGGGTTTTTGGTGATCTGGAACTGGCCCCGGCCTCATGTAGCAGCTGCCGAAGGCTGCGTTCGGCTGCGCAGCAGTCGTGAGATCGGGCGACGCGGTGTTTCAGTAGAACCTCGTGCTTTGGTTTTACGACTGCTGCGCAGCCGGACGCAGCCTCGTGCCTCGGCAGCTGCTACAGGATTGTTGATCTGTATAGAAGTTGTAACTGGGCGAACCGGATCATAGAAGTTAGAGTCTGATGGTTTCACGCAGGTTCGGACATTGTTCCTGCGCCACTTCCAAGGAGCTTTTAATGCACACATTGCGCCGCAGCGCCGCCCTTCTCGCCCTCAGCGTTGGCACCGTCGCCAGCCTCCCGGCCCTGGCCGCCGACGAATTGCATTACAACCAGATCGCCCTGCGCGCCGAAGTCAGCCAGGAAGTGGCGCGCGACCTGATGATCGTGACGCTCTACACCGAAGAGCAAAACACCGACCCGGCCAAACTCGCCGCCGACGTCAGCACCACCATGAACAAAGCCCTCGGCCAGGCCAAACAGGTCAAAGACATCACCCTGCGCCAGGGCAGCCGCAACAGCTACCCGATCTACGACACCAAAGGTCAGAAAATCACCGGCTGGCGCGAGCGCGCTGAACTGCGCCTCGAAAGCTCCGATTTCGCCGCCCTGTCAAAACTCACCGGCGAACTGCTCACCGATCTGAAAATGGGCGGCATGGATTTCGCCATCGCCAACCCAACCCGCAAGGCCAGCGAAGATGCGCTGCTCAAAGAAGCCGTGACCGCGTTCAAGGCTCGCGCACAACTGGCCACCGATGCGCTCGGCGGCAAGGGCTACAAAATCGTCAATCTGAACCTCAACAGCAACGGCTATCCACAACCGTACATGCGCGCCCCCATGATGATGAAAGCGGCGGGCGCCGACGCCGCACCGGTGACGCCTGAAGTAGAAGCGGGCACCAGCCAGGTCAGCATGACCGCCGACGGCTCGATTGAAGTGTTGATGACGCCTTGATTCGCTAACCCTTCATTTGCCAACCCTTCGCACCATGATCGTTCCCGCGCAGAGCGTGGGAACGATCAATGGTGCGTCACATCCCCCCATCTATGCCCGGATAGAGGGGTCCCCCTGAAAAAACGATATTTCCGCCCGACCCGTCAACAACGCTACTCTCCGAGGTATTCCGCTACCCAAATCCTCCGGGGACCTCATGCACAGAAACACCATCAAGCCGCTATTGCTCGCACTGACCCTGGCCACATTCGCTCCGCTGGCCCAAGCCGCCACCACCCTGGTCTACTGCTCCGAAGCCAGCCCGGCCGGCTTCGACCCGAGCCAATACACCAGCGGCACCGATTTTGACGCCTCCGCTGAAACCATCTTCAACCGCCTCACCCAATTCAAACGCGGCGGCACCGAAGTCGAACCCGGCCTAGCCACCGATTGGGACATCAGTAACGACGGACTCGCCTACACCTTCCACCTGCGCGACAACGTCAAATTCCACACCACCGACTACTTCACCCCGACACGCGACTTCAACGCCGACGACGTGGTCTTCACCTTCCAGCGCCTGCTCGACCCGGAAAACGCCTTCCGCAAAGCCTACCCCGCCGAGTCGCCGTACTTCACCGACATGGACCTCAACAAAACCATCAAAAGCGTCGAAAAAATCGACGAGCACACCGTGCGCTTCAACCTCAATAACATCGACGCCGCGTTCATCCAGAACCTCGCCATGAGCTTCGCCTCCGTGCAGTCCGCCGAATACACCGCGCAACTGTTAAAGGAAGGCAAAGCCGCCGACATCAACCAGAAACCCATCGGCACCGGCCCGTTCGTGTTCAAGCGCTATCAGAAGGATTCGCAAATCCGCTACGTCGGCAACAAGGCGTACTGGAAACCCGAAGACGTGAAAATCGATAACCTGGTGTTCTCGATCACCCCCGACGCCGCCGTGCGCTTGCAGAAACTCAAGGCCGGCGAATGCCAGGTCAGCGGCTACCCGCGCCCGGCCGACATCGACGCCATGGAAAAAGACCCGAACCTCAGCGTGCTCAAGCAAGCCGGTTTCAACCTCGGGTTCCTCGCCTACAACGTCACGCATCCACCGCTGGACCAGCTCAAAGTCCGCCAGGCGCTGGACATGGCCATCGACAAACCGGCGATCATCAAAGCCGTCTACCAGAGCGCCGGGCAGCTTGCGCAAAACGCCTTGCCGCCCGCGCAATGGTCGTTCGATCCGAACATCCAGGACGCGCCACACGACCCGACCAAAGCTAAAGCGCTACTGAAGGAAGCAGGTATTGCGCCCGGCACTACCATCAATCTGTGGGCGATGACGGTCCAGCGCGCCTCCAACCCGAACGCGCGGATGTCGGCGCAGATGATCCAGCAGGATTGGGCCAAGGTCGGCATCAAAGCCAACATCGTCAGCTATGAATGGGGCGAATACATCAAGCGCGCCAAGAACGGCGAGCACGACGCGATGATCTACGGCTGGACCGGCGACAACGGTGACCCGGACAACTGGCTCGGCGTGCTTTACAGCTGCGCCGCCGTGAAGGGCAGCAATTACGCCAAGTGGTGCGACCCGGCCTACGACAAGCTGGTCCAGCAAGCCAAGGTTTCCACCGACCGCGACGAGCGGGTCAAACTCTATCAACAAGCGCAGAAAATTCTTAAACAACAAGTGCCTATCACACCGATCGCCAACTCGACGGTGTTCCAGCCTTTGCGCAAGGAAGTCACTGACTTCAAGATCAGTCCGTTTGGCCTTACGCCCTTCTATGGCGTGGGTATAAATAAGTAACACCACGCGCCAACCGGGTGCGCCAAGCGCCCCGGTCGCCCTTCTGCGGTGCGTGGTTTGCACCGTAAAAGACGTGCGCAAACGGTCAAATGCGTCAAAATTTATACATATGCGACATTAAGGTACGTTCGTGCCACTGTTTAATGCTTGTAACAGCTCTGGATCTTGCAATGGGTATGGCCCCTGCATAAGTATCCGCAGGCACGACTCACGAGGTCGTCCTCTAATTCCAAAAATGACAACAAATCATGAGGCCACCATGTTCAAACACGCGGTCATTCCGTTTTTAGTCGGCGCCAGCATTCTCGCTAGCGCACCTTTCGCCCAAGCGGCGACTAACCTGGTGTTTTGCTCCGAAGGGAGCCCGGCCGGTTTTGATCCTGGTCAGTACACCACCGGAACCGACTTCGACGCCTCTGCAGAAACCATGTTCAACCGCCTGACCCAGTTCGAGCGCGGCGGCACCGCCGTGATTCCTGGCCTGGCGACCAGCTGGGACATTACCCCGGACGGCCTGACGTACACCTTTCACCTGCGTGAAGGCGTGAAATTCCACACCACGCCGTACTTCAAGCCAACTCGTGAGTTCAACGCCGACGACGTCCTGTTCACCTTCAACCGGATGATCAACAAGGACGATCCGTTCCGCAAAGCCTACCCGACCGAATTCCCGTACTTCACCGACATGGGCATGGACACCAACATCACCAAGATCGACAAACTCGACGACCACACCGTCAAGTTCACGCTCAAAGATGTTGATGCCGCGTTCATCCAGAACATGGCGATGAGCTTCGCCTCCGTGCAGTCCGCCGAGTACGCTGCCCAGCTGCTCAAGGAAGGCAAGGCTGCCGACATCAACCAGAAGCCGGTCGGCACTGGCCCGTTCGTGTTCAAGAGCTACCAGAAAGATTCCAACATCCGCTACACCGGGAACAAGGACTACTGGAAGCCTGATGACGTGAAGATCGACAACCTGATCTTCGCCATCACCACCGACCCGTCGGTACGTATTCAGAAGCTGAAAAAGAACGAGTGCCAGGTCACCCTGTTCCCTCGTCCAGCCGACCTGAAAGCGCTCAAAGAAGACAAAACCCTGAAAATGCCTGAACAGGCAGGTTTCAACCTCGGTTACATCGCCTACAACGTGATGGACAAGGTCAAGGGCAGCAACGAGCCAAACCCGCTGGCCGATATCCGTGTGCGTCAGGCCATGGACATGGCGGTGAACAAGCCGCAAATCATTGATTCGGTTTACCAGGGCGCGGGCCAATTGGCCGTCAACGCCATGCCGCCGACCCAGTGGTCCTACGACACCACCATCAAAGATGCCAAATACGACCCTGAGAAAGCCAAAGCGCTGCTCAAGGAAGCCGGCGTCAAGGAAGGCACCGAGATCGTCCTGTGGGCGATGCCGGTACAGCGTCCGTACAACCCGAACGCCAAACTGATGGCTGAAATGTTGCAGTCCGACTGGAAGAAAATCGGCCTCAACGTGAAGATCACCAGCTACGAGTGGGGCGAGTACATCAAGCGCTCCAAGGGCGGCGAGAACCAGGCAATGATCATTGGCTGGAGCGGCGACAATGGTGATCCGGACAACTGGCTCAACGTCCTGTTCGGCTGCGACTCGCTGAGCGGCAACAACTTCTCCAAATGGTGCGACAAGAAGTTCGACGGCATCGTCAAGGAAGCCAAGCGCACCACCGATCAAGGCAAGCGCACCGAACTGTACAAACAGGCGCAACACGTCCTCAAGGACGCTGTTCCAATGACACCTATCGCTCACTCGACGGTGTTCCAACCCATGCGCAGCAACGTGCAGGACTTCAAGATCAGCCCATTCGGCTTGAATTCCTTCTACGGCGTCAGCGTCAGCAAATAAGATTTGGCAACGGCGACGCGTTTAACGTCGCCGTTGCTTTATCTGCCGGGAATGTAGGAATCAACTGACAGCTACAACCCCTGCGCACCGCACAAGCGTTGCAGGACGTTGGGTTGTTTCCTACGCGTTTTTCAGGCCTTTCCGTATTTACTGCCAGACCCACGGCTTCTACCGTCGGGATCTGACCAGTTGATGCGTGGGCTCTCGGTTTGCTGCAACGGGTTAGAGATCAATGCACCCACCACGTCCCCGGACGGGACGGTGGCGCATTGTTAAACACTAAAAAGAGGGAGCGTCATGCGCCATACCTTGGTTTTATCCGCGTTACTGGGCACCGGCCTGTTGGCCGCCACGTCCATGAGCCAGGCCGCCAGCAATAGCCTGGTGTTCTGCTCCGAAGGCAGCCCGGCCGGTTTCGATACCGCGCAGTACACCACTGCGACCGATAACGATGCCGCCGAGCCGCTGTACAACCGTCTGGCAGAGTTCGAAAAAGGCGCGACCAACGTTGTACCGGGCCTGGCGACACGCTGGGATATTTCCGAAGACGGCCTCACGTACACCTTTCATTTGCGCGAAGGGGTGAAGTTTCACACCACGCCTTATTTCACGCCGACCCGCGATTTCAATGCCGATGACGTGCTGTTCACGTTCAACCGCATGCTCGACCCGCAACAACCTTTCCGTAAGGCTTACCCGACCGAATTCCCCTATTTCAACGGGATGAGCCTGAACAAGAACATCGCCAAGGTCGAGAAGACCGGGCCGCTGACCGTGGTCATGACGCTCAACAGCGTCGACGCCGCGTTCATTCAGAACATCGCCATGAGCTTCGCCGCGATCCTGTCCGCCGAGTACGCCGACAAGCTGCTCGCCGAGGGCAAACCGAGCGACATCAACCAGAAGCCGATCGGCACTGGGCCGTTCGTATTCAAGAGCTACCAGAAAGACTCCAACATCCGCTACACCGGCAACAAGCAGTACTGGGACCCGAGCCGGGTCAAACTCGACAACCTGATTTTCGCGATCAACACCGACGCCTCGGTACGTGTGCAGAAACTCAAGGCCAACGAGTGCCAGATCACCCTGCACCCGCGCCCGGCCGACGTCGACGCGCTGAAGAACGACGCGAAACTCAAGCTGATCGAAAAACCCGGCTTCAACCTCGGCTACATCGCCTACAACGTGCGCCACAAACCGTTCGACCAGCTCGAAGTGCGTCAGGCGCTGGACATGGCGGTGAACAAGCAAAGCATCCTCAACGCCGTGTACCAGGGCGCCGGTCAACTGGCGGTCAACGCCATGCCGCCGACCCAATGGTCCTACGACGAGACCATCAAGGACGCCGCCTACAACCCGGAAAAAGCCAAGGAATTGCTCAAGGCTGCCGGCGTCAAGGAAGGCACCGAAATCACTTTGTGGGCGATGCCGGTGCAGCGCCCATACAACCCCAACGCCAAGTTGATGGCCGAAATGCTCCAGGCTGACTGGGCGAAAATCGGCCTCAAAGTGAAGATCGTCAGCTACGAATGGGGCGAGTACATCAAGCGCACCAAGAATGGCGAGCACGACGTCAGCCTGATTGGCTGGACCGGTGACAACGGTGACCCGGACAACTGGCTCGGCACGCTTTATAGCTGCGATGCGATTGGCGGCAACAACTACTCGATGTGGTGCGATCCGGCCTACGACAAATTGGTCAAGCAGGCCAAGGTTGTCACCGACCGCGATCAACGCACCGTGCTCTACAAACAGGCGCAACAGTTGCTCAAGCAACAAGTACCGATCACGCCAATCGCCCACTCGACGGTCAACCAGCCGTTAAGCGCGAAAATCGAAGGGTTCAAAGTCAGCCCCTTCGGTCGCAACGTGTTCTCGGGCGTCAGCCTGGAAAAATAACCGATTAGCCAGAAACGCTGAGGGCGGATCCCGCCCTCACGCAAGCGCATTGCCTTAATTCGCCAATCAGGCCTAGAGCAAACGTTTGCGATGGTTCGAACGAGTTCAAACCAAATAGCCGGATCACCAAAAAAGACCGGCATCAAAAAAAAAGAAAGAAAGGAGCTTCACCCATGAAACTGAGCAGCACCGCGATATTAGCCTTGGCCATCAGCAGCATCACCGCCACGGCTTACGCAGAAACCCAGAGCCAGGCGTTCACGCCGGTTACCGTCAAAGAAAAAAGCGCCCAAAGCGAAGCCACCGGTTTCGTCGAAGGCCAATCCGTGACCGGTTCCACACGTAACTGGTATGCGAATGAGCAGTTCAAGCGGGGCACCAAGCTCAACTATCAGAAACATGGCGAGACCCGCGAGACTGATCGCCGGATCAACTGGGTGCAAGGCACGATCATCAAGTACAACTCGGGTTTCACCCAGGGCACTGTAGGTTTCAGCACCGAAGTGGCGGCTTACAATGCCATCGCCCTGGACCGTGATCGCAAGGACCTCGCGTCCGGCAATGGCGGTGCTCCGGAGCCAGGCCGGTCGGGTCGCGGCAACAACCGTACGCTGACCGAAAACGGCGGTGACGCGGTTGACCAGTGGAGCAAGCTGGGCCTGGCCAACGTCAAGGCACGCATCTCCAACACCACCTTGACCGCCGGTCGCCAGAACTTCAGCAGCCCGCAAGTCGACGTCATCGGCAACCGTCCACTGCCGTCGAGCTTCGAAGGGGTCACGCTGCACAGCGAAGAGCTGGAAAACCTGGCCTTCGACATCGGCACCTTCGATCGCAACTCGCCGCGTACCGAGCAGAGCCAGCGCAAGTTCCGCTCCGAATACGGTGACGGCCGCGCTGAAGCGGATCACGTCAACACCGCCGGTATCACTTATCAGCCGTTCGCCAGTCTGACCACCAGCCTGTGGGGCACCCAGGCTGAAGACCTGTGGAACCAGTACTATTTCGGCGCCAGCCACGTACTGGGCGACAGCTCGGTACTGAGCCTGACCACCGGCCTGAACTACTACAAGACCGTCGACGAAGGCAAAAAACTGCTGGGCGAGATCGACAACGACACCTACTCGCTGTCGCTTGGCCTGACTCACCAGGCTCACAGCCTGACCTTCTCGTACCAGGAAGTGAACGGTAACGAGTACTTCGATTACCTGCACGAAACCAACGGCATCTACCTGGCCAACTCCTTGCTGTCGGACTTCAACGGCCCGAACGAGAAATCCTTCCAGATCGCCTACGGCCTGAACATGGCTGAGTACGGCGTACCAGGCCTCAAGTTCAACATCTACCAGGCTCGCGGCTGGGGCATCGACGGTACTCACTACGCCGGTGGCGGCTACGATGGCGTCCAGGCAATGGACGGCGAAAACCACTACGAATACGGGATCGGCGCGGCCTATGCCGTGCAGAGCGGCCCACTCAAGGCCACCGCTATTCGCGCAACCTACACCGCGCACCGTGCCAGCGAAAACCAGGCGGATGGCAGCCTCAACGAGTTCCGTCTCGTGACCACCATCCCGTTCAACGTTCTGTAACGCACTTGCCCGACGGCCGACTCATGGAGAGTCGGCCGTTGGGCTTTTATCTGTTCAACCGATTGCAGAGGGTTCTTGATGAAAATGCTTCCCCTACGTGCGGCCATCGCTGCCGCGTTGCTGAGTGTCGCTGTTGGCGTCTCGGCCAAACCCTTGGTGGTCTGCACCGAAGCCAGTCCGGAAGGCTTCGATATGGTCCAGTACACAACTGCAGTCACGGGCGACGCAGTCTCCGAAACCATCTTCAACCGTCTGGTGGCGTTCAAGCCTGGCACCACTGAAGTGATTCCGGCACTGGCCGATTCGTGGGACATCAGCGATGACGGCCTGACGTACACGTTCCACCTGCGCAAAGGCGTCAAGTTTCACACCACCGATTATTTCAAGCCGACCCGCGAGATGAATGCCGACGATGTGGTCTGGAGTTTCCAGCGTCAGCTGGACCCGAATCACCCGTGGCACAAACTGTCGAGCGTGGGCTTCCCGTACTTTGAAAGCATGGGCTTCAAGGAACTGCTGAAAAGCGTGGAAAAAGTCGACGACAACACCGTCACCTTCACCTTGACCCGCCGCGAAGCACCGTTCCTCGCCGACGTCGCCATGGCGTTCTCCTCGATCTATTCCGCCGAATACGCCGACCAGTTGTTGAAAGCGAACAAAACCGCCGACCTCAACAACAAGCCGATCGGCACCGGCCCGTTTGTCTTCCAGCGTTACGCCAAGGACGCCCAGGTGCGCTTCAAGGCCAACCCGGATTACTTCCTCGGCAAGCCACCGGCTGAAGCGCTGATCCTGGCGATCGCCACCGACAACAACGTGCGCCTGCAAAAACTCAAGGCCAACGAGTGCCAGATCGCGCTGTATCCGAAACCGGATGACATCCCGAGCATCAAGAAAGACCCGAACCTGAAAGTCGATGAAATGAACGCGATGACCGTGTCGTACATCGCCATGAACACCCAGCACAAATACATGAGCGACGTGCGGGTGCGCAAAGCCATCGACATCGCGTTCGACAAGGCGGCTTACGTCAACGCGCTGTTCGGCAAAGGCAATGCGACCGTGGCGGTCAATCCGTACCCGGACACGTTGCTGGGCTACAACCACACGCTGAGCAACCCGCCACGCGACCTCGACAAGGCCCGCGCCCTGCTCAAGGAAGCCGGCGTGCCGGACGGCACCGTGCTGACCCTGTTCACCCGTAACGGCGGCGGCCCGACCAACCCGAACCCGATGCTCGGCGCGCAGATGATGCAGGCTGACCTGGCCAAGGTCGGGATCAAGCTCGACATCCGCGTGATGGAATGGGGCGAAATGCTCAAACGCGCGAAAAACGGCGAGCACGACATGGTTTCCGCCGGTTGGGCAGGTGACAACGGCGACCCGGATAACTTCCTCACGCCTAACCTGAGTTGCGAAGCGGCGAAGAATGGCGAAAATTACGCCCGTTGGTGCAACGAGAAATTCCAGGCGCTGATCGACGACGCACGCGCTAAAGTAGACCCGGCCGAACGGGCCAGGTTGTACGAAGAAGCCCAAGTGGTCTTTAACCAGGACCAACCTTGGATCAACATGGCCCACACCCGTATGTTTACCGCAATGCGCAACAACGTAGAGGGCTATCACATTAGCCCCCTCACCACGAATAACTTCGCCACCACTCAGGTGAAGTAAATAAGAAAACGCCCGGTGTGTCTGATCCCAGAAACACCGGGCACGCCTAACCGGCTGATGAGGTAGCACACAAGATGTTTAGTTTTATTGCCCGCCGACTGGGGTTGTTGATCCCCACGTTCTTCGGCATCACCTTGCTGACTTTCGCGTTGATTCGCATGATCCCTGGCGACCCCGTGGAAGTGATGATGGGCGAACGTCGGGTCGATCCCGAAATGCATGCCCAGGCAATGGAACGCCTTGGTCTGAACAAACCGCTGTATGCCCAATACCTGGACTACATCGGCAAGTTGGCCCACGGCGACCTTGGCGAATCGCTGCGTACCCGTGAAAGCGTCTGGACCGAGTTCAGCTCTCTATTCCCTGCGACCCTGGAACTGTCCATGGCCGCCCTGTTGTTCGCCGGCATCCTGGGCCTGTTGGCCGGGGTGATCGCGGCACTCAAACGAGGATCCCTGTTCGACCATGGGGTGATGGGCATCTCCCTGGCGGGATATTCGATGCCGATCTTCTGGTGGGGCCTGATCCTGATCATGTTCTTCTCCGTGTCACTGGGCTGGACGCCGGTGTCCGGGCGCATCGACCTGCTCTACGACATCGAGCCGCGCACCGGTTTCATGCTGATCGACACCTTGCTGGCGGATGACGTCGGCGCGTTCCTCGATGCGCTGCACCACTTGATCCTGCCCGCCATCGTGCTCGGCACTATCCCGCTGGCGGTGATCGCGCGGATGACCCGTTCGTCGATGCTCGAAGTGCTGCGTGAAGACTACATTCGCACCGCCCGCGCCAAAGGCCTGTCGCCGTCGCGCGTGGTATTCGTCCACGGCCTGCGCAACGCGCTGATTCCGGTGCTGACCGTGGTCGGCCTGCAAGTCGGCACATTGCTTGCCGGTGCGGTCCTGACCGAAACGATTTTCTCGTGGCCGGGCATCGGCAAGTGGCTGATCGAAGCCATTGGCGCCCGGGACTATCCAGTCGTGCAAAACGGCATCCTGCTAATCGCCTGCCTGGTGATTGTGGTCAATTTCGTAGTGGACATCCTCTACGGCTTTGCCAACCCACGCATTCGTCACCAGCGCTGAGATCACATGACCATGACCACTCCAGCTGCAACTTCAAATCAAGCGGTAACAGTCGATCAAAGCCTGCTGTACCCGTCGCCGTACAAAGAATTCTGGCACGCCTTTTCGCGCAACAAAGGGGCGGTCGCCGGCCTGCTGTTCATGATCCTGATCGTGTTCTGCGCGCTGTTCGCACCATGGGTCGCGCCGCATGACCCGAGCGAGCAATACCGCGATTTCCTGCTGACCCCGCCAGCCTGGCTGGAGGGTGGGCAACTGCAATTTCTGCTCGGCACCGATGAACTGGGTCGCGACTTGCTCTCGCGTCTGATCCAGGGTTCGCGCCTGTCGTTGCTGATCGGCTTGTCGTCGGTGGTGATGTCGCTGATTCCGGGGATCCTGCTGGGTCTGTTCGCCGGTTTCTTCCCACGCCTGCTCGGCCCGACCATCATGCGTCTGATGGACATCATGCTGGCCCTGCCGTCGCTGCTGCTGGCCGTGGCGATTGTCGCCATCCTCGGCCCTGGCCTGATCAACACCGTGATCGCAATCGCCGTGGTGTCCCTGCCGTCCTACGTACGTCTGACCCGCGCAGCGGTGATGGGCGAACTGAACCGCGACTACGTGACCGCCGCGCGCCTGGCCGGTGCCGGCCTGCCACGCCTGATGTTCATCACCGTGCTGCCGAACTGCATGGCGCCGCTGATCGTTCAGGCCACTTTGAGCTTCTCCTCGGCGATTCTCGATGCCGCTGCACTGGGCTTCCTCGGTCTTGGCGTACAACCGCCAACCCCTGAGTGGGGCACGATGCTGGCTTCGGCTCGCGACTACATCGAACGCGCCTGGTGGGTGGTAAGTCTGCCTGGTTTGACCATTTTGCTCAGCGTGCTGGCAATCAACTTGATGGGTGACGGCCTGCGCGATGCGCTGGACCCGAAACTCAAGAACGCCGCCTGAGGAGATTCAAATGTCACTGTTAGAAATCAAGAATCTCAACGTTCGTTTCGGCGACGCGACTGCCGTGCCGGTAGTCGATGGCCTCGACATTACCGTGGACAAGGGCGAAGTCCTGGCCATCGTTGGCGAGTCGGGTTCGGGTAAATCCGTGACCATGATGGCGCTGATGGGCCTGATCGAGCACCCGGGGATCGTCACCGCCGACGCGCTGAATTTCGACGGCAAAAACATGCTCAAGCTGAGCAATCGTCAGCGTCGGCAAATCGTCGGCAAAGACTTGGCTATGGTGTTCCAGGACCCGATGACGGCGTTAAACCCGAGCTACACCGTCGGTTTCCAGATCGAAGAAGTGCTGCGCCTGCACCTGAAAATGTCCGGCAAGCAAGCGCGCAAGCGTGCCATCGAGCTGTTGGAAAAAGTTGAAATCCCGGGCGCCGCCAGCCGTATGGACGCCTACCCGCACCAACTGTCGGGCGGTATGAGCCAGCGTGTGGCAATCGCCATGGCAATTGCCGGCGAACCGAAACTGCTGATCGCCGACGAACCGACCACCGCGCTCGACGTGACGATTCAGGCGCAAATCATGGACCTGCTCCTGGCGTTGCAGAAAGAGCAGAACATGGGCCTGGTGCTGATCACGCACGACCTCGCGGTCGTCGCCGAAACCGCTCAGCGCGTGTGCGTGATGTACGCCGGGCAAGCGGTGGAAGTCGGGCAAGTGCCGCAACTGTTCGACATTCCGGCGCACCCGTACAGCGAAGCGCTGCTCAAGGCGATTCCGGAACACAGCCTCGGCGCCACGCGTCTGGCGACGTTGCCGGGCATCGTCCCGGGTCGCTATGACCGTCCGCAAGGTTGCCTGCTGTCGCCGCGCTGCCCGTACGTGCAGGAAAACTGCCGCACCCAGCGCCCGGCCCTTGACCCGAAAAGCAACAGCCTCGCCCGCTGCTTCTACCCGCTGAACCAGGAGGTGGCGTAATGGCCGTCGTACTTACCGCCCGCGACCTGACCCGTCACTACGAAGTGTCCCGTGGTCTGTTCAAGGGCCACGCGACCGTGCGCGCGCTTAACGGCGTGTCGTTCGAACTGGAAGCCGGCAAGACCCTCGCCGTCGTCGGCGAATCGGGTTGCGGCAAATCGACCTTGGCCCGCGCGCTGACGCTGATCGAAGAGCCATCCTCGGGCTCGTTGAAAATCGCCGGCCAGGAAGTCGCCGGTGCCGACAAGGCGCAACGCAAGCAACTGCGCAAAGACGTGCAGATGGTGTTCCAGAGCCCGTACGCCTCGCTCAATCCTCGGCAGAAAGTCGGTGATCAACTCGCCGAGCCGCTGCTGATCAACACCAATCTTTCCGCCGCCGAACGCCGCGAAAAGGTCCAGGCGATGATGAAGCAGGTCGGCTTGCGTCCCGAGCATTACCAGCGTTATCCGCACATGTTCTCCGGCGGCCAGCGTCAGCGGATCGCCCTGGCGCGGGCGATGATGCTGCAACCGAAAGTGCTGGTGGCGGACGAACCGACCTCGGCGCTGGACGTGTCGATTCAGGCGCAGGTGCTGAACCTGTTCATGGATTTGCAGCAAGAGTTCAACACCGCATACGTGTTCATCTCGCACAACCTGGCGGTGGTGCAGCACGTTGCCGATGATGTGATGGTGATGTACCTCGGTCGCCCGGTGGAAATGGGCCCGAAGAACGACATCTACGAGCGTCCGCTGCACCCGTACACCCAGGCGCTGCTGTCGGCGACCCCGACTATTCACCCGGACCCGAACAAGCCGAAAATCAAGATCGTCGGCGAGTTGCCAAATCCGCTGAATCCGCCGTCGGGCTGCGCGTTCCACAAGCGTTGCCCGTATGCGACTGAGCGTTGCAGCACTGAAGAGCCGGTGTTGCGCTTGCTCGATAATCGTCAGGTGGCTTGCCACTACGCGGAGCAATTTCTGGAAAAAGGCGCGGCGTAAGGAAATTGTGCGAGTGAGCGAGCGGGTGTCAGTCGATTTTCAGGCGCCTGATGGATTGCTATCGCGAGCAAGCTCGCTCCCACAGGTTTCGCGCTGACAAGTAATGTGTTTGGTTTTACCGACCTCTTCCGCCTCGATTGCGCATCAATCCGGGCGGAAGGGGTTTTCTTTTGCCGGCGATTTACGTTTGGCTATCGCCTTCGTCTTCGTCAGTCATGGTGTCGTCATCGTCAGCGCTACCGCCCTGCCCTTGGTCACCGGGCTCGGATTCAGACTTGGCGATCATAGGGTCAGCGTGGCTCACCTGCCCGCTCGCCGCTTGCTTGTCGTGGCCCGGACACTCCGCCCACGCCCCCGCCGACACGCCGACGGACATCATCACCAACACCTTCAGAAACAGCACAACGCGTTGAAAAATGCTCATAGCCGATTCCATCCTTTCTGAGATGCAGCATAAGTGCCTGACGGCGCATGACCCGAGTGCCGTGGCGCTGAATAAAATCTAGTTCCGATCGGCCGGGTTCTCCAGATAGGACGCTAGCGGACAGGCAGAAATGCCGCTACAGGGCAGATTGGTTTGGAATAATGGCTATGCCGAAAAGATCAAAATCATGGACCGCTGCATTTAGGTCATTCCGAACACCACGACAAAGGCCAATGCCATGGATCTGTCGCAAACATTGCTACAACTTGAACAACGCCTCCTGTCACAGACTACCCGGCGCGATGCTGAAGAAATCTCACGCCTGCTCGCCGACGACTTCATCGAATTCGGCGCCAGCGGCAGCGTCTGGAATAAGGCCGACGTGGTTGCGCAATTACCGCTCCAGCCCTTCTCTCAACGCTCTATCAGCGAGTTCACAGCCAGGCAACTGTCGGAAGACACCGCCCTGGTGACTTACCGCTGTCACAACATCGCCATCGGCCAGCGCTCCCCCGCCAACAGCCTGCGCAGTTCGATCTGGCGCAAGCAGGGCGAGCAGTGGCAGATGGTTTTCCACCAGGGAACATTTGCCCCACAGGGCTGACGTCCAATCAATTGATCGTTCCCACGCTCTGCGTGGGAACGAGCAAATTCCGTGCAACAAAAAACCCCGCAACTTTCGCAACGGGGTTTTGAGCGCACACCTCACAGCCCGTAGGAGCAAAGCTTGCTCGCGATGGCGATTTCAAAACCACCATCACCAGCAAGCCCTAAACCTCACAAATCAATGATGCTCACGGGTCGCACGGAATTTCACGTCCGGCCAACGCTCTTCCATCAGTGCCAGGTTGACCCGGGTCGGGGCCAGGTAGGTCAGGTGACCGCCGCCGTCGATAGCCAGGTTTTCCACAGCCTTGACGCTGAATTCTTCGAGCTTCTTCTTATCGCTGCAATCGATCCAGCGCGCGGAGTACACGGTGATCGGCTCGTAGGAGCATTCGACCTTGTATTCCTCTTTCAAGCGGCTGGCGACCACATCGAACTGCAGCACACCGACGGCGCCGAGGATGATGTCGTTGCTGCGCGTCGGGAAGAACACCTGCGTTGCGCCCTCTTCGGCCAGTTGTTGCAAACCTTGGCGCAGTTGTTTGGATTTCAGCGGATCGCGCAGACGTACACGTCGGAACAGTTCCGGGGCGAAGTGCGGGATGCCGGTGAAACCGAGGACTTCGCCTTCGGTGAAGGTGTCGCCGATCTGGATCGTGCCGTGGTTGTGCAAACCGATAATGTCGCCGGCAAACGCTTCTTCCAGTTGCTCACGCTCGGAAGAGAAGAACGTCAGCGCATCGCCGATCCGCACGTCTTTGCCGGTGCGCACGTGGCGCATCTTCATGCCTTTTTCGTACTTGCCCGAGCAGATCCGCATGAACGCGATACGGTCGCGGTGTTTCGGGTCCATGTTCGCCTGGATCTTGAACACGAAACCGGCGAATTTTTCTTCAATCGGCTCCACGGTGCGCTCGTTGGCGACACGAGCCAGAGGCTTCGGCGCCCAATTGACCACGGCGTCGAGCACGTGATCGACACCAAAGTTGCCCAAAGCGGTACCGAAGAACACCGGGGTCAGTTGGCCGTCGAGGAATTCCTGTTGATTGAATTCGTGACAGGCGCCCTGCACCAGTTCCAGCTGATCGACGAAGCGATCGTACTCATCGCCCAAATGCGCGCGCGCTTCGTCGGAATCGAGCTTCTCGATGATTCTGACTTCGGTGCGCTCGTGGCCGTGGCCGGCGGTGTAGACAATGATGTAGTCGTCGGCGAGGTGATAAACGCCTTTGAAATCGCGGTAGCAACCGATCGGCCAGGTGATCGGCGCAGCCTTGATCTTGAGTACCGCTTCGATTTCGTCGAGCAGTTCGATCGGGTCGCGGATGTCACGGTCGAGTTTGTTGATGAAGCTGACAATCGGCGTGTCGCGCAGACGGCAGACGTCCATCAGCGCGATGGTGCGTGGCTCGACCCCTTTACCGCCGTCGAGGACCATCAATGCCGAGTCGACCGCGGTCAGGGTGCGGTAGGTATCTTCGGAGAAGTCTTCGTGGCCCGGGGTGTCGAGCAGGTTGATCATGTGGTCGCGATACGGGAACTGCATGACCGACGTGGTAATGGAAATACCACGCTGCTTTTCCATTTCCATCCAGTCGGAGGTGGCATGGCGGTCGGACTTGCGTGACTTCACCGTGCCCGCAATCGCAATCGCCTTGCCCATCAGCAAGAGCTTCTCGGTAATGGTGGTTTTACCGGCATCGGGGTGGGAAATAATGGCGAAAGTGCGGCGTTTCGCGACTTCGGCGGCCTGTTTGGTCATGGGAAATCGCCTGGCAGGTGATTCAAAAAAGGGCGGCGAGTATAGCCCAAAACACAACCTCCAAACCACCGTTCGCCCATGTAGCAGCTGCCGAGCCCGCGAGGCTGCGTTCGGCGACGAAGTCGTCGTAAAACCAGACGCACGGTGTATCAGGCAGACCGCGACAGGTGAATTGATGAAGGCTTTGACACGGGACGCAGCCTCGCAGGCTCGGCCGCTGCTGCATCGGGCAATCGAGATTTAAGGTGGCTAATTGCTGCCAAGTATGGAACCTTTTAAAAGGTGCAGACGTCCACTCCCCTGCTACAGAACTCGTGCAGGGGCTGAAAAATCAGCAAGTTAGCCTGACGAGGCTGCGCTTATGGCTTGATCTCATGCGGTTTTACCAGCATGAAGAGCTGCTTCTCGCGAACGTTGATTGCCCCGGCAGCCAGTAATGGCATTGCCACAAGGGACTGCGTTCGCCGACCAAGAAAAAAAAGGAGTCCGCCTGTGGCTATTCGCTATGGCAAGGGGCTTATTGGAGGTGCGGTTGTCGTCGCACTCCTGGCCCTGCTGGTCCATTGGATTGGCATCAACACGATCGAACATTACCGCGACGATTTGTTGTTTTACCTGCAAGCTCATCTGATTCTCGTCCTCGCTTCCATGCTGGCCGCCCTTGTAGTGGGCATTCCCGCCGGTATCTTCCTCAGCCGCCCGACCATGGTGGGCCGCGCTGAACGTTTCATGCAGATCTTCAACATCGGCAACACCGTGCCGCCTCTCGCCGTACTGGCCATCGCCCTGGGGATTCTGGGCATCGGCAGCGGTCCTGCGATCTTCGCCCTGTTCCTCGCCTCGCTGTTGCCGATCGTGCGCAACACCTATGAAGGCCTGAAAAACGTCCAGGGTTCCCTCAAGGAAGCCGCCGTCGGCATCGGCATGACGCCCAACCAAGTGTTGTGGCGAGTCGAATTGCCCAACGCCGTGCCGATCATCATCGGTGGCGTGCGCGTGGCCCTGGCGATCAACGTCGGCACCGCACCGTTGGCCTTCCTGATTGGCGCCAACAGCCTGGGCAGCCTGATTTTCCCTGGCATTGCCCTGAACAATCAGCCGCAACTGTTGCTCGGCGCGGCGTGCACCGCCCTGCTGGCCTTGCTGCTCGACGGTCTGGTGACACTCACCAGCCGCCTCTGGCTCGAACGCGGCCTGCGCGCGTCTTAAGCCTCGGCAAAGGAATTGATATGAAACGATTGACCTTGTTACTGGGCTGCGCCCTGCTGTTCGCAGGATTTGCCCAAGCCGCTGAAAAACCGCTGATCCGCATCGGCGCCCGGGTGTTCACCGAACAGACCCTGCTCGCTGAAATCACTTCGCAATACCTGCGCACCAAAGGCTACGACACCCAAGTGACCGGCGGTCTGGGCAGCAACCTCGCCCGCAGCGCTCAGGAAAGCGGCCAACTGGACCTGCTTTGGGAATACACCGGCGTGTCGCTGGTGGCGTACAACCACATCACTGAAAAGCTCGACAGCGCGCAGTCTTACGCGAAGGTGAAAGAGCTCGACGCGCAAAAAGGCCTGGTCTGGCTCAGCCCGTCGAAGTTCAGCAATACCTACGCCCTGGCATTGCCGGATACCACGGCCAAGGCTTATCCGCAGATCAACACCATCAGCGAATTGAACACGGTGATGCAGGCTGAGGCGAAGACCAACCACCTCGTCGCCCTCGACACCGAGTTTGCCAACCGTTCCGACGGCATGGCCGGCATGGTCGAGCTCTATGGCATGAACCTGACCCGGAAAAACACGCGCCAGATGGACGCGGGCCTGGTCTACACCGCGCTGCGTAATGGCCAGGTGTTTGCCGGGCTGGTCTACACCACTGACGGTCGCTTGAACGCTTTCAAACTCAAGCTGCTCGAAGACGACAAGCATTACTTCCCGGACTACACCGCCGCGCCAGTGGTGCGTCAGGTCTACCTCGACGCGCATCCCAAGTTGGCTGAAGAGCTCAAGCCGCTGGCCGAGCTGTTCGACGACGCGACCATGCGTGCGTTGAATGCGCGGGTCGATGTCGATCACGAAAGTCCGTCATCCGTTGCCGCAGATTTCCTGCGCCAGCATCCACTCAACTAAGAAGGAAAAGACATGGAATTTCTGAACGCCTTTTCCCATCTCGACTGGCCGCTGGTGCTGCAACTGACCTGGCAGCACATCACGCTGGTCGGCATCGCCGTGACATTGGCCATCGTCGTCGGCGTGCCGCTGGGCGTGTTAATGACGCGCTTCCCGTCGCTGGCCGGCCCGTTGCAAGCGAGCGCCACGGTGCTGCTGACCGTGCCGTCGATCGCGCTGTTCGGTTTGCTGCTGCCGTTCTACTCCAAGTTCGGCCAGGGCCTGGGCCCGATGCCGGCGATCACTGCAGTATTTCTCTATTCGCTGCTGCCGATCATGCGCAACACCTATTTGGCGCTGACCGGCGTCGAACCGGGCATTCGTGAAGCCGCGCGCGGCATCGGCATGACCTTCGGCCAGCGCTTGCGCATGGTTGAACTGCCGATTGCGGTGCCAGTGATTCTAGCTGGCGTACGCACCGCCGTGGTCATGAACATCGGTGTCATGACCATCGCCGCGACCATCGGCGCCGGTGGCCTCGGTGTCCTCATTCTCGCTTCAATCAGCCGCAGCGACATGTCGATGCTCATCGTCGGCGCCGTGCTGGTCAGTCTCCTGGCCATCTTCGCCGACCTGCTTCTGCAATGGCTGCAACGCACGCTGACTCCAAAAGGATTACTCAAATGATCGAACTTCAAAACCTCAGCAAGACCTTCCAAAGCAACGGCAAAGATGTGAAAGCCGTGGACTCGGTAAGCCTGACCGTCAATGAAGGCGAAATCTGTGTGTTCCTCGGGCCATCGGGCTGCGGCAAAAGCACCACGCTGAAAATGATCAACCGCTTGATCAAGCCGACTTCCGGCAAGATCCTGATCAACGGCGAAGACACCACCGACCTCGACGCCGTGACCCTGCGCCGCAACATCGGTTATGTGATCCAGCAGATCGGTCTGTTCCCGAACATGACCATCGAAGAAAACATCACCATCGTTCCGCGCCTGCTGGGCTGGGACAAACAGAAATGCCACGACCGCGCCCGCGAGTTGATGAGCATGATCAAGCTTGAGCCCAAGCAGTATCTGACGCGTTACCCGCGTGAGTTGTCCGGCGGCCAGCAACAGCGGATCGGCGTGATTCGCGCACTGGCGGCGGATGCTCCGCTGTTGCTGATGGATGAGCCGTTCGGCGCGGTCGACCCGATCAACCGCGAGATGATCCAGAACGAGTTCTTCGAGATGCAGCGCGCGCTGAACAAGACCGTGATCATGGTCAGCCACGACATCGACGAGGCGATCAAGCTCGGCGACAAGATTGCGATCTTCCGCGCTGGCAAGCTGTTGCAGATCGACCACCCGGACACGCTGCTCGCACACCCGGCGGACGACTTTGTCAGCAACTTCGTCGGCCAGGACAGCACGCTCAAGCGTCTGTTGCTGGTGAAGGCTGAAGACGCTGCGGACAACGCGCCGTCGGTGAGCCCGGAAACCCCGGTGGCCGAGGCGCTGGAGCTGATGGACGAATTGGACCGTCGTTACGTGGTGGTCACCGATGGCGAGAACAAAGCGCTCGGTTATGTCCGTCGTCGCGACTTGCACCGCCAGACCGGTACGTGCGCGCAATACCTGCGCGAGTTCAACGCCACGGCGGCGTTCGACGAGCATTTGCGCATCCTGTTGTCGCGCATGTACGAGTTCAACCGCTCGTGGCTGCCGGTGATGGACGCCGAACGGGTGTTCCTCGGTGAAGTGACGCAGGAATCGATTGCCGAGTACCTGAGCTCGGGTAAATCGCGTGGCGGCAAGACCAGCATCGTTTCGCCCGCCGAGACTGCTGTCGCCTGATCTGACCCTGTGGAAAAACAGCTCCCTGTGGCGAGGGGGCTTGCCCCCGTTGGGCTGCGAAGCGGTCCTGAAACCGGAGAATGCGGTTGTTCTGATAGACCGCATCATCTGGTTCTACGACTGCTGCGCAGCCGAACGGGGGCAAGCCCCCTCGCCACAAAAGCAATGCAAATCCCATCAGATTTCCCTGTTCAGGGAACATCACACTGTCACGCAGGTCGGTTACATCAGTACCTGTGGGGCATCACACGACGAAAGCATGCAAAAACGCGACATTTTTTGTTGCATCTCATCCCCCTCACGCCCTAAAGTTCGCGCCGAACGTCCATGCTGGAAACGATCCATCCGGCTCAAGTACTGACGACGAGACAGCAAGGTCCCCCGAGGCGCAGCGCCCGGGAGACCTTTTTGCTTTCGGCGACATGCCTTGGGAAGTAGGCGAACCAAAGTGGGGATACGGAGGGCGTTCATTTGCACCCATTGATCAATCAGTTTGCCACCAGGAGTTCCCAGCATGTCGATCAACGTCGATGACTATTTCGAGCGCGAAACCTTCCAGAAAATGAAGGCGTTCGCCGACAAGCAAGAAACCCCGTTCGTGGTGATCGACACCGCGATGATCAGCAAGGCCTACGACGACCTGCGCGCCGGTTTCGAATTCGCCAAGGTCTACTACGCCGTCAAAGCCAACCCGGCGGTGGAAATCATCGACCTGCTCAAAGATAAAGGCTCGAACTTCGACATCGCCTCGATCTACGAGCTCGACAAAGTGATGAACCAGGGCGTTGGCCCGGAGCGCATCAGCTACGGCAACACCATCAAGAAATCCAAAGACATTCGCTACTTCTACGACAAGGGCGTGCGCCTGTACGCGACCGACTCCGAAGCCGACCTGCGCAACATTGCCAAGGCTGCACCGGGTTCGAAAGTCTACGTGCGCATCCTCACCGAAGGCTCGACCACGGCTGACTGGCCACTGTCGCGCAAATTCGGCTGCCAGACCGACATGGCCATGGACCTGCTGATCCTCGCCCGCGACCTCGGCCTGGTGCCTTACGGCATCTCGTTCCACGTCGGTTCGCAACAGCGCGACATCAGCGTCTGGGACGCCGCGATTGCCAAGGTCAAAGTGATCTTCGAGCGTTTGAAAGAAGAAGACGGCATCGTCCTCAAGTTGATCAACATGGGCGGCGGCTTCCCGGCCAACTACATCACCCGCACCAACAGCCTGGAAACCTACGCCGAAGAAATCATCCGTTTCCTCAAGGAAGACTTCGGTGACGACTTGCCGGAAATCATTCTCGAACCGGGCCGTTCGTTGATCGCCAACGCCGGCATTCTGGTCAGCGAAGTGGTGTTGGTCGCACGTAAGTCGCGTACCGCCGTCGAGCGTTGGGTTTATACCGATGTGGGCAAGTTCTCCGGCCTGATCGAAACCATGGACGAAGCCATCAAGTTCCCGATCTGGACCGAGAAGAAAGGCGAGATGGAAGAAGTGGTTATCGCCGGCCCGACCTGCGACAGCGCCGACATCATGTATGAAAACTACAAGTACGGTCTGCCGCTGAACCTGGCGATTGGTGATCGTATGTACTGGTTGTCGACCGGTGCCTACACCACCAGTTACAGCGCCGTCGAGTTCAATGGCTTCCCGCCGCTGAAGTCGTTTTACGTGTAACTGACGTTTCGGATCACCGCGCGAGATAAAAAACCCATGACAGTGTCATGGGTTTTTTTATCGCACAGGTTTTGTCAGAAGACTCTGGCCATCTTCAACAGCTGGTCAGACATTGATTTGACTTCATTCAGTGAGCCGGTGATCAATGGCATCGATGCCTTGGCGCGCATCATTGTTTGATGTGGATGATGAGTGGCCAGCGACTGTTTGGCTTCATCAAGCATATAAGTCCAGCGATAACAGAAATCGCTGAGATTGCCGACGGCAATACTGACCTTTCGGTAAAGGTCATTCAAACGGGCCATGTGCGCCTCGGCCATTTGCCGCCGTTGCCATTGCGGATACGGTTGGCCTGGATCGTAGTCCATACCGGGCAATCCGATCCGACCCAAAGTGTAATAAGCCTCAATCTTGGACATCGGCCCCTCGGTGCTTAACGGCAATGTCAGTGATTCAATGAACCGAATGAAAATACTATGGATCGATGCTTCAAGTTGAGTCACCTGCACCTTGAAGTCGGTCACTGCATTTTGGCAACGTTCAAGCCGCGCATAGAGTTCGCGCAGCACCTCAATAATATTGGCACGCGGTGCATTGCCCCAGCCGGTAGACCTGACCACCGCAAACTGCAGAGGATCAATCGCCGAAATTGCCGAACGCCGATTCGCGCTGACACTGACAACCACCTGAAACTGGCGAATAAAGCCACTCACCTCTTCCAACGTCCGGGCGGATACTTTGCCCAGGCAAGGCACGGTAATACCGATTGCGCGCCAACACACAGCGTTGTCACGCGCGACCTGGATCAGTGCCTGAGAATCGGGCCGTGGCAGCAATGTGTACCCGGAGCGGGCGACTGAATCTGAAAACCGGTTGATCTCTTGAAGTGAAGTGGGCAAGTCGTTCAAAAAAACAACGTATTGCTTTAACGAGGCAAAATTCTTTTCTGCCAATAAATAATCCAGCATTAGTCTCTCCTTGACCTGATAAAACCTCGACTGCCAGCGTCAAGTTCCACACTGGCAGCGCGAGATCAATGGTGGATCAACGCATTGGCATCGATACTGGCGCAAGAAACCTGATGAACAACGCTGCCTGAGCCTTGAATGCGTTGGTCATAGTTTCGATATCGGTGAATTGCGCCGGAGCGGTGGCGGTCAGAAATTGCTGATAGGCGTTCACTGCGCCGCCGTAGATATCGGCATATGTCTGGCGCGAGTCTTCAATCAAAAGAATGGCCTGCAAATACTTCATCCTGCCTAGCGAGGCCTGAATGATCGAGTTCTCGACATCGACCTTCTCGACCTGGGCATCAATCTTCAGTTTCAACTTGTCGCTCTCACGAAGCATGTCGATGAAAGCAATCGACTTGCTCGCGTCGATCAACGTTTTCTTCAATTGTTCGATTGCCATCATCACCAACTGTATCTCTGGAGGCGCAAGGCCCAACTGAGTGACTTTACTCAGCGTCAGTTCAATATCCTTGGCAAGGTCTTCGATGCCTGCCTTTTGCAGCGTAGCAACGGCATCGGAAAGAATTTGACGTTCATCTCGCAGAGCCTGCAACTGTACTTGCAGCTCAGCGAGTTGGTCTTTCGCGACTTGTTCGTCGTGAGCGAAATCAGCAAGGTAAGTCTGGACCAGACGACGATCAAATGAATCGCTGATGTTCCCAAGACATCCCTGAAGCCTGGCCGAATGAACTTTGATGGTCGCGGCTGCGCGCTGAAGAAGTTGCCGGCGATCACCGTCAATTTCCTCGATCACTAGAGGGTCGCTTTCGCCCAAGCGCTCCTGTTCCAGGCTTTCAAGTGACTCCAACAATGTTTCGAGTTCGTATTTACTGGTTTGGCTAGCGCTCTGTAACGCGCTGCTGCCCTGGCCAACCTCTTTGACGATGCTATCGAAGCGACCAAACAAATCCGGCAAATAACCGAGTTTTACCTGCCAGCCGTGTGCCTGAGTGCGGGCACCACGCATTTGTCCGTGACTGGCACTCAAGGTCGCCAGATCCAACGGTGGATAAGCGGCGTTAAATAAACTGACAACTTTCATCGAGCGTGCTCCCACCAGGTTATTGCGCGAATATTCTTCCTGAGCTTCCTTGAACACCTGAATCAGCGCGTCGGCATCGGTCTCGATTTTCTTCCATGGATTGACCACCAGCCTGAATTGCGTAATGAATTGCCGCAGGGACAATGCGTTATTGATGGTGGCAATAGCTTTGGAAGAATTTTCAACGGCGATGTACAAGAGATTCCAGGTATAGATGAGGTTTTTCGTTGCAATGTCGGCATCGATCGCCACGATTTCCAGACTTTGCAAGTCATGCTTTACTCGCGCCAGGGAACCCAGCGTCTGATTCATGTTATTGAGTCGCAGAATGTCTTGATCCTGGACCGCATACAGCTCATTACGCGCCGCCCGGATGTTCTCCGCCTCAACCCCCATGTAGATGGCCATCGCCAAACCAACTATGTTCATACCCGCTGCCGCTTTCAGTGCTTCCTGGACGGCGGCCTTGTACTCGGTATTCTTCAGTTCGATTTCCTTGGCGCGGTCATCAATTTGCGTCTGGAGCCGTTTGATCTCTGCCGACAAGGTATTTTTCTGGATCAAACCAACTCTGTGCTGGATGCCGGGCAGAATATATTCCTGAAGATCCGAACCAAACGCATCGAGGTCGGTCTTGATACCTTTGGTAACTTGCAGGTTTTTCTCGACCTCTTCGAAGATTCGATCAAGGAAATAACCCAAGTCACTCAGCGTATCGCTCTCCAGTTGAAGACCGGGAAACTTGTCACCCAACTCAAGCTCCACCAGCCTGAGTTGTTCAAGGGTTTTAACATCCCGTGCGTCCAACAGTTTTCCAGCCCTGACGTCGGAATAAACCTCTTCAATTGAAGCACTGTAAGTCAACATGCTTGTAGCAAAGTTACTGAGACCACGACCGGTCATCATGATGCGTTCGCGCAAGTCCGTCCAACGCGCGGCATGGTTGTGAGTATTGAGGAACGTGGTCAGGAAATCCGCAGGCGACAGGCCCGGCCCGCCATCTTGACCGACACCGAAGCGCAAGTAATCGGTCACATCTTTCAAGTTGCGCGGGAGTCTGAAAGCCGCCGCTTGATACTTGTGCAGGTCGATAATTTGTTTCTTGGTCAACAACAGTCCCGTGGCGCGGACTTCGCTGTTGGCGTCTGACGCCGAAGCATTGATCAAGCGTGCCGGAGCCTCTGCCGCGTACTGCATGATCTGATCGGGAGACGCGTTCTTCAGAGCACCATCCCACAAGTTATTAGCAGACATAATTATTCCTTTAATTAGTCAAAATGAGTTATCAAACAATAAAATGCGCAGCGGGAGTTTCAACTGAACCCAAACTTCGCGATCTGAATAGAACACAACATGACACGACGCAGAAGTGCGGAATCAAGAAAATATATTTATAAAAGATTCCAACTAACTATTAATGGCAGCGAAGCCAGTTGTCACTCGCCCAGTTGCTTGGCCGCCCGTGCGCGATATTCCACCGCCATGGCTTGCACTTGCGCGTGCGGCGCGCTCGACAATGTTTGTGCAGCGTTAACCAGAAATGCCGAATGCCCCGCGAGCATTGCCCGGCGATACCACTCCAGGGCTTCTTCGATGTGCGAGAGTTCCACCAGAACACTGGCGTAACTGAATTGCCCACGAAAATCGCCGCCCAGCGCCGAACGTCGATACCAGTCAAACGCGGTCACCGGATCGGCCGGGCAATACCGGCCTTCCTCCAGATAACGTCCGAGCAAGTTCATCGATTTCGCATGGCCCAACTCCGCCGCGCGGCGATACAGGCTCAATGCTTGCGCCTGATCTTCAACAACGCCGCGCCCGGTCGCCAGCAGGTTGGCGTAGTTGTACATCGCCCAATCCAGGCCGCTTTCAGCTGCAACACGATAATGCGTGGCGGCAATCGAAGCATCGGCAGTGCAACCCCAGCCATGCTCTTGGCAGCGCCCGAGCATGTTGCGCGCCATCAGGTGACCGCCGTTGGCGGCGATGGCGAACCAGCGCACGGCCAGCGGCTGATCCTGCGCGATGCCCAGCCCGTCGAGGAGGATTTGCCCGAGCAAGGCCTGGGCGTCGAGCACGCCTTCACGCGCGGCGATCAGGATTGCCTGGGCGGCGCGCGCGGGGCTTTCTTCGAGCATGGCTTTGAGCTGGTCGCCGTCGAGGACTTCCTCGCGGCGCAAATGGAAGGTCATACCTCGACCCAGCGCCGCAGCAAGTTGTGATAGGTGCCGGTGAGGCGGATCAGCGAAGGATGGTCGGGCATGTCCTGGGTCAGTTGCTGGATCGCGCCGTCCATTTCATAGAGCAAGGCGCGTTGGCTGTCTTCGCGGACCAGGCTTTGCGTCCAGAAAAATGCGGCATAACGCGCGCCACGCGTGACGGCGTTGACCTTGTGCAAACTGCTGCCGGGGTACAGGACCATGTCGCCGGCCGGCAACTTCACGCGTTGCGTGCCGAAAGTGTCGTGGATTTCCAGTTCGCCGCCGTCGTAATCCTCCGGCTCGCTGAAAAACAGCGTCGCCGACAGGTCGGTGCGCACCCGCTCGATGCTGCCCTTGGGCTGACGCACGGCGTTGTCGATATGAAAGTCGAAACTGCCGCCCGCCGTGTAGCAATTCAGCAGCGGCGGGAACACCTTGTGCGGCAGCGCCGCCGACATGAACTGCGGGTTGGCCCACAACCGCTCAAGCAGCGCCGCGCCGATTTCCTTGGCCAGCGGATGACCTTCAGGCAACTGCAAGTTGTGCTTGGCTTTGGCCGACTGGAAACCCGCGGTGATTTTGCCGTCGGCCCAATCGGCCTGCTCCAGCGCCTTGCGAATGCGCTGCACTTCTTCTTTCGCGAACACGCCGGGAATGTGCAGCAACATGACAACGACACCAGAACTCGAAGGGGCGCCAATGGTATTGATTCTTATTGACTGTGTAAAACCCCGCAGACGAACGAATCAGCAGAAACCGTAAGGATAAATTGTAAAGAATGTAAATTCGTCTCAAATAGCAACGTTTCGCAATTGATACAAATACCTGTTTACCCTATATTCCGCGACCTCAAATCCTTGGGGAGGGGAATTCCAATGTCACGCCAACAACCACAATTACCGGTCAGTTCACCACGTTTGCTCGCGTCTGCAATTGGTGTGGCGATCACTGCCGGCTCTGCTGGCCACATGGTTTTCGCCGCCGAGCCGACTGACGAAAAAGCATCGGGCAATGCAATTTCCCTCGACGCTACCGCGATCACTGGCGAAGCCCAGGACGCGACAACGTATAACGTCGAAAAAGCCTCCTCGCCCAAGTACACCGCACCGCTGGTGGACACGCCGCGCTCGGTCACGGTGATTCCGCAACAAGTGCTCAAGGACACCGGCGCACTGAACATGCAGGACGCGCTGCGCACCGTTCCGGGCATCACGTTCGGTGCCGGTGAAGGTGGCAACCCGCAGGGCGACCGGCCGTTCATTCGTGGTTTTGACGCCCAGGGCGATACCTATCTGGATGGCGTGCGCGATACCGGTTCGCAGAGCCGCGAAATCTTCGCCGTCGAATCGATTGAAGTCAGCAAGGGTCCGAACTCCGCCATCGGCGGTCGCGGCGCGGCAGGCGGCACCATCAACCTGGTGAGCAAAAAAGCGCACCTCGGCAATTCGTTTGACGGTGGTTACACCTTCGGTTCCGACCAGACTCAGCGTTACACCGTGGACGGCAATTATCAGTTCTCCGACAGCGCCGCCGGCCGTCTGAACCTGATGAGCCACGAAAGCAATGTCGCTGGCCGCGACAAAGTCGATTACGACCGCTGGGGCATCGCGCCTTCGCTGGCATTCGGCTTGGGCACCGACACCCGCGTCAACCTTGATTACTACCATCTGGAAAGCAACGACACGCCAGACTCGGGCATTCCGTACTCGATCCCGACCGCCGGTTCGGCTGCGCGGACCAAGTCCAACCCGGACAAACCGAATGCCGGCGGCGACCACAACAATTTCTACGGCCTCGACCGTGACTTCCGCAAGGGCCGCACCGACACCGCGACCTTCGCCATCGAGCACGATTTGAGCGACGCGCTGACCGTCAAGAACACCCTGCGCCACGGCAGCAGCATGCAGGATTACATCCTCACTCAGCCCGACGACAGCAAGGGCAACGTCAACAATGGCAGCGTCTGGCGCCGGGCCAACACCCGCGTGAGCAATACCGAAACCACCACTAACCAGACCGATCTGTTTGGCGACGTGTACATCGCCGGGTTCAAGAACAGCTTCTCGACCGGCATCGAGTTCAGCCGCGAGGAAAGTCAGAAGTCTTCGTACAGCGTCAACACCGACACGACCCCGCGCACTGCTGCCGCGACCACCAACTGCAACCCGGGATTGATCGGCGCACCGAGCGGCTACAACTGCACCTCGCTGGCCAATCCAAACCCGAACGATCCGTGGAACGGCGCGATCTCGCGCAACTACGCCGGGACCGACACCAAGGCCAATACCTACGCGTTGTATGTGTTCGACACGCTGGAATTGTCTGATCAGTGGCTGGTGAACATGGGCCTCCGCTACGACCATTTCGACACCCAGTACAAAACCTACAACGGCGCCGGCGCGACCACGGCCAAGGGCGATGACGTCAGCGAATTCGTCACCGGGCAGTTCGGCGTGGTCTACAAGCCTGCCGAAAACGGCAGCATCTACGCGTCTTACGCCACTTCGGCGACACCACCGGGCGCGACCCTCGGCGAAGGCATGGACGGCAACCCGCTGGGCGGCTCGACCGATCGCAGCGGCAACTTGCTGAGCAGCGACATGGAGCCGGAAACCACCAAGAACTACGAAGTCGGCACCAAATGGGATTTCCTCGACGAGCGCCTGTCGCTGACCGCCGACATCTTCCGCACCGAGAAGGACAACGCTCGCGTGCAGGTCGACACCACGTCGTATGAAAACGCCGGCACCACCCGCGTGCAAGGTGTCGAACTGTCGGCGACCGGCAAGCTCACCGATAAATGGCAGGTGTTCGCCGGTTACGCGTTCATGGACAGCGAGCAAGTCGACGGCGGCCCGCTGGGCAAGGCCAACGATGGCAATCAGCTGCCGAACACGCCGAAAAACAGCGCCAGCCTGTGGACCACTTACCAGGTCACGCCGAAGCTGACCATCGGTGGCGGCGCGTTCTATGTTGATGAGGTTTTCGGCAGCGTCGCCAACACGACGATGGTTGATTCCTACGTTCGCTACGACGCGATGGCCGCTTACAAGCTGAGCAAAAACGTCGATCTGCAATTGAACGTGCAAAACCTCACCGACGAAACCTACTACGACAAAGCGTTTTCGACCCACTTCGCCAACCAGGCCGCCGGTCGCACCGCATTGCTGAGCACCAACTTCCACTTCTGACAGCGCAATACCCTGTGGGAGCAGAGCTTGCTCGCGAAAGCGTCGTATCAGGCAACATCGATGTCGACTGACACGGCCTCTTCGCGAGCAAGCTTTGCTCCTACAGAAGCAGAGGCAGAAACCGCAGCCGGCCCCGTTCATCCAGGTGAACGGGGCTTTTGCGCGTAATAAAGAATGTTTCTCGACAACCCACGGCATAATGCGCGCCGTGATGACTATTTTCGAACGAACAAGGCGAGCGACGTGTTGAAGAAAACCCTGTTCCAGTTGCACTGGTTTTTTGGCATCAGCGCCGGACTGATCCTGGCCCTGATGGGCATCACCGGGGCAACGGTGTCGTTTCAGGATGAAATCCTGCGGGCGCTCAATCCTTCTGTGTTGCAGGTGGAAAAACAGGTCGCCGGGGTCCTGCCGCCGGCCGAATTGGTTGAACGCGTCGAAGCCGCGTCCGGCAAAAAAGTCTCGATGCTCTGGGTCGAGACCGACAGCGGCAACGCTGCCCGCGTGGTCTTCACCCCGCCACCGGGCGAACGTCGCGGCGAGATGCGCTACTTCAACCCGTACACCGCCGAATTCATGGGCGACGCCACCAGCCAGGGCTTCTTCGGCTTCGTCCTGCAACTGCACCGCTTCCTCGCAATCGGCGACACCGGTCGGCAAATCACCGGCGCGTGCACGCTGATCCTGGTGTTCTTCTGCCTCTCCGGACTGTACCTGCGCTGGCCGCGCCAATGGAACAAATGGCGCGCCTGGCTGACCCTCGACTGGAAGAAAAAGGGCCGCAGTTTCAACTGGGATTTGCACTCGGTGGCGGGCACCTGGTGCATGCTGTTTTACCTGTTGGCGGCGCTGACCGGGCTGACCTGGTCTTACGAGTGGTTCAACAAAGGCGTGACGCAATTGCTGTCGGACGCGCCGCAAAACGAGCGCGTGCGCAACCGTGGTCCGGCGCCGAGCGGCCCGGCGCCTGCTGCCGATTACGCGGCCATGTGGAGCAGCATCTACAGCGCCGCCGGCCCGCAACTGTCCGCTTACAACATCCGCATGCCGCCCGTGGCCGGCCAACCGGCGACCGTGTTCTATCTGCTGAACACTTCGCCGCATGACCGCGCGCTAAACCAGATCAGCCTCGACCCGGCCACCGGCATCGTCAAACGCCATGATCGCTACAGCGACAAGAGCCTCAAGGCGCAGTTGCTGACGAGCATTTACGCGCTGCACACTGGCAGTTATTTCGGCATCGTCGGGCGGATTATCCTGACCCTGACCGCGCTGAGCATGCCGCTGTTTTTCGTCACCGGTTGGTTGCTGTACCTCGACCGTCGGCGCAAGAAACGCCAGATCAAGGATGCACGCCAAGGCCTGGTGCAGCCGGGCAGCGATGCGCCGGCGTGGCTGATCGGTTTCGCCAGTCAGAGCGGTTTCGCCGAGCAATTGGCCTGGCAGGCCGCCGGCCAGTTACAGGCCGCCGGATTGCCGGTGAAGGTTGCGCCGCTGGCCAATGTCAGCGAGCAGGATCTGCTTGATTCCAGCAACGCGCTGTTTGTGGTCAGCACCTTCGGCGACGGCGAGGCGCCGGACAGTGCCCGTGGTTTCGAGCGCAAAGTGCTGGGCCGGGCGTCGAGCCTGCAAAGCCTGAACTACGGGGTGCTCGGCCTCGGTGATCGGCAGTATCAGCACTTCTGCGGTTTCGCCCGACGCTTGCATAACTGGCTTGGCGAACATGGCGGCAAGACCTTGTTCGCGCCGGTGGAAGTCGACAGCGGCGACCCCTACGCCTTGCGTCACTGGCAGCAGCAATTGGGCCTGCTGACCGGACAGGCGCCCGTGGACACCTGGCAAGCGCCGAGCTACGACAACTGGACGCTGACCCGCCGCAAACTGATGAACCCGGACAGCAGCGGTGCGCCGGTGTACTTGGTCGGCCTGAGCGCGCCGAATACCAGCAGTTGGCTGGCCGGCGACTTGGTGGAAGTGATGCCGCGCAATTGCCCGTGGGCCATCGAGCATTTCCTCGACGGGCTGGGCATTGATGGTCGCGCGATGGTCGAACTCGATGGCCTCGCGCAACCGCTGGATCAGGCACTCGCCACCCGCCAATTGCCCGAGAACCGCGCGCATTTGGTCGGTCTGCATGCGCAGGCCCTGGTGCAGGCATTGGTGCCGCTGGCGATGCGCGAATACTCCATCGCCTCGATTGCCGCTGACGGCATTCTGGAACTGATCGTGCGCCAGGAACTGCACCCCGACGGCAGCCTGGGCATCGGTTCTGGCTGGCTGACTGAACACGCGCCCGTGGGCGGCAGCATCAGTATGCGGGTGCGGCGCAACAGCAGTTTCCATCTGCCGGTCGAGCCCGTGCCGATGATTCTGTTGGGCAACGGCACCGGACTCGCCGGGCTGCGCAGCTTGCTCAAAGCGCGGATTGCCGATGGCCAGCAGCGCCATTGGCTGCTGTTTGGCGAGCGCAATCGCGAGCATGACTTTTTGTGCCGCGACGAGCTTGAAGGCTGGTTGATCGAGGGTGATCTGGAACGCCTCGATCTGGCGTTTTCGCGCGATCAGGAGGAGAAGGTCTACGTTCAGGATCGCTTGCGTGAATCGGCGGACCTGTTGCTGAAATGGCTGGATGAGGGCGCTGTGATCTACATCTGCGGCAGCTTGCAGGGTATGGCTTCTGGCGTGGATCACGTGCTCAACGAGCTGCTCGGGATTGAAGCGGTAGACCGCTTGATCGAACAAGGCCGCTACCGCCGCGACGTTTATTAAGGCGCCCCCTCACCCTAACCCTCTCCCCAAAGGGGCGAGGGGACTGACCGAGGTGTTCTTAGAGCTACATCGACCTGAAACATCGAGTCGACCTCAGGTCTTCAAACAACGCAAATCTGCCTTTCCTCCTCCCCACCGGGGAGAGGGGGCTGACCGAGGCGTTCTTAGAGCTACATCGACCTGAAACATCGAGTCGAAGTCATGTTCTGAAAACATGCGGCTTCGAGCCGAACTCCGACCTCGAAAACGATAGAGATCGGCCCCCTTTTCCCCTCTCCCCTCTGGGGAGAGGGTTGGGGTGAGGGGTCGATTTCAAGCCAAACGCCAAAACTCTGCCTACAGTAAAACCTCCATCCCCTTCACACGGACGTGAAGCATGCTCACCCGCCCTACCCTCGACCAGCGCCAATTCGCCCGTCAATTACGCGCTAACCAAACCGACTGCGAACTCCTGCTCTGGCAGAAGTTGCGCGCCCGACAAATCGCCAATCTGAAATTTCGCCGGCAGTTTCCATGCCCGCCGTATGTGCTGGATTTCTACTGTGCCGAATTGAAACTGGCGATAGAACTCGATGGTGGGCAGCACTATGAAACCTCGGGCAGGATTCATGATCAGCGGCGCACGCTCCACCTGCGGCAGAGAGGAATTGAGGTTGTCAGGTTCAGTAATCTGGAGGTGATTGAGCGGATGAGTGATGTGTTGGAACAGATCATCAGGATTGCTGCGAATCGAATGCCGTAATTCAGATCTGGAATCGCCCCTCACCCCAGCCCTCTCCCCAAAGGGGAGAGGGAGCCGACCGAAGTGTGTTGCGCTACACATCGACCTGAAAGATCGAGCCGAACCCAGGTTTTGAAAACGATAGAGATCAGCCCCCTCTCCCCAAAGGAGAGAGGGAGCCGACCGAGGTGTCTTGCGCTACACATCGGCCTGAAAGATCGAGTCGAACTCATGTTCTGAAAACATGCGGCTTCGAGCCGAACCCCGACCTCGAAGACGACAGAGATCGGCCCCCTTTCCCCCTCTCCCCTCTGGGGAGAGGGTTGGGGTGAGGGGTGGCTCTTGAAATCGAAGAAGATCAAACCGGCTGCAACCTCTGTTCAAACACGCTCACCCCATCCAGATCCCGCAACACCACGCTCATTTCGCCGCTCTGCCCTTCGATGTTCACTTCGCCGAAGAACTGGAATCCGGCAAACGGCGAGGTGTTTTGTGCCGGTGGGGCTTTCTCGAACACCACTTCCGGGCCAAAAGTTTTATCCAGTGGATTCGGCCCGAAGCTGCCGGCATTCAACGGCCCGGCGACGAATTCCCAGAATGGCTCAAAGTCCTGAAACGCCGCGCGGTCGGGGTGGTAATGATGCGCGGCGCAGTAATGCACATCGGCCGTCAGGAACACGAAATTGCGCACCTTCTGCGCGCGCAGATAACCGAGCAATTCGGCGATTTCCAACTCGCGGCCCTGCGCCGGTCCCGGGTCGCCATTGGCCACCGCTTCCCAGCGCGTGACACCCGCGCTGACCTCGCCATCCGGCACGCCGAGGCCAATCGGCATGTCCGCGGCAATGACTTTCCACTGCGCGGTCGAGGCTTGCAGCGACGTCTTCAGCCAGTCGAGTTGTTCGCGTCCGAGGAATGGTTTGGCGGCGCCGAGGTTGTCGTCATTCGCCTCGCGATAGCTGCGCATGTCCAGCACAAACACATCGAGCAGCGGCCCGTAACCGAGCTTGCGATAGATCCGCCCGCCGTTGTCAGCGCTCTGCAAACGCATCGGCGCGTATTCGAGCCAGGCCTGGCGCGCACGGCCGACCAGGCTGTGGATATCTTTGCTCTTGTAGCGCTCGTCCAGTTGCTTGCCCGGCGACCAATTGTTCACCACTTCGTGGTCGTCCCACTGCCAGATCTGCGGCACTTCGGCGTTGAAGCGGCGGACGTTTTCGTCCATCAAGTTGTAGCGATAATTGCCGCGATAGTCGTCGAGGGTTTCGGCGACTTGGCTTTTCGCTTCGCTGGTGATGTTGCGCCACACCCGGCCGCTTTCGGTGGTCAGTTGCGCCGGCACCGGGCCGTCGGCGTAGATGGTGTCGCCGCTGTGGATAAAGAAGTCCGGCAGACGCAGGCGCATCGCTTCGTAGATACGCATGCCGCCGATGTCCGGGTTGATCCCGAAACCCTGGCCGACGGTATCGCCGCTCCAGACAAACCGCAGGTCACGCCGAGCCGTCGGCACGCTGCGCAAATGACCGAACCACGGCTCGCTGGCGACGCCGCTTTGCGCGTCTTCAAAATGCACACGGTAGAAAATCGCCTGATCGGCGGGCAGGCCGCTGAGTTCGACGCGGGCGGTGAAGTCGGTGCGCGCGTCGGCCAGCGGCGAGACGAAACGTCGAGGGTTGGTGAACAGGCTGCGAGTATCCCATTCCACCACCATCCGCGCCGGCCGGTCGCTGCGGCTCCAGACCATCGCGCGGTCGCCGAGCAAATCGCCGGACTGCACGCCGTCGGTGAGTTGCGGGCGATCCTGAACCGATGCAATCACCGCTGGCGCCAGGCCCGGCAACAACAACCCGGCGCCGACCGCCTGAATGACGCGACGGCGACCGAGATCGAATTCGCTCATGGTGTTCTCCCTGGGAAAAGGAAAACTTAAGCATGTGCAGATGAAACCGCTGTGACACCCCACATCCCTTGTAGGAGCGAGGCTTGCCCGCGAAGGCGATCCAACAGTCAGCACATGTGTTGAATGCTAAACCGTCTTCGCGGGCAAGCCTTGCTCCTACAGGACAGGGGTGTCAGGCGTTGACCGGTTCTACCGCCAATTCCACCACTTCCGGCCGTTTCAGCAGCGCATACGTCACCGCCGTCAGCAGACTCCCGGCGACAATCGCCAGCAGATACAGCAGCGCGTGGTTAATCGCATTCGGGATCAGCAGCACGAACAAACCGCCGTGCGGCGCCATCAGCTTGCAGCCGAAATACATCGACAACGCACCGGTCAGCGCGCCACCGGCGATGCTCGCCGGAATCACCCGCAACGGGTCCTTGGCAGCAAACGGAATCGCCCCTTCGGAGATGAAGCACAGGCCCAGCACAAACGCCGCTTTACCGGCCTCGCGCTCAGTCTGGGCGAACTTGCGTCGGGCAATGAACGTGGCGATGCCGAGGCCAATCGGCGGCACCATGCCGGCGGCCATGGTCGCGGCCATCGGCGCATAACTCTGCGAGGCCAGCAGCCCCACCGAAAACGCATAAGCCGCCTTGTTGATCGGCCCGCCCAAGTCCACGCACATCATCCCGCCGAGCAACACACCGAGGAGAATCGCGTTGGTGGTGCCCATGCTGTCGAGGAAATGCGTCAGCGCTTCGAGCATCCCGGCGACCGGTTTACCGACCACGTAAATCATCACAAGACCGGTGAACAGACTCGCCAGCAACGGGATGATCAAAATCGGTTTCAGCGCTTCAAGACTTTGCGGCAAACGCGCATAACGATTGATCGCCTGCGCCGCGTAACCGGCAATGAAACCGGCAATGATCCCGCCGATAAAACCGGCGCCCAGGGTGCTCGCCAGCAGCCCGCCGATCATCCCCGGCGCGAGGCCCGGACGGTCGGCGATCGAGTAGGCGATATAGCCTGCGAGCAACGGCACCATCAGTTTGAACGCGGTCTCGCCGCCGATCTGCATCAGCGCCGCGGCGAGCGTGCCTTCTTCCTTGAACGCGGTGATGCCGAAGACGAACGACAACGCGATCATCAAGCCGCCCGCCACGACCATCGGCAGCATGAACGACACGCCGGTGAGCAGGTGTTTGTAGACGCCGGACTTCTCTTGTTTGGCCGGGCCTTTGGCGCCGCTCGCAGCGGTTTCCTGCTTGCCTTCGGCCAAGGCTTTATTGAGCGTGGCTTCGGACTGTTTCAGCGCGATGCCGGTGCCGCAGCGGTAAATCTTCTTGCCGGCGAAACGCTCGGTGGCGACTTCGATATCGCACGCCAGCAGCACCACATCGGCGTCGGCAATCGCCGCCGCGCTCAGTGGATTGCGCGCACCGACCGAGCCCTGGGTTTCGATCTGCAAGTCATAACCCAGACGCTTGGCCGCTTGCTGCAAGGCTTCGGCGGCCATAAAGGTGTGAGCAACGCCGGTCGGGCACGCGGTAATCGCGACCAGACGCGGGGCGTTTTTGGCGGCTGCAACCGCTTCGTCGGCCACATAAATTTCAGCTTCTTCAGCGCCACGCCGCAGCACCGCTTCAACGTCTTGCAGCGCTTGCGCCGGGGTGCTGCGAAACACGCGTTTGCCGACGAACCGCGACATGTCGACCGGCGTGCTGGTGACCAGCAACACCCACTCGGCGGACTCAAGGGTGGCCGCCGACAACTGGCGTTCCGGGTGCGCGGCGTCGACCACTTCGACGCTGGTGCTCCAGCCCTGACGCTGGGCCGCGGCGTCGAGCAACCGGGCGCACAGCACACTGGTGACCATGCCGTTGGGGCAGGCCGTAACGATGGCTAACTTCATGACAACCCCTCTTATTGTTCTGTCAGGAGGCGCACGCGCACGCCCTGTTCGAGCTGCGCCAGGTGCGCGACATCACTGATGCCGAAACCAATCTGCGTGACCGCCATCGCGGCAATCGCGGTGGCCGTGCGCAAGGTCTGTTCAGGCGTGTCGGCACTGAGCAAACCGTGGAGCATGCCGGCCAGCAGCGAGTCGCCGGCACCGACCGTGCTGACCACGCTGACCTTCGGCGGCGTGGCGTGCATCGCCGCGCCGACACTGAACCAATTGACGCCATCGGCGCCGTGGGAAATCACCACATGTTCGACGCCTTGCGCGTGCAAACGGCTGGCGGCCTGCGCCTGCGCGGTCACCGAAACCACTTCGCAACCGAGCGCTTCGGCGAGTTCTTCGGTGTTCGGTTTGATCAGCCACGGCGCGGCCGCCAACCCTGCGCGCAAGGCCTCGCCGCTGGTGTCCAGCGCCACGTTCAAGCCGAGATTTTTCAAGCGCACGATCAACCCCTGCAACCACTGCGCAGTGACCCCGCGCGGCAAACTGCCGGCAACCACCACGGCATCGTGGCCCGGCGCGATCTGCTCGAGCCGATCAAGCAACGCCTGTTGCGCGGCGGCGCTGACCTGCGGGCCGGGGCCGTTGATGTCGGTGATGCGCCCGTCGCTTTCAGCCAGTTTGATATTGCTGCGGGTCTCGCCGGGCACGCGAATGAACGCGTCGACAAAACCGCGTTTGGCGAACAGGGTTTCGAACGCTTGCAGGTTGTCTTCACCGAGAAAACCGCTGACCGTCAGTTGATGCCCGAGGTCGGCGAGCACTTGCGCGACGTTCACGCCTTTACCGGCGGCGTGCGTGTGCATCTCGTCGCTGCGGTTGACCTGACCGGGCGCCAGCGCCGGCAATTCGACGGTGAGGTCGAGTGCCGGGTTGAGGGTCAGGGTTAGAATCTTGGCCATTACAGGGCCTCCACTAATGCGCGCACTTCATTGGCGCTGCCCACGGCCAAGGCCTCTTGGGCGAGAATTTGCGTCTGGGCCAGGTCGAGTTCGCGGATGCGTGCCTTGACCTCGGCGATGCTGCGTCCGGAAACACTGAGCTCGTCGACACCGAGGCCGACCAGCACCGGCACCGCCAGCGGGTCCGCCGCCAGTTCGCCGCACACGCCGACCCATTTGCCATTGGCATGCGCGGCACGCACGGTGATGTCGATCAGTTGCAGCACCGCCGGGTGCAAGCCGTCAGCCTGGGCCGACAAGGTCGGGTGCCCGCGATCGATGGCCAAGGTGTATTGGGTCAGGTCGTTGGTGCCGACGCTGAAAAAGTCCACTTCCTTGGCCAGCACCGGCGCCAGCAACGCTGCCGACGGCACCTCGATCATGATTCCCAGTTGCAGATCGGCGACCGGGATTTCCAGGCGCAAGCGCTCAGTCATGTCGCGCGCCTGCCGCCACTCATCGACGCTGCCGACCATCGGAAACATGATCCGCAATGGACGGTTGTCGGCAGCCCGCAGCAAGGCGCGCAATTGCGCTTCCATGATCTGCGGACGTTGCAGGGTCAGGCGAATCCCGCGCACGCCGAGGAACGGATTTTCTTCCTTTTCAATCGGCCAGTACGGCAGCGGTTTATCGCCACCAACGTCGAGCGTGCGCACCACCAATGGCCGACCGGCGAGACCATCGAGGACGCGGCGGTATTCGATTTCTTGCGTGGCCTCGTCCGGCGCTTGCGAATGCGCCATGAAGATCAATTCGGTACGGAGCAAACCGATGCCTTCGGCGCCCTGCTCGACCGCAGCAGTAACCCCGGCGCTTTCACCGATATTGGCGAACACTTCGACCGCGTGGCCATCGCGGGTCAGCGCCGGTTGATGACGCTGTTCGGCGGCGGCTTTCAAGCGTTGTTCGCGGGTGTCACGCTCTTCGGTGGCGCGCTGCAGCGTTGCAGCATCGGCGTCGACGTGCAGGCGACCGCGCTGGCCGTCGATCAGCAACGGCGTGCCCGGCGCCAGCAGCAACACCGCTGCACCGGCACCGACCAAGGCCGGAATGCCCAAGGCGCGGGCGACGATGGCGCTGTGTGCCGTGGCGCCACCGCGAGCGGTGAGAATCCCGGCCACGCGCGCCGGATCAAGACGCGCGACGTCGGACGGGCCGACCTCGTCCATCACCAGAATGTACGGTTGCTCGGGTTCGCTCGGGGTCTCGATGCCGCACAGTTGCGCCAGCACGCGACGGCCGATATCACGCAAATCGGCGGCACGCTCGGCGAGCAGCGCGTCCTTGAGCGATTCCTGTTGTTTGGCCGCCGCTTCGATCACCGCCATCCACGCCGCTTCAGCGCTTTCGCCCTGCTTCAGGCGCGTGTCGACTTCATCGGTCAATTCCGGGTCGTCGAGCATTTCCTGGTGCGTGATGAAGATCTCGCGAATCGCCTTGGATTTGCTGCGTTCGATCAAACCTTGAATGTCGCGCCGAACATCCGCCAGCGCACTGTGCAGACGCTCGCGTTCGACCGCCGCAGACTCGCCGCGCAGCGGGTAATCGATGGCTTGCAGCACTTGAATATGCGCCGGGCCGATGGCGATGCCGGGCGCCGCGGCGATGGCCTGAATCAGGCTGCCGGACTTGGGCGCCAGCAGCACTTCGGCGACATCGGCAAACACTTCGCGTTGCTGACTGACTGCCGGCAGCGGCTCGACTTCTTCGCCGAGGCCTTCTTCGATAGCCGCCAACAGCGCCGGCAAGGCATCTGCGGCAATGCTTGGCTCAGCAATAAATTCCAGCACCTGACCGCGTCGCGCGCCGAGGCTCAGCAGTTTGCTCAGGCTCTTCACCGACACCGCGCTGTCCGCGCCATCGACGATGCGCACACGAATCTCGCCGTCAAAGTTCTTCGCCAATTGCGCGAGGATCTTCGCCGGGCGCGCGTGCAAACCGTGGGCGTTGGCCAGGGCAATGCGCGCGCTCGGCCAATCGACCGGCACTTCACCGCCGAGCACTTCGAGGACTTTGCGGCTGCTGGTGGCGCGGCCCAATTCGTGGCCGCGCCCTTCGATCAGCAATGCGCACAGTCGCTCGAGCAACGCCTGATGCGCTTCGCCAAGGCTGGCGAGGCAGAACAGGCCGCTCAATGGCTGGCCGAGGTAGCGCATCGGTTTGTCCGGGGTGACGAACGCCAGTCCCGGGCGCTTGACCGTTTGTTCGCTGTGCAGCCACCACAAGCCATCACCCAGCGGCAGCGCTTCGACTTGCTGCAACACCGCAGCGAAACCGTTGCTCACGCAATCGGCCTGACGCAGCAGACGCGCGCCGCGCCAGACCAGTTCTTCGAAGTCATCGGCCGACACGCCGAGGCCGATCATTTGCGCGTCCAGGGCCAATTCCTGCGGCGCGCCCTGGAGCAATTTGAGCAACGCTTCGGCGCTGCTGGCGCGGCGCAAGGCCTCGCCCAGATCGGTCTCGCCGAGGGCACGGGTCAGCAGTTGCAGCAAGCGCAGGTGTTCATCGGATTTGGCGGCGATGCCGATCGCCAGGTAGACGATCTGGCCATCACCCCAATCCACACCTTCGGGAAATTGCATCAGGCGCACGCCAGTGGTGAACACCTGATCGCGGGTTTCCGGGGTGCCATGGGGGATCGCAATACCTTGACCGAGAAAGGTCGAGCCCTGCGCTTCGCGCGCCTGCAGACCGGCGAGGTAACCCTCGGCGACCAACCCGTCGGCGACCAGATGCTGGGCCAGCAGGTGCAGCGCGGCGGACTTATCCACAGCCGTCTGAGCCATGGATATCTGCTCTATGGTGAGCTCGAGCATGCTTTCTCCTTTTTGGCGCCAAGGGGCGCCAGGTATTGTTCTGAATGAATCAGCTTTGAATTGAATCAGCTTAGGCTTTTTGCGCACACTTGGCGGTTTCGCGGCAGAACCGGCCAATGCAGCCTTAACGCAGAAAATACGCTTGCTGAAACGTTTAATCTAGAAAGTTTGGCACGTTACTCGATTATGACTCATCCTAGAAGTCCAACTTGTCGGATGCGGTGCGACATGGGTCGCCTGCCTGAATCGGGTAGGATTGGCGAAAATGTCGGGGCAAGCTCGAAAAAACAAGGAATTCCCGAGTTGAAACTCAGTGATATCGCACAGTTGGCCGGCGTGTCCGTGACCACCGCCAGTTATGTCATCAATGGCAAAGCTACCCAGCAACGCATCAGCAGCGCGACGGTCGAGCGCGTGCGCGCGGTGGTCGAGCAGCATGGTTTTACCCCTAATCCGCAAGCCGCCGGTTTGCGCAGTCGGCACACCCGCACGCTGGGTTTCATTCTGCCGGATCTGGAAAACCCCAGTTACGCGCGCATCGCCAAGCTCTTGGAGCAAGGCGCCCGCGCACGCGGCTATCAATTGCTGATCGCCAGTTCCGACGATGCGCCGGACAGTGAGCGGCAGTTGCTCAAGCTGTTTCGTGCACGGCGCTGCGATGCGCTGATCGTCGCCAGTTGCCTGCCAACCGATGACGACAGTTATCGCCAGTTGCAGGCCAAAGGCATGCCGATCATCGCCATCGACCGGGTCATGGAGCCAGAGCATTTCTGTTCGGTGATCAGCGATGACCGCGAGGCCAGTCTGCACCTGACCCAGAGCCTGCTGCAGCCGTTGCCCAAGCAGATCGCGCTGATCGGCGCGCGTCCCGAGCTGAGCATCAGCCAGGAACGGGCCGCCGGGTTCAAGCAAGCGCTGGCCGGGTTCAAGGGTGAAATCTTCATTGAGCAAGGCGAGTCGTTCAGCCGCGAGTGCGGCAAACAACTGATGGAAGAATTACTCCAGCGCCTGGGGCATTTGCCGGATGCGCTGGTGACGACTTCCTACGTATTGCTGCAAGGCGTGTTCGACGCTTTGCATGACTTCCCGTTGAAAACCCGGCCGCTGCGCCTCGGCACCTTCGGCGATACGCAGTTGCTGGACTTCCTGCCGTTGCCGGTCAACGCCATGGCCCAGCAGCACCAGTTGATCGCTGATAAAGCGCTGGAACTGGCGTTGGCCGCCATCGAACAATCGGATTATCAGCCGGGCGTGCAGGCCATCGCGCGGACTTTCAAGCAGCGCATTTTGCAGGACTGAACCGTGCAGCTGATCGACAGCCACACTCACCTGGATTTTCCGGATTTCGACGCCGATCGCCCGGCGCTGCTGGAACAAAGCCGCGCCCTCGGGGTGCGGCAGATGGTGGTGCTGGGGGTTTATCAGGGCAATTGGCAGCGGGTCTGGGATCTGGTCTTGAGCGATGCCGATTTGCACGCGGCGTTCGGTTTGCACCCGGTGTATCTGGATCAGCATCAACCCGAAGACCTGACAGCGCTCGGTGATTGGCTGACGCGCCTGGCCGGTCATCGGCAGTTGTGCGCGGTGGGCGAGATTGGCCTGGATTACTTCATCGAAACCCTTGACCGCGAGCGCCAGCAGGCATTGTTCGATGCGCAGTTGCAGTTGGCGGCGGATTTCAATCTGCCGGCGCTGATTCATGTGCGTCGCAGCCACGCGGCGGTGATCGCCACGCTCAAGCGTTTTCGCCTGAAACGCGCGGGGATCATCCACGCGTTCGCCGGCAGCCAGGAAGAGGCGCGCGAATACCTCAAGCTCGGTTTCAAACTCGGCCTCGGTGGCGCCGCGACCTGGCCGCAGGCGTTGCGCATGCACAGGGTTTTGGCGCAGTTGCCGCTCGATGCAGTGGTGCTGGAAACCGACTCGCCGGACATGGCGCCGGCGATGTTTCCCGGTCAGCGCAACAGCCCGGCGCACTTGCCGGCGATCTGTGCGGCGCTGGCCAACATTATGGCGATCAGCCCTGAGCAACTGGCGGCGGCGAGCACGGCGAATGCCTGCGAATTGTTTAACTGGTAGGTAGTTGCACTCATTCCCTGTGGGAGCGAGCTAGCTCGCGATGGCGCTGTGTCAGTCATCATCAATGTTGACGGTCAGTACGCCATCGCGAGCAAGCTTCGCTCCCACAGGGGATTGCGGGGTAATCAGACGCGGAATGCGCTGATCAGTTGTTTCAGTTCCAGCACTTGCGCCGACAATGCGCGGCTGGCGTTTTCGGTCTGATGCGCGCCCTCGGCGGTGCGCTCACCGGCGCGGTTGATCTCGACGATGTTCTGGTCGATGTCGTGGGCCACCGCCGTTTGCTGCTCCACGGCAGCGGCGATTTGCTGGTTCTGGTCGACGATCATGCCGACCGCGCCGAGGATGTTTTCCAGCGCTTGCTGGACCTTCTCCGACTGCCCGACCGTGCCACTGGCCATCTGATGACTGACGCCCATGGCTTTCACCGCCGCGCCCACTCCGCCGTGGAGCTTGGCAATCATCTGCTCGATTTCTTCGGTGGATTGCTGAGTGCGCTTGGCCAACGTGCGCACTTCATCCGCCACCACCGCAAAGCCCCGGCCCTGCTCGCCCGCCCGCGCCGCTTCGATGGCCGCGTTGAGCGCCAGCAGGTTGGTTTGTTCGGCGATGCTTTTGATCACCTCGAGTACCCGGCTGATCGACTGGCTGTCGCTGGCCAATTGATTGATCACCAGCACCGACTGATCAATCTCAGTCGCCAGCGCGGCAATGCTGCCCTGCTGCGATTCGACCAAACCGCGACCGCTGAGCGTTTCGTCATTGACGCTGTGCGCGCTGCTGACCGCGGCTGCCGCACTGCGCGCTACTTCCAGTGAAGTCGCAGACATCTGGTTCATCGCCGTGGCGACCTGCTCGATCTGGCTGCGTTGCCCGGCGACGGCTTGGTTGCTCTGCGCAGAAACGTCCTGCACTTGCCCGGCCTGACGTTCGACTTCGCCGACGGTGCGGCCGACGCGCTCGATCAAGTCATGGATCTTCTTCACCGTGCCGTTGAACACTTCGCCCAACTCGCCCAGCTCATCGCGGCTGTTGGCGTGGAACGTCACGGTCATGTCGCCGGCCGCGACGTTGTCCATCATCGCCCCGAGGTTTTTCAGGGTGGTGCGGGTCGACGCGTAGAAGCCGCCGTAGAGGTAAAAGATCAGCACAAACACCACCGACAACGCCACGGCCTGCAACACCATGTGCATGCGGTTTTGCTCCAGCCGTTGCTGCAACTGGGTGCCGAGGAATTTCAGGGTCGCTTCGTTGAGCTGGTAGGTCTGCTCCATCAGGCCGCTGACCTGATCGTAAAACGCCGGCCACGGCGCATCGAGCGTGTCGGCCATCACCACTTGTTCTTCGAACAGTTCGCTGGCCTTTTTCAGCGAGGCCTTGCTGGTTTCGGCCTGGGCGGCGAGGGTTTGATTCGCGGCTTTGCTGGAGCCCAGCGCGTCTTGCAGTTTCAGCCCGTATTCAGCCTGGAGCTTTTCGATTTGCGCGAGCAATTCATCAAAACGCGTGCTCGATGCCGAATTGAGAAAGCCCTGCCCCAGCGACAACGAACCCATGGCCCGGCCCTCGCCGAGAATCTGCGTGACCGGCGGGGTGACGTTGGTGATCAGCTCACTGAGCTGGCGCATGTCGCTTTGCGTGTCGCGACTGAGGCCGGCCTGGCTGGTGATGATCTGACTGAAAATCTGCGCGCTGCCGAGCAGTTTGCCGATCAGCGCGCTTTTGCTTTGCAGAGAGTTTTCCGCTTGCTGGGCCTTGAACGCAGCGATCATTTCGTCGCGTTTGGCGTCGAACGCGCTGATCTGCTCGGGGTCGGTGCTCATCGCCGCCAACCCTTGCAAGCGCGCGAGGACGCTCTGCTCCAGCGCGCTGATCTTGCTCTCGACATCACCGGCCTTGCCGGATTGGCCGAGGGTGACGTCGATCTGCACCAGATTGTTCAGAGTTTCCAGGTCGCGGCGCAGGGTCAGGCTGCTGCCCAGCAGGTCGAGGCTTTGCAATTCGATTTGGGTGCCCTGGAATTCACGATAGGAATCGCGCACCAGGTAGAAGTTGGTCACCAGCATCGGCACCAGGAACAGCACGCTGATCAGGCTGAACTTCATGCCGAAGCTCAAGCGGTTCATCAGCGCGACAGCAGGATAGAGCAAGCTCTTCACTGTGAAGTCTCCCTTGGATTTCTTATTTTTATTGGCAGGCGCACAGACACAGCAGATAGCCACTATTGGGCGCCATGTCTGTATAGCTTAAATCGGCGGGAGTTTTTGTAACTTAAGGTTAACGGCAGGATGGCGGGCTTCACGTCTCAATCGGATTCCTGTGGCGAGGGGGTTTACCCCCGTTGGGTGGCGCAGCCGCCCCAGTCATCAACGATTAGACTGCGGGCAAAGGATTTGCGACTGCTGCGCAGCCGAACGGGGGTAAACCCCCTCGCCACATGATTGCCATGCCGAAAATATTGCTGACTCAGGGCAACACCGTCCAGAGCGCAAATCCGGCATACCAGAGCACTGCCGCGCGCAGCAGCAATTCCCACAGGCGATCGAGGCTGTTGATGCCATCCGGTCCGACCACCGGTGCAGGGATTTCTCCGGCGACCAGGCCGACTTTTTCGATCAACTGCGCGGCGCTGATGTTCCAGTTCAGCAGTTCGTGCAGCATCACCCGTCCGACCGCGACAAAGTTGCCGACCAGCGCAAAACTCCCCGCCAGCAAGCGCACCGGCACCCAATCAAAGGCATGCCGCAATTGCGCGGCGCGCTCGACCACTGCCGGGTTCTGCCCGTGCTCCTCGGCGAGGGCGAGCAAGCGATAACTCAGCGCGGCGACCGGGCCCAACAGGAAGTACCAGAAAATCACCGCAAAGAAGCTTTGATAGGCCTGCCACAACAGGTGCGCCTGCACCCGCTCCAGCAATTGCTCGCCATCCTCGGCGCAGATATCGAGGTCGCGTTTGGCCACGTGCGTCGCGGCTTGCAGGTCTTCGCGACGCCAGGCATCGCGAAACGGCCCGAGCTGGCCGAGCAGATCGCCGCGACCCAAACTGTAAATCACCACCAGCAGATGCACCGGCAACGCCAGCAAACCGTAAGCCACCGGTTGCAGCACGATCAACAGCAAACCGAGCAGCGCCACCGGCAGCAATACCAGAATGATCAACACCAGCCACGGATGGTCCTTGAGACGAGGGCTGGCTTCGAGTTTGTGCAGTTCGCGCAACCAGCCGCCATCACGTTGGAGACGATGGCGCAGGGCCGAGAATTTCTCGATCCAGACCGCCAACAGCAACACCAGAAAACTCATTGTTGTTCCTCTTTTGCCAGGGCGGCGCGGTAGCGTGCCCAGTCGAACGCAGGTCCCGGGTCAGTCTTGCGCCCCGGAGCGATGTCGCTATGCCCGCAAATGCGCTGCGCGGTAATCCCGCTGAAAGCGCTTTGCAGCTGTCGGGTCAGGGTCGTCAGCGCCAGATATTGCGCATCGGTGAACGGCAGATCATCGGTGCCTTCCAGCTCGATACCCACGGAAAAATCATTACAGAATTCCCGTCCCTCGAAGTTCGAGACGCCGGCATGCCAGGCGCGCTCAAGACAGGAGACAAACTGAGTGACGGTGCCGTCACGTTCGATCAGAAAATGCGCAGAAACGCGCAGCTCGGCAATCCCTTCAAAGTAAGGATGCTCGGTGACATCCAGACGATTCTGGAAAAACTCCTGGACCTTGCCGGTGGCGAATTGGGCGGGCGGCAGGCTGATGTTGTGGATCACCAGCAGGGAGATTTCTTCCGAGGGGCGCGCATTGAAGTTGGGTGACGGGCAGATATCAACGCCCTGGCACCAACCGCTCGCGGGGTCCAACTGCATACAGGTTCCTTCAACGACAATCGTGTTGGCGCCCAGTATGCCGCGATAGACCCTCCGCGCGCGATCACTTGGCGTGATTGAGACGGCGCAAGTTGCCGATCACCGATTCCAGCGCCCGATCAAACAGCAGCGTATCGTCCAGCGTGCGCACCGCGCCGCGACGAAACTCCAGCGCCAACCCGTTACGACTGCGCTCCAGCACTTTCATGCCGGTGCGATTGACGAAAATGTATTTGCCGGTGGCATCGATGACCGCTGCCAGTTTGCAGCGCAGGGTGTTGTCCTCGTCTTCCTGAAACTCCACCCAACTGCCGACCCGCAAGCGCTCGACTTCGAGCAGACCGGCATCGTTAGCCGGCAAGCGCAGCGACGTCGGGTCAACCGTACCTTCATCAGCGGTACGCAGGACGATTTCTTCAACCACTTCGACCATCACCGGTGTTTCATTCGCAGGCGCCGACGGTTGCGCCGGGCGCTCGAACAATTGCACGTGCAAGGTTTCCAGTTCGGCGAAGAATTCGCTGGTGGCAAACGGATCGAACGCCGAACTGCTGAGGCCATCGCGCAGCGCTTTAAGCAAACCCGGGACCAGCGACAACAGCCGCAGGTTGGCGTCGGCCTCGTCGTGGCGCTGCACGCTCCAGATCAGTTGCGCCATGGTTTGCACATCGGCCTGCCATTCGACGGACTGGTCGCCATGCTTGAGGCACGTCAGCATCAGCACTTTGCTCCAGGCATTCTGGACAAACGCCACCACTGCTTGCGGCAACAGCTTGCCCAGCAGCGCTTCATTCAATGCTTGCTCGACACGCTGGCGCGCCAGTTCGGTTTTCGCCCGGCCCTCTTCGGCGTCGCGGGTGCGTTGCTCCAACAGCTCGCTGCGCCGACGCTCATCGCTGGTGAACGCGAGGAAGTCCGCGAGCAACTCGGAGAAAATCGCCGGGTCATCGACAAAGTCGTTCAACAGCCGCTGCACCACTTGCTCGATGCGCAGGTAAAGAGTGTCGCGCTCATGGTCATCACACTCGCCCCAGCCCATGGCTGCGGCGGCGATTTCATTGAGCAGGCGCCGCGCCGGGTGGCTGCTGCGGCTGAAAAAGCTTTTGTCGACGACCGCGACCTTGAGCATCGGAATCTGCAAACGGCCGATCAGCGCTTTGAGCGAGTCCGGCAGGTTGCGGTCATCGAGGATGCATTCAAACAACATCGCGATGAGGTTGATCACGTCTTCATCGGCAACCCCAACCACCCGCGACTTGCCGCTTTTGACGCTGACTCGAGTGAGCAATTGTTCGAGCTGATTGCGCAGATCGAAGTCGTCCTGCGCCGCCGGGTCGGGCACGTATTGCTGCAAGTGTGAGAGCAGGCGCATCAGGTCGCGCGTGGAAATCGGTTGCGGCGGCACGCTGGCTTCGAGGGTCGGTGCCACGGTGCCGCGCACGTGAAAGAGTAATTCCTGCAACGCGGCGAACACTTCCTGCACGCTTTCGTCGATGTGCGTGTGGCCAGGCCTGGCGCTGGCGTCGGCCGGTTCAGCCTGCGCACTGGCGATCGCGCGATCAGTAGCGCGCCGCGCCGGCGCCGGTTTGAGTTCGGGCAACACGCCCGTGGCGATCAACAGTTGATTGGCTTCGGCGTAGAGCTGATCGGCGCTGCTGAGCACATAGCGCTCGAACAGTTTGAGGATGATCAGCTTGACCTTGATCTCCACGCCCAGATTGCGCCCGGCCTGCAGAAAGTATTCGCAGAGCATCGCCGGGCCCAACGGATTGTGCTGTTCGAGCAACTCTTTGCCCAACAACACGCTCAGCCGCGTGGTCAGTTGATCGAGAGCAAAACCGTCGCGATTCATCACTTTGCTGACCATCGCTTCCACGGCGACGCTGCGCTCAAGGTCGTCGTTGGGCAGCGGCGCGTCGGGATCAAACGTCAACGTGTGCGTCAGCGGCAGGACTGAGCGGCTGACGTCGTATTGAGTGAGGCTGACAAAGGCCTCGAAGAATAGCTCGAGAAAGCCGCGCTCAATGCTTTTACGCTTGAGGCGCAAATCGCGCATGGCTTCGAAAAAGATGTTCTGCTCGACGTCGTTGCGGGCGCGGTCGGCCATTTCAAACAGGGTGTCGTCGGCGTTATCGAACAGTTCCTGCAAACCATGGCGCAACTGCTGCGCAGCCTTGTCGCGAACCTGAAGCAGAATCACAGGCAGGCGGGCGAGCGGCGAATGATTCGCCTCGGTAGCGGCCTTGTGCAAAGGCACTACATTCCCGTCGTTGTGCATCCAAGCCTCCTGAAACGGTGATTCTTCGGTTCGGTGAGAAAGTTCGTCCGCGCAAGCCTCACAGCCGACGCTCAACGGGGACCAGTGCCACCCGTTGCCCTTTATGAATTGGGAAATCCCGCGCGACGTCAAAGGCATGACGTCAAATACAAGTCGGATTATCGGCAAATCGCGAAGCTTGTGCCAGCGGACTCTCTGGCTCACGTTTAAATAGACGTATGTAACAGACCGTCACTTAAGGTTTTATGCTCACGCGATTCGACCAAATGCAGGTTTCAAATCCAAGTGCGTGCCTTGGACGCCTTGGGTTGCTTCGCGTCATGCCCCTATAATCGAGCCACTTTGTTTGTGGAGCCCGTTATGCCGAATCTACGCCTCGCCGATTTGACCGCCGAAATCGAAGCCAACGTGCGCCGTGCGTTGCTCGAAGACATCGGCAGCGGCGACATCACCGCGCAACTGATCCCGGCCGAACGTCTGGCCAAAGCCACCATCATCACCCGCGACGAGGCCGTGATCAGCGGCACGGCGTGGGTCGATGCGGTTTTTCGGCAACTGGACCCGCGCGTTGCGGTGCACTGGCAGGTGCGCGACGGCGAACGGGTGAAAGCCAATCAGGCGCTGTTTCATCTGGAAGGCCCGGCGCGCTCGCTGCTGACCGGTGAACGCTGCGCGCTGAATTTCCTGCAATTGCTTTCCGGCGTGGCGACTCGCGCACAGTTTCTGGCGGATTTCGTCGCGCAGACTCAGGTGAAGCTGCTCGACACGCGCAAAACCCTGCCCGGCCTGCGTCTGGCGCAGAAATACGCGGTAACCTGCGGCGGCTGCCACAACCACCGGATCGGCTTGTACGACGCATTCCTGATCAAGGAAAACCACATCGCCGCATGCGGCGGCATTGAGCAAGCGATCAACGCCGCGCACAAGATTGCGCCGGGTAAACCGGTGGAAATCGAAGTGGAAAGTCTTACGGAATTGAAAGAGGCACTGGCTGCCGGCGCCGACATCATCATGCTCGACGAATTGAGCCTGGATGACATGCGCGAAGCTGTGCGCCTGAACGCCGGCAAGGCAAAACTGGAAGCCAGCGGCGGGATCAACGAAAGCACACTGCTGCCGATCGCCGAAACAGGTGTGGATTACATTTCGATTGGTGCGATGACCAAGGATGTGAAGGCTGTGGACCTGTCGATGCGCTTGAGTTTGTAAACCTGTAGGAGCATGGCTTGCCCGCGATGGCGATTTCGCAATCGCTATCGCGGGCAAGCCATGCTCCTACAAGGTGATCGGCGCAAGAATGTGTCAGACCACCAGATTATTCATCTCGCAGTATTCTTCCCACTCGACGCCCAGCACTTCGGCCGCCTCTTTGTGCAGGACCAACCGCGCCTCCTCAAACTCTTCAGGAGTCGAGGTGTACTTGAGCGTCAGTTCCCACGGCTGCAAGCCCTGGGATTCCGCTTCATCCTCGAACGCCCACTGAATCTGGTCTTTCTGATCGTCGGCGGGCAGGTCCTTGATCTCGTCAGCTAGCTGCGGACACTCCAGCACGTACTTCTTCAGGGCTTCTTCGTGCCTGGCTTCCTGGGTCAATTCTTTAACAGTCATGTCGTTCTCGCTGATCTGGGGAATGGAAGATGGATCTGGATCATCAAGGATCTCTCTGACGCAAATAACCGCGTAAAGCCCGGTTTGTCTGGCCTTCAGAACCATTCGGGATCATCTGAAAACAGCTTTGGGTCGCTCGTGCGAGTTCCGAATATAGGACCTTTGGCGGACGATTTATATGCATCTTTACATCAAATTCACAAAAAAAAGCCCGCCTCCCCCGGCGACAGCTATTTTGTGCGGGGCTCAGGAACAAGTTTCAAAAAGCCGAGTCATAGCGATGTGCCATATAGGCACTCCTTAAGGAACTCAGGTGATGCGCAATTTCCCCAAGCTTTCGTCCACCCTGTATGCAACTGGCATGGCTGCCCTTTTCCTCGGTAACGTCGCGCTGCCGAATACGGCGCAGGCGATCGAGCTGAGCTCCGACAGCACGTCTTACACCGACACGGTCGTGGCGCTGCACGATAAGAACGGCAAGAAAGTACTGGTCGATACGCGCTTCAACGCCGACACGCTCTCCGAGATGCGCGACACCGTAAAATCCAACACTGACCAAATCGACAAGCTGAAGAAGACTGTCAGTGAACAAACCACCCTCATCGAAGACCTGCGGCGCGCTACCGGGACAAGCAACGGTCCGAGCAGCGATGAAATCACCAAGCTCAAGCGGACCGTCGAGGAGCAGGACAAAGAGCTGAAGAAACTCAACAGCCAACTGGAAGACATGAAGAAAGCCAACGGTTCGAGTTCCAGCTCAAGCTCCAGCGAAGTCAATGACCTCAAGCGCAAAACCAGCGAACAGGACAACGAGCTGAAAAAACTTGCCAGCCAGGTCGAAGACCTCAAGCGCAGCGCCGGGTCGAGCTCCAGCTCAAGTTCCAGTGATATGTCGAGTCTGAAGCGGGAAATGAGTGACCAGAACAGTCAGATGGACCAACTGAAGCGCTCGATCGAGGAAGTGCGAAGCAAGGTGAAGTAACAACAGGAATGGTGCCCGAGACAGGAATCGAACCTGCGACCTTCGCGTTACGAGTGCGCTGCTCTACCGGCTGAGCTACACGGGCGGTGAGCTAAACCTAGCATCGCGATTGCAGGCCGGCAAATATCCAGGGCACTTTCCCGCACACAGCAAAACGCCCCGAACCAGTCGGGGCGTTTTGTTATTCAGCGGTCAAGCGCGGGGGTGATTAAACGCCCGATGCCTTGGCTGCTGCTACGTCTTTGATCGACAGCTTGATACGGCCGCGGTTGTCCACGTCCAGTACCAGTACTTCTACTTCCTGGCCTTCTTTCAGGATGTCGGTCACTTTCTCAACGCGAGCATCGCTCAACATCGAGATGTGAACCAGACCGTCCTTGCCAGGCAGGATGTTGACGAATGCGCCGAAGTCGACGATGCGCTCAACCTTGCCGACGTAGATCTTGCCGATTTCAGCTTCTGCGGTGATGCCCAGAACGCGCTGACGTGCTGCTTCAGCCGCTTCCTTGGTTTCGCCGAAGATCTTGATCGAACCGTCGTCTTCGATGTCGATCGAAGCTTTGGTTTCTTCGCAGATCGCACGAATGGTTGCGCCACCTTTACCGATAACATCACGGATTTTGTCGGTGTCGATTTTCATCGCGATCATGGTCGGAGCATTTTCCGACAGTTCGGTACGGGACTGACCAATGATCTGGTTCATCTGACCGAGGATGTTCAGGCGCGCGTCCAGGGCTTGGCCCAGAGCGATTTCCATGATTTCTTCGGTGATGCCTTTGATCTTGATGTCCATCTGCAGCGCGGTAACACCTTTGGCGGTACCGGCTACTTTGAAGTCCATGTCGCCGAGGTGATCTTCGTCGCCGAGGATGTCGGTCAGGATGGCGAACTTCTCGCCTTCTTTAACCAGACCCATGGCGATACCGGCAACCGGTGCCTTCATCGGAACGCCGGCATCCATCAGGGCCAGGGAAGCGCCGCAGACCGAAGCCATCGAGCTCGAACCGTTGGATTCGGTGATTTCCGATACCACGCGAATGGTGTACGGGAACACGTCGGCAGCAGGCAGCATGGCAGCAATCGAACGACGGGCCAGACGGCCGTGACCGATTTCGCGACGACCAGCGCCACCCATGCGACCACATTCACCTACCGAGAACGGCGGGAAGTTGTAGTGCAGCATGAACGGGTCTTTTTTCTCGCCTTCCAGGGTGTCCAGCAGTTGTGCGTCACGGGCGGTGCCCAGTGTTGCAACGACCAGAGCCTGAGTTTCGCCACGGGTGAACAGCGCCGAACCGTGGGTCTTTGGCAGAACACCGACTTCGATGTTCAAAGGACGGACAGTTTTGGTGTCGCGACCGTCGATACGTGGCTTGCCGTTAACGATGTTCTCGCGAACGGTGCGGTATTCGATTTCGCCGAACGCCGCTTTGACTTCAGCGGAAGTCGGTTGGCCTTCTTCACCGGACAGCTTGGCGACGACCTGATCCTTCAACTCACCCAGGCGAGCGTAACGGTCGGCCTTGATGGTGATGGTGTAAGCCTGGGAGATTGCGTCGCCGAACTCGGCGCGGATAGCACCCAGCAGCGCGGTAGCTTCTGGCTGTGGAGCCCAGGTCCAGGTTGGCTTGGCAGCTTCAGCGGCCAGTTCTTTGACGGCGTTGATCACCACCTGGAACTCGTCGTGAGCAAACAGTACCGCGCCCAGCATCTGGTCTTCGGTCAGCTCTTTGGCTTCCGATTCAACCATCAACACGGCTTCCGACGTACCGGCAACGACCATGTCCAGGCTCGAAGCTTTCTGTTGTTCGTAAGTCGGGTTCAGCAGGTAGCCGGTGCTTTCGTGGAACGCAACGCGGGCAGCGCCGATCGGGCCATCGAAAGGAATACCGGAGATTGCCAGGGCAGCCGAGGTACCGATCATCGCAGCGATGTCCGGATCGGTCTTTTTGCTGGTGGAAACGACGGTGCAGACAACCTGCACTTCGTTCATGAAGCCTTCTGGGAACAGCGGACGGATCGGACGGTCGATCAGTCGGGAAGTCAGGGTTTCTTTCTCGGAAGGACGGCCTTCACGCTTGAAGAAACCGCCAGGGATCTTACCGGCAGCGTAAGTCTTTTCCTGGTAGTGAACGGAAAGAGGGAAAAAGCCTTTGCCTGGATCGGCTTGCTTGGCACCAACGACAGTCACCAACACGCTGACGTCGTCGTCAACGGTGACCAATACTGCGCCGGAGGCCTGACGGGCGATACGGCCAGTCTCGAGGGTAACGGTCGACTGACCGAACTGGAATTTTTTGATTACCGGGTTCACGGTGTCCTACCTTCTTTGTGGCTCTTGGGGAACTTGTCTTCTTGCGAAATTCTTGGGCAATGTCGGGAATCGGCCCAACGCCTGTCCAGGGTAAAACGTGTATCCAGATAAAACTTGAGGCTGGGAGCCTGCCATGTGCCTGCGGGAAACCCGCTGACACACAGCAAACAACCAACCTCTAGCGCAATCGCTTATTAGCGACGCAGACCCAGGCGACCGATCAGAGCCTGATAACGACCCAGATCCTTGCCTTTCAGGTAATCCAGCAGCTTGCGACGCTGGTTTACCATGCGGATCAGACCACGACGGGAGTGGTGATCTTTACCGTTGGCCTTGAAGTGACCTTGCAGCTTGTTGATGTTGTGGGTCAGCAGTGCAACTTGCACTTCTGGCGAACCAGTGTCACCAACAGCTTGCTGGTAGTCAGCAACGATTTGAGCTTTTTCTTGAACGTCGAGAGCCATGAGGCAATCCTTTTATCAGGAAACTGTTTCAGAGAAACAGCTTCAACAGGCCAGGGACAAATCCCTGTATCTATAAATGAGTAGTGACCATGCCTGTTAACAGCCACCCTCGCCAACCTGCTGTTACACAGGCTGGTTTCGGTCATTCCGACCGAATCAGTCGACGCGGCGCGATGCGCCCGTCTTCGCTCACTTCACCGATACCGATGAAACGACCGTTGTGATCCTGTACCCGTACCATGCCGAACTTCGGTGCATCCGGGGCGCGTACCGGCTGGCCGTTAAGCCAGTAGAACGAGCTGTGCTCCGAGAACTGCAACAACGGCCAATCCAGCAGGCCGCTGTCCGATGGCATCAGGAAGCGGTCGACCGCTTCGTTGCCGCCTTCGGCATGTACCGCTTCCAACTCTTCAAGCGTGACCGTCTGCGCCAGCGTGAAAGGCCCGGCCTGGGTACGTCGCAATTCTGCAACGTAAGCGCCACAACCGAGTTGCTCACCAATATCCTCCACCAGGGTGCGGATATAGGTGCCTTTGCTGCAATCCACCGCAAGCCGCGCAGTATCACCCTCAAAGGCCAGCAATTCCAAGCGCGCAATAGTAACAGAACGCGGTTCACGCTCCACTACTTCGCCTGCACGCGCCAGCTTGTACAGCGGCTGGCCATCACGCTTGAGCGCCGAGTACATCGGCGGTATCTGACTGATTTGCCCACGAAAACCGGGCAAGGCAGCTTCGACATCGGCGCGACCAACGGTCACCGGGCGCTCCTGCAAAACCTCACCTTCGGCATCCGCCGTGGTGGTGGTCTTGCCCAGTTGCGCCAGGGTTTCATAGGCCTTGTCGGAATCGAGCAGGTACTGCGAAAACTTGGTGGCCTCGCCGAAGCACAACGGCAGCACGCCGGTGGCCAGCGGATCGAGACTGCCGGTGTGCCCGGCCTTCTCGGCGTTCAGCAACCAGCGAACCTTCTGCAACGCCGCGTTGGAGGTGAACCCCAACGGTTTGTCGAGCAGGATGATGCCGCTGACGTTACGACGGATACGTTTGACCTGAGCCACCGATTACTCCTTGGCGTCTTCGGGTTCAGCCGCTACCGGGTGCTGATTGTCTTCAGCCACCGCACGCTCGATCAGGGCCGACAGGTGCGCGCCACGCACGACGCTTTCGTCGTAGTGGAAGTGCAACTGCGGAACGCTGCGCAACTTCATTTCGCGAGCCAACTGCATACGCAGGAAACCGGCGGCGGAGTTGAGCACCTTGATGCTTTGCGCGATATCTTCGGCGCTGTCCTGCCCCATCACGGTGATGAAAATCTTGGCGTGACCGACGTCACGACTGACTTCAACAGCGGTAATGGTGACCAGGCCGACGCGCGGGTCTTTGACTTCACGACGGATCAGCTGTGCCAGCTCACGCTGCATCTGATCGCCGATACGTTGGGTACGGCTGTATTCTTTTGCCATGTCTTGTTACCTGTTACTGCCTCACGGTGAAACCCGTGGGGTCTGAAAGCGGCAAACGCCCGGCCTGACAAAAGCCAGACCGGGCGTTGCGTTTAGAGTCCTGACGCTGTGCCGCGCATTTGCATGCAGCGGCTCATCGTGGCCCTTGAAGTGCGCGAGTTAGAGGCTGCGAGCAACCTGAACCTTCTCGTAAACTTCGATCTTGTCGCCAGGCTTGACGTCGTTGTAGCTCTTGACGCCAATACCGCATTCCATGCCGGCACGTACTTCGGAAGCGTCATCCTTGAAGCGGCGCAGGGATTCCAGCTCGCCTTCGAAGATAACGATGTCTTCACGCAGTACACGGATTGGACGGTTACGGTGAACAACACCTTCGATAACCATGCAACCGGCGATCGCGCCAAACTTCGGCGAGCGGAACACGTCACGCACTTCAGCGATACCCAGGATGTTCTCGCGAACATCGCTGCCCAACATACCGGTGAGGGCTTTCTTGACGTCTTCGATGATGTCGTAGATCACGTTGTAGTAACGCATATCCAGGCCTTCCTGCTCGACGATCTTGCGAGCGCCAGCATCGGCACGCACGTTGAAGCCGAACAGTACAGCGTTGGAAGCCAGTGCCAGGTTGGCGTCGGATTCGGTGATACCACCGACACCGCCACCGACAACACGCACTTGCACTTCGTCGTTACCTAGGCCATTCAAGGCGCCGTTCAACGCTTCCAGCGAACCACGGACGTCAGATTTGAGGACGATGTTAAGCGTCTTCTTCTCTGCCTGGCCCATGTTTTCGAAGATGTTTTCAAGCTTGCCGGCGTGAGCACGGGCCAGTTTGACTTCGCGGAACTTGCCTTGACGGAACAGAGCCACTTCACGGGCTTTCTTCTCGTCCGACAGCACGCTCATCTCGTCGCCAGCGTCCGGAGTACCGTCCAGGCCGAGGATCTCGACAGGGATGGAAGGACCGGCTTCTTTGATTGGCTTGCCGTTTTCGTCGAGCATGGCACGTACACGGCCGTAGTTCGAACCGACCAGAACCATGTCGCCTTGGCGCAGGGTACCGTCTTGAACCAGAACGGTAGCCACCGGGCCACGGCCCTTGTCGAGACGCGATTCAACTACAACACCACGGCCAGGAGCGGAAGGCGTCGCCTTCAATTCCAGAACTTCGGCTTGCAGCAGAACAGCTTCGAGCAACTCGTCCACGCCAGTACCGACTTTCGCCGAAACCGATACGAACGGGGTGTCGCCGCCCCACTCTTCCGAGGTCACGCCGTGAACCGACAGTTCGCTACGAATGCGATCGAGATCGGCGCCCGGCTTGTCGATTTTGTTCACGGCAACTACCAGAGGAACACCGGCAGCCTTGGCGTGCTGGACAGCTTCAATGGTCTGCGGCATTACGCCGTCGTCCGCTGCAACTACCAGGATCACGATGTCGGTCGCCTTGGCACCACGGGCACGCATTGCGGTAAACGCGGCGTGACCCGGGGTGTCGAGGAAGGTGACCATGCCGCGTTCGGTTTCAACGTGGTACGCACCGATGTGCTGGGTGATACCGCCGGCTTCGCCTGCAGCTACCTTGGCACGACGGATATAGTCGAGCAGCGAGGTTTTACCGTGGTCAACGTGGCCCATTACGGTCACAACTGGCGCGCGGGAGAACGTCTCGCCTTCAAACTTCAGGGACTCGGCCAGGGAATCTTCCAGGGCGGTGTCGCTGACCAGGGTCACTTTGTGGCCCAGTTCTTCGGCTACCAGTTGAGCAGTTTCCTGATCAAGCACCTGGTTGATGGTCGCTGGAGTACCCAGTTTGAACATGAACTTGATGATTTCAGCAGCCTTGACCGACATCTGCTGGGCGAGATCGCCAACAGTGATGGTCTCGCCGATCTGCACATCACGCACGACAGGGCCGGTTGGGCTCTGGAAACCGTGAGCGTTGCGCTTCTTCAGCTTGGCCTTGCCGCGACCACCACGACGGAAGCCATCGCTTTCTTCGTCGGTAGTGCGTGGCGCAACACGTGGAGCAGGCGCTTTTTCTTTGACCGAAGCACGATGCGGAGCGTTTTTGCGCTCGCCATCGCCACCGCCGCTACGACGATTGTTATCGTCAGCGCGTGGTTTGTCCGGACGACGCTGATCGTTCGGCTTACGGTCGGCAGAAGGAGCCGGTGCAGCAGCCGGAACCGGAGCGCTTTCGCGAACAGGTTCGGCGGCCGCAGCAGGCGCTGCGACAGCATCGTTAGTAGCGTTTTGCGCGGTTGCAGGCTGGCGACGTGCTTCTTCTTCGGCGCGACGCTTGGCTTCTTCTTCAGCCTTCTGACGAGCAGCATTGTCTACTGCGCGACGTTCATCCAGTTCACGTTTGCGCTCGGCTTCGATTTCTTCCGGGCTGCGTTGTACGAAAACTTTCTTCTTACGGACTTCAACGCTGATGCTTTTACTACCAGCAACACGCAGGGTGCTGGTGGTTTTACGCTGCAGTGTAATCTTGCGTGGTTCTTCCACTTTCGCCTTGTGACTGCTTTTCAAGTGAGTCAGCAAAGATTGCTTCTCACTGTCAGTCACATGTTCTTCGGCGGCGGTGTGCGGCAGACCTGCCTCACGCATCTGCTGCAACAGGCGCTCTACCGGTGTTTTGACCTCATCGGCCAGTTGTTTCACCGTGACTTGCGTCATGCACTTCTCTCCTCAGGCCGCGCCTAATTACTCGAACCAGTGGGCTCGGGCGGCCATGATCAACTTGCCGGCACGATCATCGTCAATGCCGTCGATGTCGAGCAGGTCGTCAATAGACTGCTCGGCCAGGTCTTCGCGGGTAATTACGCCGCGCACCGCCAGTTCCATCGCCAAATCCTTGTCCATACCCTCAAGCGAGAGCAGGTCTTCGGCCGGATGGGCGTCTGCCAGCTTTTCCTCAGTAGCGATGGCTTTGGTCAACAAACGATCCTTGGCGCGAGCGCGAAGCTCGTTGACGGTTTCTTCGTCAAAGCCGTCGATGTTGAGCATTTCTTCCAACGGTACGTAGGCAATCTCTTCCAGGCTGGTGAAGCCTTCATCTACCAGCACCTGTGCCAGATCTTCGTCGACTTCCAGCTCGTCGATGAAGTTGCGCAGGATGTCGCCGGTTTCTGCTTGCTGCTTAGCCTGGATGTCCGATTCGGTCATCACGTTCAGGGTCCAGCCAGTCAACTGGCTAGCCAGACGCACGTTCTGACCACCGCGACCGATGGCCTGAGCAAGATTGTCTGCGCCAACGGCGATGTCCATTGCATGGGCATCTTCGTCAACGATAATTGCCGCCACTTCAGCCGGCGACATTGCATTGATCACGAACTGCGCCGGGTTATCGTCCCACAGGACGATGTCGACACGTTCACCGCCCAACTCGCCCGACACTGCCTGGACGCGCGAACCGCGCATACCAATGCAAGCGCCTTGCGGGTCGATGCGTTTGTCCTTGGAACGGACAGCGATCTTGGCACGCGAACCCGGGTCACGGGAGGCAGCCATTACTTCGATCAGGCCTTCAGCGATTTCCGGCACTTCGATGCGGAACAACTCGATCAGCATTTCCGGCGCGGTACGCGACAGGATCAGCTGCGGGCCGCGGTTCTCGGTGCGGATTTCCTTGAGCAGCGCGCGCAAACGCACGCCGACACGGAAGGTTTCGCGCGAAATGATGTCTTCACGAGCCAGCAACGCTTCAGCGTTGTTGCCCAGATCGACGATCACGTTGTCGCGAGTCACTTTCTTCACGGTGCCGGAGATGATTTCACCCAGGCGTTCGCGGTAAGCGTCGACAACTTGTGCGCGCTCGGCTTCGCGTACTTTTTGCACAATGACTTGCTTGGCAGTCTGTGCAGCAATACGGCCGAACTCGATGGATTCGATTTTTTCTTCGACTACCTCACCGACCTGAGCACCAGGATGCGTTTCTGCAACCTTGCTCGGCCAGGTTTCGATGGCCGGATCGTCAAGATCTGCTTCTTCGACGACCGTCCAACGACGGAATGTCTCGTAAGCACCGGTGTGGCGATTGATTTCCACACGCAGATCGACTTCGTCTTCGAAACGTTTTTTGGTAGCAGTGGCCAGAGCCAGCTCCAGCGCTTCAAAAATTACGTTTGCCGGTACGCCCTTTTCATTGGATACCGACTCAACAACCAGCAGTACTTCTTTGCTCATCGTACGCCTCGCCTTTCGCAAGCCATTGGATCCGCGGGATCCGCGTCTCAGTCAAAACTGGGAATAATGTTGGCCTTGTCGATCATATCGATCGGCAACAGAAACTCGTGGTCTTCAACCTGCACCACGACATCCTGCTCTTCTACACCGCGCAGAAGGCCCTGAAAGTTGCGTCGGCCTTCGAAAGGCGAGCGCAGCTTGATCTTCACTTGTTCACCGGCAAATTTTGCAAACTGCTCAATAGTGAACAGTGGGCGTTCCATGCCAGGCGAGGAAACTTCAAGGGTGTACTCAACGGTGATCGGATCTTCAACATCCAGGACACCGCTGATCTGGCGGCTGACGATGGCACAATCGTCCACCAGCACGCCGCCTTCTTTATCGATATAAACGCGCAACATTGAGTGGCGACCTTGAGCCGAAAACTCAATACCCCAGCATTCATAGCCTAGGGCCACGACCACCGGGGCCAGCAAGGCCTGCAACTCTTCTAGCTTGCTCGACACCTGAACCCCCTCGTGCATGTATGTGCATGCTATGCAAAATAAAAAAATGGGCGAAACGCCCATCCTTGAAACGCCGTCGAACAGCGGCGTTGAAAGTGTCCAGCTAACAAAAAGCCCCTTAAAAGGGGCTCCTGAAACTGGTTGCGGGGGCCGGATTTGAACCGACGACCTTCGGGTTATGAGCCCGACGAGCTACCAGACTGCTCCACCCCGCGACAAAGCTGGGGCGGAAGTATACGACCGATCCCTGACAGGGTCAATGTAACCTTCCACCTACAAGAAAGCCCGCAACAGCGGGCTCTCCTGATAATTGGTACCGAGAAGGGGACTCGAACCCCTACACCCTATGGGCACAACCACCTCAAGGTTGCGTGTCTACCAATTCCACCACCTCGGCAATACTACGTTTGAAACCCTACTTCTTACTTCTGCTCTTGAGCTGGAGGTACGTCAGTCGCTGGAGTAGCCGACTTTTGCTCTTGAAGCACCGGGACATCATCAGAAGCCGGTTGTTGCTTTGGAACTTCCAACACTGCCGGGTTTGGCAAACCTACTTGAGTCAGCTCTTGAGCTTTCTCTTTAGCAAAGTAACCTAACCCTAAGCTGGTTATGAAGAAACCGGCGGCAAGTATAGCAGTAAACTTACTAAGAAAGGTAGAGGAACCTTGGCTTCCGAACACAGTATTTGAAGCACCTGCTCCGAAAGACGCGCCAGCGTCCGCACCCTTACCCTGCTGCAGCAATACCAGAGCAACTACGCCCAATGCACCCAGCAGATGAAAAACGACTACGACTGTTTCCAGCATTTTTTCAGTTTCCCGCGGCGCGACAAATCGCACCGAACTCATCTGCATTCAGGGAAGCTCCACCAATGAGCCCCCCATCGATATCCGGCATGCCGAACAGTTCGACCGCATTGGCCGCCTTCACGCTGCCGCCGTATAGAAGCCGCACACCTTGCGCGACTTCAGAATTCTCTACCGCCAACTGAGCGCGAATGGCTGCGTGCACATCCTGCGCCTGTTGCGGCGAAGCAGTCAGCCCGGTGCCAATGGCCCAGACCGGCTCGTAAGCAATTACTGCGTTTGCAAACACACCGACACCCAGCTCCTCGATGATGCTGCCCAGCTGACGCCCGACAACCTCAAGAGTTTTTCCAGCTTCGCGCTGCTCAAGGGTTTCCCCTATGCACAACACCGGAATCAAGCCACATGCCTGCGCTGCTGCGAACTTGCGAATGAGTGTTTCATCATTCTCGCCGATGATCTGGCGACGTTCGGAGTGGCCCACAAGTACCAGTGAGCAACCCTCTTCAGCCAGCTGACTCGGTGCAACTTCACCGGTCAACGCACCTTGTTTGGATTCCACCGCAGCGTTCTGCGCGCCGACCTTGATCGACTTGCCTTCCAAACCATCAATCACTTGATTGATATGCAGAAAAGACGGGAATACCGCTACTTCAACACCGCTCGGCAAGGCCAGGTTACCCAGCCCGTTGATCAGCTCAGCGACGCTGGCGCGGGTACCGTGCATCTTCCAGTTACCAGCTACCATAGGGCGACGCATGCTGTACCTCGTCGGTCAAAGTGGGCGCAGATGTTACCCAACACAATGAAGGCTGGCAAGCCGAATTCAGGCAGAAACTTCACTTACCAGTTTTGCCAGCTCTTCGGCGTAACCACGAACCTGTGTTTCGTCCTCGCCTTCGACCATGACGCGCACCAATGGCTCGGTCCCGGACTTGCGCAACAACACGCGTCCGCGCCCCGCCATCGCCTGGGTAACGCGCTCGCTGGCTTCCTTGACCGCCGGGTGATCCAGAGGGCTCGCACCGCCACCGAAACGCACGTTGATCAGCACTTGCGGGCACTTGCGCAGCGCTTGACGTGCCTGGGCCAGTCCTTCGCTACGACGCTTGAGCGCCATCAACACCTGCAGCGCCGCGATAATCGCGTCACCGGTAGTCGTGTGATTGAAGCAAACGATATGCCCGGAGTTCTCGCCACCGACCAGCCAATTGCGCTCCAGCAGATCAGCGATCACGTAACGGTCACCGACATTGGCGCGCACGAAAGGAATCGCCAGATCCGCCAGGGCAAGCTCAAGCCCGAGGTTGCTCATCAGGGTGCCGACAACGCCGCCCTGCAGTTTTTCACGCTCATGCAGATCGCGAGCAATGATAAACAGCAGCTCGTCACCATCGACGATAGCGCCAGTGTGATCAACCATCAGCACCCGATCGCCATCACCGTCGAAGGCAATACCCAGGTCAGCGTGCTCGGCCAACACCGCCGCTTGCAGCTGACCCATGTGGGTCGAGCCGCAGTTGTCGTTGATGTTCAGGCCATTCGGCTGAGCCGAGAGCACAACCACCTCGGCGCCCAACTCACGGAACACGCTAGGTGCCACTTTGTAGGTGGCACCGTGGGCGCAGTCGATGACGATTTTCAGACCGGCGAAATTGGTGCCGGTCGGTACGCTGCTTTTGCAGAATTCAATGTAACGACCCGACGCGTCGTTGATCCGCGATACCTTGCCGATCTTGCTCGACTCGACCACGGTCATCGGGGTGTCGAGCAGCTCTTCGATCATCAGCTCGACTTCATCAGGAAGCTTGGTGCCCTTCCCGGAGAAAAACTTGATGCCGTTGTCATCGTGCGGATTGTGCGAGGCACTGATCACGATGCCGGCTTCGGCATGAAAAGTCCGGGTCAGGTAAGCGATCGCCGGGGTCGGCATCGGGCCCAGCAGCATCACATCGGCACCGGCCGACGTCAGCCCGGCCTCCAGCGCCGATTCAAACATGTACCCGGAGATGCGCGTGTCCTTGCCTACCAGAACCTTGCACGCCCCCATCTTGCGGAACGCCATACCGGCGGCCCAGCCAAGCTTGAGCATGAAGTCCGGGGTGATCGGATACTCGCCGACCCGACCACGAATGCCGTCGGTACCAAAATATTTCTTAGTCATAAGTGCTCCATCATTCTTATTCGGCTGATTCCACTGCGGCGATCATCCGCACTACATCGACGGTTTCGGCGACATCATGGACGCGCAATATACGCGCACCCTTGGCCGAAGCCAGCGCGGCGAGTGCCAAGCCGCCAAAAAGACGCTCCCCAACCGGGCGATTCAACGCCAGACCTATCATGCTCTTTCGCGAAACCCCGACCAACAGGGGCCGCCCCAAGGCATGCAGGGCTTCCATATGTTTGAACAAGCTTAGATTGTGTTGCAGGTTTTTTGCGAAGCCAAACCCCGGATCGAGGATGATCCGCTCAGCAGGAATTCCCACCGAAGCGCACTGCGCCATGCGCTCGGCGAGGAAATCGCCGACCTCTTTGGTCACGTCGTGATAATGAGGATTGTCCTGCATGTCGCCCGGCTCGCCGAGCATATGCATCAGACACACCGGCAGCCCAGTGGCCGCCGCTGCATCCAGGGCACCGTCGCGCCGCAACGAGCGCACATCATTGATCAAGCCCGCCCCCAGTCGTGCGGTTTCGCGCATGACTGCCGGCGTGGAAGTATCAACCGAGATGATCACGTCCAGCTCACGATTGATCCGTTCGACGATCGGCGCTACGCGCTCAAGCTCCTCGAGCGGGGAAACCGCTCGGGCGCCTGGCCGGGTCGATTCGCCACCGACATCAATCAGCGTCGCACCGGCCATCACCATGGCCTCGGCGTGCCGCAGCGCAGCATCGAGCTGGCTGTAACGACCGCCATCGGAAAAGGAATCAGGGGTGACGTTGAGAATGCCCATGACATGCGTATGGGCCAAATCAAGAACCCGGTTGCCGCAAGGCAACCGGGTCAGGGACTGAACAGAAGTCATTTCAAGCCTTAAACGTCAGCAGCTGGGCCGCCGATAGGTGTTTCCGGACGTGGTTCCGGCGCGACCGGAGTCGTTCCGGTAGGACCAGCACCGCCACCCGACCAATCACGCGGCTCGCGCGGCGTGCGACCGGCCATGATGTCGTCGATCTGATCAGCATCGATCGTCTCGTACTTCATCAGCGCGTCGGCCATGGCGTCGAGCTTGTCGCGGTTGTCCGTAAGGATCTGTTTGGCCGTGCCGTAGCACTGGTCAATGATGCTGCGCACTTCGGAGTCGATCAGCTTGGCTGTCTCACCGGAGAAGCTTGCACTCTGACCACCGCCGCCGCGACCAAGGAATACTTCACCCTCTTCTTCGGCATACATCAACGGACCGAGTTTTTCCGACAGGCCCCACTTGGTCACCATGTTCCGTGCAATCTGGCTGGCACGCATGATGTCGTTCGATGCACCCGTGGTGACACCATCAAAGCCCAAGGTCATTTCTTCAGCGATACGGCCACCGTACAACGAGCAGATCTGGCTGATCAGTGCGCGCTTGGACAGGCTGTAGCGATCTTCTTCCGGGAGGAACATGGTCACACCCAGCGCACGACCGCGCGGGATGATCGACACCTTGTAGACCGGATCATGCTCAGGCACGACACGACCAACAATGGCGTGGCCAGCCTCGTGGTAAGCAGTGTTCTGCTTTTCTTTCTCGGACATGACCATCGATTTGCGCTCGGCGCCCATCATGATCTTGTCTTTGGCCAGTTCGAACTCTTTCATTTCAACGATGCGCTTGCCGGTACGGGCAGCAAACAACGACGCTTCGTTGACCAGGTTGGCCAGGTCAGCACCGGAGAAGCCCGGAGTACCACGAGCGATCACGGCCGGAGCAACGTCGTCACCCATTGGCACTTTACGCATGTGAACCTTGAGGATCTGCTCGCGACCACGAATGTCAGGCAGCCCCACGACAACCTGACGGTCGAAACGGCCTGGACGCAGCAAGGCTGGGTCGAGCACGTCCGGACGGTTGGTTGCAGCGATGACGATGATGCCGTCATTCATTTCGAAGCCGTCCATCTCCACCAGCAACTGGTTGAGAGTCTGCTCACGCTCATCGTGACCGCCGCCCATGCCAGCGCCACGATGACGGCCGACAGCGTCGATTTCATCGATGAAGATGATGCAAGGTGCGTGCTTTTTGGCTTGCTCGAACATGTCGCGGACGCGGCTCGCGCCGACACCGACGAACATTTCAACGAAATCAGAACCGGAGATGGTGAAGAACGGCACTTTCGCTTCGCCGGCAATTGCCTTGGCGAGCAAGGTTTTACCGGTACCCGGAGGACCAACCATCAGCACACCGCGAGGAATGCGGCCACCCAGACGCTGGAACTTGCCCGGATCGCGCAGGAACTCGACCAGTTCGCCAACTTCTTCTTTGGCTTCGTCGCAACCGGCGACGTCACCCAAAGTAGTTTTTACCTGATCTTCGGAGAGCAGGCGCGCCTTGCTCTTGCCGAAGCTCATCGGCCCGCCCTTGCCACCGGCACCGCCCTGCATCTGCCGCATGAAGAACATGAAGACGGCGATGATCACCAGGATCGGGAAGCTTGCGACCAGGAGTTGAGTCCAGATGCTTTGCTGTTCTGGCTGCTTGCCTTCGACTACAACGTGGTTGTCCACGAGGTCGCCGATCAGGCCATTGTCCTGGATTGCCGGACGAATGGTCTTGAAGCTGTCGCCATCATTGCGCTTGCCGGTAATTACATAGCCATCAACCGCTACGCGCTCGACCTTGCCATCCTTGACCTGCTGGATGAAGTCGGAATAGTTGAGGGTCTGCGGCTCGTTAGGGCTGGAGAAGTTGTTCATCACAGTCACGAGGACTGCCGCGATGATCAACCACAGGATCAGATTCTTTGCCATATCGTTCAATTAACTACCCTCTGAAGCAAGCTCCGCTACTGGCGCGCGCTTCGCATGATATTCACCGGCCTAACTTACTACATTACGAACGGCTCTGGCAGGCGCCGTCTGTAACCCTTTGTGAAACACTTTCTACACAATATTCGCTATTGCCCGCAGGACGAAATATGAAAAACCTATCGACCTGCTCATAAACCTCGACTTACTCACTGCTGCCGCGGTAGCCCCAAGCCAGCATGTATTGCTCGCGGGAACTGCCACGGGAAGAGTCCGGCTTGATCATCTGGACCTTGTCGAATTTCCGACGAGCGTCCTTCACATAAGCATCAAACCCTTCGCCCTGAAACACCTTGATCACGAAATTGCCACCCGTCTTGAGTATCCGAGTCGCCAGATCAAGCGCCAGTTCACATAGAAACATGGCTTTTGGCATATCTACTTCAGGCGTACCACTCATATTGGGGGCCATATCGGAAATCACAAGGTCCACCTGCGAATTACCCACGGCTTCCAGGATCTGCGCGAGCACTTCGTCCTGGGTGAAATCACCTTGGATGAAAGTCACGTCCGGAATGCTGTCCATTTCCAGGATGTCCGAGGCGATCAGACGCCCCTGACCACCGATCAGTCGACTTGTGACCTGCGACCAGCCGCCGGGCGCCGCTCCCAGATCGACAACGCTCATACCCGGACGGATCAGTTTGTATTTCTCCTGGACCTCCAGAAGCTTGTAACTCGCACGCGAGCGATAACCATCCTTCTGCGCCTGCTTCACATAGGGATCATTGACATGTCTTTGCAGCCATTTAAGGCTTGTCTTGGAACGGGCCACGGGCCACCTCGAAAATAAAACGGGTCGTGATTAACTGGGCGGTCCCGGACTCGCTCGGGTAAACTGGCCGCCGCTTTTTACAAGATCAGACGCAGGGGTCAGATTATGCCGCTCACTCAAGAGCAGAAGAAACAGTACAAATCCATTGGCCACCATCTGAAACCAGTTTTGACTGTGGCCGACAACGGTTTGACTGAAGGTGTGTTAGCCGAACTTGAACGCGCATTGGCGGATCACGAGCTGATTAAAATCAAGCTCAACATTCTCGATCGCGAGTCGCGCCTGGCGAACATTGCAGAACTGTGCAAGGTCGGCAAAGCGGACCTGGTTCAGGTCATCGGCAAGATGGCACTGATTTACCGCAAGAACTTCAGCGTCAACAAGCAACTGTCGAACGTCCATCGCTTCAAGTGATGGCAAGGGTCAAGGGTGTGCTTCGCGCACCCTGCCGCTCCATCCAGGCACTGGTTGCAACACCAGCACTAGCCCGGAAAAACCCAGCACCAGAAAACTGAACGCTTCCCAGCGCACCGCATCCGGCCAGTTCAGGCGCACGATACAAAACATCGCACACGCATAAAGCGCCATCAGCAGCAGTTGCCCGCGAATATCCCGCCATAGACTGACAAGGCCCTCGGCCTGAATCAGCACCAAAGCCTGAAATATCACACACGCTGTGGCGAAACCCACCATCAGCGCATCCAGCGCGCCTCGAATTTCATCGATCAGCAGCGGTGCCAGGCCAATTTTGCCCAGCACCGGCAGCAGACCGAGGTACAGCAGCCACAGGCCACCAACCCACAACATCTGGGCCAGCTGCCAAAGCATGGCGCCCGCACGGAGCGGGCGCCTGTTTTCAGATGTGGCGGACTTCGACAATCTCGTACTCGATAACGCCACCCGGCGTTTTCACCGCGACCACATCACCTTCTTCCTTGGCGATCAGGGCGCGAGCCAGTGGCGAACCCACCGAAATCTTGCCCTTTTTGAAGTCAGCCTCGTCTTCACCGACGATGTGGTAAGTCACGCGCTCGTCTGTCTCGACGTTGGCGATTTCAACGGTGGTGCCGAAAATCACTTTGCCGGTGTGAGGAATGGTCGTGACATCAATGATGACCTGATTCTGAATCCGGCCTTCGATGTCACGAATCCGCGCCTCGACCATACCCTGCTGCTCGCGGGCAGCGTGATACTCGGCGTTTTCCTTCAAGTCGCCCAACTCGCGAGCCGTGCCGATGTCCTGGCTGAGCCTGGGACGGACAACCTTGGTCAGGTGCGTGTGTTCTTCTTCCAGGGCTTTCGCGCCCTGGACAGTCATTGGGTACTTGATCATGCCTTCAATCCTGCGTGTAGGTCCTGCAAGCGGCGCACAGTCTTCTCGGGACCGAACTTCAACGCTTCGCAGATGGCTTCGCCAGCAGCAATGGTAGTGGTGCAGTAAATCTTGTGCTGCAAGGCGTTACGACGAATGGAGTAGGAATCAGCGATCGACTGACGACCTTCGGTGGTGTTGATGATCAGCGTGACTTCGTCATTCTTGATCATGTCGACCACGTGCGGACGACCCTCGGTCACCTTGTTCACGCGGCGCACTTTCAGGCCTGCGGCTTCGATCAGCTTGGCAGTGCCGGCAGTCGCGACCACTTCGAAGCCCAAGTTGATCAGATCACGCGCCACACCTGCAACCAGTGGCTTGTCGTCGTCGCGTACGCTGATGAATGCGGTGCCGCCGGTCGGCAGCACTTCGCTGGCGCCCATCTGCGCCTTGGCGAACGCTTCGCCGAAGGTGTCGCCGACGCCCATCACTTCACCGGTGGACTTCATCTCTGGGCCGAGGATCGGGTCCACGCCAGGGAATTTGGCGAACGGGAACACCGCCTCTTTCACGCTGTAGAAGTTCGGGATGATTTCCTCGGTGAAGCCGATTTCTTTCAGAGTCTTACCGGCCATTACGCGTGCCGCGATCATTGCCAGGGAAACCCCGATGCACTTGGACACGAACGGTACGGTCCGGGAAGCGCGCGGGTTGACTTCGATGACGTAGATGTCTTCGCCCTGCAGCGCCAACTGCACGTTCATCAGGCCGACAACGCCCAGTTCCAGAGCCATTTTCTTCACCTGCTCGCGCATCTCGTCCTGGATATGCCCAGGCAGCGAGTACGGCGGCAGGGAGCACGCGGAGTCACCGGAGTGAACGCCGGCCTGCTCGATGTGCTGCATGATTGCGCCGATCACCACATCAGTGCCGTCGCAAACCGCATCCACGTCCATTTCGATGGCGCAGTTGAGGAAGTGGTCGAGCAGCACCGGGCTGTCGTTGGACACTTTCACCGCGTCACGCAGGTAGCGCTTCAGCTCTTCTTCTTCGTAAACGATTTCCATCGCACGGCCGCCCAGTACGTAGGACGGACGAACCACCAGCGGGTAACCGATCTTGGCAGCAGCACGAATCGCTTCGTCTTCGCTGCGCACGGTGGCGTTAGGCGGCTGACGCAGGTTCAGGCGCTCAACCATTTGCTGGAAGCGCTCGCGGTCTTCGGCACGGTCGATCGCATCAGGGCTGGTGCCGATGATTGGCACGCCGGCCTCTTCCAGAGCGCGAGCCAGTTTCAGCGGGGTCTGGCCGCCGTACTGGACGATCACGCCTTTTGGCTTCTCGACGCGGCAGATTTCCAGCACGTCTTCCAGGGTCACTGGTTCGAAGTACAGGCGATCAGAGGTGTCGTAATCGGTCGAAACGGTTTCCGGGTTGCAGTTGACCATGATGGTCTCGTACCCGTCTTCGCGCAGCGCCAGTGCCGCGTGAACGCAGCAGTAGTCGAACTCGATGCCTTGGCCGATACGGTTTGGACCGCCGCCGAGGATGATGATCTTGTCGCGGCCCGACGGCGCAGCTTCGCACTCTTCCTCGTAAGTCGAGTACATGTAGGCGGTGTCGGTGGCGAACTCGGCCGCGCAGGTGTCAACGCGCTTGTAGACCGGGAAGATTTCCAGCTTGTGACGGTGGCGACGCAGGTTTTTCTCGGTCACACCCAGCAGCTTGGCCAGACGCATGTCGGAGAAGCCCTTGCGCTTGAGCTTGAACATCATGTCGCGGTCGATGCTGGCCAGACCTAGGGTCTTGACCTTCTCTTCTTCCTTGATCAGATCTTCGATCTGCACCAGGAACCACGGATCGATCATGTTCATGCCGAAGATGTCTTCGACCGACAGGCCGGCGCGGAAGGCGTCAGCCACGTACCAGATACGCTCGGCGCCCGGCACAGTGAGTTCGCGCTTAAGCACGCTCATGCTTTCCGGGTTGCTCAGGTCGAGCTTCTCGTCCAGACCGCAAACGCCCACTTCCAGGCCGCGCAGGGCTTTCTGCAGGGATTCCTGGAAAGTCCGGCCGATGGCCATGACTTCACCGACCGACTTCATTTGCGTGGTCAGGCGTGCATCGGCTTTCGGGAATTTCTCGAAGGCGAAGCGTGGCAGCTTGGTGACGACGTAGTCGATCGACGGCTCGAAAGACGCCGGCATAGCGCCGCCGGTGATTTCGTTCTGCAATTCGTCCAGCGTGTAGCCGATCGCCAATTTGGCAGCGATACGCGCAATCGGGAAACCAGTGGCTTTCGAGGCCAGCGCCGAAGAGCGGGAAACACGCGGGTTCATCTCGATGACGACCATGCGACCAGTGTCCGGGCAGATGCCGAACTGGACGTTGGAGCCGCCGGTTTCCACGCCGATTTCACGCAATACCGCCAACGAGGCGTTACGCATGATCTGGTATTCCTTGTCCGTCAGGGTCTGTGCTGGCGCCACAGTGATCGAGTCACCGGTGTGCACGCCCATCGGGTCAAAGTTTTCGATGGAGCAGACGATGATGCAGTTGTCCTTCTTATCGCGGACAACCTCCATCTCGTATTCTTTCCAGCCGATCAGGGATTCGTCGATCAGCAGCTCTTTGGTCGGCGACAGGTCGAGACCACGGGCGCAGATTTCTTCGAACTCTTCGCGGTTGTAAGCGATACCGCCGCCGGTGCCGCCCATGGTGAAGGACGGACGGATGATGCACGGGAAGCCCAGCTTCTCGAGTACCGCGTTGGCCTCTTCCATGGTGTGAGCGATGCCGGAACGCGGGCAATCGAGGCCGATCGACTTCATTGCCTTGTCGAAGCGCGAACGGTCTTCAGCCTTGTCGATGGTGTCGGCATTGGCGCCGATCATCTCTACGCCGAACTTCTCCAGAACGCCTTCGCGCTCCAGATCCAGTGCGCAGTTCAGCGCGGTCTGGCCACCCATGGTCGGCAGCAGCGCGTCCGGACGCTCTTTCTCGATGATCTTGGCAACGGTCTGCCATTTGATCGGCTCGATGTAGGTCGCGTCGGCCATGTCCGGGTCGGTCATGATGGTCGCTGGGTTGGAGTTCACCAGGATGACGCGGTAACCCTCCTCGCGCAGGGCTTTGCAGGCCTGGGCGCCGGAGTAGTCGAATTCGCAGGCCTGGCCGATCACGATCGGGCCAGCGCCGAGAATCAAAATGCTTTTTATGTCTGTACGTTTTGGCATGGGTTTGTCACTCAAATCCGCAGGTCAGTCGGCAAGCCGTCTTGTTCAATCTGTGAAGCCTTGAGGGGGCCGCCGATGTCGGGACCACCCTCAAGCTGTGCTGCATCAGTGCTGGCGATTAACGTCGCTTGGCCATTTCATTGATGAAGCGATCGAACAGAGGCGCTACGTCGTTCGGGCCAGGGCTGGCTTCAGGGTGACCCTGGAAGCTGAAGGCGCTCTTGTCGGTCAGTTCGATGCCTTGCAGGGTGCCGTCGAACAGCGATTTGTGGATCGCGCGGACGTTGCCCGGCAGAGACGTTTCGTCTACCGCAAAACCGTGGTTCTGGCTGGTGATCATCACCACACCGCTGTCCAGATCCTGGACCGGGTGGTTCGCGCCGTGGTGGCCGTGGCCCATTTTCAGGGTCTTGGCGCCAGCGGCGAGGGCCAGCAATTGGTGACCGAGGCAGATGCCGAACACCGGAATTTCGGTTTCGAGCACGTCCTTGATCGCCTGGATCGCGTAGTCGCAAGGCTCCGGGTCACCCGGGCCGTTGGACAGGAACACGCCGTCCGGTTGCATCGCCAGCACATCAGCGGCTGGCGTCTGCGCCGGCACCACGGTCACGCGGCAACCGCGTTCGACCAGCATGCGCAGGATGTTCAGCTTGACGCCGTAGTCGTAGGCAACCACGTGGTACGGCAGCTCGGAGGCGTCGATGGTCGCGTGGCTGTCGGTTTTCAGGCCCCAGACAGTCGAGCGCCATTCGTACTTTTCTTTGGTGCTGACGACTTTCGCCAGGTCCATGCCTTTCAGGCCAGGGAAGCCTTGGGCTGCGGCGATCGCGGCTTCTTCGGAGATGTTGTCGCCGGCCATGATGCAGCCGTTCTGCGCGCCTTTCTCACGCAGGATGCGTGTCAGGCGACGGGTGTCGATACCGGCGATTGCCACAACGTTGTTGGCTTTCAGGTAATCGGACAGGGACATCGTGTTACGCCAGTTACTCGCAACCAGCGGCAGGTCACGGATGACCAGGCCAGCGGACCAGACGCGGTCGGACTCGGCATCTTCCGGCGTGGTGCCGGTGTTGCCGATGTGCGGATAAGTCAGGGTAACGATCTGTTGGGCGTAGGAAGGATCGGTAAGGATTTCCTGATAGCCGGTCATGGCGGTGTTGAACACCACCTCTCCAACGGTCTGACCGTCGGCTCCAATGGCTTCGCCGCGAAAAATGCTGCCATCAGCAAGGGCGAGTATGGCTGGCTTAGTCAAGAAGACCTCCCGTAAATAAAGCCTGAAAGGGCGATCGCAGGTTGTAAAAAAGCGGAGTGACGTATGGACACGTCACCCCGCTTCTTCACCGAATAATTCTGCGCGCTTTTAGTGGACACACTAAAGCTGTAGCTTACAGAAAAAGGCTTTTTTGGTCTACCGCCAATGAGCCTTAAAGGCCGGAGAATGCGACAGGGCGTCGCGTGGCGGAGTAAAACCGGGTTCAAACGCTGGGCTTGAACCCGATTTCGGGCGCATCTTAACGCAGGTCGAGCACGTCTTGCATGTCATAAAGGCCTGGCGCCCGACCATCCAGCCACAGCGCTGCACGCACAGCACCCTTGGCGAATGTCATGCGGCTGGACGCTTTATGCGTGATTTCAAGTCGCTCACCTTCGCAGGCGAACAGCACGGTGTGATCACCCACCACATCACCACCGCGAACGGTTGCGAAGCCGATGGTTTCACGCTCGCGAGCGCCGGTATGACCTTCGCGCCCGTAAACCGCAACCTTCTGCAGATCACGATCCAGCGCACTGGCGATCACCTCTCCCATGCGCAGCGCCGTGCCGGATGGCGCGTCGATCTTGTGCCGATGATGCGCCTCGATGATTTCGATATCCGCCTCATCACCCAAGACCCGGGCCGCCATGTCGAGCAGCTTGAGCGAGAGGTTTACCCCAACGCTGAAGTTGGCCGCGAACACGATCGGAATATCCTTGCCAGCCTCGGCCAGCACTTGCTTCTGCGCAGCGTCCAGCCCGGTGGTGCCGATGACCATGGCTTTGCCCGCCTTACGACAGAACGCCAGGTTTTTCAGCATCACTTCCGGCAGCGTGAAGTCGATCAACACATCGAACTCTTCAGCCACGGCTTCGACATGCCCGCACAGCGGCACGCCAATCCGGCCCAACGAAGCCAGCTCACCGGCATCGACGCCAATCAGCGTGCTGCCGGGACGCACGATGGCCGCCGTCAGACCGGTCAGCGGCGCGCGTTGCTGCACCGCTTCAACGAGGATCTTGCCCATGCGCCCGGCAGCGCCCATCACCGCAATACGTCGCATGCTCACTCCTTACAAGTCGCCGAAGAAGCGCTTCACGCCTTCGAACCAACCGGTGGTTTTCGGCGAATGGCTGTTGTCGTCCGCCAGCGAACTGCGGAACTCCTCGAGCAATTCGCGCTGACGACGACCCAGGTTGACTGGAGTTTCCACCGCCACACGACACATCAAGTCACCAGCACCGCCGCCACGCACCGGCGCAACGCCTTTGCCGCGAACACGGAACTGCTTGCCGGTCTGCGTCCCTTCCGGGATTTTCAGTTTGACTCGACCATCAAGGGTCGGAATCTCCAGCTCGCCGCCCAACGCCGCATCGACGAAGCTGATCGGCACTTCACAGAACAAATGCTTGCCGTCGCGCTGGAAGATCGCGTGCTCGCGCACATTGATCACCACGTACAGATCGCCAGTCGGCCCACCCTGAGCGCCCGCCTCGCCTTCGCCGGACAGACGAATGCGGTCACCGGTATCAACACCGGCCGGGACTTTCACGGAAAGGGTTTTGTACTCTTCGACACGACCTTCGCCGTGGCAGGAATCGCACGGGTCGGAAATGATCTTGCCTTGGCCATGGCAGCGCGGGCAGGTCTGCTGCACCGAGAAGAAACCTTGCTGCATGCGGACCTGGCCGATACCGCCGCAGGTCGGGCAGGTGATCGGCGCGGAGCCTTTCTTGGCGCCCGAACCGTCGCACGGCTTGCAGTTGACCAGCGTCGGAACACGGATATTCACCGACGTGCCGCGCACCGCTTCTTCCAGATTCAGCTCCAGCGTGTAGCGCAAGTCGCTGCCGCGCTGGGCACCGCCACGGGAACCGCCGCGACCACCACCGAAGAAATCACTGAAGACATCACCAAAGATGTCGGAGAAGTTCTGACCGCCAAAACCGGCACCGCCGCCCATGCTCGGGTCGACACCGGCATGACCGTACTGGTCGTATGCCGCGCGCTTGCTGGAATCGGACAGCACTTCGTAGGCCTCGTTGGCCTCTTTGAACATCTCTTCCGACGCTTTGTCATCGGGATTACGGTCCGGGTGATGCTTCATCGCCAGGCGGCGGTAGGCCTTCTTCAGGTCTGCTTCGCTTGAGCCACGCTCAACACCCAATACTTCGTAATAGTCACGCTTTGCCATAAGTCTTTGCACTCTTAAGGACGTTCGGCAAACCCCTCCTGAGCTCTGCCAAACTCGTTGAGCCCCAATACAGGCCCGGACCCAACTCACGTCAATTCAACGATCCTGGTCTTTGATTCGATGCGGTACTTGCGGCGCGAAAAGCAGGAGCATCTTCGGCCATACCGCCAACACGCGAGCGCTGTCGCATGCTGTAAAAATTCGCTAACTCCAGACACGCCAACGCGGGAGCAAGCTCCCGCGCGGCGACATCCTACCAGTCACCGCCAGAAGGCAGTCAACCGGGCGACCAACAACTTACTTCTGGTCTTTTACTTCTTCGAACTCAGCGTCGACAACGTCGTCAGCCTTCTCAGCCGATTCGCCCTGCGGTGCAGCGCCTTCAGCTGGCTGAGCCTGCTCGGCGTACATTTTCTGAGCGACTGGCGCGGAGACTTTCGACAGCTCTTCAACCTTGGCGTCGATTGCAGCTTTGTCGTCACCTTTGACGGCGGCTTCCAGAGCAACAACAGCAGCTTCGATTGCAGTCTTCTCTTCAGCGCTGACCTTGTCACCAGCGTCCGAGACCATTTTGCGCGTCGAGTGAACCAGTGCATCACCCTGGTTACGGGCAGCGGCCAGTTCTTCGAACTTGCGGTCTTCGTCGGCGTTGGTTTCAGCATCGCGAATCATCTGCTGAATCTCTTCCTCGGACAGACCGGAGTTGGCCTTGATCACGATCGACTGGGTCTTGCCGGTGGCCTTGTCTTTGGCGCCTACGTGCAGAATGCCGTTGGCGTCGATGTCGAAGGTCACTTCAATTTGTGGCACGCCACGTGGTGCTGGTGGAATCTCGGCCAGGTCGAACTTGCCCAAAGACTTGTTCTGAGCCGCTTGCTTACGCTCACCTTGCAGCACGTGAATGGTCACAGCGCCCTGGTTGTCGTCGGCAGTCGAGAACACTTGCGATTTCTTGGTAGGAATCGTGGTGTTTTTCTCGATCAGCGCGGTCATCACGCCGCCCATGGTTTCGATACCCAGGGTCAGCGGGCTAACGTCCAGCAGCAGAACGTCTTTAACGTCGCCGGCCAATACTGCGCCCTGGATAGCAGCACCCATGGCAACGGCTTCGTCCGGGTTCACGTCTTTACGCGCTTCTTTACCGAAGAACTCGGTAACCAGCTTCTGAACCAGTGGCATACGGGTCTGACCGCCTACCAGGATCACGTCGTTGATGGCGCCAACGTCAATACCGGAGTCTTTCAGAGCGATGCGGCAAGGTTCGATAGTGCGTTGAACCAGGTCTTCTACCAGCGCTTCGAGCTTGGCGCGGGAGATTTTCACGTTCAAGTGCTTAGGACCGGTCGCGTCTGCAGTGATGTACGGCAGGTTAACGTCGGTCGAATTGCTCGAAGACAGTTCGATCTTGGCTTTTTCAGCGGCTTCTTTCAGGCGCTGCATCGCCAGCGGGTCACCTTTGAGGTTCATGCCGCTTTCTTTCTTGAATTCGTCAACGAGGTAGTCGATCAGACGAATGTCGAAGTCTTCACCGCCCAGGAACGTGTCACCGTTGGTGGCCAATACTTCGAACTGGTGCTCGCCATCGACTTCAGCGATTTCGATCACGGAAACGTCGAAAGTACCGCCGCCCAAGTCGTAAACGATCACGGTGTGATCGCCCTTCGCCTTGTCCATACCGTAAGCCAGAGCAGCTGCGGTTGGTTCGTTGATGATGCGTTTAACGTCCAGGCCCGCGATACGGCCGGCGTCTTTGGTCGCCTGACGCTGGCTGTCGTTGAAGTAAGCCGGAACGGTGATCACCGCTTCGGTCACTGGCTCGCCGAGGTAGTCTTCGGCGGTCTTCTTCATTTTCTTCAGAATTTCAGCCGAGATCTGTGGCGGCGACATTTTCTGGCCGTTCACTTCAACCCATGCGTCGCCGTTGTCAGCCTTGGCGATTTTGTACGGGACCATCTTGATGTCTTTCTGCACGACTTCTTCGTCGAACTTACGACCGATCAGACGCTTCACCGCGTACAGGGTGTTATGCGGATTGGTCACAGCCTGACGCTTGGCCGACTGGCCAACGAGGATTTCGCCATCGTTGGCATAAGCGATGATCGACGGCGTAGTACGCGCGCCTTCAGCGTTTTCGATTACTTTGGCTACGCCGTTTTCCAGCACGGAGACGCAGGAGTTGGTAGTCCCCAGGTCGATACCGATAATTTTGCCCATGTTAACTCTCCCGAAACTTTTGGATTTGGTTGCCGCAGCAGTGGTGGCTGACTGCGGTAGCACTTAAACGCTTGACTTCTAAATGGGGGCCTTGCGGCTAATTTCAAGCCTGCTCATCAATAGAAGGCGAAACTGGCGCAGGCGCCTTGCTGACCACAACCATCGCCGGGCGCAGCAAGCGACCGTTCAGTTGGTAGCCCTTCTGGAACACCTTGAGCACGCTGTTCGGCTCGACATCGGCGCTTTCCTGCATGGCCATCGCCTGATGATGAACGGCGTTGAACGGTTCGCCATGCGGATCGATCGCTTCCAACTGATAACGCTTCAGGGTGTCCTGGAACATTTTCAGGGTCAGCTCAATGCCTTCGCGCATCGGGCGGATGCTTTCATCGTCCGGGTTGGACAACTCCAGACCACGCTCCAGGCTGTCGATGATCGGCAGCAAGTCGCCGGCAAATTTTTCCAGCGCGAATTTGTGCGCCTTTTCGACATCCTGCTCGGCGCGACGGCGGACGTTCTGCAGATCAGCTGCTACACGCAAAGCCTGATCCTGAGCGCCAGCCAATTGCTCCTCGAGCACTTGTACACGGGTCGCCAGCTCATCGCCCGAACCTTGGGCAGCCTGATCGGCGTCGAGATTTTGCGGATCCACTGTCTGTTCGTCAGCCATAGAATTTCTCCTTTCAATATCGTCCGCGAGCTCAACTCGCGCTTCTGTCCAGCTATATGGGGCCGCAAAATCGTGCTTCAAGGGGCGCGCAAGGTTTAACCCTACAAAAAAGCACAGCATTGTCATTCCCAAGCGTGCTAACGATTTCGTCGGATCAAGCAAATCGAGCTAAGCGCGGCCATTGTCAGCTCCGAATAAAACACTGTATAAATAACCAGACCTAAAGCCTGGGAGCGGCCTTTATGCTGGTTCACCTGTCTGTACACAACTACGCCATCGTCGAACATCTCGATCTCGAACTCGATCGCGGGATGAGCGTGATCACAGGGGAAACCGGCGCCGGCAAGTCGATCATGCTCGACGCCCTGGGCCTGACCCTCGGCGATCGCGCCGACAGCGGCGTGGTTCGCCCCGGCGCCGACAAGGCCGATATTCTCGCGACCTTCGACCTGATCGACATTCCCGAGGCCAGCGCCTGGCTGGCCGAACGCGACCTCGAAAGCGACGGCCCGTGCATTCTGCGCCGGGTGATTACGGCCGAAGGGCGTTCGCGCGGCTACATCAACGGCACGCCCTGCCCGCTCGGCGATCTCAAGGCTTTGGGTGAGCTGGTAATCGACATCCACAGCCAGCACGAACACCAATCCCTGCTCAAAACCGATACCCACCGCCGCTTGCTCGACGAATATGCCGGTGCCACCGACCTCGCCCGCCAAGTGCAATTGGCCGCGCAGCGCTGGCGCCAGACCCGCCAGGAGCTGGATCGCCTGTCCAACTCCGGCGACGAGCAACGCGCCCGCCATCAATTGCTCAGCTATCAACTCGAAGAGCTGGAAAACCTCGGCCTCGGCGAAAACGAGCTGGAGCAATTGGAGCAGGAACACAAAAACCTGACCAACGCCGAAACCCTGCTGGGCATCTGCCGACAAGTGGTCGAGCAATGCAGCGAGAGTGATTCCGGCAATGTCTTGAATGCACTGACCGCCAGCCTCAATCGCTTGTCGAGCGTCAACAATTCGGTTGGCGCCTTGGGCGAAGCCAGCAGTTTGCTGACCAGTGCGCAGATTCAGGTCGAGGAAGCCGTCGGCGAACTGAACCGCTTCCTTGATAACTTCGACGCCGACCCGGCGCGTCTGCAATATCTGGAAGAACGCCTCGATGCGATCTACACCTTGGCGCGCAAACACCGGATCCAGCCGACCGAAGTCGCGGAGATGCAGCAAAAGCTGCTGGATGAAATTGAAACGCTGAATGCCAACGACGAATCCATCGAACGGCTGGGCGAAGAGCTGGCGTCTTTCGCCCGCCATTATCAAGAGAAGGCACGCGACCTCAGCGACTTGCGCCATCAGGCCTCGGGCACTCTGGCCAGCGCCGTTGAACAGGAAATCCAGCGTCTGGGCATGCCCGGCGGGCGCTTCACCATCGAACTGCGCCCTAATAGTAGTGACGAATTGCTGCCTAACGGGCTTGAGCAAGTCGAACTGCTGGTCAGCGCCAACCCTGGGCAGCCGATGAAAGCGCTGGCGAAAGTGGCGTCGGGCGGTGAGCTATCGCGGATCAGCCTGGCGATCCAGGTCATCACCGCGCAGACATCGCGCGTGCCGACGCTGGTGTTCGACGAAGTGGACGTGGGCATCGGTGGCCCGACCGCCGAGATTGTCGGCCAGTTGCTACGCCGGCTCGGCGAGCGCGGTCAGGTGCTGACGGTCACGCACTTGCCTCAAGTGGCGGCGCAGGGTCACCAGCATCTGTTTGTGCATAAAGTGCGCGGTGCCGATGCGACACACACGGCGGTGTCGAAGCTGAGCAAGAATGATCGCGTCGAAGAAGTCGCGCGGATGCTCGGCGGGATCGATCTCACCAAAGAATCCCTGGCTCACGCGAAGAAAATGGTCATCACCGCAAAAATCTAAGCGCTGCAGGAATCTAAGAACGGTAGAAATATAAGAACGGTAGAAAGCACGAAGGCGACCCTGGGGTCGCCTTCGCTCGTTTCGCGAACATCATGTTCGCGCGACATGCTTACTTTTTCTTGCGTACGTACAGTACGAGATTGTGATCCACCATCTCGAAACCGTACTTATCGACGATCGCCTTCTGAAGACGCTCGATTTCTTCGTCGAAGAATTCGATCACTTCACTGGTTTCGACGTTGACCATATGGTCGTGATGCTTGCCGTCGTCCAGTTCGAAGACTGCGTGACCGCCGTCGAAGTTGTGTCGCACCACAAGCCCAGCTGCCTCGAACTGAGTCAGTACACGGTAAACCGTGGCCAGACCGACGTCCTCACCAGCCTCCATCAGAGCCTTGTAGACATCCTCGGCACTCATGTGGCGCTGCTCGGCAGAATCGAGCATTTGCAGAATTTTGACCCGTGGCAGGGTCACTTTGAGGCCGGCTTTGCGTAGTTCGCTATTTTCAACCATGGTCAGCTTTCTCGCGATGCTGCTTCGCAGCTTCTCTTAATGCGGGTATGATCGGCGTTTACGTTGTCCCAGCCAAGATAGTGGAAGTCGCCCACCGATGCAAAACACCAAGCTCTTGCTAACCAGTTTCACCTTCGTGGGACTGCTCGCACTCGCCGGTTGTTCATTCCCCGGGGTTTACAAAATCGACATCCAGCAGGGCAATGTCGTCACGCAGGACATGATAGACCAGTTACGCCCGGGAATGACCCGTCGGCAAGTACGGTTTATCATGGGCAACCCTCTGCTGACCGACACGTTCCATGCCGATCGCTGGGATTACCTGTATAGCCTGCAACCGGGTGGTGGAGAACGCCAACAGGAACGCGTAAGCGTTATCTTTAACCCTAACGACCAACTCGTCAGCCTGTCGGGTGATTTCATGCCTGGCGTGAGCCGCGACGAAGCCATTCTCGGCAAGGAACCCGGCACTAACGTGACCGCTCCTGCAGAAAACACCGAGAAGCCAGAACCGGAAAAACCGGTGAAACCAGGTTCGTTGCTGGATCAGATTCAGAAGGACGTCGACGGCGTAGAAACCGTTCCAGTCCCGACTCCAGAACCGCTGGACACCACGCCGCAATAATTTGCGACGCAATAAAAAACCCGGCATGTCCGGGTTTTTTATTGTCTGGCGCTCAGCGATTCACTGATTTCGCGCTTTGGCCTCGGCAGCCTTGGCCGCACGCAAGCGCCGAACTTCTTTCGGATCGGCAAGCAAAGGGCGATAAATCTCGATGCGATCACCGGCCTGAACCACCCGCGTATCAGCATCGGCGATCACCTTGCCGAAAATTCCTACCGGACAAGTCGCCAGGTCCAGCTCGGCAAACTCGGCACCGATGCCGGACGCCAGCAAAGCCGCCCGGACTGTCGAGCCCGCAGGCACGGCAGCACTGAGCAATGCCTGACGATCCACGGCGGCATACACCACCTCAATCTCGATCACCGACTCAACCATGCATTTGCTTGGCACGCTGACAAAAGGCGTCGACCAGCGTGTTGGCAGCCTGATTGAACAACGGCCCCAACGTTGCACGGACGATCGGCCCGGCGTAATCGAACGACAGGTCGAGGCTGATTTTGCAGGCCTTCTCGCCCAATGGCTTGAACACCCAAACGCCATGCAACTGATTGAACGGGCCTTCCTCGAGATTCATCTCGATCGAATGCCCGGGCACCAACGTATTACGCGTGACGAAATGCTGACTCAAGCCACCCTTGGCCACGCCCACGCTGGCGCGCATGTGCTCAGGGGAGCTTTCGAGGACTTCGGCCGCCGAGCACCACGGCAGAAATTCCGGGTAACGTGCAACGTCGTTGACCAAGTCATACAAGGCTTGCGCCGGATACGGCAGCAGGGCCGAGCGTTGAATATGTGTCGTCATGTCAGCGTCACTTCCACAGCTGGGCGGCAAACACTACGAGAATGCCGATGGGCGCCACATAGCGCATCAAAAACAGGGACAGGGCAAACAGAATCGGGCTGCGGATCGACAATTCGTCGCGTACCGCTTCCCGTCCCATCACCCAGCCTGCAAACACCACGAAACACAAACCACCGAGTGGCAACATGATCCGCGAGGTGAAGAAATCGATCACTCCAAAGAAATCCAGGCCGCCGGTCGCGCCCCATTGGTAGAGATGGAACATCCCGCCTTCGTTCACGAAAAATTTCGCTTCCTTCCAGATATTGAAGGAAAACACCGTGCCCAGCCCGACGAACCAGCAGGTGAACGCCAGCCAGAAAGTCACCCAGGCGCGGCTGATTTTGGTCCGCTCAACCAGATACGCGACCATGGGTTCGAGCAGGGAAATCGCCGAACTCCACGCTGCAATCGCTACCAGCACGAAGAACACTACGCCCATCACCTGACCGAACGCCACGTTCCCGAAGGCAAATGGCAGGCTGACGAACATCAGCCCAGGGCCTTCGCTCGGGTTCAAACCGGCGGCGAACACAATCGGAAACAATGCCAGGCCGGCAACCAGCGACACGAAGGTATCGAGGATCGCCACGCCGACCACGGTGCCCGAGATCGACGAGTTCTTCGGCATATAGGCGCCGTAGATCATGATCGAGCCGACACCGACGCTGAGCGAGAAAAACGCGTGGCCCATCGCTGGCAGCAAGCCGTCGAGGACTTTTTCCGGGTGGAAGTCGAACATGAAATGCACGCCTTCCATGAAATGCCCGGTGGTCATGCTGTAACCCAACAGCACAATGACCATCACGAACAGCAGCGGCATCATGATCCGCAGGCTGCGCTCAAGCCCGGCCACCACACCTTTGGCGATGACAATGGCGGACAGCAGCATAAAAATCGTGTGCCAAAGTGTCAGGCGCCACGGATCGGCGATCACATTGCCGAAATACGCGCCGACCTGATCCGCCGTAACGCCCTGAAAGTCGCCACGGCCCATGTCGATGATGTAATCCAGCGACCAGCCGCCGACCACACTATAGAAAGACAGGATCAGCAACGCCGTGATCATCCCGGCAAATGCGCCCCACGACCACTTGCCCGAGTGCCCGGCCTCTTGCGCCAACACTTTCAAAGCATTCGCCGGACTTTGCCGCGCGCGGCGGCCAATCAGGGTTTCGGCCAGCATGACCGGCACCCCGATCAGCGCAATGCACGCCAGAAACATCAGCACAAAGGCGCCGCCGCCATAGACGCCGACCATGTACGGGAATTTCCAGATGCTACCCAGGCCCACGGCCGAACCGGTCGCGGCGAGTATGAAGACCCAGCGGCTAGCCCAACTGCCGTGGACAGAAACCTTGTCTGTCGACATCGTTATCACGTCCAAGCGTTCAAAAAAGAGGCCGCATTGTCCGGGATTCAATCAACCTGCTCAAGCACGTAGCGATACCGTAGCCGACTCGCGTGCAACTCCCTATAATGCCGCCCCTATGGCTAAAACGAAGAAACACCCAACAGGGACCATCGCGCAGAATAAAAAGGCGCGACACGATTACTTCATCGAACACAAGTTCGAGGCTGGTCTGGTCCTGGCCGGCTGGGAAGTAAAAAGTCTGCGGGCAAGCAAGCTGCAACTGGTTGACAGTTATGTGCTGCTCAAGGATGGCGAAGCCTGGCTGCTTGGCAGTCACATCACGCCGCTGATGACCGCGAGTACGCACGTCATCGCTGATCCGACCCGCACCCGCAAACTGCTGCTCAACCGGCGCGAGCTGGAAAAGCTGGCCACTGCCGTGCAGCAAAAGGGTTATGCCTGCGTATGCCTGTCCTGGTACTGGAGCAAGCACATGGTCAAGTGCGAAATTGCTTTGGGCAAGGGCAAGAAGGAATACGACAAGCGCGATACCGAACGCGAACGCGATGCCGGTCGCGAACTGCAGCGCGCAGTGCGCAACAAGGGCAAGGAAGAGTAATCTCCCTGCCTGGTCGTTCCCACGCAGAGCGTGGGAGCGATCATGACTAAATCCCCTTGCGCCGCTCCGCCCGAGCCACGCGCTGTACTTCCTGCCGCACTTCTTCCAGCACTTCCTGCACATACAGGATATGGCGGCTGGACACTTCTCGCGCCTGCTCCGCCCGCCCCTCGATAATCGCCAGGTACAACTCCCGGTGCTGACTGATCAGCATGTCGCGAGTTTCCGTGCGCTGCTTGTACATGCCGCCAATGTTGGTCACGACGTTGCGCTTCAACAGATCGAACAACCCGCGAATGGTATGCAGCAGCACGGCGTTGTGGCTCGCCTCAGCGATCGCCAAATGAAATTTCGCGTCCGCCGCGCCCTCTTCCACCCGGCTCACTTCATCGTGACGCGTGTAGCAGTCCTGCAATTCGTTGAATGAAGCGGTCAGCCGTTCGCGATCGACATCAGTGGCGCGCATCGCCGCGTAATAAGCGCAGGACGCTTCCAGCGTATGGCGAAATTCCAACAGGTCGCGCTGCGCTTCGGGGTTGCTTTCCAGCAGATGCAGCAGCGGATCGCTGAAGGTCGAGCCGAGCGAATCCACCACATAATTGCCGCCGCCCTGACGACTCACCAGCAAACCCTTGGCCGCCAGTTTCTGGATCGCTTCGCGCAACGACGGGCGTGACACGCCGAACTGCTCGGCCAGTGCGCGCTCGGCCGGCAAGCGCTCGCCGGACTTCAGCGTGCCCTCGAGAATCATCCCCTCAAGCCGCTCGACAATATCGTCAGACAAACGGCGCTGACGAATTTGATCAAACCCCATAACTCAATTCTCCACGATCCCGGCAGCTCGCCGGGCTCTCTATTCTGGCCTATCGGCGCGATGACAGCACCTACCAGACGGCATCCGACAAAACAGATCAGATGCGTTCTGCACCGCTTATTCGACAAAAGTTTTAGGGCGACAAATTGACACACCGCCCACAAGGCTTTTAACCTAGCCCACAGCGATTGTAAATTGGTATTACCAATTAACCAAGAACGCTGACAGTGCCTGACCAACAACAATTAGGGGCCACCCCATATGCAAACCTGGCAACAGCTCTACAGCCCGCTCGGCAGTCTCGGCGTGTCCGCGCTCGCGGCCGTTATTCCCATCGTGTTTTTCTTTCTGGCCTTGGCCGTGTTCCGCCTCAAGGGCCACGTCGCCGGCAGCATCACGCTGGCGCTGTCGATCGCCGTGGCGATCTTCGCGTTCCAGATGCCGGTCGACATGGCGTTCGCCGCCGCCGGTTATGGCTTCGCGTATGGCTTGTGGCCGATCGCGTGGATCATCGTCGCCGCGGTGTTCCTGTACAAACTGACGGTCAAGAGCGGCCAGTTCGAGGTGATCCGCAGCTCGGTGCTGTCGATCACCGACGACCAGCGTTTGCAGGTGTTGCTGATCGGTTTCTGCTTCGGCGCGTTCCTTGAAGGTGCCGCCGGTTTCGGCGCGCCGGTAGCGATTACTGCCGCTCTGCTGGTGGGACTTGGCTTCAATCCGTTGTACGCCGCCGGCCTGTGCCTGATCGCCAACACCGCGCCTGTCGCGTTCGGCGCGCTGGGCATTCCGATCATCGTTGCCGGGCAAGTCACCGGCATCGACGCATTCAAAATCGGCGCCATGACCGGTCGCCAACTGCCGTTGCTGTCGCTGTTCGTGCCGTTCTGGCTGGTGTTCATGATGGATGGCCTGCGCGGCGTTCGCGAAACCTGGCCGGCTGCCCTGGTCGCCGGTTTGAGTTTTGCGATCACCCAATACTTCACCTCGAACTTCATCGGCCCGGAACTGCCGGACATCACCTCGGCCCTGGCCAGCCTGATCTCGCTGACGCTGTTCCTGAAAGTCTGGCAGCCAAAACGCGCCGCCGGCCAGCACATCGCCGGTGCCGTTTCCGCTTCGGTGGTGACTGCCAGCGCCGGCGGATTCGGCCAGCCGCGTTCGACCGTGGCGTCGCCTTACAGCTTCATGGAAATCCTCAAAGCCTGGTCGCCATTCCTGATTCTCACCGTGCTGGTCACCATCTGGACGTTGAAACCATTCAAAGCGATGTTCGCCGCCGGCGGTTCGATGTACAGCTGGGTGTTCAACTTTGCCATCCCGCACCTCGACCAACTGGTGATCAAAGTCGCGCCAATCGTCACCGCACCAACCGCCTTGCCGGCGGTGTTCAAACTTGATCCGATTTCGGCGACCGGCACGGCGATTTTCTTCTCGGCGCTGATCTCGATGCTGGTGCTGAAGATCAATTTCAAAACTGGTCTTACCACTTTGAAAGAAACCTTCTACGAACTGCGCTGGCCAATTCTGTCGATCGGCATGGTGCTGGCGTTTGCCTTCGTCACCAACTATTCGGGCATGTCCTCGACCATGGCGCTGGTATTGGCCGGCACCGGCGCAGCTTTCCCGTTCTTCTCGCCATTCCTCGGCTGGCTCGGCGTGTTCCTGACCGGTTCCGATACCTCGTCGAACGCGCTGTTCAGTTCGTTGCAAGCGACCACCGCGCACCAGATCGGCGTCAGTGATGTGTTGCTGGTTGCGGCAAACACCAGCGGCGGCGTCACCGGCAAGATGATCTCGCCGCAATCGATCGCCGTGGCGTGCGCCGCGACCGGGCTGGTCGGCAAGGAGTCGGACCTGTTCCGTTTCACCCTCAAGCACAGCCTGTTTTTCGCAACCATCGTCGGCCTGATCACCTACGTCCAGGCCTACTGGCTGACCGGCATGCTGGTGCACTAAGGACTACAACCAACAACGAAAAAACCGACGCCGGACCACGATTCCGGCGTCAGCTATTCACCACCCGGTCTGTAAGGCTGCTGAAAGCTTGCCGCTTTATATTCAGCAGCCTCAACGGACGGATAACCGGGACCACCCGGAGACGCCTGATGAGCGAGCTTTTTTACAACGCCGTGCCGAACGCGACCCGCGTCGCCCCGCCACTGCCCGAGCCTCGACAATACCCCAGCGAAAAACCGTCGCGGGTCTACCTGTTCGGGACATGTGTGGTGGATCTGTTCTACCCCGAAGCCGGGATGGACGCGATTCACCTGCTGGAACGCGAAGGCATTCGCGTCGAATACCCGCAAGGGCAAAGCTGCTGCGGGCAACCGGCTTACACCTCCGGTTACACCGAGCAAGCCCGGACCGTGGCGCGCTCGCAACTGGCGCTGTTTGCCGGGGATTTTCCGGTGGTGGTGCCGTCGGGTTCTTGCGCGGGCATGTTGCGCGAGCACTACGCCGACTTGTTCAAGGATGAGCCGCAGACGTTGAAACAGGTTCAGGCGCTCGCCGCCCGGACGTATGAACTGGCCGAATTCCTGCTGTTTGTCTGCAAAGTGCAACTCAAGGACAGCGGCCAACCGGTGAAAGTGGCGCTGCACACCTCGTGCTCGGCACGCCGCGAGATGAATACGCACCTGCATGGCCGCGAATTATTGGCGCAGTTGGGCAACGTCGAACGGGTCGAGCACAGCCACGAAAGTGAATGCTGTGGCTTTGGTGGGACTTTCAGCGTCCGTATGCCAGACATTTCTGGAGCGATGGTGGCAGACAAGACCCGATCGCTGAAGGAATCCGGCGCGCATCAAGTGCTGAGTGCCGATTGCGGCTGTTTGATGAACATCAACGGCTCGCTGGAGAAACAGAAGGAAGCGTTGCGCGGCCAACATCTGGCCAGTTTCCTTTGGCAACGTACCGGCGGTGTCCGATGAACGCCTCGGTGATTATTCCTACGGTTGCCGTAGAAGAAGATTTCAGAACCAGGGCTCACGAGGCTTTGGCTGACACGCAATTGCGAAATAACTTTCGCACGGCGATGGATTCACTGATGACCAAACGGGCAGCGTCTTTCAGCGATGCCCATGAAAGAGAACATCTGCGAGCGCTGGGCAATGCTGTTCGGGCCCGTGCGTTATCCAAGTTGCCCGATTTGCTCGAGCAGCTTGAACAGAACCTGACCCGCAACGGTGTGACAGTGCACTGGGCGGAAACGGTGGACGAAGCCAATGGCATCGTCTTGTCGATCATCCGCGCTCACGAGGCGCGGCAAGTGATCAAGGGTAAATCGATGGTCAGTGAAGAAATGGAGATGAATCATTTCCTCGCTGATCAAGGCATTGAATGCCTGGAATCGGACATGGGCGAGTACATCGTCCAGCTCGACCACGAGAAACCTTCACACATAATTATGCCGGCGATCCACAAGAACGCCGGTCAGGTCGCGTCCTTGTTCCACGACAAACTTGGCGTGGAATACACCAAGGACGTTGACCAACTCATTCAGATCGGTCGCAAAGTCTTGCGACAGAAATTCTTCGAAGCGGACATCGGCGTCTCCGGCGTCAACTTCGCCGTGGCCGAAACCGGCACCTTGCTGCTGGTCGAAAACGAAGGCAATGGCCGCATGACCACCACTGTGCCGCCGGTACACATCGCCGTGACCGGCATCGAAAAAGTCGTTGAAAACCTGCGCGACGTGGTGCCGCTGTTATCGCTGCTGACCCGCTCGGCCCTTGGCCAACCCATCACCACCTACGTCAACATGATCTCCGGCCCGCGCAAGGAGCATGAACTCGACGGCCCGCAAGAAGTGCATCTGGTGTTGCTCGACAACGGTCGCAGCCAGGCCTTCGCCGACAGCGAATTGCGCCAGACCCTGAACTGCATACGCTGCGGCGCCTGCATGAATCATTGCCCGGTCTACACCCGAATCGGCGGCCACGCTTATGGCGAGGTTTACCCTGGGCCGATCGGAAAAATCATCACGCCGCACATGGTCGGCCTGGCGAAAGTCCCGGACCATCCAAGTGCATCGTCGCTGTGCGGCGCCTGCGGTGAAGTCTGCCCGGTAAAAATCCCTATCCCGGCATTGCTGCGTCGCCTGCGCGAGGAGAACGTCAAGGCCCCGGACTCACCGCACCAAGTCATGCGTGGCCAGGGCAGCAAGTATTCGCGCAAGGAGCGTTTTATCTGGAACGCCTGGGCCAGACTCAACAGTTCACCGACGCTTTATCGCTGGTTCGGCTTCTTCGCCACGCGCCTGCGTGCACTCGCGCCAGCCAACGTCGGGCCATGGACGCAAAACCACAGCGCGCCAAAACCCGCTGCCCGCTCGCTGCATGACATGGCCCGCGAGCACTTGGCCAAACAGGGAGATCGTTGATGAGCGCCAGGCAAAATATCCTCGGCAAATTGCGCAATAGTCTGACAGGCACGACACCAGTGCCTGACGAGTTCGACGTCGAACTGGTGACCGCGCCCTACACCTACACCCCGGAACAACGCATCCCGCAACTGCGCAAACTGATGGAAGCGGTGCATACCGAAATCCATCTGACCACGGGCGAAGACTGGCCCGAGTTACTCGCACAATTGCTGCACGACCGGCAGTTGCCGAGCCTGTTGATCGCACCGACTACAGGGCATGGGCAGCGCGTCACACAACACTGGTCGAACAATCCGCACCTGCCGACACTCAAATCCTACGACCGCCCGGTAGAAGCGTGGAAAGCCGAACTGTTTAACGACACCCCGGCCAGCCTTACCACGACACTCGGAGCAATCGCCGCGACAGGTAGCCTGATTCTCTGGCCAACGCGCGAAGAACCGCGTTTGATGAGTCTGGTGCCGCCGGTGCATTTCGCCTTGCTCAAGGCCAGTGAAATCCGCGACAACTTCTATCAGGTGCAAGAGGAATTCGAGTGGGCCCAAGGCATGCCGACCAATGCCTTGCTGGTGTCCGGCCCGTCAAAAACCGCCGACATCGAGCAAGTGCTGGCCTACGGCGCCCACGGTCCGAAAGATTTGGTGGTGTTGATCCTGGAGGACCAATGACGTTACCGGCCGCTTTTCTGCGTGACGCGCAGCAACTGATTCCACAAGACCGGCGTTTCGATGATCCGTTATCGACGTTGGCGTTCGGCACTGACGCGAGTTTTTATCGGCTGATTCCGCAGTTGGTGATCCGCGTCGAATCCGAGGACGAAGTGGTCGCCCTGCTTAAACTGGCGCAACGCGATCAGGTGCCGGTGACCTTTCGCGCGGCCGGCACCAGCCTTTCCGGGCAGGCGATCAGCGACTCGGTGCTGATTGTGCTGGGGGATAACTGGAACGCGCGCGAGATTCGCGGCCAAGGCACGCAAATTCGCCTGCAACCGGGGGTGATTGGCGCCCAGGCCAACGCGTGGCTGGCGCCGTACGGGCGCAAGATCGGCCCGGACCCAGCGTCGATCAACGCCTGCAAAATCGGCGGCATCGTCGCCAATAACGCCAGCGGCATGTGCTGCGGCACGGCGCAAAACACCTATCACACACTGGCCGGAATCCGGCTGGTATTGGCCGATGGCAGCCGCCTTGATACCGAGGACCCGGCCAGTGTCGCGGCGTTTCGCGAGAGTCATGCGCCGTTGCTGGAACGCTTGGCGACTTTGAGCCGCGAGACCCGCGCCAATGCCGAACTGGCCGCGAGAATTCGCCACAAATACCGTCTGAAAAATACCACCGGGTTGTCGCTAAATGCCTTGGTGGACTTCGACGAACCTGTGGATATCTTGAGCCACTTGCTGGTGGGCTCGGAAGGTACGCTGGGCTTCATCAGCGCGGTGACCTACGACACGGTGATCGACCACCCGCACAAAGCCTCGGCGCTGATCGTGTTCCCGGACGTGGAAACCTGCTGCAACGCGGTGACCGTACTGAAAAGCCAACCGGTCGCGGCTGTTGAATTGCTCGACCGCCGCAGCTTGCGCTCGGTGCAAGACAAACCCGGCATGCCTTCTTTCGTACAACAACTGTCGAATAATGCCTGCGCCCTGTTGATCGAATCCCGCGCCGCGTCGTCCACTTTGCTCCACGAACAACTGGCGCAGATCATGGCGTCGCTGACTTCATTCCCGGTCGAGAAACAAGTCGACTTCACTGAAGATCCGCTGGAAAACGCCCGCCTCTGGGCGATCCGCAAAGACACCTTCCCCGCTGTCGGCGCCGTGCGTAAAACCGGCACCACGGTGATCATCGAAGACGTGACGTTCCCGGTCGAACAACTGGCGATCGGCGTCAATCGGCTGATCGCGTTGTTCGACAAACATTCCTACGACGAAGCGATCCTTTTCGGACACGCGCTGGAAGGCAATCTGCACTTTGTCTTCACCCAAGGCTTCAACAACCCGGAAGAAATCGCACGCTACCAGGCGTTCATGGACGACGTGGCGCAGTTGGTTGCCGTGGAATTCGGCGGCTCGCTGAAGGCGGAACACGGTACCGGTCGCAACATGGCGCCCTTCGTCGAACTGGAATGGGGCAGCGATGCCTATCAGTTGATGTGGCAACTCAAACGCCTGCTCGACCCGAACGGCATTCTTAATCCGGACGTGGTACTCAGCGACGATCCGCAGATTCACCTCAAACATCTGAAGCCGCTGCCCGCCGCCGACGAGATCGTCGACAAGTGCATCGAGTGCGGTTTTTGCGAGCCGGTGTGCCCGTCGAAAGGCCTGACCCTGAGCCCGCGCCAGCGCATTGTGATCTGGCGCGACATTCAGGCGAAACAACGCGCCGGCGTCGATACCACCGAACTCGAAGCCGCCTACGACTATCAAGGCATCGAAACCTGCGCCGCGACGGGTCTTTGCGCACAGCGCTGCCCTGTAGGAATCAATACCGGCGACCTGGTGAAAAAGCTCCGCAGTCGTAAGGCAACGCACACGAAAACCGCCAACTGGATTGAAGGAAATTTCGCCAAAGCCCTGCAAGGTGCGCGCTTCACCCTGCACGTCGCCAACGGTGCGCGAATGATGCTCGGGGCGCCGCGTTTGGCCAAGCTCTCGGCCACGTTGACGCGGCTGTCCAAAGGTCAGGTCCCACAATGGACCAGCGCCATGCCGCAGCCGGAAAAAGCCATTCGCTTCAGCCCGACCGTGTCGGACCAACGCCCTCGCGTGGTGTACCTGGCGGCTTGTGTCTCGCGGGCAATGGGCCCGGCGGCAGGGGATAAAGAGCAGATGTCGTTGTACGACAAAACCCGTGGTCTGCTGGAAAAGGCCGGTTACCAAGTGATCTTCCCGGATAACCTCGACAGCCTCTGCTGCGGTCAGCCATTTGCCTCCAAGGGCTACGCCGAGCAGGCCGAACACAAGCGTCAGGAGCTGATCGGCGCGTTGCTGCATGCCAGTCGCGGCGGGCTCGATCCGATCTACTGCGACACCAGTCCTTGTACGTTAAGGCTGGTTGAGGATTTGGGTGATGTGCGTCTCGATCTGTACGATCCCGTCCGTTTCATCCGTACGCACTTGATGGATCGACTGGATTTCACCCCGCAGGAAGCGCCGATCGCGGTGCACGTCACGTGCAGCACCCAGCACCTTGGCGAGAGCCAGGCGTTGATCGATCTGGCGCGTAAATGCAGCAACAACGTGGTGATTCCGGAAGGCATTCATTGCTGCGGATTTGCCGGCGACAAGGGTTTCACCACGCCGGAATTGAACGCGCATTCGCTGCGCTCGCTCAAGGATGCGGTGCAGCATTGCAGCGAGGGACTGTCGACCAGCCGCACGTGTGAGATTGGTCTTACGCAACATGGCGGGATTGACTACCACGGGTTGGTCTATCTGGTGGACCGGGTGACGCACGCACGTTCAGTCTGATCAATTTCCACCTGCAAAAAGGGGGCGAATCCGCCCCTTTTTAGTGCGTTTATGAGTTAAAAACGCTTCCTTCATAACTTTATTCATAAAAAGCGAATTCCTTTACTCGGCTGTAGTCATCTGTATAAGCCCGTTAACGAGGCTTGCCACCGACTCGACGTGCCGGCCAATGAACGCCCAGCACCGAGACCAAACGTTCAGGAGATACCCATGAAACGTACCGCACTCGCTGGTCTGTTCATTTCCGCTGCAATGTTGGCCTCCCCCGTATTCGCTGCGGAAAACAACCTGTGTACCGTCAAAGTGCAAGAGCTCAAGGACAAAGTGACCTCGATCCCGGCGACCTCCGAAAACACTCGGATGGAGCTCAATCGACTGCTCGCCAGCGCACAAGCCTCGCAAGCCGCCGGTGACGAGAAAAAATGCATCACCGAAGCGACCCAAGCACTGTCGCGTGCAGACAAATTGTCCAACGAACCCAACCCATAATCAGTTGAGGCCAACCTTCGGGTTGGCCTTCTGAGCTGTGTTGGCGTACACTGCGCACGCCTGTCGCTCATATGATTCACCGAGCAACAGGCACGGGGCCGTTTAGGATTCGACGCCGGTCGCGAAACTTTAGGTGCATGCCGAGTTGGTAACAGAACTCGTAAATCCACTGTTGCAACTTTCTATAGTTGCCAATGACGAAACCTACGGGGAATACGCTCTCGCTGCGTAAGCAGCCTTAGCCCTTCCCTCCTGGTACCTTCGGGTCCAGCAATCACCAGGGGATGTCTGTAAACCCAAAGTGATTGTCATATAGAACAGAATCGCCGTGCAGTACGTTGTGGACGAAGCGGCTAAAACTTACACAACTCGCCCAAAGCACCCTGCCCTTCGGGTCGCTGAGGGTTAACTTAATAGAAACGGCTACGCATGTAGTACCGACAGCGGAGTACTGGCGGACGGGGGTTCAAATCCCCCCGGCTCCACCAAATACTAGTTTCCACATGTTCCCACATGACTCGGAAACACCCCAAGAAGCCCGCCCCGTGCGGGCTTTCTTGTGTCTGGACATCCCCGAATGAACCCACACAGCATTGCACCCCGTGTATGCCTGCTTGTATGCTCGCCTTAAATTTGAAACTGGGGCATACACGCATGAAGCGTTCGGAGATTAAGCGCCGTCCGATGGCAGACACCACCCTGGCCAGCCTTGAGCCTGAAGCCAGCACCTACCGTGAACTGGATGGCGCCGGGCTCTATTTGCGAGTGAAGCCCACCGGCCAGAAGTCGTGGGAGCTGCGTTACAAAAAAGCCGATGGCAAATGGTCCTGGCTAGGCTTGGGAGGCTACGGCAAGGGCAGCCACCAGTTGACCGGCGAACAGGCACGTCAAAAGGCGGCAGAGCTACGTGACAGCACAATGAAAGATGGCAGCATGCTCGCTACCCAGCGCGCTCAAAAAGCAGCGGAACGCGAAGCGGCTAACAACACTTTCGAGCATCTGGCGCGAGAGTGGTACGCCAACAAGCGCAAAGGCTGGAGTGCGGGTACTGCCACCCGAACCATCGGCGCCCTGGAACTGCATGTGTTTCCCGTCTTTGGTAAGCGGCCCTATCAAGGTGTTCTGCCAATGGAGTGGATGGAGTTTCTGCGCGGTATGGAGCAAACCGGGATTGTCGAGCAGACCAGCCGAGTACGCGGCATGTGCCGGGAAATTTACGACCTGGCTCGCGTCACTGGCCGCGCTACTCACAATCCACTGGAGGGGCTGCACAAGTTCCTGCTTACCAAGCCAGCCGAGAACTATGCCCACGTTTCAATCGACGAGTTGCCGCCTCTATTGCGAGCTATCAGAGCGTACCCAAGTGCGGCGGACGTTCGTATCGGCTTACACCTGCTGTCTATGCTCGCCTGTCGTCCGTCTGAACTGCGAGAAGCCCGGTGGGCTGAGTTCGATCTAGATGGAGGCCTGTGGACTGTTCCCGCTGAACGAATGAAGCGTCGTCGTGAACATGTGGTTCCCCTACCGCGCCAAGCCGTCGAACTGTTGCACGCTCTGCACAACCTCACCGGGGCTTATTTGCTGCTATTTCCTGGTCGCAGCGACACCACCAAACCGCGTTCCAATACCGTTTTTCTGATGGCACTGCGTCGCCTTGGCTACGAAGGTCGGCAGACCGGCCACGGATTCCGCCATATCGCCAGCACGATCCTCAATGAACACGGCTTCGAGGAGAATCACATTGAAGCTCAGCTATCACACGTCAAAGACGGGATTGCAGGGGTGTACAACAAAGCGCAATACCTGGGCCAGCGCACGACCATGATGCAGTGGTACGCCGACCACTTGGATGCGCTCGCCGCTGGAAACGTGGTGGCGTTCAAGCGCGCTTGATAGCGAACTTCTGACACCCACACCTTCTATAACAAAACCGTAGGGAAACACATGGCAATCAAGCCACTTAAGCTCAAACGCTACATTTCTGAAGATGAAGCCGCACAACTTCTTTCTTTACTGATAGGTGAGAAAGTCAGTAGCGAAGATATGGCAGGGTACGCCTTGGAAGGAATTATTCCGGGGTATATGCAGTTTTCGCCAGTCGATTCTGAAACTTACCCTGACGTAGTGTTCTCCCTTGCCGATGATGATCGATTCCCTGAGTACGATAAGGATCGTGGCGCCATGCAGGAATGGCTTTCCGTTATTCCATATCCGCTGCCTTACGATGGTTGGATAGAGGACAGCAATGGCACTAGGTGGCGGGTATTAGCAGGTAGGGCCGACTTCGGTGTTGATGAGATTAGACCTGACCATTATGTGCGAGTTTATTCACCTCACGAGATTTGCCAAGTAGCTGAGATCATGAACGATCCAACCGCTTGCCCGGAGTGGCCGGCGATCCTCCATTCACGCGGGCAGACTTGGGACTTTTACGACTTATATGAGGAAGAGCTAGCTGGTAAAGATTTACCGGCCAAGACTTCGTATGTATTGAGTCCATTTAGGGAGTTCAACGATTACATACCCACTGCCGATGGGCGCCAAACATTGGTAAGCACAGGGCCTATTGGAGAACGAAATATTAACTGGCAACTTGTGGTTGCTGGACTTTGGGAGCTGCTGCGCGATGACCAGAAAAAACAGGGAGCTGTTGCGGCGGAAATCGGTGAGCGCAAATGGAAAGGAGCGCGCAAAGACGATGTAAACCACGCCCTGAGGATAGCAAAACAGGCTATGGAAACGCAGAATCAATAATGTTGTTTGCAATGCAAGCAAATATTTTGCATTGCTATGAAAGGTGCGAGAAAGGTGCATAACGTAGCGGGCCTTAACCACACAGAGGCCCATATGCATCCGAATAATCCCCCTCCAAGCAAGGGGCTGATCCGTCAGCCCGCCCTCTGCCAATGGCTAGACGTGACCCGCTCCGGCCTCGCCAAGCTCAGAGTGAAAGACCCATCATTCCCCAAGCCCATCAAAGACGGTGACTCCCGCCAAGCTGCCGCTTACTACGTCGTGGCCGAGGTAGAAGCCTGGCTGCAATCCAAGATTGCAGCCAGAGACAAAGTCCAAGTCGACCACCCTGGGGATGCGAAACAGTGAGCGGTCCGAATTTTAAATGCTCCAGTCGTGCCCTTTTAGTGCAGTCGTGCCCATGCCCAAGGCTGGGCACTACTGAGGGCACAAGGGCACGACTGCCGAAATCGGTTGCCAGTGACAAAAATCACGGTTATCGTTTTGCTGTCGCTGCAAATTCAGCGACCGGGCGTCGCGGCCCGATGAATCCAAGGCGCCACAGCGCCCACATTACGATTGCAGGCGCTTTTTTTGTGCCTGTATCTTCGCTTTATGGTGGCTGTGCGTGGGACACCTTCGGGTGTGCCGGTTTCCTTGATTCCCGGTCCGCGAACCCGCGCACAGCCGCCACCCTTCCTTGCTTCGCGGCAATAGGCGGCGGCTCCTCAAATCAAGGAGCGTCACCCGTGCTTAACCTTCTTTTTAGCCTCACTCCGCCCGAAATCCAAAACAAAATCGAGCGTCACCGTGCCCGTGCTGTCGCCCAGCTCAAGAGCCAATCCAGCCTCAAAGTTCGTCACCAGCGTTACAACGCCGAAATGGCCCGCGCCCGGTTCTTTGAAGCCATGTTGGCCGGAGGCGCGCAATGAAACATCTGACTACTACCGAAGTTCGTTTTATCTCTCCTGCCCACGCACACAAAAAACAAGAGCTGTTTAGCGTTAACCCTAACGTCGACGCTCAAAACGCTTTGCATATCGCTTCGGATCTTCTTGCCAGCGTGATGGATAGCCTCGCTGATGCAGCTTCTGGGGAAATCCCACTTGAGGGCAATAACGCCTTTATGGTGACCCACACAGTTGAAAGCGCCAGAGCCGCGCTTAATTCCGTGCTGTGGAAGTTGGAAATTAACGACCTCAATTCAGGGGCGTAATCATGAAAACCTCTAATCAGCGCCAAGTTGCGCTAGCGGGATCGGCTTGCCTGGATAAAGTGCTTAGTTGCCTCGACAAAGTTAAAGTTGCCGGCACTAGTAAGTGGAAAGCGTGTTGCCCTGCACATGACGACAAGTCTCCCAGCCTCGCCATAACTGAAACATCAGACGGTACTGTTTTGCTCAAGTGCTGGGCCGGATGTACGGCGCAGGACATTGTTTCGGCTATCGGTTTGGAATTGCGCGATCTATTCCCAGGAGTAAAGCGCGAACGCCGCGGCCCCAGTGCTGCCGCGATTAAACATGAGCGCGTCATATACCTAATCGGAAAGTCAATGCTCGATGACGGAAAGTTGTTTGGCGACGATCTACAGCGCTTCAACCTCGCCAAGCTGCGCCTGGGGGTCAAATGAGCGCTCAAGATCTTTATGCGGATCAGTGGGCGAAGGCCGACAGCCCCACAGTATGGAAAGTTAATGCCGTGTGCGCGGCGAGCATCAAGCCGGTGGCCATTCGCTGGTTGTGGCCAGGTTGGCTGGCAAAAGGAAAATTGCACATTTTGGCGGGAGCGGGCGGCACGGGGAAAACCACGTTGCTGCTTAGCCTGATCGCAACCATTACCACGGGTGGCCGTTGGCCGGACGGCAGCCGTTGCAATGAGCCCGGTAACGCCCTGATCTGGTCAAGCGAGGACGACATAGGCGATACGTTAGCGCCTCGACTGACCGCTGCTGGCGCTGACATGAGTCGGGTTTACTTCATTGATGGCCGCGTTAATGCCCAAGGCGACGCTGACTCGTTCGACCCGGCAAACGATATTGCCTTGCTTAGGGCAACAGCAAATGAAATAGGAGGTGTATCGCTGCTGATGATCGACCCCATTGTCAGCGCGGTGAAGGGCGATATGCACAAAGCCAATGACGTGCGTCGAGGCCTACAAGGCGTGGTGGACTTTGCCGAGCAAAACCTCTGTGCAGTGGTGGGAATATCCCACTTTGCCAAGGGCGGCGCCGGATCATCGCCAGCAGATCGAGTGATAGGCTCACAGGCGTTTTCAGCGCTGGCCAGGACAGTGCTCGTAGCAGCCAAGCAGGAAAGATCCGACGTGCGCGTGCTGGCGCGGGCGAAGTCGAACATCGGCACCGATGAGGGTGGCGTTTCTTACACCATCGAGCCCTGCGACATCGAGGGCGGGATCGAGACCACACGGGTGCAATGGGGTGATGTGATCGAGGGGAGCGCCCGCGACATCCTTAGCGATGTAGAAGCCTGCGACGAAGAGCGCCTGGATGACAGTGACAATCCAGCGGAGGCCTTGCGGCGAATCCTCAGCGCTGGGCCACTGACGGGAAAAGAAGCGAAAAACCTGATGGTGGGCAACGGGTATACGCAAAAACAGATCAGGAATGCGCGAGAAAATCTGTCGGTCACTACTGCCAGGGCTGGGTTTGGTGCAGACACCGTAGTCACCTGGTCACTCCCTCAAGCGACGGGTGATTACGCGGCCTTTCCTCACAGGGGAAAGCCAGCAATAGATGCCCCCGTGGAAGCCGAGCTGAGTGTGGATGAGGTGGCGATATGAGCACCACGATCGACTATTTAGCGCAGTGCGGCTTGTCGGCACGCCAGAAGGGAAATCGGGTGGTGGTATCGCCCAGGTCGCGGGTCACGGATGACCTGCAAAAATATATCCGCGCACATCGTCTTGAGTTGCTGGCCGAGCTGGCAGCGAATGATGGGATTGAGCGCCGCTGCCACTGGAGAGTAGTTCTGGGCGAAAGACCTATATGCACGATGGTGGGTGTACCCGTTACGCGTAACGAAGCACTGGCTGAGGTTCGTTGGCGCTGGCCTGATGCGGAGGTGACACCGTGAGTGTTGAGGACGAAATCTACACCCGTTTGCAGCAGATGGATGTTGCTCCCCTGCTTGGCGGCCTGGTGCCGGAGAACGCCACCGCCAAGCTGCTGGGATACACACCTTCATACTTCCGCCAAATGGCGTCAGCTGGTCAATCGCCACTTCCCTACGTCCGCCGAGGTAATCGAAGGTTTTATAAAATCGCAGATATCAGCAAATTCGTTACGGAAACCGCATAAAAACGAAGATTTACCGCGTTGAGCGGCCATGGCTGTTTCTCCAATGTGTGCGTTCTCACATTGCTGACATTTATCAGCAGTTCAGAAAGCTTACGGAGAAACCCCATGGCCGAAAAACGCATGACTATTCACCTGGACGAAGACTGCATTCGCAACCTCGAACAACTCAAACGCCGCCTTGATGCCGAAGCCGGTGAGCACTCCCCAATGTTCTCTCTGCCCGCCCTGGCCCGCCACGCTATCCGCAAGTGGTGCGACCATGTCGCCGCTCCCATGCCGCGCCCCTGGGAACAACAACCCGCTAGCGATGACGACGCCAGCAGCGAGGGCTGAGCATGGACATTCAAATCTATGACGTGATCGACGAAGTCACCGCTCAAAAGGTCAAGGCCATGGTGGTCGGCCAACTGCCGCTAACCGTCCATATCAATAGCCCTGGCGGCAGCGTAACCGACGCCCTGGCGATCTACAGCATCCTGAATAAACACCAGGGCCATGTCACTGCCGTCGTCGATGGTTTGTGTGCCAGTGCGGCCACAATCGTGGCGCTGGCCGCCGATGAAATCGTGATGGCCGAGCACAGCTTGATGATGGTTCACAACCCGTGGACTGTTACATCTGGCGATGCCACCAAGATGCGCAAAACTGCCGACACGCTTGACATGGCCAGCCGCGAAATGGCCGCGCTTTATACCGCGCGAACGGGCCTTAGCGGAGAAAAGGTCGTGGCAATCATGAGTGCCGAAACATGGTTCAACGCCTATGAAGCCGTCGACGCTGGTTTTGCCCATCGTGTAGATAACGCCGAGCGCGGCAAGCCACGTTTGGCAGCGACGGCCATGTCATTCCTGGCCACCGTTGTTCAGGCGCCAGAAGCCGCAACGCAATCTCTCCAGCGGCTAACCGACAGCCGCGAAGCCCACCGCCAAAAGCTCAACGCACTTATCGGGTCTTTTGCAGGCCACGAAAGCATTCAGCGTCTACAAGCGAGTAAAGAATTCATGACCTACACCACCGCTCAAGTCCGCGAAAAACTGTTGGTAGCGTTGGGCGAAGGAACCACTCCGATCAGTGGCCTGCGCACCGACACGTTCGCCCATGCAGGTAATGGCAACATTGTCCGTGACGGCATGATCGATGCACTGAGCACTCGCCTGGGTATCGCTCAAGCTCAGGATGCCAACAACCCTTATCGAACCATGACCTTGGCTGAGATGGCTCGCGCGTCTCTCACCGAACGTGGTGTAGGCGTGGCCAGTTACGGCTCGAAAATGCAGTTGGTGGGGGCAGCCTTTACACACACCACCAGCGACTTCGGTAATGTGCTGATGAGCGTTTCCGAAAAAGCCATGCTGCGGGGCTGGGAGTCCAGCGGCGAGACGTTCCAACGCTGGACCAAAAAAGGCTCGCTGAGCAACTTCAACCCCGCGCGCCGAGTTGGCATGTCCGGCTTCCCAACGCTGCCTAAAGTCCTCGAAGGGGCTGAGTACAAATACGTTACCTGCAACGACCGGGGCGCACCGATCGCTCTCGCGACCTATGGCGGACTGTTCAGCATTACCCGCCAGGCGATCATCAATGATGACTTGAGCGCATTCAGCGCGCTTCCTGCCCACCTGGGCCGTTCGGCAAGCCGCACCATTGGCGACTTGGTTTATTCAGTGCTGACCACCAACGCGGCCTTCGTCGACGGCAAGCCACTGTTCAGTGCCGATCACGGCAACATCGACGAAACCGGTGCCGCTATGTCCCCTGCGATCCTGGGCGAACTGCGCCGCAAGATGCGCTTGCAGAAAGATGACTTCGATACAGCGCTGAATATCTCACCCGCTTTTGTCATTGTCCCGGCCGGCCTTGAGTCAGCCGCCATGCAGGTGCTGAACAGTACGTCGGTGCCAGGGCCAGAGACCAACAGCGGAATCGCCAACCCTGTCAGCAAGATGGGCCAGCTCATCGTCGAAAGCCGACTGGATCGACTGTCTACACCGTACTGGTTCGTCGCGGCGGAGCAAGGGTCGGACACCATCGAAGTGGCCTACCTGGAGGGCGTCGACACACCTTATTTGGAGGAGCAGGTAGGGTGGTCTGTGGACGGTGTTAGCCTCAAGGTGCGTATCGATGCCGGTGTGGCTCCGCTGGATTATCGCGGCCTGGCTCGCGCGAAAGCCGTCTAAGTTTCTCACCTATACGAAGCCATCACCTATGCCTTGTCCCGACCTCAAGACCCTGACGGTCGTGATCAGTGATGCCGAGATTCGCCGCCACACTGGCGGCGAAATTCGTCAACTGCGCGACATCCGTCACCCCGAACTCAGATTCCGCTACTCCACCACCGACCGCAACAAGGGCGCCTGGCATGTCGTCGTGCGTGGCAAGTGGGGCAAAGCCGGTAATTATCCCAGCATCAGTGCCAAACTGATGATTAGCACACTGCCGACGATCCTGGCACGACGCGCAGTCGATCCCAAGGCAGCCTCCACCACCACCGCCTGGCGCACCGTTGGAGAGGTGCTGACCTGGTACGCCGATCGTATGGGGCGGGACCGGGGGTTGTCGGCCAAACGAAAAGCCAGTGTTCAGTCAGCCTTGCGCTGTCATCTGGTACCACGCCTTCAGGATGTCACGCTGGCAAACCTTGACCGTGCCAGTCTCGACCGCCTGCTGATGTGGCCCATGCAAGAGCGTTACTCGTTGTCATTCGTGCGTTCGGTGTATGGCGTGCTGGCGGTCGCCTTCCGGCAAGCCATGCGCCTTGGCCTGATCACCGCCAATCCCATGGCCGACCTCAAGTACACCGACTTCGTACAGACCCGCATCAAGCCCAAGCCCGCCCGGTTACGCGGTGATGACCTACCAACGCTTCTGCACGCCCTGACCGAACGGATCGAACATGCACCGCTGGAATCGATGCTCGCGTTGATGATGCTCTGTCATGGCACCCGACTGGGCGAAACGAGGCTGGCTCGTTGGAAGAACCTCAACCTCACCACCCGCCAGTGGTTTATCCCCGCACCGGACACCAAGACCAAAGCCGAGCACACGCTGCCACTGACCGAGCAAGCCTGCGCCCTGATCGAGCGCTACCGGACCATACAGCAAACAGCAGGGTATCAAGGGCCGCTCCTGTTCCCTGGACGCACTGGTACGGCGATTAGTGCCACCAACGCCAGCACCCTGTTTGCCGGTTTGGCCAAGGGTTCATGGTCGAGCCATGACCTGCGCAAAGTGGCTCGTACCGCCTGGGCTGATCTAGGCGTGGATTACATGGTGGGCGAAATGCTGCTGAACCACGCCATGAAAGACCTGGATGCGACCTACATCCACACCACTGCCGAGGGCATGAAGCGCAAGGCTCTGGAGACGTGGCACAACCACCTCGACCACCACGGCTTCACTGCCTTGCACGGTGGGACATATGCGGGACACGCGGTAGAGGCATCACCCACGCAGACCAGTATCAGCGTGGCCTCCATCGATTCTCCATATCCATCCCAAGGGAGGATGCGAAACGATGAGGCCGGGGGCAATCCTAGAGCTGAAGCGCGGCAAGAAGTCTGGGGGCATTTCACCCAGTGGACGGACGTATGAGCCAAGAGCTTTTGTCCAGTCGTGCCCTTGTGCCCTCAGTTGTGCCCACCCTTGGACATGGGCACGACTGCATAAAAAGGGCACGACTGGAGCAACACGCGCAAAACAGGTGCCGCGCGCTCAAGTCGAATTCTGTGCAAATTGGCGGAACAGGCCATGCGAGCAGCCAGACAAAAAAAGCAAAAGGTACTCCCGGCCCCCTCCCCCTATAGGGGGTAATTCGGGCCCCGCTCGTTCGCTATGTATGACCTCGTTTCGGTGGTTGGTTGTTGTTTAGTTGAAGCAACCAAAGCCCCACCCCATAAGGGTTTCACCCCAGATCTTATGCAACGGAGGCTGAATTTGCCCCGCTGACACCACAACCGACAGGTTGGTCTGAGTTGGTTGGCACGTTTCGCGACGCACTTTCGGAATATTGGACGCGGGTTCAGATGCTTAATGAGGATTCAAACCGCCAGCGTTACGCGTAACGGCCAGATGCAGGAATATGATGACTGGTCATTTTTCTTATCTGACACGGCACAGCAACCAGCAGCGTGTATGCCACTGTGTATGCCTTGAATCACACAGCCACACCAAACCCAATGCTTACGGGGACATTTCAGTCCGGTTCAAACGTCCCCGGCCCACCAAATTAGCTGTTTAGACCTGTCTCGGACAGTCTACGAAACACCTCAAGAAGCCCGCCTAGTGCGGGCTTTCTTGTTTCTGGCAATCCACCCTCGTCCAATATCTTCACGCTTCAGAGCCGTTGCCGCAAATGCTTGGCCACGACCTAGGTGGCTTTCACCTGCCTAGCGACCGCCCAGGCCGTTTCTTTGCATTCGTTTCACCCCCACCGACAACGCGATCAGAGCGGGAATGACGCTTATTGAGAGCCACCTGACACGCAAAAAATAGCGCTGAACTTGCAAGCAGGTCCGCCTATCTCAATAACTACGCACCGCACACTGAATAGAGGAAATACGATGTCCAAACTCGCAGAATTTCGTCAGTTGGAAAAGCATCTTGCCGAGCAACTCAAGGCATTGGAGGCGATGAAGGGTAATGACGGACTGAAGAAGGAAATCGAGTTCGAGACCAAGCTGCGCAAGCTGCTCGAACAGTACGGTTTTAGTCTGAATCACATCATCAATCTGCTGGAACCGAAGACCACGGCCCGACGCCAAACTGCATCACCTGTCGCCAAGACGCGCAAACCACGCGGCCTCAAGGTGTATAAAAACCCGAAGACCGGTGAAGTCATCGAAACCAAGGGCGGCAATCACAAAGCATTGAAAGAGTGGAAAGCAGAGCACGGTGCCGACGTCGTCGAGGGCTGGCTGAAGAAGTAAAAGCTTTACCTGAAAAAGGGCCCAGATGGGCCCTTTTTAGTTTTTACCGCCAATTGAATACGGCTATTTCGCTCCGTGCTGCGCGTGAGGCTTTGACGGTCTATGCAACGGTCGACCACGGTCAGCTCAACGCCCCAAAGATTCAAATCCCAACAACACCTGAAAATCACTCTCGCCCAAAATGCGAATGTTCTGCCCCTTGGCAATCAGCTCCTCAGCCTTCACATGTTTCGAGCTCCTGTCTTTCCCCGCCAATCGCCCAATATCCTGATCGCCGACGACCAGCAAAGTGGTGTGCTTCGTCACTCCACTCCCGATTTCACACCCCCCAGAAGCAGCCAGTTCAGCCGCCTCTCTGCGAGGGATGGACAGCGCCCCAGTGAACACCACGACATTGCCGGCCAATTCCCCATTCGGATTGATGACCAGTTGGTTGAACGAGCGCAGAACATTTGCCAGTGGCTGGTTAGCGAGCGAACACCAATCTGCCGCCGTCAAGCCTGTGTGAGTCATTGCATGGACCAGAATTTCCCCGGCTGCACGCGCGTCCTCCACAGCATCGTGATGCTCGAAGGAAATGCCCAAAGTGGTCGCGAGGTTTTTCAGGCCGTAGCCCGATTGCGAAAACTCGCTCCAGGTGCGGCGCGCAACTCTTGCGGTGTCCAGCCACGAGCAGTCGAAATGCGCCAAACCTGCGTTCTGGCAGGCTCGCAGCGTTGCAGTTCGATCGAAGGGCATGTGACTTGCGACGATTTGATGGGTAACGAATGGCAATATTTGTGGATAGACCTGCGCCCAGGATGGCGCCGAAGCCACCATGCTTTCATCAATGCCATGCACGGCGGAGTTCATTGGGTGAAAGTAGTCCTCTGGATTGACCAGCGAACTCCAGGTCTGGTGAAGTTTCCCACCTCTGAATACCGCAATTCCTACCTGGCAAATACTCGCGAGGTTGGGGTTGGCTGTTTCGACATCGATAACCGTGAAATCCATTTCTCTCACCCGCGCCTGAATTGTCCCGTGAGAATAGAGAGGTTATTGGCTAAAGCCCGGATTTTTTCAGTTCGATGAACCGCGAACACACGTCCTAGGAAATTTCCCGCAAGCTGCGGCGAACTCCATGAACTACCGAGCGCACTTGCGAGCAGATAACCTGATTTTTTGCTGCCAACCGGCACGCCGAAAAGCGCAGGAAACCTGACTTCCGGAGTTCTTCCTTGAAAAAGATCAGCCCAGATTCAACTGAAAATACCGTGCTTGCAGAACCCGACACCACCGACCAGAGCGCAAACCCCGCCGTCGCTCAACCTCCGACCAGCGCTCGCGTGCGAACCCCGAGACTGGTTGACCCGATGACCTGCATCTTCGAGGTCCAGCCGGACGCCGATGCGATCACGATGCTCGATCACGCCAGCCAGAATCTGGCGCTGGTCAAAGCCTTGGTGAGAGAGCTGATGACGCAAATGGAAGGCCGGGACCGCAACACGGTCGTGGTGATTGGCAAGTTGGCCATGTTGAGCGAGATCTTGATCAACCGGGCGCTGAAGAATCTTGAAGCTCGGGGGCAAACGCCGGTTTTTCATTAAGCGTTCGTGAAATGCCGTTACCGGCGTTGGGCCTATCTGAACGTTAACGCGAAAGGTGCGGCGGACTCTTCAATGGAACTGACCACGTGGGGCGCCTGCTCTCTGTACTCGGGATAACTGCCAAGGGTTTTTTCGAGCGCTGTAAGCAGCCGCTGAATGCGCTCTTTGGGATGCTCTACGTCACAGGTATGTGCAAACTCCAATAAGCCCTGACGGGAGGCGAACATTGATTTGTTGCCCGCCAGGTCCAACGCCAACACATCTTCTGGGATGTAAGCGGTGGTGTTGACGATGTCATAGGCGGGAGCGAGTCGTGCATCGCGCTGCGTTGGCTCGGAATAGAGCAAACCGAAGTTTTTCAAATGCGCGTCGCCGTTTCCGACGATGCAACTGAGCGCCACGCTATCAAATAGTTGATCAAGCGATGAACGCTGATGCTCCGCCGGACAAAACAGCCGTATTGCTTTGGCGATGGCGGCGTAGCTTTTGCTGTATTTCTGATCGGCCGAGAGGCCCATTAGCGCCGCCATGTCTTCGAAGCCGATTGGATTAAGTTGCGGGTCGCGGTCAAAGCGGCGCATGACGAACAGTTTGGAGTTATCAGAGAGGTAAAACTCCGGTGCCGGGATGCCTGCCTCCTTGGCGATGGACATGCAAAGAAACTCATTGATCGCAAGGCCCGGAAATTCGTCCCGGCCACTTTTAATGATCAGATCAGATGTCTTCGTGGTTACGCGGGACAGCTCAGAGCCTCGCTGTTCGGGCACCAATACCTTGGGCTGAACGCCCGAAATACCGGCTCGCAGGATATAGCGATCAAGAAGGTCGGCGAAGATGTCCTCAGCGCCATCCCACGCCAGAATTTCTTCGAGTTTTTCACCTTTGAATTGCTGTTCCCCGAGCAATACGTCGATCGCGTCAGAACGAACCTGCACTCGGCCAATGGGCGAGCTGCTACCGGAGAGTGCCAACAACATCATCGGGTCGATGTTTACCGTTTTGGCCAGGCGATTACGCAGTTGTTCCAGCACGTAGCCTTCCGGGAGATTCATCTGAAAGATCGGGTGCAGATCTCGTCGGCGGAATTCGTCAGGTCGTACAGGCATCGACAGACTGATCGCCATCGGCGGCAACGCGTCTTCGTGGTAACGGAAAATGAAGTCCTCAGCGCTGGTAAAAACACTGCCGCTACTGCCGTCAGGTGTGCTGACTTTGAGAGTGACCATCTTCATTTGAACAACTCTCCAAGCTCTTCAAGGGTCGGCATGGCGGCGGGGAGCACCGCCAATTCGCAATCAAGAGCGCCAAGGACTCGCGCATACGCCAGCATGCCAATTGAAGGACTGCCCTTTTCTACAGCAATGACTTTTTGCCGCGTCAGACCAGCGAGCTCGGCGAGACTGGCCTGCGTGAGGCCGCGGTTAAGGCGTTTTTCGCGGATCTGTTTCGCAAGCCGTGAAATGAGCAGATAGCAGTCCATGTTCCGTTACCGTGACATTGAGCGACGAATGTAACGCATACGTAACCTTGCGACGAGCAATATTATCGATGAAACCACATGAATTTTTCTTCACCCCAACACCCCGCCCCATCGGATACATTGCCCTCGCTCATTCAAGAAACTACGGTTTGCCCGCCCTCCCGCGGGCTTTTTTTTGCCCGCGATTAACCGCCTCGCCTACGCCCCTTTCAAGCGATACAGATACGTATCCTGAACCCCATGCAGTTCCGTGTGCCGCGCGCGCTTGAATATGCGGATCAACGCAAAACCCGCCGCCACCGCCAACCGCTGACTCGCCAGGTTCGCCGAGGACGTTGTCAGATAAAAAACATCGCCCGGCAAATTACCGATCAACGCCGTCAGCGCCCGCCGCATATAACCCTTGCCGGCAAACTCAGTGTTAGCCCAATAACCCACCTCATGCCGATTGCGACCGCGCGGGATCAAGCCAATGCAGCCAACCATCGCCTCGCCATCGCCGGCAACAATAAAAAACCGCCGCTCGCCAGTCTCGCTAGTGAATTCATCAACCGAGCGCAACATGAACGCCCGCGCCTCGTCCTCAGAGGTAAAGGATTTCGCCCAAGGCAAAAACTCCGAATGCACGGCAAAGCTGTCATTTAACGCTCGCTGCAGCGCCACGGATAACGCAGGATCCGGCGCCCGCAAACTTACTGGAGACCGGCACTGAGTTAATAAAACGTCCATATTTCATCCTTCAATTTCGGTCCATCTTCACTGATATCAACGACCTATGGCCTGCGAAGTTTAGGTCGGCAATGTTCATAAAATCGGCATGAGTAATCAGAGTTGATGCAACTAACGACCTGCATGCTCATAGGGTGTACCATCGCTGCCTGTCAATCAGATATCAGTTAGCCATGCCCACGCTAAGCGAAGAGAGCCGCCAGATCGTAGCTTCTCTGGCGCACCGTGTTGGCCCTAACGCTGACACTGCAAGCATCGCCCAGGCGATCGTTTCGACCTTGCAGGAGATGGACGCAGCCCTTACGCCGATCATTGGCCACCAAGGGGTTGTCGCGTTGTACCGCCGCAGCATCCACCTGTGCGTCTCCAATCAGCCGCGTTTGGCCAGCATTTACGACAGCGTCCAAGCGGCGTGGGACCTGATTGCGCTCCAATCCGTACTCGTCAAGCAAAGCGAGGTCGATGCGCTGTTTTTCGGTGAAGTGCTGCTGACCACGTTTTATGAACTACTGACCACCCTGATCGGGCCCTCGCTCACCGCACGTTTGCTTCGTTGCGTGTGGGAACCTTCTTTGAGCGACACCCCTTCGCAGGAAACTTCGCCATGAGCACCAAAGTGACTATCAACCGTCTGGCCACCGGCGTGCCAGGCCTGGACGAGGTGCTGGGCGGAGGATTACCCGAGTTTTCGTTCAACATGATCGCCGGCCCTCCTGGCTGCGGTAAAACTACCCTGGCGCATCAAATGATGTTTGCCCTGGCGACGCCGGAACGCCCGGCGTTGTTCTTTACCGTGCTCGGCGAGCCGCCGCTGAAGATGCTGCGTTATCAGCAGCAATTCGACTTTTTCGACAGCGACGCGATCAACCAGTCGATCCGCTACATCAATTTGGTCGACGATACGTTGGCCGGCGATCTGGATGAGGTATTGCGGCGCATCGTCAGCGAAGTCGAGACCCACGCCCCGGCGCTGGTGTTTGTCGACTCGTTCCGCTCCGTGGTGCTGGCCAGCCAGACCCAGGACAATCCCAACAACAACCTGCCGCAGTTCGTTCAGCAACTGGGCATGTTGATGACCACCTGGCAGGCAACGACCTTCCTGATTGGCGAATACTTCACCGAAACCGACACCAACCCGATTTTCACCGTGGCCGACGGCCTGATCTGGTTGCGCCAGAGCGTCGAGCGCAACTCGATGGTGCGCAAGATGGAAATCATGAAGATGCGCGGCCAGCCGACATTGCCCGGTTTGCACACCTTCCGCATCGCCACGTCCGGGATCAAGGTCTTCGCGCCAGCGCCGCTCAACCGGGTTGGAGTACCGCTGGAATTCCCGATCAAACGCCTGAAAATGGGGGTTCCGCAGCTCGACGAAATGCTCGGCGGTGGCTTGCCTCGTGGTTATTCGTTGCTGGTGGCCGGGCCGTCGGGTTCCGGCAAAAGCATTCTCGCCGCGACGTTCCTCGCGGAAGGCGCGCGCAATGGCGAAACCGGGGTAATTGCAGTGTTTGAGCAACGGCCCAATCACTCGCAAAACACCACGTTGGCCAAACTCATTGAGAGCGGTCAGGTCGGCTTGGTCGACAGCCGCGCGCCGGACTTGTCGATCGACGAAATCGTCCAGTTACTGCTCTGTGAAATCACTCGATTGAAAGCCACTCGCGTGGTCATCGACTCGCTGTCGGGCTTCGAACTGGCGCTGGCGCCGACCTTCCGCGAAGACTTCCGCGAGTCGCTGTCGCGCATGGTCACGGCGCTGACCGGTGCCGGCGTCAGCGTGCTGATGACCTCGGAACTGGAGGACCGCTACACCGACCTGCGTTTCAGCCCTTACGGCACGGCGTTTCTCACCGATGCGATCATCGTCCAGCGCTACATCGAAGTGCAGAGCCGTTTGCTGCGCATCATGGCCGTGGTCAAGGTCCGCGCCAGCGCTCATTCCGACGAGTTGCGCCTGTACCGCATCGACGATGGCGGCTTGCAGGTCGGCGAAATGCTCCCGGACCAGGAAGGTTTGCTCGGGGGCCGGCCAACCCGGCGGCCCGGAAGTGACGAGGCGTAAGCCAAGCCAATGACCGAGGCCAATGGCACGAATGCACAAGCGATGGCGACGGCCGCTCGTGAGTTGTTCGTGCTTGGCCAGAAAACCGCCGAGGCGCGTGTAGTGCTGGCGTCGCTGCAAAAGGAACTGAGCGACACCAATAACCGCCTGGTCGACGCGCAGCAGATCGAACAACTGGTCGAGGCCAACCAGCAATTGGTCCTGGCGATTCTGCTGGCGCAATCGGATGCGGAAAAACCCCAGCGCTCGAAAGAAGAACAGCGGCTGTTTCTGGAGATGCGCGAGGCCAACGCGCAGTTGGTCATCGCCGCGCTCAGCGCGCAAAACCTGCAAGCTTCGGCGGAACACACCCTGGCGCAGCAGCGCAACATTCTCACACTCGTTGCCCACGAACTGCGCAACCCGCTGACGCCGATCAGCATGATCGCCGGGCGGCTGGTTCGCGTGCCGAAAGAAGAGCTGCCGCGCATGCAGTCGCTGATCGAAAGCCAGGTGCGGCACATGTCGCGGCTGGTCGACGATTTGCTCGACGTGTCGCGCGCCAGCACCGGCAAATTGCGCCTCAATTGCCAGATCGTCGACATGCTGCAAATCATTCACCAGGCCATCGATATCTGTGGCCCGGTGATGACCACCCGACAATTGCACTTCAACGCTGAACTGCCGACCTGCGCCTTGTCGGTGGATGGCGATCCGGTACGGCTGGCGCAAATCCTCGGCAACTTGCTCGGTAACGCGGCCAAGTACACCCCGGCCTACGGCAACGTCACGCTGTTGGTCACCGCCAGCGATAACCTGCTGACAATGAACATTCGCGACGACGGCATCGGGATTTCCGCCGAGGCTTTGCCGTTTGTCTTCGAGCCGTTCGTGCAAGACGTTCATGCCATCGGCTTCAACGGCGCCGGGCTCGGCATCGGCCTGACGGTGGTGCGCGAGTTGGTTGAAGCGCATGGCGGCACGGTCGTCGGCACCAGTGATGGCGATGGCCGCGGCAGCACGTTTATCGTCACGTTGCCGCTGGTCCCGCTTCCGGCAGCGGATTGAGTTTTTCCGCCGGCCACGCAATGCTTGCGCAAACATCCCCGCCAACCGGAGCGCCCCATGCCGCTGTTTTCCCTGCCGTGCAAACGCCTGACCCTGGCGGTGCTCGACCCTGATCAGGCGTCGCTGGAAAGCGATTTCTACCGGCGCAACCAGCGGCATCTGGCGCGCTGGTCGCCGATCCGCCCCGCCGATTACCACAGCACCGAACGCGTGCGTTCGCGTCTGGAGATTCAGGCCAGCGCTTTCGCCGCCGGTCTGGCGGTGCATTTCGCGTTGCTGAACCCGGACAACGACCAGATGATCGGCGCCTGCAACTTCAGCGGCATCACCCGCGGCGCGTTCCAGGCGTGTTACCTCGGCTATCACATTGACGCCGAGCATCAGGGCCAGGGCTTGATGCAGGAAGCGCTGGAAGCGGCGATCAGTTACATGTTCGACGTGCAGCAATTGCACCGGATCATGGCCAATTACATCCCCGGCAACGAACGCAGCGCGCAGTTGCTCGAACGTCTCGGTTTTGAGCGCGAAGGTTACGCCAAGGCCTACCTGAGCATTGCCGGGCGCTGGCAGGATCATGTGCTGACGGCGTTGATCAACGAGCGTTTTGAAACACCGGAACAGCGCTGGTCAAAACCGCTCGCCTGATCCGCATTCCGCCTCCAGGGGAAAAACCTTTCAGCTCTCGCGATTGCTGCCGATACAGGTCTGCAACACACCTTGCTGGCGCCTAAAAACAACAATCTTCCAGCCAACTGACGATCAAGAAGCACAACGTTCCTGGAGGAATTGTGATGAATAGCTGGTTCGGCAACATCAGCGTGAACATGAAACTGGGCCTGGGATTCGGCCTTGTCCTGGCACTGACCTGCGTCCTCGCCCTGACCGGCTGGACGAGCCTGGGCGGGTTGATTGACCGCAGCAACTGGATGAGCGACATCACCCAGCTCAACGCCGGCCTGACCAAATTGCGCGTGGTGCGCCTGCAATACATGCTGACCAACGGCGATGAAACCGCCGCGCAGAATGTGCAGACCACCCTCGACAGTTTTGCCGCGCAACAAACCGCGCTGCTGGGCAGTTTCAAGAATGCTGAAAACGTCAAAATGCTCAAAGAGCAGGCTGGCGTCATCGCCGCTTATCAGGCGTCACTCAAAGAAATGCGCGCCGCCTACCGCACCGGCAACGGTGCCCGCGACGCCATGGCCGCCAACGCCGAATCCGCTTACACGCTGATCAACTCAATCAGCGCGCGGGTGCAGGAAATGCCCCTGAGCGACCTGCGTTTCGAAGAATTCCAGGCCATCACCCAGGCCAAAGAAGCGTTCATGCTCGCCCGTTACGAAGTGCGCGGCTACACCGCCACCACCAACGCCGAAACCGAGCAAAAAGCCCTCGCCCAGGTCGACGCGGCCATCGCCAGTCTGAAGCCGTTGAATACGCATTTCGCCGACACTCAGCAAGACGCGCTGCGCCAACTCGACACCGCACTGACTAATTACCGCAGCGCGCTGATGGCGTTCAAAGCCGCGACCAGCGACGCCGTGCGCGTGCGCAAGGACATGACCGATCAGGGCGCCGCGATCGTCACCCTGAGCGACAAGCTGTATCAATTCCAGCTCGACCGTCGCGACATCGAAAGCGCCCAGGCGCGCACTCTGCAACTGATCAGCACGTTGCTGGCATTGCTGGTTGGCGTGATTGCTGCGGTGCTTATCACGCGCCAGATCACCGGCCCGTTGCGCGAGACCATGACCGTTGTTGACCGTATCGCCAGCGGCGATTTGTCCCAGGACGTCAAAGTCACTCGCCGCGACGAACTTGGTGTGTTGCAGCAAGGCATCGGCCGCATGGGCGTGACCCTGCGCGAGTTGATCAGCGGCATTCGCGACGGCGTTACGCAAATTGCCAGCGCCGCTGAAGAGCTGTCGGCCGTGACCGAGCAGACCAGCGCCGGGGTCAACAGCCAGAAGATCGAAACCGATCAAGTCGCCACCGCGATGCACGAAATGACTGCCACCGTGCAGGAAGTTGCGCGCAATGCCGAAGAAGCCTCGCAAGCCGCTGCCGCCGCGGATGGCGAAGCGCGCGAGGGCGACAAAGTGGTCAACGAAGCGATTGCGCAGATCGAACGTCTGGCCACCGAAGTGGCACGCTCCACCGAAGCGATGAGCGTGCTGCAACAGGAAAGCGACAAGATCGGCAGCGTCATGGACGTGATCAAAGCCGTGGCCGAACAGACCAACCTGCTCGCGCTGAACGCCGCGATTGAAGCGGCCCGCGCCGGTGAAGCCGGTCGTGGTTTTGCCGTGGTTGCCGACGAAGTGCGTGGTTTGGCCCAACGCACGCAGAAGTCCACCGAAGAAATCGAAGGTTTGGTCGCCGGTCTGCAGAACGGTACTCAACAGGTGTCGGCGGTGATGAACAACAGCCGTTCCCTGACCGACAGCAGCGTCGCGTTGACTCGCAAGGCTGGCGTCTCGCTGGAAAACATCACCCGCACGGTGTCCAACATCCAGTCGATGAACCAACAGATCGCCGCTGCCGCCGAGCAGCAAAGCGCCGTGGCCGAGGAGATCAGCCGCAGCATCGTCAACGTGCGCGACGTCTCCGAACAAACCGCCGCCGCCAGCGACGAAACCGCAAAATCCAGCGTCGAACTCGCGCGTTTGGGTGGCCAACTGCAACAGATGGTCAGCCACTTCCGCGTCTGACAGCAGACCTGATCATTCCCACGCTCTGCGTGGGAATGCATCCCGTGACGCTCTGCGTCACCTTCACCAGCGGAACGCGGAGCGTCCCCGGCGTCATTCCCACGCGGAGTGACCTCACGCGAACGCCGCCAATATCACACCTCCCAAGGGTTGATGACCTCTACCCCGGAAAACGCAAAGTCCCGAACATTGCGGGTGGCGATCGGTACTCCATGGCTTCGACAAATCGCAGCTATCTGAGCGTCGGCCATTGATGCTGCTCGGCCGTTAGCTTCACCGTTCGCGACCAGCGTTGCGTATTCAACGGCAGCGTGGGCATCGAAAGAAAATATCCTCCCAGCAAAGTCCTCTTCGAACATCGCCATCGCATGCGCCTCAAGCTTTTGTTTGCGCTTACCGACGGGCAGCCTGGCAATGCCATGGAGAATTTCCGCGACAGTGACAGCACTGATTGCCAACTCCATTACCGGCTGAGCATCGACCCAAGCCAAGACTTTTACGTCGGGCTTTAATCGCATGAACTCTGAAAGCACATTGGTATCGAGCACGATCATTCGGAGAAATCCACCGCCACGGCTTTCGCGTCCCGCGCCGGAAGTTCGAGTTCCACTCCGCCACTTTCACTGAACCTGTTGCGAATCCGGCTTCCGAGTCCACCAGCACGGTCAACAGTTGCCAGCGCCCTTGCCAGAATCAGGCGCGCCTCCTCTTCCATCGAGTGCCCGTTGTGAGCGGCGGATATACGCAGTTGTTCCTTGATTTGGTCGTCAAGGTTTCGAATGGTGATACTGGCCATAACGCCCCCGCAATCAATGAAATCATTGATTGCAGGCTAGCACAGGTTTTTCACTTAAAACTCGCTAACCGCCGAGCGGCTCTCAAACACAAATCGCATTGGTAAACACCAGCCGATTGCCGAAAGGATCGGTCACGGTCAAATCCTGGCTACCCCATGGCGTTGCCTGGATTTGTGGTTTGGCGTAGGCGTAGTCCTTGTTTTGCAGTTGTTGCTGGAACGCTTCGAGTTCGTCGGTTTCGATGCGCAGCGCCGAGCCGGGGGTGGCGTCGCCGTGGTGTTCGGAGAGGTGCAGCACGCATTCGCCGCGGGAGACTTGCAGGTAGAGCGGGAAATTGGCTTCGAAGCGATGCTGCCAGTCGATTTGGAAACCGAGGAAGTCGACGTAGAATTCGACCGCTTTGGCTTCATCGAAAATGCGCAGGATCGGTGTGGTTTTGCCGAAGCTCATGGGTATCTCCCTGATCAAAAAAGCGCAGTGTAGCCGGGCTGGATGTCAGTGCTTGGGCATTATCCGAAATTTCTTCAAGCTCACCGCGCGATCACTGAGGCGCGCACAGGCTAAAAACCTCCACGCAAATCCCCTTCCCGCGCCAGAAACCGTCCGGCCCGGCGCCCGTTCGCTTTGCCATCGACGTAGCTCAGCACGCCGTTGATCCAAACCCCGTCAATCCCTTCCGCCGCGCGTTGCGGATCGTGGAAATCGGCGACGTCGCGGATGGTCAGCGGATCAAACAACACCAGGTCCGCCCAATGTCCGGCGCGAATCTCGCCGCGTTGCTTCAAGCCAAAACGCGCGGCCGACAACCCGGTCATTTTGTGCACGGCGGTGTGCAGCGGAAACAGCCCGACATCACGGCTGAAATGGCCAAGCACCCGAGGGAATGCGCCCCACAGGCGCGGGTGCGGGAACGGGTCTTCGGGCAGGCCATCGGAGCCGACCATCGACAACGGGTGCGCGAGGATTCGCCGCACGTCCGCTTCGTCCATCCCGTAATACACCGCCCCGGCCGGTTGCAGGCGGCGCGCGGCGTCGAGCAGCGGCACGTTCCAATCGGCGGCGATGTCGATCAAGTCGCGGCCGCCCAACTCGGGATGCGGTGTGGACCAAGTGATGGTGATGCGGTGAGCGTCGGTAACCTGCTTGAGGTCGAGCGTCGAAGAACTCGCCGCGTAGGGATAACAATCGCAGCCGACCGGATGGCTTTGCGCCGCGGTTTCGAGCGCCGCCAACAGCTGCGGACTGCGCCCCCAATTGCCGACGCCGGCGCACTTGAGGTGGGAAATGATCACTGGCGATTTCGCGTGTCGGCCGATCTGAAACGCTTCGTCCATGGCTTCCAGCACTGGCGCAAATTCGCTGCGCAAATGGGTCGTGTACACCGCACCGAACGCCGTCAGTTCTTCGCTCAATTGCATGACTTCATCGGTGGACGCCGAGAACGCGCTCGCATACGCCAGACCTGTGGATAACCCCAACGCGCCGGCCTCCAGGCTTTCGCGCAATTGCTCGCGCATCGCGGTGATTTCCTCGGCGCTGGCGCTGCGCAACAAATCGTCGAGGTGATTGCTGCGCAACGCGGTGTGACCGACCAGCGCGGCGACGTTGAGCGTGGTGTTCGCAGCTTCCACCGCTTCGCGGTAATCGCGGAAGGTCGGGTAAACAAACGCCGCCGAAGTGCCGAGCAGGTTCATCGGATCGGGCGGATCGCCGCGCAGACTGACCGGCGCCGCACTGATCCCGCAGTTGCCGACGATCACCGTGGTCACGCCTTGGCTGAGCTTGGGCAACATTTGCGGTTGGCGGATGACCACGGTGTCGTCGTGGGTGTGCACGTCGATGAAACCCGGCGCCAGCACGCGGCCGGCGGCGTCGATTTGTTCGCTGGCGCGGGCGTCGTGCAAGTCGCCGATGCGTTCGATGCGCCCGTTCAGAAGCGCCACGTCGGCGGCATAACCGGGCGCATTGCTGCCGTCGATAACCAAGGCATTGCGGATCAGCGTGTCGTACAGCATGTCAGTCTCCCAGCGGCAGGTGATCGTCGCCGCCGCGGTAATCGTCGAGGGCGAGTTTGATCCGCCGCAGACGTTCTTGATTGTCTTCAGGATTGGCCAGCGCCAGCTCGGTGGCGAGCACGTCGATGGCCAGCAACATGCCGTAGCGCGCAGCCGTCGGTTTGTAGATAAACGAGGTTTCGACGCCTTGCAGCGGCAGCAATACATCGGCCAATAGCGCCAGCGGCGAGTCGGCGCGGGTGATCGCGAGAATCCGCGCGCCGTAGCTGCGCGCCAGTTCCACGGCTTCAAGCAGCTCCGGGGTGATGCCGGTCAGCGAGCAGGCAATCACCGCGTGTTCGGCGCCGAGGCTGGCGGCGGTGATGCGCATCATCACCGGGTCGCTGCACACCGCAATCGGATAGCCGAGACGCACCAGGCGCACTTGCAGTTCATCGCTGCACAACGTCGAACAACCGCCCATGCCGAACGCATGAATCATCCGCGCCTTGCCGAGCAATTTCACCGCATCGGCGAACCGCGACTCGTCAAACGCGGCCAAGTGCTCGTGCAAGGTCGATTCGATGTCGCCGACAATCTGCCGATAAAAACCCGATTGTTCCGGCGTGCCTGCCGGGTCGAGGAAACGCCTGCCGACGCCGCTGGCCTGCGCCAGTTGCAGACGCAAATCGCGCAAGTCGCGGCAGCCGACCGTGCGCGCGAACCGTGACAGCGTGGCGGTGCTGACTTCCGCGCGCAGGGCCAATTCGTCGAGGCTGGCGGATGAGGCAAAACCGACGTCGTCGAGCATCAGCCGGGCGATGCGACCTTCGCCGGCGCTGAACGAATCCTGGCGAGCGCGGATCTGGTAGAGGATGTCCATGGCGCGGGGGCTCCGGCTAAAGCAGGTAGGAAAGACCCAGGGTCAGCCCGAAAGCTACCACCGATATCAGCGTTTCGAGCACCGTCCAGGTCTTGAAAGTCTGGGCAACCGTCATATTGAAGTATTCCTTGATCAGCCAGAAGCCGCCGTCGTTGACGTGGGAAAAGATAACCGAGCCTGCGCCCGTCGCCAGCACCAGTAACTCCGGATGCGGATAACCCAGACCAATGGCCACCGGCGCGACGATGCCGGACGCGGTGGTCATGGCCACGGTCGCCGAACCGGTAGCAACGCGCATCAACGCGGCGAACAGCCAACCCATGATCAGCGGCGACAGGTGAAAAACCTGCGCCAGGCTGACGATTTGATCGGTGACGCCGGCGTCCACCAGAATCCGGTTCAGACCGCCGCCGGCGCCGACCAGCAAGGTAATGCTGGCGGTCGGTGCCAGGCATTCATTGGTGAATTTGAGGATCGATTCACGGCTGAAGCCCTGCGCCAGACCCAAGGTCCAGAAGCTCAGCAACGTCGCCAGCAGCAAGGCGATCACCGAGTTGCCGATAAACAGCAGGAATTGATTGAAGCCGCTGCCCGGCGTGGAAATCAGGTTGGCCCAACCGCCAATCAGCATCAGCACCACCGGCAGCAGAATGGTCGCCATGGTGATGCCGAAACCCGGCAGCCGATCACGCGGCTCGCGGTCGAGAAATTGCCGTTCCATCGGGTTATCTGCCGGCAAGTGGATGCGCGGCACGATGAATTTGGCGTACAGCGGCCCGGCGATAATCGCCGTCGGAATACCAATCAAAATCGCGTACAGCAGCGTCTGTCCGACCGACGCTTGATACGCCTGCACCGCCAACATCGCCGCCGGGTGTGGCGGCACCAACGCGTGCACCACCGACAACCCCGCGACCATCGGCAAACCGACCATCAGAATCGACACCCCGACGCGCCGCGCCACGGTGAACGCAATCGGCACCAGCAAGACAAAACCGACCTCGAAAAACAGCGGCAACCCGACCAGAAACGCGATGCACACCATCGCCCAATGCGCGTTCTTCTCGCCAAAACGGTCGATCAGCGTGCGCGCCATCTGCTCCGCGCCACCCGACTCCGCCATCATCTTGCCCAGCATCGTCCCCAACGCCACCACCAGCGCAATATGCCCCAGCGTCTTGCCCACGCCCGCCTCATAAGCGCCTACCACGCCCGACGGCGGCATCCCCGCCAACAGCGCCAGGCCAATCGAAACCAGGGTGATGACGATGAACGGATTGAGTCGATAACGCGCGATCAGAACGATCAGCGCAATGATGGCGACAGCGGCATAAACCAGCAGCCAATAGCCAAAGGAAGGCGTCATGCGGTACTCCTCGAAAGGGTCACGTCGATTGATTTGTGAAACTCATAAATCATTTCAGAGCGCGATATTCAAACGAGGTGAAAGTAATTTTCGTGCACAGGTAAGGCGTGTCGCACAGAGGTATGGCGGGAGGTGGGTTATGAAAGTTTTGGGTGGGGATTTTCATGCTGAAAACGCCTTCGCGGGCAAGCCTCGCTCCTACAGGTATGAGGGACCCGTAGGAGCGAGGCTTGCCCGCGAAGAACGATGACGCGGTCTGAAACTAGCTCACACCATTTCGTTACGAATCCATTCAACCACCGACGTGCGTTTCGGCGCCCAGCCCAGTTGTTCGCGTGCGTGTTTGCCGCGCACGCGGCTGTTGGAGCCGAGGCCGTAGTTGGCCATTTCGTAGCCCCACGCGGCTTCGGCGTCTTTGAGTGGCCAGTCTTGCGGTGCGCCGAGCTTCAGTGCCTCGGCCATGGCGGTGGTCATGTCGATGAACGACGACTCGCCGCTTTCGACGAAGTAGAAAGTGCCCGGGACGTTTTTGCTCAGCGCTAGCAGGTACAGGGCGACGACGTCTTCGATGTGCACGTTGGACCAGATGTTCTTGCCGGTGCCGACGTGGCGGACGATACCGCTGTTGCGCGCCTGTTTGAGCAGGCGTGGCAACTGCACGCTGTCGCGTTTGACGCCGAGGCTGTGGCCATAGATCAAGGTGTTGCAGATCACCGCCGAATTCACCCCGTCCTTCGCGGCGGCGAGGATCAGGTTGTCGATGGCGACGCGGGCGGCTTTATCGACGGTTGGCGCCGGCAGGTGGTCTTCGTAATAGATGACGTCGCTGGATTTACCGCCCGAGGCATCGCCGACGATGCTCGAACCGCTGGTGTGGAGGAATACTTTGTTGGAGCCGCGAAGGGCCTCGAGCAACGCTTCGACAGCGGCGAGATGGTCGCTGCTGGCGGCGTTGATCACCGCATCAGCGGCGTGCGCCTGTTCGGCCAGCAGAGCGCTGTCGTCGAGGGTGCCGATGATCGGGCGGATGCCGAGCGCGCTGAGTTCCTGCGCTTGTTCGGCGCTGCGCACCAGGCCGGTGACTTTATGCCCGGCCTGGACCAGACCTGTGGCGATCGAGCCGCCGATAAATCCGGCAGCGCCGGTAACAAATACGTTCATGGAGAAACTCCCTGCGTGGATAAGTGATGCAACGAGTATCAACCAGCGATCTTTGGCGAAAAATCCCCGTTGGCCCAATTCACTGTTGCGCAGGGGTCACGAATCAGCCTTTGAAGTCCGAGTTCGCGTACACCGCCAGTTTGCTCTGGATGAAGTCGAGGAAGCACTGGATGCGCAGGGCCAGTTGCGAGTTGCGGTAGTAAACAGCGTTGATCGGCTGGCGATAACCGCTGTTGAAATCGGCGAGGACTTCTTGCAGGCGCCCGGCGCGGATGTCGGCGTGGGTCATGAAGTCCGACAGGCAGGCGATGCCCTGGCCTTCGAGCGCCAGTTGGCGCACGGTTTCGCCGCTGGAGGCGTTGATCGCCGCGTTGATCGGCCAGCGGTCGCCGTGCACATGGCGCAGCGGCCATTGGTTGAGGCCATCGTTCTGGGTGAAACCGAGCAGCGCGTGTTGCGTGAGGTCAGCGACGGCGACGGGCGTGCCGTGTTGCTGCAGATACGCCGGGCTGGCGACGATGTGCAGCGGGCTGCAACCCAGCGAACGCGCGTGCAGCGTCGAGTCGGCCAGCGTGCCGATGCGAATGGCGATGTCGGTGCTTTGTTCCAGCAGGTCAATGATCAGATCGTTGCTGTTGAGTTCGAGCTGGATGTCCGGGTAGAGCCGGCGGAACTCGTCGATGTACGGCACGATGGCGTGCAGCATGAAGGGCGACGCGGCGTTGATGCGCAGGCGCCCGGAAGGCGTTTGCTGGCGGGAATTGAGGCGTTCTTCGAGCTCGTCCATTTGATCGAGAATTCGCTTGGCGTGCTCGAAGAAATACTTGCCCTCCTCCGTCAGGTCCATGCGCCGCGTGGTGCGGTTGATCAGCGTGGTGTCGAGCTTGGCTTCGAGGCGCGACAACGTGCGACTGACCGCCGAAGGCGTTTGCCCGACCTGCTCGGCGGCGGCGGAAATCGACCCGCATTCAATCACGCAGACGAAAATCTGCAATTCATCGGATCTGGCTTTCACTGAATTCCTCTTATCGATATTGCTGCGCAAAACCCTTGGAGATAAGGGGCGTACTGTGGCGAGGGGGCTTGCCCCCGTTCGACTGCGCAGCAGTCGCAAACCCTGTGCATGCGGTCAGTCAGATACCACTGCGGCGTGAGCTTCAGGGCCGCTTCGCCGCCCAACGGGGGCAAGCCCCCTCGCCACAAAAGGCGCTGTGCACAACAGGCGCTGTGCATAAAATGCTCTGGCCACAGATTGCGACTTTCGATAGTAGCTGACTGTCAGCCCTTGAGGCCAAACACCTCAGTCAAATGCGCCTCGTAGCGCTTCACATCGCCTTCGATGTCCGGGCGTTTCATCACGTCTACGCAGAGGAACGTCGGCAATCCGCTCATGCCAAGGAAGGTGTTGGCCTTGTGGAACGGGAAGTACACCGCGTCGACGCCTTTGGCTTCGAAGAAGTCGCTCGGGTCGTCGAAGGCTTGCTGCGGCGCGTTCCAGGTCAGCGACAACATGTATTGCTTGCCCTGTAACAAACCGCCGCTGCCGTACTTTTGCGAAGCATCGGAACGGGTTCGGCCGTCGCTGGCGTAGAGGCTGCCGTGACCCTCGGTGAAGACTTCGTCGATGTACTTTTTCACCGTCCACGGCGCGCCCATCCACCAGCCCGGCATCTGATAAATGATCACGTCGGCCCAGACAAACTTCGCCACTTCTTCGGCGAGGTCGTAGCCCTCGTCGATGAACGTGGTTTTGACGTCCAGACCACCGCGATCCAGCACGCTCAACGCAGCTTGGTGCAGGGTCGCGTTGTAGCGGCCATCGGAGTGGGCGAACTTTTTGCCGCCATTGAGCAACAGGACTTTTTTCATCGGGAGTCTCGGAAGGTTGGGAATTCAATGGCGGCAGGTTAACCATCCGCCTCGCGCGGAGTAAGCGTCGAATTCACAAAAATCATTTGACCAAAACGCACGAATTAGCCGGGGATTGTTGCTGCGAACTTGCGCCGAGGGTTAGTCGGACATTACCCGCTGATCAACAAATGCCCGCCGAGCACGCCGAGGCCGATGAAGAACACCCGTTTGAACAGCACAGCGCTGATCCGCTGGCGCAGCCACTGCCCGAGCAACATCCCCAGCACCGCCGGGATCAGCGCCAGCAATGACGCGCTCAACTCGCCGCCACCCAGTGCGCCGCGCCAGAACAGGCCGGCGGCGAGCGCCAGGGTCGAGACGGTGAACGCCAGGCCCAGCGCCTGCACCAGTTGATCCTTGTTCAGACCGAGCGCTTGCAAGTACGGCACGGCCGGAATCACGAACACGCCGGTGGCGGAGGTGATGACGCCCGTCAGCACCCCGCACACCGGGCCGAGCCAGCGTTCGGTGTGGCTGCCGACGCGCAAGATCGGCAGCAACAATCCGCTCAGCGCATAGATCAACAGCGCCGCGCCCAAACCCCGGACCACCCAATGCCCGCCGGCCATACCGAGCGACAATATGCCCGCGCCAGTGCCGATAAAAATCGCCAGGAGCATCGGCCACAAGCGTTTGATCAGCCCTTGCAAGTGACCGCCGAATGCCAGTTGCCAGACGTTGGTCAGGGTTGCCGGGATGATCAACAACGCGGCAGCCTGCGATGGCGCCATAGCCAGACCGAGCAGGCCCATGGCGATGGTCGGCAGACCGAGGCCGATGACGCCTTTGATCATGCCGGCGAGCAGGAAAGTGGCGATGACCAACAGCGACAGGGCCAGGCCGAGGTTTTGATAGTACCCAACGAGTGTGTTCATGCGGCTATCGTGCACGCGGCTGGCCGGGTTGAAAATGCGCCATATACTGAGCTTGCCTCTTGATTGGATTGAGGCTGATAACGCCTTCGCGGGCAAGCCTCGCTCCTACAGGGTCTGTGAACACCGGAGCACTCCTGTAGGAGCGAGGCTTGCCCGCGAAGAGGCCCGCCGGATCAACGCAAAAATGATCGCTCCCACGCAGCGGGAACGAGCGCCAACAGAAGATAAAACCATGCACTTCGACCTGACCGACCTGCGCCTCTACCTGAACATTCTCGACACCGGCAACATCACCGCCGGCGCCGCCCGCAGCCATCTATCCCTCGCTGCCGCCAGCGCACGCATCCGCGCAATGGAAGCGTCGCTGGGCATTGAATTCCTCCAACGCAATCGCCGTGGCGTCACCCCCACGCCGGCCGGCAAAGCCCTTGCGCAACACGCCAGAACGCTGCTGCAACAGGCCGAGCGCATGCAACAGGATCTGGCCGAATACGCCAACGGCGTCAAAGGCCAGGTACGCCTGTTGTGCAACACCACTGCCATCACCGAGTACCTGCCCGAACTGCTCGCCGACTTCCTGCGCAACCACCGCAACCTCGACATTGATTTGCAGGAATTGCCCAGCGCGCGCATCACCCATGCCTTGCGCCAAGGCGCGGCGGACCTGGGCATTGTCTCCAACGCCGTCGACACTGAAGGCCTGCAGACCCGAGCGTTTCGCGACGATCCGCTGGTGCTGATCCTGCCGACCGGCCATCCCCTCGGCGAACAAGCATCGCCCACCTTCGCCGACACCTTGAAGCATGACTACGTCGCGCTCGGCGCCAACAGCGCGCTGGCCATTCACCTTGAAGAACAGGCGTTGCACATCGGCCAGCGCATGCAAATCCGCATTCGTGCCGATGGCTTCGACAGCGTCATGCGCATGGTTGCTCGCGGTGCCGGGCTGGCCATCGTCCCGCGCATCGCCGTCGAACGTTGGCAGGCGCGGCAGCCGCTGCTCAGCCGAGCGCTGGGCGAAGACTGGGCCAACCGCTCGCTGAAACTCTGCGCCCGCGACTTCGCCACCCTGCCCGCTTACGCCCGCGCCTTGCTGCAGGCATTGAGCCCGACAACGCCTTGACTCTACCGCTAGGGGCAGACTCTATGCTGCGGGCTTCATTTCGGGAGTACATGCGATGAGCAAACGAATGCTCGTGATTCTGGGTCACCCCTCCACCGACAGTTTCTGCGGGGCGCTGAGCGATACCTACGTCCAGGCCGCCAAAACTGCCGGACATGACGTGCGCTTGCTGCGCCTCGACGCGCTGGATTTCGACCCGGTACTGCACGAGGGTTACCGCGTCATCCAGCCGCTGGAGCCGGACCTGCTGCAAGCCCAGGCCGACATCCTGTGGGCCGAACACCTGACGTTCGTTTATCCAATCTGGTGGGGCGGTATTCCAGCGTTGATGAAGGGCTTTCTCGATCGGATTTTCCTCCCCGGTTTCGCCTTCAAGTACCGCGAAGGCAAAGCGTTCCCCGACAAACTGCTCAAGGGCCGCACCGCGCATTTGCTGGTGACCATGGACACGCCGCCCTGGTACTACAAATGGATTTACCGCATGCCGGGCCTGCACCAGATGCGCAAAACCACCCTGGAGTTTTGCGGCATCAAACCGCTGAAGACCCTGACGTTCGGGCCGATCCTCGGCTCGAAGTCGACCCAGCGCGACGCCTGGCTCGAACAGGCGCGGGTCACTGCCGGCAGCTGATTGACCTCGCCGTTCGCTGACGGCGCGCCGACGCCGTCAGCTTCGCTCCCGTCCCCTGCAAAGCGGTCGTTCGTCGGCTGTGCGCGTCATTTGGTCGCCGCTGCAACTTTTGCCATTTATCCCCTATATTATTCCCCCCTGTCAGGCATGAGGCCTGACAGCGCTACGCCCTGTTTGATCATCGAGACGGACCTTTATGTATATCGGCAAAGCCGCCCAGCTATCGGGCACCACAGTCAAAAGCATTCGCCACTACGAAGAAATCGGCCTGTTGCCCGAGCCCAAGCGCGAAGGCAAATACCGCATCTACAGCCAACAGAGCGTCGAAGTGCTGACGTTCATCAAGTGCGCCCAGCAACTGGGTTTCAAGCTCAAAGAGCTGCAAGTGATGCTGAACAAGTACGACGGCGAAGCATTCCCGTGGGACATGGCGCAAAAAGCCATCGACGAAAAAAAGGCCGAACTGGTGTCCCAGATCGGCGCTTTGCAGCAATTGCACGATGGCCTCGAAGCGTTTGAAAGCAGCCTCAACGACGCTCGGGAAGAATGCCAGTTCGAGCGCATCGCCCGTTACGGCAAAAAAAATCCGGTTACCACGCTGAACTGAGCACGTTGCTGCGCCGGGCGAGCGTGCCCGCAAACCCCAAGGGCAATTGCGGACACGTTCGTCGGTTCAGCTCAGCGCATGTTCACCCACCACAGGTGTGCGTTCGGGCGTGTGCGCGACCGGCACAATCGCCGCGAAAAACCACGGCGACACCAGCGTCACCAGCAGAATGGTCATGACCCCGCTGGAGAACAGCGCCATCGCCACCAGCGCGCCCAGATCGACAATCGGCTTGAAGTCGGAAAACAGCAGCGCCATGAAGCCCACCGAGAAAATCACCACGTTGACCACCGTCGAGCGGCCCACGGTGTGCATCGCCTGCAAGATCGCCGCGTCGATGTGCACCCCTTGCTGCACCAGCAGTTTGATCCGCGACAGCAAATGCACCGCGTAATCGACCACGCCAACCACCAGGAAAGTCACCAGCGTGGTGCCGATATTCAGCTCGATGCCGAACAGGAACATGAAGCCGTACACCGTCACCGACGTGGTCAGCAGCGTGAGCATGCCGAGCACGCCCAGACGCACCGACTTCAGCCAATACATCATCATCAGCGTGACCACGATCAGCGCCAGGGAAAAACTCAAAACCTGCCCTTGAGTGATTTCCTGCAACACCCCGGTCCAGATCAACGGCGTGCCCGCGTGCGTCACTTCGAGGTTGGCCGGTTTGTTCACCAGCAGCCAGGCGTCCAGCCGATCAAGCATGTTCTGGTAATCGCTGGCCACCGATGAGGTCATGGTGTACAGCGTCAGCGCTTTGGAATAGTCGGCGTTGAGCACGTTGTTCAGGTCCGAACCGCCGCCGTTTTCAAAGAGCATGACGTGCTGCTCGATCAGCGAATTGCCCGGCACCTCGAAGCGCTCGGTTTGCCCTTCGTCATTGACCGCCGTGACCTGCTCCAATGCTTGCGGCACGCGCAGGTAATCGGGATTCATGTCGTTGAGCACCAGGTTCATGCGCTTGACGTATGTGGCCAGCGAGTAGCCGTAACTGACGTGCGGTTGCTGCTTGATGAACTGGTCGAGCTTGTCGATGAACTGCACCACTTCGGTGGTCAGTACGCCGCGCGGCTCCTTGCTATCGATGGCGATCCAGCCCGGAGCCGTGCCTGCTACCCCGGCGTGGTTGATGTATTGGTCGGAGACGCGGATATGGCTTTCGCTCTTGAAATACGCAATGCCCGAATCCTCGATATCGACGCGAAAGGTAAACACGGTCATCAGCGCCAGCAGCGGCAACGCCACCCACAGAATCGGTTTGCGCCACTGAATCAGCCGCGCGCAAAACGCGACCAGGTAGCGCGAAATGATCGATTCCTTGTGCACCGCCGCCAGGGTTTTCGGCGTCTGATCCTTGCCCCAGATCGAGATCCACGCCGGAATCAGCAACAGCGAAATAATCAGCGCCGCAGTCAGGCCAATCGACATGAACACGCCGAAGTTGCGGATGCTGACAATGTTGTTGGTGGTGGAAATCATGAACGTGGCAATGGTCGTTACGGTCGTCAACACCACCGGCACCACCATCAATCGCTGAGTTTGCCGATTGGCCTCGCGGTTACTTTTGCCGGCGTTTTTTTGCTCGTAATACTCGGCCATCACATGGATCGCGTCCGAGCAGCAAATGGTGAACAGGAACACCGGCAGCACGCTGGTCAACAGGTCGAACGGCACCCGCAGCAGGCCCATCAGCCCCAGCGTCCAAATGGTGCAGAACAGAATATTGAACAGCGGCAGCAGCACGCCCAGGGGTTTGCGGAAGAAGAAAATCAGCAGCACGGTGATCAGCAGAAAGACAATCGGAAACAGCACCGCCAAGTCATGGTCGATGATCTCTTGCTGGGCGGCGATGAAGATCGGCATCCCGGCAATAAAAATCTCATCGGTGAATTCAGGGTGCGCAGCCTGATAGTCGGCAACGATGCCGCGCACGATTTGATACGCACGCAATTGCGCCTGGGCATCGTCCTGCTTGGTGCCCAGTTCGGCGACCAGCATCGCGACTTTCTTGTCCTTCGATACCACGCCGTCGACCATCAGCTCGTTGCCCATGATCTGCGATTCGACCAGCGCCGGGTCCATGTCGTAGGCGTTCAAGGTCTTGTGAATCAGCAGCTCGCCATCGTTGGTCAGGACGATGTTTTCCAGGTCGCCCATCGACGCCATTTCGCGGATCGGGTTGATCCGCTCGGCCAGAAACGTCAGGAACAATTGGTCGTAACTGTCCCAGTTTTGTTCCTTGGCGTAATCACGCAGCGCTTTGGCCTGGGCGTAGTCGTTCTGGGAAAACCCGCCTTCGAGAATGTCCCGGGTCAGCAACTGCGCCCGGCTGTCGTCGGGATGTTTGGCGACGATTTGCGCCAGTTGTTCCTTGTCGGCGTCGTTGGCCAGAATCATCTTGCGCACCGACTGCGACAGGGCAAAAAGCGCATTGAGGGTCGGCTTGTTGAACACCGTTTGCGGGTTGTTGATCGCGACCATCACCGAGTCGAAAGTACCGGTGAATTCGCCTTGCAGGTCGATGATGGTTTTGCGCGCCGGATGGCTTTCCTTGAGCAGGTACGGGTTGGTGTCGGAGATCAGTGAGCCCAGCGTATAAGTGAAATACGCGGTGATCGCCACCAGCAGGAAAACGATCGCCCGCGCATAGCGCTCGACGAAGTTCAGGTATCTTTCCATGAGCATGCGTTCCAGTCGTCGGGGTCAGCGCTTAGCGGGCGGACACGGCAAATTCCGGCACGTCGCCGGTTTTCAGCCCGCGCTTGATGGCGGTCTGGGTGAACAAGCGGTCTTCCAGTTGCACGTTGTATTGCAGGTGGTTGAAGCGCATTTCCGAGCGTGTGCCGTCGATGTAATGCTCGGTTTCGCTGAGCACGATGCTGTCGATCGAGTCGATGGTCTCGACTTTCTGTGTGCGCATTTGCTTGACCAGCACACCTTTGACGTCGAAGAAGTCCTGACGCATGACCAGGAAGTTCTGCTTGTCGATCCACACTTTCAGCTTGTTGTAACCGGTCTTGGCCAGCACTTCGGGCGAGGCCGGTTCACGTTCAATCACGTAGCAGTCGCGGCCCTTGACCGTCTCTTCGCCAAGCAGTTTTTGCGTGTAATCCTTGACCCGGATCTTGTCGAGGTCGGCGTAGGAATACTCGCTGCCCATGAACGAACCGCGCTTGTCAGTCGTGGAAATGCGTCGCGTCTGACGGCTGACCGGCAGGTACATCCACTGGCTGTCTTCCAGGCCCAGGGTTTCGTGCGGGTTTTCAATGTGGAACGCCACGTCGCGCACATCCGTCGGCGCGGAGAAATACATGCTGAATTTGTCGCTGTCCGGGTAATCCTTTTGCAGGTAGGTGAATTCGCGCACGCGGGTATTGCCCTTCTTGTCGTGGAGGATAAGCGACACCTGGGACATGAAACTCTTGCCGTCATTACGGTCGCGTACCTGGCTGAGAATCTCGTCGGCATTCTTGCCGTCGGCGGCGTGAGCGACAGTGGCGCAAGCACCGCTCAAGATCAGCGCGGCGGTCAGATTTTTAAGCATCAGCTTTTTAAACGTCTGCTTTTCAAAGATTGGCAACATGGAAAATTCCTTTTTGATCATGGGTTAAAACAGGTAGCCGGCGGACAGTCGCACTTGGTCGCGGTTGTTGTACTCGCCGAAAGTTTTGTCGGATTTGCCGACGAACACGTCCACTTCCAGCCCGAGCTTGATCCAGTCCACCGGTTTGTAAGTGAAGATGCCTTGCAGCAGCGCGTCGTCCTTGAACGGTGGCGACGCGGCGACCACCAGACGGCTTTTCAAGCGGTCCTGCCAATGCGTGCCCTCGGCGGACAAAGTGAACAGATTTTCGCGCTCGTCCTGGACCATGCCGTCCTGCCAGTCGAGCAATTGCTGGTGCTGCCATTGCGCGGAAATCAGCCAGTCGCGCAGCAGGTAATCGACGCCCAGAAGCGACTTGACCATCGAGCTGCTGTCGGCGCCGTAAGCGCGGGTCGGGTTGGTCACGCGCCAGTTGTCGAACCAGGCGATTTCGCTGCGCACGACGATGCTGTGGCCGGCATCGATCGCCAGCCCCGCGCCGCCCATGGTGTAGCGCGCAAACTGCCGTTCGAGGCGCGTGCGTCCATCCTCGGCCAAGCCTTCGACGGCATACACCGGGTCTTGCTGGCGCGCATTCAGCGCGACAAAACTGGTGTCCACCGAACCGATCCGGCCGTTGGCGCTCAGGCCATAAGCGAACCCCTCGTCGCCGTCGTAATCGGGCTTGGAGTCGAGCAGAAAATACTGCGGGTCAGGCCTGGCAAACAGCGGCGCATCGAACTCGCTGCCGGCCACCGGTGCCTGGTTTTTGACAAAATCGGTGATCCACAACGCCTCCAGTTCCCACTCACCAACCGGTTGCGCATACCGCACCATGGGCACGGCAATGCGGCTGTCTTCGAGCAGCGGCGTAACGCCGTCGCGATAGTCCAGCGGGTTGACCTGATCGAGCACCCGCAACTCATCGGCCCGGCCCCACACCACTTGCTGCCAACCGACCGTGACCTCGCCGTCACCGACCGACTGGCCCCAATACAAATGCCGCCAGTCGGCGTCGAAACGGTACTTGTCGCGCGCCCGTTCGCTGTACGGATTGTTGCCATCGTAGCGGGCGTCGTAACGCACGCGACCCTTGGCCTTGTAGTAACCGCCGTCCCAATTGCCTTCCAGGTTGGCCTTGAAATACACGGCTTTCTGGGTGATCTGGTCATCGCCGTGCAAACGCAATGCGCTGGCCACGCCGACTTCGGCATCGGCGTAATTGGGCTTCAAATCCTCGATGCTCAACGCCGCCGACGCCGGTTGCGCAGCAATGCACGCCAGCGCCGCCCACGCGGCGCAGCTGATAGGTGATCCGGTCATGGCTACATTCCCAACCCGACACCGCCATCGATCACCAGACTCTGCGCCGTCACCCCGCCCGCCTCCGGGCTGGCGAGGTAACGCACCATCGCCGCGACTTCTTCACTCTGAATGAAGCGGCGCATCGGCAATTTCTTTTTCGCGTTACGCAGGATCTGTTCCTGGGTCAGCCCGGCAATCGCCGCTTGCGCGGCCAGCTCACCTTGCAGCATCGGCGTGTCGATCCACGCCGGGAGAATCGCGTTGACCGTGATCTGCCGTGGTGCCAGGTCCATCGCCAAGGCTTTGGTCATGCCGACGATGCCGTGTTTGGACGCGCAATACGCGCTGTTGCGCACCTTGCCGGCGCGCCCGAGGATCGACGACATGTTGATGATCCGCCCACGATCCGGCATCAGCGGCAGGCACAACGAAGTCACGTAAAACGTGCCGTTGAGGTTGACCGAAATCACCTTGTGCCAGTTGTGCAAATCTTCTGGTTCGTTCTCGTTGCAGATGCCGGCGCTGTTCACCAGCACATCGACGTATTGCACCTGTTGGCCGAGGTTTTTGAAAAACGCCTCCATGCTCGCCAGGTCGGCAATGTTCGCCGCATGGGTTTCGACCTGGGCTTTGATTTGCCCTTGCTGCTCGTCCACCCAGCGCTGCAATTCCGGCAGATCCAAATCGAGCAGAATCAACCGGTGATCGGCGTCGCTGGCAAAGTTTTCCGCGACGGCGCGGCCGATGCCTTTGGCGGCACCGGTGATCAGAATGGTGCGGGTCATGGCATTTTCAACCCGCCGTTGACCGGCAAGACCTCGCCGGTCAGGTACAAACCACGATCGGCGATGTACAGCACCGCTTCGGCGATTTCCTGCGGTTCGGCGTAACGCTTGATCAGCAATCGCGCCTGGATTTCCTGCTCTTGAGTGCCGATCAGTGCGGTGCTCATTTCAGTGTTGACGATGCCCGGCGCCACCGCGTTGACGCGGATGTTGCGCGGCGCCAATTCCACCGCCAGCGCGCGGGTCAGCGCTTCGACGCCACCCTTGGCCGCGGCATAGTTGCTTTGGCCCTTGCCGGGTTTTTGCGCGGCCACCGAGCTGATGTTGACGATGCAACCGCTGCGCTGGCGCAGCATGCCCGGCACCACCTGCTGGCAGCACAAAAGCGTGCCGATCAGGTTGGTCTGGATCACCTCGACGATGTCGTGCTCCGGCATCGTTGCAAGCAAGCCGTCGCGGGTAATCCCAGCGTTGTTGACCAGCACGTCGATGCGCTCGAAATGCGCCTCGACGCGCTGGAAAAAACCCTTGATGCTGTCGCCGCTGCTGACGTCGCATTGCAACGCCAGACAGTCCAGACCCAACGCCTGCACCTCTTCGCGCAGGGACATCGCCGCCACTTCGTCGCGCACATAACTGAACGCGACCTGATAACCGGCGCCCGCCAACGCCAGGACAATCGCCCGGCCGATGCCGCGACTGCCGCCGGTCACCACTGCTACTTTATTCGGCATGACCATTCCTTAGAGAGAGTTGGTTAAGATTTTTTCAAAGGGAATTGTTGGTCTTGAACTGCGCGAGGCTGAAGCCGTGAGTCGCCGCCAGTGCGCGAATCTGCTGCACCTGTTCGCGGCTGATATCGCCGTAGGAGTAATGCTGTTTCATCCCCGACAACCCCATCAGCACCGACTCGGCCATGCACGCGTACAACTGACCTTGCTTGAGGTAGGCGCGCACGTTCGGCGCCAGGCCATCGCCGAGCGGCGTCTGGACGATCCCGCCGTGCATGTACAGCACGTCCGAGCGCTGGCTCGCGAGGTTTTGATCGACGTTCAACGGCACCGCGATGTCGCAGATCACGCTGTTTTCGGCAAAGTGTTCGGCGCCGAGAAACGGCTGCGGCGCGTTCGCCGCACACAGCACGATGCGCGCCTGCTTCAACACGTCGAGGTCGTTGCTGACGGTGATAAAGGCGTTCGCGCCCAGGCGCTCTTCGACCAGGCGCATCACCCGCTGACCGAGGTCGGCGGCGTTGCCATGCGCCTGCAACAACGCGTCGATGCCTTCAAGTTTGCGCAAGCGGCTGGCGAGCCGGTCATGCTCGGCGACACCCTTGAGAATCGCCCGCGCCGCTTCGGCGTAGATCAAATGCGCGGTCTTTTCCAGACGCCGCAGGGAACCGTCACGACCGCTGCCGATGAGGATCAGGTGCTCGACTTCGACCGAGAGCAACGAGGCATAAGTCGAAGCAATGTTGCCGGCCGCACCGACCACCGCCGCCGTCTGCTCGCGCAGTTCCAGGCCTTGTTGTTTGCAGCCCTGCTCGATGGCTTCGAGGCCCATGCCGATGGTCAGCGCGTTGCCCGACGTCAGCGCCATGTCGGGAATCTTCAGCGCCTGGCAATTGTTGGTGACGATCGAGGTGTACATGCCCAGCCCGGCAACGCTGTAGCCGTCGGCGCGGGCATCACGGATGCGATGGGCGATTTCGTCGCGGATCTTTTCCAGGTCACCGCTGGCGATGTATTCGGCCATCGCGTCGGAGTCCATGCACAACGGGTACAAGGTGAATTCCACGGCAGTGCCGAGTTTCGAACGAATCAGCGCCGGGCCGATGGGCGCCGCGCGTCGCTCCGGGGCCATGCGTTTGATGAACTCGCGTTTCTGCTCGGCGCTGAGGGTCGAAAGCGACGGGTCGACATCACTGAGCATGTCCGCGTCGATCAGGTGATTGATGAACGCCACGCGCGCTACCACGCGCACGTTTTCGTCAGGCTTTGGGAGGTTTTCAGTCGCCTCGAAACTGACCTCGCGCGCCGGCACGGCTTGGATGCTGTCGGCACAGATACCGGCCGCCAACGGGAACGCATCGCGACGCCGCAGCATGTCGCAGACTTTCTGCAACGAAGCGATCAAACCGTCGATTTCTTCGAACGTGATGCACACCGGCGGTTCGAGGCGAATCACGTTGGCGTTGCTGCCCGACGGCGCGACCCGCAGCGATTCGAATTGCAGCAGGTAGCCGGCGATGATGTAACCCAGCGCATCGTTGTACTGCGCCGAGGCCTGCACCAGCGAACTGCTGCCGGTCAGGTCATGCAGTTCGAAACCGAGCAGCAAGCCGCGCCCGCGCACATCGGCAATCACATCCGGATAAGCGGCCTTGAGTTCGAGCAGCGATGACTTGAGGTATTCGCCTTTTTTGTTCACGTCCTTGAGCATCGCGCTGTCGTTCTCGAACAACCGGCGCAACGCTGCCAGAGCGATATGACACGAAGCATCGTCTTCGGCGAAGGTCGAGCTGTGGATGTAGCTGAAATCGTTTTCGTAATGGCTGGCGCGGATTACCGTCGCGGCGATTTTCATCAGGCCGCCACCCAGCGCTTTCGACAGGCAGTAGTAATCGCCCTGCAAGTTGAAATGGCTGGCGCCGAGCAAGGTGCCGGTGCGGCCAAAACCCGATTGCACTTCGTCGATGATCAGCGGGCATTGCTGCTCGTTGCACAAGCGCCGCAGCCCCAGATAGAACTCGTTGGCGAACTCGTTGATGCCGCCCTCGCCCTGAATCGGCTCGACCAACACAGCGGTGATTGCACTGAACGCTTCACGACGCACCTGCAAGGTTTCGCCGCTCCACGCCAGGCTCAACCAATGCCGTGTGTGACGCGCTGGCAGGTCGTGCAGTTGCTGCGGTTGTTGCGGGTCGATGAACTCGACGTTGAGGCCAAAACGGGCAAACGGCTGACGGTATTGTTTGCCGTAAGTCAGCTGCACGGTGTTGACCAATTTGCCGTGGAAGCTACCGCGCAGAGCGACGAAAACCGGCTCGACGTGCAACTGCGCGAGGTTGTGTTGACGGACCGCTTCCACCACTTGGCGCACGGTCAAGTAGGACAGATTGTCCGGGAGCAATCCGGCGGGCAAGTCGAGCTCGTCGCGGTCCAGCTCAACGTAAGCCTTGTCGCTGGCGGTCAGGTTGGCCAAGGCGAAATCCAGTTCATCGAACTGCTTCTGCAAGGCTTTCTGCCGACGGTATTCCGCATGTTTGACGGCGATTTCCACCGACTCGGCGCCGCTGTTGGAGAAGGTCGAAATGTAGCGCTCGCTGTTGTTCAGTTCGCGATTGAACGCTTCGCTGAGTTCGCGCCCCAGTTGCCCGGCAGCGCCGCGCACCGACATCTGCGCATTGAACGGCACGTCGGCGCGCAACAGGTTGCACAGTTGATCGACAAATTGCGGGTCATTGTGGCCGTACAGCGCCGCGCCGTAGCCGCCGAGAAAATCGGTGACGGTGACTTCCGCGCCGCTTTTGTCGCGGTAAAACAGCTTGCTGCCCAACGCCCGGTGGAACTGGCATTCCAGGCCCAGCGCCTGCATCAGTTCGACAAATTTTGGCCGTACGTAATCGCGGTAATCCATGACAGTGACATCCCTTGAGTAGAAAAAATGTTTGAGTGCGCGCCGGCGGCTAGCGGGCGAGCTGATGGTCGTGCTGATGCTCGTACTGATAGTCAAGTTGGTAACAGGCGCTGAAACCGTTGCTGTCGCGGTTGATGATCAGGCAGTCGTGCAGCACCGCGTCGCGGCGTTCGCCGAGCACAAACGGCAGATGCGCATCGACTGATTGCTGCAACCCGATGATCGGCGGCACGCTTTGCGCCTGTAGTGCGTGGTGCGCGAGGATCAGATCGACCAGGCTCGGCGCACCGCTGAGAATGCCGGTCACCGATGCCGCACTGGTGATGTGCGCAGCACCGACGCGAGCCAGCGTGCGTGCAAGGTCGGCGTCTTTTTGCGGATCGCCGCTGGCGCTGCTGATCAGCAGATCGGCCTGTTTGTCCGGCAGGCTCAACGCGTCCAGCCGTGCATGCGCGTAAAGCCCCGCGACGCAGGTTTTCGGCCCTGGCGGCAAATCGTCGGCGCGGCGCAGAATCAACGCCGCCGCGCCCTCCCCGGCAATGCCGCCCGTGCCCCGGCGATCAAACGCCAGCATGTCGTGGCTGCCCTCGGTGCTGATCACCCCGGCGTCGGCCAGTGCGGCCAACGCCAACGGGTCAAGTTCGCTGCCGGCGCCGACCACAATGGCCGCATCGATACGGCCGCTTTGCAGCGCCGCGCAGGCTTCGCGCATGGCCGACAGATTGCCCGCCACGCCTTGCATGTAGGCGTTGCATTCGCACTCCAGTTTCAGCGCCAGGCTGATGATCCCGAGCAAACCGTTGCTCAGACTTTTCAGCACCAGGAACGGATCGAGTGCGCGCTCCTGCAATACCCGTCGAGCGAGGCGCTGCATGTCGGCCCCGCTTTCATCGCAGCTTTCATCGCGGCTTTCATCGCCGGGCTCAGCGCGGCGCTGGTCGCGGCATTCGTGGAGCAGCTCGCCATACGCAGCAATCGACGGATGGGTGTAGCCGCCCTGGCAGCAATAGAGGCCATAACGCACGCCATCGCTGCCCGGTTGCAGCCCGGCGTCGTCCAACGCCTGGCGCACCGCGCTGACACCCCAGATCACCGCCGGCGGGCAGTAGCGCTGCAAGTTCTGCGCGACGTCCTGCCGACTGCGTTGATGGTCTTCCTCGGCGACATGCCCGAACGCGGCGACGCGCTCGCTGTAAAACAGTTTCGATTGCAGCAGCGCGATGCCGCTCCGCGCTTCACTGGCCGCCGACCAGAAACGCTGCACGCCCCAGCCACTGGCCAACACGCAGCCGCTGCCGGCAATCGCGACACGTACATTAGCGCCAGTCATTGTACGTGCTCCCGGTATTTGCCAAGCGCCAGCGAAGTGTTGAGCCCGCCGAAACCAAACGAATTGCTCAAGGCAAAATCCACCCGACGGCTGACTGCTTGCCCGGCGCAATAGTCGAGGTCGCATTGCTCATCGACGGCGTGCAGGTTGACGGTTGGCGTCACCAGATCATTCAGACAGGCCAGCGCGGTGACGATGCATTCCGGTGCACCGGCAGCCGCAATCAAGTGGCCGAATTGTGATTTGTTGGCGCTGACCGCCAGCGACTGATAGTGCTTGTGTTCGGCGAACACACTTTTGATCGCCAGCGTCTCGGCGACGTCATTCAGCGGCGTCGAAGTGCCGTGGGCGTTCACCAGATCAATCTGCTGCGGGCGCAAACCGGCGTCGTCCAGAGCCGCTTGCATCGCCAGCGCTGCGCCACGCCCTTCGGGTTGCGGTGCGGTGACTTTGTAGGCGTCGAGGCTGCTGCCAAAACCGAGCACTTCGGCATACGGCGTGGCGCCGCGCGCCAAGGCGTGTTCGAGGCTTTCCAGCACCACAAAACCGCCGCCCTCGCCGGCAATCAGGCCACTGCGATCACGGTCGAATGGCCGGCACACATCGGCGCCCCAGCGCTGTTCGCTGGAGGCCGCGCCGAGCAGGTACAGCGCGGCCATGGTGTCGAGGTTCAACACCGAATCGGCGCCACCGGCAATCGCCACGCTGACTTCGCCGCGACGAATCATCTGGAACGCATTGCCGATCGCCTGGGACGCGCCAGCGCAGGCGCTGCTGATGTTGATCACCGGGCCTTCACAACCCAGGCCGTCGGCAATCACCCGCGCCAGCCGATCATTGCTCTGGCGCAGCGAGCCGTCGGCGCTGACTTCGGCGGCACGCGGCATCAGCTGTTGCCAGCTCGGCGCGGCAGCGTCGGGGCCTTGGGCGAGCAGCATGTCGGCGAGCATGTGTTGCGGCGCCCCGGAGGCGCAAAGCACCGCGGCATCACGCATTTGCGCGACGCTCAGGCCGCTGTCGTTGACGGCCTGGGTGGCGGCGACCCAGCCAAAACGGCTGCGTTTTTCCAGCGCCACGGTCCAGGCTGGATGGTCGCGCAGGGTCTCGGGCAAAAGCGTCATGTCGACGGCGGCGGCGTAGCGCACCGGGAAGATTTCGTCCTGCAAACCGTCGGGCTGCCACGGGCGCACACAATGTTCGGCGCCGAGCATTTTTTCCCAGAGGGTCTGCCACTCGAAACCAAACCCAGTCACGGCGCCCATGCCGGTAATCACAATCCGTGTTGCACTCATGTGTGCTTCTCCATGGTTTCGCTGAGCAACAGCAAGGCGCCCCAATGTCCGGCGCGGCTGTGGCTGACCAACAGCGTATGGCCGGGCGTCGGCGCTGCGGATTGACGCTGCTGCAAGGTCAGGGCGATTTCCGTCAGCAAAGCGCTGGCGCCGAGTTCGCCGGTCACGCTACGGCTGCTTTGAATGCCACGAGGATGTTCGGCGAAGAGGTTTTTCAGCAGCGGATCATCGGCATTCGCGACGATGTCCTGCACGTCACTGAGGCGAAGTTTCTGCGCGTTCAGAACCTGTTCGATGACCTTGGCACCGACGGCCGCGGCGCGTTGCGGATCGGCGCTGTAACCGCGGGCGAACCCGACGACCCGCAGCGCATTGGCGCTGTCCGGCGCCGGTGTCGATGCCAGCAGCAACGCGGCCGCGCCTTCACCGAAAATCACCTCGGCCGGCGGCTTGGGTTCGCGCAAATACAGGGCCGGCGTCAGGTTCGGGCTGCTGCTGACCACCAGCGCGGCGTCGGCGCGTTGCTCGGCAATTTGCTGCACAGCTTCAATCAACGCGTCGAGCCCGGCGTTGTCCTGGGAACAAAACCCCGCCATCGGGCCGTGGCATTCCAAGGCTTCGGCGACGTAGGCCATCACGCTGCTGTTGAGCAGTGTCAGCGCGTGCAGCGGCGGCGTGTTGGCCAACAACGGTGCCAGCACTTTTTGCGGTTGTTCGCTTATCGCCTGCACCGCTTCCCAGCAAGGACTCGGCGCGTCGACCTCCGGAATCGCTGCAGTCAACGCAATGCGTGTCGGCGGCAATTGCAGCGCCGCGAGTGACGGCGCCAGGCTGGCCACGCAATGCAACAGACGCAGGCCTTGCGGCTCGACGCTGCGCTGGATCTTGCGGTCGAACAGGTCGCGGGCCAGGCTCGGCGTGGCCAAGGCAAAGGCGCGGCGCGTCGGGTCGAATGCCAAGGGTTGCGGCGCTGGCGGCGTTCCGAGCAGGTCGCCGCACGGGTTGCCGCACGGGTCGCTGGCAGCGTTCAAAACCGCCGCCGAATGGATGTAAACGGCAATGCTCATGTCATGCCCTCCCCAAAATCAGCGAGCTGTTGACGCCGCCGAAACCGAATGAATTGGACATCACCACGTTGATCGACTGGCGCACCGGTTCGCTGAGGAATTTCAGCGCAGGGTATTCGGCGCGGTCGTGGTCGTAGTTCAACGTCGGCAACAGCACGCCGTCGCGCAAACTGATCAGCGACAGCACCGCTTCGATTGCGCCGCTGCCCGCGAGGGAATGGCCGATCGCCGATTTGTTGGCGGTGAACGTCACGTGTTGCTGCCCTTGAGCAAACACCCGTTGCAGCGCCAGCGCTTCGCAACTGTCGTTGGCCTGCGTGGAGGTGCCGTGGGTGTTGACGTGTTGCACCGCGCTGCCGAGCAGTCCGGCGTCTTCGATGGCCGCTTCCATGCATTCCTCGTATTTGCTGCCATCGCGGCTGCTGGAGGTCATTTTTTGCGCCTCGCAGACATTCGCGTAACCCAATACGCGGCCCAGCGCCGTGGCTTTGCGCCGCTGCGCGTGTTCGGCGGATTCAAGGATGACCAGCGCCGCGCCCTCGCTGATGACGAAACCGCAACGGTCGGGCATGAACGGGCGGCTCTGTTCGCTGGCCGGCAGGTCGGCCTGGCACAGCGCGCCGAGACTGTTGAACATGTAATAAGGCAGTTCGTTGGCCATCAATTCGACGGCGCCGCAAATCGCCAGGTCGATTTCGCCGCGCTCGATGGCCCGGTAGGCGCTGCCAATTGCCATGGTGCCGGCGGCACATGCATCGGAATGGGTGGAAATGTGGTCACGGATCCCGAGTCGCTCGGCGAGGTGTTGAGTCTGCTGATCTACCCGCCGCTCGAACGGCGAACTTGCCGGCGCCGGGTGCGCCAGCAGTCGATCGAGATCGACGCGCCCGGCCTCATCCATGCAGTGGCTGGCGCGCTGCAGCTCGTCGCTGTCAGCGCAGTATTTGTTGGCGCCGAGGAATAATCCGCTGCGCGCATGAGCAACGTCGGCCGGGGTCAGGCCGGCATGTTGCAAGGCTTGCCGGGCGACGTAATCGGCCAGCACGCTTTGCCGTGGATGCAGCGCAGCGTTGCCGCCGAACCCGGCGGCGATCTGCTGCCATTGGCCGTCATCGATAAAACCGGCCGCGCAGTTGTTGAAGCCCAACGCCTTGAACCGTGGATGTTCGCGGACACAGGATTGCTTCTGGCAAATCCGCTCGAACAACGTGGCGGCGTCCAGCGCCATGGGCGCCACCAGACCGAATCCGGTCACATAGACTTCTCGTGCCCGCATGAGAACTCCCTACACCGTTTCTTTGACGTGAGTGGCGACAAACTGCTCCACCAGTCGACGCGAAACTTCGTCACCGTCCGCCGGCACCAGACGCGCACTGCAAGCACCGCAGACCACTTGCTGACGCTCGTTCAACAGCGCATGGCTGGAACTGCAATCCGGGCAGTCTTGCGGCAGGTAGTTGAAGAGATTGCGGCACTGTTGCGCCCAGTTGCGCACGGTGGTGGCGGCAAACACTTGTGCCGGTTGCATGCCGGCCTTGAGTTGCTCCGGGGCGTAGGCGCTCAAGCTCTGTTCGAGCAGTTCCTTGCCGCTCTCGGTGATGCGACCGTTGACCAGGAATTCACTGGCGTCGCCGCACACGGCGACGGCGTGATCCAACACGCTGGTTTTCGGCAACGTGCAGCCATATTGACGGCCCAACTGAAAACTCAGGTCGACGATGTCCAGCGAATCCGCGCTGAGGTCATCGACGATGCTGCTGTTTTCGTCGATATCGTCGGCGCTCATCACCAGCAGTTGCGCGAGGATTTCGCGAGTGCTGGCAATAACGTTTTCCAATTCCAATGGATTGTTCATGTCTATCTCCCTATATATCGTGACTGCTTCATAAATTCGGCACAGGAGAAGTAACTATTCCCACAGAAACTTCTCACGCGGCGGAAATCTAAACTCTGTCCTTAAGGGGAGAGTCAACGAACTATTTGAAGTTTTTCAGCAACTTCGGACGGGCGTTCAAACTGCCTCGGCGCCGCACTCTATTGGTGCGCAGATGGGTGAAGGACGTCTTAATTGCTTAACAAACGCTGGGTAAGGTAGGAAGAGCGCGGTGTCGCGGATGAATACCGGAACAGGCTGAAAGTTCTAACTTGCGAAAGACAGCACAGACGTACAAGCAACAAAAACCGGACAAGTAAACAGTTATAACTTCATAACCCTTGCTCTATATCAGGGCGGGCGGTAATTACCGCAGTTTGATGGTTTGTGAGTGCGGCCGGGGCAAGCCGCAATAGCGCTGCTGAGTATCTGAATGTCGAGCACAGACAATTGCGCAACTGCGGCGCGCTATACCGTGCGACTTCAGTTCCCCAGCCCACTGCCCCGGAGTCCACATGAGCGCACCCATCACCGTCCTTCGCGACACCCATCCGCTGCCCGTCCTCGACGCCTGCAAATGGGAAAAACTCGAAGGCGACCCGCACACCGTCAACCTCAACGCCTACACCAGCGAAGACGGCAGCAAGATCATGGGCACCTGGATCTGCACACCGGGCAAGTGGTACGTCGAATACGTGAAGTGGGAATACTGCGATTTCCGCGAGGGTTATTGCATCATCACGCCGGAAGGCAAAGAGCCGATCCACCTGCGCGCCGGGGATATTTTCGTGGTTGAGCCGGGGATGAAAGGCACGTGGGAAGTGGTCGAAACCGTGCGCAAGTATTTCGTGTTTGCCTGATGCAAAAAACCGGGAATCACCCGACGTGATTCCCGGTAAATGGCGCTAAAGCCCAGATGCAGGGCTGTTGTGGCGAGGGGGCTTGCCCCCGTATGGCGGCGAAGCCGTGGTGAAATCTGCCAACGCGCTGTCACTGCTGGAAATGCAGGGGAGTGCTTCGCACTCCAACGGGGGCAAGCCCCCTCGCCACAAAGGCTCACTCCTACAGTTTTTGCGGTGTTACTGCGGTTTACGGTAGCTGTTGATGATCGCCGAGAAGTCTTTGCCACCCTCCCCGCGTTGGCTCATCGCCTGATACAACTGCTGGGCCACCGCGCCGAGTACCACCGGCTGGTGCGCCTGACGCGCCGCTTCGGTCGCCAACCCCAGATCCTTGAGCATCAGTTCGGCACCAAATCCGCCGGTATAACCGCGCGAGGCCGGCGCTGTTTCGACGATGCCCGGCCACGGGTTGTACATCTCCGAACTCCAGCAACGCCCGGTCGAACTGTTGATGATCCCGGCCAGCACGCCAGTGTCGATGCCCAATGCATCACCCAGTGCCATCGCTTCGCTGACGCCGACCATCGAAATCGCCAGCAGCAAATTGTTGCAGATCTTGGCGATTTGCCCGGTGCCGACTTCGCCGCAATGGACGATGTTGCGGCCCATCTGTGCCAACACCGGTTGCAGCGTTGCGAACAGCTCTGGGGTGGCGCCGACCATAAAGGTCAGCGTGCCCGCCGTCGCGCCACCGGTGCCGCCGGACACCGGCGCATCCGCCATGGCCACGCCTTGTTTGGCGGCGGCCGCGGCGACATCACGCGCCGTCTGCGGATCGATGGTGCTGCAATCAACCGCCGGCACGCCTTTGCCGATACCGGCGAGCACGCCGTCCTCACCGAGCCAGACGCTGCGCACATGCACGGCGGCCGGCAGCATGGTAATCACCAGCTCAGCGTTTTGCGCCGCTTCGCGAGCCGAAGCGCTGATGGTGCCGCCCAGTTGCTCGAGTTCGGCGAGCACGGTTTTGTTCAGGTCGACCAAGTTGAGCGAGTGGCCAGCCTTGATCAAGTTGCGCGCCATCGGCGCGCCCATGTTGCCGAGGCCGATAAATGCGATTTTCATGTCCGGCTCCTTAACGCAAGTTAATGGTGGTGTTCACACCGTCGTTGACGCTGTCGTCATCGAACCAGCGACTGGTGACCGTCTTGGTCTGAGTGTAGAACTGCACCACTTGCTTGCCATACGGGCCGAGGTCGCCGAGTTTCGAACCGCGCGAACCGGTGAAACTGAAGAACGGCACTGGCACCGGAATCGGGATGTTGATGCCGACCTGGCCGACGTCGATTTCATTCTGGAATTTGCGCGCCGCTGCACCGCTCTGGGTGAACAGGCCAGTGCCGTTGCCGAACGGGTTGGCGTTGACCAGCGCAATCGCCTGATCAAGCGTGTCGACTTCCAGCACCACCAACACCGGGCCGAAGATTTCCTGGGTGTAGATTTGCATCTCGGTGGTCACACCGGAGAACAGCGTCGGGCCGACAAAGTTGCCCTGCTCAAAACCCGCAACGCTGATCTCGCGACCGTCGAGTTCAAGCTTGGCGCCTTCCTTGATGCCGCTTTCGATCAGCTCCAGAATCCGCGCTTTCGCTCGCTTCGAAATGACCGGGCCGACATCGGTGCCCGCCTCGCTACCGGCGTTGACTTTGAGTTTCTGCGCCAGCGCCTTCAGATCCGGCAGCCATTGCTTGGCCGCACCCACCAGCACCACCACCGAAGTGGCCATGCAACGCTGACCGGCCGCGCCGAAACCGGCGCCCACCAAGGCGTTCAAGGTTTGTTCGCGGTTGGCGTCCGGCAGGACCACGGCGTGGTTCTTCGCGCCCATCATCGATTGCACGCGTTTGCCGTGTTTGCCGGCCAAGTCGTAGACGTGCGTGCCGACGGCGGTCGAACCGACGAAGGAAACCGCTTTGATGTCCTTGTGCGTGCACAGCGCATCGACCACGTCTTTGCCACCGTGAACCACGTTGAGCACGCCGGCCGGAACGCCGGCCTCAATCGCCAGTTCCACCAGCAGCAGGGTCGACAGCGGATCCTGCTCGGACGGCTTGAGCACGAAAGTGTTGCCGCAGGCGATGGCCATCGGGAACATCCACAGCGGAATCATCGCCGGGAAGTTGAACGGGGTGATGCCGGCGCACACGCCGATCGGCTGGCGCAGCGTGTAAGTGTCGACGCCGCTCGCGACGTTTTCGGCGAACTCGCCCATTTGCAAAGTGCCGATGGAGCAGGCGTGCTCGACCACTTCGAGGCCACGGAAAATATCGCCTTCAGCGTCGGCAATGGTTTTGCCCTGCTCGGCGCTGAGGACCACGGCGATGCGTTTGGAATGTTCACGAATCAATGCCTGGAGCTTGAGCATGATGCGCATCCGCGCGCCGATCGGCGTCAGCTTCCAGGTCTGGAAGGCGCGATGGGCGGCGCTGATCGCGGCGTCTACTTCCTGCGCAGTGGCAAACGGCACTTTGGCCAGTACTTGCTGAGTCGCCGGGTTGACGATGTCCTGCCATTCGGTGGTCTGGGATTCAACCCATTCGCCGTCGATCAACAGCTTGACGTTCTGGACCGTGGTTTCGTTTGGCGTGAGCGATGCGTTCATGCTGGTCTCCTGGACTTATTCTTATCTGGAAAGCTATGCAGGGAGCCAAGGCGTGTAAGTCGCCTTGAGATGAGGCGTGTGTCGCGAATTGGTTGTCGGACGGTTTTTGGAGTATAGATGTGCAAACTTCTAATAAGAACGCACATAAAAGCCGGTCCATCATGCAAAAAAACATCACGTCTTTAGGTTCGCTGAACTGGGACGACCTCAAGTTTTTCCTCGAAGTCGCCCGCACCCGCAAGGCCAGCACCGCGGCCAAGCGCCTCGCGGTGGACTACACCACCGTCTCGCGCCGCATCAGTTCGCTGGAAACCGCGCTGGGCACTTTGCTGTTCGAGAAGTCGCGCACCAGCGGCTTCGTGCTGACCGCCGAGGGCCAGCGTTTGCTCGGTTACGCCGAGTCGATTGAAAGCACTTTGCACATGGCGTGCGAGCAGGTTTCGGGCTCCGGCGTGGCGCTGTCCGGGCATGTGCGGATGGGCTGCACCGAAGGTTTCGGGAGTTTTTTCATCACCCCACAGCTCAGCCATTTTGTCGATGCCTACCCGGCGATCTCGGTCGATATCCTGCCGCTGCCGCACTTCATCAGCCTGTCCAAACGCGAGGCCGATATCGTCATCGCCCTCGAACGTCCGGAGCATGGGCCGTACGTCTGCTGCAAACTCTGCGACTACAAATTGCAGCTCTACGCGACCCAGGATTATTTGGACAAACACCCACCCATCCGCCGCCCGGCTGACTTGGCAAAACATTCGTTCATCAGTTATGTCGATGACTTGGCGTTCAGCTCGGAGCTGCTGTACCTGGCCAACGTGCTGCCCGGCGCCAGCGCCAACTTGCGCAGCACCAGCGTGATCGCGCAATTCGTCGCGGCGCAGCAAGGGCGGTCGCTGGCGATCCTGCCGTGCTTTCTGGCGGCGCAGGACTCACGGCTGCTGCCGGTGTTGCCGGCGGAAATCAACATCACGCGGCAGTTCTGGATGTACTGCCGCGAGGACCTGAGGAAGCTCAAGCGGATCACCCTGTTGTGGGATTACATCCGCGAGGTGACTGAGCAGAATCGGAGTTTGTTGATGGGGGAAAGTCGGGAAATGCTGTTTGCCGATTAATCGGCAATCACCACGATCGCCACCCGGCGATTCTCGGTGCGGCCCGCCGGGGTGTCGTTCGACGCTACCGGTTCGGTGCTGCCGAGGCCTTGCAACTTGATGTTCTGTTGTTTCATTCCGACTGAGGTCAGCACATTGCCCACGCTTTTCGCGCGGCGCAGGGACAGTTGCTGGTTGTAGGTTTCTTTACCCGAACCATCGGTGTGCCCGTCGACCCGCACCCGCTCGATGCCGGCGCCTTGCAGCGCTTTACCGATGCCCTGGACGATTTCGGTGCTTTGCGCATTGAGGGTTTCGACGTCGCTGCCGAACAGGACTTTGCCGGACAGGCCAAACGCCCAACCTTCATCAGTCAGCTCGAAACCTTGTTGTTTAAGCACGGCAATCTGCGCCGGGGTCAGGCCTTGTTGCGGGACGGTCTGGCAGCCGGTCAACGCCAATAACGCCATGAACAGGGTGACGGCGAAAAATCGCAGGGAACGCTGGGGAATCGAAAACACGGAAATTAGCTCCTGGTTTGAACGTGGGCTGGGTGCTCCGACCCGGCCGTTTGTTGGGCGCCTCGGGACAGGCGCTTGGCTTGGTACATCGCGGCGTCGGCGGCATTGAGCAGCGCCCCCGGCGTGGAGCCATGATCGGGGTAGACCGCGACGCCGATACTGAGAGAGGTCAACACCGTGGTGCTGCCGGGCAAGGTGATCGGCACTTCCATGCTGGCGAGGATTTTGTCGGCAATGCGCTCGGCGTCTTCGTTCTTGTGCAGCGGTGTCAGCAGCACGGCGAATTCGTCGCCACCGAGGCGCGCCACCAGGTCTTCTTCGCGTAACTGCGCCCGAACCCGAGTGGCCACCGCGACCAGCACCGCGTCGCCCGCCGCGTGGCCGAAGCTGTCGTTGATTTCCTTGAAGCGGTCGCTGTCGAGGAACAACACCGCCACGCGTTCGTTGAGTTTGTTGGCATTGCGCAACGCACGAATCAACCGACCTTCGAAATAAGCCCGATTGGGCAACCCGGTGAGGCTGTCATGACTGGCCTGATGGGCGAGGGTTTCGTTCTCGCTTTGCAAATGGGTTTGCCAGGATTCGAGTTCATCAAGCAAGGCATTGAAGTCGTTGCCGAGGTTGTCCAGCTCGGCGATGGCGGCGGGCGGCACGCGTCGGTCGAAGGCGCGTTCGCTGCGTGCGGCGTGCGCCACCGCGGCGAGGCTGCGCAACGGGCCGGTGATGCCGCGCAATTGTCGACGCGCCAGATACAACGCGACCCAGGCACTGACGGCCGTGCACAAAATGATTCCCACCAACCCACTGAGCAAGAAGCGCAGGAGGCTGCCGCCGTGACCGGTGAGCTCGATGCTGCCGATTTCCTGGCCCTGATGGACGATCGGCATGCTGATCGGTTTTTCCAGAAACGCCTTGGCGATCTGCATTTCGAGATCAGAGAGGAATCCGGTTTCCGGGCGCTGCCAACGGGCGAGCAGCACGCCTTGCTCGTCGAGCACCCGCGCGTCGGCGACTTCTTCGGTAGAGGCGATCAAGGCCAGCGCTTCGGTGGCAGCCGCCTTGTCGTTGAACACCACCGCCGCTTCGACGGTGTAATTGATCGAGCGCGCGATCAGGTGCAGGTTATGGTCGGCGTAGACCCGCAGGGCCAACACGCCGAGGAACGTCAGCGATACGCTGGCCATGGCCACGCCGACCAGCGCAACAATCAAATGGCCGCGGCCAATGACCGAACGCAACGTGGGGCGATGACTCGATTTGAATAGGCTCATGGTGCCGCCGGCTTGCGGCGCGACAGTTGCAGCACGCTCGGGTGAATGCGCACGCCACTGCGCGCGACGGAATCGAGGTTGACCTCGAAGGACACTTGATCATCGCTGACCCGCAGGCAAAACAGACTGCCAACGGTGCACGGGTCGCTGCCTTCGCTGATGCTCAATATCGGTTGCCCGATCAACGAGGCAAACAAACGGCCGCGCTCATCGGCGGTCAGTTTGCCGATGTACACGGCATCACAATCGCTGGCAATCGCCGGATTACCGGCAAGCAAGCGTTGCACGGTGACGGGACGTCCGCTGGCCTGGGTCGAGCCCTTGACCAGGTCGTCGGTGTATTGAGTCGGGCCGACCACGCACAGGCGCAGTTGCGCAGGCTCGACCGGCCAACGCGCGTAACTGAGAATCCCGAGCACAACCTGGGTCACCGCTTTGGCCCGTTGGTCGGCCATGCTGACGGCGGTTTCAGGTTGAGCGGATGTGACACCGGTCAGCAGACAGAGCACGACAACAAGCAATAGTTGCTTGCAGCCGGTAACGCTCTCTGTCACCCGGACAGCCAACTTCATGCAGGGATTCTCTTCGATTAAACGCAATGATGCCGCAACGATAGCACAGCACCGAACACCCCGCGAGGCCGCTAAACACGGGACTTGCAGCCAGTTTTATGTCGTCAACCGATTGGCAGTTCAAGCGCTAGACTCAATGCCCTCGTCCAACTCCAGCATCAGCCCGCTGAGGCGCTTCACTTTGCGTTGCACCGCCTCCTCGAACACGCCCGCGCGAGGCTCGATCAGGGTGAACCAGTCCTTGGCGCGGGTGATGCCGGTGTAAATCAATTCTTTGGTCAGCACCGGATTGAGAGCGTCCGGCAGGATCAGCGCCGTGTGCGCAAACTCCGAACCCTGGGATTTGTGCACGGTCATCGCGTACACCGTTTCGACATCGTTGAGCCGGCTCGGCAGGACAAACCGCACGCCACCCTGTCCGTCGTTGCGCGGGAACGCGACACGCAAAACCGGTTTGCCGGCCTCGGGGCCGTCGCGCTCGGGCAATTTCAGCGCGATGCCGATGTCGCCGTTCATCAAGCCCAGACCGTAATCGTTGCGCGTCATCAGCACCGGCCGACCTTCGTACCACTGCTGATCACCGTCGATCAAACGCGCCTTGAGCAAGGCTTCGGTGATGCGCTGATTCAGGCCTTCCACGCCCCACGGCCCTTTGCGCACGGCGCAGAGCAACTGGAAAGTGTCGAAAGCGTTCAGCACTTGCCGCGCCCATTCGGTCCAGCGTGGATCATCGAGGCTGCTGCCCAGCGCGGGCCGCTGATCGCGCAGCAGGCTCAGGTAATGGCGATAACCGTGTGGCCCGTCGTTGTGCCCGTCGAGCAGCAAGCGCTCCAGCGCTTTGTCCTGCTCACCCTTGAGCGGCAGGGAGAACACGTCTTTGAAGTTGCGTTCGGCCAACAGCTTGCGCGCCTCATCAGGCTGCTGCTGATTGACCCATCGCGCCAATTGGCCAATGCCGCTGCCTTCGCCGAACCGGCGTGAGTGGCGCAACATCACCACTTGTTGGGCCAACGGGTGCGTGCCGTCGGTATCTTCGTGCAGCCCACTGGCCTCAAGGCTTTCACCGCTGACGGCTTGCAGCCATTGGCGAGTCTGCGGACTGTACCAACCGCCCTCGGCATCGCGGCACAGATCCCCGAGCACGGCGCCCGCTTCCACCGAAGCCAACTGATCCTTGTCACCCAACAACACCAGCCGTGCATGCGCCGGCAAGGCATCGAGCAGATTGGCCATCATCTCCAAATCGATCATCGAGGCTTCATCGACCACCAGCACATCCAACGGCAATCGGTTACCGGCGTGATGACGGAAATGCCGAGTACCGGGACGACTGCCAAGCAAACGGTGCACGGTGGTGACCTCGGAGGGAATCTTCTCGCGCACCGCTTCGGCGACTGTCAGCGATTGCACTTGCTGGCTGATGGACTCGGTGAGCCGCGCAGCAGCCTTGCCGGTAGGCGCAGCCAGACGAATACGCAATGGTTTGCCGGCTTCCACGGCAGACGCTTGAAGCAGCGCCAACAAGCGCACGACGGTAGTGGTCTTGCCGGTCCCCGGGCCGCCGGTGACGATACTGAACGCGCTGCGGGTAGCGAGAGCACACGCAAGTTTTTGCCAGTCGATTACCTCGCCGGGTTTGGCTGGACCGAACAGGCCGGTCAAGCGTTGCAGCAGATCCGCAGGCGTCGCTTCGTGTTCGGCCAAGCGTTGGCGCAGGGCATTGTCGATGCGCCGTTCGTAGGTCCAGTAACGACGCAAATACAGGCGTTTGCCCGACAGCACCAAAGGTCGCTGGCGCGCCGCTTCGCTGCCATCGACCGCCAACGCCACCAGACTGCTGGCCGCCAGCGCCTTGCACCAGTGGGCGCCGTCCAGCGCTTCGAGCAATTGCGACGGCAGCAACATCGCTCCACTTTGCACATCACCTTCCGGCGGCAGCGACAGGGCAAAATCCGGTGCTTTCAGGGTTTCGAACAGGTCCAGGCAGACATGGCCGTGACCGAGCTGGTGACTGGTCAACGCAGCGGCGAGCAACACCAGCGGATCGTCATCGGGCGCGAGTTCGTGGAGAAACGCGACAAACGCTTTGTCCAGCGCTCGCAGCCAGCCGCGTTCGACCCAGCGTGTCAGCAGCAGCAGAAGATCCTCGGCGCGGCTGAGCGGCGCCAGGTCGGCCAGGCTTTCGGCCGCGAGCGGCGTCGGCAGCAGATCGGCGAAGGTGCGGCTCATAGCAGTTCTCCCTGTTCCCAGGCGGGCTCAGCCTTGGGTTCGGCCTTGCCCTGGAACAGCCGGTCCAGTCGTTCGATCAATTCCCGCGGCGGCCGGGCGAAATAAACGCCTTGGCTGGCCGCGCGAGTCCCGCGCAGGAACAGGTACAAGGCGCCACCGATGTGTCGGTCGTAATCGTAGTCAGGCAGCCGCGCCTTGAGCTGGCGATGCAGTGCCAACAGGTACAGCACGTATTGCAGGTCGTAGCGGTTGTCGAGAATTGACTGTTCCATGGCCTGCTCGGTGTACGCCGCATCGTCGACGCCGAGCCAGTTGGATTTGTAGTCGGCGACGTAATAACGGCCTTCATGCTCGAACGTCAGGTCGATGAAACCCTTGAACATGCCATTGAGTAGCACCGGTTCGGCGGCCACGCGCGCCACGCCGTTGTGGGTGTGTTGGCGCACCAGTTCATCAAGTTTGAGCACGTCGACCGTGTGGCTGGCGAACCAGAACTCCATTTCGACGCGATATTGGCTCAGTTGCTCGAAGACCACCGGTGGCTGCCCGCCACCAATGTGCAGCGGCGAGCGCAGCAGGTGTTGCAGCCAGTCGCTCAACGTGACGATCCAGCCTTCCCAGCCGCGTCGGTTGCAGCGACGGCCCACCGCGTCTTCCACGGCTTTCGGTGAAGCATTAAAACCTTCATCGCCGGCCCATTCGAGCAAACCGTGGAGGAATGTGCCAGGGTTTGGACCACGCGGAAAGCGGTGAATGTCGGCGCCGCCGGTAGCCACTTCGCGTGGCGCTTCGGGATCCAGACGTTCATCGTCGAAGAGCTTTTGCGCCTGCGGATTTTCCGGCGCTTCGTCGCTGCCCACGCTCATGCTGTCGCCAATGCGCAAGGCACTGTATGAAGCAATCCACCAGTTTTCACTGGCCTTGCGCTTGGGGATCAACGGCGCGAGCAAAGTCGCCTCGTTGCGCGGCGGATGGTAGAGCTCGGACGTCGCCTCGGGCATTTCGCTGTAGCTGAGCGCGGGGCAGTCTTGCTGCAAGTCTTCGAGCCAACGCGTCAGACCGGCGGATTCGGCCAGTGCCGCGCCGCCGCCCAGCAGGTAACCCAATGCTGACAGGTGCAGCACCGAGCTGTTGTTATTGCCACGTTTGAGATCAGTGACACCCAGCCAGCACGCATGCTGCGCGCGGGTCAGCGCGACGTAGAGCAGGCGTAAATCCTCGGCCAGACGCTCGTCATCGGCCAGGGCGATCAACTCGGCAGTCGGTTTCAGCGTTACTTGCGCCTTGCCCGCCGCGTCGTGGTAATGCAATGGCAGACGACTGCCGTCCACCGGTTTCGCCGAGCAGATGAACGGCAGGAACACCAACGGATACTCGAGGCCCTTGGATTTGTGGATGGTGACAACCTTGACCAGTTGTTCATCACTTTCCAGACGCAGGATCTGTTCTTCTCCAGCCTGCCCCGACAACGCCAGGTGCTCGGACAGATGGCGAATCAGCGCTTGTTCGCCATCCAGTTCGGCGGCTGCTTGTTGCAGCAGTTCGGAGAGGTGCAAAAGGTTGGTCAATACCCGCTCGCCGTCGCTGCGGGTGATCAATGCCTGGGGCAACTGGAAGTCGTGCAGCAAGCGCCGGAGCATCGGCAGCACGCCTTGCTTGCGCCAGATCTCGCGATAACGGCGGAACTGCATGACCCGCGCTTCCCAGGCCAATTCGTCCTGATTCAACTGCTCGAGCTCTGCCAACGAGAGGTTCAGGGTGATGCTGGCGAGCGCGGCACGCAATGGGCGTTCGGCGTCGGGTTCAGCGCAGGCCTTGAGCCAGGTCAGCAGGTCATGCGCCTCCTGAGCGGCGAACACCGAATCCTTGTCCGACAGGTAAACACTGCGCACACCACGAGCAGACAGTTCACCGCGCACGGCTTGGGCCTCTTTGCCGTCGCGGACCAGAATCGCGATATCGGCCGGCAACAGTCCGCGGAACGCTTTACCGTCCTGGGTGAATCCCGCCAGCCCCTGTTGTCCGCCATTGAGCAGCGCGGTGATTTCGCTGGCACACGCGGCGGCCAGTTGTTGTCGATAAACCACACCGGACAGCGGTTGATCGGCGACCAGATGCCAGATGTTCAGCGCTGCCACGCTTTGCCCATCGATGTGCAGAACTTCCTTGCGGCCCTGGGATTGCACCGGCAGGAACGGCACCGGATTTTCGCCGCTGTCCTCGCGAAAGAGAAACGCACCGCGTCCGGTTTCTCGCAATTCGGCGCGCTCGAAAACGTGGTTCACCGCGTTGACCATGCCGTGGCTGGAGCGGAAGTTGGTGCCCAGTGTATGCAAGCGTCCGGTGGTGGCCTGGCGGGCGCGCAGGTAGGTATAAATGTCGGCGCCGCGAAAGGCATAGATCGCCTGTTTCGGGTCGCCGATCAGGAACAGTCCGCACTCGGGATTATTCTCTTCGATGCGATAGATGCTCTCGAAGATGCGGTATTGCACCGGGTCGGTGTCTTGGAATTCGTCGATCAACGCCACCGGGAATTGTTCACGAATCAGGCTGGCCAGGCGCTCGCCGCCGTCGGCCTGCAGTGCTGCATCGAGGCGCAATAACATGTCGTCAAAGCCCATCTCTGCGCGACGACGTTTTTCCTCTTCGAATCGAGCACCGACCCACTGCGCGGCGTGCTGCAGAACCGCCGCGTCGGGCGTCGGCAATCCGTCGAGACTGAGCTTCAGGCCGGGCATCGCGTCCAGGCCCGGATGACGAGGCACTTCACCCTTCCAGGCTTCTGCCATGCCATCGGGCGTCAGGCGGGTGAAGCCAGTGCCGATGTCGAGTTGCTCGAGGGCTTCGTCCGCCGCCCAGGCTTTGATTTTCTCGAACCACGGTTCGAAGTAGCGCGCCTGCATCTTGCGTCCGTCGACGGTTTTACTCGCCACGCCCTGCTGGCAGATTGCGAGCAATTCGTCTGCCCATTGTTGCCAAGGCATCTTCAGGTCGACCAGCGCGGTGCGTCGTTCGAGCAAACTTTCGGCGATCAACTCGGCAGGTTCTTTGCCCTGAATGCTCTCGCGCTCGCTGGCAAACAGACCTCGCACGCGCGGCAGCAATGCGGCAGGGCCGCCCCAATTGGTGCGAACCCAACTTAGCGCATCGTCCTGCATCGGGTAGCAAAACAGCCGCCAATAATCGCGCAGCACTTCACCGAGCAAATCGCTGTGATCGGTTTCCAGGGTCTGGGTAAACAGACTGCCGCTGTCGAACGCATGTTCGCGCAACATGCGCTGACACCAACTGTGGATGGTCGAGACCGCCGCTTCATCCATCCATTGCGCTGCGATGTCGAGGCGATTGGCGCAACCGGACCATTGCTCGGGAGAAAACTCTTCGCGCAACTCGGCAATCAGGCTATCGGGGGCTGGCGTCTCGTCGCGGAAGTAGCGGGCAGCCTCAGCAAGGCGGGTTCGAATGCGTTCGCGCAGCTCTTTGGTGGCCGCATCGGTGAACGTCACGACGAGGATTTGCGGCGGCAGCAGTTCACGTCCAAACCCGCTGGATTCGCCGCCATGGCCAAGGACCAGCCGCAGATACAGCGCGGAGATGGTGAAGGTCTTGCCGGTCCCGGCACTGGCCTCGATCAGTTGGCTGCCACGAAGTGGGAAGGCCAGCGCTAATGGTTTGTTCGTATTCATGAGCGCGCACCTTCGCTGGTCAATGATCGCCAAGGTGCTTCAAGCAATGGCCGGTATAAAGAGTCGCACCAACCGGCGAATGTCTCGTCGGCGACAAGACTGTCGTAATTGGCAAACTGCCGCGCAAGTGCCGGACTTTCGCGGCGCTCGCCATCGGTGGTCTGGCCGTCCCCTTCATAAGCTTTGCGCGCGGCGGCCTCGGCTTTGACCGGGTCGGCTTGACCGAGCCAGGCAAACGCGGTTTTGACGGCGATCGGCAGTGGCTGGCGCATACCGGTTTGCCAGGCGAGCAGCAGGTTGCCGAGCGCTCGCAATGCGGCGCCCTTCTCCAAGGGTTCGAGCAAAAGGCTGTCGTCACTGGCGACCAGCGCGGTGGTCATCGACAAACCACTGGCGCAGGCAACCAGATGATTGACCCACGGACGAGTCAGTCGATGCCACTTGCGCGTCTTGATCGAGCCGATGCTGTTGGGAATGGTGGTAACCGAGAGTAGACCACCGTCGGCGCGTTGATGCAGCCCACTGAGCCAGCCTTCGAGGCGCAAGCCGTGCAATTCCAGACTCACCGGCAAGGCACTGGTGAGCGGCGTTGGCCATAACGTCAGAAGTTGCTGGTAGCGTTGCAGCAGGTCTGGGAGCGGCTCGATCAACTCTCGTTGCAGCCATTCGCCAAAACCGGCCATTGGCAGCAGCCCGCTGTTTTGCAGACTCAGCGCATGAGCCTCCAGCGCTTGATCGGCGTTCTCCAGTTGGCCCAGTGCGGCTTGGAGCAAACTGTCGCTGAGGCTATAGCGCTGCAGTGCGTCGAGGACAAACGGTTCTTCGTCGGCCAGCGGCACTTCGGCGGCTTCGAAGAATACTTTCAGGCGTTGGCTGAAGAAATGTCTGACAGGGTTGCGGAGGAAATCCTGTAACTGTCCGAGGCTCAGCGGTTCGTCCTGAACATAAGGTTCAAGGACCTCGGCGTCGGTTGCAGGTTTTTTCGACTGGTGAAGCACTTGCCACTCGCTGGCATAACTGAACAGCGCATCGCCTTCGTGGAAGTAACGGGCACTGAACGGTTGCAGGGGATGCTCCTGGGTCATCGCCTCAAGCAACGATTCATCCTCGTCATTCAGCCGCCAACCGCTGGCCAGGTGATCACGCAGTTGGCCGATCAACACCGAGGCTGGGCGTTCGCTGTTATCGCGAATGCTTCGGCCGACCCAGGAGATATATAGTTGATTTCGCGCGGACAACAGCGCTTCCAGCAGCAGGTAGCGATCGTCTTCACGCCGGGACCGATCGCCGGGACGGTAATCGCTGCCCATCAAGTCAAAGTCCAGCGGCGGCTGCGCGCGTGGGTAATCGCCGTCATTCATTCCGAGCAGGCACACCAGTTTGAAAGGGATCGCGCGCATCGGCATCAATGTGCAGAAATTCACCGCGCCGGCGAGGAAACGCTGAGACAAGCGCCCTTGGTCGAGACCGGCCAGCCAGGCTTCGCGCACTACGGTCAGCGGTAGTTCATCCTGCAACCCTACCGACTCGCAGGTATCCAGCCAGGTTTCGCGCAGCTCTTCGAGTTGAGCCAGCAGATAATCGTCGTGTTCATTACTGGCCTTGAAAAACAACTGCACCAAGCCTTGCAGTCGCACGCCCCACTCTTTCGGCGGCGCCGGTTGGGTGAGCTCCTGATGGGCGATTTCCAGCGCATCGAGCAGGGCGACCAAAGGACCGATCAGTGCGGCATCGAGCCCGCCAATTTCGTCGTAAGGCTCGATGCCTTCGCAGGCACTGGCGCTGCCCACGGCGTAACCCAGCAGCATGCGGCGCAGGCCGAAACGCCAACTGTTCTGCTCCAGTTCTGGCGGCAGACCGAGGCCGGCCCGCTGTTCGGCATTCATACCCCAGCGGATGCCGGCGCCTTCGATCCAACGATGCAGCGTCGGCAAGTCACGCTCTTCCACGCCGAATCGGGCCCGGAGGGCGGGCACATCCAGCAGGTCGAGGATCTCGCTGACCGGGAAACGGCTGTCCGGGAGCTTGAGCAGGTGCTCGACGGCGATCAATAGTGGATCGCGGCCACGCTGGCCCTGATCGGCCAAGGTGAATGGAATGAAGCGCGGGTCATAACGTTCCAGCTGACCGAACACCGCGCGGATATGCGGCGCGTAGCTGTCGATATCGGGAACCATGACGATGACGTCGCGAGGCCGCAGGTCTGGATCGGCACTAAAGCGTTCGAGCAATTGATCGTGGAGAATCTCGACTTCGCGCTGTGCGCTGTGGGCAATGTGGAAGCGAATCGAGTGGTCGCTTTGCAGATTGACTGCCGGCCAATGCTCGCGAGTTTCGTTTAATGGACGCAGTTCGAGGATGTCGTCCTGTAACTGATTGAGCATGTTTTGCGGATTGTTTTCGCTGAACAGGTCGATGCGACCATCGCGAAAAGCCGCGCGATAGCTGTTCGGGTCATCGTAGCTGTCGAGCAGGCTGATGTAGTCGCGCCCTTGTTTACCCCACGCCGCCAATAAGGGATGTGCATGTTGGTGAAGGGTTTGCGGATCGAGCACAACCGGCATCCCGCTTTTGCGCGACTGCCGTTTGTATTGATGCCGCAGCAAGTCCTTATCGGCGACGATGTCTGCCCAATGGTAACGACATGGGTTGTGCACGCAGAGCAGGACCTGACTGAATCGCGCCAATCCGGCAAGAGCTTCAAGTGCTTGTGCGGGTAGTGAAGAAATCCCGAAAACGATTACTCGGGACGGTAAACCGGCAGGCGCTTCATCGAGGCTGTTGATGCGCTCAATGAAACGCTGGTGGACACCGGCACGGCTCTGCGCCATGCCTTGCTCGCCGACATCCAGAAGCAGCGCGCGCCACAACTCCGCTTGCCAGCAATTGGCTGGGGTCAGCGGCTTCGCTTCGCCTCTGCCATTCCTCAGTTGATGTTTTCCTTCCGCCCAATCTTCGAGCCAGTCGGCTCGGTAGACCTGATATTGGTCGAACAGATCGGCGAGGCGTTCAGACAACTGATAGCGTTTGCGCAGATCGGTGTCGTGGGTAAGAAAGCGCTGCAGAGGTTCGAAATGCGGTTGGTCGATTAACTGCGGCAGCAGTCTCATCAGACGCCAGGTCAGTGGTGCTTTATCGAGCAGGGATTTGACCGGGATTTCATCTCGGCCAAGGACCATGCGATACACCTGCCACATGAAACTGCCCGGCAATTGCACATCGATTGCCGCGGCGATACCGCAGCCGCCCATGTCGTCATCTTCAGGGTCTTCGGCGAGTGCGAGCTTCAGCCATTGAGCAATGCCGTTGCTCTGAACCAAGGCTATTTCATTTTCCAGGGGAGCCAGCGGGTATTGCCGCATTACGCCGATCACCAGGCTGCGCAGTTCATCAAGACTGTTGCTTTGAACCACCATAAACCCGGCATTGAGGGACGCTGCGTCCGGCATAAAGGCTTCCTTGGGTAAATACAAAAGCTAGGGCCGAACCTTAGCATTGTCGAGGGACTGTGACAGCCGCAAGGCGTCCGAGAATGCTGTAGGAACTTTTCCACCGGACAAACAAAACCCCTACCTGCATACGCAGATAGGGGTTTCGGAATTTAATCTTGACGATGACCTACTCTCACATGGGGAAACCCCACACTACCATCGGCGATGCATCGTTTCACTGCTGAGTTCGGGATGGGATCAGGTGGTTCCAAAGCTCTATGGTCGTCAAGAAATTCGGGTACCAAATCGTGGCCAGATGGCCGCGCTTCAGCAAATTGGGTATGTGACAGCTTCGGTATTTGTGTGTGGCTTTGTGCACAGTCGAACTTTCGGTTCATTGCGTCTTCACACACCGCAATCTGATGCTCTTTCGAGTAGTCAAATTGCTTGGGTGTTATATGGTCAAGCCTCACGGGCAATTAGTATTGGTTAGCTCAACGCCTCACAGCGCTTACACACCCAACCTATCAACGTCGTAGTCTTCGACGGCCCTTCAGGGGACTCAAGGTCCCAGTGAGATCTCATCTTGAGGCTAGTTTCCCGCTTAGATGCTTTCAGCGGTTATCTATTCCGAACATAGCTACCCGGCAATGCCACTGGCGTGACAACCGGAACACCAGAGGTTCGTCCACTCCGGTCCTCTCGTACTAGGAGCAGCCCCTCTCAAATCTCAAACGTCCACGGCAGATAGGGACCGAACTGTCTCACGACGTTCTAAACCCAGCTCGCGTACCACTTTAAATGGCGAACAGCCATACCCTTGGGACCGGCTTCAGCCCCAGGATGTGATGAGCCGACATCGAGGTGCCAAACACCGCCGTCGATATGAACTCTTGGGCGGTATCAGCCTGTTATCCCCGGAGTACCTTTTATCCGTTGAGCGATGGCCCTTCCATACAGAACCACCGGATCACTAAGACCTACTTTCGTACCTGCTCGACGTGTCTGTCTCGCAGTCAAGCGCGCTTTTGCCTTTATACTCTACGACCGATTTCCGACCGGTCTGAGCGCACCTTCGTACTCCTCCGTTACTCTTTAGGAGGAGACCGCCCCAGTCAAACTACCCACCATACACTGTCCTCGATCCGGATAACGGACCTGAGTTAGAACCTCAAAGTTGCCAGGGTGGTATTTCAAGGTTGGCTCCACGCGAACTGGCGTCCACGCTTCAAAGCCTCCCACCTATCCTACACAAGCAAATTCAAAGTCCAGTGCAAAGCTATAGTAAAGGTTCACGGGGTCTTTCCGTCTAGCCGCGGATACACTGCATCTTCACAGCGATTTCAATTTCACTGAGTCTCGGGTGGAGACAGCGCCGCCATCGTTACGCCATTCGTGCAGGTCGGAACTTACCCGACAAGGAATTTCGCTACCTTAGGACCGTTATAGTTACGGCCGCCGTTTACCGGGGCTTCGATCAAGAGCTTCGCGTTAGCTAACCCCATCAATTAACCTTCCGGCACCGGGCAGGCGTCACACCCTATACGTCCACTTTCGTGTTTGCAGAGTGCTGTGTTTTTAATAAACAGTCGCAGCGGCCTGGTATCTTCGACCGGCATGAGCTTACGGAGCAAGTCCTTCACCCTCACCGGCGCACCTTCTCCCGAAGTTACGGTGCCATTTTGCCTAGTTCCTTCACCCGAGTTCTCTCAAGCGCCTTGGTATTCTCTACCCAACCACCTGTGTCGGTTTGGGGTACGGTTCCTGGTTACCTGAAGCTTAGAAGCTTTTCTTGGAAGCATGGCATCAACCACTTCGTGTTCTAAAAGAACACTCGTCATCAGCTCTCGGCCTTAGAATCCCGGATTTACCTAAGATTCCAGCCTACCACCTTAAACTTGGACAACCAACGCCAAGCTGGCCTAGCCTTCTCCGTCCCTCCATCGCAATAACCAGAAGTACAGGAATATTAACCTGTTTTCCATCGACTACGCTTTTCAGCCTCGCCTTAGGGACCGACTAACCCTGCGTCGATTAACGTTGCGCAGGAAACCTTGGTCTTTCGGCGTGGGTGTTTTTCACACCCATTGTCGTTACTCATGTCAGCATTCGCACTTCTGATACCTCCAGCAAGCTTCTCAACTCACCTTCACAGGCTTACAGAACGCTCCTCTACCGCATCACCTAAGTGATACCCGTAGCTTCGGTGTATGGTTTGAGCCCCGTTACATCTTCCGCGCAGGCCGACTCGACTAGTGAGCTATTACGCTTTCTTTAAAGGGTGGCTGCTTCTAAGCCAACCTCCTAGCTGTCTAAGCCTTCCCACATCGTTTCCCACTTAACCATAACTTTGGGACCTTAGCTGACGGTCTGGGTTGTTTCCCTTTTCACGACGGACGTTAGCACCCGCCGTGTGTCTCCCATGCTCGGCACTTGTAGGTATTCGGAGTTTGCATCGGTTTGGTAAGTCGGGATGACCCCCTAGCCGAAACAGTGCTCTACCCCCTACAGTGATACATGAGGCGCTACCTAAATAGCTTTCGAGGAGAACCAGCTATCTCCGAGCTTGATTAGCCTTTCACTCCGATCCACAGGTCATCCGCTAACTTTTCAACGGTAGTCGGTTCGGTCCTCCAGTTAGTGTTACCCAACCTTCAACCTGCCCATGGATAGATCGCCCGGTTTCGGGTCTATTCCCAGCGACTAGACGCCCTATTAAGACTCGCTTTCGCTACGCCTCCCCTATTCGGTTAAGCTCGCCACTGAAAATAAGTCGCTGACCCATTATACAAAAGGTACGCAGTCACCCAACAAAGTGGGCTCCCACTGCTTGTACGCATACGGTTTCAGGATCTATTTCACTCCCCTCTCCGGGGTTCTTTTCGCCTTTCCCTCACGGTACTAGTTCACTATCGGTCAGTCAGTAGTATTTAGCCTTGGAGGATGGTCCCCCCATATTCAGACAAAGTTTCTCGTGCTCCGTCCTACTCGATTTCATGACTAAGAGATTTTCGCGTACAGGGCTATCACCCACTATGGCCGCACTTTCCAGAGCGTTCCGCTAATCTCAAAGCCACTTAAGGGCTAGTCCCCGTTCGCTCGCCACTACTAAGGGAATCTCGGTTGATTTCTTTTCCTCAGGGTACTTAGATGTTTCAGTTCCCCTGGTTCGCTTCTTAAGCCTATGTATTCAGCTTAAGATACCTAACTTATGTTAGGTGGGTTCCCCCATTCAGACATCTCCGGATCAAAGTCTGTTTGCCGACTCCCCGAAGCTTTTCGCAGGCTACCACGTCTTTCATCGCCTCTGACTGCCAAGGCATCCACCGTATGCGCTTCTTCACTTGACCATATAACCCCAAGCAATCTGGTTATACTGTGAAGACGACATTCGCCGAAAATTCGTAGTACTCAAAGAGCCACTCACAAATTTTACCTTAGCCTGATCCGTTACCAGTGAAAGTAACGTCCAGTCTATCTTTCTATCACATACCCAAATTTTTAAAGAACGATCTAATCAAAGACTAGAAATCAATATTCATAGTTGAATATTCATTTCTAAACTCTAACGACACAAGCCACCTTGAAGGCTGACTTTTCGTCTTTACAGTGAATCAAGCAATTCGTGTGGGAACTTATGGAGCAGCTGATGTCGTCGATTAAGGAGGTGATCCAGCCGCAGGTTCCCCTACGGCTACCTTGTTACGACTTCACCCCAGTCATGAATCACACCGTGGTAACCGTCCTCCCGAAGGTTAGACTAGCTACTTCTGGTGCAACCCACTCCCATGGTGTGACGGGCGGTGTGTACAAGGCCCGGGAACGTATTCACCGCGACATTCTGATTCGCGATTACTAGCGATTCCGACTTCACGCAGTCGAGTTGCAGACTGCGATCCGGACTACGATCGGTTTTCTGGGATTAGCTCCACCTCGCGGCTTGGCAACCCTCTGTACCGACCATTGTAGCACGTGTGTAGCCCAGGCCGTAAGGGCCATGATGACTTGACGTCATCCCCACCTTCCTCCGGTTTGTCACCGGCAGTCTCCTTAGAGTGCCCACCATTACGTGCTGGTAACTAAGGACAAGGGTTGCGCTCGTTACGGGACTTAACCCAACATCTCACGACACGAGCTGACGACAGCCATGCAGCACCTGTCTCAATGCTCCCGAAGGCACCAATCCATCTCTGGAAAGTTCATTGGATGTCAAGGCCTGGTAAGGTTCTTCGCGTTGCTTCGAATTAAACCACATGCTCCACCGCTTGTGCGGGCCCCCGTCAATTCATTTGAGTTTTAACCTTGCGGCCGTACTCCCCAGGCGGTCAACTTAATGCGTTAGCTGCGCCACTAAGAGCTCAAGGCTCCCAACGGCTAGTTGACATCGTTTACGGCGTGGACTACCAGGGTATCTAATCCTGTTTGCTCCCCACGCTTTCGCACCTCAGTGTCAGTATCAGTCCAGGTGGTCGCCTTCGCCACTGGTGTTCCTTCCTATATCTACGCATTTCACCGCTACACAGGAAATTCCACCACCCTCTACCATACTCTAGCTTGTCAGTTTTGAATGCAGTTCCCAGGTTGAGCCCGGGGATTTCACATCCAACTTAACAAACCACCTACGCGCGCTTTACGCCCAGTAATTCCGATTAACGCTTGCACCCTCTGTATTACCGCGGCTGCTGGCACAGAGTTAGCCGGTGCTTATTCTGTCGGTAACGTCAAAACAGATACGTATTAGGTAACTGCCCTTCCTCCCAACTTAAAGTGCTTTACAATCCGAAGACCTTCTTCACACACGCGGCATGGCTGGATCAGGCTTTCGCCCATTGTCCAATATTCCCCACTGCTGCCTCCCGTAGGAGTCTGGACCGTGTCTCAGTTCCAGTGTGACTGATCATCCTCTCAGACCAGTTACGGATCGTCGCCTTGGTGAGCCATTACCTCACCAACTAGCTAATCCGACCTAGGCTCATCTGATAGCGCAAGGCCCGAAGGTCCCCTGCTTTCTCCCGTAGGACGTATGCGGTATTAGCGTCCGTTTCCGAGCGTTATCCCCCACTACCAGGCAGATTCCTAGGCATTACTCACCCGTCCGCCGCTCTCAAGAGAAGCAAGCTTCTCTCTACCGCTCGACTTGCATGTGTTAGGCCTGCCGCCAGCGTTCAATCTGAGCCATGATCAAACTCTTCAGTTCAAACATCTTTGGGTTTTTAAGAAACCCTAAACTTGGCTCAGCAATCGTTGGTTACATCTTTGATTTCTCGCGGAGTAACTTGTGATGCTGATAATCTTGTTGACTATCAGTCTGACTCCACAAGCACCCACACGAATTGCTTGATTCAGTTGTTAAAGAGCGGTTGGTTAAGATCTTTCGTCTCAACCGAGGCGCGCATTCTACAGCAGCGCCAGTTACTGTCAAGTGGTTATTTTCAGAAGTTTTCGAAGATTTCTTCAACAACTTCAACCACTTGCGCTTTCGATCTCTCGTTAGCGGGAGGCGAATTCTACAGCGTTACTCGCTGCTGTCAACCCCTCTTTTTCAACCCCCTTTCGCGCTTCGATGAACTGAAGCAACTCACTCCCGAAACCTGCGTAACTCATTGTTTACCAAGGAGTTTTCCGTTTCGACTGCGCCGGAAGAGGGGCGAATTATAGACTTCCAGAATCTGCCGTCAACACCTATTTTCACAAAACTGTCATATAGGTCAGAAAAGCCCCAAAAGCACGAAGGCCGGCCCCCCAATCAATTGAGAAGCCGGCCTTCTGCCCTTCTACTTACAAGCTAGGGAACGCGAATTGCGATGCCTCATGGCTCGCTCGTTGCGGCCAGCGCTGAGTAATCGCCTTGCGGCGGGTGTAGAAACGCACGCCATCCGGACCATACGCGTGCAAATCGCCAAACAGCGAACGCTTCCAGCCGCCAAAGCTGTGATAGGCCACTGGCACTGGCAACGGCACGTTAACGCCAACCATCCCGACTTCAATCTCATCGCAGAACAACCGCGCCGCTTCGCCGTCTCGGGTAAAGATGCAGGTGCCGTTGCCGTATTCGTGATCGTTAATCAGCTGCATCGCCTCTTCCAGGCTGTTGACCCGGACGACGCACAACACCGGCCCGAAGATCTCTTCTTTATAGATGCGCATTTCTGGCGTGACGTTATCAAACAGGCAGCCACCCAGGAAGAAGCCTTCCTCATGCCCTGCCACGCTCAAACCACGGCCATCCACCACCAAGGTTGCGCCAGAAGAAACGCCGTCTTCTATATAGCCACTGACCTTGTCGCGCGCCTGACCGGAAACCAGCGGCCCCATGTCCAACCCGCAAGAAGTGCCAGCACCAATCTTCAGCGCCTTGATCTGCGGCACCAACTTGGCCACCAGCGCATCGGCCACTTGGTCACCGACACACACGGCCACTGAAATTGCCATGCAACGTTCGCCGCAAGAACCATACGCCGCGCCCATCAGTGCGCTGACCGCGTTATCCAGATCCGCATCCGGCATCAACACCGCGTGGTTCTTCGCGCCACCCAGTGCCTGGACGCGTTTGCCGCGCTTGGTGCCTTCGGCGTAGATGTACTCGGCAATCGGCGTCGAGCCCACGAAGCTCAATGCTTTGACTTCCGGCGCTTCGATCAGCGCATCCACCGCAGCCTTGTCGCCGTGCACCACACTCAGCACGCCCTTAGGCAGACCGGCTTCGATCAGCAATTGCGCGATCAGCAGGGTCGAGCTTGGATCACGCTCGGACGGCTTGAGGATGAAGCAGTTGCCGCAGACGATCGCCAACGGGTACATCCACAACGGCACCATCGCCGGGAAGTTGAACGGGGTGATCCCCGCAACCACGCCCAATGGCTGGAAGTCCGACCATGCATCAATGTTCGGGCCGACGTTACGGCTGTATTCACCCTTGAGAATTTCCGGAGCCGCACAGGCGAACTCGACGTTCTCGATGCCACGCTTCAATTCACCGGCGGCGTCCTCCAGGGTCTTGCCGTGTTCTTCGCTGATCAACTGGGCGATGCGCGCTTCGTTCTGCTCCAGCAATTGCTTGAAGCGGAACATCACCTGGGCACGCTTGGCCGGCGGCGTGTTGCGCCACGCCGGAAACGCAGCCTTGGCGGAATCAATGGCTTTCTGAATGGTTTCGCGGCTGGCCAATGGCAGCTTGTGGATGGCTTTGCCGGTCGACGGGTTGAACACGTCGGCGGTGCGACCTTCCTCGGTCACCAGTTCACCATTGATCAAATGCGGGATAAGGCTCATGCGGGGCTCCAGAAAATTGTTCACGGGCGCTCATCAAATAGCGCCCTTCTTTATATAGAGAGAGACGAGAAATCAGTCGATCTTGTTCAGCACTTCGCCGACCGCATCGAACAGGCGATCAAGGTCTTGCGGCTTGCTGTTGAAGGTTGGGCCGAACTGCAGGGTGTCGCCGCCGAAACGCACGTAGAACCCGGCTTTCCACAACGCCATGCCCGCCTCGAACGGACGCACAATCGCATCGCCATCACGCGGGGCAATCTGGATCGCGCCGGCCAAACCGTAGTTACGAATGTCGATGATGTTCTTCGAGCCTTTCAGCCCGTGCAGCGCATTTTCGAAATGCGGCGCGACTTCGGCGACGCTTTGCACCAGGTGTTCCTTTTGCAGCAAATCGAGTGCTGCCAGGCCAGCGGCGCACGCCACCGGGTGTGCCGAGTAGGTATAGCCGTGCGGGAATTCCACCGCGTACTCCGGCGTCGCCTGGTTCATGAACGTGTGATAAATCTCGGAACTGGCAATCACCGCGCCCATCGGGATCGCGCCATTGGTGACTTGCTTGGCGATGCACATCAGGTCCGGGGTCACGCCGAAACTGTCGGCGCCAAACATCGAACCGGTACGACCGAAACCGGTGATCACTTCGTCGAACACCAACAGGATGTTGTGCTGATCGCAGATTTCGCGCAGACGCTTGAGGTAACCCTCAGGCGGAACCAGTACGCCAGCGGAGCCGGCCATCGGTTCGACGAAGACTGCAGCGATGTTCGAAGCGTCGTGCAATTCGATCAACTTCAGCAACTCATCTGCCAAGGCGATACCGCCCTCTTTTGGCATGCCACGCGAATAGGCATTGCTCGCCAGCAACGTGTGCGGCAGGTGATCGACGTCCATCATCGCCTGACCGAACATTTTGCGGTTGCCGTTGACGCCGCCGAGGCTGGTGCCGGCAATGTTCACGCCGTGGTAACCCCGGGCGCGGCCAATCATCTTGGTTTTGGTCGCCTGACCTTTCAAACGCCAGTAGGCGCGGACCATCTTCACGGCGGTATCCGCACACTCGGAACCTGAGTCGGTAAAGAACACGTGATTCAGATTGCCCGGCGTCAGGTCAGTGATTTTCTCGGCCAACTGGAACGACAACGGGTGGCCGTACTGGAAACCCGGCGAGTAATCGAGCGTGCCCAACTGCTTGGCGACCGCTTCCTGAATCTCCTTGCGCGTATGCCCGGCGCCGCAGGTCCAAAGACCTGAAAGCGAATCGTAGACTTTGCGGCCCTTGTCGTCTGTCAGCCAACTGCCTTCGGCGGCGACGATCAGTCGCGGATCACGCTGGAAATTTCGGTTGGCCGTGTAGGGCATCCAGTGCGCATCAAGCTTGAGCTTGCTGGCCAAGGAAATCGGGGCGTTTTCGGGCAAGTTCATCAATAAAACCTCGCAGGCAATAAGCGGCACAGAGATCAAAAGCGTTCTTGCAGCTAAATTGCCACGGGGATAAAGTCGGTGAAATCCAACTCTTCTAACCTTCAGTCTGCCAGTCACTAAACTTTCATCTCCCAACCATGAGCGCCCAACCATGAGCACCCGCCGCCCCGATCCGCTGGCCCAGGTCAGTGACTTTGATATCCGCCTGTTGCGGATTTTTCGCAGCGTGGTCGAGTGCGGCGGCTTCTCGGCGGCGGAATCGGTGCTCGGCATCGGTCGCTCGGCCATCAGCCAACAGATGAGCGATCTGGAGCAGCGCCTCGGCTTGCGCCTGTGCCAACGCGGGCGCGCCGGGTTTTCCCTGACCGAAGAAGGTCGCGAGGTTTACCAATCGGCGTTGCAGCTATTAAGTGCGCTGGAAAGTTTCCGCACCGAGGTCAACGGCCTGCACCAGCATCTGCGCGGCGAGTTGACCATCGGCCTGACCGACAACCTCGTCACCCTGCCGCACATGCGCATCACACATGCCTTGGCACAATTGAAGGAACGCGGGCCGGACGTGCAGATTCAGATCCGCATGATTGCGCCGAACGAAGTTGAACAAGGCGTGCTCGACGGACGCTTGCATGTCGGCGTGGTACCGCAGGCCAGCGCGTTGTCGGGGCTGGAATATCAGCCGTTGTACAGCGAGCGCTCGCTGTTGTATTGCGCGGTCGGCCATCCATTGTTTTACGTCGATGACACGCAATTGGACGATGATCGCCTGAACAGCCAGGACGCGATTGCGCCGACCTTCCGTTTACCCGCCGAAATCCAGGCGCATTACCAAGCGCTGAACTGCACCGCCAGCGCCTCCGACCGCGAAGGCATGGCGTTCCTGATTCTGACCGGACGCTTCATCGGCTACCTGCCGGACCATTACGCGAGTCTCTGGGTGCAGCAAGGTCGCTTGCGCGCGCTCAAACCCACCGCGCGTTTTTACGACCTGAGCCTGGCCTCGGTCACCCGCAAGGGCCGGCGCCCGCACTTGGTGCTGGAAAGTTTCCTCGAAAGCCTTGCCGCCACCCGCTAATAAACGAAGAACCCTGTAGGAGCGAGGCTTGCCCGCGAAGGCGTCATATCAGCCAGCATCAGTGTTGAATGTCAGGCCGCTTTCGCGAGCAAGCTTCGCTCCTACAACGGCAAGGTTTTATCGTGTCAGCACTTGTCTGAAACCGGCGGGTGCGCTATCAACGCAGGGGTTGCGCCCACAGACCCTTTCGGAAGTGCCTATGACCTTTGAAGTCCCCGCCCACGGCGGCAAACCTGCCAGCCGCATTCGTCAGAAGAACGAAGAGACGATCCTCAAAGCCGCCGAAGATGAATTCGCCCGCCACGGGTTCAAAGGCACCAGCATGAACACCATCGCCGTGAATGCCGGGTTGCCCAAAGCGAACCTGCATTACTACTTCAGCAACAAGCTGGGTTTGTACGTGGCAGTGCTGAGCAACATCATCGAATTGTGGGACAGCACCTTCAACACCCTCACCACCGACGACGATCCGGCCGAAGCGCTGACCCGTTACATCCGCGCCAAAATGGAATTTTCCCGACGCCAACCGCAGGCCTCGCGGATTTTCGCCATGGAAGTGATCAGCGGCGGTGAATGTTTGACCGAGTATTTCAACCAGGACTATCGCGCCTGGTTCAAGGGGCGCGCCGCCGTGTTCCAGGCGTGGATCGACGCCGGCACAATGGACGCAGTTGACCCGGTCAACCTGATCTTCCTGCTGTGGGGCAGCACGCAGCATTACGCCGACTTCGCCACGCAGATTTGCCGAGTCAGCGGTCGCGCCAAGTTGACCAAGCAAGACATGGAAGATGCCGGCAACAATCTGATTCGAATTATTCTCAAGGGCTGCGGCCTGACACCGACTATCTAAGCGACCTATGCCTTTTACCCTCAGCGACTTGTGCGAATACCGCGAAGAGATTCGCAAAAGCCGCTTCATCACCCTCGCCGCGCCAATCGGCAGCCCGGCCGACGCCCAAACATTCATCGAGCAGCACAGCGACTTGAACGCCACGCACAATTGCTGGGCGTGGAAACTCGGCGGCCAATACCGCAGCAACGACGATGGCGAGCCGGGCGGCACCGCTGGCCGGCCAATTCTGGCGGCGATTGAAGCGCAGGATTGCGATCAAGTCGCGGTGTTGGTGATTCGCTGGTACGGCGGCATTCAGCTCGGCACCGGCGGACTGGCCCGCGCGTATGGCGGCGGCGCCAACAAATGCCTGCAAGCGGCGCCGAAAATCGAATTGATCAGCCGCGTGCCGCTGAGTTGCGCGTGTGCGTTCGGCGAGTTGGCGCTGGTGAAGTTGCGGGTGGCGGAGCTGGGCGGGTTGGTGGTCGAGGAATCGTTCACCGCCAACGGCGTCGATCTGAAACTGGCGCTGGGCGAAGCGCAGATTGAAACGCTGCAATTGCAGCTCGCAGATTTGAGCCGTGGACGCATTCTTCTTGAGCGGTAAGTCTTGAGCGATGCAGGCTGCAATATTTCAGGGCGTTGATCCTGTTCAACGCAATCTACACTTGCCCACATCTACTGTGCACCCGGCTGTGGATAACCTGAGCACATAGCGCTGTAACCCTTCTGTCATGCGGCTTTGCGGGCATTGTACGTTTTTCGTCCAAAGCGCCATCAAAAACGCCAAATCCACGGAAAAACAAACAGTTAGCGCGGTTTATCACCTTTAGAAGATAGCCGCGTTGCGCTTATGCCCGAGCGTCGAGCTTGCACACAAATACTGTGGAGCAAGCTGTGGATAACCCGTTCATGCCTCGCGCAGCCCCATATCCGGCATAGCTTGCAGCCGATTGCTCGTTTTTTGATCAAACGTCGCGGACAAAAAAGGAGCCTGATCAAGCCCTTTGCTCCGAAGTGGTGCCTGATCTGCACAAACATCCTCTCGCCACATCCCGCGCAAAGCCTGCCCCGGCATGGCTCGACGCAAATTCCTGACTCAATGGCCAGAAAATTGCTTTATCCACAGGCATTCACTTCATCGACCCGAGCCTGTCATGCCCAACCCCGTGCCGATCCCGCCCCAGACGCCGCGCCTGCAACTGCGCAACATCAGCAAACGCTATCCCGGTTGCCTGGCCAACGACGCCATCGACCTGAGCATCGCCCCCGGTGAAATCCACGCGTTGCTTGGCGAAAACGGCGCGGGCAAAAGCACGTTGATGAAGATCATCTACGGCGTGACCCACGCCGATTCCGGGGAAGTGCTCTGGCAAGGTCAACGCATCACCATGCGCAATCCGGCTCAGGCGCGCGGCTTGGGGATCGGCATGGTGTTTCAGCACTTTTCGTTGTTCGAAACCCTCAGCGTCGCGCAGAACATTGCCCTGGCCATGGGCGCGGCGGCGGGTACGCCGAAACAACTCGAACCAAAGATTCGTGAAGTCTCGCAACGCTACGGCATGGCGCTGGAGCCGGAGCGACTGGTGCACAGCCTGTCGATCGGTGAACGCCAGCGGGTGGAAATCATTCGCTGCCTGATGCAGGACATTCGTTTGTTGATCCTCGACGAGCCGACCTCGGTGCTGACGCCGCAAGAGGCCGACGAATTGTTCGTGACCCTGCGCCGGCTCGCCGCCGAGGGCTGCAGCATTCTGTTTATCAGCCACAAACTCGGTGAAGTTCGCGCGTTGTGCCATAGCGCCACGGTGTTGGGCGGCGGTCGAGTGGCCGGGCATTGCGTGCCGGCCGACTGCTCGGACCAGCAACTGGCGCGGCTGATGGTCGGCGAAGCGGCCGAGTTGATTACTGATTATCCGAAGGTCGTTGGCGGCGAAGCATTTCTGAATGTGAGCGGCTTGTCGTGGCACAACCCGGACCCGTTTGGTTGTTCACTCAAAGACATCAACCTTGAAGTGCGCAGCGGCGAAATCGTTGGAATCGCCGGTGTTGCGGGCAACGGTCAGGACGAGTTGCTGGGGTTGCTCAGCGGTGAACAGCTGCTTGTGCGCGACGCCGCCGCGACGATCCAATTCCACGGCCAGCCCGTCGCCCATTTGCGCCCAGATGCGCGGCGCAAAATGGGGTTGGCCTTCGTCCCCGCCGAACGTCTGGGCCACGGTGCAGTGCCAGAATTGAGCCTGGCCGATAACGCGCTGCTCACTTCATTCCAGCAAGGTCTGGTGAGTAACGGCCTGATCCAGCGCGGCAATGTCGAAGCGTTGGCCGAGGAAATCATCCGCCGTTTCGCGGTGAAGACGCCGGATACGCAAACCGCCGCGCGCAGCCTCTCCGGCGGCAATTTGCAGAAATTCATCCTCGGCCGGGAAATCCTCCAGCAGCCGAAATTACTGGTCGCCGCGCACCCGACCTGGGGCGTGGACGTTGGCGCGGCGGCGACTATTCACCGCGCCTTGATTGCCTTGCGCGACGCCGGCGCGGCGATCCTGGTGATCTCCGAAGACCTCGACGAACTGTTCCAGATCTGCGACCGCCTCGGCGCGTTGTGCAGCGGCCGCTTGTCGCCGCTGCGGGCCACCGTCGACACCCGCCTGAGCGACGTCGGCGGCTGGATGGCCGGGCAGTTTGATGCCGCAGATTCCCAGACCCATTTACCTGCCACCGCAAGCGTTTAACGGAGTTTCACATGCTGCTTTCACTCGAACCCCGAGGCCAGCAATCGCGCCTGATGTTGTGGTGCTCGCCGCTGCTGGCGGCGGCGCTGACGTTGGGCTGCGGCTCATTGCTGTTTATCGCACTGGGCCACGATCCACTGCTGACCTTGCACACGTTATTGATCGCCCCGGTCAGCGACCTCTACGGCGCTTCCGAATTGCTGGTCAAAGCGCTGCCGATTCTGCTGTGCGCGTTGGGCCTGGCGGTGGCGTATCAGGCACGAATCTGGAACATCGGCGCCGAAGGCCAGTTGCTGTTGGGTGCCCTCGCCGGTAGCGCGTTGGCGGTAAATATCATCGACCTGCAAAGTCACTGGGCGCTGGTGATGATCCTGCTGGTCGGCACCCTGGCCGGCGCGGCGTGGGCCGGGCTGACTGCATGGCTGCGCACGCGCTTCAACGCCAATGAAATCCTCACCAGCATCATGCTCAATTACATCGCGCTGAACTTGTTGCTGTTCTGCGTTCACGGGCCGTTGAAAGACCCGGCCGGGTTCAACTTCCCGGAGTCGGCGATGTTTGGTGACGCCAGTCGCTTGCCGCTGTTGATGGAGGATGGCCGCGTGCATGCCGGGGTGTATTTCGCGCTGTTGGCGCTGGTTGCGGTGTGGGTGCTGTTGCAGAAAAGCTTTGTCGGTTTCCAGATCAAAGTGCTCGGGCTGGACAAGCGTGCCGCCGGGTTCGTTGGTTTTCGCGAGAAGCGTCTGATCTGGCTGGCGCTGTTGATCAGCGGCGGGTTGGCCGGGCTCGCCGGGGTCTGCGAAGTCACTGGGCCGATCGGTCAATTGGTCCCGCAGGTTTCGCCGGGTTACGGCTATGCGGCGATTACCGTGGCGTTTCTCGGCCGGCTCAACCCGATCGGCATTCTGTTTGCGAGCCTGTTGATGGCGCTGCTGTACATCGGTGGCGAGAGCGCGCAAATGAGCATGAACCTGCCGCAAGCCATCACTCAATTGTTTCAGGGAATGATGCTGTTTTTCCTGCTGGCCAGTGACGTGCTGATTCTTTATCGGCCGCGCCTGAACCTGCGCTGGGCGCGCCGCGCACCCGCCACCCCCCTGACCGCAGGAGCGCTGTGATGGATATCGATCTGCTGAGCAATATTTTCTACGCAATGGTTCGCTGCGGCACGCCGTTGCTGTTGGTGGCCCTGGGCGAACTGATCTGCGAGAAGAGCGGCGTACTCAATCTGGGCCAGGAAGGCATGATGCTGTTTGGCGCGGTGATTGGTTTTATCGTCGCGCTCAACAGCGGCAATCTGTGGCTCGGCGTGTTGCTGGCGATGCTCGCCGGGATGCTGCTGTCGTCGCTGTTTGCCTTGGTGGCGCTGGTGTTCAATGCCAATCAAGTGGCGACCGGGCTGGCGCTGACGATCTTCGGCGTCGGCCTGTCGACGTTTGTCGGCGCGGCGTGGGTGGGTAAGCCGCTGGCCGGTTTTGAGCCAGTGGCGATTCCATTTTTGAGTGAGATTCCGCTGCTCGGGCGCATGCTGTTTGCCCAGGATTTGCTGGTGTATCTGTCGTTCGCGCTGTTTGCGCTGGTGGCGTGGGTGATTCTGAAAAGTCGGGACGGGTTGATCATTCAAGCGGTCGGGGAAAACCCCGATGCAGCCAGCGCGATGGGTTTGCCGGTGCTTGGCGTGCGCACGTTGGCGGTGCTGTTTGGCGGGGCGATGGCCGGGTTGGCCGGGGCTTATCTGTCGCTGGCGTATACGCCGATGTGGGCGGAAAACATGAGCGCCGGGCGTGGCTGGATTGCTTTGGCGCTGGTGGTTTTTGCCAGTTGGCGGGTGTGGCGGTTGCTGCTCGGCGCGTACCTGTTTGGCCTCGCCAGCATCCTGCACCTGGTGGCGCAGGGATTGGGGCTGGCGATTCCATCGAGTCTGCTGGCGATGTTGCCGTACGTTGCGACGATTGTGGTGTTGGTGCTGCTGTCGCGGGATGCGTTGCGTACTCGGCTGTATGCGCCGGTTTCGTTGGGGCAGCCTTGGCAGGGTGGGCATTAGCGGTTAGCTGGTCTGGCCTCTTCGCGGGCAAGCCTCGCTCCTACAGGTTTTGCACCGTTCCTGTAGGAGCGAGGCTTGCCCGCGAAGGCGTCCGCATTGGCAACACCTGAGCAATGCCCCACGCCAATTCAAACACCAGGAAAATCACCAACAGCGAACTGGCGCCATGCACTAAGGCATACAGCTGCCACCCAGCAAACAGAAACCTTCCAACCGCGTCATACCGGCCAAAAACCGCCTGCGGATCGCGAATCCGCAACACCGCCCACACACAAACAATCGACCCCAACAGATTCGCCATCAACCCATGCATCGGCGCAAACGCCGGCAGTTCGCCCGGCAGATTCAGCGCCAGGCTCACAGCCGTCAGCGCGCCATGCAGCAAAGCGAAAGTCCACGGCGTGACAAACGCCGCCATCACCAGCAAGTCATACCAGGCGCTGCCTCGCACCACACGGCGATATTGCGTTGAAGTCCACATCAGCATTGCTCCAGAAATCGGGGGAGCAACAAGGCTAAAGCCTGGGGTATGCTCCAGGGTCAAGCCCCTTTCGAGACGTCATGATGCGCATCGGTGAATTAGCCCAGGCCAGCGCCGTCAGCCGCGACACCCTGCGTTTCTACGAGCAGCGCGGGTTGATCGCGGCGCAACGCAGCGCCAATGGTTACCGCGACTACCCGGCGGACATGGTGCAACTGGTGCTGTACATCAAGACTGCGCAGCGGCTGGGATTTACCCTCGGCGAAATCGGCAACAGCGTCGCCGCGTTGTGGCAATCGCCCGACCCGGACACCGCCGTCACGCAATTGCTGCAAGACAAGCTCAAGTTGATCGAAACCCGGATGGACCAACTCGGTGCATTGCGCAGCGAGTTGCAACAACGGCTGGGCCAGCGTTGTCCTTTGAATCCATGATCCTCACTCATCAAGGAATCCCGACATGTCCACGGCAAAAACCGCACTCATCATCGGCGCCTCTCGGGGCCTGGGCCTCGGGCTGGTGAAAACCCTGCTGGCCGACGGTTGGCACGTCACCGCCACCGTGCGCAACCCGCAGAAAGCCGCGGCGCTGCAAGCGCTGGGCAAGGTGCGCATTGAAAAGCTCGACATGGATGATCAGCAAGCGGTGATCGCGCTGAGCCAGCAGCTCAAGGGTGAAATGTTTGACCTGCTGTTCGTCAACGCCGGGGTCAAGGGCCCGGACGTGCAGACGCCGGGCGGCGCGACACTGGCCGAAGTCGGGCAACTGTTTTTCACCAACGCGGTGGCGCCGATCAACCTCGCGCAGCGCTTTGTCGGGCAGATTCGTGACGGCAGCGGCGTGCTGGCGTTCATGAGTTCGGTGCTCGGCAGCGTGACCATGCCGGACGCGCCGGAACTGGCGCTGTACAAGGCCAGCAAAGCCGCGCTGAATTCGATGACCAACAGTTTTGTGACGCAATTGGGCGAGCAAAAACTCACCGTGTTGTCGTTGCATCCGGGTTGGGTCAAGACTGACATGGGCGGCGAAGGCGCGGACCTCGACGTCGAGACCAGCACTCGCGGTCTGATCGATCAAGTGAATGCGTACACCGGCAAGGGCGGGCATCACTTCGTCAACTACAAGGGTGAAACCATTCCCTGGTAACCCCTATTTGCCTTTGTAGGAGCGAGGCTTGCCCGCGAAGGCTGAGTGTCAGTCGACATCATTGGTGTATGACACGCCGCCTTCGCGGGCAAGCCTCGCTCCTACGGGGTTATGCGTCGGACCTGTGGGAGCGAGGCTTGCCCGCGAAGCTTTTTTGCAGGAAACTCCGCACCTCGTCCTCGCGGCGACCCTGGATCAGCAGACAGGGTAATCACTGAGCTGGCTAACCTGAACCCACTTTCAGAGGAGCCGGCCAACATGCCTGCGACCCGTACCTGGTTAAAAAATCCCCTTGCGATCTTCACTGCCAATGGCCTCGATGCCCGTGGCGGCCTGGTTGTGCAAGACGGGGTGATCGTTGAACTGCTCGCCGCTGGCCAGCGGCCCTCCGCGCCCTGTGGAGAAGTTTTCGATGCCCGCGAGCATGTGATCCTGCCGGGCCTGATCAATACGCATCACCACTTCTATCAAACCCTGACTCGCGCCTGGGCGCCGGTGGTCAATCAGCCGCTGTTCCCGTGGCTGAAAACCCTCTATCCGGTGTGGGCCCGCCTGACTCCGGAAAAACTCGCCCTCGCGACCAAAGTCGCGCTGGCCGAATTGCTGTTGTCGGGCTGCACCACCGCTGCCGATCACCACTATCTGTTTCCTGAAGGGCTGGAAAACGCGATCGACGTGCAAGTCGAAAGCGTTCGCGAACTCGGCATGCGCGCCATGCTCACGCGCGGTTCGATGAGCCTCGGCGAAAAGGACGGTGGTCTGCCGCCGCAACAAACCGTGCAGGAAGGCGAGGTGATTCTCGCCGACAGCCAACGCCTGATCGCCGAGTACCACGAACGCGGCGACGGCGCGCAAATCCAGATTGCCTTGGCGCCCTGCTCACCGTTTTCGGTCACCCCGGAAATCATGTCCGCGAGTGCCGAACTGGCGAATAAACTCGACGTGCGCCTGCACACTCACCTCGCTGAAACCCTCGACGAAGAAGACTTCTGCCTGCAACGCTTCGGCCTGCGCACCGTGGATTATCTGGACAGCGTCGGCTGGCTCGGCCCGCGCACCTGGCTGGCGCACGGCATCCATTTCAACCCGGATGAAATCGCCCGTCTCGGCGCCGCCGGCACTGGTATTTGCCATTGCCCGAGTTCGAACATGCGCCTCGCGTCCGGGATCTGCCCGACGCTGGACCTGACGGCGGCGGGTGCGTTGCTGGGCCTGGGCGTGGACGGTTCGGCGTCCAACGATGCCTCGAACATGATGCTCGAAACCCGGCAGGCGCTGTACATCCAGCGTTTGCGTTACGGTGCCGAGAAGATCACCCCGGAACTGGTTCTGGGTTGGGCAACCAAGGGTTCGGCGAGCCTGCTCGGGCGTAGCGACATTGGTGAGTTGGCGGTGGGCAAACAGGCCGATCTGGCGATGTTCAAGCTCGATGAGCTGCGCTTCTCCGGCAGCCATGATCCGGTGTCGGCGTTGCTGCTGTGCGGCGCCGATCGTGCGGACCGAGTGATGGTCGGCGGCAAATGGCGAGTGATTGACGGCCAGATCGAAGGGCTGGATCTGAAAGGCTTGATTGCCGATCACAGCCAGGCTGCGCGGCAACTCATCGCTGGCACCTGACACAACACCGATCAACTGTGGGAGTGAGCCTGCTCGCGATGACGGAGTGTCAGTCGGCATTATTGGTGCCTGACACTCCGCTATCGCGAGCAAGCTCGCTCCCACATTGTTTTGTGGTGAGGTTAGAGACCGAGCAGCGACAACATGATGAACGTCGCAAACAACACAAAATGCGTCATGCCTTCGATGGCATTGGTTTCGCCGTCATTGAGGTTGATCGCGCTGACGATCAGCGTCAGGAAAATCATCACCGTTTGCACCGGTGTCATCGCCATCTGAAACGGCTGGCCGGTGTACAGCGCCATCGCTTCCATCACCGGAACCGTCAGGATCACCGTCGACAGCGACGCGCCCATGGCGATGTTGACCACCGATTGCATGCGGTTGGCCAGCGCGGCGCGCAATGCAGTCAAAATCTCCGGCGCAGCGGAAATCGCTGCTACCAGAATCGCCGTGATCACCGGCGGCGCGCCCGTACCTTCGAGCCCCAGATCCAGAGTTTTCGACATCACTTCGGCCAACGCACCAATCACCACCACGCCAAACACCAGCATCGCGATGCTCAGGGTCACGTTGACCGGCTCCGCTTCGTCTGCCGAAGCCTGCTCTGCGGAAGCCTGCTCAGTGACTTTCTTGCGGCGTTTTTCCGGGTAGCTGTAGCTGAAAAAGTAGCTGTGCGGCCCGACCTGCATGCGCAGGAACAGCGCATAAAGGACCACCATCGCGCCAATGGTGAACCCGGAATAAATCTTCCAGTTGGCTTCGGGAATGAATTCCGGCACCACCATCGAAACGCCCATGGCCGTGAGGATCATCACGCTATAGCTGCGCGCCGAGTCGTCGTTGTAGGACTGTTCGCCATGCTTGATCCCGCCCATCAACGCGGCGAGACCGAGGATGCCGTTGATGTCGAGCATCACCGCCGAGTAGATCGTGTCGCGCACCAGGGTCGGCGACGCTTCGTTGCTCATCATGATCGCGAGGATCACCACTTCGACCAGCACCGCGGCGAGGGTCAGGATCATCGTGCCGTAGGGATCGCCGACCTTTTCGGCGAGCAATTCGGCGTGATGGGCGACGCGCATCGACGCGGCGACGATGAAGCCGATCAGGATCAACCCGGCGGCCAGCGCCACCGGTTGGCCGTTGTTCAATATCCAGTGTTCCAGCGGATAGGCGACGACGGCGGCGATAACGGCCAGCAGGAGAAACTTTTCTTGCTTGAGGAGTGTGAGCATTGCGAGCCTTTTTACCGAGTGAAGCAAACCAGAGTGATGAGCTACTGACTACGGGGCGGCGCTAACGTTTCGTTACACATTAGCGCACCAGCGCATGGCGTGGATTGGCAAACGTGCACCGGGATAGTTCTGCGGTTGCCCTCAGGGCCTCTTCGCGGGCAAGCCTCGCTCCTACAAGAGCGCCGCAGTCCCTGTAGGAGCGAGGCTCGCCCGCGAAGGGCGCGACACGGTTTCGGAATGATTGTTGTCCTGTTGGTCAGCAATTTGCATTGGCTCCTCCAACCACAAAACAAAATGGAGTTCGAGTTCATGCATAAACGTCCGTTGAAGCAGTTGCTGTGCGCCGTTGCGGCGGCCATCGGTCTGAGCGCCAGCCTGAGCGCCAGTGCCGCCGACCCGCTGAAAGTCGGTTTCGTCTACATCGGCCCGATCGGTGACCACGGCTGGACGTATCAGCATGAACAGGGGCGCAAGGCACTGGCGGAGAAATTCGGTTCGCAGATCACCACCAACTATGTCGAGAACGTCGCCGAAGGGGCCGACGCCGAGCGGGTGATCCGCAACATGGCCAAGGACAAGTACGACCTGATCTTCACCACGTCCTTCGGCTACATGAACCCGACGCTGAAAGTCGCCAAACAATTTCCCAAAGTGACCTTCGAGCACGCCACCGGCTACAAGCAGGACAAGAACCTCGGCACCTATCTGGCGCGCACCTACGAGGGGCGTTACGTCGGCGGTTTTCTTGCGGCGAAGATGACCAAGAGCAAAAAAATCGGTTACGTCGCCTCGTTCCCGATCCCGGAAGTGATCCGCGACATCAACGCCATTCAGCTGGCCCTGAACAAATACAACCCGGGCACCGAGATCAAAGTGGTGTGGGTCAATTCCTGGTTCGATCCGGGCAAAGAGGCCGACGCCGCCAACGCGTTGATCGACCAGGGCGTCGACGTGGTGTTCCAGCACACCGACAGCCCGGCGCCGATTCAGGCTGCCGAACGTCGCGGCGTGTATGCCGTGGGCTACGCTTCGGACATGGCGCACTTCGGGCCGAAAGCGGTGCTGACCTCGATCGTCAACGACTGGGCGCCGCACTACATTCAGGCGACCCAGAGCGTGATCGACCAGACGTGGAAATCCCAGGATTACTGGGGCGGTTTGAAAGAAGGCACGGTTGAGTTGCCGATCAGCGATCTGGTGCCGGCGCCGGTGAAAGCCGAGGCCGAGCAGATCATTGCCGACATCAAGAGCGGCGCGCTGCACCCGTTTACCGGGCCGATCAAAGATCAGGCCGGCAACGTGAAAATCGCCGAAGGGGCAACAGCGAGCAACGCCGAACTGGCCTCGATGAATTACTACGTGGAAGGCATGAAGGCCGATATACCGAAGTAGCCTTTCAAGTCAGACACAAAACCCTGTGGGAGCGAGCTTGCTCGCGATGACGGAGTGTCAGTCGACATCAATAGCGCCTGACTCACCGCTATCGCGAGCAAGCTCGCTCCCACAATAGACTTTGAGCGTTCTGAGGACTGCGCATGAACCAACTCCCGATCATCGACATTGCCCCGCTCTACTCCGCTGACGAAAACGCCTGGCAAGCGGTCGCCGCGCAGATTGATCGCGCCTGCCGCGAGTGGGGCTTTTTCTACATTAAGGGTCACCCGATCAGCGCGTCGCGCATCGACGCGGTGCTCGACCACGCTCGACGTTTCTTCGCCCTGCCCGCCGCAGAAAAACTCCAGATCGACATCACCCAGACCCGCCACCACCGCGGTTACGGCGCGATCGCTACCGAGCAACTCGACCCGAGCAAACCCAGCGACCTCAAGGAAACCTTCGACATGGGCCTGCACCTGCCGGCCGATCACCCGCAGGTGCTCGCGGAAAAACCCCTGCGCGGGCCCAATCGCCATCCCGCGCAACCCGGCTGGGAAGCGCTGATGGAGGCACATTACGGCGACATGCAGGCGCTCGCGCAGACCCTGCTGCGGGCCATGACGCTGGCGCTCGGCATCGACCGCGATTTCTTCGACAGCCGTTTCGTCGAGCCGGTCAGCGTGCTGCGGATGATTCACTATCCGCCGCGCCACACCGCCAGCTCCGCCGAACAACAAGGTGCCGGCGCGCACACCGATTACGGTTGCATCACGCTGCTGTATCAAGACGCCGCAGGCGGTTTGCAAGTGCGCAACGTCAACGGTGAATGGATCGACGCGCCGCCCATCGACGGTACGTTTGTGGTCAACCTCGGCGACATGATGGCGCGCTGGAGCAACGACCGTTACCTGTCGACGCCGCACCGAGTGATCAGCCCGTTGGGCGTGGACCGCTACTCGATGCCATTCTTCGCCGAACCGCACCCCGACACGCGCATCGAATGCCTGCCCGGTTGCCAGGACGCGCAGCACCCGGCGAAATATCCTGCGACGACTTGCGCCGAATTCCTGCTTTCGCGCTTCGCCGATACCTACGCTTATCGACGTGAACAGGAAGCCGTGTGATCAACCGGTTGGTCAGGTTTTACCAATTGTTGCAGCGAGCATCTGTAGAATGCCGGCATTGCACCTGATGAGAATTCGAACATGTATGACTGGTTGAACGCCCTGCCCAAGGCAGAATTGCACTTGCACCTCGAAGGTTCGCTGGAACCCGAGTTGCTGTTTGCCTTGGCCGAGCGCAACAAGATTGCGTTGCCGTGGGACGACGTGGAAACCCTGCGCAAGGCTTACGCCTTCAACAATCTGCAGGAGTTTCTCGACCTGTATTACCAGGGCGCCGATGTGTTGCGCACCTCGCAGGATTTCTACGACCTGACCTGGGCGTACCTGCTGCGTTGCAAGGCACAGAACGTGATTCACACCGAACCGTTCTTCGACCCGCAAACCCACACCGACCGTGGCGTGCCGTTTGAAGTGGTGCTCAACGGCATCGCTTCCGCGCTGAAGGATGGCGAGCAGCAACTGGGCATCACCAGCGGTTTGATCCTGAGTTTCCTGCGCCACTTGAGCGAAGAAGAAGCCGAGAAAACCCTCGATCAGGCGCTGCCGTTCCGCGATGCGTTTGTCGCTGTCGGTCTGGACAGTTCGGAAATGGGTCACCCGCCGAGCAAGTTCCAGCGAGTGTTTGATCGCGCACGTCACGAAGGCTTCCTGACCGTCGCCCACGCCGGTGAAGAAGGCCCGCCGGAATACATCTGGGAAGCCATCGACCTGCTGAAAATCCAGCGCATCGACCATGGCGTGCGCGCCATCGAAGACGAGCGCCTGATGCAGCGGATCATCGACGAGCAGATCCCGTTGACCGTATGCCCGTTGTCGAACACCAAGCTTTGCGTGTTCGATCACATGTCCCAGCACAACATCCTCGACATGCTGGAACGCGGGGTCAAAGTCACGGTGAACTCGGATGACCCGGCGTACTTCGGCGGTTACGTCACCGAGAACTTCCATGCGCTGTATACCGACCTCGGCATGACCCAGGATCAGGCCAAGCGTCTGGCGCAAAACAGCCTGGATGCGCGGTTGATCAAGCCGTAAGTCTCACCGCAAAACCACTGTGGGAGCGAGCCTGCTCGCGAATGGGGCGTGTCAGTCGACATTTGTTTAACTGACACACCGCTTTCGCGAGCAGGCTCGCTCCCACATTTTTTTAGATCGCGGTTGCTTCTGTCAGCTCCTCCAGCGTCTTGCCTCGCGTTTCCATGCCGAACACCCACACCACCGCTGCCGCGATCGCGAAACACATCGCGCCTAACGCGAACACCCCGCCCTGCCCGGTTATCGGGAACACCAATCCGGTGACCAACGGCCCGAGCAGCGAACCGACGCGGCCAATCGCCGAGGCAAACCCCGAGCCAGTCGCGCGTGCCGAGGTCGGGTACAGCTCAGGCGTGTAGGTGTAGAGCACAGCCCACATGCCGAACAGGAAAAACTGCATCAACAATCCCGAGCTGATCAGCAGCCCGACGTTGCCGCCAAACACCGCACTCTGCCCGTAAAGAAACGCCATCACCCCGCCGCCCAGCAGCGTCACCACGCACACCGGTTTGCGCCCCCAGCGCTCCACCAGCCACGCCGCCATGAGAAAACCGGGAATCCCGCCAAGCGATATCAGCACCGTGTAATACACCGATTGCGTCACGGCAAAACCCGACTGTTGCAACAGCGCACTCAGCCACGAGGTCAGCCCGTAGAAGCCAAGCAACGCGAAGAACCACACGCTCCAGATCATCATCGTGCGCTGGCGGTACAGCGGCGACCAGATCTGCCGCAGCGCGGAAAAGAAGTTGCCCGGCGTACTCGCCACACGCGGCAAACGAATCGGCGCCGGCAGCTCTGCACGACCGAGGGATTTGCGCACCCGTTCTTCAATGCCCAGCAACACTTTGTCCGCCGCCTCGTGCCGACCGGCCTGTTCGAGCCAGCGTGGCGACTCGGGAATGAAAAAGCGGATCGCCAGGACAAACACCGCCGGCACCGCCAGTACCAGAAAGATGTCGCGCCACCCGATAACTGGCAGCAAAAAGTACGACAGCACGCCGGCCGCGACGAACCCCAGCGGCCAGAAGCCGTCCATCAACGCGATGTAACGCCCGCGCCCCTTCGCCGGAATCAGCTCCGAGAGCATCGACTGCGCGATCGGAAACTCCATGCCCATGCCGATCCCCAACAGAATGCGGAACAGCGTCAACGTTTCAATATTCTGCGCCGTGGAGCACAAGTAACTGGCGATGCCCCACAGCACGATGCTCCACTGGAACACCGGTTTACGCCCGAAGCGATCAGCCAGCATGCCGGACAGCGATGCCCCCAGCACCATGCCGAAGAAACTCGAACTGGCCAGCAGCCCGGCCTCGGCGCTGCTGAGGCCGAACTCGGTTTTGATTGAACCGAGCAGGAACGTCATCATCGCCAGGTCCATGGAATCGAAGAAAAACGCCAAGGCAATGATGATGAAAATGATGCGGTGATAACCGCTGATCGGCAGGCGTTCCAAACGTTCTGCCGCGCTGAATTGTGCTATTTGCATGTCGCGTTCCCCCATCCGAAAGTCCCCGGATCGAGTGTGCGCGATAGCGACGGCGGGTAATTGCCGGGTGCGACCTGCTCACAACCGTGAACGACGTTGGTCCTTGCGTACGCCGATTACAAAAGCTCTAGAAGGCCATTTCCAGCTCGGTTTCCCGGGCGAACCGGTGAACTTCACGCTGGCCGGTGGCGGTGACTTGCAATGCGCGGGAATCGTTGGGCAAGGTCAGCCAGCCGGATTGCAGGAACAGCTGCAGCAACGCCGCGCCCAATGAACCGCCCATGTGCGGACGGCGTTCACTCCAGTCGGGGCAGGCGCAGGCGATTTGCGCGTTGCGATGAGCCAGCGCCTGGACGAACACACCACGGCTGGCCAGTTGCGTGGCGCCCTTGTGGGTGACCACTACGCGCTGATCGAACTGCTCGATCCACCCGGCATCGAGCAAACGCTGATACAAATCCGCCGCCAGCGTGCCGCCGAGATGGTCATCACATAAACGCGCCTGCAACAGCGACGCCGGTGCCATTGGGCGTTTGAGCATGGGGTTGGCGCGTTTGAGGGTTTCGGGAATTTGCCGTGGCTGGCTGGCGATGCTGGCGCTGGCGAGGGCTTCTACTGCAGCGCCGATTTCCGGCGCAGCGAGGCGGAAAAAGCGTTTGCGCCCGCGCTCTTCGACCTTCAACAGACCGCCGGCCGCCAGGCGCGCCAAGTGTGCACTGGCCGAAGAGGGCGACAGCCCGGCCATCAGGGCCAGCTCCTCGGTCTGCCGCGCCGAGCCATCCATCAAGGCCCACATCATTGCGCTGCGCTTGGGGTCAGCCAGCAACGTGGCGATCTGGCTGATGCAAGGTGCATGTTCCATGTATTCACTCCCTGTGGAATCGTTTCGTCTACTGCTCACGGACATATTGACCAGTAATGGTTCGTCGGCCAAGACGCGATAACTGCCATAAACCGGGCCCGGCAAACCGCCCGGCAGCACGCTGTATCGGGCAACCTCGGGCGACCCCATGGCAGGCACGGCTGATGGTGAACGCGGGCAGGCCGGTTCGGCGTTACAGGCTTCAGGCGGGCGCTAGTATAAGCGCGTTGGCCGTCGGTTCCTGCCCTTGGGAGCCGGCAAGAGGTGATAGTTCCTGACGGAAATTTCGCTATTTGCCTGCGACTAATGATCAACCGCCGAGAATCGCGGAAATTGACTACTCAATTGCGCGCATCGGCTGGCAAGCATCTCGCGTAGAAGGTTCACCGGCTTACTCAATTGTGCGCGATGGGCGCACAGCAAATTCAGCGGTGCGCGCTCGCAAAGCAATTCCGGCAACAGCACTTTGAGGCGACCGGCGAGTACATCGGCCGCCACGTCGAGCCAGGATTTGTAAGCGATCCCGGCTCCCGCGACCGCCCACAGGCGCACCACATCGGCGTCGTCGCTGAAACGGTCGCCGCTGACGGTCAAGCCGACTTCGCGTTTGCCGTCGTGAAAACTCCAGCGGTCGTGCACCCGGCTGCCGAGCATGAACAACAGGCAATTGTGCTGCGCCAGTTGTTCCAGATGACGCGGTTCGCCGTGCTGCGCGAGGTACGCGGGCGACGCACAGAGCACGCGGCGATTTTCTGCGGCGATTGGCAGCGCCACCAGGCTTGAGTCTTCCGGCTCGCCGTAACGTAGGGCGATGTCCACCGGTTGCCGGAACAGGTCGGCAATGCGATCGCCCAACAGCAGACGCACGGTCAGTTTCGGGTGTTCGCGCTGAAATTCATCCAGCCACGGTAATAGCAAGTTACGCCCAAAGTCCGACGGCGCCGACAATTGCAGAATGCCGCTGACTTGATCCTGGCCGCTGGCGAGCAACCGCCGGCCTTCATCCAGATTGCTCAGCGCCGCGCGGGCATATTCGAGAAAACCCTCGCCTTCGGCGGTCAGGCGCAAACTGCGCGTGGAACGGGCCAGCAAACGTGCGCCGAGTTGCTGTTCGATGCGCTTGAGCGCCGCGCTGGCCACGGCCGCCGACATGTCCATCACCCGCGCCGCCGCCGACAGACTGCCCAAATCCGCGGCCCGGACAAACAACTGCAAATCGTCGAAACGCAGCATCTTCAGCCCCGATTATCAAAAAAATATTGAAAGAGACTGCTCTTTTAGCGGGTTTTATCTTGCCGGGAAATAGCTAATTATCTGCCCCATCGCCCATCACGCAGCGTCAGGAGTCGACCATGTCCCAGCCTTTCACCGCTATCGCCACGCTCATCGCCAAACCGGGTCAGCAAGATGCCCTCGAACAACACCTGCGAGCGCTGCTGGCACCGACCCGCGTCGAGGCCGGTTGCGGTCAATACGATTTGCACCAGGACCTCGCCAACCCGCTGGCCTTCTACATGATCGAGCAGTGGAGCAGCGACGAAGCCCTGCAGGCGCATGACGCCAGCGCCCACGTGCAAAACTTTCGCGCCAAGGCCGGTGACTTCCTCGAACACTTCGAGCTCAAGCGCCTGCGCACCTTGAGCTGATTTCTTCCTTTATTACCCTTGCGGAGTTTTTCATGAAAGCCATTGCCTATTACGCCTCGCTGCCGATCAGCGACGCCAAGTCGTTGCAGGACATCGAACTGCCAGAACCGCTCGCCGGCCCGCGCGACCTGCTGGTGGAAGTTAAAGCGATTTCGGTCAACCCGGTCGACACTAAAGTCCGGCAGAACGTCCAACCTGAAAACGGCGCCGCCAAAGTGCTCGGCTGGGACGTTGCCGGTGTGGTCAAAGCGGTCGGCAGCGATGTGACGCTGTTCAAGGCGGGCGACAAAGTGTTCTACGCCGGCTCCATCGCCCGCGCTGGCGGCAACAGCGAATTGCACGTTGTCGACGAGCGCATTGTCGGCCACATGCCGAAAACCCTCGGTTTCGCCGAAGCCGCCGCGTTGCCGCTGACCGCGATTACTGCGTGGGAATTGTTGTTCGAGCGCCTGCAAGTGCGCGAAGGCAAAACCGATGAAGGTCAGAGTTTGTTGATCGTCGGCGCGGCGGGCGGAGTCGGTTCGATCCTCACGCAACTGGCCAGCCAGCTCACTGGGTTAAAGGTTATTGGCACTGCGTCCCGTGAACAAACCCAGAACTGGGTGCGTGAGTTGGGCGCCGATCTGGTGATCGATCACAGCCAGCCGCTGAGCGAAGAACTCAAGCGCGCCGATATTCAGCACGTGACCCACGTGGCCAGCCTGACCCAGACTGATGAGCACCTGGACCAACTGGTCGAGGCTCTGGCGCCGCAGGGCAAACTTGCGTTGATCGACGATCCGAAGTCGCTGGACGTGACCAAACTCAAGCGCAAGAGCCTGTCGTTGCACTGGGAATTCATGTACACCCGCTCGCTGTTTGAAACCGCTGACATGCTCGAGCAGCACAATTTGCTCAACCGGGTGGCTGAGCTGATCGATGCCGGGACTTTGAAAACCACAGTGGGCGAGCACTTCGGCGTGATCAATGCGGCTAATCTGCGGCGCGCGCATGAGCTGCTGGAAAGCGGCAAGGCCAAAGGCAAAATCGTCCTCGAAGGCTTTTAACCGCCGAATCTGTAGGAGCAAGGCTTGCCCGCGAAGGCGTCCTCAAGATCGCCATCGCGAGCAAGCTTTGCTCCCACAAAAGCAGTTGCAAAAGCAGTCGCAAAAACATTCCCACAAAAAGCAGTCCCGCACACAGCCGCGCAAACACTCCTACAAGTCCTACACCGTCAGTCAGATGCTTGCCCGTTGTCACAATTGCGCACTTATTCGGGTCTACAATCGAGGCCTCTGCGACACAGTCTTTTACTTAAGGAGGTCAGCAATGAAGATCCTGATAAAAGAAGTGGCAACATCCCAGTGGCAGGTCCGTCTCGACCAACATGCCGTCACTTTCCGCAGCGAAGCCGAGGCCCGGGCTTTCACCCGCACCCTCGAAGCGCGCCTGCAAGCCCCGCATCAATTCCCCGATCGCCAGCAGCGCGCCGCTGGCTGAGTTCGCGATCAAGCCTTGGCTTGGGCCAACGCCCGGGCATTTTGCAAACGACGGGTGAGCATCGCCGCGCTCACCACCAGAATCCCGCACAGACTGATGACCATCGCCATCGGCATGGCCGTGCCGTCGTGCAACAACCCGACCAAAGTTGCCGCTCCGGCGGCGACGCTGAATTGCAGGCAACCGAGCAACGCCGAGGCACTGCCGGCCCGGGCGCCCTGCCCGTTCATCGCGCAAGCCGAGGCGTTCGGCAGGATGCAACCGAGGCTGGCAATGCAAACAAACAACGGGATCAGCAATGGCCACAGTTGTTCCGTGTGCAGCGAGCTGACCGCCAGCAACGACAGGCCCGCCGCCAGGTAAATCCACACGGTGCGCGCCAGCAGAAACGCCGGGCCGCGCTTGGCCAGCATCCGCGCGTTGACCTGCGCCACCAGAATGAACCCCGCCGCGTTGGTGCCGAACAGCCAGCCGAAATGCTCGGCCGGGACGCCGTAGAGTTTGATGAAAACGAAAGGTGAGCCGGCGATGTAGGCAAACATTCCGGCGACGGCGAGACCGCCCGTCAGCGCGTGGCCGAGGTAGATCGGGTCAGCGATCAAGCGGCCGTATTGGCGCAAGGCGCCGGACAACGGTTGGCGCGGCACCGAGTCCGGCAAGCTTTCCGGCAAGCCGAGCGCCACGGCCACCGCAGCCAGGGCGCTGAAACCGGTGAGCACAAGGAAGATCGACTGCCAGCCGGTGGTGTTGACCAGCAATCCGCCGAGCATCGGCGCGAGGATCGGCGCCAGGCCCATCACCAGCATCAGTTGCGAAAAGACTCTTGCCGAGCCCACCGCATCGCATTTATCACTGACCACCGCCCGCGAGATGACCATCCCCGCGCAGCCGCCCAGCGCCTGGACGAACCGCGCGCCGATCAGCCATTCGAGGTTCGGCGCAAATGCACAGGCCAGCGAAGCCGCAGTGAACAGGCCGACCCCGGTGAGCAGCGGAATACGCCGCCCGAACCGATCCGCCACCGGGCCGTAGAGCAACTGGCCGATCGACAAGCCGAGGAAGTACGCGGCGAGGGTCATTTGCACGTGTTTTTCGTCAGTGCCGAACGCCAGCGCCATCGCCGGGAAGGCCGGCAAATAGAAATCGATCGCCAGCGGACCAAAAGCGGTCAGGGCGCCAAGAATCAGAATGGTACGGAAGTTCATCAGGCATCCATTGAGCGTGGGTCGGCAGGCTCGACAGTCTAGCTGCGTGAGGAGGCCTTGAACATTCCGATAGGTCGCTAACTATTAAAAACCCTTGGATGAATGCAAAACCAACGTGGGACCGCGCTTTTGTGGCGAGGGGGCTTGCCCCCGTTCGGCTGCGAAGCAGTCGTCAATCCAGACAGCCCGGTCCAACTGAAAGACGCAGGGGGCCGCTTCGCGACCCAACGGGGGCAAGCCCCCTCGCCACAAAAGCGCGCTCCCACAGGGAGATGGCTTCAGGCGATTTTGGCGTCGTAGCCTTCTTCGGTGATGGCGGCGATGACCTGGTCGCTGGTCAACGCGCTTTCAACGCCGACTTCTTTAGCCGCCAGGTCAACCCGAACGCTGGCCGCCGGATCCTTCGCTTGCAGTGCTTGAGTGATGGCTTTGACGCAGTGGCCGCAGGACATGCCTTGAACGTTGAACACTTGCATGGGATGACTCCTTCAGTGAGGCTTTTGATTGACAGTGCGGGCAGTCTCGACCCTGCCACCATGGCAAGGTCAAGTTCTGCAATCATCTGCCGGGCTGGCATTCGGCGGCGTGCTCGGCCAAGCTGCGTTCATTAATGACTCGACCTCAGGAGATTCAGTCATGCGCTGGTCAGCTCTCAGCCTGTTTGGCTTCCTCAGCCTTTTCGCCGCCCTGCCCTCGGCCAACGCCGCCGGGGAAGATTACGGCGTCCTGATCATTTCCCGCGAGCGCCTGGAAGTGGCGACCTCCTGCGAAATCGGCGTGTACCTCCAGGACCAACTGGCGGCGCGGCTGTTCCAGGAACAGAGCACCTCCTTTAACTTGCCGCCAGGCCCGGTGTCTTTGCGCCTGAAGCTATTGCCGGGGCAGACGCCAGAGTGCAAAGCGGGGATGTTGGCGCCGGGCTCGCAAATCATCACGCTGAAGGCCGGCGACGTGCTGAAGTACCGCATCGCCATGTCACTGGAAGGCATGTTCCTGAAACCCGCCGCCCTCGAATACTGACCTCGAATCCCCTGTCAGCGCGATCCCGTGGCGAGGGGGCTTGCCCTCCTGTCAGCATGATTCTGTGGCGAGGGGGCTTGCCCCCGTCCGGTTGCGAAGCAGCCGTAAAAGCAGCCCCCCAGACCTATCTGATACATCGCGGCTGCAGGGTTTGGGCCGCTTCGCGACCTGACGGGGGCAAGCCCCCTCGCCACAACAGCCCTCGCCACACCAGCCCGTTGCAGCGCCAGCCCGTTGCCACACCAGCCCGTTCCCGCCGTTAGATTTTGGTGATAGCCAAATTGGCGCTTGACCTTGCCCGCATGGCAAGGTTGATCCTGTCGGCACTTTCTACAGGGAGCGCGACCGATGTCCGAATCCACCACTTTCGACCTGCCGATTGCCGGCATGACCTGCGCCAGTTGCGCCGGCCGTGTCGAGCGCGCGTTGAGCAAAGTCATCGGCGCCAGCGCCGTCAGCGTCAACCTCGCCACCGAACAGGCGCGCATCCAGGCTCCCAGCGACAGCCTGCAGGCGTTGATGAAGGCGGTTGAGCAAGCCGGTTACAGCGTGCCGCAGCACAGTCTGCAATTGAGCATCGACGGCATGACCTGCGCGTCCTGCGTCGGCCGCGTCGAGCGCGCATTGCGCAAAGTGCCGGGCGTCAGCAGCGTCAGCGTCAACCTCGCCAACGAACGCGCGCACCTCGAACTGCTCGGCCACATCGACCCGCAGATCCTCATCGCCGCCGTCACCAAGGCCGGCTACTCGGCCAGCCTCTTTGAAGTCGACCATCCAGCCACCGACGACCAACAACAGCGCCTGCACCGCGAGCGGCTGGTGCTGATCATGGCCATCGCCCTCGCGTTGCCGCTGGTGTTGCCGATGCTCCTCCAGCCGTTCGGCATGCACTGGATGCTGCCGGCCTGGGCGCAATTTGCGCTGGCCACACCGGTGCAATTTATCTTCGGCGCGCGGTTCTACGTCGCGGCATGGAAAGCCGTGCGCGCCGGTGCCGGCAACATGGATTTGCTCGTGGCCCTCGGCACCAGCGCCGGTTATGGCTTGAGCCTGTACGAATGGGCGACCGCCGCCGGACGCATGCCGCACCTGTATTTCGAAGCATCGGCGGTAGTAATCGCACTGGTGCTTCTGGGCAAATACCTCGAAAGCCGCGCCAAACGCCAGACGGCCAGCGCCATTCGTGCCCTCGAAGCGTTACGCCCGGAACGCGCGATTCAAGTCATCGACGGTCGCGAGCAGGACGTGGCGATCAGCGCCCTGCGCCTCAACGATCTGGTCATGGTCAAACCCGGCGAGCGTTTCCCGGTCGACGGTGAAGTGGTCGAAGGCCAGAGCCACGCCGACGAAGCGCTGATCAGCGGCGAAAGCCTGCCAGTGCCGAAACAACCCGGCGACAAAGTCACCGGCGGCGCGATCAACGGTGAAGGCCGCTTGCTGGTACGGACCTTGGCGCTCGGCGCGGAAACCGTGCTGGCGCGGATCATTCGCCTGGTCGAAGACGCCCAAGCAGCGAAAGCGCCGATCCAGAAACTGGTGGATAAAGTCAGCCAGGTGTTCGTGCCGACGGTGTTGCTGATTGCACTGGCAACCTTGCTCGGCTGGTGGCTGTACGGCGCGCCGATTGAAACCGCGCTGATCAACGCGGTCGCGGTGCTGGTGATCGCCTGCCCTTGCGCCCTGGGCCTGGCCACGCCGACCGCAATCATGGCCGGCACCGGGGTCGCGGCGCGCTACGGCATTTTGATCAAGGACGCCGAAGCACTGGAACGCGCCCATGAAGTCAGCGCCGTAGTGTTCGACAAAACCGGAACGCTGACCTCCGGCGCGCCGCGCATTGCGCATTTGACTGCGCTGGACGGCGACGAAGCGGCGCTGCTGCAAATCGCCGGCGCCCTGCAACGCGGCAGTGAACATCCGTTGGCCAAGGCAGTTCTCGATGCTTGCGCCGAACGCAACTTGCACGTCGCCGATGTCAGCGACAGCCAATCGCTGACCGGCCGCGGCATTGCCGGCACGCTTGCGGGGCGGCGCCTGGCGCTGGGCAATCGGCGTCTGCTTGAAGAAACCACGTTGAGTGCAGGTCCCTTGGCCGACGCCGCCAGCGCTTGGGAAACCGAAGGTCGGACGCTGTCGTGGCTGATCGAGCAAAGTCCCGAACCGCGCGTGCTCGGGCTGTTCGCTTTCGGCGACACGCTCAAACCCGGCGCGCTGCAAGCGGTGCAGCAACTCACCGCGCGCCACATCAGCAGCCACCTGTTGACCGGCGATAACCGTGGCAGCGCCAAAGTCGTCGCCGAGGCGCTGGGCATCACCGACGTGCACGCCGAAGTGTTGCCGGCCGACAAAGCCGCGACCGTCGCCGAACTGAAGAAAACCGGCGTGGTGGCCATGGTCGGCGACGGCATCAACGACGCCCCGGCGCTGGCCGCCGCAGACATCGGCATTGCCATGGGCGGCGGCACCGACGTGGCAATGCACGCGGCCGGTATTACGCTGATGCGCGGCGACCCACGGCTGGTGCCGGCGGCGCTGGAGATCAGCCGCAAGACTTACGCGAAAATCCGCCAGAATCTGTTTTGGGCGTTCGTCTATAACCTGATTGGCATTCCGCTGGCGGCATTCGGTTTTCTCAACCCGGTGCTGGCGGGCGCGGCGATGGCGCTGTCGAGCGTCAGCGTGGTGAGCAATGCGCTACTGTTGAAAACCTGGAAACCCAAGGACCTGGAGGACAACTGATGAACATCGGCCAAGCAGCCCGCCACAGTGGCCTGAGCGCGAAGATGATCCGTTATTACGAGTCGATCGGCCTGCTCAAGGCCGCCCATCGCACCGACAGCGGCTATCGGGTGTACGGCGATGACGACTTGCATACGCTGGCGTTTATCAAGCGTTCGCGGGATCTGGGGTTTTCTCTTGAAGAGGTCGGCAAGTTGCTGACCCTCTGGCAGGACCGCCAACGCGCCAGCGCCGATGTGAAGGCCCTGGCGCGTCAGCACATCGACGAGTTGAACCAGAAGATCCGCGAACTTGGCCAGTTGCGCGACACCTTGCAAGATCTGGTGGAACACTGCCAGGGCGACCACCGCCCGGACTGCCCGATCCTCAAGGAACTGGCGTCGGGCTGCTGCGCCGAACCTGCGCGCGTCTGAGGGACAACACCTTGACCAGCAGCAAGGTGCCCAGCGGAATGCCGTGGAACAACAGCACCACCGCGCCGGGCGTCCACCACGCGTAAAATGGCGCGGCGATCAGCATGCCGATGCCGAACCCGGTCATTTGCAGCAGGGTCAGGAAACTGAAAATCGGCAGGCGCAGGTGATCCGGTTCGCGTTGCAGACGCGACATCAGGCCGACTTCGGAAAAGCCATCGCCGAGCCCCGCCGGCAACGAAAACAGCAGCAAGCCGTACAGCGTCTGCTGCTGGAACATCATGATGAAACCGCAGGACATCAGCAGCACGCCGTAAAAAAAACGCCGTTGCAGATTGATGTTGTCCGAGCCTTTCATGCGACTGGCGATTCGCGCGCCAATCAGCTTGCCGCTGGCCCAGACCACGAGCATCAACCCCAACGTGGTGCTGGCCGATTCAGGCGTCAGCAGTTTGGAAATAATCGGAAACCCGACGTTGTGCGCGGCGCTGCCGAGGGTGTCGGCCATCGACACCACAAGCATCGCCGCCAGCACCGGCGCCGAGCGCAAACCTTGGCGCAGCGCCGACCACTCGCCGCGTTGATTGGCCGGTTTGACTGGCGCTGCGGCGGGGCGAAAACGTAGCGGCACGATCAACAGCGCGGCCAGTAAATAGGTAATGGCGTTGAGCGCGAACACTGCTTCAAAACCAAACGCAGCCACCACCAACCCCGCCACCAGGCTGCCCGCGACCATCGCAATCGACGCCGCTGAAGTGATCCAGGCATTGGCTTTGAGCAGATGTTGGCTGTCGATCAGGTTCGGCAGTTGGCTGTTGAGGCCGATGGCGAACATCGAATTGCCCAGGCCCAGGCCAAACGCGATCACTGGCAGCATCAATGCTTGCTGCGAGACGGGCAGGATCAGCAGCAGGCCGAGGACACTGGCGCGCAACAAATCAAAGGCAATCAGCGGCAGACGCCCGGAAACCCGGCGGTAGAACGGTGTGCCGATCAGACTGGCAAGGATGCCGCCGGCAACGCGGCTGGCGAGGAAAATCGCCACGCTGATCGCACTGTTGCTCAGCACATAGACGTAAGTCGCCAAGGCAACCATGTTGAGGAACGCGCCGAAATCGGAAATCAGCCGGGCAGTGATGATGAGGTGGGTGTTGCGGCTGGAATTCACATTCAGTCCTTGAGTGTGGGGGGTATTTCGAGGGGCATCAGTATGTGCGAGGACAGCATTGCTGGGAACACCCGCCATCCACTGTGGGAGCGAGCTTGCTCGCGATAGCGTCGGCACATCCAAAATCTCATCAACTGAGCCACCGCTATCGCGAGCAAGCTGAACTGGCCTAATGATTTTGGACACTTCAATCGGGCGCTATGATGGCGCCCAAATCTGAGGTGTTTTTGGATATGCGTAATTCTTATTCAACTGAGTTCAAACTCAAGGCTGCTGGCATGGTGCTGGATGAGGGGATATCGGTTCCCGAGGTTTGCGCCAGTTTAGATATTGGCCCTACCGCCTTGCGTCGCTGGGTCGATCAGGTGCGTAAAGAACGCCAGGGTTCGACCCCGGTGGGAGCCAAAGCGATCACGGCTGACCAGCGAGAAATTCAGGAACTCAAAGCCTTGCTCAGGCAAAAAGACCGGGATATCGAAATCCTAAAAAAGGCCAGTGCTCTCCTGCTTTTGGACGCCAAAGATCATTCTCACTGATCAATGAGCTGGGTGAGCGATACGGCGTTAACGACTGCTGCCGGGTGTTTGAAGTCAGCCGAAGCAGTTTTTATGCCTGGCGTCAGCGCCAAGGCAAGGTGAACCCTGAGCGGGAGAAACTCAAAGCCATGCTGGTCGAGCATCACAAGGAATCCAGAGCTTCCGCGGGGGCGCGCACCCTTTCCAGGGAGCTGCAAGCCAAGGGGCATCGCGTCGGGAGGCACATGGCTCGCAGCTTGATGCAAGAAGCCGGCGTGGTCAGTCGTCAGCGCCGGCGTCACAAATACAAGTCATCTGGCGTTGAAGCCTTGGTGGCGCCGCACGTGCTTAAGCGCGAGTTTGATGTCACGGCGATCAACCAAGTGTGGTGCGCGGACGTGACGTACATCAAGGTCGGCACGCGGTGGATGTATTTTGCAGCGGTTCTGGACCTGTTTGCCCGCCGGCTCGTGGGCTGGGCGTTTTCGATGATCTCGGATGCGGAGCTGACCTGCGAGGCCCTACGGATGGCGGTTGAGCTGCGAGGCAAACCCAAAGACGTGCTGTTTCACTCCGATCAAGGCTGCCAGTACACCAGCCATAAGTTCAGGAATGAGTTGCTGGCGAATGGACTGCGGCAAAGCATGAGTCGTAAAGGCGAATGCTGGGATAACGCCCCGATGGAGCGTTTCTTTGGAAGTCTGAAATCAGAGTGGGTGCCTGAAGCCGGTTACCGCTCGGAGTATGAAGCCCGGGCTGATTTGCAGCGCTACGTGGTGCGCTACAACAACTTCAGGCTCCATAGCTACAACGATTACCGGTCACCGGTCGCCATGGAGAAAATGGCGGCGTGAAAAAACCGTAATTGGTGTCCAGGATTACTTGACCAGATCAAGCTCGCTCCCACAGGGGTCCTGCGGTGGACGACATTCCTGCATTCACCCACATCAACTGTGGGAGTGAGCCTGCTCGCGATAGCGTCCGCACATCCAAAATCTCATCGACTGACCCACCGCATCGCGAGCAGGCTCACTCCTACAGGGGTTTGGCGGTGGATATCACTCTTGCAGTCACCCTGATCCACTGTGGGAGTGAGCCTGCTCGCGATAGCGTCGGCACATCCAACATCTCATCAACTGACCCACCGCATCGCGAGCAGGCTCACTCCTACAGGGGTTTCGCGGTGGACATCACTCTTGCATTCACCCTGATCCACTGTGGGAGTGAGCCTGCTCGCGATAGCGTCGGCACATCCAAAATCTCATCAACTGACCCACCGCATCGCGAGCAGGCTCGCTCCTACAGGGGATCTTCGGTGCATGGGGTTTTGGGGCGCCGACAAAAAACCCGGCCGGAGCCGGGTTTTTGTTTAACCGATCACTGCATCCAGGGTGGCGGCGGTTCTTCGGTTTTGCTCGGTGGCGCGTCGTCAGCTGCGCGTACCGCTTGCTTGCGCTCTTCGTCGAGGCGTGCAGCCTCGATTTCGCGAATCACGCCGCCGACGTCCGCCAGTTCTTCCGGCTCGTCGAACTCACCCGTCAGGATGCTCGCCGGGTGCAAGGTGCCGGCTTCATACAGCGCCCACATTTCCTTGGCGTACTTGGTCTTCTTCAACTCCGGGGCAAACCGTCCGAAGTACGAAGCCATGTTGCCGACGTCCCGTTCGAGCATGGTGAACGCGTGGTTGTTGCCCGCCGCATCCACCGCTTGCGGCAGGTCGATGATCACCGGGCCGGTCGGGGTCAACAGCACGTTGAACTCCGACAGGTCACCGTGCACCAGACCGGTACACAACATCAGTACGATCTGGGTGATCAAAAACGCGTGATATTCGCGGGCCTGATCCGGTTCCAGCACCACGTCGTTCAGACGCGGCGCGGCATCGCCATATTCGTCGGCGACCAGTTCCATCAGCAGTACGCCTTCGAGGAAGTCATACGGCTTGGGCACTCGCACACCGGCGCCGGCCAGACGAAACAGGGCCGCCACTTCGGCGTTCTGCCAGGCGTCCTCGGTTTCTTTCTTGCCGAACTTGGAGCCCTTGGCCATCGCACGCGCCTGTCGGCTGTTGCGCACCTTGCGGCCTTCCTGGTACTCGGCCGCCTGGCGGAAACTACGTTTATTCGCCTCCTTGTAGACCTTCGCGCAGCGTAGTTCGTTACCGCAGCGCACCACATAAACAGCTGCTTCTTTACCACTCATGAGTGGGCGCAGCACCTCGTCGACCAGACCGTCCTCGATCAGGGGTTCAATGCGTTTTGGAGTCTTCATCAGCTTTTATTGTGGGTCCTTTATTACCAAACACGCGAAAGTCATTCGTTATACGGCAATCCTCGCGCCTCGGGGAGGGGTTGCCGACCTATGAACGTTCCCAACAACAATCTGAAGCACACAATGTGCCGGTTTTACCCGACAAACCCTGCGCCGATTACGACCGATGCAGATCATAGCCGACACGCCGCCATTTGTTGGCGCAGGGATGTGCAGGCATTGGCGACAGAGGCTGACATCTTCGTCCTCGCCGTTCGTAGGTTTTTTCGCCAGAGCGCTTAATTTACGGCGATTGCAGCCGAAATCCTCAGTGAGAAAAGGATTTTTCCGACAATCGTCTCCGACAAAAAAAGACCATGCCGCGCTCAGGGAGCCGAGTCGAAGCCAAGGTTTCGAGCAACACCGTTTTCGCCTGCCAATAATCCGCGAGTCATCTGCACTGCGTGGGCCTACAAGAAAATCTGGAGCGCGGATGAACATTAAACAGAAGTTGACCTGGGCGTTTGCCGTCATCGCCTGCTTGCCCGTGGTGCTGGTCGCCACCCTCGTGGTGATGAACTTGCGCAGCGATGCCAAGGACAATTTTGTCGACAGCAGCGGCCGTGAGATTCGTCAGGTCAGCAATGCGATGCAATTGTTTTTCGACGGCATCAGCCAGAACGTCGATTACCTGGCGTCGCAACCGCTGATCAAAAACACCGACGACAGCCTCAAGACCTACATGGCGGCCAATGCCGAGAGCATTGCGCAAGGCGAGATGGACAAAAACGTCTTCGCGGTCTTGCAGGATCTGGGCAACAGCCATCCGTCCTACGCCTACGCCATCGTCGGCACAGCCGCTGGCGGCTATGTGTCGTGGCCGGACGACGCCAAACTCAACAATTACGACCCGCGCCAGCGTCCCTGGTACAAAGCCGCGCAAGCGAAACCGGGCAAACCGTTTCGTACCGAAGCGTATTACTGGGCGCAGGATGACGCGACTTACGTCAGCACCGTGCGCACCATCGACAACAAATTGGGCACCAACGGCGGCGTGGTCAGCATCGACGTGACGCTCAAGCAGCTCACGGAAATCGTCAAACAGATCAAACTCGGCGAAACCGGTTACCTGATGTTGCTGGAAAACAACGGGACCATTCTGGTCGATCCGAAGATGCCGGAGCACAACTTCAAGGCACTCGGCAGCCTCGGCGAAGGTTATGCGCAACTGGCCAAGGCCGGCAAAGGTCTGGTGGAAGTCGAGCTCAACGGCGAGCGCTACATGGCCAACGTCTGGCCGTCAGAGCAACTGGGCTGGACCTTTATCGGCCTGATCAAGCAGAACGATGTGATGAGTTCGGCGACCCAACTGACCTGGCTGATCGCGATCATCGCGGCGGTGCTGGCGGTGTTTTTCGCGATTGTCGGCGCCAGTTTCGCCAGCCTCATCGTGCGGCCGATCCGCAGCGTCGCCAGCGGTCTGGAAGGCATCGCCCAGGGCGAAGGCGACTTGACCAAAAACCTCGAAATCCGTGGCAGCGACGAAACCGCGCAACTGGCCAACTGGTTCAACCAGTTCCTCTCGGCGATTCGTAACCTGATCCAAAGCATCGGCGGTGCGGCGAACAGGATTCTCGCCACCTCGCAGAGCTCGACCCAGGTTTCCAGCGACATGGCCGAAGCGGCCGGGCGCCAGCGTGAAGCGGTGGACATGGTGTCCACGGCGTTCCACGAAATGGTCGCCACCGCCAACGAAGTCGCGCGTTCGTGCAGCCAGGCTGCCGAGTCGGCCGACAGCGGTCAGCGCCAGGCGCGCGAAGGTCAGCAACAGATTGATGCGGCGGTGAGCAGCGTTGATCGTCTGAGTCAGGAAATCGAATCGTCGGCGCAGTCGATGCAGCAACTGGAACGCGACAGCAATGACATTCAGTCGATTCTGGGGACCATTCGCTCGATTGCCGAGCAGACCAACTTGCTGGCGCTGAACGCCGCGATCGAAGCGGCCCGCGCCGGTGAGCAGGGCCGCGGGTTCGCGGTGGTGGCGGATGAAGTGCGCGCCCTGGCGAAACGTACAGCCGACTCGACAGCGGAAATCGACGGTTTGCTCGGCAACCTGGCCAAGCGCACCAGCCAGGTGACGCAGCAAATGCACGCGAGTCTGCAAGTGTCGCAACAATCGGTAACGCGGATCGGTGAGGCGCGCAGCAGCTTCGGGCTGATTCGTGAGTCGGTGGATGTGATTCGCGACATGAACACGCAGATTGCGACGGCGGCGGAAGAGCAGCATCAAGTCGCAGAGGACATCAACCGGCACATCAGCCAGATTCATGGCGATGCGCAATTGGTTGCGGAACTGGCGAACTCGGCGCGCCTGGATTCGCAGAGTCTGGCCGGGTTGTCGAGCGAGCTGGATGGGTTGGTTCGACGGTTCCGGACCTGAAAATAAACAGCGCTTGATCGTTGCCACGCAGAGCGTGGCAACGATCACCGCAAACCCTGTAGGAGCAAGGCTTGCCCGCGAAGGCTGCCTCACTGGCGAAACAATTCCCCTGGGGTAAACCCGAACAATCCGCGAAATGCCGCAATAAACGCTGACGTCGAGTCGTACCCGCACGCCAGCGCGGCGTTGGTCACGCTGTCGCCCTCCTCCAGCAAACTCAGCGAGGACAACAGCCGCATCCGCTGGCGCCAACCGCGAAAACTCAAACCGGTTTCACGCTGGAACAAGCGCATCAGGGTTTTCTCCGACGTGCCCAAACGCCCCGCCCACGCCTGCAACGTCACCTGCTGATCGGGATTTTCAATCAGTTCGTTGCACAACCCGAGCAACCGTTCATGCCGGGGCAACGGCAGGGAAAACGCCACTTCAGGCAAATTCGCCAATTGATCCAGCAGCACATTGACCAGCCGCGCTTCCTGGCTGTCGCCCTGCGGGTATTGCGCCGGCAACTGGCAGAAGCTCTTGATCAGCTCGCGAGCCAGCGGCGTCACTTCGAGCACCCGGCAACGCCCGTCGGCCCACGCGCAATCTTCGCGGCGCACATACAGGCTGCGCATTTCGGCGCGCATCGAGGTCACGACTTGATGCTCCAGATCCGCCGGAATCCAAATGCCCCACTGTGGCGGCGCGAAGAAACTGCCCTCGGCGGTGTGCACGCCGAGCACGCCGCTGATGGCGTAAGAAAATTGCACCCAATCGTGGCGATGCGGCGGCGTCCATGAACCGGCATTCAGGCTTTCGACCCGCGCGAATAATGGACGCGGCAGCGCAGTGATTGCCGGGATCGAACGTTCGAGGGAGATTTGTCCGTTGGACGTCATTGACAGGCCTTATGTCGCAGGACGGCAGATAACGCCGACCTTAGGCCAACTCAACCCTGGCTGACAAACACAATTGCGTTGCCGGCGAATTTCTCTCGGGCATAGAGAACATGGTGGCAACGGAGCTTCTGATAAGGAGGCTTGTGTGGCGAGCGGGCTTGTATGAGGGCTTGTGGGGTGAGCGGGCTTTCATGAAGGCTTGTGTGGCGAGGGGGCTTGCCCCCGTTCGGCTGCGCAGCAGTCGTAAAACCATTCCACGCGGTGTACCTGACACATCGTGGATTAAGGTCTTGGGCCGCTGCGCGACCCAACGGGGGCAAGCCCCCTCGCCACAGGTTCTCCACTAATCCAGCCGATTCATGAGCTGAGGCTTAGCGCTCGATGATCGCGGTGACGCCTTGGCCGCCGGCCGCGCAGATCGAAATCAAGCCACGGCCCTTGCCCGCCGCGTCGAGCAGCTTCGCCAGGCTGGCGACGATGCGCCCGCCCGTTGCCGCGAATGGATGCCCGGCGGCCAGCGAACTGCCTTTGACGTTGAGGCGGCTGCGGTCGATCGAGCCCAGCGGCGCGTCGAGGCCGAGGCGGGTTTTGCAATATTGCGGGTCTTCCCAGGCCTTCAACGTGCACAGCACCTGCGCGGCGAAGGCTTCATGGATTTCGTAGTAATCGAAGTCCTGCAACGTCAGGCCGTTGCGCGCCAACAAGCGCGGCACCGCATACACCGGCGCCATCAGCAGGCCTTCGGCGCCGTTGACGAAATCCACCGCCGCCGCCTCGCCGTCGCGCAGATACGCGAGGATCGGCAAGCCGCGTTCCTTCGCCCATTCTTCGCTGCCCAACAACACCAGCGACGCGCCATCGGTGAGCGGCGTCGAGTTGCCCGCCGTCATCGTGCCTTTGGCACTTTTCTCGAACGCCGGTTTCAGCGCAGCGAGCTTCTCCAGCGTCAGGTCCGGGCGCAGGTTGTTGTCGCGCGTGAGGCCGAGAAACGGCGTGATCAAATCGTTGTGCCAGCCTTCGGCATAGGACGCCGCGAGTTTCTGATGGCTTTCCAGCGCCAGTTGATCCTGCTCGTCGCGCGGGATATTCCAGGTCTGCGCCATCAACTCGCAATGCTCGCCCATCGACAGCCCGGTGCGCGGCTCGCCGTTGCGCGGGAATTCGGGGATCAAATGGCCGGGGCGCAATTGCAGGAAGGTCTTGAGTTTGTCGCCCGTGGTTTTCGCGCGATTGGCCTGCAGGAGAATCCGTCGCAGGCCTTCGTTGATGCCGATCGGCGCGTCGGACGTGGTGTCGACGCCGCCGGCAATTGCGCAATCGATCTGCCCGAGGGCGATTTTATTCGCCACCAGCAACGCCGCTTCAAGGCCGGTGCCGCACGCTTGCTGGATATCGTAGGCCGGGGTGGTCGGCGACAGCCGCGAGCCGAGCACACACTCGCGGGTCAGGTTGAAATCGCGGGAATGCTTGAGCACCGCCCCCGCCGCCACTTCGCCAATGCGCAGGCCATGCAGGTTGTAGCGTTCGATCAAACCTTCGAGCGCTGCGGTGAGCATCGCCTGGTTACTGGCGGTGGCGTATGGCCCGTTGGAGCGGGCGAAGGGAATCCGGTTACCGCCAATAATCGCGACGCGGCGCAGCTGAGTCATGAAAAGCTCCTTGTGAAAATCCGAAAATTAACCAAACCCTATAACCAAACCCTTGTGGGAGCCGAGCTTGCTCGCGATGGCGGTCTGCCAGACAAAATTGCGCTGACTGACACATTGCATTGCATCGCGAGCAAGCTCACCTCCCACAAGGTCCGCATGTCGCCGAAAGGCCTGCTACACCTCAATCATTGGTGATCAAGCGTAGGCCTTATCTCGTGGATCGAACGACTGATCGCCATTCATGGTCCACACTTTGAACCCCAGCTATCGGAGAGCGTTCCATGTCAGACCGTTATATCGACTTCGCCAATTCGTCCGTCGGCCATCGTTTGGTCGGGGCCCTCGGCTTGCCGTCGCCGGTTCGACTGGAGCGCTGGCAAGCCGGGCGCCTGCGGCCCGTCGAGGGCGCATTGCTGCTTGGCGGCGGACCGCTGGCGGAAAAAGTCGGCGCCTTCGCCAACCGCCTGACCGACGCGATTTACAGCTACGGCACCGAGCCGTCCCTGGCCACCGCGTGGATTCCCGGCCACGGCCCGAAAATCAAAGCCGTGGTGTTTGATGCCAGCCAACTGCTGCAAACCGAACACCTCAAGCAACTGCGCGAATTTTTCCAGCCGCTGATGAAAAACCTCGATCACAGCGCGCATCTGGTGATTCTCGGACGTGATCCGCAACACCTCAGCGACCCGTTTGCCGCCAGTGCCCAGCGCGCACTGGAAGGTTTCAGCCGTTCGCTGGCCAAGGAATTGCGCGGCGGCGGCACGTTGCAGTTGATCTATGTCGGCGACGGTGCCGAGGATCAACTGGAAGGCCCGCTGAGGTTTTTCCTTTCGCCGAAAAGCGCGTTTGTTTCCGGTCAGGTGATTCGCCTGAGCGCGTGCGCGACGCCGGTTGAAGACTGGACGCGGCCATTGTCCGGGCGCAAAGCGCTGGTCACTGGTGCCGCACGCGGGATCGGCGCGTCCATCGCCGAAACCCTCGCCCGCGATGGCGCCGAGGTGATTCTGCTGGATGTGCCGCAGGCCAAAGCCGACCTCGAAGCGCTCGCCGCACGCCTCGGCGGGCGCAGCGTCACCCTGGATATTTGCGCCGACGACGCCGCCGCGCAGTTGATCGAGCACCTGCCGGACGGCATCGATATCGTCGTGCACAACGCCGGCATCACCCGCGACAAAACCCTGGCCAACATGACCCCGGAATTCTGGGACGCGGTGCTCGCGGTCAACCTCAATGCGCCGCAGGTGCTGACCAAAGCGCTGCTCGACGCCGGGACCCTGCGCGATAACGGCCGGGTGATTCTGCTGGCCTCGATCAGCGGCATTGCCGGCAATCGCGGGCAAACCAATTACGCCGCGAGCAAGGCCGGATTGATCGGTTTGGCAGAGTCCTGGGCGCCGTTGCTGCACGAACGCGGGATCAGCATCAACGCCGTGGCGCCGGGGTTTATCGAAACCCAGATGACCGCGCACATTCCGTTCGCCCTGCGCGAAGCCGGGCGTCGCATGAGTTCGCTGGGCCAGGGCGGTTTGCCGCAAGACGTCGCCGAAGCCGTGGCGTGGCTCGCACAACCGGGCACCGGCGCGTTTACCGGGCAGGCGCTGCGGGTTTGTGGACAAAGTGTTTTGGGAGCGTAGCGATGACGATCGACTGGCAAACTCTCGACCGCGAACCGAGCCTGTCCGCGCTGTATGTGCACGCGGCGACCCGGCGAAAAATCACCGGCACCACGCTGCCCGACCAGGGTTTGCGCTGCTGGGTTGACGTCGATCAGCAACGCCTGGCGGCCTATCGCAAAGTCTGCGGTTTCGCCGACGATGGACTGCTGCCGCCGACCTATCCGCACATTCTGGCGTTTGCCTTGCAGATGCAATTGCTCACGGCCAAGGAGTTTCCGTTCCCGTTGTTGGGGCTGATTCACCTGAGCAATCGGATTCGGGTGTTGCGACCGATGGGCGCGGTGAGCCGTGCGCGGGTCAGCGTTCAGGTGCAAAACCTGCAAGCGCACGCCAAAGGTGCGACGTTCGATCTGATCACCACGCTGGACGATCAATTGGGCACGTTGTGGCAGGCTGAAAGCCGGATGTTGTGTCGCGGGGTCAAGCTTGAGGGCGAGCCGGTCGGGGATGAAGTGGCCGCGACGCTGGAGCTGATTGAGGTGGCGCACTGGAAGGCGCCGGCAGACATTGGTCGGCAATACGCCAAGGTCTCAGGGGATTACAACCCGATCCACCTCAGCGCCGCGAGTGCCAAGCTGTTCGGCTTTCCCACGGCGATTGCCCATGGTTTGTGGAACAAGGCGCGCACGCTGGCGGCGCTGGCCGAGCATCTGCCGACGGCGAATGTCGAAATCGCCGTGCAGTTTCACAAACCGGTGCGGTTGCCCAGCGAGGTGACGTTGCTGGCGAGTGCGGCGGCGTCGAGTGGCGATTTGCGTCTGGTGGGCGCCGGGGAGCTGGAGCACATGCTTGGCCACTGGCAACCGCTGACCTGATGATCGTTAAAGATCGTTCCCACGCGCATGGGAACGATCACGGCCCCCCTGTAATTGCGACTATATCCAAGGTTTTCTCCCCACCCCCGCCCTGCCCTGTAGAAAACTCCGCTCGTTGATTTGCAACGACTTTCACTGAAACCGATCCGCCGATTTACGCCCTAGGTATTAGTCCTTAGGGCGCATTCGCCTGCGCTACATGAAAGGCTTAATACCAACTTGAGAATGGCCACGAAGCACCGCCGGGATTGAGATACAGGCAACGGACGAAGGTATTGCCGACGACAGAACCGGCCAGCCATCGAAGACAGCGAACGTTGTTTCAGGTGCAAGGAATCACTCTCATGAAAACTCAAGTGTGGTGCAAATCGGCAATAGCAGTGGCATTGATCCTTTCTCTCGGACTGACCGGTTGCAGCAGCGGCGGTGGCGGTCATCGCAGTACGTCCGGCAGTTCCTCCGCTGGCGCGACGGATACCGCCGGTGGCAGCGGCGCCGGTAGCGGTGCAACTGACGGCACCGGCGGCACCGGTGGCGCGGCGGGCGGAACTGACGGGACGGCGGGAACTGGCGGGACCGATGGGACTGGCGGAACGGGTGGAACTGGCGGCACCGATGGCACCGCTGGAACAGGTGGAACGGGCGGTGGCACGGATGGTACCGGCGGCACTGGCGGCACTGGTAACACCGGCGGAACCGGCGGAACCGGCGGAACTGGCGGTGGAACGGACGGCACTGCCGGAACTGGAGGCACTGGCGGCACTGGTGGCACTGGTAACACCGGCGGAACCGGTGGCACTGGCGGAACTGGCGGCACTGGCGGCACTGGCGGCACCGATGGCCCTGGCGGAACTGACGGCGGCACAACCGTCCCGACGTTGGTCACCAGCACCGTCGTCTCCGACCTCGGTAAAACCATTAGCGGCGTGGGCGATGGCGTCACCGGCATTGGTGATTCAACCGCAAACCTGCCGGTGGTCGGCGGCGTGGTGCAAAGCGCCCTGACCACCACCGGCAATGTCGTCAACAGCATCGGCGGCGGACTCGACACCGGCCTCGGCCAACTCGGCAAAGATCCGCTGGCCATGACCAAAACCACCGCCATCGTCGGCAACGTGATGTCCGATGCCGGCAACGGCGTCACCGACATCAGCGGCAAACTGGCCACGGCCACCAGCGCGATTCCACTGGTTGGCGGTGTCGTCAGCAAAGTCACGCCAGTGCTCGGCGGCGTCGGCGAAAAAGTCAGCATGCTCGGCGACACCTTGAACGTCGCCACCAGCACCGGTCCGCTGGGCACCCTGTCCAACGGCGTCGGCAACAAAGTGCTGGTGCCCGTCGTGACACTGACCGAAGGACTGGTCAGCAAAGTCGGCAGTGCCACCGGCCTGGGTAATCCGGTGAACACGCTGGTCAGCAACGTCAGCACGGCAGTGGCTGATTTGGGCGGCAAAGTGACTGCGGCCGGCAACGGCAACCCAGTGACCAATCTCGCGGGCACCGCGTTGACCAACGTCGCGACCACCACCGGAACCGCCGGTGGCCTGGTGGCGAGCACTGGCCCCGGCGGCCTCGGCAACTCGGGGCTGCTGCAAACCGTCGGCGGTGCAGTGGCGAACGTCGGCGCGGGTCTGGACGCCGGCAATACCAATGCGGTGGTCAGCGCGGGTGGCGTCAACCTCGGCGCAGTCGGCGGCGCAGTGGCATCGATTGGCGGCGCACTCGGTGGCTCAAGCGCGCCAGACTTGGCGCCGACCGCAGCACTCGCCAGCGTCGGCGGCACGGTAGGCGCGGCACTCAACCCGGTCACCAGCGGCGTCACTGCGGTGACTCAACAAGTTGGCGCGGCCACCGGCCTCGGCGCTCCGGTGAATGGCTTGCTGACGCAGGTGGGCGGCGCGGTCAGCAGCGTCGGCAGCAACGTTGCGGCAGCGGCGCCGAGCCCGGTCGTCGCGGCGGTGGGCAACACCGTCACCACGGTCGGCGCTACGGTGGGCGCAGTCGGCGGACTGCTCAATGGCGGCGCCGCGAGCGGCGGTTCGGGCACTGGCGCCACGGGTGGACTCGGCGGTTTGCTCGGTGGTTTGGGCGGCAATAAAAACTGAATTGCACCTGGCCGATTCGACGGCCCAATCTACAGCGCCTACGCTTGGTTGGAGGCGGAAGATTCGACTCGAGTCTTCCGCTTTTTCTTTTGGAGCAGGACATCCTGCGGTTCTGGTTCAGTCAGCTGACGAATCGAAGGATGTTGCGATATGACCATGGAGTGTCCTATGCGCGTTATGGCTTCCCTCGTGTTAATCAGCGTCAGTTCCTTCGCCCTCGCCGACACCCTGCCGAGCTTTCTCAACAGCAACGAAACCACGCGTAATCTTCCTGTGCCGAACCTGCCGGCGGACGCTTATCGCCCGCAAACGGCGCCGCTGCAAGTGCCGGATCCTGGCGCCGCACAGGCTCAGCCGTTGACCATGGGCACCAAGGTCACGATCAAAAACGTGCAGATCGAGGGCGGGACGATTTACCCACTCAAAGAGCTGGCGGCGAATTTTCAACCGCTGCTCGGCCACGAGACCAGCCTCGCCGAATGGATCGAAGCGACTCGCGCAATCACCCGTCGTTATCAGCAGGACGGCTACTTGCTGTCCTACGGATTTCTGCCGCAGCAGTCGTTCAATAACGGCGTCGCCCGCGTGGTGCTGGTGGAGGGTTACATCAAGGATTATCAGTTGCAGGGCGACATCGGTCGGGTCAAGGGTCTGCTGGATAAACTGGTGACCAAACTGCAAGCCGAACGACCGCTGACGCGCAAGACATTCGAGCGTTACACCACGCTGATGAGCCGGATTCCCGGCGTGACGTTGCAGGCGCAAGTGCCGCCGCCCGGCACCACCGATGGCGCCGCATATCTGGCGGTGCAGGCCAGTCGCAAACCGTTCACCAGCAGCTTGAGCGCCACTGAAAAAAGTCGCGGCGGCACCCAGGCTTTGCTCGGGGTCAGCAGCAACGCGCAGACGTCGATGGGCGAACAATTGAGCCTCAGCGGCCTGTTTCCGCCGGGCGAGGACAAAGAGCATTACTACCGGCTCGACTACGCGCAGTTTCTCAATGCCGAAGGCACGCAACTGAGTCTGTCCGCCTCCCGCTACCGCGCCGAACCGGGCACCAACGTGCTGCTCGCCAACGGCCTGCAACTGGAGCCGCATCGGGAGAATGATCGTTATTCGATCGGCTTCAGCCATGCGCTGATCGCCGCGCCGAATCAGACCCTGAGCGCCGGCGCGCGGCTGTATGCGGTCAACGATAAAACCCGCTACGACGTGGTCGACGATCCGCGCAGCGTCGAGGTGCGCACCGACATCCGCGCACTCGCGTTCGAGAGTGATTGGCGCAAGGCGAATGCCCGGCAACTGCGGATTCTCAGCGGCGGCGTGTATCAAGGCATCGATGGCATGGGCGCGAAAACCAATGCCGATCAGGACCTGGATTTTCTGCGGTTGCGGTTATCCGGCGTGCAGAGCGACAAGTTTTTCGACAACTGGCAAGGCGTGCTTTCGGGCGCGCTGTACTGGAGCGACGACACCTTGCCCGACAGCGAACGCGCGGTGTTTGGCGGGCAGAATTTTGGTCGCGGTTATCCCGATGATCAGGCGTCCGGCGACAAGGGGTGGGGCGTGGCGTATGAGGTGAATTACAGCTTCAATCGCGACGGCAGTTGGGTGCGAGTGTTGCAGCCGTACGTGGTGTTCGATCGCGCGAAAACCTGGTTCAACGAGCTGCCGGTGCAGGGCAATAATCTGTCCTCGGCGGCGCTGGGGCTGAGGTTCGGTGACGCCAAGTATTACAACGTCGCGCTGGAAGCGGCGAAACCGATGTCCGATGAAGCGCTGGACACCTTCAACCGACGCCCGCGGTATAGCGTGAGTTTCAGTTATCAGCTGTAGCGCAAGAAATTGCGGCGGCTGCCAGGCCGCTATCGCGAGCAAGCTCTGCTCCCACAGGGGATTGGTGGTGGCCGCAGGTCTCGTGACCAACCATCAACCCTGTAGGAGCTGAGCTGAACTGGCCTAATGATTTTGGACACTTCAATCGGGCGCTATGATGGCGCCCAAATCTGAGGTGTTTTTGGATATGCGTAATTCTTATTCAACTGAGTTCAAACTCAAGGCTGCTGGCATGGTGCTGGATGAGGGGATATCGGTTCCCGAGGTTTGCGCCAGTTTAGATATTGGCCCTACCGCCTTGCGTCGCTGGGTCGATCAGGTGCGTAAAGAACGCCAGGGTTCGACCCCGGTGGGAGCCAAAGCGATCACGGCTGACCAGCGAGAAATTCAGGAACTCAAAGCCTTGCTCAGGCAAAAAGACCGGGATATCGAAATCCTAAAAAAGGCCAGTGCTCTCCTGCTGTTGGACGCCAAAGATCATTCTCACTGATCAATGAGCTGGGCGAGCGATATGGCGTTAACGACTGCTGCCGGGTGTTTGAAGTCAGCCGCAGCAGTTTTTATGCTTGGCGTCAGCGCCAAGGCAAGGTGAACCCTGAGCGGGAGAAACTCAAAGCCATGCTGGTAGAGCATCACAAGGAATCCAGAGCTTCCGCGGGGGCGCGCACCCTTTCTAGGGAGCTGCAAGCCAAGGGGCATCGCGTCGGGCGGCACATGGCTCGCAGCTTGATGCGAGAAGCCGGCGTGGTCAGTCGTCAGCGCCGACGTCACAAATACAAGTCATCTGGCGTTGAAGCCTTGGTGGCGCCGCACGTGCTCAAGCGCGAGTTTGATGTCACGGCGATCAACCAAGTGTGGTGCGCGGACGTGACGTACATCAAGGTCGGCACGCGGTGGATGTATTTTGCAGCGGTTCTGGACCTGTTTGCCCGCCGGCTCGTGGGCTGGGCGTTTTCGATGATCTCGGATGCGGAGCTGACCTGCGAGGCCCTACGGATGGCGGTTGAGCTGCGAGGCAAACCCAAAGACGTGCTGTTTCACTCCGATCAAGGCTGCCAGTACACCAGCCATAAGTTCAGGAATGAGTTGCTGGCGAATGGACTGCGGCAAAGCATGAGTCGTAAAGGCGAATGCTGGGATAACGCCCCGATGGAGCGTTTCTTTGGAAGTCTGAAATCAGAGTGGGTGCCTGAAGCCGGTTACCGCTCGGAGTATGAAGCCCGGGCTGATTTGCAGCGCTACGTGGTGCGCTACAACAACTTCAGGCTCCATAGCTACAACGATTACCGGTCACCGGTCGCCATGGAGAAAATGGCGGCGTGAAAAAACCGTAATTGGTGTCCAGGATTACTTGACCAGATCAAGCTTGCTCGCGATGGCGGTGGGTCAGGCAAATCATCTGGGAATGACGCACCGCTATCGCGAGCAAGCTTTGCTCCTACAGGGTTGGGGTGGTTTTAGTGCGGGGGGTAGTTGGCGAGGATTCGGCCGACGGTTTCGCGTACGGCGTTGGCGCGGTCGGTGGGGTTGGGGGAGTTGCTGAGCATTTGCTCGTCGCTGCCGCGCCAGACCAGTTTGCCGTCCTTGCCGTCGAGCAAATCGACCTGGATGGTCGCCACTTTATAAGTGATGTTGCGCGTTTCGTTGTACATCGGCGCGCCCCAATAGCCGTTCCACGGACCGCCCCAGCCGCCGCCGTAATTGGTCGTCACTTGCTGCTGACGATCTTCGACAATCAAGTAAGCCTGCACATTCACATCACCCTTCCGCCCCGCACCGGCCGGGCGCAAGCCGCGTTGATCGAGCTGATCGGACACCGCCTGACGAATCCGCTGTTCAGTCAGATCACTCTTGATCCGCGGATCATCGGGACGGTATTGCAGCGCCGGATCCTTCCAGCTCCAACTGCGATAGGCAGCAAAATCGCGGCTGGCGTCGAAGTCATGATTGACTTGGCGGCCAGCGCAGGCACTGAGCAGCAGGGCGCCAGCCAGTAAAACGAGAGGACGGAACATGAGGGTTCTCCGGTGGAAGACATGAACCTGTGGGAATTATTCTCAACTCGGAGGATACGCCGCAATGGCTTTTTCCACAGCCTCGCGTATCGCCTCCGCGCGCTGGCTCTGACTGCTGCGATTGCTGGTCTCGGCGCTGGCGCTCCACACCGGTTGGCCGGTGCCGGCGTCAAACAGATCAACCCGCACCACGACGACCTGTTCTTCGTACGAGCGCACGATCGGCACCGTGTTGTACATGCCGTAACCACTGCCGTACCGGTTGTAGCCGCCATAGCCGCCACCGTAGTAACCATAGTCGTCCTGAACCTGACGCAAACGGGTTTCCAGGTGCAGCGCAGCGCTGACGAACAGGTCCGCCGGCCGGTTATCGTGCAATGGGCGCAAACCGCGCTGGTCCAGCGCATTGCTCACCGCTTCCGCGACTTGCGCCGAATCCGCCCACGCGGTGCCCGGCGGCAGGCGCCCGTTGAGCCACGCCCAATTGCGGTAGCGCCCGTAATCGCGTGGTGGCGCGGGATACGCGCTGCGGTCAAACGTGGTCGCCGCTTGTGGCGGCGCCGGCGGCAAGGGTTTCGACGTGGCCACGTAAGGGTTGCTGCCCTGACAGGCGGCCAAACCCAGACACATCAGCAATAACCCGGAACGCGCGTTCATTTCGTTCTCCGATCAGATCGGCCGACAGATCCAGTGCAAATAGCGCCCAAGCCCGGCAAAACCTGGGTGACGACGGTGAGCCAGCTCCATTTCCAGCAAGTCCACCAATTCGGCGCGGGCCTGGAACTCCACCGGCATGTAGTCGTGGAAAACCCGGACCCCGCTCTGAGTTTCGACCCGCCACAAACCCTCAAGTTGCGCCGCAAGTTCGCGCGGATCAAGTGGCTGCTGCGGGGTCAGGCTCTGCTTCTCGCCGGCCATGTCATTCTTGCGCATCTTGCGAAAATGCCCTTTGAGCAGATTGCGGTAGATCAGCGCGTCGCGGTTGTAGAACGCCAGGGATAACCAGCCGTCGTGCTTGGTCAACTGGTGCAACACCGGGAGGATCGCGTGGGGTTCGGCCAGCCATTCGAGCACGGCGTGACACAGCACCAGGTCGTAAGGTCCGGTGAGCTGCCCGAGCAGATCCTGCCACGGCGCCTGAATAAACGTCGCGCTCTGCCCGGCGTCGGCGAAGCGCTGGCGCGCGCCTTCGAGCATCGGCTCGGCGGGTTCGGCGAGCGTCACGTCATGCCCACGCTCGGCCAGCCACAGCGACATGTGGCCCAGACCGGCGCCGATGTCGAGGACGCGCAGCGGGCGCTCGGGCAAGGTTTCGGCCAGGTCGGCTTGCAGCACCGCCAGGCGAATCGCGCCTTTGGCCCCGCCGTAGATTTTTTCCGCGAAACGCGTCGCCAATTGATCGAAATGACGGTCGCTCATCAGCTGAACCGCCGTTCGCTGTCCGCGAGTTTGCTACGCACCACTTCGTTCATGTCCAACCCCAACTCGCTGCACAGCAATAGTAGATAAAGCACGATGTCACCGACTTCCTGCCCGGCGTGGGCGAGTTTTTCGGCAGGCAACTGGCGTGACTGGTCTTCGCTGAGCCACTGGAAAATTTCCACCAGCTCGGACATTTCCACGCTCGCGGCCATGGCCAGGTTTTTCGGGCTGTGAAATTGCCGCCAGTCATTGCGATCACGGATGGCGTGCAGGCGTTCGGTCAGTTCAACAAGGTTCATCGGGCTCTCCTGAAGGCGTATAGCTTCGGGGGGATGACGAGTGAAGGCAAGTGGCGCAAGCTTCGCTCCCGTAGGGTTCATCAACCTATGCGGATCTTTGCGCCATACTCACAGATTCCGGCCTCAGGGAACTCGGCACCGCGATCCGTGGCCCAAGCCTAGGCGCGGCAACCGTGCCACCACACTCATCAGGACGCCCACATGCAGGTAGAAAGTTTTTTTGAATGGCTCGGCCAGGCTCTCGGTTCGGTCATCCGTTTTATCGTCGATGGCCTCAGTGGCCTGTTCAATCTGCTGAGCAATGCCGGCGGCAACTTCGTCGAAGGGCTGTCGCGGACGCTGGGGATGGACACTTCGATCATCAGCATCATCGCGTTGATCGTCGGGCTGATGCTGCTGTGGTCAGCCATCCGCGCCTTCATGAATGCGTCGATCATCATGGGGATCATCTGGTTGCTGCTGGGATTGTGGTTGCTGAGCTGGATTATTCACTAGCGCTCCTGCCCTCCCCCTTGCCCCTCCCCCTGCACCTGATCGTTCCGACGCACTGCGCAGGAACGATCTGCATTCTCTGATTGATATCTGCCGTTACAATGCCGCTCCCCCAAGGAGCCTGCATGTCCAACCTGATCGCCGACTGGCGCGACCGCAACACCCACCGCAAGGTCTGGGCACTCGCGGCGCCGATGATTCTCTCGAATATTTCCGTACCGCTGGTGGCGCTGGTCGACAGCACCGTGATCGGTCACTTGCCGCATGCCCATCAACTGGGCGCCGTCGCGATCGGCGCCAGCCTGTACACCTTTCTGGCCTGGGCCATGGGTTTTCTGCGCATGGGCTCCACCGGTTTCGCCGCCCAGGCCGCCGGGCGCGGGGATGGCGCGGCGTTGCGCCAAGTTCTGCTGCAAGGCCTGCTGCTGGCGCTGGGTCTGGCGATTATGCTCGGCGCGCTCGGCGTGCCGTTGAGCGGTATCGCGCTGCACTTCATGCAACCGTCGGCGGAACTCGACCAACTGACCCGCGAATTTTTCCACACCCGACTTTTCGGCCTCCCCGCCGCGCTGGCCAGTTATGCGCTGGTGGGCTGGTTCCTCGGCACCCAGAATGCGCGGGCGCCGCTGGCTATTCTGCTGAGCACCAACCTGGTCAACATCGCGCTCAACCTGTGGTTCGTCCTTGGGCTGGATTGGGGCGTGGTCGGTTCGGCTCGCGCCTCGGTGATCGCCGAATGGACCGGCGCACTGATCGGCCTGTTGATGACCCGCAAAGCGCTGCGCGCCTACCCCGGCCACATTGCCTGGGCAGCGCTGAAGCTGTGGCAGAGCTGGCGCCCGTTGCTGGCGGTGAACCGCGACATCTTTATTCGCAGCCTCGCGCTGCAATCGGTGTTTTTCCTGATCACCGTGCAAGGCGCGCGGCTCGGCGATGCGACGGTGGCGGCGAATGCGCTGCTGCTCAACGGTTTGCTGCTGACCGCGCACGCCCTCGACGGCCTCGCCCACGCCGTCGAAGCCCTGTGCGGGCACGCCATCGGTGCGCGTGATCGGCAAGCGTTGCGCCGTTCACTGGTGGTTGCCGCAGGCTGGTCATTGATCGCCAGCGTCGGTTTCGCCGTGCTGTTCCTGTTGGCCGGGCACTTGTTTATCGAGATGCAAACCGACATTCAGAGCGTGCGCGACACTGCGTTCATTTACCTGCCCTACCTCGCCGCCCTGCCGCTGATCGCAGTCTCGAGTTACCTGCTCGACGGCCTGTTCATCGGCGCCACCCGCGCCCGGGAAATGCGCAACGGCATGCTATTGACGGTGCTGTTGCTGCTGCCGTTCGCCTGGGCGCTGCAAGGTCTGGGCAACCACGGTTTGTGGATAACGTTCCTGCTGTTCATGGTGCTGCGCAGCATGACGCTCGGCGTGATTGCCTGGTACCTGCGCCGCAACGACGGCTGGTTCAGCGGCCGCGCTCACTGAGTCGGCGTGGTTTTGACGAACACGCTGATTTCCTCCAGCACCGGCGCCAAACCACGCATCGGCCGCGACAGCGTCGCTACCAGCGTGGCGTGGCCGGTGCGCGAATAATAACGATCCTGCACCGGCACGCCCGCCGCCCGCAGCTTGCTCGCCAGGCCTGCGGTATTGCGCGTCGGGTCGACCAGTTTGTCCTCGGTGGCCGCCATCAGTAACGCCGGCGGCGAACCACGCCGCACCAGATTGATCGGCTGCGACTGCGGCGGCGAGTTCGGCCAGAAAAACACCGGGCGCACCTGTGGATTCTCGATCGGCAGAAAATCATACGGCCCGGCCAGCCCGATCCAGCCACTCAAATCCTTCGGCGACATGCCCTGCGCGCCCAGCAATTTCGGCTCCAGTGCCAGCATCGCCGCGTTGTATGCGCCGGAACTGTGGCCCATCACGAACAGCCGTTTCGGGTCGCCGGAAAACTCGCCAATGTGCGCGTGGGCCCACGCTACCGCGCTGGCGCTGTCGTCCAGAAACAGCGGATAACGCACCTGCGGATACAAGCGATAATCCGCCAGCACCACGACGATGCCACGAGACGCGAGCGCCTCGCCGACAAAGCTGTAGTCGCTGCGCGAACCGCTGTTCCAACTGCCGCCATAAAAAAACACGACTACCGGCGCATTCGCCACGTGCTGTTTGGGCGTATACACATCGAGTTTTTGCCGTGGATCGATGCCGTAAGCGATGCCTTCGGTCTTGTCGAACGTGTCGTCGGGGGTCAGCGCATTCAGGGTTTTCAGGGGCGAGCACGCGGCCAGCGCGGCCAATAATGTCGCGCCGATCAAAGCCGTAAGCAGTTGCCGGATTGCGCTCGCCATGTGGGTGAATCCTCGTTATCAGGGAAAATCGCCCTGCCAGAACCGGCGCAGGTGCTCAAGTCGTTCGCGCTGGCTAAGCCCCGGCAAAAAGGCCTGCTCGGGCAGCGCATCGGGGCATTGCAAGCGCAACCACAACCAGTCATCCAGCACCGGCCGTTCGCTGAAGCCCAGCGCCAGGCCTTCCTGAACATGGGACCACAGGCGGTTGTAATCAGTGCCAGTGGATCGACTCCAGTGCCAAGTGTGTTGCTCGAGCAAACAACATTGGAGTCTTTCCTGTTGGCGAACACTGAGGTTTTCCTCGATGGCCAGAGGGCTTACGGCCAACCGTGGATTGAGCAATTGCTGCCAACCCTGGCTGCCAATCGCGCGGTCGGCCCAGGTGCCGCCAAACCAGCGCAACTGGTTGATCGGACCGAGCCAGCGGGTCAACTCCTCGGCATCGCAGGCATCGAAGAAATAGCTCGCGCAGTGCGGATTGTAGTAATTGAGCAACGCCCGATGGTGCAGGCCGACGCTGACCATCAGCATGCGCCGCAGGTGCGCGAGCAATTGCGCCACCGAGGCGTCACTCTCCAGCAGCAGACCTTGCCACGCACGCGGTTCGGCGTAGCAGCGCTCAAGCAATGGCGCCTGATCGCGCAACTCGACCAGCGCCGGACCTTGTTCGCGCAGCGGGTGCAGCTCGGTGCCCTCGAACAGCCAGAAGCAGCGCAAACCGACGAATTGGTCCTGCAACAGCGCCGCCATTCGCGGCGCACCCGGCACATCCAGCAGCAACCAATGCGTGGCCGCCGCCGGCGTCTGCACGCCGATCATGCCGCACCGCTCTGGCCAAACAGCGTGGCGGCCCGGCAGGTGCAGACGCTTTCCCGACAATGCCGAAAACTGCCACCGCCGGGCAGCAAACACAGCAACACCAAGGGTTCGCTCGATTGCAGCAAGGCCAGCAAACCGTCGGGCGCCTCGCTGGGCAGCGGCATCGGCGGTTCAATTGCGTCGATGGCGGACGGGCTGTTGAGCCGGCCGGTGATCAGCGGTTGATCCGGATCGCCGCCAATGAAGCTGACCACCACTTCCGTCCCCGCCGGCCAGGACGCAAACGCCGCACTTTGCAATTCGGGCGCCAACGGCAGCCAGCAGTGATCGGATTTGGCGCCCTCGCCCTGATAGAGCCAGTCGAACTGCACGGCAATCGGTCGAGACGGCTCGGGACGCCGTTCTTCAACGTCCACCACCCAAGCCCTTTGCAGGCTGAGCATGCGCGGTTTCGCCAGCCGCTGCGGGGTGATCAACGGCGCCTCGCAGGGAATCGCTCTGATCGTGTTGGCGTAGGGAAACTGCGGATCCTGGGTGCCGCGATGTTCAACTTCGATCAGCCGCCACAGGCGATTGCGCTGGTTGAACGGCTCAACGGACAACGGCATCAATTGACCGCTGCGCAACGTCGCCAACTCGGTGCAACCCTCAGTCACCGGGACCTTTTGCACGCCCATTTGCACTTCGAATCGGCTCAGCAGCACCGTGTCGCCGTGGTCGTGAAAGACCCGTTCTTCAGCAGTTTCCGACGGCGCCTGAGCGTCGTTGACGATCAGGCAATGCCCGCGCCGGGAATGTTCGAAGCAGTAGTGCAGACCTTCTTCGGCGCACAGGCGCTGGAAAAACTGCAGATCCGACTCGCGGTACTGCGTGCAGAAGTCCCGCACCGGATAATCCGCGCTCAATTGCAGGCGCCAGTCCTTGCCGACAATCCCGTGCTCCTTGAGCACTTGGCGAAGAATCTGCGGCACCGAGCGCGCACTGAAAATCCGTTGGCTGAAACGCTGGCCCAGGCACGCCAGTTTCGGCCCCAAGCGCACACGACACAGCCGCGCGGCGTGGCCATGTTCGCGTTGTTCGATTTGATGAAATTGGCCGTGGATACCGTTTCCCGAAGCGTCGAAGTGCAAAAACGCTACGCGGTACAGCAGGCTGGCGAGGTCAAGGAAGGGGTCATTGATGAGTAAGTCCACCTCGAACACAAACGGTTCGCTGATGGCTTCATTGCCGGTAAAGGCCAGGACCTCAAAGGCGTCGGGCAGGCCCGCGACATCCAGACGAAATAACGGTTCGTTGACTGGATCGAACATCGGCGATTCTCTACTGGAGGGGCGGCTGGGGATTCTCGCTGAGAGACATGGCCGCGTAGAGTGCCGAAATACAACTTAGGAAATGACCTACGTGAAAAGAAGACGACTTCGCTTTAATAGCCGTTGAAGTCAGTTTTTTCGCATAAAAACAACGAATCGTCGCACCAGGTCATCTGAAATTTCCCACTGAGCGCGGGACACTTTCAGACAACCCGGTGAAACGCTGCCTTACCTCAAGAAGAGAGGTAGGAAGAACGCGTCAGGCCCAGGCGCAAAGCGTCGAGGAACTGCGTACGTTCGCCGGCAGTGATGCGCGCGCTGGCGCACTTGTCGCGGTAGTGAGTCATCAACTCTTCCGGCGACAAGTGCACGTAACGCAGCATGTCTTCGATCGTGTCGTGGGTCTCGATACCGGCGTGGTAAACGCTGCCATCGTCGTTCTGGTAGATGTTCACCGAATCGGTGTCACCGAACAGGTTGTGCATGTCGCCGAGGATTTCCTGGTAAGCGCCGACCAGGAAAATACCCAGCAGGTAGTCTTCGCCCTCATTCAAACCGTGGACCGGCAGGCTGGTTTCGATGCTCTGCTCGTCGACGTATTGCTTGATCTTGCCGTCGGAGTCGCAGGTCAGGTCCTGCAATACCGCGCGGCGCAGCGGCTCTTCGTCGAGACGGTGCAGCGGCAGGATCGGCAGTACCTGGCCGATGGCCCAGGTGTCCGGCAGGCTCTGGAAGACCGAGAAGTTGCAGATGTACTTGTCGGCGAGCTTGTCGTTGAGTTCGTCGAGCACTTGGCGGTGCGAACGCTGACGCGCCTTCAACGAGTTGTGCAAACGACGGCACACGGCGAAATAGCACTGCTCGGCGAGGGCCTTCTGTGCCAGGGTCAGCTTGCCATCGGCGTACTGGGCGGCGATGTCGCTCATGTAGTGCGTGGCGCGCCAGTAGGTTTCGGTGACCATTTCAATGTCGGTCGGGCCCAGCAGGTCAACCAGCCACTGCACGGTTTCCGGCAGTTCTTCTTTGTTGTCGATCTTCGGCACGTCGTCGTTGTGTTTCTCGACGTCGGTGACTTGCACCACCAGCATGGCGTGGTGCGCGGTCAGGGAACGGCCGCTTTCGGAGAAGATGTTCGGGTGCGGCAGGCTCTGCGCGTCGCAGAATTCCTTGAGCATGCCGACCACGACACCGGCGTAATCGTCCATGTCGTAGTTGATCGAACTGGCGTTACGCGAGTGCGTACCGTCGTAGTCGACGCCCAAACCGCCGCCGACGTCGATGTGATCGACCGGCAGGCCAAGGTTGCGCAATTCGCCGTAGTAACGGATCGCTTCCTTGAAGCCGTGCTGGTAGTCAGCCAGGTTGGCAATCTGCGAACCCATGTGGAAGTGCAGCAGGCGAATGCCCTGGTCGAGGCCGGCAGCGCGGAAACGCTCGACCACCGACAGCAGTTGCGCCGCCGACAGACCGAATTTGGATTTCTCGCCGCCGGTGTCCGCCCACTTCGACGATGCCAGCGACGACAGGCGAACGCGCAAGCCAACCTGCGGCTTGACCTTCAGCGAGGCGGCTTCTTCGATCACCAGCTCAACTTCGGATTCTTTCTCGATGACGATGAACACGTTGTGCCCGAGTTTCTGCCCGATCAGCGCCAGACGGATGAACTCGCGGTCCTTGTAACCGTTGCAGACGATGGTGCCGCCCTTCGGCGCCAATGCCAGCACGGCCAGCAGTTCAGGCTTGGAGCCGGCTTCCAGACCGATGGAAACGTTCTGGGTGGCGATGATGTTCTCGATCACCGCTTCCTGCTGGTTAACCTTGATCGGGTACAGCGCGGTGTATTTGCTCTGATACTCAAGACGCTCGATGTTCGAATCGAAGGCGCCCGTCAGCTGACGCACGCGGTCTTGCAGGATGTCCGGGAAACGCACCAGCAACGGCAAGGACAAGCCGCTTTTGCGCAGCAGGTCGACTTGTTCGAAGAGGTCGATAGGCGAACTGGTCGGACCGTTCGGACGGACTTCTACGCGACCGGCTTCATTGATCGCGAAATATCCGGCCCCCCAATGGCGGATCCCGTAAACACTGCGGCTGTCCGCAACTGTCCATTGGCTGCCATCGTCTTTGCGTGTGCGTCGTACGGACATTGAAGTCCCCTATAAAGAAGTCATAGAGCGTCGCCTGGGTTCAGGCCGGCGCAGTCTAAAGAGTGAAAATGACGATTAGCCTGCATGTAAGGGCCATAGAGCTCACATTCAGCGCTGAGTTTAGTAACCGGTCAGAACAGGCTCTGTGAAAACCATGTGGGCGACGCCAGTCCCGAGTGCATTCGAGGCTGGATCAAGCCGAGGGTGGTTTTCACAGAGGCTGCTAGCCGCCGGACTTCTTCGCTTTGAAACCGTGTTTGACCAGCTCGGCCAAGAGTAGCTCGACATGATCGCCTTGGATCTCAATGATTCCGTCTTTCAGCGCCCCGCCCGTGCCGCAACGCTTTTTCAGCGTAGTGGCGAGGTCCTTGAGCGCCTCTTCGGCCAACGGCACGCCGGTGATGGTGGTCACCGTTTTGCCGCCACGGCCCTTGCTTTCGCGACGCACGCGGGCAATGCCGTCGCCGGCCGGGATCACGGTTTGTTTGCAGATACAGGCGTCCACCGGTTTGCTGCAATCGGGGCAATGACGACCTGCGTCGGTGGAAAATACCAGGCCACCAAGGGCGGCGAAGGATGCGGCTTTTTTGGCCACCGGCAATCCTCTTCGGAGGACAAAGACTGGCCGCGGCAACCCGGGAGGGCGCCATCGACCGCGAAGCCCCACTCAGGCAGGGGCAGCGCTACTGGACCGGTAAACCCGGCAGGAGCGAAGCTTGCTCGCGAAAGCGGTGTGTCAGGCCCAACCATTGTGGATGTGCCGCCGCCTTCGCGAGCAAGCTTCGCTCCTACAAAGAGCAAACCCGGTTCAGTTTGAAAAGGTCGCGCAGTGTAACGGCAAAAAGCCGACTTGCTAAGAGCCAATCGGCGCCATTTCATGCCTCTTTTGCGACGTGGTTTTCCTGCGCCTTGAGATAACGCTCGAGCGCGGCCAGAGAGTCCGGGCAGTAAGGCTTTTGCTGGATTTCCTCGAGCACCTGATCGACGGGAATAAAGCGCGCTTCGAGCACATCTTCCGGTTGCAGGATCAACGGGCCATCCCACACCGCCGAAAACGCCGAACACCAAAGCCGACTTTCGCTGTCCTCGAAGTAAAAATGGTCATGAGCGGTCAGTTCGACGCCGCTCACGCCCAATTCTTCTGCGAGTTCACGGGCCGCCGACTCGGCGTAAGTCTCGTCGGCCTGGACCATGCCGCCCGCCGCCACATCCCAAAACCCCGGATAGATGGCTTTGCTCAGCGTGCGCCGGTGCACGCACAGCTCACCGGCCGAGTTGAACAGCATGATGTAGGTGCCGCGCCCGATCAGCCCACGCTCGCGCAAGTCGCTGCGCACCAGGCCGCCGAGCAGGTTGTCGTGCTCGTCGACCCAGGCGATCTGTTCAGCATCCGAGGCCGCGCGATGGGCGGCCTCTCTGGCGTTATCAACCATCAATCAGCCCTGGTTGAGCAGTTGACGCAAATCGATCACGGCCGCGTTGGCCCGCGAAATGTAGTTGGCCATGACCAGCGAATGGTTGGCCAACACGCCGAAGCCGCTGCCATTGAGGATCATCGGGCTCCACACCGGCTCTTGCGACGCCTCCAGTTCACGGATGATCTGGCGCACGCTGACCGTGGCGTTCTTCTTCGCCAACACGTCGGCGAAGTCGACTTCGATGGCGCGCAGCAGATGCGACAAGGCCCAAGCCTGACCGCGCGCTTCGTAGAACACGTTATCGATTTGCATCCACGGGGTTTCGACGATTTCTTCGTCAACCTGCGGCACCTGGCCCGGCACGATCACTTCGGTTTTCAGCGAAGTGTTGAGCTTGACCCGACCGACACTGGCGGACAGGCGTTGCGACAACGACCCCAGACGTGTGCCGACATCGCCGAGCCAGTTGTTGAGGTTGTCGGCGCGGGCATAGAACAGCGCGTTTTTCTGTGCCGGATCGGACAGGCGAGCCTGATAACGGCTCAGGGAATTGATCCCTTCCTGATATTCCGACTCGCTGGAAGGCAGGATCCAGCTCTTGTTGTCGAAGTTGAAACGCGGCTCGGCGCGCGCCAGATCAGCGTCTTCCGCCGACTGCGACTGCGAACGGGCGAAGTCTTTGCGCAGCGCCCGCGTCAAGTCGCGGACCTGGACCAGCACGCCATATTCCCAGCTCGGCATGTTGTCCATCCACAGGCCCGGCGGGAAACGGTCGTTGGAAATGTAGCCGCCCGGTTTGCTCAGCAACGTGCCGGCCACCGATTTGAGGGTTTCCACCGTGGTGTAACCCACCACCATCTGCCGGCCGTCGCGTTCAGCGGCGACCTGGGCATTTTGCTGCACCGGGAACAGGTCGGGCTCTTCGCTCCAATACCAGCCCAAACCAATCGTCACCAACAGATAAATGGCAATCAGCGTCAGCAGCGCTCGGCTGAACAACAGGCCGCTGACATAGCTGCGGGTGGCCGATTTCGGTTCAGCGGCACGTTCAGGCGCACTGCCCGCGCGGTTCTTCCAGTCCAGCATGGCGATATCCTTTCAATCACTTGAGTTCATCGGTTCGACCACAACCCTACGCCATCGTGCCGCTGATTACCGCGCCTAAATCTCGCGCGAAACAGCGAGCCATACAATCGCGCCGTGGCCGCCCAACTATAAATGAAGCACAGTCTTGTAGCAGCTGCCGAGCCTGCGAGGCTGCGTTCGGCTGCGCAGCAGTCGTGAAACCCGTGCAACAGGTGTTCCTGGAGCACCGAGCTGCCTGATTTCACGACGGCTTCGCCGCCGGACGCAGCCTTCGGCAGCTGCTACAAGAAACCTTGGCGACCAGTCGGTCACGAACTGAATGAGGTCGCTTTCGAGATTATTGACGTGCGACACTCATGTGATCGAAAAGAGATGCTAGCATAGAGCCACCAGTCGATCTCAGCATGCACCCTAACTAGTAGTCAGGATATGACCGAGCCAGAAGACCCCAGCCGTGAGCGCCTCAAGCACCATTTTGCCCAGCGGGTAATTCATCAGGCACGTCAGATTCTTGAGATATGGCAGCGCCTGCAACGCAGCGAGTGGTCAACCACCGATTTGTCCGAGCTGAGCGAAGCCAATCTGCGTCTGCTGCGCTTCGCCGAGCGCTTCGAACAACCCGAGCACTCGCAACTGGCGCGCCTGATCGGCCAGTCGCTGGAAGCCGTGGACGCCAATCGCGGGCGCCTGAGCAGCGGCCTGATCACCGACCTCAACCGTTTGATGCAGCGCCTGTCGCGCACCGGCCTGCGTCACGGCGATCAACTCGACCAGACTTTTCTGCCGCCACTGCGCAAGCCGATCTACGTGATGCTGCAAGATCACGATCGCGCCGAGCGCCTGGCCAAACAACTGGAATTCTTCGGGCTCAGCGCGCAATCGCTGGACAGCGTCGCGGCGTTTCGCTCCTCGATGGTCGAGCGCTTGCCGGCGGCGATCGTCATGGATGTCGACTTCAGCGGTCCCGGCGTCGGCCTGCAATTGGCCGCCGAGGCCCAGGTCGGCCTTGACGAGCCGCTGCCACTGCTGTTCTTCAGCCTGCTCGAAACCGATACCCCGACTCGCCTCGCCGCAGTGCGCGCCGGTGGCCAGGAATTTCTCACCGGCACCCTCGAAGCGTCGAGCCTGCTGGAGAAAATCGAAGTCCTGACCTGCGTCGCGCAGTACGAACCTTATAAAGTGCTGATCATCGACGACTCCCGCGCCCAGGCCCTGCACACCGAGCGCCTGCTCAACAGCGCCGGGATTGTCACGCGAACCTTGATCGAACCGATTCAGGCAATGGCTGAACTGGCGGACTTCCAGCCCGACCTGATCATCCTCGACATGTACATGCCGGCCTGCACCGGCACCGAGCTGGCCAAGGTCATTCGCCACAACGACCGCTACGTCAGCGTGCCGATCATTTATCTGTCGGCCGAAGACGACCTCGACAAGCAGCTCGACGCGATGAGCGAGGGCGGCGACGACTTCCTGACCAAACCGATCAAGCCACGTCACCTCATTACCACCGTGCGCAACCGCGCGGCGCGCGCGCGCAATCTCAAGGCGCGGATGGTGCGCGACAGCCTCACCGGTTTGTACAACCACACGCACATCCTGCAATTGCTCGAAGACTGCTCGTTCCGCGCCCGCCGCGAGAACAAGCCGCTGAGTTTTGCGATGCTCGACATTGACCATTTCAAACGGGTCAACGACAGCCATGGCCACCCGATGGGCGACCGCGTGATCAAAAGCCTGGCGCTGTTTCTCAAACAGCGACTGCGCAAGACCGACTTCATCGGCCGTTACGGCGGCGAAGAATTCGCCATTGTCATGCCCGACACCGATGTCGAATCGGCGCACAAGGTGCTCGACGAAATCCGTCAGCGCTTCGCCGAAATCCATTACCCGGCCAAACCGCAGGACCTCTGGTGCACGTTCAGCGCCGGGGTGGTTGAGCTGCGCGAAGACTCCGACAGCCTGATGATGGCCAGCCAGGCGGACGAAGCGCTGTACCGCGCCAAGCACGCCGGACGCAACCGCGTACAAGCCGCACACGCGTCAAAGCAAAGTGCCACTTTTTCATCGGAATTCACTGGTTCGGTCATAACCCTGTAATACAAACGCAATAAATTCAGGCGCTTACCATTCTGCCGTTGGTAGATCCGATATGCGCCTGAAGCTCCTGACCAACCTCAATACCCTCCTGCTCGTCGCCGTGTGCGTCGCCCTCGGCGCCACTTTGTGGTGGTCGCAGAAAGCTCTGGAACGCCCTTATCTATTGATGGAGCGTTACCTCGGGCTGTCGCAGCAATTCCAGAATGAAGTGGCGCGCAACGTCGAAGACTACCTGTCGAGCGGCGATGCCCTGCGCCTGAGCAGCGCCAGTCAGGCGATTGAAGGATTGAACGGCGAACTCGCGCAACTGCCGCCAGCGCTCGCCGACACCTTGCGCCCAAGCCTGTCGGGCCTGGAAGCATTCAGCAAAACCGACCTGCTGGCCGCCGGCAAACTCGCCGGTGATCCGCAGGCGCTGCTGCTGCAAGCCGAACGCGAAATCAGCGCCAGCCTCGAGCAACTCAGCCAGTACGCCAGCGCTAACGCGACGTACCTGGCGCCATTGCTCAACGCGTCCCAGCATTTGGGCAAACTGTCGCTGGCGCGGGACAAACTGGTCAGCAGCGGCCGCAGCGAATTGGCCGCCGACGTCGAGCGCGAAGTCGCCAACATTCGCGCGCAAGCGCAGTTGCTGGAGGCATTGCCGCTGCTCGGCGTGACCAGCAGCAGCGAATCGAACACTGATGATTTCGCGAACATGATGGGCCTGGAAAGCAACGAAAAAACCGTCGCCGAAGATGCTGGCGTCGGCCTCAAACGCGAACTCAACAGCTTGCTCACGCGCTACCCCGCCGAACTGGCGCGCACTCGTGAGCAAATCCACAAACGTGCCGAACTCAGCGCCGCGACGCATGTGAAAATCGCCGCCGTGCAACAGGCCATCGCCGGCCTGGAACCGGCGGTGCGCGCCCAGCACGGGCAGATTCAGGGCGAAGTGCGCTTGATTCAGGGATTGATGATCGGCCTGATCCTGCTGATCGCGCTGCTCATCGACACCTTGCAGCGACGCCTGGCGCGCACGCTGACCAATCTCGCACCGGCGCTCTCGACCTGGGCCGAGGGCGATTTCAGCCAGGACATTCAACTGGGCAAAACCAATCGCGAATTGCATGACATTCAAGCCTCGCTGAATCGCTTGCGCGCTTATCTGGTGGATCTGGTCGGGACTATTCGCTTGAATGCCGAACAAGTTGCCGGCAGCAGTCGCACCCTCGCCGAGCTGAGCAACGACCTGCACAGCGGCGCCGAACATCAGGCCGGTGATACTGCGCTGATCCGCGATTCGCTCGGTGAACTGGAAGCGACCATCCTGCAAGTCGCCGGCGATGCGAGCCAGGCGGCCGACGCCAGTCGCAATGCCGGATTGGCGGTGCAGCAGGGGCAGAAGGTCATTGGCCTGAGCCTCACCGGGTTGCATGCGCTGGTCGGCGAAGTGCAGGGCAATGCGCAGATGATCGAACATCTGGCCGAGGAGTCGGCGACCATTGGCGGTGTGCTGACGGTGATTCGCTCGATTGCCGATCAGACCAATCTGCTCGCGCTCAACGCCGCGATCGAAGCCGCCCGCGCCGGGGAGATGGGCCGGGGTTTTGCGGTGGTCGCCGAGGAAGTGCGCTCGTTGGCGCAGCGCACCGCTGGCGCCACAGCGGAAATCCAGACCTTGATCGCCGGCCTGCAAACCGCCGCGCGGCAATCGGTGGAAGGCATGCGCGCTCAGGTCGAACACGCCGAAGCCACCGCCAATCAGGCACAAGCGGCGGACGGCGCGCTGGATAAAATCGTCGGCGCGATCCAGACCATTGCCGACACCGCCGTGCGCATCGCCGATGTCACCGCGCAGCAGAGCGGCGCGGTCAGCGAGATTCGCGACCACAGCGAGCGGATCCATCAGTTGGGCGGGGATAACCTGCTGCGGATTGGCGAGGGGCGCGAGCAAGGGGAGAACTTGCTGGTGCTGGGCGGGCGATTGCATACGGCCGTTCAGGCTTTCCGCGTCTGATCGATCGCCATCGCGAGCAAGCTCGCTCCCACATTGGAATGCGCACCCCTGTGGGAGCGAGCTTGCTCGCGATGGCGTCAGAACAATCACCACAACACTCCCGGCCCTGCACACCCGCCGACTGTCCGCTATCATGCCCGCACTTCCGACACGCGAGATCGTCATGCGCCGTTTGCTTTGCCTGCTGCTTTTAGTGCTCGCCCTGCCGGCCTCCGCCGCCGGGTTGCTGGACACTCGGCCCAGTTCGACGTTGGGCTCGATCAACAACAGCGCCGACTTCCTGCCGGTGCGCGAAGCCTTTCAGTTGAGCCTGGTGGAAAGCACCGCGCAGACCATCAAGCTGCGTTTCGTCGCCGCCGACGGTTATTACCTCTACCGCCACCGCTTCCAGTTTCGCGCCGACCCGGCCGACGTCGCGCTCGGCGCCGCGCAATTGCCCAACGGTGAAAAGAAGCACGATGAATACTTCGGCGACGTCGAGGTGTACCACGCGATTCTCGATGTCGAACTGCCGCGCAGCGATCCGCGCGCCTTCACGCTGGTCGTGACCTATCAGGGCTGCGCCGACAAAGGCCTGTGTTATCCGCCGGAAACCGAGCGCTTGCGCATCGACGGCACTGGCGCCGTTGCCGCTGACCCAAGCGCTGCTACGACGGCCGACTGGAGCTGGCGGGAACTGGCGCTATTTTTCCTCGCCGGTCTCGGCCTGACTTTCACGCCTTGCGTGCTGCCAATGCTGCCGATCCTCTCCAGCGTGGTGTTGCGCGGGCAGATCGGCGGGCTGCGCGGCTTCAATCTGTCGCTGGCTTACGTGCTGCCGATGGCCGCGTGTTTTGCCCTGCTCGGCGCGTTGATGGGGATGTTCGGCGCGCAGCTCAATCTGCAGGCGCGGCTGCAATCGGCCTGGGTTCTGGTGCCGTTTGCGACGTTTTTTGCGGTGTTTGCGCTGGCGATGTTCGGCGTCTTCGAGCTGAAACTGCCGCACTTCATCAGCAGCCGCCTCGACCGGATTGCCGGGCGCACCGAAGGCGGCTCGTTATGGGGCGCGGCAGTGCTCGGCGTGGTGTCGAGCCTGCTGGTGTCGCCCTGTGTTTCCGCGCCACTGGCCGGCGCCTTGCTGTACATCAGCGCCAGCGGCGACGCGCTCGGCGGCGGGTTGAAGTTGTTTGTACTCGGCTTGGGCATGGGCACCCCGCTGCTGTTGGTCGCGACCGGCGGCGCAGCCTGGTTGCCGAAAAGCGGCCCGTGGCTGATCTATGTGAAAAACGCGATTGGCGTGTTGTTGCTGGCCTTGGCGATTGGCTTGCTCAGCCGTGTCGTGCCGGGGCAGGTCACGTTGCTGCTGGTCGGTCTGCTGTGGGGCGGCGTCGGTCTGTTCCTCGGCGCGTTGGAGTTCGTCTACAAACCACCGCGCAAACGCCTCGGCCAATTGCTTGGCTTGTTCCTGCTGTTTTACGCAATGGCTTGCTGGTACGGCGCGCTCAGCGGTCAGGGCGATGTGCTCAATCCGCTCGGCAGAACCGCGCCAGTGGTCAGCAGCGGCCAAGCGCAATCGGCTAATATCTGGCAAACCGTCAGCACCCCGGCCGACCTCGATCACGCGCTCGCGCAAGCGAAATCCGCCGGCACGCCGCTGCTGCTGGACTGGTACGCCGACTGGTGCATCAGCTGCAAAGTTATCGAACGCGAAGTGCTCAACGACCCGAAAGTCGTCGAACGGCTGCTAGGTTATCGACTGATTCGCTTCGACATCACCGCCAGCAACGCCGAACAACGAGCGCTGCTCGACCGCTACAAATTGTTCGGCCCACCGGCACTGATGTTCTTCGGCAAGGACGGCGCCGAACGCGCCGATGTGCGGGTGATCGGCGAGATCAATGCGCAGGACTTCGCCGAACGTGTCGCGAAGGCAAATGACCGGATTTAATCAGGCAGTCACAAATTTTGCGCAAACATCGGCCATCGTGCTGGCTATTGCATAGAACTGGACAGTCACAAAGGCTTTGCGGCATAGTCGCCGGGTTCTGACAACTGCACTCTGACAATTGCACCTGAATAACAAGGAACAGCAGATGGCAACGCTACTGGTTCTTCACGGACCCAACCTGAATTTGCTCGGCACCCGTGAACCGGGCACCTATGGCGCTACGACACTGGCGCAGATCAACCAGGACCTGGAACGCCGTGCCCGTGAAGCCGGCCATCATTTGCTGCACTTGCAGAGCAACGCCGAGTACGAATTGATCGATCGCATCCACGCTGCTCGCGGCGAAGGTGTGGACTTCATTCTGATCAATCCAGCAGCATTTACTCACACAAGTGTCGCATTACGTGACGCGCTGCTGGCGGTGAGCATCCCATTCATCGAAGTGCATTTGTCTAACGTGCACAAACGCGAACCTTTCCGCCATCACTCTTACTTCTCCGATGTAGCGGTGGGAGTGATCTGCGGCCTTGGCGCCAGCGGTTATCGACTGGCCCTGGAGGCCGCCCTGGAACAGCTTGAAAGACCGGCAACGGCTTGAACCACAAGCGTTAAACGCCCCTGACCGACCCTTGGGAGTTGATGATTCATGGATATCCGTAAAGTTAAGAAATTGATCGAATTGCTGGAAGAGTCCGGCATCGACGAGCTCGAGATCAAGGAAGGCGAAGAGTCCGTTCGCATCAGCCGTCACAGCAAGACCCCGGCTCAGCAGTATTACGCTCCTGCGCCAATGCACGCTCCGGCCCCAGCGCCTGCCGCTGCTGCCCCGGTTGCTGCCGCTCCTGCTGCACCGGCCGCACCTGTGCTGAACGGCACCGTTGCCCGTTCGCCGATGGTCGGCACGTTCTACCGCAAGTCTTCGCCGTCCTCGCCGTCCTTCGTTGAAGTCGGCCAGACCGTGAAGAAAGGCGACACCCTGTGCATCGTCGAAGCCATGAAGATGATGAACCACATCGAAGCTGAAACCAGCGGTGTGATCGAATCCATCCTCGTCGAAGATGGCCAGCCGGTTGAGTACGACCAACCCCTGTTCACCATCGTTTGAACCGCGGAGAGACTTTGATGACTGCGAAGTTGGAAAAAGTTCTGATCGCCAACCGCGGTGAGATCGCCCTGCGGATCTTGCGTGCCTGCAAAGAGATGGGCATCAAGACCGTCGCCGTTTATTCCACGGCTGACAAAGAGCTGATGCACCTGGGTCTGGCGGACGAATCCGTCTGCATCGGTCCGGCATCGGCTGCAAAGTCTTACCTGCACATTCCGGCGATCATCGCCGCAGCTGAAGTGACCGGCGCTACCGCCATTCACCCAGGCTACGGTTTCCTCGCGGAAAACGCCGATTTCGCCGAACAGGTCGAGAACTCCGGTTTTGCCTTCATTGGCCCGAAAGCCGACACCATTCGCCTGATGGGCGACAAGGTTTCGGCCAAGCACGCCATGATCGCTGCCGGCGTACCGACTGTTCCGGGTTCTGACGGCCCGCTGCCGGAAGACGAAGAAACCGCTCTGCGCATTGGTCGCGAAGTCGGTTATCCGGTGATCATCAAAGCCGCTGGCGGCGGTGGTGGTCGCGGCATGCGCGTTGTGCATAAAGAAGAAGACCTGATCGACTCGGCCAAACTGACCCGCTCCGAAGCAGGCGCGGCGTTCGGCAACCCGATGGTCTATCTGGAAAAATTCCTGACCAACCCACGTCACGTGGAAGTCCAGGTACTTTCCGACGGCCAGGGCCACGCCATCCATTTGGGCGACCGCGATTGCTCGCTGCAACGTCGTCACCAGAAGGTTCTCGAAGAAGCGCCGGCACCGGGCATCGACGAGAAGGCTCGTGCTGAAGTCCTCGCTCGCTGCGTCAAGGCGTGCATCGACATCAACTACCGTGGCGCGGGCACTTTCGAGTTCCTGTACGAGAACGGCGCGTTCTATTTCATCGAAATGAACACCCGCGTTCAGGTTGAGCACCCGGTTTCGGAAATGGTCACCGGCATCGACATCGTAAAGGAGATGCTCAGCATCGCCGCTGGCAACAAGCTGTCGTATACCCAGGAAGACGTTGTCATCCGCGGTCACGCACTTGAATGCCGGATCAACGCCGAAGACCCGAAAACCTTCATGCCGAGCCCAGGCACGGTCAAGCATTTCCACGCTCCGGGCGGCAACGGCGTTCGCGTCGATTCGCACCTGTACAGTGGATATGCGGTTCCGCCGAACTACGATTCGTTGATCGGCAAGCTGATCACCTACGGCGCAACCCGTGAAGAAGCCATGACGCGCATGCGTAATGCACTGGACGAAATCGTCGTCGACGGGATCAAAACCAACATCCCGCTGCACCGCGATCTGGTCCGTGATGAAGGCTTCTGCAAAGGTGGAGTCAACATCCACTACCTGGAACACAAGCTGGCCGAACAGCATTAAGATGTGATCCAGACCAACAAAGCCGCTTTCGAGCGGCTTTGTTGTTTCTGCAGGTTTCATATCAACCGCAACAGCCTCATGTAGCAGCTGGCGAAGCCTGCGTTCGGCTGCGAAGCAGTCGTGAATACAGGCAGTGCGGTGTTTGAGGAAGACCACTTACTCAGGGTTTACGACTGCTGCGCAGCCGAACGCAGGCTTCGCCAGCTGCTACAGGGATATTGCGTTTCAACTGAGCGGCATTCGGAGTTGTCCACTCCCACAAACCCTCTGCGGTCGCGTAAACTTGCGCGCTTCTCGCAGCCCGCTAGGCTGCAATCAATATTTTTCAAAGGTGCCCGCCATGCCTTGGCTGCAAGTCCGTCTCGCCATCAGCCCAGAACAAGCCGAAACCTACGAAGACGCTTTCCTTGAAGTGGGCGCGGTGTCGGTGACCTTTATGGACGCCGAGGATCAGCCGATCTTCGAACCGGAACTCAACACCACGCCGCTGTGGTCGCACACGCATCTGCTGGCGCTGTTCGAGGACGGCACCGAGGCCGCCAGCGTGCTGGCGCACATGGAACTGCTGACCGGTGGTCCGCTGCCCGAGCATCACAGCGAAATCATTGCAGACCAGGATTGGGAACGCAGCTGGATGGACGGTTTCGAGCCGATGCGTTTCGGTGAGCGGCTGTGGATTGTGCCGAGCTGGCACGCCGCGCCGGAACCGGATGCGGTGAACCTGCTGCTCGATCCGGGCCTGGCGTTTGGCACCGGCACTCACCCGACCACCGCGCTGTGCCTGGAATGGCTTGACGGTCAGGACCTGAAAGATTGCAACGTGCTCGACTTCGGTTGCGGCTCGGGGATTCTGGCGATCGCTGCCCTGTTGCTGGGCGCCAAGCAAGCGGTCGGCACCGACATCGACGTGCAAGCGCTGGAAGCTTCGCGCGACAACGCCGGGCGCAACCACATCGCTGAAGAACTGTTCCCGCTGTACCTGCCGGAAGATCTGCCACAGGTGCAGGCCGACGTGCTGGTCGCCAATATTCTGGCCGGCCCACTGGTGTCGCTGGCGCCGCAACTGTCCAGCCTGGTCAAGCCCGGTGGGCGTCTGGCGCTGTCGGGGATTCTTGCCGAGCAAGGCGACGACGTCGCCAAGGCTTACGCGCAAGACTTCGATCTGGACCCGATTGCCAATCGCGATGGCTGGGTGCGCATCACTGGCCGTCGGCGCTAGAATGAGCGCCTGCATAATCCGGATCGCCGCATGACCGACAGCTTCGTCACCCAATGCCCGCATTGCCAAACCAGCTTCCGCGTCAGCCATGCTCAATTGAGCGTGGCCCGTGGGGTGGTTCGCTGCGGCTCCTGTTTGCAGGTGTTCAACGCCGCCAAGCAACTGCTTGAGCAGCAGGCCGGCAAGGATGCGGAGAAAGCGCTCGACGCCAGCGTCGTCGAACCGCCGGTGCGGGCTATCAGCCAAAAGCAATGGTCAGCTACCGAGATGGACCTCGACACGCTCGATCTCGATCAGGAACTGGCGCGGCTCGAACAGCGCGAAATCCAGCCCGTCAAGGACATCGGCCAGCGCCGCGAAAACGGCCTCAGTGCGCGCCGCGATTCTGTCGAGCACGACGATGAACCGTGGTCCGACAGCCTGTTCAGTGAATCGGCGGCGGATCGCGCCCAAGCGCTCGAAGTCGAACAACGGCAAACGCCGCCAGAACCAGGCAAGCACTCGCGCACCGAACCTTCGTTCTCGCTGGAACCGGTTGATCTGGACGACGAGCCGCAAGTGCCGCAGCTGTCGCACCTGCGCCTGAATGATCCGCTGGACAAACCCCAGCGCCATGAGCGTCTGTCGGCAACCGATGCACCGGACGACGACCTGCCGCCAATCGCGCCTTTGCGCAAACGGCATGAACGCAGCGCCGCGACCGAACGTGACGAGGCCCTGAGCGACCTCAGCGACGACCCGCTGCAACTCGGCTGGCAAAAACGCCGCTCGCCGTGGGGCCGACGGATGTTGTGGCTGGCGTTGATCGTGCTCGCCGCCGCCGCACTTGCCGGCCAATACATCGCTTACCATTTCGACGAAATGGCCCGCCAGGACCAATACCGCCCGTGGTTCCAGCAACTGTGCCCAACCCTTGGTTGCACGGTGCCGTCCAAGGTCGACATCGCCAAAGTCAAAAGCAGCAATCTGGTGGTGCGCAGCCATCCGGACTTCAGCGGCGCGCTGGTGGTGGACGCGATCATCTACAACCGCGCGACGTTCTCCCAGCCATTTCCCTTGCTGGAACTGCGCTTCGCCGACCTCAACGGTCACTTGATCGCCAGTCGTCGCTTCAAACCCGGCGAATACCTGAGTGGCGACCTCGAAGGCATGGCCGAAATGCCGCCGCAAACGCCGATCCATATCGCGCTGGATATTCTCGATCCAGGTCCAAAAGCGGTGAACTACAGCCTGAGCTTCCATTCGCCCGAGTGAAACGGTTCAGTGCTCGCGCATTGACGTCGTATTTCTGACTGCCCCCGCCCAGACAGAACTGCTGGCAATAACAAAATAACTGTTCAGATTTTGTTCAATTCAGCCTTTATCCAGTCATCGAGAGCGGGTATCATGCCAACCCTTTTTCGAACTCTAATGATCCGGCCCCACAACAGGGAAGTCCTATGTCGGCGGTACGCATCGGTCCATATACATTGCACAACGGCTTGATCCTCGCCCCAATGGCGGGCGTCACCGACCAGCCCTTTCGTCAGCTGTGCAAGCGACTGGGCGCAGGGCTCGTAGTCTCGGAAATGGTCACCAGCGACATGAGCTTGTGGAACACCCGCAAATCGCGGATGCGCATGATTCACGAAGGTGATCCCGAGCCACGCTCGGTGCAGATCGCCGGTGGCGATGCGCAGATGCTGGCGGATGCGGCCCGGGCCAACGTCGAACTGGGCGCACAGATTATTGATATCAACATGGGTTGTCCGGCGAAGAAGGTCTGCAACAAGGCCGCCGGCTCCGCGTTGCTGAAAGACGAAACACTGGTTACCGAGATCCTGCAGGCCGTCGTGGCTGCGGTTGATGTGCCGGTGACCTTGAAGATCCGCACCGGTTGGGACCGCGACAACAAGAACGGCCTGACCGTGGCGAAGATCGCCGAGCAGGCCGGGATCACGGCGCTGGCGGTGCATGGCCGCACCCGTGCCGACCTGTACACCGGCGAAGCCGAGTACGACACGATTGCCGCGATCAAGCAGGCCGTGTCGATGCCGGTATTTGCCAACGGCGACATTGATTCACCCGAGAAGGCCCGGTACGTGCTCGACGCGACCGGTGCCGATGGCCTGTTGATAGGCCGGGCTGCCCAGGGGCGGCCGTGGATTTTTCGTGAGATCGATCACTTCCTGCGCACCGGCGAAAAACTCCCGGCGCTGGCATTGATCGAGGTGGAACGCATTCTGCTAGAGCATCTGGCTGCGCTGCACGTTTTCTATGGAGACGTGATGGGCGTACGGATTGCCCGCAAGCATGTGGGCTGGTATCTCGCAACCTTGCCGGGCGCCAGGGAGTTTCGCGCCCACTTCAATCGTTTGGAAGATACGGAAGCACAATGCGCCAACGTTCAGGGCTACTTCGCCGAACGTTACAAGAGCCTGACAGGGGACGGAGACGAGGTGGCCGCATGACGATGATGACCGAGACTTTAGTGAGTGGAACAACACCCGTGAGCGACAACGTGAATTTGAAACAGCACCTCAATACGCCGAGCGAAGAAGGTCAGACCCTTCGCGGGAGTGTCGAGAAGGCGCTGCACAATTATTTCGCCCACCTTGAAGGCGCTGCCGTCACGGATGTGTACAACCTGGTGCTCTCCGAAGTCGAGGCGCCCCTGCTCGAATGCGTGATGAACTACGTCAAGGGCAACCAGACCAAGGCCAGCGAGCTGCTCGGACTCAATCGAGGCACGCTGCGCAAGAAACTCAAGCAGTACGATTTGCTGTAAGCATTCAATCAAACCAGAAAGGCGCCCGCGTAAAACCGGTCGCCTTTTTTGCTGACTCCTTTGCTTTTGATGGAAATTGAAATGACCGACCAGACTACCCGCCTGCCGATCCGCCGCGCCTTGATCAGCGTTTCCGACAAGACCGGGATCCTCGAGTTCGCCAAGGAGCTTGAAGCTCTGGGCGTCGAGATCCTCTCCACCGGCGGAACGTTCAAGCTGCTGCGCGACAACGGTGTTGCCGCAGTGGAAGTCGCGGACTACACCGGTTTCGCAGAAATGATGGACGGTCGGGTGAAGACCCTGCACCCGAAAATCCACGGTGGGATCCTCGGTCGTCGCGGTATCGACGACGCGATCATGAACGAGCACGGCATCAAGCCGATCGACCTGGTTGCAGTCAATCTTTACCCGTTCGAAGCCACCATCAACAAGCCAGGCTGCGACCTGCCGACCGCCATCGAAAACATCGATATCGGCGGCCCGACCATGGTTCGCTCGGCAGCCAAAAACCACAAAGACGTGGCCATCGTGGTGAATGCCAGCGATTACGCCAGCGTGCTCGAAGGCCTGAAGGCCGGCGGCCTGACTTACGCGCAGCGTTTCGACCTGATGCTCAAGGCTTTCGAACACACCGCCGCCTACGACGGCATGATCGCCAACTACATGGGCACCGTGAACCAGAGCGCTGAAACCCTCAGCACCGAAGGTCGCAGCGAGTTCCCGCGTACGTTCAACAGCCAATTCGTCAAGGCTCAGGAAATGCGCTACGGCGAGAACCCGCACCAGAGCGCGGCGTTCTACGTGGAAACCAAGCCTGCCGAAGTCGGCATCGCCACCGCGACCCAACTGCAAGGCAAAGAGCTGTCGTACAACAACGTGGCTGACACCGACGCCGCGCTGGAGTGTGTGAAGAGCTTCGTCAAACCAGCCTGCGTGATCGTCAAGCACGCCAACCCGTGCGGTGTGGCGGTGAGCCCGGACGCCGAGGGCGGCATCCGTCAGGCCTACGAACTGGCTTACGCCACCGACACCGAATCGGCGTTCGGCGGCATCATCGCGTTCAACCGCGAGCTGGACGCTGAAACCGCCAAAGCCATCGTCGAGCGCCAGTTCGTCGAAGTGATCATCGCCCCATCCGTCAGCGCAGAAGCCCGCGCCATCGTCGCGGCGAAAGCCAACGTGCGCCTGCTGTCCTGCGGCGAGTGGTCGGCTGACCGCGCCGCTGCGTGGGACTACAAACGCGTGAATGGCGGTTTGCTGGTGCAGAGCCGCGACATCGGCATGATCGGCAGCGAAGACCTGAAAGTCGTGACCAAACGCGCCCCGACCGAGCAAGAGATCAACGACCTGATCTTTGCCTGGAAAGTCGCCAAGTACGTTAAATCCAACGCCATTGTCTACGCGAAAAATCGCCAGACCATCGGTGTCGGCGCGGGCCAGATGAGCCGCGTGAACTCGGCGCGGATTGCCGCGATCAAGGCTGAACACGCTGGTTTGCAGGTCGCCGGTTCGGTGATGGCCTCTGACGCGTTCTTCCCGTTCCGCGACGGTCTGGACAATGCGGCCAAGGTCGGCATCACTGCGGTGATCCAGCCAGGTGGTTCGATGCGTGATGCCGAGGTGATTGCTGCGGCTGATGAAGCCGGCATCGCCATGGTATTCACCGGCATGCGCCACTTCCGTCACTGATACACCGATCCCCTGTGGGAGCGAGCTTGCTCGCGATAGCGCCTGTTGAGACACATTGATGCTGGATGTGCCGCCGCCATCGCGAGCAAGCTCGCTCCCACAGAAAAGCAGCTCCAGTGCTGCTTCCCAGAATCAACCGAGGTTTTTTGAAATGAATGTTTTGATCATTGGCAGCGGTGGCCGTGAACACGCACTGGCCTGGAAAGTGGCTAAGGATCCGCGTGTGCAGAAAGTTTTTGTTGCTCCGGGCAACGCCGGCACCGCCATTGAAGCCAAGTGCGAAAACGTCGCCATCGACGTGCTGGCGCTTGAGCAACTGGCCGATTTCGCCGAGAAAAACGTTTCCCTGACCATCGTTGGCCCGGAAGTGCCACTGGTCGCCGGCGTGGTCGATCTGTTCCGCTCGCGCGGCCTCGATTGCTTCGGTCCGACCGCTGGCGCTGCGCAGCTGGAAGGCTCGAAAGCGTTCACCAAGGATTTCCTGGCGCGCCACAAGATCCCGACCGCCGATTACCAGAACTTCACCGAAATCGAGCCGGCCCTGGCTTACCTGCGCGAAAAAGGCGCACCGATCGTGATCAAGGCCGATGGCCTGGCCGCCGGTAAAGGCGTGATCGTCGCCATGACCTTGGCCGAAGCCGAAGACGCCGTGCGCGACATGCTCGCCGGCAACGCTTTCGGCGACGCCGGTTCGCGCGTGGTCATCGAAGAATTCCTCGATGGCGAAGAAGCCAGCTTCATCGTCATGGTCGACGGCAAGAACGTCTTGCCGATGGCCACCAGCCAGGACCATAAACGCGTCGGCGACGGCGATACCGGTCCGAACACCGGCGGCATGGGCGCCTACTCCCCTGCCCCGGTGGTCACCGCCGACGTGCACCAGCGCGTCATGGACCTGGTGATCTGGCCAACCGTGCGCGGCATGGCCGATGAAGGCAACGTCTACACCGGTTTCCTCTACGCTGGGCTGATGATCGACAAAGCCGGTAACCCAAAAGTTATCGAGTTCAACTGCCGTTTCGGCGACCCTGAGACCCAACCGGTGATGCTGCGCTTGCAGTCGAGCCTGGTGTTGTTGGTCGAAGCTGCCCTGGCGCAAGCCCTGGACAAAGTCGAAGCGCAATGGGATCCGCGCCCGAGCGTCGGCATCGTTCTGGCGGCAGGCGGCTATCCGGGCGACTACGCTAAAGGCGTGGCGATCAACGGTCTGGACGCAGCGGCGCAACTGGAAGGTAAAGTCTTCCACGCCGGCACTGCGCTCAAGGATGGTCAAGTGGTAACGGCCGGTGGTCGGGTGCTCTGCGCCACGGCGATGGGCGCCAGCGTTGATGCGGCGCAGCAGCAGGCGTACAAATTGGCGGCGAAGATCGACTGGGAAGGCAGCTTCTATCGCAAGGACATTGGCTACCGCGCCATTGCCCGCGAGCGTGGCGAAACTCAGGAATAAGCCAGCCATTCGGCCAGGCAAGGGCTTGAGGCCCTTGCCGGACTATTCCGGGGCCGCGCATAGTAATAATCTGGCATCAACCTACGAAGGGATTTCGCCGTGCGCTGGCTCAGGATTGCCATAGGTCTTACCGTCACTCTGTTGACCTTGCTCTGCATGCTTCCGGCCCAGGCCGCGCAAGGCAGTGCCTGGTCGGTATTGCTCGACGAACAGGGCGACCTGGCGCTCAGCGATATCCGTTCCGCTCGCTACACCAATCAATTCAGCCCGATCGAACTTGACCGCCTCACCGCGGCCGAGCCCGACGGCGCGTTATGGCTGCGCTTCAAACTGGCGCCGGGCAAACACGAGCAATTGCTGCGCGTGTTCGCTCCCGACTTGTCGCACCTCAATCTGTATGTGCTGGACGGCGATACGCTGGTCGAGCAACTCAACACCGGCACCCAGCAACCGCAAGCCAATCGGCCATTGCCGAGCAGTGACTTCATGTTGCCGCTGCCGCAAGCCGACAAACCGCTCGATGTGTACGTGCGCCTGGTTTCGCAACATCAATTGCGGCCGTACATCACCCTGCAAGCTGCGGTAAACACCGCGGCCAATCAGAACCTCACGCTGATCTACGGCCTGCTGTTCGGCTGCATCGGCATGCTGATCCTGCACAACCTTGTGCGCTTCGCTTACACCCGTTCGCGCAGCAGTTTATGGCTGGCGGCGTGCGAATGCCTGCTGATGCTCAGCGTGATCCTGCTGCTCAACCTCGCCGGACCGTGGCTGCCGAACTGGCACGCGATCCAGACGCCGGGCGCCTACCTTGCGTTGTTGCTGACCGCGCCGTGCGGGTTGATGTTCGCCTATCGGTTCTTTTCGCCGCTCGGCCCGCATCCGCTGAACAAATTGCTGCTGGGCGACATTCTGTTCACCGTGGTCTGCGGGTTGCTGCTGCTGTTCGTCAACACCTTGCCGCTGAACATCATTACGTACCTGCTGGTCGCGCTCGCCGGCCTGAGCATGTTGTTTGTCGGCGCTTATCACTGGCAAAAAGGCTATCGCCCGGCGCGGCTGTTTGTCGCCGGCATGGTGGTGTTCAACATTGGCGCGCTGATCATCCTTCCGGCGCTGCTGGGGCTGACGCTGGTGCCGCCGCAAGGCCTGATCATCATTCTGCTGGTGTTCATCTGCGTCAGCGGTTTGCTGATGAGCGTGGCGCTGTTCGAACGCCATCGCAGCATCACCGAAGATCGCTTCAGCGTCAGCCGTGACCTGGCGGCGAGCAACGCCGAGATCAACGCCAAAGCCGAATTCCTCGCGAAAATCAGCCACGAAATCCGCACACCCATGAATGGCGTGCTGGGCATGACCGAGCTGTTGCTGGGCACGCCGCTGTCGGTCAAGCAGCGTGATTACGTGCAGACGATCCACAGCGCCGGCAACGAACTGCTGACCCTGATCAACGAGATTCTCGACATCTCCAAGCTCGAATCCGGGCAGATCGAACTCGACGACGTGCAATTCGACCTGAATGCGTTGATCGAAGATTGTCTGAGTATTTTCCGCGCCAAGGCTGAACAGCAGAACGTCGAACTGATCAGTTTCATTCAGCCGCAAGTGCCCCGCGTCATCAGCGGCGACCCGACGCGCCTGCGCCAGACGCTGCTGAGCCTGCTGGAAAACGCGCTGAAGAAAACCGACGAGGGCGAAATCCTGATCGTCGTCGCGCTCGACGACCGCAGCGCCAAACCGCGTTTGCGCATTGCCGTGCAGGACAGCGGTTTGCCGATGGATGCCGAAGAACGCGATGCGCTGATGCACGCCGAACTGCACAGCAAAAACTTCCTGTCGGCCACCCGTCTGGGCGGCAATCTGGGGCTGGTGATCGCCCGTCAGCTGATTCGCCTGATGCAAGGCGAGTTCGGCATCAAGAGCGGCACCACCCAGGGCAGCACCTTGTGGCTGACTTTGCCGCTGGATCCGGATCGCCTCGAACACCCGACTTCCGATCTCGACAGCCCGCTGCAAGGCGCGCGCGTGCTGGTGGTCGACGACAACGACACTTGCCGCAAAGTGCTGGTGCAGCAGTGCAGCGCCTGGGGCCTCAACGTCAGCGCGGTGCCGTCCGGCAAAGAAGCGCTGGCGCTGCTGCGCACCAAGGCGCACCTGCGCGATTACTTCGACGTGGTCTTGCTCGATCAGAACATGCCCGGCATGACCGGCATGCAACTGGCGGCGAAGATCAAGGAAGACCCGAGCCTGAACCACGACATCCTGCTGATCATGCTCACGGGCATCAGCAATGCGCCGAGCAAGATCATCGCGCGCAACTCGGGGATCAAACGCATTCTCGCCAAACCGGTAGCCGGCTACACGCTCAAGACCACCCTCGCGGACGAGTTGACCCAGCGCAACAAAGGCCTCGCCGTGTCGCCTAACCTGCCCAGCGGCCCGACCCTGCCGGTCAAGGTGCCCAGCGACTTCCGCATTCTGGTGGCTGAAGACAACAGCATCTCGACCAAGGTGATTCGCGGCATGCTCGGCAAGCTCAACCTGCAACCGGACACCGCGAGCAATGGCGAAGAAGCCCTGCAAGCGATGAAAGCGCAGCGTTACGACCTGGTGCTGATGGACTGCGAAATGCCGATCCTCGACGGTTTCTCCGCGACCCAGCAATTGCGTGCGTGGGAAGTCGGCAACCAGCGGATCCGCACACCAGTGGTGGCGCTGACCGCGCACATCCTCGCCGAGCACAAGGAGCGCGCGCGCCAGGCCGGCATGGACGGGCACATGGCCAAACCGGTGGAGTTGTCGCAACTGCGCGAACTGATCGAACACTGGGTTGCGCAGCGTGATCAGCAGAGCCGCGTGAGCCCGCAAACCTCCTGAGCCGACAGGCGCCACAGCGCCTGATAGACTGCGCCTCGACTTCCCCCGCCAGTGAGCCCGTCCCCATGCTCCATGTGTTGTTCAGTGTTTACCTGAAGATGCTGGTGCTCTATAGCCCGTTCTTCGTGTTGTCCTGCTTCATCAGCCTGACTCGCGGTTATTCGCGCAAGGAACAACGACGCCTGGCCTGGAAAGTCGCGACGGCGACCCTGGTATCCAGCGTTCTGCTGTACCTGTTCGGGCGGGTGATTTTCAGTGTGTTCGGCATCACCGTGGACGCCTTCCGCATCGGCGCCGGCAGCGTGCTGTTCATCTCGGCGCTGGGCATGGCGCAAGGCAAGTCGGCGGTGCAGACCGACAATGTGCAGCAAGACGTGACCATCGTGCCGCTGACCATCCCGCTGACGGTCGGCCCCGGCACCATCGGTGCGCTGCTGGTGATGGGCGTGAGCCAGCCGCATTGGGACGACAAACTCACGGCCATTCTGAGTATCGCGCTGGCTAGCCTTACCGTCGGTGTGGTGCTTTACATGTCCAACCGCATCGAGCGAATTCTCGGTGATCAGGGTTTGCAGATTGTCAGCCGCCTGATGGGGTTGTTCGTGTGTGCGCTGGCGGCGCAGATTATCTTTACCGGCGTCAGAGGTTATCTGGTCCCGTAAAAGCGCAAAGGCTGAAGGTTATTAACCTTCAGCCTTGTTGTTTATTACTTTGCGTTACTTAGCTGATTGCATTTCTGCGGCGCTGAAAGCGATTGGTCAGCGCAGCCTTGTAGTACTGGCCCAGATACTCTTCCAGTTCAGCTTTGAGTGGCGCATAACGCGTCGGGTTGAACGTGATGTAAGTGCTGCCCTGAAAGAAATCGCGGCCGGCGGTTTTCCAATCGAAGAACAGCGGGCTGGTTTCCTTGCTGCCACCGAGGCTGTCGATCGACGACAACGAAGTCAGGATAACGCCGTTACGCAGTTGGTCGCACGGCATGATCGCCAGCCGGACGCCTTGACTCCTGGTCACTTCACGGTTGAACAGGTTGATGGCGTCAGGAGTTTTTTTCAAAGAATCCAGGGTGGTGTCAGCAATTGCGCTCAACACGGCGGCCCCGGGGATGGCGGTCCGCGCGGCAGCAACGCCGGCCTGGACGATATCGACAACAACGTTCTCCATCGTCAACTGCATCGAACTCTGTTGGTAAGCGTTGTAACCCATATCGGCGACGAAACAGCCCGATTGGTCCATGCAGGTCAAAAACGCCATGTACCACGCTTTAGGATCATCACCCGGCACTTCAAAAGTCGCTTCCAACTTCGAAAACTTGATCATGTTTTCGATAATCGCCATGTTATCCAGCGAAATATTATCGCCATAACCCACCAGGGTATTTGCCAGCACGACCGCATTCAGTTCTTTGCTCGGCTTGGCTTCGGAAGTGACTGCAAGGCTCCGGGCGCGGGGCATTGGCGGCAGCGATGCTTTACGATTACGGATGCGTGCCAGCACCCGATCAGTACAAACTTCAACATTCGCTGTGCTTTCCATGATGTCCATATTCAACATATCAAAACTTCCATTCAAAATTAAGTAACGGCCTCTTGGGCACCCAACAAAACTAACTCAACCGCGCGCAATCAGACTAACCATAATTGAATTCCTTATATGTACTCAACAGACAATCTCGATCAATAAAGACCTACATATCAAGACTGATTTTAACTTGCACTCTTTATCCGCGCTTTGTATCTGCCCCTGTAAGCTTTGAGTTTCACTGACAACAGTAATGTTCTGTCAACGCTATCCACTGCACTTACGCTTCAGGAATGACTTATGACTATTGAACTACCGTCCGGACTGGTGACGGGCCCTAACCTTATTTCATGTATCGGCGAACTCACGCTTCAAGACTTCGATGATTTGACTGACTCCACCCATATCGCCACTCAATCGGCAGACCTTGCACACTACCGTTTTGCCAACGCACAAGGCTGGCTGGAAGAGTACGTGCGCACGCTGATGTTCCTCGGTTGGTCGCTGCACGAGGGCGCCATCACCACCCGCACGCGCTCGGACATCTCCGGGAGCGTGGCGGATTTTCTGGTGCGCAAGGCACAAGCGATCAATGACCCGCGCCAGGGCAATGCCATGATCGACACCCTTGGCGCGTTCAAGTCTGACACTCCCGCCGTCTATTCGCTGGACAAGGAAAGTCTTGAAGGTCAGCGCTTCCAAGTAGTGCCCGCACGTTATGACGGCGCTGGCAACTTGAACATCGCGGTGTTCAACCTGTCGTTGGATGCCGGCACAAAAAAGAGCAACTTTATGTTTTGGCCATGGGAACAACAAACCGCCGTACTGGTCCAGCAAAGCGCTTTTCTGAAACTTGATCGCGCGATACTTGCCACCCGGCGGGAGTTGATGGCGAAAAAACTTCGTGAAAAAGTCATGCAACGTTTTGCCCTGAGAAGAAAGCGCGCCACGGGATAACGCACAATAAAAAGCCCCTTCACACGCAACCGCTGTGAAGGGGCAGAAGTTATAACTCAGGCCGGCAGCGCTGTTACTTTCGCTTGTCAGGCAATTAGCGCATTCAGCAATTCCCCACCACTGACATTTGGCCGGTCCGCCAGCAGCGTGACCATTGAAGCAACAGTGAAAGGCTGATAACCACTGATGGCCAGCACTATGTCCCCGCGCAGCGTCACATCGGTGGCATTGGCTTCGCGCAGGATCAGGCTGTGACCGGTATCGGGATCGAGGATGACCACGTGTTCGTCCACCAGATTGATGATCAACCCCGCAGGCGTATCCAGCTTCCATTCGAGCTTCGCCGCAGCGGACGCCGAGCTCCCCAGCGCAGGTCGGCAATCAATGATCACCGACTCGAGGCGACGCCAGACCTCCTGCGACAATCGGCAAACCGTGCCTTCGCCACTCAAACTCAGAATCAGCGTGCTGACATCATCGGGAATCAGCGGCGTCAGATCATTCAGCGTGCCCTGCCATTGCAGGCTCAACACCTCAGCCTCTCGCTGCGCCACACTGTTTTCCAGCCAGACGTCTCTCGAGGTGCTGTAGCTCAGGCGGGTTGGAATTTCATGAAGCAAGGCAGTCTTTGCCTCGCGCACGCCGAGCATGCGGGTTTCCAGTTGGGTGTTCGATTCACCGAGCACGCGATCAATGCTGCTGACGTACCAGTGATATCCACGGTTGCCACCGATCTGAATGAACGGCGCGTGGCGGTGCCTGGCGGTCAACGCTTTCAGCACTGCCCCGATATGCTCGTCGTAAGGATTGGAACTGCCCTGTGTCTTGAGCCATTGCGCCGTGACCCCGACGATCCTGGCGGGCTCACCCACAAGCATTTCCACTTCCAGACCGTCGACCGTGCGGCCAAGCAATCCTGCACCATGGGCAGAGACCTGAACGAACGACCACTCGGCCCATTCCTTGTGCGGCGCCGGCAACTGATCCGCGCGCAGCAGTTGCAAGTCGTTGCCAAAAGCGTCGGCGAGCGTTTCTGGCGCAAGGAATGCCTGACGGTAAACCTGTCCGGCGGACACATCCAGGAGCCACGCGGCCTCTTTATCGGGAGTCAACGCCAATAGGCGCACCACTTTGCCGGCCCCCATGTCGCAAATCAGCAGACGTCCACCGACATACCAGGCGCATAGTTTCCGATCCCCGGCGAAGCTATCCAGGCCCAGAATCGTAAAGTTTACGGCCTGGTGTTCCTGCGCAAGCGCTTCGACCTGCTTCCACCATTGAAAACCGATGCCCAGTGGTCCTTTTTCGTTCTGTAACCAGTCTTCGGTCAGTCCGGCCAGCTGTACCTCTCCTTGATCGCTGATATCGAAATACAGTCCGTCCTTGGTCACTGCAACATAGCGCCCTTCGTTTGCGATGACATCCACTACATTTAACAACTTGACGGCTTCAATCTGAACGCTGTTGCCAGTGGCACTCGAGTCGATTTTTTGCCGGTAGAGGCGCTGATTGGGCTTGTCATAGAACAGGAAGGTGTCGCCGGTACTCGTGGCCGGAGTCAATAGCAAAGGCATAACCACTCCGCCAGGCCCTTCGGCTGGCAAACCATTCGGGCGAATCAGCAAGCCATCGCTGGCGCGAACCCACGTGCTGACAGGGTCCTTTTTGCCTTCGGTCAAACGGGTAATCGAGGTAAACGCCGCAGGTTGATAATCAACGACCGGTACGTGAGTCAGCGGCTCAAGTTTCGAACGCTTGACCAGCAACTCGTAGTCCCAGAAAAAATTCGACCATGGCCCCAGGTTAGCCTTGAGCATCAGGCTCTGTTGGCGTTCGGTGAGCTGTCCGGCAGTCGCCACCAGCCTGACTTCGTTCTCGCCCAGCAGATAAATGACTTCGACTTCTCGCCCGTTGCGCTGCGTCACTTGCTGAACGATACGGATCATTCCTTGCCCGAGGTCCTGGAATACCGCAATGCTGGAACCTGGCACCGGATCCATCAGACGGTAGAAACGGTTGATGGATCCGGTGACCACGTCAACTTGCCAGATGAGCGCTTCCTGCGGCGCATAAAAGTAGGCGACCTGATCGATGACCGCGCCCAGACGCGCCTGGCCAGCGAGCGCCACAGGCAGGTCACGCGAGTAAATGAACCGGTCGCGACCTTGCTCGTAATAGGCGGTCGTGCGTTGTGGCGCGTACGGGTCGCCATAGGGCACCAGAAAGTTCTGCACGGCGGTAAACGGGCTGGCCAGTCGATTGTCGCGCGCCAGTGCCCTTACCTCTGCCTGAAGGGTTTTGGTGTCGGCGTCTGGTTCCAGCACCAGCTCTTCGAACAGCAATTGCTGTTTCGCCCAATCGACCTTCACGGTTTTTTCCGCCGTCTGAACCGTCACCTCGGAGCGGTCCACCACCTCGATTTCGATGTCACCGACAGTCAGGCGTCCCGTTTTTATAACTATTGCGTCCTCACCGAGCCACGGCGCCCGCAGCGTCCAGGCTATCGGCAGGGCGCCTTTGGCGTTAGACAGGCTGATCAAACGTATGCCCGGCGTCAGGGTCAGCGCGCAATGGCCGCCATACCCCTCAATGCTGTACGACAACTTGCCGTGCAAGGGTTTATTCAACTGCGGAACCAGCAGCGAGCGCGACCCTTCATCCAGCCGGATGTTGATCGTGGTTTCGACCTCCACCGGATAGAGGTTATGCAAGATGAACTCGCTGGGGAACGAGTAAAACGTAAACCAGAACTGACGCTCGCCCGCCGCGTCGTACTCAAGCTTCAGCGCGGTGTCAAAATGCTCGAAGCGCGTGGTCGCGAACGGCAGCGCAGAGTAATCGAAACCGAAGTAAGTCTTGGCGACGCAAGGCAGCACGAGGGTTTGAAAGGTCGACAGGTCAGCAATCGTGCCGTGCTCCGGGCGACCAAGGTGTTGGCGAATATTGATCGCTTTGGTGCGATCGGGATCTTGCTCCGGAGTGGACAGCCAACCGGCTTTCACCGAGAGAATTTCCTGGCTGTCGAACGTCACGCGTTTATTGCGTAAATCGATCTCGCGAATGGCCGCGTATGGATTGGGATAGAACACCCCTTCCTTGATCGAATGGCCACCGGTGCGATAAGCCCTGTCGACTCGGTTCAAGTACTTTCCGATCTGCCGACCGCGCTCCAGGGTGCCATTGAAACCTTCGACCAATGCGCCCACTCCCACGGCCAAGCCGCCAAGGATCACTCCGGCGCCGCCGAGGAATGCAGCCGCGGTGCCGGCCCCGGCCAAACCGGCGCCGATACCGGCCACCGACAACGCCAGCCCTGTCGCGTCAAACGCTAACTGCGTACCGAATTGCGCCCGCTGCAGATCGTCCCTGGCATTGGCCAAAAGATAAATATCGAAGCCGACCGTCGCCAGTTGCAACACCGTGGCCACGCCGTCCCTGGCGATATGCCCAAGGGAATTGACCAACACCGACGAGCTGGCCCTGGCCACCAGAGGGGCATCCTTGAGTGCCACCTTGAACAGTTTGACCAGTTCCACGACGTCGATCACGTTGCCATGGGCCAATTGTGTATAGCTGAGATAACCGTGCATCCGCACGGCGGTGGTCAGGCTGCGGTCCTGGTTGATACCGTCTGTTTGCTCAAGGGTTTTGAGCACCATGAGCAGCGCCTGCACGGTATACGCCGCATTGATCGAATGCACCGCACTGAAGTTGGTCGGATCCACCACGCCTGGAATGGACGGCCTTACCGATAACGTCTGGAAGGTCTCTGTCAGGAAAGATTTGATTCGGTTCAGGATCCGATCCGTGCTCGATACCCGGACTGTACTGTTGGGGTCCCTGGTATTGACCAGGCTGATTTCATAGCCGCCACCCGATTGCTCGCGCACACTTTCGAACACCGGGACAAACTCACCTCCCAACTTGTTTTCTGCTTGCAAGCGCTTCGTACTGCCCTCGATTTGTTTGGCCCAATGGCGGGCATCCATCTCACCCAGGCTACGTCCCAAACGGGCGTTCTCTGACAATGCACGGGCACGCAACGCCGCGTGATGCTCCCAAGGAGCGACCGTAACGCCAGCACTCACCGGCCCATATTCGAGCAAACTGGCAACGTTGATTTTCGACGGCAAGGTTTTATCGGCGATCCGTGATCCATCGAGTTCGATCACATTGAACGTGGCATCGACCGTCGAAGGGATGCCATACAGCCGAGTCACTTGCGCGTCACTGAAGAAATGTTCAAGACCGCGACGCAGCTCCCGGGCCTGCTCAAATCCGAAGACACCGAAGTTGGGGTCATAGAAGCGATAGCTGCTCGCGTCGCCGCTCACCACTTTGGCCAGTAGCAGCGAATGGCTTTCGCTGTTGAGCATCAAGGTAGTGGTGGCGGTTTTTCCTTCCAGTGTGCGCAGGGTCTGGTCCAGTCGGGATGCGCCCAACACGGTGCCGGATTCAGCCATCGGTACGCTGCGCAGCTCATCCAGGACACGCAACAGGGCGTGGGTGGCACTGGCGCCGCGTTCCAGATTGGCATTGGCCAGACGACCGCTGAGTGTGTCGACGGCCGATGGGCCTTTCGCCAAGGCAGCGGCCATGGCCAGCACCAGTGGAAAACAATGCCTGCCCGGATCGCCTTCACCGCGGATCAACAAGCCCTGCGGCATGAGCTTGGCGGTGGACGCTCCCGCCGTGATGAAGGTTTCCAGCACGGTGGCACTGCGGTCGAAGATGTTGGTGCGCAGTTCGTGGTCGGCCTGGATCCGAATTCGGGCAATATGCTCGCCCCACTGGCGCAGAGTGAGCGGTTGCGCGAAGGCTAGCGTTTTAAGCGTCCTGGAATCTTGCGCGCCGACATTGAAGGTCGCCAGCCCTTCGGAGAGCCCGGCGGTAAAGGCCGGATTGTTCTGGCTCAGCAGCGTCTGTTCGATGGCGATGTAGCGTTGTGCGAGACCGTGATCGGCGGTGTTCTTTGCCAATTCAAGCGTTTGCTGCCAAGCGCGGCCGAAACCGGCCTCGTCCAGTGTAACGGCACCAAACAGACCACCCAGGTACACTCGATGCGCCGGGCTCAGTTGTTCCAGTGGTAGCGAACCGTGGCCGATGCGCGAAATCAATTCATTGAAATTACCGGCAGGTTCGAAGCCGATGGATACCGGCGGGGTGCTGCTGCCCTGCGCGAGGATCCGCTGACGCTCATCGAAACTCAAATTCAGAGGCTTGTCGAACGTCACATCTCCGCTCAGTTGCTGGTTCATTGCGCGCAGGAAAGGCTCGCCCAAGTGACTCAGCATTCGCTGCAAAATCGAGTTCAGCATAACGGGCCGGCCTTCGATGACTGGCCAGCCTTGCTTGAAAGTCAGTGTTTGCGGTTTGAGCAACTCGCTCATTTGTCCGGCGTAGCGGGCCTTGTATCTGCCTTCAAGCCAGTTCGCCCGCTCCTTCTCCAGCCAGGCTACGAATCCTCTTTCCTGTTCCACCCATCCGCTGATGGTCTCCTCTTCGGTCGCTCGATTGTAGCCGCCATCAAGTCGCAGCCTGTTTTCCAGATCGATTGTACCTTCTAACAAGCCCTGGACTTGCGCGAATACATCCCTACCGAACATAACTGCACCCGGCCCACTCAACGTAACGGTTCCATTGGCCTCTGGGTGAACACCATCCAAATGGTAATAAACAATGGCCTTTACCAACTTTGCACTGTATGCCTGAGTTAGGAAATCACGATACGGACTGCCTTCAATCTGTCGGTTTACAATATCCGACGCAACATCTGCTACCGAGTCTCCACTCCATAGTGCCCCCTTTTCGGCAAGACTTTTCTCGATTTCAAATATCGCGTCATACGCCAGCCTTATCAGATTCAAGGAGGCCTTGACCATGCCAGATTCCGGATGCGCCAACATGTAAGCGTTCATCACCGATCCAGGCGTATCGTAGCCTCGCCCCAACATCAGGCCATCGACCGGAATCTGCACTTCCGCTGCCGGCACGAATACATCAACTATTGACGGGTGGCTTTTTGCATAGTCTTCCAGGGCTGATCTGTGCTCTGCCGGAATATCATCCAGATAACTTCTATAGCGATTTCTGTCACGCCCCGGCATAAAGTCAGGGTTATGATTGAGCAGCAGTTGCAACGTCCCCAGGCGTTGTTCGAAAGTGTATTCACTGATGTTCACCCCCGCCATTTCAGCAACCAGTGCCGGCAGGTAGTCCAAGTCACTGTAGCGACCACCTTCGGGCTCCAATGCCATTAGACGTATGACATCCGAAGCCCCGGCAAAATTGCCGCGAAAGGCAATTTCCCGATCGTAGACGTCCCACAGCACATGCGATCCAAACTCCGCGCGAACATCTCGCAACAGTACGTTTTTGCCGGCCATGGCCAGATGACTTTCAAGGTAGCGCTGCTTTGAGGCCAGCAACACGGCGCGGTCTTGGCCATAGGCATCCACCAAGAGGTCAATTCGCGCCGCATCGGCGCTTTGCCCACGTTGTCGGGCAGCCTGAATGTGCTCAAACATTTGCTGTTTCAATACCACCAGGCGAGCCTCGATAAGGCCAGTCAACTCGGAGACATTTCGCCCGGCCGCAGATTCATGGACTGTTTCAGTCAATGCCGCCCCTCCCGCCAGCATCGCGTCGGCCTTGGCAGCCTGGGTCAGGATACGATTAGTATCAAAAGCCATCAACGCGTCGGGATCATAATGAATGTTTAGGGTGTAGCCATCCTTACCCAGTACTGTTTTCCAGATATTGAAGTAATCTCGCTGATTATCACCAAACGCCGCACCACCGACCCAGACAAAATGCATTTTCTTGGGCACGGTTTTATAAGCACCCAATAAATTCACAGTCGTCGACAAGCGTTGATGATAATCCGCCAAACTGGATTTAACTTTCTGCAGCTCGGCGCTCGGATTAACCGATGGAACTAGCTCCATGACATCCTTGAGCAGAGCCACTGCCGTTAATTGTTCCCCGGAAATGGCTACCGAAGCGGCACCGTCATAATAACGTAACGCAGCATTGTGCAACTCATCGTTATCAAGCCCCTGTAATGCAGCCACCAACTCACTACGATCAAACAGATCATTAAAAGTTGTATTTTTATTACTCATTTCGCTCACTTCATCATCCTTAATAAAAATAGCACCCCCCTCAAATCCATTCATTGAAGTGGGTGCCTTTCCCAGAAAAAGTCAGAGTTGACTTTCTAATGTTTTAACTTTCACGGCAGGTAGTAACGCTGTCAGCAGTGCAAAGGCCGGTAGGCCTTGTTCTAAAAAGACCTTCACTAAAGTCGATATGGCAAATGACTGATATCCTGGAATCGCCAGCAACACTTCCCCGCGTAACGCGACATCTGTCGCATTTACCTGACGGAAGATCAGGCTGTGGCATGTGTCAGGATCAAGCACCACCAGGTGTTCATCTACCAGGCTGACAATCAATTGCTCCGGCGCAAGGAATGCCCATTCCAGCCTGACCGGTGCAGGCACAGGGCTGCCCAGAGGCGGCCGGCAATCGATGATCACCGACTCGAGGCGACGCCAGACGTCCTGCGACAATTGGCAAACCGTGCCTTCGCCACTCAAACGCAGAATCAGCGTGCTGACATCATCGGGAATCAGCGGCAGCAGATCATCCAGCGCCTGCGCACTGCCCACCGTCAGCAGTTCGGCGTCGCGTTGGAGATAGCTGAGCGGCCCGAGCACATCGTGCAGCGGATAACGGCGCAGCAATCCGTCGGCAGCATCAAACAACAGCACGTTATTCTGCTGTTGGGTACCCACCGCAACGGTCACTTCGGGATGGGCCAGGCTGGCGGCTGCAAACAAGCGTGCAGTGCCTGTGACAAACCATTGCTGGCCACCCGCGCTCGCCACCGTCAGCAACGGCGCGCATCGCGACGAGTCAGCCGCCAGCGCCTTCAGATGCTCGGCCAACGCAGCGGCGTGTTCGCGCGCCCATTGACGGTCAACGCCCACCAGCAACGCTGGCTCCTGGTGGTTGAGTTGCATCTGCAAACCTTCCACGGTCGTGGCGAGCAGGCCGGCGCCCGAGCGTTTGACGTCGCTGAACAACCATTCGGTCCACAGCGGTTGCGCTACCGGCAACGCGTCAGCCGCCAACAATCGCGAACCATCACCAAAGGCCACCGCCAATGTCGCTTCGGGCAAAAATGCCTGCCGACAAATCTGCCCACGGCTGACATCAAACAACCACACGGCGGCATTATCCGGGGTAATCCCGAGCAAGCGCACCGCCGTGCCGCCGCCCAGATCCGCCAACAGCAAGCGCCCTTCGACATACCAGGCGCACAACCGCGCATCGCCGCTGGCATTGCTCAAGCCGATCAGCGTCAGCGTGCTCAAAGGCGCTTCGGCCACCAGCGCCGGCAGCTGCGCCCACCATTGCGGGCGCTCCTTGAACCAGACTTCGTTCACCCCTGCCAGTTGCAATTCGCCCTGCGCCGTCAGCTCGTAGAGCAGGCCTTTATCGGTCAGGGCCAGGCAACCCTCTTCGGTCGCGACCACGTTTTTCAGGTCTGCCACGGTTTTCCATTCGATCGACACCGCAACCTGTTCTTCAACAATCACGCAGCGCTGCACGCACAGGCGCGGACTGTCACGGGTATAGACGGCAAACACATTGCCCTCGGCCCCGCCCGGCGCCAGCAGGTTCGACTGGTTCTTATCCTTGTCCGAATCCCCCCAGCCGCGCGCATGCCCACGCGGCGGCATTGGTCGAATAATCAGGCCATCGCTGCTGCGCACCCAGCTCATGTCGGAACTGTTCGCGTCCGGTTTCCAGTGAATCGAAACGAACACCGCCAATTGCCAGATTGATGTTTCGAAACGATATTCAGAACGCACGTTCGGCCATGCAACGTAATCGCCCAGCAAGGATTTCCAGTCAGCCAGCAATGGCGCTTGCCCGAGGATATCTTCGAGCGTGTGATCGACTTCGCGCGTCAGCGAGGTCAGGAACACCCCTTCGTCAGTCAGCAAATAGTCAAGGGTCAAGCCTTGGCCGTCTTGCGCAAAATGCTGCACCACCCTGACCCCGCCGCCCGGCACCGCAACACATTGCGTCACGGTCGATTCGCCGGGCCGCAGCATCAGGCGATAGCGATGGATGATCAGGCCGCTGACCACGTCGGTCTGGTAAATCTCGACACCCTGCGGATGGTAGAAATAGGCCGAGCCATCGACCACGGCGCCCAATACCGGGTTTTCCGGGACCAACGCATCGTCGTCCTGAATGTACAAAAAGCGCTCTTCGCCCGAATCGTAATAGGCCGTGGTAAAGCGCTCCTCTGCCGGGTCATCGAATGGCACCAGAAACTCGTGCACAGGGGTAAACGGCAGCTCCAGCCGATGTTCGCGGGCCAATTCCTTGAAGTGCTTTTGCAGTGCGAGTGCCGACGTGCCCGGCTGCTCGGCGGCCTCTTGAAGGATCAGCACTTTGCGGCGCGGATCGACGATAAACCTGGTGTTGCCCGCCAGGTGCAAAGTGAAGTCGAAGAGCGCTTTGCCGCTGTAGCTGATAGTCACGTCGCCAATTTTCAACGCTGCGCCGGGGAGCAATTGCACGTCGCTTTCCGTCGCCCACGGCGCCAGCAGTGTCCAGTGCAAGGTTTTCGGCAACTGCGATTTGAGCATCACGTTGACGCCTTGATTGAGCATCAACCGGCCCGCTGCATCACCTGCTTCAATTTCATAAACGATCTGCCCCTGCCAGCTCTTGAGCAGCATCGGCACCACCAGTGTGCGCGGCACATCGTCGAGCACCACTTGAATGACTGTCGGGCTGTCGGGCTGAAATACCGGATGGATCGCCTGAACAATGTATTCGCCCGGGAACGAATAAAACGCGAAGAGAAATTGCCATTCGCCCTGCGCGTTTTTCTTCTCCAGACGACGGGCGACATCAAAACCGAGGTCATGGCGCTGCAGCGCGAAGGGTAGCGAGTGATAGTCGTAGCCGTAAAACGTTTGCGGTGTGCACGGCAGGATAATCACCTCGTCAGGCGCAGGCGCGAAGTTGCTCGTTCCCGGTAGCCCCAGGCTTTGCCGCACATTGATCGCTCGCTGGTAATCCACGTCGTAATCCGGCACGCCAAAATGATCGCGCAACGGAAACAGTCGCTGACTGTCGTAGAACACCCGGCTATCACGCAAGTTGATGCCTTTGATCATCAGCCGGGGGTGCGCCTGCCAGGCATTCTGGTGCGTGTTCCAAGTGAAAGCGGGGCCACGATAGGCCTGGTCCAGTTCGTGGAAAAATATCCCGACCTGCTTCGACCTCTCGGCCACTTGGGAAAAGCCTTCGGCCAACGCCCCGATACCCACCGCCAGGCCACCAATGATCACTGACGCGCCGCCGAGAAACGCTGCCGCCGTGGCTGCCGACGCCAACCCTGCGCCCATGGCCGCTGCGCCAAGCACCACACTCGCCGAGTCGAAGGCCAGTTGCGTGCCGAATCGCGCGACGTCGGCGTCGTTGTCCGATTCGCTCAACTGGTAAATATCGAACCCGACATTGACCAGCCCCAATACCGTGCCGACGCCTTCACCCGCCACATGCCCGAAGGCTTCGCCGACTGCCGTCGAACTGGTTTGCGCAATCAGCCGTTCTTGCGCCAATCCCTGGCGTACCAGATTGACGATGCCGGCCATGTCGCTGACCAGACCGTGGAGCAATTGCGCGTAGTTGACGTAAGCATGCAGGCGCACCGCCAGGGTCAAACTGCGTGCTTCGCCCTCGCGACCGCGCAAGGCGTTCATCAAGGCCTGAATGGCAAACCCGGCGTTGAGCGTGTGCACCGCCCCGGCACCGGTCGGGTCGAGCGGACTGAGGCGCCGCGCAGTCAATTTTTCGAACAGTTCGGTCAGGTGGTTTTTGATCCGCAGAAAGCGCGGATCGTCGGTGCTGACCTGGACCGTTTGCTCGGCGACTCCGGGTTTTTGCGGTTTGATCAACGTCAGGTGGTAGCCGCCGTCGGGAGCGATCTCGAGGGTTTCAAATACCGGAATAAAGTCGGGCGTCAGCCCATTTGCAGTCAGCAGGTCGTTGCTCGCCCGGGTAATCTGTTCGCCCCACCAGTGGCTGTCGAGCGACATCAGGCTCTTGCCCAGTTTCGGGTTGTGCAACAACGATTCGCCTCGGGCGCTGGCCAGCCGATTGCGCACATCGGCGGCGGGGATTCCCTCCAGGTTACCGGGCAGCAGCACCTGTTCGATGAGAACGCCGGAGGACAGTTGGATTTTCGCAATCTGCGCACCTTGCAATTCGATCAGATCGAAGCTCGGCTGAGTCGGCTCGCCATAAGCGCCATAAAAAACCGCCATGCCGCGCTCTTCGAAAAATCCTTTGAGCGCGCTGTGCATGTCTTCGGAATTGCTGAACCCGATGATCCCCAGGTTCGGATCGTAGAAGTGATACGTGCTGTGCTCACCGTCCCAGGTTCGAGCGACCAGCATCGAATGGTTGTCGGAGTTGAGCAGCAACGTGCAGGTGCTGGTGCGCGACGCCAGCAAATCCACCACCTGCCTGACGGTGGAGCGCGCCAGCACGCTGCCGACATCGTGCTCTTGCACACTGTGCAGCTCATGAATGGCCTGCACGAACGTGTGCGAATCGCTCTGTTCAGGCGCCACGACGCTCATGAAAAAACGTTCGCGCAACGTGGTGATGGCCGCGTCGCCCTGGGCAACGGCGGCCGCCATCGCCAGCACCAGCGGATAGCAGCGCCGCCCGATGGTGTCGCCGAAACCATCGAACAACAGATCCTGAGGCACGAACTTGGTGGTCCCGGTATGAAACCCGTCCATCAGTTCGCCGGCACGCACCACCAGTTGCTCACGAAACTCGTCCCGCGCGATTTGCTGGATACGCGCCGCAGCGGCGCCCCACTGATGCAGGCTCAGAGGACTTTCGATCGCGTTTTTCTTCAGCATCAACGCCGTTTCGCCATGCTCCGCCGGGCGCCGGCCTGTTGAGCTCAGCCCAGCGAGAAACTGCGGCGACTTGTACTTGAACAGCTGTTCCTCGATCACCGCGTAGCGACCGGCAATGCCTTTATCGCTGATTTTATTGGCCAGGTTGTCGAGCTCGCCGGCAACCGCGGCGAAGCTGCGATTGTCCAGCGAGGCAAGGCCGAGCAACTGGCCCAGTTGCAAGCGTTGAGCGGAAGTCAGCTGCTCGATGGGCAGCGATTGACTGGCAAGACGTTCGAGCACTTCGATGATGGAAAGACCTTGCGTCGTCGCGTCGCTGGGTGGCGCCGGCGCAAACGTCTTGGTGTCCTGTGCGAGGATCGCCTGGCGATCATCAAAACTCAGCGGCAACAATGTGTCGAACGTCACCAGGGCGTCGCTGGCCTCACTCATCGCCCGCAAAAATGGCTCGCCGAGGTGATTGAGCAGCTGTTGGAGGATGGCGCTGGACAGCACATGCCGGCCTTCAATCAACGGCCATCCGGCGTCGAACTCGATGCTGTGGCGGTTGAGTAACTGCGCGAGGTCGCCCTTGTAACGCGTCTGGAAATTGCCCTCCTGCCAGCGTGCCTGTTCTGCCACCAGCCACTCATCGGACGACGGCGCCTGCTCCTTCCATGAATGGTCCTGTTCTTCTTCGGTTTGCCGATTGACGGCGCTGTTGCCCTTGATGCCGATGAGCAGGCGCAGCTCCTCGGCGGACCTCGGCGTCAGGTTGCTTTTCTCGTAATCGCCGACCCCTTCAATCATCGCGATTGGCCCGGTCAGATAGATCGTGCTTTCGCTGCCGGGAATAATCCCATCGCTGTAATAATCGGCGGCTCCCTGGGCCATTTCGTCGACAGCGAACTCCTCCATGTCGGGCAGTTCGTGCAACGGACCGAACAGTTCGGCCGCCGCCGCCAATGCCAGCTTCGCCATGGCCGGATTATCCGCAGGACTGATGTTCTGCTCCACCGCACGCCGCGAGGTATTTTTTACAACCTCGTAGTTGATCAGGTAACAATCAATCACCGCGTCAAGCGATCTGGAACCCGCGTGGGCCGCCATATAACTGTTGCTGACGGCGCCGCCGACGGCCACGGCACGCAGACCATCGGGCCGCACCAGAATGTTCTCCGGCAATTGAAAAACCTGGTGCAACTGCGGGGCACTTTGCGCAAATGTCAGAAGTGCCGCCCGATGCTCCTGCGGAATCGAATCAAAATAACGGGTGTACCGCTGCGCAACTTTTTGCCGACCTGGCATCCAGTCAGGATTGTTATCCAACAGTAACTGCAAGACGCCCAGCCGAGCGTCTTCGGCAAACTGGCTGATATTTACGTCGCCGATTTTTTCCAGTAGCGGCGGAAGATTATCCACATCGCTGTACAACCCGCCCTCAATGTAGAGAACTTCAGCGCGCACCACGTCCGACGCCCCGGCAAAGTTGCCACGCAAATTAACTTCGCGTTGATAGATATCCGCCATCCGCAACGGCCCGGCAACTTTGTTCAGGTCGCGCAACAGCAGATCCTTGCTTTGCATCGCGGCCATATTGTTTGCATGTTTTTCACGCAACGCCCGCAGTGCAACTTCATCCTGTCCATAACCGTGGACCAACAGTTGGATGCGCGCCTCATCGGCACTGCGGCCCGAGGCCTGCGCTCTCTGCAAATGGATGAACAGCTGCTCTTTGAGCGGGATCAGCCGCTCGATGTACAAATTGCGCAAATCCCTTGAATCGGCAAGCGTCGAGCCGCCCGCAGCCATTGCGCTGGCCTTGGCCGCCTGGACGATGACTCGGTGGGTTTCGTAGGCAAGAAGTCCGTCGGCGTCATACCACAACATCATCTGATAGCCATCGCGCGCCATCACCTGTTCCCAGACCTTGATGTAATCACGCTGAATTTCCCCGACACCGCCGCCGAGCCACACAAAGTGCAACTTCTTCGGGACGGCGGGCAGTGTGCTTCTGAGGGTATCGACACTGGTCGCAACACGTTCGCCGTAATCGCTGACCTTCTGATGAATACTGACAATCGCCCCGTCACCGCCATCGGCCGGCAGCGACTGTTCGGAACCGCGCCGTCGGCGCACTGGCGGCAACAGTGTCGCCAGGGCTTCTTTCAACAGCGCAAGCGGACGCTGCAAACTCTGGTCATCCGGTGCTTCGATGCAACCGTCGTAGTAACGAAAGATCGCGTCATACAGTGCGTTGTTTCGATAAGGCTCAAGTGCGCGCTCCAGCATCGAACGTTCCAATAGATCGGCAATACCGACGTATTCATCACCGCTTACAACTTCCTGTTGACTCATGATTGAGCATCCATAATTAACAAAGCAAATCATTCACGCACAGGCGAAGTATTCAAATTCCGCAAGGCAACGATTGGAACAAGTTCATCAGAAAATAAGAGTTGAGTGCGATTGGTTAACTTGCTATCCGACTCGACCGACGGGAATCGCTCTGCCGCCAAACTAACTACTTGGGTCGCGCTTATCAAACCCGAAAGATATTCAACAAATGTCTACACAACTTGAAACTTCGACCAAGGTAACTTGCCATCTAATAAGTGCAAAAAATTAGAGCAAAAAAAACGCCTCCGAAGAGGCGTTGGTTTTTTGCGTCAACTGCCAGGCTTGTCGCCATACCAGCGCGGCGTATACACCCACTCACCGCCGCCGGCGCGCGGGAACACGCACGTAGTGGATGAACCGATCAACACCATGGTGCGCATGTCCACTTGGTCCGGGGTCAATTGGCCCAGCGTGGTCACGCGCAACGTCTGCCCCGGCCGGCCGATGTCACGCCCCAACACCACTGGTGTTTCAGCGGTGCGGTGCTGCGCGACGATCTCCAGTGCACGGCCCAATTGCCATGGCCGCGAACGTGAGATCGGGTTGTAGAACGCCAGCGCCAGGTCGGCCTGTGCGGCGAGGTCCAGACGCTTTTCGATGATCGACCACGGCTTGAGGTTGTCCGACAGCGACATCACGCAAAAGTCATGGCCCAACGGCGCACCGGCCTGGGCCGCCGTGGCCAGCGATGCCGAGACGCCGGGCAGCATCTCCAACTCGACGTTGTGCCAGTGGGTATCGCTCGACTCGTGCAACGCTTCGAGCACCGCCGCAGCCATGGCAAACACGCCCGGATCACCGGACGACACCACCACCACCGAACGTCCTTGCGCCGCGAGTTCGAAGGCGTGGCGGGCACGCTGCATCTCTTCGCGGTTGTCGGTGCAATGCAGCACTTGATCGGCGCGGAACGGCCCGGCCATGCGCACATAGGTTTCGTAACCGAGCACGTCATTGGCTCGCGCCAGTTCGGCTTTGACTGCCGGCACCATCAGTTCGGCAGCGCCGGGGCCGAGGCCGATCACTGCGAGACGTCCGCGCGGACGACCGATCAGCAGCGGATCAAGCGGTTCGGCTGCGACCACGATGGCCAGCGAATCGTTGACCGCCATTTCACTCAGCGGCGCGCTCACGGCGCTTCGGCCCAGCTCCACCACGCTGCCGGAGCGCGGGTTGAAACGCAGCGGCACGCCCAACTCCAGCGCTGCTTCGCGCAACGTCGGGTTGGCCATGTCGCTTTCATCGGCCAACAAGCAGGCCAGCGATTGCACGGCAATATTGGCCTCGTGCAACGCCGCGCGAATGGCTTGCGCCGAGCCCGCCGTCAACGCCACCAGCACATTACGCGGATAAATCAGCAGTTCATTGGCATCCGCTTGCCGCGCGGCATGCCCGACATGAATCGCCAGTCGCGCCTGCAAATCCTGCGGCAATTGCGCGTCGGCCAGCCACGGTGCCGCGCCTTCGACGCGCACGGTTTCGCCGCTGAGCAAATCGGCAACGAAGCGCTTGCCCAACTCCAGATCGCCCAAGGCGTAACCGCTCGGCGGGTTGAGCAGGCACGTGCCGAAACGCAATTCGCCGCTGGTGGTGATCGCTGGCGAAACCTCCAGCGCCGCAGCAATTTCGCGCGCCAGCCGGTTGACCCCGCCGAGCCCGCCGAGCAGCGGCACCACGGCGCTGCCATCCTCGGCGACGGCGAGTACCGGCGGCTCGGCGCCCTTCTCCAGCAACAACGGCGCCAACGTGCGGATGACAATCCCGGCGGCGCACAGGGCGATGATCGGCGTGTCCCGTTGATAAAGTTCGCGCAGGGTCGCGCCGAATTCCTGATAGCTCTGGTCAGCGCCTTCAACGCGCCCCGCCAGTCCATAAATCACCGCATCCGGGTAGCGCTGCTGAATCCGTCGCGCGGTGGCGAGGCTGCCATTGCCGAGGATGACAATCGCTGGGGCAGGACGGCCGCTCACCCTTGCCACCGTTCACCGGGGACGATGATCAGCGAGAAGTACGGCGAGGACATCGGCTCGACTTGGTCCAGCGCGACGATTTTCTGATTGGCCATGGTCGCGCGCTCGACGTACAGCGCACGCTCGGCCAAACCGAGTTCTTCGAGGACCTGACGCACCTTGGGAAAGTTGCGCCCCAGCTTCATGATCACCGCCGCGTCGGCATCCGCCAGCCGCCGTTTCAGTTCGTCGTGCGGCAACACGCCGGACAACACCGACAAGCTCTGATTGCGATACACCAGCGGCGACCCCAGCACCGACGCGCCACCGAGCATCGAGCAGACGCCGGGCACCACTTCGGCGACGTAACGTTCGGCCAGACGGTCGTGCAAATACATGTAGGAACCGTAGAAAAACGGGTCGCCTTCGCAAATCACCGCGACGTCGCGCCCGGCGTCCAGATGCTCGGCCAGTTGCTCGGCGGCGCGGTCGTAGAAATCGCTGATCACTTGTTCGTAGGACAGCGGCGCCGGCAGCGCTTCGGTGGTCACCGGGTAAACCAGCGGCAACAGGTTTTGCGCTTCCTGCAAATGCGCTTCGATGATGCCGAACGCATTGCCCTTTTTGCCTTTGGCGACGAAGTACGCGACCACCGGCGACTCGCGCAGCAGGCGCAGGGCTTTGACGGTGATCAGTTCCGGGTCACCGGGGCCGACACCGAGGCCGATCAAGCGTCCAGGTTGCTGCATCATTCGATCTCCGTGGCGAGGGCATTCACCGCAGCGGCGGCCATGGCGCTACCGCCGAGCCGGCCCTGCATGATCACGAACGGCACGCCGCGACTGTCCGCCGCGAGCATCGCCTTGGATTCGGCGGCGCCGACAAAACCGACCGGGAAGCCGAGAATCAGCGCCGGTTTGGGTGCGCCGGCATCGATCATTTCCAGCAGGTAAAACAGCGCGGTCGGCGCGTTGCCGATCACCACCACGCTGCCCTCCAAGTGCGGGCGCCACAGTTCCAGCGCGGCGGCGGAACGGGTATTGCCCAACTCGCGGGCCAGCTCCGGGACGCTGTCATCACGCAAGGTGCAGATCACCTGATTGTTCGCCGGCAGGCGCGCGCGGGTCACGCCTTCGCTGACCATCCGCGCATCGCAGAGGATCGGCGCCCCGGCGGCCAGCGCCGCGCGGCCAGCCTTGCCGGCGCCTTCGGAGAATTGCAGACCGTCGATGGCCTCGACCATGCCGCACGCGTGGATCACCCGCACAGCGAGTTTTTCCAGGTCGGCGGGAATGCGCGCCAGGTTGGCCTCGGCACGAATGATCGCGAAGGAGTTGCGATAGATCTCCTGACCGTCGCGGATGTAATCAAGCATCTAGGGGGCTCCGTGAGTGGTCGTCGAGCAAAACCGCGACCGCTTCAATAGTAAGGTTGCGTGCGTGCAATGCGCCGAATCCCGGCAGCGTTGCATCGCGAAAATAGAGGTCGTAATGACCCGGTGAAACCGCCAGCAAGGTCACTGGCGCACTGTGCGCGGCGGCGCAGGAACGCGCGCAGCCGGACAGGTGCACATCGAGGATTGGCCCATGCTGTTGCAGCAACGCCGCCAGTTGCAGCGCATCGCCCTTGGTGTCGGCCAGGCCTTTGGCGCAACCGGCGGCGCCGGTGCAGGCGATCACGTGGGCCAGCGCGTCGGCGGTGGAACAGCGCAGACCCAGTTTTTCCAGGTTGTGGATAACTTGCGCGGCGGCGCTTTCGGCGACGTTCGGCAGCAACAGGCTTTGCCACGGGGTGAAGCGCAACGTGCCGTCGCCGTGCTTGCGGGCCAATCGCGCCGCGCCGCGCAGCATCGCCGGATCGAGCCGGCCCAGCGGCGGCACCGCGCCGACATACACGCGCCCGGTCTGCCCCTGCGGGTGCGCGCCGATGTGCACGGCGCTGGCAATGCGCGGCGTGTACTCGACGGGCAGCAGCGGCACGCGTTCGGCCAGTGTTGCGATGAAATCTGCCAGCGGATACTCGCCGAGCAAATGCCGCATGCGCGTCTGCTCGGGGCGCGCCAGGTCGAGGAACAACTCAAGCACCGCAATCACCAGCGCATGACCGTGCGCCAATGGCACCGCAGCAATCGCCGTATCGCTCGGGCAGCCGGCCAGTCCAAACGCGAGCAGGTATTCGCCATCCTGTTCAACCGCGCTCAGCCACAAATCATGGTGATGTTCGAGCATCGCCAGCGCTTCGCCGCCGTCCAGTTGCACGGCGAACTTGGCGCTCAGCTCATGGAAACGCGGATGGCTTTGCAGGCTGCCAAGAATCTTTTCGGCCAAGGGCCGCGTGTCGAGCAGCATTTGCCGGTCGATGCCGGCGCCGGGGCTGAGCATCAGGTTGCGCACGTCATCGCCCGCCGCCGTGCGCGGGCCCAATCCAGCGGCCAACAGGCTTTCGATCAGCGGCGTTTCGGCGCAGCCGATCCCGCGAATCTGCAAGTTGGCGCGGTTGGTCGCCTCGATTACGCCAGCGGCAAAACGCTCGGCGGCAGCGGCGACCGCATCGGCCTGATCAGCACTGATCGCGCCGCCATTCAACTTGATCCGGCAAATCCCGCCATCCAGCGCCTGGACAATACGCAGCAACCCCGGGCAAGCCGAGGGGCGTAAAGCGCAGGACAACGGACGTGGGTTCAAAGGGCAGACCGGCAGAGTGGCGAAGGCGCTTCGCGGGCGAAGGCGCGGTATTATGCCTGCTTTGTTCGACGGCATGAAAAGCCTGCCCGTCGGATCAGTCCGTTTCAGGACTATTTTTGAGGACGGCAGATGCAGCCCTGGCTGACAGTAGTAGGTATCGGTGAAAACGGTTTCAAGGGCCTGGGCAAGCACGCTCGACGGGCTCTGCTGGGCGCTTCGCGGATCATTGGTGGTCAGCGCCAACTGGATTTGTTGCCGGTGTGCATTCGTGGCGAGCGGCAATTGTGGCCGAGTCCGTTTTCCCTGGCGCCGGTGCTGGAGCACGCTGGCGAAGCGGTTTGCGTGCTGGCCAGCGGCGATCCGATGTTCTTCGGCGTCGGCGCCAGCCTCGCGCGGCAGGTGCCGGCCGAGCAGATGCTGATTCTGCCGGCGCCGTCATCCTGCTCGCTGGCGGCGGCGCGCATGGGCTGGCCGCTGCAGGACGTGGTAACGCTGTCGGTGGTCGCCCGCCCGGTGGCGGCCCTGAATGCGCAGCTGTTCAGCGGCGTACGGTTGCTGGTGTTGAGCAATGACCGCAGCAGCCCGGCGGCGGTTGCCGAGCTGTTGCGCGAGCGCGGTTTTGCCCCGAGCCGAATGACCGTGCTGGAACATTTGGGCGGTGAGGCGGAACGGCGCATCGACGGTGTCGCGGCTGAATGGGCGGTTGCGGATATTGCCGATCTCAACGTGATCGCCATCGAGTGCCGCGCCGAACCCGGCACCGCGCGCCTGTCACGCCTCGCCGGGCTGGCGGATTCAGCGTTCAAGCATGACGGGCAACTGACCAAGCGCGATGTCCGCGCCATCACCCTCGCCCGCCTCGCACCGATACCCGGCGAACTGCTGTGGGACGTCGGCGCCGGCAGCGGCTCGATCGGCATCGAATGGATGCGCGCGCACCCGAGCTGCCGCGCACTGGCAATCGAGGCCGATGACGGCCGCCAAGCCTTGATCGAACACAACCGCGACGCGCTCGGCGTGCCCGGTTTGCAATTGATTCGCGGCAGCGCGCCGCACGCCTTGGCCGGGCTCGAACGCCCGGACGCGATTTTCATCGGTGGCGGCGTCACCCGTGATGGCGTGCTCGACAGCTGTTGGGCCGCGCTCAAACCCGGCGGTCGATTGATCGCCAACGCCGTGACCCTGCAAAGTGAAATGACCTTGATGGCCTGGCGCGAACAGCATGGCGGCGAGCTGACGCGCATCCACATCGCCCAGGCCCAGCCATTGGGCGAGTTCGACACCTGGCGCCAGGCACTGCCGATCACTTTGCTCGACGTGACGAAGCCGTTCGATGCGTGACGAAACCGCCGAACAGCCCGCGCCCCTGCGCAGCGGCCTGACCACCGGCAGCTGCGCCACCGCCACCAGCCTCGCCGCCGCACGCCTGTTGCTCAGCGGCTTGGCGGCGGACGCGGTGCAGATCATCTTGCCCAAAGGCAAACAGGTGCAGATGCGCCTGGAATTCTGCCGTTTGCACGATGACGGCGCCGAGGCTGGAACGATCAAGGACGCTGGCGACGACCCGGACGTGACCCACGGCGCGTTGCTTTACTCGCACGTGCGCCTGGGCGCCGCGCCGGGGATTCGTTTTATCGCTGGCCGGGGCGTCGGCACCGTCACCCGGCCGGGTCTGGTGTTGAATGTCGGCGAACCGGCGATCAATCCGGTGCCGCGCAAAATGATCACCGATCACCTGACGTCGCTGGCTGCGGAGCTGAGCTATGGCGGTGGTTTTGAGGTGACGGTCAACGTCGAGAATGGCGAGGCGCTGGCGTTGAAAACCATGAATCCGCGCCTGGGGATTCTCGGCGGTTTGTCGATCCTCGGCACCAGCGGCATCGTCCGGCCGTTTTCCTGCGCGGCGTACATCGCCTCAATCCATCAGGGCATCGACGTCGCCAAAACCAACGGCTATCAGCACATCGCCGCGTGCACCGGCAACGCCAGCGAAGACACCATGCGCCGGGTTTACGACTTGCCGGAAATCGCCCTGATCGAAATGGGTGACTTTGTCGGCGCGGTCCTCAAACACCTGCGCCGCGTGCCTGTGGATAAGTTGAGCATCTGTGGCGGCTTCGGCAAGATCAGCAAACTGGCGGCCGGCCACATGGATTTGCACAGCCGCCATTCCAGCATCGACCTGCCGCAACTGGCGCAATGGGCGGCGGCGATTGGCGCCGATGAGGCGTTGCAGCAATCGATCCGCGCCGCCAACACCAGCCAACAGGCGCTGGCCATGGCCAGCGCGGCGGGAATCGCCCTGGGTGACGCAGTGTGCCGACACGCGCTGGAGTTTGCCCGCAGCGTAGTGCCCGCGCAGGTTCAGGTCGAAGTGTTCGCGATTGATCGTCAGGGCGGGATAGTCGGGCATGCAGGAAGTTAACGTAAACCTCCCGACCGATGAGCACCTGTGGCGAGCGAGCTTGCTCGCGTTTGAGGGCGCAGCACTCACAGGATCTATGCCGCTGCGCAAATCCTTGGGGCCGCTGCGCAGCCCAGCGCGAGCAAGCTCGCTCGCCACGGGGGTTGGGTTGGTCGTTGTTTTTTTTGCACTGCCATGCAGGAGTTTTTGATGAAACGTGTGTTGTTGCTTGGTGGTGTGACGGAGGCGTTGGCGATTGCCCGGACGCTGGGGCCGCAGCATATCTATAGCCTTGCCGGTGTCGGTCGGGTGCCGACGGATTTGACCTGCCAGGTGCGTGTCGGTGGTTACGGCGGGGCTGAAGGTCTGGCGCAATTCATCCGCGATGAACGGATTGGTCTGCTGCTGGACGCCACCCACCCTTACGCAGCGCAAATCAGCCAGAACGCCGCGACTGCCGCGCAATTGAGCGGCATCCAATGCTGGGCGTTGCGCCGCCCGGCGTGGCAGCCACAGGCCGGGGATGACTGGCGCGAAGTCCGCGATTGGGCCGAACTGATCGAGGCGCTAAAGCCCTTCCGCCGACCGCTGTTCACCCTCGGCCGCGAGCCCTTGCAGCACCTCGACGACATCCCCCCGGAGCAATTCTGGACACTACGCGCCCTCGACGTTTACCCCGGCAACGAGCGCTGCGAAATCATCGGCGCGCGCGGCCCTTTCCTGCTCGAAGACGAAAGAGAGCTGTTCCAACGCGGCCAGATCGACGTGCTCATCAGCAAAAACAGCGGCAGCACCGCCACCGAGCCGAAACTCGAAGTTGCCCGCGAGCGCGGGGTGCCGGTGCTGGTATTGAAGCGGCCGGTGTTGGCGGCGGTTGATCGGGAGTTTGCTTCGGCAGATGAAGTCCTTTGGGCTCTGACTGAATATGGACTGCGCTGAAAGCTGCGAACGGCACCTACTGCCTTCGCGAGCAGGCTCACTCCCACAGTTGCTCTCAGTGTCATGCAATCAATGTGGGAGCGAGCCTGCTCGCGAGGGCGATTTGACTGACGACGCAGAACGCCAAGTGCCCCCGCAACTCGCCGAGGCAATCCGAATTGAAGCCGCTACACTCTTTGAAAGCATGCTGCGACACCACACCGCACGCCGCTTTTTTACTTATCGGCCCTGATCAGGCTAAATAGCCGCGCCTGATCGTCCACCTACCGGATTTGTCTCATGTCCCGACAACGGCTCGCATTTGCCTGGATCGCCTGCTTTGCAGTGCTGTTCAATATGCTCGCCATGCCGATGACCGGGGCGATGGCGCAGTCGGCGAAGTCACCCGCCGAGCAAATATTGTGGGGCAGTTTTTGCACGTCCAGCGGCAGCAAAATGGTCGCTATTTCACTGGGGCCGATTGACTCGCCAGCGCCGCAGAATGACGATCACTCCAACATGCAGCATTGCTGGTGTTGCTCCGGCTCGGCACCGTTGGTTGCGTTGCCGGGGCATGTGCCGCAGCTGTATTTCGCCCGGTTCGAGGGCCATAAAGCCCAGCCTGCGGTGACGCTCGACACGCCGACACCGCGCCAGCAATGGCCAAGTCTCAATCCCCGCGCTTCCCCTCTGGTGTGATTCCTTCTCGCAATCGACCTGCGTTTTGAATCGTCCTGGAGATCTGCCATGTTGAACAAACTCATCGTTCTGGCCGCGTTGCTGCTGCCTGCCTGCTTCGCCAATGCTCTTGATTTCAAGGCCGGCGAATTGCAAATCGCCCATCCGTGGTCGCAGGAACTGCCGCCCAACGCACCGACCGTCGCGGCTTATTTCGTGATTCACAACGGCGGGAAAACCGCCGACCGTTTGCTCAGCGTCGATTCGCCGATTGCGGCGCAAGCGCAGCTGCATGAGCACGTAAAACAGAATGACCTGATGAAAATGCAGCAAGTGCCCAGCGTAGAAATCCCGGCCGGCGGCGAGGTCAGATTTGCGCCGATGGCGTATCACGTGATGCTGCTGGACCTGAAGGATCGCAGCCTGTTGACCGACGGCAAACGCTTCCCGTTGACCCTGCATTTCGAGCAGTCCGGCAACGTGACGGTTGAAGTCACGGTGCAGAAGCAGCCGCCGAAAGACGCGCAAATGCACGCGCACGCCCAGTAAGCACCTGAGCCGATAACGCCATGCGCCCGCCTCGCGCCAGGACCTCCGCCCACCGCCATCAGACGTTAAGCCTGACGCGCGGGAGCTGGATCAGCCTGTTCGCCATGCTGATGATCTTCATCGGACCGCTGATTTCTCAGTCGATGCCGATGGATCAACGCGCCGCCGCAATGACCTCGATGTCCATGTCCATGTCCATGTCCAAAGACATGAGCATGTCGATGGACATGGGCCCGGACGTCCACGGCGAACACGCGCAGCAAGCCGCCGCTGAACATTGCCCGCCCGCCGCCGAGCATCATGCGCTGTGGGAGAAATGCGGTTATTGCAGTCTGTTGTTCAACTGCCCGGCGCTGACCGGCGGGCAGACTTTCGTCGCTTTTGACACACCACCCCCCAACACTTTCACCACGCCCTCCCCTCGCCTGGGCCACGCCCGGCTGTCGTTCTTCCCCGGCGCCCGCACCCGCGCGCCGCCCATCGTCGCGTAAACACTCACCCGATCTCACACGGTTTGCAGACAACTGAAGTAACCCTGTGGCAACGGGCTTTTGTGGCGAGGGGGCTTGCCCCCGTTGGATCGCGAAGCGGTCCCAAAACCTCTGACTGCGGTGCATCCGATGCTCCGCGGGCACTGGTTTCACGACTGCTTCGCAGCCGAACGGAGGCAAGCCTCCTCGCCACACAAGCCCGCTTCTACAGGGATTCACGCAGCTTGCCGGCCGTGTCGTTTACGACTGTTCGATGGAAATTTTCATGTCCAGGTTTTCTGCTGACACACGTTTTTGCTACACCCGTTTTCGTTACTCGCCTTTTTGCTGCATTCACGCCACCGCCGTCCTGTGCGGGGTAATGCTGAGCCCGATGGTCTTGGCCGAGGATCACGCCGGCCACTCCGAAGAACTCAGCCCGACGGTCATCACCGCAATCGCCCCGAGTTCGCCGCTGACCATCGTCACCAACCCCAAGGACCCGCGCCAACCGGTGCCGGCCAGCGATGGCGGCGATTACCTGAAGACCATTCCCGGCTTCGCGCTGGTGCGCAATGGCGGCACCAATGGCGACCCGGTGCTGCGCGGCATGTTCGGTTCGCGGCTGAACATCCTCACCAACGGCAGCATGATGCTCGGCGCCTGCCCTGGCCGGATGGACGCGCCGACGTCGTACATTTCACCGGAAACCTACGACAAACTCACCGTGATCAAAGGCCCGCAAACCGTGCTCTGGGGACCGGGCGCCTCGGCCGGCACGATCCTGTTTGACCGTGAACCGGAAAGCTTCGGCGAACTCGGCACGCGGGTGAATGCCAGCGTATTGGCCGGCTCCAACGGCCGCTTCGACAAAGTCGTCGACGCTGCGGCGGGCGGGCCTTTGGGCTACGTGCGGGTGATCGGCAACACCGCGCATTCCGACGACTACAGGGACGGCAACAACGACACCGTTGCCTCGCGCTACGACAAATGGAACGGCGACGTCGCGCTGGGCTGGACGCCCGACGCCGACACCTTGCTGGAGCTGACCGCCGGCAAGGGCGACGGTGAAGCACGTTACGCCGGGCGCGGCATGGACGGTTCGCAGTTCAAACGCGAAAGCCTCGGTTTGCGTTTCGAAAAGTCCAACATCGGCGAAGTGCTGGATAAGGTCGAGGCGCAGGTCTACTACAACTACGCCGACCACGTCATGGACAACTACACCCTGCGCACGCCGTCCGGCACCGGCATGATGGCCGGGCCGATGGCTTCCAACGTCGACCGTCGCACGCTCGGCGCGCGGATCAAAGCCACCTGGCGCTGGGCCGATGTGCAGTTGATCAGCGGCATCGACGCGCAGACCAATGAACACCGCCAGCGCAGCAGCATGGGCATCGACACCTATAAAAACCTGCCGTACACCAAGGACGCCGACTTCCACAACTACGGGGTTTTCGGCGAACTGACCTGGTACGCCGCCGACCGCGATCGGCTAATCACTGGCGCGCGCCTGGACCGCGCTTCGGCCAAGGATTATCGGCAGACCAGCGGTTCGGGAATGATGACACGGGCCAATCCGACCGCTGACGACACCCGCGCCGACACCCTGCCCAGCGGTTTTGTCCGCTACGAGCATGACCTCGCCGACAGCCCGACCACGCTGTATGCCGGCCTCGGTCACAGTCAGCGCTTCCCGGATTACTGGGAACTGTTTTCGCCGAACTCGGGGCCTGCCGGTTCAGTGAATGCCTTTGATTCGATCAAACCGGAAAAGACCACTCAGCTGGATTTCGGCCTGCAATACAAAACCGAAGATCTTGAAGCCTGGGCCTCGGCTTACGTCGGCCAGGTGCGCGATTACATCCTGTTCAACTACACGCCGGGGATGATGGGCGCGACCTCGCAAGCGCAGAACATCGACGCGCGGATCATGGGCGGCGAACTCGGCGCCGCGTACAAGCTGAGCGACAACTGGAAGGCCGACGCAACCCTGGCCTACGCATGGGGCAAGAACAGCAGCGATGGCACCGCATTGCCGCAGATGCCGCCGCTGGACGCGCGTTTCGGCCTGACTTACAGCGAACAAAACTGGAGCGCCGGGGCGTTGTGGCGTGTGGTCGCAGCGCAAAATCGAATCGACCAGAACAAGGGCAACGTGGTCGGCAAGGACTTCGACAAGAGCTCGGGTTTCGGCGTGTTCTCGCTGAATGGCGCGTACCGCATCAACAAGAACTGGAAGGTCAGCAGTGGCGTCGACAACCTGTTCGGCAAGAATTACGCCGAGCATTTGAACCTGGCCGGTAACGCCGGTTTTGGCTACCCGGCCAACGACCCGCAAGCCATCAACGAACCGGGGCGCACGCTCTGGACCAAGGTGGATATGAGCTTTTAACAGTATGCAAAACCTGTGGGAGCGAGGTTGCTCGCGATGACGGTCTCTCACTCAACATCTTTGTTGACTGACCTGATGCAATCGCGAGCAAGCTCGCTCCCACAGGGACTGCGGTGAAACAACATAAGATCCAAGCCAAGCGGAGCACACGTGATGACACAGCCCAAACCGAATTTCTACAACCTGGCCTGGCGTTGGCATTTTTATGCCGGGCTATTCGTCGCGCCGTTCATGGTGATGCTGGCCCTGACCGGCCTGATTTACCTGTTCAAACCGCAACTCGATCCGCTGATGTACGGCAGCCTGATGAACGTCCCGGCCGGCCACCACACGGTGTCCGCCGATGAACTGATGAAGCGCGTCAAAAACGCTTATCCACAGGGCCAGATCACCCAATACCTGCCGCCGGTCAACGCCGAACGCAGCGCCCAATTTGTCCTGATCAATGCCGGCAACGAACTCAACGTCTTCATCGATCCGTACCACGGCGACATCCTCGGCGAGCAGGACGCGAAGCAAAACCTGCAAGCGCTCGCACGCTCGATTCACGGTGAATTGATGATCGGCACCGTTGGTGATCGGCTGGTCGAATTGGCTGCCGGTTGGGGCGTGGTGCTGGTGGTGTCCGGGGTTTTCCTCTGGTGGCCGCGCGGGCAATACGCCGGCGTGCTGTGGCCACGCATGCGCAGTCGCGGTCGCGTGCTGTGGCGCGATTTGCACGCGGTGACCGGGTTCTGGGGCGCTGCGTTTTTGCTGGTGATGTTGCTCAGCGGCATGACCTGGACCGGCTTCTGGGGCAAGCAATACGCCGACGTCTGGAACAGCTTCCCGGCCGCGATGTGGAATGACATGCCGAAGTCCGACGTCGAGGCCCGCAGCCTCAACACCGCGACCCGCCAAACCGTGCCTTGGGCGATGGAAAATACGCCGATGCCAATGTCCGGCGATCACGCCGAACACATGGCCCACGGCGCCGCACCGGTCGGGCCAGCGGCGCCGACCATCAGCCTGCAAGACGTACAAAACATCGCCGAACAACGCAAGGTCGAACCGGGCTACAGCATTACCCTGCCGACCACCGCCACCGGCGTATTCACCATCGCCGTGTTCGCCGACGACCCGCGCAACGACGCCACGCTGCACGTCGATCAATACACCGGCAAGGTCCTCGCCGATGTGCGCTTCGAGCACTACAACACCGTCGCCCGCGCCACTGAAATCGGCGTGATGCTGCACGAGGGCAAGATGTTCGGCGTGTTCAATCAGATCGTGGTGATGTTGATCTGCCTGATGATTCTGCTCAGCGCCGTCAGCGGCGTGGTGATCTGGTGGAAACGTCGCCCAAGCGGAAAACTCGGGGTGCCGCCACTGCGCCACGACCTGCCGAAATGGAAAACCGCGATGGTCATCATGTTCGCGCTGGCGGTGATATTCCCGCTGGTGGGCGCGTCGCTGATTGTCGTTTGGTTGCTGGATCGAGTGGTGCTGTCGCGCTTCAATCGCCAAGCCGAGCCAAACTCAGCGGCGTGATGGTTGCGCACGCTCAGGGCCGGTGTTGCCACTGGCCATGAGTTGTTTTATTGAAAACGGCACGGCTCAACCTGCATTTCGCCGTTGCAATTGTGCAGGTTGAGCAAGTCGGTTTTCTTGAACTGCACCCCCAGATTCGGCGTACCGCCGCCGTAGCGGTTCTTGCAAGTCACGGTCATTGCACATTGACCATCTTGCAGATCCTCGAACAGCGGCGTGATTTGATCCGGCGCCGCAGCAGTGACGTAGGCCTTGCAACTTTGGCTGACGGGATTGTCTTTCCAGGTACTGAGGCAGTCCTGCTCCGCCATAAGCACTGCACAATTGAATAAAACCAGAGTGCCGATGGCACGGCTGAAGCTTGGCGACGACACACATAACCCCCACATCCATTGTTGGCGAGGATTCAAGCTATAGCGGTCAGCACAGGCGGTCTACTGTCATAAATGCCAGTTGCACTGCATCACTTGGCGATAAAAAGTCTGCGCCCGGCACAACCTGAATCCCCCTCACCTTGATCATGAAACAGCCGAGATGCGCGTTTTAGAGGGATCTGTACAATCCGCGCGCTTATTGCTCGGTCATTTTTAGTGTTGCTGTATACGCAAATGCACCGCCCCGCCCGCGACAGGAACGTTGCGGGTTTTCTTTTGCAGAAGTGATTCACCGCCCCGATGAACAAGTACCTCTTGTCCAGCCTTTGCCTGTTCGCCATCAATAATCATGCTTGCGCCCAAGCGCTGACCTTGCCTACGGGCACCATCACCGCGCCGGTGGTTGATGACGAAACGGTGCGCCTCGACACGCCGACCACTGCCGGTTCGCGGCTGGATCTGACGGCGCTGGAAACCCCGGCCAGTGTCGAAAGCCTGAGCGGCGCGCAGGTCCGCGCGCGCGGGGATCGCAGCGTGCAGGACGCGGTGTCGCGCAGCACCGGGATCAGCCGCACAGGCACGCCGGGTGATGGCGGCACGTCGTTGTCGGCGCGCGGGTTTACCGGGCAGAGTTCGGTGATGCAGTTGTTCGACGGCAACCGCCTGTACACCGGCATGGGCACCGGCACGTTCCCGGTCGACACCTGGTCGGAGGAGCGCGTCGATGTGTTGCGCGGGCCGGCATCGGTGTTGTACGGCGAGGGCGCAACCGGTGCGGTGGTCAACGTGATCCCGAAAAAGCCTTTCGCCGGCGAGATCGAAAACCACCTGCGCCTCGGCTACGGCTCCTACGACAGTCAGCAGCAAGCGTTCGACAGCGGCGGTTCGCTGACCGATACCTTGAGCTATCGCTTGAACCTCAATCACCTGCGCAGCAATGGCTGGATCGACCGTGGCGACGCCGCCAGCGACTTCATCAGCGCGGCCCTGCGCTGGCAGGCGACGGACGATCTGGCGTTCACCCTGGCACACGATTACGGCGATCAGAAACCGATGAATTATTTCGGCACGCCGCTGATCAATGGCCGCTTCAAGCACAGCCTGCGCGACAAGAATTACAACGTCAGCAACGACAGGCAGCACTACAACGATCAATGGACGCGGCTGACCAGCGACTGGCAGATTTCCGATAACGTCAGCTCGAGCAACGAGCTGTATTACCTCAAGGCCCAACGCCGCTGGCAGAACGCCGAAAATTACAACTTCGACCGCGACACTCAACAATTGAGCCGCAGTGGTTATTTCGGCATCGGCCATACGCAGGAACAGCTCGGTGATCGGCAGACGTTTACCTTCAAGCACAGCCTGTTCGGCCTCGACAGCCAAACGGTGACCGGCGTCGATTACAACCGCATCCGCTTCCAGCTCGAAAGCAATTCGCCGTTCAACGACGTGCTGCCGAACGGCCAAACGCTGGATCTGTATCACCCGCAACCGGGGCAGTTCGAAAGCAGCAACCCGTACCGGGGCCAGTTTCAGTCGACGACCAAGCAGATGTCGGTGTTCGCTGAAAACCGTACACAACTGAGCGAGCGCTGGTCGCTGGTGACCGGCGTGCGCCGCGATTATGTGCACATCGACCGCACGGACCTGACCAACGACAGCCGCAGCGACAAGACGTTGACCGGCAATAACTGGAAGGCCGGTCTGGTGTTTGCGCTGACCCCGGATACTTCGTTTTACGGCCAACTGGCGACCAGCACTGATGGTGTCGGCGGTTTGATTTCCCTGAGCCCGGGGCAGCAGCAATACGACTTGGCGAGCGCCCGGCAAAGCGAAATCGGCATGAAGCAATTGTTCTGGGATCAGCGCGGCGAGTTCACGCTGGCGGCGTATCGCATCGTCAAAAAGAAATTGCTGACCGATGACCCGAGCAATCCGACGCTCAAGCAACAGGTCGGCCAACAGTCGTCGAATGGCCTGGAAGCGAGCCTGGATCTGCAACTGCCGCGCGCCTGGCAATTGCAGGCCAACGCTGCAATCGTCAAAGCCAAGTACGACGATTTCGAAGAAATGCTCGGTGGTGTCCCGGTGTCGCGCAATGGCAATCGGCCGGTGGACGTGCCCCGGCGCACCGCCAATCTGTGGCTGAACAAAGCGCTCAGCGATGAGCTGAAGGCCGGTGCGGGCGTGCGATATGTCGATGCGCGATACGCCGACATGGCCAACAGCAATGAGCTGCCGAGCTACACCGTGGTCGATGCGACGCTGTCCTGGAAAGCCCGGCGCGATACCACGCTGGGCTTGCAGGTGAACAATCTGTTTGACCGCCAGTACGCGCAAAGCCAATACAATGACGGCCAGCAGTGGATCCTCGGCGAACCGCGGTCGTTTTTCGTTACCGCTGATTACACCTTTTGATTCAAAAGCCACCCCTCACCCCAACCCTCTCCCCAGAGGGGAGAGGGGGAAAGGGAGCCGATCGGGGGCTTTGCAGAATCTGAGTTCGACTCGGTTTTTCAGGTCGATGGAGATCCAAGAACACCTCGGTCAGTCCCCTCGCCCCTTTGGGGAGAGGGTTAGGGTGAGGGGCTCGATTCAACTGACACACATAGCAATCACGATCACCACCCAACGGAGCCTGCATGACCTCGCTGAACCTCACTAACCTCGCCTGGACACCCCTGGGCCACGGCCATTGTCATCACCAGTTTCAACTGCGTGATGCCTCGCTGCACGTGGCCGCCGGCGAGTTTGTCGGGTTGATCGGGCCTAACGGCAGCGGCAAGACCAGCCTGCTGCGCTGCGCCTATCGCTTCAGCAAACCCGAGAGCGGCGAGGTCCAACTGGACCACCACAACGTCTGGAAACAATCCTCGCGCTGGTGCGCGCAACGCATCGCGGTGGTGTTGCAGGAATTCCCCGACGCCTTCGGCCTGACCGTCGATGAAGTGGTCGCCATGGGCCGTACGCCGCACAAAGGCCTGTTCGATGGCGACACGCTCGACGACCGCCAACTCGCCACCCAAGCGCTGGAGTCGGTCGGCCTCAGCGGCTTCGAAGACCACGCTTTCGCCACGCTCTCCGGCGGTGAAAAACAACGAGTGATCCTCGCCCGCGCACTGGCGCAGCAACCGCAATTGCTGATCCTCGACGAGCCGACCAATCACCTCGACCCGCGCTATCAGCTCGAATTGCTGCAACTGGTCAAACGCCTGAACATCGGCACTCTCGCGAGCATCCATGACCTCAATTTGGCCGCGGCTTTCTGTGATCGGCTGTACGTGATCAACCACGGGCGCATCGTCGCCAGCGGCACGCCGCAACAAGTGCTCACCGCGCCGCTGCTGCGCGACGTGTTCGGCGTCGACGCGTTGATCGACGACCATCCCCTCCACGGCTACCCACGAATCACCTGGATAACCCAACCATGACTGTGCGTTCCCTGTTCTGCGTCGCTCTGTTGCTGGGCAGTGCCCACGCGTTCGCCGAGGCGACGAAATACCCGCTGACGGTGCAGAGTTGCAACCGCGAAGTGACCTTCAAACAGGCGCCGAAACACGCGGTCAGCCACGACATCAACATGACCCAGATGATGCTCGCCCTCGGTCTCAAACCGAGCATGGCCGGTTACAGCGGCGTCAGTGGCTGGAAGTCGGTCACCCCCGACATGCAATCGCTGCTCGACGGTTTGCCGGAACTGGCGGCGAAATACCCGTCGGTGGAAACCCTGCTCAATGCCAACGTCGATTTCTTCTTCGCCGGTTGGGATTACGGCATGCGCGTCGGCGGCGACCTCACGCCGCAAACCCTGCAACCGCTGGGCATCAATGTCTACGAGCTGACCGAGTCCTGCGCGTTTGTCATGAAGCGCCCCGCCGCGACCCTGGAAAACACCTACAACGACCTGCGCAACCTCGGCAAAATCTTCGACGTGCAGGACCGCGCCAACGCGCTGATCGCCGACATGCAGGCCAAAGTCGCCGCCGTGCGCCAAGACCTTCCGACAGACAAGCCGCGCGTGTTCCTCTATGACAGCGGCGAAGATCGGGCGATGACCTCCGGCCGTCTCGGCATGCCGCAAGCGCTGATCGACGCGGCCGGCGGGCGCAATATTCTCGACGACGTCGAGGCGAGCTGGACCCGGGTCAATTGGGAAAACGTGGTCGAACGCAATCCGCAAGTGATCGTCATCGTCGATTACGGCGAAGTCACTGCCGCGCAGAAAAAACAATTCCTGCTCGACAACCAGGCGCTGCAATCGGTGGACGCGATCAAAAACCAGCGCTTTATCGTCATCCCCTACGTGCAAGCCACGCCGGGCATCGACAACGTGCTGGCGGTGGAAACCCTGGCCAAAGGCTTTTCGTTCAAAGAGCCTCAGCGCCCATGATCAATCGCCGCTACGCGTTGTTGCTGATCGCCCTCGGCGCACTGTTGCTGGTGTCGTGCGTGGTGTCGCTGGGCTTCGGCCCGGCGCGGGTGCCGGTGGACGTGGTGTGGCGGATTCTGTTGCACAAGATTTTCGGTTTCGGCGTGCCGGACTGGGCCGCCGGGCAGGAACACATCGTCTGGTTGATTCGTGTGCCTCGCATGTTGCTTGGCACGTTGGTGGGTGCCGGGTTGGCGCTGATCGGTGCGGTGCTGCAAGCGGTGACGCGCAACCCGCTGGCCGATCCGCACCTGCTCGGCGTCACCTCCGGCGCGACGCTGGGCGCGGTGATTGTGGTGCTGCATGTGGGCAATATCGTCGGGTTGCTGACCTTGCCGATTGCCGCGTTTATCGGCGCATTGGCAAGCATGTTGATGGTGCTGATGATCGCCAATCGCAATGGCCGGCTGGACAGCGACCGCTTGCTGCTGTGCGGCGTGGCGGTGTCGTTCGTGATGATGGCGATTGCCAATTTGCTGCTGTTCATGGGCGACCATCGCGCCAGTTCGGCGGTGATGTTCTGGATGCTCGGCGGCCTCGGCTTGGCCCGCTGGGAGTTGCTCGCGGTGCCGGCCGCCAGCGTGTTGCTGGGCCTGGTGTTATTGCTCGGCATGGCGCGGCCCTTGAACGCCTTGATGGCGGGCGAGCAGACCGCCGTGACCCTTGGGCTGAATGCTCGCACCGTGCGCTTGCGGGTGTTTTTGATTGCGTCGCTGATGACCGGGGTGTTGGTGTCGATCAGCGGCTCGATCGGTTTTGTCGGGCTAATGGTGCCGCACATTGCCCGACGCCTTGTCGGCGCCGAACATCGGCGGTTGCTGCCGGTGTGCGTGTTGCTTGGAAGCATCTTCCTGGTGTGGGTCGATGTCGCCGCGCGCACCTTGATTGCCCCGGAAGACTTGCCCATCGGCGTCGCCACTGCCGCGATTGGCGGTCTGTTTTTCATCGGCCTGATGCGCCGCCGCTAATCTGCAGAACCAACTCTTGACCCTGTGGGAGCGAGCTTGCTCGCGATGGCGGCAGTACATCCAGAATATCTGTGACTGAACCAGCGCTATCGCGAGCAAGCTCGCTGTCATAGGGATTTGCCGCCCTGCGCCCCGATGTGGCGCATCCTGACGCACCGTCGCCCTGGCTTCGTCCTCTTCTGGTGCGCCCTCCTCCCTGCGCAACCGCTCTGACACGACATTTGCTTATCAAAACCCGACCGGGCACAGCCTTTGCAAAACAGCTTTCAGTAGTCCGCCTCTGCCAACCAAAAAAAATACTGATGTTCACGGAGATCGCACCATGAAGCGTCGCAGCTTGATCAAGGCTTTCACACTCACGGCAAGCATTGCCGCGATGGGCATGACCTGGACTGTCCAGGCCGCCGAGACCATCAAGGTCGGTATTTTGCATTCGTTGTCCGGCACCATGGCGATCTCCGAAACCTCGCTGAAAGACATGGCGTTGATGACCATCGACGAAATCAACGCCAAGGGCGGCGTCAACGGCAAGATGCTCGAACCGGTGGTGGTTGACCCGGCGTCGAACTGGCCGCTGTTCGCCGAAAAGGGCCGGCAGTTGCTGACGCAGGACAAGGTCGCCGTGGTATTCGGTTGCTGGACCTCGGTGTCGCGTAAATCGGTGCTGCCGGTGTTCGAAGAACTCAACGGGCTGCTGTTCTACCCGGTGCAGTACGAGGGCGAAGAGATGTCGCCGAACGTTTTCTACACCGGAGCGGCGCCGAACCAGCAAGCGATCCCGGCGGTGGAATACCTGATGAGCGAAGAAGGTGGCAGCGCCAAACGCTACTTCCTGCTCGGCACCGACTACGTCTACCCGCGCACCACCAACAAGATTTTGCGTTCGTTCCTGCACTCCAAAGGTGTCGCGGACAAGGACATCGAAGAGGTCTACACGCCGTTCGGTCACAGTGATTACCAAACCATCGTCGCCAACATCAAAAAATTCTCCGCCGGTGGCAAGACTGCGGTGATTTCGACGGTCAACGGCGACTCCAACGTGCCGTTCTATAAAGAGCTGGCCAACCAGGGTTTGAAAGCCACCGACGTGCCTGTCGTGGCGTTCTCGGTGGGCGAAGAAGAGCTGCGCGGGATCGACACCAAACCGTTGGTGGGCAACCTCGCGGCGTGGAACTACTTTGAGTCGGTCGAGAACCCGGCGAACAAGAAATTCGTCGCTGACTGGAAAGCCTACGCGAAGAAACACAACCTGCCGGGCGCCGACAAAGCGGTGACCAACGACCCGATGGAAGCGACTTACGTCGGCATTCACATGTGGGCGCAAGCGGCGGAAAAAGCCAAATCGACCGACGTCGACAAGGTCCGTGAAGCGCTGGCCGGGCAGACGTTCGCGGCGCCATCGGGCTACACGCTGACCATGGACAAGACCAACCATCACCTGCACAAACCAGTGATGATCGGCGAGATTCAGGCCGACGGTCAGTTCAACGTGGTGTGGCAGACCGAAGGGCCGATCCGCGCCCAGCCATGGAGCCCGTTCATCGATGGCAACGACAAAAAGCCGGATTACGCGGTGAAGAGCAACTGAGGCAGAACCGGGTTTTGGAAGACTTGAAATCCACCCCTCACCCCAGCCCTCTCCCCAGAGGGGAGAGGGGAAAGGGAGCCGATCTTCATGCTTTTCAAAGCCTGAGTTCGCCTCGATTTTTCAGGTCGCAGCCTGTCTGCCAATCACTTCGGTCAGTCCCCTCGCCCCTTTGGGGAGAGGGGGAAAGGGAGCCGATCTTCATGCTTTCCAAAGCCTGAGTTCGCCTCGATTTTTCAGGTCGCAGCCTGTCTGCCAATCACCTCGGTCAGTCCCCTCTCCCCTTTGGGGAGAGGGGGAAAGGGAGCCGATCTTCATGCTTTTCAAAGCCTGAGTTCGCCTCGATTTTTCAGGTCGCAGCCTGTCTGCCAATCACCTCGGTCAGTCCCCTCGCCCCTTTGGGGAGAGGGTTAGGGTGAGGGGCCGATTCAAAGCCGAACACAGTCTCATCGGCCGCCGCTGAACAGGACACCACTAATGCCCACCGCCCTCTACCGCCTCATTCTCGCCATCGCATTGTTGTTGCCGATGGCCACTTTTGCCGGTGACGCCGAAGACTTTGTAGCGGCCAATCCGATGCAACAAGCCAAGCTTCTGGAAGCCTGGGCCGCGCAGCCCGATCCGGCGCGTATCGAACTGATCAACGCCCTGCAACAAGGCGAATTAACCGTCGATGGCCAACCTAAAACCTTGCGCCTGAACAATCGCCTGCGGGGTCTGATCGACACCGCACTGGCCAGCCACCAATTGCTCGCCGCCGACGCCAAAATCCGTCTGGCCGCCGCGCAGCAATTGCAGAAAAGCGCCAAACCGGCGCAGCTGAAATTCCTCGACCAGCAACTGGCTGGCGAAAGAGATGAAAGCGTGCACGCCGCCCTCAGCCTCGCGTTGGCCAATCTGCAACTGGTCGACAGCGACCCCGCCGTGCGCCTCGCCGCTGTGCGTTTGCTCGGTGAAACCGGCGATCCGCTGGCGCGCACACGCCTCGAAGGTTTGCTCGAACCGGGCGTCGAAGCCGATTCCGGCGTACGCACCGCCGCCGAAACCAGCCTGGCGCAAGTCAAACGCAAACTGCTGATCGGTGAGTTGCTCGGCCAGGCGTTCAGCGGCATGTCGCTGGGCTCGATCCTGCTGTTGGCCGCGCTCGGTCTGGCGATCACTTTCGGCCTGCTCGGTGTGATCAACATGGCCCACGGCGAGATGCTGATGCTCGGCGCCTACTCGACGTACGTGGTGCAGCTGATGTTCCAGCGCTTCGCCCCGCAAGCCATCGAGTTCTACCCGTTGATCGCGCTGCCGGTGGCGTTTTTTGTCACCGCCGCGATCGGCATGGCGCTGGAACGCACGGTGATTCGCCACCTCTACGGCCGACCGCTGGAAACCCTGCTCGCGACTTGGGGCATCAGCCTGATGCTGATCCAACTGGTCCGCTTGCTGTTCGGCGCGCAGAACGTTGAAGTGGCCAACCCGGCGTGGTTGTCCGGCGGGATTCAAGTGCTGCCCAACCTCGTGTTGCCCTACAACCGCATCGTCATCATCGCGTTTGCGCTGTTCGTGGTGGTGCTGACCTGGCTGCTGCTGAACAAGACGCGTCTCGGTCTGAACGTGCGCGCAGTCACCCAGAATCGCAACATGGCGGCCTGCTGCGGCGTGCCGACCGGGCGCGTGGACATGCTCGCGTTCGGCCTCGGTTCGGGCATCGCCGGGCTTGGTGGCGTCGCGTTGAGCCAGATCGGCAACGTCGGCCCGGACCTCGGCCAGAGCTACATCATCGACTCGTTCCTGGTGGTGGTGCTCGGCGGCGTCGGGCAGTTGGCCGGCAGCGTGTTCGCAGCCTTCGGCCTGGGCATCGCCAACAAGATTCTCGAACCGCAGATCGGTGCGGTGCTCGGCAAAATCCTGATCCTCGCGCTGATCATTCTGTTCATCCAGAAACGTCCGCAAGGCCTCTTCGCACTGAAAGGACGGGTGATCGACTGATGAACCAGCCCCTGATGCTCACGGCCTCGCAAAAGGCCGGCCCCAAAGTCACCATCGCCGTGGGTGTGGTGATTCTTGTGCTGCTGCTGGCGCTGCCGTTGCTGTCACTGTTGCCGGCCGACAGCGCGTTGCACGTCTCGGCCTACACGCTGACGCTGGTCGGCAAAATCCTCTGTTACGCCATCGTCGCTTTGGCGCTGGATCTGGTCTGGGGTTACGCCGGTCTGCTGTCGCTGGGCCACGGTTTGTTCTTCGCCCTCGGCGGCTACGCGATGGGCATGTACCTGATGCGCCAGGCCTCGGGCGATGCCTTGCCGGCGTTCATGACGTTCCTGTCGTGGACCGAGTTGCCGTGGTACTGGACCGGCACCAGCAGCTTCCTCTGGGCCATGTGTCTGGTGGTGTTGGCGCCGGGATTGCTGGCGCTGGTGTTCGGTTTTTTCGCGTTCCGCTCGCGGATCAAAGGCGTGTATTTCTCGATCATGACCCAAGCGCTGACCTTCGCTGGAATGCTCCTGTTTTTCCGCAACGAAACCGGTTTTGGCGGCAACAACGGCTTCACCAATTTCCGCACCATTCTCGGCTTCGGCATCACCGAACCGGGGACGCGCGCGGTGCTGTTTTTCGCCACCGTGTTGTTGCTGGTGGCAAGCCTGTTTATCGGTTGGCGCCTGGCGCAGAGCAAGTTCGGCCGTGTGCTGACCGCACTGCGTGACGCGGAAAACCGCCTGATGTTCTGCGGCTACGATCCGCGGGGTTTCAAGTTGTTCGTCTGGGTGTTGAGCGCGGTGCTCTGTGGTCTGGCCGGTGCGTTGTACGTGCCGCAAGTGGGGATCATCAACCCGAGCGAAATGTCGCCGACCAACTCCATCGAAGCCGCCGTGTGGGTCGCTTTGGGGGGGCGCGGCACGCTGATCGGGCCGCTGCTCGGCGCGGGCGTGGTCAACGGCATGAAGAGCTGGTTCACCGTGGCGTTCCCGGAATACTGGCTGTTCTTTCTCGGTGCGCTGTTCATCGTCGTGACCCTTTACCTGCCTAAGGGCGTGATTGGGCTGCTGAAAAAGAGAGGTGAACAATGAGAGTCACTGCGACGGCGGAATTTATGCTCGAACCAGCGTTTTTCCCGGTGGAACCGAACAAGGACGCCGGCACTAGCCGCGACAGCATTGGCTTCGGCCAACGCGTCGGTCCCGGCCTCGACACCCGCCACGGCACGATCCTGACCCTGGAAGACATCAGCGTCAGCTTCGATGGCTTCAAGGCGTTGAACAATCTGAACCTGTACATCGGCGTCGGCGAATTGCGCTGCATCATCGGCCCCAACGGCGCAGGCAAAACCACGCTGATGGACGTGATCACCGGCAAGACCCGGCCAAGTCACGGCAAAGCCTGGTTCGGCGAAACCCTGGATCTGACCCAGATGAGCGAAGTGCAAATCGCCCAGGCCGGCATCGGCCGCAAGTTCCAGAAGCCGACGGTGTTCGAAGCGTTGAGCGTGTTTGAAAACCTCGAACTGGCGCAGAAAACCGACAAGTCGGTGTGGGCCAGTTTGCGCGCGCGGCTGAGCGGCGAGCAGAAGGATCGCATTGCCGAAGTGCTGGAGACGATTCGCCTGACCACCTCGGTCAATCGCCCGGCGGGGCTGCTGTCCCACGGGCAGAAGCAGTTTCTGGAAATCGGCATGTTGCTGATGCAGGACCCGCAATTGCTGCTGCTCGACGAACCGGTGGCAGGCATGACCGACGCTGAAACCGAGTTCACTGCCGAGCTGTTCAAGCGCCTGGCCGGCAAGCATTCGTTGATGGTGGTGGAGCATGACATGGGCTTTGTCGGCTCGATTGCCGACCACGTCACCGTGCTGCATCAGGGCAGCGTGCTGGCCGAAGGATCGCTGGAACAAGTGCAGGAAAACGAACGCGTGATCGAGGTTTATCTCGGTAGATGATTTTGCTCCCCGTAGGAACGAGGCTTGCCCGCGAAGCTTTTGGCGGCATTGAGGTCCCCTTCGCGGGCAAGCCTCGCTCCTACAGGGATTTGAGGAGAGTTCACAAATGCTGCAAGTCGACAAGCTGCATCAGTATTACGGCGGTAGCCACATTCTTCGTGGCCTCACGTTTGAGGTTAAGGTCGGCGAAGTCACCTGCCTGCTCGGGCGCAACGGCGTCGGCAAAACCACCCTGCTCAAGTGCCTGATGGGTCTGTTGCCGGCCAAGGAAGGCGCGGTGAATTGGGAGGGCAAGCCGATCACCACGTTCAAGCCGCACCAACGGGTGCGCGCCGGCATCGCTTACGTGCCGCAGGGTCGGGAGATTTTTGGACGGCTGACCGTCGAGGAAAACCTGCTGATGGGCCTCTCGCGTTTCCCCGGCAGCGAGGCGAAGGAAGTCCCGGCGTTCATCTACGAGCTGTTTCCGGTGTTGCTGCAAATGAAGCAACGGCGTGGCGGGGACTTGTCCGGCGGCCAGCAGCAACAATTGGCCATTGGCCGCGCGTTGGCCAGCCGTCCGCGTTTGCTGATTCTCGATGAACCGACCGAAGGCATTCAGCCGTCGGTGATCAAGGAAATCGGCGCGGTGATCAAGAAACTCGCAGCACGCGGCGACATGGCGATTTTGCTGGTGGAACAGTTTTACGACTTCGCCGCCGAACTGGCCGATCAATACCTGGTGATGTCCCGAGGCGAGATCGTCCAGCAGGGTCGCGGTGAAAATATGCAAGCCGAGGGTGTGCGCGGGCTGGTTACGATCTAGTCTGTAGCGTCCTAACGATAATCAAAAACCATGAATTTACCTGTCCCCACTGTCCTGTTTACCCCGAGTTGGCACGCCGAGCTGGAGCTCGGCTACGCGCGTTTCGGCGCCAGCACGCGCCCGGTTCAGCGTCGCCACAAAGGCCCGCTGCGGGTGCAAAAACACCTGTACGCCGAAGGCCCGGAGGTGTGTCAGCACATCATCGTTCATCCGCCGGGCGGGATTGCCGGTGGCGACCGCCTGGATATCTCGGCCAGCGTCGGCGCCGAGGCCTGGGCGCAAATCACCAGCCCCGGCGCGGCCAAGTGGTATCGCGCCGCCGGTCCGGCTTATCAGCAACTGGAATTGCGCGTGGCCGCTGGCGCGACCTTGGAATGGCTGCCGCAGGAGACGATTATTTTCAGCGCCGCGCAGGCTGAGCTGAGCACCTCGATTGAGCTTGAGGGCGATGCGCGATTGTTCTACTGGGACGTGGTGGCGCTGGGTCGCCCGGCCAGTGGCGAGCGTTTTGACCTCGGGCATTTTCAGGCGCAGCTCGACATCCGCCGCGACGGCCAGTTGCTCTGGCACGAACGCCAGCGCATTGTCGGCGCAGATGGTTTGCTCGACTCGCCGATTGGCCTGGACGGCCAACCGGTATTTGCGACGTTGCTGGTGACCGGGGAAATCGACAGTGATTTGCTGCAAACATGTCGCTCGCTGCCCAACGACGTGCGCGGGGATTTGACCCAGTTGCCGGGGTTGCTGGTGGCGCGGTGCCTGGCCAGTGAGGCGTTATTGGCGCGCGGTTGGCTTATAGATTTGTGGCGCTTACTCAGACCTGCATTACTCGGACGAGAAGCCCTCGCCCCAAGAATCTGGAGCACCTGAGAGCCACCCCTCACCCCCCGCCCTCTCCCCAGAGGGGAGAGGGAGCCTGACCGAGTCGTACTGAAAAAATTTCACATGCTCAAAAAATATTGCTGACCGATCCGGCCATGAAAAACAACCGAGATCAGTCCCTTCTCCCCAGAGGGGAGAGGGAGCTTGACCGAGTCGTACTAAAAAAATTTCACATGCTCAAAAAATATTGCTGACCGATCCGGCCATGAAAACAACCGAGATCAGTCCCCTCTCCCCAGAGGGGAGAGGGAGCTTGACCGAGTCGTACTAAAAGAATTTCAAATGCTCAAAAAATATTGCTGACCGATCCGGCTATAAGAAACAACCGAGATCAGTCCCCTCTCCCCTCTGGGGAGAGGGCTAGGGTGAGGGGTGGTTCAATTGACACACCCCCACCGTAAGAACCTCACAAAACTGCCGATATGGATTCCCGACGATGGACCTGACCCCACGCGAAAAAGACAAGCTGTTGATTTTCACCGCCGGCCTCGTGGCCGAGCGGCGTTTGGCGCGCGGCGTGAAACTCAATTACCCGGAGGCCATGGCCTACATCTCCGCCGCGCTGCTCGAAGGCGCGCGGGACGGCCGTACTGTCGCCGAGTTGATGCACTTCGGCACCACGTTGCTGAGTCGCGAACAAGTGATGGAAGGCATCCCGGAAATGATCCCGGAGATCCAGGTCGAAGCGACGTTCCCCGACGGCACCAAACTGGTCACCGTCCACCAACCGATCGCTTGAGGCCGCGCCATGACTTATCACATTCGTGATGCGCTGCACGCCGACCTGCCGGCGATCCGCGACATCTACAACGACGCGGTGCTCAACACCACGGCGATCTGGAACGAACAGGCCGTCGACCTCGGCAACCGCCAGGCGTGGTTCAGCGCCCGGCAAGCCCAGGGTTACCCGATTCTGGTGATCGTCGACGCTGACAACAGCGTGCTCGGCTACGCTTCGTTCGGTGACTGGCGGCCCTTCGACGGCTTTCGCCACACCGTCGAGCATTCCGTCTACGTGCGCAGCGATCAACGCGGCAACGGCATCGGCCCGCAACTGATGAGCGAACTGATCGAACGCGCCAGAGGCTGCGCCAAACACGTGATGGTCGCCGCCATCGAAAGCGGCAACGCCGCCTCTATTCGCCTGCACCAGCGCGCCGGTTTTGTCATCACCGGGCAGATGCCCCAGGTGGGCACCAAGTTCGGTCGCTGGCTCGACCTGACCTTCATGCAACTGCCCCTCAATCCTGGCGCGGAGCCGCCGCTCGCCAACAAGGAGTGACACCGATGAACGCTGCCCAATTGCGTCGCGTCAATGTTGAAAGCTTTGCGCACTATCGCCAGGGTTTGATCGATTTGCTCCTGGACGCCGTGGGTTATGGCGCCAGCGTCGGCTTCATGGCCGACCTCGATGCGACGCAGGCGCGGGCCTATTTCGATGAGGTCGAAGGCAACCTGAACCAGGGCAATGTGCTGCTGTGGGTGGTGGTCAAGGACGAGCAGGTGCAGGCCAGCGTGCAGCTGACCTTGTGCCAGAAAGCCAATGGCCTGAACCGCGCCGAAGTGCAGAAACTGCTGGTGCGCGAGCAGGCGCGGCGGCGCGGTCTGGGCCAGCAATTGATGAGCGCGCTGGAGCTCGGCGCGCGCCAGCACAAGCGCGGCATGCTGTACCTAGACACCGAGGCCGGCTCCCCCGCCGAAGATTTCTACAAGGCGCTGGGTTACACCCGCGCCGGGCAGATCCCCGATTACGCGTGCGACCCGGCCGGCAACTATCGGCCGACCGCTCTCTATTACAAAGTTCTGCAAGGAGTGAATGGATGATTCCCGGTGAATACCAGATCCAGCCCGGCGACATCGAACTCAATGTCGGCCGCCGCACCATCAGCCTGAAAGTCGCCAACAGCGGCGACCGGCCGATTCAGGTCGGCTCGCACTATCACTTTTTCGAAACCAACGACGCGCTGACCTTCGACCGCGCCGCCAGCCGCGGCATGCGCCTGAACATCCCGGCCGGCACGGCGGTGCGGTTTGAGCCGGGGCAGAGCCGCGAAGTCGAATTGGTTGATTTGGCCGGGCATCGCCGCGTGTTCGGCTTTGCCGGCAGGATCATGGGTGACCTCGACTGACACCGCACCTGTGGCGAGGGGGCTTGCCCCCGTTCGGCCGCGCAGCGGTCGTAAAACCGGTCACCTCGGTTCATCAGAAAAACCTCATCACCCAATTTGCGGGCGCTTCGCACCCGAACGGGGGCAAGCCCCCTCGCCACACTAAATTTGTGCAAGGAATTGCGATGAAGATATCCCGTCAAGCCTACGCCGACATGTTCGGCCCCACTGTCGGTGACAAGGTCCGTCTGGCCGATACCGAGCTGTGGATCGAGGTCGAAAAAGACTTCACCACCTATGGCGAAGAAGTGAAATTCGGCGGCGGCAAAGTCATCCGCGATGGCCAGGGCCAGAGCCAATTGCTCGCACGCGACGTGGTCGACACCGTCATCACCAACGCGCTGATCATCGACCACTGGGGCATCGTCAAAGCCGATGTCGGCCTCAAGGACGGACGCATCGCCGGCATCGGCAAGGCCGGCAACCCGGACGTGCAACCAGACGTGACCATCGCCATCGGCGCGAGCACCGAAGTCATCGCCGGTGAAGGCATGATCCTCACCGCCGGCGGCATCGACACGCACATTCACTTCATCTGCCCGCAGCAAATCGAAGAAGCGCTGATGAGCGGCGTCACCACCATGATCGGCGGCGGCACCGGCCCGGCCACCGGCACCAACGCCACGACCTGCACCTCCGGGCCGTGGCATCTGGCGCGGATGCTCCAGGCTGCCGACGCGTTCCCGATGAACATCGGCCTCACCGGCAAGGGCAACGCCAGCCTGCCCGAACCGTTGATCGAACAGGTCAAGGCCGGCGCCATCGGTCTGAAACTCCACGAAGACTGGGGCACCACCCCGGCGAGCATCGACAACTGCCTGAGCGTTGCGGACGAGTACGACGTGCAAGTGGCAATTCACACCGACACGCTCAACGAATCCGGTTTCGTCGAAACCACCCTCGCCGCGTTCAAGGGCCGCACCATCCACACCTATCACACCGAAGGTGCCGGTGGCGGGCACGCGCCGGACATCATCAAGGCCTGCGGTTTCCCCAACGTGCTGCCGAGTTCGACCAACCCGACGCGGCCGTTTACCCGCAACACCATCGACGAGCACCTCGACATGTTGATGGTCTGCCATCACCTCGACCCGAGCATCGCCGAAGACGTCGCGTTCGCCGAAAGCCGCATCCGCCGCGAGACGATTGCCGCCGAGGACATCCTCCACGACCTCGGCGCGTTCTCGATGATCAGCTCTGACAGCCAAGCCATGGGCCGCGTCGGTGAAGTGATCACGCGCACCTGGCAGACCGCCGACAAAATGAAAAAACAGCGCGGCGCGTTGCCTCAGGATGGCGAAGGCAACGACAACTTCCGCGCCAAACGCTATATCGCCAAATACACGATCAACCCGGCGATCACCCACGGCATCAGCCACGAAGTAGGCTCAATCGAAGTCGGAAAATGGGCCGATCTGGTGCTGTGGCGCCCGGCGTTTTTCGGAGTCAAACCGACGCTGATTCTCAAGGGCGGCGCGATTGCCGCGAGCCTGATGGGCGATGCCAACGCTTCGATTCCGACGCCGCAACCGGTGCATTACCGCCCGATGTTCGCCAGTTATGGCGGCTCGCTGCACGCCACCAGCCTGACGTTTATCAGCCAGGCTGCGCAGGACGCCGGGTTGCCCGAAGCGTTGGGGCTGAAGAAGAAAATCGCTGTGGTGAAGGGCTGCCGCGACGTGCAGAAGACCGACCTGATCCACAACGATTACCTGCCAAACATCGACGTCGATCCGCAGACTTATCAGGTCAAGGCTGACGGCGTGTTGCTGTGGTGCGAACCGGCCGAAACCCTGCCGATGGCGCAGCGTTACTTCCTGTTCTGACTTCGCACAAAACCCCGTAGGAGCGAGGCTTGCCCGCGAAGGCGCAGGCACATTCCAAATCAATCCTGGATGTGCCGACGCCTTCGCGGGCAAGCCTCGCTCCTACAGGGTTTGTGGGTTAGTCGGTGGTGGTTTCAACCTTGAAGGGGATCTCGACGCGCTGCACTTTTGCGCGGTCCATCGCTTGCTGGGTCAAGGTCTGACGCAGCTGGTTGATTTGCGCTTCGATGTCTGCCAACTCGGCGTTGCAAGCCGCGTCGCTCATGACCACGCCCGGTGCGATGGCGCTGTCGGGTTTGCCCAGTTCGAAGGCCAGTATCCGCAGCTCTTCTTTGAGTTTTGCTTTGGCTGCAGGCGTCAACGCCTGGCCTGAAGCCCGCTCATCCAAGGCAATTTTCAGCGCGGTGACGTCATCGTAGCGTTTGCGCAACGCACGGAACGCGCGTCGGTTGGAGGCTTCGACGTAGTCTTTCCAGAACGGCACGGCAATGATCGACTCGCGCAGCAGCGGTGCTTGTTCCAGGGCAATAACAGTGTCGTAGGCATCGTCGATCATCTTCTGTGTGACCCCGGCCATGTTGCGGAACAGCATCGACCGCGCCTGCCACGGCAAGTCGAGACGGTCGGCCAGCCCGATCAGAAAACTCAAGTGCACTTCCACCACGTCAATCGTCCCGACGACGTTACCTTCAGCGTCAACTCGACGCAGTTGCTCCTTGGCGGCCAAGCGCTCGGCAACGTGTCGTCGAGCGATGGCATTGACCTGCTCGATGCGTGACTGCCCTTTGGCGAGTTCAACCAGTTCGCCCTCGACCAGACCCGGATTACCCAGGGATTTCGCTTCATCCACCAAGACGCGCATGCCCAACTCGTTGAATGCCTGGATGGCGCCATCCCGGCAATTGGTCGGCACCGTCGCCTCGGCAAACAGCGACTCGCGCAACTCGCCGTTCTCGTGCATGGCTTTGAGCATGCGCCAGACCTTGTCGCTGAGGTCGCCGCGGTACACGCCGCCGCTCTTGAAGTCAGCGGTTTCAGTCAAATCCTTGAGCAAGGAAAAGAACGCCTCCGAGCCGAATTCGTCTTCCAGCTCATCCCAGATCACTTGCTGTGAACGCCACTGCGCCGTGGTCATGCCTTGCGTCCATTGGACGCTGTCTACCGTGCCCAGCGGCGGGTACGCGCGCTCTGGGTCCAGACCCACTGATTCGGTGTAAAGCCTGACCTGGCGGATCGCCTCCGCGCTCATTGGCGGCTCGCTCAGCGAAAGGTGCGTGCGCCCCAGCAACTCCGCGCGGAACGAACCCGGCGCTACCTGCGGCACCTGCGTGATCGGGTTGTTGCGCATGTCGAGATAGATGTTGCGCGGGCGCTGCTGGCTGAAAATCCCCGTCGGCCACGTGTCGATGCCGGTGTCTTCCAGCACCAATACATGCAGATCGCGCATCAACGTAATGTCCGGCACCAGGCCGATGGGATTGCCGGAAAATGCCATTGCGTGCACGCGATCGAGCGACCGCAGGCGCGCCACGGCCTCGGGCGTCAGCACGATCCGGTTGCCGTTGAGCGCCAGGTCGGTGAGGTAGCGCATGTCGCCGATAAAGGGTGGCAGCTCGGTCAGCAAGTTGTCGGTCATATCAAGGACGCGTAAACGCCGGAAGTTCTGCACAAAGCGCAGCTGGCCGCTACTCACTCCGGTATTGCGCAGGCTCAGGCTGGTGACATGGTCAAAATCGGCCTGCAACTGCGGGAAATTTACCAAGTGGCGATCCAGCGGCATGCCGTCCAGCACCAGTGATTGCGGATGCGCAAGGCCAGGAGCCCTGACGCCTTTTGGCCCGGTACGCTGCCAGCATCGCCTGAGCAAAGTACACAGCTCGTTTCGCGCATGCCATTGCGCGACGCCGGCGGGACTGAAGCGAATCGCGTCAGTCGGGCTATCGCGCCAACGCTGCAGGGTTTCGCACAGGTTGCTGAACTCGTGCTCAATGCTTCGCACGTAGGCGTCCAACGGGATATTTCGTCGATACAGATTATCCAGCACCCGGTCGATATCATCGCTGACGAAGCCTGGATAGAGACTGTTCAGGCGAGTGCGCGCGTTGGCTTCGCCGGGAATGATCCGCTGGAAATCACGCGGCATGCCGCCGGGCAATTTCATGGTCTGCGGGTCGTAAGCCGGTTGGTTGATCGGCGCGTCCTGCAACACCGTCGAAAACGTCCCCCGGGCCAAAGGTTGTTGTTGCACTTTGCGCTTGAGTTGCGCGCCTTGAAAAATGTCGAAACCCAGCGCGGTGCGCTCCTTGTCGGGCAAGGCATGCAGCAGCGCAGCGTACAAATCGTCGGCGCCGTGCAGATGCAGGTCGAGATCGTCGCGCGCCTCGAACAGTCCGTTTTCGTTGACCACCAGCACTTTGCGAATGGCTGCCGACTGCGGGCCGACGCTGTCGCGCAACGTGCCTTCAAACCCCAGCTCGCGCACTTCGATGCGCACGTTGTCGGCCCAACCGGGCAACGCCGCGATGCTGTGTAACGCCAGGCGCTCGGTGTCGGCACCAGCCACTGCGTCCAGGTACAAACCCTCGTAGCTGCGGGCGATACGCACTTCGCGCAACGCTTCACGTGCCTGCGTGCGCAGCCGCAAGGGCAGGCGGGATTTCTGCTCGATGAAGCGCAGCTCCTCTCGGGAAGCTTGCTCGATCAGTTGCCGCGCAACTGAGTACGGCAATTGTGCAAAGTCACGTTGCAGCAACAATTGCCGCGGGTCTTCGATGAGTTCGCCGCGCTGGTACATCGACTCGAACACACGCTCGATTTCGCCCCCGGCGCGCATCGCCAGGCGATCGCTCAGCGCCTGCAGTCGCTCGCCTCGCATGCTGGACACACGTTGCCCGATCAGCGCGTGAATCTCGTCCTCACTCAGGGCGGCGAGCACCCGCTCAGCCAGTTTGCCGCCACGCAGTTGCGCCCGGCTGACCTTGATTACCTGCGTCCCGGTTGCGTTGGCGTTGCCGTACTTGATCGATGCACCGGAATAGACGCCGGAAGCGGCGTCGGTTTCGAACAATTCAATGGCTCTGGATTCGGGCCAGAACGGTAATTCGCAGAGGAACGTCGGCAGAAACCCTTCCAGTGATTGGGTAACCGTGTTGTGCAGAATCTGCTGGCTCAAGCCCTCGACCTCGGCATACACCTGAAAGCGCTTGATCGTGTCAGCCAGTATTCCGGGAGCGCGCTCATGCTCGGCATGCATCCGGCGCAACTGGTTATGATCCACCCCGCTGACCGTGCGAACTTGCGCCTGGCGCTCCGGCGCAAGGTTTTCGAGCGAGTGGCCCAGGCGACTCCAGACTTTGTCTTCATCCCAGGCCAGCGGCTCTTCCAGTTCGGTAATCCAGCCGCCCAAGTCGTTCTGCGCGAGGGTTGGCTGATAGGCATTTTCGCGCACCGGGTGTTGGATCCGCGGCCGAGCAGTGGCCGGGTCTTTTTTTACCGCATACCGTTTGTTCTCCAGCGCCAGCACCGACGTGCCGTCGTGGTCATGCAAACCCTGCGCATCGGGCTGCGAGTTCTCCGGCAACGGCAACGCCCGCTCATAGGGCGCGAGGTCAGGTTTCCACAAACTCGGCGTGCCATCGGGCAACTGCACGGCTTTCAGGCTGTCGACAACCGGCGAAGGCGTGACTGCTACCGGGATGCCGCCGGGCAGGACATGGCCAGCGCCCATCATCGCCAGTTGCGCGCCGTTGATCAGTACCGAGCAAATGTGCGCCGAGGCCTCGTCGCGATCACCCTTGCTCCAGTCTTCAATGCCTTCGGCGAAGTCCTCGGCCAATTGCGCAACCATGATCGCCAACATCGCCTCACCGAGCCCCGGCACCAGCATGGCGGTGAAGTTGAACAGGTTCCACGCGATATCCAGGTAACCGCTGAGACGTTTCCAGCGGCTCTGTGCATCTTCATCCCCGGTGGGTACGGCGATCCGCCGCGCATCGGCAATCGCCTTGTCCCGTCGCTCGTGGTACAGCGTGCTCCAGAGATCGTCGGTGATGACGTTGGTAATCGGCTCCGGATCGGGGCGCTCGATCGCGGTCTCGCGCCACCACGGCCCCATGTCCAGCGGCTCGCGCTGCTTCCAGGTAAACGTCTTGAGCCGCTCATTGACCCGGCGGAAAAAAGCCCCTTGGTCTTGCTGGGCGACAAAACGACTGAAAAATTCCTGATAGCCGCTTGTGCGCAGTTGGCCGATCAGGGTCTTCATGAAATCGCTGAAGGAGTCGTATTCTCTGAGCGGATGTTCCGGATCATCCGGGATGTAAACGATCACGTGACCGATCAAGCGACTCTGCCGGTAATTGTCCTGATCGCGCGCCATCGCTTCGGAGAGGCCCTTGGGGCCATTGGCAAAAAACGCCTTGAGCAGCTTCAGGCGCTCGAAATCCTGGTGCGGCAAGAACGGCACGATCTGCGCCCAGTCGAGTACGGTTCGCAGAGCTGTCGAGGTCAGGCTGTCGACGGCTTTTTTCGCCCAGCCCGGCTCGCCCACGGCGCTGAACAAGGTAATGCCATGGAGTCGAAAGCCCATCAGCGACAAGCGATGGTTGTGCAGCGGCAAATCGTAAAACGTCCTGTGCGCCTCGCCGTCGGCCACTTTCAGCAGCGCACCATAACCGTGATTGGTGATTTCACCTTTGAGCACAGCGGTCAACGCTGCGAGTTTGAACACTTGCTTGTCCCGCGCAACAGTCTCCTGCTGCAGTTTCACTCGTTGAGTGGCCGCCACCGGCTGCAACACACCTTTAATGTGCGCCTGGTATTTCGCGCCAAGGTCGAGGGTCCGAGCCAATGTCACAAATTGCGCAACCGTCATCGAATGCCGTTGCGGCGCGCCCTGCTCATCGGCAGTGAAAACCCCGGAGCCTTCGCTGAATGCATCGGCCTGCGCTTCCGCCGCTTCGAAGTTATGCAGCGCCGCGTCGAGCAGGGTCATTTTGCGCAAATGATCGGCGCCGCGACTGATGCCGAAGATGATTTTGCTGGGCACGTAGAGGCGTAATTCGGCGACCCGAACGTCGAGTTCGACGTTCAATTGGTCTTTTAATGCCTTGAGCAGCAGCGGCTCGGCAAACGCCTTTATGCCTTGCAAATCTGCGGTCAGCTCATCGACGTAGCCTTGAAACAGCCACCGCAGGCCAAACAAGTCGCGCCAATGGTCGCGATCGAGCTTCCGCGCCTTGAGGTACCACTCGGGGAACGTATTGATCAGCGTTTGCGCGGCGAGAATGCTCTCGCGGGGAACACTGGTGGCAACGACGAGGGATTTTTGCCTGATCAAATCGACATGAATGTCAGTGTCATTTATTTCAGAAAGGTAAGCCGTTTCATGTGCAGTTTCTTGCTGTGCGTCAGTCATATGACAACTACCGTCCGTGATTATCGAACGATCAGGCTAACCCGCAAAAATGTTCGAAAATAGCGCGAAAAATCGTCCAAACGCGCAACAAAATCGCAAAAAATCCTCAGTAATTGAAATATTGAAAATATATAAATACCAACCGCCGCCGAGATTTTTTGCTAGCGCACATCAACGGTGTGCACTCGACGCGAAGACGTTAATATGCGGTTTGCTTTTCCGCTCTCACCGCCGGGGTTCTGGTTTATGCGTTTAAGCGAATTCATCGTGGTAGAGGTTGATCGGGTCGTCGATGAATGGGAGGAGTTCGCCCGCGAGCTCACGCCTGACGACAATCTGGATCGCATCACTTTGCGCGATCACGCCCGTGCCATCCTGCTGGCTGCCGCACGGGACATGAACACCGCGCAGACTGCCGCAGAGCAGGCCGCGAAGGCCAAGGGCGATGGCCCTGACAAATCCCCGAAACTGATCGAGGCCGCTGCCAGCCATGGCGAATTGCGCCATATCGTCGGGTTTGACCTGGTGCAGATGACGGCCGAGTTTCGCCACTTGCGCGCCTGCGTCATTCGGCTGTGGGTCGAGAGCCTGAAGACGCCGGACCTGGCCTACTTCCAGGACATGATCCGTTTCAATGAAGCGATAGACGAGGCGCTGGCCGAATCGACCGCCGCTTATGCCGGGCAGGTCAACCATTCGCGCGATATGTTCCTGGCGATCCTCGGCCACGACCTGCGCGCGCCGTTGCAAGCGGTGAGCATGTCCACCGAAATGCTTCTGCGCAAAACCGATCTGGACGGCGCGGCGCTGACGAGTGTGAAGCACATCAAGCGCGGCACGCTGCACATGGCGGCGATGGTCAGCGATCTGCTTGAACTGGTGCGCAGTCGGCTGGGCAAGACGCTGCCAATCGAACCCGCGCCGATGGACCTTGCCGATGCGGCGCACGAGGCCATTGCCCAGGCCTGCGCCGGCAACCCGGAATGCGATCCGTCGATCACGGTTAAGGGTGATACGCGAGGGTCGTGGGATGGCGGGAGGATCAATCAACTGCTGCAGAATCTGATCGGTAATGCCTTGCAGCATGGCTCGAACAAGCGCGACGTTACCGTGGAACTGATGGGCGAAGGCGAGGACGTGCGCCTGACCGTGCATAACTTTGGCGTGCCGATCCCGCCAGAGGCGATTGCGACGATTTTCGACCCGCTGGTGCGCAGCGTTGACGAAACACTCGGGCAGCCGTCGACCAGCCTCGGTTTGGGGTTGTTTATCGTCAAGGAAGTAGTCCGCGCGCATGGCGGGACGATTGAAGTCAGTTCCAATGCGCAGGATGGGACGTTGTTTACCGTGGTGCTGCCGCGCGGGGTTTGACCTTTAGAGCCGCACCTCCTTTAGAGCTACGTCACCTTTAGAGCTGCGTCACCTTTAGAGCTGCGTCACCTTTAGCGCTGCGCCATCTTCATCGCGAGCAAGCTCGCTCCCACAGGGATCTCGGTGGTCAGCAGAACCGCAGGGTTTCATGACCACCGCAAAACCCTGTGGGAGCGAGCTTGCTCGCGATGGCGATTGAACAAACATCCCGATATTCGGGCTGTTACTCAACCACCAACCGGCCCAACCGCTGTTTCAACATGCGGTTCTCCGCGCGCAGCTGCTGGACTTCTTCCAGCAGGTCCAGCGCCAGCGCGACGCCTTCCCACTCCAGCTCCAGATCATGCCGCAGCTTGGCCGCGCGTTTGGCCAGGGCCAGTTCGTAATCGTTGAAACGCCAATCCTTGGGCGCGGAGCCCTGAGGTTCGAGGATGCCGTGTTCGACGATCTCGATCACGTAGACGTCCGACAATTCGGTCGCCTCACAGAATTCTGCCATGTCCAGTTGAACGATCAGGGGACTGCTCATCGTCAGTATCTCCAGGTTCTAGCGGATCAGAAATTTTCTCTCGGATCGAACGCGGCTTTCTTCGCCAACTCTTGCCACAACGCCTTGGTTTCGTCGTCCGACGCTTTCGGCATCACAGCCTTGAGCTGCACGAAAAGGAAACCGCGCTCGCCCTTCTTGTTCAGCAAACCGTGGCCCTTGGCGCGCATGCGCTGGCCATTCTGGCTGCCGGCCGGGACTTTCAGGTTGATCTTGCCCGTCAGCGTCGGCACCGCCACTTCGGCGCCCAACGCCAGTTCCCACGGCGCCAGCGGCAAGGTGATGATGAGGTTTTCACCCTCGACATCAAATTTCGGGTGCGGCGCGAAACGGATGATCAGGAACAGGTCGCCATTGGCGCCGCCACCGATGCCCGGCGCGCCCTGACCCTTGAGGCGAATGCGCTCGCCGTCGGTCACGCCGGCGGGGATTTTTACGTTAAGGCTTTTTGTGGTGTTGCTGACGTGCTGGCCGGCCGCGTTGTATTGCGGGACCTGGAACGTGACCTTCTTCGATTCGTTCGAAAGTGTCTCTTCGAGAAATACTGCGAGTTCCATTTCCACGTCTTGCCCTCGACGTCCGGCGCTGCGGCCCGACTGTCCACCACCAAAACCGGGACCACGGTTGCCGAAGATCGAACTGAAGAAGTCCGAAAAATCGCCCGTGTCCTGACCACCACCAAAACCAGCGCCGCCACGGTTCTGCCAACCTGGGGGCCCCTGGAACGGCTGGCCGTGCTGGCCATATTTGCGCAAGTCGTCATATTCGGCGCGCTTGTCGGCACTTTTCAGCGCTTCATAAGCTTCCGAGGCGTCCTTGAACTTTTCCTCGGCGTCTTTTTCCTTGCTGACGTCGGGGTGGTATTTGCGCGCGAGCTTGCGATAGGCGGCTTTGATCGCCTTATCGTCCGCGGTCGGCTCCACACCGAGAATCTTGTAATAGTCTTTGAAGTCCATCTGAGGATCACCATCCGTTATCAAAATCGCGCCGCGAACCCCAAGCATGCACGTATAACTCGCCGCTGGGTTGACCGATCTCAAGGTTGTGACCGGGCTGCGCATCAGAAGTTTATCGGCAGCGGTGGGCGGTTCTTTTGACCGTCCCGGGGCTGCCAGGGCCAATGCAGACAAGTTTGGGGCATGCGCCCCGCTTATCAAGGCGCTATTGATGTTGATTTAGCGGATAGTCGGCCTTCGAATCTTCGCCGCACTGGCATACACTGCGCGGCCGTTTTTTAACCGGAACTCGAAAGACATGAAAAACGCATCCCCAGCCCGTGCCTGCGGCATCGACTTCGGCACGTCCAACTCCACCGTCGGCTGGCTGCGCCCCGGCATGGAAACGCTGATCGCGCTGGAGGACGACAAGATCACCCTGCCCTCGGTGGTCTTTTTCAACATCGAAGAACGCCGCCCGGTGTACGGCCGACTGGCGCTGCACGAGTACCTGGAAGGCTACGAAGGCCGGCTGATGCGCTCGCTCAAGAGCCTGCTGGGTTCCAAGCTGATCAAACACGACACCAGCGTTCTCGGCACGGCGATGCCGTTCAAGGACCTGCTCGGGTTGTTTATCGGCCAGTTGAAGAAACGCGCCGAGACCGCCGCTGGTCGCGAGTTCGAGGAAGTGGTGTTGGGGCGTCCGGTATTTTTCGTCGATGACGATGAACTGGCCGACCAGGAAGCTGAAAACACTTTGGTCGATGTCGCCCGCGCCATCGGTTTCAAGGATGTTTCGTTCCAGTACGAGCCGATTGCCGCTGCGTTCGACTACGAGTCGACCATCGAAAAAGAAGAGCTGGTGCTGATCGTCGACATCGGCGGTGGTACGTCTGACTTCTCGCTGGTGCGTCTGTCGCCGGAGCGGCGCATGCACGACAACCGCCACGACGACATCCTCGCCACCGGCGGCGTGCACATCGGCGGGACCGATTTCGACAAGCAATTGAGCCTGCAAGGCCTGATGCCGCTGTTCGGCTACGGCAGCCGCATGAAAAGCGGCGCTTATATGCCGACCAGTCACCACATGAACCTGGCGACGTGGCACACCATCAACTCGGTGTATTCGCAGAAATCGACGTTGGCGCTGGGCAGCATGCGCTACGACATCGAGGACACGGGCGGCATCGATCGCCTGTTCAAGCTGATCGACCAGCGTGCCGGGCACTGGCTGGCGATGGAAGTCGAAGAAACCAAGATTCAGCTGACCCACGCCGACAGCCGCCACGTGCCGCTGGACCGCATCGAACCGGGCCTGAGCGTGGAACTGACCCGCGCGCTGTTCGAATCCGCCATCAACAATCTGCTGGAGCGCGTGCGCAACAGCGTCACGCAACTGTTGAACGACGCCAACGTGCGGGTTGATCAGGTTGATACGGTGTTCTTCACCGGCGGTTCGAGCGGCATTCCGGCGCTGCGCAACAGCGTCTCGGCGATGCTGCCAAACGCGCGGCATGTTGAAGGGAACATCTTCGGCAGCATCGGCAGCGGTTTGGCGATCGAAGCGATGAAGCGCTACGGCTCGATGGACTGACACAGGCCCCTGTGGCGAGGGGGCTTGCCCCCGTTAGGGTGCGCAGCAGCCGCAAAATCGGTGAGTGCGGTTGATCCGATGAGATCAGGGGGCTGCTACGCAGCCCAACGGGGGCAAGCCCCCTCGCCACGATAGGATCAACAGCGAATCAAACCATCCCCACCAGCTTCAGCTCGCTCTTCAGGTACGCATAATAAATCGGCCCCGCCACCACTCCCGGCAGGCCGAATGCGGCCTCGAACACCAGCATTGCCAGCAGCAACTCCCAAGACTTGGCACTGATCTGCCCGCCGACGATGCGCGCGTTGAGGAAGTATTCGAGCTTGTGGATAAAAATCAGATAACCCAGCGCCGCCACGGCGACCCAGATCGACAGTGACAAACCGACGATGGTGATCAGGGTGTTCGACATCAGGTTGCCGATCACCGGCAACAAGCCGAGCAGGAAGGTCAGCACGATCAGGGTTTTGGTCAGCGGCAACTTAATGCCGAACATCGGCAGGATCACCGCCAAGAAGATCCCGGTGAAAAAGGTGTTGAGCAAGGAAATCTTGATCTGCGCAAAAACGATGTTGCGAAAGGCCTGGACCAGCAGGTGCAATCGGTCGAACAACGCGGCCGCCAGCGGTTTGCGTTTGGTCACGTCCGGCACCCGCTGCAACGCGATGATCGCGCCCAGCACCATGCCGATCAGCAATGTCACGAACATGTGCGCGGCGTCTTTGCCGACCAGTTGCAGGTCGCTGAGGTGTTTGCTCATCCACGCGCCGATGGCCACGCGAAATTCCGCAGCACTGGCCGGCAGGTAGGCGTCGATGAACGGCGGCAGTTGCCCGCGTGCGCGGTCGACCACGTGCATGAATTTGTCGAGGGAGGCGCCGGGGTTTTCCGCTTCGTGCAGCAGGAAGCTGATCGCGCCAGCGAAGATCAGTGCCAGCACGCTGACCACTAAAGTGCCGAGCAACGCCACCGCCAGCCATCGCGCGCGGCGACCTTCGATCAGGCGCTGCAATTGCGGGGTGAGCATGTTGACCAGTTCAAATACCAGCAAACCGGCCAGCAGGCTTGGCAGCAAGCGCAACGGCAGCACCAGCAGCAACCCACCGAAAATGATGATCCAACTGATGAACAGCAGGACTTGGCGTTGAGAAAACGTTGGCATACAGCCTCAAAACGAACGGCGTAAAAGGACCGGCAGTCTGCCAGCGTTCCGGGATCAGCACTAGGAAATGTGCAGGGCGGACCTGGTGAGAGGACTGATGGCTTTTGTTGCCGAGCCTACTGGCCCCATCGCGAGCAAGCTCGCTCCCACATTGGACCTGTGAACAAAGCCCCGTGCGGGAGCACCTTCAAAAACATCCGCCCTGTGAACACAGCCCCCTGTGGGAGCGAGCTTGCTCGCGATGGGGCACTTACAGCCCCCACATTTCCTCGCCGATGGCTTACTTTTTCTTCAAACAATCACTCATGAAGGTTTTGCGCGCATCGCCCGTGAGCGCTTTGGTCTTGGCGTCGGCGTTGCAGGTTTTCATTTTCTCTTGCTGCGGCGTCAGGACTTTTCCGTCATTGGCCGCTGGCGCCGCTTTCAGGCAGGTGCTCATGTAGGCCTTGCGCTCATCGCCCTTGAGACTTTTCGCAGTAGCGTCGGCATTGCAGGTGGTCATTTTGTTCTGCTGGGCGGTGGCGGCGAAGCCTTGGGAACAGAGCAGCAAACCGATCATCAACAAAGGGACACGCAACATCTTCATGGAGTTTTCTCCTTGTTGCCGCACCGATGGATGCGGCCTCGCCCTGAGTGTAGACAACGCCTGTTACACCTTCCTGCCGTCAAGATGGCTGCGTCGATATTGCTCCGGCGTGCACCCGGCCTGGCGCTGAAACATCGCGATAAATGCCGAACCACTGCTGTAGCCCAGGTCGAAGGCGATTTCCTGAATGCTGCGAGCACTGCCCAGCGCTTCGATCGCCGCGAGAAAGCGCAGGCGCAGGCGCCATTCGCCGAAACTCATGCCCAATTCGCGGACAAACTGGCGCGCCAAGGTGCGCTCGCTGACGTGAATCTGCGCCGCCCACTCGGCCAATGGCCGGTTGTCCCCAGGCTCGGCCTGCAACGCTTCGAGGATCCCGAGCAGCCCCGGACTGCTGGCGTACGGCAAATAACAGGCATGCTCGGGCGCCTGCTGTAGTTGATCCACCAGCACTTGGGCGAGACGAACGTCGGCGTCCTGCTCGGGAATCTTCACATCGCGGGCGGCGAAGTCCTTGAGGATTGCCTTGAGAATGTCGCTGATCGCCAGTGTGCACGCCTGCTGCGGCAACTCCCGGCACAGCGACGGCGCCAGGCACACCGCGCGGTAGTTGATCGGCTGGTTGCTGTAGAAGCTGTGCTCGGTGTGCGGCGGCACCCAAACCGCGTATTGCGGCGGCGACATGAAACGGCTGCTGCCGATTTCCATGTGCAGCACGCCGCTCGACGAATACTCCAGCGTGCCCCACGGATGGCGGTGCGCCGAGGCGTATTCGTGGGTGTCGAAGTCGGCGTAGCGGAAGTACACCGGCGCCGGTAATTCGTAGAAATCCAGCAGATCGATGTGTTTGCGGCTCATGCTGTCCGTCATCAGGGGCAGGTTGTCTGGATCGAAGTATAGGCGTGCATCCAGACAAGCGGATAATTGCGCTTCATTAACGTTCTGGTTGTTTGCGATGCAATACGCTTATCCCTTGCTGGCCATTTTCATCTGGGCCGGCAATACCGTGATCACAAAAATGTCGGCCGGGGCGATATTCCCGGCCGAGATTGGTTTCTATCGCTGGCTGCTGGCCGGATTGCTGTTCACCCCTTTCATGCTCAAACCGGTGATCGCGCACTGGCCGAAGATCCGCGCCAACCTCGGCAAAATCTTTGTCCTCGGCGTGCTCGGCATGGCGGTTTATCAGAGCCTGGCCTACTTTGCCGCGACCCGGACTTCGGCGACCAACATGGGCATCATCCTGTCGCTGATGCCTTTGATGTCGCTGACCATGGCGATCATCAGCCTCGGCCAACGCCTGACCGCCGGCGCGTTGGCCGGGGCGGTGCTGTCGTTCGCCGGGGTGCTGGTGGTGGTGTCGTCCGGCAGCCTCGGCGTATTGCTCGAACACGGGGTAAATCTGGGCGACGCGATGATGTTGATCGCGACGCTGGCTTACGCGATTTACAACACGCTGCTGAAAAAATGGCAGCTGCGCCTGCCGCCGCTGGTGTTGCTGTACATGCAGGTGTGGGTGGCGGTGATTGTGCTGTTTCCGCTGTTCGCGGTGTCGCCGAAAATCGGCCTGACCGCGCAAAACATTCCGCTGGTGCTGTACGCGTGCCTGCTGGCGTCGATGGTCGCGCCGCTGGTGTGGATGCAAGCCGTGGCGCGCCTCGGCCCGAGCCGGACCACACTGTTTTTCAACCTGCTGCCAATCATCACCGCGCTGATTGCGGCGGTGGTTTTGCATGAACAATTGGCGATGTATCACCTGGTGGGCGGGATGTTGACGCTGGGCGGAGTGATACTTTCCGAGCGCTGGACGACGGTGCTGGGCCGCAGGATTCGCGTCGCCTGACCTGACGTCATCGCGAGCAGGCTCACTCCCACAGGAGTTCACCGAAATCCTGTAGGAGCAAGGCTTGCCCGCGAAGAACGATGACGCGGTCTGGATTCGCGTTGCCTGACCTGACGTCATCGCGAGCAAGCTCGCTCCCACAGGAATCCCCGAAATCCTGTAGGAGCAAGGCTTGCCCGCGAAGAACGATGACGCGGTCTGGACTCGCGTTGCCTGACCTGACGCCATCGCGAGCAGGCTCACTCCCACAGGAGTTCACCGAAATCCTGTAGGAGCAAGGCTTGCCCGCGAAGAACGATGACGCGGTCTACACCCCTGCCGCCTTCAACCGCGCGGCGTGCTCCACAAACAGCCGCAGCGGCTGCGCGCCTTTGCCGACCAGGCCCAGCGACTGGTTGACGATGTCGAAGTGATCCATCGGGAAGTCGTCGCCAATCACCGTGCCGAGGTGCGAGCTGTAGCGCCCGACCATTCCGTCGCAGTGCCCCGCTTCGCGCACGAAGGTTTTGGCGAATAACCGGCAACTGCGATTGGTCCCGTCAAACAGATTGCCGCCGCGATCGGTTTTGCCCGGCTGCAAGGTCCCGGACCACGAGTAATATCGCACGCCGTTGACCTCTTCCGGCCCCTGCCCGCCCCAAGTATCTGGCAACCCTTGTGGATAACGCTGATTGAACAGCGCCACCCCTTCGGTCGTCAGCGAATGGTGCGAGGCGGGAATATCCACCGGCAACTTCGGCCCGCGATAACCAGTGTCCAGCAGCCCCATCACCGCGCCAATCACCCGCAGCAGCACGCCAAGCAAACGGCCTTTGGCACTGTCGGCCGGGTAATGTTTTTGCAGATAATCAGCCAATTCCGAGCCGTGATTCGGTCCGGCGACTGACGTAACGGAAGCCACCAGATCCGGACGTTGCGCAGCCGCATAACGAGCCGTCAACGAGCCTTGGCTATGGCCGATCAGGTTGACCTTCTGCGCCCCGGTCTCACGCAAAATCTGCTCAATCCGCGCCAGCAACTGCTCGCCTCGCACCTCGCTGGAATTGAGCGGCGACACCTGCACCGCAATCACCACCGCACCACCACGGCGCAGCGCCGCGATGATCCCGTACCAGTACGGATACAGCACCAGACGGATAAACCCGAGCATTCCCGGGACCAGCACCAACGGGTAACGCGTTGCGCAATCTTGCGACATGGGCGACATGGGCGGACATCCTTGTGATCGGTGAGATGACGCCAGAGCCGATGCAAGACCTCAGCCAGGCATCGCCAGCGTGATCGCGCAGTCTAGGCCATCTGCCCAGTTTCAACCCGGCCACGATCTACCCGACCGAGAGCACTTTCGGCGCCGGGTACAGCGCGTTGCTCGTAACCCAAGTCAACAAATGTTGACCGCTGGACCAATTTCATAAAACTTTCTGCAGCGCGTGTTACTCCCATCTTAAGTAGCGATCACGTCCCCGAGAGGCGTGACGCAAACCGGATTAGCCTCCAGGAGATCGAGATGAGCGACATGCAGTTGTCTGATAAAAACACCCTGCGCCAGCGGGCCCGCCAGAACGTCGAAAACGGTGCGGTGACCGAGGGCTACAGCGCCGACCGCGAGGAAGTGCTGCGCCTGCTCAACGAATCGCTGGCCACCGAACTGGTCTGCGTGTTGCGCTACAAGCGCCACTACTTCATGGCCAACGGCGTGAAAGCGCACGTGGCTGCCGAGGAATTCCTCGAACACGCCAATCAGGAAGCCGAACACGCCGACCGTCTGGCCGAGCGCATCGTGCAACTGGGTGGCGAGCCTGAGTTCAACCCCGACCTGCTGTCGAAGAATTCCCACGCCCAATACGTGGCGGGCAATACTCTGAAGGAAATGGTCTACGAAGACCTGGTCGCCGAGCGAATCGCCATCGACAGCTACCGCGAAATCATCCAGTACATCGGCGAGAAAGACCCGACCACCCGGCGCATCTTCGAAGACATCCTGGCCCAGGAAGAAGAGCACGCCGATGACATGGCGGACATTCTGAACGACCTGTAATACCTGATAGATCGCCTTCGCGGGCAAGCCTCGCTCCTACAGGGTCAACACGATACCTGTAGGAGCGAGGCTTGCCCGCGAAGGCGTTTTCATGAGCGCCGCAGAATGAACGTTCCCACGCTGAGCGTGAGAACGATTTATCCGGGTTACTTGCTCGGTTTGACGGTCACCGGTGCCTTGCCTGCTTTCATCTGCTGCAGCAGTGGCTCGCACTGGTTCGGTTCGCCGCCACTCGGTGCGACCAGTGCCAGCAAGCCTGCCGCCGGTGCAGCAATCACGCCCAACGCAACCATCCCCGCCCCGCGCAACATCAGCGGCACGGCTTTGACGCCGGCGTCCGGCTTGATGAATTTGCCGCGCACGTACAGCGGCGAACGCAGCGATATCAAACGCCAGCCTTTCGATTCCGGCGTCACCGTCAGGTCCAGTTGCTCGGTGGCCATGTTGGCGTTGCCGTCGATGTAGATAATCGCGTTCTCGGTATCGAAGACGAACAACTGCGTGGTCGCCAGGCCGGTCTTGATATCAAAGTCCGCCGCAGCGCAGTTGATCTTCACTTCCTTGTCGCCAAAGATCTTGCCGACCACGTAGTTGCCGACGTTAAGCCCCGCCAGTTCCATCAACTCACGGCTGATCGCGCCGTCATTGATCAACATTTTCAGTTTGCCGTTGGAGCTGCCCAACAATGCGGCGACCGAGTTGCCGCGCCCGGCAATGTTGGCGTCGCCATTCAGCTCACCGAAACTGGTTTTCATCGGTTCAAAGGTCGGGAACAGCTCCTTGAGCTTGAAGCCCCGCGCCGTCAGTTTTGCCTGGCCCTCCAACGGTTCGGTGCGGCCATTCAGGCGAATCTGCGCATCCAGTTTGCCGCCGGCGACGCCGAAGCGCAGCGGTTCGAGGCTGAGCACGCCGTCAGTCAACACCACGTGGGTATAGAGGTCATTGAACGGCAGTTTCTCGCTGTGGACGATGCGCTTGCCGGTGAATTCGACATCGGCGTCCATATCGCGCCAGCGCTCGGTTTTGAACTCCTCGACCGGCAACACTTTGCCCGTCGGCTGCTTGCTCTCGCCGCCACGGGCCTTTTGCTTGGCGTTGGAATCGGCACCAATCAGCGGCGCCAGATCGGCGAACAACAGTTGATTGGAAACCAGCGCGCCGCTGAGTTTCGGCCGAGGCTTGCTGGCGACATACGCCAGATCGCCATGAATATCGCTGTCGCCGATCTTGCCGTTGAAGCCTTCATAGCGGAACTGCGCGCCGTTCGCGTCATGCAGCTTGGCAATCAAGTGGCCGTCGGTGGCATACGGCGGCGAATCCGGCAGCGTCACGCCGGTCAGCGGGTACAGATTGGCCAGGCTGCTGCCGGCGAGTTTCAGCCGCAGGTCCAAAGCACCCAGGTTGAGCGGATCAGTCAGCGTGCCCGCGAGCTCGACACGGGTGTCGGCGATCTGCGCTTTCGCTTGCAGCGGAAACGGCTTGGCCGCGTCCTGCAAGGCGAGCAAACCGCCGATCTTGCCTTCGCCGGTGAGTTTCTGCTGGTGATACTGGCCTTTGACCTTGATCGCAAACGCGTAGTCCTGCGGCGCTGCGCCCTTTTCCACCGCAGTTTTCGCGGCTTTGTCACCGACGATGTCACTGAACGGAATAGGCTTGCCCAGCGGATCGATCAACACGTCGAGCTGGGTTTTCAAACTCTGGTCGTCGAGGGTGACGTGGCCCTTGTCGAAACCGATGGCGCCGATGTCGACCACCCAATTCGAAGGCTCGGCGTTCGGGTCTTTCGGGTCGAATTTGAACGTCCAGTTCGCGCGGCCATCGGCCAGGCGTTGCAGCTCGGCGTTGGGTTCGGTGAGGTCGATGCGCGGGATGACCACGCGCTGCGCCAGCAGGGCCAGCGGCGAGATGCGCAGTTCGACGCGCTTGAGCGTGACCATCTGCGGCTGTTTCGACCAGTCCGGGTTGCCCAGGCTCAACTCCTCGGCAACCACGTGCGGCCACGGCACCCATGAGCGCCAGCCGGCCTCATCGAGTTCACGGCGCCACACCACCGCGAGGTTGCCGTTGATGGCAAACGGTCGGTGCAGCTCTTCGGAAACTTTGGCGTTGAGCGGCGGTTTGATCCGGTTCCAATCGAAGAACACGATGACCAAAACCAGGATCGCCAACAGCACGACCAGGGAGGAAAGGGTCCAGGTGATTATTTTAGAAGTGCGCGTCATTGCACAGGGCTCCTGAATACGACTGAGCGCCCTGACTGCGACGCATGTGTGAAACGTTGGGCCAGAACTGGCCTGCCATGAAATCTACGACTGAAAAACGCCGCTCAGGTTTAACCGGATTGGCGCTTAACGTTGAAATAATCCCCCGCCGACACAGTGCGCACGCTTCAAGCGTTACCGGTCCCGCACTGTTGTGCGGCGCGAATGGGTCGAAACTACCCACCTCGGTGCAAAACCGCCCGCCTGAAACGCCCGATCTAGAGCCTCTGCGCAGAACAATCAATTCTGTTGATTATTACCATTGCGTTTATGAACTTTTATATCGACTTATCGAGAGTAGCATTGCCCTCGTACCCAATTTATCGCCCTCCCAAGGAGCAACCCATCATGAAACGCCAATTACTGCTTAGTCTTACCCTTTCGATGCTGGCCAGCACTGCTTTCGCTCTGCCAGCCGCCGAACAAGCCACACCGCAAATCAAAGACAGCCACTCGGCATACAGCCACACCGTAGCAGCCGACGGTTCCGACCGCACTCCACAAGGTCAGACCCTCGCTGAAGGTGGTAATGATCGCCTGAAGGAAAAAGGCTTGATCACCGAAGATGGCTACGACAAAACTCCACAAGGCCAGTCTGTTGCCGAAGACGGCTACGACAAAACGCCTCAAGGTCAGGCAGTCGCCGAAAACGGCCGCAACCGTCTTGAAGAAAAAGGTCTGGTTGAAGATGGCTACGACAAAACCCCACAAGGCCAAGCCGTTGCCGAAGGTGGTGGTGATCGTGTTATCGAACGCAACAGCGCAGTGAGCTGAGCCCATGGCGGCCCAGAAAAAAAGCCCAATCACCGGATTGGGCTTTTGCCTTTTATAGCCACACTTAATAGCGCCACCCTCGCTCCCCGCTGCAAACCATGATTCCCGTTCGACGCCAGCAAAGCCGATTTGCTAGAGTGCGCCGCAGTCCTGTCCAGAAAACATTTTTGCGATGCTGCCCCGCGCCGAACAGAAACAACAGACCCGCAACGCCTTGATGGACGCCGCTCGGCATCTGATGGAGTGCGGCCGAGGATTCGGCAGCCTGAGCCTGCGTGAAGTGGCGAAAACCGCCGGGATCGTGCCCACCGGTTTCTACCGGCATTTCGCCGATATGGACGAACTGGGCCTGGTGCTGGTCAGCGAAGTCGGCCAGACCTTCCGCGAAACCATCCGCCTGGTACGCCATAACGAATTCGTCATGGGCGGCATCATCGATGCCTCGGTGCGGATCTTTCTCGATGTGGTCAGCGCCAACCGCTCGCAATTTCTGTTTCTCGCCCGCGAGCAGTACGGCGGTTCGATGCCGGTACGTCAGGCGATTGGCCGTTTGCGCGAAGACATCAGTTCCGACCTCGCGGCCGACTTGTCGCTGATGCCGAAATTGCAGCATCTGGACATCGCCGGGCTGAATGTCATGGCCGACCTGATCGTCAAAAGCGTGTTCGCGACCTTGCCCGACATTATTGATCCGCCCGTCCAGGCATTGCCCGAGCACCTGACACCTCAGGCAAAGATCACGCAGCAATTGCGTTTCATCTTTATCGGGCTGAAGCACTGGCAAGGGCTCGGCAGCACTGAGTAAACGATAAAACCGTAGGAGCGAGGCTTGCACGCGAAGGCATCGGTACATTCAACAATGATGTCGACTGGTAAACCGCTTTCGCGAGCAAGCTCTGCTCCTACAGGTTATCGCCAGTCAGAGTATCGCCGCCCCGCTCCCGCATTTGGTGCATGAACAATTCTTCACGCACCAACATCGCTCATATCCCCGCAACATCCTGCAACAACTACTATTCTCCGTCAGGGTTTTCCTACAGTTCGCCCGATTGGCAAGCCCCTTGCTCTAACCAGAGCATTGTCCTTTGCTGGAAGCTTTCCGATGCTGGTGATTCATCGCAGAATCGACCCTCAACCCGTCTGGGCCGCCGAGTTGCACCTGACCTTCGAAGCCCGGAGCAAAAGTCGTTTGCGCTGTTTCAGTGCCGAACAGGAAGACGTCGGGTTGTTTCTCGAACGGGGCCAGCCGCCGCTGTATGACGGCGAATGCCTGCAGGCCGAAGACGGCCGCGTGGTGCGGGTTTGTGCGCGCCCCGAACAACTGCTCCACGTCACCTGCGCCAACAGTTTCGAACTGACCCGCGCGGCTTATCACTTGGGCAACCGCCACGTGGCGCTACAGGTCGGCGATGGCTGGCTGCGCCTGCTCGACGATTACGTGCTCCAAGCCATGCTTGAACAGCTGGATGCCAATGTTGAAAACATCGAAGCGCCGTTCCAGCCGGAACATGGCGCCTACGGTGGCGGCCATCACCATTCGCGGCACGGCGACGAAGATTTCAACTACCCGCCGAAACTGCACCAATTCGGCGTGCGTTTATGAACCCAGCCTGGGCGCTGCTGCGCCTGGCCAGTCCGCAATTGCCGATTGGCGGCTACAGCTATTCACAAGGCCTGGAAATGGCCGTGGATAACGGCCGCGTGACGGACGCCGAGAGTGCGCGACGCTGGATCAGTGATCAATTGTTGCTCAACCTTGCGCGTTTCGAAGCGCCGTTGCTGCTGGCGCATTGCGTCGCCGCTGCCGACGACAATTGGTGCGAATTGTTGCAACGCTGCGAGGAGCACCGCGCCAGTCGCGAAACCCGTGAGCTGCATCAGGAAAGTCGGCAGATGGGCTACTCGTTGCAGCAATTGCTCAATGGTTTGCCGGAACTCGACTTGCCGGCGCGGGCCTTTCTCGAACAACGCCCCGAGCCGCATCTGGCACTCGGCTGGGCGTTGGCCGCACGGGCCTGGGGCATCCAGGCGCAAGACGCCTTGGCCGCGTGGCTGTGGAGTTGGCTGGAAAACCAGTTGGCGGTGCTGATGAAAACCCTGCCGCTGGGCCAGCAAGCCGCGCAACGCCTGACCAGCCAATTGCTGCCGCTGCTGCAAGAAGCCCAGCAACACGCGACCCGCATCAATCCCGAACACGTGGGCAGCGCCGCTTTCGGCCTGTCCCTGGCGTGCATGGGCCACGAACGCCAGTACAGCCGCCTGTTTCGCTCTTAGGGCGCTTTATTTTATTTCTGGAGAAGCACATGAACACACAACCTCTGCGCGTCGGCATCGGCGGCCCGGTCGGCTCCGGCAAAACCGCGCTGACCCTGGCCCTGTGCCTGGCGCTGCGCGAGCGCTATAACCTGGCGGTGGTCACCAACGACATCTACACCCGCGAAGACGCCGACTTTCTGGTGCGCAACGAAGCTTTGGCGCCGGAACGCATCATCGGCGTCGAAACCGGCGGCTGCCCGCACACGGCGATCCGCGAAGACGCCTCGATCAACCTCGAAGCCGTCGACCAATTGAACCGGCGCTTTCCAGGGCTGGACCTGATCATCGTCGAGTCCGGTGGCGACAACCTCTCGGCAACCTTCAGCCCGGAGTTGTCCGACCTGACCATCTACGTGATCGACGTTTCGGCCGGCGACAAGTTGCCGCGCAAGGGCGGGCCGGGGATCTGCAAATCCGATCTGCTGGTGATCAACAAGGTCGACCTCGCACCGTTGGTGGGCGCCTCGCTGGAGTTGATGGACAGCGACACCAAACGCATGCGCAACGGCAAACCGTTTGTCTTCAGCAACCAGAAAACCGGCCTCGGCCTCGAAGACATCATCGCTTTCATCGAACGCCAGGGCTTGCTGACCGCAGCCTGATCACGATTTATCAACAAGGAAGCTTATCCATGACACTCAAACGCATCCTCGGCGCCCTCGCCCTGCTGCTGACTCCGGCGATCGCTCTGGCCCACCCGGGCCACGGCGACAACGGCTTGATCGCCGGGATCAGCCACCCGATTTTCGGCCTCGATCACTTGCTGGCGATGCTCGCGGTGGGTTTGTGGGCGGCGCAGCAACAAGGCGCGGCGCGTTGGGCGCTGCCGTGCACGTTCGTCGGCACCATGCTGATCGGCGGCATGCTCGGTTTTGAAGGGCTGGGCCTGCCGGCGCTGGAGAGCGGGATTGCCGCGTCGGTGCTCGCGCTGGGCCTGGCCGTGGCGCTGGCGGTGCGTCCGCCGCTGAGCATGGCGGTCGGTGCGACGGCGTTGTTTGCGCTGTTTCATGGCGTGGCGCATGGTCTGGAATTGCCCGAGATGTCCAGCCCATGGGCCTATGCCGCCGGTTTTGTGGTGGCGACTGCGGCGCTGCACGCGGCGGGTTATGCGCTGGTGCGCGTGCTGCCGACAGCAGCGGCGCCGGTGATTCGCCTCGCGGGCGCGGCGTCGGCGGCGACTGGGGTGTGGTTGCTGGCGGGCTGAGTTTTTATCTGAGCGCAACCGATCGTTCCCATGTTCTGCATGGGAACGATCAATGCGCTCACTCTGCTAACATGTCGCGCAATCGCCCCTGCCGTGACGACGCCAGCCAATGCTTTCTGTTTCCCGCTCCGCCTCCCAGCCTGAATTGACCGCCCTGTTCGCCTCGGTGCAACAGCATTTCGAGGACGTGATCGTGCCGCTCTGGCAAGGTCCCGGCTGGAACGCTGATATGGCGTTGCCGTATGAAGCGCTGGACGCCGAGCATCAGCCGTTGCCCCCGCAGCGCTATCGAGCGATGGCTTGCGCGCGTCAGCTGTACCTGTTTTCCAGCCTGATTGGCCAAGTGCCAGCGGCGGAGGAGCGTGCGGCGGCGCTGTTTCGTTCGTTGCAGCAGCACTTTCACGATGCCGAGCACGGTGGCTGGTTCCACAGCATCGATGCGCAAGGCGCGCCGCTGGATCAGCGCAAAGACCTCTACACCCACGCCTTCATCCTGTTCGCCTGCGCCCATTATTGGGACAAGGTGCGCGAGCCCCTGGTGGAATCGGTGCTCAACGCCGCGCTGCAAGTCATCGCACAACGTTTTGCCACGGACGACGGTCTGTACGAAGCCAGCCTTGAGCGTGACTGGTCGTCGCTGAACAGCGGCCCGCTGCAAAACCCGCTGATGCATCTGGCCGAAGCCTTCCTCGCCACGCTGTCGGTGCGCGAAGACGCCGCCGCCGAGGACGCGCTGCTGAAGTTATGCACAGCCATGCAGGAGCAATTCGTCGATCCGCAGACCCGTGTGTTGATGGAGAAACCGTTGGGCGCTGTGGATAACTGGTTTGAGCCGGGGCATCAGTTCGAGTGGTATTTCCTGCTGGAGTCGTCGCCGTTGCTGCGCGGTTCGCAGTTGCATGAATCGCTGGACCGGGCCTTCGCACTCACCGAGCGCCTCGGCGTCGCTGAACACAGCGGCGCGGTGCTGGCGATGCTTGATCTGCAGGACGGTGGCAGCGCCAAGGATTCGACTCAACGCATCTGGGCGCAGGCTGAATACCTGCGCGCGCTGACGTTGCGCCCACACAGCGAAGCGCCGGTGCTGCGCCAGTTGCAGGCGTTGCAGCAGCGTTTTCTGCATGTCGGCGGCTGGTTCGAATGCCGCGATGAAGCGGGTGAAGTCAGCCGCAAGGACATGCCTTCGACCACGCCTTATCATTTGGCGACTTGTTATCGTGGGTTGGTTGAATATCTGCGCTAACCGGCAGACCGCTTTCGCGGGCAAGCCTCGCTCCTACAGGGGTCGTGTTGAATCGCGATAATGCGAACGACACCAATCTGTAGGAGCGAGGCTTGCCCGCGAAGAGGGCCTCAAAGCGGTCACCGGCTAATCACGCGATCCACTTGCGATCCCCGGTAAAGCTGATGGTCAACCAACGCGCCGCATCGGCCTGACCCAACTTTGCCGAAATCTCCTCGCGCAACGCATCCAGTTGCCCGACGCCTTGCAGCGGATAATCCGCCGGCAACACCACGTGAATCTCGATAAACCGCGCCCGCCCGTGCTTTTGCACGTAGGAGCTGTAGTCGTCGAAACCGTGCTCGACCTTCGCCGAGTCCATCACCTGGCGCACTTTGTCGTCGAGTTTATCCGGGGCAATCCCCAGCACATCGCGCAGCGCCGGACGCAGAATCTTGAACGCCGGGGGCAGCATGCTCAGCGCCAGCACGATCAGGATCAGCGGGTCGACATACACCGCCCACTCGTTGTAACCCTGAGAGGTCAGCAGCAGCGCCGTGAGGAAACTCACCAGCAGCCCGACCGAGAGCATCGCGTCGACCAGCCAACTGATGTTGTCGAACTGGATCAGCGTGGATCTGAGCTTGCGGTTGCGATGGCGAACGTAGAAGAAATAGGCGAACTCGACCACGGTAAACACCGCGGCATAGATGATCACCAGCCCCAACTCGATCTCGCGGCCACCATTGATGATGCCGAACACGCCATTAAGGAAGGCGTAGATCGCAATCAGGAACAGGAAACTGCCTTCGATCAGCAACACCATCGGCTCCAGGTGCCAATAGCCGAACTGGAAGCGGTGGTTACTTTCTTTGGCGATAAGTTTGGCGGTGATCAGCATCAGGACCTTGATGAAGGTCGCGATCAAAGAGAAAAAACCATCGAACAGGATGGATTGGGCACCTGAAACAAAACCGGTAACGATCCCGGCGATCGCCACGGCGAACATCAGGATGGTCGATTGTTTGAGCAGCGACTGCTCACCTCGGTTACTCACGTAGCCTCCTCTGAAAACTGGGTTGTGGGCAGGGAGTCTACCTGATGTGCGGTTGTCGCCTGTTATGACCTCATCGCGAGCAAGCTCGCTCCCACAGTGGTTATGGGTCGTGCCCATCCCGGCGCACGCCACCCAACCTGTAGGAGCAAAGCTTGCTCGCGATAGCCGTTACGCGGTCTTACGCCTTGCTTTCTTTGCGCTCAATCGCGAAACCGGCCCAGCTCTGGCTCACCGGCATCAGCTCCAGGCTGTTGATGTTGATGTGCGCCGGCGCGTTCATTACCCAGAAAATGGTGTCGGCAATGTCCTGCGGCTGGATCGGCTCGGCACCGGCGTAAGTGGCGTCGTAACGCTCCTTGTCACCGGCAAAACGCACCAGCGAAAACTCGCTCTCGCACAGGCCCGGCTCGATATTGCTGACGCGTACGCCAGTGCCTTGCAGGTCGCAGCGCAGGTTCACCGAGAACTGTTTGACGAACGCCTTGCTCGCGCCATACACGTGGCTGCCCGGATACGGGTAGTTGCCGGCGACCGAGCCGAGGTTGACGATGCCGGCGCCACGACCATGGGCAATCAGGCGCGGCAACAGCAGCCGAGTGCTGTACATCAGGCCTTTGATGTTGGTATCGACCATGGTGTCCCAGTCGTCCAGATCACACTTCGGCGCCGGGTCCACGCCCAGTGCCAGGCCGGCGTTATTGATCAGCCCGCGCAGCTTGGCGAAGGATGGCGGCAGGTTGGCAATCGCCTCCTCCATCGCCTTGCGATCGCGTACGTCGAGCACCAGGCCATGCACTTCGGTCTGCTTCGACAGCTCGGCGCACAAGGCGTTAAGGCGTTCTTCACGACGGCCCGTCAGCACCAGCTTCCAGCCAGCCTCGGCAAAACGACGGGCACAGGCTTCGCCAAAACCGGACGTTGCGCCGGTGATAAACAGGGTGTTGGACATCGTGTTCTCCTTGCTTCGACTGACCGGCAGCCATTGGAATAGAAAATCAGCCGCCAGCATGCCCGCGCGCGCCCGCAGCAGCAACTGGCACGCCCCAATTGGACGCATTCATGTAGCAGCTGGCGAAGCCTGCGTTCGGCTGCGAAGCAGTCGCCCATCGGCGGCAAACAGTGAAAGTGGCGTTGTATGGATTACGACTGCTGCGCAGCCGAACGCAGGCTCCGCCAGCTGCTACAAGGGCCGTGTTTTCTGTACGAAAAACGATCAACCGGCGCAACGCCTTGTGCGTCGTGGCTTGCAGCCATGTGCGCGCACGTTATCCACAGGCCGGTCCACAGTCTTTGGGGGCAAGTGCAAAAGCTGCAAGCCGCTGTGTATAAGGCTTTGCGGGCAGAATCGAAAGTTTTTCGCTTGACCCTGAACACCCCACCGTGTAGCCCATGGCATTTTGCACGATTGACCGCTCAAACCGACGATGGCGCCAAGCCAGTAACGACGGCCCTCAGCGCAGTCTTTCCAGAGTTTAACCACAGACTTATCCACAGGCTGAGCGGCAGCGAATTCGGCCGTTTTGACCCTCAACAAAAAGGTTGACAACAGCCGCTGTCAGTCCGGCAAAAACGCCTGATCAAAAAACAACCATCCTTCTGCAAGCCACGGTTTGCAAGGCTTGCAGCCAGCTACTCCCACGTTATTCACAGCCAGTTCCACAGCAAACGGGGACAAGTCAAAAGCGTGACAAAACAACTATTTGCAGCGGCTTTATGTCGCGGTTTCAGAGCATGTGAATATTGTTTTCCACAATTTCCCGAAACCGCACATACGGACCTTGTGGGAGCGAGCTTGCTCGCGATGACGCAAGCTCATCCAGCATCAATGTGACCGATACACCGCCATCGCGAGCAAGCTCACTCCTACAAGAGATTTTCAGTGTATTGAAGACGTAAAAAAGCCCCGGCGATTGCTCGTCGGGGCTTTTTCTATTTCAGCGGCGTATCAATGCCCGCCCAGATAAGCGTTGCGCACCTCTTCATTGACCAGCAATTCCTTGCCGGTGCCGGAGAGACGAATCTCGCCGTTGACCATCACGTACGCGCGGTCCGACAGTTTCAGCGCGTGGTTGGCGTTCTGCTCGACCAGGAAGATGGTCATCCCGGTTTTCGCCAGTTCGCGCAACGTCGAGAAGATCTGTTTCACCACAATCGGCGCCAGGCCCAGGCTCGGTTCATCCAGCAACAACAACTTCGGTCGGCTCATCAATGCACGGGCGATCGCGAGCATTTGCTGCTCGCCGCCGGACATGGTCATGGCCCGCTGGGTGCGCCGCTCTTCGAGCCGTGGAAACAGCTCGAACATCCGTTGCATGTCTTCCTTGGCGTACTTGTCGCCGATGGGAATGGTGCCCATCAGCAGGTTTTCCTCGACGGTCATGTCGGGGAACACCCGCCGCCCTTCCGGCGATTGCGCGATGCCGTGCGAGGCGATGTAGTGCGACGACTTGTGGGTGATGTCCACGCCTTGATAGATGATTTGCCCACTCGCCGCCCGTGGCTGGCCGAAGATCGACATCAGCAGGGTCGACTTGCCGGCGCCGTTGGAGCCGATCAGGCTGACGGTTTCACCTTCGTTGATTTGCAGCGAGACTTTTTTCAGGGCCTGGATCGGCCCGTAAAACACATCCAGATCCTTCAGTTCGAGGATGGGTTGGCTCATAGCACCACTTCCTCTTCATCCGCGCCCAGGTAGGCCGCGATCACTTTCGGGTCATTGCGAATCGCCTCGGGGCCGCCCTCGGCAATGACGATGCCGTGGTCGAGCACCACGATGTGGTCGGAAATGCTCATGACCATGCCCATGTCGTGTTCGATCAGCACCACGGTCAGGTCGTGCTCATCGCGCAACAACCGGATCATCGCGCTCAGCGCTTCGGTTTCCTGCGGGTTGAGGCCCGCTGCCGGTTCGTCGAGGCAAATGATCTGCGGCCGCGTGCACATGGCCCGGGCGATTTCCAGACGACGTTGCTGACCGTAGGACAACTCGCCGGCCAGACGGTTGGCGCAGTCCACCAGGTCCACCACTTCCAGCCAATAGAAGGCGTGGTCCAGCGCATCGCTTTCAGCCTTGCGATAGCCCTTGGTGTTGAGGATGCCGGCGAGCATGTTGCGGTTGACCCACATGTGTTGCGCCACCAGCAGGTTTTCCAGCACCGACATTTCCTTGAACAGGCGAATGTTCTGGAACGTGCGCGCCAGGCCTGCGCGGTTCACCAGGTGGGTGCCGCCGAACATCTTGTAGTACATGCGGCTGAGGAAGGATTTCGGCGAAACGAAATCCACCGCTTTGAACGATTCACCGAGCAACTGGATGACGTTGGTTTGCTGGCCACGCACGTTGAGTTCGATCTTGCCGCCCGAAGCCTTGTAGAAACCGGTCAGGCAGTTGAACACCGTGGTTTTGCCGGCGCCGTTGGGGCCGATCAGGGCGAAGATCGAGTTGCGGTGGACTTTCAGGCTGACATCGCTCAATGCCTTGATGCCGCCGAAGTGCATCATCAGTTTCTCGACCGAGAGTACGACTTCGCTCATGGCGCTACTCCTTTACGCGGTGTCACACCGGTACGACTGATCCGGATCAAGCCACGCGGGCGCCAGATCATCATCAACACCATCAGGATGCCGAACAGCAACACGCGGTATTCGGCAAAGCCACGCAGCAGTTCCGGGGCAACGGTCAGCACGAACGCTGCGATCACCACGCCGATGGTCGAGCCCATGCCGCCGAGAACGACGATGGCGAGGATCAATGCCGATTCGAAGAAAGTGAACGAGGTCGGGTTGACGAAGCCTTGGTAAGTCGCAAAGAACACCCCGGCCAGACCCGCCGTCGAAGCGCCGATGGTGAACGCCGAGAGCTTCACCAGCACGTGGTTCAGGCCCATCGAGCGGCAAGCGATTTCGTCTTCGCGCAGCGCTTCCCAGGCGCGGCCGACCGGCATTTTGACCAACCGATGCTTGATGTACAGCACGGCCAGAACCACCAGGAACAACACCGCGTAAATGAAGTAATACTTCACATCCGGGTTGTAGGCGATGCCGAAGAACTCATGGAACGGGACGCCGCCCTCCTTCGCACGTTTGCCGAATTCGAGGCCAAAGAATGTCGGCAACGGGGCCGCCATGCCATTCGGGCCGCCGGTCAGCGACAGCCAGTTGTTGAGCACCAGACGGATGATTTCACCGAAACCCAACGTCACGATGGCCAGATAGTCACCGTGCAGACGCAACACCGGGAAACCGAGGATGCAACCGGCCAGGCCCGCAGTGATCGCCGCCAGTGGCAGCACGGTCCAGAAACCCAAGCCGAGGTATTGATAACCGAGTGCCAGACCGTAAGCGCCAATCGCGTAGAACGCCACGTAACCCAGGTCGAGCAGCCCGGCCAGACCGACCACGATGTTCAGGCCCAGGCCCAGCAACACGTAGATCAAACCGAGAATGACCACGCCCAGCAGGTAGGAGTTGGAGAAAAACGGAAACACCACGGCGACGACGATCAGGATCGGAATGATCCAGCGCAGTCGGGTTTTGTAATCGGGCGGCAGTACATGAACCCCGGAGCCAGTGCTTTCAAAGCCTTCGAGAATGCGCAGGCCTTTCGACGTTTGCAGGAACAGGCTCAGGGCAAACCGACCGGCCATGACGATGGCGACAATCCACGCCACGCGCGTGGTTTCCAGGTTGAAGCCGTAGCCGTCGAGGACCACGCCGACAATCGGGCCGAACACAATCAGGGCAACAAGGCCGGCAAGAATCGCGTCAACCAGGCTTTTTTTGACATCAATGCTTTTTTGAGTGGTTGAAGACATCGCTTACACCTTCGACACAAGAGGACGGCCGAGCAGGCCTTGAGGCCGAAAGACCAGAACGAGAACGAGCAGCGAGAAGCTGAAAACGTCTTTGTAGTCCGAGTTCACCAGACCGGAGAACAGCGACTCGGAAATCCCCAGGATGATCCCGCCGAGCATGGCGCCGGGCAACGAGCCGATGCCGCCGAGTACCGCTGCGGTGAACGCCTTGATCCCGATGATGAAGCCGGCGTAGAAGTCGAATGTGCCGTAGTTCATGGTGATCAGCACGCCGGCCAGGGCCGCCATCGCTGCACCGATGATGAACACATAGGAAATCACCCGATCGGTGTTGATCCCCAGAATCGAGGCCATCTTGCGATCTTGCTGGGTCGCGCGGCACATGCGGCCGAGCTTGGTGTATTTGATGATGTAGGTCAGCAGGGCCATCCCGGCAAACGCCGCGACCAGAATGAAGATTTTGGTGTAGGTCAGTTGCACAAAACCTGTGCCGACCTCGACGCGCCACGCCCCGGTAAGCAAGGTTGGCACCCCTTGTTGCTTGGCGCCCTGGGCGATCTGTGCATAGTTTTGCAGGATCAGCGAAATACCGATGGCGCTGATCAGCGGTGCCAGTCGGGTGGAGTTGCGCAGGGGTTTGTAGGCGACACGTTCGATGACCCAGCCATACACCGCCGTGACGATGATGGTGAAGATCAAGGTGCCGAGCATCAGCAGCGGGAAGGATTCAATACCGAAGTATGCCAGCAGAGCCAGACTGATCGCCGCGAGGTAAGCGGAGATCATGTAAACCTCGCCGTGGGCGAAGTTGATCATGCCGATGATGCCGTAGACCATTGTGTAGCCGATGGCGATCAGGCCGTAGACCGACCCGAGGGTCAGGCCGTTGACCAGTTGCTGCAGGAAAATACCATCCATAACGCAATCTCACGCAGTGAGAACCTGCACACCGGGGGTGTGCGGTTCTTCTAAGGAAAATACAGATATACGTGGGAGCAATGTCAGTCAGGATCAGGCTGCACACCACCGCCCCCTGTAGGAGTGAGCCTGCTCGCGATAGCGGTTGAACATTCAACAAAGTCGTCGTCTGTCAGTCCGTCATCGCGAGCAGGCTCACTCCTACCAAGAGCCAATGGGGTCAGCTGATCGAGTCAGCCCTTACTTCTGTTTTTCCAGCTGGTGGTATTTGCCGTCCTTGTCCCACTGGTAAACCACGTAGTCGGAGACTTTCAGGTCGCCCTTGGCGTCCCAGGTCTTCTCGCCCATCACGGTTTTCACCGGGTTTTTCTTCAGCCATTCAGCCGCTTTTTCGCCGCTGTTGGATTTGGCGCCGTTGAACGCGGCAGCCAGGGTCTGAACCGAAGCGTAGGCGTACAGCGTGTAGCCTTCAGGCTCGGTGCCGGCCTTGCGGAACTCGTCCACAACGGTCTTGCTGTCCGGCAGCAGACGCGGGTCGGCGCCGAATGTCATCAGCACGCCATCGACAAATTGCGGGCCGCCAGCGGTGGTCACCAGTTCGTCGGTGACGATGCCGTCGTCGGACATGAACTTGACGTCTTTCAGGCCTTGCTCACGCAGTTGACGGACCAGAGGACCGGCTTCCGGGTGCAGACCACCGAAGTACACGACATCGGCGCCAGCGCCGCGGATCTTGGTGACGATGGTGCTGAAGTCTTTCTCGCCGCGGGTCAGGCCTTCATACAGCACAGGCGTTACGCCGCGCTTGGCCAGTTGCGCCTTGGTCGCGTCCGCGAGGCCTTGGCCGTAGGTGTCCTTGTCGTGCAGGACCACAACTTTTTTGCCCTTGAGCACGTCGACGATGTAGTCGCCGGCAACGATGCCTTGTTGGTCATCACGCCCGCACATGCGGAACATTGCGCTCAAGCCGCGCTCGGTGACGGCCGGGTTGGTCGAGCCAGGGGTGATAGCGATGATGCCCGCTTCGTCGTAGATCTCGGAGGCCGGGATGGTCGACGAGGAGCAGAAGTGACCGACCACGCCTGCCACTTTCTGGTTGCTCAGGTCCTTGGCGACCGTTACAGCCTGTTTCGGTTCGCAGGCGTCATCGCCCTTCACCAGCACGATTTTTTCCCCGTTGACGCCGCCCGCTGCGTTGACCGCATCGGCTGCTGCCTGTGCACCCTTCATGTACTGCTCGCCAAATGCTGCGTTGGCGCCCGTCATTGGACCCGCCACACCGATTTTTACGTCAGCCTGTGCAAACGCAGAAACACCCAACGCAGCTGCCACTGCGAGGGCCAGAAAGCCTTTTTTGTAAAACGTCTGGGACATGAGGTGGTGCTCCAAGGTTTTTTTTAGTTGGCACTGCGACTTCTATGAATGCTCAGAGCAAGCGCCGTGCCATCGGTTTTTTATTCTTCAAAAAGTCGCTGCTTTCTTGTTATTTCGACTGTTTCGTTCCCATTTTCATTGGGCGTGCAACCGTCTAAACCGCGGAAGGTGAAACCATTTATTTCAAAAGGCGCAACCCGCATGCGCCATCATTGCAACCGCGGCGCCAAACGACGTGCAACCACCTTGTAACAACGTGCGTCACCGAAGTGCACACTGCTGGTGCGCAACTGCTACAACCCGCACCTTTTACAGGCTAGTCGCTGCGCGAAAAAGCGCCGCTCCCAGCAACAAATTTCAACAAGTCAGATAACGATCCGCAGGCACTGGCCTGCGTGATACAGCGAAAAACCCGCCTCGTATAAACAGCTGCGCAGGCCGACACCGGCCAATGGCTGCATCGGCGCGAAGGGAATCGGCAATGCCTGAGGATTTCCGTTACACAAATAATCGGCAAACGCCTTGCCGACCACCGTCCCGGTAGTCACGCCGCGCCCGTTGTAACCGGTGACGGCCACCAGTCCCGGCGCCGGTTCGAACAGGCGCATCAGGTGATCCGGAGTAAACGCGATGCAACCGGTCCAGGTGCATTCCCATTCAACCGGTTTGAGGTAGGGGAAATAGTGCTGCTGGACGCGATCGGCCCAGGCCTTGAGGAACCACGCCGGTTTCTGATTGCCATTGCCGAGACTGCCGAGCAGCAACCGCCCGTCCTTGTCGCGACGAATGCTGCTGAGCACTTGGCGCGTGTCCCAGGAGCCTTGACCGCCGGGCAGAATCTGTTGCGCGGCGTCTTCGGTCAGCGGCACCGAGGCCACTTGGTAGTAATAGCCGGGGAAGAAATTGCGCCGCAGTTCGGTCCAGTCGCCTTCGGTGTAGGCGTTGGAGGCGATCACCACTTGATCGGCGAGCACCAAGCCTTGCGCAGTTTGCACTGACCAGCGTTGGCCCTGGCGTTCGAGGCGGGTGACCGGCGAATGATCGAACATCTGCGCGCCGAGGTTTTTCGCGGCGTTGGCCAGTCCGGTGGTGTAGGCCATCGGGTTGATCGTGCCGGCACGCCGATCGAGCAGCGCGGCGGCGATTTTCCGGGTTCCGGTCGCCTGTTCGCAGGCTTGCCCGGTCAACAACTCGACCGGCGCGCCGCGGCGTTTCCATTGTTGTTCACGACTGCGCAAATCGGCTTCGCCACGGGCGTTGTGCGCCATGTGCAACGTGCCTTCGCGGCGCAACTGGCAATCGATTTTATATTTGTCGACCAGGCTGAACACCAGCGCTGGCGCGGCGCCGAGCATGCGGTTGAGTTGGCTGCCGACCGCTTCACCAAAACCGGCTTCGATCTCGTCCGGGGGAATCCACATCCCGGCATTGACCAGCCCGACGTTGCGCCCGGAACCGCCCTGCCCGGCGCGATGCGCTTCGAGCACGCAAACGCTCTTACCCGCCTCGCGCAAATGCACCGCCGCCGACAGCCCGGTGAACCCGGCGCCGATGACACAGACATCAACCGTTACTTCGCCCTTCAGCGCCGCGTTATCAGGCCTTTGCGGCGTCAGTTTTTCCCACAGACACTCTTCGCGTAACGGCATTGCCAGACTCCAGTCAGAAACCTAACAAACAACAAAGCAAAAGCTTCGCGGACAAGCCTTGCTCCTACAGTTGAGTGTCGTTCCCACGAACGTCGACAACCTGTAGGAGCGAGGCTTGCCCGCGAAGGGGCCTATCAGTCGAACGTAATCCCCTGCGCCAACGGCAATTCCAGCGAGTAGTTCACGGTATTGGTCTGGCGCCGCATGTACCCGCGCCATGCATCCGAACCCGACTCGCGACCGCCGCCGGTTTCTTTCTCGCCGCCGAACGCGCCGCCGATTTCCGCGCCGCTCGGGCCGATGTTGACGTTGGCGATGCCGCAGTCGCTGCCGACGTCGGACATGAATTGCTCGGCTTCGCGCACATCAGTGGTGAAGATGCACGACGACAAACCCTGCGGCACCGCGTTGTTCAGGCGCAGCGCTTCGGCGAAATCGCTGTAGCCGACCACGTAGAGAATCGGCGCGAAGGTTTCGTTGCAGACCACGTCGCTCTGCTCCGGCATTTCAACAATCGCCGGCGACACGTAGTAGGCATTGGGGAATTGATCCTGCAACTGACGCTCGCCGCCAAACACCCGGCCGCCTTCGCTCAAGGCCTGCTCCAACGCTTCCTGCATGTTTTCGAAACTGTTTTTGTCGATCAGCGGGCCGATCAGATTGCCTTCCAGCGGGTTGCCGATGCGCACTTTGGAATAGGCGGCTTTCAGGCGAGTGACGATTTCTTCCTTCACCGATTCGTGGGCAATCAAGCGACGCAAGGTGGTGCAACGCTGGCCGGCAGTGCCGACGGCGCTGAACAGGATCGCGCGCACGGCCATGTCGAGATCGGCGCTTGGGCCGAGGATCATCGCGTTGTTGCCACCGAGCTCAAGAATGCTGCGGGCAAAACGCGCGGCGATTTTCGGCGCCACTTCGCGGCCCATGCGCGTGCTGCCGGTGGCGCTGATCAGCGCGACACGCGGGTCATCGACCAGTGCTTCGCCGGCATCGCGGCCACCGATCACAACCTGGCTCAGGTGCGGCGGCGCATCGCTGAAGTTTTTCAGCACACGATCGAACAGTGCCTGGCAGGCCAGTGCGGTCAGCGGGGTTTTTTCCGACGGTTTCCAGATCACCGGGTTGCCGCAGACCAGCGCCAGCGTGGTGTTCCAGGCCCAAACCGCAACCGGGAAGTTGAACGCGCTGATCACGCCGACGATGCCCAGCGGGTGCCAGGTTTCGCGCATGTGGTGGCCCGGGCGCTCGGACGCAATGGTCAAACCGTACAACTGGCGGGACAGGCCGACGGCGAAGTCGCAGATGTCGATCATTTCCTGCACTTCACCCAAACCTTCCTGAGTGATCTTGCCCGCCTCCCAGGACACCAGCTCACCGAGATCGGCTTTATATTCACGCAGGATGTCGCCGAGTTGCCGCACCAGTTCGCCACGGCGCGGCGCCGGGACCTTGCGCCACAACTCGAACGCATGATCTGCACGACTGATGTGCTGCTCGACTTCGGCGGCGCCCTCCCAGTTCACAGCAGCGATCTGGCTGCCATCGATCGGCGAATGCACCGGCACTTTGCCGTTCTGGTACAGGGCCGGGTTCACACCAAGACGATCAAGCAATGCGGCAACCATGGGTCACTCCTCAAGCGAAAAACGGAAATCGTGCAGCCGCACATTCACGACTGATCAGGCCTGTAGTTGTAGCGCCGTCGAGACGAGCCAACAAACGACCATTAAGCGAGATATCATTCCGTTTATTCATGCTTCGCCTCAGTCGGTAACAGAAAAGCATAGAGCAACAAGAAAAAGGACCAGCCATGCTGAATAAACGCTACTTGCCGTCGATCACCGCGCTGCAGTGTTTCGAGGCCGTGACCCGACATCTGAGCTTCACCCGCGCCGCCGAAGAGCTGAACCTGACCCAAAGCGCCGTCAGCAAACAAGTCGCGCAACTCGAAGAACTGCTCCAGCACCTGCTGTTCCGCCGCGTGCGCCGACGCTTGCAAATGACCCCGGCCGGCGATTTGTACCTGGTCGAGGTACGAAAAATCCTCACGCAAGTGGAGATGTCCACGCATTACCTGCGTTCCTACGGCGGCGACACTGAAGTCCTGCGCGTCTCAACGCCACCGACCTTCGGCGCACGGTGGCTGGTCCCACGCCTGAAAGGCTGGCGCCTGCGTCATCCGTCGATTCATCTGGATCTGTGCAGCGAGCAAGAGGCCGACGATTTGCTCCAAGGGCGCAGCGATCTGGCGTTCTACTTCGGCCAAGGCTCGCGGCCCGGCACCGAATGCCTGAAGCTGTTCAGCGAAGAACTGGTGCCGGTCTGCGCCCCCGGCAGCCTGCCGGACACGCCGTTTACCGACCCGACGCAACTGACCGATCTGGTCCTGCTGCAAAACGCCTCGCGGCCGCAAGCCTGGCACGACTGGTTCGACACTCAGGGCTACCACACCGAACACAGCTACCACGGCCCGCGCTTCGAAACCTTCTATATGTGCATCCGCGCCGCCCAAGTCGGCTGCGGCGTCGCGCTGCTGCCACGGTTCCTGGTGGAAGAAGAACTGGCCGACGGCAAACTGGTGATCCCGTGGAAACACGCAATGCCCAGCAGCGACGCGTATTACCTGGCGTACCCCGAACATTCAGCCGAAGTGCCCAAGGTCCGGGATTTCGTGAAATGGATGCTGGAGCAGATTGATAGTCCGGATATGGCGCAACATTGAGCCCACATCCGATCCTGTGGCGAGGGGGCTTGCCCCCGTTGGGTCGCGCAGCGGCCCTTAACATCGACGATTGCCGCGCCGCCGAACGGGAACAAGCCCCCTCGCCACACAAGCTCGCCCCCACGGGAATCAGTGCTGTCTAAAAAATCGCTGGCAATCCCCACCACTGATATGCGCCACTAGCCCCCATTCATTGAAACAGCTGAAACGTCGCGAGCACCGGCCGCGGCCAGCGTGGAGACTTCCTTATGAGCGAGAGCGTGTTTGGCGATCGCATCGTGCAAAACCTGCTCGACACCGACTTCTACAAACTGACGATGATGCAGGCGGTGCTGCACAACTACCCTAACGTCGAAGTCGAATGGGAGTTTCGTTGCCGCAACAGCGAGGATTTGCGCCCTTATCTGGCGGAGATTCGTTATCAGTTCGAGCGTTTGGCCGAGCTGAGCCTGAGCGCCGACCAGTTGAGTTTCCTCGAACGCATCAGCTTCATGAAGCCGGATTTCCTGCGTTTTCTCGGCTTGTTTCGCTTCAACCTGCGCTACGTCTACACCGGCATCGAGGACGGCGAGTTGTTTATCCGTCTGCGCGGGCCGTGGCTGCATGTGATTTTGTTCGAAGTGCCGATGCTGGCGATTGTCAGCGAAGTGCGGAACCGCTATCGCTACCGGGAAATCATTCTGGAGCAGGCGCGCGAGCAGCTTTATCGCAAGTTCGACTGGTTGACCGCCAACGCCAGCAGCGACGAATTGTCCGAATTGCAGGTAGCCGATTTCGGCACTCGACGTCGGTTTTCTTACCGCGTGCAGGAAGAAGTGGTGAACGTGCTTAAACACGATTTCCCCGGCCGCTTCGTCGGCACCAGCAACGTGCATCTTTCCCGCGAACTCGACATGAAACCGCTGGGCACCATGGCCCACGAATGGATCATGGCGCATCAGCAACTCGGTCCACGGTTGATCGACAGCCAGATTGCTGCGCTGGATTGCTGGGTTCGCGAATATCGCGGGTTGTTGGGCATCGCCCTCACCGATTGCATTACCACCGACGCTTTCCTCGGCGATTTCGACCTGTATTTCGCCAAGCTTTTCGACGGCTTGCGCCATGATTCCGGGGACCCGGTGCTCTGGGCCGAGAAGTCGATCGCGCACTACCACAAGCTCGGCATCGACCCGATGAGCAAGACGCTGGTGTTCTCCGACAGCCTGTCGCTGCCCAAGTCGCTGGAAATATTCCGCGCGTTGCGGGGTCGGATCAATGTCAGTTTCGGCATCGGCACTAACCTGACCTGCGATATTCCCGGGGTTGAACCGATGAGCATCGTGCTTAAAATGACCGCCTGCAACGGCCAGCCGGTGGCGAAGATTTCCGATGAGCCGGGCAAGACGCACTGCAAAGACCCGAATTTCGTCGCCTATTTGCGACACGTGTTTAAAGTACCTGCCTCCATTTCCAGCCCATCTGGTATCCCCAGCAAGGAGTGAATTCATGCAAGCCGTACAGCGTGAGATTGCTGAGCAGCTCAAGGTTCAGCCGCCGTTCGCCGATCAAGCGGCGCTCGAGGCGGAAGTCGCCCGACGCATTACGTTTATCCAGGATTGCCTGGTCAATTCCGGGCTCAAGGCGCTGGTGCTGGGCATCAGCGGCGGCGTTGATTCGCTGACGGCGGCGCTGTTGGCCCAACGCGCAATGCGCGAATTGCGCGTCAGTAGCGGCGACGACAACTACAAGTTCATCGCCGTGCGCCTGCCGTACGAAACGCAATTCGACGAGAACGACGCCCAGGCTGCGGTGGATTTCATCGCCCCCGACGAGCGCCACACGGTGAACATCGGCCCGGCGGTCAAAGCCCTCGCGGCCGAAGTCGCCGCGTTCGAAGGCCAGCATGCGGTGTCGGTGGACTTCGTGTTGGGCAACACCAAGGCGCGGATGCGCATGGTCGCGCAATACACCATCGCCGGCGCCGCTCAAGGCCTGGTGATCGGCACTGACCACGCGGCGGAGGCGGTGATGGGTTTCTTCACCAAGTTCGGTGATGGCGCCTGCGACTTGGCGCCGTTGAGCGGTCTGGTGAAAAATCAGGTCCGCGCGATTGCCCGCAGCTTTGGCGCGCCGGAATCGCTGGTGGAAAAAGTGCCGACGGCTGACCTTGAAGACCTGTCGCCGGGCAAACCGGACGAGGCGTCGCATGGCGTGACGTATGCCGAGATTGATGCGTTCCTGCATGGCAAGCCAGTGCGGGAAGAAGCGTTCGAGATTATTTGCGCTACGTACAGGAAGACGCATCACAAGCGGGTTATGCCGTTCGCCCCGTGATTGCGCCGGTGCAAGTCCCGGTATAAGTGCCGGCGTAGGTGCCGACGCCATCGCGAGCAAGCTCGCTCCCAGATTGGTCCTGTGGACGACACAAAACCCTGTGGGAGCGAGGCTTGCCCGCGAAGAACGATGACGCGGTCAACCGCCAGGCACAAAAAAAGCGTCCCACGTGGACGCTTTTTTTATACGCGCGATTCGATTACTTCAGGGTAACCGTGCCTTTCATCATCGAGATGTGGCCTGGGAACGAGCAGAAGAAACCGTATTTTTCCGCCGCGTCGAGTTTCGACACATCGAAGGTTACCGAGTCAGTTTCCTTGGCGCCGATGATCTTGGTGTGAGCGATGATGCGCGCATCACCTTCTTTCAGATAGTTCTTGTCGATGCCGGCAGCCAGGCCGTCAGTGGCGATCGGCTGCATGTCGGCTTCTTTGCTCAACACGAAGTTATGGCCCATGACGTTCTTCGGCAAGTTGCCGGAGTGGGTCAGTTCAACGGTAAAGGTTTTGCAGCTCTTGTCGATTTCAATGGCCTTGGTGTTGAAGGTCATCTGGTCTGTGGAGTCGATGGTGGTCTTGCATTCGGCAGCCATCAATTGGCTGCTGGCCAGCGTCAACAGGGATACCGCAACGAGTTTGGCAAACATGGTGAATCTCCAAGGCAGGGTTAACGAAATCGGGAATGGACAGAAGACTGCCTGAAATCTTCGCAAGTTCCTATGACTTGAGTCAAAAATTGTATACAACTTTGCGGCTATGACACTCATCGACACAATCTAACAGCCAGGTCTCTGCTGCGCCCCTATCCTCGGGTCGTCATCACCTATACGGAGCGCCTGTCATGTTATTCAACAGTCTGTTATGCAGTTTGCTCGCCGCTTATGCCTGCGGCGCCAGTGGCACCTACGAGACGATTCAACGCGAGGTTTAAGCCTTGGAGCGACGCGCCAGTGCCTTTACTCTGTGCCGATCCCGAGCATGGAGTAAGGCATGTCTATAGCGTCCGTTTGTGTATTTTGCGGTGCCAGCACCGGCACCAACCCGGCTTATCGTGAAGCGGCGATCGCCCTCGGGCGCACGTTGGCCGAGCGCAAGTTGACCCTGGTCTATGGCGGCGGCGCCGTCGGGCTGATGGGGATTGTCGCCGATGCGGCACTGGCGGCCGGCGGCGAGGTGATCGGGATCATCCCGCAAAGCCTCAAGGACAAGGAAATCGGTCACAGCGGCCTGACGCGCCTGGAAGTGGTCGACGGCATGCATGCGCGCAAGGCGCGAATGGCCGAACTCAGCGACGCGTTTATCGCGCTGCCCGGCGGCCTCGGCACGCTCGAAGAGCTGTTCGAAGTGTGGACCTGGGGACAACTCGGTTACCACGGCAAACCGCTCGGCTTGCTCGAAGTGAACGGTTTCTACGGCCAATTGACCGCTTTTCTTGATCATATCGTCGGCGAAGGCTTCGTTCGCGAACCACACCGTGACATGCTGCAAGTGAGCGAATCGCCGCAGATTCTGCTCGACGCGCTGGATGCCTGGCAGCCGACAGTGGTGCCAAAGTGGGTCGAGCAAAAACCCAGCTAACGGCTCGGCCCCGATACAGGGCAGAATATGCGCCGCTCAACCTCACCTTCGACCCCAGAGGATCGCCCATGGCTAAACCTAATTATTCCTTCGCCAAACGTCAGAGAGACTTGGCCAAGGAGCAGAAGAAAGAGGAAAAGCTTCAGCGCAAGAAAGCTACAGCTGAAGAAGAAGCAGCAGCACTGAACCCGGATGCAGAAGGTGAAGTGGCCGCAGAAGACGCTGTTGATGCACCGAAAGATCAGGCGCCCGACGCCTGAGACCCTCCGAGCCCGATGATCTGATCAGGCTCACCGGATCTGTGTCCAGGGTCAGCAGCGTTGCTGCTGACCCTCACAGGCCCAACGCTTTGTTTATCGAATCGCGATAACCCGTGGGCAGGTTGGCCGGCAATTGCGCCGGATCGAACAGCCCGATCTCCTTGTGTTCATGACTGATCGTCGGCACAAATACGCCCAGCAACTGGCAGCGGTAGGTCGAGATAAACACGTGTTTGCCAGGGATCACCTCGAACAGATACGAATCCAGCGGTTCTCCTACCCTCACCTCGACGTCCAGCTCTTCGGCGATTTCACGTGCCAGGCAATCCGTGGCGCTTTCGCCCAGTTCGATCCGCCCACCTGGCAGTTCCCATTCGTCGCGCTCGTTGAGCATCAAAACGATAAGGCCTTCCGGGGACTGCAGGACACCTTTGATTGAAACCGGGAACATGGGGTTTCCTTTCGATTGGGATTAGGGGCCAAGGGTGGTTTGGATGATAGATCGCTTTCGCGGGCAAGCCTCGCTCCTACAGGGGGCGGTGCAGGTGATGGGGAATTGGACTACGTGGGCGGGAAATGTTTCTGTCAGCGGCAGACGGGGCTGAGGCCGCGCTCAGGCCGATTTAGCGTTTGGCGCGCAAGCTGACCAGCGTAGAGCGCTCGCCGCCGCTGTGGCGCGAATCAACCCATCGCACAATGCAAAACGCCAACCCGAAGGTTGGCGTTTTGTTGTCAGCGCTCAGCGTTTAGCGGGGCACGACCGGTTTGCGCGCAGGCTTGGGACCTTTGCCTTTGGCCGCGTCCTTGCGATCCTTGGCGGCCTGCTGGTTGCGGGCAAACGCCGCAGCCTTGGCTTGTTCACGTTTGTCCCACGGGTTACCGCCATCGCTGGCGCGCGGTGGCAGCCCGGTGTGCTGGGTGAGAATCTTAGTGGTCTTCTCCCCCGCCACTTTGTGGCTACCGGCCGGCGTCGAGTTCTTGCGACGGGCGCTCTGGTAGCTGTCGCTAGCCGGTTGATGCAACGGAATCAACTGAGCCTTGCCCGGCCCGATCAGGTCGGCGCGGCCCATGCGGGTCAGCGCTTCACGCAGCATCGGCCAGCCTTTCGGGTCGTGATAACGCAAGAACGCCTTGTGCAGACGACGCTGCTCTTCGCTCTTGACGATGGTCACGGCGTCACTCTTGTAAGTGACCTTGCGCAGCGGGTTCTTGCCCGAGTGGTACATCGCGGTGGCCGTGGCCATTGGCGAAGGGTAGAACGCCTGCACCTGATCGGCGCGGAAGCCGTTGCCCTTGAGCCACAGGGCCAGGTTCATCATGTCTTCGTCGGTGGTGCCCGGGTGCGCGGCGATGAAGTACGGAATCAGGTACTGCTCTTTCCCGGCTTCCTTGGTGTACTTCTCGAACATGCGCTTGAACTTGTCATAGCTGCCAATGCCCGGCTTCATCATCTGATTGAGCGGACCTTCCTCGGTGTGTTCCGGGGCGATCTTCAGGTAACCACCGACGTGGTGGGTCACCAGCTCCTTGACGTATTCCGGCGACTCGACCGCGAGGTCATAACGCAGGCCGGAAGCAATCAAAATCTTCTTCACACCCGGCAGGGCGCGAGCGCTGCGGTACAACTGGATCAACGACGAATGGTCGGTGTTCAAGTTCGGGCAGATGCCGGGGAACACGCACGATGGCTTGCGGCACGCGGATTCGATTTCCGGGCTCTTGCAGGCAATGCGGTACATGTTCGCGGTCGGGCCGCCGAGGTCGGAAATGACCCCGGTGAAACCTGGGACCTTGTCGCGGATCTCTTCGATTTCGCGAATGATCGACTCTTCGGAACGGTTCTGGATGATCCGGCCTTCGTGCTCGGTGATCGAGCAGAAGGTGCAGCCGCCGAAGCAGCCACGCATGATGTTCACCGAGAAACGGATCATGTCGTAGGCCGGGATCTTTTCCTTGCCGTACGCCGGGTGCGGAACCCGTGCGTAAGGCATGCCGAACACGTAGTCCATTTCGTCAGTGGTCATCGGAATCGGCGGCGGGTTGAACCAGACGTCGACCTCGCCATGCTTCTGCACCAGCGCACGGGCGTTGCCCGGGTTGGTTTCGAGGTGAAGCACGCGGTTGGCGTGGGCATACAGCACCGCGTCGCCACGGACTTTTTCCACCGACGGCAGACGAATCACGGTTTTATCGCGGGTCATTTTCGGGCTGGCCAGAATCTGCACGACTTTGGCTTCGCTCGGATCTTCGACTGGACCTTTTTCCTGCTCGATGGCGCAGGCCTGGGTGTCCTGGGTGTTTACGTACGGGTTGATGATCTTGTCGACCTTGCCCGGACGATCGATGCGCGTGGAATCGACTTCGTACCAGTCTTTCGGCGTGTCACGACGAATGAACGCGGTGCCACGCACGTCGGTGATGTCTTCGATCTTGTGACCGTAGGACAGGCGCTGGGCCACTTCGACAATCGCTCGCTCGGCGTTGCCGTACAGCAGAATGTCGGCGCAGGCGTCGATCAGGATCGAGTTGCGCACCCGGTCCTGCCAGTAATCGTAGTGGGCGATGCGGCGCAGGGATGCTTCGATGCCACCGAGCACGATCGGCACGTTTTTGTAGGCTTCCTTGCAACGCTGGCTGTAGACCAGGCTCGCGCGGTCCGGACGTTTGCCCGCCATGCCACCGGGGGTGTAGGCGTCGTCGGAACGGATTTTCTTGTCGGCGGTGTAGCGGTTGATCATCGAGTCCATGTTGCCGGCCGCGACACCGAAGAACAGGTTCGGCTCGCCGAGCTTCATGAAGTCGTCTTTGGACTGCCAGTCCGGCTGGGCAATGATCCCGACGCGGAAGCCTTGCGACTCCAGCAGCCGGCCGATGATCGCCATGCCGAACGACGGATGGTCAACGTACGCATCACCGGTGACGATGATGATGTCGCAGGAATCCCAGCCGAGCTGATCCATCTCCTCCCTGCTCATGGGCAGGAATGGCGCTGGCCCGAAACATTCGGCCCAGTACTTGGGATAGTCAAATAACGGCTTGGCTGCTTGCATCATGTCGATAACCGGTGTTGGTTTTCATTGAATTTCGCGGGCGCGGAATATAGCACAAAAAATAACCAATTCCGACGGTAATGGTCGGAAATGTCGGAGGCTCTTTGCCTGAAGCCCCAGAGGCAGAGCATAACCCCTGTGGCGAGGGGGCTTGCCCGCGTTCGGCTGCGAAGCAGTCGTAAAATCAGCGAATGGGAATATGCCTGAAAAAATGCGATTACAGGTTTTGGGGCTGCTGCGCAGCCCAACGGGGGCAAGCCCCCTCGCCACAAAAGCTTATTCCGACAGGTTGTTATTCGTCGTCGAAGTTATAGCTGCCCGGCGCGAGGTTTTCGAAGCGGGTGTACTTGCCGATAAACGCCAGCCGCGACGTGCCGATCGGGCCGTTACGCTGTTTACCGATGATGATTTCGGCGATGCCCTTATGCTCGGTTTCCGGGTGATAAACCTCGTCCCGGTAAACAAACATGATGACGTCAGCATCCTGCTCGATCGCTCCGGATTCCCGGAGGTCGGAGTTGATCGGACGTTTGTTCGGGCGTTGCTCCAGGGAGCGGTTGAGCTGCGACAGCGCCACCACCGGGCAGTTGAATTCCTTGGCCAGGGCCTTCAAGGAACGCGAGATTTCAGAAATCTCGTTGGTCCGGTTGTCACCGCCGGAACCGGGAATCTGCATCAATTGCAGGTAGTCGATCATGATCAGCGCGACATCGCCGTGCTCGCGCACCAGACGTCGAGTCCGCGCGCGCATCTCCGACGGGCTGATACCCGCCGTATCGTCGATGAACAGCTTGCGGTCGTTGAGCAGGTTGACCGCCGACGTCAGGCGCGGCCAATCGTCATCGTCGAGGCGACCGGCGCGGACCTTGGTCTGGTCGATGCGCCCGAGCGACGACAACATACGCATGATCAGCGATTCGCCTGGCATCTCCAGCGAGTAAACCAGGACGCACTTGTCGCTGCGCAACACGGCGTTTTCCACCAGGTTCATCGCGAAAGTGGTTTTACCCATGGAAGGACGGCCGGCGACGATGATCAAGTCGGACGGCTGCAACCCGCTGGTCATGCCGTCGAGGTCGGTATAACCGGTGGACAGGCCAGTGATTGCGTTGTCGGTGTTGAACAAGGTGTCGATGCGGTCGATGGCCTTGGTCAGCAGGTCATTCACGCTCACCGGGCCGCCGGTTTTTGGCCGGGCCTCGGCGATCTGGAAGATCTGCCGTTCGGCTTCGTCGAGAATCTCTTCAGCGGTGCGCCCTTCCGGGTTGAACGCGCTGTCGGCGATTTCCGAAGCAATGCCGATCAGTTGGCGCAATGTCGCCCGGGCTCGGACGATCTGCGCATAGGCCTTGATGTTGGCGACGGACGGCGTGTTTTTCGCCAGTTCGCCAAGGTAACCGAGGCCACCGACCTGCGATGTCTGACCTTCCTTGTCTAGTTGCTCGGCCAAGGTCACGACGTCGATTGGCGAGTTCAGGTCCGCCAGTTTGGCGATGGCGCGGAAGATCAGGCGGTGGTCATGTCGATAGAAATCACCGTCCGAGACCTGATCGAGCACGCGTTCCCAGGCGTTGTTGTCCAGCATCAGACCACCGAGCACAGCCTGTTCGGCCTCGATGGAATGCGGCGGCACCTTCAGGGCAGCGGTTTGCAGATCGTATTGCTCAGGAGCGGAGATATCGTTCATGGCCACTTGAATAGGTTTGTGAAAATCAGGAGCTGTTTTCAACAACTGCAGAAAGACAAAGGGCACGACCTGTAAACAGGATCGTGCCCGATGTTACCGGCAAGCACCCGAGGGTGCCAGCCGACAAGTGCTGCTTAAGCTGCTACCACGACAACGCGTACGGTGGCTTCAACTTCGGCGTGCAGGTGCACGGCTACGTCGAATTCGCCTACGTTGCGAATAGTGCCGTTCGGCAGACGAACTTCGCTTTTTGCAACTTCAACGCCAGAGGCGGTCAGTGCATCAGCGATGTCGTGAGTACCGATCGAACCGAACAGCTTGCCTTCGTCACCGGCGGTGGCAGTGATAGTCACTTCCAGCTCAGCCAGTTGGGCGGCGCGGCTTTCAGCCGAAGTCTTACGGTCTGCTGCGGCTTTTTCCAGCTCAGCGCGACGCTCTTCGAACGCAGCCACGTTGGCAGCGGTCGCAGCGGTAGCTTTGCCGTAAGGCAGCAGGTAGTTACGACCGTAACCAGCCTTAACGTTCACTTTGTCACCCAGGTTGCCCAGGTTGGTGACTTTTTCCAGAAGGATCAGTTGCATGTGAAAATCCTCTTAACTTTTAACCTTCACCGTTCGCGTTATCGGCGTCTTTCGGCGCCAGACGACCGCGAAAATCAATCAGGCTGTCGACGATGGCCAAGACCACCAGCAACGGATAGATCAGCTGCATGAACAGCAACAGCGTCACGTACAACCCCACCAGCCAAAACCTGGCCAGTCGCTTTTGCGCGACCAGCCCGTGAATCAGGGATAGCCCAGCGAACACCAGCGGTACACTGCACAACGGCGTCAACATCGCCAACTGGGAACCGAAGTTCGGCCCCAGCAGCATGAACGCCAGCAGTAACATCGCCAGCCCCAGCGGGAAGCGGATGGCGCGAAACTCGCGACCAAAACCACCCGGGTTGTACAACAACGCCTGCCAGTAGCGCCCGACAAGCAGGCTCAGCACACTGACGATCTGCAACAAAGCCGCAATAAGGCCGGTCAGGACCGGTGCAATCAGGGACGCGAAACGCGCTTGCTCATCTACCGACAACTTCTGGTAGACATCACCGAGTAGCGACGGCATGACCTTTATCAAGGCCTGCGCCAACATCTCGATTTGGGGAGCAAAAGCTGTCCCCAGCACCACTGCAAACACCACTCCCATCGCTATGCTGACCAGCAGCACGCGGTTCCAGGACTCGCTTGCGCGCAAAACCAACGCAAGGCTCGAAGACCCCAGCAGCACCAGAAGTGCCCGTGGGTCATCGGAGTAAAGCCACCAGACCAAGGCCGGCAGCAGTCCCAGAGCAAGTACGCCAATGGCGTCCTTCAATCCGCGCCGCAGGAGCACAAGGCAACCTGCGGCAGCACCCAACCAATACAACAACGGCAATGCCGCACATCCAGCCACTACCAGAGTGGCCTGCACGCGGCCTCGCATGATGAACTCAGCTATGGCGCGCATGCATTCAATCCTTTGCTACGTGTCGACTGCCCGGTCTCAGCGGCCGTGGCTGTCGGTGTAGGCCAGCAGGGCCAGGAAGCGGGCGCGCTTGATAGCGGTGGCCAGCTGACGCTGATAACGTGCTTTGGTACCGGTGATACGGCTTGGAACGATTTTGCCGGTCTCGGATACATAGGCTTTCAGAGTGTTGAGATCTTTGTAATCGATCTCTTTCACGTCTTCAGCGGTGAAGCGGCAGAATTTACGACGACGGAAGAAACGTGCCATGTAATAGGCTCCTCAAAAGGTCCGTGGATTACTCGTCAGCGTTATCGCTGTTGTCGCTGTCATCACTATCAGCGCTTTCGGCGCCTTCGTGCTCAGGACGGTCGCGACGCTCACGGCGCTCACTGCGGTTTTCTTCAGCCTTGAGCATCTCGGATTGGCCGGTAACGGCTTCTTCGCGACGGATGACCAGGTTACGGATCACTGCATCGTTGTAGCGGAAGTTGTCTTCCAGCTCGGCCAGGGCCTTGCCAGTGCATTCAACGTTCAGCATCACGTAGTGAGCCTTGTGAACATTGTTGATTGCGTAGGCCAGTTGACGACGGCCCCAATCTTCCAGACGGTGGATTTTGCCGCCGTCTTCTTCGATCAGCTTGGTGTAACGCTCTACCATGCCGCCGACTTGCTCGCTTTGATCCGGGTGGACCAAAAAGATGATTTCGTAATGACGCATGAATGCTCCTTACGGGTTGTAGCCTGCCGTTCAAAAACGGTCAGACAAGGAGTGAATGACACTTATGGACTTGCTTGCGATAGACACATGCGTGCCTGCCGTCACAGCAAGGGGCGCAATTGTAGAGAAGGGACAGGAGAGGTGCAAGGCAATTGGTGATTATTTGAACAGTTCGTTCACTCACCATTTTTTGCCCCGCCACAAACTACTGTGGGGGCGAGCTTGCTCGCGATGAGGGCGCAACATTCAACATTGATGCTGAATGTTACTCCGCTATCGCGAGCAAGCTTTGCTCCTACAGACAGCAGTGTGTCAGGACTTTTTCGAGGCAGCCTTGACGCTACGCTGGCGCTGCGCTTCGAACAGGCAGACGCCAGTGGCCACGGAGACGTTCAGGCTGCTGACGCTGCCGGTCATCGGCAAGTGCACGAGGTAGTCGCACAGATCACGCGTCAGACGACGCATGCCGCTGCCTTCGGCGCCCATGATCAGGATGGTCGGGCCGGTCATGTCTTGCTGATACAGGCTCTGCTCAGCTTCGCCCGCCGTGCCGACAACCCACAAGCCGCGCTGCTTGAGCTTTTCCAGCGTGCGCGCCAGGTTGGTCACCGCGACCAACGGAATCACTTCCGCCGCGCCGCACGCCACTTTACGTACGGTTGGGGTCAGCGTGGCTGACTTGTCCTTCGGCACGATCACCGCCAGCGCACCGGCCGCATCGGCCGAACGCAGGCAAGCGCCGAGGTTGTGCGGATCGGTCACGCCGTCGAGCACCAACAACAGCGGCGAACCTTCGGAGCGATCCAGCAACTCGTCGAGCATCGCCTCGCCCCAGACCTGGCTCGGACTCACGTCCGCAACCACGCCCTGGTGCACGCCATCAACCCAGGCGTCCAGCTCGCGACGCTCGGCATTGCCGACCGCCACGCGATTTTCAGCGGCCAACTGGATCAGCGTCTGCACACGCGGATCGCTGCGACCTTCAGCCAGCCAGATCTGCTTGACGCGTTTCGGGTGGTGACGCAGCAACGCTTCTACCGCATGCACGCCGTAGATTTTTTCCAACTGACTCATGACTTGGCCTTAGGTTTACGCGCCCCGCCGCTTTTCGCGGCTGGAGCCGAACCCGCTTTTGGCGGGCCTTTACGGTGTTTGCTCGGTTTGGCTGGCTTGCCGCCGGCATCCTTTTCAGGCGCCGACCGTCCGGTCTTTCCCCCAGACGCCGCTTTACCGCCGCTTTTTGCTTCAGACAGGAGCGCCTGCTTCAATTCACGGCTTTTGCGCAGCTCGGCATTTTTTGCCGCCGCATCGCTCGGGCGATAGGCCTCGGGCGCTTTTTCCTTGGCTGGACGACGACCGGATTTGGCCGGTGCGGGCTCAGCCTTGGCAGCAGTTTTCGCCGCTGGCGCAGTGCTTTCAGTGCCGCGCTTCTTGCGACCGATCGGCGCGCTGATGGTTTTTTCAGCCATCTCGAAGTCGATCTTGCGTTCGTCGAGGTCAACGCGCATCACGCGCACTTCAACGGTGTCGCCCAAGCGGAAACTGCGACCGGTACGCTCACCGGCGAGGCGGTGGTGCACTGGATCGAAGTGGTAGTAATCGCCCGGCAGCGCGGTGACGTGCACCAGGCCTTCGACGTAAATGTCGGTCAACTCGACGAACAGGCCGAAACCGGTCACCGCGGTGATCACACCTGGGAACGATTCGCCCACGCGATCTTTCATGAACTCGCACTTGAGCCAGTTCACGACGTCGCGGGTCGCTTCGTCGGCACGGCGCTCGCTCATCGAGCACTGCTCGCCGAGCTGCTCGAGGGCCGCTTCGTCATACGGATAAATCCGCGCTTTCGGAATGGTCATCGCGCCAGCACGGCGAACGTGCGGGGTGTCTTGCTTGGAATGGATAACGCTGCGAATCGCCCGGTGCGTGAGCAAGTCCGGGTAGCGGCGGATCGGCGAGGTGAAGTGGGTGTAGGCTTCGTAATTCAGGCCGAAGTGGCCTTGGTTATCAGCGCTGTACACCGCTTGGCTCAACGAACGCAGCATGACGGTCTGGATCAGATGGAAATCCGGACGATCCTTGATGCTCGCCAGCAATGCCTGGTAATCCTTCGGCGACGGGCCGTCCTTGCCTTTGTGCAGGGACAGACCGAGCTCACCGAGGAACGCGCGCAGTTTTTCCAGACGCTCCGGTGGCGGACCGTTGTGAACGCGATACAGCGCAGGAATTTCGTGCTTCTTGAGGAATTCGGCAGTGGCCACGTTGGCCGCCAGCATGCATTCCTCGATCAGCTTGTGCGCATCGTTACGAACGGTCGGACGGATTTCGGCAATCTTGCGCTCGGTACCGAAGATGATTCGGGTTTCCTGCGTTTCGAAATCGATCGCGCCACGTACGTGACGGGCAGCCAACAGCACTTTGTAGAGCGCATAAAGCTGCTTGAGGTGTGGCAGAACGTCGGTGTACTCGCCGCGCAGTTGACGCGCTTCGGTGAGTTTCGGCGTTTCCAGCATCGCGCTGACTTTGTTGTAAGTCAGGCGAGCGTGGGAGTGAATCACCGCTTCGTAGAAGCAGTAGTCGGTCATTTCGCCGGATTTGGAGATGGTCATCTCGCAAACCATGGCCAAGCGATCGACATGCGGATTCAGCGAGCACAGGCCGTTGGACAGTTGCTCCGGCAGCATCGGAATCACGCGCTCGGGGAAGTACACCGAGTTGCCACGCACCTGGGATTCGTTGTCCAGCGCCGAACCGATTTTCACGTAGCTGGAAACGTCGGCAATCGCCACATACAACTTCCAGCCGCCGGAGAACAGGCGCAGCTTGCCCGGTTTGGCTTCGCAGTAAACCGCGTCGTCGAAGTCGCGCGCATCTTCACCATCGATGGTGACGAACGGCAGATGGCGCAGGTCGATGCGCTTCTCTTTGTCCTTCTCTTCGACTTCAGGCTTGAGCTTGGCGGCTTCTTTCAACACCGCTTCAGGCCAGACGTGCGGGATATCGTAGGCGCGCAGGGCGACGTCGATTTCCATGCCCGGCGCCATGTAGTTGCCCACGACTTCAACCACATCGCCTTGCGGCTGGAAGCGCGGAGTCGGCCAGTGAGTGATCTTCACTTCAACGAACTGACCGATATTGGCGTTGGCGTTGCGGCCCGGCGTGACCAGCACTTCTTGCTGGATCTTCGGATTATCCGCAACGACAAAACCGATGCCGCCCTCTTCAAAGTAGCGGCCGACGATGGTTTCGTGAGCACGCGAAACCACTTCAACGATCATGCCTTCGCGGCGACCGCGACGGTCCAGGCCGGACACACGGGCCAGGGCCCGGTCGCCGTCGAACACCAGACGCATTTGCGCCGGGCTCATGAACAGGTCGTCACTGCCGTCGTCGGGGACGAGGAAGCCGAAACCGTCACGGTGACCGCTGATGCGGCCGAGGATCAAGTCGAGCTTGTCCACCGGCGCATAAGTGCCGCGGCGGGTATAGATGAGTTGAGCGTCGCGCTCCATGGCGCGCAGGCGGCGACGCAGGGCTTCGATCTGGTCATCTGTGGTCAGACCAAACTCTTCCACCAACTGCTCGCGGTTAGCAGGCGAACCTCGATCAGCAAGGTGCTGAAGGATCAGTTCGCGGCTAGGAATAGGGTTATCATATTTTTCCGCTTCACGAGCGGCCTCGGGATCGAGGGACTGCCAATCGGCCATTAGAGAGTTTTCACCTTGTCTATATGCGGGTTAGTTTGGCATAGGCGCAATGAAACGGGAAATTTCAGGCTCTGAGATGCCATCTAAAGCTCTTTATCGACACCGCAAAGTTGAAAAAAATGCCGCTGGTAACATTTTCCGGATTTTTTTGATGCCAGGGGTTTACAGTTAAAATCACGCTCCGTATAGTGCGCGCCATCGACGACGCACTAGCGTAGCCGATACTGCCCAGATGGTGAAATTGGTAGACACGCCAGCTTCAGGTGCTGGTGACCGCAAGGTCGTGGAAGTTCGAGTCTTCTTCTGGGCACCAATTTCGAGCTTGAGATTAGATCAATTTCAACGCTCACACAAAAACCCGCGAAAGCGGGTTTTTGCATTCTGGACTTCTGAATTATTAAAACCAAATCAGGGGTTTACAGATTAAAAGGCGCTCAGTATAGTGCGCCACATCAACAGCGGCGACGTTGTTGATACTGCCCAGATGGTGAAATTGGTAGACACGCCAGCTTCAGGTGCTGGTGACCGCAAGGTCGTGGAAGTTCGAGTCTTCTTCTGGGCACCAATTCAAATTTCAGAGTCGATCTGGAATTTACCAATAACCCGCGAAAGCGGGTTTTTGCGTTTCTGGCATTCAAAAAACCTTTAGCGCCGCGTTGCGTGGGAGCAAAGCTTGCTCGCGATGGCGTCCTCGAAATGGCCATCGCGAGCAAGCCTTGCTCCCACGCAACGGTATCAGGCCGGGGGAAGCGCACTTGAGAAACAATATCGTTTATCATTGTTTCAAGTTTTTGCAATGCGACAGTGAGGAACCCTGCGAATGATGTTTCGAAATACCCTGCGCCGCGGCCTGACCTTTACGCTGCTTGGCCTGGCACTCGCCACTCCCCTCACCCAGGCCGCCGACCCGGTTTCCCTGACTCTTTATAACGGCCAGCACAAGGAAGTCGGCGACGCAGTCGCCAAAGCCTTCGAAGCCAAGACCGGCATTCACGTCAACGTGCGCAAGGGCAGCAGCAACCAGCTCGCCAGCCAGGTTGTCGAGGAAGGTGACCGCTCCCCCGCCGACGTGATCTACACCGAAGAGTCGCCGCCGCTGAACAAGCTCGGCGAACAAGGTTTGCTCGCCACCACCGACGCCGCCACGCTCGCCGTGCTGCCGAAAGACTACGTCGCGAGCAACGGCACCTGGATCGGCATCACTGCCCGGGTCCGCGTGGTCGCCTACAACCCGAAACTGATCGACGAAAAAGACCTGCCGAAATCGGTGATGGAATTCTCCGATCCGCAATGGCAAGGCAAGGTCGGCTTCGTGCCTACCAGCGGCGCCTTCCAGGAACAAGCGGTCGCGATCATCAAGGTCCACGGCCGTGATGCCGCCGAAGAATGGCTGACTGGCCTGCGCGCTTTCGGCAAAACCTACAGCAACAACATGGTTGCCCTGAAAGCCGTGGAAAATGGCGAAGTCGCCACGGTGCTGGTCAACAACTACTACTGGTTCGCGCTGCAGCGTGAAAAGGGCCAGCTCGATTCGAAACTGCATTACTTCACCGGCGGCGACGTCGGCGGGTTGATCACCGTTTCCAGCGCAGCCGTGCTGAAATCCAGCAAACATCCAAAAGAAGCCCAGCAATTCCTCGCCTATATGGCCAGCGAAGAAGGTCAGCGCGTGATCACCCAGACCACCGCCGAATACCCGCTGCACAAAGGCATGGAATCGGATCGCGGGCTCAAGCCGTTCAGCGAACTCGAAGCGCCGAAAGTCACCCCGGCCGACCTCGGCAATGCCGAAGAAGCCCTGGACCTGGAACGTGACGTTGGCTTGAACTGATGAGCGCATCGTTATCGGCCCCCGCCTCGCGCGGGGGTTATGTGCCACGGCGCAAAAGGCCGTCGATCTGGTTGCTGCTGCCGGTATTGCTGCTGGTGGTCCTCAGTCTGTTGCCGCTGGCGTATGTCGGGCTGAAAACCTGGCAAGCGGGCTGGGCCGAGGCGCTGCATCTGTTGTGGCGGCCATATGTGTTCGGCCTGCTGCGCAACACGCTATCGCTGATGGTCGGCGTCACCGTCGCTTGCGGCGTGATTGGCCTGTCACTGGCCTGGCTGCTTGAGCGCAGCAATCTGAAGGGACGGCGTTTATGGGGCGTGATCCTGTGCCTGCCGTTCGCGGTGCCAGCATTTGTCAGCAGCTTCACCTGGGTTTCGCTCAGCGCGAATTTCGAAGGTTTGGGCGGTGCGATCCTGGTGATGACCCTGTCCAAATACCCGCTGATATTTCTGCCGGTAGCGGCGACTTTGCGCAATCTCGACCCGTCGCTGGAAGAGTCCGCACGCACGCTCGGGCAGAACCGCTGGGGCGTGTTTTTCCGCGTTACCCTGCCGCTGCTGTGGCCGTCGCTGCTGGCCGGCTCGCTGTTGATTGCGCTGCACATGCTCGTCGAGTTCGGCGCGCTGTCGATCATCGGCCTGCAAACGTTCACCACGGCGATCTACCAACAATTCGAACTGGAATTCAGCAACGCCAACGCGGCGATGCTCTCGGCGGTGTTGCTGGCGCTGTGCCTGCTGCTGTTGTGGCTGGAATTGCGCGTTCGCGGCAAGGGTCGCCACGTGCGCACCGGCCAAGGGGCGGCGCGGCGGGCGGAACAGGTTCGACTGGGGCCATGGGCTGCCGCCGGACAGGTTTATTGCCTGGCGCTGGCGATCATTGGCAGCGGCATTCCGCTGGGGATGTTGGCGTACTGGTTGGCTGTCGGTTCCTCGGCAGCCTTCCCGGTCGCAGCGATCAGCGAAGCGTTGCTGTCGTCACTGGCGTTATCGCTGGGCGGCGCAGCGCTGTGCCTGGTGCTGGCGGTGCCGGTGGGTTTGCTGGTGGTGCGTTACAAAGGCCAACTGGCAATCTGGGCTGAACGCTTGCCGTATCTGCTGCACGCGCTGCCAGGATTGGTGATTGCGTTGACGCTGGTGTATTTCGCCCTGCATTACGTGCCGGTGCTGTACCAGACTTCGATGCTGCTGCTGATTGCTTATGCGCTGCTGTTTCTGCCGCTGGCGCAGGCGCCGATCCGCACCGCGCTGAACAAGGCTGCACCACAACTCGAAGAAGCCGCGCGCACGCTGGGCGCATCGTCGTTCAGCGCGTTTTGCCGAGTGACGTTGCCGATCATCTTTCCGGCACTCGGCGCGGCGTTTGCGCTGGTGTTTCTGGATGCGATGAAGGAACTGACGGCGACGCTGCTGTTGAGCCCGACCGGGTTGAATACGTTGGCGACGGAAGTCTGGGCGCACACCGCGAACGTCGAGTTTGCGGCGGCGGCGCCTTATGCGGCGTTGTTGATTCTGGTGTCGGGGCTGCCGGTTTATCTGCTGACGACGCGGATGTATTTGAGCCGCTGAAAAGCTTCGCGGGCAAGCCTCGCTCCTACAGGGATAAGCGATTCCTTGCAGGAGCGAGGCTTGCCCGCGAAGGCGTCAACCCAATCAATACAAATCCTAAGCCCTGAACTGCCCCAGACTCGCCTTCAACTGCGCCGCCAAGCCATCCAGCACTTTGCCGCTGGCCGTGGTTTCAACCACCGCTTGAGCCGCTTTCTCAGCCTGCGCATGAATGGTTTCAACGCGCCCACGCACCGCTTGCGCGCCTTGCGCCTGATGCGCCGCAGCCTGAGTCGCGAGGCCGATCGCCGCGTGAACTTGCTCGACCGACACCTGCACGGACTGCTGCAGCCGCGCACTGTCACGCAATACCAGCAAACCTTCGCTGGCCTGACGCCCGGCCTGACCAATCGCCGCCACCGCTTCACGCGCGCCTTGTTGCAACGCGACGATGTGCGCCTGAATGTCGCCCGTCGAACTCTGCGTCTTGCTCGCCAGCGCGCGCACTTCGTCCGCCACCACCGCAAAACCGCGACCGGTTTCACCCGCGCGCGCCGCTTCGATGGCTGCGTTCAGCGCCAGCAGGTTGGTTTGTTCGGCGATACCGTGGATCACCGTCAGCACCACTTCAATCTGCTCACTTTGCTGCGCCAGCCGCTCGATGACTTTCGCCCCGGTATCGACCTGCCCGGCTAGCGCTTCGATCAGGCTGCCGACCTTGGCCGACGTCCGAGTGTTTTCGTCAGTGGCCTGGCGAATATCCACCACTTGCTGCAAGGCGGCCTGCATCGCGTGGCTTTCCGATTGCGCCTCATCGGCCATTTGCGACAGCGCGCGCAGGCTCTCGGCCACTTCGTCGCGCTGCATGCCCGCCGCCGCATCGGCGCCGGCATTGCGCAAAGTCATCGCGCCGATTTCAACGCCGGTGCGCTGGGCTACATCGCCCGCTTCACGCACGATCGGCTGCAATTTGTCGACGAAGCGATTGACCGCCGAGGCCATGTCGCCGATTTCATCCTTGCTGTTGATCTGTACGCGTTTGGTCAGGTCGCCCTCGCCCGCCGCCAGATCATCCATTGCGGCAATCAGCATTTTCAGGCGATTGACCACACGACGGCCCAGCACCACCGCGAGCAACAGCAACACGCCAAAACCAACGAGCGCCAGGCCCATTCCGATGCGCCAGCGCAACGTGCTGGCCGCTTCCTGCACGGTGCTGGTGGTGTTGGTTTTCATCTCGGCGGCGGTGGCTTGCGCCGATTGCAAACGCGCGCCCATCGCCGTGGCGCTTTCAGCGGCCGCACCTTTGAGACTGTCGCCGACCAATTGATCGCTGCTGGCGATCAATGCCAGGAAGCGCTTGTCCAGATCCGCCAGATCGGCTTCCACCGACGCCGTCGAAACGCCCATCAGGACCTTGCCGATTTCCACGCCGTTCGGGTTGATCGAGGCTTCGAGGTAGTAGACCGAAGGATCGTTTTTCGCCGCATCCAGCACTTTGTCCAGCGCACGCTCGCCCTGACCTTTCTCAAGCAACGCCTTGTTGATCGGGTTTTCCCGGTTCAGGTAGCGCGTCAGGTGCTGGCCGGTGGCATCGTCGTAAACCACGAACAACACGTTGGGATTGCGCTGGGCGCGACGGGCAAATTCGGAGAGGGTCGGCACGTCGCTGTCCCACATCGCACGCGGTGCGACCGAGGCCAGCAGTTGCGCCATGTCATTGGCCGAATCCTTGAGGTCTTTTTCCAGCGTCGCCCGCAGCTGCGACTGCTCGTCCTTCAGGCGCGTCGACAAACCCGCCGTGAGGCGCTGACGGGTGTTGGTCGACAGGCTGTCGAGGCTCGACGTGACTTCACGCCCGGCCTGCTCGAGTTCACCGGAGAGCTTTTGACTGTCGGCGCCGAGGCGCACACCCAGATCGGCTTCCAATGCAGTCACCGTGCTCCGAGTCAGGGCGACGGCAACCAGCACTTGCACCAAAAGAGCGATACCAAGAGTAACGAACACTGGCCGTAATAGACGGCTTTGTAACAGTGAGAGAATGGCTGACACTTAAAATCCCTCTGCTTGGCGCCATTAAATTGATGGCGCACTGGAAGCGATGCTTTTATTCAACATCACAGCAAAGGTCGTGCCGTCTGACAGACAGATACGACAAAGGCCCCAAATGAGGGGCCTTTGCTTTTTACATCAACGACTTATTAAGCGAACGGGTGACGCAAAACGATGGTTTCGTTGCGGTCCGGACCTGTCGAAATAATGTCAATCGGCGCGCCGATCAACTCTTCAACGCGCTTGATGTAGGCACGAGCATTGGCTGGCAGCTCTTCCAGGGTTTTTGCGCCCACGGTCGATTCAGTCCAGCCCGGCACTTCTTCGTACACCGGCTGCAGGCCGACGTAGCTGTCAGCGTCAGTCGGCGCAACGGCATTGCCTTGCGCGTCTTTGTAGCCAACGCAGATGTTGATGGTTTGCAGGCCGTCGAGTACGTCCAGCTTGGTCAGGCAGATGCCCGAAATGCTGTTCACATCGATAGCGCGACGCAGGATAACGGCGTCGAACCAGCCACAACGACGGGCACGGCCGGTGGTAGCACCGAACTCGTGACCTTGTTTGGCCAGGTGCGCGCCCACGTCGTCAAACAGTTCAGTCGGGAATGGACCCGAACCGACGCGAGTGGTGTAAGCCTTGGTGATGCCGAGGATGTAGTCCAGGAACATCGGGCCAACGCCCGAACCGGTCGCAACGCCACCAGCGGTGGTGTTGGAGCTGGTCACGTACGGGTAGGTACCGTGGTCGATGTCGAGCAACGAACCCTGTGCGCCTTCGAACATGATGTCTTTGCCGGCGCGGCGCAGGTCGTGCAGCTCGGCGGTCACGTCGAGCATCAGCGGCTTGAGCAGTTCGGCGTATTCCTTGCACTCGGCGAGGGTTTTTTCGAACTCGATGGCCGGCTCTTTGTAGTAACCGACCAGCATGAAGTTGTGGTAATCCACCAGTTCACGCAGCTTGTCTTCGAAACGCGGCATGTTGAGCAGGTCGCCCACACGCAGGCCACGACGTGCAACCTTGTCTTCGTACGCCGGGCCGATGCCGCGACCGGTCGTACCGATCTTCAGCTCGCCACGGGCCTTTTCACGGGCCTGGTCCAGCGCCACGTGGAAGGACAGGATCAGCGGGCAGGACGGGCTGATACGCAGGCGCTTGCGCACCGGTACGCCTTTCTCTTCCAGCTTGGTGATCTCGCGCAGCAAGGCGTCAGGTGCAACCACCACGCCATTGCCGATCAGGCACTGCACGCCTTCGCGCAGCACGCCCGACGGGATCAGGTGCAAGACGGTTTTTTCGCCGTCGATCACCAGGGTGTGACCCGCGTTGTGGCCACCTTGGTAGCGCACTACGGCGGCAGCATGTTCGGTCAGCAGATCAACGATCTTGCCTTTGCCCTCATCACCCCATTGGGTGCCCAGGACTACGACATTCTTACCCATAACACTTGTCCTCATTCGCGCAAACTTGGTGCCGGCAGCCGCCGGCAGGAAAACTCAAGAAGCCAGCGGCAATACTTGCCAAAGCCCGTTCTGCTGAATCAATTGCCGGTCGCAGTCCGCATCACGGGCGGCGGCCAATGGTTGTCCAGGCAATGCCTGAACGACACGCTGACCCTCACTGCGCAACTGGCAAACCTGCTGCCAGAGTGCCGCATCCGTACTGTCAGGCATCCAGATACCGCCAGACGGTAACTCGATCTCAGCACGCCCCAGGGTCACCAGGGTTTTCAAATCGGTGGAGAAGCCGGTTGCCGGACGAGCGCGACCGAAGTCGGCGCCGATGTCGTCGTAACGACCGCCCTGGGCGATGGACTGGCCAACGCCCGGCACGAATACCGCGAACACCACACCGGTGTGGTAGTGGTAGCCGCGCAATTCACCCAGGTCGAAGTAAAGCGGCAATTGCGGGAAACGCGTGGACAGACGATCGGCAATCGCCAGCAAGTCTTCCAGCGCCGCCAATACTGGCGCCGGCGCATGCGCCAGACGCTCACGGGCCGCGCTCAATACTTCACGACCGCCGCACAGATCAACCAATGCGCGCAGCATGCCCGACAGTTCGGCAGGCAGACCTTCGGTCAAGGTAATGACCTCGTCGATGGCCTTGCGTTGCAATGCATCAAACAACTGCTGCTCGACCTCACCGGACAAGCCGGCCGCGCGCGCCAGGCCGCGGTAGATGCCGACATGCCCGAGGTCCATGTGCACGTCCGGCACATCGGCCAGTTGCAGCATGGCCAGCATCAGGCTGATGACTTCAACGTCGCTGCTCGGGCTGGCGTCGCCGTACAACTCGGCGCCCAACTGGATCGGGCTGCGCGACGACGACAAGGCGCGCGGTTGTGCGTGCAGCACGCTGCCGGCGTAGCACAGACGGCTCGGACCTTCGCGACGCAGGGTGTGCGCATCGATGCGCGCCACTTGCGGCGTGATGTCGGCACGGAAACCCATCTGCCGGCCCGATTGCGGGTCGATAACCTTGAAGGTACGCAGATCCAGGTCCTGGCCCGCGCCGGTCAACAGGGATTCCAGGTACTCGATATGGGGAGTCACGACAAACTCGTAACCCCAGCTCTGGAACAGATCCAACACCTGACGGCGCGCTACTTCGATGCGCGCCGCTTCTGGTGGCAGTACTTCTTCGATGCCATCTGGCAGCAGCCAGCGGTCTACCGTTGCCATTACGCCATTCCCCTATGATCCGGGCGGCCAGCCGTCGGGCGAGCCTAGAGTGAAGCAGAAAATGGTCGGCTCATGCACAAACCACGCGCAAGAACGACGTGGCGAAAAGCCTGAAATCGGCTTCGCCAACCACTTTCCTCGAAAAACCTGTCGAGTCATTCAACTCGGGCGCCTGCCTGAACAACAGCAATCAAACATGCAGACGCAAAAAAGCCGGGAATTTCCCGGCTGCCGCATCATACACACGTTTTCCCAAAGGATCACCCCGCCGCAGTTTTTAGCCGCCAGGCGGGGATGATTCAGGTCAACGCGGTATCAAGGTTTGGCTTTTTCCAGGTAACGGAAGAAGTCGCTGCTTGGGTCGAGGACCATGACGTCGGTTTTGTTCGCGAAGCTTTCACGGTAGGCGCGCAGGCTACGGTAGAACGCGTAGAACTCCTGATCCTGACCGTAAGCCTTGGAGTAGATCGAAGCAGCCTGGGCGTCACCATCACCGCGAACCTCTTCGGATTCACGATAGGCTTCGGCCAGCAACACGCGGCGTTGACGATCGGCGTCGGCACGGATGCCTTCAGCCAGCTCGTTACCCTTGGCGCGGTGCTCGCGAGCTTCACGCTCACGCTCGGTGCTCATACGTTCGAACACGCTGCGATTCACTTCTTTAGGCAGGTCGATAGCCTTGACCCGAACATCGACAACTTCGATGCCCAGTTCTTTCTCGGCCATCTTGTTCAGCGATGCGGTGATGTCCGCCATCAACGCGTCACGTTCACCGGAAACCACTTCGTGCAGGGTGCGTTTACCGAACTGGTCACGCAGGCCCGATTCCAGACGACGGGACAAACGCTCGTCGGCAATCTGCTTGAGGCCGGAAGTTGCGGTGTAGAAGCGCTCGGCATCTTTCACGCGCCACTTGGCGTAGGCATCGACCATCACGGCTTTCTTTTCCAGCGTCAGGAAGCGTTGTGTCGGTGCATCCAGCGTCATCAGGCGAGCGTCGAATTTGCGCACCTGGTTAACGTAAGGCACTTTCACATGCAGGCCCGGCTGCACATCGGTCTGGACCACACGACCGAATTGCAGCATTACCGCACGCTCGGTCTGACCCACGATGTAAAAGCAGTTCCAGGCTGCGATCGCCACGACGACGCAGACAATAAGGGCGATCAGCGATTTATTGCTCATCAGCGACTCTCCCTGGTACGCGCTTGCTGTTGTTGCAGATCAGCGGCTGCACGCGCATTCGCTTCATTGCTGCCGGCGGCCGCGCCCGTTACCGGTGCGCTGGTGCTGCGGCCACTGTCGATCATCTTGTCCAGCGGCAAGTACAGCAGATTGCTCTGGCCATTCTTGTTGCCGGTCACGAGAACCTTGCTGGTGTTGGTGAAGACTTCCTGCATGGTGTCCAGGTACAGACGCTCGCGGGTGACTTCAGGTGCCTTGCGGTACTCGGCGACCAGTTTGGTGAAGCGATCAGCCTCACCCTTGGCGCGCGATACCGTTTCGTCACGGTAACCGTTGGCATCTTCAAGAATGCGCTGGGCCTGACCACGGGCTTCCGGCACGACGCCGTTGGCGTAGGTTTCAGCCTGGTTGCGCGAACGCTGCTCGTCTTCTCGTGCGCGGATCACGTCATCGAAGGCTTCCTGGACTTCACGCGGTGCCGCTGCGCTCTGTACGTTGACCTGAGTGACGGTGATGCCGGTGCGATAAGTGTCGAGGAAACGTTGCAGGCGTTCCTTGATTTCGCTGGCCATCAATTCACGACCTTCGGTCAGCACCTGATCCATCGCGGTAGAACCCACCACGTGGCGCAAGGCACTGTCGGTCGCGTGCTGCAGGCTGATTTCCGGCTGATCGACGTTCAGCACGAAATCCTGCAGGTTGCTGATTTTGTACTGCACGGTCAGCGGCACTTCGACGATGTTCTCGTCTTCAGTGAGCATCTGGCCCTGCTTGGTATACGCACGCTCACGCGTCACGTTTTCCATGAACTTCTTGTCGATCGGCGGGAAGTAGATGTTCAGGCCCGGGCCAACCGTTTCGTAGTACTTGCCGAAGCGCAGCACTACGGCTTGCTCCTGCTCGTCGACTACATAGACCGCGCTGTACAGCCAGACTGCTGCGAGCACGACCAGGCCGATGCCGAGCAGACCGCCGAAGCCGCCACCCCTGCCCGAACCGCCGCCGTCGTCGCCGCGTTTTTTACCACCACCGAACAACCCGTTCAGGCTTTCCTGCAGCTTTCGGAAGGCCTCGTCGAGATCCGGTGGCCCCTTGCGGTCGCCGTTATTGCGGCGCTTGCCACCCCAAGGATCCTGATTATTCGAGTTGCCACCCGGCTCATTCCAAGCCATAGCGCTCTCCATCTGATAAAGCAAAGACGCACCCACGGCGCGCCGACCAATGCTACAGAATGCCTGTCACCGCGGCACAACCGCTTTTTCAGGCTTTTATTGCAAAGTGTGTTGCTCGAGGAATTCCATCGGTTGCAAACCTTCGCGGCTCACCAGTCGATTCAACTCGATCCGTGGCAAGCGTACGGCCAGCAGGCTGATGCCTTCTTCGTCGTGTTCTTCTTTTTGCACCGCACCGAGTTCGAAAAACTGCGCACGCAGTCGAGCAAAACGTTGCGGCAAGCGCAAGGTGCCAATGAACAAATCAGTGCCCAACAACTCGGCGATGGCTTGTTCAAGCAATTCCAGACCACTGCCATCACGCGCCGACAGCCAGACCCGTTGGGGCTTGCCGTTTTCGTCGCGCTGGATTTGGGGTTCGACGCCTTCGAGCAAATCGAGTTTGTTATAGACCTCGAGGATCGGCAAGTCCTGGGCACCGATCTCGCCCAGCACCACCATCACCTGCTCGATCTGCAACATGCGATCCGGCTCGGCCGCATCGATCACGTGCAACAGCAAGTCTGAGTTGCTCGACTCTTCGAGCGTAGACCGAAATGCCTCGACTAGTTTGTGCGGCAAGTGGCGGATGAAACCCACGGTGTCGGCGAGGACAATCGGCCCCAGGTCGTCGAGTTCCAGACGGCGCAAGGTCGGGTCCAGCGTGGCGAACAACTGGTCCGCCGCGTACACGTCGGATTTCGTCACGTTATTGAACAACGTGGATTTGCCGGCGTTGGTGTAGCCCACCAGGGACACGGTAGGAATGTCTGCACGTGAACGGCCGCGACGCGACTGCTCGCGCTGACTGCGCACTTTCTCCAACCGGCCTTTGATCTGGCGCAGGCGCACCCGCAGCAAACGGCGGTCGGTTTCGAGCTGGGTTTCACCCGGGCCGCGCATACCGATACCACCACCCTGACGCTCAAGGTGAGTCCAGCCGCGAACCAGCCGGGTGCTCATGTGGTCAAGCTGGGCCAGTTCGACCTGGAGCTTGCCTTCGTGAGTACGGGCGCGTTGGGCGAAAATATCGAGAATCAGCCCGGTACGGTCGATCACGCGACACTCGAAAACACGTTCGAGGTTACGTTCCTGACTGGGCGTGAGGACGTGATTGAAGATGACCAGATCGGCTTCTTCGGCGTGGACCAGATCGCGCAATTCGTCGACCTTGCCGCTGCCGATCAGGTATTTGGCGGTTGGCCGATGACGCGGCACGTTAACAAACGCGACGGTCTCGGCGCCTGCCGAATTAGCCAGCTCCTGAAACTCCTGCGGATCTTCGCGCGCCTCAGGGTCCTGTCCATCCAAGTGAACGAGGATTACTCGTTCACCACCACCGTGGCGCTCAAAGAACAAAGGAGACTCCTATCAGGCGTTACCTGGCTCAGCGTCACCTGCTTCGGATTCGGTTGCGCTAGGCAGACGAATTGGACGAACCGGCACGACTGTCGAGATAGCGTGTTTGTAAACCATCTGGCTCACGGTGTTTTTCAGCAGGATTACGAACTGGTCGAAAGACTCGATCGTGCCTTGCAGTTTGATCCCGTTGACCAGGTAGATGGACACCCCAACTTTCTCTTTACGTAAAGTATTCAAGTAAGGGTCTTGTAGCGAATGCCCTTTTGACATGTGCCGCACTCCTTTAAGGATTCAATATAAAAATAGGTAATCAGATGGCTTGTGCCGTCACACCCCCAAGGATAGACGGCAATTGCAAGGACTCAGCTCAATATGGAGATGGTCCCAAGGTATTTCAAGGCGCGCGGCAGATTGTCGCAATCCAGGCTGTCCAACCAATGCAGATCAGCCCAACTGCGCAGCCAGGTGAACTGGCGCTTTGCCAATTGGCGCGTGGCAATGATTCCACGCTCCTGCATCTCGGCTTGCGTCAGCTTGCCATCCAGGTAGTCCCAGACTTGTCGGTACCCTACAGCACGTATGGACGGCAACCCTGAATGCAAGTCACTTCTCATACGCAGGGCTACGACCTCGTCGATGAATCCCTGTTCCAACATAATTGTGAATCTTTGTTTAATACGCTCGTGCAGTACCTGGCGATTTGCCGGGGCGATGGCCAAGTTCGCGACAGTATAGGGTAATTGTTGCAGTCCCGAAGCCGCTGCTTCAGTACTTTGCGCAGATTGTCGCAAGCGCAGTTCAGTCATGCTCTGACCGCTCACGCGATAAACTTCCAGCGCTCGACTCAGCCGTTGCGGATCGTTCGGGTGAATCCGCGCCGCCGACACCGGATCAATCACCGCCAATTGTTCGTGCAAGGCTTGCCAGCCAAGGCGTGCAGCCTCTTCTTCGATCTGCGCGCGAACATCGGGATCAGCCGCCGGCATTTCCGCAAGACCTTCGACCAAAGCCTTGTAGTAGAGCATCGTGCCGCCTACAAGCAGCGGAATTTTGCCGCGCGAAGTGATCTCGGCCATCGCCTCCAGCGCATCACGGCGAAAATCTGCCGCCGAATAGCTCTCGGCGGGGTCGAGGATATCGATCAAACGATGCGGATGTTGCGCCAATAGCTCTTTCGAAGGTTTAGCCGTGCCGATGTCCATGCCGCGATAAACCAGCGCCGAATCGACGCTGATCAACTCGCACGGCAGGACTTTGGTCAGTTCGATGGCCAGATCGGTCTTGCCCGCAGCGGTCGGGCCCATCAGGAAAATCGCTGGAGGGAGCTGGCTCATCAACGACCGCGCAGGAACAGTTTGTCCAGATCGTCCAGGCCCAATTGGGTCCAGGTCGGTCGGCCATGGTTGCATTGGCCGCTGCGCTCGGTGTTTTCCATGTCGCGCAACAGGCCGTTCATTTCCGGCAGCGCCAGACGCCGATTGGCGCGGATTGCGCCGTGGCAGGCCATGGTGCCAAGCAATTCGTTGAGGTGCGCCTGAATGCGGTCGCTGGTGCCGTATTCCATCAGGTCGGCGAGCACGTCGCTGACCAGCCGATTGGCCTCAGCCTGCTTGAGCAGTGCCGGGATCTGCCGGATCGCCAGGGTTTCCGGGCCGAGGCGCTGCAATTCAAAACCGAGGCGCTGGAACCACGCAGCGTTCTCTTCGGCGCAATCGGCTTCGCGCTGGCTCACGGCCAGGGATTCCGGGACCAGCAGCGGTTGCCCGCTCAAGCCCTCGCTGGCCATGGCGATTTTCAGGCGTTCATACATGATCCGCTCGTGCGCGGCGTGCATGTCCACCAGCACCAGGCCTTGAGCGTTTTCCGAAAGAATGTAGATGCCTTTGAGCTGCGCCAACGCGTAACCCAATGGCGGAATATCGTCCTGCCCGGCCGGCAATGCGACCGCATTGGCCTCGGGCAACGGCGCGAAAAATTCGCGATACGCAGCCTGCGCCTCGGCCGCCGGCACGCCGGATTGCGGTTTTGGTGAGTATTGATACTGATAACCGGCACCCGCGCCCGAGCCCGCTGCCGTATTAAAGGTCGGCTGGCCTTGCGGCTGCTCCAGCAGCGCGTTGGCCGCCAGACGCATTTCGCCCTGCGGACCAAACTCGCCAGCGTCAATTCCGCTTGGGCGGACGATCGCGGTGGCGACCGGCGCGGCCAGATGATCTTCCGGGCGCACGTCGCCGAGTGCCCGGTGCAAAGTGCCGTAAAGGAAGTCGTGGACCATGCGCCCGTCACGGAAGCGCACTTCGTGTTTGGTCGGGTGCACGTTGACGTCGACGCCCGCCGGGTCGACTTCGAAAAACAGCACGAATGTCGGGTGACGACCGTTGAACAGCACATCGCGATACGCCTGGCGCACCGCGTGAGCCACCAGTTTGTCGCGCACCGCACGGCCATTCACGAAGAAATACTGCAAGTCAGCCTGGCTGCGGTTGAACGTCGGCAGACCGACCCAACCCCACAAATGCAGACCATTGCGCTCGATTTCGATCGGCAGCGCCTGCTCCAGAAATCCCGAACCGCAGATCGCCGCCACACGCCGAGCGCGGGCCGCGTCGTCATGCGCTTCGTGCAGGCTGAGGATGGTCTTGCCGTTGTGGCGCAAGTGAAACGCCACGTCGAAACGCGCCAACGCCAAGCGCTTGATCACTTCTTGCAGGTGATCGAATTCGGTTTTTTCAGTCTTGAGAAACTTGCGCCGCGCCGGGGTGTTGAAGAACAGGTCGCGCACTTCCACAGAGGTGCCCACCGGGTGAGCCGCCGGTTGCACGCGCGGCGCCATGTCCCGGCCTTCGGTTTCGACTTGCCAGGCTTGATCGGCGTCCTTGGTGCGCGACGTCAGGGTCAGGCGCGCCACGGAACTGATCGAGGCCAGGGCCTCACCGCGAAACCCGAGGCTCATCACCTGCTCAAGGTCTTCGAGGTTGCGAATCTTGCTGGTGGCGTGTCGCGCCAAGGCCAGCGGCAGGTCGTCAGCGGAAATGCCGCTGCCATCGTCGCGCACCCGCAGCAGCTTGGTGCCGCCCAACTCGACGTCGACATCAATGCGCTTGGCGCCGGAGTCGAGGCTGTTTTCCAGCAACTCCTTGATCACCGATGCCGGGCGCTCAACCACCTCACCGGCGGCAATCTGGTTCGCCAGGCGTGGGCTGAGCAGCTCGATCCGAGCGGCATTGATCAGCGCCTGATTCATTCTTTGGCCGCCAGTTCGGTGCCGGGAATCGTCAGGGTCTGACCGATTTTCAGCTCATCGCTTCTCAGATTGTTGGCGCTGCGCAGAGTGGCCGGGGACACCTGATAACGCACGGCAATCATCGCCAACGTCTCACCCGGGCTGACGCGATGGTCGCGCGGACCTTGGGCGATCTTGCCGGAATCGCGCAGCCAGGCAATGTAGGTGCCCGGTGGCGGATTCTGCTGGAAGAACTGGCGCACGCCGCTGCTGATCGACCGCGCCAGCGCTTGCTGGTGGTTCGCGGCGGCGAGTTTCGAGGCTTCGTTGGCGTTCGAGATAAACCCGGTTTCGACCAGGATCGACGGGATATCCGGCGACTTCAACACCATGAACCCGGCCTGTTCCACACGCTGTTTATGCAGTGGCGTGACGCGCCCGATGTTGGTCAAAACTTTCTGGCCGACGTTGAGGCTGGAGGTCAGCGATGCGGTCATCGAAAGGTCGAGCAACACGCCCGCGAGCATGCGGTCCTTGTCGTCGAGGCTGACGTTGCCGGCACCACCGATCAAGTCGGAACGGTTTTCACTGTCGGCCAGCCAACGCGCGGTTTCGGAGGTCGCGCCGCGGTCCGACAGGGCGAACACCGAAGCACCAAACGCAGCGGCGGAAGGTGCGGCGTCGGCGTGGATCGAAACGAACAGGTCGGCGCCCTTCTTGCGCGCAATTTCGGTACGGCCGCGCAATGGAATGAAGTAGTCGCCGGTACGGGTCAGTTCGGCGCGGAAGCCTTTCATGCCGTTGACCTGACGCTGCAATTCACGGGCAATGGCCAGTACCACGTCTTTTTCACGTTGACCGCGCGAGCCAGAAGCGCCCGGGTCTTCGCCGCCGTGGCCGGCATCGATCACCACAATAATGTCGCGTTTGCCGGCCGGCGCTGGAGGCAGTTTGACCGGCGGATCAATCGGCGTGACCGGCACCGGGGCCACCGTCGCGACGTTGGTCGGCGCCGGAATCGGCGCGGCATCGGCCGGGTTGTCGAACAGATCGACCACCAGACGATTGCCGTACTGCGCGTTCGGCGCCAGGGTGAAGCTCTTCGGCGTCACGGCTTTTTTCAGGTCGATGACCACGCGCAAGTCAGTCGGCGTGCGTTGCGCCGAGCGCATGGCGGTAATTGGCGTGTTGGCGCTGTTGACCTTCAGCGGCGCCCCGAGGGACGCGCCATTGATGTCGATAACCAGCCGATCCGGCGACGTCAGGGTGAACACACTGTGTTGCACCGGCCCCGTGAGGTCGAATACCAGTCGTGTGTTATCCGGAGCACGCCACAGGCGAACGCTGTTGACCTTCGATTCGGCCACAGCGTCGACGGTTACCGCCAAAAACAACAATCCTACGGCAGCTACCATCGCGCGAAAGCGCATACCTGACCCCATCATTTAATTGGATTCCAATGCCAAAGCGGCACACCACGACTCGCCGCGCGAGCCCTGGGACAAAATTTTCAGCGAACGCCCGCTGTCTTGCGGGCTAATGGTAATGGTCAGGTCGGGCTTTGGCAAAAAGCCTGCACCCTTCTGGGGCCATTCGATCAAACACATGGCGTCATCATCGAAGTAGTCGCGGATGCCCAAGTACTCCAGTTCTTCCGGATCGACCAGTCGATACAGGTCGAAATGGAAGGCGCGAATGTCGCCGATCTCGTAGGGCTCGACCAAAGTGAACGTCGGACTTTTTACCGCGCCGACATGCCCCAAGCCACGAATGATGCCGCGCGACAGGGTAGTTTTGCCCGCGCCCAGATCGCCTTCGAGAAAAATCAGACCGTGTCCTTGAGTGGTTCGTGCAATGCGGGCACCGAATGCGCTCATTGCTTCTTCATCAGCCAGGTACAGGGTTACTTCAGACACGGTGCTTGCTCCTCCAACAACTGACGAATGGCTGGAATCAGATCACTGGCCGCCAGCCCACGGCCGAATTTACCTTGTTGCAAACCTGCGTTGGCGTGCAGCCAGACCGCCAGGCACGCGGCGTCGAATGCCTGCATGCCTTGCGCCAGCAACGCGCCGACCAGTCCGGCGAGCACGTCGCCCAAACCGGCAGTGGCCATCGCTGGGTGACCCTGATGGCACAACGACAAACGTCCATCGGGGCTGGCGATCAAGCTACCAGCGCCTTTCAGAATCACCACAGCTGTGTATTTTTTGCTCAATGCATGAGCGGCGGCGGCCCGATCGGCCTGCACTTCGGCGGTGCTGATCCCGAGCAAACGCGCGGCTTCACCGGGATGCGGGGTGATCACGCAATCCTTCGGCAGCGTTACCTGCTGCTCGGCGAGCATATTCAGCGCATCGGCGTCCCAGACTTGCGGCAGCGGCGCATTGGCTGCCGCCGATAACAGGCTGCGACCCCACGCAGCCTGCCCGAGGCCCGGGCCAACCACCAGCACGGAAACCTTATCCAACAATTCCATCAACTGATTGGCCGACGAAGTGCCGAGCACCATCGCTTCGGGGATTCTCGCCAGCGCCGCCGGCACATGTTCGCTGCGCGTCGCCACCGAAACCATGCCCGCGCCACTGCGCAATGCACTTTGCGCGCTCAGCAAAATGGCGCCGCCAAAACCGCGATCTCCGCCGATCAGCAGCACGTGGCCAAACGTGCCTTTGTGCGAGGTTGGCGCACGGTGCGCCGGAAGCGGAAGGTTGCCGGGATTGAGGCGGCGCGCGGTGCTGGCGGCGTTTTCCAGCAATTGCGGATCGGCGTGCAGATCGTTGAACACCAGTTCACCGACGACATCCGCCGCATCACCGGTAAACAGGCCGATTTTCAAACCGATGAAGGTCACGGTCAGATCAGCCCGAACCGCGCCGCCGAGCACGCGACCGGTATCGGCGCACAAGCCTGAGGGGATATCCACGGCGACAACCGGCAGTTCACTGGCATTGATCGCCGCGATCACGCTGGCGTAGGGCTCTCGCACCTCGCCGGTCAAACCGGTGCCGAGCAAGGCGTCGAGGATGATGCCGCGCAATTCGGATTGTGCAGAGCCGTTTTCGATTGAGACTTTTTCCGCCAGCGCCTCGGCATGCGCGCGTGCCGCATCGCCCTGCAAACGTTGCGGTTCGCCGACCGCCAACACGCGCACTTGCCAACCGGCGCGCTGCGCGAGCACGGCGACCAGATAACCGTCGCCCGCATTGTTGCCGTGACCTGCCAGCACTGTCAGTTCGCTGGCCGTCGGCCACTGGCGGACCAGCGCCCGCCACGTTGCCCGGGCAGCGCGTTGCATCAATTCGAAGCCCGGCGTGCCAGCCGCGATCAGGCTCGCATCGAGCTCTCGCACTTGCGCGGCGCTGTACAGCGCGTCGGGTAAATCATCTTTAGTCTGCGGCATGCGTCTTCGGGCTCCGATGTCTGGCAGAATTATACGCACCTCAGCTCCGGTTTCTCTCGTCTCATGCCCGCTATTACCACAGACCTGCCCGCCCTCGCCCAATCCATCAAGGACTGGGGCCGCGAGCTGGGCTTTCAGCAAGTCGGCATCAGCGGCCTGGACCTTGCCGAGCATGAACAGCATCTGCAGCGCTGGCTCGAAGCCGGCTACCACGGCGAAATGGAGTACATGGGCGCCCATGGCAGCAAACGCTCGCACCCGGAAGAACTGGTGCCCGGCACGTTGCGGGTAGTTTCGCTGCGCATGGACTACCTGCCCGGCGACACGCAAATGGCGCAATTGCTCGCCCAACCGGAGAAAGCCTACGTATCGCGTTATGCCTTGGGCCGCGATTACCACAAATTGATCCGTAAACGCGTGCAACAACTCGCAGAAAAAATTCAAGCGGTCATCGGCCCGTTCGGTTATCGCGCCTTTGTCGACAGCGCCCCGGTGCTGGAAAAAGCCATCGCGGAGAAGGCCGGGCTGGGCTGGATCGGCAAAAACACCTTGGTGTTGAACCGCAAGGCCGGGAGTTATTTCTTCCTCAGCGAATTGTTCGTCGACCTGCCGTTGCCCGAGGACCCACCCCACGCCACCGAACACTGCGGCCGCTGCACCGCGTGCCTGGACATTTGCCCGACCAACGCGTTCGTCGGCCCTTACGTGCTCGACGCCCGACGCTGCATTTCGTACCTGACCATCGAACTGAAAAGCGCAATCCCGGAAGAATTGCGGCCGCTGATCGGTAATCGGGTATTCGGCTGCGATGACTGCCAGATCGTCTGCCCGTGGAACCGCTTCGCCCGCCCGACCGGCGAAAGCGATTTCAAGCCACGGCACAATCTCGACAACGCCGAATTGGCCGAACTGTTTATGTGGGACGAGGAGCGCTTTCTCAGCAGCACCGAGGGTTCGCCGCTACGTCGCGCCGGTTATGAGCGCTGGTTGCGCAATCTGGCGGTGGGTTTGGGCAACGCGCCATCGAGCATTCCGGTGCTGGAGGCGTTGAAGGCGCGGCGCGAATATCCGTCAGAACTGGTCCGCGAACACGTCGAATGGGCCCTCAAACAACACGGCCTCATATAGCAGCTGCCGAAGGCTGCGTTCGAGGCCGCAGGACTCGCGCGATATTTGAATATTGACGACTGCTTCGCAGCCGGACGCAGCCTTCGGCAGCTGCTACAGGTACGGAGTTGGCGTCAGGCTTAGTGGTGCGCCATCCAGTACGCCTGAACTCAAAGCGCCGCTGGTTCTCGAACATGTCGAGTGAGCCCAAACAACACGGCCTCATGTAGCAGCTGCCGAAGGCTGCGTTCGAGGCCGCAGGACTCGCGCGATATTTGAATATTGACGACTGCTTCGCAGCCGGACGCAGCCTTCGGCAGCTGCTACCGGGACGGAGGTGGCGTCAGGCTTCGTCGTTGTAGACGAATTTGGGCATTTCCCAGTGAAAGCGGATTGCCAGCAGGCGCAGCAGGAACCCGCCAAACAAGGTGACCAGAATCGCCTGCTCGCCGGGCATTTGCAGGTAAATGCACAACATGTAGCACCACGCCGCTGCAAACGAGACGCTGGCGTAGAGCTCGCGGCGGAAGATCAGCGGGATGTCGTTGCAGAAGATGTCGCGCAGGATGCCGCCGAATACTCCGGTGATCACGCCGCTGACCGACGCCACCAACATGCCGTGGCCCATTTCAAGCGCGGTCATGCAGCCGATCAGGGTAAACGCCACTAGGCCGACGGCGTCGAGCACCAGAAACAGCGAGCGCAGGTGGCGCATCCAACGCGCGGCAAACACCGTGAACATCGCTGCGACCGAGGTCAGGATCAGGTATTCCGGGTGTTTGACCCACGTCAGCGGGTAGTGGCCGAGCAGCACGTCGCGTACCGAACCGCCGCCGAGCGCGGTAACGCACGCAATCAGCACCACGCCAAACCAGTCCATGCCGCGACGGCCGGCAGACAGCGCGCCGGTCATGGCTTCGGCGGTGATGGCGATCAGATAGAGCATCAGCAACATGGCGGCGGTCCTGGCAGGAAGGCGCGCAGTCTAGCCATTTCGGGGGCGCACCAGAAGAGGGCAAGCGCCATTCGCCCACTTCCTGTGGCGAGGGGGCTTGCCCCCGTCGGAGTGCGAAGCGCTCCCCTGCATTCCGTCAGTCACACCGCATTCTCAGGTTTTACGACTGCTTCGCAGCCGAACGGGGGCAAGCCCCCTCGCCACAATGTTCCGCGTAGGATCAGAACTTGATGAAATGCTTGCGGTAATGCTGCAGCTCGGCGATCGACTCGCGGATGTCGTCCAGCGCCAAGTGGGTGCTGCCCTTCTGGAAGCTGTCGCGCACGTCCGGCGCCCAGCGTGCGGCCAGCTCTTTGAGCGTCGACACGTCGAGGTTGCGGTAATGGAAGTAACTTTCCAGGGATTTCATGTGCGTATAAAGGAAGCGCCGGTCCTGGCAGATGCTGTTGCCGCAAATCGGCGACTTGCCCTTCGGCACCCACTTCTCGAGAAACGCGATGGTCTCGGCTTCGGCTTCAGCCATGCTGATGCGGCTGTCGCGCACTCGTTGGGTCAGGCCCGAGCCGCCGTGCTGGCGGGTATTCCACTCATCCATGCCAGCGAGAATCGCGTCGCTGTGATGAATGGCGATCACCGGACCTTCGGCCAACGTGTTCAAGTCACTGTCGGTGACAATGGTCGCCATCTCGATGATGACGTCGGTATCAGGGTTCAGACCGGTCATTTCCAGGTCGATCCAGATCAGATTCTGCGGGTTTTGCATGTGTCGGCTCCTAGGCAATGCTGCGCAGTTTAGCCTAGGCAACCGGCGGGGCGTGCTAAACTCGCGGCCGTTTTACCTAATCGCTGCATTCTTGATACGGAACACCCATGGCCAAACGCCAACTCAATCGTCGTCAAAACTGGCGCATCGAAAAAATTCAGGGCGAGCGCGCTGCCCGCGCCGCCAAACGCGAGTCCTCGGCCGTCGAGGCACTTGAGGGCGGCGACCTGGGCCCGGAACAGACCGGCCTGGTGATCGCGCACTTTGGTGTGCAGGTCGAAGTCGAAGCGCTCGAAGGCGAGCTGGCTGGTGAGGTGTTCCGCTGTCACTTGCGCGCCAACCTGCCTGCGCTGGTGACCGGCGATCAGGTGGTCTGGCGTGCCGGCAACCAGGGCATTGGCGTCATCGTCGCGCAATTGCCGCGCAAAACCGAACTCTGCCGCCCGGACAGCCGTGGCCAGCTCAAGCCGGTTGCCGCCAACGTCGACATGATCGTGATTGTCTTCGCGCCGCTGCCCGAGCCGCACGCCAACCTGATCGACCGATATCTGGTTGCCGCCGAGCACGCCGGGATTCGTCCGCTGCTGCTGCTGAACAAATTCGATTTGATCGATGAGCAGAACGCCCCCGCGCTGAATGCCTTGCTCGCGGTATACCGCACGCTGGGTTATCCGGTGCTGGAAGTGTCGGCGCATCACGGCAACGGCATGGAACAACTGCAGGAACAACTCGACGGGCGCATCAGTGTGTTCGTTGGTCAGTCCGGCGTCGGCAAGTCATCGCTGGTCAACAGCCTGCTGCCGGAAGTCGAAACCCGCGTCGGCCCGTTGTCCGAGCTGTCCGGCCAAGGCACGCACACCACGACCACCGCGCGGCTGTTCCACTTCCCCGGTGGCGGTGAGTTGATCGACTCCCCGGGTATCCGCGAATTCGGCCTCGGCCACGTCAGCCGTGCCGACGTCGAAGCCGGTTTCATCGAGTTCAACGACTTGATCGGCACCTGCCGCTTCCGCGACTGCAAACACGACCGCGAACCCGGTTGTGCCCTGCTCAAGGCGCTGGAAGAAGGCCGCGTGCAACAGCAACGGATGAACAGCTACCGCTCGATCATCGCCAGTCTGCCGGAAAGCAGCTACTAAACAGACGCAACCGCAGCCCGACTCAATCGGGCTGCGGTTCATCTGCGCCCTCTTACAAAATCCCCTTCGTATTAAACGTCAGACTTCTCTGTAAGGCCTGCGCACGCTCGCGTGTAGGGCTTTTTTGTTTATCGCCCAAGGTCTTGTGACCTCCACGCAACGCCCTACATTCAAGCCCTCTTCGCTCTTTGGCGACACCGAGGGACAGCCATGCAAACCTATCATTTGTTCATCAGCCACTCGTGGAACTACTCCGACGCCCACGACAAACTGGTGAGCCTGTTAACCGCCCACCCCACGTTCACTTTCAAGAATTTCTCCGTTCCGCCACATAACCCGATCGTCGGCGCGCGCACCGACAAGCAGTTGACCGAAGCCATCGAAAACAAAATCCGCCCGTGCTCCGCCGTGTTGATCATGGCCGGCATGTACGCCAGTTACAGCAAGTGGATCAACAAGGAAATCGAGATCGCCCAACGCATGGGCAAGGTAATCATCGCGATCAAGCCGTTCGGTGCCGAAAGGATTTCCGCCGTGGTGCGCAACGCCGCTCACGCCGAGTGCGCGTGGAACACCGCCAGCATCGTCAGCGCGATTCGCGCGCAAACGGCGGTGTGACGATGCGCAAGGGACTGTTCATCGGCATTAATAATTACACGCACATTTCCTCTTTGAGCGGCTGCAACGCCGACGCCATGGCGATGGCTTCGGTGCTGAAAACCGACGCCAACGGCGACCCAAACTTCAAGAACGTGGTGCTGACCTCTGCCGAGGATCACCTGGGCCGTGGAAAACTCGAAGATCAGATCCGCGAACTGTTCTCCGGCGATTGCAACGTGGCGCTGCTGTATTTCGCCGGTCATGGGGTTTTCGATGACGACACCGACGAAGGCATGCTGGTCCCGCAGGACTACCGCACTGCACGCGATGGCATTCGCATCAGCGACATCCTCAATTGGGCTTCGAAAGCGGTACAAATCAAAAACAAAGTGATCATTCTCGATTGCTGCCAGGGCGGCTCGGCGGGTGAAATCCGCGCGCTGCGCAGTGAAAGCAGCGTGGTGGGCGAAGGCATGACCATCCTTACCGCGTGCAAGAAAGAGGAATCGGCGCTGGAGGGCGGCGGGCACGGCGTGTTCACCCGTTTGCTGCTGCAGGCGTTGCACGGCGGCGCGGCGAACATCCTCGGCAAGATCACCCCCGGCAGCCTTTACGCGTTCGTCGACAACGCCCTCGACGCCTGGGAACAGCGCCCGGTGTTCAAAACCAACGTTTCGCAATTCATCTCGTTGCGGGAAGTGTCGCCGCTGATCCCCAAGGAAATCCTGCGCAAATTGCCCGAATGGTTCGCCGAGGCCGAATCAAACTTCGCCCTCGACCCAAGCTACGAACCGACCGAACCGAGCTTCGACCCCGACCACGGCGAAGTCTTCGCGCAACTGCAAAAGTGCAACCGCCACAGCCTGATCGAACCGGTGGAAGCCGAGCACATGTACTACGCCGCCATCAACTCAACCGGCTGCCGCCTCACCGCACTCGGCGCCTACTACCGCGAACTCGCACTCAAGGGACACTTCTGATGCCCGTCTTTATCAGCTACCGCCACACCGACCGCCCACAAGCCATCGCCCTCAACGAACGCCTGAAACGCGCCGGCATCAAAACCTATCTCGACGTGCTCGACGCGGAATCGCAAACCACCGACGACATCACCACCGTCATCACCCGCAACATCACCGAATGCACGCACTTGCTCGCCGTGGTCTCGGACAAAACCGCGCAATCGTGGTGGGTGCCGTTTGAAATCGGTGCAGCGACCATCAGCAATCGGCGGATTTGCTCGTTCAAGACCGGGAACAGCGAACTGCCGGAATATCTGGATAAATGGCCGAAGCTGGTTCAGGGGGCCGACATTGATTTTTTCATTGATGAGTATCACCGCGAGGTGAGCCATAACCGCTCGATTGCACTTGAGTCTGTCAGTGGCACTGAGTCGGCGAGGTTGTTTAACAAGAGCAATGCGGATCGGTTTCATGCTGAGCTTAAGAACCGGATACGTCGGGGGTTTTGAGGCGAGTGGGATATAGGCGCAGCGATTGAAACTGGAAGCGGCTGATACCGCTGTCATAAATATGTACACCTGACCCAAACAAGTTGGCTGTCAGGCCGCAATCGCGAGCAAGCTCGCTCCCACATTTGGATTTTTGTACATCTGAGAGAAAGAGGTCGGCTGGTAGAGGGCTATCGCGAGCAGGCTCGCTCCCACATTGGATTTTTGTACATCTGAGAGAAAGAGGTCGGCTGGTAGAGAGCTATCGCGAGCAGGCTCACTCCTACAGGGATTGCGCACAGCCGCGAGAACAGGTCGGCTATCAGGCCGCCTCGCGACGCAGTTGCGGTGCCCGCCCCCTCGTGAGGCCGAGCGCAGGTTCTGCGCAGTGGGCAACCCGGCAAGGATGCCGGGTTAGCCGCCCCCGGCCAGGGATGGCCGATGGCGGCGGGCCCACGGAGCAGGACCGGAGCGAGGGCATGCCGAGCCTGGGCGAGGCACCGAACGAAAGGGGCAAGAGCGCTTTGGTTACTTTCGCGCTTCTCGAAAGTGACTCGCTGTAAAAGCGAAACCCAATGCCGCCGTGACCGCAGAAATGGATATGTACACCCGACAAGAACAAGTTGGCTGATAGAAAGCTATCGCGAGCAAGCTCGCTCCCACAATTGGATCTGTGGACATCTGGGAGAACCAAGTCGGCTTGTAGAGAGCTATCGCGAGCAGGCTCACTCCTACAGTTGGAGTTGCGTTCACCTACACGGAATCAAGCGCAGAAAAAAGCCGACATCGCTGTCGGCTTCTTCGATCACTGCGCCGGCGCTTCCGCCGGTTTCGCCGGGTCACCCGGCTTCGGTGCCACGTCGTCAAACAAATTCAGACGCTCCCGAACCTCATGCGCCGGCACCGGTTGCTTGTCCGCCGGTAACGCGTTCGGGTCCACCGGCGTGGCTGGCGTGCCCGGCGCTTCACCGGGTGCGCCCTGCCCCGGAATCGCCGAAGGGTCCGCACCTTGCGCGCCTTCAATCGCCGTTTGAGCCCTCTTCGTCAACACCACAATGTCGATACGGCGGTTCACCGGATTAAACGGATTCTCCCGATCAAACAGCGCCGACGAGGCATAACCGACCACGCGCGCCACTTGCGACTCCGGATAGCTGCCGGCGACCAGCGCGCGGCGGGCGGCGTTGGCGCGGTTGGCGGACAATTCCCAGTTACCGAAATCGCCGGTGCCGATGTATGGCTTGGCGTCGGTGTGGCCGCTGATGCTGACCTTGTTCGGCACCGCTTTAATGGTGTCGGCCATGGCCAGCAAAATATCTTCGAAATACGGTTTCAGCCGCGCCGAGCCCGAGTCGAACATCGGCCGGTTATCGGCGTCCATGATCTGGATGCGCAAGCCGTTCGGGGTGATTTCGAACAGGATCTGATCCTTGAACTTCTGCAGTTGCGGGTTCTCGTCGACCTTGTTCTGCAGTTCTTGCAGCAGCAATTCCAGACGTTCTTTCTCGACCTGCTCGGCCATGCCTTCGACCTGATCGGTGTCGGCCGTGACTTTGTCCGGTTGCGGCTGGGATTTCACCTCGGGGTTGAGTGTGTTATCCGGCGCCAGGGTCGGCGTGCCGCCCAGATCGATGATGTACGGCGTGCCGCTTTCGGAAAAGCCGACCGGGTCTTTGAAGTAACCGGCGATGGCGATCTTCTGTTCCGGTGTCGCGGTGGACAGCAGCCACAACACCAGGAAGAACGCCATCATTGCCGTCGCGAAGTCAGCAAAGGCAATTTTCCACGCGCCGCCGTGGTGCCCGCCGGCGATGCGCTTGATGCGCTTGATGATTATCGGCTGGTTATTTTCCATGACTTAACGCCCGCGAACCGCTTGTTCCAGCTCAGCGAAACTTGGGCGGTGCGCCGGGTACAGAACCTTGCGGCCGAACTCTACCGCCAACGATGGCGGCATGCCGGAGGCCGAAGCCACCAGCGACGCCTTGATGGCTTCGTAGATGTTCAGTTCTTCCTTGGCATCGTGTGCCAGGGAGGTGGCCAGCGGGCCGAAGAAACCGTACGCCGCGAGAATACCGAAGAAAGTACCGACGAGCGCCGCGCCGACGTGCATGCCGATGGCCGCCTGGTCGCCTTCGCCCAGCGAAGCCATGGTCACGACGATGCCCAAAACTGCCGCCACAATACCGAAACCCGGCATGGCGTCGGCGATGCCGTTTACCGCGTGAGACGGGTGCTCGAGGTCTTCCTTGAGGCTGTAAAGCTCCATGTCGAACAGACCTTCGAGCTCGTGCGGCGCCATGTTGCCGGACGACATGATGCGCAGGTAATCACAGATGAACGCGGTCATGCGTTCGTCTTTTATGACGGTCGGGTACTTGGCGAAAATCGGGCTCGCAGCGGCGTCTTCGATGTCGCCTTCGATGGCCATCATGCCTTCGCGGCGGCTCTTGTTGAGGATCTCGTAGATCAGGCCCAGCACTTCCAGATAGAAGGTGTGGCTGAAACGCGAACTGAACATGCTCAGGGATTTCTTGAGCACGTGCATGGTCATATAACCGGGGTTGGCCTGGAGGAATGCACCCAGTGCCGCACCGCCGATAATCATCACCTCGAAGGGCTGGATCAGGGCGGCGATTTTGCCGTGAGAAAGCACGTATCCGCCGAGCACGCTCGCGAATACGACGATGATGCCGATTATTTTAGCCATAGGTAGGGGAGCACTTACTGAGTCGGGTTCAAGGTCATATTCGGAAGTTAAAAAATCTCTTCTTCTACTTATCGGCAAAACTGCGCCAGACTATAGCCCGTTGAGGCGAAAAGCCAATTTAGCCCGCGCCGGGCGTGTATTCAGCCAACGATGATCCCGTCCAGCCATGGCTAATGAAACCAATATTGCAGCGGTAAAACCGACCACGCTCGAAGGCTGGATCAAGCTTCTCGACGGCGTGCGCCTGCCGGTTCCGCTTGAGAGTCACGAGCGCGTCTGCAAAGCCATCCGCAATAATCGCAGCTCGTTGCGCGAGATTGCCGATTTGATGCAGAACAGCCCGGCCCTGGCCTTGAGCGTGATCCGCGAGGCCAATCGCCACACCCACGGCAGCATGACCGAGCCCGCGGAAAACCTTGAAGTGGCGATCAATCGTCTCGGTTTGAAGCGCACCGAAGAACTGCTTGATCGCCTGCCCACCGAAGCGCAATCGGCGATCCCGCATGCCCTGCGCCAGTTGCAGTTGATCAGCCAGCACGCGACCCAACAGGCCAACGGTTTTTTCGCCGGTCGCCTCGCGCGGCTGTGGCAGGACATTCATTGGGGCAGCCTGCTGTTTCTCTCGCCGCTGTGGCCGATGGCGCTGGCCCAGCCGAAGTTGCTGGAGGAATGGGAACTGCGCGTCATCCATAAAGGCGAGTCGGCGCGCACAGTCGAGAAACAATTATTCGGCGTGCGTTTGCTGGATATCTGCCTCGCTTTGGTTGATTTGTGGCGGCTGCCGATCTGGGTGCAGCAGGGTTATCGGCTGCTACTCACCGAGCAACGCGAACTGGTGAAAGTGCTGCGCATCGCCCGCGACAGCGAGCATCCGCTGCGCCAGCAAAATCGCCTGGACGACGACCCGACCCTGCGTCGCTGGCTCAACCAACCGGCCAACACCGTGTTGCTGGCCAACGGCCTGGCGCTGTCGGCGCAGCAATCCTGGGACGGCCCGCACAGTCAGCGCTGGCAGTTCCTCACCGGGCTATACCTGCAAATTTCGATGGATGAGGTGCAACAACAATTGCACCAGCAAGCCGCCAACAGCGCCCGCCAGCATGCGATGCCGGACCTCTGGCACCCGGCAGTTTCGCTGCTGTGGCCGTGGGGGACAAATCGGGTTCACGCCGGTTTGCTGCCCGCGCCGGCACCGAACGCGGAAGACCTGAGCAAGTGGCGCAAACAATGCGCCGAACTGCTGGTCGAGCCGAGTCGGTTCACCAACGCGATGCACCTGACCACGTCCGCCCGCGATGCGCTGGTCGCGTGCGGCATGCGTCGAGTGATGATTTTGATGACCGATCGCACCCACGCCAATCTGCGCGTGCATCAAACGGCGGGCCTGCCCAAAGAAGCTGCCGGGCTGAATTTCCAGGTCAGCCAAAGCAGCGTGTTGCAGCGTCTGCTTTCGCAGCAGGCGCAAGTGCGCATCACCCCGGCCAACAATGCGCAATTCTCGGCGTTGCTACCCGCCAGCCTGCGCGCCCAGTTCAGCGGCGAACACTTGCTGCTGCGGTCACTGGTCAATAATGGCCGGGTGATCATGATTGTGGTGGCGGACCAGGGTGGCGGGCAGTTCTCGGAAATTACCGTGCAGGCGTTCGGCAAAACCGCGCAGTGCATCGAAAAAGCCCTGCATAGCTTTAGCACCCGCGGCCAATGACCCTGCGCTACAATCCCTCCCTTTGTGCTCTGGAGACCTCACATGTCTGACTTCTCTGGCTTGCCGCTGGTGATCGAGCCGAGCGACTTGCTCCCGCGTCTCGACGCCGGCGAATTGATTCTGGTCGACCTGACCAGCAGCGCCCGCTACACCGAAGGTCACCTGCCCGGCGCGCGTTTTGTCGATCCCAAACGCACGCAACTGGGCCAACCTCCGGCGCCCGGCCTGATGCCGCCGAAAGCCGCGCTCGAAGCCTTGTTTGGCGAACTGGGGCACAATCCCGACGCGGTTTACGTGGTGTATGACGATGAAGGTGGCGGTTGGGCCGGACGGTTCATCTGGTTGCTGGATGTGATCGGGCACAGCAAATACCACTACCTGGACGGTGGCCTGCCAGCCTGGCTGGCCGCAGGCATGCCGATGTCGATTCAGATCCCGCCCGCCGTCGGTGGCCCGGTGAAGCTGACGCTGCACGACGAACCGACCGCCACCCGCGAATACTTGCAAAGCCGCCTCGGTGCTGCCGACCTGGCAATCTGGGACGCCCGCGGGCCGCTGGAGTTTTCCGGCGAAAAAGCCCTCGCCGCCAAGGCCGGGCACATTCCGGGCGCGATCAATTTTGAATGGACCGCCGGCATGGATCAGGCGCGCAACCTGCGCATCCGCAGCGACATGCCGCAGATCCTCGAACAGCTCGGGATCACCAAGGACAAAGAAATCATCACTCACTGCCAGACTCATCACCGGTCTGGCTTCACTTATCTAGTGGCCAAATCCCTCGGTTATCCGCGGGTCAAAGGCTACGCCGGCTCCTGGGGCGAATGGGGCAACCATCCCGACACGCCCGTAGAGATTTAAGTTTTTCAAGGACAGTTAATGAACAAGCGTCTGTTTATCCTCAGCCAATACCTGCTGCCTCACCACTTGCTCTCGCGACTGGCCGGCTGCGTCGCCGAATGCCGCGTGCGCTGGTTCAAGAATGCGTTCACCGCGTGGTTCGCCAAGCGTTACCAGGTTGACATGTCCCAGGCACTGGTCGAAGACCTGACCGCCTACGAGCATTTCAACGCATTTTTCACCCGTGCCTTGAAGGACGGCGCGCGCCCACTCGACGAAACCCCGGGCGCGATCCTCAGCCCGGCCGACGGCGCGGTCAGCCAACTCGGCCCGATTGAACACGGTCGCGTGTTCCAGGCCAAGGGCCACAGTTTCAGCGTGCTGGAACTGCTCGGCGGTGATGCGGCGAATGCTGCGCCGTTCATGGGCGGCGATTTCGCGACTATTTACCTGTCGCCGAAGGACTACCACCGCGTGCACATGCCGCTGGCCGGCACCCTGCGCGAAATGGTCTACATTCCGGGGCGGATTTTCTCGGTCAACCAGACCACAGCGGAAAACGTCCCGGAACTGTTCGCGCGCAACGAGCGCGTGGCGTGCATTTTCGACACCGAGCGCGGGCCGATGGCCGTGGTGCTGGTGGGCGCAATGATTGTCGCGTCGATTGAAACCGTGTGGGCCGGGCTGGTCACGCCGCCGAAACGCGAACTGAAAACCTTCCGCTACGACGAAGCGGCCCGTGCGCCGATTCATCTGGAAAAAGGCGCAGAACTGGGTCGCTTCAAACTGGGTTCGACTGCGGTCGTGCTGTTTGGCCCGGATCAAGTCAAATGGGTCGAAGGCCTGGGCGCGCTCTCGCCAGTGCAAATGGGCCAGGCGCTGGGTTTGCCGAACGCTTGATTCGCTAGTTCAGCCTCGCCGCTCTTCTGTAGGAGCGAGGCTTGCCCGCGAAGGCGATCTTAAGGACGCCATCGCGGGCAAGCCTTGCTCCTACAAAGCCAGTCACATGTTGAAATACTGCTCACTGCCATAACTGCTACAGTCAGGTCATTCATCGTCCATCACCCGGTTGGAGTTTTTCCACGGCATGAATGAGACCAAATCACCGCTGCTGCTACGCGCCCCGATCCCCGCAGGCTCGCGCCTGTCATTCTGTGAACCGACCCCGCGCGACCTCAAGCGCTGGATCGCCAACCTGCCGAAAGCCAATATCGGCGAAACCGCTCGCCAGTTGTATCAAGGTTTGAGCGAACTCAACCAACTGCTGACGCCCAGCGACAATCGCCTGCAATTGCTCGAATTGCTCCGGCCCGAGGTGTATTACGTCTGCAAACACCTCGAACGGCACTTCCTCCATCAGGCGATTGTGCTCGACGAGCGTTCGCGCAAGATCGCCAACCTGTGTCAGGCGCTGCAAAGCCATTTGGCCATCGGCTACAAACAAATCGTCCTGCGCGTCGCGCCGCGTTTCAGCAAGGACCGCGCGCCGCTGCTTACCCAAGCGCTGCAACGGGCGATCCATTGCCTGAACGGCCCGCTGATCCGCGCGACCCAGTTGTATTGCCCGGTGCCGGAAGGCGTGTGGCTGGAGCTGCATCAGCTGTATCAAATTGGCTGCCAGCACAAGCTGCAACATATAAAGGTGCGCGATGAACTGGCCAGCGAAACGCCGGAACTGACCATCGAGCAAACCTACGTCGCCGCCCTGCTGCTGGGTGCGTCGCGCTGCAATCAACTGCGGCAGAACCAGATCGCCCGCCTCGCCGAAGTGCTGGAACCCTGGAGCCGCTGGATCAAGCTGCAACCCGGCAAGCAGGGCAACGAGCTGTTTGCGGTGGCGCCGGAGCTGGATGTCGGCCCGCGCTACCGGACCAAGTTCCGCGCCGAACAGCAGGCCAATTTGCTCGGGATCGATCCGCAACCGCTGGTCGCGGCCATCGAAGCGCGTTTGCTCAACCCGACTGACACGACGTTGCCCATTCCAGCGGGGCTCAATCTCGACACGTTGCAACACTTGCACGCCGCGTGGGGCCAGGCGGCCGAGCGCAGTTTTCAGCGCACCGTCGGTAATGGCACGTTGAACCTGTGTGTCGGCATGAGCGCGCTGCACTTTTATCTGGGCGGGCAACGCTCGTTCAGCGACATCCTGAAAAACCCTGCCGGCCGTCGCGCGCAATTTGCCGCGATAACTTCGGCCGCCACCGGCAAAGACAACTGGAGCCACGCCTTCGATGCCGCGCCGCAGGAAAACCCTGACGCGCTGCTGCCTTACGAGGAAATCGAATACCCGAACCTGGAGAATGACGACAATCACGAGGCCAACGACCGCAACCAGCATTTCCCGACCTACGCGTTGCCGGTGATCAATCACAGCCCCGGCGGTTATTGCCTGGCCTGGCCGGACGCGGTGCCCGCCGAGTTGCAGGCCGGTGAAATGGTCGGCATCGAAGATGCTGCCGGCCAGGGTTGGAGCATTGCCGTGGTGCGGTGGATTCGTCAGGTGCGTGGCGGCGGCACGCAGATGGGCATCGAGCAGGTTGCGCCGTACGCCGAGCCTTGCGGCCTGCAACTGGTGCGCACTCGGGATGATCACAGCCAGTATTTGCGCGGATTATTGTTGCCGGCGATCAGCGCGATAGATTTGCCGGCAACGCTGCTGGCCCCGCGCCTGCCGTTTCAGGAAGGCAATAAAGTGCTGATCAACACCAACGGCCAGGAACGCCGCGCCGGGCTCGATCGGCGGGTGTCGAGCACCAACAGCTTCAACCAGTTCGCCTATCGATCGCTGGAAGCGAGCAGAACCGAAAACGCCGCAGGCAGCGGCGTGATTGGTGCGGAAGAGGATTTTGATTCGTTGTGGAAGACGTTGTGAGTCTTGCCAAAACATCTGTGGCGAGGGGGCTTGCCGCCGTTCGGCTGCGCGCCAGGCGTAAACCCGAATAACTCGGTGTGCCTGAAAGGATGCAGGGGGCCGCTTCGCGACCCAACGGGGGCAAGCCCCCTCGCCACAGAGGCCCGCTTAGGCGACCACGATCTCAGAGCTGCCCATCACGATCACGGAAACCCAGCAGATACAAAACGCCATCCAGCCCAAGGGTGGAAATCGCTTGCTTCGCCGACTGCTTCACCAGCGGTTTCGCGCGGAACGCCACGCCCAGACCGGCAATCGCCAGCATCGGCAGGTCATTGGCACCATCGCCGACGGCAATGGTCTGCTCCAGACGCAAACCTTCCTTGTGCGCCAATTCTTTCAGCAGATCAGCCTTGCGCTGCGCATCGACAATCGGCTCGACCGCGACACCCGTGACTTTGCCATCAAGCACTTCCAGCTCATTGGCGAACACGTAATCGATGCCGAGTTTCGCCTGCAATTGCTTGGCGAAGTAGGTGAAGCCGCCGGACAGGATTGCGGTTTTGTACCCCAGACGCTTGAGTTCGGCGAACAGCGTTTCCGCGCCTTCGGTCAGGCGCAGCGAAGCACCGATTGAATCCAGCACGCTGACGTCGAGGCCTTTGAGCAACGCCAGGCGTTCCTTGAAACTGGCGCGGAAGTCCAGTTCGCCGGCCATCGCCCGTTCGGTGATCGCCGAAACCTGCTCGCCCACGCCCGCAGCCTTGGCCAGCTCGTCGATGACTTCGGCTTCGATCAGCGTCGAATCCATGTCGAACACGGCCAGACGCCGGTTGCGGCGGAACAGCGAATCTTCCTGAAATGCGATGTCGACGTTCAGTTCTTGCGCAACGCTGAGGAATTCCGCGCGCAAGGCTTGTGCATCCGCCGCTTCGCCGCGCACCGAGAACTCGATGCAGCCCTTGCCCTTGTCGGCCGGGGTGTCCAGCGGCATACGCCCGGACAAACGATCGATGTGATCGATGTTCAAGCCATATTTCGCGGTGATCGAACTGACTGCCTGCAATTGCCCGGCGGTGACTTTGCGGGTCAACAGCGTAACGATGTGGCGTTTTTTCCCCTGATTGCCCACCCATTGCTGGTAATCCTCTTCGGACACCGGGGTGAAACGCACCTGCTGGTCCAGTTCATAGCCCTTGAACAGGATGTCCTTGAGCACCGACTTGCCTTGCTCCGTGTCAGGAATTTCAACCAGGATGCCGAACGACAAGGTGTCGTGGATCACTGCCTGACCAATGTCGAGAATGTTCACACAACCCTGGGCCAGAACGCCGGTAATGGCCGCAGTCAGACCCGGTCGGTCGACTCCCGTGATGTTTATCAGGACGATTTCGCGCAAGGCGCACCCCCGCAGGTGGAAAAAAACCGCATTCTACCCACTTTCAGTGACCATCGGGCACCGTCAACGCTTTGCCGGTCTAGGGCCTGTCGCTATACTGCGCGTCAACTTCACGGACAAAAGAGCCGAGCTCAAGTGAACCGGCCTACGCCAGTAAAAACCGATAACTTCTTCCTGCTGATCTTCCGTGCACTGCGCCACCGCCGTGTACCGATTGCATTGCGCATTGCCAGCCATAACGTGATCCTGGTCGCTCTGGCCCTGGTGATTTATGCCTGTGTAATGGGTTTGCAGTTCAAGCAGGCCATGCACGAGCAGGCTGATGCGCTGGGCGAAAGCCTGACCACGCAGACCGCCACCTCGGCCACTGAGCTATTGGTGTCCAACGACATCCTCAGCCTCAACGTGCTGCTCAACAACCTGACGAAAAATAAACTGGTGGCCCACGCCGCCATTTATAGCGTGGATAACCGTATCCTCGCCGAGTCTGGCCAGCGCCCCAAGCACAGCCTGCTGGGCGAAGCTGAAGGCATGTATGAGAGCAAGATTACTTTCCAGGATGTCAGCGCCGGGCAACTGCGCATCAGCCTGGACATGGATCAGTTCCAGCAGCCGATGACCATCAGCCTGCAAAGCATGGGCATTTTGAGCGCGATTCTGCTGGCCTTGTCGCTGGCCTTGAGCCTGCGCCTGGGTCGCCATATCTCGACGCCGCTGCTGCAATTGCGCGTGTGGCTGCGCAACATCGACGAATACACCCCGGCCACTGAGCGTCAGGATGAGATCGGCGACCTCGCGCGTCAGTTGCACGCCAATTTCGCCCCGGAACCGACCGAACCGGAGCCGACGCCCGAGCCTGAATTCGATGACGAGGATTACGACGAAGAGGCTGATCCAGCCTTCGAAGTACGTAACCTCCGCGATCCGAGCTTTGACGAAACCAAACCGGTTGCTGGCCTCAAGCCTGCTCCGCGTCAGGTGGTCAGCACCGTTGAAGACGATGACGACGAAGACCCGTTCGCCGATCTGCGCGACGTAGCCGTCGATACCGCGCCGAAAACCCTGGCAAAACCGGTGATCTCCAACGTTCCGCAGCACAGCGCCGTGTTGGCCGTGCAGTTGGGCGCACAGGATCAACTGCGTCGCCTGCCGCGCACGCGCCTTGAGGAACTGCTCAAGCGCTATCGCGATTGCCTCGATCAGGCCGCTTCGCTGTATCAAAGCGAGCTGCACACGCTGAACGATGGCAGCACGCTGATGCTGTTCCACACCGAAGACAGCGGCGACGATTACCTGACCAACGCAATTTGCTGCGGCGAATTGCTCCGCGCCTTGGGCCATCAGTTGCAGATTGAAGTCGCGGACAGTGGCATCACGCTGCAATTGCAGCTGGGCCTGACGCTGGGTGACGAGTTGTTTGGCTTGAGCCAGATTGATCTGCTGCTGACCGAAGCGGCGCAGGACGCCTTGGCCCTGTCGCAACACAGCCGCAATCTGCTGCTGGTGGAGCGCAAGATCAGCGACGACGCCTTGATCCGCCAACGTGCGCGGATCCGCCCGATCGCCAGCCCGGAAGGCGCGTGCTGCGTGGAGCGGTTGATGGAGCCTTATCCATCGATGCTCGAGCGGCAACTGGCGCGGATGCACGAGCGCCGGGCGTAAAAGCCCTGCTATAAAAAAACCCGCAGCCGAGTGATTGGCTGCGGGTTTTTTGTTGGGCAGGAATTGTATTTACCCCAAGAACCACCCCTCTCCCTAACCCTCTCCCCAGAGGGGCGAGGGGACTGACCGAGTTGTCCTCTCGAGTTACATCGACCTGGGATATCGAGTCGAACTCAGGTGTTGAACAGCACGAAGATCTGCTCCCTTTCCCTCCGCCCTTGGAGCGAGGGGACTGAGCGAGTTGTCCTCTCGAGTTACATCGACCTGGGATATCGGGTCGAACTCAGGTGTTGAACAGCATGAAGATCTGCTCCCTTCCCCTCTCCCCCTTGGGGAGAGGGTTGGGGTGAGGGGTGACTCTCAAGCCGGACACCTGTTCCAGGCACCCATCAGTCAATCCACAGAAACAACAAAGCCCGCATCTCTGCAGGCTTTGTGTCGGGTCAATCCAGGCTTTAGAACCTGAACACTTCCATATCGGTGCGGATCGGCGAGGCCATTGGGATCTTCGGCTGCTTGTCCTGCTCCGCCGCCGGCGCTACGGGCTTGGGATTCTTTTTACGCGGTGCGTCCGCGATTGGCGGCTGGTTGGCCAATGGCTTCAGCGCCACCGACAGTTGCTGGGCCAGACGCTGCAGCAACACACCTTGCGCCTGCACCTGCGCCGCCGTGTCACCGGCATGTTGCTCTTGCAGATGAATGATGCGGTTATCGCGAACCTGGCCACGACGGTCGATCAAACGCCATTGTGCATCGAGGATCGCCGGTTGCGACTCACCGGAATCCAGGCGAGTAATCGTCAGCAGCACCTGCACATCCGGGGCGAAGCCCAATGTCGCTGGCGCGAGGACCACGCGCTGGCTGTCGAGATGACCGGCAACCTGACGCAGCAGCAGTTGATCGATGTCCGAAGACAGGCTTCCCGCCCAACGACCATCGGCCGACGCCTGGAGGCTGCCGTCCGGCTGGCGTTGCAGCAGTGTTTCGCGTTGCAGGTAATCGGCAATCGTTACCGGGCCCAGCAGTACCGCCATGCCAGCGCTTTGCGCAGGCTGAGCCGGACTTCCGCTGTCCAGCTGATACAGCGACACCGGTTGGTGTGTGCTGCAACCCGCCAGGCCAAGAACACCGGCGAGCATCAAAATAAACGGAAGGCGCAGAGCAGTCATCGTCCCATCCAGGTGGCTGCCACAAGGCTAACCACAGTGAAAATACTCAATAAATATGAAGAACGCTCGGCCACGCCGGCGCTTGAAAGGCCATATCATCCGTGAATATGCGTTCCGACTCCAGCGCCAAAGCGTCGATCTACGCGTTAAATCGTAGATCGAGCGCTCTAGGACGCTTAATTGAGCTATTCGACGAGCAGCGCATCGACCCGCTGGAAGCCCCTTGGCAACTTGTTGCCGCGACGCCCACGCTCACCTTTGTAGTGTTCGAGGTCGTCGGCCTTCAGTGACAAGGTACGTTTTCCGGCCTGCAGCACCAGGGTGACGCCTTCCGGCAGCACGGCGATGTCCGTGACATATTCTTCGCGACTGGCAACCCGCTCACCGGAAATCCCGATGATCTTGTTGCCTTTGCCCTTACCTAATTGTGGCAGGTCGCTGATCTTGAAGATCAGTAGGCGACCTTCGGTCGTCACCGACGCCAGCCAGTTATTCTCGCGATCGGTCACCGGACGCGGAAGAATCACTTTCGAGTTGTTCGGCAGGCTCAGCAGCGCTTTACCGGCCTTGTTCTTGGCCTGAAAGTCTTCACCCTTGACCACAAACCCGTAGCCGGCATCCGACGCGATCACGTACAGCGAATCGTCTTCGGGCATCAGCACGCATTCAAAGGTTGCGCCTGGCGGCGGCGTCAGACGACCGGTCAGCGGTTCGCCTTGGCCACGGGCCGAAGGCAGCGTGTGCGACGGCACCGAATAGCTGCGACCGGTGGAGTCGATAAACACCGCAAACTGGTTGGAACGTCCCGGCGCCAAGGCTTTGAAGCCATCGCCGGCCTTATAGGACAGCCCGGTCGCGTCGATTTCGTGCCCCTTGGCCGAGCGCACCCAGCCTTTTTCCGAGAGCACCACCGTGACTTTCTCGTTCGGCAGCAGATCGTGCTCGGTCAGCGCTTTGGCTTCAGCGCGTTCGACGATTGGCGAACGGCGGTCGTCGCCATAGGTTTCGGCGTCCTTGATCAGCTCGGTGCGTACCAGTTTTTTCAGCTTGGCTTCGCTGCCCAGCAAGGCTTGCAGCTTGGCTTGTTCCTTGAGCAATTCATCCTGCTCGGCGCGCAGCTTCATTTCTTCAAGTCGCGCCAACTGCCGCAGACGAGTGTCGAGAATGTAGTCGGCCTGGATTTCGCTGAGCGCAAAACGCGCGATCAGTGCGGCCTTCGGGTGTTCCTCGGTGCGGATGATGTGGATCACTTCATCCAGGTTGAGGTAGGCAATCAGCAAACCGTCCAACAGGTGCAAGCGACGCTCGACCTTGTCGAGGCGGAACTGCAGGCGGCGGCGCACGGTGCGCACGCGGAATTCCAGCCACTCGACCAGCAACGCGCGCAGGTTTTTCAGCTGCGGTTTGCCGTCGAGCCCGATGATGTTGATGTTGACCCGATAGCTCGATTCCAGCTCAGTGCTGGCGAACAAATGCTGCATCAGCGCATCGTGGTCAAAGTTCTTGCGCGCGCCCGGAATGATCACGATCCGGCACGGGTTTTCGTGGTCGGACTCGTCACGCAAGTCGGCAATCTGCGGTGCTTTGGACGGCTTGGCCTGCATCATCGCGGCGATCTGTTCCAGCACCTTGGCCCCGGAGACCTGATGCGGCAACGCGGTGACGATGATGTCGCCGTCCTCGATGTGGTAAACGGCGCGCATGCGTACCGAGCCCTTGCCGGTTTCGTACATCTTCAGCAGGTCGGCGCGCGGCGTGATGATTTCCGCTTCGGTCGGGTAGTCCGGGCCCTGAATGTGCTCGCAGAGCTGTTCGACCGTGGCTTTCGGCTCATCGAGCAAACGCACGCACGCCGTCGCGACTTCGCGCAGGTTGTGCGGCGGCACATCGGTGGCCATGCCAACGGCGATGCCAGTGGTGCCATTGAGCAGGATGTTCGGCAAACGCGCCGGCAACACCAGCGGCTCGTCGAGTGTGCCGTCGAAGTTCGGGCCCCAATCCGCGGTGCCCTGCCCCAGCTCGCTGAGCAGCACTTCGGAATAACGCGACAAACGCGCTTCGGTGTAACGCATGGCGGCGAAGGACTTCGGATCGTCCGGCGCACCCCAGTTGCCCTGACCGTCGACCAGCGTGTAGCGATAGCTGAACGGCTGGGCCATCAGGACCATGGCTTCATAGCAGGCCGAATCGCCGTGCGGGTGGAATTTACCGAGCACGTCACCGACGGTACGCGCCGATTTCTTGTGCTTGGAATCGGCGTCCAGCCCCAACTCGCTCATCGCGTAGATGATGCGCCGCTGTACCGGTTTCAGGCCGTCGCCGATGTGCGGCAAGGCGCGGTCCATGATCACGTACATGGAATAGTTGAGGTAGGCATTTTCGGTGAAGTCAGCCAGTGACCGGCGCTCTACACCGTCCAAGCTGAGATCAAGGGAGTCGCTCATGCGGGCCTCATTATTTCGTGGTCTGGCGCAGCAGCATGGTGCCACCGCGCTGGGTAAATTCAAGTTTGTTCAGTGCGCTCATGCCGAGCAGCACCTGATTGCCATCCAGGCCTGGCGCGACCAGCGCGCGAACATCACGCAGCACGATATCGCCCAGTTGCAGCCGATCGATGCGGGTTCGGTAACCCTGGCTCAAGCCATTGGCGGTGCTCAGGGTCACGCCGAAGCCCTTCTCCAGTTTCAAGCGCTGCGCGACGCTGACCGGAATCGCCACATCGGTGGCCCCGGTGTCGAGCATGAAATCCACCGGCTGACCGTTGATCTGGCCGCTGGCGACAAAATGCCCTTGGTGATTGCCCACCAGTTTCACTTCGATAAAACCTTCGCCCTGCTGTGAAACAACCTCGGCGTTGGGGTTTTGCTGACGTTGTTCCCACTGGCCGAAAAACCGCGTCGCCAGAAAAAGCGCCGCGCACCAGGCCAAAATCATCAAGACCCGACCGGCGCGTTTGCCCGGCGGCTGCTGGCTCATGGCTTGGCACCCCAGCCACCTTCAGGCGCGGCGAAGCGCCAGATGATCGGGCGAACTTCACCGTCGGCGCGCACCCCGAAGTTGTTGTCGATGCCGATCCAGGCACCGTCGGCGTTCACCACCAGCGCTTCCGCCAGACCATAAGCCTGTGGATAACGGCGTTGTTCCTGCAGCGCTTCGTCGGCATACGACCAGCAACGCTCGACTTTCGCCGTCAGCGCATCGCGTCGACAGATCTGAAACGCGTTGCGTTCGAGGGTAAACAGCTTGCCGTTGAACAACGACAAGTCGGCAAAATCCCGGGAAACCGCGCGCGCTCTAGGAAACTGCGCGGGTTGCATCTCCAGCCCGGCTTCGCTCAACAGCACGCAGCGACCGTCGCAATCCCAGACGGTTTGCTGACGTTTGATCAGCAGCAATCCACGGCTTTCACGCTCGGCAGCCAGCCACAAGGCATTGCCTTCCGGGTTGATCGCCAGGCCTTCGAACAAGGCGTTGAAACGCAGCAACATGCCGCTGGCCCGGGCTTCGCGCACCAGCATCGGCGAAATCTTCAGCCACGACGCGGCGCCCTGCGGTGTCACTTGCAGCACGGCGGCGTGGGATTCGCTGACGATGTACCGGTTACCGGCGCTGTCGCAGGTGATGCCTTCAAAATCCAGATCACCGCCGCGCACAAACGACGCCGCCCAGGTCCGCGAACTCAGGCCCAGCGGCAAACCGCTGTCGGGCACCGGCGGTACGTCGATGCGCACGGCTTCGGCCTGCCAGGGTTCGGCGCGGGTATCGAGACGGTAGATTTGGTCGTCATCGCGATCAGAAATTGTCCACAGCTCCTGACCGCATTGCGCCAGCCCCGACAGGTTGCCGCCGCGCATGCCATCGACGGCATGCTCGGACACCAGGCGCAGCTGCGGCGCCGGCTCGGCCGACGCCGTTGCCGAAACCAGCAGCCAGACACACGCCAGGGCAAAGCCAAAACGCATCAGCCGAGCACCTCGGCCAGGTCACCCTTGGACTCCAGCCACGACTTGCGATCACCGGCGCGTTTCTTCGCCAGCAGCATGTCCATCATTTCCGAGGTCGCTTCGAAATCGTCCAGCGTCAACTGCACCAGACGCCGGGTGTTCGGGTCCATGGTGGTTTCGCGCAGTTGCGGCGGGTTCATTTCACCCAGACCTTTAAATCGGGTGACCTGCGGTTTGCCGCGTTTTTTCTCGGCGACCAGACGATCGAGAATGCCATCGCGCTCGGCTTCGTCCAGCGCGTAGTAAATCTCTTTGCCCAAGTCGATGCGGTACAGCGGCGGCATCGCCACGTAGACGTGACCGGCATCCACCAACGGGCGGAAATGCTGGACGAACAACGCGCACAGCAAAGTGGCGATGTGCAGACCGTCGGAGTCGGCGTCGGCGAGGATGCAGATCTTGCCGTAACGCAGCTGCGCAATGTCCGCCGAGCCCGGATCGACCCCGATCGCCACGGCGATGTTGTGCACTTCCTGGCTGGCGAGCACTTCGCTGCCATCGACTTCCCAGGTGTTGAGGATCTTGCCGCGCAACGGCAGGATCGCCTGGAATTCCTTGTCCCGCGCTTGTTTGGCGGAACCGCCGGCGGAATCACCTTCGACCAGAAACAGCTCGGAACGCATCGGGTCCTGCCCGGCGCAATCCGCCAGTTTGCCCGGCAGCGCCGGACCGGCAGTCACGCGTTTGCGCTCGACTTTTTTACTCGCTTTCAGACGACGGCCGGCGTTGTTGATCGCCAGTTCCGCCAGGAGCATGCCGGTTTCCGGGTGCGCGTTGAGCCACAGACTGAACGCATCCTTGACCACCCCGGAGACAAACGCCGCCGCTTCACGCGAGGACAGGCGTTCCTTGGTCTGGCCGGAGAATTGCGGCTCCTGCATCTTCATCGACAGGACGAAGGCAATGCGTTCCCAGACGTCTTCCGGCGCAAGCTTCACACCGCGCGGCAGCAGGCTGCGGAATTCACAGAATTCGCGCATCGCATCGAGCAAGCCCTGACGCAAACCGTTGACGTGGGTACCGCCCTGCGCCGTCGGGATCAGGTTGACGTAGCTTTCCTGAACGCTGTCGCCACCTTCCGGCAACCACAGCAGCGCCCAATCCACCGCTTCTTTATTACCGGCGAGGCTGCCGCAGAATGGCTCGTCGGGCAGACGTTCAAAACCGTTGACCGCGTCCACCAGATACGAGCGCAGACCGTCTTCGTAATGCCATTCGACTTTCTCGCCGCTGGCCTTGTCTTCAAAACTGACCAGCAGCCCCGGGCACAGCACGGCTTTAGCCTTGAGCACGTGCTTGAGGCGGCTGATGGAGAATTTTGGTGAGTCGAAATATTTCGGGTCCGGCGCGAAGAACACGCTGGTGCCGGTGTTGCGCTTGCCGACGGTGCCAATCACTTCCAGTTCGGTTTTTTTGTAACCGTCCGCGAAAGTCATCTGATATTCGTTGCCGTCACGCTTTACGCGCACCCGGACTTCGTTCGACAAGGCGTTGACCACGGAAATACCCACCCCGTGCAAACCGCCGGAGAACTGGTAGTTCTTGTTGGAAAACTTGCCGCCCGCATGGAGTTTGGTGAGGATCAGCTCAACGCCCGACACGCCCTCTTCCGGGTGAATGTCGACCGGCATGCCACGCCCGTCATCGCTGACTTCCAGCGAATGATCGGCGTGCAGGATGACCTGCACCGTGCTCGCGTGCCCGGCCAAGGCTTCGTCGACGCTGTTGTCGATGACTTCCTGGGCCAAGTGGTTCGGCCGACTGGTGTCGGTGTACATGCCGGGGCGTTTACGCACCGGGTCGAGGCCCGAGAGGACTTCGATGGCGTCGGCGTTATAAGAGCTAGCGCTGGGAGTGGCCATGGGGTCTCGTCGTCAAATGTTCTATGAAAAGGGGCGAGGGCTCACAGTGCCGTGAAATCAATCGCCTGATACAAATCTGCGCCGATGCCGGCAAAACTCAACAGCGCCGGCAATCGCTCGGCAAACCCCTGGAAACCATGGTCGCCGCCGGCCTGGATACGCAACGCGCAGGCCCGGTAATACTGCTGGGCGTGGCGATAATCCAGCGTTTCATCGCCGGTCTGCAACCACACCTGAAACCGCTGCGGATCCCGAGGCGCCGGCACTTCCAGCTCGGCGAGCGCCGCCACATGGTCGTGGGTCAACTCCCAGGATTCATCGGTGTAGAGGTTTTTCTGCGTCCCCAGAAACCCGTCAAACATCCGGTGCGGACTGACGGCAGGATTGACCAGCAACGCCTTGAGGCCATGCTGCTCAGCCAAGTGAGTCGCATAGTAGCCGCCGAGTGAGCTCCCGACTAGCAGCGGCCGCCCAAGCTCCTCGATCGCCCGATTCAACTGACCGATGGCCTCCCGCGGGTGGTGATGCAAGGCCGGCACCTGCAAGTGGTCGCTCAGGCCCAGGCGCTCCATCACATTGATCAACTGGCTGGCCTTCTTCGAGGCCGGCGCGCTGTTGAAACCGTGGATATAAAGGATCGAACCGGACATTAGAGCTCCCTGAGCGTCGGGTAAAGAGACGGAGTTTACAGGGAGACGCAGGGATCGGGGATAGGGTTGGGGAAGTTGGTGGTGTGGAGGATAAATCGGGAGCAGGCTCACTTTTACAGGGGGTTGGGGTGTATTGGGAGGGATTGTCGTTTGGCCGGACGCCTTCGCGGGCAAGCCTCGCTCCTACAAAATCAAGGGCAAATCTGCGAGCCGCCCGCGGCAACGGATAATCAATAGCCATCCGCCCCATAATCGACCGCGAATTCGAACCCGCTGACTCGCTCAACGCCGGTTTCAATCAGCCCATCAGGCAACAGCCGCAGCCACCGATACCCCGGCGCCTGCTCCCCGACCTTGAAATCCTCACTGCCAGGTTCGAACTGGATGCAAGTCGACGGCGAGGCGATCAACCGCACGCCCTCTCGCACTTGATCAAACTCCTGATGCACATGCCCCCACAGCACCGCGCGCACTTGAGGAAAACGATCCAGAACGGCAAACAACGCCTCAGGATTACGCAACCCGATCGGCTCCATCCACGCGCAGCCAATCGACACCGGATGATGATGAAAACACACCAAATGATGCCGCTCCGGCGCCTCACTCAAAGCACGCGCCAACAGCTGCAACTGATCATCCTGCAAATAACCGGGAACGGAGCCAGGCACCGCCGAATCCAGCAGCGTCACCCGCCAATTACCCACATCCACCACCGGCTCCAGCAGCGCGCTCTGCACCGCCGCCTCGGCCATCACCTGCGGCTCATCATGATTGCCCGGAATCCAGCGCGCCGGCGCATCCAGCTGCCGCGTCAAATCGCGAAACTGCTGATACGACGCCAACGTCCCATCTTGCGAAATATCACCACTGGCAATGATCAAATCGATCTGCGGCTGCTGCTGGCGAACCAGCTCGATCACCCGTTGCAGGCTCTCGCGCGTCTTCATCCCCAGCAACGAACCGTCCGCCTCGGCGAACAAATGACTGTCGGATAACTGCACCAGCAACGCCGGATCGGCGGTGGTCAATGTGGATACGCTGGGCAAGGCGTTCTCCCGAGGCTGAATCACGGAATTGGATAGAAGCCGCAATTATGCTGGGGGAAGGTCAAAAGAGGAAAGCGCGGAACCAGACACAGTTCACATCTAACGCACAACCGCGTACTCATGCCCGCACGCCAGGCAATGACTCAGCCATTCCCCCAGGAACAGATTGAGCTGGGCTTTTTCATCCGGCTGATGCATCGCCGCATTCGGATAAGGATAGATGCCCCGAAAGCGTCTTGCATGCTCGGCGCTGACCACCTCGGCCATGCACGCGTCGTGATAGACCTGAACTTCCAGCTGCGGCACCGGCAACCACGGCAGACTGTGTTCCTGGCGCACTTGCAGGGTCGTGGTGTACGGGCAGACTTGCAGCACTTCCAGCGCCAGCACGCCGAGCATCTGATCACCCTGAGTCACGGCAATGCGCCGCGCCTCGGGCTCGCTGCGCATGTCCGGCAGCAGTCGCATCAGGCGCGCGTAGTTGGCCTCGCACGAGGCTTGCAGCCCGGCGAGGTCGACACGATAGCGATCGCGCAACTTGTTTACGACCATAACCCCCTCACTTCAGCGCGGTTCAAAGCAAGCCATTGCAAAGCAATGATGCTGGCCGCGTTGGCAATTCGTCCGTCGCGTACGGCTTGCAGCGCGTCTTCGAACGCCCAGACCGTGACGCGGATATCTTCCGCTTCTTCTGCCAGTCCATGCAGGCCTCCGACTCCATCGGTTTCACAACGCCCCAAATACAAGTGGACGAATTCGTTGCTGCCGCCCGGTGACGGGAAATACTTGGTCATCGGCCACAGCGCCGCGAACACCAGCCCAGCTTCCTCCTGCGCCTCGCGGTGAGCAACTTCTTCCGGTTGCTCATCCTTGTCGATCAGACCGGCGACCAGCTCGATCAGCCAAGGGTTGGACGTCTTGCCCATGGCGCCGACGCGAAACTGCTCGATCAGCACCACTTCATCGCGCTGCGGATCGTAAGGCAGCACGCAAACTGCATCGTGACGCACAAACACTTCACGATTGATCTCGCGACTCATGCCACCGGCAAACAATTCGTGACGCAAATGCAGGCGATCGAGTTTGTAAAAGCCCTCGTAGCATTTTTCGCGTCGAACGATCTCAACGGTGGTCGGGGTGGCGTTGGCAAAATCAGTCATGACAATCCTCGTGTGCTGCTTATCCGTGACGAGGTTCCGGGTGGTAACTGGCGACCTCGCTTTCGCGCCATCCTAACGCGCGACTGCGGTTGATGCAGCCCCTTTACCATCAGCGGGATAGACGGTGAGGGCGAAACCAACTCTAATTAGCTTAGTGGCGAACTGACTGCTTCGTTGACAGTCGAAGCGGTAACTTTTCGCCTTTCCCTGTTTTATGAAGGACGCCCATGTCGCTTTTTAAAATCGCCTCCGTGGCCGCAATCGCCCTGACGTTGGGCGCCTGCCAAAGCCTGTTCCAACCCAATTACCGGACGCCGCTGGAAACCACCCGCGATGCCTCGGAAACACTGAAACCGGGTTGCACCACGGCAGATTGCCCTTTGGTCAACATCGATACCCTGCGGTTCCCGGACGAGCCACAGCTGGACGGCATCGTTGAGCGAAACCTGCTGCAATTGACCCGCACCTCCGCCGACGCGCCGGCCGCGCCGACACTCGCCGCGTATCGCGATCAGTTTTTGCGCAACGCCGAGCCACGCTCCAGCAGTTACCTGCAAGCCAAAGTACGTGAGCAGCATGACGGCTTGGTGATCGTCGAGTTTTCCAGCTACCTGGACACCGGCGGCGCGCATGGCACGCCGGGCCGCAGCTTCGTCAACTATTCGCGCCAGCAGCACAAAGTGCTGACGTTGTCGGACATGCTGCTGCCGGGTCAGGAAGAAGCGTTCTGGAAAGCCGCACAAGTGGCGCACAACAGCTGGTTGATCAGCACCAAGCTCGATCAGGAACCGGAGTTCCTGAAGAACTGGCAGTTCCAGAAAACCCAGAACGTCGCGCTGACCTACGGTGGGGTGATCCTCAAGTACGAAACCAGCACCATCGCGCCGTACGCGCTGGGCCACATCGAACTGAAGATCCCCTACCCGCGCCTGAACGGCATCCTCAGACCCGAACTGTTTCCCGGCCGTAACTGAAGGCTCGACCGAGCACCAGTTGCAGCAGCCCTGCCACGATCAACGCCGGCAGGGTTGCGCCGACATCCGGATACAGATTGGCCAGCAAATGATAGGTGCTGACCCCGCCCAGCCAGGCGAGCAGCGCCGGCCAGCGCAACGCGGCTGAAGCCACTTGGCCGCTGCGTTTGCGCAGGATGAAGTGATCCACCAGCACCACGCCGAACAGCGGCGCAAACACCGAACCGATCAGCAACAGGAAGTTCTGGTACTGCGCCAATGGCGCCAGCAGTGCGATCAACGTGCAAATGACACCGATGGCCAACGCCAGGTGCTCGACCTTCAGGCGCAACAGCATCCCGCTCGACACCGCCGCCGAATGAATATCGGCAAAAGCGTTTTCCGACTCGTCCAGCAGAATCAGCAGCAGCGGAATCCCCAGGCCGGCACCGGCCAACGCCAACAGCAAGGCACTTACTTCACCGCTCGGCGCGAACGCCAGGGTGTAGGCAACGCCGAGGCTCATCAGCCAGAAGTTACCGATAAAGAAGCCAATCGCGGTGCCGCCAAACACGTTTTTCGCGCGTTTGCCGAAGCGTGAGTAGTCGGCAATCAGCGGCAGCCACGACAGCGGCATGGCGATGGCGATATCGAAACCCACCGCAAATGGCATCGAACCGTCACCGGCCTGCGCCCACAATGCCGCCAGATCGGCCTTGGCGAACAGGTTCCAGGTCAGCCAGATGCACGCGGCCAGCAGCAGCCAAATGCCCCACTTGCGCAGGATCTGCCGGACGAACGTCAGCGGCCCGCTGACGGCGAGCAGAGTCGCGAGGCCACCGAAAAATACGGTCCAGAGCAGTGGATTGGCGAGCAGGCTGCCGTCGCTGAACGCCCGCGCGCCGAGCAGGCTGGCGGCGTCGCGCATGACGATGATTTCGAACGAGCCCCAACCGATCAGTTGCAGCAAGTTGAGCACTGCCGGCAGGCTCGCGCCGTGTTTGCCGAGGCTGAGCTTGAGCGCGGCCATCGACGACAGGCCGGTGTCGCTGCCGATCACGCCGACGGCGGCCAGCAGCAGCACGCCGACCAGCGTGCCGAGAAAAATTGCCAGCAACGAGCCGGACAGGCCCAGACCCGGCGCGAGCAATGCGCCGGTCTGCAAGACCATCAGGCCGATGCCGAGGGAAAACCACAGGGAAAACAGATCGCGGCCGCCGAACACACGTTTGTCGGTCGGCACCGCAATGTCAGGGGAATAAGTGCTGGGTTGAATGCTCAAGGGTGTTATCTCAGAGGGATAATTTTTTCATTGAGATCTTGGCTGTCTGGTCTGGCGCCATCGCGAGCAAGCTCGCTCCCACAGGGGATTTTTGAACGACTCAAATCCAATGTGGGAGCGAGCTTGCTCGCGATGGCGGCGGTGCGGGCACCGCCGACCTCAGGTCAGATCAAACCTTCTTGTACAGCTGACTGCCTTCCTGCTTGAACCGCTCAGCCTGTTCCGCCAAGCCCTGGGCGACTTCGGCGTCAATCGTTTCAATCCGCTGGTTGGCCGCGTATTCACGGACTTCCTGGGTGATTTTCATCGAGCAGAATTTCGGCCCGCACATCGAACAGAAATGCGCGACTTTCGCCGAATCCTTCGGCAGCGTTTCATCGTGATACGAACGCGCGGTGTCCGGATCCAGGCCGAGGTTGAACTGGTCTTCCCAGCGGAATTCGAACCGCGCCTTGCTCAAGGCGTTGTCGCGAATCTGCGCGCCCGGATGTCCCTTGGCCAAGTCCGCCGCGTGCGCGGCAATCTTGTAGGTGATGATCCCGGTCTTCACGTCATCCTTGTTCGGCAGGCCCAAGTGTTCCTTCGGCGTGACGTAGCAAAGCATCGCGCAACCGAACCAGCCGATCATCGCCGCGCCAATACCGGAGGTGATGTGGTCGTAGCCCGGCGCAATGTCGGTGGTCAGCGGGCCGAGGGTGTAGAACGGCGCCTCGTCGCAGCACTCGAGCTGCTTGTCCATGTTCTCTTTGATCAACTGCATCGGCACGTGGCCCGGGCCTTCGATCATGCATTGCACGTCGTGTTTCCAGGCGATTTTGGTCAGCTCGCCGAGGGTTTCCAGCTCGCCGAATTGCGCCGCGTCGTTGGCGTCGGCAATCGAGCCCGGACGCAGGCCATCGCCCAGCGAGAAGCTGACGTCGTAGGCCTTCATGATTTCGCAGATGTCTTCGAAATGGGTGTAGAGGAAGCTTTCCTTGTGATGCGCCAGGCACCACTTGGCCATGATCGAACCGCCCCGCGAAACGATGCCGGTCACGCGTTTGGCGGTCAGCGGCACGTAGCGCAACAGCACGCCGGCGTGGATGGTGAAGTAGTCGACGCCCTGCTCGGCTTGCTCGATCAACGTGTCGCGGAACAGCTCCCAAGTCAGGTCTTCAGCGGCGCCGCCGACTTTTTCCAGGGCCTGATAGATCGGCACAGTACCGATCGGCACTGGCGAGTTGCGGATGATCCACTCGCGAGTTTCGTGAATGTGCTTGCCGGTCGACAAGTCCATGATGTTGTCCGCGCCCCAGCGAATGCCCCAGGTCAGTTTCGCCACTTCTTCTTCGATCGACGAACCCAAAGCGCTGTTGCCGATGTTGCCGTTGATCTTCACCAGGAAGTTGCGGCCGATGATCATCGGTTCCAGTTCGGTGTGGTTGATGTTGGCCGGAATGATCGCGCGCCCACGGGCGATTTCTTCACGGACAAACTCCGGCGTGATGATTTTCGGCACGCTGGCGCCGAAGCTGTGGCCGGGGTGTTGCTGGTCGAGCAGCCCGGCGGCGCGAGCCACTTCGAGCTTCATGTTTTCGCGGATGGCAACGAATTCCATCTCGGGCGTGATGATGCCTTTGCGCGCGTAGTGCATCTGGGTCACGTTCCCACCGGCCTTGGCGCGGCGCGGGTTGTTGACGTGGGCGAAGCGCAGTTTGGTCAGCTCGGCATCGGCGAGGCGTTCGCGGCCGAAGTTGGAGCTCAGGCCCGGCAGGCGCTCGGTGTCGCCCCGGGCTTCGATCCACGGCGAACGCACATCGGCGAGGCCTTTGCGTACGTCGATAATCACGTTGGGGTCGGTGTACGGGCCCGAGGTGTCGTACACAACGACCGGCGCGTTGATCTCGCCGCCGAAGTCGGTCGGGGTCACGTCGAGGCTGATTTCGCGCATTGGCACGAGGATGTCCGGGCGGGAACCCTGGACATAGATTTTTTGCGAACGGGTGAACGGCTGCACTGATTGTTGATCGACTTGGGCCGAGTCACTCAGGTTCGTCGTATTTTTTAGTTTTATCGTCATCACGGGCTCTCCAGACAGCATCCAGCAGTGGATTTTTGTCGGAGCGAACCTGTAACGAATGGACGCGACCAATCAGCGATGAAAATGCTGTTGGTGCTGTGCTCAGTGCTCGAGGGCAGTCGAAAATCGATTGTCGATTGTCGAACAACATCCCGGACGAAGCACAAGAGGACTCGCCGGGTGACGAGAAATCTTGTTCCCTACGCAGGCGTTAACCTGATCAGGTTCAACGGGATCCGAAATTATTCGATCTCAGCCTCATAGCAAGGCACCCCGACAAGAACCCGGCCAGTCTAGACACAACCGGCAAAGAACGCCAACCCCGGTGCGAACCGCATGATAAATGGCGTGATTACAGGATTGTTGCCGAACGTGCGCCCATCTACACTCGCTACGCTGCGCCACGCCTTGACCGTGCGCGGAGCGCGCCGTACCTTTGGCGCTCAAATTATCAGCGTAATTTTTTAGGGATGGCCGCATGCTGCGCAAACTCTCACTGGCCCTTGCCGTGTCTTGTGCTTCCAATGGAATGGCCTGGGCCGCTGAGGCGCCCTTATCCACCAAAACCGACCTGGTGAGCGTTTATCAGGAAGCGGTGGATAACAACGCCGACCTCGCCGCCGCCCGCGCCCAATATGGCGCCCAGAAAGAAGTCGTGCCGCAGGCGCGCGCCGGATTGCTGCCGAACCTGTCGGGCGGGGCGAATCTGAGCTCGGTGCGCACCCAGCTCGATCAGCCGTCCGGCACCGCCACCCGCGATGCTCACTCTTATCAGGCGACTTTGGCCCAGCCACTGTTTCGCGCCGATCGCTGGTTCCAGTTCCAGGCGGCCAAGGACGTCAACGAACAAGCCGCGCTGCAACTCTCGGCGACCGAGCAGAATCTGATCCTGCAATCGGCGGAAAGCTATTTCAACGTGCTGCGCAGCCAAGACAATCTGGCCTCGACCAAGGCTGAAGAAGCGGCGTTCAAACGCCAGCTCGACCAGTCCAACGAGCGCTTCGATGTCGGCCTCTCGGACAAGACCGACGTGCTGCAATCGCAAGCCAGCTACGACACTGCGCGGGCCAACCGGATCCTCGCGCAACGTCAGGTGGATGACGCGTTTGAAGCGTTGATCACGCTGACCAACCGCCAGTACAACTCGATTCAGGGCATCGTCCACACGTTGCCGATCCTGCCGCCGGCGCCGAACGACGCCAAGGCCTGGGTCGAAACCGCGGCGAAACAGAACCTCAATTTGCTCGCCAGCAACTACGCGGTGAGCGCCGCTGAAGAAACCCTCAAGCAACGCAAGGCCGGCCACGCGCCGACCCTCGATGCGGTGGCGAAATACGAAAAGGGTGACAACGATGCGCTGGGTTTCAGCAACCCGAGCGCGTTTGGCCAGCCGTATGGCGGCAACGTCGAGCAGACCACGGTCGGCCTGCAAGTGAACATCCCGATCTACAGCGGCGGCCTGATCAACTCGCAGGTGCGCGAGTCTTACGCGCGCCTCGACCAGTCCGAGCAGCAGCGCGAAGGCCTGCGCCGGCAAGTCGTGGAAAACACCCGCAACCTGCACCGCGCGGTCAACACCGACGTCGAGCAGGTGCAGGCGCGCAAGCAGTCGATCATCTCCAACCAGAGCGCGGTGGAAGCCACCGAAATCGGTTATCAGGTCGGCACACGCAACATCGTCGACGTGCTCGACGCACAGCGTCAGCTCTACACCTCGGTGCGCAACTACAACAACACGCGTTACGACTACATCCTCGACAACCTGCGTTTGAAGCAAGCGGCAGGCACGTTGAACCCGGGGGATTTGCAGGATTTGTCGCGTTATCTGAAAGCTGACTACAACCCGGACAAAGACTTCCTGCCACCGGACCTAGCGAAGGCTGCGGCCGAGCAGCTCAAGGCCCGGCCTGGCCAGTAAGCGCATGGCTTGCCCGCGATGGCGTCCTTGAAACCGCTATCGCGAGCAAGCTTTGCTCCTACGGAATCAGCGCTAACCTTTGCAGGAGCATGGCTTGCCCGCGATGGCGATCTTAAGGATCCATCGCGGGCAAGCCTTGCTCCTACAAATTAGCGATCGAGCAACCGCCCCAACCCATCCAGCAACCGCTGCAACGCACCCTGATTGCGCCGCATCACGTTCAATCCCGCCTCCGCCATCCGCTGCGCATCGCGCGGCAATTCGAACAGACGCTGCACCTCCACTGCCAAACCTTCGGCGTCCTCGACCTCGGCCAACGCCCCGGCGCTGCGCAGTTGCGCGGCGATTTCGAGGAAGTTGAACAGGTGCGGTCCGCTCAGCACCGGTTTCGCCAGCGCTGCTGGCTCCAGCAAGTTATGCCCGCCATTCGGCACCAGACTGCCGCCGACAAACGCGCTGTCGGCCAGCGCGTAAAGAAACAGCAATTCGCCCATGGTGTCGCCCAGCAGCACCGACGTGTCGGCGGTCACCGGTTCGGCCAGTGAACGGCGCACCGTGGCAAAACCCTGCTGTTTGCACAGTTCGAACACCGAGTTGAAACGCTCCGGATGGCGCGGCACCAGAATCAGCAACGCGTCGGGGTGATTGGCGAGCAATTGACGATGCGCCGCCAGCACCACTTCGTCTTCACCTTCGTGAGTGCTGGCGGCGATCCACACCGGGCGCTCCTGCGCTTGCCACTGGCCGCGCAGTTCGGCGGCGCGTTGCAACAACGCTGGGTCGATGGTCAGGTCGAACTTGATCGAGCCAGTCACCTCGACGGTTTGCGGACGCGCGCCGAGATCACGGAAGCGCTGCGCCTCGGCCTCGGTTTGCACCGCAAACAGACTCATTTCGGCAAGCATCGGCGCGGTGAGTTTGTGAAAACGGCCATAGCCTTTGGCCGAGCGCTCGGACAATCGCGCATTGGCCAGCGCCACCGGAATCCCGCGTTTGGCGCATTGATGGATGTGGTTGGGCCACAGCTCGGTTTCCATAATCACGGCGAGTTTCGGCTGCACCCGATCGAGGAACCGCGCCGCCGCGCACGGCAAGTCGTAAGGCAAATAGCAGTGCTGGATGCGTGGTTCATTGGCGAACAAGGCCTGAATGCGTTCGGACCCGGTCGGCGTCATGCAGGTCACGGTAATCGGCAGCGTCGGGTAGCGCTGCAGCAGCGCGCGGATCATCGGCGCGGCGGCGATGCTTTCGCCCACGGACACGGCGTGCACCCAAATGCCGCCGGGCTGCATCGTCGGCAAGCCATAAGAGAAGCGCTCGCCAATGCGTTTGGCGTACGCCGGCGCCTTGCGCGCCCGCAGCCATAGCCGAATCGCTACCAATGGCAGCCCCAGGTAAAACAGCGCGGTGTAGAGAGTTCTATTCATGGCGGCGGAGTTTATCGGTTTTTAAGCCGATCGCCTGCAAGTGCACGGCAAAACGTTCTGCCAACCAACGCGCGGCCGGGCCGAGTGGCTCGTCGCGGCGCCACACCAGCTCGACCACCAGCGCTGGCGGGGTCCATTCGCTGACCAGTTCGACCATCTGATTTTGATACGTCGGGTATTGCACGACGTGGCGCGGCAGCCACGCCCAGCCGAGGCCGCGCACCAGCCATTCGGCCATCACGTAAAAACTGTCGGCGCGCCAGACTTGCGGGCTCGCCGGCTCGCTGCCGGGGTAGACGCTGGATTCGGTGGACATCAGCAACTGCCGATGCCGCGCCAGTTGCTGGCAATCGACTTCGGCCATGCTCGCCAACGGATGACCCTTGCCGCACACGGTGACCATTTCGACGCTGCCCAGCACCCGCCGCTCCAGCGCTTCGGGGATCTGATCGTGGAAAAACAGCAAACCCAGGTCGGCGCGGCGCTCGACCAGTTTGCGCGCCACATCGCCCTGCGCGGCGCTGGTCAGTTGCACTTCGATGCTGGGGAATTTGTCCGCCAGCGCTTCAAAACTTTCGATGATCGGCTGATAAGGCATCGCCTCATCCTGCGCCACCCGCAGCCGCGCTTCCTGGCCGCGCATCATCGCCAGCGCCCGACCGTTGAGGCGCTCGCATTGGCGCAGCACTTCGCGCGCCTCTTCGAGCAAGGCATTGCCGGCCTCGGTGAGCCTGGGTTGGCGGCCGCTGCTGCGGTCAAACAGGCTCACGCCCAAATCTTCCTCCAGCAGCGCAATCGAACTGCTGACCGCCGATTGCGCCTTGCGCTGCTCCCGGGCCACTGCCGAGAACGAGCGCTGCTCCGCTACGCTGACGAACAGGCGCAGTTGCTCAAGATTCCATTGAATGTTCATCGCCCAACCTATCTCCACAGCCGATAGGTAATGACTTTACCGCATCTGTGGAATCTCTAAAATGCCGGACCAGAAAGCAGCACTTCAGATGAGGATTTACCCATGACCGCTTACTACTACCTGGCCATCGCCATTTGCGCCGAAGTGATTGCCACTGTTTCGATGAAAGCGGTCAAGGGTTTCAGCACGCCACTGCCGCTGACCCTGGTGATCGTCGGCTACGGCATCGCGTTCTGGATGCTCACGCTGGTGGTGCGCAGCGTGCCGGTGGGCGTGGCGTACGCGGTGTGGGCCGGCATGGGAATTGTGATGGTCAGCGTCGCGGCACTGTTTATCTACGGGCAGAAACTCGACGTGCCAGCGATGCTCGGGATGGCGCTGATCGTACTGGGCGTCGTGGTCATCCAACTCTTCTCGAAAACCGCCGGCCACTGACGTACGTGTAGCAGCTGCCGCAGGCTGCGTCCGGCTGCGAAGCAGTCGTTGACTCTGATAACGCGATTCTGCAGACAGACCGAGGGCGAGGACTTCGTCCTCGAACGCAGCCTTCGGCAGCTGCTACAAGGTTTGCGTTCGGCTGCGAAGTCGTCGTTAACCTTGATGACGCGATTCTTCAGAAAGACCGAGGGCGAGGACTGCGTCCTCGAACGCAGCCTTCGGCAGCTGCTACAAGGTTTGCGTTCGGCATGAATCTGTATACTGCGCCCTCGTCTTGAACACTGAGGTCAGCATGCCATCCGTTATTTCCACCGACGTTCTGATTGTCGGCGCTGGTGTCGCCGGCCTCTGGCTGAATGCGCGCCTGCGCCGCCAGGGTTTTTCGACCGTGCTGGTGGAAAGCGCCACCCTCGGCGGCGGGCAGAGCGTTAAGTCCCAGGGCATCATCCACGGCGGCGCCAAATACGCGCTGCACGGTGCGCTGACCGGCGCTTCGGAAGCCATCGCCGACATGCCGCGACGCTGGCGCGAGGCGCTGGCCGGTGACGGCGAACTCGACCTCAGCGGCGTGCGCCTGCTCTCCGAAGCCCATTACCTGTGGTCGCCCGGCACGATCGCCGGCAACCTCACCAGTTTCTTCGCCAGTAAAGCCGTGCGTGGCCGCGTTGATCAGGTCAAAGGCGAGCAACTGCCGCCAGCGCTGCAAGACAAGCGCTTCAAAGGCAAGGTCTACCGCTTGGCCGAACTGGTGATCGACGTGCCGAGCCTGATTCAGCGCCTCGCCGATCTGGCCGGCGACGGCTTGCTCGCCGGGCAAGTGATCGAGCCTTTGCTGGAGGCCGGTTTGCTGGTCGGGCTGAAAGTCGATGGCCGTGAAATCCGCGCCCAGCGCATCGTCCTCAGCGCTGGCGCCGGCACTGCCGGGCTGCTCGAAGCATTGGGCCTGAGCAACCCGGCCATGCAGCGCCGGCCGTTGCACATGATCATCGCCAAAGGCCCGAGCCTGAAACCGCTGTACGCCCACTGCCTGGGCGGCGGCACCAAACCGCGCATCACCGTGACCACCCATCCGGCGGCCGATGGCCAATGGGTCTGGTACCTGGGCGGCGACATTGCCGAAGCCGAGGGCGTGGCCCGCGAACCTGCCGAACAAATTGCCACCGCGCAAAAAGAACTTGGCCAATTGCTGCCGTGGATCGACCTCAGCACTGCGCGATGGGCGACCCTGCGCGTCGACCGCGCCGAGCCGTTGCAATCGGGCCTGACCCGCCCGGACAACGCGTTCCTCGCCGAGCAAGGCAAATTGCTGGTCGGTTGGCCGACCAAACTGGCCTTGGCGCCGGACTTCGCCGACCGCGTAATCGCCAGCCTCGCCCGCGACAACATCCAGCCCGGCCCGGCACAACCGCTGCCCGAGCTGCCAAAACCACCGATGGGCGTTCCTGCCTGGGACCAATTGCTGCCATGAGCCAACCAACTCTGCACGACTTGCATCGCCCCTTGGGCAGCACCGGCCTGACGGTTTCGCCGCTGGGCCTGGGCACGGTGAAACTGGGCCGCGACCAAGGGGTGAAATACCCCAACGGCTTTCAGATTCCCGGCGACGAAGAAGCGCGAATGCTCCTGCAAATGGCGCGCAACATTGGCATCAACCTGATCGACACCGCGCCCGCCTATGGCCACAGCGAAGAACGCCTCGGCCCGTTGCTGCGCGGCCAGCGCCAGGACTGGGTGATCGTCAGCAAGGTCGGCGAAGAGTTCGCCGATGGCCAGTCGAGCCACGACTTCAGCGCCGCCCATACGCGGCTGTCGGTTGAGCGCAGCCTGCAACGTCTGGAAACGGATTTTATCGACCTGGTGCTGGTGCATTCCGACGGCAACGACTTGGCGATTCTCAACGACAGCGAGGTCTATGCAACGCTCGCGGCGCTGAAACAGGAAGGCAAAATTCGCGGATTCGGCTTTTCCGGAAAAACCGTCGAGGGCGGCTTGAAGGCTCTGGAACAGGGCGATTGCGCGATGGTCACCTACAATTTGAACGAACAGGGCGAGAAAGCCGTCATTGACTATGCTGCTGCGCATGGCAAAGCGATCCTGGTGAAAAAAGCCCTCGCCAGCGGCCACGTCATCCTCAGCCCCGGCGTCGACGCCGTGCAAGCCAGCTTCGAGTTGTTGTTTGAACATCCGGGTGTTGCCAGTGCTATTGTCGGGACCATCAATCCGCTGCACCTCGCCCATAACGTCGCGACCGTTGCCAAGGTCCTACGTAGAAACTGATGCCGCCGACGCGGCCTTAAGCAGGAGCCGACATGCCGCGTACGCTCATTAGAAAGAACCCGAGCAACTTCAAGACCCTGCCGTTATTCGTCGAAGCGACGCCCGAAGGCCTGAGCTATCAAAGCGTCGGGATGCCGCTGAATTTCTCCCAGACCCTGCAACGCCGCCGCCCGGTCACGGTGCCCGACAACGAACGTTTTGCCCTGGAACTGGCCAACCTCGGGGTTTCGGTGCGCCTGACCCTGCATTGGCAGAATCGTGATTATTGGGTGCTGGTGCGCCAGCGTCGGCAAGATCGCGGCGACGTGGTGCTCAAGCTGATTTCCGGTTACGTGCCCGCGCATGAGCTGAACCTGCCACTGCACACGGCAATCCAGGAGATTGCCGAAGAGTGTTTGCTGGAGACCCCGGAAGGCTGGCTCGGCGGGCGTTTCAACGACACGTGGCTGCCGGCGCCCTACTCGTCCGCGCTGCATTATCGCGAGGCGCTGCCCTTTCGCCTGACGCCGCTGTCCGGCGCGGCGCGCCCCGTGCGCAGCGCCAATTTGCAGTTGATCGAACGCCCGCGCGCCTACGTGCATTTGCCCACGGCATCGCTGCAATTGATCTACGACTTGCGCCTCGACGTACCCAAGGAAGCCAAATCGCTGAGCCTGTTTCATGTCGACGAACGACTTGAAGGCGATCAACTGGTCGCGCGCCTCGATCGCAAGCGCCCGGACCTGTATTTGATGCCGCTGGAAGAAGGCGTGCCGCTGCCCGAGCTGTACACGCTCAAGCGCGACAAGCTGATCCCGGCCAGCACTCGTGGGCTGTATCTGGCGGAGAGTTTTGCGATTCAGGAAGGCTGGACCGTGCGCGAAGAGCGGATCCGTTGGAAGGACTGGGTGGTGCAGCAAGGGCTGGAAGCGCCGAAGGCACCTCGACGCGGCTTGAAGAAACTCAGCGTCAAGGCCCTGCGTCTGGTGCGGCTGGTTCGCGGCAGTCTACGCAAGGAACCGTGACATTTGAGTGGCGGCGCAGGCCCGTTCTAGCCTGCGCGGCGCTTGTCGATCAGCGTGCGCAACCGCGCAAAAAAATGGAAATAACGATTCTCGCGTTTGCCCATGCCGCGCTTGGGTGAAAACGATTCCTCGGCAAATGCGCCGCTGATCCGCACGCGCGATGCCTGGGTCGGCACGGTGCAAATCTTCGCTCCAGCCTGTTGCAGGGCGAACTTGAGCAGACGTTCGGAATGCAACTTGCGCCCGGTGGCTTTGCTGAAATCGAAAATCCGCTCGATCCGTTTGCCGTACGCGACATAAGTGCTGCGACCACAAATGGCGAACCGATCATTCAAACCGCCCCACCACTGCCAGTCCGGAATGTAAGCGTTCAAGCGCCGCGCCTCGGGTTGCTGGAACACGTAGGTCGGCAGCGCGGTGTGGAAGAAGTTGTCCGGGCGCACGAACACGACGAAATCGGGTTTGAACGACTCCATCATCGTCGTCACTTCGTGCAGCGAATTGAGCTGATAAATCAGGTTTCTCAGCGAGGCGAAATCATCCGCCCAAGTATCGCCGAGCGCTTTCACTTGCTCAAAATCCCAGCGCTCCAGCACGCCGTCGGTGGAGTCGAGCCGACCGGTCATGGTTTCGAACGGCGCGTAATTGTCGGCCGCCAACAAACCCTGTTCACCGGAACGCGAGTTCTGCACTTCGTCGATTTTGTACAAATGGTAGAAGCACTTCACGTTGCTGTCGGCAGGCAGTTGCGCAAGGACGTTTGCTTGAATCGATGGAAAGCAGATTTGCGAATTTCTCGGGATACCAAAAAAAGTCACCGCAATATTCAACACTCGACAGCACCCCTTGAAAGTTGATCAGTAATCACTGGCGATTAAACAGTTTCTGCCACCAACTGCGACGGCGCAGCGGTGTGACGATGACGTCCGCTTGTTGCAGCCATTCGCGCTCGTAATCCCAGGCATGCCCGCCCCAGCGCTTGCCGGCTTCGTTGGAGAAACCCAGCGTCATCAGCTGATAGCTGTAACCCGCGTGTCCGCGCAGCCAGTCGAGCAGTACCAGCGCGTTGAAGCCGGTAGTCGGGCCGACGTAACGCTTGCCGCCCGGACGATCGACCGGGTAGTTCCACAAGGGCGGCAGCGGAATACGCTCCCAATACAGCGCCACTGACGGCAATGGGCACATCTCGCCGGTGCAGCCGACCAGCATGGTGAAACACCGCGCCGGGTTCTGCGCGAACAGCCGCTGCACTTCGGGGCCATACGGCAGGCCGAAAAAATACGCGTCCGGCGCGTTGAAGCCATGCACAAACAGATTCACGCTGTGCGGGCTCAGCAGCGGTGCGAGCACACACGTGTTGAAGCTGACGACGACGTCATCCGCGCCGATGTTCAGCGCCTGAAAATCGGCTTGGGTGATCGCTGGATTATTGGCAACAAGCACCACTCGCGCGGCTTTGCGCAGGCACTCTTTGAGCGCCGGCGGCATGCCATTTTCAATGGATTGATAACCACCGGGCAGCGCGTCCAGCGCCAGGGTTTCAGCCGCAGGCGACGGTTGCTTGTTCATGACGGCTGCGGCACCTGCATGCCGTAGCGCAGCTTGACCCAAAACCGCGTGAACGCTGAAGGCGGCTGCCACGGGCGCATTTCCCGCTGAATTTCAGTAGCCAGGGCGCGACCGACGCGGGCGAACGAGTACTGGCTCTCGGCGAACGCCTGGCCGTTGCTGGCGATGCGCGCCGTCAGTTCAGGGTCGTTCTGCAGCAACTCGAGTTTTTCCACGGCTTCATCTTCAGAGCGGTAGAAAACCGTGTTGTACATATCACGGAAACCCAGCAACTGGTCCTCTTCGCCCTGACTCCAGGCCAGCAAGACGCAGCCGCAGGCCATGGCTTCAAAGTTTTTGATCATGAACTCGTTCATGCCGATATCGGCACTGACAAAGATCTTGATGCGGTTGAGCATTTGCAGGTATTCGGTGCCGGACTTGGTCCGCGTCACCAGCATTCCGGTACGCCGCGAAAGAGCCTCGAGCAACGCCTTGCGCTGCGAATATTCGGTACTTTTCAGGCTGCCGAGAAAACCCACCGGAATGTCGCGCTCGGTGCCGGTGTTGTGCAGCATCTGTTCGTCATAACCCTTGGAAACGAACACCGCGTCGATCTGTTCAGCCTTCAGCCGACGCGCCACCACAGCCCCGGAAACCAGCGCACGAGAACTCGGCAAACGGCCATACAACCGCGAGTAAACGCCCATGTACTTACTCTCGGGCATGTAGTTCTGATAAGCGTCATGCTCGAGAAAAATCAGCCCGGGGATACACTTCAAGACACGCAGTTGAGGCACCAGGCGTTTGACCCGGGAGAAAATCACCACCCGGTCAAAGGTCTGGTAATGGACCGATGCGAGAAACGGCCCCAGGTTCATCTGCTGCTTTTTGCTCAGGCGATAGATGACGCACTCGTCGCAGTTTTGCTGCACGAGTTCATACAGGCGATCCAGAATGACGCGCTGCTCGTCCATCACCAGGAGCATTACTTTCATAAATCGGTTACCACGGGACAAAAGCTTAGAAACATTAGGTTAAATACCGGCCGATAGCATCTGGACGGTGATCCTCACAAAAAAACCCGTTCATACACTGTATGAAACGGGTGTCGTTAATCTTGATTAATGGCTGCGAATTTTCTCGACAATCGCAGTCGTCGAGCTGTTTTCAACCAGCCCCAACACTTTAACGGTACCGCCGTAAGCGCTGACGATGTCAGCACCGACAACCTGGTCGATCCCGTAGTCGCCGCCCTTCACCAACACGTCCGGCTTGACCTCGCGCAGGAGGTTTTCCGGTGTGCCTTCAGCAAAACTGATCACCCAGTCCACCGCGCCCAACCCGGCCAATACGGCCATGCGCCGGTCGACACTGTTGATCGGCCGACCCGGCCCTTTCAGGCGGCTCACCGAGGCGTCGTCATTGACCGCGACAATCAAGCGATCGCCCTGAGCGCGCGCCTGTTCGAGGTAGGTCACGTGCCCGGCATGCAGGATATCGAAGCAGCCGTTGGTGAAGACAATCCGCTCTTTGTGCGCACGCGCATCGTCGACCGCCAGCAACAGTTGCTCCAGACCCAGCACACCACGCTCGGAACCTTCTTCACGCTGAATCGCGCGGCGCAGTTCCGGAGCACTGATGCACGCCGTACCGAGCTTGCCGACGACGATACCCGCTGCCAGGTTGGCCAGCGCCACCGCGTGGGGCAGTTCTTCGCCAGCGGCAATCGCCGCAGCCAACGTCGAAATTACCGTGTCGCCGGCACCGGTGACATCAAACACTTCACGCGCACGCGCCGGCAAGTGCAGCGCCGGATGATCCGGGCGCAACAGGGTCATGCCATGTTCGCCACGGGTCACGAGCAAGGCGCCGAGGTCAAGATCGTGCATCAGCGTCGCGCCCTTGCTCACCAGCTCGTGCTCATCGGCGCAACCGCCGACGATGGCTTCGAACTCGCTGAGGTTCGGGGTGATCAGGCTCGCACCACGGTAAATCGAGAAATCCTTGCCCTTTGGGTCGGCCAGCACCGGAATGCCACGGGCACGGGCGGCCTGGATCAGCACCTGATGGTTTTTCAACGCACCTTTGCCGTAATCCGAGAGCACCAGCACTTTGATGCCTTCCAGCAATTCGTCGACCTGCTCGCCCAGCGCCAGAGCGTCAGTGGCGAACGGTTCTTCAAAGTCGATCCGCAGCAGTTGCTGGTGACGACTCATGACCCGCAACTTGACGATGGTCGGCTGGTGCGCAATGCGCTGAAACAACGCGCGCACGCCAGCGCCTTCGAGGCTATTGGCCAGGCTGTCGGCGGCTTCATCGTCGCCGGTGACGCCAACCAGCGAGGCCGGCGCACCCAGTGCAGCGATGTTGAGTGCAACGTTGGCGGCACCGCCGGGGCGGTCCTCGATTTGTTCGACCTTCACCACCGGTACCGGCGCCTCAGGGGAAATCCGTGAGGTACCACCATGCCAGTAACGGTCGAGCATGACATCGCCGACCACCAATACAGGGGCTTGATCGAATCGCGGCATGGACAACTTCATGGAGCAACCCACATACAAAATGAACAAGGGCGGGATATTAGCACAGGGTTGGGGCATGGCTGGCGCGAGGCACAATTGAGGGACACCAAAGCAAAAAATCGCAGCCTGTAATGGTTCGAAAACCTCAGGCTGCGATTTTATTCGACCGCGACGGCTAAATAGCCGTCAACGGGCTCAGGCCATGTCTTGCGCCGGGGCATCCAGGCCCATGGCGTTCAAGCGTGCGTAATAGCCGTTCTGCGCCAGCAGTTCGGCATGCGTGCCGCGCTCGACGATCTTGCCCTGGTCCATGACCAGAATCAGATCGGCCTTCTCGATGGTCGACAAACGGTGGGCGATTACCAACGTGGTCCGGCCCTTCATGACGTGATCCAGCGCCGCCTGAATGTGCCGCTCCGATTCGGTATCCAGCGCCGAAGTCGCCTCGTCAAGAATCAGCAATGGCGCGTTTTTCAGCAGGGCCCGGGCAATCGCCAGACGCTGGCGCTGACCGCCGGAAAGCAGCACACCGTTTTCGCCGACCTGCGTGTCCAGGCCTTCGGGCAACTGGGCGATGAAGTCCATGGCGTAAGCGTCTTTCGCCGCTTTCTCAATGTCTTCACGCGGCGCGCCAGCCAAGTCGCCATAAGCAATGTTGTTGGCCACGGTGTCGCTGAACAGCGTGACGTGCTGAGTGACCTGGGCGATGTGCTTGCGCAGGTTCAACAGTTTGTACTGCTCCACTTCGACGCCATCGATGAGGATCTCGCCTTTGTCGTGGTGATAGAAGCGTGGAATCAGGTTGGCCAGCGTCGACTTGCCGCTGCCCGAACGCCCGACCAGCGCGACCATCTGCCCCGGTTCGACCGAGAAACTGATGTCGTTGAGCACCTGACGATCGGTGTCCGGGTAGGTGAAGCTGAGGTTGCGCACGTCCAGGCGACCGCTGACCGCATCGCGCTCGATGGTGCCGGTATCGACCTCTGGCGCGACGTCCAGTTGTTCGAAAATGCTTTCCGCGCCGGCCACGCCTTTCTGGATGGTCGAGCTGACTTCGGACAACTGGCGGATCGGCTTGGGCAGCAGGCCGGCCAAGGTGATGTAGGCAATCATGTCACCCGCCGAAGCGTCGCCGCGCAGGTACAACACGAGGAACATCAGCACCGCCATGGCGCTGTAGATCACCAGTTGCAGCAGCGGCGTGTAGATCGCGCCGGTGCGGGTCATGCGCAGTTGCTTGTCAGTGTTGCCCTGGCTGGCCTTGAGGAAACGCTTCTGCTCGTAGACTTCACCACCGAAGCTGCGCACCACGCGATAGCCCTGAATGGTTTCCGAAGACACGTGCGTCACGTCACCCATGGCGACCTGGATTTTCTTGCTCTGCTTGCGGAATTTCTTGCTCGCGGTGCTCACCATCACGGCGATCAGCGGCAGGATCGCGATCATGACCAGCGTCAGCTTCCAGTTCATGAACAGCAACGAGGCGAACAGGAAAATCACCGTCATGCCTTCGCGAATTACGACCTTGATCGCATCTGTCGCCGCCCCGGTGACCATGGTCACGTTGAAGGTGATACGCGAAATCAGATGACCCGAGTTATGCTTGTCGAAATATCGATTGGGCAATACCAGCAGGTTGTTGAACAACTGCACGCGCAGGTCGTGGACCAACCCGAGAGAAACCTTGGCCAGGAAGTAGTTGCCCAGAAAGGAACCCAGACCTTGCCACGCCGCAATCACAATGATCAGCAGCGGCACCGCTTGCAGCAGTTGCAGGTCACGCAGGTAAGGAACGCTCGGAAACAGCACCGCTTGCGGATTGGACAGGCCATCGACGAAGTACTTCAGAATGTAGCCGAGCATCGGCTGCGTCGAAGCAAAAATCAGAAAGCCGACAATGCTGATCAGGAACAGACTGATGTACGGCCGGACATAGCCGAGCAGGCGGAAGTAGATTTTCAAGCTCGATGGGCTTGCGGAGAGACTGGAGTCGGTCATATCACGCGATTGTCGATAAAAAGGACGCTGACTTTAGCACAGCTTCTTCGGGGTTCTGGCAAACGCATAAAGGCTGTTATTGTTAGACGGTTCAAACAGTATCAGATAGCCATCACCAGAACGGCCGATCAACTTCCAGGATTGAATTTCCCAGCATGCAATTCAGCGGTTTAAACAGCTCTTCCAATCGAATATTCGATTTCATTTGCCTGTGGATGCTTCCAGCAGGTTATTTCTTGCTTCTGTGCTCGCTGTTCTTCCTGCCGGATCGCAGTCTGCTGCACAAGTTTTACTACGGCTTGTTCAGCATTCCCTCGCTGATAGCACTGTGCCTGCGCCCGCGTGAGCTCAAGCAGTTGCTGCGCGAGCCGATCTTTATCGCGATGCTGGTGTTCGCCGGGTGGGCCATGTTCAGCCTGCTCTGGGGCCCGGGCGATGAACGATTTGCCGGTAAATTCAAGGCGCCGCTGCACACGCTGATGCTCTTCGCCGGGTGTTATCTGCTGGTCCGCTATCGCACCGAAATCGTACAACCGTTGCTGTTCGGCGCCGCCATCGTCGGGCTGACCGCATCGATTTATAACCTCTACATGTTTGCCCAGATCTACACGCCAGGTGCGCGGCTGATCGGTGGCGGCGCGTTCGACAATCCATTGCTGAGCTCGCATCTGTTCGGGTTTTTCTGTGCGTACTGGCTCAGTTTGAGCATGACCTGCAAGCGCCCGCAGATACTTTTGCTGAGTATTCCGGCAGTGTTGATCATGCTGACGGCGGTGATCGCGACCGGTTCGCGGACACCACTGGTGGCGCTGACACTGGCCGCGCTGTGGCTGAGCTTCACTTGCTGGAATCGCCGCTCCGTGGTGCTGCTCGGCGTCCTGCTTGCCAGTGGTGCGGCAGTGTTGATGTTTTTCTCCGACATGATTTTCGAGCGCGGGTATTCGTACCGTCTGCAGATCTGGCAGATCGTCCTGCAGAAAATTGCTGAACACCCATGGATCGGCCATGGCTACGACGCCAGCCTGAGCGTCGATCCGGGCGTGGGCTACTTGCTTTCAGAGCCGCACAGCTTTGCCTTGGGTGTGCTTTATTACGTCGGAATTCTCGGTCTTCTCCCGTGGCTGTTCTTCCAGGCCTGCGCCCTGCTGTGCAGCTGGCGCCATCGCGTACAACCGCTGTTCATCATTGCCTCGACGTGGATGATTTTCGGCATCGGCGCGGGCCTGACTGAGGGCGGTGGGATTATCTCGCGGCCCAAGGAGCACTGGTTCCTGTTGTGGATTCCGCTGGCGCTGATCGCCGCGCTGAGCATCAACCAGCGCGCGGGCCGCTTGCTCGCGATGTCGATCAAGAAATTCTCGCAGCCGGCCTTCCAGTCGTTATCCGCCAACGCGCGGGTGATTGAAGAAGACGGCCTCGGCCCCAAAGTCCTGCGCCTGGAGGATGGCAGTTTCCTCAAGCTGTTCCGCGCTCGCCGCTGGTACACCTCGGGCAGCTTCAATTCCTACTCCGAACGCTTCGCCGTCAACAGTGAGCGCTTGCGTGAACTGGGTTTCCCGACGCCACAGATCCTCGACCTGTATCGCCTCGATGACGGCAGCAGCGCCGTACATTACACGCCGCTGCCGGGCAATACGCTGCGTCAGGTGCTGCAAGCAATCACCGCGCCGGACGTGCGCCAGGCATTGGTGGAACGCTTCGGCAAATTCATGGCGCAGTTGCACGAGCGCGGTGTGTATTTCCGCTCGCTGCATCTGGGCAATGTATTGGTGCTGGAGGACGGTGAATTCGGCCTGATCGATGTCGCCGACCTGCGTCTCTACCCGTCGGCGCTGAGCCTGTCATTGCGCCAGCGCAACCTGCGCCATATGCAGCGCTACACCGCCGACCGACGCTGGTTGTTCGAGGATCATTTCCAGGCGTTGCTGCAAGGTTATGGCGTGACCGCCTCGCAAGCAGCCGTGAACAGACTGCACAAACAAGTGCTGGCGGACAGCGCCACGGCCCAGGTCAGCTGATCGGTGGAGCGCGCCAACGCGCTCCACTTCCTACCGCTTCATTCGACACCGCTGCCCTGATCGCAGCGGTGCTCAGTCTTTTTCCAGCGGCGAAAAATACAGACGTCCCAAGCCGCGCCAGGTTTTCTTGTTCCACGACTTGAACGGGATCTGCGCCAGCAGTTCGCGCGCCAGTTTGCGGTCGCGACTGGCGGCTTTGAGGAACATCGAACTGAGGAACTTGCAGCGTACGTGCTCATACAACGGGTGATCGCTGAACAGCGCGTACGTGCGCAGAATGTTATCGATCATGAAGCGGTGATTCTTGTAGGAGTTGGTGGCGTGCTTGCGATAGCGCGCCATCAACACGTTCAGGCCATCGATGAAATAACCGGCGTGAGTCACCTTCAGCTCGATCAGCAAATCTTCCAGGCGAATATTCGGATCGAAGCCGCCGACCTTGTCCAGCGCCTCACGGCGAATCATCAGGGTCGGGGCCGGCGGATACGGTTTGCGTTCAAGGAACATGTCCTCGAAGTCCAGGCGCCGGAATGGCACGTCGCGGCGCTGACGCTTCTCCGGGTAGAGATTGCCGTCGGCGTCGATCAGCTCGATGTTGCCGGCGCAAATCCCCACTTCCGGCTTGCCGTCCATGTACGCGACCTGCGTGGCAATACGCTCCGGCATCATGATGTCATCGGAGCCGAACGGCACGATCAGGCTGCCCGTTGAGCGCGCAATCGCGCCGTTGAGCGTGTTGGTCAGGCCCTGATTTTCCTGCACCCGAAAATCGAAACCGTGCTGCGCCTGCAACGCTTTGATGCGCTCGACGCTGCCATCCCTGGAGCCGTCATCGACCACCAGCAACTCGATGTTCGAGTAGGTCTGGTTGACCACGCTGAGGATGCTTTCCTCGATATAGCGTTCGTGGTTATACGACGCGATGATGACCGTGACGATAGGTTGCGCGTCGCTCATTTGTGTTCCTTGCGGGCCTGTTCCAGGCCGGATTCAATCAGGTTCAGGTATTCCTGGCGGAACACCTCGATGTCGTGTTCGGTTTGCAGATAACGGAACGCCTGCTCGCCTTTGGCCTTGAGCTCGTCGTCGGGCAGCGCGAGGTAGGTATCCAGCGCGGCAATCAGGCTCGGCACGTCTTTGGGCGTAATCGCCAGGCCACCGGCGCCTTCGATCAGCGGCAGCATGGCCGGCACGTTCGAAGCAATCACCGGCAAGTGCCCGCTCATGCCTTCAAGCAGCGCCAGGCCCAGGCCTTCGGCCAGCGACGGCATGGTCCAGACATCGAAGGCGCGAATGTACTGCAAGGCGATTTCCTTGAAACCGAGCAAATGCGCGCGGCCGCTGAGGCCCAGGCGCTCGATCTCGGCGGCGAGTTTCGCTTCTTCGCGGCCGGCGCCGATGATCGCCAATTGGGTATTCGGGTATTTGTCCTTGAGCGCGGCAAACGCCTGCAACAAGTAAGTGTGGCCCTTGATCGGCACCAGCCGCCCCAGCGCGCCAATCAGGCGCACCGACGGATCAATACCCAACAATTCACGGGCGCGCTCGCGGCTGTGCTGCAAGCCTTCAGCCTGTTCGATGTCGATGGCATTAGTGATCGCGTAGGTGTTCTGGTCGGTAAAACCGCACTTGCAGTCCAGCAGGTATTGTTTGACCGCCGGCGAGACCCCGACAAAACGCCAGTGCCGATCAATCAGGCGCTGGGTCTGGCGGCGCCGGTAAAAGCGGTCGTACTCGCCAAAACCATGAGAGATGCCGATGCACAGCGGCACCTTCAGCCAGCGGTTGAGCGTCAGCATCATGTTCACTGGTTTGAAGCGATTGCAGATCACCACGTCAAACTGCTCGGCGCGGCAGAACTTGTACAGCTGCCACATCGCGCGCAGACGCATGCCCTTCAGGGACTTGTCGGAAAACTCGAAATACACCGAACGGTCGGCACGGCTCACCGCCTCGCCAGGCCCAGGTTTGCCGCGCAGGAACGCCGCGGTCACCTCATAACGATCGCTCGGCAAGGCCTTGACGATCTGCTCTGCCAAGTCGGCAAAGTCATGGGATTTGACGTTGTAGTCAGGCTGCAATTGCAGAACCTTGGACCGTTGACTCATAACTCTCCCCGGTGGAAACCGTTCGCATCGATGACCCAGGCTGGTTCGGCGGCGATGCGCCTGACTTCGGCCGGATCGGGTGACGGCAGCCGTGGCCACTCGTTGCGTTTCCAGCAAACAAAGTGGAAGTACGGAAACCGGCGATCGCCATCGCGATCATTGTTCAGACAACCATCGCGCCAATACCAGCGACGCGGAAAATCCTGTGTGCCGTCATGCCATTTGATGCAGCCACCCGGCGTACTGAACGCCTCGATGAACTCACTGCGACGACGCCACGGGTTGAATTTGCCGACCAGCTTGAACAGCGGCTCGGGAAAATTCTTGCGCCAGAGAAAGATGCGACTGAAAGCGCCCTCGTCCAACGCGTGATGCTCTTGATCGGTGAAACGCTGCTGCCAATCCTTGATCTGCATGAACAACTCACGCTTGCGCGCGGTGTTGCGTATCAGACAGAAATGCCCTGCAACCCGCCGTTCGTGGGTGGAAAACAGGTCATACCCGGCCAGACGCTGCGGGGTGAAATAACGGCGCAGGTCACCATACACCAGATCAATATCGCCAAACGCCCAGAAATCATAGCCTTGCAGCCGATCAACATGGATATGCCCAAGCGCCGGTTTGATGTCGCACAACTTGTACGCGGCATCCGGGGCAAAATCGATATTCAGGCGCCGTGACACCAATGCGCAGTAATCGCTGAAAGTCACGGCCTCAATGCTGACATTGGGCGGCAGATTTTCCGGAACACCGCAGTCACTGAACAACAACCAATCGATATCCGGATTACGCCTGCAGCTCTCCAGAAAGAACGGCATCCAGAATGGCCATTGGCCGAAATACGGAATCAGAAAAAGAATACGCGGGCATGGGTCAATCACAGAACAATCACTGCAGCGGCTGAATTTGCCGCCATGCTAAGCCGCGAATTGCTTCATTTCTGCTGTGCAGATGTTTCGTTTTGCTTCAGAGCCCAAAACAATTCATGGCGTCTGACCGCTTTGCGGAAGAATTCGTTCTCGCCGTACACCGACGACGCACGACCGGCTAGCAAACGCTGAATGATTCGGCGCAGCCGTCGCTTGAACGGCGGCGGTGGTTGCAAGTCGTGCATCATGCCGAGCGCCATGGCTTTGTCGCGCTGCTGCTCGATGGACAGCGGCAGGCAGCACGGTTGCATCGCCAGCGTCGCATCGAACGCCGGAGGCAACGCGATGCCACTACCTGCATCGCCCATCGGCCAGCGATCGTTGTCATGCAAATGGTTGGCGTAACCGAGCAGGGTTGGCTGCCAGTCCAGGCCTTGCAACGCTTCCAGCACCGCTTCCTGCGCGCAGATGTGGTCCGGGTGCGGATCGAGCGTCGGGTGCGGCAATACGATTACATCGGGACGTGCGCGCAGCAGCACTTCGCGCAGATCGGCCAGCAGATTGTTCCAGGTCGGCGCACCGTCGGCGTCGCCGGGCAAGGGAAACGGGTTCATCTGGCGAAACAGCCGCGTGTCGCCCAGCTCCGCTTCGCGCGAGCCCATCGGTTGCGACGGCGCCGCTTTCATCGCCGCCAGTTGCAGGCAGAAATAACCCAATTGCACACAATGCTCTTGCGGCACGCCGGCCCAACGCGGCACGGCAATGCTGTCCCAGGCGCGCAAACGGCCCTTGAGCCGCGCCGCTTCGACCTTGTTCAGGCCCATCTGCTGATAGTGTTCGGCTTCGATTTCGCCGGCGGTCAGGGTGACGATCCAGGCTTCACTGGCCTGACTGTACAAACCGTAGGCCGCCAGTTCCGCATCGTCGGCGTGAGGCGCGATGACCATGACGCGCTCGCGGCGGTAATCCGCTTGCTCGAAGGCCCACAGCACCGGTTCGCCGAACACCTTGCAGAAGCGCCCGCGCAACCGTAATTGGCCTTGGGACAAGACGTGCGACTGGCCGCTGAGGTTCAGATAACGCAAGCCGTTGACGCCGCGTTCGAAGGTCTGTCGATCCGGATTACTGCCGCCGACCAGCTCAACCACCGGGTCGAAGAACCGCCCCAGCCAGGTGCTTTTTATCCGCAACGCCAACACCAGCGTCGCGTCATCGACCAGCATCACGCCTTCGTCGAGGCGCAAATGTTCGCCGCTCAGATGCACCTTGGGCCGCTGGGTGTACGGCGGAAAGCTGTACTGATAATCATCGGTCGGCGCATAGAACAGATGGTCGGCGAACCACGCTTCGTGCGCGATCCAGCCGAGGATCGCCAACACCAATGGCAGCCACCAGGCCACCAGCAGGCCAATCACAACCAGCAACACCAGCGCGATCAGCAGGCCGACGCGCTTGTTGCGACGATGACGCTTGAGCAGTTGCTGTTTGCGGCTCATGGGCGGGCTCATACGGTGAAGACCGGCACAGGATTGCACCAGCGGTCCTTGTATTCACGGTCGGCGCGGCCGAAGGAAAACCGCAGCGGTTTATCCAGCGCTCGCGCATGTTCCCAGGCGCTTTGCGTATTGATGAAACTCAACACGCTGCCGGGGCTGAATTCGCGGGTTTCAGGGTCGACGCCGCCATTGATGTATTCGACGCTGATCCACTCTGGCGCCTCGACGCGGTAGACCAGTTGAATGGCAATCGGCGCATCGTTGAGGAAAATCACCGAGCCGATCAGCAGTTCGCGCAGCAGTTCGATGACCTCGCCCATGCGCGCCGCGCCGGTCGCCGGGAAACCCCAGCGACGCTGAAACAGATCGCAATAGATCGCTGCCAATTCGGCGCTGGAAAACTCGCTGACCGGCCGCACCACACCGCCCGCCTCTTCCAGCAAACGCAGTTCGCGGCGCTGGTTGTAGCGAAACTTTTTCGACAGTTCTTCGGGGGTGCGGGCCATGGCCAGTTGTTCGGTCTGCAACTTGATGCCAGTGAAGCGGCCTTCATTCAGCGCCGACAGATAACGCCCGCGATGGCGCAAAGGTGCATGGGCATCGGCGGCGGCCGGCAGGATCAACTCGGCGTTGCCGAGGTCGAACAGGCCTTTTTTGCCGCGGCGTTTGAGCACGTCCTTGGACAGTGCGAGGTCGCGACCCCAGGTCGGGATCGCGGCTTTGACTTCACCGTTTTGCTCCCAGGCCAGGTAGCGCACCGGGATGTCCGCGAGGGCGGCCAAGCGCTCGACGACGAGCGGATGGGTGGCGACGCTGCCGCCAAATCGCTGCCAGGCAGCCGCATAAGTCGGGGCGTCGACCGACGCCCAGCCACGCTCGCGCCAGCCTTGAAATCGGTTGAGCATCAGCCCCTCTTTGCCAATTCGGTAACGTGTGGCAAATGCCAGAAAGCGTCGCCGACTGCGCGGTCGCTGAAGCGCTCACGCAAGCGCTCGAGCATCAGCTCGGCGCATTGGCGACGTTGTTGCTCATCCATCGCAGCCAGGTGCTGCAGCCCTTGGGCCAGATGTTCGGCGTCGCCCGGCGGGAACAGAATGCCCACGCCTTCGACGACTTCTTTCGCCCCGCCGCACGCGGTAGCGAGTAACGGCACGCCAGCGGCCATGGCTTCGAGCAGTACCATGCCGAACGGCTCGTTGTCGGAACTGAGGGCGAACACATCAAATGCGCGGAAATACAGCCGGGCTTCGGGCACCTGGCCGAGGAACATGACGCGATCGCCTATGCCCAGCTCGCGCGCGAGTTCCTTGAGATCGTGTTCCAGCCGACCGATACCGAGAATCGCCAACTGGCTGTTCGCCGGCAAACCGGGCAATGCCTCGGCAAAACCGCGCAGCAGCGTCGCCTGATCCTTGTCCGGGTGCAGCCTGCCGACATTGCCGACCACCCAGGCATCGGTCGAAAGACCCAGATCCTGGCGGGCGACATGCGCGGACAGGTGACTGTCCTGCAAGGCTTGCACATCGATGCGGTTGTAGAGCGTCTGAATTCGCGCAGCCGGCCATTTCGGCAGGCAACTGCGGATGTCGTCGCGTACCGCGTTGGAAACGCCGAGCAGGCTCAAGCGCTTGTGGAAAAAATTCGCGAAGAGTTTGCGTGTGCGGCGTTCGTAGTCGTCGAACGCGTGGTGCACGCCGATCACCGGCAACGCCGTGCCGAGCAAGGCAATGTAGATCGGTTTGAAGCGGTGTGCGATGCAGAAACTGAAGTTGCGCGAAGCGGCGATCTTGCGCAGATCGCGGATCGCACCCAGCTTCAGGCCACGAATGGCCTTGGAGCGGTATTCCATGAACAGCACTTCGTCAGAAGCGCAGCTCGCGGCGACTTCACTGTCGGCGACCCCGGTCAGAAAAACCGTGGTCACCCGATAGCCAGTCCCCGCGAACAGAGTGGCGTACTGCCGGGCACAGTCCAGAAACGGCCCGTCATAGCCGTGACAGAACTGCAGCACATGGCGTTCAGCCGAGCGTGTCATAAGCCTCCGCACCTTCTTTGACCACCAGAATGTCTTCCATGATCAAGTATTGCAGGTCAGAGCCAAAGAACATGTTCAATGCATCAGTCGGCGAACAAATCATCGGTTCGCCACGACGGTTGAGCGAAGTGTTCAGCGATACGCCGTTGCCGGTGAGCACTTCCAGCGCTTTCATCATGTCGTAGTAACGCGGGTTGTATTCGCGCTTGAGCACCTGAGCGCGGGACGTGCCGTCTTCGTGGACCACTTCCGGTACGCGGGTTTTCCATTCTTCCGCCACTTCAAACGTGAAGGTCATGAACGGCGCCGGGTGATCGATCTTGATCATCTGCGGTGCAACGGTGTCGAGCATCGACGGGCAGAAAGGCCTCCAGCGCTCGCGGAACTTGATCTGGTGGTTGATCCGGTCAGCGACGCCGGTGGCACTCGGGCAACCGATGATCGAGCGACCGCCAAGTGCGCGCGGACCAAACTCCATGCGGCCCTGGAACCAGGCGACCGGGTTGCCATCGACCATGATCTTGGCGATGTTTTCCGGCATGTTCTCAAGCTTGCGCCAGGTCGGTTTGCTCGCGTGACGGGCGCACGCGGCGATCACGTCTTCGTTGCTGTACGACGGGCCGAGGTAGACGTGTTCCATCTTCTCGACCGGTACACCACGGGCGTGCGACACATATGCCGCGGCGCCGACCGCGGTGCCGGCATCGCCGGACGCCGGTTGCACGAACAATTCGGTGACGTCGTCACGGGCGATGATTTTCTGGTTCAGTTTGACGTTCAACGCACAGCCGCCGGCGAACGCCAGTTTGCCGGTTTCCTTGAGCACGTCGCCCAGGTAGTGGTCGATCATCTGCAGCGAGATCTTTTCGAACAGCGCTTGCATGCTTGCCGCGTAGTGAATGTATGGCTCGTCGGCGATGTCACCTTCGCGCTTCGGCCCCAGCCACTCGATCAGCTTCGGCGAGAAGTAGAAACCTTTGCCCTTCTCTTTATAACGACGCAGGCCGATGACGTTGGCGTAGTCGGTATTGATCACCAACTCGCCGTTTTCAAACGAGGCCAGGCGCGAGAAATCGTACTTGCTCGGGTCGCCATACGGCGCCATGCCCATGACCTTGAATTCGCCATCGAGCATTTCGAAACCGAGGAACTCGGTGATCGCGCCGTAGAGGCCGCCGAGCGAATCGGGATCGAAGAATTCCTTGATCTTGTGGATCTTGCCGTTTTCGCCGTAACCGAAGAAGGTCGTGGCGTACTCACCCTTGCCGTCGATGCCGAGGATCGCGGTTTTCTCTTTGAAACCGGAGCAGTGGTAAGCGCTGGAGGCGTGAGCCAAGTGGTGCTCGACCGGTTCGATCTTGATTTTCTTCGGGTCAAAACCCAGTTGTTCAAGGCAGAACACGATCTTGTTGCGATAGCGCTTGTAGCGACGGTTGCCCATCAGGATCGCGTCGAGTGCGCGGTCCGGGGCGTACCAGTAACGCTTGGCGTAGTGCCAGCGCGCTTTGCCGAACAGGCTGATCGGGGCAAACGGGATCGCGACCACGTCAACATCGGACGGCTTGATGCCCGCCTGCTCAAGGCAGAACTTTGCCGATTCGTAAGGCATGCGGTTCTTTGCATGTTTATCGCGTACGAAGCGCTCTTCTTCCGCCGCCGCGACCAGCTTGCCGTCGATGTACAACGCTGCGGAAGGATCATGGCTAAGGGCGCCGGACAGGCCAAGAATCGTCAATGCCACAGGGGTCTAGCCTCTTTAGTCTGCATGCAGGCGACAAGCGCCTCAAAAATTAATGTGCCCTCGCAAGCGGCGAGAGACAGCTAAAGGGCGGGATTATAGCGTAAACATGAGAGGAATGACCCTGTGGTTGTCAGCCGCTGAAGAAGACTTGCGCCAAACGCCGCTGCGCCAGCTTATCCACGACCCGGACGCCAATACACCGCGATATTCCCATCCGCTACCTGCCGATAGATCGTGTACGGCAACACCACTGTGTCCAGAACCCCTGACAGGCTTAAATCCAGCAGCACCAGCGGCACCATTACGCCGGTGGGGTCGGGCGGTGCGTTGAGCACGCAAAAATCGTAGGCGAGGCCGCTGTAAATGCGCGGGATGGATTGGCAGTAGGTTTTTTGTTTTCTGAGGCTGCGGGCGGCGTCGGCGTCGTCTTGCAGAACCGTGACGGCAGTGCCGCAGCCGGTTAAAAGCAGTGCAAACGTCACCAGCGGAAGCGCTATTTTGATCATCTGAATTTGCCTGTCGGAATCGTCAGACAAGCTAGCACTGGGGTTACTCAGGGCACAGTTCACGGGGTCTGCAGATCATGTAGGACATTTCATTAGAATGTGTCCTCCGTTGGCAGACCGGGTTTTGTGTTGGCTCGGTGGACCCTATCGCGAGCAGGCTCACTCCTGCGGGGAAACGCATTCCGAGTGTAGGAGTGAGCCTGCTCGCGATAGGGCCGCAGGCCCGATTCAGACAGCGCTGGCGATTTCCTTCGGTAAGCGCTGATCAATCACTTGATACAACGCGCTGCCCGGCGGCCAGTTGCGCATGAACCGCGCGCGATCCCGCGCATAAGCCGGGGCGAAGCTGCTGGCCGAGCTGTGCTGGCACATCGAATCGAGGTCGATCAGCGCCCAGCGATCGTTGTGCCAGAACAGGTTATGGCCCTTGAAATCGCCATGGCTGATGCGTTCGCTGATCAGCTCGGCGAACAGATGATCCAGCGCCAGCAACTCGGCCTCGGGCGCGGCGCCACTTTCAACGTACGGCGCAAACCGCTCGATGATGTCCGGGCCCGGCAAGTATTCGGTCACCAGATAAGCCCGGCTGCGCAGCCACAAAAAGCGCTGCTCCAGCAACGCCAACGGTTTTGGCGTGGCGATGCCGAGGAACGCCAGGCGATTGCCCTCGCGCCAGGAATGCCAGGCCCGGCTCGGGCGCCAGAAGCGTTTGAGCCAATGGGCAAAACCCTTGATGTTGTAACGTTTGATGACCAGCGTGCGCCCGGCCACTTCAACCTTGCCAACGCTCGCGGCGCCGCCGGTTTTGTACAAGTGCCCCTGATCGAGTAAAGCATCCGCATGCTCCAGCACCGGCAACATGGCGCTTTGTTCTTCGCGACGAATCGCGCGCAAACCGAACGCGCCGCGCTGGACGCTGAACAGCGTGCAGTCACGCCCGCACTTGATCAGGAAGTCACGCAGACGCCAGCGCCGAACCTTGTCGATCTGCTTCTGCAAGGCTTCCATCGGCAACGCATGTTCGCCATTGCTCAGCAGGTAATAGACCAGCAATTCTTCGGTGAACGGTTCCAGCGACTTCGGCAACTGGGCGAAAAACACCCCGAGGTTTTCCAGAACTTTCTGCCGCGACAACGGCTGGCCCGGCGTTTCGGCGCAAACGCCGCCGCCATCGATCAGATACAACCGACCGCGCTGGCGCAGCAGATTGTCCAGGTGCAAATCTTCCTGCCACAGCCCTTTGCGATGCATTTGGCCGATCGCGCCCAAGGCTTCGGCGAGCACCGCGCCTTGCATGTCGGCGAGCACCGGCAAGTGTTCGACCTGTTTCCAGGTTTCGCCAAGGCTCTCGGCGCCTTCGAGGAAATCGAACAGCAGCCAGCCGCCCTCGCCGTCCTTCAAGCCATCGGCCAACAGCAGCGGCGTGGTCAGGCCCTGAGCGGCGAGCAAACGCACGCCGTCCAGCTCACGTTGGAAGTGCCGCGCGGCTTTGCTGCCGACCAGCAATTTGGCCAGTACCGGCCGGCCACGCCAGACCCCGGCACCGACATAACGCTGGCCCGGCAATACGCGCAACAAGCTGAGCAATTGCAGATCGGCCGGCCCGGCAGCATCGGCCAGTGGAATGTTGATTGGCAAAGTCGGGTTACGGCCGGCGTCCTTCAGTTCGGACAAACGCATCAGCGCGTCTCCTTGTGACTGCGGCGCGCAGTGAGCCGCGACAGCCAGCTATCCACCAGCGGACTGTCGACGGGTTGCTCGACGTAACTCGCCAACAACTCGCGCAGCTGGCTTGGCGTCCACTGCGGCGAACGGCGCACCAGCGGCTCCAGGTCCTTGGTGCGGTCGCGCTGACCGAACAACAAGGGCCGAGTCTTTTCCAGGTCGATCAACTGCGCCTCGTAACCGTCGCCGCTCGCGCGCAGGAAAATATGCTTGGGGTAAAAACAGCCGTGAACCTGACGCACGCCGTGCAGGCGTCGCGCCAGTTGTCCACAGGCTTGCAGAATCGCCGAATGTTGCCCGGCGCTCAAATCGGCCCAGCGCTGCAACAGCGAATCGAGGTCATCCCAGCCGTCCAGCGCGCGGGTCAGGAGAATCGCGCGCACTTCGCCAGCGACTTTGCGCTCGCCGAAAAACACCGCTTGCAGGGCGGGAATGCCCATCCGCTGATAACGCGAAATGTTGCGGAATTCACGGGCAAAACTCGGCTCGCCGAACGGCGCGTGCAAGGTCCGCGTCAGGTAATTGCTCTGGCGCTTGAGGTAAAACCCCTGCCCTTCCAGATCGAGCCGAAACACGCTGCTCCAGCCACCGCCCGCCGTATTGGGTTCATCAACTGCTTCGAGCTGCTTGGCCCACAGTGCGTCGAACGTGCCGAGGCCGTGGCGCTCGAGGAGCGCGCGGTCTTCAGCGGCGAGGAAATCAGTCATTCGCGGCCCTCGAAAAATCTCAGCACGTGGCGGATCCGTTTTTTGTCGGCGGCATTGAGCCGAGGCCGTTGGCTGTATTGCAGGTAAAAGCGCAGGCGTTGGGTCGCCGACAAGTGATATTTCGCCACTTTGTCGAGGCAGGCCAGGTCTTTGGTGATGCGGTACTTGAGCCAGAACCCGCGCCAGAAATCGCCGTTCGGGCAATCGATCAGGAACAGTCGGGCCTGATCGTCGATCAGCAAATTGCGCCACTTCAAGTCGTTATGGGTGAAGCGATTGTCGTGCATGGTCCGGGTATAACCGGCCAATTGCCGACTGACGCCATCGACCCAGGCGCGGTCCGCCAGTTTCGGGTCATTGCGATCAGCCAGGGCCGACAAGTCTTCGGTGTTCGGCAGTTCGCGGGTGATCATCGCGCCACGGTCGTACGCCGCGCCGCGCCGCTCCAGGCCCCACGCCACCACGTCAGCGGTCGGGATGCCCCACTTGGCGAAGCGCTTGAGGTTTTGCCACTCGGCTTTCACCCGTGGCTTGCCCAGATAACGACGCAGGCCTTTGCCGGCGCCGACGTAACGCTTCACGTAGTAATTGACGCCGTCGCGCTTGACGCGGATCAGCTCGGACAACGGGTCCCACGTCATGCGCTCGCCTTGAAGGGCGAATACCGCGTCGAGGTTGCCGAAGTCTTCCGCCAGTTCGCTGTAAGCCGGATCCAGCTTCCAACCCGGCATCAGAGCGCATCCCCGTAACGCTGTTTGCGCTCGTAGAGCTTGTTGGCCTTGCCTTCGAGCCAGCTGAGCAAGCCGGCTTCTTCGCCGAGAATCTGCCGCAGCGGTTGCTGGAAGTAGCCCTTGAGAAAACGCATTTTGTCGCGCCGAGTCAGGCCGATGTCCAACGCCGAAAAGTACAACGCCGCCAGATCCTTGTTGCGCCAGCGCTGGTTGATCTTCGGTCGGGTCTGCGCGCGGTGCAGGTCGATCACCGAGAGTTTGAAGTCCTCGGCAGTCACCGATTTGTCGGTGTGCAGCAGGAAGTGGCAGATGTAGCAGTCGCGGTGGTTGACCCCGGCGCGGTGCATCATGCCGGTCATGCGCGCGACTTCGGCGATCAGCGCTCGCTTGAGTTTCGGCTCCGGCGGGTTTTTCACCCAATCGATGCTGAAGTCTTCGAGGCTGATGGTCGGCGCCAGTTCTTCGGTGACGATGAACGAATGTTGATCCGCCGGGTTGCTGCCCTTTTCGCCATAGGCGACGGCGGTCATGGTCGGCACGCCGACTTCCTGCAGGCGCTGGATGGCTTTCCATTCCTGGCCCGCGCCGAGCACCGGTAGCTTGGCGGTCAGCAGGTTTTTGAAGATTTCGCCCCAGCCAATGCCGCGGTGGATTTTCACGAAAAATCCGTTGCCGTTCACTTCGGTGCGCAAGGTCCGGCGCGCTTCGAGCTCGCGGTACACCTCGCCCTGCAAGCCTTCGACTTCGGCAAACGGATCGCGTCCTGCCCACAGGCTTTTGAACGGTTCAGCCAGCATCAACTTCATTAAGCGTGCTCCGCCAGAATCACATCGGCCGCGTGCTGCGGCATGCTATAGAGGTCGGCCGTCTCGGCGAAGGCCAGACCGTTGCGGCTCCAGGCCGCCCGTGCATCTGCGTCGTGCAACATGTCGCTCAGATAGTGCGTGAGTTGCGCCTGATCGAACGGCTCGTCGAGCACCAGCCCGGCATCGGCCTCGGCGATGTAATGGGCGTAGCCACACACCGCGCTGACCAGCACCGGCAACCCGGCGACCAGCGCTTCAAGGAGCACGGTGCCGGTGTTTTCGTTGTACGCCGGGTGGATCAACAGGTCGGCGCCCAACAGGAAACGCGGGATGTCGCTGCGGCCCTTGAGGAACGTGACGTTGTCGCCAAGCCCCAGCGTGGCGCTCTGCATCTGGAACAATTTGGGGTCGTCCTGGCCAATTACAAACAGCCGTGTGCGTTTCTTCAGATCAGCGGGCAAGGCGGCCAGCGCTTTGAGGCTGCGATCGACGCCTTTGGTCTTGAACCCGGAGCCGATCTGCACCAGCAGCAGATCGTCATCGTTGAGCTTGAATTCAGCACGGAATTCGGCGCGAATCTGCGGCGCATTCGGCGGTGCGCGACGGTCCTGGGAAATCCCCGGCGGCAGCAAATGAAAGCGTTCCAGCGGCGTGTCGTAATGCTTGATGAACAGCGGCTGCTGCACTTCGGAGATCATCAGCACTTCTGTTTTGGCGTCCTTGGCGAACACCGCGCGCTCGTACTCGGCGAAGTGCCGGTAGCGGCCCCAGCGCCGGTACAGCGAATTGCGCAGGTTTTGCGCCTTGTCTTCAAAGCAGCCGTCGGCGGCGTAATACACGTCGAGGCCGGGCATTTTGTTGAAGCCGATCAGGCGATCGACCGGACGTTTGGCCAGATCAGCCTCCATCCATTCGCTGAGTTTTTCGTTGCGCCGGTGATTGAAGAACGCCTTGACCGGCGCCACCAACACTTCGAAACCCGGCGGCACGTCACCTTCCCAAATCAGCGTGTACACACGGATCTGGTGTCCGCGCTGCTGACATTCGAGGGCAATGCGCATGAAATCGCGCTGCAAACCGCCAAACGGGAAATATTTGTAAAGGACAAAAGCCAATTGCATCAGCGCAGCTCCTCAGCCAGTAACAACGTGCTCAGTCGGCTGGCGACACGCTGGGGATTCAGACGCGTGAAGCACAGGGGCCACTCGCGTTTAAGGTCAAACTGACGGGCGTCTTCGGCCGTCGGTTGATAGGTGCATTTCTTTTGCATGCACGGCGCGCACGGGAAGTCGCTGGCGATATGAATCTGCGCCTTGCCGTAAGCGCCGGTCAGGCCCGGGTTGGTCGGGCCGAACAGCGACAGGGTCGGTACGTCGAGCGCGGCAGCGAGGTGACCGAGACCAGTGTCGACGGCCACGCAAGCCTGCGCGCCGGCCAATACTTTGCCGACCCCGGCGAGATTGAGTTTGGGCAGCACTTCGGCATGTCGGAACCCAGCGGCAATGCGCTCGGCGCGGGCCTTCTCGACCGGGTTGCCCCACGGCAGTTTCACCGCGACGCCGAGGTGGCCGACGCGTTCGGCGAGTTCGCGCCAATAGGCTTCCGGCCAGTGTTTGGTGTCCCACGTGGTGCCGTGCAGAAACAACACGTAGGGATTCTTGCGCGGCAATTCGACCAGACGTTCGACGTTGAGGCCGTAATCGCCGAGGCCCTTGGGCAAGTCGTAGCCCAGCGCCAACGCAAACAACTGGCGCACGCGCTCGACCGCGTGCTGGCCACGGCCGACGGCGAGGCGGCGCGAGTAGAACCGCGAAGCCATCGGCTCGCGCGCCGAATCCTTGTCGAGCCCGGCCACCGGGGCCTTGACGTAACGGGTCAGCCAGGCGCTTTTGAGCAGGCCCTGGGCATCGATCACCAAGTCATATTTCGTCGCGCGCACGCTTTGTTTGAAGCGCTTCCACTCGCCGCTTTTGATCGTCTGCCAGATGTTTTTGCGCCAGCGGCGGATCGCCACCGGGATGACTGTGCCCACGGCCGGGTGCCAGGTCGGGATTTCGGCGAAGCCTTCTTCCACCACCCAATCGAAGGTGATGCCGGGGATCGCCCGCGCCGCGTCGGTCAACGCCGGCAACGCGTGAATCACGTCGCCCAGCGAGGAAGTCTTGATCAACAGAACCCGCAAACTAATTGACCTCGACCACAGTGCCCTGCAACCGCTGCAAGGCTTCGTTGACCGGTTGCGGCATGAGCTGGCGCAGGCAGTTGTAATGGCCGAAGCGGCAGGTGCGGTCGAAACACGGGCTGCATTCGAGGCCGAGCCGGACGATTTCGACCTGTTCGGCCAGCGGCGGCGTGAAGCCCGGCGAGGTCGAGCCGTACACCGCGACCAGCGGCCGGTTCAGCGCGGCGGCCACGTGCATCAGCCCGGAATCGTTGGAGACTACGGCGTCGGCGCAGGACAGCAGGTCGATCGCCTCGGCCAGCGAGGTGTCGCCGCTGAGGTTGACCGCCTCTTCACGCAGGCCGGGAATCAGCCGCGCGCGGATGTCTTCGCCGACCGAGTGATCGTTTTTCGAGCCGAACAGCCAGACTTGCCAGCCTTCGCGAATCTTGGTTTCGGCGACTTTGGCGTAGTGCTCGGACGGCCAGCGCTTGGACTCGCCAAACTCGGCGCCAGGGCACAGCGCCAGCACCGGACGGTCGAGGCTCAGGCCGAATTTGCCCAGCGCCGCTTCGCGGGTGACCGGGTCGATTTGCAGGCTCGGGCGCGGATAAGGCTGCGGCAGTTCGGCGCCCGGTTCGTAGGCCAGGGCCATGAAGCGCTCGATCATCAGCGGGTAACGTTGTTTATCCAGCGTGCGCACGTCGTTGAGCAGGCCGTAGCGGAATTCGCCGCGCCAACCGGTGCGTTTCGGGATGCCGGCGAAGAACGGCACCAGCGCCGATTTCAACGAATTGGGCAGCAGGATCGCCTGGTCGTACTGGCCGGCCAGGGATTTGCCGATGCGTCGACGGGTCGCCAGCTCGAGGGCGCCGTGGCCGAGCGGGAAGCTCAAGGCCTGACGCACTTCGGGCATGCGCTCAAGGATCGGCCGGCTCCACTCGGGGGCCAGCACGTCGATTTCGCATTGCGGGTGGCGCTGCTTGAGGCACTGAAACAGTGTCTGCGCCATCACCATGTCACCGACCCAACTGGGCCCAACGATCAGAATTTTCATGTGGTTTCCAAAAACGAACCGGGGAGGCATACGCCTCCCCGCCTCGATAATCACTGCAAAAGCGGGCCTGCCTGCGATGGGTCATCACCTTCAACATGACTGTCGACTGTCACTCCGCTATCGCGAGCAGGTCGAAACGTCGAACCGTCGCTCCCACATTGGGTATTGGTGCACATCCAGTGCGATGTAGCTTAGCCGCTTCAATCTTCCAAACACCGCAGGTCTACTTGGGGCATTGGTGCCTCAATCCAGCAAACACTGAAAATCGACTGTGGGAGCGAGCTTGCTCGCGATGGGGTCCTGACAGTCACTAAAAACATTGGATGTGACGGCCTCATCGCGAGCAAGCTCGCTCCCACAGGGGTGTTCGTTGCTGCGTATAAACGGTTTCAGCTCAACCCCAGCTCTTTCCAGATCCGCAATACCTGCCGTCGTTCGTCCGCGAACTGGTCGCCCGGGATGACCCCCGGATCCTTCTGCAACGCCTGCCGGTGGGCGGCGGAGCGGTAGGCTTTGTAGGCCTCGCGCAGCAGGCTGGCGTCTTCGCCAGGCATCAGGCCTTCCTGTTCCAACCCTTCCAGAATGCGGATGTTATCGGTCCAGCGGAGCAATGACGGGTGCTGTTCGGACCACGCCAGGGCCGCGTATTGCACCATAAATTCAATATCGACGATACCTCCGGCGTCCTGCTTGAGATCGAACGGCGCCGTGGCTTCGAAGGCATTTGCCGCAGTGCCGGCGGCCGTGCTCTTGCTGCCGAGGTTATCGCGCATCTTGGCGCGCATCTCGCTGACCTCCTGGCGCAAGGTCGGCAAATCCCGCGCCTTGCCCAAAATAGACGCGCGAACCTTCTCGAACGCCTGGCCGACATCCTTGCTGCCGACCAGCACCCGCGCGCGCACCAACGCCTGATGTTCCCAGGTCCAGGCTTCGTTTTCCTGATATCGCGCAAACGCGCCGAGCGAACTCACCAGCAACCCCGAAGCACCGGACGGGCGCAGGCGCATGTCGACTTCATACAATTGCCCGGAGTTGGTCTGCGTCGTCATCAAATGAATGATCCGCTGGCCAAGCCGAGTGAAAAATTGCGCGCCGTCGATAGGTTTCGGGCCATCGGTTTCAGCCTGCGGGTCGCCATCGTGGATGAACACCAAGTCCAGGTCGGAACCATGCCCCAACTCCAGCCCACCGACTTTGCCGTAACCGACAATGATGAAGCCCGGATCACACAATGTGCCGTCATTGCGCAGCGGCGTGCCGTATTTGGCCACCGTCTGGCGCCACGCCAGCGCCAACACCTGCTCAAGAATCGCCTCGGCGAGCCAGGTCAGGTAATCGCTGACTTTCATCAACGGCAGGCTGCCGGCGATTTCCGAGGCGGCGACGCGCAAGCGGTGGGCCAATTTGAAATGGCGCAAGGCTTCCATCTGTTGTTCGAGGTCATCCTCGGGAATACGCGTCAGGCGTTCGCGCAATTCGGCGGCCAATTCCGGCGCCAAGGGCGGCTTGAACAAGCGGCCCTCGTTGAGCAACTCATCCAGCAGCAACGGGAAACGGGTGATCTGTTCGGCAATCCACGGGCTCGCGGCGCACAAGGTCAACAAACGTCGCAGCGCCCCAGGGTTTTCCGTGAGCAACACCAGATACGCCGAGCGCCGCGCCACCGCTTCAACCAGCGGCAGCACCCGTTCCAGCACCAGATCAGGATTGGCGTGTTCAACCGCCTGCGCCAGCAAGCGTGGAATAAAGGCATCAAGCCGTTCCCGGCCGAGACGCTGCATCGCCCGCAATTGCGGACTGCCGCGCAATCCGGCCAAGGTTTTCAGGGCTTTGGCAGCATCGACGAAACCGCCCTCCTCCAGTTGTCGGCAAGCAGCCTCTTCGTCCTGCTCCTCTTCCCACAACGGCAACCATTCGCCGCCGACCACCACTTCGGCCTCGGTGCCTTGCTCTTCATCAGGATCGGCAATCACTTGCGCAAAGTGCCACGCGACCCGGCCGCGCCAGTGCATGAGCTGCTGGTGAAACGCGGCCCAATCGGCAAACCCGAGCATAAAGGCAATTCGCGCCTGATCCTGCTCGTCGTCCGGCAACATCTGCGTCTGGCGGTCGGCAATTGCCTGGATCGCGTGCTCGGTGTAGCGCAAAAATTCATAACCTTCGCGCAACTCGCTGACCACCGCTGCTGGCAAGTAACCCTGACCTTCAAGCGTACTCAGCACTTTTAATAGAGGACGTTGCTGCAGGCTCAAGTCGCGGCCGCCGTGGATCAACTGGAATGCCTGAGCGATAAATTCCACTTCGCGGATGCCGCCGGAGCCGAGCTTGATGTTGTCGGCCATGCCTTTGCGCCGCACTTCCTGCTGGATCAACTGCTTCATGGTGCGCAGCGCTTCGATCGCCGAGAAGTCCAGATAGCGCCGATAAACGAACGGCCGCAGCAGTTCTTGCAACTGCGCGCCGGCCACTTGATCGCCGGCCACCACGCGCGATTTGATCATCGCGTAGCGCTCCCAGTCGCGGCCCTGATCCTGGTAATACTGCTCCAGCGCGTTGAAGCTCAACACCAGCGCGCCGGCCGAACCATAGGGGCGCAGACGCATGTCGACGCGGAAGACAAAACCGTCGACGGTCATCGGGTCCAGCGCTTTGATCAGGCGTTGGCCGAGGCGGATAAAAAATTCCTGGTTATCCAGCGAGCGCTTCACGCCGACGGTTTCGCCGCCCTCGGGGTAGGCGAAAATCAGGTCGATGTCGGACGACAGGTTGAGCTCCACGGCGCCGAGCTTGCCCATGCCGAGGATGACCATTTGCTGCGGCTCGCCACTGCGTCGCCCGGTCGGCACGCCGAACTGCTGGCAGTGCCGCGCGTACAACCATTGATAAGCCTGATCGATGCTCGCATCGGCCATGTCCGAGAGGTCGCGGCAGGTCTGGATCAGGTCGGCCTGGCGCGTCAGGTCGCGCCAGATGATGCGCACTTGATGGCGGGTGCGCTGGCGCCGGAGCGCGCGGCCGAGTTCATCTTCGGTTTGCGCCGCGTTCACCGCGGCGGCGATCTGCGCGCACAACTCGCCAGGCGCCAGGCTGCGATCCAGTTCGCCGGACTGCACCAGCGTCAGCAACATCAAAGGGTCACGAACACTCTGTTCAATCACGAAATCGCTGGCGGCGGTGACGCGGGCAAATTGCGCCCAGCGTTCAGGCGTCCAGGTGGACAGCCCCTGTTCGTCGTCCAATAAAGCGACGGCCGCGCGGAACGACTCATCGGAACGGCTGACCAATGGCTGGAGAATGGCGGGCAGTTGGGCAAGCGAAGGCAGGGTCATGGTCTATCCTTGATCGGCGTGTGAAAGGCTGCATGTAGTGATTCTTGGAAAGCCGCTACGTGACCGACTGTCGAACAAAGGTTAGAAATAGCTGAAATTTCTTTTATTTTGGCAGCCAGCATCAAGCTTTCACCTTTTCTGGTTGGCAAAAGACCAACCTTAACGATTATTCTCACAACGCAGCCGGAGGCCACAAGCCATTCATCTGTAGTTTTACTACTCGTCTATACATTCGAAAGGCTGAAATGCCCGATGATTTGTAGTAAAACTACACGCCGCCGGAACATACCTCTCGGCAATCCAAGAATTTATATCGTCTGCCCACAAGGCCAGTCGCAAACTCAGGCAACCGATTCTGGAAGCCTTTCCGCCCTGGAGCAAGCCATGCAAGACCTCGATCCCGTCGAAACCCAGGAATGGCTGGACGCCCTGGAATCGGTTCTCGACAAAGAAGGCGAAGACCGCGCTCACTATCTGATGACCCGTATGGGCGAATTGGCGACCCGCAGCGGTTCGCAATTGCCTTACGCCATCACCACGCCATACCGCAACACCATTCCTGTTACCCACGAAGCACGCATGCCTGGCGACCTGTTCATGGAACGCCGCATTCGCTCGTTGGTGCGCTGGAACGCGATGGCCATGGTGATGCGCACGAATCTGAAAGATTCGGACCTGGGCGGTCACATTTCCAGCTTCGCTTCCAGTGCGACCCTGTATGACATCGGCTTCAACTACTTCTTCCAGGCCCCGACCGACGAACACGGCGGCGACCTGATCTACTTCCAGGGCCACACCTCGCCAGGCGTTTACGCCCGTGCATTCATGGAAGGTCGCATCACCGAAGACCAGATGAACAACTTCCGTCAGGAAGTTGATGGTCAAGGCCTGTCGTCCTATCCACACCCGTGGCTGATGCCCGATTTCTGGCAGTTCCCGACCGTTTCCATGGGTCTGGGTCCGATCCAGGCGATCTACCAGGCACGTTTCATGAAGTACCTGGAAGCGCGCGGCTTCATTCCTGAAGGCAAGCAGAAAGTCTGGTGCTTCCTGGGCGACGGCGAGTGTGACGAGCCGGAATCCCTGGGCGCAATCTCGCTGGCTGGCCGCGAGAAGCTCGACAACCTGATCTTCGTCATCAACTGCAACCTGCAGCGCCTCGACGGCCCGGTTCGCGGCAACGGCAAGATCATCCAGGAACTCGAAGGCGTGTTCCGTGGTGCTCAGTGGAACGTGACCAAAGTCATCTGGGGCCGTTTCTGGGACCCACTGCTGGCCAAAGACGTCGACGGCATCCTGCAACGTCGCATGGACGAAGTCATCGACGGCGAGTACCAGAACTACAAAGCCAAAGACGGCGCGTTCGTTCGTGAACACTTCTTCAACACGCCTGAACTGAAGGCGATGGTTGCTGATCTGTCCGACGACGAGATCTGGAAACTCAACCGTGGCGGCCACGACCCGTACAAGGTCTATGCGGCTTACCACGAAGCGGTCAACCACAAAGAACAACCAACCGTCATCCTCGCCAAGACCATCAAGGGTTATGGCACCGGTGCCGGCGAAGCGAAGAACACCGCGCACAACACCAAGAAAGTTGATGTTGAAAGCCTGAAGCTGTTCCGCGATCGTTTCGACATCCCGGTAAAAGACGAAGAGCTGGAGAACCTGCCGTTCTTCAAGCCTGAGCCAAACAGTGCCGAAGCCCGTTACCTGAGCGAGCGCCGCACCGCACTCGGCGGTTTCGTGCCACAGCGCCGCGCCAAGAGCTTCGATATTCCGACGCCGCCGCTCGACACCCTCAAGGCAATCCTTGACGGTTCCGGCGACCGTGAGATTTCCACCACCATGGCTTTCGTGCGGATCCTCGCGCAACTGGTCAAGGACAAGGAAATCGGCTCGCGCATCGTTCCGATCATCCCGGACGAAGCCCGTACCTTCGGTATGGAAGGCATGTTCCGTCAGTTGGGCATCTACTCTTCCGTCGGCCAGTTGTACGATCCGGTCGATAAAGACCAGGTGATGTTCTACAAGGAAGACAAGAAGGGCCAGATCCTCGAAGAAGGCATCAACGAAGCGGGCGCCATGAGCTCCTTCATCGCTGCCGGTACTTCGTACTCCAGCCACAACCAGCCAATGCTGCCGTTCTACATCTTCTATTCGATGTTCGGCTTCCAGCGTATCGGCGACCTCGCCTGGGCCGCTGGCGACAGCCGTACCCGTGGTTTCCTGATCGGCGGCACCGCCGGCCGAACCACGCTGAACGGCGAAGGCCTGCAACACGAAGATGGTCACAGCCACATCCTGGCCGGCACCATCCCGAACTGCCGCACCTTTGATCCAACCTACGGCTATGAGCTGGCGGTGATCATCCAGGACGGCATGAAGAAGATGACCGAAGAGCAGCAGGACGTTTTCTACTACATCACCGTGATGAACGAGTCCTACCAGCAGCCAGCCATGCCGGCCGGTGTCGAGGAAGGCATCATCAAGGGCATGTACCTGCTCGAAGAAGACACCCGCGAGGCGGCGCACCACGTTCAGCTGATGGGCTCCGGCACCATCCTGCGTGAAGTCCGTGAAGCAGCGAAGATTCTGCGCGAAGAGTTCAACATCGGCGCTGACGTCTGGAGCGTTACCAGCTTCAACGAACTGCGTCGCGATGGCCTGGCCGTCGAGCGCAGCAACCGTCTGAAGCCTGGCCAGAAGCCTCAGGTGAGCTACGTCGAAGAGTGCCTGAGCGGCCGTAAAGGTCCGGTCATTGCCTCTACCGACTACATGAAGCTGTTCGCCGAACAAATTCGTCAGTGGGTCCCGTCCAAGGAATTCAAGGTCTTGGGCACCGACGGTTTCGGTCGCAGTGACAGCCGTAAAAAGCTGCGTCACTTCTTCGAAGTCGATCGTCATTTCGTGGTGTTGGCAGCCCTGGAAGCCTTGGCTGACCGTGGTGATATCGAACCTAAGGTGGTGGCCGAGGCTATCGTCAAGTTCGGGATCAACCCGGAAAAACTCAACCCACTGGACTGCTGAGGAGACAATCTGTGAGCGAACTCATTCGAGTACCTGACATCGGCAGCGGTGAAGGTGAAGTAATCGAACTATTTGTGAAGGTCGGCGACCGTATCGAAGCCGAGCAGAGCATCCTGACGCTTGAGTCGGACAAGGCCAGCATGGAAGTGCCTGCGCCGAAGGCCGGTATCGTCAAAAGCCTGAAAGTGAAGCTGGGCGATCGCCTGAAAGAAGGCGACGAGTTGCTGGAGCTGGAAGTCGAAGGGGACGCTGCGCCGGCTCCTGCGGCTGACGCGCCGGCCGGTGCTCCGGCCGCCAAGGCTGAAGCGGCTCCTGCGGCTGCACCTGCCGCCGCTGCTCCAGCTGCCGCGCCTGCTGCCGCTTCGGTTCAGCAGGTTCACGTGCCGGACATCGGTTCGTCGGGCAAGGCTCAGATCATCGAGATCCAGGTCAAGGTCGGCGACACCGTCGAGGCTGATCAATCGCTGATCACCCTGGAATCCGACAAGGCCAGCATGGAAATCCCATCGCCAGTTGCTGGCGTGGTCAAGAGCATCAGCGTCAAGCTCAACGACGAAGTCGGCACCGGCGACCTGATTCTGGACCTGGAAGTGGCGGGTGCTGCGGCGGGTGCTGCGGCCCCTGCTGCTGCCGCGCCAGCTCAGGCTGCTGCGCCGGCTCCGGCCGCCGCTGCTGCTCCAGCCGCCGCGCCTGCCGCACCGGCCGCCGACACCGTTCAGGACATTCATGTTCCGGACATCGGTTCGTCGGGCAAAGCCAAGATCATCGAAGTCCTGGTCAAGGCTGGCGACACCGTCACCGCCGACCAGTCGCTGATCACCCTGGAATCCGACAAGGCGAGCATGGAAATCCCATCGCCAGCCGCTGGCGTGGTGGAAAGCGTTTCCATCAAGCTGGATGACGAAGTCGGTACTGGCGACCTGATCCTGAAACTCAAAGTCAAAGGCGCTGCGCCTGCTGCTGCACCGGCTCCGGCTGCTGCACCTGCGGCGGCCAAGACTGAAGCGGCTCCTGCTGCTGCGGCCGCATCGGCACCTGCTGCAACTGCTTCGGCACCTGTTGCACCAGCCAAACCGGGCGCCAAGGTTCACGCCGGCCCGGCGGTACGCCAATTGGCGCGCGAGTTCGGCGTCGAGCTGAGCGCGGTCAGCCCAAGCGGTCCGCACGGTCGCGTCTTGAAAGAAGACGTGCAGGTTTACGTCAAAGCGATGATGCAGAAGGCCAAGGAAGCACCGGCCGCTGGCGGCGCAACCGGTGGCGCGGGCATCCCGCCGATTCCGGTCGTGGACTTCAGCCGTTTCGGCGAAACCGAAGAAGTGCCGATGACTCGCCTGATGCAAATCGGCGCGTCGAGCCTGCACCGTAGCTGGTTGAACATCCCGCACGTGACTCAGTTCGATTCGGCTGATATCACCGACCTGGAAGCGTTCCGCATCGCCCAGAAAGCCGTCGCAGAGAAGGCCGGCGTCAAGCTGACCATCCTGCCGCTGCTGCTCAAGTCGTGCGCACACCTGCTCAAGGAACTGCCGGACTTCAACAGTTCGCTGGCACCAAGCGGCAAGGCGATCATCCGCAAGAAATACGTGAACATCGGCTTCGCCGTCGACACCCCTGAAGGCCTGCTGGTACCGGTCATCAAGAACGTCGACCAGAAGAGCCTGTTGCAACTGGCAGCCGAAGCCGCTGCGCTGGCCGCCAAGGCCCGCGACAAGAAGCTCACCGCTGACGACATGCAAGGCGCCTGCTTCACCATTTCCAGCCTCGGCCACATTGGCGGCACCGGCTTCACGCCGATCGTCAACGCGCCGGAAGTGGCGATCCTCGGTGTTTCCAAGGCAACCATCCAGCCAGTCTGGGACGGCAAAGCCTTCCAGCCGAAACTGATGCTGCCACTGTCGTTGTCCTACGATCACCGTGTGATCAACGGCGCCGCAGCCGCTCGCTTCACCAAGCGCCTGAGCGACCTGCTGGCCGACATCCGCACCATTCTGCTGTAAACCCAAACAAGCCCTCCTTCACCGGAGGGCTCGTTGCGTTCCACGTTTTCCGAGCGCCACGCTCGTACCTCAACCCCGCCAATTTGGCGGGGCTTTTTTTTGCCTTGAATAAATGCAGAGCTTCTTCCTACAGCCTCCGCTTATTTGGCCCACAAACCCGGTCCACTTCTGCCCGATATTTTTTGCCAGTCAGTAACTAGTCTTAGTTGCATGAAGTTCAAGACGAACTTCCACATCCTTAATTGCTTAGTTAGCACAAACTTCGAATGGATTCGAATATGTTCAAACCCACTGTCGGCCCGATTATTGGTCACACTACAACTAACCATGCACGTATATTCTTGCGCGGCGACACTCAGAAAGATGCAGCAGTATTTGCCGGCATACGTTATCGGCGATCAGGTGAAGAGCGTTGGACCAAAGGTGTGTTTACCAGACTTCGGACACAACGGGACATGTCCGATGTCATTGCGTTGAATGACCTGCATGAAGACACCGAATACGAATATCAAACCGGCTGGCTCAGCCCGATGAGCCCGGTGCACACCGTGGACACCGTGCAAGAGCTGCCACTGCAATGGCCGCGCGAGGTGTATCGCTTTCGCACCCGCTCCAGCAAATCCACCCTGCCCCGTGCTTACATCGTCGGCTCGTGCCGCTATTTGCGCATGACCGCAGGCATACCGTCGGCGCCGCAGTTGGGCGACCGGATTTTCGCCTCGATCTCGCGATTGGCGGCACAGGCCAACCCGCCGATCAGCGCCACACTGATGACCGGCGACCAGATCTACGTCGATGACTTGAACCGTTTTGCTCCCGACCGCGATTATCAACAGATTCTCAGCAAGTACCGCACGGCGTTCGCCCAACCGAACATCAACAAGTTGATGTCTAACACAGCGACTTACATGATCCTCGACGATCATGAGATTGAAGATAATTGGCCAGCCAACAAAAGCAAGAACGATGATTATCTGTATAAAAACGCAATGGACGCCTATGAGTTATACCAAGCCAGCCATAGCCCGGCGCATGGACTACTGGCCAACGGACAAGTCAATCCGCAACTAAAACAGTATTGGTATCAATTCGCCGAGGGCGATATTGAATGGTTTGTCACTGACAGCCGCACCCGGCGCGACTTGTCTGCCGGCAATCGACGAATTCTCGATAAAGAGCAGGAAGAGGCGCTGCTCAAATGGCTGATCCACAGTCCGGCACGGGTCAAGTTTGTGGTCACCAGCGTGATGTTTTACCCCGACCGCAAAAGCCTCGGCGACGATGCCTGGAAGGCATTTCCGGAACAGCGCCTACGCCTGCTGGAGACCATTCGTACGCAGCGCATCCCGAATGTCTTCATCATTTCCGGAGATGTCCACGGCTCCCTGACCAGTCGCCTGACCCACAGCGAAGACCCTGACTTCGAAGTGCACACCATCGTCTCGTCGCCGCTATGCAACAGCAAACTGCTGCCGTACGCCCGGGAATCGACGTTTATCCTGGACAAGCCATTGGCGCAAACCGCGGCCGGGGACTATCGGCATGAACTGACCAGCAAAGTGGTCAGCCAGGACAACTTTGCCCATTTGCTGGTCGAGGCCAAGCAGATCCGCGTCAACTACCACGACCGCGACGGCGAACTGCTGCAATCGATCAGCATTCCGTTGCGTTAAGGCTGCACACCCCGGTGACAGCGACTCACTAGGGTTAGGGTTGAAACTGGAATTGCGACAAATGCAGATGCAGATGCTGTAATCAAAACCAAACCAGTGGCGAGCGAGCTTGCTCGCGCTGGGCTGCGCAGCGGCCCCAAAATCCAGTGAGCGCTGCGCACTCAAACGCGAGCAAGCTCGCTCGCCACAGATGCATCATCAACCCACAGTCGCTTCACCAGCCCCACAGTCGCCTCTCCAGCCGCAAAAATCGCCGGCATGAACATTACTTTCACCCCGGCGCTGGAGAAATCCTTCGTCCTGCCGACATATTCTTATAGCACTTGGCCTTCATCACTCTTGTCAGTCGGTGCCGCAATGATGCAACCTTGCCGCAGGCAACAGTGACGAGGGCGAAAGCCCGGCGCGATCAGCATATTCGAAGCGAGTTTCCCTCCATATGAAGAGCCAACCCGATGCCGCCAGCCGTATGGTGGCCGAGGTAGTGACGCAGTTGCCTGTGCCCTCGCGGCTCGGCATGCTGCGTTTCGAACGGCTGAATGAAGCGAGCTGGGCGCTGCTGTTCCTCGATCCCAATTGCGAACGCCAATTCGGCCTGCCGGCGGTGGAACTCTGTGCGCTGGTCGGCTCGCCGTACGCGAGCCTGATGGAGCCCGAAGCGCGCTATCAGCTGCACGACGCGATCCAGCAACAACTCACCGAAAGTCCGCATTACCTGGTGCGCTACACCTTGCACACCGCCGCCGGGACCTTGAGCCTGCTGGAACTCGGCGAAGCCTACAAACAACACAATCGACACCTGCTGCGCGGCTACCTGTTAGTTGTCGACGGCTTGTTCGACGGTGAAATACAGCTGCCGGCGCTGGACCTCGAAACTCAGAATTCGCGCCTGCAAATCGCTCTCGAACTCAACCAGCGTGCCCAGCAAGAACAATTGCAGCACCTGGACCGCGTGCGTGCCCAGCAAGACCTGATTCTGCTGCTGACCCGTCAGCGCTACACCACCAGCAACTCGTTGCAGGAAGCCGCCGAGCTGATCACTCGTTGCGCCTGCGACATCTACGAAATCGATTGCGCCAGCCTGTGGAACCTCGAAGGTTCGATGCTGGTGCCGATCTCGGCGTATCACCGCGCCACGCAGGAATACCAACTGCCGGAGCCGATCGACGTCAGCAGCTTCCCCGACTACCTCGAAGCCTTGCACAGCAGCCGCGCCATCGACGCGCACAACGCGATTCGCGACCCGCGCACCCGCGACATGGCCGAAAGCCTGCGCCCGCGTGACGTCAACGCCATGCTCGACGCCAGTATTCGCGTCGATGGCCAAGTGGTCGGCGTGTTGTGCCTGGAGCAGACCGGTGCGACCCGCGCCTGGCAGTCAGACGAAATCGCTTTTGCCGGCGAGCTCGCGGACCAGTTCGCCCAAGTCATCAACAACCACAACCGGCGCACCGCCACCAGCGCCCTGCACCTGTTCCAGCGTGCCGTGGAGCAAAGCGCCAACGCGTTTTTGCTGGTCAATTGCGACGGCGTGGTCGAGTACGTCAACCCGAGCTTCACCGCGATCACCCAATACAGCACCGAAGAAGTCCACGGGCAGATGCTCTCGGAACTGCCGGCGCTGGAAAACCTCAGCGAACTGCTGTTCGACGCGCCCTCGGCGCTGGCCAAAAGCAACAGTTGGCAGGGCGAATTCAAAAGCCGTCGCAAAAACCTCGAACCGTACTGGGGCCAGTTGTCGATCTCCAAGGTGTATGGCGACAACCGCGAGTTGACGCATTACATCGGCATCTACGAAGACATCACCCAGACCAAACTCGCGCAGCAGCGCATCGAGCGCCTGGCCTACACCGACAACCTGACCAACCTCGGCAACCGGCCGGCGTTCATTCGCAACCTCGACGAGCGCTTCGCTCGCGACAGCGATACGCCGATCAGCCTGTTGCTGGTGGACATCGACAACTTCAAGCGGATCAACGACAGCCTCGGCCACCAGACTGGCGACAAACTGCTGATCAGCCTTTCCCGACGCCTGCGCAACAGCCTGAGCCCGAGCGGCAGCCTGGCGCGTTTCGCCAGTAACGAATTCGCCGTGTTGCTCGACAACACCGACCTCGCCGCCGGCCAGCAAGTCGCCAACCAATTGCTGGCGACGCTCGACAAACCGATGTTCGTCGACAACCAGTTGATCAGCGTTACCGGTTCGGTCGGCCTCGCCTGCGCGCCGCTGCATGGCCGCGATCCGCAGACGTTGATGCGCAACGCCGGTCTGGCGCTGCACAAGGCCAAAGCCAACGGCAAACATCAGGTGCAGGTGTTCACCGAAGCGCTGAACGCCGAAGCCAGTTACAAATTGTTCGTCGAAAACAACCTGCGCCGCGCGCTCACGCAGAACGAGCTGGACGTGTTCTACCAGCCAAAACTGTGCCTGCGCAGCGGCCGCCTGCTGGGCATGGAAGCGTTGCTGCGCTGGAATCATCCGGAAAAAGGCATGATTCGCCCGGACCAGTTCATCAGCGTCGCCGAAGAAACCGGCCTGATCATTCCGATTGGCAAATGGATTGCCCGCCAGGCTTGCCGCATGAGCAAAGACCTGACCGCCGCCGGGCTGGGCAATCTGCAAGTGGCGATCAACCTGTCGCCCAAGCAGTTCTCCGACCCGGACCTGGTGGCGTCCATCGCCAGCATCCTCAAGGAAGAAGCGCTGCCGGCCAATCTGCTTGAACTGGAACTGACGGAAGGTTTGCTGCTGGAAGCCACCGAAGACACGCACTTGCAGCTCGACCAGCTCAAGCGTCTGGGCCTGACCCTGGCCATGGACGACTTCGGCACCGGTTATTCGTCGCTGAGCTATCTGAAGAAATTCCCGATCGACATCATCAAGATCGATCGCAGCTTCATCCACGAAATTCCGGACAACCAGGACGACATGGAAATCACCTCAGCGGTGATCGCCATGGCGCACAACCTGAAACTCAAGGTCGTGGCGGAAGGTATCGAGACGGCCGAGCAATTGGCGTTCCTGCGCCGCCATCGTTGCGATGTCGGCCAGGGTTACCTGTTCGACCGGCCAATCCCCGGCTCCGAGCTGATCGAAAAGCTCCGACGCTACCCGCGCGGCCCGATTGCCTGACATAACACCGCAAAACCCCTGTGGAACACCCTAATCCCTGTGGCGAGGAGGCTTGCCCCCGTTTGAGTGCGCAGCACTCACAAGATCTTTGTTACCTCAGATATTTTGGGGCTGCTTCGCCGCCCAACTGGGGCAAGCCCCCTCGCCACAGTTCGCTCCCACAGTTGTAGTGATTTACTTGGCATCATTGGGCAAACTGCGTGTCTGACAATTTACATTCAACCTGACTGAGGGGACTGATGATGGTCTTGCGCTCGGAAATTCTGGTGAACAAAAACGTGCTCCCGACTAAAGAACAAGCTCTGCCCGGCCGTGAAACTCCGATGACCCTGCCGGAACGCCACTTCGTCCACGACGCCCCGCTGCTGGGCCCGTTCGTGACTGACGTGGATTTCGCGATCTTCGGCCTCGGCTGCTTCTGGGGCGCCGAACGCAAGTTCTGGCAGCGCGAAGGAGTGGTAAGCACGGTGGTCGGCTACGCCGGCGGCTTCACGCCAAACCCCACGTACGAAGAAGTCTGCTCGGGCCTGACCGGCCATAGCGAAGTGGTATTGGTGGTCTACGAACCGGCGAAAGTCAGCTACCAAGAACTGCTGAAAATGTTCTGGGAATTGCACAACCCGACTCAGGGCATGCGCCAAGGCAACGACATCGGCACGCAATATCGCTCGGTGATCTACGCCACCAACCCGACTCAACTGGACGCCGCCAAGCACAGCGCACAAGTGTTTCAGGCTGAGTTGACCAAGGCTGGCAAAGGCGAAATCACCACCGAAATCGAAGAAGCCCCGACGGTCTACTTCGCCGAGGCGTATCACCAGCAATACCTGGCGAAAAACCCGGAAGGGTATTGCGGGATTGGCGGTACTGGCGTGACTTGCCCGATTTGATTTTCGGACGCTGAAATGCTTCGCGGGCAAGCCTCGCCCCTACAGATCACTCAACCTGTAGGAGCGAGGCTTGCCCGCGAAGACGTCCGGTCAGAGGCCATCAATCCATCTGATCAGCTCTCAGCAATCAACCAATCCATCTGCCACCCGCCCTGCGTTTGCCCAAGCTTTTGCGACAACCACGGCAGCAGCTCACGCAATTCCTCTTCCAGGCCCCACGGCGGATTCGCAATCGCCAGCCCCGAGCCATTCAGACTGTTCGGCGTGTCCAGCGGATGCACCAGCAGCTCCACGCGCAACAACTTCGGCGCGCCCGTGCCGGCCAAGTCCTGATAAAAACGCCGCAACAAACGCTGATCCTTCACCGGATACCAGATCGCCGCCACGGTTTGGCGCATCCGGCCAATCGCTTCTTTCAGCGATGCCGCACAACGCTGCATCTCGTCGAGCTGTTCGAACGGCGGATCAATCAACATCACCGCGCGCTTCTCCTGCACCGGCAACATCGCGCGCGGCACATGCCAGCCCTCGCCCAGGTGAACCTTGACCCGACGATCACCGGCCATGTTGTCCTTGAGCAGCACGCCATCCTCGGGATGCTTCTCGTTGAGCATCACCCGATCCTGCGGCCGCGTCAGCCGCCGCGCCAACTCCGGCGACCCCGGGTAGTAGCGCAACTGGCCATTCGGGTTCATGTCGTGCAACACCTTCATGTAATCGGCGGTCAGCGCCGGCAAATCCGGCTGATCCCACAACCGCGCGATCCCTTCCAGATACTCGCCGGTGCGGCTCGCTTGATCACCCTGCAGGTCATACAGACCAATCCCGGCGTGTGTGTCGAGATAGGCAAACGGCTGGTCCTTGCGCGACATCAGGGCGATGAGGCGGGTCAAAGTCAGGTGTTTGAACACATCGGCATGATTGCCGGCATGGAAGGCGTGACGATAATTCATGATTGCTCCTGCGAAGGCCGGGAAGTTTACCTTGTACCGGCTCGCACGTCAGGGCTTCGCGGCCGAGCGGGCCATCCCACCCCTATTTCGGGCATCACACCAACCCTGTGGCGAGGAGGCTTGCCCCCGTTGGGCTGCGAAGCAGCCCCAAAACCTGCAATCCGGTTATGCCTGACACACCGCACTGCCCGATTTACGACTACTACGCAGGAATGGCACAGAGCAAAGCAAAATCACTAGAAATGAAGGACTGACACTCGATCGAACCGCGCATGGACGAGTCCTCCATCACTTGGGTGACGGCGCGAATTCGGTAGTTGGCAGCGTCATACAAAACATCCAGCGGCGCTTGGGTGTCGACGAACAGGGTTACCGCTTCGTCGAACCACACCAATACCCTCGGGTACTGGCACCGACTGATTGATTACTAGCTTCTGTCCGTACCATCCAGAAAATCAGCAATTTCTTTATTATTCTTATTAATTACTCCTGAAACAGCCTCCACAGTCCCAACGGAGTCAAACCTAGAACATTTTCAAATTTAATTACCCACCGCTCTTCCTGACAATCTATAACTCTATAAAAATGTGACTCTGTTCGAATTCAATTTTTCAATGAAATCGTCTAAAACTGGAAACCCTATCATTTGCCCACAAATAAAATAAAAGCGGGAAAGAGCTAGATTCGTTTGTTGATCAGAAATACACATTAATTCTGTCGACCCTGATCTTTACGAATTGCTCATTGAACTCCGGATAGTCGTAGTGGATTTCCTGCCCCATAAAGTCAACGAAGGATCGGAAGACACTTCCGCCCAAATAACCATACAGAAAGCAGGGGAAGCCGCCGCCTATTATTTCAACGAATCTGTCAGCGCGCTTTTCTGCAACGACGATAAGATTATCATCAGCAAGGACTATATCTAATTCAACGTCATAGGATTTTCCCACCTCGACTTTTTCAGGGCAGTAGCTCGCGAAGCATTTAACTTTCATTCCATTTACGAGCAATAAAACCTCTTCCTCAACGATTGGATCTACTGCCAGTACAACCGCCGCATATTTACTATTCATTTACTGGCCTCACTGTTTTATCACGAGCATCACCGTTTATAGCTTTCCAAGACTCTTTCCCGCTTTTCAAAAATCGAAAACACAGCCTGCATTAACCGTCCGATCAAGCACGACACAGTTTCCTCTTCCTCAATAACTTTCAACACAACAATCCCTGACCGATTAAAGACCATAGCCATGATTAAAATGCAAAGTTGAAAAACGCACTTATGCTCACCAAGCTGAAGTATCTTCAAGGCTGGCCTTGTGAAGATCTTCCATCCACTCTTCGCTAGCCAGCCTATAGATATCCTCAAAAAAACCACGAGCATCATTTATTTGCGTTTCATCCCAAGCTACGCAAGTATTTTCTTCAAAATCACTTTCAAACTGCGCTGAAAAATCAAACTCCGGAATCCTTAGAGCGCCCTCGAGCACCTTGAATAATAAAAATTTGTGTCTATACGTAAGATCGTCAAACCTCGTCAGGATATAGTTCCCAATAACAATTTCTCTATCGATTTTGTTATTCGGATTATATGCCGACAAAGCGACGCCCAACGTTTCCTCGAGATCATAGGTAGAAATACCTCCAAGCCAATACGAAAGCATCGGCTCAAAAGGAAGATCAAACATGGGCCACTTCAACATTGCACTCTTCCCTAATCCGGTAATGCGGTATATGGTTTTTTGATATCTAGCCTGCGAAACCTGACTTCAGAGTAATTCAACTCATCTACATATTTTGGATTTTTTTGCTCCTTTTTATTTGGTTTATAGCCTCTACCTGCGCCCGGCGTTTCTTTCCTTACAACAGGATCTCCGCCATTAGTAAAGCCGCTACAAGCTGAAGGAAACTTCCGATGGACTTGTCCGAAAATATCGCTACCGCCGGTCATCAGGAACGATCAAGTCTCTCAGCCAACCTATCGACAATATGTTGCATCCAACACATGCCTGACTCCCACACATTCCAATAGCAGTAGTAACAGCTCAACTCTCTCAACAAGTAGCCTCTTAGCTCCACCTCATCTTTCCCCAGATTAAGCAAAGCGCTAATTTCTCCTCGAATAGCAACGAGATCTTCCAAGTCAGAGTCAGCTAAAAAAGCATCAATTACTTGCTCAGCGGTCTCATGCTCCACCATCCAATCCTGGTGAAAATAGGCTCCCAAAAACTGATGTAGCTCTGGAAATTGCTTATTCATATCTCTGGGAATCCTGTTAATAAAAAATACCCTTCAGGAAGACGCGGCTCTTTTATCAAGATCAACAACACCCTGGATGCAGGCAATGAACTGGTGTGCCCGTTGAGCACGCTAACTCCAATTGGATGTGGAAACTGATGCGTTATCATCGTTTTTCCTTTGCTACTCCTAAGGAATTTCTCAATACGCTGTTTGTTGTCAGCTAACGCCTTCGCCACTGTAGCCTCAGCAAAAGCTCGATCCAGAAATGTTGAGGCAGCAGGGATGTTTGGCTCGTCAGACAGCCGTTGTAATAGCTGCGTATCTGTCCGCCCCACATGCTTTGCAATAAGGTGCCCTCCCTGAGCCTCATGCGCAGCCAGTCCGCCACCCGGAACAATTTCACTGTACGGCCCTTCTACGTCTCCCGGACATGGCCCACATGCCAACCCCAACGGATCAACCCACCCCGTGGGATTCGGCGTGTATTGATATTGGTTTAACCCACCCGCCAATTTGATCGGGTCGGGCGTCAGGTATCGGCCGACATCCGGATCATAGTACCGATGCCGGTTGTAATGCAGCCCGCTCTCGGGATCAAAGTACTGCCCCTGAAAGCGCAGCGGCTGTTCAAGTTGTTCGCCTGCCCCGTGTGTCAGGCGAGTGACTTTGCCGTAAGCGTTGTATTTCGCGGACCATACAATTTCGCCGCTGTAGTCGGTCAGTTCCTGCGGTGTGCCTAGTTGATCGAGTTGGTAGTAGAACGGACAAGCCTTGCGCGGGCCTTTGCCGTCGAGCATGGCGATCGGGCGGAACGTGCCGGGTTCGTAAACGTAGCTGCGGTAATGTTCGCGGCTGCTTTCGGCGACAACTTGATCGCCCTGCCAGAAAAACTCTGTAGTTTTGCCGTCGACTGTTTTGGCGATGCGCCGACCGAACGCGTCGTAACGATAAGTTGCACAGCGGCCATCCGCAGTTGTGACGCCGATGAGGCGATGCTGGCAGTCGTAGCGATACTCGGTGACGAGTTTTTGCCCGGTGCCGCGACGTTCGCGGATCAAATTGCCGAAGGCGTCGTAGTCGTAATGCCGATCACCCTGCATCAATAACCGATTGCCCCGCACTGTTGCTGCGCCTGGACGGTCCTGCATCAGCAAGTTGCCCGCCGGATCATGGGCGAAGCTTTCCGGTGGATCGTCGCGGGTGTGGCGCACGCGGGTCAGGCGATCCAGCGAATCATATTGATAGCTACGTTGGCCGTGGCGGGTGTCAGCGATGCTGTCGAGATTGCCGTTGGCGTTGTAGGCATAGTCGCGGCGATACAGCGCTTGGTGTTTTTGGCTGACGGCGTGGGCTTTCAATCGCCCCTGATCGTCGTAGGAATATTCACTGAGCAGCAGGCCTTGCTGGCGCTGTTGCTCGCGTCCAAATGCAAATTGGTGGGTGGTCAGCCGCGCGCCGTTGAGGTCGATGGCGCTGAGTACGCCGCCCTTGGCATGGTGGTAGTCGAGTTTGCTGTTGTCCGGCAGGCGTAAATGGTTGAGCTGCCCGCAGGCGTCGTAGCCATAGCGCAAGGTGCCCCAGCCTTGGTGTTCGGTGATGAGGCGATCCTGGCGGTCGTATTCGAATTCCAGCGGATGGTCGTGGCCGTCGTCGACGCCGATCAATCGACCGAGGCGGTCGTAGCGGTATTCGACTTTGATGCCGTCGGGCAGCGTTTTGACTAATAAGCGCCCTGCCGCATCGCGTTCGTAGGTGGTGACGAGCGTTGAGCCGTCGTCGCCGAATTCGGTTTTCTCCAGCAAGTGGCCGTTGAGGTCGTAGGCATACGCCGTGCGCTGCCCGTCGAATGCGGTTTCCTGTCGGATCAATCCATTGGGCGTGTAGTCCAGCAGATATTTTTCACCGGATTCGTTCTCGATTTCTGTGAGAAGCAGCTGCGCATTGTCGTAGCGATACTTGAGCTGAGTGCCGTCCGGGTTGATACGACGGCTGACCAGATGCAGGTCTTCGGCGTACTCGTAACGGGTGATACGGCCAAGTTCATCCTGCTCGGCGGTGATCTGGCTGTAGGCGTTGTAGCTATAGGCGCGTGTTGCACCTGTAGGAAATGTCGTGTGGATAAGTCGGCCAATGGCGTCCCACTGGTAACGAGTGACAGCGCCATGTTCGTCACGCCGGGTAATCCGCCGCCCGAGTACGTCGTAGGAATAGTGCCGCTGACCACCATTTGGCAGCGTCTCTTCCAACAGTTGCCCTAGGCCATCCCATACGAATACATGGCGACTAATGTCCGGATAACGGATCGACAGCAGCCGCCCTTGCGGGTCGTAGTGGTAATGGGTGATCTGCCCGTCAGGGTCGATGGCTTCGGTGACATCGCCCTGCGCGTTGCGCCGGTATTTCCACACCGCGTCGCCGCGATAGCGTGCGTGTAGGAATCCGTTGCGATACTCGTAGGCCGTTGGTTCATCTGCCGGCGGAATCAGCGCCACCAGATGTCCGACTTCGTCGTAGTGATATTCAGTAATGGCGCCGAGCGCGTCCTGCTCGGCGATCAAGCGCCCTTCGTCGTCGTAGGATTTGAGGTGTTCGCCACCGTCCAATTCGACTTTGCGCACCAGCCGCGCGCGGTCGTCATGGACGTAAACCTCTTCGCTGCCGTCGACGTTGGTAACAGTGACGCTGCCCTCGTCATCCCAGACGTAGCGTGTGTCCATTTGCGAAAAAGATGCCCAATGCCGGACGCATCGCGCAGCCTTGCCCGACTTTTCCCACGCCCAAAAGAAACTCGCCCCACCGGTCAATTGCCGCTGGAGGATGACGTGTTGCTCGTCGTAGTCGTAGCGCTCGCTTTCGCCGGCCGCGTTAGTGGCTTCGATCAGGTGATCGCGCTCGTCGTAGCGGTAAGTCGCCAGCGTTTGTTCGGTGTGCCAAGCCTGATCGAGGGTCTCAGCCGGGCGAAACTGTTGGTAATCGATAGCAACAAGATGTGAGCGGTCGTAGCGCAACAGCAGGGCGCGACCGGCGCCGTTTTCGAGGCGTTTGATCCGGCCTGAACGGTCGCGACTGATGCGCAAGCGGTTGTCGTATCCGTCGCTGACCGCTGTAAGAAAACCGTTCTGGAAGTGAAAGAAACGTGTTTCTTCACCGGCCTGGGCAAGGATCAGTTCTTCGGCTCGATCGCCTAGATAAATCGCCGCTCGCGAGAGGCTGTTATGGATCGCCGGCCGTGCGCTGTTTGGTAGCGGAAACGCAGTGCGGCGGTTTTCGTGATCGATCCAGATGACTTGTTCGCCATCAACTTCCAATCGATGGGCGAGGCTGTGACTCCAGCCATAACCGAGGCCGCTGTCGATCTCGGCGGCACTTGTGCGGTAGAGCCGGGTGAAGTCGAACGGCAATATTCCATTCAGCGAACCGTCGGTAAGCGTGAGCAACTCTTCGCCGGTGACCATCGACACCGGGCAGTTGTTAGTGCAAGTAAGCGGCACACAATCAGCGCTGTCACCGTTGGGGTTTTCCGCTTGATCGGGAGCGTCGTCGTGGCGCTGGTCTTGTTTTAGCGAGGTATTGCGCCGCGCATTCCAGTTCAACTGCATCCGGCCTTTTTTCATGCCGGCAGCCACGCCTCGGGCCGCAATTTTTTTGTAGCGGTCAACGTACTCCATGAAGTTGTCGATGATCTTGACCATCGCTTTCACGAAGCCCATAGCCGCCTGGAAGATGCGCGCGCCGTACCTCACCAAGCGCACTGTCAGCCACGCGATGCCTATACCGACCACACTCAAGACCAGACCAATCAACAGGTCGATAACCAGCCCGACAATCAACTTGCTAGTTGCCTCGGCGGACGATTCAAACAGCTGCGATGTCGGTATTGCGTCGAGCCATAAAATCGCAGTCCGCACCAAGAGGAAAAGTGCAGCCTCGTCGCTGGCCAGCAACATGGCCTTTTCCATCATCAGCGGCGCACTTTCAGCCAGTTTGACCAACTGTTCAGCGCTCTCGCCGAGCTTCTCGAGGTAAGCATTCGGGTCCTTGAGAATGTCGCTCAGTTCGCCGATTTCATCCCAGACCCCGACGATCGCCGCCCATCCACCGGCGAGCATTCCCCTGCCCGTCGCCGCCAGAGAGGCGGACGCCGACTGCTGCGACGACTGCGGTTTGAAGCCCTCCCATTCCTTGCGTAACCAGCTTTCAAGTTGCTTGTTCAGCCCATCATAAGAAGAGAAAAGCTCTTCGACTTGCTCGGGCGTTATCGCACTGTGAACATGCACGCGGTAGAACTTGCCGGCGATCCCTTTGAACTGCCCTTTGCCGTTTTCATCGAGCGTAATCGGCGTCGTTTCGCCGCCATCCATCGCGATGACATCGACCTGAATGTTGCCGACGGGAATGTCGTAGACCGATTCAAACTTGCTCTCGATTTCGAGAATTCCGCTGTTCGGGCATTGCGCAACACTGGAGAGAAAGTCGTCGTCGGTACTGCTGACAAGAGTGGTGGTGTGCCCCAGTTTTATGACCCGCTCCATGTTCATCAGCGAAGGCAAATCATTGGCGCGACTTCCCGCGTCTGCGAGGCGGATAAACCAGTGTTTCAGCTGTTCGCGATAGAGCGTCAAAGTGTTCGGAAAGCTGTCGAGCTCCTGCTCGATATAGGTGATCTGATCCATCAATCCAGTTCCGCCGTCAGGTAGTCGATCAAGGCTTGTTTGGGTACTTGCGGCAGCTCCGGCGCCTCGAGAAAACTCGCGACTTTGCGCCGCAACACGTTGTCGGAAAATGCTTCAAACAAGTCCGGACGGTCTTCGCTCAGCCATTTCAGCAAGTTGTTGATGCGGGTGATGGCGGACTGCGCTGCAAGTTCTTCGAGCAACTTTTCGGGGACTTGCCACCAAGGAGAAACACGCGAGGTTTTCAGCGCGCGACCACCGATGTCGAACGCGTGACCATTGATCAGGCATCGCCTGATCAGCGGCATCAACTCGGACGCCCGAACCTCTGTGGATTGCAGGATGGGCAATAGATAGCGCCCATCCCAGAAGCGGAAAAACACTGGCTCGCCGTTGGGCAACAGCGCCTGGGTGAGCGAACGAAAATGCTCGACCAGCGCCTCAGGGCTCGCAGAAGAAATCACCAACCAACCCCAGTCACGCGATTCAGTAGCGGCGACCCATTCCAAAAACTCACTGCCAGCGGCGACGATTCCCACATACGGCATCACCTCTTCCCACTCGGCATAGGGCGTGCCGGCCCAGATCGGGTTCGGGGCTTGAGCAGTTACTGAATGCCGCCAGGCCTTGAATGGCTCGGCCGCGCTGGCGTTACTGAATATTGCGAACAGTTTTTCATCATTTTCCAAAGGACTAAGTTGCAACCAATGACTTGGACTTACTGTATTCATGACGAGCGCCCGTGCAGCGCCCGAAAAATCGAGTGCGCTGTTATCAACAATCAATAGAAGTATTTTTATGGAACCAGCAGATGCCACTCTTGAAAGTGCTGCCAGCACTTAGCCAGTGCAACGCCTTACAAACAGACTTACTTTAACCAGCCGTTGTAGTTACCGATGATCACGCCAATTATGGCAATCACGTACATACGTGACATTTTTGTTTGCCCCCCGGGTCTATGTCACTCAATCCAGCCCATATATTTGCGCCCGATTAAGAACACAATCATCGAAACCCCACTTCCCAGTGATGCGATGTAAAAAAAGCGGATCATCCCCAGTAACCCTCTAGGAAAACTCAGATAATCCTCCTTATCCAAAGCGCCACTCTTAATCGCCCACGACGGAAACACCAAAAAAGATCCCACTCCAATCAAAACAAAGTAAATCCCAGCCAGCCCACCGCTTAAAAAAGACTTCCGCGCCAAAACTCCTTGGGAATTACTAAGAAATCCCATGATTTTCTGCATCTGAAAAAAATAAAGATAGACATGACCGAAGATAGATATAAACCCCAAGCCAAAAAACAAGCCTCCAAAAGTCAGAACGAACCAAACTTCATGATCGTTCGTCATCGATAGATATCCCCAAGTGATGTCTCTCCCATTTTTATCCGTTCGCCTAATCGCCCAATGTCCCCGATCACGCCCACCTCTGATAGTTACCAAAGATAACAAAGATCACACAAATAACGCTCAGCACAACCATCAAAATTCCGCAAGATTCAATAGCTCGCTTCAGCCCCACAGGAAAATTTTCATAATCTTCTAAGCTCAAGTCACCGCATTTCACAGACTGACGCGAAAAAACAAACAATGTGCTTATGCAATTCATAAGCAATAACCTACTGATTGGATCTATACCCAGCGATCTTTTTTTATCATTACGGCATGGGAATTCCCAAGATTTTGTAAAATCTTGTCCATACAGAAATAAGCCATATATAAAAAAATAACCATTACAAACAGAATCGAGACAATTAAAACCATACCAACACTCAGATATATAGTTTCAGACAGTGTTTTCACTTCATTGCCTCGTGTATGACTTCTCCAAATGTTTCGCCTACGTGACCTAATTCGTCACCGAAGACGGCAACGCCCAACCCAGTCATAACAAGTCCGCAAGCAACTCCGCCGAGTCCTACAGTGCTAGCGCCTATCGCGACGCATGCTGCTCCACCGGAGAATGCACCGGCGTACCCGCCAACGAGGATTCCACCGAATTTCCCTGACTCTGTAAACTTCACCTTGCGACAGGCCTCTTCATTACCAACGCGACAAGTTTCTTTCACTTTAAGAACTGATGCCGTGGCTTGTAACCCAACCCCAACCCACCCTCCCATCTTGATAACCTTCCCAGCCTTACTCACCCCATCAATATGCGTCGCATACCCAGGAATCCCTCCCGCCGTTCCAGCCTTACTCCAGTGATGCACAAGACTGCGGCTGGATATTCCCAGCGCATTTTTCAGTTTTGGATGATCCGCAATTCCCACACCCTTGCGCACCAATGGCCCGAGGCTGTTATCCAACTGCCCCATCAACCTCTTGCGCTCGGTAAAGAAGTCCGCGCCCTGGAGTTTGCAAACAAAATTGACTCAAGCGCAGACCGAGACATGCCCTGCTCCACGATATGGAAACCCGGTTCGACGGTTGACGCGGGTGCTGTGGTTGAGGCCTTTGAACCACTGGTCAAAGTGTTCGGCGAAGGGCACATCCCATCCTTGCAACGCTCACACTCCTCACAAAACGGCGCATCGCTTTTCAAGCTCATCACCTGCGCGGCACTCAGCAGCGCCGCCGGGGCCGCCGCGAGTTTCAACGGGATGTCCGGTGAAATCGGTGCAGCGGCCAGCGCCGCCATTGGTGCGCCGCCGACCTGGATCGGTACGCTGCTGAAGATGCCGCCGGGGCCGATGTTGATCCACTGTCCGCCGGCCTGAATGGTTGCGCTGGCGCCGCCATCGATGACCACTTGCTCGCCGGCGCTGACGTGGAATTGCTGGCTGGCGCTGAGGGTTTGGCTGGCGACGCGAATGTGTCGGTCGCCGCTCACCAGCAGGTGGTCGTCCTGTTTCACTTCGGTTTGGCGTTGGCCGTGGGTGATGCGTTGCTCGTCGGCCTTCAATTCATGGCGGGCGATGCCGGTGACTACGATGCTGCGGGCGTTATCGACTTGTACCTGTTGATCATTCAGTACGTGCTGGGTCCAGTTTCGCTGGGCGCGCAGGTAAATTTCCTCGGCGCCCTTGCGATCTTCGATGCGCAATTCGTTGAAGCCACCACCGACGGGGCTGCTTTGGCTGCGGAAAATGCTGCGGGTTTTGTCGGCCGGCAGGTCGAGCGGCACCGGCGTCGCGGCGTTGGGCAGGCAGCCCATCACCAGCGGTTTATCGGCATCGGCGTCGACGAAACCGACCAGCACTTCCATGCCGACCCGCGGGATCAATACGCTGCCGTAGCGGTCGTGCGCCCAACCGGTGGCCACACGCAACCAGCAACTGGAGTGCTCGTTGAGCTGGCCATCGCGGTCCCAGGCGAGTTGGACTTTGACTCGGCCGTACTCGTCGCAATGGATTTCGCTGTCGGCCGGGCCGGTGACCACAGCAGGTTGATAGCCGAGCATGCGTGGCTTGTCCGGCCCCAGCGGCGGACGAAAGACAACGTCCCACGGTGTCGCGAGAAAGGTATTACGGTAGCCCTGGAATTCTCCGTCGTCGGTGGCGGACTCTTCCAGCACTTGCGGCTGGCGAGCATGGTGTTCGATCTGCGTGATCAGCCACAGATCATTCCAGGCCTGACGCGGGTGCTCCGCCAGTTGCAGGAAATGTCCGCAAACCAATGCCGATTGATCGCTGCTGCCTTCAGCCTGACGGAAGTCCGCGCCGTGGCGTTCGAGGGTTCTTTGTGTGAGTTTTTTGCCGTAGTCGCGGTCGGTGAATTGGCCCGGAAAGTGGTAGTCCTCGAGCACCGGCAGTTGCTCGTTGTCGAGGCGGCTTTCGAGTTGCACGCCGGGCTTTTTGAAGTCGTAGTCGCGACGTGTTACGGCTGTAGTCCGGGTTTCCACTCGCACGCTGAAACGCTTGATCGCCGGTTCACGGGCGGCCATGCCGCTACCGGGCAGGTACAGGGTGGATTCGGGCAGGCGCGGGAAAACGGTTTGGTCGTCGCCGAACACCAGCAGATGGCCGTCGGGGCTGTGCTGGAAGTGGAAGTGAATGCCGACCTCGGCGCATAAGCGCTGGATGAATGCCAGGTCGCTTTCGGCGTATTGCACGCAGTACTCGCGGTCGGCGTAGTCGCTGCCGAGCTGGAATTCGAAGGCATCGCGCTGGATGCCGTGGTCCTTGAGGATTTGCGCGATGATGTCCGGCACGCTTTTGTGCTGGAAGATCCGCTGATTGATGCGGTGGCCAAGGTAGGTCAGGCGCGGTACGAGAGTGACTTGGTAGCGTGTCAGACGTTTACCGGAATCGCCTTGGCCGACGCGATAAATCTGACCGTGGATACCGCAACCTTGTGCATCGAAACTCAGAAATGCCTGACGGTGCAGCAGGCTTTCGAGTTCGAGGTCGGGCCGTTCACTGACCAGCTCAAGGTCAAAATGGAAGGGTTGGCTGACGGCTTCCTTGCCCGTGAACTCAAGCACCTTGAGCTCATTCTGGACGCCTTCGAGGGTCAACGTGAAACGCGGTTGATTGGCAGGCGCGAACATCCGATGTGTCTCTGCAGAATGAAGGCGGGCGATTCTGCATGAGCATCAAGGGCGTTTGAGCGGAGCTCAGGAAAATCAGATTTGCCCTACTTGCTTAGAGGATTTTCCTGAAGGGAACAGTACGTTTGGCTACAGACATTCTCTGCTTATGGACTGTGTTGAGGCGGATGACGCCATCGCGAGCAAGCTCGGCTCCCACGGGTTTTGCAGGCCATCGCGCATAAAAAAACGGCCCGCGTCCTATCAGGAAGCGGGCCGTTTTTGGCAGTGGCGGCTCAGGGCATTACGCCCTGCCCGATCACTTGTTCAGGCGGAAATCTTTCTCGGCGGCAGCGAAGCGTTGCAGCATGCCTTGAGTCGGAGCGCCCATTTTGCTGACGAAGTAGATCGCCAGGCTGGCGAAGATGAAGCCTGGGATGATTTCGTACAGGCCCAGCAGTTCGAAGTGTTTCCAGACGATCACGGTGATCGCGCCGACCAGGATCCCGGCCAGTGCGCCGTTGCGGGTCATGTCTTTCCAGATCACCGAGATCAGCACAACCGGACCGAATGCAGCACCAAAACCGGCCCAAGCGTAGCTGACCAGACCGAGTACGCGGTTATCCGGGTTGGACGCCAACGCGATCGCGATCAAAGCAACCAGCAACACCATGGCGCGACCGACCCACACCAGCTCGACTTGCGAAGCAGTTTTGCGCAGGAAGGTTTTGTAGAAGTCTTCGGTCAGCGCGCTCGAGCACACCAGCAATTGGCAGCTCAGGGTGCTCATGACGGCAGCCAGAATGGCCGACAGCAACACACCGGCGATCCATGGGTTGAACAGCAGTTTGGCCAGTTCGATAAACACGCGCTCGTGGTTTTCGGTCACAGGACCGGCCACTTCCGGGTGCGCCGAGAAGTAAGCGATACCGAAGAAACCGACCGCGACGGTGCCGCCCAGGCACAGGATCATCCAGGCCATGGAGATGCGACGCGCCTTGGCGATCGACTTCACCGAATCCGCCGCCATGAAGCGCGCAAGGATGTGCGGCTGGCCGAAGTAGCCCAGGCCCCAGCCCATCAGCGAAATAATGCCGATGAAAGAGGTGTTTTTCAGCATGTCGAAGTTGCTTGGGTCTTGCGCTTCGATGGCCAGGAACGTGGTGTCAACGCCACCAGTGGCCAGCAGCACGATGATCGGCGTCAGCAACAGGGCGAAGATCATCAGCGTGGCTTGGACGGTATCGGTCCAGCTCACTGCGAGGAAACCGCCGACAAAGGTGTAGGCAATTGTCGCTGCGGCACCGGCCCACAGCGCCGTTTCGTAGGACATGCCGAAAGTGCTTTCGAACAGACGAGCGCCAGCGACGATGCCGGAAGCGCAATAAATGGTGAAGAACACCAGAATCACGATCGCCGAGATGATCCGCAACAGGCCGCTTTTATCTTCGAAACGGCTGGAGAAGTAATCCGGCAGGGTCAAGGCATCGCCGTTGTGCTCGGTCTGCACGCGCAGACGGCCGGCGACGAACAGCCAGTTCAGGTAGGCACCGACGATCAGGCCGATGGCAATCCAGCTTTCGGAAAGACCGGACATGTAGATTGCGCCCGGCAGGCCCATCAACAACCAGCCGCTCATGTCCGAAGCACCGGCGGACAAAGCTGTCACGACGCTGCCCAGGCTGCGACCGCCAAGGATGTAGTCAGAAAGGTTGTTGGTGGAGCGATAGGCCATGAAGCCGATCAGCACCATTGCTGCGATGTAGATCACGAACGTGATCAGTGTTGGATTGCTAACGCTCATACGAAGGATGCCCTGGCTTTGTTTTTATGTAGCGGCGAAGTGTGAAACGCCGACAAACGACAATGTTTGATCAGACGATTTCCGGCCCCGCGCATTTATGACTGATGTTTCCCCAGGAAAGCCATCAGCCGGTACACCTGTCTCATCGGACCGGTTGCACCTTGGGCGCGAATCCTATTCAACAATCCAAATAAGGTGCAACCAGTTTCTCGAGAATAAGTTGCACCTAGTCGGAATTACCGCCGAACGCCCCGTTTTTGCTCCCTTTTAAGGCAGTCCGGCGGTTTTACTAGAAGTAAATGCACCAAGCAGAAGCAGTACGTTCGTACCGGAATTTAATTCCTGACGAGCTGCTTATTATTCCGACAAAAAAAGGGTTGCACCCGGTTGCACCTCGATCAGCGCGCAGCTAATCTTGCGGCCAGCTGATGCCACGCAATCGTGGCAAACATGAGGATAAAAATATGGCTACCACCACCCTTGGGGTCAAACTTGATGACCCAACCCGCGAGCGCCTCAAGGCTGCCGCGACCTCGATTGATCGCACGCCACACTGGCTGATCAAGCAGGCAATTTTCAATTACCTGGAAAAACTCGAGGGTGGTGCAACCCTGACCGAGCTGAGCGGTTTGACCAAGGACGCCGACGATGCCGTCGATGCGCCAACGGATCACGCCCACCAGTGCTTCCTCGAATTCGCTGAAAGCATCCTGCCGCAATCGGTTCTGCGCGCTTCGATCACCTCCGCGTACCGTCGCCCTGAGCCGGAAGTCGTGCCGATGCTGATCGAGCAGGCGCGTCTGCCGGCGGCGATGGCTGAAGCCACCAACAAACTCGCTTCCTCGATTGCCGACAAACTGCGCAATCAGAAAAGTGCTGGCGGCCGTGCAGGCATTGTTCAGGGCTTGTTGCAGGAATTTTCCCTGTCGTCCCAGGAAGGCGTGGCGCTGATGTGCCTGGCCGAGGCGCTGCTGCGCATCCCGGACAAAGGCACCCGCGACGCGCTGATCCGCGACAAGATCAGCACCGGCAACTGGCATCCGCATCTGGGCAACAGCCCGTCACTGTTCGTCAACGCCGCCACGTGGGGCTTGTTGCTGACCGGCAAACTGGTCGCCACCCACAATGAAACAGGTTTGACCTCGTCTCTGAGCCGCATCATCGGCAAGAGCGGCGAGCCGATGATCCGCAAGGGCGTCGACATGGCCATGCGCCTGATGGGCGAGCAGTTCGTCACCGGCGAAACCATCGCCGAAGCCTTGGCCAACGCCAGCAAGTTTGAATCCAAAGGTTTCCGTTACTCCTACGACATGCTCGGTGAAGCGGCGCTGACCGAACACGACGCGCAGAAGTACCTGGCCTCGTACGAACAAGCCATTCACTCGATCGGCAAAGCGTCGCACGGGCGTGGGATTTATGAAGGCCCGGGTATTTCGATCAAGCTGTCGGCACTGCACCCGCGTTACAGCCGTGCGCAGTACGAGCGCGTGATGGAAGAGCTGTACCCGCGCCTGTTGTCGCTGACCTTGCTGGCCAAGCAGTACGACATCGGTTTGAACATCGACGCCGAAGAAGCCGATCGTCTCGAACTGTCGCTGGATCTGCTTGAGCGCCTGTGCTTCGAGCCGCAACTGACTGGCTGGAACGGCATCGGTTTCGTCATCCAGGCTTACCAGAAGCGTTGCCCGTACGTGATCGACTACGTGATCGACCTGGCTCGCCGCAGCCGTCATCGCTTGATGATCCGCCTGGTGAAAGGCGCGTACTGGGACAGCGAAATCAAGCGCGCCCAAGTCGAAGGCCTGGAAGGTTATCCGGTCTACACCCGCAAGGTGTACACCGACGTTTCCTACATTGCCTGTGCGCGCAAACTGCTGTCGGTGCCGGAAGTCATCTATCCGCAATTCGCCACCCACAATGCGCACACCCTGTCGGCTATTTACCATATCGCCGGTCAGAACTATTACCCCGGCCAGTACGAATTCCAGTGCCTGCACGGCATGGGCGAACCGCTGTACGAACAGGTTGTAGGCAAAGTTTCCGAAGGCAAGTTGAATCGTCCGTGCCGCGTGTACGCTCCGGTCGGTACTCACGAAACACTGCTGGCGTATCTGGTACGGCGTCTGCTGGAAAACGGCGCGAACACCTCGTTCGTCAACCAGATTGCCGATCAGTCGATTTCGATTCAGGCGTTGGTCGCCGACCCGGTGGCCAGCATCGAGCAGATGGCTACCGTGGAAGGCGGTTTCGGTCTGCCGCACCCGCGCATTCCGCTGCCGCGTGACCTGTACGGTGCCGAGCGCGCCAACTCCAGCGGCATCGACATGGCCAACGAACATCGTTTGGCCTCGCTGTCCTGCGCGCTGCTGGCCACCGCGCACAACAACTGGAAAGCCGCGCCGATGCTCGGTTGCGTTTCCAGCACGGAAACCCCGGCGCCGGTGCTCAACCCGTCCGACCTGCGTGACGTGGTCGGCCATGTGCAGGAAGCCACTGTCGAAGACGTTGATAACGCGATCCAGTGCGCCTTGAACGCCGCACCGATCTGGCAGGCCACCCCACCGGCCGAACGCGCGGCGATTCTCGAACGTGCTGCCGATTTGATGGAAGGCGAGATTCAGCCGCTGATGGGCCTGCTGGCTCGCGAAGCCGGCAAGACCTTCGCCAACGCCATCGCCGAAGTGCGCGAGGCCGTGGACTTCCTGCGTTATTACGCGGTGCAGGCACGCAACGATTTCAGCAACGACGCGCACCGCCCATTGGGTCCGGTGGTCTGTATCAGCCCGTGGAACTTCCCGTTGGCGATCTTCAGTGGCCAGGTTGCTGCGGCATTGGCCGCCGGTAACCCGGTCCTCGCCAAGCCTGCCGAACAGACGCCGCTGGTGGCCGCGCAAGCCGTGCGTTTGCTGCTTGAAGCCGGGATTCCCGAAGGCGTGCTGCAACTGCTGCCGGGCCGTGGCGAAACCGTTGGCGCGCGTCTGGTCGGTGACGATCGGGTCAAAGGCGTGATGTTCACCGGTTCCACCGAAGTCGCGCGTTTGCTGCAACGCAACGTCGCTGGTCGTCTTGATGCACAAGGTCGGCCGATTCCGCTGATCGCCGAAACTGGCGGGCAGAACGCGATGATCGTCGACTCTTCGGCGCTCACCGAACAAGTGGTCATCGACGTGGTTTCGTCGGCCTTCGACAGCGCCGGCCAACGTTGCTCGGCCCTGCGCGTGCTGTGCTTGCAGGAAGATTCCGCCGACCGTGTCATCGAAATGCTCAAAGGCGCGATGGCTGAATGCCGTCTCGGCAACCCAGAGCGTCTGTCCGTGGACATCGGCCCGGTGATCGACGCCGAAGCCAAGGCTGGCATCGAGAAACACATTCAGGGCATGCGCGACAAAGGTCGCAATGTCTACCAGGTAGCCATCGCCGATGGCGAAGAAGTCAAACGCGGCACCTTCGTGATGCCAACGCTGATCGAACTGGAAAGCTTCGATGAGCTACAACGCGAGATCTTCGGTCCAGTGCTGCACGTGGTTCGTTACAAGCGCAAAGACCTCGACCAGTTGATCGGCCAGATCAACGCTTCCGGCTACGGCCTGACGCTGGGCGTGCACACGCGCATCGACGAGACCATCGCCAAGGTGATCGATAACGTCAACGCCGGTAACGTTTATGTGAACCGCAACATCGTCGGCGCAGTGGTTGGCGTGCAACCGTTCGGCGGCGAAGGTTTGTCGGGCACGGGGCCTAAGGCTGGCGGCCCGCTGTACCTGTACCGTCTGTTGTCGACACGTCCTACCGATGCCATCGAACAATCCTTCGCTCGCGGCGACGCTATCGTTGCCCCGGACGTGCGTTTGCGCGATGCCATGAGTAAGCCGCTGACCGCCCTGCAAGCCTGGGCCGACAGCCAGAAACTGGCGGAACTGAGCGCGTTGTGCGTGCAGTTTGCGGCGCAATCGCAGAGCGGCATTACCCGTGTGCTCGCCGGCCCGACTGGCGAACGCAACAGCTACGCGATCCTGCCGCGCGAACACGTGTTGTGCCTGGCAGAAGTCGAAGGCGATTTGCTCACGCAACTGGCGGCAGTATTGGCTGTAGGCGGTTCGGCGGTATGGCCGGAAGCTGACTTGACCAAGGCATTGTTCGCACGTCTGCCGAAGGAAGTTCAGGCGCGGATCAAGCTGGTTTCCGACTGGAGCAAGGACGAAGTGGTGTTTGATGCGGTCCTGCATCACGGCCATTCCGACCAATTGCGCGCGGCGTGCCAGCAAGTGGCCAAACGTGCCGGGTCGATTGTCGGGGTTCACGGCTTGTCGCAAGGCGAAACCAACATCGCGCTGGAACGCCTGGTGATTGAGCGGGCTTTGAGTGTTAACACTGCTGCGGCGGGTGGTAACGCGAGCTTGATGACTATCGGCTAAACCCTGGTAAACCCTTGTGGGAGCGAGCTTGCTCGCGATGACGGCAGCACATCCGACACAGATGTGACTGACACACCGCCATCGCGAGCAAGCTCGCTCCCACATTTGTTTTGTGGCGCCTGCTAAGTCGTCGCGCGGCTCCACCATCACGCTTATCAATCATCCTGTTCAGCCCTCCCCGCGCGTGCCTAGACTCGGTCCATTCCCAAAAAAGGTAGGCCGACATGTCCGAGACGTTGCTCAGTTCCCGCAATCTGGCTTTCGAGCTGTATGAAGTCCTCGATGCCGAGGGCCTGACCCAGCGTGAGCGGTTCGCCGAGCACAATCGCGAAACGTTCGATGCCGCCATCAGCACCGCGCGCAGCATCGCCGAGAAGTTCTTCGCCCCGCACAACCGCAAGAATGACGAAAACGAGCCGCGCTACGAGAACGGTGAAGCGATCCTCATTCCGGAAGTGAAACCTGCCGTGGATGCCTTCCTGGAAGCCGGTTTCCTCAACGCTGCGCGTAGCTTCGATGCCGGCGGCATGCAACTTCCGACCTTGCTCTCGCAAGCGTGCTTCGCGCACTTTCAATCAGCCAACGCGGCGTCCACCTCCTACCCCTTCCTGACCATGGGCGCGGCCAACCTGATCGAAAGTTTCGGCACCGAGGAGCAAAAGCAGCGCTTCCTGCAACCGATGATCGACGGGCGATTCTTCGGCACCATGGCGCTGACCGAACCGCACGCCGGCTCATCGTTGTCGGATATTCGTACACGCGCCGAGCCAGCGTCTGACGGCAGTTATCGACTCAAGGGCAACAAGATCTTCATCTCCGGCGGCGACCATCCGCTCTCGGAAAACATCGTGCACATGGTGCTGGCCAAATTGCCGGACGCGCCGGCCGGGGTGAAGGGCATTTCGCTGTTTATCGTGCCCAAGTTTCTGGTCAACGATGACGGCAGCCTCGGCCAACGCAACGACGTGTTGCTGGCCGGCCTGTTTCACAAGATGGGCTGGCGCGGGACCACGTCTACCGCGCTGAACTTCGGCGATAACGGCGAGTGCGTCGGTTATCTGGTCGGCAAGCCGCACCACGGTTTGAGCTACATGTTCCAGATGATGAACGAGGCGCGGATCGGCGTCGGCATGGGCGCGGTGATGCTCGGTTACGCCGGTTACCTGTACTCGCTGGACTACGCGCGCGAACGCCCACAGGGTCGGGTGCCGGACAGCAAAGACCCGAATACCGCGCCGGTGGCGATCATTCAGCACGCCGACGTCAAGCGCATGCTGCTTACGCAAAAGGCCTACGTCGAAGGCTCGTTCGACTTGGGCCTGTACGCGGCGCGGTTGTTTGATGACACCACCACACTGGAAACCGCAGAGGCGCGCAAACAGGCGCATGAACTGCTGGATTTGCTCACGCCGATCGTCAAATCCTGGCCGTCGGAGTTTTGCCTGAAGGCCAACGAACTGGCGATCCAGATTCTCGGCGGCCACGGTTACACCCGCGAATACCCGGTGGAGCAGTATTACCGCGACAACCGGCTGAACCCGATTCACGAAGGCACCCACGGCATTCAGTCGCTGGACTTGCTGGGGCGTAAATTGGCGCAGAACGGCGGCGCCGGACTCAAGCAACTGATCCGCCTGATCGCCAATACCGCCGAGCGTGCGCAGGCGTATGAATCGTTGACCGCGCTGCGTGAGCCGCTGGAAAAACTGGTCGCGCGCCTGCAAACGGTGACCATCGGTTTGCTGACCGATCTGGGCCAGGGCAAGGTCAATACCAGCCTGGCGAATTCGGCGCTGTACTTGAAAGTGTTCGGGCACACGGTGATTGGCTGGCGTTGGCTGGAACAGGCGATCCGCGCCGAGGAAGGATTGGCCAAATGCAATGCGGCGGATGTCAGCTTCTATAAAGGCAAGCTGCAAGCGGCGCGCTATTTCCTGACATGGGAAGTACCGGGTTGCCACCACGAACTGGCGATTCTCGAGGCGCGCGATGATGTGTGCCTGGGAATGCAGGATGAGTGGTTTTGACCTTCAGAAATGTCGTCTGCCTTGAAAACCAACCCCTCACCCCAGCCCTCTCCCCAAAGGGGAGAGGGGGAAAGGGAGCCGATCTTCATGGTTTTCAAAGCCTGAGTTCGACTCGATGTTTCAGGTCGATGTAACCCGAAAGAACAACCCGGTCAGCCCCCTCTCCCCAGTGGGGAGAGGGGAAAGGGAGCCGATCTTCATGGTTTTCAAAGCCTGAGTTCGACTCGATATTCCAGGTCGATGTAACCCGAAAGAACAACTCGGTCAGTCCCCTCGCCCCTCGGGGAGAGGGCTAGGGTGAGGGGGCAGTCGTTACTGACACACCACAAACCTCACTTCAACCGAAACCCGCCCATCTGTCGCGCGAGGTCATCGGCCAATCGCTGCAACGTCTGACAGTCTTCACGACACGCTCTCACCTCCCCGGCCGTCGCTCGCGCCAGATCGGAAATCCCTTGCACGTTGCGGTTGATCTCTTCGGTCACCGCCGACTGTTCTTCGGTGGCGGTCGCCACTTGGTGGTTCATGTCGCTGATACGCTCGATCTGCCCGGTAATCGCCGTCAACGAAATGCCGGTGCGCTGGCTCGATTCAACACCGGTGCCGGTTGCAGCCTGGCCCGAATGCATTGAGGAAACAGCATTCTCCGCGCCCTGCTTGAGGCTGCCGATCATCTGCTGAATCTCATCGGTCGACGACTGCGTGCGCCGCGCCAACGTCCGCACTTCATCCGCCACCACCGCAAACCCACGGCCCATGTCGCCGGCCCGCGCCGCTTCGATGGCCGCGTTCAGCGCCAGCAAGTTGGTCTGCTCAGAGATGCCGCGAATCACCGCCAACACTTGATCGATCGACGCCACCTGCTGCGCCAACTCACCCACCGCCGTCGCCGCAACGCCGATTTCGTCGGACATGCTTTCAATGTGGCGGATCGAACCGCCAACCACTTCGCGCGCCTGCATCGCTTCATCGCGCGCGGTTTGCGAGGCGACGGCAGCGCTGCCGGCGTTCTGCGCGATTTCCTGCACAGTCAGGCCCATTTCGTGAACGGCGGTGGCGACCATTTCGGTCATTTCCTGCTGACGCCCGGAGCGCTCGGCAGTGTTATCCACCACTTTCGACACCTGGCCGACGGCGGTGCGCAATTGTTCGCTGGTGGCGAGGACTTCGCCGATCATGCCGCGCTGACTGTCGAGGAAGCGGTTGAAGCCGCGCGCGAGGTCGCCCAGCTCATCGGCGCGACTGGAATCTAACCTGTGGGTCAAATCTCCACCACCGCTACCGATTGCTACCAGCGCCGCTGTTACCTGGCGGATCGGCCGCACCAAACCACGGGCCAGCAACACCACCAGCAACAGACACACCAGCGCCACCGCGAGGCCAATCGCGCTGCTCATCCACATGGCGCGGCGTGCTTCGGCGTAAATCTGCGACTGTGGCACTTCTGCCACAAGGGTCCAGCCGAGGTCGCGCAGCGGCAGGCTGAGCGCCAGGAAATCTTCGCCATCGCGGGTAAAACTGCTGCTGGTGGCAGATGCTTTTGAGGTAGCGGGATGACCCATCAAAGAGGCTGCCGCTGGGGCGCCAATCTGTTCTGCCAGAGAACGCTTGCCGCTGAATTGCGCCTCCGGGTGAACCTGGATCAAACCGTCGGAACGCACCAGATAGACTTTGCCGCGCTCACCGAAGCTGAAATTGTGGATCAGCTCCGACAGCTCTTTCATGCTCAAACCGAGCCCGGCAACGCCCACGACTTTGCCGGCCTGCTCGACTTTGAGGTCGATGAACAGCGCCAATTCTCCGGTCGCGATGTCGGTATCAATATTGAGGGTGCGCGGCTGGTTGCTGTCGAGGAACGTATAGAACCAGGCGTCTTTGGGGTTGGATCGGCTCAGCGTGCGGTCCAGGCCTTTTTCCGTGAAGTAATGGTTGGACGCGGTGCCGATGATCAGCGCGGTAAACGCCTTGTGCTCGGCGCGAATGCTTTCCAGGTACTTCACGAAGGTGTCGGTCTGGGCACTGTTTTCGCCCTCGGCCAACCAGTCGCGCACCATGCTGTTGCTGGCGATGTCCTTGGCGGCGGTGAGGGGCTGAACGAGGATGCGCTCGATGTCGTTGCGCATCGCTTCGATGCTTGAAGGCAGCGCTTGCTCGACCAGATAACTCTGGGCGAGGCGGTTGACCACGAGGGTATAAACGCCAATCACGATCAGAATACTGACCAGCAGGGCGGTGCCCATCCCCAAGATCAACTGCCACTGAATGCTGCGTCGCCAGAACTGCATGGAACACCCCCAAAGAATAAGTGGCTGAAACACTGCAACAGCCGTGCCGATTGTATACAACCCAAACGACAATTTTATTCTTTGGTTGTGCTCAACACCGATCAGGCCTGATTGATCGTCTTGGAGATCACTTCAACCGTGGCGCTGACTTGCTCTTGGTAACGGTCGAGTTCGAGTTGGTGCTGCTTTTTCATTTCGATCTGCTGCGAGCACAGGTTCATCGCAGCCAGCACCAGCAAGCGATCACCGATCAGCGTCGGGTATTTGCGCTTGGTGTCGGCTAACGCGGCTTTCAACATCAGTGCGGCGTCCAGCAGGGTTTGCTCTTCCCCGGCCGGTGCCTTGATCGAGTAGTCCTCCCCCAGGATCGAGACGACTTTCACCCCTGCGGCGCCCTGGTTCATGCGCTGACAGGGCCGGCGCTGACGCGCTCAACCAAGGCCTGGATACGCGCGGCGGTCGCGCCTTGTTTCTCTTCCTGTTCCATCAGGCTCAGTTGCAGGCTTTCGTTTTCATCCTTGGCCTGGGCCAGTTCTGCGCTCAGGGTCTGGTTGGTGCCGAGCAGGCTCTGGTTCTGTTGCACCAGGTCGCTGACCAGTTGTTCCAATTGACTTAGGGATGCTTCCAACATTTTGATTTTCCAAGCTTTTTCAAAGGGCGCGTACGATAAAGAAAAGTCACCACGGATGCCAGGGTTATTGGGCCGCAAGGCCTTGATTTCACTGGCGGGCGACCTTCCTCGCGAGTTTTAAAGACTGTGATTGGCGGATCTGGTTCCTGCACTTCGTCGCCGCGCCGCATGTGCGACAAATACGCACAGGGGCTCAAGACTTTAGTCACAGAACCGATAAGTCATGCATACAGCAGTCTTAGCCCGCACGGATGCGCTTTCCCCCGGTAACCCCCATGTCCCTTCGTAATATGAATATCGCGCCGCGCGCGTTCCTCGGCTTCGCCCTGATTGGCGGCCTGATGCTGATTCTCGGTGTGTTCGCCCTCAATCAGATGAGCAAGATTCGCGCGGCCGGTGAAGACATCGCCAACGCCAGCGTGCCGAGCATCAAAAGCCTCGACGAATTCACTCAGCTGACCCTGCGCCTGCGGGTGTTGTCGTACCGTTTGCTGATCAACCGCGAACCCGATGTGCAGCAGAAAACAATGGACCTGTTTGATGCGCGCAATCAGCAAATTCGTGACGCGCAGCGGGTCTACGAGCCGTTGATCGATGGCGCCGAAGAACGCGCGGCTTACGATCAATACGTGCAGTTGCTGGCGCAGTACCGTCAACTCGAAGACCGGATGAAAAGCCTGTCGCGCGCCAACCAGGTCGATGACCTGCGCAAAATGCTCAATACCGAATTGCTGACCAATTCGGAAGCGGTGAATAGCGCTTTGGCGAAATTGCTCGAGATCAACACCCGGCAAATCGCCGAGACCGATCAAGAAGCGACCGATCAGTATTCGTCGTCCTTTAATCTGGTCATCACGTTGCTGCTCATCGCCACTGGCCTGACCGTGCTGTTTGCCTGGCTGCTGACTAACAGCATCACCAAGCCAATCGCCAATGCGTTGGGCGCGGCGGAAGAAATCGCCGAAGGCAACCTGACTCGCCCGATCATCGTCGATGGCGAGGACGAAGCCGGTCGCTTGCTGGCGGCGATGGCGAAGATGCAGGAGAAACTGCGCGACACCCTGCAACGGATCTCCGGCTCGGCCACGCAATTGGCTTCTGCAGCGGAAGAGCTGAACAGCGTCACCGACGAAAGCGCGCGTGGCCTGACTCAGCAGAACAACGAAATCGAGCAAGCCGCGACCGCAGTCAATGAAATGACCAGCGCCGTTGAAGAAGTGGCGCGCAACGCAGTGAGCACTTCCGAAGCGTCGAAAAACGCTACGACTTCTGCTGGCGATGGCCGTGATCTGGTGCAGGAAACCGTCAGCGCCATCGAACGCATGAGCGCTGATGTGCAAAGCACCGCGACGCTGATTGGCGACCTGGCTAACGAATCCCGTGACATCGGCAAAGTGCTGGATGTGATTCGCGGTTTGGCTGATCAGACCAATTTGCTCGCGCTGAACGCGGCCATCGAAGCGGCGCGTGCCGGTGAAGCCGGGCGTGGTTTTGCCGTGGTTGCCGATGAAGTGCGAGCCTTGGCGCATCGCACTCAGCAGTCGACCAGCGAGATTGAACGGATGATCGGCAGCATTCAGAGCGGCACCGAGCACGCCGTGGATTCGATGCGTAACAGCACCGAACGCGCGGAATCGACGCTGAGCATCGCCCGTGGCGCGGGCTTGTCGCTGGACACGATCAACACCGCGATTGTCGAAATCAACGAACGCAACCTGGTGATCGCCAGCGCCGCCGAAGAGCAGGCGCAGGTAGCGCGCGAGGTTGACCGCAATCTGGTGAACATCCGTGACCTGTCGGTGCAATCGGCGACCGGGGCCAATCAGACCAGCGCGGCGAGCAACGAACTGTCGCGCCTGGCGCTGGACCTGAACAACATGGTTGGACGCTTCAGCCTTTGATCTGAAATGAGCGGTGCGCTCAAGAGCCACCCCTCACCCCAACCCTCTCCCCATGGGGGAGAGGGGGAAAGGGAGCCGATCTTCGCGGTTTTCGAAGTCTGAGTTCGACTTGAAATCGCAAAACCGCTCCTGAGCTCGATGCAATCTTTCAGGTCGATGTACCTCGAATAAACACCTCGGTCAGTCCCCTCGCCCCTTTGGGGAGAGGGGGAAAGGGAGCCGATCTTCGCGCGTTTCGAAATCTGAGTTCGACTCGAAATCGCAAAACCGCTCCTGAGTTCGATGCAATCTTTCAGGTCGATGTACTTCGAATAACACCTCGGTCAGTCCCCTCGCCCCTTTGGGGAGAGGGCTAGGGTGAGGGGCCGATCCCAAGCCAAATCGAAATCTCAAAACCACCCCTGAGTTCGCTGCAATCTTTCAGGTCGATGCACCTCGAATAAACACCCCGATCAGTCCCCTCGCCCCTTTGGGGAGAGGGCTAGGGTGAGGGGGCGATCCCAAGCCGAATCGAAATCTCAAAACCACCCCTGAGTTCGCTGCAATCTTTCAGGTCGATGTACTTCGAATAAACCCCTCGGTCAGTCCCCTCGCCCCTTTGGGGAGAGGGCTAGGGTGAGGGGGCGATCCCAAGCCGAATCGAAATCGCAAACCGCCCCTGAGTTCGATGCAATCTTTCAGGTCGATGTACCTCGAATAAACACCTCGGTCAGTCCCCTCGCCCCTTTGGGGAGAGGGCTAGGGTGAGGGGGCGATCCCAAGCCGAATCGAAATCGCAAACCACCCCTGAGTTCGATGCAATCTTTCAGGTCGATGTACTTCGAACAAACACCTCGGTCAGTCCCCTCGCCCCTTTGGGGAGAGGGCTAGGGTGAGGGGGCGATCCCAAGCCGAATCGAAATCGCAAAACCGCTCCTGAGTTCGATGCAATCTTTCAGGTCGATGTACTTCGAATAACACCTCGGTCAGTCCCCTCGCCCCTTTGGGGAGAGGGCTAGGGTGAGGGGCCGATCCCAAGCCAAATCGAAATCTCAAAACCACCCCTGAGTTCGCTGCAATCTTTCAGGTCGATGTACTTCGAATAAACCCCTCGGTCAGTCCCCTCGCCCCTTTGGGGAGAGGGCTAGGGTGAGGGGCCGATCCCAAGCCGAATCGAAACCGCAAAACCGCTCCTGAGTTCGATGCAATCTTTCAGGTCGATGTACCTCGAATAAACACCTCGGTCAGTCCCCTCGCCCCTTTGGGGAGAGGGCTAGGGTGAGGGGCCGATCCCAAGCCAAATCGAAATCTCAAAACCACCCCTGAGTTCGCTGCAATCTTTCAGGTCGATGCACCTCGAATAAACACCCCGATCAGTCCCCTCGCCCCTTTGGGGAGAGGGCTAGGGTGAGGGGCCGATCCCAAGCCGAATCGAAATCGCAAATCCACCCCTGAGCTCAATGCAATCTTTCAGGTCGATGCACCTCGAATAAACACCCCGTTCAGTCCCCTCGCCCCTTTGGGGAGAGGGGAAAGGGAGCCGATCTTCGCGGTTTTCGAAGTCTGAGTTCGACTCGAAATCGCAAAACCACTCCTGAGTTCGATGCAATCTTTCAGGTCGATGTACTTCGAACAAACACCTCAATCAGTCCCCTCGCCCCTTTGGGGAGAGGGCTAGGGTGAGGGGCCGATCCCCAGCCGACCCCAAACCCAATCACCACACATTCAAAAGCTTTTTGACAGCATCACATTTCAACAGGTTAGAATCGCTGGCACGCAGACTGCATGGTCAGTTTGTGCCTGTTTTTTCAGCTTTCTGGAGTATTGCCTTTGAATGCGACGACCATCAACAGCCTGTTCTTGATCGGCGCGTTGCTGGTAGGTGCGAGCATTCTGGTGAGCTCACTTTCGTCGCGCCTCGGCATCCCGATTCTGGTGATCATCCTGGCTGTGGGCATGGCGGCCGGCGTCGACGGCGGCGGCATCATCTTCGATAACTACCCCACCGCTTACCTCGTCGGCAACCTCGCGTTGGCCGTGATCCTGCTCGATGGCGGCTTGCGCACACGGGTTTCGAGTTTCCGCGTGGCGTTATGGCCGGCGCTGTCGCTGGCCACGGTCGGGGTGTTGATCACCACCGGTTTGACCGGCATGGCGGCCGCTTGGCTGTTCGACCTCAACATGATTCAAGGCCTGCTGATCGGCGCCATCGTCGGCTCAACGGATGCGGCGGCGGTGTTCTCGCTGCTCGGTGGCAAAGGCCTGAACGAACGGGTGACCGCCAGCCTGGAAATCGAATCCGGCAGCAACGATCCGATGGCGGTGTTTCTCACGGTGACCCTGATCGACATGCTCGCCAGCGGCCAGACCGGCCTGCACTGGAGCCTGCTCGGCCACTTGATCCGTGAATTCGGCATCGGTGGCGTGATTGGTCTGGGCGGCGGTTGGGTCATGCTGCAACTGGTCAACCGCATCAACCTGGCCAACGGCCTCTATCCGATTCTGGTGATTGCCGGCGGCCTGCTGGTCTTCGCCCTGACCAACGCCTTGCACGGCAGCGGTTTCCTTGCCGTTTACCTGTGCGGTCTGGTGATCGGCAACCGTCCGGTGCGCAGCCGCCACGGCATTCTGCACATGCTCGACGGCATGGCGTGGCTGGCGCAGATCGGCATGTTCCTCGTGCTCGGTTTGCTGGTCACGCCGCACGACTTGCTGCCAATCGCCCTGCCCGCGCTGGGCCTGGCGCTGTGGATGATCCTGTTTGCGCGGCCGCTGTCGGTGATGGTTGGCCTGCTGCCGTTCAAAGCGTTCCACGGACGGGAAAAAGCCTTCATCTCGTGGGTCGGTCTGCGCGGCGCGGTGCCGATCATTCTCGCGGTGTTCCCGCTGATGGCCGGCCTGCCGCACGCTCAGCTGTATTTCAACCTCGCGTTCTTCATCGTCCTCGTTTCGCTGCTGGTGCAAGGCACGAGCCTGCCGTGGGTGGCTAAATTGCTGAAAGTCACGGTGCCGCCGGAGCCCGCGCCAATCTCCCGTTCGGCGCTGGAAGTGCACGTCACCAGCGAGTGGGAGTTGTTCGTTTACCGCCTCGGCGCCGAGAAATGGTGCATCGGTTCACCGCTTCGCGAGCTGAAAATGCCCGAAGGTACGCGGATCGCCGCCCTGTTTCGTGGTCAGCAACTGCTCCATCCGTCGGGTAGTACCGTGCTCGAAGTCGACGATTTGCTCTGCGTAATCGGCCATGAACACAACCTCCCGGCGCTCGGCAAACTGTTCAGTCAGGCGCCGCAACGCGGTCTGGATTTGCGCTTCTTCGGCGACTTCGTACTCGAAGGAGATGCCCAGCTGGCGGCGGTTGCGGCGCTGTACGGGTTGAAGGTCGAAGGCATCGATCCGGACATGTCGCTGGGCCGCTTCATCGCGCAGAAAGTCGGCGGTGCGCCGGTCGTGGGCGACCAGGTGGAATGGAACAGTACCATTTGGACGGTCGCGGTCATGGACGGGAACAAGATTGGCAAAGTGGGCGTCAGATTCCCCGAAGGAAGTCGCCCAGGCCCGGGACTCTTCCTCTAAACTGCCATTCTTTTCACCTAGTTCCAGACCGGTATCTATGCCAACCCTGCGCTCCCTGTTCGCCATCGCCCTGCTGGGCCTGAGTCTTTCCATTGGTCCATTGCAAGCTGCGGAGCCGCCCACCAGCGAAGCCGTGCAGGCGAACCTGGACAAGATTGCCGACCGCAAACTGCCCGAGGCCGACCAGAAAGCCCTGCAGTCACTGCTTCAAGGCACGCTGACCCAGCTCAATAACAAGAAAGACTACGAGCAGAAACTCAGCGATCTGAAGCAGCAACTGGCCACCGCGCCCAAGCTCAACATCGAGAATCAGCGCGAACTGGTCCGGCTCAAAGGCACCAAAGTGCTGCCGGTGGCACAACGCTACGCCAACTCGTCGATCCAGCAACTCGAGCAGATGCTGACCGAGCGCTCCACCCAGCAAAGCGATCTGCAAAAAGCCCTGGCTGAAGCCAACAGCCTGATCATCACCGCGCAAACGCGCCCCGAGCGCGCGCAAGCGGAGATCGCCAGCAGCCAGACGCGCATCCAGCAGATCAACAACATCCTCAAGGCCGGCAAAGATAACGGCAAGACCTTGAGCGGCGAGCAGCGCGATCAGCTGAATGCCGAACTCGCGGCGCTCAACGCGCTGATTCCGCTGCGTCGCCAGGAACTGGCTGGCAACAATCAGTTGCAGGATCTGGGCAACAGCCAGCATGACTTGCTCTCGGAAAAGACCACACGTCTGGACCAGGAAATCCAGGAACTGCAAACGCTGATCAACCAGAAGCGTCTCGCGCAGTCCCAGGAAACCGTGACGCAACAGTCGATTGAAGCGCAGAAGTCCGGCAGCAGCAGCTTGCTGGCGGTCGAAAGCGCGGCCAACCTGAAGCTCTCCGATTACTTGCTCAAGAGCACCGACCGCCTCAACGAAGTCACCCAGCAGAACCTGCAAACCAAACAGCAACTCGACAGCGTGACCCAGAGCGATTCGGCGCTGGACGAGCAGATCAACGTGCTCAAGGGCAGCCTGCTGCTGTCGAAGATTCTCTATAAGCAGAAACAAGCACTGCCGCGCCTGCAACTCGACCGCGACCTCGCGGACCAGATTGCCGACATTCGCTTGTATCAGTTTGAAGTCAGCCAGCAGCGCGAATTGCTCAGCAACCCAGCGGCCTACGTCGACAATCTGTTGTCGACGCAACCGCCGGAGCAAGTCACCCCGCAATTGCGTAAAAGTCTGCTGGAACTGGCCAACACTCGCTCCGACCTGCTCGAGCGGCTGAACCGCGAATTGAGCGCGGTGCTCAACGAATCGATCACCCTGCAACTCAATCAGAAACAATTGCTCAGCACCGCGCAGAGCCTGCGCGCGACGCTCGACGAGCAGATGTTCTGGATTCCCAGCAACAAACCGCTGGACCCGGAATGGATGCGCGGCGTGCCGGAGCGCCTGCAACGTCAGGTCACCACGCTGCCGTGGACGTCGAGCCTGAGCGAATTGATTGATGGCCTGGTGCAGCGGCCGTTGCTGTTCCTGCCGCTGGTGTTGCTGATCGGCGCGTTGTTGTGGCGCCGCAAGAATCTGTACGCGCGGCTGAACAAGGTTCACCAGGACATCGGCCACTTCAAGCGCGACAGCCAGTGGCACACGCCGCAGGCGATTCTGATCAATATTCTGCTGGCGGTGCCGGTGGCGCTGGGCCTGGCCTTGTGCGGTCTCGCGTTGCAATTTGACGCCCGCGGGCAAAACGCCAATATGGGCGCGGCGCTGATCCAGATGGGTCAGGCGTGGCTGGTGTTCTACACCGCTTACCGGATTCTTGCGCCGGGCGGCGTCGCCGAACTGCATTTCCGTTGGGAAAAACCTCAGGTGGAATTCCTGCAAGGCTGGATCCGTCGTCTCGGCCTCGTGGTCATGGCCCTCGTGGCCGTGGTGGCCGTTGCCGAGTTGCAACCGGCGGCGCTGGCCGATGACGTGCTGGGCATGCCGGTGGTGCTGACCTGTTACGGCTTGATGGCCTGGCTGCTCGGTCGTCTGCTGATCAGCAGCCCGACGCACGAAAGCGCTTCGCTGTTCCGTCGAGCGGTGGGGGTGCTGTTCGCGGTGCTGCCGATCGCGTTGTTTGTCGCGGTGTGTTTCGGCTATTACTACACCGCGCTGAAACTCAGTGACCGCTTGATCAACACCTTGTACTTGCTGATGTTCTGGCTGGTGATCGAAGCCACGTTTGTGCGCGGCCTCAGCGTTGCCGCACGGCGCCTCGCCTATCACCGCGCCCTGGCCAAACGCCAGGCTGCAAAAGAGGCCGGCGAGGGCGAAGCCGTCATCGAAGAGCCGACGCTGGACATCGAAAAGGTCAACGAACAATCGCTGCGCCTGATCCGTCTGGCGCTGCTCGGCGGTTTCATCGCTGCGCTGTACTGGGTCTGGTCGGACCTGATTTCGGTTTTCTCGTACCTCGACAACATCACGCTCTACGAATACACCAGCGGCACCGGCGCGAACATGAGCATGGTGCCGATCAGCATCGGCGACATGCTCGGCGCGCTGATCATCATCGGCATCACGTTCGCCCTGGCGCGCAACTTGCCCGGTTTGCTCGAAGTGTTGGTGCTATCGAAGCTCAACCTCGCGCAGGGCAGCGCCTACGCCACCACCACGTTGCTGTCGTATGTGATTGCCGGCGTCGGTTTTGTCTCGACCTTGTCCACGCTCGGCGTGAGTTGGGACAAGTTGCAATGGCTGGTGGCGGCGCTCTCGGTTGGTCTCGGTTTCGGCATGCAGGAAATCTTCGCCAACTTCATCTCCGGGATCATGATCCTGTTCGAACGCCCGGTGCGGATCGGCGACACCATCACCATCGGCAACCTGTCCGGCACGGTGAGCAAGATCCGCATCCGCGCCACGACGATCACCGATTTCGACCGCAAAGACATCATTGTCCCGAACAAGACGTTCATCACCGGGCAACTGATCAACTGGTCGCTGACCGACACCATTACCCGGGTAACGCTCAAACTCGGCGTCGACTACGGCTCCGACCTCGATCTGGTCAAGGCCTTGCTCCTGCAAGCGGCACGCGAAAACCCGCGCGTGCTCAAGGAACCCGAGCCGCACGTGTACTTCCTGAATTTCGGCGAAAGCACCCTCGACCATGAGTTGCGCATGCACGTGCGCGACCTCGGCGACCGCAACCCGGTGCTCGATGAGGTCAACCGCTTCATCAACAACGAGTTCAAGAAGCAGAACATCAACATCTCGTTCAGGCAGATGGAGGTTTATCTGAAAAACCTGCATGGCCAGGAATACAAGTTGGTGCCGGTCGAGGAAGAGAACAAAACCATCATCTCGCGCGAAGTGCCGGCCGGTGTTTCAACGCAGGCCAAGACGGATGCCTCGACGGATGTTGCAAAAGATCCTTCGAAGGATGTCTCGACCGGGCTCGCCAAGGATGAGCCGGAACAAGAGCCGCCTCCGACCAAACTCGACTAACGCGTTTATCCCTAGCAGAATGCTCGGACATTCTGCTGGAGATGGCCGTTGAAAGCCCTCGACGAACTGACCTTCGATAATCGCTTCGCCCGCCTCGGCGACGCATTCTCAACCCACGTGCTGCCCGAGCCCATCGCCGCGCCGCGACTGGTGGTCGCCAGCCCCGCCGCCATGGCCCTTCTGGACCTCGACCCGGCGCTGGCCGAGACGCCGGTGTTCGCCGAACTGTTCGGCGGCCACAAGCTCTGGGCCGAGGCCGAACCACGGGCGATGGTCTATTCCGGTCATCAATTCGGCAGCTATAACCCGCAACTCGGCGACGGCCGCGGCCTGCTGCTCGGCGAGGTCTACAACGAGGCCGGCGAACACTGGGACTTGCACCTCAAGGGCGCCGGCCAGACGCCCTACTCGCGCATGGGCGATGGCCGCGCGGTGTTGCGCTCCTCGATCCGCGAGTTTCTCGCCTCCGAAGCCCTGCATGCCCTGAACATCCCGACCACCCGCGCACTTTGCGTGATCGGCTCCGACACGCCGGTGTGGCGCGAAAAACAGGAACGCGCGGCCATGGTCCTGCGCCTGTCGCCGAGCCATGTGCGCTTCGGCCATTTCGAATATTTCTACTACACCAAGCGCCCCGAGCAGCAAAAACAGCTCGGCGAGCACGTTCTGGCCATGCATTTTCCCGAATGCCTGGAGCAACCCGAGCCGTACTTGGCGATGTTTCGCGAAATCGTCGAGCGCAATGCCGAACTGATCGCCAAATGGCAGGCCTACGGTTTCTGCCACGGCGTGATGAACACTGACAACATGTCGATCCTCGGCATCACCTTCGACTTCGGCCCGTTCGCCTTCCTCGATGACTTCGACGCCAACTTCATCTGCAACCACTCCGACGACCAGGGCCGCTACTCCTTCAGCAACCAGGTGCCGATCGGCCAATGGAACCTCAGCGCCCTCGCCCAGGCCCTGACGCCGTTCATCAGCGTCGACGCCCTGCGCGAAACCCTCGGCCTCTACCTGCCGCTGTATCAGGCCCACTACCTCGACCTGATGCGCCGCCGCCTCGGCCTGACCACCGCCGAAGATGACGACCAGAAACTCCTCGAACACCTGCTGCAACTGATGCAAAACAGTGGCGTGGATTACACGCTGTTCTTCCGCCGCCTCGGCGATCAATCGCCGGCACTCGCGGTCGCGCAGTTGCGTGATGACTTTGTCGACATCAAGGGTTTCGATGCCTGGGCCGAACTCTATGTGGCCAGGGTTGCGCGCGAAGGCTTGCTCGACCAAGCGCAACGCCAGGTTCGGATGCATGCGGTGAATCCGCTGTACATCCTGCGCAATTACCTGGCGCAGAAAGCTATCGATGCAGCAGAGAGCGGTGACTACGCCGAGGTGCGCCGACTGCATGCAGTGCTGAACAACCCCTTCGAGGAACAGCCGGGGATGGACAGCTACGCCGAACGGCCGCCGGAATGGGGCAAGCATTTGGAGATCAGTTGTTCGTCGTGAGTGCTCAAATAAACGTTTCCGCCGAAACGGCGAAGCGCTCAGCCAACCAGCGGATCTGTCGCACGTTGAGCTGACGCTTGCCGCTCAGGATTTCGGAAACCACTGATTGGGTTCCGACGCCCGGCAAGTCGCTTTGGCTCAATGCGTGCTCGCGCATCAAATAGCCGAGAACCTCGACGCCACTGGGTTTGGGCATCGGGTGATGCTTGTGATCCCACTCCTCAATCCAGTCGCCGATGATATCCACCAGACTCATCAACGGGTGGGACTCATCGCCGCCGGTCATCGCCAGCAATTCATCGAGAGCCTGGGCCAATCGGTCGTAGTCTTCTTCGTTTTTTGGTTTGCGCAGCAACGGGGCAACGAACTCCCAATGCTCGGCGGCTCTTTTGATCAAAATACTCATGTCCTTTCCTCCTTCCACTTCCCGCGCTCGTACTCGCGGTGATCGAGTACATGCTTGATATAGAGCTTCTGCGCACGGTATCTGACGTAGGCGATCAGCCGTAGCTTGTTGCCGCCGATATCGAAAACATGCAATTCACCTACTTTATCGATGGCGGGAAACAAAGCCTTCATTGCCGCAAAATCGTGCGGTTTGCTTCCTTTGGCCAATTGATACCAATGATCCAGTGCGCTAGCAGTCATTGGCCATTTGACCTTGGCTTCGCGTATGCGTTTTTCGGTGATGACATGCATGCAACATCCTTATCGCATTCTGCTATGGGGAGTTAATCACAGATTGGGAATATCGCAAGTTGCGATAACACCCGAAAGACCAGCGGTCTCACTGATTCACCTCAGCCTAGTTTTCGCGCGATAGGCTGCACGATTGAAAATGTCAGCAGACGTCTCCAAATACAGGACATCGGCTTCTTACCAGGACCACCCTCATGTCTGAACCACTGCTAATTCCCTGCCCCCACTGCAACGGCCTCAACCGCATCCCCGCCGAGCGCATGGGCGATCAGCCGAAATGCGGTCGCTGCAAGGCTGAAGTGTTGCTGAGAAAACCTTTTGATTTGAAACAAGGCGATTACGCCAACCAGATCAAGGGTGATCTGCCGCTGCTGGTGGATGTCTGGGCCGAATGGTGCGGGCCGTGCAAGTCGTTTGCGCCGGTATTCGAGCAAGCGGCGGGGCAATTGGCGGGCAAGTGTCGGTTGGCGAAACTGGACAGCGAGGCCAATCAACAGTTGTCGGCGCAGTTGGGAATTCGCTCGATTCCGAGTTTGATCCTGTTCAAAAACGGCCGGGAAATCGCGCGCCAGAGCGGCGCGCTGCCATTGCCGCAGTTGCTCAGCTGGCTGCGTAGCCAAGGAATCTAAGCCCAGCAAAGATCAAATGTAGGAGTGAGCCTGCTCGCGATGGCGCCCGTTCAGTCAACGCGGATGTTGAATGTTAAGGCCCCGTCGCGAGCAAGCTCGCTCCCACAGTGGTTCGGCGGTGGCTGTGGGGTCAGGCGTTCTCAAGCAGGTTATGCAGCTCAACAAATTGCTGGGTCAGTTTGTGTCGTGGATCAAGGTAGATCAGCGGCATGTTCGCCTGGTGCGACTCCCGCATGCGCACCGAACTGCCCAGATAAACCGGCAACACCGGCAGGCCTTCGGCGATCAGTTCGTCGAGGATCTGCTGCGGCAGGCTCGCCCGGGCCTGGAACTGATTAACCACAATGCCTTCAACCTCCAGCCCTTCATTGTGGTCCTCTTTCAACTCCTCGATTTCCGCCAGCAAGCCATACAGCGCATGGCGCGAGAAACTGTCGCAGTCGAAGGGAATCAGCACACGATCGGCGGCGATCAACGCAGACACCGCATAAAAGTTCAGCGCCGGCGGCGTATCGAGGTAGATCCGGTCGTAGTCCTCGTCCAGCTCGTCCAATAATTTGCGCAGCTTATTGATCTTGTGTTTGGCCTCGAGCTTGGGCTGCAGGTCGGCCAGTTCGGCGGTGGCCGTGATCACGTGGAGGTTGTCGAATGGGGTTTCGTAGATATCGACCTGGTTTTTCTTCGAGAACGGCCCCGAAGACAGGGTCTGCTTGAAGAAATCGGCAATGCCCATCGGGATGTCATTGCCGGTGAGCCCGGTCAGGTACTGCGTCGAGTTGGCCTGGGCATCGAGATCCACCAGCAGGGTGCGATAACCCTCGCTGGCGCTGACTGCGGCCAGATTGCAGGCAATGCTCGACTTGCCTACCCCACCTTTCTGATTGAACACCACACGCCGCATGTCGAAACCTCCGTGTATCAAAGAATGCCCGAGTGTAGTAGTCCATGGCGCTGCTTAGCTACCTTGCGCGTATCGGGACTACACGGTCAGGTGCAAACTCTTGGTCAACAAAACGCAAAATCGCCCGTTGATCGCAGACTCGCCCGACAGATTTGCGCGCTGGAATGTGGATAATGGCAATACGACAGCTTTACCGCGAACCAACCGGTACATTTCATTGCGCAAAATGTAACCAACATTTGCTACACGCCCGCCGCACCGGGATAATGCGCGCCACTCGGCGTTCAGCGCCTCGTTAGGTCGGGCGCATATTTGTGCGACTCACCGCGTCAAGGAAAGCCCGCAGGGGCGGGATGAATCTCAGTGATCAACTTCAACATCGCCCAATGGCGCGCATGGGCCCCTGGGCTCGAAAGCGTGGACGATTGGCGGGCATGGTGCCGACAACCGGTCGCGCCTACCTGCAGCGATGCCGCCCCCGACGTGTCGTTTCTGCCGGCCATGCAGCGCCGGCGACTCAGCCGACTGGCGCGGATGGCGTTCAGTGTTGGCTGGCCACTGGCCGATGGTCGGCAGGACCTACCGTTGGTCTTTATTTCCCGTCACGGCGAAACCCCGCGCACCTTCGATATTCTCAGCGATCTGGCCGCCGATCAGCCGCTGTCGCCGACCCAGTTCAGCCTCTCGGTGCACAACGCCGTTATTGGCCTGTGGTCGATCATGCGCGGCGAAACCAGTGAAATGACCGCCCTCGCCGCTGCCGGCGATGGCCTTGAACACGGCATGCTTGAGGCTGCGGCGCTGCTTTCGGAGGGCGCACCCGCCGTGCTGCTGGTGGTCACCGAAGAACAACCGCCGCAAGCTTATTCGGCGTGGATCGACGATGTGCCGTTCCCTTACGCCGTTGGCCTGTTGATCACCACCGGCGACGATTGGCAGCTGTCGTTGAGCAGCAATCCGCAGCAATTACCGAAAACCCACTGGCCCCATGCCCTGAATCTCTTGCGTACCCTGCTCGGCCAGCAGTCAACCTGCCAACATGCCTGGAAAAATCGTGTATGGACCTGGCAACGCAACCCGTAACCGGAAAAAACCGCGACGCCTACTATTGGCGTTTGCTGGCCACCGCCGCGAGCTTCGCCCTCTTCGGGTTGGGTGGGCTGTGCCTGCGATTGCTGGTTTTTCCCTTGCTCGGCTGCCTGCCCGGCGATGCCGCGACGCATCGGCTGCGGGCGCGCAAGACCGTCAGTCGCTGCTTCTGGTTTTTCGTGCGTTTCATGGCCCGCGCAGGCGTGCTGACTTACGACATTCAAGGCGCGGAAAAACTGGGCCGGCCGGGGCAAATGATCATCGCCAACCACCCGTCGCTGATCGACGTGGTGTTTCTGATCGGTCTGGTGCGCCACACCAATTGCGTGGTGAAAAAGAGCCTGTGGGAAAACCCGTTCACCCGTGGCCCGTTGCGCAGCACCGAATACATCAGCAACGACGGCAGCATGGACATGCTCGACGCCGCGGCCGACGCGTTGAAAAGCGGCCAGACCCTGATCATTTTCCCCGAAGGCACGCGCACCCAGCCCGGCCAGCCACCGGCCTTTCATCGGGGTGGCGCGGCCATTGCCCTGCGCGGTGCGAAAATCCTCACACCAGTGATTATCAAGGTCAGCCCGACCACCCTGACCAAAGCCGAACCCTGGTATCGCATCCCGAAACGGCGCGTGCACTTCAGTTTCCGTGTCGGGGCCGATATAGACCCACAGACCTTCGCCGCGCAAGGCCCTGCCCCGCAAGCCTCGCGCAAGCTCAACGATTATTTGCACACCTACTTTATTAAGGAGCTCGCCGAAGATGAGCGATCTGCACACCAATAGCCTCGAGCAGGATATTAAAGAACTGATCATCGAAGCCCTCGGCCTCGAAGACATCAGTGCCGACGACATCGGCAACGACCAGACCCTGTTTGGCGAAGGCTTGGGCCTGGATTCGGTCGACGCTCTGGAACTGGGTCTGGCGATCCAGAAAAAGTACGGCATCAAGATCGACGCCGATGCCAAAGACACGCGCAACCATTTCAGCAACGTGGCGAGCCTTGCGGCGTTCGTCACCGCAAAACAGGCAGCTTGAGACCGGACCATGCAAACTCGTGATGACATTTTCAACACCCTGCGCGATGCCTTGGTCGAACTCTTCGAGCTGGAGCCCGAGCGCGTCAGCCTCGACGCCAACCTGTATCAGGACCTGGAAATCGACAGCATTGACGCGGTCGACCTGATCGACCACATCAAGCGCCAGACCGGCAAAAAGATCGCTGCCGAAGAATTCAAATCGGTGCGTACCGTCCGCGATGTGGTCGAGGCGGTTTACCGTCTGGTTCAACCCGCCGCATGAGCCGAGTGATCGGCCTCGGCCTGCTGCTGGCGGGCCTGCTGTACCCCTTTGCGGTGTATTTCGGCATGGAGCACTTTGCCCCGTGGCAATTTGGCCTGCTGCTCGGCAGCCTGTGGCTGGCGCGCGCGCTGACCGGCGTGCGCCGGCCCGGCAGCCTGTGGATGGCCATCGTCGCCATCGGGTTTTGCCTGCTGCTGGCGCTGTTCGACAGCCCGGCGCTGTTGCGCTGGTACCCGGTGCTGATCAACGCGTTCATGCTCGCGCTGTTCGGGCTGAGCCTGAAATATGGCCCACCCATGGCCGAACGCCTGGCGCGCTTGCGCGAACCGAAATTGCCCGCGAAGGCGATTGTTTACACACGCAAGGTCACGCTGGCCTGGAGTGTGTTTTTCCTCTGCAACGGATTGTGCGCCGCCGCGTTGACCCTCTGGGCGCCGCTGAGTTGGTGGATGTTGTACACCGGCCTGATCTCCTATGGATTGATCGGCCTGATGTTTGCCATTGAATGGCTGATACGACAACGGGTACGAGGCCACCCATGAATTGGATAAAACTTGAGCAATTGCTGCTCAAGGCTCAGCCGGAACGCGCCATGACGGCCGCACCGGCGCTGAATCACGCGCAGTTGTGCGCGCAAGCCCTGAGCTTCGCCGCCGGCCTGCAAGCCGACGGTATCAAACGCATTGCCGTGCACCTCGAAGACGCCGCCGACCTGGCGATTGCGCTGCTCGGCGCCTGGCGTGCCGGGGTCAGCGTGTTGCTGCCGGCCGACCTGCAAGCGCAGACGCGCCAGCGCTGGTCGAGCGACGTCGATCTGTGGCTGACCGATCAGCCCGACGACGCGCATCTGGCCGACTATCAGCACGCGCCGCTGGCCGCCGCTGCGCTGGATCTGGATCGCTGTGAGTTGAGCCTGTGCACCTCCGGCTCCAGCGGCGAACCCAAGCGTATCGACAAAACCCTGCGCCAACTGGCCAATGAGGTCGAAGCGCTGGAACAGCTGTGGGGCGCCGATCTGGGCCAGGCCTGCATCATCGGCAGCGTCGGCACTCAGCATATTTACGGCTTGCTGTTTCGCGTGCTCTGGCCGTTGTGCGCCGGGCGTACGTTTGTGCGCAAGCAATTGGCCTTCCCGGAAGACTTGCAGCGCGCCAGCCGCGAATACCCGGCGTTTGCCTGGGTCGGCAGCCCGGCGCTGCTCAAACGCATGGGCGACAACCTCGACTGGCCGGCCCTGAGCGCAGTTTGCCGAGTGTTTTCCTCCGGTGGCGCGCTGCCTGCCGACGCCGCGCAAAGCCTGTTCGAACGCTTGCAGCAATGGCCGACGGAAATCCTCGGCAGCTCGGAAACCGGCGGCATTGCCTGGCGCCAGGGCCAAGACCTGTGGCAGCCATTCGCCGACGTGGTGCTCAGTCAGGACAGCGACGGCGCTTTGCTGATCGCCTCGCCGTACTTGCCTGCCGGCCACATCGAGCACACCGCCGACGCCGCGCGAATGGCCGCCGACGGCCGTTTCGAATTGCTTGGCCGGCTCGACCGGATCGTCAAACTGGAAGAAAAACGGATCTCCCTGCCGATGCTCGAACAAGCGTTGATGGCGCACGATTGGGTCGCCGACGCGCGGCTTGGCGTGGTCCAGGAAAACCGTGCTTCGCTGGGCGCGCTGCTGGTGCTCAGCCAACAAGGGCTGCATGCGTTGCGCAATCAGGGCCGCCGCACGTTGACCCAGGAACTGCGCCAGCACCTGAGCCAGCATTGCGAAGCGCTGGCATTGCCACGGCGCTGGCGCATCCTCCGTCAATTGCCGCTGAACGCCCAAGGCAAACTGCCGCAGGCCGGCGTCGAAGCGCTGCTGCTGGCGCCGCGAGCGAAGGCCCCGGAAGTGCTGGGACAAGTGGAAACCGACGGTGAATGGAGCCTGCAACTGGCCGTACCGCCGGACCTCGCCTATTTCAGCGGTCACTTCCCGCAAACCCCGGTTTTGCCCGGCGTGGTGCAAGTGGATTGGGCGCTGAGCCTCGGCCAGCAATTGATGAACCTGCCGAGCCGCTTCGCCGGCATGGAAGTGCTGAAATTCCAGCAACTGGTGCGCCCCGGCGACGAAATCCAATTGCACCTGCGTTTCGACGCGGTGCGCAGCAAATTGTATTTCGCCTTCCGTAACGACACCGCCACCTGCTCCAGCGGACGGATTGTGCTGGAGGCGTCCTGTGGATAAGTTGAATTCCCGTGTAGCAGCTGCCGCAGGCTGCGTCCGAGTGCGAAGCGCTCGCAATCAGGCCGCCATGGTGATTCTGAAGGATCTCGTTGATCTGGTTTGCCACCGCTTCGCGGCCGAACGCAGGCTTCGCCAGCTGCTACAAGGGTGCGGTGGGTATCAAAATGCATAACCCCTGCGCAATCATCCCGGTCTACAACCACGAAACCGCGATCACCACGGTCGTCGATGCCCTGATCGCCCAAGGTTTTCCGTGCATTCTGGTCGATGACGCCAGCACCCCGGCCTGCGCGAAAGTGCTCGACCAACTGGCGCAGCGCGATGACGTTTTCCTGGTCCGCCTGACCGTCAATCAAGGCAAGGGCGGCGCGGTCATGACCGGTCTGCGCGAAGCCTCGCGGCTGGGCTTCAGCCACGCCTTGCAAGTGGACGCCGATGGCCAGCATGACCTCGCCGACGTCGCGACTTTCATCGAGCAATCGCGGGCCAATCCGGCAGCGTTGATCTGCGGTTATCCGCTGTACGACGCCAGCGTGCCCAAGGGCCGTTTGTATGCGCGTTACCTGACCCACATGATGGTCTGGATAAACACCTTGTCGCTGCAGATCCGCGATTCGATGTGCGGTTTTCGCGTCTATCCATTGCCGGCAACCCTGGCGTTGATCAGCTCGGCGAAAATCGGCAAACGCATGGATTTCGACTCGGACATTCTGGTGCGCCTGTCGTGGCGCAATCAGCCGATGTTGTGGCTGCAAACCAAGGTCCATTACCCGCTGGACGGCGTCTCGCATTTTCGCCTGTTCCACGACAACGTCCTGATCTCGAGCATGCACACCCGGCTGTTCTTCGGCATGTTGCTGCGCGCGCCGCTGATCCTCTGGCGACGGTGGCGCACATGACCGCCAATACCGATAAAAAGCACTGGGCCGACCGCCAGGAGCGCGGCAGTTTCTGGCTGATGAAATTCACCGCCGTCTGCGCCAAAGTCCTTGGCCGACGGCTGTTGAGTCCGCTGCTGTACGGCATCGTGCTGTACTTTTTCCTGTTCGGCCGCAGCGCCCGTAAAAGCGCCTGGCAATACCAGCAGCGCCTCGCCGACTGGAGCGCTCGCGCGCAATTGCGCCCGACGCACTGGCGCGTATTCGGCCAGTTCATGGCGTTCGCCGATTCGATGCTCGACAAGCTCGACGTGTGGAACGGCAAGCTCAGCATCAACCAGATCGAAATCGTCGACCCGGCGTTGCTGCGCACGCAACTGCGCGGCACCCGTGGCCAACTGTTGGTGGGCGCGCACTTGGGCAACCTTGAAGTCTGCCGCGCACTGGCGGAAATCGGCGAGCAAGTGACGATGAATGTGCTGGTGCATACCAAGCACGCCGAGCAGTTCAATCGCCTGCTGGGCGAGGCCGGCGCGAGCAATTTGCGCCTGATTCAGGTCAGCGAGCTCGACCCGGTGATCATGCTGCAATTGCACGAACGCCTGGAGCGCGGCGAGTGGCTGGCGATTGCCGGCGACCGCGTGCCGCTGCACGGTGGGCGCAGCGTCAACGTCGACTTTCTCGGCTACCCGGCAGCGTTCCCGCAAGGCCCGTGGCTGCTCGCCGGGCTGCTCAAATGCCCGGTCAATCTGCTGCTGTGCCTGAAGAAGCCCGACGGTGAATATCGCCTGACCCTCGAACCCTTCGCCGACGCCATCGTGTGGAAGCGCAGCGACCGCGAGCAGGTCATTCATCAGTGGGCGACCCGCTACGCCGAACGCCTGGGTCACTATTGCCTTGAAGCGCCTCAACAATGGTTCAACTTTTACCCTTTCTGGAAGACCGATGACGACGCCAACGCTTGAGCCGGTAACCTTCGGCGAACTCCCTTTGCGCATCGAAGACGTGCTGGCCGTGGCCAACCGCCACGCGCCGACGCAGTTGCAGGGCGACCCTGAATACCGCGAAAGCATTGCCAAAGGCGCGCGTTTTCTCGACTCGCTGCTGGACAAGGAAGGCGTGATCTACGGCGTGACCACCGGTTACGGCGATTCCTGCGTGGTCGCGGTGCCGCTGCATCACGTCGAAGCGCTGCCGCGTCATCTCTACACTTTCCACGGTTGCGGCTTGGGCAAATTGCTCGACGCCCAGGCGACCCGCGCTGTGCTCGCAGCGCGTTTGCAGTCGCTGTGCCACGGCGTGTCCGGGGTTCGCGTGGAACTGCTGGAACGCCTGCAAGCTTTCCTCGAACACGACATCCTGCCGCTGATTCCGGAAGAAGGTTCGGTCGGCGCCAGCGGCGATCTGACCCCGCTGTCGTACGTCGCCGCGACCCTGTCCGGTGAGCGCGAAGTGATGTTCGGTGGCGAACGTCGGCAAGCTGCCGATGTGCATCGCGAACTCGGCTGGACGCCGCTGGTGCTGCGCCCCAAAGAGGCCCTGGCGCTGATGAACGGCACGGCGGTGATGACCGGGATTGCCTGCCTCGCCTTCGCCCGCGCCGATTATCTGCTGCAACTGGCGACCCGCATCACCGCGCTGAACGTGGTCGCGCTGCAAGGTAATCCGGAGCATTTCGACGAGCGCCTGTTCGCCGCGAAACCGCATCCGGGGCAGATGCAAGTCGCCGCGTGGTTGCGCAAGGATCTCGCGATCGACGCGCCCACCGCGCCGCTGCATCGCCTGCAAGATCGCTATTCGCTGCGTTGCGCGCCGCACGTACTTGGCGTGTTGGCCGACAGCCTGAACTGGCTGCGTTCGTTCATCGAAATCGAGCTCAACAGCGCCAACGACAACCCGATCATCGACGCCGAAGCCGAGCGCGTGCTGCACGGCGGGCACTTCTACGGTGGCCACATTGCGTTCGCCATGGACAGCCTGAAAAACCTCGTCGCCAACGTCGCCGATCTGCTGGATCGACAACTCGCGCTGCTGGTCGACGAGCGTTACAACCACGGTTTGCCGAGCAATCTGTCCGGCGCCAGTGCCGAACGGGCGATGCTCAATCACGGCTTCAAAGCGGTGCAGATCGGCACCAGCGCCTGGACCGCCGAAGCGCTGAAAAACACCATGCCGGCCAGCGTGTTCTCGCGCTCCACTGAGTGCCATAACCAGGACAAAGTGAGCATGGGCACCATCGCCGCGCGCGATGCCGTGCGGGTGCTGGAGCTGACCGAACAGGTCGCCGCCGCCACCTTGCTCGCGGCCAACCAAGGTGTGTGGCTGCGCAGCCGGGCGCAAGAGGCGCGACCGCTGCCGCCCGCGCTGGCAGCGATGCATGAGGAGCTGGCGAAAGACTTTGCGCCGGTCATCGAAGACCGTGCGCTGGAAGGCGAATTGCGCCTGTGCCTGCAACGTATCGCCGAACAACACTGGAGGCTGCATGCGTAGCAAAGGAGTGCTTCACGCCGATACGGAAATCCTCGTGCCGTTCTTTGATGTCGACACCATGCACGTGGTCTGGCACGGCCATTACGTGAAATACCTGGAAATCGCCCGATGCGCGTTGCTCGACAAAATCGGCCACAACTACACGGCGATGGTCGAGTCGGGGTTTGCCTGGCCGGTGATCGACCTGCAACTGCGTTATGTGCGCGGCGCGGTGTTCGGCCAGACGCTGAACGTGCGCGCCAGCCTTGTCGAATGGGAGAACCGGTTGAAGATCAATTACCTGATCAGCGACCTGCAAACCGGCGAACGCCTGACCCGCGCCAGCACCGTGCAAGTCGCGGTCGAGATGAGCAGCCGCGAAATGCAACTGGCCTCGCCCAAGGTCTTCACCGAAGCCGTCGAAAGGATGCTGCCATGAAGTTCACCCAATTCCTCTGTAGCAGCTGCCGAGCCCGCGAGGCTGCGTTCGACGGCGAAGCCGTCGCAAAACCTGCACATGCGGTACATCAGAAGAAACCCAAGGCGACTGCTGCGCAGCCGAACGCAGGCTTCGCCAGCTGCTACAGGTTCGTAGTGACGCTGGTATTGATGCTTGGTTTTACTTCGTGGGCACAGGCTTTCGATTTGCAGCAGTTGAGCGATCAACTGGCGAAACCCGAGGTCATCCACGGTAATTTCATCCAGGAAAAACACCTGCGCGCCCTGCCCCAGCCGCTGGTCAGCAAAGGCACCTTTGTCCTCGCGAAGAACCACGGTTTGCTGTGGTTGCTGAACACGCCGCTGCAACAGGATTACCGCATCAGCGCCAAAGGTATCGCCCGGCGCGATGCCAATGGCTGGCAATTGCTGCCCGGCAAGAGCGCCGGCGCCGAGCAGAACCGCTTGTTCCTCGCCGTCCTGCAAGGCGACAGCAGCGGTTTGCAACGGGATTTCGAACTGGCGCTGAGCGGCGATGCGCAGAAATGGCAACTGGTGCTGACCCCACGCTCGATGCTGCTCAAGCAAGTGTTCAACCAGATCAACATTGATGGCGGCGAACTGGTCAACACCATCCAACTGCTCGAAACCCAGGGCGACAGCACGCTGCTGCGCATGCAGGACAGCACCAGCGCCCAACCGTTGAGCGATGCGGAGCAACATGACTTTGCCGAGTGAACGGATGCTCCCACGGCTGTTCCTGATCCTGCTGCTGGCGGTGCTCGCGCTCGCCGGTTGGCAGTGGCGTGACGGCGCGCCGCTGTCGGCCAACCTGATGGAATTGGTGCCAGGCACAGCGCCGGACGCGTTGGAACTGCGCGCCGAACAACGCATGCAAGAGCCGCTGAACCGCGAAATGCTGGTACTGGTCGGCAACGCCGATCGCCAGCAAGCGGTGGCCATGGCGCAAAAAATCGGCGAGCAATGGCAGGCCAGCGGTGTGTTCGAAAAGGTCCAGTGGACCTTGCAAGCCGACTTGCCGGCCCTGCGCACGCAACTGCTGCAAGGACGCCTGGCGATGCTCGGTGACGAAGATCGGCGCCAACTGATCGAGCATCCGCAAGCCTTTATCCAGCAACGCGTCCAGGCGTTGTTTGACCCGTTCACCGGATTCACGCTGGTGCCGAGCCAGGACGACTGGCTGGGCCTGACCGGGCGAATCCAGAACAGCCAGCCCCAGCACGGCGCCGTGCAACTGGACATCGGCAGCGGCGCGTTGATTGCCGATGCCGACGGCAAGAGTTGGGTGTTGCTGCGCGCGCGCACCACCGGCAACGCCTTCGACATGAACCTGCCGCTGCAAGTCGCCGACCTGCTCGAACACAGCCGCGAGCAAGCCGCGCAAAGCGACGTGCAATTGCTCGCCGCCAGTGGTTTGCTCTACGCCGCCAACGGCCAACGGCAAGCCACGCGCGAAATGACCTGGGTTGGCGGCGGCGCCACGGTGGGCATTCTGCTGTTGCTGTTACTGGCGTTTCGGCGCTGGCGCGTGTTGCTCGCGTTTGTCCCGGTGCTGGTCGGCATGCTGTTCGGCGGTGTCGCGTGCGTGGCGCTGTTCGGGCATATGCACGTGATGACGCTGGTGCTCGGCTCGAGCCTGATCGGCGTCGCCGTCGATTACCCGCTGCATTACTTGTCCAAGAGCTGGAGCCTGAAACCCTGGAACAGTTGGCCGGCGTTGCGCCTGACGTTGCCGGGGCTGACGCTGAGCCTGATTACCAGTTGCATCGGCTACCTCGCATTGGCCTGGACGCCGTTCCCGGCACTGACGCAAATCGCCGTGTTCTCCGCCGCCGGCCTGCTCGGCGCCTACCTGTCGGCGGTGTGCCTGCTGCCGGCGCTGCTCAAGGGCGCCGATCTGCGCCCGGCGCAATGGCCGCTGCGCGTCGCCGAATGCCTGGTGAGCCTGCGCGAAGCGTTGCTCAAACAGGTCAAAACGCCGGTGTTGCTGGCGCTGTTACTCGCGTTTTGTGTCGGCGGAATATTGCAGCTCGACAGCAAAAACGACATTCGCCAATGGGTCGGCATGCCGCAGCACCTGACCGATGAAGCCCAGGCCATTGCACGCATCACCGGCTACCAGCCCACCAGCCAGTTTTTCCTGATCCGCGCGGCCAATCAGCAAGAGCTGCTCGAGCGGCAAAACGCGCTCAGCGAGCGGCTGCAGCAACTGGTCAACCTCGATAAATTGCAGGGCTTTTTGTCGCTCAATCAACTGGTCAGCCAGCCGAGCGAACAACAGCAAGTGCGCGAGGCGCTGAACCAACTGCCGCAATACTGGCAACCCTTGCTCGACCTCGGCGTGCCGGCCGAAGCGCTGCAAGCCGAGCTGGCGAAATTGCAGGCGTTGCCCACTGAAGACATCGACGCGGCGCTGCTCGGCCCGCTGGCCGAACCTTATCGCACGTTATGGCTGGGGCCGACCGATGACGGCGGCGTGGCGGCGATGGTCAGCCTGCAAGGCTTGAATAATCCGTCGTTGCTGCGCGTGCAGGCGCTGGACTTGCCGGGGGTGCAACTGGTTGATCGTCTTGGCGAACTGAACACGGTGTTCGCCAAAACCCAGATCAGCGCCGCTGAATTGAAACTCGCATCGTGCGTGTTGATTGTGCTGGTGCTGATCCTGCCATTTGGCTTGAGCGGTGCGCTGCGCATCGTCGCGCTGCCGCTGCTCGCGGCGCTGTGCAGCCTCGCCAGCCTCGGTTGGCTGGGGCAGCCGCTGACCCTGTTCAGCCTGTTCGGCTTGCTGCTGGTGACGGCGATCAGCGTCGATTACGCGATCCTCATGCGCGAGCAGATCGGCGGCGCCGCCGTCAGTCTGCTGGGCACCCTGCTTGCGGCAGTGACGACGTGGCTGTCGTTCGGTTTGCTCGCGGTGTCGAGTACGCCGGCAGTGAGCAACTTCGGTTTGTCGGTGAGCCTCGGTCTGGCATTCAGCTTCATTCTGGCGCCGTGGGCCGGACGCACCCTTCATCCGCCGTCACCGGCCGTCGCAGCCACGGAGCCGGTCGCATGATGATCGCGTTGTTCTGGGCGATGGCCCTGCTGCTGTTCGCCGTGGCGACCCGTGTCGGTCGGCACTTCGGGCTGATCCCGATTGTCAGCCAATTGCTCTTGGCGACCTTCGGTTTGCCGCTGCTGATGTACTTCTGGATCGAACCGGGCTGGCAACTCAGCGGCGCCGCGCTGATCTCGCCGGTGTGGCTGAAAAACCTCTACAGCCTGAGTTTTGCCTTGCTGCTGGGGCACATTCTCAGCGACGTGATCGACCTGCGACTGGACCGCCAGAGCCTGAAAATCGCTTTGCCGAGTTTCTGTCTGCCGTTCGCCTGCGGGCTCGCAACGGCCGTCTGGCTGTTGCCGGCGCAATCGTGGATCAGTTCGTTGGCGGTCGGTCTGGTGTTCGCCATTACGGCGGTGCCGGTGTTGTACCTGTACCTGCGCCACATCAATTACCCGCCCGCCGCGACCCGGCGTCTGGTGCAAACCGCGATCGTCATCGACCTCGCTTGTTGGACCTTGTTCGGTTTCGCCCAAGGCAGCCTGCACCTGAGCAGTCTGTTATTGCCGCTGGCCGGCGCGTGCCTGCCGTTGCTGTTGCGCCTGCTCGGTTTGCGCCAACCTTTACTGCACAGCGGTTGTTTCTTCGCGCTGCTGGTGGTGGCCGAGCACTTCAAGCTCAACGCGCTGATTTTCGGCATCGGTTATTTGCTGTGCATGGCCGCGCTGAAAGTGCCGCTGGTATTGCCGCTGCCGGCGCAGTGGATGAACCGTTTGCAGACGTGGATCGCCATCCCGCTGATCCTCACGTTCGGCATTGTCCAGATCGACGTGCACAGCGCCATGGCCAGCCTCGGCTGGTTGCAACTGGCGGCACTGCTGCTGTTGCCGATTCTCAGCAAAATGCTCGGCAACTGGCTGGGCCTGGGTTGGGCCGGCGTGTCGTTTCAAGGCGCCAGCCGCTGGCGCGAAACCTTGCTGCTGAATATTCGCGGTTTGAGCGAGATCGTTTTCCTCAACCTGCTGCTGCAACAACAACTCATCAGCCCGGCGCTGTACTTCGCGCTGATGTTGATGGGCCTGATCGCAACACTGCTGCCGGCATTGGCCGGCATGCACCGCATCCCGCTGAACATCGCCGCCCCGGCAAGGAGTCCTCGTGCCAACAGTTGAAATGGAACATCGTCAGGTGGTGATCATCGGTGCCGGCCCTTCGGGGGCCATCGCCGCCGCGCTGCTCAAGCGCAACGGTCACGATGTTCTGGTGATCGAACGTCAGCATTTCCCAAGGTTTTCCATCGGCGAAAGCCTGTTGTCGCATTGCCTGGATTTCGTCGAAGAAGCCGGCATGCTCGACGCGGTGAACGCCGCCGGTTTTCAGATCAAGACCGGCGCCGCATTCGCCTGGGGCGAGCAGTACAGCGCCTTCGATTTCGGCGATACGTTCAGCAACGGCAAGCCGACCACGTTCCAGGTGCAACGTGCCGATTTCGACAAGTTGCTGGCCGATCAAGCGGCGTTGCAAGGCGTCGAGTTGCGCTACGGCGAGGCCATCGTCAGCGCCGATTTCAGCCTGGCGAAACCGCAACTCAATGTGCTGCGCGAGGACGGCAGCGAATACCGCGTCGAGGCCGATTTCGTGCTCGACGCCAGCGGTTATGGCCGCGTCCTGCCGCGTCTGCTCGACCTCGAAGCGCCGTCGAATTTCCCGGTGCGCCAAGCGGTGTTCACCCACGTCGAAGATCACATCGACAACCCGAAATTCGACCGCAGCAAAATCCTCGTCACCACCCACCCGATCCACCGCGACATCTGGTTCTGGAGCATCCCGTTCAGCAACGGGCGCTGCTCGGTGGGCGTGGTCGCGGCGGCGGAACATTTCGCCGGCCGGTCCGACGATCTCGATGCCTGCCTGCGAGGCTTCATCGCCGAAACCCCAAGCCTCGCCGGCGTGTTGAACAACGCCGTGTGGGACACCCCGGCGCGGACCATCGGCGGCTACTCGGCCAACGTCAAAACGCTGCACGGCCCGGGCTTCGCACTGCTCGGCAACGCGGCGGAATTCCTCGACCCGGTGTTTTCCTCCGGCGTGACCATCGCCATGCGCTCGGCGAGCATGGCCGCCGCCGTGTTGCACCGCCAGTTGCAGGGCGAAAGCGTCGATTGGCAAACCGAGTTCGCCGAACCGCTGAAACGCGGCGTCGACACCTTCCGCTGCTACGTCGAAGGCTGGTACGCCGGGACGTTCCAGGACGTGATTTTCCATGAAGCCAGCTCGCCGGACATCCGCCGCATGATCGCTTCGATCCTCGCCGGTTACGCCTGGGATGAGCGCAACCCGTTTGTCAGCGAAGCGAAACGCCGGTTGAAAGTGATCTCGGAAATCTGCGCAAGGGACGCGACATGAGTTACCTGAGCGACAACTACGTCGAAGAAACCCGATTCGGTTTCTGGTTCCTGCGCAGCCATACCTGGCAACACCACGTGCTGCGCGTGGCGATCAATGATTTGCGCGGGTTGTTCAGTGAGTCGCTGCCGACCAATCCGGTTTTGCTCGACGCCGGTTGCGGCCAGGGCAAGTCGTTCCAATACCTGCGCCAGACCTTCGCCCCGCAGCGTTTGATTGGCGTCGATGCCGACCCGCACAGCCTGAAACTCAGTGGCGAAGAAGCGGCGCGTCAGGGCATGCAGGTCGAGTTGATCGGCAGCGATTGCGCGACGCTGAATGTCGCCGATGCCAGCGTCGATCTGCTGTTCTGCCACCAGACATTTCATCATCTGGTGGAGCAGGATCAGGCGCTGGCCGAGTTTTATCGGGTGCTCAAACCGGGCGGCTATTTGCTGTTTGCCGAATCGACCGAGGCTTACATTGATACGTGGGTGATTCGCTGGTTGTTCCGCCACCCGATGCATGTGCAGAAAAGCGCTGCGGGGTATCTGCAGATGATTCGTCAGCAGGGTTTTGAATTCGCACCGCAGAACGTTTCCTACCCGTATTTGTGGTGGAGCCGGGCGAAGGATTTCGGTTTGCTTGAACGCTTTGGTTTGCGCAAGCCCAAGCCCTTTGGCCAACGGGAAGAAACCCTGGTCAATGTGGTGGCGCGCAAGCCGCTGCAAGGGGCTGTTTGATGTTTGGCGCAATTCAAACCAGTCGCAGAACTTGTGGGAGCGAGCTTGCTCGCGATAGCGGTGGATCAGCCACCTTCAATGTTGGATGTGCTGATGCTATCGCGAGCAAGCTCGCTCCCACAGGGTTCGCGGTGTTAGTGCGCCTAGTGTTGGTGGCCTTCACCCTGCTGCTGAGCGCCTGCGCCAGCCGTGCGCCGTTACCCGAGCAGCTGCCGAACCTGACGTTGCCGATGCAATTGCACATCCAGCGCCTCGTCGCCGATGAGCGTCAGGATTGGGTCTTGGTGATTCAGCAGGAAGGCCCGGCGCTGCGCTGGTCGATGATGGATTTGCTCGGCATTCCCCAGGCGCGGCAAAAGCTGCAGGACGGCGAATGGCACGCCGACGGACTGCTGCCGCCCAACCCCGAGGCCCGCGAGTTGTTCGCCGCGTTGTTGTTTGCGCTGACGCCCAACGCCGAGTTGCAAGCCAACTACCCCAGCGCGCGGCAGCACGGCGCGCAACGGGTATTGCCCGAGCATTGGGACGTGCGTTATTACGCGCCGGACAGCTTTAAACTAAGCCTGCCAAAAGGGCCGAAATACCAAGTCACACCGCTCAACGGTGACGCGCCATGACCGCCTACCTCAACGCCCTCGGGGTGATTTGCGCCCTCGGTCGCGACAAGCAGCAAGTCGCGCGCAATCTGTTTGCCGGCGATTGCTCGGGCATGCGCAGCGAGGCCGGTTGGGTCGCGGAACGCTCGTTACCAGTAGCGGCGGTTCACGGTGAATTGGCGGCGATACCGCCAGAGATGGCCGATCAGCGCAGTCGCAACAATCAATTGCTGCTGGAAGCCGCGCTGCAGATTCGTGCGGACATCGATCGCGCGATCCAGACCTTCGGCCACGGGCGCATCGGCGTGGTGCTCGGCACCAGCACCTCGGGCATCGACGAAGCCAGTCGCGGCTTGGCGTATTACATTCGCGAGCAGCAATTTCCTGCCGACTACGACTATCAGCAACAGGAACTCGGCGCCCCGGCCAACTTCCTCGCCGACTGGCTGCAATTGAGCGGCCCGGCCTACGTGATTTCCACTGCCTGCACGTCGAGCGCGCGCGCGTTGATGAGCGCGCAGCGTCTGCTCGACCTCGGCTTGTGCGATGCCGTGCTGTGCGGCGGCGTCGACAGTTTGTGCAAACTGACCCTCAACGGTTTCTCGGCGCTGGAAGCGGTGTCCGAACAACGCTGCAATCCGTTTTCGGCCAATCGCAATGGCATCAATATCGGCGAAGCAGCGGTGCTGTTCTTGATGAGCAAACAGCCGGGCGCCGGCCAATCGATTGCCTTGCTCGGCAGCGGTGCCAGTTCCGACGCGCATCACATTTCCGCGCCGGAACCGAGCGGTCGCGGCGCCCTGCAGGCGATGCGCAAAGCCTTGGGCCGCGCGCAGCTGCAACCGGCGCAAATCGCTTACCTGAACCTGCACGGCACCGCCACGCAACACAACGACGCGATGGAAAGCCTGGCCGTGTCGGCATTGTTCCCGGACGGCGTGCCCTGCTCGTCGACCAAACCGATGACCGGTCACACCCTCGGCGCCGCCGGTGCGCTGGAGGCAGCGTTCTGCTGGCTGAGCCTCAGCGCCGACAATCCCCAGCACTCGCTGCCGCCGCACGTCTGGGATGGCCAACCCGACCCCGACCTGCCGCCGCTGAATTGGGTGACCCCGGCCACGCGCCTGGCGTCCATTGCACCTCGCTACCTGATGAGCAATTCGTTTGCCTTCGGGGGCAATAACGTCAGCCTGATTATCGGAGACGCCCCATGATTGACTGGCCGCTCGCCGAATTGCTGCCTCACGCTGGCGACATGATCCTCATCGAGCAGATCCTGTCGTTCGATGACGAGCAGATTCACACGCGCCTCACCGTCAAACCCGGCGGCTTGTTCAACCGCGCCGATGGCAGTTTGCCGGCCTGGGTCGGCATCGAGCTGATGGCGCAGAGCGTCGCCGCCTACGCCGGTTGCCACGCGCGCGCTCGCGGGGATGCGGTGGAGCTGGGTTTCCTGCTCGGCACGCGCAAATTCGAATGCAACGTCGAACACTTTCCCGCCGGCACCGAGCTGAGTATCCACGGCGTGCGGTCGCTGGAAGATGACAGCGGCATGGGCGTGTTCGAATGCCACATCAACGCGCCCGGCATCCACGCCACCGCACGGCTGAACGTGTACCGTCCGCCGCAAGCGGCGCACTATCTTCAAGAATCCCAAGGAGTCGAGTGATGACTGAATCCGTACTGGTCACCGGTTCCAGCCGTGGTATCGGCCGCGCCATCGCGCTGCGCCTGGCCCAGGCCGGCCACGACATCGTGCTGCATTGCCGCAGCGGCCGGGCCGAGGCTGAGGCCGTTCAAGCCGAAATCCAGGCATTGGGCCGCACTGCCCGCGTGTTGCAATTCGACGTTTGCGACCGCGCCAGTTGCAAAGCCATTCTCGAAGCCGACGTCGAAGCGCACGGCGCCTATTACGGCGTGGTGCTCAACGCCGGGCTGACCCGCGACGGTGCTTTTCCGGCGCTGAGCGAGGATGATTGGGACGTGGTGATGCGCACCAACCTCGACGGTTTCTACAACGTGTTGCACCCGGTGATGATGCCGATGATTCGTCGTCGCGCTGCCGGGCGTATCGTCTGCATCACCTCGGTGTCGGGTTTGATCGGCAACCGTGGCCAGGTCAACTACAGCGCTTCCAAAGCGGGTTTGATCGGCGCCGCGAAAGCATTGGCGATTGAACTGGGCAAGCGCAAAATCACCGTCAACTGTGTCGCACCCGGCCTGATCGACACCGCGATGCTCGACGAAAACGTGCCGGTGGAAGAACTGATGAAAATGATCCCCGCACAACGCATGGGCACACCTGAAGAAGTGGCCGGCGCGGTGAATTTCCTGATGTCGGCGGAAGCCTCGTACATCACCCGGCAGGTTCTGGCCGTCAACGGAGGCCTGTGCTGATGAAGCGCGTCGTCGTCACCGGCATGGCCGGCATTACCTCACTGGGCAACGATTGGGCGACCATCGCCGCTAACTTCGCAGCCAACCGCAGCGGCATCCGCCGGATGGACGAGTGGGACCGCTTCACCGAACTCAACACGCGCCTCGCCGGGCCGATCGATGATTTCAAGGTTCCCAGCCACTGGACGCGCAAACAATTGCGCAGCATGGGCCGCGTCTCGCGCCTCGCTGTCGGTGCCGCCGAGCAAGCGCTGGCCGACGCCGGGCTGCTGGGCGACGAATCGATCAAGGACGGGCGGATGGGCGTCGCGTGCGGCTCGTCCACCGGCAGCACCGACGAGATCAAGGCGTTCGGCAACATGCTGCTCAACTCGGTCGCCGAAGGCCTCAACGCCAACTCCTACGTGCGGATGATGCCGCACACCACTGCGGCGAATATCAGCATTTTCTTCGGCCTCACCGGCCGGCTGATCCCGACTTCCAGCGCCTGCACCAGCGGCAGCCAGGGCATCGGCTACGCCTACGAATCGATCAAGTTCGGCCGCCTGCCGCTGATGCTCGCCGGTGGCGCCGAAGAACTGTGCCCGACCGAAGCCATGGTGTTCGACGCGCTTTACGCCACCAGCCTGAAAAACGACGCCCCGCAGACCTCGCCGCGCCCATACGACAGTGGCCGCGATGGCCTGGTGATCGGTGAGGGCGGCGGCATGCTGGTGCTCGAAGAACTCGAACACGCCTTGGCCCGTGGCGCGCACATCCACGCCGAGCTCGTCGGTTTCGGCAGCAACGCCGACGGCCAGCACACCACGCGCCCCGAGCAAGTCACCATGCGCCGGGCCATGGAGCTGGCGTTGGAAGACGCCGGTCTACAGCCCTCGGACATCGGCTACGTCAACGGCCACGGCACCGCGACCGAACAGGGCGACATCGCCGAAACACTGGCGACCAGCGCATTGTTCGGCGAGCACATGCCGATCAGTTCGCAGAAGAGCTTCCTCGGCCACACGCTCGGCGCGTGCGGCGCGCTGGAATCCTGGTTCAGCATCGAAATGATGAACCGCGACCTCTACGCCCACACGTTCAACCTCGACGAGGTCGACCCGCACTGCGGCAAACTCGATTACCTGCGCGGCGAATTCCGCCAGATGAGCAATCAGTACGTCATGAACAACAACTTTGCCTTCGGCGGCGTCAACACTTCGCTGATCTTCCGCCGCTGGTCGTAACTCACATTTCAGGGTCAAGGAGACCTTCATGCACTTCAAGAAAATCGCTGCCGCTGCCACTCTGCTGATCTGCGCCCTGCCCGCCGTCAGCCAGGCCCGTGACACCGCCGTGTACCTGCCTTTTGACAAAGCCGTCGCCGAAGCCACCCGCACCGGCAAAATCGACGGCAGCGTGAAGTTCTACCTCGCCGGCAACACGCCCGCCGGCAAAGCCACCGTCCTCAGCGCCGGCTCGGTGACCAACAAAAAAACCAACGCTTTCAACAAAACTGACGAAGTAGCCTGCGAATGGGTTGCCCAATCGGCAATCATCAGCCTGCACCAGGCAGCAAAAAGCGCTGGCGCAAACGCGGTGACCAACATCGTCAGCTTCTACAAAAGCAACGAACGCAAAGACGCCAAGAACTACGAATGCCACGCCGGCGCCATCATGGCGGGTGTTGCGCTGAAAGGTGACTTGGTTCAGCTCAAGTAACCCGAAGTCATCCCAAAACCCCGTGGCGAGCAAGCTTGCTCGCGCTGGGTTGCGCAGCAGCCCCAAAATCTTCGTAAGTGCGGAGATTTCGTGAGCGCTGCGCACTCAAGCGGTAGCAAGCTACCTCGCCACAACAGCGTTTCAGCAATGCGACGCCGTTACGCGGCGGTTGTACTTTTTAGGTCTATATTCCCGATTACGTATTTTTTGAACAATGATCTTGCGCCGTATGCGGGCAGGATATTGAACACGGCGAAACACATTTTTATGGCTATTTGCGTGTATATGAGGTCAAGGATATCGCCGTTCGGCATAGAACCCGAAAATGCAATAAAACAGAAAATAAAGCTATCTAAAATAACCGCAAAAAACGAACTCAAAAATACCCGCAGGAATAAAAGCTTTGAATTGGTCAATTCTTTGATCTTGCACAACAGATAGGAATTGACGTATTCAGAAAAAAGAAAGGAGACTGAAGACGCGATCAGCACTGAGGAGAAATAATTTATCACCTCGCCGTAAGGCGAATCTAACTTCCATCCAGGAAGTCCCGGGAGATAAGTCGTCGCGGCCAGTAAAACCACGATCAAAGCATTGCTTATAAAAGCAAACACAATCGCTTTTCTGGCAAGTCTCAAACCATAAAACTCGTTCAACAAGTCTACAATCAAAAAAGTCAGCGGATAGATAAACACTCCCGATGTCACTACGACACCAAACTCATTCAGGGAGACAAGCTTAGCCGCGGCAACGTTTGATACGATGTAGAGTGTAAAAAGCAACAGAGTCAATATGACATAGACCATCCATGACACTTCATTCCTGTCTGCTATCTCGTACGCGGTCAGCGCACCACCACGAGAATAAAATTTCCTGTAGATAGCTTTTATCTCTGTTTTATTAAGGTCATCTAGAATCTCACTTTTCAATACTTCACCGATCTTGACCTTTATGATTCTCCCAGTTGAATTAATCATAATCACGGCCAAATCTTTATCATTCTCAAACCCTAACAGCTTATACCTGCTGTTTTCAGCATCACTGTTAGCCATTGAATCTCTCCTCGATTACTTCTCCAACTACACAAACGGAATCCGACTCAGAGAAATCCTCGTTAGAAATAAATAACTTATGTGTCACTTTGTCATACATCAGTGTTTCCCTGTCGCCGTTCAGCAATCCTTTGTTTACGATGAGCAGGTCGCCGGATTCGTAGGTGCCGTTAATTTCGCTGCTTAACAGCACACCAATTAAATTACAAGCCACGCCAAAATAGTATGTCAATGGGCAAGTTGTTGCCAGTTCACCTATGCGTTTATCCAAACTTTGAATCAAGGCGCTTTCTTTTATAATAGGGACCGCCGCAGGATTCATATTTCCATCTGGCGAAACGTCACTCTCAATTATCTCTCTTTCTTTAAAGTCGACACTTTCGATTTCCTTATAAGAAACACCAAAAAAATCAGAAATTTTGCGAATAGTGGATTGTTGTACATTCACAACCCTCCCTTCCAAAATATTGTAAATTGTCGTTCGGGTTAACCCAACCGAATTACACAGCGAAATTTGTGTTTCCCCACGACTCTTAATTAAATACCTTATGTTATTTTTCAAAGTTTCCGATTTTTCTTTTTTATGCATTTCCACCCCCACATCTTATAGTCATGCAAGCTAAGCTTCATCGATATCAATCGCGATTCTTTATACAATGCGAGCCCTACCTATATAGACGCTTCACAGGAAAGAGCTTCAAAAAATCACAAAAAAAACGTGAGATTATATTTCATTACCCAAACGGACCAAAAAGTCGGAAATATCCTACAGAAACAAGGAAAAAATATGAGTCTCGAATACTGGAGCTTCAGTCGAGGACTGATAAGTCACCTAATGAAAAGACTACAAAAACAGAAAAGATTAATCATATAAATATACAAATGTTCAGTTTTTTGATTAACAAAAAAATTATCTATTTACCCCTTTACCTCATCGCAACTTTGAGTAAAGTGGGGCGACCAAACCAGCAGCCCCCATCAACAATAATTAATCTTGGATGAGTATCGGTATGAAAAAGAACAACTCAACTGATAGTGAGTCTTCCGCCGAATTAAACAGTGAGGAGGTTGAGCCATCCGAATCTTCCAAAATCACAGACCCCCTAGCCAGTAAGGATATGCCCCCCCTAAACAACCCAGCCTCTATAAGTAGTGTATTTACTATCCATCCTGAAGCGGGCACGCAATCATTGCTCGGCCACGCCCGTGAAATACTCGCCTCAATGAACGTCATGAGCACCGATCTCGCGTGCGGCCTGGAGGGTTCTCGACGCGCAACGGCTATTCAGCAGTTGGCATCGGTTGCTGAGTTGCTCGTTGATAGAGCGTTGAAGATATTAGAACTACCTGACCAGCCACATGAAACATCAACCACTTCTAAATCTTGAGTCAGTAGTCTTTCCCAAAATGGAGAGTTTTCGTCATGGATAGATACATGCCTATCACCGGTATCGACTGCACCATCGCTTCGCTGGTAATAGATACAGAAGCGCCACTGGACGTGTTGTACGAAACGGCGGCCTATCGCATACGCACGGCCACCCAGTTCCTGGAAAACCTCGCCTTCACCGATGGCGTTCACAGTGAGCTGGCGCGGTTATTGGTAACGTCTCTGCGCGATGGCTGCGATTTGCTGGATGTCATCGGGCGACGTTTGCAGGCGAATCTGGCTACCTGAGAGGGACTACGCTAACAACCCGTCGGTATCACTTCAGTGCAACGTGCAACATCTGCACGCGCTTGATCAGGCTGAGGCAAGCAGCCTACTTGAACCATCACCGCCCTCACTTTCATCAGCGCCAAAAACTCTGACGACCCGAACCCGATCCTGTGGCGAGCGAGCTTGCTCGTGCTGGGCTGCGCAGCAGTCCAAAAAATCCGACATTCTCTGAAATCTCTTCGCGGGCAAGCCTCGCTCCTACAGAACGGAGTCAGCGTTTGCACTCAATCCGCAGCGGCTTTTTTTCGCCACAACGACAAAGGGCGCCTTTCGGCGCCCTCTCACAAACAGGTGGCTTGTCATCGCCATTTACCTGTCTGGCTCTGCGACAGCTGGTTACCCAGGATCCTCAGAGTCTCACAAGCCCCTTTCGGGAACGTGCGCAGTATTGCTTTAACTTGAGCAAACGACAACGGCTGGCAATCCGCCCCATCGCGCCATCTGTGCTGCCATCACAGCCCAAGAGCGCTGCGGACTGCGGCTTTTACAGCAGCAAACTCATCTGTTTCAAGTTGTGAGATTGAGTAAAAAGGTTTCCCCCGACGATCCCGACTCTTGATCCTGTCTAATCTCGAGAGGCTCACCGTCGCGACCATGTCACTTTTTTGCCCAGCAGACGGGACTCCTTAGGCTGATATAGAAGTGGCATCCGTTGCACTCTTCGAAAGAAATCGATATTGCGCAGGTTTCGGCGAAATCACTAAGACAGATCCGTAACCTGAAATTTCCCACCGCCTCAATTGCTAAAACCGAATAGAGGTGACGGAAATCTGCATCTACACTCGCTCAAACAGGCTCATGCAAGCAGCCAAATCGAACGGCGGGTTCTTCAATCTCAGAGGCACCCACGGTTCTCTCTCACGTCAAAGGAGTTGACCATGCAAGTGAAAGCCATTCTCGCCATGTTCATGTTTACCCTCCTCCCCAGCGCCAGCCACGCGACTAATCTGATGTACATGCCATTCGAAACCGTTCTCTCTAAAGCGATGCTTGCCGGGCGGCTGGATGGAAGTGTGAAGTTTTACCTGGCCGGCAATGGCCCGACCGCGAATCAGCAATTATTGCGTACGAATGTAATCAGCGACTTGGGGACGAATGCGTCCAACAAGAGCGACCACGATGCGTGCGAGTGGGTGCTGCAGTCGAATTTGATCAAGTTGCAGGCTGATGCGAAGCGCGTTGGGGCGAACGCGGTGACTAATATCGTGAGTTATTACGACCAACACGTGCGCAAGGATTTGAATACCTACGAGTGTCGGGTCGGAGTATTTGTGGCGCGAGTGGCGTTGCGCGGGGATTTGGTGCGATTGCCTTTGTCGGATTGAAGATTGTTGGTGATTCGACTGGCGCTATCGCGAGCAAGCTCGCTCCCACAGGGGATTTGCTGGGTGGCATAGATAGCGTCAGCAACATCAATCAACCAGCGAATGCCATCACACTGTTAACGGTTCAACCTTCCTCGTCAGTAATTCCACAAACGCCTTGGCCATCGGCGATTTCTGATCCTTGCGTTGCACCAGCCACACTGCTGACACCGCTTCTGGATCGAGCAGCGGTCGGTAGACTACGCCGTCGATCCGCATGCGCTGATACGACGCCGGCAGCACGGAAACGCCCAGGCCCGCCGCGACTAAGCCGATGATTGTCATGGCCTCGCCCGCCTCTTGCGCGAAGTGCGGGCTGAACCCCGCATCGCGCGCCAGGCTGAGTAACTGGGCGTACAGACCGCTGCCATAACTGCGTGGGAAAAAGACGAAAGGTTCGAGGGCCAGCGCCGCTAGGAACAGGCCATCTTCACTGTCCTGCACCAGCGGATGCTTGGAGCTGAGCACCGCCACCAATGGCTCGCGCATCAGTTCGACAACGCTCAGCGAATCCGGCAGGCCTAGCGGTCGCATGATTCCGACTTCGATCGATTCATCGACCAAGGCGTCCGCCACTTGCGTACTGCTCATCTCCCGAAGATTCAAATGCACGGCCGGAAAACGCTGACGGAACGAGAAAATCGCTTGAGGAATGGTCGAGTTGAACGGCGCCGACGAGGTGAAGCCGATTTTCAGTTCACCCAGTTCACCCAGTTGCGCGCGGCGGGCGACGTCCGCGGCTTTATCGACCTGCGCCAGCACCAATCGCGCTTCTTCGAGAAACAATCGGCCGGCTTCACTGAGTTCGACCCGACGATTGGTTCGCTCGAATAAACGTGCGCCGACCTCCGCTTCCAGCGCTTGAATTTGCTGGCTCAGCGGTGGCTGGGAGATGCCGAGCACCTGTGCGGCGCGGCCGAAGTGCAGTTCTTCGGCGACGGCGATGAAGTAGCGCAAGTGGCGCAATTCCATGAAAACTCCATTAGGTCGTTAAACCTATCAAACAGGTCGAACAATATATTGGATTGAATCATTAGCCAGCTATATGATTTTTTCATTGCCTGACCGGCTGCGTCCCCCGAGGTCCGAAGTGAAAACTGCTGTTGCTCCACTTGCCCATGAAGTTCCGCCCTCCGCGCTGGATGAAGCGGTCGCCGAGCTGCAAGAGATTTACATCGAGAAAGGCACGCCGATGTTCATGCGCACGGTGTTGGCGCTGTTCTCCGGTGGCTTCGCAACGTTTGCGCTGCTCTATTGCGTGCAGCCGATGATGCCGCTGCTGTCCCACGAATATTCGATCAACGCGGCGCAGAGCAGCCTGATCCTCTCGGTGGCCACCGGCATGCTGGCGATTGGTTTGCTGATCACCGGGCCGATTTCCGATCGCGTCGGGCGCAAACCGGTGATGGTGACGGCATTGTTCGCCGCCGCCCTGTGCACCATGGCCAGCGCGATGATGCCGAGCTGGGAAGGCGTGTTGATCATGCGCGCGTTGATCGGTTTGTCGCTGAGCGGCCTGGCGGCGGTCGCCATGACGTACCTGAGCGAAGAAATTCACCCGCAACACATCGGCCTGGCGATGGGTTTGTACATCGGCGGCAATGCGATCGGCGGGATGAGCGGACGGCTGATTACCGGCGTGTTGATCGATTTCGTCAGTTGGCACACGGCGATGCTGGTGATCGGCGGTCTGGCGCTGATCGCGGCCACGGTGTTCTGGAAGATCCTGCCCGAATCACGCAACTTCCGCGCGCGCTCGCTGCACCCCCGCAGCCTGCTCGACGGCTTCACCATGCACTTTCGCGACGCTGGCCTGCCGCTGCTGTTCCTCGAGGCGTTTGTGTTGATGGGCGCGTTTGTCACGTTGTTCAACTACATCGGCTATCGCCTGCTGGCGGCGCCGTACGACATGGATCAGGCGTTTGTCGGGTTGCTGTCGGTGGTGTACCTGTCGGGGATTTACAGCTCGGCGAAAATCGGTTCGCTGGCCGACAAACTCGGCCGCCGCAAAGTGCTGTGGGCGACGATTGTGCTGATGCTCGCGGGGTTGGCGCTGACCCTGTTCACGCCGCTGCCGCTGGTGATCATCGGCATGCTGATCTTCACGTTCGGCTTCTTCGGCGCGCACTCGGTGGCCAGCAGCTGGATCGGACGCCGCGCCATCAAGGCCAAGGGTCAGGCTTCGTCGCTGTATCTGTTCAGCTATTACGCGGGTTCGAGCATTGCCGGCACGGCGGGCGGGGTGTTCTGGCACATGGGTGGCTGGAACGGGATCGGCTTGTTTATTGGCGGGCTGCTGGTGATTGCGTTGCTGGTGGCGTTGAAATTGGCCAAGTTGCCGCCGCTCGACGCTGTAAAGGCCTGAGTTCGGCCAACCAAAAACAACTGTGGGAGCGAGCTTGCTGGCAATGACGGCTTCACATTCAACATCTCTGTTGACTGATCCGCCGCCATCGCGAGCAGGCTCGCTCCCACATTAAAACCGGGTGTTTGTTAACCCTTCACGATCACTCGTGATACTGCGCCGACAGTTCATGCACGGCGCGCAGGAAGGCGCCGGCATGTTCCGGGTTAACTTCCGGGGTGATCCCGTGACCGAGGTTGAACACGTGGCCGCTGCCCTTGCCGTAGCTGGCCAGAATGCGCCCGACTTCTGTGCGGATGGCTTCCGGTTTGGCGTAGAGCACGGTCGGGTCCATGTTGCCTTGCAGCGCGACTTTGTTGCCGACGCGCTCGCGGGCGTTGCCGATGTCGCAGGTCCAGTCCAGGCCCAGCGCGTCGGCGCCGGCGTCGGCGATGCTTTCCAGCCACAGACCGCCGTTTTTGGTGAACAGGATGACCGGGACTTTGCGGCCGTCGTGTTCGCGGATCAGGCCGCTGACGATTTTGCGCATGTAGGCCAGGGAGAATTCCTGGTACGCCGCCGCCGAAAGATTACCGCCCCACGTGTCGAAGATTTGCACAGCTTGCGCGCCGGCCATGATCTGGCCGTTGAGGTAGCTGGTGACCGACTGTGCGAGTTTATCCAGCAGCAGGTGCATGGCTTGCGGGTTGTCGTAGAGCATGGCTTTGGTTTTGCGGAAGTCTTTCGACGAGCCGCCTTCGACCATGTAGGTCGCCAGTGTCCACGGGCTGCCGGAGAAGCCGATCAGCGGCACGCGGCCGTTCAGTTCGCGGCGGATGGTGCTGACCGCGTCCATCACGTAGCCGAGGTCTTTGTGCGGATCCGGGATCGGCAGCGCTTCGATATCGGCCAGCGTGCTGACGACTTTCTTGAAGCGCGGGCCTTCACCGGTTTCGAAGTACAGGCCTTGGCCCATGGCGTCCGGGATGGTCAGGATGTCGGAGAAGAGGATCGCCGCGTCCAGTTGCGGATAGCGGTCGAGCGGCTGCATCGTGACTTCGCAGGCGAACTCCGGGTTCATGCACAGGCTCATGAAGTCACCGGCCTTGGCGCGGCTGGCGCGGTATTCCGGCAAGTAGCGACCGGCCTGACGCATCATCCATACCGGCGTGACGTCTACGGGTTGCTTGAGCAGGGCGCGAAGGAAACGGTCGTTCTTCAGGGCAGTCATGTCGGCATCCGGAAAAAAAGTGCGGGCATTTTCTCAGAGCGCGACGCAAAAGGCACGGTTGCAGGTCAGCCTTTTGTCTATCGGGTCAATTTATCGCAGTGAAAACCGGGTATTCGCAACACTGAGAAACAACTGTGGGAGCGAGCTTGCTCGCGATGGCGGCCTCTCATTCAACATCTCTGTCGACTGAACTACCGCTATCGCGAGCAAGCTCGCTCCCACAATTAATCGCATTCCAGTTTTGGAAAACGATCAGACCTCCAGGTAATCCAGAATCCCTTCAGCCGCATTACGCCCTTCGAAGATCGCCGTGACCACCAGATCAGACCCGCGAACCATGTCGCCACCGGCGAAGATTTTCGGGTTGCTGGTCTGGTGCTTGTATTGACCTTGTTCCGGGGCGACGACGCGGCCCTGGCTGTCGGTCTGGATTTCGAACTGTTCGAACCACGACGCCGGGCTCGGACGGAAACCGAACGCGATGACCACGGCGTCGGCCGGGATGATCTCTTCGGAGCCCGGGATCGGCTCGGGGCTGCGGCGGCCACGGGCGTCCGGTTCGCCGAGACGGGTCTCGACGACCTTCACGCCTTCGACGCGGTCTTCACCGACGATGGCGATCGGCTGGCGGTTGTAGAGGAATCTCACCCCTTCTTCCTTGGCATTTTTCACTTCTTTGCGCGAGCCCGGCATGTTTGCTTCGTCGCGACGATAAGCGCAGGTCACCGATTTGGCGCCCTGGCGAATCGACGTGCGGTTGCAGTCCATCGCCGTGTCGCCGCCGCCCAACACCACCACTCGCTTGCCTTTCATGTCGACGAAATCTTCCGGCGACTTTTCAAAACCGAGGTTGCGGTTGACGTTGGCGATCAGGAAGTCGAGCGCATCGTGCACGCCCGGCAGGTCTTCACCGGCAAAACCGCCCTTCATGTAGGTGTAGGTGCCCATGCCCATGAACACCGCATCGTATTCTTCGAGCAGTTGCTCGATGGTCACGTCTTTGCCCACTTCGGTGTTCAAGCGGAACTCGATGCCCATGCCGGTAAAGACTTCGCGGCGATTGCTCAGCACAGTCTTTTCAAGCTTGAACTCGGGGATGCCGAAGGTCAGCAAACCACCGATTTCCGGGTTCTTGTCGAACACCACCGGGGTCACGCCGCCGCGTACCAGCACGTCGGCACAGCCCAGACCGGCCGGGCCTGCGCCGATGATCGCGACACGTTTGCCGGTCGGTTTGACCTTGGACATGTCCGGGCGCCAGCCCATGGCGAACGCGGTGTCGGTAATGTACTTCTCGACCGAGCCGATGGTCACTGCGCCGAAGCCGTCGTTGAGGGTGCAGGCACCCTCGCACAGACGATCCTGCGGACACACCCGGCCACACACTTCCGGCAAGGTGTTGGTCTGGTGCGACAGCTCGGCGGCCTGGAGGATGTTGCCCTCGGCCACCAGCTTCAGCCAGTTCGGAATGAAGTTGTGCACCGGGCACTTCCATTCGCAATACGGGTTACCGCAACCCAGGCAGCGGTGGGCCTGATCGGCCGAATGCTGGGGTTTGAACGGTTCGTAGATCTCCACGAACTCTTTCTTGCGTTGACGCAACAGTTTCTTCTTCGGATCTTTGCGCCCGACGTCGATGAACTGGAAGTCGTTATTCAGACGTTCAGCCATTGTTAAAACCTCATCAAACTCTTCAGGCGCATATCACTGCGGGTTGGCACGGGTGCTGGAAAGCAACGATTTCAGGTTGGCAGCCTTGGGCTTGACCAGCCAGAAACGGCGCAGATAGTCATCGAGGTTTTCAGCGAGGTTACGACCCCATTCGCTGTCGGTTTCCTCGACGTATTCGTCCAGCACGCGTTGCAGGTGGCTGCGATAGGCTTCCATCGCTTCGCCGCTGATCCGCTGGATTTCCACCAGTTCGTGGTTGACCCGGTCAACGAAGCTGTTGTCCTGATCGAGCACGTAAGCGAAACCGCCGGTCATGCCTGAGCCGAAGTTGTAACCGGTCTTGCCCAGAACGCAGACAAAACCACCGGTCATGTATTCGCAGCAGTGATCGCCAGTGCCTTCCACCACGGTGTGAGCCCCGGAGTTACGCACGGCAAAACGCTCGCCCGCGGTGCCGGCAGCAAACAACTTGCCGCCAGTGGCGCCATACAGGCAGGTGTTACCGATGATCGCGCTGTCCTGGGTCTTGTAAACGCTGCCCTTCGGCGGAACGATGACCAGTTTGCCGCCGGTCATGCCTTTGCCGACGTAATCGTTGGCGTCGCCTTCCAGATACATGTTCAAGCCGCCGGCGTTCCACACACCGAAGCTCTGACCGGCCGTCCCTTTGAAGCGGAAGGTGATCGGCGCGCTCGCCATGCCTTGGTTGCCGTGCTTACGCGCGATTTCGCCGGAGATCCGCGCGCCGATCGAACGGTCGCAGTTGCAGATATCCAGTTCGAACTCGGCGCCGCTTTTGTCGTTGATGGCCGAGGTGGCCATGTCGATCATCTTCTCGGCGAGCAGACCTTTGTCGAACGGCGGGTTGCGCTCAACCTGGCAGAACTGCGGTTTGTCGGCCGGGATGTGATCGCTGCCCAACAAGGGCGTCAGATCGAGGTGCTGCTGCTTGGCAGTCTGGCCTTCGAGGATGTCCAGCAGATCGGTACGACCGATCAGCTCCTCGAGGGAACGCACGCCCAGTTTCGCCAGCCACTCACGGGTTTCTTCGGCGACGTAAGTGAAGAAATTCACCACCATGTCGACGGTGCCGATGTAGTGATCCTTGCGCAGCTTCTCGTTCTGCGTCGCGACGCCGGTGGCGCAGTTGTTCAGGTGGCAGATGCGCAGGTATTTGCAGCCCAAAGCGATCATTGGCGCGGTGCCGAAGCCGAAGCTTTCAGCGCCGAGAATGGCTGCCTTGATCACGTCGAGGCCGGTTTTCAGGCCGCCGTCGGTTTGTACCCGGACCTTGCCGCGCAGGTCGTTGCCGCGCAGGGTCTGGTGGGTTTCGGCGAGGCCGAGTTCCCACGGGGCGCCGGCGTATTTGATCGAGGTCAGCGGCGATGCGCCGGTGCCGCCGTCGTAGCCGGAAATGGTGATCAAGTCCGCGTAGGCCTTGGCCACACCGGCAGCGATGGTGCCGACGCCTGCTTCCGCAACCAGCTTCACCGAGACCAGCGCTTTCGGGTTGACTTGTTTCAAGTCGAAAATCAGCTGCGACAAGTCTTCAATCGAGTAGATGTCGTGGTGCGGCGGCGGCGAAATCAGAGTCACGCCCGGCACTGCATAACGCAGCTTGGCGATCAGCCCGTTGACCTTGCCACCCGGCAACTGACCACCTTCGCCGGGCTTGGCGCCCTGAGCGACTTTGATCTGCAGCACTTCGGCGTTGACCAGGTATTCCGGGGTAACCCCGAAACGGCCGGTCGCGACTTGTTTGATTTTCGAGCTCTTGATCGTGCCGTAACGCGCCGGGTCTTCACCACCTTCGCCGGAGTTGGAACGCGCACCGAGGCGGTTCATCGCTTCGGCGAGGGCTTCGTGAGCCTCGGGCGACAAGGCGCCCAACGAGATGCCGGCGGAGTCGAAGCGCTTGAGCACCGATTCCAGCGGTTCGATCTCACTGATGTCCAGCGCCGTGTCCAGCGTCTTCACTTTGAACAAGTCGCGGATCATCGACACTGGGCGGTTATCCACCAGCGCCGTGTATTCCTTGAATTTGCTGTAGTCGCCCTGCTGCACAGCGGCTTGCAGCATGCTGACGACGTCCGGGTTGTAGGCGTGATATTCGCCACCGTGGACAAACTTCAGCAAACCGCCCTGCTGGATCGGCTTGCGCGGGCTCCAGGCTTCGGCGGCGAGGGCTTTCTGTTCGGCTTCGATGTCGACGAAACGCGCACCCTTGATGCGGCTCGGCACACCGCGGAAGCTCAGTTCGCAGACTTCTTCGGACAGGCCGATGGCTTCGAACAACTGCGCACCGCGGTACGAAGTGATGGTCGAAATGCCCATCTTCGAGAGAATCTTCAACAGACCTTTGGTGATGCCTTTGCGGTAGTTCTTGAACACCTCATAGAGGTCGCCCAGCACTTCACCGGTACGGATCAGGTCGCCCAGCACTTCGTAGGCCAGGAACGGATAAACCGCCGAGGCGCCGAAACCGATGAGCACCGCAAAGTGGTGCGGGTCACGTGCGGTAGCGGTCTCCACGAGAATGTTGGAGTCGCAACGCAGGCCTTTTTCGGTCAGGCGATGGTGCACCGCGCCGGTAGCCAGCGAAGCGTGGATCGGCAACTTGCCCGGGGCAATATGCCGGTCACTCAATACGACCTGGGTACGACCGGAACGCACGGCTTCTTCAGCCTGATCGGCCACGTTGCGGATGGCCGCTTCGAGGCCGACGCTTTCGTCGTAGTTGAGGTCGATGATCGCGCGCTCGAAACCCGGACGCTCCAGGTTCATCAGCGAGCGCCACTTGGCCGGCGAGATCACCGGCGAGCTGAGGATCACGCGCGAGGCGTGTTCCGGCGATTCTTCGAAGATGTTGCGCTCGGCGCCGAGGCAGATTTCCAGCGACATGACGATGGCTTCACGCAGCGGGTCGATCGGCGGGTTGGTGACCTGCGCGAACTGCTGGCGGAAGTAGTCGTACGGCGTGCGCACGCGCTGCGAGAGCACGGCCATCGGCGTGTCGTCGCCCATCGAGCCGACGGCTTCGTAGCCTTGCTCGCCGAGCGGACGCAGCACCTGATCACGTTCCTCGAACGTGACCTGATACATCTTCATGTACTGCTTGAGTTGGTCAACGTCGTAGAACGCCGAGCCGTGGTCGTTATCTTCCATGGTCGCCTGGATGCGCAGGGCGTTCTTGCGCAGCCATTGCTTGTACGGGTGACGCGACTTCAAGCGGTTGTCGATGGCGTCGGTGTCGAGGATCTGCCCGGTTTCGGTGTCCACGGCAAAGATCTGCCCCGGACCGACACGGCCCTTGGCGATGACGTCTTCCGGCTGGTAGTTCCAGACACCGATTTCCGAGGCCAGCGTGATGAAACCGTTGGTGGTGGTGACCCAACGCGCCGGACGCAGACCGTTACGGTCGAGCAGGCACACGGCGTAGCGACCATCGGTCATGACCACGCCGGCCGGGCCGTCCCACGGCTCCATGTGCATCGAGTTGTACTCGTAGAACGCACGCAGATCCGGGTCCATGGTTTCGACGTTCTGCCACGCTGGCGGAATGATCATGCGCACGCCACGGAACAGGTCGATGCCACCGGTGACCATCAGTTCGAGCATGTTGTCCATGCTCGACGAGTCGGAACCGACGCGGTTGACCAGCGGGCCGAGTTCTTCCAGGTCCATCAGATCGTTAGTGAACTTGGTGCGACGGGCCACGGCCCAGTTGCGGTTACCGGTGATCGTGTTGATTTCGCCGTTGTGCGCGAGGAAGCGGAACGGCTGCGCCAGCGGCCATTTCGGCAAGGTGTTGGTGGAGAAGCGCTGGTGAAACACGCAAATCGACGTTTGCAGGCGCTCGTCGCTGAGGTCTGGATAGAAGGCCGACAGGTCCGCCGGCATCATCAGGCCTTTATAGATGATGGTTTTGTGCGAAAAGCTGCAGATGTAGTGGTCGGTGTCGGCGGCGTTGGCCACGGACGAGCGACGACGCGAGCTGAACAGTTTGATCGCCATGTCCTGATCGCTCAGGCCTTCACCGCCGATGTACACCTGCTCGATCTGCGGCAGGCGCTCAAGGGCCAGGCGGCCGAGGACGCTGGTGTCGATTGGCACTTTGCGCCAGCCGACGAGGGTCAGGCCGGCAGCGAGGATCTCGCGGTTCATGTTCTCGCGAGCGGCCTCGGCTTTCACCGGGTCCTGATTGAAGAAGACCATGCCCACGGCGTATTGCTTGGGCAGTTCGACGCCGAAGGTTTCCTGGGCAATGGCTCGCAGGAACACATCGGGCTTTTGAATCAGCAAGCCGCAACCGTCACCGGTCTTGCCGTCGGCGTTGATCCCACCGCGGTGGGTCATGCAGGTCAGGGCCTCGATGGCCGTTTGCAAAAGGGTATGACTGGGCTCGCCCTGCATGTGGGCTATCAGGCCGAAACCGCAGTTATCCTTGAATTCATCTGGTTGGTACAGACCTGCTTTCATAGACACTTTCTCACCAGGCTGCTTCTTTTCGAAGCAAATTTCTTTTCAATTCAACCACTTGCGATCCGCGCCGAACGTTCGTCGACTTAGCGGGGGCAAAAGGGTGGTCATTGTACACAGCGACACAGACGCTCACAAATTTGACGACGAACTGTCGCAAATCTATGTCGCATTTGTGAAAGGTTTAAAGCGATCTGCTGTGCTAGTCAAAACTTTTTTAATTTTGACCGCAACGACTCAAAGACTACTGTAACGCAGACACCACAAGGCACGCGGCCTGTAGAGGCGGCGCGCACTTGCAGAAATTTTGAGGTGCTTGGAGAGGCGGCCTGGGTAAGGCCGCCGAATCTTCAGCGAGTTGTTGCCAGTTCCTGTTGGACGCTGGCGACAGTGCGAGGCCAAGGTTTACCAGCCTGAACCTTCGCTGGCAAGGCCTTGATGGCGGTGAGGGCTGCATCGCGGTTGGCGAAGCTGCCGTAGGTGATGACGTAAAGCGGTTTGCCGTTCAGGACTTTCTTGAAATAACGGTACTCGCCGCCCTGCTCCTTGACGAAGCTTTGCGCAGCGGTTTCAGAGCTGGTGCCGAGGATCTGCACTACGTAATTGCTCGTCGGCTGACCGCCGTACCAGCCTGCACCAGCAGCCTTGGCCACGGTGACCGGCTTCTCGGCAGGTTTGGCAGCAACGGCAGGCTTGGCCGGCGCTGGCGCCGGTTTTGCCGCTGGCGCCGGGGCAGGCTTGGCGGTTGCGATCTGGGTCGGTGCCGGAGCTGGAGCCGGTTTGGCCGCTGGAGCTGGAGCCGGGGTCGGTGCCGGGCCTGGCTGAATGCCGGCCGGTGGCGCCGAGGTGGTCACGGTTGGCGGCGTCGCGCTGGAGCCTTCGACCGGCACGCCGTCGTCGCCTTCAGTGATACCACCGGCCGCTTCGGCCAGCGGGCTGCGCATGACCGGCTGCTGCTGGCCGACCAGCGGCAGCGGCATCGGTTGGGTGTTACCGGCGAACTCAACGGCAGGTGCGCCGCCAGCAGCATTCGGTTGCGGCGTGCCCAACGGCAGTTGCGCCTGCTCGTTGACCGGAGCGCCGGTGGTCGGTGTCTTGCTGCGGCCCGGCATCAACCAGGCGGCGGCTACCGCGACCACGACTACGGCGGAAATCGCCAATACGTGTTTCTTCGGCATGTTGAACCCCATACTTGGACGCTTCACCGCTGTGCGGCTGGCAATCATTGCTTCGATCATCGCATCGCGGGCAACCTGGTTGATGTTGCCAGGCCAGCCGTCGGAGCTTTCGTGAATATCAGAGATCTGATCTGCGGTAAAAAGTTCGATACCGCGGCCGGCGCCTTCGAGACGCTGATCGAGGTATTCGCGGGTTTCTTCTTCGGTGTACGGCTGCAGTTCGATGACGTGAAAGCGCTCTTCCTCGAGGTTCAAAGCCTCCAGTTGCGCGATCAGCGACGACTCGCCGAACAGGAACACGTGCGGGCGACCTTCAGGTGCGCCAGCGGCCAGCGCCATCAAGGCTTCGAGCGAGGATTCGTCGAGTTGCTCGGCGTCGTCCACCAGCAAATAGACTTCCTGCCCGGTGAGCGCCAATTGCACCACTTGAGCGAGGATCGCGCCGATCTCTGGCTGAGCCACGTTCAGCGCTTGCGCGACCTGACGCAACACGCCCGCCGCATCACCGGCGCCACGGGCGGAAACCACCACGCTTTGCACCGATTGCTTGTTGGTGCTGGCCACCAGAGCCTGGCGCAGCAGCGTCTTGCCACTGCCTTGCGGGCCAGTGACAACGAGCAGCAACTGGCTGTAACGCGCCAGATGATGCAGTTGACCCAGCACTGGTTTGCGCTGGGCCGGGAAGAATTTGAAGCCAGGCACCCGTGGTGCAAAAGGGTCATGGCTCAACTGGAAATGGCCGAGGAAAGCCTCGTCGGCATGCAAACTAGTCATCGGGATCTTATTAACCTTTAAGCTGAGCCAGGGCGCGGTAATCCGCTCCCAGCGTGGCCTGTAGAACCTCTTTCGGATAATCGTCGGTCACCACCGCTTCGCCCATGCGGCGCAGCAGCACCAGGCGCAAACGACCGTCGATCACTTTCTTGTCAATTGCCATGTGTTCGAGAAAATCGGCTTCTGTCATCTCTTCCGGCGGTACCACCGGCAGGCCGGCGCGCTGGAACAGGCGGATGCCGCGATCGCGTTCCTGCTCGCTGATCCAGCCGAGACGTGCGGACATTTCCAGCGCCATTACGGTGCCAGCAGCGACCGCCTCACCGTGTAACCACACACCATAGCCCATGTGGGTTTCGATGGCGTGACCGAAGGTGTGGCCCAGGTTCAAAGTAGCGCGAACCCCGGTTTCCTTTTCATCGGCGCCGACCACTTCAGCCTTGGCTTCGCAGGAGCGCTTGATCGCGTAGGTCAGCGCCACCTGGTCAAGCGCACGCAGGCGCTCGACGTTGTCTTCGAGCCAGGTGAGGAACGGCTCGTCGCAGATCAATCCGTATTTGATGACTTCGGCCAGGCCCGCAGAGAGCTCGCGAGCCGGCAAGGTATTGAGGGTGGCGGTGTCGATCAGCACGACATTCGGCTGATAGAAGGCGCCGACCATGTTTTTGCCCAGCGGATGATTGATCCCGGTTTTGCCGCCGACCGACGAATCGACCTGCGAGAGCAACGTGGTCGGCACCTGAATGAAATCGACGCCGCGCTGGTAGCACGCTGCAGCGAAACCGGCCATATCACCAATCACGCCGCCGCCGAGGGCGATAACCGTGGTGCGGCGGTCGTGCCGTGCGGTCAGCAGACCGTCAAAAATCAGTTGCAGGGTTTGCCAGTTCTTGAACGACTCGCCGTCCGGCAACACAACGGACACCACCGAAAACTGCGCGAGGCTTTTGCTCAAGCGTTCGAGATAGAGCGGCGCCACGGTCTCGTTGGAGATGATCGCCACTTGCCGTCCGCGAACATGCGGGGCCAGCAACTCAGGCTGATCCAACAAACCTTCGCCAATATGAATCGGGTAGCTGCGCTCGCCTAGATCGACCTTGAGTGTCTGCATGTGTCCCCACAGTGAAGATGGAATCAGGCGTCCTGCCTCGAATAATCCAATGTGCCGGTAACCAAATGGGCCCGGCTAACCAAATGGCCCGGCGTCTGCTGGTGTGACGCCGCTTGCCAGCCATCCGCCACAACCTTTGCGGCGATGACAGGACGCCGAGGATAGCGCATTTCGCGCCGCGCTTTAACGGGGAGGAAGTTGCTGCAAGCGGTCGAGAATGTCGAGGACGACCATTCGCGGCGGCCGCTCATCGGTTTCCACCACCAGATCGGCGATTTCCCGATAAAGCGGATCGCGCAGGGTCAGCAGATCACGCAGGGTTTTCGCCGGATCGGCGGTGCGCAATAACGGACGATTGCGATCACGGGAGGTGCGGCCGACTTGCTGCTCGACCGAGGCGTGCAGGTAAACCACCCGTCCGCCGGCATGCAGGGCGCGACGATTGGCTTCACGCATCACCGCGCCGCCACCGGTCGCCAGCACCACGCCGTCGCAGGCGCACAGCTCTTCGATCATCGCTTGCTCGCGATCACGAAAGCCGGGCTCGCCTTCCTTATCGAAGATCCACGGGATATTGGCGCCGGTTCGCAATTCAATTTCCTTGTCGGAATCTTTGAATGGCAGGCGCAGCTCTTTGGCCAGCAAACGGCCGATGGTGCTTTTTCCAGCGCCCATCGGTCCTACAAGAATCAAATTTCGCACAGAATCAATGACTCACAGCAATCGCCTGGTTGTTCATGATACGCGGAGTGAGAAATACCAGCAGCTCGGATTTTTTCTCCGAAACCACGTCACGCCGGAAAAGGCGGCCAAGATACGGCACATCGCCGAGAAATGGCACCTTATCTACAACCTTGCTTTGAGTATTTGAGAAAACCCCACCGATGACGATGGTCTCGCCGTCATTGACCAACACCTTGGCGTTGACCTCGTTTTTCTTGATCGGCGGTACGTCCTGCACTTTGTTCAGGTAATCCGGTTCGTCCTTGGTGACCTTGACCTCCATGATGATGCGGTTGTCCGGGGTGATTTGCGGCGTCACCTCCAGCGACAGCGAAGCCTCCTTGAACGACACCGATGTCGCGCCGCTGGAGCTGGCTTCCTGATAGGGGATTTCCGTGCCCTTGAGGATTTTCGCGGTTTCCTTGTCGGACGTGACGACCTTGGGCTGCGAGACGATTTCGCCGTTGCCGGTCTTCTCCATCGCGGTCAGTTCCAGGTCGAGCAACACGTTGTCGGTGATGAACGCGATGCCGAGCCCGGAGGTATTGGCCGCTGTGCCCATGTCGACAAACGGCGAGTTGGTGCTGGTGCTGCCCGGCGTGCCAATCGTGGTCGAGCCGTTGGCGCCGCTGCTGACACCCGAAGCGTTCCAGTTGCCCTTGTTCTGGATCGAACCGCCCCAGCGCACGCCAAGACTCTTGTCGTAGTCGACGTTGGCTTCGACGATTCGCGCCTCGATCATCACTTGGCGCACCGGAATATCCAGTTGCGCAACGATCCGGCGCAGCTCGTCGAGGCGATCCTGAGTCTGGTAGGCAATGATGTTGTTGGTGCGCTCATCAACAGTGATCGAACCGCGCTCGTCGATTTTCGCTTCGGCGCTGGTCACCGACTGGAACAGTTTGGCGATTTCCGCAGCCTTGGCGTAGTTGACCTGCAGCAGCTCCCGACGCAGCGGCGCCAGTTCGGCGATCTGCTTCTGCGACTCCAGTTCCTGACGTTCGCGGGCGGCGATTTCATCCGCCGGCGCGACCAGCAGGACGTTGCCGATCATGCGTTTATCCAGACCTTTGGTTTTCAGCACCAGGTCCAGCGCCTGATCCCACGGCACGTTTTGCAGGCGCAAGGTAATGCCGCCCTGCACCGTGTCGCTGGCAACCAGATTGAGGTTGGTGAAGTCGGCGATCAGTTGCAGCACCGAGCGCACATCAATGTCCTGAAAATTCAGCGAGAGCTTTTCGCCGGTATAGGCAAACCGGTCGGCGTTGCGCTTTTGCAAATCGTCGGCGGTCATCGGGCGGATGCTGACGGTCAGCTTGTTGTCGGTCTGGTAGGTCGAGTATTCGTAAGCGCCGCTCGGCTCAACGGTGATCATCGCGCGGTCACCGGTCGCGGTGGCGTTGACGAATTGCACCGGCGTGGCGAAATCCTTGACGTCGAGGCGTACGCGCAGCGGTTCCGGCAGTTGCGTGCGGGCGAAACCGAGGATGATCTTGCCGTCACGCTCCTGAATGTCCGGCGCAATTGAAGGGTCTGACAGGTCGATCACGACATTGCCTTCACCCTGCGTGCCGCGCTGGAAATCGACGCCACGAATGGTTTTGCCGACCGCCGCGAACGTTTTCGTCGGCGCCGGATTGGCTTTGGCCGTGCGCGGCGCGCTGGCAGCCGCAGCAGGCTTGGGGGTCGCCGCTCTGGACGCTGCTGGTTGCGCACCTTGGCCGACCACCACGAACAAATTGTTGCCCTCGACTCTGGCGCTGTACGGCGTCAGCTCAGTCAGGTTGATGATCAGCCGCGTGCGGTCCTTGGCTTCCACCACCGTGGCGCTGCGGGCATTGCCGCCACCGAGGTCGCGGTTTTTGCTCGCCAGTTTGCTGACCACGCCCGGCAGGTCGAGCGCGATGCGCGCCGGCGATTCGGTGGTGTAGCCGTGGGGCGCGGGCGGCGGGCCATCGAAGGTCAACTTCAACTCGACGCGGTCACCCGGCAGCGCAGCGACATCCAGCGCATTGAGGTTGGCCGCCATGACCATCGGTGATAACAGCGCTATCCATAGCGAAATACCGAGGGTTGAGAAAATCCTGTTCATTATTCGAGTTCCACTATGAGTGCTCTTTCAAAGGGATGGTCCGCGGCCGTTCCAGCCAGGCGCCTTCGCCGTCAGGAACGATTTCGACCACATCGACTTGCGAGCCGCTGATGGCGACGATCCGCCCATCGTTACGCCCCAGGTAATCGCCGACTTTCAACCGATGTACCCCGCCCCCCCCCCGTAGCAGCGCAAAGGAGCCGCTGGCATTGGAGATGGTGCCGACCATTTCAAACTGCTCGATGTTGAAACCTTCGAGGTACTGCTTGACCCGGTTAGGGTCGGGTTTGACGTTGCGCGAACCGTGCTTCTGCCCGGCCATGTCGATCCTGACCTGGCGCGAAAACGGGCTGCGCAGGTTGGCCGCGCTGTAAGTGAATGTGGGGTAAGACCGGAATGTCGGGGTAGGTTCAATCTTGCCCGGCGGTCGCAGGCGCACTTCGTTGAGATAAGCATCGAGGTCGCTGAAGTCGTTTTCGCCGCTGCAGCCAGCCAGACCGATCAGTAAAACGCCCAGGCACAAACCACGAAACGGGGTCATTTCTGCAACCCCTTGTCGTTGTAGCGATAGGTCTTGGCGAGGATGCTCATGCGCAGTTTGGTGCCGCCATCGGGGCTGGCCGGCGCGAGGTCGAAGTCATGCAGGGTGACGATGCGCGGCAGCCCGGCCACGCCGCTGACGAACGTGGCGAGGTCGTGATAAGCGCCGGTGACGGTGATCTGGATCGGCAACTCGATGTAGAACTGCTGGGTGACTTCCGGCAGCAACTTGATCTCTTCGAATTCCAGGCCACTGCCCAGCCCCGTGCGCGTGATGTCTTCCAGCAGGCCCGGCACTTCGGTGTCGCTGGGTAACTGGCGCAACAGCACGCCGAAAGAATTTTCCATTTCCTTCATCTGCTGGGTGTAGAGCTCCAGGTTGGCCGCCAGGCTGGCCTTGCTGGCGAACTGCTCCTTGAGCGTGGTTTCTTCCTCGCGCTTGAGATCGAGCTCGTTTTCCAGGTCACTGATGTAGAAGTTGTAACCGAGCCCCAGCACCAGAACCATCAGCAGAATGCCCGCCGCAGCCTTGATGGCCGGCGGCCAGGAGCCGATGTTGTTGGTGTCCAGATCGTTGATGTCGATCTTGCGCAGGCCTTCAAACCATTCCGACGGGCTCATTTGGCAGCCTCCATCGTCGCGGGCTGAGTCTGACGCACGGTCAACTGAAACACGTTGGCCTGATCGAGCTGACCGGCGGTCGTCGCTTTGACTTCGGTGAGGCTCGGCGCATCGAACCAGTCCGACGCATCGAGGTTGCGCATCAGCTCCGAAACCTTGTTGTTCGACTCGGCGGCGCCCGTGACGGACAGGGTTTTGCCGTCCATTTTCACTTCGGTGAAATACACGCCGTCCGGCAGCGTGCGCGCCAGTTGGTCGAAGATTCGCCCGCTGATCTGCCGGTTGCCTTGCAGGTCCTGGATGATGCGCATGCGCTCGACCAGTTGCTGGCGACGCGCCTTGAGTTCGCTGATTTGCTTGATTCGCTCGTCGACCACCGCAATCTGTTTGCCGAGGTAGTCATTGCGCGCCAGTTGCCGATTGATGCTGTTGCCGATGACTTGATCGGCGATCAGCACCAAGCCGATCGAGCCGACCACCACGCCAATCAACACCAGCAGAAAGCGTTTGCGGCGCTCTTCGCGCAGTTCTTCGCGCCACGGTAAAAGGTTGATCCGCGCCATCAGTCGAAACTCCTGAGGGCCAGTCCGCAGGCGATCATCAGCGCCGGGGCATCGCTGGCGAGGGCGCCGGCGTTGACCTTGCTGCTGAGCGCCATGTCGGCGAAGGGATTGGCGACTTGGGTCGGCGTGCTCAGGCGTTGCTCGATCAACCGGTCAAGTCCGGGCACCGACGCGGTGCCGCCGGCCAGCAGAATATGGTCGACCGCGTTGTACTGGCCGGACGCGAAGAAAAACTGCAATGAACGCGACACTTGCTGCACCAGCGCTTCGCGGAACGGTTGCAGGACTTCGCTGACGTAATCGTCCGGCAAACCGCCCTGCTTCTTTGCCAGGCCGGCCTGCTCGGTGGTCAAGCCATACCGGCGCTGGATTTCCTCAGTGAGCTGGCGGCCGCCGAATAATTGTTCGCGGGTATAAATGATCCGCCCGTTGTGCAGCACGCTCAGGGTGGTCATGGTCGCGCCGATGTCCACCACGGCAACGGTCGAGCGCTCCGGGTTCACCGCCATTTGCGTGGCCAGCAGGCCAAATGAACGCTCCAGCGCGTAGGCCTCGACGTCGACCACTTTCGCGGTCAGTCCGGCGAGGGCCAGCGCGGCTTCTCGGACTTCGACGTTTTCTTTTCGACAGGCGGCTAGTAGCACATTGACGCGTTCGGGGTTGCGCGCCGAGACGCTCTGCACTTCGAAGTCGATGGCGACTTCATCCAGCGGGTAAGGAATGTATTGGTCGGCTTCGATTTTGAGCTGGTTTTCCATCTCGTCGTCGGAGAGCCCGGCGTCCATTTCGATGGTCTTGGTGATCACCGCCGAACCGGCCACAGCGACCGCGACGTTGCGGATGCCGGTGCGGGCCTTGAGCAACACACGCGACAGCGCCTGGCCCACGCCTTCAAGCTCGGCGATGTTTTTTTCAATCACCGCGCTGGCCGGCAAAGGCTCCACCGCGTAGGCCTCGACCCGGTAGCGGTCGCCCTGACGGCTGAGCTCCAGAAGCTTCACCGACGTCGAGCTGATGTCGATCCCCAGAAGCGTCCTGGTCTTTTTATTGAAGAGTCCTAGCACTACCAATTCCCTATGACTATCCGTGAGTTACGGACTCTGTAATGTGCATTGCGTTCAATCACCACGTCTTGACAGAAGCGCCCATGACGCCCCCGGCGGAAAAATGCTTATAATGCCCAGCGATTTTTTCCGCTTTTACTGCCAGCGCGGGTTGTTTTCCTTGTCAAGAAGACCCTGACGCCAAATTCATTTTTCACCCTGGATGTCCAAACGCCTTGATTCGTCTGCTGAAATTTTTCGGTTGGTCCATCGTCGCCGTTTTCTGCGGACTGCTTTTAGGTCTCAGCGGCGCCTATCTTTACCTTAGTCCGGGATTGCCGTCCGTGGAGGCGCTGAGAAGCATTCAGTTGCAGATTCCTCTGCGCGTGTACAGCAGCGATAACAAGTTGATCGCAGAGTTTGGCGAAATGCGCCGTACGCCGATCCGTTTCGCCGACATTCCCCCCAATTTCATTAATGCGTTACTAAGTGCTGAAGACGATAACTTCGCCAACCACTATGGCGTCGATCCCGGCAGCCTGATGCGTGCCGCGACCCAACTGGTCAAGAGCGGCCACATTCAGTCCGGCGGCAGCACCATCACCATGCAGGTCGCGAAGAACTTCTTCCTGACCAGCGAACGCAGCTTCTCGCGTAAAACCACGGAAATTCTCCTCGCGCTGCAAATCGAACGGCAGCTGACCAAAGACGAAATCCTTGAGCTGTACGTCAACAAGATCTACCTCGGCAACCGCGCCTACGGCATCGAAGCGGCGGCGCAGGTTTACTACGGCAAATCGATTCGTGATGTGAGCCTGGCGCAGATGGCGATGATCGCCGGCCTGCCGAAAGCGCCATCGCGCTTTAACCCGCTGGCCAACCCGGCGCGCAGCAAAGAGCGTCGCGACTGGATTCTGGGGCGCATGTACAAGCTCGGGAAAATCACCGAAGCCGACTACACCACCGCGATCAACGAGCCGCTGAACGCCAGCTATCACGTGCCGACCCCGGAAGTGAACGCGCCGTACATTGCCGAAATGGCCCGCGCCGAAATGGTCGGCCGTTATGGCAGCGACGCCTACACCGAAGGTTTCCGCGTCACTACTACGGTGCCGAGCAACCTTCAGGAAATGGCGAACACCGCGCTGCACGAAGGTTTGATGACCTACGACCAGCGCCACGGTTATCGCGGCCCCGAGTCGCGCTTGCCGGGCAAGACCCGCGAAGCCTGGGCCAGTGAGCTGACCAAGCAGCGCACCATCAGCAGCCTGGAACCGGCGATCGTTACCCAAGTCGACAAGAATGGCGTGCAGGTGCTGACCCGCACCGGCGACGAACATGTCAATTGGGACACCATGAAATGGGCGCGGCCGTTCCTCAACACCAACAGCATGGGCGCCAATCCGAAGCAGCCGTCGGATGTCGCGCAGGTCGGTGACCTGATCCGCGTGCAGCGCCAGCCGGACAATTCGCTGAAATTCAGCCAGATTCCGCAGGCTCAAGGCGCGCTGGTTTCGCTTGATCCGCAGAACGGCGCGATTCGCTCGCTGGTCGGTGGTTTCGCGTTCGAGCAGAGCAATTACAACCGCGCCTTGCAGGCCAAGCGCCAGCCGGGTTCGAGCTTCAAGCCATTCGTCTACAGCGCCGCGCTGGATAACGGCTACACCGCCGCGACGCTGGTGAACGATGCGCCGATCGTGTTTGTCGACGAGTACCTGGACAAGGTCTGGCGGCCGAAGAACGACACCAATACCTTCCTCGGCCCGATCCGCTTGCGTGAAGGTCTGTACAAGTCGCGCAACCTGGTGTCGATCCGATTGCTGCAGGCACTGGGCGTCGATCGCACCATCGATTACATCAGCAAGTTCGGCTTCAACAAGCAGGACCTGCCGCGCAATCTGTCGCTCGCCCTCGGCACCGCGACATTGACGCCGATGGAGATCGCCACCGGTTGGAGCACGTTTGCCAACGGCGGCTACAAGATCACCCCGTACATCATCGACAAGATCGAAAGCCGCAATGGCGACACGCTGTTCGTCGCCAACCCGCCGAGCGTGCCGCAGAACGCTGCGGTGGCCAGTGGCATCGCCGCGCCAGCCGCCGCCGAGGCCTTCACGGTCAACGCAACGCCGGGCGAAGCGCCGGGCACTGCAGCTGCACCGCAAACGCCGGCCGTGGCCGAACGGATTGTCGACGGTCGCACCACGTTCATTCTCAACAGCATGCTTGAGGACGTGATCAAGCGCGGCACCGGTCGCCGTGCACTGGCGCTGGGGCGTTCCGACATCGCCGGCAAAACCGGTACGACCAACGAATCCAAGGATGCGTGGTTCTCCGGTTACAACGCCGATTACGTGACCACGGTGTGGACCGGTTTCGACCAGCCTGAAAGCCTCGGTCGCCGCGAGTTCGGTGGCACTGTGGCGCTGCCGATCTGGATGAATTACATGGCCGCCGCGCTCAAGGACAAGCCGCCGCACACGCAAGCGGAGCCTGAAGGCATCCTCAGCCTGCGGGTTGACCCGGTCAGCGGCCGTGCCGCGTCGCCAGGCACGCCAGGTGCGTACTTTGAGCTGTTCAAGGCTGAAGACACGCCACCGTCGGCCAACGAACTGGGCAACGGCACCGCGCCGGGCAGCCCGCTGCCGGCAGACGAAGCGGCGCCGATCGACTTGTTCTGATCGCGTCACGCAAACCAGGAGCCCCGCCTTCGAAAGAAGCGCGGGGCTTTTTATTGCCCGGGATAAATGCAGCGACTGGTCAGCCGTCATCGCGAGCAAGCTCGCTCCCACATTGAAATGCATTCCCCTGTGGGAGCGAGCTTGCTCGCGATGAGGCCTGTTCTGGCGCTGCGAAAACATCAGGCATAAAAAAACCCCGACTCACTTACGAGCCGGGGCTTTCGGTCGATGCGCTCTACGGCTTAGCCGTTGAACACGTCATCCACGCTTTGCAGCGGGTAGTTCTTCGGATACGGCAGGGTCGCTACGCCGGTCTCGATGGCGGCTTTGGCCACGGCATCGGAGATCACGGTGATCAGGCGTGCATCCATTGGTTTCGGAATGATGTACTCACGACCGAATTCCAGTTTGATGCCGCCGTAGGCGTCGCACACTTCCTGAGGAACTGGCAGCTTGGCCAGTTCGCGCAGGGCGTTGGCGGCGGCCACTTTCATTTCTTCGTTGATGCGCTTGGCGCGCACGTCCAGGGCACCGCGGAAGATGAACGGGAAGCCCAGCACGTTGTTGACCTGGTTCGGGTAGTCCGAACGGCCAGTGGCCATGATCACGTCGTTACGGGTGGCGTGCGCCAGTTCCGGGGAGATTTCCGGATCCGGGTTCGAGCACGCGAACACGATCGGGTTGGCCGCCATGGATTTCAGGCCTTCAGCGCTCAGCAGGTTCGGGCCGGACAGGCCGACGAACACGTCAGCACCGGTCAGCGCGTCAGCCAGAGTGCGTTTTTCGGTCGCGTGAGCGAACACCGCTTTGTACTGGTTCAGGTCGTCACGGCCGGAGTGAATCACGCCGGTACGGTCAACCATGAAGATGTTTTCGATGTTGGCGCCCATGCTCACCAGCAATTTCATGCAGGAGATGGCGGCCGCACCGGCGCCCAGGCAGACGATCTTGGCGTCAGCGAGGGTTTTGCCAGCGATTTCCAGGGCGTTGATCATGCCGGCCGCCGTAACGATGGCGGTGCCGTGCTGGTCATCGTGGAAAACCGGAATGTCGCACTGCTCGATCAGAGCGCGTTCGATCTCAAAGCACTCAGGTGCCTTTATGTCTTCCAGGTTGATGCCGCCGAAGGTGATGGAGATACGCTTGACGGTGTCGATGAAGGCTTGCGGGCTTTCGGAGTCGACTTCGATGTCGAAAACGTCGATGCCGGCGAAGCGCTTGAACAGCACGCCTTTACCTTCCATGACTGGCTTGGAAGCCAACGGGCCGAGGTTACCCAGGCCGAGAATCGCGGTGCCATCGGAAATGACTGCAACCAGGTTGCCTTTACCGGTGTATTTGTAGGCCAGTTCAGGATCGCGGGCGATTTCGCGTACTGGTTCGGCTACGCCGGGGCTGTAGGCCAGCGACAGGTCGCGGGCGGTAGCGGTGGCCTTGGTGAGCTCGACACTCAGCTTCCCTGGACGAGGATGGGCGTGATATTCGAGAGCGGCAGTTTTCAAATCAGACATGTGGGCATTCCGCTTTTTACTGTTGGACAGACGGACCGCCGAGGATACGCGTGTCGCAAAGTCCCTACAAGACTGACCAGTCACCCCTGTCAAGCGCCCTGCCCTACGACTTTGGGCCAAGAGCCACGGAACACAAGGGCTTGACTGTTCACAATCTGAATAAAAAATGTCTACAATTTTTTATCATTGCGCCGTTTTCAGCATCGACGGATCACTCAATGGCAGCAACCAGCGCGCCTGCCCCTGATCACGTCCGCCGCGCCGCGAGCGATCGACCACCCAGCCGCGCGCCTCGATCTGCTTGCCTTTGAGCCGTTGCAGCGCCGCAACGTCGAACTTGCCAAGTAGATTGGGCGCAACGCGCAGTACAACCGAGCCTTGCAGGGCGATCCAGACGCCGCCGCGATTGCGCTGCACACTGGCCACACGGCCGCTGAGCACGGCGAAACCGGACCTCTGAATCTGCGCCGCTTGCAGTACCGGCGAGCGCTTCCACACCCCGAGCCCGGCCCGTCGCGCCGCGCGCTCTGCGGCTTGCTGGCAACTGACCAAATCGATGTTCGGCGCCACCGCCACCTGAAAACCGAAGCCCTCGGCAAGCATTTGCGCTTCGAGGTTGGCGCCATCGACGCTGTAGACATGCGCCAACGTGCGGCCATAGCGGTCGTGCGCTTCTTTACCCGGACGCAAACCCACCCGGCCATTGCTGGCCGCCACCAACGCTTCGAGACGCTGGCGCGCGGCCACCGCGAACGGTTCGTCGCTGCGGCCCTGACGGCCGATCTCGGGCGTGTTCAAGCCAATCATGCGCACGCTGCGGCCATCGCTCAGGCGCAGGGTGTCGCCATCCACCACGCGCTGCACCGCGATTGGCGTCAGCCCGGCGGGCACAGGGCAAAAGGCCTGGGCGGCGGACAGCCAAATCGCGGACACAAAAAAGGCGCCCACAAGGGACGCCTTTTTCAACAGCGGGGAAAAGCCCATCGGGCCCTTCAACCTTACTCTGCAGCAGCAGGTTTCTTGCCGAAAGCACCGAAACGGTCTGCGAAGCGCTGTACACGGCCGCCAGTATCCAGAGTCTTCTGCTTACCGGTGTAGAACGGGTGGCACTCGTTGCATACGTCAGTACCCAGTGGCTTGCACAGGTTCGAACGAGTTTCGAACTTGTTGCCGCAGCTGCAAGTTACTACGATGGTTTCGTACGCTGGATGGATATCGGCTTTCATGGTGTATTCCTCAGGCTAGCGTGCCGCCACTCAACACTATTGTTGAATACCGCACGTAATTAGGCCGCGGATTCTACCAGACCTTTGAAATCGCGCAAGCTGTCGCTTGAACCGGTCGTCTGCTAGGCTCCCGCTCCAATACGCGATCCCCTGTGGGAGCGAGCTTGCTCGCGATAGCGGCGTGCCAGTGCAGTAAATGTTGACTGACACGCCGTCATCGCGAGCAAGCTCGCTCCCACAGGGGATGTACGACCCCGCTTTTATAGCCTGTTGATCGAGATCCCCCCGCGTGCCCGACGCCATTTTGCGCCTCGCCCTGCCTTCGCCGCTGCGCCGTCTGTTCGATTACCGCGCGCCGGCCGGGGTGCTGCGCGCCCAGTTGCAACCGGGCATGCGCCTGCGGGTGCCGTTCGGGCGGCGGGAAATGATCGGCATTCTGGTCGAAGTCACCGACACCAGCGAAGTCCCGGTAGAGAAACTCAAACCGGCGATTGCCCTGCTCGACGCCACGCCGCCGCTGCCACCGGCGCTGTTCAAACTGTGCCTGTGGACGTCGCAGTATTACCAGCACAGCCTCGGCGATACGTTGAGCTGGGCGCTGCCGGTATTGCTGCGCCAGGGTGAACTGGCCGAAGCGCGCCAGGAGCGCTTCTGGTCCGCCGCGCCCGGCGCCAGCCTTGATGATCCGCGCATCGCCCGCGCGCCACGCCAGCGTGAAGCGTTGGCAACCCTGGCGCAGCACCCGCACGGCGTCGCTCATCAATTGCTCAGCAAACTGATGCTGAGCAAGGACAGCCTCGACCTGTTGCTCGCCAAAGAACTGGTGCAAGTGGAAATCCGCAAACACGCGCCCGACGCTCGCCACGAACATTGGCTGGCGCAACCGGAACTGCCGCTGAACCCGGAACAACGCGCCGCTTACGAGGCGATCCGCGCCGGGTTCGACAGTTACCACGCGTTCCTGCTGGCCGGCGTCACCGGCAGCGGCAAGACCGAAGTGTATTTGCAGTTGATCCGCGAAACCCTCGAGGCCGGCAAGCAAGCGCTGGTGCTGATCCCGGAAATCAATCTCGGCCCGCAAACCCTGGCGCGCTTCGAGCAGCGCTTCAATGCACGCATTGCGCTGATCCACTCGGCGGTCAATGACCGCGAACGCCTCGAAGCCTGGCTCGCCGCGCGTGATGGCGACGCCGACATTATTATCGGCACACGTTCGGCGCTGTTCACGCCGATGAAAAATCCCGGCCTGATCATCATCGACGAGGAGCACGACGGCTCCTATAAACAGCAGGAAGGCCTGCGCTATCACGCGCGGGATCTGGCGCTAGTGCGGGCGCGGCAGGAAAACATCCCGATTGTTCTCGGCTCCGCAACGCCGTCGCTCGAAAGCCTGCACAACGCCTACACCGGCCGTTACGGCCTGCTGCGCCTGAACGAGCGCGCGGGCGGCGCCAAGCAACCGCGCTTCCTGCGTCTGGACGTGAAAAGCCGTCCGCTGGACAGCGGCATTTCCGGGCCGATGCAGCAGGCAATCGGCCAGACCCTGGCGGCGGGGCAACAGGTGCTGGTGTTCCTCAATCGACGTGGTTTTGCGCCGACGCTGCTGTGCCACGATTGCGGCTGGATGTCCGAGTGCCAGCGCTGCGATGCGCGGATGACCGTGCACCAGCGCTCCGGCGAACTGCGCTGCCACCATTGCGGCTACGTCGAACGCGTGCCGCGGCATTGCCCGAAGTGCGGCAAAGTCGATTTGCGCCCGGTAGGCGCCGGCACCGAGCGCGCCGAGGAGCGTCTGGCGATTCTGTTCACGGAGGTGCCGGTGTTGCGGGTCGACCGCGACAGCACTTCGCGCAAAGACGCGATGAACCAACTGTTCGCGACGATCCAGAAAGGCCAGCCGTGCATTCTGGTCGGCACGCAGATGCTCGCCAAAGGGCACCACTTTCCACGGGTGACGCTGGTGTCGATCCTCGATGCCGACGGCGGGCTGTTTTCCGGCGACTTCCGTGCCAGCGAGCGCATGGCGCAACTGATCGTGCAAGTCGCCGGGCGCGCGGGCCGGGCCGAAGAACCGGGCCGAGTGATCATTCAGACCCACCTCGCCGACCATCCGCTGCTGGTGCAATTGACCGAGCAGGGTTATTTCGCGTTTGCCGAGCAAGCCTTGAGCGAACGTCGTTCGGCGGGGCTGCCGCCGTTTGCACATCTGGCGCTGCTGCGCGCCGAAGCGCACAAACCGGGGCAGGCTGAAGGCTTTCTCGATGAAGCGTGCAGCGAGGCGGAACGCTTGCTCGCCGAGCAGAATTTGAGCGGGATTGAATTGTTGGGGCCGGTGCCGGCGCCGATGGAGCGGCGTGCCGGGCGTTATCGCGCGCAGTTGTTGTTGCAAGCCACGGCGCGGGCGCCGCTGCATCGGTTGCTGAGCAGTTGGTTGCTGGCGCTGGAGCAAATGCCGAGCGGGCGGGCGGTGCGTTGGTCGCTGGATGTTGATCCCGTTGATTTGTATTGATTGGTGGATCGCCATCGCGAGCAGCTGTGGGAGCAAGGCTTGCCCGCGATGGCGTTCTCAAGACAGTCATCGCGGGCAAGCCTTGCTCCCACAGGGCGGCCTATTTGTCACCACATATCCATAACCTGCCCGCTATAGTTGGCAAGCACGTCCGTGCCACGGATAATGCCCAGTTTTTCCACTAGCGCATCCAGGCGCCGCCGCGCTTGCGGTCGAAAGAGAACACCATGAAAGACACCATTCGCCAGCTGATCCAACAAGCCATCACCCAACTCGTCAACGAAGGTGTGTTGCCTGAAGGCCTGTCGCCGGCGATCCAGGTGGAAAACTCGCGCGACAAGAAAAACGGCGACTTCGCCAGCAACATCGCCATGATGCTGGCGAAACCGGCCGGGATGAAGCCGCGTGATCTGGCGGAAAAAATCATCGCCGCGCTGCCGGCTGACGATAACGTCACCAAAACCGAAATCGCCGGGCCGGGCTTCCTCAATTTCTTCCAGAACACCCAAGCCCTGGCTGCGCGCCTCGACGCCGCACTGGCCGATAAAAATATCGGCGTGCGCAAGGCTGGCCCGCTGCAACGCACCGTGGTTGACCTGTCGGCGCCAAACCTGGCGAAAGAAATGCACGTCGGCCACTTGCGCTCGACGATCATCGGCGACGGCGTGGCGCGGGTTCTGGAATTCCTCGGCGACACCGTGATCCGGCAGAACCACGTCGGCGACTGGGGCACCCAGTTCGGCATGTTGATGGCGTATCTGCAGGAAAACCCGATCACCAGCGATGAGCTGTCGGACCTGGAAAACTTCTACCGCGCCGCCAAGCAGCGCTTCGACGGCAGCGAAGAATTCGCCGACCGCGCCCGTGGCCTGGTGGTCAAGTTGCAGGCCGGCGATGCCGAATGCCTGGCGCTGTGGACGCGCTTCCGCGAGATTTCGCTGTCGCATTGCCAAGCCATTTACGAACAACTCAACGTCAAACTGACGATGGCCGACGTGATGGGCGAAAGTGCCTACAACGACGACCTGATCAACGTGGTCAACGACCTCAAGGCCGCTGGCCTGCTGGTCGAAAGCAACGGCGCGCAATGCGTGTTCCTCGACGAATTCAAGAACGCCGACGGCGACCCGCTGCCGGTGATCATCGTCAAGGCTGATGGCGGCTACCTGTACGCCACCACTGACCTGGCGGCCGTGCGTTATCGCAGCGGCAAACTGAAAGCCGATCGCGCGTTGTACTTCGTCGATCAGCGTCAGGCGCTGCACTTCCAGCAAGTGTTCCAGGTCGCGCGGCTGGCCGGTTTTGTCACGCACCCGATGGAAATGGAACACATGGGTTTCGGCACCATGAACGGCGCCGATGGCCGTCCGTTCAAGACCCGTGATGGCGGCACCGTGAAGCTGGTCGATCTGCTGACCGAAGCCAAGGATCGCGCCTACACGCTGGTCAAAGAGAAAAACCCGGAGCTGGCCGAAGACGACTTGCGCAACATCGCCAAGGTTGTGGGGATTGGCGCGGTGAAATACGCCGACCTGTCCAAGCACCGCACCAGCGACTACAGCTTCAACTTCGATTTGATGCTCAACTTCGAAGGCAACACCGCGCCGTACTTGCTGTACGCCTACACCCGCGTGGCCGGCGTGTTCCGCAAACTGGGCAAGGATTTCAGCGAAGTCGAAGGGCAGATCGTCCTCGATGCGCCGCATGAACTGGAGCTGGCGACCAAACTGGCGCAGTTCGCCGAAGTGCTGAACAACGTTTCTGACAAAGGAACGCCGCACACGCTGTGCACCTACCTGTACGATGTCGCCGGTCTGTTCTCGAGTTTCTATGAGAACTGCCCGATCCTCAGCGCCGACACCCCGGCACAAATGCAAAGCCGTCTGCGCCTCGCCGCGCTGACCGGCCGCACACTCAAGCAAGGCCTGGAACTGTTGGGTCTGGAAACTCTGGAGCGTATGTAAGTTGGCTGCCAAGAAAAAACCTGCACCCAAGCGCGGCGCCAGTCGTTACACCGCTCCTGCCAAGCAACCGATTCCGGGTTGGCTGTGGATGGCCATCGGCCTCACGGTCGGCGCGTTTATCGTGTTCCTGATGAAACTGGAACCGGGCAAGGGCAGCGAGAGCGTCAAGCGCGAAAAGATCGAACAGCAGAAAGCGTCAAAAATCGCCGAGGCCAACAAGACCCCGCCGAGCCCGACGCAACCGGTGAAGCCGAAGTACGACTTCTACACCTTGCTGCCGGAATCGGAAGTGATAGTGCCGCCGGACGCGGTGCCGGAGAAGACCCTGCCGACGCCGCAAGTGCCCGCCGTGCCGACCACGCCGGTGACCCCGGAGCAAGCGGCGAAGATCGACACCGCGCGCGCTCAGGCGGCTCTGGCCGGGATTACCCCGCCACCAGCACCGCCGGTGTCGAAAGCGGCGCCAGTGACCAAGTTCTTCTTGCAGGCCGGTTCGTTCCGCAAAGAGGCGGATGCCGACAAGGTGCGCGCGCAGATCATTTTGCTCGGTCAGGCCGTGGCGGTTGAATCCGGCACGGTCAAGGACGAAACCTGGTACCGCGTTTTGGTCGGCCCGTTCAGCAACCGTGAACAGCTGACCACCGCGCAAAAACAACTGGCCGGCAGCGGCTTTAGCAACCTGTTGTTACAACAACGCCAAAGCCGCTGATTTCGTCAGCAGCACCGCGTTATCGTTATTCGCGGGCAAGCCTCGCTCCTACAGGAAATGCGCCGTTCGCCTTATATGGGAACGACATAAACCTGTAGGAGCGAGGCTTGCCCGCGAAGACGCCAGAACAAACAACACACCCTCCCCCGCCTAACGCCATTCGTCCCCCGCCGCGCCGCGCAGTTGAAAAATTCTCCACCACCCCCATATGAGTTGGCATAAGGCATTTTCGCCCCGCTGCGTGGAGACTCTCCCTTGACCACCATCGTTTCAGTTCGCCGCCACGGCAAAGTCGTCATGGGCGGCGACGGCCAGGTTTCTCTCGGCAATACCGTGATGAAAGGCAACGCCAAGAAAGTCCGTCGCCTGTACCACGGCCAAGTCATTGCCGGTTTTGCCGGGGCCACCGCTGACGCCTTCACCCTCTTCGAACGTTTCGAAGGCCAGCTCGAAAAACATCAAGGTCACCTCGTTCGCGCCGCCGTCGAACTCGCCAAAGAATGGCGCACCGACCGCTCCCTCAGCCGCCTCGAAGCCATGCTCGCGGTCGCCAACAAAGACGCCTCGCTGATCATCACCGGCAACGGTGACGTGGTCGAACCCGAACAAGGCCTGATCGCCATGGGTTCCGGTGGCGGCTACGCTCAAGCAGCGGCCAGCGCCCTGCTGAAGAAAACCGATCTGTCGGCCCGGGAAATCGTTGAAACCGCGCTCGGCATCGCTGGCGACATCTGCGTATTCACCAACCACACCTTTACCATTGAGGAGCAGGACCTCGCCGAGTAAGCCTGTTTCGGCCACGCGCCACGGCTCGCTTTTGCTAGAGGACCGCCAAAAACTATGTCCATGACTCCCCGTGAAATCGTCCACGAACTCAATCGCCATATCATCGGCCAGGACGATGCCAAGCGCGCCGTCGCCATCGCGCTGCGTAACCGCTGGCGCCGGATGCAACTGCCGGAAGAGCTGCGCGTTGAAGTAACGCCAAAGAACATCCTGATGATCGGCCCGACCGGTGTCGGTAAAACCGAAATCGCCCGCCGCCTGGCCAAACTGGCCAACGCGCCGTTCATCAAGGTCGAAGCGACCAAGTTCACCGAAGTCGGCTACGTTGGCCGCGACGTCGAATCGATCATTCGTGACCTCGCTGACGCCGCGCTCAAGCTGCTGCGCGAACAGGAAATGACCAAAGTTCGCCACCGCGCCGAAGACGCCGCCGAGGACCGCATCCTCGACGCCCTGCTGCCGCCAGCGCGCATGGGTTTCAGCAACGAAGAATCGACCTCGTCGGCCGATTCCAATACCCGTCAGCTGTTCCGCAAGCGTCTGCGCGAAGGTCAGCTGGATGACAAGGAGATCGACATCGAAGTCGCCGAAGTGGCCGGCGTCGATATCTCCGCGCCGCCGGGCATGGAAGAGATGACCAACCAGTTGCAGAGCCTGTTTGCCAATATGGGCAAGGGCAAAAAGAAGAGCCGCAAGCTCAAGGTCAAGGAAGCGCTGAAACTGGTGCGCGATGAAGAAGCCGGGCGTCTGGTCAACGAAGAAGAGTTGAAGGCCAAGGCGCTGGAAGCAGTCGAGCAGCACGGCATCGTCTTCATCGACGAAATCGACAAGGTCGCCAAGCGCGGTAATTCCGGCGGCGTCGATGTTTCCCGTGAAGGTGTGCAGCGCGATTTGCTGCCGCTGATCGAAGGCTGCACCGTCAACACCAAACTGGGCATGGTCAAGACTGACCACATCCTGTTCATCGCGTCCGGCGCGTTCCACTTGAGCAAGCCGAGCGATCTGGTGCCGGAACTGCAAGGTCGTCTGCCGATTCGCGTCGAGCTCAAAGCGCTGACCCCGGAAGACTTCGAACGCATTCTCAGCGAACCGCATGCCTCGTTGACCGAGCAATATTGCGCACTGCTGAAAACCGAAGGCCTGGGCATCGAGTTCCAGCCGGACGGGATCAAGCGCATCGCCGAGATCGCCTGGCAGGTCAACGAGAAAACCGAAAACATCGGCGCCCGTCGCTTGCACACGCTGCTTGAGCGTTTGCTTGAAGAGGTGTCGTTCAGCGCCGGTGATCTGGCCAGCGCGCATGACGACAAGGTGATTCTGATCGACGCCGCCTACGTCAACAGCCACCTCGGCGAATTGGCGGAAAACGAAGACCTGTCCCGCTACATTCTGTAGAGCCAAACTTGTAGGAGCGATGCTTGCTCGCGAAATCGGTCATTCATTCAACATACATGTCGACTGACCTGACGCTTTCGCGAGCAAGCTTCGCTCCTACAGGGTTCCATCCATAACGGAACTCACTCCATGACCCAACTCCCCACCGACATCAAACTGCACAAAGCCTCGAAAACCCTGTCGCTGAAATACGCGTCCGGCGAGGAATTTCATTTGCCCGCCGAATTTCTGCGCGTGCATTCGCCTTCCGCCGAGGTCCAGGGCCACGGCAAACCTATCCTGCAATTTGGCAAGATCGCGGTAGGCCTGAGCAAGGTCGAGCCGGCCGGTCAGTACGCCCTGAAGTTGACCTTCGACGACGGCCACGACAGCGGCCTGTTCACTTGGGAATACCTCTACCAACTGGCCGTGCGCCAGGAAGATCTGTGGAACGATTATCTTGCCGAACTCAAAGCGGCCGGCAAAACCCGCGATCCGAGCCAGTCCATCGTCAAGCTGATGCTCTAGCTCAGGCCTCTCGCTCTTTAGAGCGCATTTTCTAATTTCATCTGTTTGAATGCTCCGCTACGGCGCCGAGGATCGGCCCGCTTGCGAAAAAAATTAAACTCGGGTAACCAATGGAACTGGCAAGTTCCCTGCAACGCTCTGTGATGTGAAAAGCGGCGTAATTGCAGAATCAACGGTCAACCCGAGCAGCAGTACCCGACATTGGCTGCGTGACGATGCAGCCGGGCTCAGGTACTCGTCTCAGGACAATGGAGCGTCGTAGATGAGTAACAAGAACAACGATGACCTGAAGTACCAAGCCTCGGAAAACACCCTGGGGCTTAATCCTGTTGTTGGGCTGCGTGGAAAGGATCTACTGGCTTCTGCTCGAATGGTATTGCGCCAAGCCATCAAACAACCGATTCACAGCGTCAAGCATGTCGCGCATTTCGGTCTTGAACTCAAAAACGTGCTGTTCGGCAAATCCGAACTGCAGCCTCCTGGTGATGACCGTCGCTTTGTCGATCCGGCCTGGAGCCAGAACCCGCTCTACAAACGTTATCTGCAGACTTACCTGGCCTGGCGCAAAGAGCTGCACGCCTGGATCGACGACAGCAGCCTGTCGCCCAAAGACGTCGCGCGCGGGCATTTCGTGATCAACCTGATGACCGAAGCCATGGCCCCGACCAACAGTGCGGCCAACCCTGCTGCGGTCAAACGCTTCTTTGAAACCGGCGGCAAGAGTTTGCTCGACGGCCTCTCGCACCTCGCCAAGGACCTCGTGCACAACGGCGGGATGCCGAGCCAGGTCAACATGGGCGCGTTCGAAGTCGGCAAATCGCTGGGCGTGACCGAAGGCGCGGTGGTATTTCGCAACGACGTGCTGGAGCTGATCCAGTACCGGCCGATCACCGAGCAAGTGCACGAACGGCCGTTGCTGGTGGTGCCGCCGCAGATCAACAAGTTCTACGTATTCGACCTCAGCCCGGACAAGAGCCTGGCGCGGTTCTGCCTGCGCAATAACGTGCAGACGTTCATTGTCAGTTGGCGTAACCCGACCAAGGAACAGCGCGAATGGGGCCTTTCGACGTACATCGAAGCGCTCAAGGAAGCGGTCGATGTGGTCACCGCGATCACCGGCAGTAAAGACGTGAACATGCTCGGCGCCTGCTCCGGCGGCATCACTTGCACCGCGCTGCTCGGGCATTACGCGGCGATTGGCGAGAAAAAGGTCAACGCCCTGACGCTGCTGGTGAGCGTGCTCGACACCACGCTGGACAGCGACGTCGCACTGTTTGTCGATGAACAAACCCTCGAAACCGCCAAGCGCCATTCCTATCAGGCCGGCGTGCTCGAAGGTCGCGACATGGCGAAAGTGTTCGCGTGGATGCGCCCCAACGATCTGATCTGGAACTACTGGGTCAACAATTACCTGTTGGGCAACGAGCCACCGGTGTTCGACATTCTGTTCTGGAACAACGACACCACGCGCTTGCCCGCCGCGTTCCACGGCGACCTGATCGAGATGTTCAAAAGTAATCCACTGATTCGCCCGAATGCACTAGAAGTGTGCGGCACGCCGATTGACTTGAAGCAGGTCACCGCCGACATCTTTTCCCTGGCCGGCACCAACGACCACATCACGCCGTGGAAGTCTTGCTACAAGTCGGCGCAATTGTTTGGCGGCAATGTCGAGTTCGTGTTGTCCAGCAGCGGCCACATCCAAAGCATTCTGAACCCGCCTGGTAATCCGAAGTCACGATATATGACCAGCGCCGAGATGCCGATGAAGGCTGAGGACTGGCAGGAAAACTCCACCAAACACACTGATTCCTGGTGGTTGCACTGGCAGGCATGGCAGGCCGAGCGTTCCGGCAAGTTGAAGAAATCCCCGACCAGCCTCGGTAACAAAACCTACACCGCCGGCGAAGCTGCGCCGGGCACTTACGTACACGAGCGGTAACTGAAACCCCACCCTTCTGTAGGAGCAAAGCTTGCTCGCGATCGCGGTCGATCATTCAACATTAATGTCGACTGACACGGCGCCATCGCGAGCAAGCTGTGCTCCTACAGGGACCGGGGATGAATAACACCCACAGGGCCTGAAGCATGCCGCAACCGTTCGTTTTTCGTACCGTCGACCTGGATGGCCAGACCCTCCGCACTGCGGTACGCCCCGGCAAGCCTCACTTGACGCCCTTGCTGATTTTCAACGGCATCGGCGCTAACTTGGAGCTGGTGTTTCCGTTCGTCGCGGCGTTGGACCCGGACCTCGAAGTCATCGCTTTCGACGTTCCCGGGGTCGGCGGCTCGTCGACGCCGAATCGTCCTTATCGCTTTCCAGGCCTGGCGAAACTCACCGCGCGCATGCTCGATTATCTCGATTACGGGCAAGTCAACGTGATCGGCGTGTCGTGGGGCGGCGCACTCGCGCAGCAGTTCGCCTATGACTATCCCGAGCGCTGCAAAAAACTCGTGCTCGCAGCCACTGCGGCGGGCGCGGTGATGGTGCCGGGCAAACCGAAAGTGCTGTGGATGATGGCGAGCCCACGGCGCTATATCCAGCCATCGCACGTGATCCGCATCGCGCCGATGATCTACGGCGGTTCGTTCCGCCGCGACCCGACGCTGGCGGCCAATCACGCGGCGAAAGTGCGTTCGGCAGGCAAGCTCGGTTACTACTGGCAACTGTTCGCCGGCCTCGGCTGGACCAGCATTCACTGGCTGCACAAGATCCACCAGCCGACGCTGGTGCTGGCCGGCGACGACGATCCGCTGATCCCGCTGATCAACATGCGCATGCTCGCCTGGCGAATTCCCAACGCGCAGTTGCACATCATCGACGACGGTCACCTGTTCCTGATCACCCGCGCCGAAGCGGTGGCGCCGATCATCATGAAATTCCTCGAGGAAGAACGGCAGCGTGCGGTGATGCATCCGCACCCGGCGCCATTGGGCGGCTGAGCCACCGTTGGGTCGATGGAAACCGCGCGGCAGGACGCCGCGCCGCGCAACAACCCGCTACAGCGTCTATGGTGTTCTGGTTCGGTGTGTTTGTTTTTGGCCTGAAGACGAAGGAGTGTTGATTCATGCGCGAAAAACCAGTGAGGGAGTTTTTGCCCACTCCCGCCGCGTTCATCAACGCGCAGAGTGCAATTACCGGCCTGCGCGGCCGGGATATGTTGTCGACCCTGCGCAGCGTTGCCGCCCATGGTTTGCGCAACCCACTGCACAGTGCGCGTCACGCGTTGAAGTTGGGCGGCCAGTTGGGCCGTGTATTGCTGGGCGAAACCCTGCACCCGACCAACCCGCACGACAGCCGTTTTGCCGACCCGGCATGGAGTCTCAATCCGTTTTATCGGCGCAGTTTGCAGGCTTACCTGAGCTGGCAGAAAGAGGTTAAGAGCTGGATCGACGAAAGCAACATGAGCCCCGACGATCGCACCCGCGCGCACTTCGCGTTCGCCCTGCTCAACGACGCCGTGTCGCCGTCCAATACGCTGCTCAATCCGCTGGCGCTCAAGGAGATTTTCAACTCCGGCGGCAACAGCCTGATCCGTGGCGCCGGGCACCTGATCGACGACTTCCTGCACAACGACGGCTTGCCCCGGCAGGTCACCAGACAAGCCTTTGAAATCGGCAAGACCGTCGCCACCACTACGGGCTCGGTGGTGTTTCGCAACGAGTTGCTGGAGCTGATCCAGTACAAACCGATGAGCGAAAAGCAGTATTCCAAACCGCTGCTGGTGGTGCCGCCACAGATCAACAAGTACTACATTTTCGACCTCAGCCCGCACAACAGCTTCGTCCAGTTCGCCCTGAAAAACGGCCTGCAAACCTTCATGATCAGCTGGCGCAACCCGGACGTGCGCCATCGCGAATGGGGGCTGTCGAGCTATGTCGAAGCGGTCGAAGAAGCGATGAATGTCTGCCGCGCAATCACTGGCGCGCGCGAAGTGAACCTGATGGGCGCCTGCGCTGGCGGCCTGACGATTGCCGCGCTGCAAGGGCATTTGCAGGCCAAACGGCAATTGCGGCGGGTGTCGAGCGCGACGTATCTGGTGAGTTTGCTCGACAGTCAGATGGACAGCCCGGCGACATTGTTTGCCGATGAGCAAACCCTGGAAGCGGCCAAGCGCCGCTCGTATCAGAAAGGTGTGCTGGACGGCCGCGACATGGCCAAGGTATTCGCCTGGATGCGCCCCAACGACTTGATCTGGAGCTATTTCGTCAACAATTACCTGCTCGGAAAACAGCCGCCAGCGTTCGACATTCTCTACTGGAACAACGACAACACGCGCCTGCCTGCGGCGTTTCATGGCGACTTGCTGGACTTCTTCAAGCACAACCCGCTGAGCCACGCGGGCGGTCTGGAAGTGTGCGGCACGCCGATCGACCTGCAAAAAGTCACGGTCGACAGCTTCAGCGTCGCCGGCATCAACGACCACATCACGCCGTGGGACGCGGTGTATCGCTCGACCCTGCTGCTGGGTGGCGAGCGGCGTTTTGTGCTGTCCAACAGCGGCCACGTGCAGAGCATTCTCAACCCGCCGTCCAACCCCAAAGCCAACTTCATCGAGAGCCCGAAACTCACTAGCGACCCACGCGCCTGGTACTACGACGCCAAGCAAACCGACGGCAGTTGGTGGACGCAATGGCTGGAGTGGATTCAGCAGCGCTCGGGCGCACAAAAAGAAACGCAAATGGCCCTCGGCAACCCGGCCTACCCACCGATGGAAGCCGCACCCGGCACCTACGTGCGCGTGCGCTGACGTTCAACAACCCACGGCCGGCGCTGGCCGTGGCCTGACTCGACCATTAAGAAGACTGGATGAAAACCCGCGACCGGATCCTCGAATGTGCCCTGCAGTTGTTCAATCAAAAAGGCGAACCAAACGTTTCCACCATGGAAGTTGCCAATGAAATGGGGATCAGCCCGGGCAACCTCTACTACCACTTCCACGGCAAGGAGCCGCTGATTCTGGGGTTGTTCGAACGCTTCCAGAACGAACTAGCGCCGCTGCTCGATCCGCCGTCCGACGTCGAACTGGCGCCGGAAGATTACTGGCTGTTTCTGCACTTGATCGTCGAGCGCCTGGCGCACTACCGGTTCCTGTTCCAGGACCTGTCCAACCTGGCCGGCCGCCTGCCAAAACTGGCGAAAGGCATCCGCAACCTGCTCAATGCACTGAAACGCACGCTGGCCTCATTGCTGGCGCGGCTGAAAGCGCAGGGACAACTGGTCAGCGACACCCAGGCGTTGGGGCAACTGGTGGAGCAAATCACCATGACCCTGCTGTTTTCACTGGACTATCAGCGGATTCTTGATCGCGAGGGTGAAGTCAGATTGGTGGTGTACCAGATCATGATGCTGGTAGCGCCGCACCTGCTGCCGCCGGTCAAAGCGGCTACCGAGCAGTTGGCGCTGCAATATTTGGAAGAACATGAGTGAGTTTGCGTAGCCCTTCGAATCAATAAAAGCCTTTCTTTGTTTAGGATAATTGCCTAGTTTAGCTGCGCAGCTAAACTAGCAATAACGCATAAACAAAAATGCATCCTCGTTACTCACTCGGACTCGCGTTATGCCAAATGAGTTTTTTGACCAGGCCCGGCAGCCGTTGATTGAAGGCTTCATCGAGTCATTGCAGAACGCGACGGGAGTCAAGGTTCTCCACCGAAGACACGCTGCCGGTATTGATCGCGGCGTTGATTTGCTGTTGACCTTGGATACGCCGGACGGCAACTGGGACGTTGCAGTCGAAATCAAACGCGCCGTTTATCCACGCGATATCCGTGATGCTTTAGAGGCGCTCCAACGCTACGGCGCCGAGAACGCAGAAAAGCGAAATGCAACGACGATTATCCCGATGGTGATCGCCGAAAAGATCAGCCAAGGCGCCCGCGAAGAGTTGAAGAACTCGGGCGCTGGCTACTACGACGCTAGCGGCTCCTTGTATTTTCGTCATGAACGATGGCTGATCAATATCGATCGCCCCGCCGCTGCGTCTGCACGGAAAACGCAGCGAGTTCCCCTGTTTAGCGGGGCGAAAGAAATGGTCGTCCATGCACTGCTGCACAGCAAAGGTGAATGGTTCACAGGACTGGAATTGGCGGAACGTTCTGAGACGTCAGTATTTACCGTGTCGTCGGTCTTGCAGGAATTGGAGCTGCGCGAATGGGTGGAATCCGAAGGCAGTGGCCGCCTCCTTCGCCGCCGACTTTGCCGGGCCGGGGATTTATTGGACGCATGGGCCGAGGCGTGGCAGCAACGCAAGGAGAACAGGTCCAACTGGTATTTCTTTTCTTCCAACCCCAGACAACTGCTCGAGAACCTCGCCCGCAAAGCGCCGAAGTCGAGTAGCGCCAGTTGGGCGTTTACCGGAGCCATCGCTGCCAATTACCTGTCACCGCTACTGACCCAAGTAGATCTGGCCGAACTGGAAACATTACCTGGAACTCAGGCGCAACTCGCAGACGCTCTGGGTTTGAAGCCGGCGGAGAAAGGCAACAACGTCGTACTGATCGAACGCTCGGGCGCCGGGATGCTTTTCCGACGCCGCAACCCACAATCAGGCGCGTGGCTCGCCAGCGAGTTCATTCAATACCTCGACTTGCAAGATGGACGAGGCCGCAACGCAGAGTTGGCGACTCAACTTCGACACGACATTTTGAAGGTCTGAATTCATGGCTCTAGCTCCAAAACCCAAGACTGCAGCGGGCTACTCGTTAGAACACGCCGACGCCTGCGAGCAAGTTCTGGTGACATTGCTCGGTGCGTTCGGAGGATTGAAATCCACTTTGCGGCTGGTGGGAGGACTGGTCCCTCGCTACCTCACACCACAAATGCCTCCCGACGTCCCGCCGCACTTCGGAACCTCTGATGTAGATATCGTCTTGAACCTGCAAGTCATCGCAGAGGGCAATGGCTACGTATCGCTCGCGCAGCAACTCAAGGACAGGGGGTTTGAGCCCTTTGAAGATGACAACGGTTGGAAATCGGCATGGCGTTGGATGCGAAAACTGTCAGAGAAGGAATATGTGCTTGTGGAGTTTCTACGCGGCGCCGATGCGCAATGTCGCGCATTCGACATAAAACTCCTTGACGGTGAAGCTGTTTCCGCACTTGCTATTGAGCACGCGGAAATCGTCCATGACTGGTTCGATAGCAGGGAAATCAAAGCGCCGCTGCTCGATGAAGGTGGCATATCCATTGAAGTCATCCGCTATGCAGATGTGGTCGCGTTCATCATTCTCAAAGCACTCGCATTTGACAGTCGTGGCGAACCGAAAGATGCTGGCGACCTGCTCCACGTCATGCGTTATGCCGGACCTCCTGATTACATCGCGGCAAAATTTATCGACAAGTTTCTTAGCGGTCAGCACCGTCCAGCGCTGCTGGCAGGACTCGACGCATTGCAAAAGAAGTTTGCCGAAGGCAATGGTGTGGAAGGTTATGAACTGACGGGGCCGGTCAAATATGCGCAGTTCCTGTTTGGTCGCGGCGAAGAACAAACAGATGAACGAGTGGCAGCGCAACGTTATGCCTCGGGACTTGTGACACATGTGCTCGAATTGATCCGCGAGGGTACTGCTTAGATATCAAATGAAAAAAACGCCCGACCTTCGCAGGCCGGGCGTTTTCTTGAGTCCTGAAAATCAGGACTGACTGGTTGGGGTCGCCGGGGTTGGCGTCGCAGTCGGGGTTGCAGCAGGGGTCGGCGCGGCAGCGGAGTTCGCTGAAGTGGCCGGGGTTGCCGGTTTGGCGGCAGGCGCTGCTGGTTTTGGCGCGGCAGCTTTGGCAGCGGCCGGTTTCTTCGCAGCAGGTTTTTTCGCGGCTGCAGGTTTTGCCGCTGGCTTGGCTGCTGCAGGTTTCGCTGCCGCGGTTTTGGCCGCCGGTTTCGCGGCTGGTTTTGCGGCGGTTTTTGCAGCGACAGGCTTGGCTGCAGTTTTCGCGGCGGCCTTGGCTACAGGTTTGGCCGCAGCGGTTTTCGCGGCGGCTTTGGCAGCAGGCTTGGCAACTGCTTTGGCAGCGGCTTTGACCAGTGGCTTGGCAGCGGATTTGGCTGCCGGTTTCGCCGCAGCCGTTTTAGCAGCCGTAGCAGTTTTAGCAGCAGGTTTTGCAGCTGCGGTTTTGCTCGCAACTGGCGCAACCTTGGCGCCGGTGAGTTTCTCGATCTGCCGGGTCAGGGTATCGACCTTGCTGTGCAGTGCTTTCACTTCATTGCGGCTTGGAACACCGAGGCGCGAAATGGCGCTGTTCAGGCGCTTGTCGAAAGCACCTTCCAGTTCATCCCACTTGCCCAGTGCGCGATCTTTCACGCCGCTGATGCGCGACTTGGCAGAGGAAGCGGAATCCTTGGCGGAGTCGACTTTCTTGCCAACTGCACTTTTGGTGAGCTTCTCGGCTTTCTCGCCGTCTTTGACCAATGTATCGAAGAGCTTGCTGCCGTCAGTGTCGATCTTCGAGTACACGCCTAAACCAGCCAGCCAGATCTTGCGGGAGTAGTCTTCGACCTTCCCGATCCACGAGCTGCCTTCTTTGTCAGTATTCTTTTTACCAGCCATCCCGTTCTCCTTAAGATTTACGCGCGACGCGTTCGAGCAATGCCGTCAACTCATCGAGCTTAGCAGACAGTGTCTCAACGTCATGTTTAGACGGAATGCCGATACGATTCAAGGCACTTGCGACACGTGAGTCAAAAGCCTTTTCAACCTTGTCGAGTTGAACTTCGACCTTGCCTTTGAAAGTGTGCACTTCACTCTTGGCTTCATCGATCTCGGAGTTGGCCGCTTCAAGTTTTTCGGCAACTACTTTTTTGCCTTTGCTTTCAACAGTTTGACCAGCCTGGATCAACTCTTGAAAGTACTCGCTGCCCTCTTGGCCAACCTTGGTGTAGGCACCCAGGCCTGCCAGCCAGATCTTGCGGGCATACGATTTGACGTCGTGCAGAGCGTTAGTCGAGGAGTCGATTTTTTTCTTCAAAATAACTTTGGCCATGGTGCACCTCACGCGCAGAAGGTTTGAGGAACTGCCCGCGAAAGTGTCGGGCTCTGGCACAAAGTAGGCAGAAAAATTAGAAACGGCACCCTAACAACCGCAACATTTGCGTGCCGTGAAAACTGTAGGAGCGAGGCTTGCCCGCGAAGGCCGAATTCCTGCCATAGAAGAAGCAGCGAATGTACCGGCCTCTTCGCGAGCAAGCTTCGCTCCTACAGGTATTAGTCAGACCAGGGCCTTATCAAGGGCCTTTTCGATTTCCGATTTGATCGTGCCGCTCATGGCTGACATAAACAGTCCCAGCTCGACATCGACCTTGATCGAATCTTCGCCGACATGCACCGCGCCTTTCACGCCCGAGCGCTTGAGGTTCAGGGTGTCGCCGGACCATTGCGGCTCCAGGCCGTATTGCTCGGAGAGCTTCTTCGCCAGCAGGTCAGCCTTCTCGCGGGCCGCTTCCTTGCCCAGGTCGTGGGTACGTTCAACACTGATTCGGGCCATTGAATGACTCCTTCTATAGGGATACTTTCCTGAAGCATCTTGACCGCTGCTGCGGCAAAACGTCCCGGCGGTTCGACATCTTACCTTTAGGCACTCCAAGACAAAGCAGGCCACCGGGATTAGAATGTCCCGCATTCTCTTCTGGTGACAGCGATATGACTGATCAGCGCAAAGGCAGCGATGCCGAACCCACCACTCACTTCGGTTTCAAAAACGTTCCGGAAAGCCAAAAAGCGGAAAAAGTCGCTGAAGTTTTCCACTCGGTAGCCGCCAAGTACGACTTGATGAACGACCTCCTGTCGGGCGGCATGCACCGTTTGTGGAAGCGTTTCGCGATCGAACTGTCGGGCGTTCGCAGCGGCAACCGCGTGCTCGACATTGCCGGCGGGACCGGCGACCTGACCAAAAAATTCTCGCACCTCGTCGGCCCGACCGGCCACGTAGTGTTGGCCGACATCAACGAATCCATGCTCAAGGTCGGTCGCGACCGCCTGCTGGATCTGGGTGTCGCCGGCAACGTTGAATTCGTCCAGGCCGACGCTGAAAAGCTGCCGTTCCCGGACAACCATTTCGATTGCGTGACCATCGCTTTCGGCCTGCGCAACGTCACGCACAAGGAAGACGCCCTGCGTTCGATGCTGCGCGTGCTCAAGCCGGGCGGTCGCCTGCTGGTGCTGGAGTTCTCCAAACCGACCAACGCATTGATGTCCAAAGCCTACGACGCTTACTCGTTCGCCTTCATGCCGTTGATGGGCAAGCTGATCACCAACGATTCGGAAAGCTATCGCTACCTCGCCGAATCGATCCGCATGCACCCGAATCAGGAAACCCTGAAGTCGATGATGGTCGAGGCCGGTTTCGACCGCGTGACCTATCACAACATGACCGCAGGCATCGTTGCCCTGCACCGCGGCATCAAACCCTGATGCTGCTCGCCGGACTGCTCGCCAGCGTTGAACTCGGGATTAACCGGGTGCTGCGCCTCGACAGCACAGCGCTGCCGCGCCTCGCGCATTTGAGCGGCAAAGTGATTGCCGTCGATTGCCGCAGCCCGGCGCTGCAACTGTTTATCCTGCCCAGCGATGAAGGCCTGATGCTCGCCTCGCAGTGGGAAACCGGCGCCGATTGCACCTTGCGCGCACCGGCCGCCAGCCTGTTGAAACTGGCGACCAGCAAGGATAAGACTGCCGTGCTGCACGGCCCTGAAGTCGAACTCGACGGCGACAGCGGCGTGCTGCTGGACCTTGCGGCGATCCTTCAGGACCTTGAGCTGGACTGGGAGTACGAACTCTCGCGCTGGCTCGGTCCGGTGGCCACGCAACTGGTCGGCGGTCATCTGCGCAGCCGCGCACGCTTTTATCAACAAGGGTTCGCCAGCCTCAACCAGAACCTTGGCGAATACCTGGCCGAAGAATCGCGCACCCTTGTCGGTCAGCGCGAAGCCGAAGCCCGTTTCAGTGAACTGGACCAGATCAAACTTGATCTGGAACGTCTTGAGGCGCGTTTCGAGCGCCTTTCCCGATCCCTCGACCCAAGCGATAACGCATGAAGCTGCTTGCCGTCCGCCGTTTGTTGCGCATCCAGCGCGTTGTGATCCGCTACCGCCTCGATGACCTGCTGTTCGCCCTGCCGCTGCCCTGGTTTTTGCTGGCGCTGCGCTATGCGTTGCCGTGGCGCTGGTTCCCGCGCAAGACCCTGGAACTGAGCCGTGGTGCACGATTGCGCCTGGCGTTGCAGGACCTTGGGCCGATTTTCATCAAGTTCGGGCAAATTCTTTCCACGCGCCGCGACCTGCTGCCGGAAGACATCGCCGATGAGCTGATGATGCTGCAGGACCGCGTGCCGCCGTTCGACTCGCAACTGTCGATCAAGTTGATCGAAGAGCAGCTCGGGAAAAAAATCAGCGAAGTCTTCAGCCGTTTCGACGTCGAACCGCTGGCCTCGGCCTCGGTGGCGCAGGTGCATGCCGCGCAGTTGAAAAGCGGCGAAGAAGTCGTGGTCAAAGTCATTCGTCCGGGGCTCAAACCGATCATTGCGCAGGATCTGGCGTGGCTTTTCATCCTTGCCCGCGCCGCTGAAAAGCTCTCCGCCGATGCACGCCTGCTGCACCCGGTGGACGTGGTTCTGGACTACGAAAAAACCATCTACGACGAACTCGACCTGCTGCGCGAAGCTGCCAACGCCAGTCAGTTGAAGCGCAATTTCGAAGGATCGCAGCTGCTGTATGTGCCGCAAGTCTACTGGGACTGGTGCCGGCCAAAAGTGCTGGTGATGGAGCGCATTTACGGGATTCAGGTGACGGACCTGGCGACGCTGGCCGACCAGCGCACCGACATGAAAATGCTCGCCGAACGTGGCGTCGAGATTTTCTTCACTCAAGTGTTCCGCGACAGTTTTTTCCATGCCGACATGCACCCCGGCAACATCTTCGTCAGCACCGTCAACCCGTGGAGCCCGCAGTACATTGCGATCGACTGCGGCATCGTCGGCAGCCTGACCCCGGAAGATCAGGATTATCTGGCGCGCAACCTGTTCGCGTTTTTCAAGCGTGATTATCGGCGTGTGGCGCAGTTGCACATCGATTCCGGTTGGGTGCCGGCGGAGACCAAACTGAATGAATTCGAAGCGGCGATCCGCACCGTTTGCGAACCGATCTTCGAAAAACCGTTAAAAGATATTTCCTTCGGCCAGGTACTGATGCGCCTGTTCCAGACCGCGCGACGCTTCAACATGGAAGTACAGCCGCAGTTGGTATTGCTGCAAAAAACCTTGCTGAACATCGAAGGCCTGGGCCGTCAGTTGTACCCGGACCTGGATTTGTGGAACACCGCGCAGCCGTTCCTCGAACGCTGGATGCGCGAGCGCGTCAGCCCGAAAACCCTGATCGGCAATGTGCAAAGCCAGTTCGAGCAACTGCCGCACCTGGCCAACATGGCCCGCGATCTGCTGGAACGCATGTCCCAGCCACACGCCTACGACCCACCGCCACCGTGGCATAAACGCAAGGACGACTGGTTCCTGCGGCTGCTCGGTTGTGCGCATCTGGGCGGCGGCGCGGTGCTCGCGGCGGGTGGCCCGCTGAATGAACTGGGGCATTGGCCGGCCGGTGTGATGGTGATTGTCGGTTTGTATCTGGTCGTGCGCCGATAGCCAGAGCCGGCACACGCTGGCACACTGTTTCAACGCCTGCCCGACTAATGAAGTGTCGGGCCGCTGTCGGAGTCGAAGATGAAAAACTGGCTGGACGAGATCAAATGGGACGCAGATGGCCTGGTGCCGGCGATTGCCCAGGATCACCAAACCGGGCGCGTGCTGATGATGGCCTGGATGAATCGCGAAGCGCTGGAACTGACTGCCGCCGAGAACCGTGCCATCTACTGGTCACGTTCGCGTGGCAAGTTGTGGCGCAAGGGTGAAGAGTCCGGCCACGTGCAAACCCTGCATGAGATGCGCCTCGACTGCGATGCCGACGTGATCATCCTGATGGTCGAGCAAATTGGCGACATCGCTTGCCATACCGGTCGCCAAAGCTGCTTCTATCGCGTTTACGAGAACGGCGACTGGAAAACCGTCGACCCGGTCCTGAAAGACCCGCACTCCATTTATTCCGCAGGACACAGCCATGAGTGACACCCTGACCCGTCTGGCCGAAGTGCTGGAAGCGCGCAAAGGCGCGGCGGCCGACAGCTCGTATGTCGCCAGCCTGTATCACAAGGGTTTGAACAAGATTCTGGAGAAAGTCGGCGAAGAGTCGGTCGAAACGATTATTGCCGCCAAGGACGCCGCGATCAGCGGCGACTGCAGCGACGTGATCTACGAGACCGCCGACTTGTGGTTCCACAGCATGGTCATGCTCGCCCAACTGGGGCAGCATCCACAGGCTGTGCTCGATGAACTGGACCGTCGCTTCGGTCTGTCCGGACACGCCGAGAAAGCCTCGCGCCCGTCCGCCTGAACAACTATTTAGAGGAACAGCAACATGGGCATTTTTGACTGGAAACACTGGATCGTCATCCTGGTTGTCGTAGTGCTGGTGTTCGGCACCAAGAAACTGAAAAACCTCGGCACGGACGTCGGCGAGTCGATCAAGGGCTTTCGCAAAGCCATGAACGATGACGAAAAACCGGCCGATCCGACCGTGACCCCGGCGCAACCGGTGCCACCTGCGCAACCCACGGCCACTTCGCCGCTGAGCCAGCCGCACACCATCGACGTGCAGGCGCAGAAAGTCGAAGAGCCGATCCGCAAAGACGTGTGAGCACTGACTAATGTTTGGTATCAGCTTCTCTGAACTGCTGCTCGTCGGCCTCGTGGCCCTGCTGGTGCTGGGCCCCGAGCGTCTGCCGGGTGCTGCGCGCACTGCTGGCCTGTGGGTCGGGCGGTTGAAGCGCAGTTTCAACGCGATCAAACAGGAAGTTGAACGTGAAATCGGTGCCGACGAGATTCGTCGGCAACTGCACAACGAACACATTCTGTCGCTGGAGCAGGAGGCGCGGAAGATTTTCACGCCGACCCAGCAGCAAGCCACGCCGGTCAAACCGGTCGAGCCGGTGCTGGAGCAGACCATTCACGCGCCGGGCACCGAATCCGTGCCAAGCATGGGCGGCGTCGAACCCGCGCCAGTGATTGACGCGCCGGCACCTGTTGCGCCCGCAGCACCTGAACAACCTGCTGCGCCTGCCGCCGCGCCGACCACGCCGGCACCTCACGACACTCCATTGCCGCCGCGAGCCCCATGAGCGATCTCCCTGAAAACGACCAGCACATGCCGCTGGTTTCGCACCTCACCGAGTTGCGTACCCGCCTGCTGCGCTGCGTAGCGGCGATTTTCATCATCTTTGCCGGGTTGTTCGCGTTCACCCAGCAGATCTACACCTTCGTCTCCACGCCGCTGCGCCAGTATCTGCCGGTCGGCGCGACGATGATTGCCACCGACGTGTCGTCGCCGTTCCTGACGCCACTGAAGCTGACGATGATGGTGTCGCTGTTCCTCGCGATCCCGGTGATCCTGCATCAGATCTGGGGTTTCATCGCGCCGGGCTTGTACAAACACGAGAAGCGCATCGCCGTGCCGTTGCTGGTCTCCAGCATCATGCTGTTCTATACCGGCATGGCCTTCGCCTATTACCTGGTGTTCCCGCTGATCTTCAAATTCTTCGCCGCCGCCACCCCGGCCGGTGTCGAAATGATGACCGACATCAGCAGCTACCTCGATTTCGTGATGACGCTGTTCTTTGCTTTCGGCGTCGCGTTCGAGATACCGGTGGCCGTGGTGCTGCTGGTGTGGATCGGCGTGGTCGATGTCATCTATCTGAAGAAAATCCGCCCGTACGTGATCATCGGCTGCTTCGTCGTCGGCATGATCCTGACCCCGCCGGACATCTTCTCGCAGACCTTGCTGGCAGTGCCGATGTGGTTGCTGTTCGAGATCGGCATTATCTTCGGCAGCCTCATCAGCAAGCGTGGCGATCGACCGGAAGACCAGCCGGTTGACGATCACAACGACCAGCCGCCAGCGACCCAACCGTGAACCTGCTGCTCCTCGAAGAGGCCGATTTCATCGCGCCCGACCGCGTGGTCCTGGGTGATCGTCGGTTGACGCACATGCAGGAAGTGCATCGCTGCGAAGTCGGCGACAGCATGCGCGTCGGGCGAATTGGCGGATTGATGGGTTCGGCCGAGGTGTTGCGTCTGGAGGCCGGCGAAGCCGAATTGCGCGTGACCCTCGACCAATCGCCGCCGACCAAGCTGCCGTTGACCCTGGTGCTGGCGCTGCCACGGCCGAAGATGCTCCGTAGGGTGTTTCAGACTGTTGCGGCCATGGGTGTGCCGCGCATCGTGCTGGTGAACAGCTATCGCGTCGAGAAGAGCTTCTGGCAAACGCCGTTCCTCGAACCGGACGCGATTCGTGAGCAATTGATCCTCGGCCTCGAACAGGCGCGCGACAGCGTGTTGCCGGAGGTGGTCATCGAGAAGCGCTTCAAGCCGTTTGTCGAAGACCGTTTGCCGGCCATTGCCGAAGGCACTCTGGGCCTGGTCGGGCATCCCGGTAACTACCCGCCCTGCCCGCGCGGTCTCGATGAACCGGTGACACTGGCGATCGGCCCGGAAGGTGGCTGGATTCCTTACGAGATCGAATTGCTGGGCAAATCCGGCCTGCAACCGGTGCAACTCGGCGAGCGCATCCTGCGCGTCGAAACCGCCGTCACCGCCCTGCTCGCCCGCCTCTTTTAAATCACCACCCGGTCTGTCTGACACAAAACCTGTAGGAGCAAAGCTTGCTCGCGATAGCGGACTGCTAGTCAACTCATCTGTTGCCTGAAACACCTAATGTGGCGAGGGGGCTTGCCCCCGTTTGGGCGCGAAGCGGCCACTGTTTCCCCCAACACATCACATTTCGCTGTTTTGCGACTGCTTCGCAGCCGAACGGGGGCAAGCCCCCTCGCCACAGGGCTACAGATTCCCAGCCTCGGGCCGATACATTCCTCATAAAACCAAAACGCCGTTCGTGGGGAGTAGCAGCATGTACCGTTGGCTAGCCGAGAAGCTTGGAAACGTAAGCGTTAAACGCAAACTGGGTGTCGGCTTCGGTCTCGTCCTGCTCCTGACCTTGTTGATCGCCTTCACCGGCTGGACCGGGCTGACGGGTGTGATGAGCCGTGGCGACAAGCTTGGGTTCATCGCCAGCCTCAACGATATGACCAAAGACTTGCGCCTCGCCCGCCAGGAATACGAAACGCGTCGTGGCGAACAAGGCCCGGGCGCGGTCAACGAGATGCTCGGGCGCCTCGACGCCGGCCTGCAAACCGCGCGCAAGCTGATCGAACAACCGGCCGACGTGGCGATGATCGACCAGCAACTGGCCGCCGTCAGCGAGTACAAACAAGCGTTCAACGCCATGACCCAGGCCGCCGCCACCCGCGAAGACGCGCGCGGCAAGCTCGGCGCTACGGCCGACAATGCCGTGGCGAAAGTCGCTGAAGTCGAGAAATCCCTGCTCCAGGGCGAAAATGTCGCGCAATTCAACGCGGTGGTCGACCTGAGCAAACTGATCCAGCAAGCCCGCTTCCAGGTGCGCGGTTACACCTACAGCGCCAAGACTGAAGCCGAGCAACCGGCGCTGGACGCCATCGACAACGCGCTGAAAAACATCGCCAGCCTGCCGACGCAACTGCCGGACCAACTGACCGAACAGCACAACGCCAACCTGCAACAGGCCGCCGAATCGCTGAAGGCTTATCGCGCCGCCGTCAGCCAGTTCCGCGACTCGCAAGTGGCCAATGCTGCCGCCCTCAAACGCATGGTCGCGCAAGGCGATGTGTTGCTCGACCTCAGTAAAAAACTCACCGTTTCGCAAACCGTGGTGCGTGACACTGATGCGGCGCAAGCCAAAACCCATTTGCTGATGGCGTCGATTCTGGCGCTGGTCGTCGGGCTGCTTGCGGCGTGGGCGATCACCCGGCAGATCGTGATTCCGCTGAGCGAAACCTTGAAAGTTGCCGAGCGCGTTGCCGCTGGCGACCTGACGCACAACCTGATTTCCCAGCGTGAAGACGAACTCGGCCAATTGCAGCGCGCCATGCAAAGCATGACGTTGGGCCTGCGCGAGCTGATCGGCGGCATCAGCGATGGCGTTACGCAAATCGCCAGCGCTGCCGAAGAGTTGTCGGCGGTGACCGAGCAGACCAGCGCCGGGGTCAATAATCAGAAAATCGAAACCGATCAGGTCGCCACCGCGATGCACGAGATGACCGCCACTGTGCAGGAAGTCGCGCGCAATGCCGAGGAAGCCTCGGAAGCGGCGGTCGCTGCCGATCAACAGGCCCGTGAAGGTGACAAAGTGGTCGGCGAAGCCATCGCGCAGATTGAGCGCCTGGCCATCGAAGTCGGCAACTCCACGGCCGCCATGGGCGATCTGAAGCGCGAGAGCGACAAGATCGGCAGCGTGCTCGACGTGATCAAGTCTGTTGCGCAGCAAACCAACTTGCTGGCACTCAACGCCGCCATCGAGGCCGCGCGTGCCGGTGAGGCTGGACGCGGTTTTGCCGTGGTCGCCGACGAAGTGCGCAGCCTGGCTCAGCGCACGCAGAAGTCCACCGAGGAAATCGAAGAGTTGATCGTCGGCCTGCAAACCGGCACCCAGCAAGTCGCAACCATCATGGACAACAGCCGCAGCCTGACCGACAGCAGCGTCGAGCTGACTCGCCGCGCCGGTGGTTCGCTGGAAAGCATCACCCGCACGGTGTCGGCGATTCAGTCGATGAACCAACAGATCGCTGCAGCGGCCGAGCAGCAGAGCGCCGTGGCCGAAGAGATCAACCGCAGCGTGCTGAACGTGCGCGACGTGTCCGAGCAGACCTCGGCGGCGAGCGAAGAGACCGCGGCGTCGAGCGTTGAGCTGGCACGATTGGGCACGCATTTGCAGATGCTGGTGGGCAAGTTCAAGGTTTGAAACCGCGTCGCGCCGTTCGCGGGCAAGCCTCGCTCCTACAGGGTTGTGTGTACCGCGTAATTGCGTAACACCTCAAAACTGTAGGAGCGAGGCTTGCCCGCGAAGGCGTCAGAACAGACGCCGAAGCTACAAAACCTGGCGCAAAAACGCCTGCGCCCGCGGATCCTTCGGCGCATCGAAGAACTCCGCTGGCGCGGCATCTTCCAGCAATTTACCGTGATCGAAGAACAGCACCCGATCCGCCACTTCCCGCGCGAAACCCATTTCATGCGTCACGCAGACCATGGTCATGCCTTCCACGGCCAGGGTTTTCATCACGTCCAGCACTTCGCCGACCATTTCCGGATCGAGCGCCGACGTCGGCTCATCAAACAGCATGACCTTCGGCTCCATCGCCAACGCCCGGGCAATCGCCACGCGTTGTTGCTGGCCGCCGGACAGGCGCGATGGAAACTCATCGGCCTTCTGCGCGATGCCAACCTTTTCCAACAGCGCCAAGGCCTTGGCCTCGCGCTCCTTTTTACCGCGCTTGCGCACGACTTTCTGCGCGAGGCAGAGGTTTTCCAGCACGGTCATGTGCGGGAACAGATTGAAATGCTGGAACACCATGCCGACTTCCCGGCGGTAGGCGTTGACGTCGGTTTTCGGGTCGGCCAGTTGCAGACCGTCGATGCTCACCGAGCCCGAATCGAATTCTTCCAGGCCATTCAGGCAGCGCAGGAAAGTCGATTTGCCGGAACCGGACGGGCCGATCACCACCAGCACTTCGCCCCTGGCCACGTGCGTCGACACGTTATCCACCGCGCGCACCACTTGGCCACGAGTGTCGAAGACTTTTACCAGATCGCGGACTTCAATCACTTTGCGCGAGCCTCCGCTCAAGCCGGCTGGCGATTTTCGACAGCGGCAGGTTGATCAACAGGTACAACCCGGCCACGCAGAACAGGATTTCGAACGGCGAGAACGAGGTGGTGATGACTTCGCGACCGCTTTTCAGCAGCTCGGTAATCGCGATCACCGACACCAGCGACGTGTCTTTGACCAGACTGATGAACTGCCCGGCCAGCGGCGGCAACACGCGTTTCAGCGCTTGCGGCAACACCACGTGACGCATCGACTGGCCGGCGCTCAGGCCCAGCGAGCGCGCCGCTTCGTTCTGCCCACGGGCGATCGACTGCACGCCCGAACGAATAATCTCGGCGACGTAAGCACCGGTGAACAGCGACAGCGCGGCGATCCCGGCGAACTCGCGGGACAGGTTCATCACGGTGCCTATGAAAAAGTAGAAAATGAAGATCTGCACCAGCAGCGGCGTGCCGCGCACCAGTTCGACATAAATGGTCGAGAGATCGCGCAGGGTCGGGTTGCTGGATAGGCGGCAGAGGCCGGTGACCAGGCCAATCAGCAAACCAAGCACGCCCGAGACCACCGATAACCACAACGTCGTCCACAGCCCCCACAACAGCGGTCCGGCGGCCCAATGCCGGGTCACGCCGACGACGTCGCCCTCCGCAACGTCATCGCCCTGAGCCACTTGCAGGCTGTTTTCGTCGACCGTCAGGTGTTGTTCGTCGCCGGCGTCGTTGCGCAGGGTGACGTCGGCCTTGTCGCCCTTGCGCACCAGTTCGCTGACGGTCGAGATGTCGGCGGCGCGCTGGGATTCTTCGGCGTGATAGGCGAAGTATTGCGGCACGCGGTTCCAGCGCCATTCGTAGGACATCAGCGAGGTGGCGTAATACAGCGCGCCGGCCAGGCCGATCAGCACCAGCACCGTCAGCAGGTGCCAGGGCCACAGGGCTTTTTTCTGTTTCATTGCAGGACTCTCAGATTCGCTCGTTCCCACGCAGAGCGTGAGAACGATCAGCGGTAAGGCTTATTCCATGTCCTTGAGCCAAGCGGTGTCTTTGAACCACTTGTCATGGATGCGATCGTAGGTGCCGTCTTCGTGGATCTGGTGCAGGAAGTTGTTGATGAAGTTGAGGCTGTCGTAATCGCCCTTCTTCAGGCCGAAGGCCAATGGCTCGTAGGTGAACGGCTTGTCGAGAAACACCAGTTTGCCGGCGCCGACCTTGTTCACTGCGACGACGTTGTACGGCGCGTCGTAGATGAACGCATCGGCCTTGCCGTTGACCACGTCGAGCACGGCTTCCTGCTCGTTGTCGTAGCCGTGGTACTTGGCTTTGGAGATCAGTTTTTTCGCGACCATTTCGCCGGTAGTGCCGAGCTTGGAGGTGATGCGGTACTGGTCGGTGTTCAGGTCTTTGTAGGTCTTGATGGTGCCTTCCAGCTCCTTGCGGATCAGCAAGGTCTGGCCGACAACGATGAACGGTTCGCTGAAGTTCAGGCGCAGGTTGCGTTCCTGGGTCAGGGTCATGCCGCTGCCGATCATGTCGAACTTGTCGGTCATCAGCGCCGGGATGATGCCGTCGTAGGCGGTGGAGACCAGCTCCAGTTTCACGCCCATGGCTTTGCTCATGGCTTTGAGGATGTCGACTTCGAAACCGATGATCTCGCCGCGCTTGTTGGTCATTTCGAACGGCATGTAGGTCGGGTCCATGCCGACTTTCAGCGTGCCGCGCTTGACCGCGTCATCGATGGCACCGGCCTGCGCCGCGTTGACTGCAACCAATGCCGTGACGCCGACCAGCAGCATCGAGAGATACTTCTTCATCATCAAGTCCCCAAAACCATTGCGTTGTGAGGCGCGCAATCGGCGGATTTCACTAGGAAACCGCTCGATACGGACAGAAATCTGTCCGGGCGCACCAATTCGGGGACGGATGCTAACGCACTGGGGTGTTTGCACAAGTGTTTGGTTGGGATTTGTTGGCTAAGGGGCAGGAAATACCCTGCGGAGGAATGTGGGTGGCTGTTGGTTTTTTTAAACATTCAAGGGCCACCCCTCACCCCAGCCCTCTCCCCATAGGGGAGAGGGGGAAAGGGAGCAGATCGGGGGCTTTTCAGGACCCGAGTTCGACTCGATATCTCAGGTCGATGTATGAAGCAAGACACCTCGGTCAGTCCCCTCGCCCCTCTGGGGAGAGGGGGAAAGGGAGCAGATCGGGGGCTTTTCGAAACCTGAGTTCGGCTCGATATTTCAGGTCGATGTATGACGCAAGACACCTCGGTCAGTCCCCTCGCCCCTTTGGGGAGAGGGTTAGGGAGAGGGGTGGCTCTTGGGGTACACACACATCCAGAACACGCCACAAACAAAAAAAACCCCGCTTTCGCGGGGTTTTTCGTTATGCCAACTGAGGCTGTGCGCTCAGTGGTTTAAGCGGCAGCAGCGGCGCGTGCGGATCGGCTTTCACCGATTGGCGCCAGGCTTGCAGCCACTCGGCGTGACCTTCGTTCCACACCTGCTCATGCAGACGACCCAATGCCACCGGGTCGCTCAGCAGTTGCAGGCGATCATGGTTGTTCAGCCCGGCAGGGCCGACTTTCAACGCATGACGGACGCGTTCGACGCGCAACCACTCGATCGGCTCGGCCTGACCGTGACGCGAAGTCGCCAGCGAGCACGCCAGGGCGTTCTGCTGCGGATCGACCACGGCCCGAACGAAACCGTCGTTCAACGCGTGATAACGGTTTTCGTGGGTGTACTGATCGGTCGCGACCAGAGCCTGCGGCGGATTGTATTCCTCAGGAATCAGGAACAGCTTCGCGTCGCGCGACTTCAGGCCCAGGCCGACACGGCTGGAAATCACCGACACCGGGATCGACAGCATCAGCGAACCGACGATCGGCACCAGCCACCAAAGGAAGCTCGGGTTCAGCCAGATCACCAGCAGCGCCCAGAAGAAGCCCAGCAATGTTTGCGGCCCGTGGCGCTTGACCGCCTCGCTCCATGGCGTCGAGTCGTCGTCACGTTGCGGCGAGTTCCAGGTCGCGGCCCAGCCGAGGAACGCGGCGAGGACGAAACGGGTGTGGAAGATCATCCGCACCGGCGCCAGCAACATCGAGAAGAGCATTTCCAGCAACATCGAAGACGTCACTTTGAACTTGCCGCCGAACTCTTTCGCACCTTTGGCCCAGATCAGGATGATGCTCAGCAACTTCGGCAGGAACAACAGCACGACGGTCGTCGAGAACAGCGCGACGGCTTTGTCCGGATGCCACTGCGGCCACAACGGATACAGCTGTCGCGGCTCCATGAAGTATTGCGGCTCCATCAGCGTGTTCACCGCCAACAGCGCGGTGGACAGCACCAGGAAGAAGAACCACAACGGCGCCGACAAGTAAGACATCACGCCGGTCAGGAACACCGCACGGTGCACCGGGTGCATGCCTTTGACCAGGAACAGCCGGAAGTTCATCAGGTTGCCGTGGCACCAGCGACGGTCACGCTTGAGTTCGTCGAGCAGGTTCGGCGGCAGTTCTTCGTAGCTGCCCGGCAAATCGTAGGCAATCCACACGCCCCAACCGGCACGACGCATCAGCGCGGCTTCGACGAAGTCGTGGGACAGAATCGCCCCGGCAAAAGCACCTTTACCCGGCAACGGCGCGAGGGCGCAGTGCTCGATAAACGGCTTCATGCGGATGATTGCGTTGTGGCCCCAATAGTGCGATTCGCCCAGCTGCCAGAAGTGCAGGCCAGCGGTGAACAGCGGACCGTAAACGCGGGTGGCGAACTGCTGCATCCGCGCATAAAGGGTGTCCATGCCCGACGCACGCGGCGCGGTCTGGATGATCCCGGCGTCCGGCGTGGCTTCCATCAAGCGCACCAGACTGGTCAGGCATTCGCCGCTCATCACGGAGTCCGCGTCGAGCACGACCATGTACTTGTAGTCGCCGCCCCAGCGACGGCAGAAGTCGTCGAGGTTGCCGCTTTTACGTTTCACGCGACGGCGGCGACGACGATAGAAGATCTTGCCGAAGCCCTTGGCTTCGCGGCAGACGTCCAGCCAGGCTTGCTGCTCGGCAACGCAGATATCGGTTTCGTTACTGTCGCTGAGGACGAAGAAGTCGAAACGGTCGAGGTCACCCGTGGCCGCCACCGACTCGAACGTCGCGCGCAAACCGGCGAATACCCGCGGCACGTCTTCGTTGCAGATCGGCATCACCAGTGCGGTGCGTGCGTCCTTGGCAATCGGCTCGTTGCCGGCGCTTTTGCCGGAGATGCGGTATTTATCGTGACCGGTGAGCAACTCGAGGAAGCCCATCAGTGCAGTCCAGAAACCGGCGGAGACCCAGCAGAACAGAATCCCGAACAGAATCAGAATGCTGGTTTGCAGCGCATACGGCAGCACTTGCGTGATGGTTTGCAGGACCGGTTGGTGCAGGACTTCGTTGAGGTCGACGAACGACCAGCCCTGGTACGGCATGATGCCTTTCATGTACCAGCCGGCAACGATGGTCTGGCCGAGCATCAATACCAGCAGAATGTAACGACGGATCGAACCGACGGTGCGCCAGCGCGCGGCCGGCAACACGTTCTCGTCCTTCGGCGGTGCCGGAGGGTTGGTGCGACCGGTCATCCGGCGCCAGCCGCGCACCAGAATGTTGGTGCGCCACGGTTCCGGGACGACTTTGGTCCGACGAATCGGCGGAGTCGCCTTGAGCACAACGCGGCCACTGGCATCAACGGCGAGCATTTCCGCCTCTTCCAGTTCTTCCGCGCTGTTCAACAGCAGGCGTTTGCCCACCGAGGCCTGAGCGGCCTCGGCAGGTGCGTCGAACGTCGAGGACGACAGACGCTGGTGCAGTTCGCTAAAGGACTGGCAGCCCGCGAGTTCCGCGCGCTGCTGGTCGGTCATCGGTAAATGCGCCAGATACTCGGAAAGAGTCTCTGGCTGTACTTGAGAATTACTCATCGGCAGGCAACTGGTAGCTCCAGGTCTCGGTCAGGACTTGTTCAGTCGCTGTCGATTCCGGTGTGGCTGGGGCCGCGTCCGCAGCAGCAGGCTGCTTGGCGTCTTTGTTGTCCTTGTCCTTGTTCTGATCCTTGGCATCGGCAACCGGCTTGGCTTCAGCCTGTTTGGCGTCAACCTGCTTGGCGTCCTTGGCTTCCTTGTCCGCTTTCTCCTGCTGCTTGGCGGCGACTTTGTCGGCCTTGGCAACGGAGGAATTGGAGGCTGGGAGCGAAGTCTTGGCGAGGTCTTCAGGCACGATGTTCTCGACCAGCGCGGCACGCATTTCGGTGGCCTTGCTTGGGTCTTTGATCTTCATGCGCAGGGTCAGGCGCCAGCCTTTGGTGTCGGGGTTGTAACGCACGCTGTTTTCGACCAGTTCGGCGTTATCGCCAACACTGACCTGGCTGCGCACGTCAGCGGTTTCCGGCAATGCGGCCAGCGACGGACCTTCGAAGTCGACCAGATACGCAACGCTGCCATCCGGCTGACGAATCAGGTTGGACTGCTTGACGTCGCCGGTGGAACGCAGGGTCTGTTTGACCCAGGCGCTGTCCGGTGCGTGCAGGGCAGCTTCGTCGATGGTCCAGTGCATGCGATAAGCGACATCCAGCGGCTGGCCTGGCTCAGGCAGTTTTTCCGGGCTCCAGAAAGCCACGATGTTGTCGTTGGTTTCGTCGGCGGTCGGGATTTCCACCAGATCGACCGAACCCTTGCCCCAATCGCCTTTTGGCTCGATCCAGGCACTTGGACGCTTGTCGTAGCGGTCGTCGAGGTCTTCGTAGTGGCTGAAGTCACGACCACGTTGCAGCAGACCGAAACCGCGCGGGTTCTCGATGCCGAAGTTGCTTACCGACAAGTGTTTCGGGTTGTTCAGTGGACGCCAGATCCACTCGCCGTTGCCGGCATGGATCGACAGACCGCTGGAGTCGTGCAGTTCGCGACGGTAGTTGAGCACTTTCGACGGCTGGTTGGCGCCGAACAGGAACATGCTGGTCAGCGGCGCAACGCCGAGCTTGGTGACTTTGTCACGCAGGAACATCTGCGCTTTGACGTCGACCACGGTGTCGCTGCCTGGACGCAGGGTCAGGCGATAAGCACCGGTAGCGCGCGGGGAATCGAGCAGCGCAAAGATCACCAGGTGCTTGTCACCCGGTTTTGGCTGTTGAATCCAGAATTCGGTGAAACGCGGGAATTCTTCGCCGGACGGCAATGCGGTATCAATGGCCATGCCGCGAGCGGACAAGCCATAGGTGTGACCCTTGCCGACAACGCGGAAGTAACTCGCGCCGAGCATGGTCATGATTTCGTCTTGTTTGTCAGCCTTGTTGATCGGGTACAGCACACGGAAACCGGCATAACCCAGTTGTTCGGTGGCTTTAGGATCGAACTGCACGTCGCCGAAATCGAAACGACTTGGGTCGTATTTGATTTCCTGGACGGTGCTGGCCGTGATTTCGTTGATTTTCACCGGGGTATCGAAGTGCATGCCCTGGTGATAGAACGAAAGTTTGAACGGAGTCTTCTGATCGGCCCACTCGGCTTTTTCAGTGCGGAAACGAATTTTCTGATAGTCCGCGAATTTCATTTCGCGGAATTCGTTCGGCAGGTTACTGCGCGGGGCTTCGTATTTCTGCCCGGCCAGCTCTTTCGCCTTGACCGACACATCATCCAGATTGAATGCCCAAAGCTGACCGGCGCTAAACAGGCAGAGCAGTGCAGAGCCCGCTACCAGAGCGCTTCGGAACCGTTTGGCAGACAATTTTGGTGCATTACAGGGACTAACAATCACGAGCAACCCTCGCCGAAAACAGATCAAAAAACCAACGGCCAGCTATCTATATGCCAGGTTGGCGAGCAATGTTCCGACTCCCGTGGGGCAAAATGATTCCCCAACAGGTTCCGGGCAAGGCTCTACCTAAGTCAAATGGGCCAACGAACGCTGATCCCCGTAGCGCGCGATTATCTAGTAGGCCGCGTTACAACGCATCAGGGGTAACAAAGTATTTATCGCGAAAAACCCCTGTTTTCAGTCGAAATGCCCTTAAAAACATGTTTCAGGGCCTTTCAGGACTGTAACAGGAAGGTAACCGGGCCATCATTGACCAGATGCACCTGCATATCCGCGCCGAATCTACCTGATGCCACAGTGCCATGCATGACTTTCGCTTTGCCTAATAGATAGTCGAAAAGTTCTTCACCGAGGGCCGGAGTCGCCGCCGTCGAAAAACTCGGGCGCAAGCCGCTCTTGGTGTCAGCCGCCAAGGTGAACTGCGAGACCAGCAGCAGGCCACCGTCGACATCCTTCAGGGACAGATTCATCTTGCCGTCAGCGTCACTGAACACACGATAGTTAAGCAGCTTATGCAGAAGTTTGTCGGCGCTGGCCCGAGTGTCGCCGGGCTCGACGGCGACCAGCACCAGCAAACCCTGGTCCACCGCGCCCACCACCTCCCCCGCTACCTCGACGCGCGCGCCGCGCACCCGTTGCAGCAGACCCTTCATGCTTCTTCTGGCGGCAAGTCGAGCAAACGCCGGGCCATCTGACCAGCGGCGCGCACCAGGGCATCGGTGATACCCGGTTCGGACGCGGCGTGGCCGGCATCGCGGATCACCTGCAGTTCGCTGTTCGGCCAGTTCTGGTGCAATTCCCAGGCGTTATCCAACGGGCAGATCACGTCGTAACGGCCATGCACGATGACGCCTGGCAGATGCGCAATCTTGCCCATGTCGCGGATCAACTGGTTTGGTTCGAGGAAGGCTTTGTTGGTGAAGTAGTGGCATTCGATGCGCGCGATCGACAAGGCGCGTTGCGGCTCGGAGAAGCGATCGACCACCAGCGGGTTCGGCCGCAAGGTCGCGGTCCGCCCTTCCCACGTCGACCAGGCCTTGGCCGCGTGCATCTGCGCGATCTGGTCATTGCCGATCAGGCGTTTGTGGAAAGCCGTGAGCAAGTCGTCGCGCTCGTCCAGGGGGATCGGCGCGATGTAGTCCTGCCAGTAATCGGGGAACAGACGGCTGGCGCCAGCCTGGTAGAACCACTCGATTTCCTGCGGCCGGCAGAGAAAGATCCCACGCAGGATCAAGCCATGCACGCGCTCCGGGTGAGTCTGCGCGTAGGCCAGCGCCAGGGTCGAACCCCAGGAGCCGCCGAACAGCACCCATTTTTCGATGTTCAGATGTTTGCGAATGCGCTCGAGGTCTTCGACCAGATCCCAGGTGGTGTTGTTTTCCAGGCTGGCGTGCGGCGTGGAGCGACCGCAGCCGCGCTGGTCGAAGGTGACAATGCGATACAGATTGGGATCGAAAAACCGCCGGCTCTGCGCATCACACCCGGCGCCGGGGCCGCCGTGGATGAACACGACGGGCAAACCTTCCGGCGTACCGCTTTCGTCGACGTACAGCGTGTGGGTTTTATCGACGGCCAGATCGTGCCGGGCGTAGGGTTTGATCTGCGGGTACAAAGTCTGCATTGCACGCTCCGTATAGGGTCGAGGTCATCCCTGCTGGGGACTTCAATTATTCTGCCGTCCGGCATCATAAACCCGAATTACGCCAATGAGCATGCCCTTGCAACCTCAGAGTCTGTCAGCCGCAAACCCGACCGCCATTCCGCCCCGCCGACATCCCCGCAGGTGCTGCCGACGGTCGTGATCCGGCACCGTTATGCGGCGAATTTTTTCTGTCCCCAAGCCACGAACGCTTCGAGCAATTGCTTGAGCACCACCTGCGTCGGCTCGGCCAGGTCCGGACGATAGCGGAACGGTTCGAATTCTTCCATGTAGGTGCACTGGCACAGTTCCAGTTGCACCGCGTGGATGTTCTCGGCCGGGTTGCCGTAATGCCGGGTGATGTGGCCGCCCTTGAAACGCCCGTTCAGCACATGGCTGTAATCACTGTACTTGGCGCAGATCGCTTCCATTTGCGCGGCCAATTGCGGGTCGCAACTCGCACCATTGAAGGTGCCGAGGTTGAAGTCCGGCAGTTTGCCGTCGAACAAATGCGGGATCACCGAACGGATCGAGTGCGCGTCAAACAACAGCGCATAGCCGAACTCGGCTTTGAGTCGCGCCAGTTCGTCCTGCAACGTGCGGTGGTATGGCGCCCAGATGTGTTCCAGATAAGTCGCGCGCTCGGCCGCCGACGGTGCCATGCCCTCTTGAAACAGAGGAATGCCGTCAAACAGGATCGACGGAAACAGGCCCGTGGTGGCGCCGACGTACATCGGTTTGTCGTCGGATGGTCGGTTGAGGTCGATGACGAACCGCGAGTATTCGGCGGCCAGGGTGCTGGCGCCCAGCTCGGTGGCGAACTGGTAAAGCTGCGGAATGTGCCAATCGGTGTCCGGCAGGCTTCGCGCATCGGCGATCAATCCGGCCTCGACCACCGGGGTCAGGCGCAGGCCGGCGTGGGGCATGCTGATCAGCAGCGGCACGCGACCTTGTTTGAAATGCAGAACTTTATCCACGAGTGCTCTCCTGAAGATTTGTTTCTACGCCGTGACGCACGACGCGTTTTTCCAGGTCGCCGCCCAGCCAATAAGAAAGGTCGGCGGGACGATCAATCTGCCACGCGACAAAATCGGCGACTTTGCCGACTTCCAGCGAACCGTGCGTGTCGGCCATGCCCAGTGCGGTGGCGGCATGAATCGTCGCGCCGGCCAGGGCTTCTTCCGGGGTCATGCGGAAACAGGTGCACGCCATGTTCAACATCAGGCGCAACGACAACGCGGGCGAGGTGCCGGGATTGAGGTCGCTGGCGATAGCGATTTTGACTTTGTGTTTGCGCAACGCGTCCATCGGCGGCAATTGGGTTTCGCGCAGAAAGTAGAACGCGCCGGGCAGCAACACCGCGACGGTGCCGGATTCGGCCATGGCGATCGCATCGCTTTCGTCCATGAATTCCAGATGATCGGCGGACAGCGCGTGATATCGCGCGGCGAGGCTCGAACCGTGCAGCGACGACAGCTGTTCGGCGTGCAGTTTGACCGGCAAGCCAAGCGCTTGCGCGGTGATGAACACACGCTCGACTTGCGCCGGCGAGAACGCCAGGTATTCGCAGAACGCATCCACCGCGTCGACCAATCCTTCGGCGGCCAATGCCGGGAGCATTTCGGCGCAGATGTGCTCGATGTAGGCGTCGGCGCGATCGGCGTATTCCGGCGGCAAGGCGTGGGCGGCCAGGCAGGTGCTGCGCACGCTGACCGGCAATTCGGCGCCGAGGCGACGGATCACCCGCAGGATCTTGCGTTCACTGGCGAGGTCGAGGCCGTAGCCGGATTTCATCTCGACCGTGGTCACGCCGTCGCGCAGCAGGCTTTTCAAACGTTTGGCGGCGCTGGCGAACAACTCGTCTTCGGTCGCTGCGCGGGTGGCGCGCACGGTGCTTGCGATGCCGCCACCGGCCGCAGCGATTTCTGCGTAGCTGACGCCTTGCAGACGTTGTTCGAATTCGCCGCTGCGGTTACCGCCGAACACCGTGTGGGTGTGGCAGTCGATCAGGCCCGGCGTGACCCAGGCCCCGTGCAAATCGTTGACCGCCGGGTATTCGCCGGACGGCAGTTCAGCGCGCGGGCCGATCCACTCAATGTGCGCACCGGACGTCACGATGGCCGCATCCTCGATGATCGAGTAGACGCCTTGCGCCATGGTCGCGACGTGGCAGTGTTGCCAGAGTGTTTTCATTGTCGGGGTCTCCGTTGGTTGTTGGTTTTTACGGGGTGTCATGGAGATTGCCCCCTCACCCTAACCCTCTCCCCACAGGGGCGAGGGGACTGACCGAGTTGTTCTTTCGAACGACATCGACCTGAAATACCGAGCCGAACTCAGGCCTTGAAAAGCTTGAAGATCCGCTCCCTTTCCCCCTCTCCCCAAAGGGGCGAGGGGACTGACCGAGTTGTTCTTTCGAGCGACATCGACCTGAAATACCGAGCCGAACTCAGGCCTTGAAAAGCTTGAAGATCGGCTCCCTTCCCCCCTCTCCCCTATGGGGAGAGGGCTGGGGTGAGGGGTGGTTTTCAAACACTGCGAAAATACCCCCAAGTACTTACAGGCTCGGCAAAAACTTCGCCGACACCAGCTCGTTCAGGCAGCGCGTGGCCAGCAGTTCAGTGGCGGCGTTGATGTCCGGCGCAAAGAACCGGTCCTTCTCGTAGAACGGCACTTCTTTGCGCAAAATCGCCCGCGCCTTTTCGAGTTTTTCCGAGGTTTTCAAACCCGCGCGCAGGTCCAGGCCCTGACACGCCGCCAGCCATTCCACCGCCAGCACGCCGCGGGTGTTTTCGGCCATTTCCCACAAACGCTTGCCGGCCGCCGGGGCCATCGACACGTGGTCTTCCTGGTTCGCCGAGGTCGGCAGGCTGTCCACCGAATGCGGATGCGACAACGCCTTGTTCTCGCTCGCGAGTGCGGCGGCCGTGACCTGGGCAATCATGAAACCGGAATTCACCCCGCCATTCGCCACCAGGAATGGCGGCAATTGCGACATGTGCTTGTCCATCATCAGCGAGATCCGGCGCTCGCTCAGCGAACCGATTTCGGCAATCGCCAACGCCATGTTGTCAGCGGCCATCGCCACAGGTTCGGCGTGGAAGTTACCGCCGGAAATCACATCGCCTTCAGCGGCAAACACCAGCGGGTTATCGGACACCGCGTTGGCTTCGACGGCCAACACTTCGGCAGCCTGACGGAACTGGGTCAGGCAGGCGCCCATGACTTGCGGCTGGCAGCGCAGCGAGTACGGGTCCTGAACCTTGTCGCAGTTCTGGTGCGAGTCGGAGACTTCACTGCGCTCGCCCAACAAATCCCGGTAAGCGGCGGCAGCGTCGATCTGGCCCTTCTGCCCGCGCGCGGCGTGAATGCGCGCATCGAACGGCGAGCGCGAGCCCAATACCGCTTCAACGGTCAGCGCCCCCAACGCCAGCGCACCAGCGAACAGATCCTCGCCTTCAAACAAGCCGCGCAACGCATAGGCGGTCGACACCTGCGTGCCGTTGAGCAGCGCCAGGCCTTCTTTGGCGGCGAGGGTCAGCGGCGTCAGACCGGCGACTTTCAGCGCTTCGGTGGCTTCCAGCCACTCGCCTTTGTAGCGCGCCTTGCCTTCGCCCAGCAGCACCAGCGACATGTGCGCCAACGGCGCCAGATCACCCGAGGCACCGACCGAACCTTTCAGCGGAATGTGCGGATACACCTCGGCGTTTATTAGCGCCAGCAGCGCGTCGATCACCACCCGGCGAATCCCCGAGTAACCACGGCTGAGGCTGTTGACCTTGAGCACCATGACCAGCCGCACCAGCGCGTCGCTGATCGGCTCGCCGACACCGGCGGCATGCGACAGCACCAAGGAGCGCTGCAGGTTTTCCAGGTCTTCGCTGGCAATGCGCGTCGAGGCCAGCAGGCCAAAACCGGTGTTGATGCCGTACGCGGTGCGGTTCTCGGCGAGGATTTGTTCCACGCACGCCACGCTGGCCTCGATCTGCGCCGTGGCGCTGCTGTCGAGGCTGATCTTGACCGGCTGCTGATAAATATCACGCAGTTGGGCGAGGCTCAGTTGGCCTGGAATCAAATTTAGCTCAGTCACTTTTGTTCTCCTTTTGTGAGGTTTTCTTCTTTTATAAAGAAGAGTACTGACCAGTCGCTCCGCAGATGTCCGTTGTCCGTCGCGTCTCGCTTTTGGAGAGCCGCGCCTTGGCACGCTGGGTTGTAAAAATGCTTGTGAAACTCAGTGCAGATTCGGCAAAGCTTGTCGCAGCAAATTCGGCTGTTTCAGCACGCTGGCGGCCGCCGCGATATCCGGCGCCAACCAGCGGTCTTCGTCGTAAGCCGGGACGCGTTCGCGCAGCAGACGCCACGCGGTATCGGTGCCCGCGCCGAAGCGTTGCTCCTTGAGAAATTCAAACGCCTGAGCCGCCAGCAGATACTCGATGGCGAGGATTTGTGTGCAGTTTTCCAACGCGCGATGCAGTTTCAGCGCCGCATTGGTGCCCATGCTCAAGTGGTCTTCCTGCAACCCCGACGTGACGTAGTTATCGAGCACCGCCGGTTGCGCCAATTGGCGGTTTTCCGCACACAGCGAAGCGGCGACGTACTGGACGATCATCATTCCGGAATTGACCCCGGGATTGGCCACCAGAAACGCCGGCAAACCGCTGACGTGCGGGTTGATCAAACGATCGAGACGGCGCTCGGCGATCGAGCCGATTTCGGCCATGGCAATCGCCAGCAAATCGGCGGCCATGGCCACCGATTGACCGTGCGGATTGGCCTGCGACATCACCCGGAAATTCTCCGGCGTGCCGAGCAGCATCGGGTTGTCGGTAACTGAATTGAGCTCGGTTTCGATCTGGTTTTGCGCGTGTTGCAGTTGATCGCGCGCGGCGCCGTGGACCTGCGGAATCGAGCGAATGCTCAACGCATCCTGAGTACGGATGCCTTTGCTCGCCGCGATCACTTCACTGCCATCGAGCAGCGCGCGCAAATTGCTGCCGACCTGCTGCATGCCGGGGTGCGCTTTGAGCGCGATGATGTCGGCATCGAACGCGGCGATCTGGCCACGCTGCGCTTCAAAACTCATCGCCCCGATCACGTCGGCCCATTGCAGCAGATTGGTTGCATCGGCCAACGCCAGGCAGCTCAGGCCGGTCATGCACGGCGTGCCGTTGACCAGGCACAAACCGTCCTTGGCGCCGAGCTGAACCGGCGCCAGACCTTCTTCGGCCAACGCGTGTTGCGCCGCGACGATCTGCCCGCGATAGCTGACGTTGCCGACGCCCAGCAACGCGATGCTGACGTGCGCCATGTGCGTCAGGTAACCGACCGAACCCTGGGACGGCACTTGCGGGGTGATGCCGCGATTGAGCAGCGCCAGCAGCGCTTCGACGACGCGCCGATGAATCCCGGATTTGCCGTGGCTGTAATTGCGAATCGCGGCGCAGATAATCGCCCGGGTCTGTTCGTCGGCCAGTGGTGCGCCGACGCCACAGGCGTGGCTGAGCAAGGTATTGCGCGAGAGCTGGCTGAGTTGCTGGTCCTTGAGCGAAACATTGCACAAGGCGCCGAGGCCGGTATTGACGCCATACGCGCGCTCGCCGCTGCTGACGATTTGCTGGACGATTGCCTGCGCGTTATCGATGCGCGCCCAGGTCTCGGCGCACAGCTCAAGCTGCGCACCATGACGGGCGACGGCGACCACATCCTGCCAACGCAGCGGGGTGTCGGCGATAACGATTTTTTCCGCGTGGGACATCTGGAGCCTCATACAAAATTCTGTTGATCGATGAAAACCTGTGGCGAGGGGGCTTGCCCCCGTTGGGCTGCGGAGCAGCCCCCAAAAATCTGCGACCGCTGCGCGCTCGAACGGGGGCAAGCCCCCTCGCCACAATGGATTCACAACTTACCGATCATTCGCCTCAAACCACCGCAGCCCGCCGCTGGACGAACCGGTCGACGTATTCATCCGCCGGCGAATGCAGGATCTCGCGCGGCGTGCCGACCTGAATCAATTTCCCATCCTTGAGAATCGCGATGCGGTTACCGATGCGCACTGCTTCATCGAGGTCGTGGGTGATGAACACGATGGTCTTGTGCAGGGTTTTTTGCAGTTCCAGCAACTGGTCCTGCATCTCGGCGCGGATCAGCGGATCGAGCGCGCTGAACGCTTCGTCCATCAAGATGATGTCGGTGTCCGCCGCCAATGCGCGCGCCAGGCCCACACGCTGGCGCATGCCGCCGGAGAGCTGGTGCGGGTATTTGTTTTCGTAGCCCTTGAGGCCCACGGTGTTGATCCAGTGCAGCGCCCGTTCCGAGCACATTTGCTTGCTCTCGCCGCGCACTTTCAAACCGTAGGCGACGTTCTCCACCACGGTCTTGTGCGGCAGCAAACCGAAGCTCTGGAACACCATGCTGATCTTGTGCCGACGAAATTCGCGCAGGGCTTCCATGTCGTATTGCAGGATGTCCACGCCGTCCACCAGGATCGCGCCGCTGGTCGGGTCGATCAGCCGATTGAAGTGGCGGACCAGGGTCGATTTGCCGGAACCCGACAGGCCCATGATCACAAAAATCTCGCCCGTGCCGATGCTCAGGGACAAGTCATTGACGCCGACCACGCAGCCGGTTTCGGCCAGCACCTGATCCTTGGTTTTGCCCTGGCCAACCATTGCCAGCGCGTCCTTGGAACGGTTGCCGAAAATCTTGAAGACGTTTTTGACTTCGATTTTGCTGATGGCTTCGCTGCTCATTTGTTCACCTCATGCCGTGGCCGACCATACGCCTGAGTAATGCGGTCGATGACCACTGCCAGAATCACGATCGCCAGACCGGCCTCAAGACCTCGTCCGACGTTGAGGGTCTGAATCCCCACCAACACATCTTCGCCCAGGCCACGGGCACCGATCATCGAGGCGATCACCACCATCGACAGGGCCATCATGGTGGTCTGGTTGATCCCGGCCATGATGCTTGGCAGCGCCAGCGGCAATTGCACGCCGAACAGTTGCTGCCAGCGGTTGGCGCCGAAGGCATTGATCGCTTCCATCACTTCGCCGTCAACCTGACGAATGCCCAGGTCGGTGAGGCGGATCAGCGGCGGTGCGGCGTAGATCACCGTGGCGAAAATCGCCGGCACCTTGCCCAGACCGAACAGCATCAACACCGGGATCAGATACACAAAACTCGGCATGGTTTGCATGATGTCGAGCAACGGCATCAGCACCGAACGCAGGCGATTGCTGCGCGCCGAGAGGATGCCGAGCGGAATGCCGATCAGCACCGAAATGACCGTCGCCACCATCATCAGCGCCAGGGTTTGCATCAGCTTGTCCCAGAGGCCGACGGCGCCGACCAGAAACAGCAAACCGACGATCACCGCAGTCGTGACAATTTTGCGCGTCGCGTGCCAGGCAACACCGGCGACGATGGCAAGCATCAGCCACCACGGCGCGGCACGCAGCAAGCCTTCGAGATTGACGATGGCCCACAACAGCGTGTCGGAAATGTGCCGGAACACATCGCCGTAGTTGGTGACCAGCGAATCGACCCAACCGTTGACCCAGTCGGCGATGGAAAAAGTAAAGCTTTCGGGAAACATAAGAGGCTCTCAATCAAGGGGTTGCGATCAAGCGTCCGACTGCCGTTGCCAACAGTCGGCAAAACTCGACCTACAAGGCCGCGTCGATTTTCTTGGCTGCGTCTTCGCTTACCCACGCGTGCCAGACGTCAGGATGTTCCTTCAAGAAGATCTTCGCCAGTTTCGGCGAGGCGATGCGCTCCTTGGCCATGCGCCCGAGGTTCTGGTTCAGCAGGTCGATAGGCATGTTGACCTTCTCCAGCACCGCCACCAGTTCCGGGGCTTGCTCGTGGAAGGTCTTGGACAGGCCGACCTTGATGGTTACGCGCTTGTCGACGCCGGGTTTCTCTTCGAGTTTGACCAGGTCAACCTGGCCCATCAGCGGGGTGGGCGACCAGTAGTAAAACAGGATCGGCTCGCCGCGCTTGTAGCTCGACAACACCGCAGCATCCAGAGCCGGGCCGGTGCCTGGGCGGAAGTTGGTGTAGGTGTTTTCGAGGCCGTAGCTCTTGAGCATTTCGCTGTTGTCGAGTTCGCACGTCCAACCGGCCGGGCAGTTATAGAAACGGCCTTTGTCCGGCTCTTCCTGGTCCTTGAACACGCTGGCGTATTTGCTCAGATCGGCGATGTTTTTCAGGTCCGGGGCCTTGGCTTCGAGCTTGCGGCTGGCATCGCCTTCGATGACGTAGCGCGGCACGTACCAGCCTTCAATTGCACCGACCACCGGCGCGCCGACGCCAACGACTTTGCCGGCCTTCTCGGCTTTGTTCCAGACCTCGCTGCGGCCGACCCACTCTTCGGCGAACACTTGAATATCGTTGCTGCTCAGGGCGTTTTCCATGGTGATCGAATTGCCCGGCAGGCTATCGACCTTGCAGTCGTAGCCCTTCTCCAGAACGACTTGCATCACGTCGGTCAGCAACATGCCGCTTTCCCAGTTCAGGCCGGCGAATTTCACCGGTTTGCCCGACTCGCACCAACCGGCCGCCTGGGTGGCGCCGGCACTGGCGAGCAGGCCCATGGACAGTAATGTGGTCAGCAGGGTCTTGTTCGATTTCATTGTGGTGACGCTCCTAATCATGAGTTGGCTTACGGCAGTCAGTCCTTGTAGAAGCGAGGCTTGCCCGCGAAGGCGTCTTTCCTGACACACCATGGTGCATCGGTTCGCGCGCAAGCCTTGCTCCTGCAGGTCAAATGGCATCCAGCCCTGTCCACGTCCGTGAAGGTCTAGATCGCAGCTGCACGACCCGCCTTACTCAGCTTTTGTTCGGTGACCGTGTCCTGCTCGACCGGCAGGATCAGGTGGTCGGGCACGCTGCCGTGCCATTTTTTCGCACATACGTAATACAGGCCTGCGGGCAGCACCAGACCGATGATCCAGGAAATGTCCACGCCGCCCATGGCCTCCACCAGCGGCCCGGTGAAGAACTTGGTGGAAATGAACGGCAATTGCACCAGCACACCGAAAACATAGACGCTGATGCCCAGCGGGTTCCAGCGCCCGTAACGACCATTCGGGTCGGCCAGCGCCGGCACGTCATAACGCTCGCGGGTGATGCAGTAGTAGTCCACCAGATTGATCGCGCTCCACGGTGTAAAGAACGCTAGCAGAAACAGGATGAACGACTTGAACGCACCGAGGAACGAGTGCTGACCGAGCAACGCGATCAGCGTCGCCGTGCCGACAATCACCAATACGAACACCAGCCGCTGCAAACGCGAGACCTGCAGGTGACCACGAAAGCCACTGATGATGGTCGCGATGCACATGAAGCTGCCGTAGGAGTTGAGTGTGGAAATGGTCACTTTGCCGAACGCGATGCTGAAATACAGCAGCGCCGCGGTGGCACCGGTGCCGCCCAAACCGACGATGTAGGCGACTTCGTGACCGGCGAACTGGCCGTTGGCCGAGGCCGCGGCAAATACGCCGAGGATCATCGCCACTTGCGCACCAATCACCGAACCGGCGCCGGCGGCGAAGAAGGTTTTGACCGAGGAAATCTTGCTCGGCAGATACCGTGAGTAGTCCGCCACGTAAGGCCCGAAAGCGATCTGCCAGGACGCTGCGAGCGACACCGCAAGCAGGAAACTGCTCCAGCTGAAGTGGCGGATTTGCAGGAGCGCGCCGACATCGGTCTGGCTCATCAAGCAGCTGAACAGGTAAACGAAAGCAATCACGCCAATGACGCTGGCGACCCGGCCAATGAAGTGGATCACCCGATAACCGAGCACCGTTACCAGCACGATGACACTGGCGAAAATCAGGATCCCGGCGCTGTCGCTGACACTGAACAATTGCCCCAGCGCCTGCCCGGAAAGTACCGTGCCGGTCGCGGTGAAACCGAGGTACATCAGGCACACCAGCACGATCGGGATGGCCGCGCCATACACGCCGAATTGCACTCGGCTGGAAATCATCTGCGGCAGCCCAAGCTTGGGCCCTTGCGCCGCGTGCAACGCCATCACCCCACCGCCCAGCAGTTGACCGATCAACAGACCGATCAACGACCAGAACACATCACCGCCCAACACCACGGCCAGCGCCCCGGTGACAATCGCGGTGATTTGCAGGTTGGCGCCCATCCACAGGGTGAATTGGCTCAACAGACGACCGTGTCTTTCCGCTTCCGGGATGTAGTCAATCGAGCGCTTCTCGATCAACGGTTTGTTGCTTGCACGATCGGTGGTGACAGCCATGATTCAACCTCTGTGGATTGTTATGGAAATTCTCTCGTTCCCTGTAGGAGCTGAGCTTGCTCGCGATGGCGGCGTACCTGACCCACCGCGTTATCGTTCATCGCGAGCAAGCTTTGCTCCCACGGGAGCCAGCGTTATTTGCCGGTAATCATCGGCAGATTCAGCCCTTGTTCCTTGGCGCAATCGATCGCGATCTGATAACCCGCGTCGGCGTGACGCATCACCCCGGTCGCCGGGTCGTTGTGCAGTACGCGGGCGATGCGCTCGGCCGCTTCGTCAGTGCCGTCGCAGACAATCACCATGCCCGAATGCTGCGAGAAGCCCATGCCGACGCCGCCGCCGTGGTGCAGGGAAACCCAGGTCGCGCCGCTTGCGGTGTTGAGCAGAGCGTTGAGCAATGGCCAGTCGGACACAGCGTCGGAACCGTCCTGCATCGACTCGGTTTCACGGTTCGGGCTGGCCACGGAACCGGAGTCCAAGTGGTCGCGACCGATAACGATCGGCGCCGACAATTCACCGCTGCGGACCATCTCGTTGAACGCCAGCCCCAGCTTGGCGCGCAGGCCCAGGCCAACCCAGCAAATACGCGCCGGCAGACCCTGGAAGCTGATGCGCTCGCGGGCCATGTCCAGCCAGTTGTGCAGGTGGGCGTCGTCCGGGATCAGTTCTTTGACTTTGGCGTCGGTCTTGTAGATGTCTTGCGGATCGCCCGACAGCGCAGCCCAACGGAACGGGCCGATGCCACGGCAGAACAATGGACGAATGTAAGCCGGGACAAAGCCTGGGAAATCGAAGGCGTTTTCGACGCCTTCTTCCTGAGCCATCTGACGGATGTTGTTGCCGTAATCGAAGGTCGGAATGCCCATTTTCTGGAATTCGAGCATCGCTTTGACGTGTACCGCCATCGATTGCTTGGCGGCTTTGACCACAGCGGCAGGCTCGGTCTTGGCGCGAGCGCGGTACTCGTCCCAGGTCCAGCCGGCCGGCAGGTAACCGTTGAGCGGGTCGTGGGCGCTGGTCTGGTCGGTGACCATGTCCGGGCGCACGCCGCGCTTGACCAATTCCGGAAGAATTTCTGCAGCGTTGCCGAGCAGCGCGATGGAAATCGCCTTGCCTTCCTTGGTGTATTTGTCGATGCGCGCCAAGGCGTCGTCGAGGTCAGTGGCCTGCTCGTCGACGTAACGGCTGTTGAGGCGGAAATCGATGCTGACTTGTTGGCATTCGATGTTCAGCGAGCAGGCACCGGCCAACGTCGCGGCCAGTGGCTGCGCGCCGCCCATGCCGCCCAGACCGGCGGTCAAGACCCAACGACCTTTAAGGTCATCGTTGTAGTGTTGGCGACCGGCTTCGACGAAGGTTTCGTAAGTGCCTTGGACGATGCCTTGGCTGCCGATGTAGATCCAGCTGCCGGCAGTCATTTGGCCGTACATGGCCAGGCCTTTGGCGTCGAGTTCGTTGAAGTGTTCCCAGCTCGCCCAGTGCGGCACCAGGTTGGAGTTGGCGATCAGCACGCGCGGGGCGTTGCTGTGGGTTTTGAACACGCCGACCGGTTTGCCGGATTGCACCAGCAGGGTTTCGTCGTCGTTCAGGTTGGTCAGGCTTTCGACGATCTTGTCGTAGCATTCCCAGTTGCGTGCCGCGCGGCCGATGCCACCGTAAACCACCAGTTCTTTAGGGTTCTCGGCGACTTCCGGGTCGAGGTTGTTCATCAACATGCGCAGCGGCGCTTCGGTCAGCCAGCTCTTGGCGGTCAGCGTGTTACCGCGTGCGGCACGGATTTCGACGTCACGGCGTCTGGTAAAGGTAGGCGTAGGTTTCTGGGTATTGTCAGTCACGAAAAAGACTCCTCAGCGATCAATTCAAACCAACCCTGGCAGCGGGCAAGCGAGCGGGTGCGCCTCAAGGCGCGACCAGCGAATCAGTGGACGCTGCGGAGAGTCTCAAGCGACTCATACGCATACGTCTTTACTTGTACATACAAGCATATGCAATCGAGCGGCCAACTTGCTGGAGGGGTGATCGAGAAAATTTTTTACGGGGCTGGGAGGCTTGTAGATCGGGGGTTTGGCTAAGATGAAATATTTGGCGGGGGATTTTTGCAGGGAGTGTCGGCTGTTACTTGAACGAGGTTTTGCGCCACGCTGGGGCGTTAGGTAACAAAGTGGTGCGCTTCGGGGAACAGGATGTGGCCACATTTTGTGGCGAGGGGGCTTGCCCCCGTTCGGCTGCGCAGCAGGCGCAAAATTTGAAGCGAACATCAGGGTCGGCTTCGCCGCCCAACGGGGGCAAGCCCCCTCGCCACAGAGACTTTCTAAACCGCTGGATCAACGCGCGATCAGCTCGATCACGCAGCACGGCCCGCTGGTCGAGACTTCGAGCAGACCGCTATTGCCATCCAATTGCAGGCAATCATGCCGACCGAGTTGCGAGGCGCTGGTGCCGACCTTGACCTCAAGCTCAGCGCTGACGCTGAACACCACCAGCGTCGCCGCCGAGCTGAAAAACCGCTGATCGCCGTCCAGCCATTGCAGCCGCGCGCTGTAACGTTGCGGCGCATAGATCAGGTTGAAATCGCGGATCGGCCCGCCGAGCAGAGTGCACGCGACCTGGCTCTCGCCGCTGAAGGCAAACGGGTCCAGCGGTAACAAGGCGCGGGTGTCGTGGCCGTCCACACGCAGGGTCATGCCCTCGCCTTGCAGCACGGTGATCACGCGTTGATAACCGGCGAACGTCGAAAAGCCGCCCGACTCACCAATATCCGCTATCGACAGCCGCCAGCCAAAACCGTCAAGACCGGCGCCGGCGTCGCGGGTGATTTCTTCAGTGCTGCCGCCGCCGTTTTTCCAGGGCATGCGCGGGTAATCGATGGCGCGTAAAACCTTCACTTTCATGTGCGGCTCTCTACTTGTGGAAGCGGCCTTCCAGACGATGGCGCGAACCGGGGTGGATCAACCGCGCAGCAGTTACGGGCTGCCGGCCGGACCAGGTGCGGCGGCGGATCAGCAGGCACGGCTCGCCTTTTTCGATCTGGAGCAATTTGCATTCGCTGGCCTCGGCCAGAATCGCCTCGACCACGTGCTCGCCTTCGGTCAGCGGCGCGACCTGGTTCAAATAGGCGTAGGGGGTTTGCAGGGTGAAGTCCTGCTTGAGGTAATCCGGAGCCACCAGCGCGTTGACGAAACGGTCTTCGATTTGCACCGGAATGTCGTTTTCGAAATGCACGATCAGCGAATGAAAGACCTTCTGCCCTTCGCGCATGTCCAGCGCCAGGGCGCGCTCGGAACCGGCGGCCTCTTCTTCGAGCGTGATGACTTTGCAGGTATGGCGATGACCGCGCGAAGCGATTTCATCGGCAATGTTGTGCACTTCAAACAGCGCCGACTGGCTCTTCGGTTCGGCGACGAACGTGCCGACCCCTTGCATGCGCACCAGCAGGCCGTCGGCGGTCATCTCGCGCAGTGCGCGGTTGATCGTCATGCGGCTGAAACCGAGCTGGCTGACCAGCTCGCTTTCGGATGGCACGCGGTAGTGCGGCGGCCAGTTTCCACTGTCGATCTGCTGGGTGATCATCTGTTTGACGCGGGCGTACAAGGGCGCCGGACTGTCGCCCAGATTGGCGCTCAGATTGGCATTTGGCGGCAATGTGGCAGGCGGAGTCGGCACGTTTAATCCTTGTTCATTCGATAGAGGTGGCTAGCTTGCCGGAGTTTACCGAGCAGGCAAACGTCTGTATATGTATATACAAATAACACACGATGGGGTGCTGAACCATGTCCGCCTTCTTTGCCGAACGCGCGCTGCTGCCTATTGGATGGGCCAACAATGTACGTCTTGAGGTCAACGCTGACGGCGTTTTGACCCATATCCAGGCCGATTCCCACGCAGATGGCGCCGAGCGGCTGAACGGCCCATTGCTGCCGGGAATGCCCAATTTGCACTCGCATGCGTTCCAACGGGCGATGGCCGGATTGGCGGAAGTGGCGGGCAATCCGAACGACAGTTTCTGGACCTGGCGTGACTTGATGTATCGCCTCGTCGGAAAAATCAGCCCCGATCAACTCGGCGTGATCGCCCGGCAGCTGTACATCGAAATGCTCAAGGCCGGTTACACCTCGGTCGCCGAGTTTCACTACGTGCATCACGACACCAACGGCCAGCCTTACGCCGACCCGGTTGAGCTGGCGCTGCGTATCAGCCAGGCGGCCAGCTCCGCCGGAATCGGCCTGACCCTGCTGCCGGTGCTCTATAGCCACTCCGGTTTCGGCGGCCAGACGCCCAACGATGGCCAGCGTCGTTTCATCAATACCACCGAAAATTACCTCAGCCTGCAGTCGCGTTTGAAGCCGTTGCTGGCGCAGCAGCCGGCGCAGTCGCTGGGTTTGTGTTTCCATTCGTTGCGCGCCGTCACTCCGGAGCAAATCAGCGAAGTTCTGGCCGCCAGCGACGCCCATTGCCCGGTGCACATTCACATTGCCGAACAGCAGAAAGAAGTCGACGACTGCCTGGCCTGGAGCGGTCGTCGTCCGTTGCAATGGCTGTACGAAAACACCGAGGTCGATCAGCGCTGGTGCCTGGTCCACGCGACCCACGCCAACCCGGAAGAAGTCACGCTGATGGCCAAGAGTCGGGCCATCGCCGGCTTGTGCCTGACCACCGAAGCCAACCTTGGCGACGGGATTTTCCCGGCGGTGGACTTCCTCGCTCAGGGCGGGCGCATGGGCATCGGTTCCGACAGCCATGTGTCATTGAGCGTGGTCGAAGAACTGCGCTGGCTGGAATACGGCCAGCGCCTGCGCGATCAGCGACGTAACCGTTTGTATGGCCCCGATCAGCCGATGATTGGCCGCACCTTGTTTGATGCGGCGCTGGACGGTGGAGCGCAGGCGTTGGGTCAGCCGATTGGCGCGCTGCAAGTCGGCAAACGCGCGGATTGGCTGGTGCTGGACGGCAACGATCCCTACCTGGCGACGGCGAGCGGTGACGGGATTTTGAATCGCTGGTTGTTTGCTGGCGGCGATCGCCAAGTGCGCGATGTGCTGGTCAACGGCCAATGGGTGGTGCGCGATGGCCGGCATGCGGGGGAAGAAGAAAGTAACCGGGCGTTCACCCAAGTGCTGCGCGAGTTGCTCGGCTGAACACCGGAAACAACTGTGGGAGCGAGCTTGCTCGCGATGGGGCCATCAGCATCAACAATAATGTTGAATGATCAACCGCCATCGCGAGCAAGCTCGCTCCCACATTGGTTACGCGCCAACCCTCAGTTCGAGGTCTTGGCCATCTGCGTATCCGTCGCGCGCCAGATCAGGCGCGTGGTGTCGTAACCCTGCTGACGTGCCTTGCTCAGCAGTTCTTCACGGACCACACCATTGACCTTCGGCGTTCTCGACAGCAGCCACAGATACTTGCGGCTCGGGTCGCCGACGATGGCAGTTTTGTAGTCGTCGCTGACGTACAGCACCCAGTATTCGCCCTTCGCCACGCCCGGAATCAGCCGTGAAAACCAGTTGTCGAACTCGACCCACAACTTGTCGGTCTTGCCCGGCACCTGTGGATAAGCCGTGCCTCGGGCCTCTTCCCATTGCCAGTCCGGCGTCAGGCAGCGATTGAGCACCGCCACGTTGCCGTCAGGTTTGAGCGTGTAACGGGCTTCGGATTGCGCGCAATTGCGCTGGAAATACATCGGCAGTCTCGCCAACTCGTACCAGGTCCCTTGGTACTTCTTGAGGTTGACGCTGTTGACGGTTTTCGGTGCCAACGGATCTACGCCAGAAGAGGCGCAGCCAGCCAATACCAGGCCAGCGAAAAGAACTAAAAATAACCGCTTCATTGTTTTTCTCCCGTGGGCGCGTGGCCCCGGTTTACTTCAGGCCTTGGCCAGAAAACATCAGCACTTTGTCACCGGCGTACTGCACGCTGATAAAGCTGTTTTTGTCGCCCCAAGTGCAACTCGACATGCCGAGCGCGCCCGAGCAATCGGTAGGTTTGCCCAACAAGGTTTCAACCTCGGCTTTGGGCATGCCGGCCGACAACTTGGCGTAGTTCTCCTGATTGACCTTGCTGCACGCGGCCAACAAGACGCAGAACGAGAGCAAGGCGAAAGATCGCAGCGACATGGTGAAACTCCTGGGGAACGAGAATTGGCATGGCTGCCAAGCTTGAGCTTAGAAGAGAAAACCCCTGTCTGGTTCCCCGAGCGCCCGCCTATTTATTCAGCCGCCCGTCTGGCTTTTGCCGATAAATCAGGAACTTTGTCGGGCCGTCCGGTATTTCGTCGGTTTTCGCCAAAAACCGCCTAATCTTTGGCGCGGACCAGTCGACATAAGAGCAGCGCAAAGCCCATCACTGTGGCAAATTGACGCCCCTTGTTGACCAGCCCCCTCCGCGGTAGCTCATTAAATGACCAGAAACATGAAGTTCAGCCACAAAATCCTGTTGGCTGCTGCCCTCGTGGTGGCCGTTGCATTCGCTTGTTTCATCCTGTTCAACGACTACCGCCAGCGCCAGACTTTGCGCAGCAGTACCGAATCCTCGATGCAGGAACTCGGCAGCCTGACCACCAGCAACATCCAGACCTGGCTGGAAAGCCGCATTCAGTTGCTGCAATCGCTGTCGCAGCAGATCAGCGTCGACGGCAGCGCCCCGGCCAGCCTGAAACGGGCGATCGACTTGCCGGCCTACACCAGCAATTTCCAGTTGAGCTACTTCGGCGGCACCGATGGCGTGATGTTCTCGATCCCGGCCGGCAACCGCGCCGCCGATTACGACCCGCGCGCGCGTGGCTGGTACAAAGCGGCCAACAGCGCCGGGCAAACCATCGTCACCGAACCGTACATCGCTGCCTCGTCAGGCAAACTGGTGATCACCGTGGCCACGCCGGTGCAGCATCAGAACCAGATGATCGGCGTCGCCGGCGCCGACATTGATCTGTCGAGCGTCAGCGCGATCATCAACTCGCTCAACTTTGGTGGCCATGGCCACGCCTTTATCGTCAGCGCCGATGGCAAGATCCTGATTCACCCGGACAGCAAACTCGTGCTCAAGACCCTCGCCGAGGCCTACCCGAACGGCGCGCCGCAGGTCAGCCCGGGCCTGAAAGAAGTCGAGTTCGACGGCAAGACCCAATTCGTTTCGTTCACCCACGTCAACGGCGTGCCGTCGGCCGACTGGTACGTGGCGCTGGTGCTCGACAAAGACACCGCGTTCGCGATGCTCAGCGAATTCCGTACCTCGGCGATCATCGCCATGGTCATTGCCGTGGTGATCATCATCGCGTTGCTCGGCATGTTGATCAGCTTCCTGATGCAGCCGCTGCTGACCATGGGCCGCGCCATGCATGACATCGCCGAAGGTGAAGGCGACCTGACCAAACGCCTGACCATCCACGGCCACGACGAATTCGGTGCGCTGGGCACCTCGTTCAACCGTTTTGTCGAACGCATTCACACCTCGATCCGCGAAGTGGCTTCGGCGACTGGCCAGGTCAACGAAGTGGCGTTGCGCGTGGTCGCGGCTTCGAACTCGTCGATGTTCAACTCCGACCAGCAAGCCTCGCGCACCAGCAGCGTGGCTGCGGCGATCAACGAATTGGGCGCCGCCGCCCAGGAAATCGCGCAGAACGCCGCCCTCGCCTCGCAACATTCCAGCGACGCCCGCGCGCTGGCCGAAGACGGTCAGCACGTGGTGGATAAAACCATCGCGGCGATGCAGCAGCTGTCGGCAAAGATCAGCGATTCGTGCGGCAACATCGAAACGCTGAACAGCAACACGGTGAACATCGGGCAGATTCTCGAAGTGATCACCAGCATTTCGCAGCAGACCAATTTGCTCGCGCTCAACGCCGCTATCGAAGCGGCGCGTGCCGGGGAAGCCGGACGTGGTTTTGCCGTGGTCGCGGATGAGGTGCGCAACCTCGCCCACCGCACGCAGGACTCGGCGCAGCAAGTGCAGAAGATGATCGAAGAACTGCAAATCGGCGCCCGCGAGGCGGTCAGCACCATGACCGACAGTCAGCGCCAGAGCGAAAGCAGCGTCGGCATCGCCAACCAGGCCGGCGAACGCCTGGGCAGCGTGACCCAGCGCATCGGCGAAATCGACGGGATGAACCAGTCCGTGGCGACCGCGACCGAAGAACAGACCGCGGTGGTCGAATCGATCAACGTCGACATCACCGAAATCAACACGCTGAACCAGGAAGGCGTGGAAAACCTGCAAGCAACCCTGCGCGCCTGCTCGGACCTCGAACAGCAAGCGGCGCGGTTGAAACAATTGGTCGGTAGCTTCAGGATCTGAAGCGCTTTTGAAGGCCTCATCGCGAGCAAGCTCGCTCCCACAGGGGCTGTGGCTGGACACAGAATCTGCGTCCACCGGAGATCAAATGTGAGAGCGAGCTTGCTCGCGATGACGGCTTGAGGCGCAAGGAAAATCTAAAACCGTGAACCCGGTTTCGACAGAAACTCGATCTCTTCAGCCGTAGACGCTCGCCCCAGCACTTTATTGCGATGCGGGAAGCGGCCAAACCGGGCGATGATTTTCTGGTGCCGTTCGGCGTAATCGAGGTTGTCGGCGAACACTGCGCGCTGTGCTTCGGGTTGTTGCTCGGTCAGATCGAGAAAGCGCGAAACCGCTTCGTTCTGCACCGCCAGATGCTCGCAATGCTCAAACACCAGGTAGATGAACACGCGCTGAATCGGTTGCAACTGCCGATCGAAATCCGCGGCGATGCCTTGTGCCACCAGCGCTTGCGCGCGCAGGTCACCAGCAAACGATTTGGGGTTTTCGCGAAAGATCATTCGCGGGAGTTGGTCGAGTAGCAGCACCAAGGCCAGCCAACCTTCAGGGCGTTGCGCCCATTCGGTCAAACCGCCGGCCAGTGCCTGCTCGACCCAGTCCCCGAAACGCGTCTGCGCTTCGAGGTCCTGGCTGTCGCGCTTGCCGAACCATAACTTACCCTTGTCAGCCGCGATGTCGTCGGGGGTTTCGGCTGAACCGAACCACCATTCGAGCAACGGCTGCCAGGGCTCGGTCATGGTTTATTCCTTGTGGTAGGCCGTGACGCGTTCGACTTCTTCTTTCGAGCCGAGGTACACCGCGACGCGCTGGTGCAGGCCATCTGGCTGAATATCGAGGATGCGCTGGTGGCCATCGGTGGATGCGCCGCCGGCCTGCTCAACCAGGAACGACATCGGGTTGGCTTCATACATCAAACGCAGTTTGCCCGGCTTGGATGGCTCGCGGCTGTCGCGCGGGTACATGAACAAGCCACCACGGGTCAGGATGCGGTGCACATCGGCGACCATCGCGGCGACCCAGCGCATGTTGTAGTTCTTCTTCAGCGGGCCTTCATCGCCGGCCAGCAATTCGCTGACGTAGCGTTGAACCGGCGCTTCCCAGTGACGCTGGTTGGAGGCGTTGATCGCGAATTCCTGGGTGGCCTCAGGGATCTGGATATCTTCATGAGTCAGCACGAAGCTGCCCATTTCACGGTCCAGGGTAAAACCTTTGACGCCATTGCCCAGGGTCAGCACCAGCATGGTCTGTGGACCGTAGATCGCGTAACCGGCGGCGACCTGCTGAGTGCCTGGCTGCAAGAAGGCCTTTTCGTTCAAAGGCTCGTTCTGGGTCAGGTATTCGTTCGGGCAACGCAGTACCGAGAAGATCGTGCCGACCGGGGCGTTGATGTCGATGTTCGACGAGCCGTCCAGTGGGTCGAATACCAGCAGGTACGCGCCTTTCGGGTATTTGCCCGGGATCTGGTAGGCGTTGTCCATTTCTTCGGACGCCATGCCGGCCAGGTGACCGCCCCATTCGTTGGCTTCGAGCAGGATGTCGTTGGACATCACGTCGAGTTTTTTCTGCACTTCACCTTGGACGTTTTCAGTGCCCATGCTGCCCAGAACGCCGCCCAGGGCGCCTTTGGAAACGGCGTGGCTGATTTCCTTGCAAGCGCGCGCCACCACTTCGATCAGGAAACGCAGATCGGCAGGGGTGTTGTTGCTACGGGTCTGCTCAATCAAATAGCGACTCAGGGTAACGCGGGACATGGACGGCTCCGGTGGAATGGGGGGCTAAAAACCCGCGCAGTTTAGCGCGAGTCGGGGCGCATTTCCTCCTATCAGACGTGATACGCCGAATAGAGTTCATGCGTCGGGTTGAGCGTAGTTCGAAACCGACGCGGTTTCGGGATTTTTGGTGGCAGGCAAGCCGCCTTCGCGGGCAAGCCTCGCTCCTACAGTTTTGTGTCGTTCGCGGACATTGGCACGACGCGAACTTGTGGGAGCGAGGCTTGCCCGCGAATGGCGCGCAGCGCCGGCCATTCTCAGGGTTTGGCCGGCGGTTTGCGCAGCAGACTGAACGCCATCACCGCCAGAAACAGCACGCTCAGGAGCAACACCGCCCACAACCCGAATTTCTTCCAGTTGGTGTCCGCCGTCGCTGCGGCGACCGCCGGTGGTGCTTGCGTGACCACGGCCCCGCCGTCGATCGCAGCCTTGCCCAGCGTCGTAAACTTCGCCGCGCTGTAATCCGGAATCAGCGTCGACAACGGCAGGTTCGCCGCTTTCACCGTGGCATTGCCCAGCGCCAGCGTATAAGGCCCGGCGCCGCGCGCGAGAAACACCACTTGCGTCGAGCGCACGGCAAATTTCACGCTCGGTGCCTCGGCGCCCAGACCACCGCCGCGCTCATCCACGGTCAGCTTCAATTGCTGCACGGTTTGCCCGGACAACTGCAATTCGTCTTGCACCACGTCCTGACCGCCCTGGGTCAGGCGATAGAGCAAACCGCTGCTCAGCGATTGCCACGGCAAACTGCTTTCACGCCGTCCCGCCAACGTCACTGGCGCCAGACTGTTGGGCTGATTCAATTCAACTTGCACGCGCTCGACGTTGACGCCCATCGGCAATTGCCAGGTGTATTCACCGGCCTTCGCGCTGCTGCCGGCCAGCGGTTGCGACCAGACCAACGGCAACGGCAGGCTGCGGGTGCTGGCGCTTTCCAGTTGCGCCGAAGTCAGCGTCGGCGCCGATTGCGGTGCGTTCCAGAGCAAGCGCAGGTAACGCGCCGATTGCCCCGGCAGGCCGACTTCATGTTGTTCGACGCGCTCCTCGGCAAACGACAATCGCGCGACCTGCCCTTCGCCCCACGACTGCCAATGTTGCAGATCGTCGCTGGCCTCGATGCTGAACCGCTGGAAACCGTCGCGCTCGCTGGTCCAGTCGAGGATCAACTGCTGCAGCGGCGCCTTGATCGCGCTGGCATCGAGCAACCAGCCGCGCAGGACTTCTTCGCCCGCCTCCAATTGGCTCGACGGTTGCACTTCGACCAGCGTGCCGTTGGCGCTCGATTGCACGCGCACGCTCGGCGCGCGCTCGGTGTCGTCCGCCGCGTTGTACAACGGAAACCACTTCACCTCGGTCACGTTGCGATCTTGGGCAGACTGCGCCGTCGCCCGGGCCATGGCGTAGGCCTGCGGCTCGCCGGCCGCGTTGAACACGCGCACGTCGCTGAGATCGGTTTGCTGCGCATTCAGTTGCACGCTCAGCGGCAATTCGAGGCGATACCACGGGCCTTCGCCGCTCACCGACAGCGGCACTTGCGTGCTGAAGTCCGCCGGTTTTTCCTGAGCCCCGGCCGACAGCGCCACGCCCAGCGCAACGGCGCCCAACCAACCCAGGTTCAGCTTCTGACTCAAGACGACACTCCTTCAGGTTCAGCGGCCGGTTTATCAGCCTCCGGCACAGCGTCGGCACGCTTGGGCGGCAACGGCGCGAAATAGCCGACCACCAGCAACAGCACGCCCACGCCGATAAACGAAACGATCCGCGCGAGCCCGCCACGGTTACTCAATTCGACAAAGAACAGTTTGGCCACCACCACGCCGATCAGCGCGGCACCGATCAGCCAGACTTCCCGGCGATGGCGCAAATGGCCGCCGATCATCAAGCCCAGCGCCATCAAGGTCCAGACGATCGACAGACCGGCCTGCACCTGCATCGACGCCAGCAGCGTATCGAGTTCAAACGGCACGCCGCCCCAATGGTGCGCGGTGCGATTGACCAGCGCGGTGAAGAAGGCGAACAGCGAAACCCCGGCGATCAGTTGCGTGGCGTTGTCGGCGCGGTCCTGGCGAATCGCCGATTGCGCAATCGCGCTGCGCGACCACACGTAGACGCCGAACAGCGCAAACAGCAGGCCCAATTCCAGCGGGTTGATCAGCGGCACATACGGCAGCGGTTCGGCGCTGCCGTCGCTGAAGGTGTTGGCCAACCAGAACCAGCCAAGCATCAACACCGCCAGTGGCGCGGCGGCGTACACGCGGTATTCGCGGGCATGCGCCGACACCGGCCACGGCCAGGCGCGCGGTGCGGCGGCGAGCACCAGATACAGGCTCGGCAGAATCGCCCAACCCAACCAGCGCCAGGCGTTGTATTGCTCGGACAACAACAGCAAACCGAAACGCAACTCCAGCGCCAGCACGCCAAGCAACAGCCAGCAGCCGAGCACATGCGCGCTGCTCAAGGCGCGCGCCGGCAGCATCGGCGCCAACCGGCGCAGCGAGATGAAATGCACGGCAAACAGCGCCGCCCACGCCAGCCAGCCGAAGTTGGCCGCCGGGTGATAACGCGCATGCCACGCGGCGACCAGCACCAGTGCCGCCGCCGGCATCAACAAAGTGCAGAGCAAGCCCAGCGACGACCAGTTGAGCCGCAGCGCCAGCACCGTCCACAGCGCCACACTCAGCGCCGCGACTGCAAGCAACAGCGGCGCTTGCAACTCCGGCGCGGCAAAACGCAGCACTTCGCTGATCCACGCCAACGCCCACCAACCCGCGCCCCACGCGAGCAACACGTCGGACAAGCGCTGCAAACTCAGGCCATCGAACGCCGCCGCATGATTGCCGACTTGCAAGCGCCACGCGCCGACCAATGCCGCCAAGCCCAGCACCAACGGCGTCCAGAACCCGCTGTGCGCCAGCGGCCTCAAACCTTCACTGGCCAACGGGCCCAGCATCTCAAACCGTAGTAGATCAGGCCCGGCAAACAGGAACGCCGCGCCGCCAATCACCTGCAACACCAGGCCGAAGACGAAACTCACGCGCTGCTTGAGGTACAGACTCAGCCAGATGATCAACAAGCCGCTGGCCGCCCACACCGCACTCGCGGTTTGCCACGGCAGCACGAACAGCACCGCAAGGTTGATTAGCACCAGGCCGGCGAGCAACACCACCGACAAGCCGCGCAGCAGGCGCACGTCGCTGCGAACCATGTCATCGCGCGCCGCGAGCAGCATGCCGGCGATCAGCGCCAAGCCAATCAGCGAAGCGCTGAGCAGGCCGCTCCAACCGGCGCTGAACACCGCCGTCGAATCGCTGCTCGCGCCTTGCAAACGCAACAGGAACAACGCGCCACCGAGCAATTGCACGGCAAACGCGGTGAACAGGAACGTGCGCGATTGCAGGCGCAGGCCGGCGAACAGCGTGACCAGACCGGCCAGCGCCCAGGTGATCGCCGTGCCTTGGGTGAAGAAGAACAGCGGCGCCAGCAGGTACAGGAAGCTCAACCCGAGACACGCCAAAACTGGCGAGCCTTGACGTTCCCACGCCGAAATCTGCTGCGGCGCGGCTTTGTGCAGTTGGTAGAAACTGAACAGCAGCGCCACGCCGAGCATCAGCGCGCCGAGCCATGAACCGTCGAGCAGGCTGCTCTCGCCAACCCCCAATTCGCTGAGAAACGCCAGCGCCGAACCGAGTTGCAGGAGCAACGCGAAGGCCCGCGCGAGCGGTCGTTGCTGACGCAAACCGAGCCAGAAAATCCCCGCACCTTCCACCGCCCACGCGGCTGCAGTCCAGCGTGCGTCGAGGCCGAGCGGGATCGCCAGACTGGTGAAAATCACCCCGAGCGCCAGGCAGGTTTCCGCCAGCAGCAACGCGCGGCCGCCCATCAACACCCGGGCCAGCGCCATGTAGATCATGCCCAGCGCCAGCGCACTGAACGCCGCGGCAAATTCGAGGTGCTGGACCAACGCAAACTGCAAACCGAAGCCCACCAGCGGCGGCCCGAACAGCATCGTGCCGTCGACGTAATCGCCCTTGCGCGCCGACCAGTGCAGCAGCGCCTGACGACTGTCGTCCTGCGGCGCGTCGGGCATTTCCAGCAACTTGCGACGGGTGAACAGCAGGCCAATGCCCAAGTACATCAGGAAGAACAGAATCAGAAACGGCTCGGTGCTCCACAGCAGTTCCGGCGTGTAAGAACGCAGGCCCCAGGCGAAACCGATGCCGAAGGTGCCGACAAAACCGATCAGGTTGAGCAGGCGCCACGCCTTGAACCAGGCGATGGCGAGGATGCCGGTGTTAAGCAGCGCGAAGTAGCTGAACAGCGCGACGTGGTTGCCGGCGCCGGTCGAGGTCAGAATCGGCGCAGCGAAACCGCCGAGCGCGGCGGCGCAGGCCAACGCCAGCGAGTCCTGGGTAATCGCCAGAATCGCCGAGAACACGGTCACCGCGACCAGCAGTCCCAGCGCGGCAGTCGGGTCGAGCAGCGGATGCAAACGCATCGCCGCAAACACCGTCAGGTACAACACGGCGATCCCGGTGCCTTGCAGCATCAGCGCGTAATGGTTGTTGCGATGGCGCAGCCACCAGCCGAGCCCGAGCAAGCCCAGCGCACTGGCGGCGACGCCGGCGTAACGCATTTCGATCGGCACGACCATGCCTTCGGTGGCGTAACGCAACAGGAACGCCAGACCGAGGAACAACAGCACCACGCCGACGCGCAGCACAGTGTTGCCGCCAAACAGCCAATTGCGCGCGCCGCTGATCGCGCGGTCGAGAATGTTCGGCTCGCGTGGGGCGGCGGGTTGGCGTGGTTCAGGGGTGACCGGCTCGCGGGCGGCTGGCTGCGGCGTCCAGACATCGTCGGGCAACGTACGAGTGGCTTCGCTGGCGCTGGCGGCGACCGGTTGAAGCTCGGGCGGCAAGTCCCAGATCAATGTCGGGGATCGCGCAGGCGCTTCTTCGAGGATTTCGTCGAGCACGAATTCGGGTGTGACAATGGCGTCAGGTGGACTGGCAGCGGCTGGCGCGGCGGTCGGCGGCACGATGTCGGCAGGTTTGACCTCCGCGCGTTCCAGCGCTGCCAAGCGTTGCAGCAGCGTGTTCTGGGCGATTTGGGTCAACCGATGCTGCTCGGCCACCTGCGCGTCGAGGCGAGCAATACGAATCGCCTGGCCGATTCCCAAGCCCAGCAACGCGCCCAACAGCGCATCGCTGAACGACTCGTCGAACACCCAGCCCAGCACCAAACCAATCAGCACAAAAATCCATTGCATGGTCGATATCCCTAAGCGGCCCATTGGCGGGCAAGTCCAGAAGTCCTGTGGCGTCCTGCGCTGACGCCTTCGCGGGCAAGCCTCGCTCCTACAGGTTATGTGTCGTGGCCCAATCCATGGCACACGCAAAACCTGTAGGAGCGAGGCTTGCCCGCGAAAGCATCCGCGCAGATGTCACTGAAACATCCGGCAAAACTGGCGCTTAGTATATCGATCCGGCCCAACAGGCGTTGGGCCTTGCGCGTATTTATTGCTAAAAGTTACTCCAATGCCTTCCAGATATCCGTGGCGTACTCGCGAATCGTCCGGTCCGAGGAGAACCAGCCCATGCGCGAGGTGTTCAATACCGCCGAACGCCACCATTGCTCCGAATCATGCCAATGCGCTTCCACGCGCATTTGCGCGTCCCAGTACGAGTCGAAATCGGCGCAGACCAGGAAACGGTCGTAGTCCACCAGCGAATCGATCAGCCCGGTGTAGCGCGACGGATCATCCGGCGAGAACACCCCGCCGCGAATCGCTTGCAGCACGTCGTTCAGGCGATGCGAAGCGGCGATGTCCGGCGTCGCGTTGAACTCCTGATTCTGCTTGCGCGCCTCCACTTGCTGAGCGCTGAGGCCGAAGATGAACATGTGCTCGGCGCCAATGCGTTCGCACATTTCGACGTTGGCGCCATCCAGCGTGCCAATCGTCAGCGCACCGTTGAGGCCGAACTTCATGTTGCTGGTGCCCGACGCCTCGAAGCCTGCGGTGGAAATCTGCTCGGACAAATCCGCCGCCGGAATAATGCTTTCCGCCAGGCTGACGTTGTAGTTGGGCAGGAACACCACTTTGAGCAAACCGCGCACGGTCGGGTCGTTGTTGACGACGCGGGCGATGTCGTTGGTCAGCTTGATGATCAGTTTGGCCTGGTGATAACTCGCCGCAGCCTTGCCGGCGAAGATCTTCACGCGCGGCACCCAATCGATTTCCGGCTCGGCACGAATTGCCTGATACAGCGCCACGGTGTGCATCAGGTTGAGCAACTGGCGTTTGTATTCGTGGATCCGTTTGACCTGCACGTCGAACATCGCCGCCGGGTTGACCGCGATGCCCAGGCGTTCGTGAATCAGGTACGCGAGGGCTTTTTTGCTGTGCAGTCGCTGATCGGCGAAGGCTTTGCGGAAGGCCGGTTTTTCGGCGAACGGTTCGAGGTCGAGCAAGCGCTCTTCCGGGTTATCCAGCAAGTCAGGCCCGAGCGCATCGACCAGCATAGAGGTCAGCTCGGAGTTTGCCTGGTAGAGCCAGCGGCGGAACGTGATGCCGTTGGTTTTGTTGTTGATCCGCTCCGGGTAGAGCTTGTGCAGTTCGGAGAACACGGTTTTGCGCATCAGTTGCGTGTGCAAACCGGACACGCCGTTGACGCTGTGCGACCCGAGGAACGCGAGGTTGCCCATGCGCACGCGCCGGCCGTTGTCTTCTTCGATCAGCGACACCGCGCGCAACACGTCGAAATCGTGAATGCCTTTGGCGCGCAGCGAGTCGATGTGCTGGGCGTTGATCAGGTAGATGATCTGCATGTGCCGCGGCAGCATGCGTTCCATCAAACCGACCGGCCAGGTTTCCAGCGCTTCGGGCAGCAGCGTGTGGTTGGTGTACGACAGCGTGTCGACCGTGACCTGCCACGCGGCATCCCACGCGACATCGTAGACGTCGACCAATTGACGCATCAGCTCGGCGACGGCAATCGAGGGGTGCGTGTCGTTGAGCTGGATGGCCGCGTGGTCGCCCAGGGTCAGCACCGAGGTGTGCATGTTGCGATGGCGGCGCAGCAAATCCTGCAGCGAGGCAGCGACGAAGAAGTATTCCTGACGCAGACGCAATTCCTGGCCAGCTTCGGTGCTATCTGCCGGGTAGAGCACGCGGGAGATACTTTCGGCGCGGGCCACTTCAGCGACGGCGCCCAAGTGGTCACCGGCGTTGAAGCGTTCCAGGTGCAAATCTTCCACGGCGCGCGCGCGCCACAGGCGCAAGGTGTTGACGCTCGCACCGCGCCAGCCGACCACCGGCGTGTCGTAGGCGATTGCCCGCACGGTTTCGGCCGCGGTCCAGACCTGGCGGGATTTGCCAGCCTCGTCGGTGACGGTTTCGACGCTGCCGCCAAAGCCGATCGGGTAAACCACTTCTGGTCGCTCGAACTCCCACGGGTTGCCGAAATCCAGCCAGTGTTCGGTTTGTTCCTGTTGCCAGCCGTCGACGATGGCCTGGCGGAACAAGCCGTGCTCGTAACGAATGCCGTAGCCGTGGCCAGCGATGCCGAGGGTCGACATGCTTTCCATGAAGCACGCCGCCAAGCGACCGAGGCCGCCGTTGCCGAGCGCCGCATCGGGCTCCAGCAGGCGGATGCGCTCAATGTCGACGCCGAGTTCGGTCATGGCTTCGCGGGCAACGTCGAGCAAGCCAAGGTTGCTCAGGCTGTCGTAGAGCAGACGGCCGATGAGAAATTCCAGCGAGAGGTAGTAAACGCGCTTCTGACCTTTGCGGTAGATCTGCCGGGTGTGGTCCATCCAGTGCTCGACCATGTGGTCGCGCGCCGCCAAGGCAATGGCCTCGAACCAGTCGTGGTCGAAGGCGTGATCCGGGTCTTTACCCACCGCGTAAGTGAGTTTGGTCAAGACGGCATCGCGAAATGCGGCCACCTCTGCTTCGCGAACAAGTGGTTCTTGAGTCATCGATAGGACCTCGAGCGAGCGTGGAGTAGTTGAGCCTAGACGGTCTGACAAACGGACGGGACTCTGGTTCGGCGGGTTGATCCCGATAGTGCCCGATAGTGCGAGATAGGCCGGCATTAGATTGTCGTGTGCCCGAATCAATGCAGGGGCCGTGCCGGATTAACGCGGGTTATTGGGCGTTGCGGAAAAAAACCGGCGAAAGGTTGTTCAAAAATCCACCAGTCCCGGTATGATCGCGCGCCCTGATGCACACGCTGGTAACAACCGATGATGAAGTCCAACCTGATCGCTGCCGCAGAGATCGACCGCCTCGATACCTGGGCCAAATACTCTGCGCCGATGTGCGGCTCATGCATATCCAGCTGCTGCACGTTGCCGGTCGAGGTCAAGATCAAGGATCTGATCCGCATCGGCATCGTCGACGAGTTCGAGCGCGGCGAACCGGCGAAGAACATTGCCAAGCGGTTGCAGAAGGAAGGGATCGTCGAGCGTTACAACCAGAAGTCCGAGATCTTCACGCTGCAGCGCATGAGCAACAACGATTGCCTGTACCTGGATCGCAAGAGCCGCCTGTGCACTATTTATGAAAAGCGCCCGGACACCTGCCGCAATCACCCGAAAATCGGCCCACGGCCAGGCTATTGCGCTTACAAGCCAAAAGAAGTGACGCGCGAGACCAGCGAGAGCCGTCGCACCTTCGAGAAGTTCTGATCGTCGCTGAGTTCGGTGCCAGGCGTCAGAACCCCCCCTCACCCCAACCCTCTCCCCAATGGGGAGAGGGGGAAAGGGAGCCGATCTTCAAGCTTTTCAAAACTTGAGTTCGACTCAATCTTTCAGGCCGCAGCACTTCCGATAAACACCTCGGTCAGCCCCCTCTACCCCTTGGGGAGAGGGGAAAGGGAGTCGATCTTCAAGCTTTTCAAAACTTGAGCTCGACTGGATCTTTCAGGCCGCAGTACTTCCAATAAAGACCTCGGTCAGCCCCCTCTACCCCTTGGGGAGAGGGGGAAAGGGAGCCGATCTTCAAGCTTGTCAAAACTTGAGTTCGACTCGATCTTTCAGGCCGCAGCACTTCCAATAAACACCTCGGTCAGGCCCCTCTGCCCCTTTCAAAACTTGAGTTCGGCTCGATCTTTCAGGCCGCAGTACTTCCGATAAACACCTCGGCCAGCCCCCTCTACCCCTCGGGGAGAGGGTTGGGGTGAGGGGTCGATCCCAGATCATCCGCAAAATTCTGAAAACACCGCCAATCAAATTCTTTTTCCCCAGACAAACAAAAACGCCCCCGATCTCGCGATCGGGGGCGTTTTTTTGTCAGCTAACTAAGTCGAGACTCAGTTACCGGACTTCTTGGCAGCGCGGGTACGCTCGCTTTCGCCCAGGATCTTCTTGCGAAGACGGATGGACTTAGGAGTGACTTCGCACAATTCGTCTTCTTGAACGAATTCCAGAGCTTGCTCCAGGGTGAAACGGATAGGCGGAACCAAAGCGATGGTTTCGTCTTTACCCGAGGCACGCATGTTGTCGAGCTTCTTGCCTTTGGTTGGGTTGACGCCCAGGTCGTTGTCGCGGCTGTTGATGCCGACGATTTGGCCTTCGTACACGTCTTCGCCGTGACCCAGGAACAGTTTGCCGCGAGCTTGCAGGGTTTCCAGCGAGTAAGTCAGAGCCTTACCGGTAGCAACCGAAACCAGCACGCCGTTCTGACGGCCGGACATGTCGCCGGACTTCATCACGTCGTAACGGTCGAAGATCGAGGTCAGGATGCCTGCACCGGAGGTCAGGGTCAGGAACTCGTTACGGAAACCGATCAAGCCACGAGCCGGGATGTTGTACTCAAGGCGCACACGGCCCTTGCCATCCGGAACCATGTTGGTCAGGTCGCCTTTACGGATACCGATCTGTTCCATGATCGAACCTTGCGATTCTTCCGGCAGGTCGATGGTCACGTTTTCGTACGGTTCGTGCTTGACGCCGTCAACCATACGGATGATCACTTCCGGACGACCAACACCCATTTCGAAGCCTTCGCGACGCATGGTTTCGATCAGTACGGACAAGTGCAGCTCGCCACGACCGGAGACTTTGAACTTGTCAGCGGTGTCGCCTTCTTCAACGCGCAGAGCAACGTTGTAGAGCAGTTCTTTGTCAAGACGTTCCTTGATGTTACGGGACGTCACGAACTTGCCTTCTTTACCGCAGAAAGGCGAGTCGTTTACCTGGAAAGTCATGGAAACGGTTGGTTCGTCAACGGTCAGCGGCTTCATCGCTTCGACGTTCAGTGGGTCGCACAGAGTGTCGGAGATGAACAGCTGGTCGAAGCCGCTGATGCAGACGATGTCGCCGGCAGCTGCTTCGTCAACGTCGATACGGTGCAGACCGTGGTGACCCATCAGCTTCAGGATACGACCGTTACGCTTCTTGCCGTCGGCGTCGATAGCGACAACCGGAGTGTTCGGCTTGATGCGGCCACGAGCGATACGGCCAACGCCGATAACACCCAGGAAGCTGTTGTAGTCCAGTGCCGAGATTTGCATCTGGAACGGACCATCGCGGTCGACTTTAGGCGCTGGTACGTTGTCGACGATCGACTGGTACAGCGGGGTCATGTCTTCAGCCATGTCGGTGTGTTCCAGACCGGCAATGCCGTTCAGGGCCGAGGCGTAGACGACTTTGAAGTCCAGCTGTTCTTCGGTAGCACCGAGGTTGTCGAACAGGTCGAAGATCTGGTCCAGAACCCAGTCCGGACGCGCGCCTGGACGGTCAACCTTGTTGATTACCACGATCGGACGCAGGCCGGCTTCGAAAGCCTTCTTGGTCACGAAACGGGTTTGCGGCATAGGGCCGTCTTGAGCGTCAACCAGCAGCAGAACGGAGTCGACCATCGACATTACGCGTTCAACTTCGCCGCCGAAGTCGGCGTGGCCCGGGGTGTCCACGATGTTGATGTGGTAGCCGTTCCAGTTGATGGCGGTGTTTTTCGCCAGAATGGTAATACCGCGCTCTTTCTCCTGGTCGTTGGAGTCCATCACGCGCTCGTCGTTGAGCTCGTTGCGCTCCAGGGTGCCGGATTGACGCAAGAGTTTGTCTACCAGGGTGGTTTTACCGTGGTCAACGTGAGCAATGATGGCGATGTTGCGTAGATTTTCGATCACTTGTGTATCTCGATCAGAGGATTCGGTGTGCTGACAAGTCTTGGCAGCGATTAACAGTAGAGTCCGGCAAAGCCGTTACAGCTTGACGGCGGCGTCGGGGGGCCGGTGACGCAGGCCACAGGCAAACAGCCCCGGGCACTTAGCTCGGTCGATAAACGCGCACATTGGCATGCCCCTCACTGAGCAAATGGTGGGCATGCAGGCGACTCATCACGCCTTTGTCGCAATACAGCAGGTACTGGCGAGTAGGGTCCAGTTCCTTGAAACGAGCGTTCAATGCATAAAACGGCATCGTCTGTACCTCAATGCCAGCGATTTCCAGCGGCTCGTCTTCAGCGCCATCCGGGTGACGGATGTCGATGATGATCTGGCCCGCCAGTGCTTCGCTGACTTCTTCGATCTGCAAGTCCTGGCCCAATTCGTCGATCACGCGATCGATCGGCACCAGTTTGGCGTTTTCGAGCGCACGCTCGAGGATGGCCATGTCGAACTGTTGTTCTTCGTACTCCACGCGGTTGCGCTTGGCGTGGGTCTTGGGGTTCACCGAGATGACCCCGCAGTATTCGGGCATGTGCTTGGCGAAGTCGGCGGTGCCGATTTCGTTGGCCTGGTCGATGATGTCCTGCTTGTGACTGGCGATCAGCGGGCGCAAGACCAGCTTCTCGGTCACACAGTCGATCAACGACAGGTTCGGCAACGTCTGGCTCGACACCTGGGAGATCGCTTCACCGGTCACCAGCGCATCAATGTCCAGCCGATCGGCAATCTTCGACGCAGCGCGCAACATCATACGCTTCAAAACTACGCCCATATGACTGTTATCGACTTTCCCGAGAATTTCTCCCAGGACTTCCTCGAACGGCACACTGACAAATAACACGCGTTGGGAGCTGCCGTACTTCTTCCAGATGAAGTGCGCGACTTCCATGACGCCCAGTTCGTGGGCACGTCCGCCCAGATTAAAGAAGCAGAAATGGCTCATCAGACCGCGACGCATGATCTGGTAGGCGGCGACTGTCGAGTCAAAGCCGCCGGACATCAATACAAGCGTCTGTTCCAGCGCTCCCAGCGGATAACCGCCGATGCTGTTGTGCTGGCTGTGGATTACATACAACCGTTGGTCGCGAATTTCCATGCGAACTTCGATTTCCGGCTCTTTCAGGGAAATCCCGGCGGCGCCGCACTGACGACGCAGTTGGCTGCCGACGTATTTCTCGACGTCCATGGACGAAAAGGTGTGATGCCCGCCGCGCTTGCAACGCACCGAAAAAACCTTCCCCGCCAGCGCATCGCCGTAGTGCTGTTTGCACTTGGCGACGATGTCGTCGAAGTCACCCAACGGGTATTCATCGACCTGCAGGAAATGCGCGATGCCCGGCATGCAGCTAAGGCGCTCGGTCATTTCCTTCAGGGCTTTGGGCTCGCTGACGCGGGTTTCCAGTTCGAGGTTGTCCCACACGCCGTTCACCACCACAGCCGGGTCCAGATCGCGGAGCACGGCACGGATGTTCTTGGCCAACTGGCGGATGAAACGCATCCGTACCGGGCGGCTCTTGATGGTGATCTCGGGGAAGACTTTTACGATTAGTTTCATGAAAACAGCGCGCGCTGGGCCAGCCGAAAAAGGGGGGCGCGGATTATAGCGGAAATTGCTCAAGGTTTAACCAGTTAATATGCAGAAGGTTTTGCGCGCACCAAAACGGGTCATTTATCGAATAAGACGCTACATTAGGGGGCGCTTATTTGACCTTTGCGGCAAATTGCACCTCTATAAGCCTGAATTTGGCGCAAAAAACCCATGGTGGGGCACTGGCATGCAATTTGCTCCCTTGTGAGGCAGGTTGCCTTGGCAGAGTATTCGCGCCGGCATCACTCATATTTCAGGGCCATCCACTACCAAAGCCCGAAGCCACCCGGAGGACACTATGTCGAAGTCGGTTCAACTCATCAAAGATCATGACGTCAAGTGGATTGATCTGCGCTTCACGGACACCAAAGGCACTCAGCACCACGTGACCATGCCGGCTCGCGACGCGCTGGATGACGCTTTCTTCGAAGAAGGCAAAATGTTCGACGGTTCCTCCATTGCTGGCTGGAAAGGCATCGAAGCCTCCGACATGATCCTGATGCCGGACGACAGCACCGCTGTGCTCGACCCGTTCACCGAAGAGCCGACCCTGATTCTGGTCTGCGACGTGATCGAGCCGTCGACCATGCAAGGCTACGACCGCGACCCACGTGCGATCGCCAAGCGTGCCGAGGAATACCTGAAGTCGACCGGTATCGGTGACACCGTATTCGTTGGCCCGGAGCCAGAGTTCTTCATCTTCGACGAAGTGAAGTTCAAGTCCGACATCTCCGGCTCGATGTTCAAAATCTTCTCCGAACAAGGTTCGTGGATGTCCGACCAGGACGTGGAAGGCGGCAACCGCGGCCACCGTCCAGGCATCAAAGGTGGCTACTTCCCGGTTCCGCCATTCGACCACGACCACGAAATCCGTACCTCCATGTGCAACGCCATGGAAGAAATGGGCCTGGTCATCGAAGTTCACCACCACGAAGTGGCCACTGCCGGCCAGAACGAAATCGGTGTGAAGTTCAACACTCTGGTAGCCAAGGCTGACGAAGTTCAGACCCTGAAGTATTGCGTACACAACGTGGCTGACGCTTACGGCCGCACCGCGACCTTCATGCCTAAGCCTTTGTACGGCGATAACGGTTCGGGTATGCACGTGCACTTGTCCATCGCCAAAGATGGCAAGAACACCTTCGCTGGCGAAGGTTATGCCGGCCTGTCCGACACCGCTCTGTACTTCATCGGCGGCATCATCAAGCACGGTAAGGCACTGAACGGCTTCACCAACCCGTCGACCAACTCTTACAAGCGTCTGGTCCCAGGTTTCGAAGCACCGGTAATGCTGGCCTACTCGGCTCGCAACCGTTCCGCGTCGATCCGTATTCCTTACGTGTCGAGCCCGCGCGCTCGCCGTATCGAAGCACGCTTCCCGGATCCGGCAGCCAACCCGTACCTGGGCTTTGCTGCACTGTTGATGGCTGGCCTGGACGGCATCCAGAACAAGATCCACCCTGGCGATGCTGCTGACAAAAACCTGTACGACCTGCCGCCTGAAGAGGCGAAAGAGATCCCACAAGTTTGCGGCAGCCTGAAAGAAGCCCTGGAAGAGCTGGACAAGGGCCGCGCGTTCCTGACCAAGGGCGGCGTGTTCTCCGACGACTTCATCGACGCTTACATCGCTCTGAAAAGCGAAGAAGAAATCAAGGTCCGCACCTTCGTACACCCACTGGAATACGAGCTGTACTACAGCTGCTGATCCGGTAGCGCCGCTGCCCGCGGCGCGACAAAAAGAGGCCTCCTTCGGGAGGCCTTTTTTATGCCCGTGAATAATTTGAATAGGGGAGCCAGCCTCAAGATCCGCCCCTCTCCCCAAGGGGTAGAGGGGCCCGACCGAGTTGCGTGTTCTAAATACAGCGACCTGAAAGACTCAGCTGAACTCAGAATCTGAAAAACATGAAGATCGGCTCCCTTTCCCCCTCTCCCCTCTGGGGAGAGGGTTGGGGTGAGGGGTCGATCTTCAACCCGACAAAAATTCATCGCCAAATGTTAACGACTTGGGTCTATCGCCAGCCCTGACCTATGCTGCAAGCCAACGCTTTCGCTTCTGGTCGATTTTATGGGTCGTGGTTTTCTTTTGATGTTGCTGCTGATCGCCCTGCCCGCCGCAGCGCAGATCTACAAATACACTGACGCCGATGGCAACACCGCGTACAGCAACCAGCCGCCCGATGGTGTGCAGGCGCAGCCGGTCGAGTTGCCGCCGCTCAACAGTGTCGAACCCCAAGCGCCTGCCGCCCCGGCGAATCAAACCTCGACCCGCGAACAACCCGGCAACGCCTACGAGGTGCTGGAATTGACCGGGCTGCCGACCACCGAAGCGCTGCGCGCCAACAACGGCACTTTCACCGTCAGCGTGTTGATCAAACCGCGACTGCAAGGTGGGCAGTTGTTCAGGTTGTTGCTCGATGAAGAACCTTACGGCCAGCCGAGCAACGTGCCGATCCTGCAACTGGTCAACATCGACCGCGGCGAACACAGTCTCGCGGTCCAGGTGATCAGTGGCGACACCGTGATCCAGCAGAGCCCGTTCGTCACCTTCACCGTGCAGCGGGTGCATACCAATTGAAGCGTTGGCTGCTGATTCTCAGCCTGCTGGCGATGACCTCCACGGCCATGGCCGACGTCTACACCTACGTCGACAAACAAGGCAATCGCGTCTTCACCGACCAGCCCGGGCACGGCAACGCCAAACGCGTGCCGCTCGCCACCAGCAATCGCATGACCGCCAACCCGACCAGCGCAGCGCCAGTCACCGCCGCACAAAAAACTGCCGAGCCCGCGCCATTTCGCTACGACATGCTGCGGGTTTTAGTGCCGGAACCGGACGCCACCCTGCGCAGCAGCGCCGGCGAATTGATCGTCAGCGTTACCAGCGAACCCGGATTGCAACGCGGTCATCGCTACCGTTTGTTACTCGACGGCAAAGCCACCGCCGAACCCGGCCCGAGCCCGGTGTTCGCCTTGAGTAATATCGACCGTGGCAGCCATAACCTCTCCGTGGAAATCCTCGACGCGCAGGGCCGCACGGTCGAACGCACGGCCAATCAACCGTTCCACATGTTGCGCATCTCACTGGCGCAGAAGCGCCAGGTCAAACCCTGCGCCCTCACCGACTACGGGCAACGCCCGGAATGTCCGCTCAAGGACAAACCGCCCGAAGAAAAAAATCCGTTCTTCCGGTTCTTTTAAAGCCGTTCAGGTTTGCGCACTATGTTGGTGCAAACGGTTGCACGGTTCCCACATGCCAGCCCATTTTGGTTCGAAACTACCCGCAACAGCTGGCAGAACGCCACGAGATCGAGCGCTAAACGCCCGTTTCAAGCGTTAAACGCTTCTTTTCGGAGCTTTGGTTTGGTTTTTGCATTTTCCCCGTATCAGCGCGCATTTCTTGCGCGCGCCCCGCTCCAAAAGAGGTCCGGATGACCATTAGCGACGCACTGCATCGGCTATTACTCGACAACCTGACCACCGCCACCATCCTGCTCGACGCCCAATTGCGTCTGGAGTACATGAACCCGGCGGCGGAGATGCTCCTGGCCATCAGCGGCCAGCGCAGCCATGGGCAGTTCATCAGTGAGTTGTTCACCGAATCGACTGAAGCGTTGAATTCCCTGCGTCAGGCCGTCGAGCAGGCGCACCCGTTCACCAAACGCGAAGCGATGCTCACCGCCCTTACCGGCCAGACATTGACCGTGGATTACGCGGTGACGCCGATCCTCAGTAATGGCGACACGCTGTTATTGCTGGAAGTGCACCCGCGTGACCGCTTGCTGCGCATCACCAAGGAAGAGGCGCAGCTGTCGAAACAGGAAACCAGCAAAATGCTGGTGCGCGGCCTCGCCCACGAGATCAAGAACCCCCTGGGCGGGATTCGTGGCGCCGCGCAATTGCTCGCCCGCGAACTGCCGGAAGAGAGCCTGCGCGATTACACCAACGTGATCATCGAAGAGGCCGACCGCCTGCGTAATCTGGTTGATCGCATGCTCGGCTCGAACAAGTTGCCGTCCCTGGCGATGTGCAACATTCACGAAGTGCTGGAGCGCGTTTCGCATCTGGTCGAAGCCGAAAGCCAGGGTTGCATCACCTTGGTGCGCGACTACGACCCGAGCATTCCCGACGTGCTGATTGATCGTGAACAGATGATTCAAGCGGTGCTGAATATTGTGCGCAACGCGATGCAAGCCATCAGCAGCCAGAACGAATTGCGCCTGGGCCGCATCAGTTTGCGCACCCGCGCGATGCGCCAATTCACCATCGGCCACGTGCGCCATCGCCTGGTGACCAAGATCGAGATCATCGACAACGGCCCGGGCATCCCTGCCGAATTGCAGGACACCATTTTCTTCCCAATGGTCAGCGGCCGCCCGGACGGTACCGGGCTCGGCCTGGCCATTACTCAGAACATCATCAGCCAGCACCAGGGCCTGATCGAGTGTGACAGCCACCCAGGCCACACCACTTTCTCGATCTTTCTGCCACTGGAACAAGGAGCCACATCGACATGAGCCGTAGTGAAACCGTGTGGATCGTCGATGACGACCGTTCAATCCGTTGGGTCCTGGAAAAAGCCTTGCAGCAGGAAGGCATGACCACGCAAAGCTTCGACAGCGCCGATGGCGTGATGAGCCGCCTGGCGCGCCAGCAGCCGGACGTGATCATCTCCGACATCCGCATGCCGGGCGCCAGTGGTCTGGACTTGCTGGCGCGGATTCGCGAACAACACCCACGGCTGCCAGTGATCATCATGACCGCGCACTCCGATCTGGACAGCGCTGTCGCGTCCTATCAGGGCGGCGCGTTCGAGTACCTGCCCAAGCCGTTCGACGTCGATGAAGCGGTGTCGCTGGTCAAGCGCGCGAACCAGCACGCGCAGGAACAGCAAGGCCTGGAAGTGCCGGTCGCGCTGACTCGCACCCCGGAAATCATCGGCGAAGCGCCGGCGATGCAGGAAGTGTTTCGCGCCATCGGGCGCTTGAGCCACTCCAACATCACCGTGCTGATCAACGGCGAATCCGGCACCGGTAAAGAACTGGTCGCCCACGCCCTGCACCGTCACAGTCCGCGCGCGGCCTCGCCGTTCATTGCGCTGAACATGGCGGCGATCCCCAAAGACTTGATGGAATCCGAACTGTTCGGCCATGAGAAAGGCGCCTTCACCGGCGCGGCCAACCTGCGTCGCGGGCGTTTTGAACAGGCTGACGGCGGCACGTTGTTCCTTGATGAAATCGGCGACATGCCGGCCGACACGCAGACGCGTTTGCTGCGCGTATTGGCGGACGGCGAGTTTTACCGGGTCGGCGGTCACACGCCAGTCAAGGTCGATGTGCGGATCATCGCCGCGACGCACCAGAATCTGGAAACTCTGGTGCACGCCGGGAAATTCCGTGAAGACTTGTTCCACCGCCTCAACGTGATCCGCATTCACATCCCACGGCTGTCGGACCGTCGCGAAGACATCCCGACGCTGGCCAAGCACTTCCTCAGCCGCGCCGCGCAGGAACTGGCGGTCGAGCCGAAACTGCTGAAAAGCGAAACCGAGGAATACCTGAAGAATCTGCCGTGGGGCGGCAACGTGCGGCAGCTGGAAAACACCTGCCGCTGGATCACGGTGATGGCTTCGGGTCGCGAAGTGCACATCAGCGACCTGCCGCCAGAGCTGTTGAACCTGCCACAGGATTCGGCGCCGGTGACCAACTGGGAGCAAGCGCTGCGCCAGTGGGCCGATCAGGCGTTGGCGCGCGGCCAGTCGAGTTTGCTCGACAGCGCAGTGCCGGCGTTCGAGCGGATCATGATCGAGACCGCGCTCAAGCACACGGCTGGCCGTCGACGTGATGCTGCGGTGTTGCTGGGTTGGGGGCGTAATACCCTGACGCGCAAGATCAAGGAACTGGGGATGAAGGTCGATGGTGGGGATGATGATGAGGGCGAAGAGGGTTAATCCCGATTCGCTCAAAGCCTGCGTCGCCTTCAAAAACCAGCCCCTCACCCCAGCCCTCTCCCCAAAGGGGAGAGGGGAAAGGGAGCCGATCTCCATGGCTTTCACATCCTGAATTCGCCTCGATATTCCAGGTCGATGCAACTCAAAACAGCAACTCGATCAGTCCCCTCACCCCTCTGGGGAGAGGGGAAAGGGAGCCGATCGCCATGGCTTTCACATTGTGAATTCGCCTCGATATCCCAGGTCGATGCAAATCAAAAAACAACTCGGTCGGTCCCCTCACCCCTCTGGGGAGAGGGGAAAGGGAGCTGATCTCCATGGCTTTCACATCCTGAATTCGCCTCGATATCCCAAGTCGATGCAACTCAAAACAACAACTCGGCCAGTCCCCTCACCCCTCTGGGGAGAGGGTTAGGGTGAGGGGTGGACTTTGGATCAGCCCTCGTTCCTTTGTCCACCGCAGTCCCCCTCATGCACCGCACCAATGCACGATGACCCGCAATCGCGCACAGCTACTCGTCTGAAACCCCGTCGTCAATCGTTGGAAAACCCACCCAACAAAAATACAAAAGCCCCGGATTACGGGGCTTTGAGCGTTTCATCAGAGCTTTCTGCAGCAATTTGGCAAAACCTGGCACGCCCCCTGCAATAGTCCATTCAGTGATTCAGTTCACTCACCGGTTTCGGGGACCTTGGTACAGGCAGGCCGGGGATTCCCCTCTTTACATCGGGCTCACACCGCTTAGCGACGAGCCCACCCGTTTGGGGCCCTTGATACAGGCAGGTCAAGGGTTCCTTCTTTACACCGGGACTCGCAGCCATTGGCGAGTCCCTGCCGTTTTGGGAACCTTGGTACAGGCAGGCCGGGGATTCCCTCTTTTATTGCTCTCGGAGATGGATCTCCAGCCGCCAGCGGTCATCGACCTCGCTACCGACCCACTCGCCTTGCAGTGGCCGGGCCGCCACCAGCGTCAGCAACAACCCCCCATCACTCAAACGCACTCGCCAGTTCACGTCTTTGCCGTTGAGCTTGAGCTGACCCTTCTGCGCCTTGCCTTCAGCACTGAACAACAACGCGACGCTGCCGTCGATAATCTCGCCGTGGGTCTTCGGTTCATTGTTGAACCACACCACCAAACCGTCGCCAGTCACCTCGACCTGCTGCAACTCGGTCGGGTCTGGCGTGGTCAGGCGGCCGATCATCAACCCGACCATCACGCCGACAATCGCCAGCGATCCGATGACACGCGGGAATAGTTTCGAACGGTTGTCCACGGGCGGCGTAGAATGCCGCTCATCTTTACCTTCGGAGCCGTGCATGTTTCACGTCATCCTCTTCCAACCAGAAATTCCGCCGAATACCGGCAACGTTATCAGGCTGTGCGCCAACAGTGGCTGCCACCTGCATTTGATCGAGCCGCTGGGCTTCGAGATGGACGACAAGCGCCTGCGCCGGGCCGGCCTCGATTACCACGAGTACGCCACCCTGCAGCGCCATGCCGACCTCGCCAGTTGCCTGGAAAGCCTCGGTCATCCACGGCTGTTCGCGTTCACCACCAAGGGCTCGCGGCCGTTTCATGATGTCAGTTTCGCCGAGGGCGACGCGTTCCTGTTCGGCCCGGAGAGCCGTGGCCTGCCAGCAGAAGTGCTCGACGCCCTGCCCGGCGACCAGCGCCTGCGCCTGCCGATGCGCGAAGGCTGCCGCAGCCTGAACCTGTCTAACACCGTGGCCGTCGCGGTCTACGAAGGCTGGCGCCAACTCGGTTTCAAGTAACCTCAAACAAATGTGGGAGCGAGCTTGCTCGCGAAAGCGGTGTGTCAGACGACTTAGATGTCACCTGACACTCCCTATTCGCGAGCAAGCTCGCTCCCACATGGGTGTTGCCGAACGCTTATTGAACGGATGGAGTCTCGCCAGCCGCCTGCATGCGTTGCAGTTCCTGGGCGTACAGCGCGTCGAAGTTCACTGGAGCCAGCATCAGCGCCGGGAACGAGCCGCGAGTAACCAGGCTGTCCAGGGTTTCGCGAGCGTACGGGAACAGGATGTTCGGGCAGAACGCGCCGAGGGTGTGGCTCATCGAAGCGTCGTCGAGGTTCTTGATCAGGAAGATCCCGGCCTGTTGCACTTCAGCGATGAACGCCACTTCGCCGTTCTCACCGTTTTTCACGGTAACCGACAAGGTCAGCACGACTTCGTGGAAGTCGCCTTCCAGGGCTTTTTGACGGGTATTGAGATCCAGACCGACACTCGGCTCCCACTGCTGGCGGAAGATCGCCGGGCTTTTCGGGGCTTCGAAGGACAAGTCACGTACGTAGATGCGCTGCAAGGAGAATTGCGGTGCGGTTTCTTCTTCGCTAGCTGCAGTGTTCTGTTGGTCAGTCATCTCAGATCCTTTCTGATCTTGGGGTCGTGTAGGGAAGGCGTTCAGGCCTTGAGCAAGGCGTCGAGCTTACCGGCGCGCTCAAGGGCAAACAAATCATCACAGCCACCGATGTGGCGCTCGCCGATCCAGATTTGCGGCACGGACGTGCGCCCCGCCTTCTGAGCCATTGCGGCGCGCACCTGCGGCTTGCCATCGACCTTGATCTCTTCGAAGGCCACGCCTTTGTTCTCGAGCAGGTACTTGGCTCGCGAGCAGTAAGGGCAGTAATCGCTGGAATAGACGACGACGTTGCTCATGTCACTTCACCAATGGCAGGTTGTCGCCCTTCCAGCTGGAAATCCCGCCTGACAGCTTGGCGGCGGTGAAGCCGGATTTCATCAGTTCGCGAGCGTGGGTGCCGGCAGTCTGGCCTTGGGCGTCGACCAGGATGATGGTCTTGTCCTTGTGCTTGTTCAGCTCGCCGACACGCGCAGTCAGCTTGTCGTGGGGAATGTTCAGCGCGCCAACAATGTGACCGGCGGCGAAATCCTTGGCCGAACGAATGTCGATCACCACGCCTGCGTCCTTGTTGACCAGCCCGGTCAGTTCACCGGTGCTCAGGCTACGGCCGCCACCTTTCATCTCATGGGCGATCAGCAGAGCCAGCAGAAGAACGAAAATACCGGCCAGCAAATAGTGGGTGGTGGCAAATGCAATCAGGTGATCAAGCATTTAAGGTGGTTCCAGGGCGTGAAAAGTGGGCCAGTATACACAGGCCCTATGGCGGGCCAAACCCCGTCCGGCGGTGACGTGATGTGAACTTAGCTTTAAACTGCCACTCCCTTTTTGCATCGCCCTCTTTTTAACTCAGCCACGAGTGGATTCCATGACTACCACGCCTAAACCTTTGGTCCTGATGATTCTCGACGGCTTCGGTCACAGTGAGAGCCACGAAGCCAACGCCGTGTACTCGGCCAACAAGCCTGTGCTCGATCGCCTCAGCGCTACGGTGCCGAACGGCCTGATCTCGGGCAGCGGCATGGACGTCGGCCTGCCGGACGGGCAAATGGGCAACTCCGAAGTCGGCCACATGAACCTCGGGGCGGGCCGCGTGGTGTATCAGGACTTCACGCGCGTGACCAAATCGATCCGCGACGGCGAGTTCTTCGAAAACCCGACCATCTGCGCCGCTGTCGATAAAGCCGTGGCTGCCGGCAAAGCCGTGCACTTCATGGGCCTGCTGTCCGATGGCGGCGTTCACAGCCACCAGGATCACTTGGTCGCGATGGCCGAACTGGCGTTCAAGCGCGGCGCTGAAAAAATCTACCTGCACGCCTTCCTCGATGGGCGTGACACCCCGCCAAAAAGCGCCGAGTCGTCGATTGAACTGCTCGACGCAACCTTCGAAGCCCTGGGCAAAGGCCGGATCGCCAGCATCGTCGGCCGCTACTTTGCCATGGACCGCGACAATCGCTGGGACCGCGTCGAGCAGGCATACAACCTGATTGTCGACGGCAATGGCCAGTTCAACGCCGCTACCGCACAAGAAGGTCTGCAAGCGGCGTATGAACGTGGCGAGAGCGACGAATTCGTCAAAGCCACCTCCATCGGCGAGCCGGTCAAAGTCGAAGACGGCGACGCCGTGGTGTTCATGAACTTCCGCGCCGACCGCGCCCGCGAACTGACCCGCGTCTTCGTCGAAGACGATTTCCATGACTTCCAACGCGCGCGCCAGCCGCAACTGGCCGGTTTCGTCATGCTGACCCAATACGCCGCCAGCATTCCTGCGCCGTCCGCGTTCGCCGCCGGCAGCCTGGAGAACGTGCTGGGCGATTACCTGGCGAAAAACGGCAAGACCCAACTGCGCATCGCCGAAACCGAAAAATACGCGCACGTGACCTTCTTCTTCTCCGGCGGCCGCGAAGAACCATTCCCGGGCGAAGAACGCATTCTGATCCCGTCGCCGAAAGTCGCCACTTACGACTTGCAGCCGGAAATGAGCGCGCCGGAAGTCACCGACCGCATCGTCGAGGCCATCGAAAACCAGCGGTTTGACGTGATCGTGGTCAACTACGCCAACGGCGACATGGTCGGCCACAGCGGCAATCTCGAAGCAGCGGTGAAAGCCGTGGAATGCCTGGACCTGTGCGTTGGCCGCATCGTCGAGGCACTGGAAAAGGTTGGCGGCGAAGCGCTGATCACCGCCGACCACGGCAACTGCGAGAAGATGTCCGACGAAGAAACCCATCAGGCGCACACCGCGCACACCACCGAGCCGGTGCCGTTCATCTATGTCGGCAAGCGTGACTTCAAAGTGCGCGATGGCGGTGTATTGGCGGACGTCGCACCAACCATGCTGATGTTGATGGGCCTGGAGAAACCGGCGGAAATGACCGGCACCTCGATCCTCGTGTAATCGGCCTCCAAAACAGCGAAAAACCCTGTGGGAGCGAGCTTGCTCGCGATAGCAATCTGACAGCCAACAACCCTGTTGAATGTCAGGCCGCCATCGCGAGCAAGCTCGCTCCCACATTGGTTTTGGGGTGTTTTCAGGGTTAACGCTGCTCCGGTTATCACACAGTCCCAATTGGGCGTTTTTTTTGCAGCGCTTGGCGGGCATACTAGGCCGTCCCTTTCCCTGGTGTCGCCCGCCTCTATGCTTCGCGTCCTGATAGCCCTTGCCCTGACTTGCCTGCTCCAGCCAGCCTTTGCTGATGAGCGCGCGCAAACCCAACAACAGTTGGACGCGACGCGTCAGGACATTGCCGAGCTGAAAAAACTGCTGGGCAAGCTGCAGGAAGAAAAATCCGGTGTGCAGAAAGATCTCAAGGGCACCGAGACCGAGATGGGCAAGCTCGAGAAGCAGGTCGATGCTCTGCAAAAAGAGCTGAAGAAAAGCGAATCCGAGCTGCAGCGACTCGATGCCGAGAAAAAAAAACTCCAGAGCGCGCGCACTGAACAACAACGACTGATCGCCATTCAGGCCCGCGCGGCCTACCAGAACGGGCGTCAGGAGTACCTGAAACTGCTGCTCAACCAGCAGAACCCGGAAAAATTTGCCCGCACCCTGACTTATTACGACTACCTGAGCCAGGCGCGCCTGGAGCAGCTGAAGAATTTCAACGAAACCCTGCGCCAATTGGCCAATGTCGAAAAAGACATCGGCCTGCAGCAGGCGCAGTTGCTGGTGCAGAAAAGCAGCCTCGACAGTCAGCGCGACGAACTCGAAAAAGTCCGCCAGGAACGCCAGCAAGTCTTGGCCAAGCTGAGCAGCGACGTGAAGGCGCGCGATCAGAAACTCGCCGCCCGCGAGCAGGATCAGGCAGACCTGTCTAAAGTCCTTAAAACCATCGAAGAAACCCTGGCCCGTCAGGCCCGTGAGGCAGAAGAAGCGCGGCAAAAAGCGCTGATCGCCCAGCAGGAAGCCGAAAAAAAGCGTTTACGTGAGGCTCAGGAACAGGCCAACGCCAATACTGATGCCCCACGCAAACCCGTCAAATCGACACCTGGCGCGCTGGTTTCAAGTTCCGGCGAGACCTTTGGCGGCGCATTTGCTTCGACCCGCGGCAAACTTCCATGGCCGGTTGATGGTCGACTGTTGGCGCGCTTCGGCGAGAGCCGCGGCGATGACGTCCGGACCAAGTGGGACGGCGTGATGATCAGCGCCTCCGCCGGCAGCCAGGTGCATGCCGTGCACGGTGGTCGCGTGGTGTTCGCCGACTGGTTGCGCGGCGCCGGGCTGCTGGTGATCCTCGATCACGGCAACGGTTTTTTGAGTCTTTATGGTCACAACCAGACGCTGCTCAAGTCTGCGGGTGATGTGGTTAAAGCCGGTGAGTCCATTTCCACTGTCGGGAACAGTGGCGGGCAGGACACGCCGGCGTTGTATTTCGCAATTCGTCAGCAGGGTCACCCGAGTGATCCGGCGCAATGGTGCCGCGCGCAAGGATAGGCGTTGAGTCACCTACATTAGGAGTTCGTTCGACATGCTGCATTTGTCCCGCCTTACCTCGCTGGCCCTGACGATCGCCCTGGTGATCGGCGCGCCGCTGGCGTTCGCCGCTCAGCCTGCTCCGGCGGCTGCGCCAGCACCTGCACCTGCGGGCACCGCGGCAACCACCAAGGCGCCATTGCCGCTGGAAGAGTTGCGCACCTTTGCCGAGGTCATGGACCGGATCAAAGCGGCGTATGTCGAACCGGTAGACGACAAGACCCTGCTGGAAAATGCCATCAAAGGCATGCTCAGCAACCTCGATCCGCACTCCGCCTACCTTGGCCCGGAAGACTTCGCGGAGCTGCAGGAGAGCACCAGCGGTGAGTTCGGCGGCCTGGGCATTGAAGTCGGCGCCGAAGACGGCTTCATCAAAGTCGTCTCGCCAATCGATGACACTCCGGCGTCCAAGGCTGGCATTCAGGCCGGCGACTTCATCGTCAAGATCAACGGCGCACCGACTCGCGGCCAGACCATGACCGAAGCGGTCGACAAGATGCGCGGCAAGATCGGCCAGAAAATCACTCTGACCCTGGTTCGCGACGGCGGCACGCCTTTCGACGTGGTGCTGACCCGCGCCATCATCCAGGTCAAGAGCGTCAAGGCGCAGTTGCTGGAATCCGGCTACGGCTACATCCGCATCACCCAGTTCCAGGTCAAGACCGGCGAAGAGGTCTCCAAGGCCCTCGCCAAGTTGCGCAAGGACAACGGCAAGAAGCTCAACGGCATCATTCTCGACCTGCGCAACAACCCGGGCGGCGTGCTGCAAGCGGCGGTCGAAGTGGTTGACCACTTCATCACCAAAGGCCTGATCGTCTACACCAAGGGCCGCATCGCCAACTCCGAACTGCGCTTCTCGGCGACCGGCAAGGACGAAAGCGAAGCCGTGCCAATGGTCGCGCTGATCAACGGCGGCAGTGCCTCGGCGTCGGAAATTGTCGCTGGCGCGTTGCAGGACCAGAAACGCGCGGTGGTCATGGGCACCACCAGTTTCGGCAAGGGCTCGGTACAAACCGTGCTGCCGCTGAACAACGACCGCGCCTTGAAGATCACCACGGCGCTGTATTACACGCCGAACGGTCGCTCGATTCAGGCTCAGGGCATCGTCCCGGACATCGAAGTGCGCAAAGCCAAGATCACCAACGAGCAGGACGGCGAGTACTTCAAAGAAGCCGATCTGCAAGGTCACCTGGGCAATGGCAACGGCGGTGCCGACAAACCGACCTCCAGCAGCAAGGCCAAAGCCATGCCGCAGGATGACGACTATCAACTGGCCCAGGCTCTGAGCCTGCTCAAAGGGCTGAGCATTACGTCCGGCCGCTGAGATGCACCTGCGGATTATCCTGGCGCTGCTGTGCTGTCTGGCGGGTGTTGCTCACGCAGCGTCCGCCACCATCACGGCGCCACACAAAGCCTACCTGACGCTGATCATCGATGACCTGGGGCAGAACCTGCCCCGGGATCGTCGTGTGCTCGCCCTCCCCGGCCCGGTGACGACGGCGATCATGCCCGACACCCCGCACGCCGCCGAATTCGCCCGCGAAGCCCATCGCGCCGGCAAAATCGTCATCCTGCACATGCCCATGGACCCGGCCACCGGCCCGTTTGCCTGGCATCCCGAGTTGCCCCTCGAAGAACTCGAAAAACGCCTCAACGCAGCGTTTAAAGCGGTGCCCTACACCGCCGGCATCAACAACCACATGGGCAGCCGCATGACCGCGCAGCAACCGGCGATGGCATGGCTGATGGCGGAGTTGCAGCGCCGCCACAAATTCTTCGTCGACAGCCGCACCAGCGCACAAACGGTCGGCGCGGCCGAGGCGCAGAAGATTGGTCTGGCGAGCGTCTCTCGGGATGTGTTCCTCGACGATGAACGCACCGAAGCGGCGATTTTCACGCAACTGCAGACGGCGATCAGCCTGGCAAAAAAGCAGGGTTCGGCGGTGATGATCGGCCACCCGTATCCGCAGACGCTGGCGGTGCTGGAGCGCGAGATGCCGAAGCTGAAAGCTCAGGGAATTGACTGGATCGACATCAAACTGATGATCAGCGTGCGCAGCAATCGAGCCACTGCCGCGCATGGTAAAGATGGGGTGTACCGCTAATTCGCCACCGCACAAAACCAACTGTAGGAGTGAGCCTGCTCGCGATAGCGGTCTATCAAACAACAATCATGTCGTCTGACACGGCCCCATCGCGAGCAGGCTCACTCCCACATGTTGATAACTGGATGTCTGATAACTGGGTGTCAGAGGTAATTAGCCATGATGTCATCCACCACGCCTTCCTTGCGCATGGCGTCGAGCGCGGTTTGCAGCTTGGTCACCACTTCGTCCGGGACGTCTTTGTTCAGTGCCAGATAGAGTTCGGCGCTGTTGAAGCGCAGCACCGTTTTAAGCCCCGTCACGCCGTCCTGCCGCGCCAGATAACGCCCGGCCGGGTCGCCGGTGGCCCACAGGTCAATCTGGCCGCTGACCAGTTTTTTCGCGTTGTCCTGATCGCGCAGCACCACAATCGGCTTCAAGCCTTGCTTCGCCAGGGTCTCGGCAATCGCATCACCCTTGTAAGCGCCGATGCGGAACTTGCGTGCCTGATGCAGGGTTTCGAGGGTGATCTTGCTGTCAGCCTTGGCCAGCATGATCCAGTCATCCGGGCCAATCGGGCCGACCCATTTGAAGAGCTTTTCGCGATCCGGCAGCCGCGCCATCACGAACACGCCGTAACCGGGTTTTTCGAGGGCGAGTTTGTAGATGCGCTCCCAAGGGAAACGCAGCGTCAGGCTGTAGGTGATGTCGGTGCGTTTGAACATCTCGCGGACGATGTCCACGGCAATGCCATTGATGTTCTCGTCCTGAGCGAAGTTTTTGCCGTTCTTCGCCATGTTGTAGGGCGGGAAGTTCTCCGTCAGCAACACCAGGTCGGTGGCGGGACCTTCTTCGGCGCGGGCTGCATTGATCAGCAACAGAGAAGCGCTGGCGAGAACAACAAGAAAGCGTTTGAGCATGTCTGGCTACCGGAATCCATGGCGTGCCCAAGAGTGCCTTGAGCCCGCCATGCTGTCCACTGGCCTGTAGCGCTTTGTTAGCGCATCACGATGCCGCGATGCGCCATGTAAGCCTTGGCTTCCTGCACGGTGTATTCGCCGAAGTGGAAAATACTCGCCGCCAGTACTGCGCTGGCGTGGCCTTCAATGATGCCGTCGGCCAAATGCTGGAGGTTGCCGACGCCGCCGGAAGCGATCACCGGAATGCCCAGCGCATCGCTGATCGCGCGGGTCACGCCGAGGTCGAAACCGTTTTTCATGCCGTCCTGGTCCATGCTGGTCAGGAGGATTTCACCGGCGCCCAGGCCTTCCATTTTCATCGCCCATTCAACCGCGTCGAGGCCGGTCGGCTTGCGGCCACCGTGGGTGAAGATTTCCCAGCGCGGGGTTTCGCCCGGCAGTGAAACCTTCTTCGCGTCGATGGCAACGACGATGCATTGCGAACCGAAGTGCTGCGCCGCTTCGCCAACGAATTCCGGATTGAAAACCGCGGCGGTGTTGATCGAAACCTTGTCCGCGCCGGCATTCAGCAGGTTGCGAATGTCCTGCACGGTGCGCACCCCGCCGCCGACGGTCAGCGGGATAAACACCTGGCTGGCCATGCGCTCGACGGTATGCAGCGTGGTGTCGCGGCCATCGACGCTGGCGGTGATGTCGAGGAAGGTAATCTCGTCGGCACCCTGCTCGTCATAACGACGGGCAATTTCCACCGGGTCGCCGGCGTCGCGGATGTTCTCGAACTTCACACCTTTGACGACCCGGCCGTTGTCCACGTCCAGGCAAGGGATGATGCGTTTGGCCAGCGCCATGGTCAGTCCTCAGCCTGTGTACGAATCGCAGAAAGCTTGCGCTTCGGCGACGTCGAGGGTGCCTTCATAAATCGCCCGGCCGGTGATCGCGCCGATGATGCCCGGTGCCTTGGCGTCGAGCAGCGACTTGATGTCGCCGAGGTTGTGAATGCCACCGGAAGCGATCACCGGAATGCGCGTGGCAGCAGCCAGCGCGGCGGTGTACGAAACGTTGCAGCCCTGCATCATGCCGTCTTTGGCGATGTCGGTATAAACGATCGCGGAGACGCCGTCAGACTCGAATTGCTTGGCCAAGTCGATGACGTTCACGGTGCTGATTTCAGCCCAGCCGTCAGTCGCGACAAAACCGTCTTTGGCGTCGAGGCCGACAATCACTTTGCCCGGGAACGCGCGGCAGGCTTCGGCGACGAAGGCCGGGTCTTTCACGGCTTTGGTGCCGATGATCACGTAGCTCACGCCAGCTTTGACGTAATGCTCGATGGTTTCCAGCGAGCGGATACCGCCGCCAATCTGGATCGGCAGGTTCGGGTAGCGCTTGGCGATCGCGGTGACCACTTCGCCGTTGACCGGCTGGCCTTCGAACGCGCCGTTCAGATCGACCAGATGCAGACGCCGGCAACCGCCCTCCACCCACTTGGCGGCCATGCTCACCGGGTCATCGGAGAACACCGTGGAATCTTCCATGCGGCCCTGGCGCAGACGAACACAGGCACCGTCCTTGAGATCGATAGCGGGAATAATCAGCATCTGGCAAACCTTCAAATTCGATTGTTCAGCTTCGCTCGAAAATCAGTTTTTCTCGAGCGCCCACAAGTCGCTTTCGATGCTTTCGAACCTTTCTTTAAGGTGCGTCTGCACATCGAAAATCGCCCTGTTGTAATAGTGCGGCGCAATTTCGCGGGTAAACAGCTCAAGGATTTCCGCCGCTTCGAACGAACCCAGGTCCAGCTCGAAGCGATCTTCCATAAAGCGTTTGATCTTGTGATTGGCCTCGTTCTCCTGCTCGGGAGTGAGGGTCAGGATCGGCGGCTTTTTCTTGACGGCCATTTACCAGCGACCATCCCACGCGGCGAAGTTCTGCAGCAATTGCAGGCCATGGGTATGGCTCTTCTCCGGGTGAAATTGCACGGCGAAACGCGAGCCATCGGCCAGCGCGGCGGCGAAATCGACACCGTAGTGTCCGCCACCCACTACTTGCCGGGCATTCGCGGCGGCGATGTAGTAGCTGTGCACAAAATAGAAACGCGCCAGGTCCGGAATGTCGTGCCACAGCGGGTGACTGACCTTCTGCTGCACTTGGTTCCAGCCCATGTGCGGGACTTTCAGGTGCTCATCGTCTTCATGCAGGTCTTTGCCGAAGAACTTCACCGCGCCCGGGAACAGGCCGATGCAGTCGACACCGTCGTTCTCTTCGCTGCTGTCGAGCAAGGCTTGCATGCCCACGCAGATGCCGAGGAACGGCCGGTCCTGGCTGACTTCACGCACCAGCGAATCGAAGCCCAGGCGCCGGATCTCCGCCATGCAATCGCGAATCGCGCCGACCCCGGGGAACACCACGCGGTCAGCTTCGCGAATCACGTTGGCATCGCTGGTGATCAGGACCTTTCCGGCACCGACGTGCTCCAGCGCCTTGGCCACCGAGTGCAGGTTGCCCATGCCGTAATCGATAACCGCAACCGTCTGCATTACAGAACGCCCTTGGTCGATGGCATTTGCCCGGCCATGCGGTCATCCAGCTCTACCGCCATGCGCAGCGCGCGGCCGAAAGCCTTGAACACGGTTTCGATCTGGTGGTGAGTGTTGGTGCCGCGCAGGTTGTCGATGTGCAGGCTGACGAGGGCGTGGTTGACGAAGCCCTGGAAGAATTCCTGGAACAGGTCAACGTCAAAACCGCCGACGGTGGCGCGGGTGTAGGGAACGTGCATCTGCAGGCCTGGGCGGCCGGAGAAGTCGATCACCACGCGCGACAGCGCTTCATCGAGCGGCACGTAGGCGTGGCCGTAGCGACGGATGCCTTTCTTGTCGCCGATGGCTTTGGCGAAGGCCTGACCCAGCGTGATACCGACGTCTTCCACCGTGTGGTGGTCGTCGATATGCAGGTCACCCTTGCTGACAATATCCAGGTCGATCAGCCCGTGACGGGCGATCTGGTCCAGCATGTGCTCAAGAAAAGGAACACCGATATCAAATCGGGCCTTTCCGGTGCCATCCAGGTTGATCGAGGCTTTGATCTGGGTTTCCAGAGTGTCGCGCTCGACAGACGCCATACGTTCGGCCATCACCAGCTCCGCAAAATCATTGGGCGAAAAAGGCAGCCATTATAGGGGCGCGGGGCCGAAACAGAAACACGAGAGGTGATATGACTGACGGACAGAACGCAGTGCAGTCGGGGATAGACATGTGTGTACAAGCGGTTTTGAGAGCGCCTCACGCAAATGTGGGAGCGAGCTTGCTCGCGATCAGGCAATAACATTCAACATCTCAGTTGACTGTTACACCGCTATCGCGAGCAGGCTAACTCCCACAGGGGTGATGCGTTTACAGCTTACTTAATGGAACAGAATCGCCGTCTTCTGCAGGGTTACCCAAACGCCCCACGCCAACGGAATCCCCACCACCAGCCATGCTGCAACGGCCAACGGCTTGCTGCCCGGCGCCGCTTTCCACTCCAGCACGGTATTCGCATCCGCACCTTTGTCGTGGCCCAGCGCCTGTTCGGCGGCCAGTTCAGCGTCGGTCATGAAGTACTTGTCAGCCACCGGACGCACCAGCAGGTTGCAGAGGAAACCCAGCACCAGCAGGCCCGCAAGGATGTACAGCGTGATGTCGTAAGCGGCGGCACGTTCAACGCCGATGCTCAGCTGATATTCACGCAAGTAGTTGACCAACACCGGACCCAACACGCCCGCCGCCGCCCATGCCGTCAGCAGACGACCATGGATCGCGCCGACCATTTGCGTACCGAACAGGTCCGCCAGATACGCCGGAACCGTGGCAAAACCACCGCCGTACATCGACAGGATGATGCAGAACGCCGCCACGAACAGCGCAACGTTACCCAAGTGACCGAGGTTCGGGATCAGCGCGTACAGCGCAAAACCCAATGCGAAGAACACGAAGTAAGTGTTTTTGCGTCCCAGGTAATCGGAGAACGAGGCCCAGAAGAAGCGACCGCCGATGTTGAACAAGCTCAACAAACCGGTGAAACCGGCAGCAATCGCTGCAATCGAAGCCAGTTGCCCGGCATCCAGTTGACCGAATGGCACATCAACGCCAAGCAGTTTGCCGCCGAACACTTCCTGCAACAGCGGCGAGGCCATGCCGAGAATGCCGATACCGGCAGAAACGTTCAGGCACAGCACCAGCCACACCAGACGAAATTGCGGAGTTTTCCAGGCAACGTTCACGTGAACGTGGCGATGAGTGATCATCGCGTTCGCGGTTTTTTTCGCCGGAGCGGTCCAGCCTTCAGGCTTCCAGCCGGTTGGCGGAACGCGGTACGACAGCGCACCGCCGATCATGAACACGAAGTAAATCGCCGCCATCACCAGGAAGCTCTGCCACACGCCGACGCCGGTTGGCGAAGCGAAATGGCTCATCAACGCGGCCGCCAGAGGTGCGCCAACCATCGCGCCGCCACCGAAACCCATGATCGCCATGCCCGTCGCCATGCCGCGCTTGTCCGGGAACCACTTGATCAGGGTCGAGACCGGCGAAATGTAACCGAGGCCCAGGCCGATACCGCCAATGACCCCGGAGCCGATCCACATCAGCCAGATCTGGTGGGTATAAATCCCCAGCGCCGAAATCAGCAGACCACCGCACCAGCACAACGCCGACACCACACCAGCCTTGCGCGGCCCGGCGTGTTCCAGCCAGCCACCCCAGATCGCTGCCGAGCAGCCGAGGAAGATGAAGAACAGGGTGTAGATCCAGCCGAGCATCGAGATCGGCCAGTCGCAATTCGACGAGAAAACTTGCGAGATGAAGCTCATGTCCGGTGCACAAGCGACCGGGGCAGTGACGCCCAGCGCCTTGGACAACGGCAACCAGAACACCGAAAAGCCGTAGGCCATGCCGATGCACAAGTGAATGGCCAATGCGGCCGGTGGTACCAGCCAACGGTTGAAACCGGGCTTGGCGATGATGCGTTCCTTGGACAGGAACGAAGGCTGGCCGGCGTATGCGCCGTCCGCCGTAATGCTCGTGCTCATTGTGTATCCCCCAATTATTAGTATGGTTCGCCAGCCACTCCTCACCCTTAGCCTTATGCACGCAGGCATGACCTTTTTTTGAGTGAAGCTCCATAAGGGCGCGACGTAAAGTCGCAGAAGGACGGACGAACGCGCAGAGGTTACCATTTGCTCGTGACAGAAAAACCAAACTGATATCACCTTTTGTATGTCGTCCGATCTCTCCGACCGTTGAAGCGGCCATGCCGATCATCGTCGGCCGCTGAAACAAGCCACTTATCAGCGTCAGCCAGACCTGCAAAAGATCTTCCGGATGCCCGGCGGGCGCCAAACTGAACGCGCCGCAGGACCTGCTGCCATATGAACTGACCGGTCGTCAGTTTCAGAGCGCTATACTCCCCGGCTAAATTTTGAATTCGACTAACTACAAGGACTCGCCCATGAAAGCGTTCGGCAAAATCCTGGGTCTGGTACTTCTCGGGCTGTTGCTGATCATTGTGGCGCTGGGCTTTGCCCTGACCCACCTCTTCGATCCCAACGACTATAAAGACGAGATTCGCCAGATTGCCCGCGACAAGGCTCACATCGAGCTGACGCTCAATGGCGACATCGGCTGGAGCCTGTTCCCGTGGCTGGGCCTGGAATTGCACGAAGCCAGTGTCGCGACCCTGGTCAAACCTGCCGAACCGTTTGCCGATTTGCAGATGCTCGGCCTCTCGGTGCGCGTCCTCCCGCTGCTGCGCCGCGAAGTGCAGATGAGCGATGTGCGCGTCGAAGGCCTGAACCTGCGCCTGAACCGCGACAAGGATGGCCACGGCAACTGGGAAGACATCGGCAAGGTCCCTACGCCGGCCGACGCTGCCAACCCTGCGCCGACAGTTGCCGCCGGCGAACCTGCGCCGCAGACACCACCCGTGGCGGAAAAACCGCCGCAGCCAATCCGCCTCGACATCGACAGCCTGACCGTGAACAACGCGCGGGTTGAATACAACGACGAGAAGACCGGCAAAATCTACAGCGCCGAAAGCATCCAGATGAGCACCGGCGCGGTCCACGATTCGACCAACATTCCGCTCAAACTCACGGCTTTCCTGTCCTCCAACCAACCGGCGGTGCGTGTACGCACTGAGCTCAACGGCGAATTGCGGATTGCGCGGGCGCTGCAGCGTTATCAGTTTGAAGACATGAAGCTTTCGGGCGAAGTGACTGGCGATCCGCTGCAAGGCAAGACCATAACCTTCGCCGCACAAGGTCAGTTGTTGCTGGATAAAGCCGCCAACGTCGCCGAATGGACCGGGATCAAGATCTCCGCCAACCAATTGCGTGCGTTGGGCGAACTCAAGGTCAACGACCTCGACAAGACCCCGCAAATCAACGGCGGCCTGTCGATCGCCCAGTTCGACCTGGCGAAATTCGTCGACAGCATCGGCCAGAAACTGCCGGCCATGGCCGAGGGCAGCCTGAGCAAAGTCGAACTGGTCAGCCGCGTCGCGGGCACGCCGAACAGCCTGTCGTTCGACAACATCAACCTGAAAGTCGATGACAGCAGCTTCAGCGGCCGCATCGCCATCGAAGATTTCGCCAAGCAATCACTTCGCGCGATCCTCAAGGCTGACACGTTCAACGTCGACCGTTACCTGCCGCCGAAATCCGCTGAAGCCAACAGCGCCACTCAAGTGCGCCAGGCCGAAGTCGCCAGCACCGAGGCCAGTGCCTTGGCTGGCGCCGGCTCGACGCCGTTGCCAGATTCACCGACCAAAGGCGCGTGGAGCACCGAACGCCTGCTGCCGGTTGAACGTCTGGCCAAGCTCGACGTTGACGCCGACCTGACCTTCGGCCAATTGACCCTCGACAAATTGCCGATCCAGAACGCGGCGCTCAAAGCCACCGGCCAGGGCGGCTTGCTGACTCTGGAAAACCTGCGCGGCGATTTGTACAACGGCAACTTCGAAGCCAAAGGCACGCTGGACGTGCGCCAGCCAGTGCCGGCGCTGAGCCTGCAAACGCGCATCAACAAAGTGCCGGCGGAAAAGATCCTCGAAAGCCAAGGCAAAAACCCACCGGTCAAAGGTTTGGTGACGCTTGACAGCGCGCTGACCGGCAGCGGCAACAGCCAGCGAGCGCTGATCGAAAGCCTCAACGGCAACGCCAGTTTTGTGATCAACAACGGCGTGCTGCTCAACGCCAACCTTGAGCAGCAACTGTGCAAAGGCATCGCCACGCTCAATCGCAAGTCGCTGAGCGGCGAACCGCGCGGCAAGGACACGCCGTTCCAGGAACTCAAGGGCAACCTGACATTCCGTAACGGCGTCGCCAGCAACCCGGACCTGAAAGTGCGCATCCCCGGCATGACCGTCAACGGTAACGGCGACGTCGATCTGCGCGTGCTCGGCATGGACTATCGCGTCGGCATCGTCGTCGAGGGCGACACCAGCGCCATGCCTGACCCGGCCTGCCAGGTCGGCGACAAGTTCGTCGGCATCGAGTGGCCGCTGCGCTGCCGTGGTCCGCTGGAACTCGGCGCCAAGGCCTGCCGTCTCGACAACGAGCGCATGGGCCAGGTCGCGGCGAAACTGGCGGGCGACAAGCTCGGCGACAAAATTGACGAGAAGCTCGGCGACAAGGTCAGCCCTGAACTGAAAAACGCATTGAAGGGGCTGTTCAAACGATGAAAGCGGAGCAGTTTTCCTCGGCGGTGCTGGACTGGTACGACCGCCACGGCCGCCACGATTTACCTTGGCAACAAGGCATCACGCCGTATCGGGTGTGGGTCTCGGAGATCATGCTGCAGCAAACCCAGGTCAGCACCGTGCTCAATTACTTCGACCGTTTCATGGCATCGCTGCCGACGGTCGAAGCGTTGGCCGCTGCGCCGGAAGACGAAGTGCTGCACTTGTGGACGGGCCTGGGCTATTACACCCGTGCGCGCAATCTGCAGAAAACCGCGAAGATTGTCGTCGCCGAACATGGCGGCGAATTCCCGCGCGATGTGGAAAAACTTGTCGAACTGCCGGGCATCGGCCTGTCCACCGCCGGCGCCATCGCGAGCCTGAGCATGGGCCTGCGCGCGCCGATCCTCGACGGCAACGTCAAACGCGTGCTGGCGCGCTTTACCGCGCAAGAGGGTTACCCCGGCGAACCGAAAGTCGCCAAACAGCTGTGGGCCAACGCTGAGCGCTTCACCCCGCATGACCGCGTCAACTCCTACACCCAGGCAATGATGGATCTCGGCGCCACGCTGTGCACCCGGAGCAAACCGAGCTGCCTGCTGTGTCCGCTGGAAAAGGGCTGCGAAGCGCACATGCTCGGCCTCGAAACTCGCTACCCGATCCCCAAGCCGCGCAAAGCCGTGCCACAGAAACGCACGCTGATGCCGATGCTGGCCAACGGCGAAGGTGCGATTCTGCTTTACCGCCGCCCGTCTACGGGCCTGTGGGGAGGTTTGTGGAGTTTGCCGGAGCTCGACGACCTCGACGATCTGCAACATCTCGCCACACAGCATTCGCTGGAGCTGGGCAGCCAACAGGCACTGCCGAGCCTGGTCCACACGTTCAGCCATTTTCAGTTGTCCATCGAACCCTGGCTGGTTCAGGTTCAGGAGGCTGGCCATCACGTGGCCGAGGCCGACTGGCTCTGGTATAACCTCGCCACCCCGCCGCGCCTGGGCCTTGCCGCCCCGGTCAAGACATTGCTGGAGCGCGCGGCAGCCGTATTGAACGCAGGAGAGTCGTCATGACCCGCACCATCATGTGCCGCAAGTACAAAGAAGAACTGCCGGGCTTGGAGTTTGCACCGTTCCCCGGCGCAAAAGGCCAGGACATTTTCGACCACGTCTCCGCCAAAGCCTGGGCCGACTGGCAGAAACACCAGACCCTGCTGATTAATGAAAAACGCCTGAGCATGATGAATGGCGAAGATCGCAAATATCTGCAGGGCGAGATGGACAAGTTCTTTTCCGGCGAGGAATACGCTCAGGCTGAAGGCTACGTTCCGCCAGCTGAATAATCCCGATTCGACGGGGGTCGGATCGTAAGCGACGGTAATAATTAAAATTTTTTTCAAAACTTTCTTGACGACCCCCTGAAAAACCAGTTTAATGCGCCCCGTTGCCCAGATAGCTCAGTCGGTAGAGCAGGGGATTGAAAATCCCCGTGTCGGCGGTTCGATTCCGTCTCTGGGCACCACCTTTCGTTTTCAGGTGATGCCAAGCACACCTGAAAGCACACAAGAAGCCCGCCTAGTGCGGGCTTTTTGCTTTCTACGGTTCCCAACCGTTCCCTTGTAAGCCCAAACATATGTGAGTAGATTCGTGAGTAGATCCAGTTCGGTCTAGAAATCTACTCACACCATGGCGGCAAGATGCCCGCCTGGTGCGGCCTGCAAGGAGGCTGCGTGCCACTCTCTGATACCACCATCCGCACCGCCAAGCCGAAGGACAAGCTGTACCGGCTGACCGACGCCAATGGCTTATGTCTAGAAGTAACCACGACCGGTTCCAAACTTTGGCGCTATCGATACCGATTCAACGGCAGCGCGAAGATGTTGGCGCTCGGCGCATACCCTGCTGTCACCCTTCTGAAAGCCCGCCAGCTTCGCGATGGAGCGCGCCAGCTACTAATTGAGGGTACTGACCCAGGCGAGCAGAAGAAAACGGCCAAGCAGGCACAGAAGGTCGAGGGTCTGACTTTCGAGACACTGGCGCGAGAGTGGTTTGCCTACAATGCTCCCCGCTGGGCGGAAAGCACTACCTACAAGGCCAAGCTGTATCTGGAGAATGATTTGATTCCCGGTATCGGCGCCCGCCCGGTAAAAGCAATCACCCGCCCCGATCTGGTAGAGCTGGTGCGTAAGGTAGAGGCAAGAGGCACGCTCAATGCCGCTGGCAAGATCCGTCAATGGCTACACCAGATATTTCGGTACGGACTGGCCAAGGGCGTCGTTGACGCCAACCCAGCTACGGATCTGAGCGTGGTAGCAGCACCACCGAAAGCTGCCCGCCATCATCCGCACGTCACCTTTGTTGAACTCCCTGAAATGTTGGCCAAGAGCGAAGCCGCGAATATCCATTCGCTTACCCGGCACGCCATCCGCCTGCTGACGCTAACGGCCGTTCGACCGGGCGAGCTTCGCCAAGCCCCCTGGGCAGAGTTCGACTTGGAGCGCGCAACCTGGACAATTCCAGCCGAACGCATGAAAGCCCGCCGCCCTCACGTTGTCCCCCTGCCCCGTCAGGCTGTTGCAATCCTGCGCCAGCTTCAAGAGGTCACTGGACGCTATGAGCTAGTTTTTGCAGGCGCCAACCCTCAGCGCCCCATGAGTGAAAACACCGTCAACAAAGCGCTTCGCCTCATGGGCTACGAAGGACGTCAGACCGGCCACGGGTTCCGGCACTTGCTCAGTACCGAGCTAAATGGCCGCGGGTACAACAAAGATTGGATAGAGCGACAGCTTGCCCATGGCGATACCGACGAAATACGCGGTACCTACAACCACGCAGCCTATGTAGAGCAGCGCCGGGAAATGATGCAGGCTTGGGCCGACTCAATTGACGCCCAGTGCGCTGGCGCCAATGTGGTGAATATCAAGCGAGCTTGAGACGTTGAATTCTAATTAATCATTCCCAGTGAGCACCAAGGGCTCCTTTTTCAAGTCTTGGGCGGTTAACATATTGGTCACGGCTGGATATTCATACAGCGGACACTATGCGAGCTAGTCAAATGGCGGGAGCCGATGGAGATGATCAGATATTACCGTTCGGGCGAATCAAGCTCGACGGGATCTATCCTGGGTGGGTGTCAGGCCATCACCTCAACCCTCGCTTACTTGCATCCGAACTCGCCGCTGCTCTCGAAACATTGGCACCATCAAATCAAACGGTTCAGCCCTTGCACGTTAGCGTCTTTACGAAGGGCAGATCCGACAGAGATATCCAAATCACTTACGGCGCTCTGACGGACTATTTTGAAGCCGCTGGCAACGGCAGACCAGCAGCAACTATTTCAACTAGCTCCGGCCAGATACCCGCCAATAACATAGTCGTATGGCGTAAATGGGTTGAGAGCCTTGTCGACGAGGTCACAGCCCGAGCGGAGCTAGCTGTTGGTTTCGCCCAGCCTGCAAACGATCACGGACGACTCTCCATCGCCTTCGGCGGCTCTGCTGCAGCCAAGCTTGAACCACCAACGCACCTCTCTGGCAGCGCTCCGATCGTTCTGAAAACGCTGCAAGCCCAATTACGCCGTGAGGGTGAGGAGACTGCTAGCGAAAAACTCGACGAGGCTTTAACTGGCAGGCAGCGTTTAGAGCAGGAGAACGTTGAACTCAAGGCACAGCTTTCAATCGAGAAAGCACGGTCACAGCAGTTCATGGAAGAGGCTGAAAACTTCCGAAGAGAATCAAGCGATGAACGTCGGACCAGGCTAGAACTCTCGGAGTCTCTTCTGTCCATGGAGGAGAGGCTAGAGGAAGTGATGGCCCTGGCCGAGATAATGCGTGTCGATAACGAATTCTCCCCACCGGAGTTGCGCCTCATGGTTCAGTGCTGCCGCGAGCTCAGCAATGATTGCTCCGTTGATGCTGTGGCCGAAAAAGGCATTGGGCTCCGTGAGCAGGTCAAGCGATGGCTGGAAAAACGAGTGGAGAAGCTGGCAGAAATTCAAATTGATCGGTTTGCCACAGCGCTGACGATCCTTTCACGTAAAAAAGGCGGCGCTCCAAGCCGTAATTCTCGAAAAAAGGGGTGACCCGTTGTAAGCCTTCCGATTCAAGGCTTACGTTCTTTATCCGAACCTAGATGGGGTAACCCCTCACCCCTTGAGTGCAACCCCTCACCTATTCCCTCCAATATTCGAGAGCCAATCTATGCCCATGTTCTCAACGCCACCCAAGGAGGCGCTAGCATGGCAAACACAACCCACCCAATCCGCAAGCAAGCCGAACAACCCTCAACTCCACAGGAGAGGCCACTTCGTTTCATAAAGCTGGGTGAGGTCAAGGCTCTGACCACCCTCTCCACATCCGAGATTTATCGACGCATTGCAGCGAGGCGCTTCCCTAAGCAAGTGATGCTTGGGCCGAAGTCCGCCGTCTGGATCGAGGCAGAAGTTATCGCCTGGTGCGACTCCTTGGTCGCCCTGCGAGTGGAGGCTGCATAAATGGACGACCAAAAAAAAGGCCAACCCAATAAGGCCAGCCCAGAAAAAACTCACTTATACGATACCAGCAACCACGCCCAACTAGTACGGCTTGTTCCGCGTCTTCGTAAAGGGCCTGCTGACACGTTCACCATCATGCGCGAGCTGAACATCTGCCGTCCTGGTGCCCGTATCTGCGACTTGCGCAATGCCGGCTACAAGATCATCACCAACCGCATCACGATGACGGACGAGTGGGGTCGCGTCCACCGCGGTGTTGCCGTTTACACGCTGATCGCTGAACCAGGTGCGAAGGTGGCGGCATGACAGCCCGCATAATTCCCTTCGACTACGAAGGCCAGGCAGTTCGGTTCAACGGTGACGGCTGGCTTCACGCGACAGAAATAGCCGAGCGTTTCGGCAAAGAGCCTGCGCAATGGCTACGCCTCGACTCGACCAAGGAATACATCGAGCGACTGTCTGAACGCATGGAGGAAAGTAATGTGGGGAAATCACACATTACTCTGGTGAAGACCCGGCGCGGCAACACCTCCACCAGCGGCACATGGCTCCATCCCAAGCTGGCGGTGAAGTTCGCCCGGTGGCTTTCAGTGGACTTTGAGATCTGGTGCGACGAGCAGATCGACGCACTGGTACGCGGTGACCAGGCCACTTGGCAACAGGCACGCCAGCAGTCGGCTATTGGCTATCGCGGCCTGTGTGAAGCGCTGGCGATCGCCCACGAAGAGAGAGGCAAGACTCCCCAGCGTCACCACTTCATCAATGAAGCCAAGCTGATCAACCAGGCAATCACCGGACAATTTGCAGGCCGCAATCGCGATCAACTCAGCGCACATGAGCTGGTGCTGGTCACCCTAATCGAGATACGCGACGTGCTGTTGATAGGCCAGGGCAAAGACTTCGCTGCCCGTAAAGCATCCCTGTTGCGCTACGTCCAAAGCCTGACAGCCAAGCACCTCCGGAGTGATGCCGCATGACAGCTATGCTCATGATCAGCGATAAACGGTCGATAACTTTTGTTGCAAGCAGTCGTGGTCGTCGGTATGGTTTGCCCGTCGCTGCAAATTCAGCGATCGGGCTTGGTAACCCGCTGAACGTTAGGCGCAACAGCGCCCCCATTACGATTGCAGGCGCTTTTTTTGTGCCCGCAGTTACGTGTTATGGCGGCTGTGCGTGGGAGGCATTCGTGCCTGCCGGGTTCCTAACGTCCCGGTTTACCAACCTGCGCACAGCTGCCACCCATTCGCTTGGTAACGAACGTGGCAGCTCCCTCTTTACGTTAGGAGCTCCACGTATGCCCGCCCTAAATCCGTCTGCGATTCGCGCATTTGCTCACCGCCGCATGGCCCTGAGCGCCCTCCGAGCAAACTCATCACTCTCCGTTCGCCTCGCCCGTTACAACTCCCACATGGCCATCGCTCGTACCCTGGAGTCTGCCGAGGGTGCGCAATGAATACTCCCGCTCGCACCATCCAAGAAATCGCCCACGACACGCTTGAGGATCTCGAAAGCGCCCAGATCGCGCTGCGCAAGGTTGAGGCCGTTCTCTATGCCGCATTGGCAGACAAGGGCGCGAGTCAGCACGTCCGCAATCTGGTAGACGTCGCATGGAATCTAGCCGCTGACGGCGCCAACACCGCCGACTGCAATCGCGAGGCAATTTCCGCCGCTCTGTCCGGGCGCGCTGGTCTGAACGCCGGGGGTGAGCTATGAGCCGCTCCTACAAGGCAATAGCCGAGACCGGCGTCCAGGATCTGTACGAAGTGACCAGTGCGCTCGAGAGCGTGCGCGCAATCTTCACGCTGATGCTCGAGACCTTCCCCGAAGACAGCACGCCTCACGCCTTCGCGCAGTTGGGCACTATCGAGATAACCGACTGGAACACCAAGGTTTACCAGTGGTGTGAGTGCATGGAAAACGAGCTGGATGATGCGAACGCCGAGGCGAAGAAGACAGCACCATTGCCGCACTACCTGCTGGACCAGCGCAGTAACGAGGTCACCGAGGCGATTTCTGCCGAGCACACACACGCTACCCGGTGGTGGACGCACTTGAACGAGATGCGGCGCCGCAAGGAACTGCCTGACTGGGTGGCGGCGGGCGTCGGCACGCATGATGAACACGATCTGATGCTGGAAAACCGGAAGACCGTCAATCAAGCCCTATTTGGATCGGACGACCTGGGCGGCGATCAGCAATACCGCGAGGTCGCCCTATGAACCAGCCGATGCGTTCAAATTCGATCCTTATTACCAGCCTCACATTTTTCCCGAAGCCACCACGAACTCACGCGAAGCGCCGACGCCCTGAACTAAGAGGTTAAGCATGAAAATTCAAAACGGCGCATCTGCGTCGATGGGATCGGCTTGCCAAAATAAAGCCGCCGAGCTTTGGTTCGTAACCCACCCGAAGGTGCCCAAGGCGCTGCTTGGGCCCTTCTTGACCGAGGCAGACGCCCAGTGCGGGCGCGTTGTTATGCGTAGTGCTGGCGCTCAGGTGACGGCCTGTCTGGTTGACTCAATCGACGACATCACCCGCTGGCACGGTGTGAACAACGGTCAAGTTTGCCGGGCCTTTGCTGGCGCTGATCGCCGGGAGGTTGGCCATGGGTGACGTGACCCCAATCAAGCGCAAGGGGAGCAGTGTGCCACCCACCAGAGGCGCTCATATCGACAGCGCCAGGTATGTGCAGCTGGTGGAAACCCTGGTGGGCTTCCTGGAGATGCGCATCTCGGAAGGCGACCAAGGCCGCTACTGCGATGAGCTGGAGCGCCTGACTCAGAAACTGGAGAACTTGGCCAAGCGGTTCACCCCGCCGAAGGGGGCCGCATGACAGACGCAACAATCCAATTCCGTGATGCGCTCCAGGCCATCTATGGCCCTCTCGACTGGCTGCCAGAGCCCGACGGTGCAATCCACAGGTTCCGTGTGCCGGAGGATAAGCCCGGCTCGCTCAATGGGTGGTATGTGCTGTACCTGGACGGCATCGCATCCGGCGCGTTCGGCAGTTGGAAAGCCGGCGGCGCCAGCACCTGGTGTAGTCGCGAACCGGTGGACGCCCGCGAAGCGGTCCAGATCCGCGAGCGAGTTGACCAGGCCCGGCGCCAGCGCGAAGCCGAACAACACCGGCGCCAGCAGCAGGCCGCCGAGAAGGCCAACCATTGGTGGCGCAATGCGCGCCGCGCCTCACCCGACCACCCGTATCTGGTAGCCAAGGCCGTTCGCTCCTACGGCCTGCGCCAGCGCGGCACTGACCTGCTGATCCCGCTGTACCTGGATGGGCGCTTGGTCAACCTGCAAAGGATCGGGCCGGACGGCGACAAGCGCTTCCTGTTCGGCGGCCGGATCAAGGGCACCTATTCACCGCTGGGCATCATCGAGCCAGGTTCTGTGCTTTGCATCTGCGAAGGGTGGGCGACGGCCGCTAGCCTCCACCAGCACGGCGGCTATGTCGTTGCCGCTGCCATGAACGCGGGCAACTTGCTCCCGGCGGCGATGGCTCTTCGCGCTCGCTACCCGGGCCAGGCAATCGTCATTGCCGGCGACGACGACCGGCTCACCGATGGAAACCCGGGGCGCTCAGCGGCAAACGCAGCGGCGGCGGCCGTGGGTGGCCAAGTGGCTTTCCCCGAGTGGCCGGAAGGCGCGCCCGATGACCTCACCGACTTCAACGACCTCGCCAACTGGAAACTCGCCCATGTCCAAGCCTGATACCAACGTGATCAACCTTCGGCCGGACGCCGCGACTATTGCGCCAGATCGCCCCTGCTGGGCGGTGTACGAGCACTGGGTGATCAATGAGAAGGGCCGCAAGCTGCGCCCGGGTGTTTACTGGCACAGCTTCAAGCGCGCCGCCGCTGATCAGGACGACGCCGAGGGCGATACCGGCGACCGGCCTATCACCGATGAGTGGATCTCCAGCCCCGTCACAGTCGTCGCCCGCACCACCAACAGCGACGATGGCAGCGAAGGCCGATTGCTGCGCTTGGTCACCGAGGGCGGCATCAAGGAATGGATCATCGCCATGGAGGTGTTCGGCGGCAGCGGCGAGGACGCCCGGCGCGCCTTGTTCGGGATGGGCGTCATTATCGCCCTCAAGAAACGCGGCACGTTCATGGAGTACCTGCTCGACCAGCATCCTGCAGAAGTGTTTGCCACCACCAGCCGGCCAGGCTGGCATGAGTCGGGCGCTTTCGTGCTGCCTGGGCGAACCATCGGCAGCACCAATGTGCGGTACCAGGCCAGCAACAAGGCCCAGGTACTTTTCAGCCGGCGCGGCGAGCTCGCGCTGTGGCAATCGGAGGTGGCCGCCAAGTGCGCGGGCAACCCGGTGCTGACTCTGGCGATCGGCTGCTCGCTGGCTGGCCCATTGCTGAGTTTGGTGGGCGTGCTGGGTGGTGGTGTTCACCTGGTGGGCGACAGCTCAAGCGGCAAGTCATTGGCGCAACTGATCGGCTCGTCGGTATGGGGAGACCCGGGCGTGTTCGCCGCCAGTTGGGACATGACCAAGGGCGGCCTGGAGATCGAAGCATCAAGCCGCAATGACACCATCCTCCCCCTGGATGAGATCAAGCGTGCTGATCCCAAGCGCGTACAGGAAATGGCGTACTCCCTCGCCAACGGCCAGGGTAAAGGCACCATGACCCGTGAGCGTGAAGGCCGTGCCAAATTGAGCTGGCGCCTGCTGACACTCTCCAGCGGCGAGCGCTCACTCTCTGAACACGCCGCCATATCCGGCAATGCCGCACACGCTGGCGCCGAGTTGCGCATGGTCGACGTGAACGCCGGTACCCGCACACACCGGGCCTTCGACGAATTGCACGGGCTTGAGGGAGCGGACTTTCACCGGCAGCTCACCGTGGCGGTCGGCGCCCACCACGGCCACCTTGGGCCTGCCTTTGTCGAGAAGCTGCTCGAGAGCGATGACCGGGCCGGCCTGCTGGAAGATTTCGCAGGGGTACGCGCCAGCTTTGTGGAAGACAACGCCCAGGCCGGCCGGGTGGCTGATCGGTTCGCCGTGATCGCGCTTGCCGGCGAGATGGCCATCGCCTACGGCCTGCTCCCATGGGTACCGGGCACCGCTCTCGCTGACTGCCGTTTGCTCTACGGCGAATGGCTCAGCAGGGTAGGCAGCGGCAATGCCGAAGATCGAGAGATCCTGGCCGGCATCCTGGACTTTATCGACCGCCACGGTAGCAGCCGATTTTCAGATGTCGACGATCAAACGCCTGACACCAAAGTGTTCAACCGGGCCGGTTACTGGGAGCTGGTGGGCACCAACCGCCTGTACCTGTTCAACAAGCCGGCGCTCATCGAGGCGGCGCACGGTTATGGCCTGTCTCGCATCATCAAAGCTCTGGAAGGCGCTAACGTCCTCGCACGCCGTGACAACGAGCGTAAAACCAAAAACTACCGACTCCCTGGTGGTGGCCAGGCGCGTCTCTATGTGATCGACCCAGACATCATGGATCGTGAAGGCGGTGGCGTATGAACGTCACTCAAAAACCAGCAATCCAGATTGCCCAAGTTCACAGGAACCTAGAATCACTGGCAACAGTGGCAACACCGGCAACGGCCTTGTGGGGCGTGGCTTACAGCCGTTGCCACCCTGTAAAAAAAGTGGCAACAACTGGCAACACACACCTCATTTTCAACATAAGAGACCCGCACTCTCCTTTCATTTGGTTATCACTGTTGCCGGTAAAAAACTGGTGGCAACAGTTTGGCAGCATCGGCAACGCCTGGAGGCCACGGCTTACGGGGCTGTTGCCATTGTTGCCGCTGTTGCCGGTGTTTTTGAAATCACAGGAACATTGGATTAACAGCGATCAGGCAGAGGTGACGCCATGAGTCTCCTTTCCGGCTTGCTCGATCACATGCCGCCGGCCATTGCCAGTACCTACACGCCAAAGATGGATAGTCGGCCTCGCCCACGCCTGGTGCTGGCCAACCCTGTCGAGCGAACTCCCCGGCTCATCACAAGCCCGCACGCAAGCGCCGTCACTGCCACGCCTGAGTGGCGACAGGCTCGCGACCAATACCTCAACCACTTCATGGTTTGTCGAAGCTGCTACGCGCCCACCGGCCGCCATTGCACGGCTGGAGCTCAACTGCGCGCCAGCTACGACGCCACACCTATGGAGGCGCACCAATGACGCCCAGCCTTATCACCCGCTTGTGCAACATCGGTATGAAACCCGGCATCAGCGCCGCCACGCAGCTCGTCACCACCCGGCGGATCTGCCGCGCCATTGCTGACCAGCTCGACGTTATCCGCAGTGAGCGGCGAGCCCTTCGCCGGCAGGCTGGCAAGTTGAAAGCATTCCTCCCCTTCACCCGGCAAGCCATTGCGGAACTGGAGGAGCAGGCCCGCGAACACAAGGAGGCCACCCGCAGTGGAGCTCGGAGCGCACTTGCTGGGTTTGGCCAATCACTCATGTTCGACCGTGAGGGGCTGGCGCTGGCGCTGGGCTTCGACCGGATGTGCGACTTGCTGAGCGTCAACCCGGTAAATCGCCAACAGGCCGGCGCGGACGGCGACACCAGCCTTCGCGGAGTGGCTTACCTCTCCGAACTGGAGGACAGCGCCGACCGTAAATACACCGAATGGGGGGCTGGGGGCCCGCTGTACCGGGCCTGTCACGCCGCCATGATCCGGTTCATCAGGGAGTGCCCAGAAGACCAGCTCCCCGACCCATTCGCCCCTGGAGCGCCGTTCGGGCCGAAGCTCCCGCCCACCCTGAGCATCGTTGGTAAGTGACAGATCTATTCCGCGACACGTTTCGCGAATCAACAAATTGTGTCGCGACACAGAGCAACACCATCGGGCATCAGCCCATCAATGGCGCCAAGGCGTCGAAGGAGGCAACACATGTCACACCACATACGCTTCGCAGAAGCGTGTAAGGCCACGGATTTCACCACCGACCCCGGCATGATCGGATGGTATGTCGTGTGGACCGTCCAACACGTCAGGGACGGTGCAAGGGTTGAAATCGAAGGACCTTTCTTCACTGAAGAGGAGGCCAGGATATCGGCCGAACTCATGCGCATCGAGTACCGCGGCGCCCGGGCCTATCAGTCGTCGCACTGCTCGGCCTGGAATCCAGACGTAAAGCGAGAAATAGCGATCCGAAACGATGCCACGGCCGCGCGCATGATCCTCGCAGGCCAGCTCGGTATGGAAATTCCTAAACACAGCGCCCACGGCGCCCAGGGGTAAAGCATGGCAATGGCAATTGATTACGGAGACAAAACCCGAGTACTGCTCGGTGGATCAGCTGGAAAGCTGTTTGGCCGCGAGCACTTTTTCGAGCTTTCTACCGGGGACGTGCGCGAAGCAGTTAAGGCGGTCGACGTTAACCATCCAGGGTTTGCGAAATACCTCACTGACGCGAAAAGGAAAGGTCTCGAATTTGCGGTTTTTCGGAACCGCCGAAATATCGGGGGCAAAGAACTCGCAATGGGTGGCGCCGCGGAGATTCGCATAGTACCGGTGATAGCCGGCAGTAAGCGCGCCGGCCTGTTGCAGACCATTGTTGGTATCGCGCTTATTATTGCGAGCCCTTTCACCAATGGTGCGACGTTGGCACCAGGCATAGCAATGGTCGCTGGCGGCGTCATACAGATGCTCAGTCCGCAGGCATCAGGTCTCAAGCAAAGCTCTTCCCCAGAGAATGCCCCGTCCTACGCCTTCGGCAGCGCCAAGAACACTACGGCCAGCGGGAACCCTGTGCCGATCTGCATTGGCGATCGCCGCTGGGGCGGCATGATCATTTCCGCATCGATCTACGCAGAGGACAAAGCATGAGCGCCATTCATTACCAGCCGATCAGAACCGTAAAGCTCTATGGGCATTTGCGGCAGTTTGGAAAATCCTATCCGTTAGCTGTACGCACTCCCGCAGAGGCAATCAAGGCGCTTTGCGTGCAGATTCCAGGCTTCGAGCGGTTCCTTTCCAACGCCAGATCGCGGGGTCTTGTATTCGCGGTGTTCCTCGGCAAGAAAAACATCGGCGAATCTGAGCTCAGGCATCAGGGGGCCGGAGACATCATAATTGCGCCAGTGATCGAGGGCAGTAAGCGCGCCGGGATATTGCAGACGATCATTGGCGTTGCGTTGATCATTGCCAGCCCTTTCACTAATGGCGCAACGCTTGCTCCGGGTATTGCGCTTGCAGCGGGAGGCGTGATCCAAATGCTCAGTCCGACCGCAAAAGGGCTCAAAACCAGCGCGGCGCCGGAGAACACGCCTGGCTATGCGTTTGGTAGTGCCAAGAACACAACCGCGTCGGGCAACCCCGTGCCGCTGTGCATCGGCAAGCGGCGATGGGGCGGGGCAATAATCAGTGCCGCCATTTGCGCTGAAGACCAGATGTAACCCCGATTAGGCCAGTGCTACAGTGCTGGCCATACCACAGGAGTTTCTATGTACAGGATTGCAGCTGCTCTAGCCCTTCTATCCCTAATCACCGGATGTTCGAGCACGCCAGTAGACCGGGCCTCTGCCAAGGTAGTGCCAGCCGACAGGACCTTTGCCTATCAGGCCGATGTGCCAGGTGGCGCTAACCTTGTGGTGAGCCGTGACAATGGCTTTTGGGCATCGGGAGGATGTTACGCAACCGTGTTGGTTGATGGCCGCAAAGCGGCTCGAATCAACACCGGAGAGGTCGTTACTTTCAAGCTCAAACCAGGCCGTCACATCGTTGGCATCGCAGGCGATGAAGACGGTAACGGTTTGTGTGCTCTGCAGATCGGCCAGCCAGTTAAGGAGGCTGCAACCGAGATTGGCGCCGGGGAAGTGCAAAAGTTCAGAGTTTCCGGCACCCAGAACGGGGCAGATATTCGGCCCAGTTCAATTTAACAATGAGTCAAACAGACCATATGATCTCACTGAGACCATATGGTCTGTTTCGCACAACGTGGTAACCACTACCGGCAACCACTAAAAGTAACCATTTCACCTACTCCTATTAGCCCAAAAATTCAGTTAGAGGTGAAAAAGTATGGAAGCTCAAGCCTATCTTCGGGAACTGAACACCCAGTTCACCTACTTGTTTGAATATGCGCGAAAAATTAATGAGATCGACACCGCAGCTGCTCTGTTCGCTGAGTTCCGGGGCGTTCAAGATGCCGGCTGGAACACGATCGCAACTGCTGTCGAGGTCTTTGATGAACTGAAAGTGCTTGGTTCGAAGGGCGCACCGCTTACTAGGCCTGAACTTCGCCAAGTACTATGCCTCTACGCGCATCTTGCCGAGGCGGGCGGGGTGTACGAGGGCTTGTTGAACACCATGCAGATCCCTCAGTTAAAGGCTTATAACCTCTGGCCGTTTCAAAAGCTCGTTCGAGTGCGTCCAGAACCCAGAGCCATAATCGGCCCTAACGCTAACGCGATGTTTCGGCATCTAGCACTGGTTGCGACTGAAATAGGGATGACCAGCCTGGCGAGGCTTTTAGAGATCACTTTTCGTGACGACATCAGAAACGCAATGGCGCATGCGGATTACATTTTGGCTCAAGAAGGTCTTCGGGTGAGGCGAAGAAACGGTGGTCGTCCGATACTCGTGTCTAACGCCGAGGTAGAAGTCGCGTTCCAGATCGCGATGTTCTTCTTTGAACTCCTTCAAGCCTTTCAGCAGAAAACAGCAGAGTCATTTCGTCCCGCTCGAACCATCATAGGTAGATTCAGCGACAACCCGCCTATGCCGTGGAAAATCGAATTGACCGAGGATGGGAGGTTCTCCATATCTAGCGACGCGCCTGGCCCACAAGTAGATGCGGCCTACGAGCGACAGAAACGGATTAACGAGCATCTTGGCGGGAAGATTGTGACGGCCTATGTCAGACCTGGCATGGATGCTCCACCTGCGCTCATTTCAGATGTGGACCAGATAGGTTTTGAGATTTTAATAGTCGGCCTAGAAAGCGCGGAACAGTTCGCCGCCCTCGTTGCGGAGGTGGAAGAGCATGGACTGTGGGACCAGGCCCCCGCCCCAGAGAACCTCGACAACGCCCTTCTCATGGCTACACCTTTCGGATTTCGACGGATTGCTACCGGAGCAGAATTCAAAGCCTGGCTTCCTATTGTCGATGCGGTCGTCATCGCTTAATTCGAGCCGCTCTCCGCCCGCAGTGTCGATCTATGGTATCCCGGTGCCCGTCACTTTAGCCACTTAGTGATGGGCTATGGACCAGAGGTAGCCAACTTTTTACAACCTGCTGAGTTCAAGCATTCGCCACGGTCCAATGTCAGGTTTTGTCAGGCTTTTGAGTCGACAGAACGTTAAGTTTTACTAATTCGCTGGCGCTGCCCAGATCGGTCGGTATCCGCGCTGGTATCCACGGTTTGGGTAGATCCGGCGCGGATACCCTGGGTGGTTACCAGTCGCGGTGACCACCATTGGTGACCACTCGCATCCGTACCTGCCCCTGCGTCTACGTCAGGGGGATATTCCGTGAGCAAAGACAATGAGCGGCGCCGCCGGACAGCACGTTCGGCTGCTATATTGCCAGCCGTCCCACCTCCTCATACAAGGAATGTGAAAGTGAAGCTCGCTCCCGTCCTACTGCTCGCCCTGCTAACGTCTGGCTGCGCGACCGGCCCCGCCGTCGAATGGGTGACCGTTCGCAACACTGATCAATTCACTGACAAATCGAGCTGCGCAGTGACCGTGGGCGCCTATTACACAAGGCACGGGATATACACCGTCAGCAATCAGTACTACCCGTACATCGAATCGGTAAGTGGTGATCTCCGAGTAGGCATTAAAAGTGGAGGCCGCTTCCTGATCCCTGTGGGAGACGTCCAGCTGAGAATTGATCAGAACAATTCGTGGACGATCAGCACCAGCGAGACCCCGCTGGATTACGTGCCAGAGGGCCAACTGAAAGCTATGCAAGCCTACGCACCGAAAGACCCGCAACAGCAGCAAATAGTCGAGAACGCCTACAAGACGGTTATGGAAGCCACCGCGCGATCCATGTCCCCATTCACCGCCGCAACGGGCGAAAAGGCTCATTCAATTCTCAAGGAGATGCGAGCCGGAAAAACAGTTATCTATCGCACCGTTGGCTTAAACCAAGCCGCCTCCACGACTGGAGAATATGCTCTCGACGAGTCTCTCGAGACCGCTCTCCGTCAGTGCGGCATCAAGTAGCTTTCGCGCACGGCTTCACGCACGATCTTCACGCACCCAGAAGCGCACGTGATCCCTGTGGGAGCGAGACTCCAGGCGCAGGTACGCAGTCCGGTACGCACGATCAGTACGCAACCTGGCCCTGCCAGCCGCCAGCACCCTCGGTGGAGGGTGCCGAGCAAAACTAAATTCCCGTAAAACTTAGCTTTTTGATGTTGACTGACGCTTCATGAAGCCGAGCTGCAACGAGTGCCAAATAATTGTTAAATCTGGCCCTGTCGCCGGGAGAGACGCTGGCGATTACTGTTTCGTCCACAACGCCCGCGCCTCTTAGAGTGGCTTGCAAATTTGCAATCCAGCTACTCATGAAACCGTCATAAAGGCTCGGTACCGCATCGAACACCGATTTGATAGCTCCAGCGATAGCAGCGTCGTTGAGACTATTCACCACCTGGTGAGCAAAGGTATTTCTTGCATCACGCAGACTATGCAGCAGCGTCAGCATTTCCAACGAAATCAAACCCAGGGAGAACGCTAGGTCTATCTTTGCGGCATATTGGAATTTGAGCTTTCCCTTGCGAGTGTGAGGTAGGCCAATGAGTCGCGCTTTGATCATCTCATCCAAAATGCCGTCTGTTATTACTCCGCTCAGCAGAACCGCACCTCGATCATTCTCTTCTGAAAGCAGCTCAAAGGTTTTTTTATAGACTTCACCAACGTTAGCGCCCGCGAACATGCGTACCTTCCTTGAGATCATGATTTAACAAATGGCTTCCATAGGCGGCTAAGCCTGTGAGCCGCCCGCACTATGGCACGCGCGTTCGTCAGTTCGCAGCGATGGTTCGCACCTGGTTCGCAACCACCATTGCGCGCGAACCACCGTGCCCATGCCGACCTTTCGCGACGAAGTGGTAAACCCCCGGGCTGACACCCAGGTATCCCCGCTATCGAGAGTTGTGGTCGTCGAAGGTTTCCACTGAGGTTTCCACCAAAAACAGTGGTTTCTGCTGGAAACCGGCACATCGAACGGCATATAGCTCTTCAGGACGGCGTGAACGTTCTCCCCGCTGGCGAAACACCCCATGAATAAGCCCGCTAAGGCGTATTCAGCTACATTGATTCGCATCAAAAGGGAGACGGTCATGCCATCCATGGAAGTAGCGCTTGTGAATGGGGCGCGCGCAGCGCCAGCGCCAGGCCTGAAAGGCGAGTGTTCACTGTGCGGACGACCCGCACAGGCAAAATGCGGGCAGATCATTCGGTGGCACTGGGCTCACGCTGGCCGGAGGCACTGCGACCCGTGGATGGAGAATGAAGGCCCATGGCACCGCGCCTGGAAAGCACTGTTTCCATTTGAATGGCAGGAAGTCGTTGCCCACGACGCCAAGGGCGAGAAACATATCGCGGACGTGAAGCGGCCAGACGGGACGGTGATCGAACTGCAGAACTCGCCTATGAGCATTGAGGAAATGGAAAGCAGGGAAGCTTTTTATGGCGAGCGGATGGTGTGGATTGTGAATGCAGAAAAGTTTCGCAGTCAGATAACGATTCAGGAGGCCCTGCCAAATCCCCAGGCGAACTTCGTCGCAGACTTGATGTTCGTTCAACCCACCACAGGCCCTAGGACGAATAACGTAATCATACGCGGGGACGGACGGAGCCTAATGTTTTACCGTAGATCCGACGTTTGGCCGGACGGAAAACCCACATATCAACTTCATTCAGGGCAGAGCCTGGGCGACCTGGTAGTGCAAAATTACGTGGGCCATCACTTATGCGTTTGGCTGAAACCACGTGAGGTGTGGAAGCGAGCAAAGTGTCTGGTGGTATTCGATTTCGGAGGCGAGGCGATGTGGGCCGCTTGCCATTCCGGCGCCGACAGATTGTTCTGTGTGCGACGTGTATCAAAAGGCAAGCTTATCCAATCACTCCTAGATGGCAAGGAGCCCGTTCTATCGGAGAAGATTGAGCCGATTGCGCCATACACGGACTGGACGAATCCAGGCGCACTTTGACGACGCTTTGACGGAATGTGAGACAGGCATCAGACCAAAACCACGCCGGGTGGGCGTCTGAGGCTTATCGTGTGACCAGCCCGTCAAACAAGCGCACCGTGGCCGCAGATGCCCCTGACAGACCCCAGACGAACGCAGCCCTTCGCCTCTCCCCCTTTTACCCGGCTTTTACCGAATCGCTGGAGAATGTGAGACAGGCATGAGACGGATTCGGCGAGCGTGGCCGCCTGAGAACCCGCAGCGGCCAATGCGCGCGGGGCTCACGCATTAGATGCGGGGAAATCCCGTATCACATCGCCAGGACACTTTTCCGCCGGCAGACGCAGACCACGTAAAGGTGATCCCGGGCATTCACGCCGCCGGTGCTACGCTCTGTCGAAACAAGGAGAGCTACCATGACGAATACCACACTGATTGCCAGCCTGTTCGACCGCCTCAATCAAAATCAACTCGCCCTGAGCGCCGCGGTGGAGGAGCTTTCAAACTGGGTCGAGCAGCGCGGATCGGCGGGCATTGCCAACAACGTACGCGTCGCGCTGGAAACTCTCGACGAGAACCTGGTGTACATTCGCCAGGGTATTGCTGAGCTGACCGTCTCCGGTAGCTTGGGCAAAGCGTAACGATCCCCAGGATTCTGGACAGGCATTGGACAGCCTGCGCAGCGACAGGCTGACCCACTCAGGCCCGGAGTCACAGCCAGCAAGAGCCGCAGCAAATCGAACAGCCGGCCGGGTAGCTACAACGTCCAGAACCTGGAAGAAGCCTACGAGGGCGATCTGAGTAATAGCTGGCCCCCAGTCGCACCTAGAAAAACGACCCGATAATCCATGACCAGTCTTGACGGAATTTTAGACAGGTCTTGACGGATTTATCCGGCGAAACCAGCGGTTTGGACGCTGAAAGCCACGCAGATCAAGGCTTTGCGGGCATTCGCGCAGCTTGGCCAGCACAAGCCTCGTCAAAAATTCCAGAGTTGGCCGTCAAGGTAACTGCTCGTTCAATCGCCGGCCCAACGCCAGCGGGATGGGGTGGTGAAACACCGGGCCGCTTTGACCGTGGCTCAGCAACTGCGCACATCTCAGCTCTTAGGGGCTTAGTGCCGTGGCTGGAGACTATGGCTCTGGGTAACTCCCTGCTCTCGAACAGGCCCTAGTAGACACAAAAATCAGTAGATCCCAGCGCACATTGACGCGCGTCGCCGTGGCAACAGCAAACTTCCTTGGCATTAGGAATACCCCATAGTTGCTTTGAAACGTATGCTCAGCGAGCACGAATTTGCTTTTCCACTTTTGTCGATTACGCTGACTGTAGGGCACTTGCAAGACGGCAATCCCTTATAAAATCGAATCTATAAATGTTAGCCAAATCATAGATTTAGATCTGACGAACCGAATGCTTCAAAATTCGTCAACACCCTGTCGGCTATGGACTTGCTGACAATTGAAGGATGCTCATTGAGCTCCATCGGGTGACATGATAGTCTTCCGCCATCAGCTGCCTTTGGCGGCTTTTTTTCGCTTTTTATCAGCATTTTTTTCTATCGACTCCTTCATTTATTATTTCCGAAATTTGTCGATTTGACTGTTAGGCTGTGACCAAGGAGTGGCAATGGCAGCAGCATTAGAAATTGAGCCCGAAGCTAGAAAATTCATGGTCTGGGGTACTCATGGCACTAGCCTTTCTCGAGCAGAATCGATTCGAGAATCGGGTTTTGTTGCCAAGCCCGGACGCATAGGTGTCGGCGCTTACTTTTGGACTGCCGTGGCTGAAACGGACGAATGTCTTGATCTGGCAAGGCGTCTTGCTAGGGCATGGGCAACGAAAGTGGAAAAAGGAGGTCTCTATGCACGAGACAAGGATAAATCTCTAGCTATAGTTGAAGTGGAGATTAGCGTGGAGGAAGACGAAGTACTCCCTCTCGATGATCCTGAGATGACATTCAGGCTCTGGTCGCTTTTGAGGCGAAAACTCGCAGAAATGTTTGGATTTCAAAAAGATGAGGACTGGATAGGCGTCAATTTGAGTAAGTGTCAGGAGGAGATTCATGGTTTTATTGAAGCTTTTATCCTTGACCTTGAAGAGAACCTTGAAACGAGGTTCAAAGTGATTTTCAAGTCGCAAGGTTGTCCGCCGTTGGGAGATCCTCTTATTCCTTACTTAGGCAATCATAGCTGTTTTGCGATTCGCGATACTGATGTTATCAGCATTATGAATATCACTAAATGAGTGAGTGATGTTATGAAAAATGTATTTGGCTTATCGAGATCGAAAAAATTCACGGAAGCATTAGATAAAACTTTTGCGAAATTTGAAGCTATGCCAGCGAAAGAAATGTTCGCACTCGGCATGGAACATTCGAAAGGAGACATTGCAGCTTTTGTTTCGGCGTGCAGTTCAATCGACACTAGCCACCATCAAGAAATAAGTTTTGTCTTCGAGTCTCCCGACACAAGCCTGAAAAGCTTTACGGCATCATTCGAACGCAAATCTACCCTTTGTTTTAACACAGGTTCATCTTCGCAAGACATGACAGCCCATACTAACGTAGCCGCCAACTCCGCCTATTTAGGCGCAGTTGGTGCCTTTAGTGCTGGCATGCTCTGCCAAGCTGCCTGAGCATTAAGGAATGTCCATGGATCGGCACGCCATACAGCTTTCCAACATTACTGTAGATGAACTATACATTAAGACGTTGGATCGAGAGTCTTTCGTAGATAAAGACTTTCCAAGAGATTTCTCTCTTACAGTTTCACGTTCAGAATATGACCCTGAAGAAAAAATAATTTCCGTCAGGTTAGAAATGAACATAGAGCCAGAGTCGGGTGCAGTTGACCGACCTTATGAAATGCGCATCAAGATTGCGGGCCATTTCGAAGTCGATGAAGAAAAGTTCCCGATCGAGCACATAAACAATTTTGCCGAGAACAATGCTCCAGTAATTCTCATTCCTTACATCCGAGAACAGGCATACTCTCTCAGCATTCGTGCTGGGGTCGACCCAGTCATTTTTCCGCTCGTACAAGTTCCCGTTTTCCGAATCGTTAAGCAGGAACAAGCTTAACTAATTCCTCTACAGCCAGTCGTTCTTTTCAAGAATCAAACGGTCCCCTAACCACATTTTTTTGTGCTTGAAGTTGACCGACTGAGCTTCAATTCTATCGCTCCCCCAGAACATCTGGACTAATAGTCAGATTCCTCAAGCTTAAGAAGTTCGGCGTAAGACACGCCACCAAGGTCTAGCTATGGCTGGTCATTGTTGCAGTCTTCGAGTTAACTGACAGGGATGAGCCCCTGATGAGCTAGAGATACCGCAATGGGTTCTAAATTTTCTAGGTCGATAATACTCAAAACAACTAACGTACTTACCATAACGAATTGGGAGGCCAGGCTCATTTCCAACTCTGAGTTTGTTCTGGTCGAGGTGTTGCAATCGTAGCAACACCTGCCCATTCCGCGAAAAGTTCTGCCTCTGGTAACTGGAGGCGGTAATGATGTCGGCTGGACCTGAAATCACCAAAGCCGAAATACGATACCCCCACCAGCCCGATCGCTTAAACATAGGGTAAGAGTATCCATTACCTGATCGCTAACACGTGGATGCGAAAACACCCATGAAAGAGCATCGAACGAAGTCGTTTTTGAAAACCAACCCCAGATTGATGCTCGAACGATCGTTTGCGAAGCATACCCCATGAATGACCACTACCCTGATGCGGGGTGGTTAAAAAGCAGGGGATCAAAATGGCGAGACCTCAAAACACCAGCTAAGGTGGCTTTAGCGAAAACGTCACTTGAATCGTCGAGTAGAGAGGTCTCAGGGATCGAATATGCCAAGTCTTGATAATCACATTCTCTTAGCCTTAAGCCATTATAGAGGTTTGATTGCGGAGCATTTTGGCTGCTCCTTGCTAGCATATTCCGGCCCAATTCACCCCGCGGTTCAAAGTGCATATGTAAATGCGATTGAAGAGCTCGTACGGCATCGTGACAATACGGCAAACCCAAATCGAATATGCATTGTCATAGCGACCCCAGGTGGGGTGGTAGAAGCTGTTGAGAAAATGGTTGAGGTGACCCGTCATTACTTCAATGAAGTCTTTTTCGTGGTACCTACCGCCGCAATGTCTGCCGGGACAATTTTTTGCATGTCGGGCGACAAAATTTTCATGGACTACACCTCGTCCCTTGGTCCCATTGACCCACAAGTTCCCTTAGCAGATGGGCAACTTGTCCCGGCTCTTGGTTACATCGACAAAGTTAACCAACTTATCGAAAAGTCCGCCGCAGGCTGCCTCACAGATGCAGAATTTATGATGCTACAGCGTCAAGACCTCGCGACCCTTCGTCGCTATGAACAAGCTAGAGACCTCTCTGTCAGCCTGCTCAAACTTTGGCTTGTAAAGTATAAATTCAAAGACTGGACCGTCCACGGTTGTACCAATCCGGGAACGGCCGTTTCCGAAGCACAAAAAGAAGCCCGCGCCGAGCAGATTGCAAAAGATCTCAGCGATAACAATCGTTGGCATTCGCACGGCAGAATGATCGGAATCAATACGTTAACCGGTGGTCTGAAGCTGAAGATCGAAGACTATACTGACGATCAGGAACTGAGGCAGAATCTGCGCGTTTATTCAGAACTGATCACAGAGCATGCAGAACGCCAACGATCTGCTTTTATGCTTCACTACACATAACCAGTGAAGGAGGGATGCCATGACGACGCTTGCAAACCGTACAGCTGAAGCGATTGAACGTGAGTCGGCAATCCGTTCGGGAGAGAGGTCCCAGCGCCTTTCAGCAATCAACGATCGTTATGATCGCCTAGTGAAATCGGGAGCCGTTCAGCCTGAGCGCTATAACATAGCGCCAATTAACCCGTCCTCGATGACTCCCCCTCCAAACACATTGTGATTTCACGTTTAACTCAAGGCCCTGCCAACAGCGGGGCTTTTGTGTCTTTGGCTCAATGATTTCTGAAGCCCACTTACTTTCGGATCGATCTCAGAGCGTGAGATCTACTTGGACGAGACCATTCGTCGGACGCGCCACGCTTAAATCACTTCGCTGATCGTGCCCACTCATCTGCTGGTGAATTAGGGCAACGTATTAAAAAGAGAGTAGATTTGTGAGTAGATTCTTTATCCCACATCTCTTAAGGCCAATAAATACGTGACCCAAAGACAAAAGTTCGATTCCGTCTCTGGCACCAAATACCGAAAACCCTGAATCGCAAGATTCAGGGTTTTTTTATGCCCGCGATTTTTCACCACGCTAGCCGGCAACGTTTGCCCGGCTGATTCGCGGTACTTTTGCCTCCCCTTACGGAAAAGGGTAACCAACCTCATGAGCCAGAAGAAAACCCGCGTCCCCCTGCCCCATCCGACGCCGTACCGCGAAAGCCGAATCGTCTTCTGGCTGATGAACCTTGTGTACCTGCTGGTCGCCTGTTCTGCCGGGCTGCTGATTTATGCGGTGATCGACGGGCTGATTCACGGCTCGATCAGCGAGATGAACCGCCGCGCGCCAAACGTCACCTACAAATTGGCCCAACAACCGAAGATGTACTGGTTTCTGATTGTCTGGCACAGCGTTGAGGCGATCGGTTTGCTGGTAATGGGTGGCGCGGCGTTCTGGCTGCACAGAATCGTCGCAGCGGCGCCGCAGAAGCCAAAGCGCAAACGCACTCGTCGATAGGCCGGCGAGCGCGTCTGGCGGCGTTACAGGCGGTTTCAACAAAGCAGTGTTCGGCGCTATCGGGATTACATTGCGCAGATTCAGGCTGTGTGAAACTTGCTGCACTGCGAATCGGACTACACGCCGTATTCTCCAAACGTCAGACGCGGTGGGCAGGTTCCTGCAACATCAGTGGGAATTTCCTTCCGGATTTGTCGCATTGCCCGGCATCGCCGACAGGGCGTTCATTGCCATGCTTTCCGTCAGTTAATCCAGCTGCGGAAGACTTTATGAGCGTCCCCAACCCCGACAACACGCAAGATCCACAAATCGCGGCATTGCTCGGTCATCTGGGCGAACTGACCCGCCAGGCACGCCAGAAAATCCTCAGCGCGGTCGATAGCACTCAAGTGCAAACCTGTTGGCAGATCGGTCGGCATATCGTCGAGTTCGAGCAGCAGCCAGCACCGCGAGCGGTGTATGGAAAACATTTGCTGATGACACTGGCGAAGGCGCTGACGAGCCATTTCGGCAAAGGCTTTGATGCGACCAACTTGCGCTACATGCGCCTGTTCTTTGAAGCATTCCCGAACTGGGAGGCCTGGCGCCACGAACTCAGCTGGGCGCACTATCGGCGCTTGCTGCGCATCGACAACATCAACGCGCGCCACTGGTACATGAACGAATCCGCCATCCAGAACTGGTCGAGCCGCGCCCTCGACCGCCAGATCAACACCCTCTACTACGAACGCCTGCTCGCCAGCCGCGACCGCACCGCTGTCAAACAGGAAGCCGCCACCAACATTCAACTGATGGAGGCGACGCCTCTGGACCTTGCCCGTAACTCGGTCGTGCTGGAATTCCTAGGCCTGCCCCATGCTGACGTCATCAGGGAAACCGAGCTCGAACAAGCCATGCTCGACCAACTCCAGGCTTTCCTGCTTCAGCCGGGCAAAGGCTTCGCGTTCATTTCCAGCCACCAACCCATCAATTCCCTGAGCAAAGACTTCTACATCGACCTGGTTTTTTACCACTACCGACTCAAATGCTTCGTCATCTGCGATCTGCGACGCGGCGAACTGACCCAGCAAGCCATCGGCCAAATGGACAGGCTTGTGCGCATCTACGACGACCTCAAACGCGATGCGGACGACAGCCCGACCGTCGGCGTCATTCTCTGCGCGCAGAAGGATGAGTCGGTGGTGCGTTACTCGGTGCAAGAGGGCAGTGAAGAGGTGTTGGCCGGGAAGTACAGAGCGGTGTTGCCGAGTGTGGAGGAGTTGCGGGGGGAGTTGGATCGGGTATGGATGAATCTTGATGCGCATCGGTGAGCATCGGTAATGCATGTCGCCTCGACTCCGACGGATTGTTCATTGCCGGCCCGACGACTATCTTTGGCAGCTACCCGCAAAGGTCTACGCCGATGAATTTGCAGGACACGCCTTCGCTGTCAGACGCCACATTTGAAACGAGGCCGAGCACCGCCGGAGCTCCCTTCAACGAACCCGCCCCCGACGGCTACATCCTCGGTGGTTTCACTTGGCGCCACACCCGCCATGACCCCGCCCGCCCGGTGGTGATTATCAACGCCGCGACGTCTGTTCGCTGCCGACACTACTCACGCTTCGCCGATTACCTGTTTGCCAATGGCTTCGACGTCATCACTTTCGACTACCGGGGCATCGGTGAGTCTCGGCCTGCGTCATTGAAAACCCTCAACGCGACTTGGTCGGATTGGGGCGCGCTGGATTTCGAAGCGGTGCTGCGGCGGGCGCATCGCGAATTCCCCGGCCAGCCCATCGATGTGGTGGGGCATAGCTTCGGCGGCTGTGCGGCGGGCTTGGCCGATTCGGGGCGGCTGATCCGGCGTCTGCTGACAGTCGGCGCGCAGTTCGCCTATTGGCGCGACTATGCACCGGCCCAGCGCTGGCGAATGTTCGGCAAATGGCACGTGGTCATGCCACTGGTGACGAAGCTGTGCGGTTATTTCCCCGGCAAGCGTCTTGGCTGGCTGGAGGACACACCGGCGGGCGTCGTCCGCGATTGGAGCACGCCGACCGCACGCTACGAGAAGCGCCCCAGCGGTCGCCAGATGTTCGCTAAAAACGGCCGACTGCCGTTCGCCAACGTCACCGCGAACATCCTGGCGATCAGTATCAGCGACGATCCATACGGCACCGTTGCAGCCATCGAACGCTTGCTCGGCTACTTCTCGGGCAGCACGACCACCCATCTGCGAATCGAGCCAAAAGACATCGGCGAAGCAGAAGTCGGACATTTCGCCTTTTTTCGCAGCCGATACCAAGCCACACTATGGCCCATTGCACTGTCCTGGCTGCAGACCGGCGAACTGGCCCCCGATACTCCCGGGCGGCGAGTGCCACGCAGTTGAGTGACCTGCCCTCTCAACGAAATACGGAACAATGCCCATGGCCTCCGCCAACAAGCAGCAAAAACGCGCCACCCGCGCCAAAGCCAAGGCCAAGCAGAACCGCAGCCAACGGGCGGCCGCACCGGTCGAGCTGGACCCGAACGATGATCGCATCGACTTCGAATCGGTGGACCTGACCGAGCTGTTCAAAGAAATGCTCGACGCCGCAAAAATCAGCCAACAGGCCATGTGCACGGCGTTCCTCGAACACCCGCTGCTGGCCTTGGTGCTGGAGCAGGAAGGTGAAGAAACAGCAACCGACTTCATCATCGGCGCGCTGCTCGAATACCGTCAGTGGTCCACCGAAGCCGACGAAGCCAGCGCCCTGGCGTGGATCGAATCCCCAGCCTTCCAGGCTGATTACGTGGCGGCCTCCGCAGCCATCGCAGACCAAAACCAACAGAACTGAGTTCCCATGGCCTCCCTGAACAAACAGCAGAAACGCGCCAAACGCGCCAAAATCAAAGCCAAGCAGATCAACATCCACGGGCGTAAGCCGGTCGAGCAAGACGAAGAACTGGATAACGAGCTGGGTGACGAACTGGGCGAAATCGGCGAGCCGATCCCGGAATACACCCTGGCGATGTTCAGCAAAATGCGCGACGCCGAAGCCGTCAGCCGCAACGAAATGCTGGTGACCTTGCTGTCGAACCTTGCCGACATCATCAGCGACCAACCCGAACTGCTGGACATGGAAAACGCCGACAACGAAGCCATGGCCGCCACCCACCTGGCTGCCGACATGCTGATCGACTACCGCATGTGGGCCGACGGCATGGACCGCGACGCCGCGCAGGCCTGGCTGACCGATCCGCAATTCATCACCGATTTCGGCACTGCGCTCGACACCTACCGCGCAACGGTGGATGCCGAGGAAGAGAAGGCTGAGTAACCAGCTTTCGAGGAAAACAAAAACGGCCGCCTGTCATCACTGACGGCGGCCGTTTTGCATTACCCAGTGCCAATCACCCCAACACTGGCGCTCCAATCTTCTGCTGCTTGCGACGACGCGCCACAAACAACCCGGCTGCAACCACCATCAAACTGAGGAAACCGGTGGCGAGGATTTCCACGCGGTGGGCTTCCTGGAACAGCATGATGGTCAGGGCCGCGATGATGAAGAAGATCACTGCGTAGGTCAGGCCCGGGAACAGCCACATGCGGAATTCGATTTTCTCGCCGTTTTCCATGCGCTTTTTGCGCATACGCAGTTGCGAGAAAGCGATCACCAGGTACACCAGCAGCGCGATCGCGCCGGAGCTGGCCAGCAGGAATTCGAACACGGCGGCCGGGGCCACGTAGTTGGCGAATACCGCGACGAACGCCGCGCCGGTGGACAGAATGACAGCCCAGTAAGGCGTGCCGCTTTTGTTGGTGCGCTGGGAAACGGCCGGCGCGTCACCGCGTTTGCCCAGGGAGAACATCATGCGCGAAGCGGTGTACAGCGCCGAGTTCAGGCAGCTGGTCACGGCAACCAACACGACGATGTCGACGATCAACTTGGCGTTCGGGATGCCCATGCGCTCAAGTACGGTCTGATAGGAACCGACCGCGGCCAATACCGGATCATTCCACGGCACCAGCGCCACCACGATGAAGATCGAGACGAGGTAGAACAAGCCGATCCGCCAGATCACCGAGTTGGTGGCCTTGGAGATTTGCTTGCCAGGGTTCTTCGATTCGGCGGCGGCGATGGTCACGATCTCGGTGCCCATGAACGAGAACATGGTGGTCAGGATCGCGCCGAGCACTGCGCCCATACCGTTTGGCAGGAAGCCTTGAGTGTCGAACAAGTGCGAAACACCGCTGACCTGGCTGTTCGGCAAGAAGCCGAAAATCGCTGCGAGGCCGAGGCCGATGAAACCGATGATCGCGATGACTTTGATCAGGGCGAACCAGAATTCGAACTCACCGTAGTTCTTCACGCTGAACAGGTTGGTCACGGTCAGCAGCAACGTGATAACCAGCGTGAAGGCCCAGATTGCGACGTCGGGGAACCAGGCATGCAGGATGGTCGCGGCGGCGTTGGCTTCCAGCGGAATCACCAACACCCAGAACCACCAGTACAACCAGCCGATAGTGAAACCGGCCCAGTGCCCGATCGCGCGATCGGCATACGTCGAGAAGGAACCAGTATCCGGCGACGCCACGGCCATTTCGCCGAGCATGCGCATCACCAGAACCACCAGAGCGCCGGCAGCGGCATAAGCCAGCAGCACGGCTGGGCCGGCAGCGGCAATGGCATGACCCGAGCCGACAAACAGCCCGGCGCCGATAACCCCGGCGATCGACAACATGGTCACATGACGCGGTTTGAGCCCCTGTTCGAGGCCATTGGAGCTTTGGGTACTGCTCATTGAAACTACCTTTGCAAGGAGAGCGATTCAGTCCGCCAGGTCTGGCATTTCTTTCTCGTAAAAAGAAACCAACGGGGCGTTCCTTATTCTGCACGCAATAATTGCGCCAAAATGTTACGAAGTCCCGAGAACCGCGGCTCTCCGCATGACCGCACAGTCATCGCAAGTCATTGAGATTAATGGCAATTCGCCAGAGCGTTACCCTGCGACTCACTTGTAGAACGTTTCAGCGCACCAGAAACGCACTCGGAAATTGCGGGTTGCACAATAAAAGTGCAGAACATGAACGTTTGTCCGGTTAGCGCTTCCAACACCCCGTCAAAGCTGGCACCATCGCGCCTTTTTTTACGCGACGCCCACGACATTTGTGATTGAGAGCAGGATCAAACGTCTGTTCGGTTGATAGCAGCGCGACAGCCTGCTGCACCAATGCGACAACCTGCCACACGCCATCCGTTTACCGCCCGAAGCGCTGTTGGCTGCCATTCGAACGCTATGCTAGCTTGGCCGCCTCGTCAGGAATGCCGCCTGCAGCAGAAGCGAAACACTATGAGGAACGCACATGGCTGAGGCCACGCCCGCGCTTGAAATCCGCAACTTGCACAAACGCTACGGACAGCTTGAGGTGCTCAAAGGCATCTCGCTGACCGCCCGCGACGGCGACGTGATCTCGATCCTGGGTTCCTCCGGTTCCGGCAAGTCCACGTTCCTGCGTTGCATCAACCTGCTGGAAAACCCGCATCAGGGGCAGATCCTGGTTGCTGGCGAAGAACTCAAGCTCAAGGCCGCGAAGAACGGCGAACTGGTTGCCGCCGACGGCAAACAGATCAATCGCCTGCGCAGCGAGATTGGTTTTGTGTTTCAAAACTTTAATCTGTGGCCGCACATGAGCGTGCTCGACAACATCATCGAAGCCCCGCGCCGCGTGCTCGGCATGAGCAAAGCCGAGGCCACCGAAGTCGCTGAAGCCTTGCTGGCGAAGGTGGGCATTGCCGACAAGCGCCACGCTTACCCGGCGCAATTGTCCGGCGGCCAGCAACAACGTGCCGCGATCGCGCGCACCTTGGCGATGCAGCCAAAGGTTATCCTGTTCGACGAGCCCACCTCCGCGCTTGACCCGGAAATGGTCCAGGAAGTACTTAATGTCATCCGCGCGCTCGCCGAAGAAGGCCGCACCATGTTGCTCGTCACCCACGAAATGGGCTTTGCCCGTCAGGTGTCCAGCGAAGTGGTGTTCCTTCACCAAGGCCTTATAGAAGAGCAAGGATCGCCACAGCAGGTGTTCGACAACCCGCTTTCGGCGCGCTGCAAACAATTCATGTCCAGCAACCGCTAACGGAGCTCCCCACATGCAGAACTACAAAAGAATCTTCCTGGCGGCTGCCGTCACCCTGGCATTCAGCGCCGGTGCCGCCGCCGAAACCCTGAAGATGGGCATCGAAGCGGCCTACCCGCCGTTCAACAACAAAGATGCCAGTGGCAATGTCGTCGGCTTCGACAAAGAAATCGGCGACGCCCTGTGCGCCAAGATGAAAGTCGAATGCACCGTGGTCACCTCCGACTGGGACGGCATCATCCCGGCCCTGAACGCCAAGAAGTTCGACTTCCTGATCTCCTCGATGTCGATCACCGACGAGCGCAAGCAAGCGGTCGATTTCACCGACCCGTACTACTCGAACAAGCTGCAATTCATCGCCAAGAAAGACGTCGACTTCAAAACCGACAAGGAATACCTGAAAGGCAAAGTGATCGGCACCCAACGGGCGACTCTCTCCGGCACCTGGCTGGAAGACAACATGCCGGACGTCGAAGTCAAACTCTACGACAACCAGGAAAACGCTTACCTGGACCTGACTTCCGGTCGTCTGGACGGCATCTTGGCTGACAAATACGCCAACTATGAGTGGCTGAAAACCGAAGCCGGCCGCGCTTATGAATTCAAAGGCGACCCGGTGGAAGAAAGCGACAAGATCGGGATCGCTGTACGAAAAGGCGACACGATTCGCGCGAGGCTTAACCTTGCTCTGAAAGAAATCGTCGAAGACGGCACCTACAAAAAAATCAACGACAAGTACTTCCCGTTCAGCATCTATTGATCCTGACCTGCCTGACGGGCGCCGTTCGCTGACGGCGCCCGTCCTTGGCATTGCCTGCCGCGATTGAAAAGAAATCCATGATTATCGACCTCTACGGATTCGGCCCGGCGCTCGCCGCTGGCGCGCTGATGACTGTAAAACTGGCCCTCTCGGCCCTGTGCCTGGGGCTGGTGCTCGGTTTGCTCGGCGCCTTGGCCAAGACCTCTCCGCTCAAGCCGTTGCAATGGCTGGGCGGCACGTATTCGACATTGGTTCGCGGGATTCCGGAATTGCTCTGGGTGCTGCTGATCTACTTCGGCACGGTCAATTTGATGCGTGCCCTGGGCGAGTTTTTCGGCACGCCCGACCTCGCCCTCAACGCCTTCGCCGCCGGCGTGATCGCGCTGGGCCTGTGCTTCGGCGCCTACGCCACGGAAGTGTTTCGCGGCGCGATTCTGGCGATCCCCAAAGGCCATCGTGAAGCCGGCATGGCCCTTGGCCTGTCGAAATTTCGCATCTTCACCAAGCTGATCATGCCGCAGATGTGGCGCATCGCCCTGCCCGGCCTGGGCAACCTGTTCATGATCCTGATGAAAGACACCGCGCTGGTGTCCGTCATCGGCCTGGAAGAAATCATGCGTCACGCGCAAATCGGCGTGACGGTTTCCAAGCAGCCGTTCACCTTCTTTATGGTCGCCGCGCTGATGTACCTGGGCCTGACCATTGTGGCCATGACCGCCATGTACTTTCTGGAACGACGCGCCGCGCGCGGCTTCGCGAGGAGCGACTCATGAACTGGGAAGTCATCATCAAATGGCTGCCGAAACTGGCCCAGGGCGCGACGCTGACGCTGGAGCTGGTGGCCATCGCCGTGATTGCCGGGTTGTTGCTGGCAATTCCGCTGGGCATCGCGCGCTCATCGCGGCGCTGGTACGTGCGGTCATTGCCCTACGCGTACATCTTCTTTTTCCGTGGCACGCCGTTGCTTGTTCAGCTGTTTCTCGTCTACTACGGCCTGGCGCAGTTCGACGCCGTACGTAACAGCCCGCTGTGGCCGTACCTGCGCGATCCGTTCTGGTGCGCCACCGCGACCATGACCTTGCACACCGCCGCCTACATCGCCGAGATTCTGCGCGGCGCGATCCAGGCAATTCCGCCGGGCGAAATCGAAGCCGCGCGGGCGCTGGGCATGTCCAGACCTAAAGCGCTGTTCTACATCATCCTGCCGCGCGCCGCGCGCATCGGCCTGCCGGCCTACAGCAACGAAGTGATTCTGATGCTCAAGGCCAGCGCCTTGGCCAGCACCGTGACCTTGCTGGAACTGACCGGCATGGCTCGCACGATCATTGCCCGGACCTACCTGCCGGTAGAGATCTTCTTCGCCGCCGGCATGTTCTACCTGGTGATGGCTTACGTGCTAGTGCGCGGCTTCAAGCTGCTGGAGCGCTGGCTGCGCGTCGATGCCTGCCAAGGACGCTGATTGTTCCTACGTGCTGACGGGCGAGGCCCTACTCGCCCGCTTCACCGCGCTGGATGCTTTCCTGATCGAGCATCAAGCGCTGTGGAAACCACGACCGTTCAACCATCTGCAGCTCCCTTGGGAAACATCCTACCCTTCGTTGTCTTCCTGGCTACGCAGTCGGTCGCTGGAAGACGCGGAAACCAGTCATAACCAACCTTGTCTGCTGGATGCGCCGGAGCCGTTTGCTTCATTGGCGGCGCTGTCGCGTGAGTTGAGTTCAGTCGGCGTATTCCCGACTCATGCGTTGGAAGCGGCTGGCCATCGATTGAACGTCGATGTGCCGGGGCGCAAATGGCAGCAGATTGAGGCGTTTTCCAGTTGCCTGTCGTTCGCTGCATCGCCGACCCATTGGCTGGATTGGTGTTCGGGCAAGGGACATCTGGGGCGGCGCCTGCTGCAATCCGGTCAGCAACTGACGTGCCTGGAATACGACGCCGCGCTGGTGGCGAGCGGTCAGGCACTCAGCCAGCGCCATCAATTGCGCGCGCTGCACGTCGAGCAAGATGTGCTCGCGGCGGAAACGGCTTCCCTATTGACCGCCGAGCACACGCCGGTGGCGCTGCACGCGTGTGGCGATCTGCATGTGCGGCTGATGCAGCTCGCCAGCGCCGCTGGCTGCAAGCAACTGGCCATCGCGCCCTGCTGTTACAACCGGATCAGTCTGACGGCGTATGGGGCGCTTTCCTCGGCAGGCTCGCGCTCTGGCCTACAGCTGTCGCTCGAAGATCTCGCATTACCGATGAGCGAAACCGTCACCGCCGGGGCACGCGTCCGACGTCAACGCGATACCTCCATGGCCCGACGCCTGGGTTTCGACCTGCTGCAACGTCAACTGCGCGGCATTGACGAATACCTGCCAACGCCGTCGTTACCCAGCGCCTGGCTGGATAAATCCTTCGCCGACTACTGCCATCATTTGGCCGCGTTGAAGCAGTTATCCACAATCGGCCCGCAAGATTGGCCCGCGCTCGAAGCCGCTGGTTGGCAACGACTGGCCGAAGTGCGCAATCTTGAGCTGCTGCGAGGCCTTTTCCGGCGCCCGCTGGAGCTATGGCTGGTACTGGATCGAGCACTTTTTCTCGCCGAGCAGGGTTACCGCATTCGGCTTGGCACCTTCTGCGAAACCCCGCTCACACCGCGAAATTTCCTGTTGCTAGCCGAACGTCCTTAACAGGCCCAGCCTGTGGATAACTCTGTTGATGAAATTATCGTGGATCCAATAAATCCGCTGTTTCGCGGCTGAAACAGAACTGTTCATTTTTCGTACATATAAATAAAAAACCCTAAAAACAGGGATTTGCGAACAAATGAGAACGAGTTCACAAATACGCCTCTCGTCACTCATAACGACTGTCGCGTTGTGCATAAGCACTCTATGAAAACGACATAACCGCCGATTCCCGGACACGATCAGCGGAAAATTGCGCCACGCATCCGCGCTTGTTATACAAGACGCCAAGGGTGCCACCAGCGCAGCCAGGAATAACCGACAGGACGCCACTGTGACCTTCATTTCCTACGCACAGAATTTCGAAGACATTCGCCTGTGGCGCGCCCTCAAACAGTTCGAAAATGGCTTCTACATCGACATCGGCGCCAACGACCCCAGCCACGACTCGGTCACCAAAGCCTTCTACGATCGCGGCTGGACCGGCATCAACGTCGAACCGATGCAAACCTATTACGACGCCCTGCGCCAACAACGCCCCAACGACACCAACCTGCAATGCGTGGCCAGCGACAGCGCCGACGACCTCACCCTCTTCGGCATACCCGGCACCGGCCTCTCCACCGTCGACCCGGCCACCGCCGAGGAACGCACCGCGCTGGGCATGGACGTGCACCGCCAAACGGTCAAGGCCCGCACGCTCAGCTCGATCTGCGAGCAATACGCGCAAAACCCCGCCATCCACTTCCTCAAAATCGACGTCGAGGGCCACGAAGAAACCGTCCTGCGCGGCATGGACTTCGCCACTTGGCGCCCGTGGATCATCCTCATCGAAACCCCATGGGCGCGCGACCACACCTGGGAACACCTCGTCACCGACGCCGGCTACCAAGCGATCCTGTTCGACGGCATCAACACCTGGTTTCTGGCCGACGAACACCTCGACCTCAAACCCGCCTTCGACATCCCACCGTGCAACCTCGACAACTTTCAACTGTGCCGCGGCCACGCTTTCAGCCACCCGTTGAGCGACGCCGACCAGCAACTCGCCACCGCGCTGCAACGCGCCGAACACGCCGAAGCGCAGCTGCGCGCCATGCAAAATAGCCGCACCTGGCAGGCCCTGCACAAACTCAAGAAAACCCTCCTGCGCACCTGACCAGACACCCGCGCAAAAATAGTCTGAATTCAGGGGTTTACAGAAGCATTCCAATCGCTATAATCGTCGCCCAACACGCCGGTATAGCTCAGTTGGTAGAGCAACTGACTTGTAATCAGTAGGTCCCGGGTTCGACTCCTGGTGCCGGCACCATACAAAACGAAGCCCCTGCAGAAATGCAGGGGCTTTGTTGTTTCTGGGGTTTGAAATACAAGAAGCTTGAATTTGAGCTCCGCCTCAGTATCTGCGGGAGTAGTTCGCCCTCACAACGCGTGTGATGTAGCTATTTAAACCACTTCCTGCCACTGCCAAGCGTCGCAGTTCGACCACAGTTGCGGCACCGGGCTTGATCGAATCGTAAACATAATTTCTGTACGCCCCATCCGCGAATTGAACAGTAATTTCCCCCTGTCCTAACTCGTAAGCGATGACACCCGAATCGCCGCCGAGATTTTTGTATCGCTCCATCTGTCCACCTATCATCGATAAGTAGCGAATTGCTCCCATCTGGAACAATAGCTCGGATTTTACCGCGCTATGAAAGGGGCCGATTTATTCTCATTCCAGGTGCGACTTTTGGTGCCAGCACAATACGAATCAAAGCCCTCGTAGACCTACGAGGGCTTCGCTGTTTCCGACGTCTGTAAATCAGGCCTCAGTGCCCCGCACTCTGCCCGCCATCAACATGCAAAATCTCCCCGGTGACAAATTTTGCGCTGTCGAGATACACAATCGCCTGGGTAATATCGTGCACTTCCCCCATATGCCCAACCGGGTGCAGTGCGCCCAACGCGGCGTGTGTTTCTTCACCATGCATCGGTGTTTTGATGATGCCTGGGGAAACCGCATTCACCCGAATCCCACGCTTGGCGTATTCAATCGCAAGGGACTTGGTCGCCGCATTAAGTCCACCCTTGGTCAACGAAGCCAACACCGACGGCACGCCATCAATCGCGTGGTCCACCAGACTAGTGGTGATGTTGACGACATGCCCGCTGGCCTGTTTTTCCATCTCGGCAATTGCAAGTTGGGTGATGTAGAAGAAGCCATTCAAGTTCACCGACAGCACGGCGGCGTAGTCTTCCTGGGTGTATGCAGTGAACGGTTTGGCGACGAAGATTCCGGCGTTGTTGACGAGTGTGTCGACGCGGCCGAAGCGCTCGATGGCTTCGCGGATTACGCGCTGGGCGACGGCCGGGTCGCCGATGTCGCCGGCTACGGTGTGAATGTCCGGGTCGGTAGACGGTTTGATTGAACGCGAGGTGGCGACCACCTGGTAATCCAGTTCACGGAATGCCTTGACCATTCCTGCGCCCAGACCTTGCGACGCGCCAGTGATAACGATGACTTTTCTCGAATTGCTCATGATGAACCTCAACTAATAAATGATGGTTTGAAGATTGATCAGGCTTCAACAGGCGCCTGCGCCATTTGCCGCAACATCTGTTCGTAGTACTCGACGGACTGCGAACCGGATACCAAGTGACGACCGTTCAACACCATGGCCGGGACCGAGTTGATCCCGCGTTGGCGGTAAAACACTTCAAGTTCACGCACTTCGCTGGCGAATGCGCCGGACGCCAATACTTCCCGCGCTGCTTGCGCATCCAGTCCAACTTCTGCCGCCAGTCGAACCAGTGTTTCGCGATCACTCGGGTTTTGGCCGTCGCTGAAGTAAGCGCGCATCAAGGCTCGCTTGAGTGCAACTTGCCGTCCTTCCTGCAATGCCCATAACAGCAACCGATGGGCATCAAAGGTGTTGTAGAAGTGGCTGCGTTTCTCCAAGTCGAACTTGAAACCGATGGCCTCGCCGCGAGCGATCTGCAGCGCTTTGCCGGCCGCGACGTCTTCGGCAGTGCGCCCGTACTTGCGCATCAAGTGCTGGACCGCGTGTTCACCTTCGGCCGGCATGTCCGGGTTCAACTCGAACGGCTTGTAGGTCAACTGCACCGCAACTTCGCCAGCCACGTTTTCGATCGCTTGCTCCAACGCCGTCGCGCCCAACGCGCACCACGGGCAGACCACGTCGGAGATGAAGTCGATAGCGACGGACGCAGTCATGACTTGCCCTGCGCGTCGGCCAGTTGTTTTCGGTACTGAGTGGTGGTCACCCCGGCGTAACCCCAGTTATCGGTGTCGACTTCCTCGATCACGATGTGGGTCAGGTGCGGGTCCTTGTTGAGAACGCGCTGCAGGGTTGCAGTGATTTCGGCAATCACCTGAGCTTTCTGCTCGGAGGTAACGCCATCGCGGGTGATGCGCACGCTTACGAAAGGCATGAGGAAGTCTCCAGTGGCCTGCCCTTCGGGATGATGGGTAGGCGTTGGAGAAGAATGTAGGGGGTTGGGTCAGGGGGATAAAGGTGGGGGCGGGTACTTCATTAGTTACGTGGTGTAATGATTCTTGGGGCTGGGTAGTGTGTATTCACTGGCGGATGAGGAGAGCAAGATCCAGTAACACAACCACCACTTGGCCACGATTGCGCATCCCCTGCCCGACGTCTACCTTCAAGCCGTCGCTGCCAATTCAGCGACCGGGCCTGAGAACCCAAGTAAGATACAGGCGCACAAGCGCCCCAAATCACGATTGCCGGCGTTTTTTTGTGTCTGCATCCCCGTGTAATGGCGGCTGTGCGTGGGAGACCTTCGGGTCTGCCGGATTCCTGTATCTCCGGTTTCTCAGCCCGCGCATAGCTGCCACCCATTCGCCTGAGAACGAACGTGGTAGCTCAAACTTTTGATTCAGGAGTTTTTGCTAATGCCTGCCTTAGATCGGTTCAAAGCTTGCGCCACCGCCTCGCCCGTCATTCTTCAGCACCGCCGAAAAACCGGAGGTGCACAATGACGATCCCCCAAGACCTGAAAACCATCGGTCTCACCCCGTTTTCCTACCACGCCAACGAACCACTCTTCCGCATCAACGCCGGAGTTCCTGTGATCGAAGCCCTGACTCACGCCTCCAACCTGCTCCACGTCGCCAAAATGCTCGCCTCGGATGCGGCGATGGATCGCGAAACCGACCGGCATGCCTGGGCTTCGTATTATTTGCAGGACATGAGCAAAGCGATCATTGATGACGTGGTGAAGGTGCTCGAAGCGCCGGGGAACAACCGCGGCGCTGACGTTGTTTCCTAAATCTTTCTGCCCGCATGAAAAAGCCCCGAACTGATCGGGGCTCTTTTACACAGCGCTAAATAAAAGATTTTTTTCATAAAAACGATTATCGAACCACCCGCTCCTCCCCTACCCACCACTGTCTCGCCGTTAAAACTCAAACCTCACTCACCTCAAACACAAACGAAATCCTCCGGCTGCTCGCACTCCACACATACCGAATGTGCTTGCCCTGCTTCGGAATCGACACTGCCGGCGGGCGGAACGCTGCAATACATTCATGCCCCGGCAAGCGCACGCTGTTGTACAGCAGCCCCCACGACAGGGTTTCGCGCAGTTGGCGGGCGAACGCCTGCGACGGTCCATAAGCGCTGGTATCAGGATCATGCAGTTGCGGGTAGTTCTGGCGAATGTCGTGTAACGGTTTCAACACTTTGTTGACGTAAGTGCGCATGGTCAACTCAAGGTCCGGCTCGTTGGTGGCGGCGAGAAACCGTTCCTGGTGGTAGCTCGTTTCAGCAATCGCCGCAGCCTGGCTGCTCGCGGCGTAGTAAACGCCGAAGGTGCCGTCGGTGAAGCGGCTGCTTTTGCCGATGTGGGTGAACGCGGCCATGACCGGCGTGGAGCCGGGGCCGGAGATTCGGTCTTCGGGACGAACGCGCGACAGCACGCCGGCCTCTTCCATCAATCGATCGTTGGTCAGCGCTTCGAGGGCGTAGGCCGTGGGCAGGTCTTCGGGATCGAGCACGTCTTCGAACAACGAGATCGGCGGGAAGCAGCTGTTGACGATCCGATAGGCCCGCGGCCACTGCGGCTCGACCAGTTCCGGCGCCATCAACCGCGCACTCCGTCGAGGTAGCGGCGCACGTCAGCGATGTCGACGACGCGGCCGACCAGCATGTAATCCAGCGCGGTTTGGCCATTGAACGGCGCGGCGGTATTCGGGCTGCTGACCCATTTGTAAACGCGCTCGCGGCTGTTGCTGAAGATGATGCTCAACGCCTTGTGAATGCCCATGAGATAGGAAATACGCTCGAGCGTGTCACGGGGCAACCGCACATTCGGCGGCAGATGTTTGTACTTGTAGAACGTGGTGTTGCCGACTTTGCCCAGCAACGTGCGTTGCTGCTCGGCGCTGCAGCCCCAACGCTCCATGAGATTGAAGAAGAACTTGAGCGCAACACGGCCGGCTTCGGCAGTGTCGAGTTGTTGTTCCGGGGTTTGGGCTGTGGAAGAGGTAGGCATTTGATGGGCCTGCTTTTTGAATATCGTGACCTGAGACTAGTACAGAAACGGAGGATTATGAATATTTTATTCGGGAACGAATTCTGAAGTCGTTCAGGAGGTGCAGAGTCATGCCCGCATACCCAACATTTTATTTGACCCCAATCACCCCACCCCACCAAAAACCCCGATCCTGTGTAAGCCTCCAGCCATCGGCTGCGGAATCAATTCGCTACTAAACCCGCGACAACTATGCTCAGGTGCAGGAATATAGCCGGCACAGGCGCCGGATCGGTCGCAAGGTAAACAACAATTGCCAGCCCACTTTAGAGGGCATTACCCCATGGATAGCAGAACCTTACGCAACCTTATGCGCATCGTGCAGACCGGCTCGTTGTCGGCGGCGGCGGAGCATTCCTGTCTGACCGTGCAGGCGTTGGCCGCGCAGTTGAACAAAGTCGAAGAGCAGTTTGGTTTTCGCCTGTTTCGACGTTCCAACAAGGGTTTGACCCTGACGGCGCAGGGCACCGAGCTCACGCCGTACATGGACAAAGTCCTGGTGGCGACGCGGCAGATGGAAGAGAAAGTCGCGGCGTTGAAAGCGCCGGGGCAGCGCACGTTGAAGGTGGCGTTGAACACCACGCTGTCGGAAGACTTCAATCGGCGCATGATCGGACGCCTGTTCGAGGTGTTTCCTGACCATCAGCTGGAGTTTTCCTACGCTGAGTCGATGGAAAACCTCAGCAAGTTGAAGAATGAAGACTTCGACCTGGCGGTGCTGATCGGTCCGCAAAAACCGGGCATGCCGAGTATTTTGTTGCCGGATGTGCAGGTTCAAGTGGTCGGCGCGCATTGCGGTCAGGAAAACGATCCGCTGGTGCTGCTGGGTGACAAGTTTCAGGTTCGTCCTGCAGACGATTGTCCGTATTCCCACAGCTTTTTGCGCTTTCTCGACGCCGGCCTTGGCAATAACGAGTCTGGCCAACGGATGATTTATTCGTGCAGCGAAACCCTGACGCTGTCGTTGATCCCGCAAATGGACGGCATCGGCATGGTTTCGCGCACCGCCGCGCAAAAAAATGGCCTGACTATTTTTCCCGGTTTCGAGGATTACCTCGAAGTGCGCCTCGCGGTAAATAACCCTGAGTTGTCCAGCCAGGCGTTGAGCGATGTGGTCGATTTACGCCTGCATGAACGCGCCGAGCGCAATGTACGCAGCCGTCCCAACCGCCACACTGAGAAAGAGGTTTTTGCTGAAATACGCACATAACAACGTCGGAATTGCCGCATAGAATTCCGGGCGATCGAGCTGCACATGCTGGTCCTTGATCAACAAGGGCGTGACGCTGATGGCAGCGACGATCGCCACCGGCAGGTATTCCAGCGCGCGGGCAACGAATGGCGGCCAATGCTCGGTGTTGATTTGCAGCGGCAACGCGCGCGGCAGGAAGGTCACGGCCATCATCAACACGACGACCAGAATCAGGAACGTTTGGTCAGGCATACGCCCACCCCGCAGCCAACAAATGTGGCGATAAACACGTTAAACGGCGAGCTGCCGACCAGGCTCAGCGCACCCATGCAAACTACCGCGGCCGCCGCGGCAATCAATTTGTTGCGGGTGTTGCACAGCGACACCAGCACATACAGCATCATCGCGGTCAGGGCGTAATCGAGTTGGTATTTGATCAGGTGCGCCGCGTACTGCGCGCAGATCGCCCCGAGCAAACCGCCGAGCACCCAGGACGTGTGACAAAACAAGTTGAAACCGATCAGGTAACGCACGTTTACCGGCGCGCCGCTGCCCAGTTTCACGCTGTGAAAAGCGAACGATTCATCGGTCAGGCCACCGGCGTAACACCAGCGTTCAAATCGACTGAGGCCCAATGCGCGCAAGGCCTTCGCCATGTAGACCGACATCAGCATATGCCGCGCGTTGATCAGAAACGTCGTGAGAATAATCGTGGTCAGCGAAGCGCCGCTGGTGATCAGCGCCAACGCCGCAAACTGCGAAGCGCCAGCGTACACAAACAGACACATAGCCACCGGCAGCCACACCGGCAACCCGGCGTTGACCGCCATCAAACCAAACACGAACGACACCGTGAAGTAACCGGCCACTACCGGGCTGGCTTCTGCAAAGGTGCGCGATGGCTGTGGCTCGACCATCAGCGGCGGGCTGCTGGACGTCTCATTCATAGGTCCCTCTCAAAGGTCGTTTCGCCACGCGGCTCGCAAAAACCCTGGGCAGTCCAAAAACGCTTGCCGGCAAGGTTAGCATCGTCGACGAACAGGAACATCCGCAGCACGCCGACGCGTTTCATGTCTGCCGACGCCGCTTCAACCAGGCGTTGGCCCACGCCTTGCGCGCGGTATAGCGGGCTCACCGCCAAGTGATTGATGGTGCCGCGACTGCCGAGCATGCCGCCAAGCACCGCGCCGACCACTTCACCGTTGAGGTCGAGCGCGAGGTAAGCGGTGGTGGTTTTCTGCATCAACACACCGCGCAAACATTTGGCGTCCTGCCAATCGCAAAACGACACTTCGTCGAACTGCCGAAAGAAGCGCTCCAGGCGCAGCGCATCCTTGGCGTTCGCGCGCCACAGCATCACCGATGCCGCGGCGTCGTCCATGGGGTCGAACTGTTCAGCGAACAATGTCGAAAGCGGTCCCGGGCCGCGAAAAGGAAATCGCCAGAATCTGCCGATACGCCATGTCGTGCGAATGGGTATTGCGTGCAGGCGTTACGTAATGGCGCATGTCGCGATCAAGGAAAAACGTGGTGTCGAGGATTTCCTGGTAAGTCGTCGACGCCAGTTGTTCCTGATGCGCGGAGTACAAACGACTCTCGGCGCCATCAACATTGTTGCGTCCCCAGAAGTGCACGCCGCTGAACGGATAACCGTCGCAGTGAATGCCTTCAGGGGTGATTTCCAGTTGTTTGCCGGGTTTGATTTCGATGCGGATCTGATGGATCTGGCATTGCCAGATTTCATCGTGCAACTCCGGCGGCAAGACATTTTTGTACACTTCGAAATCGATGTCGATGAGGCTGCGCATCACCGGCGAGTTGATCACTTCTTCGGAGAAGTCCTGAAAGTGCCGAACCATGCCGCCAACGTAACTGTTGTTGGCTTTGGATTGCACATACGCGCGGTGTTCCAGTTGCTTAAGATCGCGGGTCACCGGGTTGTATTCGAAGTCGCTGTAACGGCGAAAACGCATACCGGATTCGGCCTGACCGTAGTAACTGTCCGGCTCCATGTTTTCCCAACTCTTGGTCAGTCGAACGAAGTCGGCGAAATGACCGTAGAGATTGAAGTCACCACCCTGGACGTTGACAAATTTGTCGCGCCTTAGCGATTCGCCAACTTCTCTGTTTAAAACGATCATTACTAGTCTCCGCTGCATTGAGCGACCTAATCTATTAGGTGCGGGATTTTCGGCCCATGAGAAAGAATTTCAGGCATCTCAAGCGTTGCTTGAAGCGGCGTAACAAGTTGCCTTGAACGCCGTTTTTTATGCCAAAAAGAACAGCTTTAGATCGTTTTGAGCAAAATGCAGGCGAAAAAAAACCCCGAACCAGTCGGGGTTTTTTCTGAGTTTTTTAACTCAGCCGATCATCAGAAGATGTTGATCGGGTAGTCGACGAACACACGCAGCTCGTTGCCGCTGACGTTGTACTCGCTGGACTTCTGCGACACGCGCAGAACCGAGCTGCGCAACCTTACGCTCAGGTCTTTGGCCGGGCCATTTTGCACGACGTACTTGAACTGGTTGAAGATCTCGCGCTCGGTGCCGCCCTCGCTGGTGGACGTGGTGATGTTGTCACCGCGCACGTAAGCGAAGTTGTAGCTCAGGCCCGGAATGCCGTAAGTGCTGAAGTCCAGACCGTAGCCCAACTGCCAGCTGCGCTCGTCTTCGGCGTTGAAGTCGGACCAGTAGGAGTTCGCCAGGTAGATGGTGTTGCCGCCGTCGCCGACACGGTTTTGGCCGCGCTGGTAACCGCCGTACGCATAACCGAGGTTGCTGTCGCCAGTGCTGCGCTGGTGCGCGAGGGTAAACGAGTGCGCGCCAGTTGCGAACGTCGCGGCCAGGCTCCAGATCTTGTTGTCGTCGCCCGTCACGCCGTTTTCGCGCACGTACGAGTTATCCAACTTGGTGCGGTAGCCGTTGAAGTCCAGCGTCAGCGATTGTTCTTTGTTGAACGGCAGCACGTAGTTGGCGTTCACGTATTGCTTCTTCAATACGTCTTCAACGTCGGACGCGTAGACCGCCGCTTTGAACTGCTCGGTGAACTGGTAACTACCGCCCAACACGTTGATCGACTTCAAGCCACCGCTGTCACGACCTTCAGCGCTCTTGCGCGATTCGGCGGTGAAGTGACCGGCGTTCAGCACCAGGCCTTTGACTTCTTTGGAGGTGATCAACGTACCGGTGTAACTTTCCGGCAGCAGGCGCGAGTTGTCGTAGTTCAACACCGGCAACTCCGGCATCTGGTCGCCGTAGGTCAGCGTAGTGCTGGAGATGCGGAATTTGACCGCACCGCCGAACTTGGACAGGTCGTCCGCCGCGTTGCCGCTGGCGCCCTGTTTGAAGAAGTCGATACCTTGGGCGCCAGTGCGGCCCTTGCCGCCGTCCAGACGCAGTGCGTACAGACCGAAAGCATCGACGCCGACACCGACCGTGCCCTGGGTGAAACCGGACGAGTAAGTACCGATGGCCGCTTGGCCCCATTCGGCTTTGTCCGGGTTGCCGTCCTTGTAATCACGATTGATGTAGGCGTTGCGCAACAGCACTTTTAGGCTGCTGTCTTCAACAAAACCCTTGGATTCGGCCTGGTCGTTAGCCATGGCTTGTGTCGCGCTCAACATCCCCAGAGCGATCAAACTGATGCGCTTATTCAACATTTGTTTTTTTCCTTATTACGGGTTGATACGCGCTGCGCCGAACGGCGGAAATGGCGCTGTTGCGCTCTTTTTTCACCCCGAAACAAAAAGGCCCGCCCACGAGCAATCCGTGACGGGCCTTTTTATTGTTTTTTGGGTCATGGCGGTTGGCCACAGGCGTTGGCATGAATCCTAGCCGCGCGCTTAACGCCGTGTCAATTTCATGAATCGTCTGAGAATAGGCAAAAAACGTCTAAGAAAAGCCTTGTGCGCGACAGTTTGTTGCAGGGATTGTCTTGAAATCAGTGGATACAACCGTCCAGGCCAAGCGTTTGGTGAGAGAAGCAGACTGTGCGCGGCGAGTTTGTACATCCGGCAGACAAGACTACTAAACCGTGTATCAATCCAGACACAATTGGAAACAATCATTCACAAGCGCTTACCAAGAATAAATAACAGAAGTAAATAACAAGCATTACCATTCGCGCGCTCGAATTCCTTCACCCTCTCGGATGCGCTCCAGATGCCTGCCCACTTGCGTTTTTCGCCCGTTACCCTTGGGCTCTCTGCCTTGTTGTCTGCCGGATTTGCCGGCGCCGCGACCACCGTTTTACCCGCCACGTCGATCAGCGCCGAAATCGAAACTGAAACCGACGACCCGCGCGTAAAGGAAACCAGCACCGCTACACGCACCGCCACTGCGGTGCGTTACGTGCCGCAAGCCATCGATTCGATTAAAACCGCCAACGTAGCGGATTACGGCACCAACGACCTCGGCACTGCACTCAGCGGTATCCCCAACGTCAGCAGCGGCGCCGACACGCGTTTCGACAGCTTGCGCATTCGCGGTTTTGACGCCAGCAACGACTTCTACCTCGACGGCATTCGCGACGACAGCCAATACGTGCGCGACTTGCACAACATCGAGCGCATCGAAGTGCTCAAAGGCCCGGCCGCCGTGTTGTACGGCCGTGGCAGCCAGGGCGGGATCGTCAATCGAGTGAGCAAACTGCCGGAATTCGGCCGCCGCTCGACCATTGAAGCGCAGGGCGGCAGCGAGGATTTGCGCAGTCTTTATGCGGACTTGAGCACCGACGTCAGCGACGACATCAGCCTGCGCCTGAACATGGGCAACATGGATGAAAACAGCTTTCGCGATGGCGTCAGCGGCAATCGCCAATTGTTCGCGCCGTCGATGAGCTGGCAACTGACGCCGGACCTGAACTGGCTGGTGCAGTACGAATACAGCCGTTACAACCGTACGCCGGATCGCGGAATCCCCGGTGTAAATGGTCGCCCGGCGGATGTAGGACGGGATACGACCTACGGCAGTGAGCACGATTACATCGACGACAAGTCACAATCCCTACGCTCCAAACTCAGTTACGAGCTGAGCGATAGCTGGCAACTGCGCCATACCCTGGGCGTGTTCAAGCTCGACAGCGATTTCGATAACACTTACCTGACCGGTTACTCCGGGGCGACCCAAAGCGTTTTACGCCAGCACTGGCAGCAGGACCTGAGCACGCGCAACGTTTTCAACAACGTCGAACTGGAAGGTGGTTTCGACACTTTTGGTCTGGAGCATCGCTTGCTGACCGGCGTCGAAATCGGCAGCCAGCGCCGCGACCCGAAGCTTTACAACGCTGCGACCGGACGCGGCCCCGGCATTCAAGCGGTGCCGGCGCTGGACTTGTACAACCCCAATCGCGACTTGCGCCACACCGGGCGCATGCAGGTGGCCAGCGACAACCACACCGAAGTCGAAAGCCGCGCGGTGTACGTGCAGGATCAGTTGCGCCTGAACGATCAATGGCAGTTGCTCGGCGGTTTGCGTTACGACACGTTCGACATCGAGTCGACCAACAAACTGCGAAACATTTCCGAAGATCGCGACAGCCACAGCACCAGTCCGCGTGTCGGCATTGTCTGGACGCCGCTGCAGAATCATTCCTTCTACGCCTCGTGGACCAAGACATTTTCGCCGGTCGGCGGTGGCTTGATCGGCATCACGCCGGGCGCGACCGGCAACAGCAATGACTTGAGCCCGGAGCTGACCAAACAGAAAGAAATCGGCGTGAAAAGCGACTGGCTCGATGAGCGCTTGAGCACGACGTTGGCGATCTACGAACTGGAACTGTACAACCGTCGCACCAGTGATCCGCTCAATCCGACCGTGACGCTGTTGACTGGCGAGCAACGCTCGCGCGGTATCGAACTGACCGCCAGCGGCAAGCTCGGCGGCAATTGGTACGTGCGCGGTGGCGTCGGTTTGCAGGACGCGACGGTGGAGAAGGACAACAACGGCTTCGAAGGCAAACGCGTGAGCAACGTGGCCAAACGTAACGGCAGCCTATTCCTGACGTGGAAACCGGAAATGGGCTGGTACGCCGAGACCGGCCTGACCCTGGTCGGCGACCGGTATGCCGACAACCTCAACACGGTTGTGCTGCCCGGTTATGGCCGTTGGGACGCGCTGGCCGGGTTCCGCCAGAAGGATTGGGATTTGCGCGCGGCGCTGAACAACATCAGCGACAAAACCTATTACTCATCGGCGACCAGCCAGTTTCAGATCCAGCCAGGTGCGCCACGTAGCTTGGTGGTGACCGGGACTTACAGCTTCTGAATCCGCAGCAATCGCTGTGCGAGTGAGCCTGCTCACTCGCACATTTTCGGATCTTCAGCGGTCGCGCAATCTCACCCATAAAAAAAGCGCCGCCCTCCCGGCAGCGCTTTCGGCAATCCATGGCTGTTGCTTTTATCCTTCCATCACATCCCACAACGCTTGCAGTTCCGCCTCGCTGAATAAACCGGCGGGGTAGCGCTCGATCATCATCCGGCGCGGATCAGGTTCCCTGATCTGACGCGTTCCATTGGACTTCAACCACTGCGCAAGGACCTGCCGCGATTCGCTGTTGACTGCCAGGGGATGCAGTGCCCGTTCGCTCGCTACATTCACTTCGGCGTTCATTTCGGCGCTCTCTCCCGGATTGTGAGCGGCTAACGTATCCAACGTTTGTGACAGAACGTCGCCGTTCTTCCCTCCCTGTATTTGCCTCAGGACAGATACAAGAGCTGTGCCAATCTGTCGCATTCAGAAATGCGCAGCTACAAAAAAACCCGCAATCCTTACGGGCTGCGGGCTCGGTGTTTCAGCGCTGCTCAGCAATCGTTGCCCGCCTGAATTTGCAGGCAACTCAAGCTGTTACAACTGCACTCAATCGTTGTGCGGCGCAGGCTGCTGTTGGGTAAGACAGTGGATATTGCCGCCGCCCAGTAACAGTTCGCGACCCGGCACCATGACCACTTCGTGCTGCGGGAAGAGCGTTTGCAGGATCTCTTTCGCCGGGCCGTCCAACGGATCGTTGAAGCTCGGCGCAATGATGCCGCCATTGACGATCAGGAAGTTCACGTAGGAACCCGCCAGGCGCACCGTCGGATTACGTTCCTGCGTGCCGTCCACTGGATCGACACCGGCGCATTCTTCCTCGGTCGCATACAGCGGCCCCGGAATCGGCATTTTGTGCACTGTGAACGGGCGACCCTTGGCGTCGGTGCTGCTTTCCAGCACTTTCATTGCAGCTTGGCAACGCGGGTAGTTCGGGTCCTGCGGATCATCGGTCCAGGCCAGCAATACTTCGCCCGGACGCACGTAGCAGCAGAAGTTATCCACATGGCCGTCGGTTTCGTCGTTGAACAAACCGTCCGGCAGCCAGATGATTTTATCCACAGCCAGATTTGCGCTGAGCACCGCTTCGATCTCGGCACGCTTGAGGTGCGGATTGCGATTGCGGTTCAGCAGGCATTCTTCGGTGGTGATCAGCGTGCCTTCGCCATCGACGTGAATCGAACCGCCTTCGAGCACGAAGCCTTCGGTGCGATAACGTTGGCTGCGCTCGATTTCGAGAATCTTGCCGCCAACCTGCGAGTCGCGATTCCACGGCGCGTACAAACCGCCGTCAAAACCGCCCCAGGAGTTGAAATCCCAGTTCACGCCACGCACTTCGCCGCTGTTATTGATCACGAACGTCGGGCCGGTGTCGCGGACCCAGGCGTCGTCGCTGGACATTTCGACCACGCGAATATTCGGCACATCGAGGCGCGCGCGGGCGTTTTCGTATTGGCCGGCGGACACCGCCACAGTCACCGGTTCAAAACGTGCAATAGCCTTGGCCACCGCGACGTGTGCGGCTTGCGCCGGTTTGCCACCCAGGCGCCAGTTGTCCGGGCGCTCGGGCCAGATCATCCAGGTTTGGGTTTGCGGCGCCCACTCGGCTGGCATGTAGAAGCCATCGGCGCGCGGGGTGCTGTTTAAAGTGGTCATCAGAATCAGGACTCCAGGGAACCGTCGAGGGTTTTCAGCGCAGTGTATAGGTTCGGGCGACGATCGCGGAATGAGCCCCACGCGCTGCGGATGTGCTCCAGCTCGTCGAGGTCAAAGCGTTGGACCAGCACGCCTTCTTCGGTTTTATCGAATTCCTGCACCTTCTCGCCGAACTGATTGGCGATAAACGAAGAACCATAAAACGTAATGTCGTAGCCGTCCTGCTCTTCGTTGCCGATGCGGTTGCTGGCGATCAGCGGCATCAGGTTGGCGCCGGCATGGCCCTGTTGCACGCGCTGCCAATGGTCGCGGGACGAAATGGTTTTGTCGTGCGGCTCGCTGCCGATTGCGGTCGGGTAGAACAGAATTTCCGCGCCGAGCAACGCCATGCTGCGCGCACATTCCGGGAACCACTGGTCCCAGCAAATGCCCACGCCGATTTTCGCGTAACGGGTATTCCAGACTTTGAAACCGGTGTCGCCCGGGTTGAAGTAATACTTTTCGTGATAGCCAGGGCCGTCCGGGATGTGGCTTTTCCGATAAATCCCGAGGTTGCAGCCATCGGCATCGATGATCGCGATGCTATTGAACCGCGCGCGACCCGCCAGTTCATAAAAACTGATCGGCAACACCACTTGCAGTTCCTTGGCGATTTTCTGGAAATGCTTGATCGCGACGTTGTCTTCAACCGTCGTCGCCAATTGCAGGTAATCCGCATTCGGCTTCTGGCAGAAGTACGGCGCCTCGAACAATTCCTGCAGGAGAATGATTTGCGCACCTTGGGCCGCTGCCTCACGGACCAGTTTTTCCGCGGTCTCGATGTTGGCTTCAAGGTCCCACGAACACGCCATCTGGGTAGCGGCGACGGTAACGATACGGCTCATGAATCATCTCCTGATCATTTTTATAGGGAGGCAAGTGGCGACTTTATAGCCGATAAATATCGGCTTTAAAAGTCGCCTCAAGCCCTTCCGTCTAAAAACAAGCAGAAAACACCGATAACAATCGGATTAAACACCCGCCACTGTAGGAGTGAGCCTGCTCGCGATCAAGCCGGCCCAGACACTAAAAATGTTGAATGGAAGACCGCCATCGCGAGCAGGCTCACTCCTACAAGGGATAGAGGGGTTTCATAAACCTTCCGCGAGCACTTTGGAGAGCATGTCGACAAAGAAATCCACGCTGCGGCGCGAGGTGACCATTGGCGGTTTGATTTTCAGCACGTTGAGGTAATCCCCGGTCGGCTGCATGAAAATCCCCAACTCACGCAAGCGCTCACACAGCGCCGTGGTTTCTTCGGTCGCCGGTTCCAGGGTTTCCCGATCGCGGATCAACTCGACGCCGAGGTAAAAACCCGAACCGTGCACCGCGCCGACCAGCGGATGAATGTCGATCAGCGCTTCGAGCCGCTGCTTGAAATGGCCACCGACGATCTGCGCGTTATCCCAGAGTTTTTCTTCTTCCATCACATCCAGCACCGCCATGCCGATCTGGCAACTGACCGGACTGCCGCCCGCCGAGGAGAAAAAGTAACCCTCGGCCTCCAGCGCTTCGGCGATTTCCCGGCGAGTGATCACCGCGCCCAATGGCTGACCGTTGCCCATGCCTTTGGCCATGGTGATGATGTCCGGGACCACGCCCTGCTCCTCGAAACCCCAGAAAAAATCGCCCATGCGCCCGTAACCGACCTGCACTTCATCGGCAATGCACACGCCGCCGCGCGCGCGGACCAGCGCGTACACCTGTTGCAGATAACCGGGCGGCAACGAGATGCCGCCGGCGTTGCCGTACACCGGTTCGCAGATAAACCCGGCCAACTGCCGGTTCTGCTCGGCGATTTTCGCCAGGTTGTGCTCGACGCTGCGCACGTAATCCGCCGCGCTGTGCGGGCCGCGGAATTCGCCGCGATAGGTGTTCGGCGCAACCACCGGGTGCACCCACTCCGGGCGGCTGCTCAGGGCTTGCGGGTTGTCGGCAATCGACGTCGAGACCGCGTCCGCGCCCACCGTCCAGCCGTGATAGGCCTCCAGCACGCTGAGCATGTCGCGACCGCCGCTGTAAGCCCACGCCAAGCGGATCGCCAAGTCATTGGCCTCGCTGCCGCTGTTGACCAGAAACACCCGATCCATGCCGTCCGGCGACAACTTCAACAGCCGTTCGGAAAACTCCGCGACCGCCGCATAGTTGAAACGCGAATTGGTGTTGAGCAGCGACCACTGACGGCTGGCGACGGCGGCCATGCGCGGATGCCCGTGGCCGAGCACCGCGACGTTGTTGAGCATGTCGAGGTAGGAGCGGCCCTGCATGTCGATCAGGTGATTGCGCCAGCCGCGCTCGATGCGCGGCGGGTCGGCGTAATAGTGTTTTTGCGTGCGGGCGAAACTGGCGTCGCGGCGCGCAAGCAAGGTCTGCGAATCCAGCTCCGGTTCGGCATCACACGCCAGGCCGAGCAGCGCCGCCGGCGACGGGCACAGCGCTTGCCAGGCCAACGCGCGCGACGGCGAGCAAAACAGTGGCGCCTCGAAAGAACTGCCACGGCACAACTGCACAATCAGCGGACCGTTGACCCCCCCCAGCGTCTGACCTTTGGCCAGTGCCGCGCCGCTTTGTTGAGAAGAATTCACCCCCCACAAACGCACACTGAATGGCTCGCCATCAAGCTGCAACACGCCCGCAAACGGCTGCTGCACAACCCCGGCAAACGGCGCTGCGACCGCTGTGCCGTGGGGCACGCGCAACTCGACGTGCAACGGACAGGTATCCGGTTCAGCGGCGCTGTCCGGCTCGGTGCGCGACAAACGATATTGACCGTAACGACTCGCCGCCAGACCGTGCACCGCCGCCGCTTCGTCGAGCAAACGCTGATCGATGCCTGCCTGCTGCCAATTGCCGGCCTCGAAATGAGCGCTGAGCACGCCGAGGTCGATCAAGGCAAATTCGCGCCCGACCAGACTCGGCAATAACGGCGCAAAACCTTCATGGCTCAGGCTCGGCAAGGTCTGGCCAACCGCCGTCAAAATCGCCGCTTCCATCAGCTCCAGCGGCACCGAAGTGGCGACGCGGAAAATTTCCCATTCGTGGCTCAAGTTGTCGCGACTGTATTGATTGCCCGGGTCGATGCTGACCTGCTGCTCGCCACTGAGCACCAGCACCGCTGCACGCGCGACGATCAACGGCCACAGCGCTTTCAGCTCTTCAGGCTGCAACGGATTGCTCGCGTGATACGCCTGCACCGCCGGCAAAATGTAAAACGGATCGCCCTCGGCGTGATGCAGCAACGCCGCGCAGGTCACCGACAAATCGGTGATGCGCCAAGTGCGAATCAAGTCGCCGAAATCGATCACACCCTGCAACTGCCACTGACGTTGCGCATCGCGCTGCCACACGACGTTATCGTCGGTGATGTCCATGTGAATCGCCTGCACCGGCAGCTTGTCGATCAGTGGCAGCAGGCGTTGCTCGGCGTGTTCGGCGGCCTCGGCGACTAAAGCGCGTTGTCGCTCATCAGCGATCACCGGCAGCAAATGCGCGATCAGCGCGTGGGCGTGGCGGGCGTCCCATTGCAGCGTGCGCTCAAGCCCGGCGTGCTCGAACGTCGCCAGCGCCAGGTCCATGTCGGCGCACAGCCGCCCGAAACCACTGACCACCGAACCCGGCAGGTGCGCAAGTTGCGTCAACGGCTGGCCTTCAATGTAGTCGAGCAGACGCACATGCAGCGGCTGCCCCTCGACGTCGAGCGAGAGAATCTCTTCGCCGCAATTGGCCGCCATCACCCGTGGCACCGGCACCTGCGAATGCTCGGCCAGATGCTTGAGCCCGGCGTGTTGCGCCTGCAATTCGATCTTCGCGTAATCGCCCCGACAAATTTTCAGGACAAATCGCCCACGCTCACTGTCGACGCGGTAGTTCAGATCCTGCTGACTGCCCAGCGCCTGCAACGTCCCGCTCAAGCCGTAATGCCGCTGCAGCAGCGCCAACGCTTGCGCCGCAGACACTTGCGGGCTGGGCAAACTGGCGCGATGAATCAACGTGGCGAGCGGCATACAACGACCCCTGAAATGTTATTTGGCGCCTATATCGCCATTGCCTCGGGGGATAATCAACCCCTGCTGCGGCGGCAAAAGCCAAATACGACCAACAACCCTCTTGCACCACCCCGCTCCTGCCGACAAGCTATGCTCATTCGTTTTATCGTCTTACGGAAAAAGGTTGGCCAACATGCGTATTCTCATCACCGGCGGTGCCGGTTTCATTGGCTCGGCCCTGATCCGCCACCTGATTCGGCACACCGAGCACGAAGTGCTCAACCTCGACAAGCTGACCTACGCCGGCAATCTCGAATCGCTGACCAGCATCGCCACCGATACCCGCTACGAATTCGTCCAGGCCGACATCGTCGATCAGGCCGCCGTGAGCGCGGTGCTGGCACGCTTTCAGCCACACGCGATCATGCACTTGGCGGCAGAATCCCACGTCGACCGTTCCATCGACGGTCCGTCGGATTTCATCCAGACCAATATTGTCGGCACCTACAGCCTGCTCGAGGCCACTCGCGCCTACTGGCTGACCTTGGCCGAAGCCGAGAAAAGCGCTTTCCGCTTCCATCACATTTCCACCGACGAGGTGTACGGCGACCTGCACGGCGTCGATGACCTGTTCACCGAAACCACGCCCTACGCGCCGAGCTCGCCGTACTCCGCCAGCAAAGCCGCGTCCGACCACTTGGTTCGCGCCTGGCAGCGCACCTACGGGTTGCCAGTGCTGCTGACCAATTGCTCGAACAATTACGGGCCGTTCCACTTCCCGGAAAAACTCATTCCGCTGGTGATCCTCAATGCGCTGGCGGGCAAGCCGCTGCCGGTGTACGGCAACGGCCTGCAAGTGCGCGACTGGCTGTTCGTCGAGGATCACGCCCGCGCGCTGCTCAAAGTGGTGACCGAAGGCGTGGTCGGCGAGACCTACAACATTGGCGGCCACAACGAGCAGAAGAACATCGACGTGGTGCGCGGGATCTGTGCGCTGCTCGAAGAATTGGCGCCGAACAAACCGCAAGGCGTCGCGCAGTTTGCCGACCTGATCACTTTTGTTCAGGACCGCCCTGGCCACGACCTGCGCTACGCAATCGACGCCAGCAAAATTGAGCGCGAGCTCGGCTGGGTGCCGGAAGAAACCTTCGAAACCGGCCTGCGCAAAACCGTGCAGTGGTATTTGGATAATCTCGAATGGTGCCGCCGCGTGCAGGATGGCAGCTATCAGGGCCAACGCCTGGGCGCCATCGACATCAAGGAGCTGCTCGCATGATGAAAGGTATTGTTTTGGCCGGTGGCTCGGGCACGCGCCTGCACCCGATCACGTTGGGCGTGTCCAAACAGCTGCTGCCGGTGTACGACAAACCGATGATCTATTACCCGATCTCCGTGTTGATGCTGGCCGGCATCAAGGACATTTTGCTGATTTCGACACCGCACGACCTGCCGCAATATCGCAACCTGTTGGGCGACGGCAGCCAGTTCGGGGTGAACTTCAGCTACGCCGAACAGCCCTCGCCGGACGGCTTGGCGCAGGCCTTTCTGATCGGTGAAGAATTTATCGGCGACGACCCGGTGTGCCTGATCCTCGGCGACAACATCTTCCACGGCCAGCACTTTGGCGATCAATTGAAGAACGCCGCAAAACGCCCTTCCGGCGCCACGGTGTTCGGCTATTGGGTCAAGGACCCGGAGCGCTTCGGCGTGATTGATTTCGACAGCGAAGGACGCGCGCTGTCGATTGAAGAAAAACCGAAAACCCCGAAATCCAGCTATGCCGTCACCGGCCTGTATTTCTACGACAACGACGTGATCAAGATCGCCAAAGCAGTGAAACCGTCACCGCGCGGCGAACTGGAAATCACCGACGTCAACAACGCCTACCTCACACGCGGCGACTTGCAGGTCGAGCGTTTCGGCCGTGGTTTTGCCTGGCTCGACACCGGCACCCACGACAGCCTGCTGGAAGCGTCGCAGTACGTGCAGACCATCGAACACCGCCAGGGTCTGAAAGTCGCCTGCCTCGAAGAAATCGCCTACGAGAACGGCTGGATCAGCCGCGAACTGTTGCTCGAACGCGCGGCTTATTTCGGCAAGACCGGTTACGGCCAGTACCTGTTCATGCTCGCCGGAGAAGCGCAATGAACGTGATTGAAACCGCCCTGCCCGGCGTGCTGATCATCGAACCGAAAGTCTTCGGTGACGAGCGTGGGTTTTTCTACGAAAGCTTCAACGCCAAGGCATTCGCCGAAGCCACTGGCCTCAACACGCAGTTCGTTCAGGACAACCATTCGCGCTCGCAGCGAGGCGTGCTGCGTGGCTTGCACTATCAGTTGGAAAACGTTCAGGGAAAACTGGTGCGCGTCACTGCCGGTGAAGTGCTCGACGTGGCGGTGGACATTCGCCGCAGCTCGGCACATTTCGGCCAGTGGGTGGCGGTACGTTTGTCTGCCGACAATCACCGTCAACTCTGGGTACCTGAAGGGTTTGCCCACGGTTTTGTGGTGCTTAGCGACGTCGCCGAATTCCTCTACAAAACCACCGATTACTACACGCCGTCCGCTGAGCGCTGCATTCGCTGGGACGACCCAACCCTGGCCATCGACTGGCAACTGCACGCCGCGCCGCAACTGTCGGCCAAGGATCAGAACGGTAAAAGTCTGCTTGAGGCTGATCTGTTCCCATGAAAATCCTCATCAACGGCCAGCACGGGCAAGTCTCGCAAGAACTGCAACGGCATTTGAGCCACCTCGGCGAGCTGGTCGTGCTCGGTCGCGAACAGCTCGACCTGGCGCAACCCGAGCAGATCCGCCAACAGGTGCAACGCATTCGCCCGGACTTGATCATCAACGCCGCCGCACACACAGCCGTCGACCAAGCGGAAAGCGAGCCGGAACTGGCGTTTGCGATCAACGCCAGCGCGCCGGGGATTCTCGCCGAACAAGCGCTTGAACTGGGCGTCCCGTTGATTCACTACTCCACCGATTACGTGTTCGATGGCAGCAAACCCGCGCCCTACACCGAGGACGACGCGCCCAACCCGCTCGGCGTCTACGGCAAAAGCAAACTGGCGGGCGAACAGGCGATCAGCGCGGTGCAGGGCCAGCATCTGATCCTGCGCACCAGTTGGGTCTACTCGACCCACGGGCGCAATTTTCTGCTGACCATGCAGCGCTTGCTCCAGGAAAAACCGGAAATGCGCATCGTCGCCGATCAGATCGGCGCGCCGACCTGGGCCGGCACGATTGCTCGCAGCACGTTGGCGCTGATCGAGCGTTGGCAGGCCGGGAATCCCGGAGCGTGGGGCACTTATCACCTGACCGCGCAGGGTGAAACTTCGTGGTTCGGTTTCGCCCAGGCCATCGGCGCAGCGCTGCGCGAACAAGGCAAGCCGTGCGCGCACCTGCTGCCGATTCCGTCCAGCGATTACCCGACGCCGGCCGCGCGCCCGTTGAACTCACGGCTCGACTGCTCGCGACTGCAACGCGAGTGGGGCGTCAGCCAGGCGGATTGGCAAACCGCGCTGCGCGAGTGTCTTGCCGAGCAACCCTAGGCATAATGCGCCTGTCCCCCCAGGCGCTCGATGCTCATGACTCCGACCCTCCCCCGCAGACCTCGCTGGCGCAGTCTGGCCCTGCTCGCGCTGTGCCTGGCGCCTCTGCTGTGGCCGCTGCAGCATCTGGCCGAGCGTTATTACCGCAGCGAACTGGCCGGGCAGAATCGTCAGACCCTCGACCTCTACGTCGCCAACCTGCTGGGCACGCTGCATCGCTATGAAGTGTTGCCGCAGATTCTCGGCGACCTGCCGGCGCTGCGCGCGGTGCTCGGCGCGCCCGACGATGGCGTCACCCAGGGCAACGCCAACCGCTTGCTGAAAAACATCAGCGCGCAGTCCGGCGCCGAAGTCATGTACCTGATGGACACCAGCGGCAAGACCCTCGCGGCGTCGAATTGGGACAAACACGACAGTTTTGTCGGGCGCAATTTCTCCTTCCGGCCGTACTTCAGCGAAGCCATGGCCGGGCGCCTCGGGCGCTTCTTCGGGCTGGGCACGACCTCGGCCAAACGCGGTTACTTCTTCGCCGCTGCGGTGCGCGAGGGCGAAAAAATCATCGGCGTGCTGGTGGTCAAAGTCGACCTCGACCACACCGAAAGCCTGTGGGGCAAAACCCCGGAACAACTGCTGGTGACCGATCACAACGGCGTGGTCATTCTCACTTCGCGGCCGGAGTGGCGCTTTCGCTCGACCCGCGCCTTGAGTGACGCAGAGAACACCGCCATCAGCGCGATTCAGCCGTACCCGACGCGCGATCCCCGGCCACTGCGGCTCAATCCCAACGCCTGGCTGACGCAGACGCAACAGATCGAAGAAACCGGCTGGAACGTCAGCATTCTCGCGCCGCGCACGTTGATTGACCGCCCGGTGCGCACCGTCGTCGCGATCGGCGGCGCGACGTTGCTGGTGTTGATGCTGCTGCTCGGCTTGATGATGCAGCGCCGTCGGCATTACCTGGAACGCATCGCGTTCGAAGCCAAGGCCCGCCGCGAGCTCGAAGGTCGCGTCGCCGAGCGCACCAGCGACCTCGAAGGCCTCAACCGCCGTTTGAAACAGGAAGTATTGGAGCGCGAACAGGCGCAACAGGAACTGGTCCGCGCGCAGGATGATCTGGTTCAGGCCGGCAAACTGTCGGCGCTGGGGACGATGTCGGCGAGCATCAGCCACGAGCTCAATCAGCCGCTGGCGGCGATCCGCAGCTACGCGGAAAACGCTGAAGTGTTGCTCGATCATCAGCGCACCGACGATGCGCGCGGCAACCTCAAACTGATCAGTGAACTGACCGGGCGCATGGCCTCGATCATCGCCCACTTGCGCGCGTTCGCCCGCCGCGACCGCCACGCCCCGGAAAGCGTCGCCCTGCAACCGGCACTGGACGATGCGCTGGCGTTGCTGGCCAAGCGCCGACGCAGCATGGAAGTCGAATTGATCCGCGATCTGCCGGCGGCGACCTTGTGGGTCGAGGCTGGCGAAACCCGCCTGCGCCAAGTGCTCGGCAACCTGCTGGCCAACGCTCTCGATGCCCTCACCGAAAAAGGCCCGCCGCGCAAACTCTGGCTGAGTGCCCAATCCACCAGCGAAGGCGTCAACCTGTACATTCGCGACAACGGCCCGGGGTTTTGCATGGAAGCCCTCGGCCGCGCGAGCGAGCCTTTTTACACGACCAAGACCCGCACTCAGGGCCTCGGGCTGGGCCTGGCGATTTGCGAAACCCTGATGCGCGCCTTCGGCGGTGAACTGTCGTTCGCCAACCACAAGGAGGGCGGCGCCCTGATTACCCTGAAGCTGCGCGCAGGCGCACCCGGCGTGAGCCTGCAACCGTCCGAGGACCGAAGTGCATGACCATCGATAACCGCATTCAGGTGGTGTTGATCGACGATGATCCGCATCTGCGCCAAGCCCTGAGCCAGACGCTGGACCTCGCCGGCCTGAAGATTCTGCCGCTGGCCGAAGCCAAGGGCCTGGCCGCGCAACTGGAGCGCGACTGGCCGGGCGTGGTGGTCAGCGACATCCGCATGCCGGGCATGGACGGCCTCGAATTGCTGACCGAGCTGCACGCCCAGGACCCGGAGCTGCCGGTGCTGCTGATCACCGGCCACGGCGATGTGCCGCTGGCGGTGCAGGCGATGCGCGCCGGAGCGTATGACTTTCTCGAAAAACCCTTCGCCAGCGATGCCCTGCTCGACAGCGTGCGCCGCGCCCTCGACTTGCGCCGTTTGGTGCTGGACAACCGCAGCCTGCGCCTGGCCCTCAGCGACCGCAATGAACTGAGCACCCGACTGGTCGGGCAATCGGCGCAAATGCTGCGTTTGCGCGAGCAGATCGGCGCGCTCGCGGCGACCAAGGCTGACGTGCTGATCCTCGGCGAAACCGGCGCCGGCAAAGAAGTGGTGGCGCGGGCGCTGCACGATTTGTCGAGCCGGCGTAACGGTCCGTTTGTCGCGATCAATGCCGGCGCGCTGGCCGAATCGGTGGTCGAGAGCGAGCTGTTCGGTCACGAGCCCGGCGCGTTTACCGGCGCGCAAAAACGCCGTATCGGCAAGTTCGAATTCGCCAATGGCGGCACGCTGTTCCTCGATGAAATCGAAAGCATGAGCCTCGACGTGCAGGTCAAATTGCTGCGCATGTTGCAGGAACGGGTGGTCGAGCGCTTGGGCGGCAATCAGTTGATCCCGCTGGACATCCGCGTGATCGCCGCGACCAAGGAAGACTTGCGCCAGGCCGCCGATCAAGGGCGTTTTCGCGCCGACTTGTATTACCGCTTGAACGTCGCGCCGCTGCGCATTCCGCCGCTGCGTGAACGCGGCGAAGATGCGCTGATGCTGTTCCAGCATTTCGCCGATGAGGCCAGCGCCCGCCACGGTTTGCCGCCGCACGAATTGCAACCGGGGCAACGCGCGTTGTTGCTGCGCCACAACTGGCCGGGCAACGTGCGCGAACTGCAAAACGCCGCTGAACGTTTCGCCCTCGGTCTGGAATTGGCGCTGGATAACAGTGCATTTGAGGGCGGTGCCGGGACCACGGTGGAAGTGCTCAGCGGCGGGCTCAGCGAGCAGGTCGAGAACTTCGAGAAAACCCTGATCGCCGCCGAACTCGCGCGCTCGCACAGCTCGGTGCGCAGCCTCGCCGAAGCCTTGGGCATTCCGCGTAAAACCTTGCACGACAAGTTGCGCAAGCACGGTTTGAACTTCGCCGACGGCGGCGCGCACAGCCACACCGACGAGCTCGATTGAGCCAGCGTTTTTTCATTTCAGCAAACAAGGGGCCGTGCATGAGCCGCGACAGTCGTCACCTGCAATCGATCCTCCACCACGACATTCCCCTGACGCGGGACATGGGCCTGACAGTGCTCGACTGGCATGACCAGCAACTGCGTTTGCAGTTGCCACTGGAGGCCAACGTCAATCACAAAAGCACCATGTTCGGCGGCAGTCTGTACTGCGGCGCGGTGCTGGCAGGTTGGGGCTGGCTGCATTTGCGCTTGCGTGAGGAAGGCATCGAAGACGGCCACATCGTGATTCAGGAAGGGCAGATCAGCTACCCGTTGCCGGTGACCAGCGATGCGATTGCGATTTGCCAGACACCGAGCGCGGCGGTGTGGAAGAAGTTTCTGGCGATGTATCAGCGCTACGGCCGGGCGCGATTGACGCTGAATTCGCGAATCGTGAACAGCGGAAGCGAAGAAGCGGCGGTGACGTTCAGCGGGCAATACGTGCTGCACCGCTGACAACTGATCTGGCCTCCAAAACCTGTGGGAGCGAGCTTGCTCGCGATAGCGGCATCACACTCAACATCAATGTTGACTGACCCACCGCCATCGCGAGCAAGCTCGCTCCCACATGGGTTCGAGTAGCAATCTTATCCGCGTGCAAGCTCCAACAACTTTTCGCGCCACGCAGCCTTGGCCGGCAGTGCCAGGAAGAACTCATTCAACAGCGATTCTCGCGCCGGATAGCTGAACGGCACGCCGCTCAATTCCAGCACCTCACCGCCCGCGCCTTCGAGCACGCCTTGCGCAGCCGCCGTGTCCCATTGCGATGTCGGCGCCAGGCGTGGATAACAATCCGCCGCGCCTTCGGCCAGCATGCAAAATTTCAGCGAACTGCCGAAATTTGCCAAGTGCAATTCGCCGAGGCTTTCGCTCAAACCGGCCAGCAAACGCTCTTGCTCAGGGCTGGAATGCCGACGGCTGGCAACCACGGTAAACGCCTCGCCCGCAGCAGGCACGTCGCGTACGTGAATCGGCAGCGGCGCCGCATCCTTGTCGCCGCGCCACGCGCCCAATCCCGCGCCACCGACGTAGAAACGTCCGTTGGTCGGCATCGACACCACGCCAAACACTACGCGGCCCTGCTCGATCAACGCGATGTTGACGGTGAATTCTTCGCTGCCGGCAATAAACTCCTTGGTCCCGTCCAACGGATCCACCAGCCACCAACGCTGCCACCCGGCGCGCACGCTCTGCGGGATGTTGGCGTCTTCTTCGGACAACACCGGAATACTCGGGTCCAGCGCTGTCAGCCCGTCGAGAATCAAATGGTGCGCCGCCAGGTCTGCGGCCGTCACCGGCGAATCATCCGACTTCGCCGTCACCGCGGTGTCGGTGCGCCAGAACGGCAGGATCGCGTCGCCAGCCCGCAGCGCCAATTCAATCACTGGCGCCATCAACGGATGCGGGAAATTCATGGCAGGAACACCCCGCGCTGGGTCAGCAGGTCACGGGCCAGGTACAGCGCCGCCAAGGCACGGCCCTCGGTGAATTTCGGGTTTTGCGCCAAACCGGACAATTCACGCAGGTTGATCTTCTCCACGCCCATCGGCTCGGGCTCGTCGCCCTCCAGGCTTTCTTCGTACAAGTCGGTGGCCAGCACCACTTGGATCTTCTGGCTCATATAACCGGGCGACAACGACAGCTCGGTCAGATGTTCCAGTTGCCGCGCGCCATACCCGGCCTCTTCCTTGAGCTCGCGCTCGGCCGCTGCCAGCACGTCCTCGCCCGGCTCGATCAAGCCTTTGGGCAACGACAATTCGTACTCGTCTGTACCGCCGCAATATTCCTCGACCAGCACTGCGTGGTCGGCATCGAGCATCGCCACGATCATCACCGCGCCATACCCGGCGCCCTTGCCGACCAGACGCTCGTAAGTGCGCTCGACGCCATTGGAAAAGCGCAGCTTCAGCTCTTCGACGCAGAATAAACGGCTGGTGGCGACGATCTCGCGGGCGAGTACGGTGGGTTTCTGGCGCATAGACGGCTCCTTGGCGTGAACGCGTTACTATACCCGGCCTATCCTGATTGTTGACCTCGGATATCTTTTTTACCGCTGGAGAAGTTTTTTATGTCCCTGCTGCCCTGGCGCGACATCGACACTGTGCTGCTGGACATGGACGGCACGCTGCTGGACCTGCATTACGACAACCATTTCTGGATGGAACACCTGCCGCAGCGATATGCCGAGTTGCACGGCGTCAGTCGGGCGATGGCGGAGATGGAGTTGCAGCCGCTGTTCGAGCGCAATGCCGGTCAGTTGCAATGGTATTGCCTGGATTTCTGGAGCGCCGAGCTGAAGATTCCGGTGCGCGAACTGAAACTGGAAACCGCTGATCTGATTGCCTTGCGCCCTGACGCCGACACGTTTCTGGCGGCGATCAAACGGGCTGGCAAACGCGTGGTGATGATCACCAATGCGCACCGCGATTCGTTGTCGCTGAAACTGGAACGGATTGAACTGGCGCCGTACTTCGAGCGTTTGATCAGCTCCCACGATTACGGGTTCGCCAAGGAAAATCCGCAGTTCTGGGACGCGCTGCAGGCCGATATCGGTTTTGACCCGGCGCGCAGCCTGTTCATCGACGACACGCTGCCGATCCTGCGCAGTGCGCGAGATTTTGGTGTGGCGCATTTGCTGGCCGTGAGCGAACCGGACAGCCGCAAAGGGCCGAAAGACACCGCTGAATTTGCGGCGGTCGGCGATTATCGCGACCTGATCGAAGGCCTCTGAGCCCGACACGTCTGCCTATTGTGGCGAGGGGGCTTGCCCCCGTTCGGCTGCGCAGCAGTCGCAAAAATCTTCGAACCGCTGCGCGACCCAACGGGGGCAAGCCCCCTCGCCACGGGTTTGTGGTTACTCAGGAATACGCAACGACTGGCCCGGATAGATCTTGTTTACGTCTTTGAGCATCGGTTTGTTTGCGTCAAAGATTTTCTGATACTTGTTGGCATCGCCGTAAACGCGCAGGGAAATCGCGCTGAGGGTGTCGCCCTTCTCGACCACGACAAATTTCGCTGCTACGAGCGTTGCCGCACCGGTCACGGTGATCTGATCATCAACACTACCAACGCCGGCGATATTGCCCACCGCCAGCAGAATCTTTTCTTTTTCTTCCTGGGACGCGACTTCACCGGTGACGGTGACCTTGTCGCCATCCACGGTGGCCTGCACATTCGGATTACCCAGACCGACCTTGCTGATGTGCTCCTTCAATTGTTCGCTGGCATTGGCGTTGCCGGGTGTCAGCAGGTCGAGCAGTTTCTCGCCTGCTTCTTTCACAAAACTCAAAAGGCTCATCGTGTTCTCTCCATGGGATAAGGGTCCAGACGCAAAAGACTAGACCAACCCGGCAACGCGCGGTTCCAACCCGACCAATGACGTCGGTCCGCCGCAAGCGCTAAAATCCCCAACCTCACCGCGCCCTGGAGCGAAGATGGACATCAAGCAGCTGAAATTCCTCATCGCCCTCGACGAAACCCGCCATTTCGGCCAAGCGGCGGCGCGGTGTCACATCACCCAGCCGACCTTGTCCATGCGCCTGCGCAGCCTCGAGGAAGAACTCGAGTTGCCGCTGGTCAATCGTGGCCAGCGCTTCGAAGGCTTTACCGCGCCGGGCGAGCGCGTGTTGGCCTGGGCGCGCACGGTGCTCGCGGCGTATGACGGCTTGCAGGCTGAAGCGGCGGCGTGTCGCGGCAATCTGGTCGGGACATTGCGCCTGGGCGTGGTGCCGCTGTCGAGTTTCGATCCGCTGCCGCTGATGCAACGCCTGCACAAGGAACACCCGAACCTGCGTTTCGAACTCTCGGCGTTGAGCTCCGAGCAGATCCTCGAGCAACTGGCGAACAACCGCCTCGACCTCGGCGTGTCCTACCTCGAACGCCTCGATGGCGAGCGCTTCGATTCGCTGGCGTTCAGCACCACGCGCATGGGCCTGCTCTACGATCAACGTTTCTACAGTTTTGGCGAGGCGCCGCTGAGTTGGGAAGCGCTGATCGAGCTGCCACTGGGCATGCTCACCAGCGGCATGCACTTTCGCCAATCCATCGACCACAACTTCCACAGTCGCGGGCTGACGCCGCAACCGTTGCTGCAAACCGATGCGGTCCACCAATTGTTACAAGCGGTGCACGGCGGATTTTGTTGCGCGGTGATGCCGCTGGAGGGAGGCCTGGAAAATCTCACCGACCACCTGCGCCTGCAACCGATCGACAATGCACAAACCCTCGGTCGGCTGGGGCTGATCATGCGTCGCGCGGCGCCACGTTCGGCGCTGGCCGAGGCGTGTTTCGCGATCTATCAGAAATCGCCGAGCGAGTCTTGATCGACGTCATCTATCGGCGGATCAGTATTAGCGATTAGACGCGACAAGTTGACGCGCCTAGGCTAGGAGCTGACCAAACCGTCGGTGATGCCCCATGAACGCCAAGCGCCCAACCTGCGCGGCGCCCGCACTCGAAACGCCCGCGCCTGCCGCCAGCCACACCTACAGTTACAGCGATCTGACCTACGCAGAATCGACCAGCACCGAGCTGGCCGAGGAAGTGGCGTTGGCGATCGCCTATAACGGCATCAGCCAAGCGGTGATGCTGGTAACGCCGACGGATCTGGAAGACTTTATTGTCGGTTTCAGCCTGGGCAGCGGCATCATCGAAGACGCCAGCGACATCTATGACCTGCAACTCAGCGGCGCGGGTTCGGCGCAATACGCGCAAGTGACCATCGCCAACCGCGCGTTCTGGAACCTCAAGCAACAACGTCGGCAACTGGCCGGCACCAGCGGTTGCGGGCTCTGCGGCGTCGAAGCGGTCGAGCAGGCGTTGCCGGACCTCAAAGTGTTGCCCGGCGCGCCGCTGCCTCCCGCGCAATGGCTCGACGGTTTGCGCCAGCGCATCGGCGCGTTCCAGCCATTGGGCCAGCATTGCGGCGCGGTGCACGCGGCGGTGTTCATGAACGGCCAAGGTGAATTGTTGCTGGGCCGCGAAGACATTGGCCGGCACAACGCGCTCGACAAGCTGATCGGCGGCCTGATCCGCCAGAACATACCCACTGCGGGCGGGCTGGCGATTGTCACCAGCCGTTGCAGCCTCGAATTGATCCAGAAAGTGCTGCGCGCAGGCATTCAGACCCTCGTCAGCCTGTCGTCGCCCACCGGCCTCGCCGTGCAATGGGCGCGCCGCCACAACCTCAATCTCATCCACCTGCCGCAGAAAAGTGCGCCGCGGGTTTACAGCCCAGCGATGGAGAATCAAGCGTGAGCCAACACAATCAAGCCGATCAGACCCCCGTCCCGCGCTACAAGCCTTACAAAGGCCCGGCCGGCGGTTGGGGCGCGCTGGTTAGCGTTGCCCGGGCATGGTTGACCAGCGACAACGCGCTGAAAAATCTGCGCATGATGCTCAAGACCAACAAGAACGGCGGTTTCGACTGCCCGGGTTGTGCCTGGGGTGATTCCAAGGAAGCCGGCATGGTCGCGTTCTGCGAGAACGGCGCCAAAGCGGTGAACTGGGAGGCGACCAAACGCCGTGTCGATGGCGCGTTCTTCGCCAAACACAGCGTCAGCTCGCTGCTCGATCAAAGTGATTACTGGCTCGAATACCAGGGCCGTTTGACCGAGCCGTTGAGCTACGATGCCGAGACCGATCGTTACAAGCCAATAAGCTGGGAAGCCGCGTTTGCCCTGATCGCCAAGCATTTGCAGGGTCTGTCGAGTCCCAACCAAGCCGAGTTCTATACTTCGGGCCGTGCCAGCAACGAAGCGGCGTATCTGTATCAATTGTTCGTGCGCACCTTCGGCACCAACAACTTTCCTGATTGCTCGAACATGTGCCACGAGGCCAGCGGTGTGGCGTTGGCGCAAAGTGTCGGCGTCGGCAAAGGCACGGTGACGTTCGAAGATTTCGAGCACGCCGATGCGATTTTTGTCTGGGGCCAGAACCCCGGCACCAACCACCCACGGATGCTCGAACCGCTGCGCGAAGCAGTGAAACGCGGCGCTCAGGTGGTGTGTGTCAACCCGCTGAAAGAGCGCGGGCTGGAGCGTTTCCAACACCCGCAACATCCGATCGAAATGCTCACCAATGGCGATAAACCCACCAACACCGCGTATTTCCGCCCGGCGTTGGGCGGCGACATGGCGCTGCTGCGCGGCATGGCGAAATTCCTGTTGTTGTGGGAACGCGATGCGCAGAAGGCTGGCACGCCGGCGGTGTTCGATCACGACTTCCTCAACGAACACAGCGCCAACGTCCTGGAATACCTGGGCACCATCGACGACACGCCGTGGGAGCAGATCGTCGAGCAGTCCGGCCTGACCTTGGTGGAAATCGAGCAAGCGGCGCGCATGTACGCCAAAGGCAAGAACGTCATCATGTGCTGGGCGATGGGCATCACCCAGCACCGCCATTCGGTGGCGACGATTCAGGAAATCGCCAACCTGATGCTGCTGCGCGGCAACATCGGCCGGCCCGGCGCCGGTTTGTGCCCGGTGCGCGGCCACAGCAACGTGCAGGGCGACCGCACGATGGGCATCAATGAGCGTCCGCCAGTGGCGTTCCTTGATTCACTGGAACGGCGCTTTCAGTTCAAAGTGCCGCGCGATAATGGGCACAACGTGGTCGAGGCGATTCACGCGATGGCCGACGGTCGCGCCAAAGTCTTCATCGGCCTGGGCGGCAACTTCGCTCAAGCGACCCCTGACAGCTCGCGCACCTTCCAGGCGCTGAGCAATTGCGACCTGACCGTGCAGATCAGCACCAAGCTCAACCGCAGCCATCTGGCCCACGGTAAAGAAGCGCTGATCCTGCCGTGCCTGGGCCGCACCGACATCGATATCCAGACTGAGGGCCCGCAAGCGGTCACCGTGGAAGATTCGTTCAGCATGGTCCACGCCTCCAACGGCCAGTTGCAGCGGTTGTCGAACCTGATGCGTTCGGAGCCAGCGATCATTGCCGGCATCGCCGCCGCAACGTTGGGCAGCAAACCGGTGGACTGGAACTGGCTGGTGGCCGATTACTCGCGCATCCGCGACTTGATCGCCGACACCATTCCGGGCTTTCGCGACTTCAATGAGCGGGTGAAAAATCCGGGCGGTTTCTACCTCGGCAACAGCGCTGGCGCACGCAAGTGGAACACGCCGTCGGGCCGCGCCAACTTCCGCGCCAACCTGCTGCCGAAAGATCTGGTGCACGAACGCACGCGCGCGACCGGCGTATTGCCGGATTTGATCATGCAATCGATGCGTTCCCACGATCAGTACAACACCACGATTTATGGTCTGGATGACCGTTATCGCGGGGTGAAGGGTCAGCGCGATGTGTTGTTTGTGAACGAGGCGGACATCATTCGTCTGGGCTTCAAGCCTGGGCAGAAAGCCGACATCGTGTCGATCTGGGACGATGGCCGCGAGCGTCGGGTCAAGGGCTTTACTTTGCTCGCGTTCGATATCCCTGCCGGACAGGCTGCGGCGTATTACCCGGAAGTGAACCCGCTGGTGCCGCTGGAGAGCACCGGGGACGGCAGCCATACGCCAACCTCGAAGTTTGTGGCGATTCGTCTGGAGATGGCCAGTGAGAGCGGTTTGATCATGGCCAAGTCGGCTTAGGGCGTTAGCAGGTCTGCTCTCTTCGCGGGCAGGCCTCGCTCCTACAGGTTCGTGTCGTTCGGATATTTCGCGGACGACTCCGATCTGTAGGAGCAAGGCTTGCCCGCGAAGGCGTCTGCCCGGACAACATAGGCTTCGGGTATTTTCCAAACGCCCACATAAAAGGCCGTTTTCTCGCAAAAATGGCCTATCCGAAGTAGCTAAAGACCGGCGAAAAACACTTAAGTTCCCTCGATAAAACAGTAACTTATCGAATTGTGTACAAGTCGTGTTACTCGTCGGATTTTGATTGTCACAATCCGCTCACCACCTCAGGATCGCGTCGTCATCCCCTTGAGGTTCCTCTATGAAGTTCTCCTCGATTCTCTTGTTGTCCCTTGGCCTGGTCAGTGGCTTCGCTTCTGCCGGAGGCACCACCGAAGCAGGTGTGGGCGGCGCATTGGGTGGAGTTCTGGGCTCGGTCGTCGGTCAGTCACTAGGCGGCAATACAGGTTCCACCATCGGCGCAGCCTTGGGCGGCGCGGGTGGTAGCGCAGTCGGCGCCGACAAACGCAGCCGTGGCGAAGCCGCCATTGGCGGTGCGTTGGGCGCAGCCGGCGGCAACGTAGTCGGTCGCAGCCTCGGCGGCGGCACCGGCAGCCTCATCGGCTCCGCAGCCGGCGGTGGTGCTGGCGGCGCGCTGGGTAACTACATGGGCAACAAAAGCGATGAGGACGACGACCGTCGCTCCTATCGCGGCCGTGATGATCGTCGCTACTACCGCGATGGCCACCCTGGCCGGGGTCATGCCTATGGCCACCGCAAGCATCACAAAAACTATCGTCATCGCTGAGGCCTGAAGGCTTAGCGGTCCGCTAGATGAAAATCGCAGCCTTCGGGCTGCGATTTTTTTTGCCTTTCAAACTACCAACCGTTCCAGCGCGCCGCGCAGCCCGGCAGGAATCGCCACTGGCTGGTTCGACGCCCGATCCACAAACACGTGGACGAAGCGCCCAGCCGCACAGGCTTCGTCCTCGCCGTGCTTGAACACCGCCAGTTCGTATTGCACCGAACTGTTGCCCAACTTGCCGACCCGCAGGCCGATCTCGATGCGATCCGGGAAAGCGATGGACGCAAAGTAATCGCACGCCGAACTCACGACAAAACCGACCACCTCGCCGTCATGGATATCCAGCCCGCCGACTTCGATCAGGTACGTGTTCACTGCCGTATCGAAGAAGCTGTAGTAGGTAACGTTATTAACGTGACCGTAGGCGTCGTTGTCGTGCCAGCGCGTGGTGATGGGCTGGAAGTGCGGGTAGTCGGTGCGTTGATTCATTGATTTCTCTCATTCTGAAGGATCGTTCCCATGCTCCGCGTGGGAATGCGTCAATGGACGCCCTGCGTCCGCTTTTGGGACGCGGACCGTCCCGGGCTGCATTCCCACGCCGAGCATGGGAACGATCAAACAGGTGGAGTCTACCTGTCAGCAAACCCCTTACCCACCGCCGCCAACTCGCCAATCAGCCGCGCAGGTTGCCACTGATCGCCCTGACGCGTTTCCAGCGCCAACAAACGCTGATGAATCTCCGCCAGCCCCTGCTGATCCGCCCAGGCCATTGGCCCGCCCTTGTCAGCCGGGAAACCATAACCGTTGAGGTAAACCAGATCGATGTCATGCGCCGAACCGGCGATGCCTTCCTCGAAGATCTTCGCGCCTTCGTTGACCAGCGCCAGCAAGCAGCGCTCCAGAATCTCTTCAGGACCGATTTCACGGCGCTGGAAGCCCAGTTGCTCGCTGACCTCCAGCACCAGCGCATCGACCTCTACATCGTGCTCAGCCTGGCGACTGCCCGGCTCATAGTGGTAATAACCGTTGCCGCTCTTCTGACCAAAACGCCCGAGCTCACACAGCCGATTGTCGATCTGCACCTCAGGCGCATCCTGCCCTTTACCGGCCAGTTCGCGGGCGCGCCATTCCAAATCGATGCCGACCACGTCGTACATGCGGAACGGCCCCATGGCGAAACCGAAACCTTGCAACGCGGCGTCGACCTGATACGGCAACGCGCCTTCGAGGAGCATCTTGCGTGCCTCGAGCACGTAGGTATGCAGCATGCGGTTGCCGATAAAACCGTGGCAATTGCCCGACACCACGCTGACTTTGCCCATGCGCTGGCCGAGGTCCAGCGCCGCCTCAAGCACAGCCGGAGCGGTCTGCGCGCCGCGCACCACTTCGAGCAGTTTCATGATGTGCGCCGGGCTGAAAAAGTGCAGGCCCAGCACCTGTTGCGGGCGGCGAGTGGCAGCGGCAATCGCGTCGATGTCGAGCGCCGAGGTATTGCTCGCCAGAATCGCTTCGGGTTTGAGCAGGCCGTCGAGTTCGCGGAATATTTTCTGCTTCAGCTCAAGATTCTCGTACACCGCTTCGATCACCAGATCGACATCGCGAATCGCCGCGTAATCCGCCGCGCTGGTGACTCGCGCGATGCGTGCGTCGGCTTCGGCCTGATCAATCCGGCCCTGACGCACGTTATGCGCGTAGGTGTCGGCGACCGTGGCCAACGCCTGCTCAAGCATCTGCGGATTGTTATCCACCCACTGCACCGGCACCCCGGCGTTGGCCAGGCACATGACAATCCCACGACCCATGGTGCCCGCGCCGATGACCGCAGCGCGCTGAACATTGAACGACGTCTGGCTCATTTTTGTTCTCTTGGTTGTGCACTGGTTGGCGATCCAAAGACAGGCTTCACCATAGTCAGCCGTCGCAGTTTTTTGAAATTTATTCGTGTGATGGGGGACATTCAGCGGATGGATGCACTGCTTCTTTTTGGTCGTTCCCACGCTCTGCGTGGGATTCTTGGGATTCAGCCATCAGAGGTGCGCTTGCGCCCACTCCCGCACTTCGGCATACGGATAATCCTCCAGCACGCCAAAACCGGGAATCGCTCGTGCCTTGAGTTTGGTAAACAGCGGCACGCTGATCCCGCACAAAAACCGCGTCACCCGCTCCGCTGTCGGGATATTCCCCGTGTACTGCTCGTGCTTGTGGATAAAGTCAGCGCACAACGCTTGGAAATTTTTATCCACAAGCGCCGGTAATTCCGGTGGCGCCGGCAGCCGCGCCACATCGCCGTGGCACACCGAGCAATGCCCACACTGGCGCGGCGCATTCTGGTCACCGAAGTACTCGGCCAGTCGATAACCCAAACAATGCTCGGTGGCGAACAGATCGAGCATCGCGTGAATCCGCGCGATTTCGGTTTGCTCATGCCGAGTGAAGTAGGCGTGCAATTCCTCGCTCAACGCCTGCGCGTCAAAACCGCTTTGCAGCAGGCTGTAGACCTCGGTCATCTGTTTGCTTTCGAGCTCGACCCAGCCCTTCTCCTGGAAGTAATCCAGCGCTTTGACCACTCGATTGCGCTCGGCCGAATGTTGCTCGTACAGCGCATCGAAATTCACCGTCGCCCAAGTCCGCGCGCGCGCAGAGGTCTGAATGATCGCCGCGACAAAGTCTTTGCGCTCGCCTTCAAACCGCGCGAGCAGCGTCTCCGGTTCCTGCAAATATTTGAAACGATATTCGGCGTAATAGGCGTAACGCGGGGCGATGATTGCGCGCAGTTCCAATTGCACCAGCAAGGTCTTTAGCGGGAGTTGGCGAATATTGCTCTGGTCCGCCAGCGGCCCGAGCAGAAACTCCCACTGCCCTTCTGGCGCAGCTGCTTGCAATTCGTCGAGCACGCAACGGATGCCATTGAGCTCCGGGGTGTCGCCATACACGAAGTTTTCCAGCACGTTGAGGCTGTCGCGGTTGGCCAATACCAGGCAGTCCGACGGCTGCCCGTCACGCCCGGCGCGGCCGATTTCCTGGCTGTAGTTTTCGATGGATTTGGGCAGATCGAAATGCACCACGTTGCGAATATCGCTCTTGTCGATGCCCATGCCGAAGGCGATGGTGGCAACGATGCAATTGGACTGGCCGCCCATGAAGCGTTTCTGGATCGCCTCGCGTTGATCATGCGGCAATCCGGCGTGATAAGCCTCGGCCTGAATACCGTTGCGAACCAGATGTTCGGCGATATGCTCGGCGGTTTTCTGCAGCGTGACGTAGACGATGCTCGGCTGGCCGGGACGCGCGCTCATCCATTCGACGAGGCGTCGGCGTTTGTCCGCGCCGCGAACCGGCTCCACCAGCAGATTGAGGTTGGGCCGATAGAAACCTGTGGTCACCACGTCCTCGGGGGCGATGGCGAATTTCGCTTCCATATCCGCGATGACTTTTGGCGTCGCAGTGGCGGTCAGCAGCAGCGCCTGAGGGATGTTGAACTGGCGTTGATAGTCCGGCAGCTTCAGGTAGTCGGGGCGAAAGTTATGGCCCCATTCGGAGATGCAGTGCGCCTCGTCGACCACCAGCAGCGAGATCGGCACTTGCTGCAAAAAGTTACGGAAACGCTCGTTCTTCAGGCGCTCCACGGAAATCATCAGGATCTTCAATTCGCCGGACTTGGCGCGCGCCATTACATCGCTGGCGTCGTCGCGGCTCTGCGCCGAATCAATGCTACCCGCCGAGATGCCGTGGCGTTGCAGGAACGCCAATTGATCTTGCATCAGCGCCAATAGCGGCGACACCACTAGCGTCAGGTGCGGCAGCAGCAGCGCCGACAATTGGTAACACAGGGACTTGCCCGAACCGGTGGGGAAAATCGCCGCCGCCGAGCGCCCGGCCAACACCGCGCTGACCGCCGCCTCCTGGCCGGGCCGAAACTGTGGATAACCGAAAACCTGTTCCAGGGTGTTGTGCATAAGCTGTCACTCCGTTGACCGCTGCGAAGCCCAAAGACTAGTCGGGGATTGCAGCGCGTCGAGAAAAGGTCGGGACCAAAACGATACGGGATGATACAGCGGATGCAATGCCCGACTTGCAGGGAACGCGAGCCGCCGTGAGAGTAAAAATTCCTCGGGCGTCTGTCGCTGATTCTTCAGACAGGCCGGTAGGACGCGACGAAATATCCCACGGATTCTGGCGCTCGATTTCCAGCGATTCGCCGCGCAATGTCCGACAGCCCTGTAAGAGAATTTACCGACAAACGTTTTCCCGTAAAAAGCCCTGCGAAACGCGTAGGGCAAATCTGAAAACACCGGTAAATCCCCTACAAAGTCTGTCCATCAAAGCCGTATTGCCGCGTCGCGGGCTGGCCTTTTATAGTCCGAGCCCCGCCTGAAACAGCACTCTGCGGTTGCAGTGATTTCACACAGGACAGACCTCGATGAATACGCTCCATCCGCAGCCCGACCGTTATCGACCGCTCAAGTCCAGCTACAGCAATACGCCGGTGTTGGTCATCGACACCGAAGCCGATCCGCACGAGATTCTCGATGCCGCGCGCCAACGCATTTGCGCGGCCAGCGACTTGCTGGAAACATTGCAGTGCTATTGTTTCAAAGAGGCTGACATCAAGGACATTCCGCACATCATCAACGTTCTTTACTTGTTAACACAGGACGGCAATCAATTACTTGAAGTTGCCAAGTTGCAATTGAAGCGTTGAACCTCTCAATAACAATCAGCAATAACAAATCAGCAATACAAAAGCCGCAACAACTGAGCGCTTTCTTATTTGATCGGGCAAACTTAGTCTGCACGCTCTTTCAATCATAAAAGAGCAACATCATGACGACGTTAACTGTTTTCTTTTGCGGCACTGGCTCGACTAAATTTGATAACAAGAACACCACTTACTGGAACGGCGAACTGGTTGCCACACTTGCTTCCAATCACGCCGGGCGCGAGTTTGCCGAGTGGATTGTGATCGATGGCCCCGGCACCAGCAACCTGCAAGCCGACGAACTGTTTACCCAATCCAAGGACTATGGGCTCAGCGGAACCCTGTTCGGCAAGGGCTGGGAAGAAAACGTCAAGCACGCGGTCAACATCGTTCTTGGTCGTAGTGACTGGCAACGCGAGAAACTGACTGAAGCCGAATACAACCGCCTGAAAGCCGCCGGCATTCCCATCGACGATGTAAAAGTCGAGGGTTCGTGGATGTGGCGCAAGTATAACTACGGCGACCGTAGTGTGACCCAGCAAAAGTTGCAGGAGCAAATCATCAAGACCTTCCGCAAGGACGGCATTATTCCAACTCGCATCAACCTGGTCGGCTGGAGTCGTGGCGGCATTAGTTGCCATATGTTGGCCAACGCGCTTTATAACGATGTGCAGCTTCGCGATATTCCGGTCAACATCTTTGCGATTGATCCGGTCCCGGGCATATCCAACTTTCAGAGCGAAAAAGTCAAACTGGAAAAGAACGTTAAAGAGTACGTGGCGTTTTATGCTCGCGACGAGCGCTCGAAAGGCTTCAGTTGCGTGATCCCGCAAACTTCGCCACTGACTAAAACCCATGTTTACCCGATGCCTGGCCGCCACGGCACGCTGGTGGGCAACGCCGCCGCCGATGGTGTCAGCGGGCCGAAAACCCTGGCGGAGCCGGGCCAGATCGTCCGTCACTTCGCTGAAGCCTGCCTCAAGCGCTGGGGCGTGACGCTGAACAAAACCCTGAACCTGACCCACGCGCAACTGGAAAACCTGCACACCGTGATGGGTCGTGACGACTCGAAATACGTGGCGATGCGCAAGATTTCTTACACCTATTTCACCGAACTGGACCTCGGTGAGCGCTATGTGTCGCTGGGCAGCAAGGGGGTTAATTTTTCTGCGGTGAAAGGCACGATCTTCGCGCCGGCGACGGGGCTGACGACGGGTTTGAAAATGGAGAAGGACTCGTATCTGCACATTCGTTGAACGAGTCAATGATGCTGGGAAACGATGTGTTTAAAAGGCTCGCGGATTCGTAGGAACAGCCTATAGAAACTTCGCCCACTTCCTACAGAGTCCGGCGCCTTGTCTTCTATCGTCGCAGTGGTGCCGACACCTATAGTCGTGACTGTCGCTGCCAATTCAGCGGCTCGGGCTTGGTCACCCGATGGAAGACATAAGCGCGTCCGTTGTATGCTGCCGGCACCTCAAGTGTCTGCACGCTATATGGTGGCTGTGTTTGGGACGTCTGATGGCGTGCCGGTCTTATGTATTCCTCCGGTTGACCAACCCGAACACAGTCCGCCTCCATCGCTTGGTCACGGTGGCAGCGGTTCATCTGATGCATTTGGGAATACATAAAATGAACAACAGCAATCCGCCAAACGATCGTTACCTCCCACTCCAAAGCAACCTCACCAATACCTCGCCGCTGATCATCGACACAGAGGCCGATCCCCAAGACATTCTCGAAGGCGGGCTCCAGCGAATCCGAGCCGGCAGCGACCTGCTGAAAACCCTGCATTGCCTGTGCTTCAAACACGGCGACATCGAAGACATCCCGCACATCACCCACGCGCTCTACCTGCTCACCCAGGACGGCTGCGACCTGTTAAAAGTCGCCCAGCAACGCATGATGGGTTGGACAGCATCCTCCTAACCAAACTGTCAGGGGATCGCCCGCCTGAATAGAGCTGGCGATCCACAAAAAAGGGCACCCAATCCCGCATCTTGATGGAGACAAAATTTGCAAACAATAAATGATTGCGTAGCATACGAGCCGATGAACCACCAAAGGCTCTTTCTAATGACTACTGAGACGATTGATCATCCGACGCTCATTAAATTGCTTGAAAAAGGTGCTGTGACTGCAACCCATATTCATCCCAAGCAAGGTGGCTGGTCAGTCCAAATTCAAACTGGAATGAAGGTCCTTTCGCTTACAGCTCAGCGCAGCCGGCAAATACGGCTATTCAAGCGACTGGAAACGCTGGTGATCTATTTGCAAGGAATAGGGATCAGTCATTTTGATGTCGACACGTCGCACTATGATCCCTCTCAAATAAAGACTTACTCGCGTCCTGACCGTGCCGAAGCGCTTAAGCAAGTCCACGAATCGGCCGCTTATGATGAATGGTTCAGGAAGCAGGTTCAGGAAAGTATTGATGATCCCCGCCCAAGCGTGAGCGATGAAGAGGCGCGCAGAATCTTCGCCGCAAAACGTGATGCTATCCGCCAACGGCCTCGCTAATGCGAGTGATTTGGCGCCCGGCTGCTCTCAATGACCGGGACAACATCATGAATTACATTTGCCAGGATAATCCCGACGCAGCTATCGCCTTAGACGAAGTTTTTGAGCTCAAAGCAGAGCAGGCCCGCCATCAGCCCAAGCTCTACCGACACGGAAGAATTTCAGGCACTCACGAGATAGTGGCCACTCCAAACTACGTGATGGTTTATACGGTTGTGGACAAAAACGTCGAGGTGTTGCGGATTCTGCATGCGCGACAACATTGGCCGTAATTGACTCCAGTGTTTGCCCATGACTACCGGCGCTGGTTAATCAATGTCGTTAGCCTTTAGAGCTCAGTGAACACCTGAAAAATCCAGACCAGAACAAAGCACGATTGCCGCACAAGACAGCGCCCACAAAAAAGCCGCCCCAACAGGGCGGCTTTTTCACAACGTCAACGCAACCTTACAACTTAGGCCCGGCAGCCTTGATCGCGTCGCTCACTTCGAACTTCTTGAAGTTCTCAACGAACAATCCGGCCAATGCCTTGGCAGCCTCGTCGTAAGCAGCCTTGTCAGCCCAGGTGTTGCGTGGGTTCAACAGGCCAGTTTCAACGCCCGGCACGGCCAATGGCACGTCGAGGTTGATGGTGTCGAGGTGCTCGGTTTCAGCACCGATCAACGCGCCGCTCTGGATCGCCGCGATCACGCCACGTGTGGTCGGGATGTTGAAGCGTTTGCCGACGCCGTAGCCGCCGCCGGTCCAGCCGGTGTTGACCAGGTAAACCTTGGAGCCGAAGCCGCGGATGCGCTTGATCAGCAGCTCTGCGTATTCGCCGGCCGGACGCGGGAAGAACGGTGCGCCGAAGCAGGTGGAGAAGGTCGATTTGATGCCGCTGCCGGAACCCATTTCGGTCGAGCCCACCAGTGCGGTGTAGCCGGACAGGAAGTGGTAAGCCGCTTGTTCTTCGCTGAGGATCGACACTGGCGGCAGCACGCCGGTCAGGTCGCAGGTCAGGAAGATTACCGCGTTTGGCTCGCCGCCCAGGTTCTTCTCGGAACGCTTGGCAACGTGCTCCAGCGGGTAAGCGGCGCGGCTGTTCTGGGTCAGGCTGACATCGGCATAGTCGGCGTGCTTGGCGTCGTCGATGACGACGTTTTCCAGGACTGCGCCGTGCTTGATGGCTTTCCAGATGACCGGCTCGTTCTTCTCGGACAAGTCGATGCATTTGGCGTAGCAGCCGCCTTCGATGTTGAAGACCACGCCTTCGCCCCAGCCGTGTTCGTCGTCACCGATCAGGTAACGGCTTTCGTCGGCCGACAGGGTGGTTTTACCGGTGCCCGACAGACCGAAGAACAAGGTCACGTCGCCTGCTTCGCCGATGTTGGCGGCGCAGTGCATCGGCAGCACGTCGGCGGCCGGCAGCAGGAAGTTTTGCACGGAGAACATGGCTTTCTTCATTTCACCGGCGTAACGCATGCCGGCGATCAGCACTTTCTTCTGTGCGAAGTTGAGGATCACGCAACCGTCGGAGTTGGTGCCGTCACGCTCTGGCACGCATTCGAAGTTGGCTACGTTGAGGACTTGCCACTCGTCACGGCCAGCCGGGTTGTACTGCTCAGGGTTGATGAACAGGCAACGGCCGAACAGGTTCTGCCAGGCGGTTTGGGTGGTCATCTTCACTGGCAGGTAGTGGTCGGCGGACGCACCTACATGCACGTGGGAAACGAAGTGCTCTTGCGCGTTGTTGAACGCCTCGACGCGGTCCCACAGGGCATCGAACTTGTCGGCCGGGAACTTGCGGTTGATCGGGCCCCAGGCAATGGCTGCCTGTGTGGAAGGCTCGTCGACGATGAAGCGATCGACTGGCGAGCGGCCGGTGCGGTGACCGGTGCGAACAACCAGCGCGCCGGTATCGGCAAGCTCGCCTTCACCGCGACTCAGGGCTTCTTTGACCAGATCATCAACACTCAGATCGGTGTACACGGCGTTATTGGCTTGCGTCATGAGATTCCCCGTCGGCCAGTGGCCGAGTGTGCTCCAAACGTTTTGTAGTAGAAAGTCGTGCACTACTACCGCGACAAAAAGTGGGCCGGATTATGCCAGAAACGCCCAAAAAAAGTAGGGCCCTCCCGTCGTAACGGCGTTATTCCGGCGCTTACCAGTGAATTTACCTGCGCTGAACCGTTTTAGTGCCGGGTATCTGACGGGGTATCAACGCCCGCTCCAGCGAACAATTGAGCGATATCGGCGGCATCGAACAGGTAACGCTGGTTACAGAACTGGCAATCGATCTCGATGTGGCCGCCATGTTCGATAACCAGCGACTGGGCATCTTCCAGACCCAAGCTGACCAGAGCATTGGCAGAACGTTCGCGAGAGCAACTGCAGCGAAAACGCAGTCGCTGCACATCAAACAAGCGCACTTGCTCTTCGTGGTAGAGGCGATGGAGCACGGTTTCGTTGTCCAGGCTAAGCAATTCATCGGCGGTCAGGGTGCTGGCCAGCGCGGTGATGTGCTGCCAACTGGCGGCGCGTTCTTCCTCATCTTTCAGACGGTCGGCAGGCAATTGCTGCAGCAGCAGGCCGCGGGCGCGACGGCCATCGGCGTACAGCCAGAAACGCGTGCCGACTTGTTGCGACATGACGAAATAGTTGGTGAAACACTCGGACAAGGTCTCGCCGTCGAGGTCGACAATGCCTTGGTAACGCTGGCCCTGAGTCGGGTCGACGGTCAGCGCCAGCACGCCGTTGGGCATGAGGTCGGCGAGGGTCGCGTCGGGGGCAATCTGATCGGCTTCGTAACGCGCGAGGCCGCGGATTTCGCGCTCGCTGGAGCACTCGATCATCAGCAACGGGATCGGGCCATCGGAACGCGCCTGCAAAATCAGCAAGCCGTCGAACTTCAGCGCGCCGACCAGCAGCGACGCGGCGGCCATCAGTTCGCCGAGCAATTGCGCAACTGGCTCCGGGTAGGGGTGTTTGGCCAGTACTTCGGCATAGCTACGTTCCAACGCCACCAGCTCGCCGCGGGTGTCGCTGTCATCGAAGATGAAGCGTTGGGTGAAGTCGGAATCCGGTAGATCGGTCATAGGTCTGGGTATCTGAAGTGATGACAATTTGATTACAAAAAGTGACAATTACGCTTTGCGGCACCACTTTGGTGCGCGATGTTCCGCCATTGGAGGCATTTTATGAACAATCCGGGTTTGTTCCAAGCAAGGTGGAACCTCCGCCGGTTGGTTTTGTGCAATGTCGTGCCTTTAGCGCTGCTGGCATTCTGGTTATGGCCCACGGGTCAGATGTTGTGCATGATTTTCGACGAATGGCTGTTTCGTCTGCTCAATACGCCGTTGGCCAGTAACCCGATATGGCTCCACATTTGGGCAATTGCAAGTCTGCGGCCGTTTGACGCGGTGGTTGGGGTGATTCTGCTGACGCTGCTGATCAGCGGCGGCTGGGTGTTTGAAGCGATCAACGTGCGCCGCGCGTTTTTCGGTTTTCTGGCGGTTCTGTTGTTGCTGCTGTTTATCCGCATGCTGTTTTCGAAATTCGCCGACTACATGGACTGGCAGCACAGCAGCCCGTCGATGATGCTCGAAGGCGCGGTGCACATGAGCGAATACTTCCCCGGGCTTGAGAAGACCTGGCAGTTGAAGGACCGCTCGAGCCAGAGCTTCCCCGGTGATCATGCTTCGGTGTTGTTGATCTGGGCGATGTTCATGACCGTTTTCAGCCGCAGCACCGTGCAAACGCTGACGATCTGGGGGTTGGCGTTGCTGTTCATGATGCCGCGCCTGGTGGCCGGCGCGCATTGGGGCCAGGACGATTACATCGGCGGCGTGCTGCTGGCGGTGTGGGCGTTGGGCTGGGGTTATTACACGCCGTTTGCGTATCACGTTTCGGAGTTTTTCCTGAAAGTGACGACGCCGGTGTTTGGGCTGCTGGAGAAATTGCCGGTAGTTTCACGGATGAGCGTGGTGCGCAGCGCCTGATGCATTCGCGGGCAAGCCTCACTCCTGCAATTGACCGAGATCACCTGTAGGAGCGAGGCTTGCCCGCGAAAGCGTCCGCCCGGACAACGCCGAAACAACGCCGAAACAACTGGATCACTCGTCGTTACTGCTGCCACGAAACTTGAACAAATCCCGACGCTGCTTTTTGCTCGGTTTGCCATCGGTGCTCACGCCCAGCGAACCGGCCTTGCGCATCGCCGCCGCGGCTTCACGCTTGGCGACGCTGGCTTCGGTTTCCGCATATAAAGTCTGCGCTTCCGGCGCGCCGCGTCTGACGATCGACAGCGCCTGGACCACCACTGTTTTCTCTTCAAAACCGATGCGGATCTGAAACTCATCGCCGATGCGCGGCTCCTTCCCCGGTTTGCAGCGTTCGCCCCGGCAATGCACCTTGCCACTTTCGATGGCTGATTTGGCCAGCGCACGCGTCTTGAAAAACCGCGCCGCCCACAACCATTTATCGAGGCGAACCTTGTCGTCCTCTTCCTGTTTTTGTGCCATTTGAATTCCTCATTCCGCCAGTAGTCGGAACTGTACTACCGTTTCTGTCGGGCGCAAGAACCCGCTCCGGCAGATAGACTGTGATCGTGGCCGGTTTCCGGCATGGAGTGATCGATGACTATATTCCCCTCTTCCCTGACCTCACCCAAATCCGGTTGCCAAGGCTGCCAGCAAAGTGAACCGCTGGGCTTTGACTTTGCCTTCGCCTATCAACCTATCGTCGATCTGCGCGACCAGTCGGTCTTCGCCCACGAAGCGCTGGTGCGTGGCCTCGCCGGTGAAGGCGCGATGTCGGTGTTAGATCAAGTTACAGAAGAGAATCGCTACCGCTTCGACCAGCTCTGCCGGACCCGCGCCATCGAAGGCGCGGCGAATCTAAATATGCAGACACACTTGTCAATCAACTTCATGCCCAACGCGGTCTATCGTCCGGAGCTGTGCATTCGCAGCACCCTGGAAGCAGCGAAGAAACATGATTTCCCGATCAACCGACTGATTTTCGAAACACTGGAAAGCCAGCACGTAGATAACTATCGCCATTTGACCAATATTCTGCGTGAATACCGCGAATTCGGCTTCATGACCGCCATCGATGACTTCGGTGCCGGTTATTCGGGGCTCAATCTGCTCGCCGATTTCCAACCGGACTTGATCAAACTCGACATGGCGCTGATCCGCGATGTCGACCGCGACCGTGTCCGTCAGGCCATCGTGCGGGGGATTGTCACAATGTGTGCGGAGTTGAACGTTACAGTCATTGCCGAAGGCATTGAGACGGCCGGTGAACGGGATTTCCTGGCGGACTGTGGAATTTTTCTGATGCAGGGTTACTGGTTCGCCAAACCTGCATTCAAAGCGTTGGCCCAGGTAGCTCCTGAAGCCTGGACGCGTTAATCGCCGGTTGTTCCTAATTGAAGACATTTGACCATTTGACCGTTGTCGGTCTGCGCGAGTGGGTGGCGCTCCCGGATTTGGGAGTGGCGGGCCTTCGGGCGAAAATCGACACCGGCGCCAGCACTTCCAGCCTGCACGCCACCGACATCGAACGCTTCGAGCGGGACGGGCAAGAGTGGCTGCGTTTCACCGCGCATCTGGGGTCGGTGGTGCAATTGCGCCATCGACGTTGCGAAGCGCCGCTGGTGACAATGAAGACCATCAAAAGCTCCAACGGCCACGCGCAGATGCGTTATGTGGTCAGCACCACCCTGGCCCTCGGTGATCGGGTCTGGCGGGTCGAGTTCACCCTCGCCTGCCGCAAATCCATGCGCTATCGCCTGTTACTCGGTTCCAAAGCCTTGATCGACGGCCAGTTAGTGGTCAATCCGGGCATCAAATACGTACAAGACAAGCCGGTGTTCCCGGTATCTACCTCCTCCACAGGTGTTGCATGAAGATCGCTGTGCTGTCGCGGAATCCGCGTCTGTATTCCACCCGTCGTCTGGTCGAAGCCGGTACCGAGCGTGGCCATGAAATGGTGGTGATCGACACCTTGCGCGCCTACATGAACATTGCCAGCCACAAGCCGCAGATCCACTACCGCGGCAAGCCGCTGGAAGGTTTCGACGCGGTGATCCCGCGGATCGGTGCGTCGGTGACGTTTTATGGCTGCGCGGTGTTGCGCCAGTTCGAAATGATGGGCGTGTTCCCGCTCAATGAGTCGGTGGCCATTGCCCGTTCGCGGGACAAACTGCGCTCGCTGCAATTGCTCTCGCGTCGCGGAATCGGTTTGCCGGTGACCGGGTTTGCGCACTCCCCGGATGACATTCCCGACTTGATCGACATGGTCAACGGCGCACCGCTGGTGATCAAGGTGCTGGAAGGCACTCAGGGCATCGGCGTGGTGTTGTGTGAAACGGCGACAGCGGCGGAATCGGTGATTGAAGCGTTCATGGGTTTGAAGCAGAACATCATGGTGCAGGAATACATCAAGGAAGCCGGCGGCGCCGACATTCGGTGTTTTGTGGTCGGCGACAAGGTGATCGCGGCGATGAAGCGTCAGGCCAAACCGGGTGAATTCCGCTCCAACCTGCATCGTGGCGGCAGCGCCAGCCTGATCAAGATCACCCCGGAAGAACGCATGACCGCGTTGCGGGCGGCGAAGGTGATGGGTTTGGCGGTGGCGGGTGTGGATATCCTGCGTTCCAACCACGGGCCGCTGGTGATGGAAGTGAATTCGTCGCCGGGGCTGGAAGGGATCGAGACCACCACCGGCAAGAACGTGGCCGGGATCATCATTGATCATCTGGAGAAAAATGGTGGGCCGAACATGACGCGCACCAAAGGGAAGGGCTAAAGCCAAGAGCCCCCTCACCCTAACCCTCTCCCCAGAGGGGCGAGGGGACTGACGGTGGTATTCTTTCGAGCTACATCGACCTGAAAAATCGAGTCGAGCTCAAGTTTGAAAACAACCGAGATCTGCTCCCTTTCCCCCTCTCCCCTGTGGGGAGAGGGGACTGACGGTGTGTTCTTTCGAGCTACATCGACCTGAAAAATCGAGTCGAGCTCAAGTTTGAAAACAACCGAGATCTGCTCCCTTTCCCCTTCTCCCCTGTGGGGAGAGGGGACTGACGGTGGTGTTCTTTCGAGCTACGTCGACCTGAAAAATCGAGTCGAGCTCAAGTTTGAAAACAACCGAGATCTGCTCCCTTTCCCCTTCTCCCCTCTGGGGAGAGGGGACTGACGGTGTGTTCTTTCGAGCTACATCGACCTGAAAAATCGAGTCGAGCTCAAGTTTGAAAACAACCGAGATCGGCTCCCTTTCCCCTTCTCCCCTCTGGGGAGAGGGGACTGACGGTGGTGTTCTTTCGAGCTACATCGACCTGAAAAATCGAGTCGAGCTCAAGTTTGAAAACAACCGAGATCGGCCCCCTTTCCCCTTCTCCCCTCTGGGGAGAGGGCTGGGGTGAGGGGTGGCTTTTGACTACACCGCGTCTCTAGGCAGCATCAATCCAAGCGGCAAGCGCACTCGCGCTTCCAGCCCGCCGCCCGAGCGGTTGCGCAGTTCAACGTTGCCGCCGTGCATCGACGCAATCCGTTTCACAATCGCCAAGCCTAAACCTGTGCCCTTGCCGCCGCGCGCCCGATCGCCTCGGGTAAACGGGTTGAAAATCGCCTCCAGCTCTGACGGATCGATGCCCGCGCCACGGTCCATCACGCTCAGCACCACGTAAGGTGCGTTGATATCCCCGGACACAAAAGCCGCGACTTCGACACTGCTGCCCGCGTGATTCAAGGCGTTGCCAATCAGGTTGTTCAGCAAGCGTTTCATCGACACCCGACGCAACGGGAACGGCTGGATCGGTTCCAGCCGCAAGCGCACTTTTTCTTCGTTCTGGTTGTACGGCGCAGCCACTTCGCGCACCAGGTCGCTGAGGTCGACCTCTTCCACAGACTCGTCACGACCGTCGCGAATGAACGCGAGGAACTGGTCGAGAATCGCGTCCATGTCTTCGATGTCGCGCACCATGTCGTCCGACAGATCGCTGTGATCACCCATCAATTCCAGCGACAAACGCAACCGGGTCAGCGGCGTGCGCAAGTCGTGGGAGACCCCGGCCAACATCAATTCACGCTCGCGACCGGCCTGCTCGACGTCTTCAGCCATCTGGTTGAAGGCGCGATAGACCTCGGCCATTTCGCTCGGCGTGTCGCTGATCGGCAGGCGCACACTGCGGCCCTGGCCGAGTTGCCTTGCGGCATAGACCAGACGTTTCAACGGTTGATTGAGCTGACTGACGAAGATCCACGCCGACGCGGTCGACAGCAAACCGATGGCCAGGAACCAGCCGAGTACGTTCCAGATTTTCTGGCCACGCAACGGATGCGGGTACAGCGGCACTTTCAGCCAGCCATCGCCCAGGCTCGGCGCCCGGACCCACAGCGCCGGTGGCGAATGCATGCGCAATCGCACTTCGGTGTCGGCGCCCAATTCGGCTTGCATCTGCCGCTGGTAGATTTCGCTGTACGGCCAGTGTTGCTCGCCTTCCGGCACACCGGCGCCCACGACCCGGATCAGCGTCGCGGCATCGGCAATTTTCGTGCGGTTTTCTTCATCGGCGGCCCAATAGGCGCGCAGCGTCAGGGCGACGCCGTGGCTGTATTGGCGGTCCACCAGCACGTCCTCGTTCATCAGCAGATAAACCAGGGTCAATGCCTTGGAGAACAGCACGACGATCAGCACCAGCCACAGGGTGCGAGAGAAGAAACTCTGGGGGAACCAAACGGGGGTTTTCATGAATAACCGCTACACACTTGCAGGAGCGAGCGATGCTCGCACATTGCGGATCGCGAGTCTGCGGACAACTTCATCCGCAAACCCGCTCCTACAAATCGCCGATCACTTGGTGGCGGCGCCATCCGGAACGAACACGTAGCCCACGCCCCAAACGGTCTGGATGTAACGCGGCTTGGATGGATCAGGTTCGATCATCCGGCGCAGACGCGAAATCTGCACGTCGATGGAACGCTCCAGCGCATCCCACTCGCGGCCACGGGCCAGGTTCATCAACTTGTCGCGGGTCAGTGGCTGACGCGCGTTCATCACCAAGGCCTTGAGTACCGCAAATTCACCGGTGGTGAGCATGTGCACTTCGTTGCCGCGCTTGAGTTCGCGGGTGGCCAGGGACAGCTCGTAGTCACCGAAGGTCACGCTTTCGTCTTCGCTGCCCGGCGCACCCGGCACCGGCGCGGCCTGACGGCGCAACACCGCTTTGACCCGAGCCATCAGCTCGTCCGGGTTGAACGGCTTGGCCAGGTAATCGTCGGCGCCCAACTCCAGGCCTTTGATGCGGCTCAGCTCATCGCCCTTGGCGGTCAGCATGATGATCGGGATCTGGTTGTTCGCGCCGCGCAGTCGGCGGCAGGCGGTCAAACCGTCTTCGCCGGGCAGCATCAGGTCGAGAACGACCAGATTGAACACTTCGCGCGCCAGCAAACGGTCCATCTGTTCGGTGTTCGGTACGGCGCGGGCACGGTAGCCCTTGCTGACGAAAAAGCGTTCCAGCAGGCTGCTCAGCCCTGGATCGTCATCAACAATCAGAATCTTTTCGCCTTCAGCATTGTTTGCAGTGCTGCTCATTAGATGCTCCTTTTAGCTCGGCGCGCATTATGGCGTAGCTGTCGTTATACGCACCGTGTGCATTGTTAGCAGATTTTTCCTTCACCGCCATAGAACCGACTCCGCGCCTGCCGGGCGCAATGTCCCGCAATCATGGAACGCTGGGTATAATGCGCGGCGTTTTGTGTCAGGCAACGTTTGATCGTTACGCGCAGCGGCCACTTTTTATTTTCCCGGCGCGCGCAGTAATAGTTCGATTTCACGGGTCAACGGGATGCCTGTCGACCCAGGCAGCGGCGCAGGTCAGGCCGCTCAACCAGACTCGCCGGGCCTTTATTCCTGCGCCCGCGAGCCTGCTTTCACAATTTGTCAGGTGGTTTTATGGACAGCATCAACAGCCGCATCGCCGAGGAACTCGGTGTACGCCCACAACAGGTCGAAGCGGCCGTCGCGCTACTCGATGAAGGGTCGACCGTACCCTTCATCGCCCGCTACCGGAAAGAAGTGACCGGCAGCCTCGATGACATCCAGTTGCGTCATCTGGAAGAGCGTCTGCGCTACCTGCGAGAACTCGACGAACGGCGCATCAGCATCCTCGCGAGCATCCAGGAACAAGGCAAACTCACGCCGCAACTCGAGCGCGACATCAAACTGGCCGACACCAAGACCCGCCTCGAAGACTTGTACCTGCCGTACAAACAGAAGCGCCGCACCAAGGGTCAGATTGCCCTGGAAGCCGGCCTCGGCGAGCTGGCCGACGGCCTGTTCAACGACCCGAGCCTGACCCCGGACGCCGAAGCCGCACGCTTTGTCGACGCCGAAAAAGGCGTGGCCGACGTCAAGGCTGCCTTGGAAGGCGCCAAATACATCCTGATGGAACGCTTCGCCGAAGACGCCGGTTTGCTCGACAAACTGCGCAGCTACCTCAAGCAGGAAGCCACGCTGAGCGCCCGCGTGATCGCCGGCAAGGAAGAGGAAGGCGCGAAGTTCCGCGACTATTTCGAACACGATGAACCGCTGAAAAGCATGCCGTCGCACCGCGCGCTGGCGATTTTCCGTGGCCGCAACGAAGGCATTCTCAGCTCCGCGCTGAAAGTCGGCGACGAGCTGCCGGGCACCATGCACCCGTGCGAGGGCATGATCGGCCAGCAATTCGGCATCCAGAACCAGAATCGCGCCGCCGACAAATGGCTCGGCGAAGTGGTGCGCTGGACCTGGAAAGTGAAGCTTTACACGCATTTGGAAACCGATCTGCTGGGCGAACTGCGCGACGGCGCCGAGACCGAAGCGATCAACGTGTTTGCGCACAACCTGCACGACTTGCTGCTGTCGGCCCCGGCCGGCCCGCGCGCCACATTGGGCCTCGACCCGGGCCTGCGCACCGGTTGCAAGGTCGCCGTGGTCGATTCCACCGGCAAACTGCTGGATCACGCCACGGTTTACCCGCACGTGCCGCACAACAAGTGGGACCAGACCATCGCGATCCTCGCGGCCCTGTGCGCCAAGCACTCGGTGGATTTGATCGCGATCGGCAACGGCACCGCCAGCCGTGAAACCGACAAACTTGCCGCCGAGCTGATCAAAAAGTATCCAGCGATGAAGATGACCAAAGTCATGGTCTCCGAGGCCGGCGCATCGGTTTACTCGGCATCCGAACTGGCCTCCAAGGAATTCCCGGACCTGGACGTGTCGATCCGTGGCGCGGTGTCCATCGCCCGTCGCTTGCAGGATCCGCTCGCCGAACTGGTGAAGATTGATCCGAAGTCGATCGGTGTCGGCCAGTACCAGCACGACGTGTCGCAGCTGAAACTGGCGCGCGGCCTCGACGCTGTGGTCGAAGATTGCGTGAACGCCGTCGGCGTCGACGTCAACACCGCTTCCGTGGCGTTGCTGGCGCGGATCTCCGGCCTCAACTCGACGCTGGCGCAGAACATCGTCAGCCACCGTGACGAGCACGGCGCGTTCAAGACTCGCGCGGCGTTGAAAAAAGTCGCGCGTCTGGGCGAAAAAACCTTCGAGCAAGCCGCCGGTTTCCTGCGTGTCATGAACGGCGACAACCCGCTGGATTCGTCGGCGGTTCACCCGGAAGCCTATCCGCTGGTGCAACGTATTGCCGCTGAAACCGACCGCGATATTCGTTCGCTGATCGGCGACGCGAGTTTCCTCAAGCGCCTCGACCCGAAGAAATACACCGACGAAACCTTCGGTCTGCCAACCGTTACCGACATCCTGCAAGAACTGGAAAAACCGGGCCGCGATCCACGTCCGGAGTTCAAGACTGCCGAGTTCCAGGAAGGCGTCGAAGACCTCAAGGACCTGCAACTGGGGATGATCCTCGAAGGCGTGGTGACCAACGTGACCAACTTTGGCGCGTTCGTCGACATCGGCGTGCATCAGGACGGTTTGGTGCACATCTCTGCGCTTTCGGAGAAGTTCATCAAGGATCCGCGTGAAGCGGTGAAGGCCGGTGACGTGGTCAAAGTGAAGGTTATGGAAGTCGATATCCCGCGCAAACGCGTGGGACTGTCGATGCGCATGAGCGACACGCCGGGCGAGAAGATTGACGGTGCGCGTGGCGCGCGTCCGGGTTCGTCTTCGCGTCAGTCGCAGAACACTGCGCCGCGCAAGGAAACCACGGCAGCGGCCCCGGCCAACAACGCCATGGCTTCGCTGTTTGCCAACGCCAAGCAGTTGAAGAAGCGCTGATGGAGATCCCTGCCGGGCTGACCGAAAGCGCTTTTTTCAAGTTGCTCGGGTGCCGCTTGCACAGCCTCGAAACCGGGGTGGCGCAAGTCGCTCTGGAACTGGCGCCGGAGCTGCGTAATCGCGGCGGCAAGCTGCACGGCGGGGCGTTGTTCAGTCTGGTCGACATTGCCATGGGGCTGGCCTGTTCCAGCACCCACGGCTTTGATCAGCAGAGCGCGACCATCGAATGCAAGATCAATTACATTCGCGCCGTTGCCGAGGGCGAAGTGCTGTGCACGGCGCGGGTCATTCACCCGGGCCGCCGCACGCTGGTGGTCGAAGCCGACGTGATGCAGGGCGACAAACTGGTCGCGAAAGCGCAAGGCACGTTCGCTGTCCTGTAGCTAGACGTCATCGATTTGAGTTAATTTCAGCGCAACGAAACCTGTGGAACCCTGTGGCGAGGGGGCTTGCCCCCGTTTGAGTGCGTAGCACTCACAAGGATCTTGGAAACTCAGAGATTTTGGGGCTGCTTCGCAGCCCAACGGGGGCAAGCCCCCTCGCCACAGGTCACTCCCACAGGGATGGTGTAGCTCTTTACTGACCGGCATGGCTTGCGCGGTTGCAAAAACCAGGCGAAAACGCCAGTTTTAACTTCACCCTTGTAGACCGTCTTGCCCACCCCCATATTGGGGCGACTGACGCGTGAAGGAATCCAACTTGAGCGAACTTCTCAACCGCCGCCTGGCTATGCTCGGCGAGCGCGCTAACCTCTCTCTGCTCGAACAGTGCCTTCACGGCATCGAACGTGAATGCCTGCGCGTGACCAGCGAAGGTCGCCTTGCGCAAACGCCGCACCCGGAAGAACTGGGTTCCGCGCTGACCAACGAACAGATCACCACCGATTATTCCGAATCGCTGCTGGAGTTCATCACCCCGGCCCTGCCCGACCCGGCAGACACCCTGGCGAGCCTCGACAGCATTCACCGTTTTGCCTACAGCAAGCTCGGCAACGAGTACCTGTGGAGTCCATCGATGCCGTGCCCGTTGCCGGCCGAGGAAGACATCCCGATTGCCTATTACGGCACCTCCAACATCGGTCAGCTCAAGTACGTCTACCGCAAGGGCCTGGCCCTGCGTTACGGCAAGACCATGCAGTGCATCGCCGGGATTCACTACAACTTTTCCCTGCCGGAAAAGCTCTGGCCGCTGCTCAAGGAATCCGAAGGTTTTGTCGGCACCGACCGCGACTATCAATCGAGCGCCTATATCGCGCTGATCCGCAACTTCCGTCGCTACAGCTGGCTGTTGATGTACCTGTTCGGTGCCTCGCCAGCGCTGGACGCCGGTTTCCTGCGCGGGCGTTCGCACCAACTCGAACAACTCGACCCGGACACCTTGTACCTGCCGTACGCCACCAGCCTGCGCATGAGCGACCTCGGTTATCAGAGCAACGCCCAGGCCGGCCTCACGCCTTGCTACAACGACCTCGCGAGCTACACCGACAGCCTGCGCAAAGCGGTGGCCACGCCTTACGCGCCGTACGTTGAAGTCGGCACGCACAAGGACGGTGAGTGGGTGCAGCTCAACACCAATATCCTGCAGATCGAAAACGAGTACTACTCCAACATCCGCCCGAAACGCGTGACTTACACCGGCGAACGGCCGATTCAGGCGTTGGTGGCGCGCGGCATTCAGTACGTCGAAGTGCGTTGCCTGGACATCAACCCGTTCCTGCCGATGGGCATCGACCTGACTGAATCGCGTTTCCTCGATGCGTTTTTGCTGTTCTGCGCGCTGAATGACAGCCCGTTGCTGACTAACGGCAGCTGCAGCAACGCGACCTCGAACTTCCTCAGCGTGGTCAAGGAAGGTCGCCGTCCGGGCCTGCAATTGCAGCGCGACGGGCAACCGGTGGACATGAAGGTATGGGCCGCCGAGCTGCTCGAAGAGATCGCGCCACTGGCGGCGTTGCTCGACCAGAGCCACGGCGGCGATGCGCACAGCAAAGCGCTGGACGTGCAGTTGGAGAAGGTCAAAGACCCGTCCCGCACCCCATCCGCCCAAGTGCTGGCGGCAATGGCCGAGCACAAGGAAAGCTTCGCCCAGTTCTCGCTGCGTCAGAGCCAGGCCCACGCGGAGTTTTTCCGCAGCGAGCCGTTGAGCGCTGAACTGCAGGCCAAGTTCGAAGATCGCGCCCGCACCTCGCTGGCCGAACAGGCAGAGCTGGAACAGAACGAAGTCGGCGATTTCGACGTGTTTGTCGGGTCGTATCAGGCGAGTATTCTGGCGATCAGTAACTAGGTTCAAGGTCCACCCCTCACCCTAACCCTCTCCCCAGGGGGTAGAGGGGACTGACCGAGGTGTCTCACGTCATACATCGACCTGAAAGCCCGAGTCGAACTCAAGGTCTGAAAAGCACGAAGATCGGCTCCCTTTCCCCCTCTCCCCTGTGGGGAGAGGGCTGGGGTGAGGGGTCGATCCACCTGACTGCACGCAATGGCAAATTCTCCACTCCCCTCCCACCCATCCCTTAGAATTTTCCGCTCATAAGCTCATTCGAAAAAGTTATTTATTTTCGGATTCTTAGATCATTTAGTCTCCTTTCACGCCGATCCTCGGTCGCCTGACAAGGAGCTTCTCCCATGAAACTGCATTTTCCCCTTCGCCTCCTGGCGGCCGCGTCGCTGGCGGCGGCGAGCTTCTTTGCGCAAGCGGCTGACGTCACCGTCGCCTACCAGACCACCGTTGACCCAGCCAAAGTCGCCCAGGCCGACGGCGCTTACGAAAAAGCCACCAACGCCAAAATCGACTGGCGCAAATTCGACAACGGCGCTGACATCATCGCCGCCATCGCTTCCGGCGATGTGCAGATCGGCTACCTCGGCTCGAGCCCGCTGACCGCTGCGATCACCCGCAAAGTCCCGGTCGAAACTTTCCTCATCGCCACGCAGATCGGCGCCGCCGAAGCGCTGGTCGCGCGTGACGGATCCGGGATCAACTCGCCGCAAGACCTGATCGGCAAGAAAATCGCCGTGCCGTTCGTTTCCACCGGCCACTACAGCCTGCTCGCCACGTTGAAACACTGGAACATCGACCCGTCGAAAGTCACTGTGCTCAACCTCGCGCCACCGGCGATCATCGCTGCGTGGAAACGCGGCGACATCGACGCCACGTACGTCTGGGATCCGGCGCTCGGCGTGGCCAAGGAAAACGGCAAAGTGCTGATCACTTCCGGCGAACTGGCCAAGTTCGGCGCGCCGACTTTCGATGCCTGGATCGTGCGTAAAGACTTCGCCGAGAAGCACCCGGAAATCGTCACCGCATTCGCCAAAGTCACCCTCGACGCCTACGCCGATTACCGCAAAGACCCGAAAGCCTGGCTCGCCAACCAGAGCAATGTCGACAAACTGGTGAAGCTCTCCGGCGCCAAGGCCAGCGACATTCCATTGCTGCTGCAAGGCAACGTCTACCCGCTCGCGGCTGATCAAGTCACCACCCTCGGCGCGCCGACCACCAAAGCCATCACCGACACCGCGGTGTTCCTCAAGGAACAAGGCAAAGTCGAGGCTGTGCTGCCGGACTACGCCCCGTACGTCAGCGCCAAATTCATCACCAACTGATCGGAGTTAACTGCGATGGCTTTGCTTCAGCTGGAGCGCATCAGCGCACAGTACCCCGGCAGTCCGGAACCGGTATTGGCAGATATTTCCCTGAGCCTTGGGCCTCAGCAATTGCTGGTGGCGCTCGGTCCGTCCGGCAGTGGCAAGACTTCGCTGTTGAACCTGATAGCCGGTTTCGTCGAACCCAGCGCCGGGCGCATCACCCTTGACGGCGTGCCAGTCAAAGGCCCGAGCGCCGAACGCGGCGTGGTGTTCCAGGACGACGCGCTGCTGCCGTGGCAGGACGTCTTGGCCAACGTTGGTTTCGGTCTGGAACTGGCCGGTATTACCAAAGAAAAACGTGAAATTCGCGCGCGTGAAATGCTCGCGTTAGTGGATCTTTGCGGATTTGAGAATCGGCGCATCTGGCAACTCTCGGGCGGCCAGAAGCAACGTGTCGGCCTCGCCCGCGCCCTCGCCGCCGACCCGCGCGTGTTGCTGATGGACGAGCCGTTCGGCGCGCTCGATGCCTTCACTCGCGAACAGATGCAGGAGCTGTTGCTGCAAGTCTGGCAGCGCACCGCCAAACCGGTATTCCTGATTACCCACGACATCGAAGAAGCGGTGTTCCTCGCCACCGACCTGATTCTGCTGGCGCCGAATCCCGGGCAAATCGTCGAGCGCCTGAGCCTGGATTTCGGCCAGCGTTACGCCGCCGGCGAGTCGGCACGGGCGATCAAATCCGACCCGCGTTTTATCGAAACCCGCGAACACGTGCTCGCCAAAGTGTTCTCGCAACGCAGCGCCGCCACGCGGCAGGAGCGCGCATGAGCAGCTATGAAATCCCCGCCGTCACGGTGAAACCCGCTTCGACGGCAGTGCCTGCGCGACGCAGCCTCGGCACGCGCTGGATCAGTGTGTTGACGCTGTTTGCGTTGGTGTTGCTGTGGTGGGCGGTGACGGCCAGCGGGATGATCGAGCCGCTGTTCCTGCCGCCACCGTCCGCTGTGCTGCAAAAGGGCTGGCTGCTGGCGACCACGGGTTATATGGATTCAACGTTGTGGCAGCACTTGGCCGCGAGCCTCAGCCGGATTGGTCTGGGCCTCGGTTTCGCGGTGCTGACCGCGGTGCCGGTCGGCATCGCCATCGGCCACAACCGTATCGCTCGGGGCATTCTCGATCCGCTGATCGAGTTTTACCGCCCGATTCCACCGCTGGCCTATCTGCCGCTGATCGTCATCTGGTGCGGCATTGGCGAGCTGTCGAAAGTGTTGCTGATCTACCTGGCGATCTTCGCGCCGATTGCCATCGCCACCGCGACCGGCGTGCGCACGGTTGATCCGGCGAAACTGCGCGCCGCGCAGTCGTTGGGCGCGACTCGCGCACAGCTGATTCGGCACGTGATTTTGCCGAGCGCGCTGCCGGATATTTTGACCGGCGTGCGCATTGGCCTCGGCGTCGGTTGGTCGACGCTAGTCGCCGCTGAGTTGATTGCTGCCACCAGCGGCTTGGGTTTTATGGTGCAGTCGGCGGCGCAATTTCTGGTCACCGACGTGGTGGTGCTGGGGATTCTGGTGATCGCGCTGATCGCCTTCGCCATGGAAATGGGCCTGCGCGCGCTGCAACGCAAACTGGTGCCGTGGCACGGCCAGGCACATTGAAAAATTTCATGTGAAGAAACCTGTAGGAGTGAGCCTGCTCGCGATAGCGCAGTGTCAGGCGACATCGTTGTGGCGGATCCACCGCTATCGCGAGCAGGCTCACTCCTACAACAGCTCGACACCCCGGATTGAAGAGAACCACCATGAGCAACCTGACAATCGTTCCTCTCAGCTCAGCCCTCGGCGCGCAAATCAGCGGCATCGATATCAGCCAGCCGCTGAGCGCCAAACAACGCGACGCGATCGAACAAGCGCTGCTCAAGCATCAGGTGTTGTTCTTCCGCGAGCAGCCGATCACGCCGCAGCAACAAGCGCGTTTCGCCGCAAATTTTGGTGATCTGCATATTCACCCGATCTACCCGAATGTGCCCGAGCAACCGGAAGTGCTGATCCTCGACACCGCCGTCACCGACGTGCGCGACAACGCGATCTGGCACACCGACGTGACCTTCCTGCCGACCCCGGCAATGGGCGCGGTGCTCAGCGCCAAACTGCTGCCGGAGTTTGGTGGTGATACGTTGTGGGCCAGCGGAATTGCTGCGTATGAAGCGTTGTCGGCGCCGATGAAAACCCTGCTGGAAGGGCTGACCGCCACTCACGATTTCACCCGTTCATTTCCGCTTGAGCGCTACGGCAATACGCCCGAAGCACTGGCGCAGTGGGAAGCAGCGCGGCGCAAAAATCCGCCGCTGTCGCACCCGGTGATCCGCACACACCCGGTGAGCGGACGACGTTCACTGTTCGTCAGTGAGGGCTTCACGTCGAAGATCAATGAGCTGTCGGAAACCGAGAGCGAGGTGATTTTGAAGTTTCTGTTCGCACACACCACGCGGCCGGAATTCACCATTCGCTGGCGCTGGCAGAAGGATGACGTGGCGTTCTGGGACAACCGCGTGACGCAGCACTACGCGGTGGACGACTACCGCCCGGCGCGGCGTGTGATGCAGCGGGCTACGGTGTTGGGGGATGTGCCGTTTTTTCGCTGAGATTTTGCAACCACCCCTCACCCTAACCCTCTCCCCAAAGGGTAGAGGGGACTGACCGAGGTGTTTGGTCGAGATACAGCGACCTGAAAGACCTGAGTCGAACTCAGGCTTTGAAGAGCATAAGATCGGCTCCCTTTCCCCTCTCCCCCTTGGGGAGAGGGCTGGGGTGAGGGGTGGATCCGAGGTGTTTGGTCGAGATACAGCGACCTGAAAGACCTGAATCGAACTCAGGCTTTGAAAAGCATAAAGATCGGCTCCCTTTCCCCTCTCCCCCTTGGGGAGAGGGCTGGGGTGAGGGGTGGATCCGAGGTGTTTGGTCGAGATACAGCGACCTGAAAGACCTGAGTCGAACTCAGGCTTTGAAAAGCATAAAGATCGGCTCCCTTTCCCCTCTCCCCCTTGGGGAGAGGGCTGGGGTGAGGGGTGGATCTAACTGACCCACCCCAATCCAAGCATCACTCAGCCGTCGAAGGCTTTTCCCAAAGGTTGATCCCGCCCTCTTGGGCAAATCGGTCGATCTCCGCCAGTTCTTCCGCGCTGAAGCTCAGATTCTTCAACGCCCCGACGTTCTCGATGATTTGCTCCGGGCGGCTCGCGCCGATCAGTGCCGAGGTCACGCGCGGGTCGCGCAGGGTCCAGGCCAGTGCCAATTGCGCAAGGCTCTGACCGCGGCGCTTGGCGATTTCGTTGAGCCCGCGCACGTGCGCGATGTTGGCTTCGGACAAGTGCGATTCCTGCAGCGAACCGCCACCCGGACGGTTGACCCGCGCGTCCTTCGGAATGCCGTTCAGGTATTTGTCGGTCAACAAACCTTGAGCCAACGGCGTGAAGGCAATCACCCCGGTGCCGAGTTCGTCGGTGACATCCAGCAAGTCTTTTTCGACCCAGCGATTGAGCAGGTTGTACGCCGGTTGATGGATCAACAGCGGCACTTTCCACTCTTGCAGCAGAGCGGCCATTTCGCGGGTTTTCACCCCGGAATAGGACGAGATGCCGATGTACAACGCCTTGCCCTGCTGTACGGCAGTGGCGAGGGCGCTGGCGGTTTCTTCCAGCGGGGTGTCCGGGTCAAAGCGGTGCGAATAGAAGATGTCGACGTAGTCGAGGCCCAGACGTTGCAGGCTCTGGTCGAGGCTGGCGAGCACGTATTTGCGCGAACCGCCGCCCTGCCCGTACGGGCCTGGCCACATGTCCCAACCGGCCTTGCTGGAAATGATCAGTTCGTCGCGATACTGCTTGAAGTCTTCGCGCAGCAAACGGCCGAAATTGGTTTCGGCGCTGCCGTACGGCGGGCCGTAATTGTTGGCGAGGTCGAAGTGGTTGATGCCCAGGTCGAACGCGGTGCGCAGCAACGAGCGCTGGGTGTCGATCGGCGTGCTGTCGCCGAAGTTGTGCCACAGCCCCAGCGACAGTGCCGGCAGCACCAGACCGCTGCGGCCAACGCGGCGGTAAGGGATGGAGTCATAGCGGTTTTCGGCAGCGGTGTAAGTCATCGAATCCTCTCTTGTCTGTTTTAGCTGGAATCTGTAGGAGCTGTAGGAGCAAAGCTTGCTCGCGATAGCGCACGGACCTGTGGGAGCAAAGCTTGCTCGCGATAGCGGACCTGAAATCGCCATCGCGGGCAAGCCTTGCTCCCACAGAGGCGCTACGCAAATCTGTTCCCGGGCCTTGGCAATCCGAGGTTCTCGCGCAAGGTCCGGCCTTCGTACTCTGTTCTGAACAACCCTCGCCGTTGCAGTTCCGGAACCACCTCACTGGCGAAATCTTGCAGACCACCGGGCAAGTGCGGCACCAGCACATTGAAGCCATCGGCCGCGCCGTGCTCGAACCATTCCTGCAAGCGGTCGGCAATCTGTTGCGCCGTCCCGATCACGCTGTAATGCCCACGGCCACCGGCGATCTTGCGGCCCAGTTCGGCGAGGCTGAGGTTTTCCCGCCCCGCCAGTTCGGTCAGCAGTGCCTGACGGCTTTGCTGACCGCTCTCGGTCAGCGGCAACTCCGGCAGCGGCCCGTGCAACGGATACTTCGACAAATCGAAGTTGCCCAGCATACGCCCAAGTAATGCGACGCCAACCTCGGGTTCGACTAATTGCTGAAACGTTTCATATTTCTCCTGGGCTTCGCGCTCCGTGCGCCCGACCACGACAAAAACCCCCGGCATTATTTTCAGTGAATCGGCGCTGCGCCCGTAACGGCCGAGACGTCCCTTGAGGTCGGCATAAAATGCCTGGGCGCCGGCCAAGGATGTCTGCGCGGTGAACACCACTTCAGCCGTTTCCGCCGCCAGTTCACGCCCCGATTCTGAAGAACCGGCCTGGACAATCACCGGTTGCCCCTGCGGCGAACGCGCGACGTTCAGCGGTCCCTTGACCCGAAAGTGCTCACCGACATGATCAAGCACGTGTACTTTTTCCGGCTGGTAGTACGTACCGCCGAGCTTGTCCCGTACGAAAGCGTCATCCTCCCAACTGTCCCATAAACCCGTGACCACCTGATGGAACTCCCGCGCCCGGCTATAGCGGTCGGCGTGGCCGATATGCTGGTCGCGGCCGAAATTTTGCGCTTCGGCGGCATTGTCGGAAGTGACCAGATTCCACCCCGAGCGCCCACCCGAAAGATGCTCCAAAGAGGCGAACTTTCGTGCTACGTGGTACGGCTCGTTATAGCTGGTTGTGGCGGTGGCAATCAGCCCGATGCGCTCTGTAACAGCGCTCAATGCCGAGAGCAAAGTCAGGGGTTCAAAGTGCTCAGAGCGCGCCATGCGGCTGGCAATTTCGCCGATGGGCGCCGCGAGGCTGTCGGCGATGAACAACGCGTCGAACTTCGCCGCTTCGGCGATTTGCGCCAGGTGTTTGTAATGCGCGAAGTCGAGTCCGGCGTCGGCCGGCACGTCGGGGTGACGCCATGCGGCGACGTGGTGCCCGGTGGCCATCAGGAAAGCGCCGAGTTTGAGCTGTCGAGGCATGTCAGAAATCCTTGCGCAATTGCACGCCGAAGTAGCGCTCGTCGTCGCGTGGCACAGCGCGGTAAATGTAGTTGCCGCCGCTCGCCAGCAGCGGCGAGTAGGACTTGTCGGCGAGGTTTTTGCCGAGCAGCGCGACGCGCCAGCCATTGCTGTAGTCGGCCAGGGCGACGCTGGCGTTCCATAAGCCGTAGGCGCCCTGCTTGGTGTCGGCGTTCTGGCTGATGTCGTACTGCACTTCGCTCTGCCAGCTGTAGTCGGTGCCGAATTCGACATCGAGGCCGTTATCCAGCGGGATCGTGTAGTCGGCGCGCACGTAGCTTTTCCAGTCCGGGCTGAACGGCAGTGGCTTGCCGTTGACGTTGCACGAGGCCGCGGCACCCGCCGGGCAGGCGAATTCGTCGATGCGCGCGCGGGTGTAGGCCAGCGCGCCGGAGAATTTCAATTGCTGGGTTGCTTGCAGTGCGTAATCGAGCTCGACGCCTTCGGTGCTGACGCTGCCGGCGTTGATCAGCCGCGTCACCACTTGGCCGGCGACGGTGTCGAAGAAGTTCGCTTGATAGTTGTCGTAATCGCTGTGGAAAACCGCGAGGTTGGTGGTCAGCCGATTGTTCCAAGCGGTGGCTTTGATTCCGGCCTCCCAGGTGTTGGAGGTTTCCGGTTTCAGCGCCTCGGTATCGCGTGGCTGCATGTTGAAAAACACGTTGTACGCCGGGCCTTTGTAGCCGCGCGAATAGGTCAGGTAGGTGGTCACCGTATCGCTCAAGTCGTACTGCACGCCGAGGCGTCCGGACCAGCCATCCTCGCCCACCGATCCTGAACTGCTGGTGGCCGGTTGAATGCCGCTGACGGTGGTGGCGGAGGTGGAAACGCGGCGGTGATCGTATTCCAGATCGTCGTGGGTCCAGCGCAGGCCGGCGATGCCGCGAAAATTCGAAGTGAAGTTCAGTGTGCTTTCGCCAAACACCGCGTAGCTGTCGCTGGTGGTGCTGTAATCGGCGACGCCACGGTTGAGGCTGGTCGGGGTGGTCAAGGTGCGCTGATAGGTTTCGTCGTCCTTGCCGTGCATGTAGAACAGGCCGCCGACGTATTCGAGAAACTCACCTTTGGGCGATGCCAGGCGCAGCTCTTGCGAGTATTGATCGAACGCCAGGTCGCCCTTGTCGGCGGTGCCGGGAAACGCCGCGGTCACGCTGCCGAGACGGTCGCCATCCTGATACTGCGTGTTGTCCCAGCCGCGCCACGCGGTGATCGAAGTCAGGGTGTAATCGCCGAGGTTCCAGTCGAGCTGGCCGGACAGGCCTTTGTTGACGTCTTCGACGTGGCTGCGGGTGTCGGTGTTGATGTCGCGATTGTCGCTGGATGGCCGCACCGGGTTCAGCGCAGTGCTGAACGCCGGGGCCAGGGACTTGCTGACGACGCCATTCGGGCCGTCGTCGTGGGACTGCATGTAGTCGGCGATGACGGTGAATTTGAGCTCGTCATTCGGCGTGAATTCGAGTTTGCCGCGCGCGCCTCGGTGGTTGTAGCCGTTGACCTCCTGGCCGTTGTGCTGGTTGTCGACGTTGCCGTCGTAGCTGCCGAACAACGTGCTGATCGAGCCTTTCAACGTGTCCGGAATCAGGCTGCCACCGAGGCCGAAACGGGTACGGCTTTCGTTGCCGCTGTAGTACGACTGATCGATGAAACCGTGGGTCTCGGCGCTCGGCGCTTTGCTGGTGATATTGAGCACGCCGGCCGAAGCATTCTTGCCGAACAGCGTGCCTTGCGGACCGCGCAGCACTTCGATGCGCTCGAGGTCGAGCAGGTCCAGCGTTGCTTGCCCCGGGCGCGCATACACCACGCCGTCGATCACCGTGGCCACGGTCGGTTCGACGCCCGGCGAGGTGGAAATGGTGCCGACGCCACGCACGAACAGCGAGGTGTCTTTATTCGACGCGCCGGTGCGGAAATTCAGCGAAGGCACTTGCTGGACGATGCTCGCGACGTCGTTGCGATTGTCGCGTTCGAGCTGTTCGCCATCGAGCACCGAGACCGCCACCGGGACTTTCTGCAATGACTCTTCGCGCCGGGTAGCGGTGACTGTGACGGACTTCAGCGTTGGTTCCTGATCCGCAGTCTCGACGGCAAACGCGCCTGCGCTGGGCAGCGCGCTCAACCCGGCGAGCAACCAGCCCAGATGCGCTCGGCGTGGCGTGGCAGCACGAATCGATCGCGCCAGTTTTTGTGTTTCCCCAGGAATGCTGTGCATGGTCTGCCCGCTCGAAAATGTGCCCTGAACCACTGCCCTTCTGTGAGGCAGCGACGGTGAATGTGTCTTGGGCATTCGCTCGAGCGAGTAGCAGACAGAACCCTTTGTTAGCGCTAACATCGCCAGTATCGGCAAGCCAGCCATAGACCGTCCAATACTGAAAAATTACTTTTATATGCTTTTTGGTTTTTAAGAGGGGTAGCCCGTTGAGTGCAGACAAGCCTCGCAAACGCCGTGGCGCCGGTCGCGTCACGCTCAATACGGTGGCGCGTGAGGCCGGGGTTTCGGCGATCACCGTGTCGCGCTATTTCAATCAACCGGAGCAGGTGTCGCCGGAGCGCCGCGAGCGCATTGCGGCGGTGGTTGCGGAGTTGGGTTACGTGCCGAATCTGGTGGCTGGCGGGCTGGCGTCGGCACGCGGGAAGATTGTCGGCATGGTCATTCCGAACATCTCCGGGCCGATCTTCGCCAACACGATCCAGGGCTTCAGCGACACGCTGAGCCAGCACGGTTATCAGTTGTTATTGGCCTCAAGTTATTTCAGCGCCGAGCAGGAAGAAAATGCGGTGCGCGCGTTCCTCGGCTGGTCACCGGCGGCGCTGGTGCTGACCAGTCATTTTCACAGTGCCGGCACGGAAAAAATGATCGCCGAAGCGGACATCCCGGTGATCGAAACCTGGGATTACCAGCCTGAGCGTGAGCCTTTGCAGATCGGGTTTTCGCATTTTGAAGTCGGCGTGGCCGCTGCGCGATATCTGCATGGCAAAGGTTATCGACGCATCGCGTTTGTGCAGAACAGCGCGCCCGGCGACTTCAGCGCGCTGGAGCGCCGTGACGGTTACGCCGCGACAGTTGCTGAGTTGGGGCTGGCGCCGTGGGTGTTCGCGCCGGATGTTGATCGAGCGCCGTTCGAGGCCGGCAAACAGGCCATGCAAGTGCTGATGAACACCTCGCCGCGCCCCGACGCGATCATCTTCGCCAACGACAACCTGGCTGCCGGTGGTTTGCTCGCCGGGCAGCGCGCCGGACTGAACATCCCCGAAGACTGCGCCGTGCTCGGCTTCGGCGATTACCCCTTCGCCGAAATGCTCCTGCCGAGCCTCAGCACGATCAAACCCCCGGCACTGGAAATCGGCGTCCTCGCCGCCACCCGCGTGCTGCAAAGCCTGGGGGTTTTAGCGGTGGAGCACGAAGTCCAACGACTGAACCTGCTGGAATGCCAAGTGATCGAACGCGAAAGCGCCTGACCTACCGGCCATCTCTGCGGGAAGCAAGGCGTGCCCGCGAAAGCGACCGGCCAGACAACATTTCTGCTGGATGACATGACGCCTTCGCGGGCAAGCCTCGCTCCTACAGGGAGCGGCGTCAGGCCGATAATTCGCGCAGCGCTGCCGCCATGCGGATTGATCGTCAGCGTGAGGTTTGATGATGTTCGCAGGAAACCGCAGGCTCGCTCCTGCGTATGCCGGTGGCGGCGCTGGTTTTGTTCAGGGTGCTGAGCAAAACCTGGGCGCCACCGGCGGCTGATCAGCGAACCAGGTGCAAGAACTGCATGTGCCGTTCGTACTGGTCGAGGATGTCGTTGATGATCTGGTCCTTGGTGTAACCGACCAGATCGTAGTCCTGACTGCCCTCGCTCAAATGCACTTCGGCGCGGTAGTAGCGGCGGTTGTTGAGTTGTTTGGAACCCATGCCGCCACGCGCGAAGGATGGCGTGAAGTAACCACGCATCTGCACCTGATAGATAAACGGATGCTCCTCGCCGTGACCGATTTCCAGGCTGACGTTGTCGTTGGCCGGGTCCGGCTGAGTGACCACCTTCAAACCCTTCTCGACGAACACGGCGCTCACTTCTTCAATCGCCGGGCGCACCGTCGTATCGAGGAAGCGGTAAACCTCATCGCGCGACGGGAAATGCACAGCCTGAGTCAAGCGTTGACGCCAACCGCCACGGCGCGAACCGGAGACCGGCGCCAGCGAATGCATCTGCGCAATCTGCTTCTGCGACTCCAGATAGAACGCCTTGTGCAGCCCCCACATCATCAGCAGCAAGATCATCGAGAACGGCAACGAGGTCAGCACCACCGCGGATTTCAGTGCATCAATGCTGCCGGAGAACAGCAGCGCGCTGGTGACCAAAGCGGTCATCGCGCCCCAGAACACCCGCAGCCACTTCGGCCCGTCTTCATCCGGGTTGCCCCCCTTGGCGGACAGAGTCGACAGCACCACGGTGCCCGAATCGGCCGAAGTGACGAAGAACACGAAGCTGATAAACACCGTGACCGCGATTACGGTTTTGCTCCACGGGTAGGTTTCCAGCAGCAGGTACAGGGTCATCGACGGGTTATCGATGGCCGACATACCCAGCGCGGTCATGCCGTGGTTTAGCACTTGATCGATGGCGCTGTTGCCGAAAATCGACATCCACGCGAGGGTGAAACCGAGCGGAATCAGCAGCACGCCGAAGACGAATTCGCGGATGGTCCGGCCACGGGAAATCCGCGCGATGAACAGGCCCACGAACGGCGACCATGCAATCCACCAGGCCCAGTAGAACACCGTCCAGCCACCCAGCCAGTCGCTCGGTTTGTCGTAAGCGTAGAGGTCGAAACTCTTCATCGGCAACGCGCCGAGGTAGTCGCCGATGTTCTGGATCAAAGTGTTGAGCAAGTGCTGGGTGGGACCTGCGAACAACACGAACAGCAGCAGCGCGCAGGCGAGCAGCATGTTGATGTCGGACATCACCCGCACGCCTTTATCGACGCCGGACACCGCGACAATGATCGCCGCGCCCATCATCAGCGTGATCAGGCCGACCTGAATCCACTGCGTGTGAGCGATGCCGAACAGGTAGTCGAGGCCCGAGTTCAGGTGCAACACGCCGAACCCCATGTCAGCGCCGAGGCCGAACACCGTGGCGATGATGCCGAAGCCGTCCACCGCATAGCCGATCGGGCCGTTGATGCGCTTGCCGATCAGCGGGTACAGCGCCGAACGCAGAGCCAGCGGCAGGTTGTGCCGATACGCGAAGTAGGCCAGCGCCATGCCGACGAACGCGAACACGCCCCAGCCATGCAGGCCCCAGTGCAGAAACAGAATCTGCATCGCTTGGCGTGCCGCATCCGGCGTACCGGCGGTGCCTTGCGGCGGTTGCGCCAAATGCGTCAGCGGTTCGGACACGCAGAAAAAGAACAGCGTGATGCTGATGCCGGCGGCGAACAGCATGCCGGCCCAGGACAGATAACTGAATTCGGGTTCGTCGTGGTCGGCACCGAGTTTGATCTTGCCGTAGCCAGATAACGCGGTGACCACCACGAAGACCAGATAAAGCGTCATCGCGAGCATGTAATACCAGCCGACCGTGTTGGCCGCCCAGTTTTGCGCTTCGAGCAGCCAGGCACCGGCCTGCGCGGGCATGGCGATGACGATGATGCCGAATAACAGAATAAAACCCGCAGCGAAGTAGAACACTGGCGGGTTCATGCGGACTTGGCCGCTTGGTGGGGCAGTCGGAGCACTCATGAAACGTGCGCCTCAAAGGGGTGGAACCGGGCAATCAATAACGGACTCGGCAAGGGCAAGCCTCCTGTTGTGAGCGGGCAGCAAACCGGCGGTTTAACTTGAATGAGCGTTCAAGTTAAACATGAATCGGGCGCCGGGGACTAATCGCAGGGCTCGGCGGTCGCCTGACTACGCTAGCTCAAGGATGCGTATGACGTGGGGTTTGGTGGATTCGTTCAGTGCTCAGTGAGCTAAATGCCATTATTGCGGCCCGGCTTGAAGCCATTCGCGGGCAAGCCTCGCGCTTACAGGCGCCTGCGCCGACCTGAAAATGGCGCAAAACCTGTAGGAGCGAGGCTTGCCCGCGAAGAGGCGGGCTCAGCCAATCAAGATTCAGGCCCTACTTCTGCATCCCGTCATCATGCTGCAAGTTCGCCTGCGTCAGGTTGCACCCCGCCGGCACGCTGCGGGTCAGCCACACGTTGCCGCCAATCGTCGAACCCTTGCCGATGGTGATGCGCCCAAGAATCGTCGCGCCGGCGTAGATCACCACATCGTCCTCGACAATCGGATGGCGCGGATGGCCCTTCTGCAACTGGCCGTCCTCGTCCGCCGGGAAACGCTTGGCGCCCAAAGTCACAGCCTGATAAATCCGCACACGCTCGCCAATGATCGCGGTCTCGCCGATCACCACGCCCGTGCCGTGATCGATAAAAAAACTGCGGCCGATCTGTGCGCCTGGGTGAATATCGATGCCGGTGGCCGAGTGCGCGATCTCCGCGCTGATCCGCGCCAGCAGCGGCAAACCGGCGCGGTACAGGTGATGGGCGAGGCGGTGATGAATCACCGCGAGAATCCCCGGATAGCACAGCAGCACTTCATCGACACTGCGCGCCGCCGGGTCGCCGTGATAGGCCGCCAGCACATCGGTGTCGAGCAGGCTGCGCAGCCCCGGCAACGCGAGGGCAAAATCCTGGATGATCGAAATGGTCCTGGCTTCGAGCTCAGTGTCGAGCTGGCGATCGATTGCCGCACTGTGCCGCGCGGCGTAGCGCAGTTCGAGCCGCGCCTGCGCCAGCAACGCATTCAACGCGACGTCCAGCGTGTGGCCGACGTAGAAATCTTCGCTCTCTTCGCGCAAGTCCACCGGCCCCAGACGCATTGGGAACAGCGCGCCGCACAAGGCTTCAAGAATCTCCGCCATCGCCGCGCGGGACGGCAACTCGCGACCACCCTGCTCGCCACTGACGCGACCGTTTTGGCTGCGCCACTGATCCCGCGCCGTGCGCAGCTGGCTGACGATGGTGTGCAATTGCCAATGGCTGGAACGCTCGCTCACGGTAGAAAACTCCTCACGGGCGGCCGGACTGTCTGGCCGCACTGACGGCGATCACTTTACGGCAACGTCCGGAGGGCGAATTAAGAACCAATTGTGCTGTCATCAGAACTGATGGATATAAGCGACTGGCGGTTGCCCGAACAAATGGGCGTGCCTATAGTCCTGTGATTCTCCTGCGCCAGTACGGACCCATGATCAAAAATTCGCTCGCCCGCTTCAACCGCCTCGACCTGCTCGGCCACCCTACCGCGCTGGAAAAACTCGAACGTCTGTCGACCTGGCTGGGCCGCGATGTTTACGTCAAACGCGATGACCTGACGCCGCTGGCGATGGGTGGCAACAAGCTGCGCAAGCTCGAATACCTCGCCGCCGATGCGCTGGCGCAGGGCGCGGACACGCTGATTACCGCTGGCGCGCTGCAATCCAACCACGTGCGCCAGACGGCAGCGATTGCCGCCAAGTTAGGCCTGGGCTGCGTGGCGCTGCTGGAAAACCCGCTGGGCACGGACGACGCCAACTATGTCGGCAACGGCAATCGGCTGTTGCTGGAGTTGTTCGACGCCAAAGTCGAATTGGTCGAGAACCTCGACAACGCCGATGAGCAATTGCAGGCCTTGGCTGATCGGCTGCGCAACAGCGGTAAACATCCGTACGTGGTGCCGATTGGTGGCTCCAACGCGTTGGGCGCGCTCGGTTACGTGCGCGCCGGCCTGGAGCTGGCCGAGCAGATCAAGGACAGCGGCTTGCAATTCGCCGCCGTGGTATTGGCCTCGGGCAGTGCTGGCACTCACAGCGGCCTGGCGCTGGCGTTGAATGAAGTTTTGCCGGATTTGCCAGTGATTGGCGTGACGGTTTCGCGCAGCGACGAAGATCAGCGGCCGAAGGTTCAGGGCCTGGCCGAGCGCACCGCGGAGTTGCTGGGTGTAAGCCTGCCGGCGAGTTTCAAAGTTGAATTGTGGGACGAATATTTCGGCCCGCGTTACGGCGAACCGAACGCCGGGACGTTGTCTGCGGTCAAGTTACTCGCGAGTCAGGAAGGCTTGTTGCTGGACCCGGTATACACCGGCAAAGCGATGGCCGGGCTGCTTGACGGCATTGGTCGCGGACGTTTTGACGAAGGCCCGATCATCTTCCTGCACACCGGCGGCGCCCCGGCGTTGTTTGCCTATAAAGACTTCCTGTAAACGAACACCCCGTGGCCACAGGTCATCACGCCACTCATTTATTCTTTAAAGGAATAACAGAATTGTTATTTAGTATTTTCCTATCTAACAGCATCGTCATATAGTCGCGCCGCAGGCGAATTTGGCGCAGACGCATAAGCTGCTTTAGGGCAGGATATCGCAGTCGTCCAAATCCCGATTTTGCCAACATTGCCAATAGCATCGTTCACAAGAAACCGTCTTTCATAAAAAAACGTCTTTCAAAAAAACAGGGGCTTGTCATGAATTTTTCCGCACTACGTCGAAATCTGCTGGTAGGTTCGCTGGGCCTGGCACTCAGCGCCGGCCTGATGGGGCAAGCGGTTGCCGGTGAGCAACTGCAAAAAATCAAAGATGCTGGCGTGATCAACGTCGGCCTGGAAGGCACTTATCCACCGTTCAGTTTCGTCGACGCCGACGGCAAACTGGCCGGCTTCGAAGTCGAATTCTCCGAAGCTCTGGCCAAAGAGTTGGGCGTGAAGGTCAAACTGCAACCAACCAAATGGGAAGGCATCCTCGCGGCGCTGGAATCCAAGCGTCTGGACGCCGTGATCAACCAGGTGACCATCTCCGAAGAGCGCAAGAAGAAGTATGACTTCTCCGAGCCGTACACCGTTTCCGGGATTCAGGCGCTGGTGCTGACCAAGAAAGCTGCGGACCTCAACATCAAGTCCGCCGCCGACCTGGGTGGCAAAAAAGTCGGCGTAGGCCTGGGCACCAACTACGAAGAGTGGGTCAAGAAGAACGTCCCGACCGCTGACGTGCGCACTTACGAAGACGATCCAACCAAGTTCCAGGACCTGCGTGTCGGCCGCATCGACGCCATCCTGATCGACCGTCTCGCCGCCCTCGAATACGCGAAGAAAGCCAAGGACACCACCGCCGCCGGCGAAGCGTTCTCCCGTCAGGAAGCCGGTGTCGCCCTGCGCAAAGGCGAGCCTGAGTTGCTGGCCGCGATCAACAAAGCCATCGACAAGCTGCGTGCCGACGGTACGTTGTCCAAGCTTTCGGAAAAATACTTCAGCGCTGACGTCACCAAGTAATGGGCGACGCTTTCCAACTCGCACTGGACTCCGCGCCCTTCCTGCTGAAGGGCGCGTATTACACGGTGATCCTCAGCCTGGGCGGGATGTTTTTCGGCCTGGTGATGGGCTTCGGCCTGGCGTTGATGCGCTTGTCGCGCTTCAAACTGGTGAGCTGGATTGCTCGCATCTACGTGTCGTTCTTTCGCGGCACGCCGTTGCTCGTGCAACTGTTCGTGATCTATTACGGCTTGCCGCAATTGGGCCTCGAACTTGATCCGCTGCCGGCCGCCCTGATCGGCTTCTCGCTGAACATGGCCGCCTACGCCTGCGAAATCCTCCGCGCCGCGATCAGCTCCATCGAGCGCGGCCAGTGGGAAGCCGCCGCCAGTATCGGCATGACCCGCGCGCAGACCTTGCGCCGGGCGATCATTCCGCAAGCGATGCGCACGGCGCTGCCGCCACTGGGCAACAGCTTCATTTCGCTGGTCAAGGACACCGCGCTGGCCGCCACTATTCAGGTGCCGGAGCTGTTCCGTCAGGCGCAATTGATCACCGCCCGCACTTTCGAAATCTTCACCATGTATCTGGCCGCCGCGCTGATCTACTGGATCCTTGCCACGGTGCTTTCGCACCTGCAAAACCAGTTGGAAGCCCGGGTCAATCGGCACGACCAGGAGTCCTGACCCCATGATTGTCGTGGAAAAACTGACAAAGCAGTTCAAGGGTCAAGTGGTGCTCAACGGCATCGATCTGCAAGTGAAGGAAGGCGAGGTCGTGGCAATTATCGGCCCCAGCGGCTCGGGTAAAACCACGTTCCTGCGTTGCCTGAATTTCCTCGAAGAACCTACCAGCGGCCGGATCAAGGTCGGCGACATCGAGATCGATGGCAGCCGCCCGCTGAACCAGCAGCAAAGCCTGGTGCGGCGTTTGCGCCAGCACGTCGGTTTCGTCTTCCAGAACTTCAACCTGTTCCCGCATCGCACGGCGTTGGAAAATGTCATCGAAGGCCCGATCGTGGTGAAGAAAATGCCCCAGGCCGAAGCGATTGCCCTGGGCAAAAACCTTCTGGCCAGGGTTGGTCTGGCGGGCAAGGAAGACGCTTACCCGCGACGCCTTTCCGGTGGTCAGCAACAGCGCGTGGCGATTGCCCGAGCGTTGGCGATGGAGCCGGAAGTGATCCTGTTCGATGAGCCCACCTCGGCGCTCGATCCGGAATTGGTCGGCGAAGTGTTGTCGACCATTCGCAGCCTCGCCGAAGAGAACCGCACCATGGTCATCGTCACCCACGAAATGGGTTTTGCCCGTGATGTGGCGAACCGTGTGGTGTTTTTCGACAAGGGTGTGATTGTTGAACAAGGTGAAGCCAAGGCATTGTTTGCCAACCCGCAAGAAGAACGAACCAAGCAGTTTCTCAGCAAGTTTCTGAATAACACCCAGCATTAAAACCCCGCCATACCGATTGTTAACTTCCATGGATGGAAGTTGCATTCGCCCTCCCCACGCAAATTGCCAACTTCTCGACACCTTTGACTTATCTCGAAGCCAAGCTATATAACTTCGCGCCTGCACGTGCGGTACATATATATGTCCTGCAATAAATTTATTCAGCTTAAAGTCGGACGGGTGTGCAGGTCAGCCTCGCATGTGCTTCACCATGCGCGAAGCCTATTTCAGTGAAAAAATGCAGATTATTCGACGCCACGCTGAGGATTCTTAACTTCACCGTGTAGGACATTTCTGATTAACCGAAAATTGATCCACCAACTAATCAACTCTATTGACAGTTAATCAGGCGCACTCTTATCTAGTCGCCAGCCAATGCCAATCGCAACTAATCAACCTTTAACCATTCGACACTTACAACCAACTTTGTTGCGCCGTAATTCACGCTGATTGATCTTCCAGAAACGGACTTCGCTGCAAGACCTCAAGGAGAGCACCATGACCAGTACCTCGAACATATCCGAACTTGCGGCCCCGACCCTGGCGCAATCGCACAAGAGCGGCATCAACAACGCTGCCGCCGCGCACCTGCTGATCGACGTCGCGCCCTACTCCGGCATGGAGGCTGGCGACCTGATCGAGTTGTACTGGGACGACTGCTATGTCGCGTGCACCACCGTGATCGCTGGCGATGTTGCCCAAGCCTTGCAGCTACGCGTGCCGGAGAGCTTCGTCAGCAATGGCATTGCGCAGATTCGCTACCGCGTGATGCAGGTCGGACAAAACCCGGCGCTGTCGCCGACGACGCTGGTGCGGATCAAACTCGATTGCCCGGGCGGCCAGGCGCCGGCGCTGTGTGGCGACGAAAACCAGAGCCTCGCGCCGGTGAGCCTGCCCGAGACCATCCGCCGCCACGGCGTGAACCCCAACCAGATCAAACGCGGCGTGCCGCTGACCATCGAGCCGTATTTGAACATGGCCATCGATGATGAGATCACGCTGCGCTGGGGCGATGTGCGCATGGATTTGCCCAGGCTCAAGGCCGGCGATATCGGCGAGCCGATCCAGGTCTGGGTGCCGCCGGCGATCATCCTTGAGGCCGGCGAAGACCTGCGTCTGGAAGTGACTTATTGCATCCTCGACCGCGTAGGCAACAACTCGCGCTGGGCACCGCCACGGACGCTGAAAATCGGCTGCGCCAATCCGTATCTGAAAGTGCCGCTGCGAGAACAACTCAAAGCCGCCGAAACCCGCAAACAGTAAAACCATCACCGAAACCCTGTGGGAGCGAGCTTGCTCGCGATAGCAATCTATCAGTCGAAATCTCCATCGACTGACACGGCCTCATCGCGAGCAAGCTCGCTCCCACAGGGGTTGCGGATCATTTTGACGGCCGAACTCAGCTCCCGGCTGTTGCCCCACAAACAACTGTTGCTCCGCGGACAGACGCCCTTCTATGCATATTCCCAAAAGTTAGTTTATTAATTTTTTATACGCGATTAGGGTATATGCACCGGACCACCGGACATTCTTGTTATTCGCTCGCCGCCACCCTTGCGGCGTTTTTCATGAGATGTGAGGTAGGTATGGTCCGGAACACAATCACCCCAGTGCAGATCGCCAGGGCATTGCGTGCAGCCAAGGAGCGGCACTGATGTCCAGTCTGGCAGATGCAATCGTTCAGAGTGATCTGGATATCGCCCCCCTGTTGTTGCCCGCGCAGGTTTTGCGCAACGACGCGCAAGCCATCAAGGCTGCCCACGAGCTGGCGAACGTCGCCCGCCTGCAAGCGGCCAAACGCGACAAGCAGCGCAAGTTGCCGTGGTCGGAAATCGAACAGTTCACCCGCAGCGGCCTCGGCAGCATTGCGATCCCGCGCGAGTACGGTGGGCCGCAGGTTTCATTTGTCACCATTGCCGACGTGTTCGCGATCATTTCCGCCGCCGATCCAGCCCTCGGGCAGATCCCGCAAAACCAGTTCGGCATTATCAATCTGGTGCTCGGCAGCGCCACCGAGGCGCAGAAAAAGCAGCTGTTCAAAAGCGTGCTTGAAGGCTGGCGCATCGGCAATGCCGGGCCTGAGCGCGGCACCAAAAACACCCTCGAACTCAAGGCCCGAATCACCGCAGACGGTGACGGCTACGTGATCAACGGGCAGAAGTTTTACTCCACCGGCGCACTGTTCGCGCACTGGGTCGCGGTCAAGGCGTTGAACGACGACGGCAAGCAAGTATTGGCCTTCGTCCGGCGTGGCACGCCGGGCCTGCGCATCGTCGATGACTGGTCCGGGTTCGGCCAGCGCACCACCGCCAGCGGCACCATTTTGCTCAACAACGTGCGGGTCGATGCCGAGCTCGTTGTGGATAACTGGAAGATCAACGACAGCCCGAACACCCAGGGCGCGGTGTCGCAATTGATTCAAGCGGCGATCGACGCTGGCATCGCTCGCGGCGCTATCGATGACGCCATCGAATTCGTCAAAACCCGCGCGCGGCCCTGGATCGATGCCAAAGTCGAACGCGCCAGCGATGACCTCTACGTGATCGCCGACATCGGCAAACTGAAAATCGAGCTGCACGCCGCCGAAGCGCTGCTGCGCAAGGCCGGGCAAGTGCTCGATCAGGTCAACGCCGCGCCGCTCACCGCCGAGTCCGCCGCGCGCGCCTCGATTGCCGTGGCCGAAGCCAAAGTGCTGACCACCGAAATCTCCCTGCTCGCCAGCGAAAAGCTTTTCGAACTCGCCGGCAGCCGCGCCACCCTCGCCGAATTCAACCTCGACCGCCACTGGCGCAACGCCCGCGTGCACACCCTGCACGACCCGGTGCGCTGGAAATATCACGCGGTCGGCAGCTACCACCTCAACGGCACGTTGCCGGCTCGTCATTCCTGGATTTGACCAGACACTTTTAACCAGACCTCTGGAGAAACACATGCCTCTTTCTCACCACGTCGCGGTCATAACCAGCGATGAGCAAGCCCTGATTGTTGCCAGCGATCTGGCCGACGATTTCAAACGCGACAGCGCCCTGCGCGACCGCGAGCGCCGCTTGCCGCACCCCGAACTCGAAGTGTTTTCACGCTCGGGCCTGTGGGGCATCAGCGTGCCCAAACAGTACGGCGGCGCCGGGGTTTCCAACGTCACGCTGGCCAAAGTCATCGCGCTGATTGCCCAGGCGGACGGCTCGCTCGGACAGATCCCGCAGAACCATTTCTATGCCCTCGAAGTGCTGCGCGTAAACGGCAACGAAGAGCAGAAAAAACGCCTTTACGCCGAAGTATTGGCCGGCCAGCGCTTCGGCAATGCGCTTGCCGAACTCGGGACAAAAACCGCGCACGACCGCGTCACCAGCCTCAAACGCGACGGTGACGGCTATCGCATCAACGGCCGCAAGTTCTACGCCACCGGCGCGATCTACGCGCAGCGAATCCCCACTTCAGTGGTGGATGAAAACGGCGTGCAGCAATTGGCGTTCGTGCCGCGCGACAGCCAGGGCCTGACCGTGATCGACGACTGGAGCGGCTTCGGCCAGCGCACCACCGGCAGCGGTTCGGTGGTGTTCGAAGACGTCTACGTCGCCGCTGAAGACGTGATCCCATTTCAAAGCGCGTTCGAACGCCCGACCACCGTCGGCCCGTTGGCGCAGATCCTTCATGCGGCCATCGACACCGGCATCGCCCGCGCCGCGTATGAAGATGCGCTGCACTTTGTGCGCACCAAAACCCGGCCGTGGATCGACGCCACCCACGAAAAAGCCATCGACGATCCACTGACGATCAAGAGCTTCGGCCACTTGAGCATTCGTCTGCACGCCACCGAAGCCTTGCTCGAACGCTCGGGTGAATTCCTCGACCAGGCGCAAGCCAACCCCAACGCGCAAACCGTGGCCGCTGCTTCGATTGCGGTCGCCGAGGCCCGCGCGATCAGCACCGAAATCTCCCTCACCGCCGGCAGCACCTTGTTTGAACTGGCCGGCAGCCAGGCAACGTTGATCGAGCATGGCCTCGACCGCCACTGGCGCAACGCGCGGGTGCACACGCTGCACGACCCGGTGCGCTGGAAGTATCACGCGGTGGGCAATTACTACCTCAACGATGAAAACCCGCCGCTGCGGGGGACTATCTGATGGCCGAGGCGAAAAAGAAAATCCTCCTCAACGCGTTCAACATGAACTGCGTCGGCCATATCAACCACGGCTTGTGGACGCATCCACGCGACAACTCAACCCAATACAAAACCCTCGAATACTGGACCGAACTGGCGCAGTTGCTCGAGCGCGGACTGTTCGACGGGTTGTTTATCGCCGACATCGTCGGCGTGTACGACGTCTATCAAAACTCGGTGGATGTGCCGCTGAAAGAGTCGATCCAGTTGCCGGTCAACGACCCGCTGCTGCTGGTCTCGGCGATGGCGGCAGTGACGAAAAACCTGGGTTTCGGCCTCACCGCCAACCTGACTTACGAACCGCCGTATCTGTTCGCCCGACGCATGTCGACGCTGGACCATTTGAGCCGTGGACGGGTCGGCTGGAACATCGTTACCGGTTATCTCGACAGCGCCGCCAAAGCCATGGGTTTGAGCGAACAGGTCGAACACGACCGCCGCTACGATCAGGCCGACGAATACCTGCAAGTGCTCTACAAACTCTGGGAAGGCAGTTGGGAAAACGACGCGGTGCTCAACGATCCCGAGCAGCGGATCTATGCGCAACCGGAGAAAGTGCACAAGGTCGAGCACAAAGGCGAGTTCTATCAGGTCGAGGGTTATCACCTCTGCGAACCATCGCCGCAGCGCACGCCGGTGCTGTTTCAGGCCGGCAGTTCGGAGCGCGGTTTGCTGTTCGCCGGGCGCCATGCCGAGTGCGTATTCATCAGCGGCCAGAACAAACCGTCGACCAAGGTTCAGGTGGACAAGGTCCGCGCCAGCGCGGTCGAGGCCGGGCGCAATCCCGAGGACGTCAAGGTGTTCATGGGGTTGAACGTGATCGTCGGCGCCACCGAAGAACTGGCCTGGAAGAAGCACGCCGAGTACCTGAGCTACGCCAGTGCCGAAGCCGGTGTCGCGCATTTTTCGGCATCGACGGCGATTGATTTTTCCCAGTACGAAATCGACGAACCGATCCAGTACGTGAAGAGCAACGCGATTCAGTCGGCGACCAAGAATCTGCAAAACAATGACTGGACCCGACGCAAATTGCTTGAGCAACACGCCCTCGGTGGCCGCTATATCACCGTGGTCGGCTCGCCTGTGCAAGTGGCGGATGAGCTGGAATCGTGGATCGCCGAAACCGGCCTGGACGGCTTCAACCTGACGCGGATCGTCACGCCGGAAAGCTATGTCGATTTCATTGATCTGGTGATCCCCGAGTTGCAGCGTCGTGGCTCGTACAAAACCGCCTACGACAGCGGCAGCCTGCGCGAGAAGCTGTTTCACGGTGAAGCGCATCTGCCGCAGCAACACACTGGCGCCGCGTTCCGCCGCTAAAAGCTTCGCGGGCAAGCCTCGCTCCTACAAGGGCACCGCAACCCCCTGTAGGAGCGAGGCTTGCCCGCGAAGAGGCCCTACCAAACACCCAAATTTTTTCTGCACTGACTGGAATAACCATCATGACCAAGCACTACCTCTCCCACCCAGTCAAAGCACTGGCCCTGGCCCTCGGCCTCTTCAGCTCCATCACGTTCGCCGCCGAAGCGCCGCTGAAAGTCGGCACCACCGCTGCGTTCGCCATTCCGCTGGAAGCCGCTGTCGAAGAGGCTTCCAAACAAGGCCTGAAAGTCGAGCTGGTCGAGTTCACCGACTGGATCGCGCCGAACGTCAGCCTCGCTGCCGGCGACATCGACGTGAACTACTTCCAGCACATCCCGTTCCTGGAAAATGCAAAAACCGCTGCCGGTTTTGACCTGGTGCCGTTCGCCCCGGGAATCATCAACAACGTCGGCCTCTATTCGAAAAAATACAAAAGCTTCGACGAGCTGCCGGAAGGCGCCAGCGTCGCCATCGCCAACGACCCGATCAACAGCGGTCGCGGTTTGCAGCTGCTGGCCAAGGCCGGTTTGATCACGCTGAAACCGGGCGTCGGCTACAAAGCCACCGAAGAAGACATCATCGCCAACCCGAAGAAAATCAAAATCCTCCAGGTCGAAGCCGTGCAACTGGTGCGCGCCTACGACGACGCTGATCTGGTTCAGGGTTACCCGGCCTACATTCGCCTGGCGAAGACCTTCGATGCCGGTTCGGCGCTGCTGTTCGATGGCCTCGATCACAAGGAGTACGTGATCCAGTTCGTGATCCAGCCGAACAGCAAAACCGACCCGCGCCTGATCAAATTTGTCGATATTTACCAGCATTCGCCGGCCGTCCGCGCCGCGCTCGACAAGGCGCACGGCAAGCTCTATCAAGCCGGTTGGGAAAGCTGAGCATGACGGCCGCGATCCAACGGCGACTGGATATTCCAGAGCCTCAGAAAGCTCAACAGACCGAACTGCACCCGGACCTCAATAGTGCCCACGTGCGCTTCATCGGCCTGGGCAAAACCTACAACGGCAAGCAAGGTCCGGTGGCGGCGCTGCACGGCATCGACCTGGCGATCCAGCGCGGTGAAGTGTTCGGCATTATCGGCCGCAGCGGCGCTGGCAAGTCGTCGCTGATTCGCACGATCAATCGGCTGGAGCAACCGAGCAGCGGCCGCGTGTTGATCGATCAAATCGACATCGGCGACTTCGACGAAGACCGCCTGGTCGCGCTGCGTCGGCGCATCGGCATGATCTTCCAGCACTTCAACCTGATGTCGGCCAAGACCGTTTGGCAGAACGTCGAGTTGCCGCTGAAAGTGGCCGGTGTGCCCAAGGATCAGCGCGAGAAGAAAGTCCGAGAATTGCTCGAACTGGTCGGCCTGCAAGAGAAACACAAGGCCTACCCTGCGCAGCTGTCCGGCGGGCAGAAACAACGTGTCGGCATCGCCCGCGCGTTAGTGCACGACCCGCAGATTCTGCTGTGCGACGAGGCGACTTCGGCGCTCGACCCGGAGACCACTCAATCGATCCTCGGGCTGCTGCGCGAGATCAATCAACGCCTCGGTTTGACCATCGTGCTGATTACTCACGAAATGGCGGTGATCCGCGATATCTGCGACCGCGTCGTTGTGCTGGAACATGGCCGCGTCGTCGAGCAAGGCCCGGTGTGGGAGGTTTTCGGCAACCCGCAGCACGAAGTCAGCAAGACCTTGCTCGCGCCGCTGCAACACGCGCTGCCGGAAGAATTGCAAAGCCGTTTGAGCGCGCAACCGCAGTCTGCGCAAGCGGCGCTGGTGTTGCGTGTGCAATTCACCGGCAGCGCCACCGATGAACCGGACCTGGCGGCGCTGTTCGGCGCGCTCGGTGGCCGCGTGCGGTTGCTGCAGGGCGGCGTCGAGCGGATTCAGGGACATGCGCTGGGGCAATTGCTGCTGGCGGTGACAGGCGCGTCGGCCAGCGCCGAGCAATTACGCCAGCGCGCCAGTCAGTGGGCGCAGCACGTGGAGGTCGTCGGTTATGTGGTTTGATCGCTTGCTGCAAGGTTTTATCGACACCTTCCTGATGGTCGGCGTGTCGTCGTTGATTGCGCTGCTGGCGGGGATTCCGATGGCGGTGATTCTGGTCACCAGCTCCAGGGGCGGCATCTACGAAGCACCGACGCTGAACCGCGTGCTGGGCGCGTTCGTGAACCTGTTTCGCTCGATTCCGTTCCTGATTCTGATGGTCGCGCTGATTCCGTTCACCCGGCTGATCGTCGGCACCACGTACGGCGTCTGGGCCGCCGTGGTGCCGCTGACCATTGCCGCCACGCCGTTTTTTGCGCGCATCGCCGAAGTCAGCTTGCGCGAAGTCGATCACGGTTTGGTCGAGGCTGCGCAAGCCATGGGTTGCCGCCGCTGGCACATCGTCTGGCACGTGCTGTTGCCCGAAGCGCTGCCGGGGATTGTTGGCGGTTTCACCATTACGCTGGTGACGATGATCAACTCCTCGGCCATGGCTGGGGCGATTGGCGCTGGTGGGCTGGGGGACATCGCCTATCGCTACGGTTATCAGCGTTTTGACAGCCAGATCATGCTGACGGTGATTGTGCTGCTGGTGGTGTTGGTGGCGATTATCCAGCTCGGCGGGGATCGTTTGGCGAAAGGCCTGAACAAACGCTGATTGTGGCGAGGGGGCTTGCCCCCGTTCGGCTGCGCAGCAGTCGCAAAATGGGCGACCTTATTCAGCTGACACACCTCATTGGATGATTGGGGGGCGCTTCGCGACCCAACGGGGGCAAGCCCCCTCGCCACAGGTCATCGTCCGCAGGTGCAGCGCTACAAAACCTGCCCGCGAATGGCTGCGCAGCAGCCCCAAGGTTGATGGCGTATATTCGGCAAATCCCAATTGCCTGCGCAGCCGACCATGAAACAGTCCCCCGACGACCTCCAGCAAATCACTTCCACGACGCTCGGCCACTACAACTCGGTGGCCGAGAGTTTTCGCGAGGGGACGCGTGACCATGATGTGCGGCAGAACATCGATGCGCTGCTGCGGCATATTCAGGCTGGCGCGCCGTTCAACATCCTCGATTTCGGCTGCGGGCCGGGGCGTGATTTGCAAACGTTCACGCGCATGGGTCACATCGCCGTCGGCCTCGACGGTTCGGAAAAATTTGCGCAGATGGCCCGCGAGGACAGCGGTTGCGAGGTCTGGCAGCAGGACTTTCTCAAGCTCGATCTGCCGGACGAACGCTTCGACGGGATCTTCGCCAATGCCGTGCTGTTTCATATTCCGCGTCAGGAATTGCCGCGAGTATTGAAAGAGCTGCATGCGGCGCTGAAACCGGCTGGCGTGTTGTTCAGCTCCAATCCGCGCGGGGCCAATCAGGAAGGCTGGAACGGTCCGCGTTACGGCGCTTATCACGATCTGCCGGCATGGCAGGCGTTACTGACCGAGGCCGGGTTTGTCGAACTGGAGCATTACTACCGGCCAGCAGGTTTGCCGCGCGAGCAACAGCCATGGTTGGCGAGTGTCTGGCGTAAGCCGGCGTAGCCTGAGAAGACGCCATCGCGAGCAAGCTCGCTCCCACAGGGGCATGCAGGCAACTGTGGGAGCGAGCTTGCTCGCGATAGGCGCGAAGCGCTCGCCTTATTGCGCTTCTTTCTTCGGTTCGCGGATTTTGTACCAGGCGACGTACAGCGCTGGCAGGAACAGCAGCGTCAGCAAGGTCGCGACGATAATCCCGCCGATCATCGCGTAGGCCATCGGCCCCCAGAACACTTCGCGGGCAATCGGGATCATCCCCAGACTCGCCGCCGCAGCCGTCAGCAGAATCGGCCGACGACGATGCTCGGTGGCTTGCGACACCGCATCCCACGGCTCAAGGCCTTCCTTCTCCAGCGCCTCGATTTGCGTCACCAGAATCACCGAGTTGCGGATGATGATGCCGATCAACGCGAGAATCCCGAGGATCGCCACAAAGCCCATCGGCGTGCCGGTCGGAATCAGCGCCAAGACCACGCCAATCAACCCGAGCGGCGCGACGCTGGCGACCAGGAACAGCTTCTGCACGCTGTGCAACTGGATCATCAGGAACGTCGCCATCAGGAACAGCATCAGCGGCACAACCTTGGCAATCGGCCCTTGCGCCTTGGCGCTTTCCTCGACGGTGCCGCCGGTGGCGACCTTGTAACCCACCGGCAATTCGGCAGCGAATTTGTCGATGGTCGGTTGCAGCTGTTTCACCAGATCGGTCGGCTGGATCTCGTCGCGCACCGCAGCCTTGATGGTGATCGTCGGTTTGCGGTCGCGACGCCACACCAGCGGTTGCTCCAGCTCATAACGCACCGTGGCGAACGCCAGCAGCGGAATCGAGGTGCCGCTCGGCGTGACGATCTGCAGGTTTTGCAGGGTTTCCGGCGTGCCGCGCTCGGCATCCTCGGCGCGCCCGACGACGTTGATCAGGTAAATGTCATCGTCCACCTGAGTGATCGGCGAGCCAACGACAATGCTGTTCATCAGGTTGGCCACGTCTTCCGACGACAGCCCCAGTTGCCGCGCCTTGTCCTGGGCGATGTCGATGCGCAGGACTTTGCCCGGCTCGTTCCAGTCGTAGATGATTTCGCCGATGTGCGAGTTTTGATCCAGCGCGGTGGCCAGTGCGATGGCGTGTTTGCGCACCTGATCGATGTCCTTGCCGCTGACCCGGTACTGGATCGGCCGCCCTACCGGCGGGCCCATTTCCAGCGCCTGCACATAACTGCCGATACCGACGAAGTCCTTGCGCAGCCGCTCGCGCAAGCGCTGGCTCAACTCGGCGCGCGACTCCAGGCCTTTGCTGACGATGATCAATTGCGCGTAGTACGGGTTCTGCAATTGCTGGTCGAGCGGCAGATAGAAACGGATCGCACCTTCGCCGATGTAAGTGCTCCAGCGCACGATGTCCGGGTCGTCCTTGAACGTCGCTTCGAGCCTGTCCACAGCCTTGCGCGTTTCCTCGATCGAGGCGTTTTGCGGCAGGTTGAGGTCAACCAGAATCTCCGGCCGGTCCGAGGACGGGAAGAACTGGTTCTGCACGAACTGCATGGAAAACACCGACGCCGCGAACAACGCGATGGTGATACCGATGGCCCACCAGCGATGACGCATGGCCCAGAACATGCTCGCGTTGAACGCGCGGCCGATGCGCCCAGGCTCGGCGGAATGCGGCTTCACTTCGGCGCTGAGGATGTGCACGGCGATCACCGGCGCGAACAGTACCGCGACCACCCACGACACTAGCATCGCCACGGCAATTACCGCGAACAGGGTGAAGGTGTACTCACCGGCGGAACTGGCGTTGAGGCCGATCGGCACAAAACCGGCGACGGTCACCAGCGTGCCGGTGAGCATCGGGAACGCGGTCGAGGTGTAGGCGTACGTGGCCGCCTGCTCCTTGGTTTCGCCCATTTCCAGGCGCGTGACCATCATCTCGACGGTGATCATCGCGTCGTCCACCAACAGGCCGAGGGCGATGATCAAGGCGCCGAGGGAAATCCGCTGCATGGTGATGCCGCTGTATTCCATGAAGACGAAAACCATCGCCAGCACCAGCGGAATCGAGCACGCCACCACCAGACCGGCGCGCACGCCGAGGCTGATGAAGCTGACGATCAACACAATCACCACCGCTTCAAACAACGCGCTGGTGAAACCGCCGACGGCTTTTTCCACCACCGCGGCCTGATCGGAGACGTTGTTGACGCCGACGCCCACCGGCAGGTCGGCGGTCAGGTCGGTCATGCGCTGGTGCAGCGACTTGCCGAATTCCTGGATGTTGCCGCCCTTCTTCATCGCAATCGCCAGACCGATGGCCGGGCGACCGTTGAAGCGGAATTGCGGGGTTGCCGGGTCGACATAACCACGGCTGATTTCAGCGATATCGGCCAGTCGATAGAAGCGATCATTGAGCCGCAGATTGACGTCGGCCAAGTCCTTCTCGGACGCAAACTGCCCGGAAGTGCGCACCGAAATACGCTCCGGCCCGGCCTCAATGACACCGGCCGGGGTCACCGCGTTCTGGGATTGCAGGCTCTGCACCACTTGACGCTGATCGATGCCCAGCGCCGCGAGTTTGCGCGTCGAGAAGTTCAGGTACAGGACTTCATCCTGCTCGCCGATCATCTCGACTTTTCCCAAGCCAGGCACGTCGCGAATCGCCGCGCGCACCTGCTCGACGTAATCGCGCAACTGGCGCATCGACAGGCCGTCGGCGGTAAACGCATACACCGAACCGTAGACATCGCCGAATTCGTCGTTGAATCCCGGCCCTTGCAAGCCCTGCGGGAAGTCGCCGCGAATGTCGTTGATCTTCTTGCGCACCTGGTACCAGATTTCCGGGATGTCCTTGGCGCTGGTGGTGTCGCGCAGGTACACGAACACCGTGGATTCACCGGGCCGCGTGTAGCTTTTCACGTAGTCGAGGGAATCGAGTTCCTCGAGTTTTTTCTCGATGCGGTCAGTGACCTGCTTGAGGGTTTCTTCCTGGGTCGCGCCCGGCCAGCGGGTTTGAATCACCATGGTTTTGATGGTGAAGGAGGGGTCTTCCTCGCGGCCAAGGTTCATGTACGAGAACACGCCCATCAGCAACGCGACGAACATCAGATACCAGACAAACGACTGATGTTTGAGGGCCCATTCGGATAAGTTGAAACTCCCTTTCATCGCGGGCTTTCCTCGTCGATTTTGACTTTTTGCCCGGGTTTCAGGCTGTTCACACCGGCACTGACCACGCGCTCACCGGACTTCACACCGCTGGCCAGGACCACGGTCGAATCGGTGCGGCTGATCAGGCTGACGTCACGCGGGGCAACCGTCTGGCTCTGCGGATCGACGACCCAGATGCGGCTTTTGCCATCGACCTCTTGCAGCGCGCTGAGCGGCAATTCGAGGCGCGGCTTGATCGCCGAGCTGAGCGTTACGCTGATCGCCGTACCGAGGCGAAAGCCCGCTGGGGTGTCGGTCAGCGTCAGGCGCGCGCGGCGAGTACGGGTCGCACTTTGTGCCTGCGGTTCGATTTCACGAATGATCGCGGTGCTGGTGATGCTCGGGTCCAGTTGCGAGGCGACCTGAAACACCACGTCCGCCGGCAACTGATCGACGAGGCTGTCGGGCAGGTCGATCACCGCTTCCTTGATGTCCGGTTGCGCCAGCGTCACCACTTGCTGGCCGGCGGTGACGACCTGGCCCGCCTCGGCGTTCCACGCGGTGACGATGGCTTTGTGATCGGCGCGCAGTTGCACGTAGTTGAGCTGGTCCTTGGCCTGATCGACCGACGCCTTGGCTTGATCGAGCGAGGCCTGGGTGGTTTTCAGGTCAGTCTGGGCGATGTCCAGTTGCGCCTGCGCGCCGACCCCGCGATCAAACAATTCCTGCTGGCGGCGGGCGCTGGCCTGGGTGTTGATGAACTGCGCGCGGATCCGCGCCAGATCACCTTCGGCGGCGCGCAACTGGTTCTGTTGATCGGTCGGGTCGAGGGTGGCGAGCAACGCGCCCTTCTGCACTTCGGCGCCGACATCGACCTCACGGCTGGCGATCCGCCCCGGAATGCGGAAACCGACATTGCTTTCGTAACGCGCCTGAATGCTCCCGGCGAACCGCCCGAGGTCTTCCTGATTCAGCGCTTTGACTTCAATCGACAAGACCGGGCGCACCGGCTCCGGCGGCGCCTCTTCTTTCGAGCACGCGGCCAGCAGCAAGCCGGCAGACAGCAGCATCAGGCGCTTCATTGGTCAGCCCCCGGCGCCAGATCCTTGTAGGTGTTTTCGGCGATTTCCACTTTCATTCCCGGGTGCAGCAGTTGGCCGCCAGCGATGATGACTTTCTGCCCGGCGTCGAGGCCGTCGCTGACGATGACTTTGCCGGTCAGGTAGCGGCCGACGGTGACGTTGTGCAATTGCGCTTTACCGTCGCCGTCGACCAGCCACACGGCGGGTTCGCTGAGGTTTTTGGTCAGCGCCGACCAGGGCAGTTCGACGGCGGATTTGCCGGCGGTTTTCGCCGTGGCGCTGACCACCGAGCCGAGTTGCATGCCTTCGGGCAGGCCATGCAGGGTGACTTTGACTTGCACGGTGCCGGTTTGCGCCGAGACCGCCGGGGTGATTTCGCGCACGGTGCCGGTGGTTTTTATGTTCGGATTGCCGAGCAGGCTGACCACCAGCGACTTGTCCGAGGGCGGCTCGGCCAGCAGCGATTCGTAGACGTTGAACACGGCATCGCGCTCGCCGTCACGCGCGAGGCTGAAGATCGGCACGGTGGCTTGCACCACTTGCCCGACTTCGGCCTGGCGCGCGGTAATGATGCCCGGCGCTTCGGAAATCAACGAGGTGTAGCTCAGTTGTTCGCGCGCGTTGGCCAGTTGTGCCTGAGCGGCGGTCAGCGCGCTCTGGCTGCTGCGCAAGGCGGCTTGCGCAGCGTCGAATTCGCTTTGGCTGGTGTAACCCTTGGGCAGGAGTTTTTGCTGGCGGACGAACGCGGCGGCGGTCTGTTTGACCCGCGCCTGTTCGGCAACGACTTGCGCCTGGGCGGAATTGACGTTGGTCTGCAGGTCTTTCGGGTCGAGTCTGGCCAATACCTGTTTGGCCGAAACCCGGTCGCCGACCTCGACTTTGCGCTCGATGATTTTGCCGCCGACACGGAACGACAACTCGGTCTGCACGCGCGCCTGGACATCGCCGGTGAGCGTCACCGCAGCGGCGTAATCAGCCGGCTGCACCGCTTGCACGAACACCCGTGGCAGGTCTTTTTCGACTGGTTTTTCATCACCACATGCCGTCAGCAGAGCAACAACGCCCAGCCCCGCCATAATTTTCAACCCGGTACCCGCCATGCAGACTCCTTTTCGTGGTACGAACGTGCAAGTGACGATACGACTGTGAGCTTAGAACAGGGTTCAACGCCCGCTAGGGTTTACTGCAAACCGTGTGGCTGACACTCAATCCCGCCGCCCAACGATGACCTGTGGCGAGGGGGCTCGCCCCCGTTCGACTGCGCAGCAGGCGTATTTGGTATTTCTGACAAAACAACGGGGCCGCTTCGCAGCCCAACGGGGGCAAGCCCCCTCGCCACAAAGGCTCGCTCCCGCAAGGGATCTTCAAGTTGCCGAAGATAAGGCAAACTGCCCCGCTACGCAGCAGGAAGCTTCCCATGCTCAAGACTCTCGCGGTGGCCAATTACCGCTCGATCAATAAATTGGTGATTCCGCTGGGCCGGTTGAACCTGATCACCGGCCCCAATGGCAGCGGCAAATCCAACCTCTATCGCGCGTTGCGCCTGTTGGCGGAAACCGCTCAGGGTGGCGTGATCAATGCGCTGGCGCGTGAGGGCGGGCTCGATTCGACGTTCTGGGCCGGCCCGGAAACCATCAGCCGCCGCATGCGCAACGGCGAAGTGCCGATTGAAGCCACCGTGCGCCAAGGCGTCAAACGCCTGCGCCTGGGGTTTGCCGGGGAAGATTTCAGTTATTCGATTGCCTTGGGCCTGCCGGAGAAAACCCTTTCGTACTTTTCCCTCGACCCGGAAATCAAAAAGGAATGCATCTGGTCCGGCCCGCACTATCGCCCCGCGAGCCTGCTGGTGGACCGCGAGGGCCCGATGATTCGCGCGCGCGAAGGCCGCAGTTGGGACGTACTGGCGCAGCACACACCGAATTTCGACAGCCTGTTCGATCAGGTCGGCAGTTTCCGCACTTCACCGGAAGTCATGCACCTGCGCGAATTCATCCGCCGCTGGCGCTTCTACGATCACTTTCGCAGCGACGCCGACGCCCCGGTGCGCCAGCCGCAACTGGGCACGCGCACGCCGGTGCTGCACCACGACGGTCGCGACCTCGCCGCCGCGTTGCAGACTATCCGCGAGATCGGCGATCCCGAGGCGCTGCAAGCCGCGATCAGCGACGCCTTCCCCGGCGCGCGACTGAACATCGCGCCGCTACAGGGCGGGCGGTTTGCGATTGAGTTTTATCAGGAAGGTTTGCTGCGGCCATTGTCGGCGGCGGAATTGTCCGATGGCACGTTGCGCTATCTGTTGCTGGTCGCGGCGCTGCTGACGCCCCGGCCGCCGACGCTGATGGTGCTGAACGAGCCGGAAACCAGCCTGCACCCGGACCTCTTGCCGGCGCTGGCGCGCTTGATCATCCGCGCGTCCGAGCAGTGTCAGGTGTGGGTGGTGTCGCACGCGCGGCAGTTGATTTCAGCGCTGCAGGAAGACCTGGAATGCAATTGCATCGTGCTGGAGAAAACCCTGGGCCAGACCGGGATTGTCGGCCAGCGGATGCTGGATGAACCGGCGTGGAACTGGCCGGATTGAGTGTCGGGCTTGAGAATGCCCCTCACCCTAACCCTCTCCCCAAAGGGGCGAGGGGACTGACCGAGGTGTTCTTAGAGCTGCATCGACCTGAAAAACCGAGTTGAACTCAGGCTCTGAAGAGAATTAACACTCGAAATATCGAGCCGAACTCAGGCTTGAAAAGACGATACGTCTGCCGAACCTATACTTTGAAAAGCATGAAGATCGGCTCCCTTTCCCCTCTCCCCTCTGGGGAGAGGGTTGGGGTGAGGGGTTGGTTCTCAGCCACACCGCAGAATCAACAGAGAATCACCCTTGCCACTTGCCACCTTCAACAATCACGCTTTCAGGCTTGGTGTCGTCGCTCAGTTCTTTGCGCACGTATTGGTCGTACAGTTTGAGCAGATACTTCTCTTCACCCAACTTCACCAACTCGGTGTTCACCCAATCGCGCAGTTCGATATTGCCCTTCTTCACCGCTGGCGCAATCGGTGCTTCGGCGCCCAGAGTCTGCTCCAGCACCCGGTAGCCGGGGTTTTGTTTGGCCCAGCTGAACAGCACCAGATTGTCCTGCGCATAGGCATCACCGCGACCATTGGCCAGTGCTTGCAGCGACTCGGAGTTTTTCTCGAACTTGAGCAATTTCCAGTCCGGGTGATTTTTCGTCAGCCAGATATCCGCCGTGGTGCCCGTTGTGACGATGGTCGTGCGGCTCGCCAAGTCGTCCAGGGTTTTCACCGAGCTGCCCTGCGGCAGCAAGGCTTGCAAAAAGCAGAATTTAATACCGCTAAAGCATATTGATATCACGCAAAAAACTATCTGCGGATGTGCGCTGAAAGCGGCGAAGGAGCGGAGAAAAGTTGATCGATCAGATTTCCTGAATCACACAAATCCTTGTGGGAGCGAGCTTGCTCGCGATGGCTGACTGACATTCGAAACTTGCATCGCCTGACCCGGCGCTATCGCGAGCAAGCTCGCTCCCACATGGGTCTGCGGCGCACGCAAAAACGCCGACGCTGTAGCAGCCGTCGGCGTTGAAACCTTGAAGGGGTTTGGTGCTGCGTCGAATCAGAACGCCGGCAGTACGGCGCCGCTGTATTTCTTCTCGATGAACGCTTTCACTTCCGGGCTGGTCAAGGCTTTGGCCAGTTTCTGGATGGCGTCGCTGTCCTTGTTGTCCGGACGCGCCACCAGGAAGTTCACGTAAGGCGAATCCGCGCCTTCGATGACCAACGCGTCTTTAGCCGGGTTCAGACCTGCTTCCAGCGCGTAGTTGGTGTTGATCATGTCCAGGTCGACTTGATCCAGCACACGCGGGAGCATGGCCGATTCGAGTTCCTTGAACTTGAAGTTGCGCGGGTTCTTGGCGATATCTTTCGGCGTCGCCAAAGCGTTTTTCGGGTCTTTCAACTCGATCAGGCCAGCCTTCTGCAGCAGGATCAGGGCACGGCCGCTGTTGCTGCCTTCGTTAGGGATGGCGATGGTGGCGCCGTCCTTCAGGTCAGCCAGGCTTTTGACTTTCTTCGAGTAGCCGCCGAACGGTTCGACGTGCACGCCGATCACGGTGACCAGGTTAGTGCCCTTGCCTTTGTTGAAGCTGTCCAGGTACGGCAGGGTCTGGAAGTAGTTGGCGTCCAGACGCTTCTGATCGACCTGTACGTTCGGCTGAACGTAGTCGGTGAAGACTTTGATTTCCAGATCCACGCCTTCTTTGGCGAGGGTCGGTTTGATCAGTTCAAGAATCTCGGCGTGTGGGACCGGGGTCGCCGCAACCACCAGTTTCTCGCCGGCCTGGGCCAGGCCAGCAGTCAGGGCAGCCGCCAGTGCGGTGAACAACAGAACCTTTTTCATGCAGTGTCCTTATCGAAAATCACGGTCGCCAGTGGCGACGGCTATTAGTACGAGTGCCAGTGATGTGCTATCGCTGGCGTGAGGCGGACAATACCGGGATTTTTTATTCCCGAACAATATCTTTTATTCACTTTCATATTCCATTTTGTTCATACACCTCTGGCTCGCGCATTACCCGTAGGAGCGAGGCTTGCCCGCGAAGGCGTCCTTGCTGATACACCGCGTCGTTTCGGTTCGCGAGCAAGCTTTGCTCCTACAGGGGACGGCGTTTTGCCGATGCACCGCGTCGTTTCGGTTCGCGAGCAAGCTTTGCTCCTACAGGGGACGGCGTCTTGCCGGATGCACCGCGTCGTCTGCTTCGCGAGCAAGCTTGAACTGGCCTAATGATTTTGGACACTTCAATCGGGCGCTATGATGGCGCCCAAATCTGAGGTGTTTTTGGATATGCGTAATTCTTATTCAACTGAGTTCAAACTCAAGGCTGCTGGCATGGTGCTGGATGAGGGGATATCGGTTCCCGAGGTTTGCGCCAGTTTAGATATTGGCCCTACCGCCTTGCGTCGCTGGGTCGATCAGGTGCGTAAAGAACGCCAGGGTTCGACCCCGGTGGGAGCCAAAGCGATCACGGCTGACCAGCGAGAAATTCAGGAACTCAAAGCCTTGCTCAGGCAAAAAGACCGGGATATCGAAATCCTAAAAAAGGCCAGTGCTCTCCTGCTGTTGGACGCCAAAGATCATTCTCACTGATCAATGAGCTGGGCGAGCGATATGGCGTTAACGACTGCTGCCGGGTGTTTGAAGTCAGCCGCAGCAGTTTTTATGCTTGGCGTCAGCGCCAAGGCAAGGTGAACCCTGAGCGGGAGAAACTCAAAGCCATGCTGGTAGAGCATCACAAGGAATCCAGAGCTTCCGCGGGGGCGCGCACCCTTTCTAGGGAGCTGCAAGCCAAGGGGCATCGCGTCGGGCGGCACATGGCTCGCAGCTTGATGCGAGAAGCCGGCGTGGTCAGTCGTCAGCGCCGACGTCACAAATACAAGTCATCTGGCGTTGAAGCCTTGGTGGCGCCGCACGTGCTCAAGCGCGAGTTTGATGTCACGGCGATCAACCAAGTGTGGTGCGCGGACGTGACGTACATCAAGGTCGGCACGCGGTGGATGTATTTTGCAGCGGTTCTGGACCTGTTCGCCCGCCGGCTCGTGGGCTGGGCGTTTTCGATGATCTCGGATGCGGAGCTGACCTGCGAGGCCCTACGGATGGCGGTTGAGCTGCGAGGCAAACCCAAAGACGTGCTGTTTCACTCCGATCAAGGCTGCCAGTACACCAGCCATAAGTTCAGGAATGAGTTGCTGGCGAATGGACTGCGGCAAAGCATGAGTCGTAAAGGCGAATGCTGGGATAACGCCCCGATGGAGCGTTTCTTTGGAAGTCTGAAATCAGAGTGGGTGCCTGAAGCCGGTTACCGCTCGGAGTATGAAGCCCGGGCTGATTTGCAGCGCTACGTGGTGCGCTACAACAACTTCAGGCTCCATAGCTACAACGATTACCGGTCACCGGTCGCCATGGAGAAAATGGCGGCGTGAAAAAACCGTAATTGGTGTCCAGGATTACTTGACCAGATCAGCTTTGCTCCTACAGGGTGGCGGTGTTTTTCAGGAGTTGGTTTAGCGCTGCTCGTTCGGCGGCGGATCCGTTGGCGAGGATGTGTTTGAGTTGCCGCTCGATCTGCTGCAACGATGGCGTCGCCTCTGGCAGGTTCAAATGCTCGGGCAGGATTTCGTCGCCGGTGCTCACCAGCAGCGCAAAGTGAATGACGTTTTCCAGTTCGCGGGTATTGCCCGGCCAGCTGTGCGCTTCCAGCACCTGTTGCGCCGATTCGCTGATCAGCGGCACTGGCAGGTCGAGGCGTTGGCTATAGATGCCGAGAAAATATTCGGCCAGCGACAGAATATCGCCCACGCGTTCACGCAGGGCCGGCAGTTCCAGCTGGCCTTCGCTGAGGTAGTGATAAAGCCGTTCGTGGAATTTGCCGGCGGCCACCGCTTGCGCGAGGTCGATGCTGGTGGCGGCGACCAGGCGTACGTCCACCGGGCTCGGCTGGTGCGCGCCGACGCGGGTGACTTCGTGGTTCTCCAGCGCCGAGAGCAATTTGATCTGGATCGGCAGCGGCAAGTCGCCGATTTCGTCCAGGTACAACGTGCCGCCATTCGCCGAGCCAAACCACCCGGCGCGACTGCTCGCCGCGCCGCTGTAGCTGCCGGCGGCGTAACCGAACAATTCAGCGTCGGCATAAGTCGGGCTGATCGCGCCGCAATTGACCGACACGAACAAACCGCCGCGATCACTGGCGCGATGGATGTGGCGCGCGAGCAGTTCTTTGCCGCTGCCGGTTTCGCCGCGAATCAACACGCACACCGAGCGCGGTGCCAGTTGCTCCAGTTCCTCGCGCAACTGGCGCGAGCGTGGATCGACAAACACCAACGCTTTGGCGCGGATGCTCAGGGGACTTTTTTCGGCGTCGGGAAAGGTCAGCAGCGGCTGACCGAAGGCTTCAAAACTCATGGCAGACTCCCGCCCAAAACCGCCGGGAGACGGGGGCGTTTAAAGAAACAAGAAATTCAAGCGCGGCGCAGGGCGTGATGTTCCATGCGGTTTTGCAGGCGATAGAGATAGGCAAAACCCTGCTCCCAGCGCTGGTGACCGGACTTGACGTTGATGTGCCCGGCACCGGACAGAATCCCCGCCTCAGCGCCCCAGTGGCGCGCCAATTCCAGCGCGCGCGGTGCGCTGACGGCGCTGTCGTTGTCGGAGCTGACGACTTGGCTGGGGAACGGCAATAACGTCGTCGGAATCGGTGCAAAGTTGCGCAGGGCCGGCGCGCAGGCCGGGCGCTCGACGTCCGCAGGCGCGACCAGCAAGGCACCGCGCACCTGACGCAAAAACTGCGACGGCGCGGTCGCCGCCCAATGCGCGACGGTGATGCAACCGAGGCTGTGGGCGATCAGGATGACTGGCGTGCTGTCGGCGGCAATCGCCTCGGCGAGCGCTGCGACCCAGTCTTCCCGACGCGGCGTCAGCCAGTCGGCCTGTTCCACGCGCGCACTGTTCGGCAAACTGTTCTGCCAGTGGCTTTGCCAATGATCATCTGGCGATCCTTGCCAGCCCGGCACAATCAGGTAGCGAATTGATTCGTTGCGCATGGGGGAGCTCTCCTGCTGCGTGTCTGTTCCGGACCGAGTATAGGGACGCGAGTTATATTCGTTAAGGAATAAGAAGCTATTTATTAAGACCTATATCGAATATAAACCTGATCTCCGTGGGAGCTGAGCTTGCTCGCGATAGCGGTGGGTCAGGCCAAATCGATGGCGACTGACCCACCGCCATCGCGAGCAAGCTCGGCTCCCACAGGTTTTGTGGTGATCCCGAATAAAAAAAAGGGCCGCACCCTGCCAAGGAGACGGCCCCGGAAACTGTGGAAATCTAGCGCGCGGTGATCACCGACAATTTGGTAATCCCGGCCCGTTCAATCGAGGCCATGGCCCGCGCGACTTCGCCGTAATTCACCCCGTCGTCGGCCTGCAATTGCACGCGCACCTCCGGGTCTTTGGCTTTCGCTGATTTGAGGTTGAATTCCAGCAAGTCCGGCTGGATTTCATCCTTGTTGATAAACAATTTGCCGGCGCCATCGATGCTCACCACCAGCGGGTCCTTCTGCTCAACCGGCGCCACCGCTTCGGTCTTCGGCAGGTTGATCGGGATGGCGTTGGTCAGCAGCGGCGCGGTGACGATAAACACCACCAGCAGCACCAGCATCACGTCCACCAGCGGCGTGACATTGATCTCGCTCAGCACCTCATCACTGTCTTGCGTGGAGAACGCCATATCAGGACGCCTCCTTCACTTTGTGCGTGCCACCCTGGGCCACGACTTTGTGCGACGTCGGGTGAATCAGCAGTCGGAACGAACTCTTCTGCGCCAGGCTGTAGAAGTCGTGGGCGAAGTCATCGAGGTCCGCCGCGGTCAGTTTCAAACGGCGCAAAAAGTAGTTGTAAACCAGCACCGCCGGCACCGCGACCGCGATCCCCACACCGGTCGCGACCAGTGCTGCGCCGATCGGCCCGGCGACCGTTTCCAGGCTCGCCGAACCGGCCGCGCTGATGCCTTTCAACGCTTCCATGATTCCCCACACCGTGCCGAACAAACCAATGAACGGCGAGGTGCTGCCGATGCTCGCGACCACCGCCAGCCCGGTTTCCAGCGAACGCCGTTCGCGGACGATCTGCTGACGCAAGGCGCGCTCCAGCCGATCCTGATGATTGATCGCCTGGCTCAAATCCTGCGCCTGCGGCGCTTCACCGACCTGAATCGCCGCGTAACCGGCCTGGGCAACCCGTGCGGCGGCGCCGGGCTGGGTTTCGCTCAATTCGGCAGCGGCATCCAGACTCGAAGCCGCCCAGAACTGCTTGTGAAACTTGCGATCCTGAGCTTTCAGACGACCGAACTGCACGCCTTTAAGCAACGCCAAACCCCAAGTGGCAACGGAAAAAACCACCAGCAGCCAGATCACCGCGCTTTCGATGGATTCAAGTGGAGAGGCCAGTAACGTCATGATGTATTCCCTCGTGTAAACATTTGGCGCGAATTGGGTTTCGGTTTAATGAATCTTGAAATCGATCGGCACGCTGACCCAGCCGTCCTGGGCCACCTCACCTTGCTTGGCCGGGACAAAACTCCAGCGCTTGACCGCGCTGAGCGCCGCGTCGTCGAGCTGATCGCGACCACTGCTTTTCTGAATCTGGATTTCCCCCGGTTTGCCGTTGGCCAAAACATGCACTCGTAGCAACACCGTGCCTTCCCACCCGCGACGCTGGGCCAGCGACGGGTATTCCGGCGCCGGGTTTTTCAGGTACGCGGCGTTGGCCGAGGCTGGCGTCACCGGTGCGGGCGCTGGTGGTGCCGGTGGCGCAGGCGCGGCGACCGGCGCCGTCGGTTGTGGCGGTGCGGGCGGTTGCTCGACCGCTTTGGGTGTTGGCTTGGGTGTTGGCTTGGGCACCGGTTTGGCGACTGGCTTAGGCTTCGGAACAGGTTTGGGTGGCGGCGGTTTTACGGCCAATTCGTCTTCGACGGGTGGCGGCGGCTCGACCACCGGTTGTACCGGTTGCGGCGGTGGCGGCTCGACCACGGGCGGCGCCGGGCGCGAAAACTCGATGGTCATTGGCGGAATTTCCGGCGGCACAATCGGCAATTCCTTGAGCGGTTGCTGATTGAGCCAGTAGATCACCGCGCCATGCACCAGCAACGCGAGCACGCCGAGCAGAATCGCTTCACGACGGCTCAAAATCCCCTTGGGCGCACGCTGCAAACGCAACTGGCCCAACGGCACCCGATGCACACGGCCGAGGTCGACCAACTCGCCACTCGGCGCGTGGCGCCACAGCACCTCACGCGCGCCGGCGGCGGTCTGGACATTGCCCATGGTTTTACTCCCTGCAGTCCTTCAAAAACGCGTCTACATAAAAAGACAGGCCGGAACAAACATTCCCCGCCGGCCTGTCGATGGCGTGATCATTGAGCTAGACGCTTATCTCTGAAAGTAATCTTTTCGATTACTGATAGATCATTAACGAATATAAAAATTGCCCGCCTTGCTGCAGGCCTTGTCCGCCAAGGCCTGCGCGCAGGCGCCCGATTACCCATGCATTCGAGGCATCGAAAATATTCCCGGCAGGCATGGTTTTCGGCCCTTGCGCGGCCCTGATCAGCGGCTTGCGCTGGTTTGTTGCGCGGCCACCGTCGGCGCAACCACTGCGGTTTCTGCACGCGGCGTGCCCTGCGGCACCCAGTCGTAGCTCACCGGCAATGCGCGGTAGACCCAGTTGCTGATCGCATCGCCACCCGGCGCTTTGCCAAGGTATGGGCTGACGTATTCCCAGACGTTTTCGCCGCTGGCCGTGACTTGGAAAAACCGTCCGTTCATGCCTTCGTCGATCAACGTATTGCCGTTCGGCAAACGTCGCGCACTGCTGATGAACGAGCTGTAAAACGCCCATCCCGGCTGTTTCGAATTGGCCGCGCTGTACTGCCAGACGATTTGGTTCGTGCTCGGGTCGATTTCCAGCACACGCGAACCCGAGATCAGCCCCAGCGTGACGTTCGGATAACCCGCCGAGCCCTGGTTATCGAACAGCAGAATATTCCCCGCGCCCGGCAAGCCTGCGGGGATGATGTGCGCGTCGTGCTGGCCGACAAACTGGTCCACCGGCCGTGGCAGTTTTTGCGCGGTTTCAGGATCGATCAGCGGCAGGTTCGGGCCGAGACGCCAGACCACTTTGCCGCTTTGCTTGTCGATGATTGCGATGAAATTGGCGTTGCGTGAATCGAGCAACAAATTATCCGGATTGAAGCGTTTGTCGCCCGCGTCAAACCACTTGTTCGGGCCGACAAGGCTGAGGTTGTTGATGTGCAGGTAATCCGGGTTGTCGCTGGCGTGCACCAGTTTCAATTGCTCGGGCGTAAAGCCGAATTCATCCAGGTGTTCCGAGGCCAGCCATTGCCATTTCACCTCACCTTCGGGCGTGACTTCGTAGATGGCATCGTCGATGACTTCCGGCACTTTGAACCCGGCGACCTTGTGCACTTTGTTGGCCAACACCACGGTGTTGCCGTTGGCCAGACGCCGTTGGTCATGGTGCTGTTGCGCAGCGCCGCCCGGCGCCTTGTCGCCCCACTGCCAGACGACTTTGCCGTTCCAGTCGAGCTCGCCAATGCTCTGGTTGCCCAAACCGTTGCCGGCCGAACCGAGTTTGCCGGGGTCCTTGTCGCTGAGTTGCAGCAACACATGGCCGCGCTTGCCGCCGACCAGTTGCGGATCGATTACCGCCGAAGGGAAACCAGCGTGCGGCCAGGTTTTCACCTCGTTGCCGTTCATGTCGATCAAGTGCGTCTGCTTGTCGGCGCCGCTGAAAATCACGTATTGGTTAAACGCCTTGGCCGGGTCATAACGGGTCACGCCCGTGGGGTAGACGCTGGGTGCGGCGAAGGTGCCTGCGCTGAATACCGCGCCGGTCAGCAACAGCGGTAAAGCGGTTTTGATGCTCAACATGATGAAACTCCTTGAGTCACGAATCAGAAGTCGTAGCGACCGGTCAGGCCGAGGGTGCGCGGGGTTCCGAGCAGGCCTTCATAACCGCCGTTGCCGCCGGTCCAGAGGGTCGTGTAATAGGTTTTGTCGAAGGCGTTTTTCAGCCACAGCGAGACGTCCCACTGGCCTTGGTTGAAGTCGCCGCGCAGGCCGGTGGAGAGGTTGACCACGGCGTAACTCGGAATCTGCCCGTAGTCGGAATCTTCCACGGTGCCGACGGCTTTGGAGCGGAACGCGTAGCTGGCGGTGACGTATTCTTCGAGGCCGCTGCTCAGGTTCCATTTGTATTCGCCGTTGGCGTTGCCGATCCATTTCGACGCGCCCACCACCTGGTGGCCGCTGAGGTCGCACGACGCCGGGGCGCCCGGTGCCTGGCTGATTTCCGGCGGGCATGGCGCGTCTTTGTACGAGAGGTAACTGACGTCGTTGTACGAGCCATTGATGTTCAGCGTCAGGCCCCGCAGCGGCACCAGGGTGCTTTCGAATTCGATGCCGCGTGAGCGCACCGAGCCGGCGTTGGTCAGGTACTGCACGCGATTGTCGGCGTCATAGGCATTGGTCTGGTAGGCGTTGACCTGGGTCCAGAACACGTTGGCGTTGAGCTGCAGACGGCGGTCCCACAGGGTGCTTTTGAAACCGAGTTCGGCGTTGTTCGCGCGCTCGGTGCCGATCAGCAGCGAGTCGGCGCCCGCCGTCGGTGCCGAGCCGACCGCGAGATTGACCCCGCCGGACTTCTCGCCGTGAGACAGCGTGGCGTAGCCGAGCACGTCATCGGTGAAGCGATAACTGAGGTTCAACAAGCCAGAAGGGCTGGCGCTGTACTGATTCAAATCACCGGAGTCGTAAGCGCCGGTGCGCCCACGTCGCGCCGTAGCCGCTGCGCCGGTCACTGCGGCGCCACCGACCGGTGCCGCGCGGGTCACCGAGGCGTTTTTCTCTTCATAAGTGCCGCGCACGCCGGCAGTGAAATCCAGGCGTGGCGTGAGGTGCCAGGTGCCTTGGGCAAACAGCGCAAAACTGTCGGTCTTGATATGGCCCTTGCCGACGCTGTCGACGTTGGCCAGTGCGCCCGCCGGGGTGCCGTTCCAGATGTCCGCTTGCGGGCCGTAATTGGCGAAGGATTTGTTGTCCAGATCGTTGCCGAAGTAGTACGCGCCGAGCACGTAATCGAAGAATTCACCCTTGGGCGAAGCCAGGCGAAATTCCTGCGAATACTGTTTGTCTTCCACCGAAACCCCGGCGTTGTAGCTCGCCGGCACGTTCAAGCCATCGTCGTTGCGCGGGGTGAAATTCCACCAGCGATAGGAGCTGATCGAGGTCAGGGTGAAGTCGCTCGGCAAGCTCCAGTTTGCCTCCAGCGAGGTGCCGCCCTGATGCACGGTGACGTGTTGATCGTTGTCCAGATTGACCTTGCGATGCGAGCCGTTGACCAGCGTCGCGCCCGCCGCAGCGGCGCGTGATTCATAAAGGTTGACGCCATTGATGGTCGGCCCGGTGTTGTACAACACGCGGGTGCCAGCGCTGGAATCCTCTTCGTTGTAATCGCCGATCCAGCGCAGGTTGAACGACTCGTTGGGCTTGTACAGCAACTGGCCACGGAAGCCTTCGCGCGAGCCGCCGTTCAAGTCGTGGCCATTAAATTCGTTTTTGATGTCGCCGTCGCTGCGCGTGCGATAGGCCGAAAATCGTCCGGCGAGTTCATCGTTCAGCGGACCGGAAATCGTCCCTTTGGTCTGGAAATAACCGTCCTCGCCGACCGACGTTTCGATGCTGCGTTCCGGGGTGAACGACGGCGCGCGCGTGCTGATGTTGATCACCCCCGCCGTGGTGTTTTTGCCGAACAGCGTGCCTTGCGGACCGCGCAGCACTTCGAGCTGTTCGATGTCCATCAAGTCGAACACCGCCATGCCCGGCCGCCCGAGGTAAACGTTGTCGATGTAGAGCCCGACGCTGCCCTCCAGACCGTCGCTGGCCGGGTTGTTGCCGAGCCCGCGAATCGACACGCTGGACTGCCGCGCATGCATGTAGGCAACGTTGACGCTGGGCACCAGTTGCTGCAGATCCTGAATGCGATATACCCGCTGGGTTTCCAGTGCCTGGCCGCTGACCACACTCATGGGTGTCGGCACATCCTGCGAACTTTCTTCGCGGCGGCGGGTGGTGACGGTGACGGTTTCCAGTTGCGCACTGTCGGCGGCGGTTTTGCCGGCAGGCGCTGCGGCGGTAGTTGCAGGCTGCGCTGCGTAAGCCTGGGCGCTGCTCGCCAGTAATAGCGCCAGGGGCAGGCGCTTGAGCCGTCGGGGCGATACGGGTGAGGCGAGGTTCAACGGACTCATGAGGCGGCTCCTGATCAAAAAACACGCAACGACGTTCAGCACTGCATATTCTTTTAAGTTATTTATTTATGTTTTTACAAAGATTTACTGCATAAGAGATTGCCTTTATAAGGAGTCCACCTGATGCATATCCAATGCATTCGCCCGATATTTTTTATGTGAAAAATGCATATCGATTTGCGCCAACTCCGACACTTCATCGCCCTCGCCGACCAGCGCAGCTTCGTCGCGGGTGCGCTGGCGGTGAACCTCTCGCAATCGGCCTTCAGCCGCAGCATTCAGGCGCTGGAGCACAGCGTCGGCTGTCAGTTGGTCGATCGTGGCCGCAAGGATCTGGCGCCGACCAAGCAGGGGCAGATGCTGCTCGAACATGCGCGGCGACTGGTCAGCGGCGCGCAGCAAATGGCCAACGAGATCAGCCAGTTCAATGGCCTCGAGGCCGGCGAGTTGCGCTTCGGTTGCGGCCCTGCACCGGCGGCGGGCTTGATCCCGCGCGCGATCGGCAGTTTTATCGGGCGCTACCCGAAAGCGCGGGTGCAGTTTCAGGTCGATGACTGGCAGAGTCTGAGCAAGCGGCTGCTGAGTGAGGAGTTCGAATTTTTCGTCGCCGACACGCGTTATTTCGAGGCCGATCCGGACTACCTGACCCAGCGTCTGCGCCCGCGCAAATGGCATTTCTGCTGCCGCGCCGGGCATCCGCTGGCGGCGCGCGAACGTATCAGCGCGGCGGAGTTGATGAGCTATCCGATGGCCGTGAGCATCCGTCCGCCGAATCTGCGCAAAGTCATCGTCGACTTGAGCGGTCGCCCGGATTTCACCCCGAATGTGGAGTGCGAAAACAGCTACAGCCTGCTCAGTGTGGTGATGCGCTCGGACGCCATCGGCATTGTCGGCGCGTACTCGGACGCGCTGCATCACGCGAAGGGTGAATTGGTCTGTTTGCGGATTGATGGGCTGGCCGATGACCTGGAGGAGTTGTACACGCGCTACGGGATTGTCAGCCGCGCCGGGTATCGTTTATCGCCGCTGGCCGAGGCGATGATTGCGCAGATCAAAGAAGTGGATGCGCGGGATGAAGAGGTGTGTTCGCTGGAGAATCTGGCTGTCTGATTGACCGCTATCGCGAGCAAGCTTTGCTCCTACGGTTTTGTGTCGTGCTCGGACCTGTAGGAGCAAGGCTTGCCCGCGATGGCGATTTTCTGGCCGCCGATGCAATCCCTGCATAAAACCCATTCCCCAAATGCACTTGCCTCAACCCCACCGCAACAGCGAAAAACCTCGCCTGTCTTCTGATTGGTGAACCTCATGTCCAACCCCGAAAAACCCGTGCGTAACGTGCTGTACATCATGTGCGATCAGCTGCGCCGCGATTACCTGTCGTGCTACGGCCATCCGCATTTGCACACGCCCAACATCGATCGCCTGGCCGCGGCCGGCGTGCGTTTCAGCCGTGCCTACACCCAAGGCACGATCTGCGGACCCTCGCGCATGTCCGCCTACACCGGCCGTTACGTCAGCAGCCATCAAGTGGCGTGGAACGCGGTGCCGTTGCCCCTCGAAGAATTGACCATCGGCGATTATCTGCGCCCGCACGGCATCCGCACCGCGCTGGTCGGCAAGACCCACGCCACGCCCAATCTGGAGGCGTTGCAACGCCTGGCCATCGACCCTGACAGTGCGCAAGCGGAGGATTTGAACGAAGTCGGCTTCGAGGCGTTCTTGCGCCACGACGGGATCTTCCCCGACGACCCGATTTTCGCCGACAAACGCGAGTCCGCGCCCTACACGCATTACCTGCGCGAACACGGTTTCGACGGGCTCAACCCATGGCACGACTGGGCGAATGCCGCCGAAGGTGATAACGGCGAAATCCTCAGCGGCTGGCAAATGCGCAACGCCCATCTGCCCGCGCGCGTCCCCGAGCAGCATTCGGAGACGGTCTACACCACCGACCGCGCCATCGACTTTATCGCCGAGCAAGGCGCGCAGCCGTGGTGCCTGCACCTGTCGTACATCAAGCCGCACTGGCCCTACATCGCCCCGGCGCCGTATCACGCGCTGTACGGCGCCGATCAAGTGATTGCCCCGGTGCGCGCGGCGGCCGGTGAAGCCAGCGATCACCCGGTGTACGAGGCGTTTCGTCAACATGAGGAGAGCCTGAATTTTTCCCGCGACGAGGTGCGGTTGAACGTGGTGCCGACCTACATGGGCTTGATCAAACAGGTCGATGACCAGCTCGGGCGCCTGTTCGATTTTCTCCAGAGCAATGGTCGCTGGGACGACACGCTGATTGTCTTCACCAGCGACCACGGCGACTTCCTCGGCGATCACTATTTGGGCGAGAAAGAGTTTTTGCTCGAGCCAGCGGTGGGCATTCCGCTGATCGTGCGCGACCCGAGGGCGGCGGCGGATGTCACCCGTGGTTCGGTGGATGATCGACTGGTGGAAACCATCGATGCCTTGCCGACATTTCTTCAGGCCCTCGGTTTGCCCAGCGCCGATCACCGGCTCGAAGGCCGTTCGCTGATCCCGTTGCTGCACGGCGTCGAAACCGATTGGCGGCGCTATGCGATCAGTGAATACGACTACGCGTTTCAGGCGCCGGCGCGCGAGCGACTGGCGCAACCGATCGACCGCTGTCGCATGACCATGGTCCGCAGCGAGCGCTGGAAATACCTGGCGTATGACGGCTTTCGCCCACAGTTGTTTGACCTGCTGAATGATCCGCAGGAATTGCACGATCTGGGCGCGGACCCGGCGTTCGCGGCGGTGCGCGAGGAGCATGCAGGGTATTTGTTCGAGTGGCTGCGCGGGTTGAAACGCCGGACCACGATCAGCCATCAGGAGATTGACCTGCGCGGGCAGCGCTTCCGTTATGGCGAGCCGGAAACCGAGAAAATGGTCCAGATCGGCGTGTGGTAGCCGATCAACTGTGGGAGCGAGCTTGCTCGCGATGGCGCAGTGTCAGTCGATAAATATATTGATGGATACACCGCTTTCGCGAGTAAGCTCGCTCCCACAGGGTTTGTGCCTATTCACTGATGTTGTGACACACACCAATCCACTGTGGGAGCGAGCCTGCTGGCGATGGCGGCAGATCAGACTCCGGCGATTTCCGCTCCTTTGATCGTCTGGCTACGCTGCCCCGCCACGCCCAGCGGCACTTCACCTTTCAACGTCACCCGGCGCACCACGCGGTCCTGAGTTCCGTAATCATCCACCGCGTAATGCTGGGTCGAACGGTTATCCCAGATCGCCACATCACCAGCCTGCCAGCGCCAGCGAACGGTGTTTTCCAGACGAGTGACATGGCTTTGCAGCAGCCCGAACAAGTGCGCCGAATCCGCTTGCGAGTAACCCTTGATGCGCTTCACAAAATGCCCGAGCAGCAAGCTCTTTTCGCCGCTGATCGGGTGCACACGAACCACCGGGTGCTCGGTCTCGTAAACCGTGGAGGTGAAGACTTTGCGGTAGCGCTCAAGCTTCTCCGCCGACACGTCGGGCTTGGCGCTGGCGTAGTCATATTCGTTGCTGTGCACCGCGGTCAGTTTGTCGGCGAGTTCACGCAGTTCCGGCGCCAGTTCGTTGTAAGCGGTCGCGGTGTTGGCCCACACGGTGTCGCCGCCGTAAGCCGGGGCGACCACCGAGCGCAGGATCGAGGCTTTCGGGTACGCGTCAACGAAGGTCACGTCGGTGTGCCAGGAGTTGGCGCGCTGACCTTCGGCGCCATCGAGTTCCAGCAGGTAACGGGTGCCGTCGCGCACCGGCACGGTCGGGTGCGCCACCGGCTCGCCGAGCAAGTGCGCGAAGGCTTCCTGACGCTGATCGTCGAGGTGCGTCTGCTCGCGGAAGAACACTACTTTGTACTCGATCAGCGCTTGCTGAATGGCTTCGACGGTGGCGGCGTCCAGTTCACCGGAAAGGTGCACGCCGCGAATCTCGGCGCCGATACGACCGGCTACCGGGTGGATTTCGAGTGCGTGGACAGCGGGTTTTACAGCTAAAGCGGCATTGCTCATGGGTAGACCCTCGATCGGACTGCTGACGGTTGAACGCCAGCGAAACAATACTCTATCCATATTCAATTTAGATCTAACAGATATTCGCATGCTTCGTTGACGGAATAAGAGCTTGCATTTAAAACCTCATGCAACCCTCGTCGCAAATGCCTTCGAGCTATTTTTAGGATGCCGGAAAAGCATATGGATCTTCGCCAGTTGCGCTACTTCATTGCCCTCAACGAACACCGCAGTTTTGTCCGCGCGGCCGACGCCATGGGCATCACTCAACCGGCGTTCAGCCGCAGTATTCAAGGGCTGGAGCAAGAGTTCGGGTGCGTGCTGGTGGACCGTGGCAACAAGGATTTGCGCCCCACCCCCGAGGGCCAGGTGGTGCTGCAACATGCCTTGACCCTGGTGCAAGGCGCGGCGCTGCTCAGCGCGGAAGTGACGCAGATGACCAAGCTCGATGCCGGCGAATTGCGCTTCGGTTGCGGCCCGGCGCCGGCGGTGAAACTGGTGCCGGATGCAGTGGCGCAATTCATCAACGCGCACCCGAAAGTGCGCACCTGTTTTCAAGTGGATAACTGGGAAAAACTCAGCCGCGCGTTAAGCCGCGAAGAGATCGAATTCTTCATCGCCGACATCCGCCATTTCGAGGCTGACCCGAACTTCCAGACTCAGGCACTGACGCCCAAGCGCGGCGTATTTTTCTGCCGGCCGGGGCATCCGTTGCTGGTCAAGGACAGCCTCTCGACCAATGACATGTTCGACTATCCGCTGGCGACCACGCTGATCCCGCCGGGCATCCGCAAACTGCTGGCGAACCTCAGTGGACGGATGGATTTTTCACCGACCATCGAGACTGAACACTTCCCGGCGCTGGTGAAGATCGTGTTGCAGTCGAACGCGATTGGGATTGGCACCGAAGAGGCGTTTATCGAGGACGTGGTGCAGGGTTCGCTGGTGCTGCTGCACTGGCGCAATTTGCCTCAGAACATCGAAAGCATGAACGCGCGATGCGGGATTGTCAGCCGCACCGGATTCAGATTGTCGCCGGCCGCAAGGGCGATGATCGAGACGTTGGTGGCTGTGGATAAGCAGCAGATCAGCGTCGCGGTTTAGGGCCTCTTCGCGGGCAAGCCTTGCTCCCACAGTGCTTGCGCAAGCCCTGTAGGAGCGAGGCTTGCCCGCGAAGACGTGCGAACAGACGCTTGAAATCTCAGAGCTTCGCGGCTGCCAACTCCGGCGCCACCCAGTCGCTCACTTTGAACGGCTTGCGGATCAGCCGCTGCTGCGCCGCCAGATCCACCGAATCCTGCAATTTGCCGAGGAACACCGGGTCCAGCGTCGAGGGGAAAACTTCGCTGAGCTTCTGATCCTCCAAATCCTGCTGAAGAATGATCGGTGGATAACTCGCCAGCCCCGAAACCAGCTGAATGTAGGCGTCCTTGTTGGCGTCCTGGGTCAGCCATTCCACCGCTTGCTGCTGTGCCTTGAGCAGTTTCGCAACCGCTTCCGGGTGTTCGTCGACAAACTTGCCACTGCCAACCAGCACCGCTTGCACACTGCCCGCGCCGCCGAGGTCCTTGGTGTTGAGCGGCAACTCGGCCAGCCCTTTGGCCTGCAACGCGGTCAGCCCGGAGCTGCCCCACGACGCGTCGATCTGCTTGGCCGCCAACGCCGCTACCGCGCCGCTGAAATCGAGGTTGATGACCTTCACATCCTTCTCGCTCAAACCCTGACTGGCCAACGCCGCATCGAACGACAACTGCGTGGCGGTGCCACGGAAAATCGCCACGCGTTTACCTTTGAGGTCTTGCAGCGTCTTGATCCCCGAACCGGGGACCACGCCCAAATACTGTTTGACCCCACGCGCGGTGGCGCTGAGCAGCCGGGTGTCGAGGCCGTTGGACCTGCCGATAATCGCCGCCAGATCGCCGAGGTAGGCGAGGTCAACCTGGCCGTTGGCGAATGCCTCGTTGATCACCGGGCCGGCGCCCTTGAAGAAGCTCCACTGAATCTTGATGCCTTGATCGGCGAAGGCCTTTTCGAGGATCTGCTGGTCACGCAAAACATCGGTAATCCCGCCGCCGCTGTTCTGCGTACCGGCGCTAAGGTCGGGCACAGCGATGCGAATTTCCTTGAGTTCAGCGGCCTGCGCGCTGAGTGCGATTAACCCTGCCAGCGCCGGTGCGGCAAACAGATTGATGACACGTTTGAAGGGACGATTCATGGGTGCGGCTCCTGGTGACGACGGCGTTGAGGAGCAGAACGTAGGCTGAATCGGTCGCGACACTTAAATACTATAAATTCACATTTTTAGATCATCTGGATCTATGCGAGGGAAAGCGCGGCTCTGCGGAGGGTATGCATAAACAGCATCGAAAATATTCTTCGAATGCATTGGATGCGTATGGGCTGGAAGCCTTAAATGGTCTCGCTTATCTCCCAATAGCATTGATTCAATTTTTTATAGATCAATTTTGCATACATCGAAGCCCTGTAGGAGCGAGGCTTGCCCGCGAAGAGGCCGTCACATTCAACATTGATGCTGGACCGTCACATCGCCTTCGCGGGCAAGCCTCGCTCCTACACAAGGTCAAAAACGGAGGTCACCCATGGCCCGTGTTTCCCTTCTCAGCCTGCCGCTGGCCGCGCCGCCGCTCAATCGTCGGCGCGTGTGGCCCAGCGTCAGCCAACGCCTGCTGCCATGGTTATTGCCCATCAGCCTGTTTGCCCTTTGGTGGCTGGCCAGCCGCAATCACTGGATGAGCGAGCAAATTCTCCCGGCGCCATCGCTGGTGTGGAACAGCGCGGTCGAACTGGCCCAAGGTGAAATTTGGGGGCACTTGTGGATCAGCCTGCAACGACTGTTCTGGGGTTTGCTCGCCGGGGTCAGCGCGGGCGCGGCGTTGGGTGCGGCGCTGGGTTTCAGCCGACGTCTGGAGCGTCTGGTGTTTCCGACATTCGCCGGTTTGGCGCAGGTGCCGACGCTGGCGTGGATTCCGCTGTTCATGGTGTTTTTCGGCATTGGCGAAACGCTGAAACTGGTGGTGCTGGTGAAGGCGATTGTGGTTCCCGTGACCCTGCATACGCTGGTCGGCGTGCGCGATGCACAACCGAAATTGCGCGAAGCCGCTGCCGTCCTGCGCCTGCCGACTCACGTGTTGATCCGGCGCCTGGTGCTGCCCGCCGCGCTGCCGGCATTCATGGCTGGCGTGCGGTTGGCATTGGCTGCCGGTTGGACGTCGTTGCTCGCGGTGGAGTTGCTGGCCTCCAGCGAAGGCATCGGTTTTCTGATGGTGTGGGCGCGGCAGTTGTTCATGCTCGACATTGTTTTTGTGGTGATCGTGGTCATCGGTTTGATCGGCGTGACGATGGATCGCGGCATCGGTTGGCTCGACAAAAAACTGGTGCACTGGCCGCACCCGGCGACCGCAGAAATTCGTCGTGGCCCGCGTTATGCCGGTTGGCAACGGCTGCAACCGTGGCTGCTGCCGTTAGCGCTGCTGGCGCTGTGGCAAGTGGCGTCGGATCAGCAATGGGTCGACGCGAACATTTTGGTCAGCCCACTGGTGGTGCTGGAAACCACTGGGCATGGCTTGCTCGATGGCACGTTGATCGGCGGCATGGCCCTGAGCCTGGGGCGCACGCTCGGCGGTTTGCTGCTCGGTGGCGGTCTCGGATTTGCCGTCGGTTTGCTGCTCGGGTTGTCGCGCAGCAGTGAACGAGTGCTCGGCCCGACCCTCGCGGCGATCCGCCAGATTGCGATTTTCGCCTGGGTGCCGCTGCTGACCGCGTGGTTCGGTCTGGGCGAATTGGCCAAGTGGGTGTTCGTCGCGCTCGCGGCGTTTTTCCCGCTGTTCATCGCCACCCAACGCAGCGTCGCCAACCTCTCGCCGCAACTCAATGAAGCGGCGCAAGTGCTGCGCCTGACCTTGGCACAACGCCTGCGCCGCTTGGTCTTGCCGGGTGCCGCGCCAGGGATTTTCGCCGGCCTGCGCCTGAGCCTGATCTACGCCTGGCTCGGCACCATTGGCGCCGAATATTTCATGCCGTCCAACGGCGGCATCGGCAGCCAGATGATCGGCGCGCAACAACTGCTGCGCATGGACCTGATCATGGCCGGCATGCTGCTGGTCGGCCTTACCGGCGCGCTCCTCAACCTTATTGGCCAACGCCTGGAAATCCGCGCCACTCGCTGGAGACACGCATGAACGCACCGATTGTCAGCTTCAACCATGTCGGCAAATCCTTCGACGTCGACGGCTTCGAACTGGAAGCGATTCGCGAATTCAACCTGGACATTGCCGAGGGCGAATTCGTCGCCATCGTCGGCTCCAGCGGCTGCGGCAAATCGACCTTGCTGCGATTGCTGGTCGGGCTCGACACCGAATTTCGCGGGCACATCAGCGTGGACGGCAAAGCCGTCAGCGGCATCGGCAGCGAACGCGGGATCGTCTTCCAGGAACACCGCTTGTTCCCGTGGCTGACGGTCGCCGACAACATCGGTTTGGGCCTGGTCAACGAGCCACTGAGCGCCGAGCAAAAACACCAGCGCGTAAACGACTTCATCGAACTGGTGGGCCTCACCGACTTCACCCGCGCCTACCCGCATCAGCTCTCCGGCGGCATGGCGCAAAGGGTAGCAATCGCCCGCGGACTGGTCGCCAGCCCACGGATCCTGCTGCTCGACGAACCCTTCGGCGCCCTCGATGCGCTGACCCGCCAGCAGATGCAGGACGAACTGCTGGCGATCCGCGCGCGGGCGAAAATCACCACCATTCTGGTGACGCACGATGTCGAAGAAGCCATCTTCCTCGCCGACCGCGTGGTAGTCATGGAGCCGCGCCCCGGCCGGATCAAACAAGTGGTCGACATCGCCCTGCCCCACCCGCGCCAGCGCAGCAGTTTCGACTTCCACCAACTGCGCGAAGAACTGCTGCACGAACTCACCAGCGACGACCATTACCAACCGAGCGCAGCGGTGCAGATCCGGGATCTGCCGCTGTCGTTTATTGCTTGCTGAAGGGGCGACGCCTTCGCGGGCAAGCCTCGCTCCTACAGGTGATGGTCGTTCACGTGGGAGCGAGGCTTGCCCGCGAAGAGGCCATCAGACCCGCACACCGTCTAGCGGTTGCGACTGTGTTTCTTCCTTGCGCACAAAGCGGTTCGCCCGGGCAAAGGTGCCGAAGTCATTGAACCGAACGCCCATCTCGCGCATGACTTTATGCGCCACCGGCACGGTCATCTGGCGGATGTAGAAGGGTTCTTTCACCACGAAATGATGAATCCCGTGGCTGCTGCCGAAGTTGAAGCAGAACGCCTGCAGCGGCCACATCCACCATGGATTCAGCACTTGGGTTTGCTGGATCACATTGCCCGGCTCGATATCGCCGTAGTAATGCATGTTGGAGCTGACAAAGTGCAGGCAAAAAGTGCGCAGCACGTTCGGGCCGATGATCACCACTACCGCGATGTCGATGACGTGCATCACTGACAACGTGGTCGCCGACCATTCGATCGGTGCGCCGAGCAAGTGGGCGACGCCGTTGGCCGCATGGAAGCCCAGAAACACGTACCACGCGCCCCAATGCAGCAACGCCAACGGCGCGTAAACCTTGAGCACGCGCTTCAAAATACTCAGCTTGTGCGCCAAGGTTTTCGCCCGCAACAGGCGGATGAACGCCGACATCATGTTGTCGCCGACCATCAATAATCGCGCGAGGCCCCACGGCTCGCCGTTGGTGATGGCGCGTTCTTCCATGTCGCTTTCAGTGCCGGAGACTTTGTGATGGTTGAGGTGCAGATGCCGCCGAATCCACGGGTTGATCGTGCTCGGCCGCGCCAGCCACACCAGGCCCATCATCAGGTTGTGCGGCACGCGTTGTTTGCGGAAATACATGCTGTGGATCAGGTCGTGCTCGAGCTCGTGGGTCAACGACGCGAAAAACGCGTTGAGCAGCAGGCACACCCACCACGCCATGTGGCCGCTGATGTAGAGCGCCGCCGAACCAATCATCCCGGCCAGCGCGAAGGCCAGAATGCCGGCGCCCAAGGCGTCCTGATGATCAAGAATCGGGTAGCGTTTGCGCAGTTCAACGCCTCTGGCCAGCACCACTTCGCGAATATGCGCTGATCGCTGGCCTGCATTCAGTCGCTGGGGACTTGCAGAAGTACCGTCCATGCTTCCATCCTCTGGTTATTGATGCTCACATCCTCGCTTGTGAACTCTGCAAGTGTAGTAGCCGTGAGCGCCAACCTGTTGACCGGAAGCGCCAATCAACATGACTGAACCGACCTCCCTCGCCAGTTGGACCCGCGCCCTGCGCAAGCAGCTCGATGCGCTGGGCCTGGACAGCACCGCTCTGTGCCAACAGGCGGGGCTCGACCCGCAGTTGATGGACGACCCTAACGCCCGTTATCCGTTGTCCAACACCACGCGCCTGTGGGAAATCGCCGTGCAAGTCAGCGGCGATCCGGCAATCGGCCTGCGCGTGTCGCGTTTCGTCAGCCCGACCACGTTCCATGCGCTCGGTTATGCGCTGGTGGCCAGCGCCAGTTTGCGTGAGGTGTTCGAGCGCATCGTGCGTTATCACCAAGTGGTCAGCGATGCGCTGGAACTGGAACTGATTCGCGCCGAGGACCGCTACCGTTTTCATCTGAAAGTTCCGTCAGGCAATCCCGCGCCAGCCTTTGAAGCCATCGATGCTTTCGCCGCGATCTACGTGCGCACCTGCCGCAATCGGCTGGGCCGCGAATATGCGCCGCTGGCGGTGTATTTGCGCCGGCCGGAACCGGCGGACCCGCACCAATGGCACAAGGTGTTCCGCTCGCCGGTGCATTTTGCTGCCGAGGAAGATCGCCTCGAATTCGCCCTCATCGACTTCGAAAGTCACCTCGACGACGCCAACCCGGAACTCGCCGAACACAACGAAACCGTGCTCAAGCGCACCCTCGCGCAGCTCAAACCGCTGACCTGGGAGCGCAAAGTGCGCGACGCGATTGAAGAGCAACTGCCCGAAGGCGAACCCAGCGCCGAACGCATCGCCCAGACCCTGCACCTGAGCCTGCGCAGCCTGCAACGGCACTTGGCCGACGAAGGCTGCCGGTTCGACACGCTGCTCAACGAAAGCCGCGAAAACCTCGCGCTGCTGCACCTGCGCGATCCGCAATGCTCTTTGAGTGAAGTGAGTTATTTGCTCGGGTTTGCCGACACCAGCAGCTTCAGCCGCGCGTTCAAACGCTGGACGGGGATGACGCCGGGGCAGTTTCGGGATGGGTTGCGGTGAGGGATCCAGAAGGTGTGTTATTGGTTGGCCCCTTCGCGAGCAGGCTCGCTCCCACAATTGATCTTCAGTGGAAGCAAAATCCACTGACCTCGCAAAACCACTGTGTGAGCGAACCTGCCCGCGAAGGCAATTTTTTGCAAACTGAAGCCATTACTCAACAACAAAAAAACTAAGTTCCGGTGTGTACTCGGAGCGCTGGCGATTGTACTCCTGGAGTGCACGGACAGTGTATCGACCGGGAGGCAGTGTCACCGTTCCTTCCCATCTCACTTCAGGCCGTACGGGCTCGTAAATATTGGCTGTCTCAGAAAATTTGATCCATACCCACCATTCGTTCATACCCGTGCCCCCAAATTTCACGGGGCTTTTAACAACAGCATCGTTCTTTGGAAACTCAATGACGGGAGCAGGCGGAATCTGATTATTTCCTTGTTCAGTGCTCATGATGAAATCTCCGAGAAATGTCGTATCGACATTTGGATTTTTGCATCGTCGCTCTGAGGTTATCTACTGTCAGATCTGACAGTAGGCACAGCGCTAGCACAGAAAAATGTTGGCTTTTCGTCGTCCCACGAGCCGCGTTACGAGCGCGCAGCCTTTCGATCTTTGTATCTCTCACCGCCCGCGATCACGCCGCAACAACTTGCGCACTCGCGCCACCAGAGCACTCATTGCGAACGGTTTGAGCAGGTAATCATCCTCATGCAATTCCAGGCCGCGCAGGCGATCTTCGATGCCGTCGGTGGTGGTGAGGAACAGCACTGGGGTTTCGCCGAGTTTGCGGATTTGCTGCTGCAGCTGCCAGCCGTTGAGGCCCGGGAGCATGACGTCGAGGATGATCAGGTCGTATTCGCCCGACTCGATCAGGCGTCGGGCATGCATGCCGTCGTTGGCTATATCCACCGAATAGCTCGCCTCGCCCAAGGCATTGGCCAGTTGTTTGGCGACGGCTGGTTTGTCTTCCACTAACAGGACACGCATGGCACACCTCGATTGATCAGAGCGACAGGCTAGGCGCCTTCGGGCGAATTGCCCATTACAAACTTGTAATCATGCTGACGGAGTTGTGCAAAAAAGCCTGGATAAGGTGGCCTCCTGATTTTCCGGAGCTGCCCCCATGCTGTTGAGAACCCTTGTCTTGAGCCTCGCCACCGGGCTGACCGGCAGCGCATTTGCCGCCGCCGAACTGCCGCGCCACGCCGACCTTGATCTGCGCACCGCGCGCCAATTGGCCGATGCCACGTTGGCCAGTTGCACCGGCACGGTGTCGGTGCTGGACCGTGGCGGCAACCTGCTGGTGACCTTGCGCGCTGACGGTATCGGCCCGCACAACACCGCCGCCAGCCAACGCAAAGCCTACACCGCGCTGTCGACAAAAAACCCGACACGATTGTTCGCCGAACGCGCGCGCAGCAATCCTGAAGCGGCCAACCTCAATACCCTCGACGAATTGCTGCTGCTGGGCGGCGGTGTGCCGCTGTTTGCCGGCGATGAGCTGGTCGGCGCGCTCGGCGTAGCCGGTTCCGGTGGCGGCGAGCAAGACGAAAACTGCGCAATCAAAGCGGCGACAGTCGCCGGCCTGCAGATCAAACCTTCAAACCAAGGAGCTTCAAAATGAACCTGTTCCGCATGACTTTCGCCGCCCTCGCCCTCGGCAGCCTGTCGAGCCTGGCCCTGGCGGCCGGCAATCCGTTGAGCGTGCATGTGCTCAATCTGGAAAACGGTCTGCCGTCACCGGGCGTCAACGTGACGCTGGAAAAACACGTTGGGCAGAATTGGCAGCCGCTGGCTCAGGGCACCACTAACGAACAGGGACGTATTGGCGAACTGTTTCCGGCGGACAAACCGTTCGAGAAGGGCGAATACCGGGTGGTGTTCAAGACTGGCGAGTATTTCCAGAAGACTAAACACGAGACGTTTTTCCCGGAAATTCCGGTGATTTTCGAGGTCAAGCAGACGGACCAGCATTACCACATTCCGTTGTTGCTGAGCCCGTATGGCTTCTCGACGTATCGCGGTTCGTAGGTCAACCGAAAACCGACTTCAACTCAAACTCTCCCCGAACCCTGTAGGAGCTGAGCTTGCTCGCGAAGGCGTAGTGTCAGTCACCTTCAACGTTGGCTGACCCGACGCCATCGCGAGCAAGCTCAGCTCCCACAGGGGCGGGGTTGGCATTGAGATTTGAGGCAAGGGCCGGGTTGGCAGTGAGATTTGAGTCAAGGACCGGGTTGGCAGTGAGATTTTGGCAAGTGCCGGTTTGTTGATCAGATCGCAGTCAACGCGCGCAGTCGCTCGGCGTCGAGGATTTCGATCTCGCCATACCTCAGGTCAATAATTCTCTGCGCCTGCAGCTCTTTGAGCAGTTGATTGGTGGTCTGGCGCGACAGCGACAGCATCGACGCCAGTTGCTCCTGCGGCAGTTGCAAAACCCGGCGTGGCGGATCGATTTCGCCGTAGCCCTCGGCGATCATCAGCAAGCGATGGGCCAGGCGGGCCGGGGCCGGCATCAGGCTCAGCTGTTCGAGGTTGATGAACGTCAGGCGCAGTTTGTGGCTCATCAGCAGCGCCAGTTGCCGCCAGTACAACGGTTGCTCATCGAGCAATTTCAGCAGCGTGGTTTGCGGGATGTGCAGCAAGGTGCACGGCCCGGCGCTGAAGGCATCGTGGGTGCGTGGCTGGCCATCGAACAGGCAGATTTCGCCGAACCAGTGCGGCGCCTCGACCAGACTCAGCAACGCCTCTTTGCCCTGCTCGCTGACCGTGCCGATGCGCACCGAACCTTCGAGCACCGCGTACAAACCACACGGCGCATCCCCACGTTTGAACAGCAACTGCCCCGCCGTCAGGCGCCGCAACCGCGCCGCCGCCAGCAGACTATCCTGTAACAGAACAGGTAAATGGCTGAACCACTGCCCACTCATCAGGCGCGCACGCCAAACCTGCATGTCCATTGAATCTCCTGGAAATTGTCGCCTGGCTGACAGAGCGAGCACTGAACCCGGCGCATGATCCCTCACCCTACAGGAGGAATAACAATGAAAAGCCTCGTTGACCATCTCAGTCAATACGCCGCCTACCACCGCGACCCGCGCAACATCGTCACGCACTTTATCGGCATTCCGCTGATTGTGCTGGCCGTCGCGGTGTTGCTCTCGCGGCCGCAATGGGCCGGCGGCTGGCTGTCGCCGGCGATGCTGGTGGCGCTGGCATCGGCATGGTTTTACCTGCGCCTGGAGTTGCGCCTCGGCGTATTGATGACGGTTTTGCTGGGCTTGTGCGTGTGGGCCGGGCAAGCGCTGGCGCAGCAAAGCACCCTGCTCTGGCTGAGCAGCGGCGTGGCGATGTTTGTGATTGGCTGGGTGATCCAGTTTGTCGGGCACCATTACGAAGGACGCAAACCGGCGTTTGTCGATGACGTGACGGGGCTGATTGTCGGGCCATTGTTCGTGGTGGTTGAACTGGCGTTTTTGTTGGGGTTACGGCATGACCTCAAAGAGCAGATCGAGGCGCGGGTGGGGGGTGTGCGGGTCAATCCGAAGCGTGCTGCTGTCTAGATCGCTTTCGCGGGCAAGCCTCGCTCCTACAGGGTTTTTGTCGGTCGTGATGACAACGTTGACCTGTAGGAGCGAGGCTTGCCCGCGAAGCTTTTGATCTTAGATATTGGCGACTTTCTGCCAGACCTTGGGTTTGAAAAACAGCGTCTCACCCTTGGCCAGACCGACCAGGCTGTCGTGGTCCTTCACCACTTCGGCCTCGATCAATTCGCTCTGCCCTTCGACTTTCAACGTCACCCGCGTGGTCGCGCCCAGCGGCCGGATGTCGCGCACTTCGGCGGCGTGGTGGTCTTCGATCTCATGGCGCGACAGCGACACTTCGTGCGGGCGGAACAGCACGTGTTTGTCGTCGCCCAGGTGCAGCCGATTCGAGTCGCCGAGGAAGTGGTAAACAAAATCACTGGCCGGGTTCTCGTAGACTTCACCCGGCGAGCCGATCTGCTCGATCACGCCTTTGTTCATCACGACGATGCGATCGGCGACTTCCATCGCTTCTTCCTGGTCGTGGGTGACAAACACCGAGGTCAGGTTGATGTCTTCGTGCAGGCGCGCCAACCAGCGACGCAGCTCTTTACGAACCTTGGCATCCAGCGCACCGAAAGGCTCGTCGAGCAGCAGCACTTTCGGTTCGACCGCCAAGGCACGGGCCAACGCGATGCGCTGACGCTGGCCACCGGACAGTTGCTCCGGGTAGCGGTCCGAGAGCCAGTCGAGTTGCACCATATTCAGCAGTTCATGCACTTTCACCGCGATCTGGCTTTCGCTCGGGCGCTGGTTTTTCGGTTTCATGCGCAGGCCGAATGCGACGTTGTCGAATACGGTCATGTGGCGGAACAAGGCGTAATGCTGGAACACAAAACCGACGTTGCGATCACGCACGTCGTGGCCGGAAACGTCTTCACCGTGGAACACGATGTTGCCCTGATCGGGTGTTTCCAGCCCGGCGATGATCCGCAACAGCGTGGTTTTGCCGCAACCGGACGGGCCAAGCAGCGCCACGAGTTCGCCGCTCTGAATGTCCAGGCTGATGTTGTCCAGCGCCTTGAACGCATTGAAATTCTTGCTGACGTTACGCACTTCGATCGACATGAGTTATTCCTCCGCGGCGCTGGCGCGCAGGCGGTTAATGCGGTTTTCGCTCCACTGCTTCAGCAGCAGGATGAAGAGCGCCATGATCAGCAACAGGCTCGCCACAGCGAACGCGGCCACGTGGTTGTATTCGTTGTAGAGGATCTCGACGTGCAGCGGCAAGGTGTTGGTCACGCCGCGAATGTGCCCGGAAACCACCGACACCGCACCGAACTCACCCATCGCCCGCGCGGTACACAGCACCACGCCGTAGATCAGGCCCCATTTGATATTGGGAACGGTGACGTGCCAGAACATCTGCCAGCCATTGGCACCGAGCAGGCGCGCGGCCTCTTCTTCCTGCGTGCCTTGTTCCTGCATCAGCGGGATCAACTCACGCGCCACGAACGGCACGGTAACGAAAATCGTCGCCAGGACGATGCCCGGCAGGGCGAAGACGATCTGGATGTCGTGGTCCTGCAACCACGGCCCGAACAGGCCCTGAGCGCCGAACATCAACACGTAGACCAGACCGGCAATCACTGGCGACACCGAGAACGGCAAGTCGATCAGCGTCACCAGCATGCTCTTGCCGCGGAACGAATATTTGCTCACGCACCACGCCGCGCTGACGCCGAACACCACGTTCAGCGGCACCGAAATCAGCACGGCGATCACGGTCAGTTTCAGTGCCGACAAGGCATCGGGTTCAAAGATCGCGGCGAAGAACGTGCCGAGGCCATTCTTCAATCCCTGCGACACCACGATGAACAGCGGCAGACCGAGAAACAGGATAAACACCAGCCAGCACAGGCCGATCAGGATGCGCCGCGAGGTTGCGCTGCCACGGCGGGCGGCGTTGGCCGAAGAGGCGGCCGCAATAGACGATTGGGACATGGTTGGCGCCTCCTTATGGGGTTTCGATGCGCCGCTGCAGCAAGTTGATCAGCAGCAACAGGACGAAGGAAACCACCAGCATCAGCACGCCGATGGAAGTGGCGCCGGTGTAGTCGTATTGGTCGAGTTTGACCATGATCAGCAGCGGCAGGATCTCGGTTTTCATCGGCATGTTGCCGGCGATGAAAATCACCGAACCGTACTCGCCGACGCCACGCGCAAACGCCAGGGCAAACCCGGTCAGCCACGCGGGCAGCAGCGCCGGCACGAGGATGTGGCGAAACACTTGCAGCGGTTTGGCGCCCAGGCACGCGGCGGCTTCTTCGACTTCACGTGGAATGTCGGCCAGCACCGGTTGCACCGTGCGCACCACGAACGGCAGCGTGACGAAGGTCAGCGCGAGGGTGATGCCGAGCGGGGTGTAGGCGATTTTGAAACCCATGTCGGCGGCGAACTGCCCGACCAGACCGGTCGGCGTGTACAGCGCGGTCAGGGCGATACCGGCCACCGCCGTCGGCAGCGCGAACGGCAGGTCGATCATCGCGTCGATGATCTTGCGACCGGGGAAGGTGTAGCGCACCAGCACCCAGGCCAGCAGCGTGCCGATGATGCCGTTGATGATCGCCGCGTACAGCGCGGTGCCGAAGCTCAGCTTCAACGCCGCCAGCACCCGTGGCGCGGTGATGATCGTCCAGAACTGATCCCAGGTGAGTTGAGCGGCATGCACGAACATCGCCGCCAGTGGAATAAGCACAATCAGGCTGAGGTACACCAAGGTGTAGCCCAGCGTCAGCCCGAAGCCGGGTATGACGGGGGAGATACGACGCGACATAAAAGTCCTTGGTCAATAACGCATCAATGTGGGAGCAGGCCCTGTGGCGAGGGGATTTATCCCCGTTGGGCGGCGAAGTGGACCCTGAAAACGGGCCTGCTGCGCAGTCCAGCGGGGATAAATCCCCTCACCACAAAAGTCCGCTCCCACATGTTTCGTGCCTGGGCATAAGGCCCGTTTTGAATCAGCTTACTGCTTACTGCGCCTGGTAAATCTGGTCGAACACGCCACCGTCATTGAAGAATTTCGGTTGCGCAGTTTTCCAGCCGCCGAAGTCTTTGTCGATGGTCACCAGGTCCAGCGTCGGGAACTGCTTGGAATACTTCGCCGCGACGTCTTTGTCACGCGGACGGTAGAAGTTTTTCGCAGCGATTTCCTGACCGGCCGGGCTGTACAGATGCTTGAGGTACGCCTCGGCGATTTGCTCGTTGCCCTTCTTCTCGGCGTTCTTGTCGACCACGGCCACTGGCGGCTCGGCAAGGATCGACAGCGACGGCACGACGATGTCGAATTTGTCGGCGCCACCGTCTTCTTTCAGCGCCAGGAACGCTTCGTTTTCCCAGGCCAGCAACACGTCGCCCTGACCGTTGTTGACGAAGGTGATGGTCGAACCGCGCGCGCCGGTGTCCAGCACGGGCACGTGCTTGAACAGAGTTTGCACATATTCTTTGGCTTTGCCTTCGTCGCCGCCATTGGCCTTCAGACCATAGGCCCACGCCGCGAGGAAGTTCCAGCGCGCACCGCCGGAAGTTTTCGGATTGGGAGTGATCACCGAAACGTCGTTCTTGACCAGATCGCCCCAGTCCTTGATGCCTTTCGGGTTGCCCTTGCGCACCAGAAACACGATGGTCGAGGTGTAAGGCGTGCTCGCATCCGGCAGACGTGTCTGCCAGTCGGCCGGCAGGGTTTTGCCGAGTTTGGCGATTTCGTCGATGTCACCGGCCAGCGCCAGGGTCACGACGTCAGCGCGCAAACCATCAATCACCGCACGCCCCTGCTTGCCGGAACCGCCGTGGGATTGCTGGATTTTGACGTTGTCGCCCGCGTGCTCTTTCTTCCAGAAGTTGATGAACTCAGCGTTGTAGTCCTGATACAGCTCACGCGTCGGGTCGTACGAAACGTTTAGCAGCTCGTAATCCTTGGCAACCGCGGTACCAGCAAAAAGGGCACTGGCCAGCGCGGCCAAAGCGAAATGACGAATCGACGACATGGTGAAAGCTCCTGGAATTCTGTGGTGTTGGCTTTTTCTTATGAGGTGCTGGCGTTGCGGTTGCCGGTCAGCAAAATCGCAGCATGAGGCGGCGATTTTCGGGTGTTGCGAATAAGGCGTCTCAGCTCGGCTTGTGGGCCGGGTTTTGCAGGCGGAATTTCTCTTTGCGTTCGATCTGAACCACCTGCGCGTTGTGCACGGTGATTTCCACCGCGCCGAAACGCAGGTCGCGCAGTGCGCTTTGGATCTCACGCAAAATGGTTGCTTCGTCCTGGCCGTCAACGCTACGTAGGGATGCGCTCATGGTGCTGCTCCTTCGACTGAGAGGTTGCCTGGCAGTGGCGGCACTGCTTGCGGCGTGGGACCAATAGTAGATAGGCGCGGATATTCTTAAAAAGACTATTTAAGAATGTTTATATAACCAGAAAGTATTATTTGAAGGGACAAGGGCTTGCGCGGGATTTCACATTTTCGAAAGCCCCACAAAACCCCGTGGCGAGGGGCTTGCCCCCCGTTCGGCTGCGAAGCAGTCGTAAATTCTGCTAGTGCGGTGTATCAGGCATTTTGGGGCGGCTTCGCCACCCGACGGGGGCAAGCCCCCTCGCCACACAAGCCCCCTCGCCACATATCAGCCAATCACCGGAGCCCGCGCCCGATCCAGTTGCTCCGCCGGCACCGGCCGGCCAAACCAGTAGCCCTGGCCGAGATCGCAATCCTGATCGAGCAGGAACCGCGCCTGTTCCATTTGCTCGATGCCCTCGGCGTGCACCTGCATGCCCATGCTTTTGGCCAGCGCGATGATCACCCGCACAATCGCGCCGTCGTCATCGTCCCACGGCAACCCGGCGACGAAACCCTGATCGATCTTGAGCTTCTGCACCGGCAAGCGCTTGAGTCGCAGCAATGACGAATACCCAGTGCCGAAATCATCGATGGCCAGCCGCACGCCCAACTCGCGCAAGCGATGCATCTGCTCCAGCGCCACTTCCGGGTCGTCCATCACCGCGCTTTCGGTGACTTCCAATTCCAGAAACGCCGGATCCAGGCCAGTTTCGTGCAGCACGTGGGCAACCTGCTGATACAACTCACGGCGCGCAAACAACCGCGACGACACATTCACCGCGACAAACGACAGCACCACCCCGGCGCGCTGCCATTCACACATGTGCTGGCAGGCCTGCTGCATGACCCAAGCGTCGATCTCGGAAATCAGCCCGGTCCGTTCGGCGACCGGAATAAATTCTGCCGGCGAAATCAGCCCGCGCTGCGGATGCTCCCAGCGCACCAGCGCCTCGACGCCGATCAAGCGACTACTTTTGAGGTCATGCACCGGTTGGTAATGCACGCGCAACTCCTTCTGCTCCAGCGCGCGGCGCAGCTCAAAAGCGATTTCGACGCGTTGCTGGGCATGCGCGGTCAGCTCCTCGGTGTACAGCGCGTAGCCGTCGCGCCCGGCGCTTTTGGCTTTGAACAGCGCCGAGTCGGCATTGCGCAGCAATTGCCCGGCGCTCAAGGCATCGCTGGGAAACAGGCTGATGCCGACGCTGGCATTGATGAACAGCTGATGGCCGTCGATCTCGAAGGGCTCTTTCAAACCGTCGATGATCCGTTGCGCCAATGCCGCGGCCAGCGCCGGTTGCGGACAGTTTTCGGCGAGGACGGCGAATTCATCGCCACCCAATCGCGCCAATGTCACGCCCGGCGCAAACAAACCCATGAAGCGTCCAGCGACGCTTTTCAGCAACTGATCGCCAATGTTGTGGCCGAGGCTGTCGTTGATCATCTTGAAATGATCCAGATCGATCATCAGCAACGCGCAACCGCGCTTGTGCAGCTGCGCCGAGGTCAGCGCCTGCTCGATGCGATCGGAAAACAGCAGCCGGTTGGGCAAGTCGGTCAGCGGGTCGTGGTGCGCGAGGTGCGCCAGCTCATCCTCGGAGTTCTTGATTGCGCTGATGTCGGAAAACACCGCCACGTAATGACTGACGTGGCCGAGATCGTCATGAATGACCCGAATGGTCTGCCACTGCGGATAAATCTCGCCACTTTTGCGCCGGTTCCAGATTTCGCCGCTCCACTCGCCGTTATCGCCGAGCGTGGCGAACATTTCCTGATAGAAGGCTGGCGGATGGTGGCCGGACTTGAACAGGCTGGGCTGCTGGCCGAGCACTTCGTCTCGCTGAAAACCGGTGATTTCGATGAACGCGCGATTGACGTGGACGATCAGGCCCTGGCGGTCGGTGACCAGCACGCCTTCACGGGTGCAGTCGAACACGGCAGCGGCCTGGCGCAGGCGCTCGCGGTCGTCGCTGCGCTCACGCAATTTGGCGCCGATGCCCAGGCATCGGAACAATTTGGCACGCGCCAGGAAGATCAGCCCGGCGCTGAGCACCACCCAGGCGTAGCCGTTGATCAGTTGCCAGCGCAGCTGTTCGCGGGAGCTATCGAAGAAACTGTTCAATAAATAACCACTGAACTGCAGCCAGATGACTGAAAGCACCAGGTAAAGCAGCGCTGCACGCAAGGCATCGCGATATGTGGCAGACATTCGGCCGTCCATGTCCCTACAAAAAGGTTGGAATTATAGGCGAAAGAAACATCCAGCCACTCTTATCTGAAAGGGCGACTGGTTTTATCTGTGAGCTTAGTGATAATGCATCGGCTGTTTATTTATTTATCGAGGGCCCTATAGCCTATGTGGTACGAAGGTTTTCTCGGCTTGTCACCCTGGTCTCTGGTGGCAGTCACCCTGCTGATGACCCATGTCACGATTGTTGGCGTCACGGTCTATCTGCATCGTTATTCAGCCCATCGCTCCCTGGAGTTGAATGCCGGCCTGAAACATTTCTTCCGCTTCTGGCTGTGGTTGACCACGGCGCAGAACACCCGCGAGTGGACCGCTATCCACCGCAAACATCACGCCAAATGCGAAACCGTCGATGACCCGCACAGCCCGGTGATCAAGGGCCTTTCCACGGTTCTGCGCAAAGGTGCCGAGCTGTATCGCACTGAAGCGGAAAACCCGGAAACCCTGCGCATCTACGGCAAAAACTGCCCTGAAGACTGGATCGAACGCAACCTCTACAGCCGTTATCCGCTGTTGGGCGTAGCGATCATGGGCGTCATCGACCTGCTGCTGTTCGGCACCATCGGCATCACCATCTGGGCGATCCAGATGATGTGGATTCCGTTCTGGGCTGCCGGTGTGGTCAATGGCCTGGGCCATGCCATCGGCTACCGCAACTTCGAATGCCGCGACGCGGCGACCAATCTGGTGCCTTGGGGCATCCTGATCGGCGGCGAAGAACTGCATAACAACCATCACACCTACCCGAACTCGGCAAAACTGTCGGTGAAGAAGTGGGAATTCGACCTCGGCTGGGCTTGGATCAAAGTCTTCAGTTTCTTCCGACTGGCCAAGGTGCAGCGTGTTGCGCCGATCGCCCATCGGGTCGAAGGCAAGGGCAGCCTGGACATGGACACCGCCATGGCCATCCTCAACAACCGCTTCCAGATCATGGCGCAGTACCGCAAATTGGTCATCGCACCACTGGTCAAGCAGGAGCTGGAAAAGGTCGATCACTCGGTCCGTCACCAGTTCCATCGCGCCAAGCGTCTGCTCTCGCGGGAAACCAGCTTGCTGGATGACAAGCACCATGTGCGCATCCAGAACATGCTCGAGCACAGCCAGGCGCTGAAGGTAATTTACGAGAAACGTCTGGCGCTGCAGCAGATCTGGGTCAAGACCAGCTCAAATGGTCACGACATGCTCGCCGCGATCAAGGATTGGGTGCATGAAGCGGAAGCGAGCGGGATTCAATCCCTGCGCGATTTCGCCAATCAGCTGAAAACCTACTCCCTGCGCCCCGCCGCTGTCTGACTGAAATCGCACGCAGGCCTCTACCCAGAGGCCTGCCTGTTTTTAAACAGCCTTGCCGTTACACCTTCGCTCGCTCACGCGACATTTCCGCAAAAATCATATCGCCACTACCGCCCGGCGGGAGCCTTCTCCCCAGCCGCAACGCGCGGGAACTAAGCTCAAAATCGCCTATCTCAAAGACACTTCGCCATCCTGGCGGGCTGAGACCTGTTATCAATTATTTCCCACCAACGCGTGAATCGCCTGCTGTGGCACAAGAAATAATCGATAAAAGGCCCCCGTAGTCGCCACTTTGAAACTCGAGTGGCGCACGCCTTTTTGAGATTTGTGCCGATGGTCAATAAAAACCTACAAGACTCATCCCTCCCACAGTGGCCTGAAGCCGCGCAAACCCTGATGGCGCTGATGCACGCGCAAGGCGAAGTCGCACGCCTGAGTGAACGCGAACAGCTGTTCAGCTCGCTGCTGGTCAGCGTCAACGCGGTGCTTTGGGCATTCAACTGGGAAACCCGCCAGGTGCTCTACGTCAGCCCTGCCTATGAACGGATTTTTGGCCGATCCGCCGGCCTGCTGCTGGCCGACTACAACGAATGGCGCGACAGCATTTACCCCGATGACCTGGATTACGCCGAGCGTAGCCTCGCCGAAGTGCTGGACAAGGGCGCCGTCGAAGATCGTGAATACCGGATCATCGCGGCGGATGGCCAGGTGCGCTGGCTCAGCGACAAATGCTTCATCAATCGTCAGGCAGACCCGGGGCAACCGGTGATCATCGTCGGCATCGCCGAGGACATCACCGAAAAGAAGCAGATGGAAGCCGAGCTGCAACGCCTGGCGACCACTGATGTGCTGACCCAGAGCAGCAACCGTCGACACTTCTTCGAATGCGCTCACCGCGAGTTCGAGCACGCACGACTGCAAGGCGCGCAAATGGCGTTTCTGCTGCTGGATATCGATGACTTCAAACAGGTCAACGACACCTACGGCCATCAGGGCGGCGACACCGTGCTGCAACGCATCGCCGAGAGCGGCCGCGCGGCGCTGCGTCGCGGTGACTTGTTCGGGCGAATCGGCGGCGAAGAGTTTGCCGCGGTGTTCCCCGGTTGCGCGCCGGACATGGCCATGCAAGTGGCCGAGCGCCTGCAACGGGAGATTCAGCGCTTGAGCTTCAGCCATGACGACCAGACGTTCGGCATCACCGTCAGCCAAGGCCTGACCAACCTCACCCACGACGATGACAACCTCGACAGCCTGTTCGCCCGCGCGGATGCGGCCATGTACGAAGCCAAACGCCAAGGCAAAAACCGCATCATCTCGGCGTAACCCTGAACACAAATTCCCATGTGGGAGCGAGCTTGCTCGCGATAGGGTCCTGTCAGCCCCCATCAATGCTGAATGTCAGTGCCTCATCGCGAGCAAGCTCGCTCCCACAGGTATTTGCGAACGATCAGGTGGTGATTCGAGGGCTGGCTACTTTTTGCGCAGTCGCATCAATTCCGGCAAGCCGATCTTCAGCAGCCGTGCGGTTCGGCTCTTGGCCAGTTCTTCAATGCCCTCATGCTCGGTCAACCGTGCCAGTTGCGCCGCCATGTTCATCACCAGCGCCTCGCGGGAATAAACCCCACCACCGAGCTGATACACCGCCGCGATCAAATCGCGCAGCTCCAGCGGCAGACGCCAGCGCGCTCGCAGCGCCGAGCCATAACTCGCACCAAACTCATCCAGCGCCTCGCCCACCTCGTCCCATTCGTTCAGCTCGCCGCCCGCCTGCTTCCATTCCTGCAAACAGCGCAGCAACGCCAGATCGCCGAGGCGATGCAGCATCCCCGCGCAATAACAGCGCTCCTGATCCAGATCGAGCAAGCGCGCCAGCGTCCGGCCGTATTCGGCGGTGCGCAGCGACATCTCCCAGTAGCGTTCGGCGTAATCAGCCAACTGCGGATCGCTGAGCCGCGCGCAGCGCTTGAGGGCCAGGCCCAGAATCAGGTTCATGCTTTGCCCGGTACCCAAGCGCTGCAGCGCTTGCGCCAAGGTCTGCACGCCGACGCCATGATGCTGCGCGGCACTGTTGGCCGCAGCGATCAGCACCGCTGTGACTTGCGGATCATTGCGGATCTCGCTTTCCAGCCGCGTCAGGTCGAGGCCGTTGGGATTGAGGCTGCGTTTGACCGCTAATTGCACGTCAGTCATCAACGGCGCGCCGTCGGTCGATTCACGCCGGCGTTCCAGATACACCGACAACGTCATGCCCGACGCCAGCGCCGGAATCTCGCACGACACTTCTTCGCCAGCGTTCAACAGCAAATCCTGCAGACGTTGAGTCAGGCTTTCCATGTTCAGCGGTTTGGTCAAATACGCGGTGGGCGCCAGCGGCAAGGCTTCGCGGACACTGGCGCTGTCGTTGCGATGGCTCATCAAAATAAACGGCAGCGGCGGATTGCGTTTGCGCTGGCGGACGCTGCGCAACACATTGAGGCCATCGATGCCGGGCAATTCCCAGTCAACGATTACCAGATCGTAAGGCACCTGTTCCAGCAGCTCCATGGCCTGCTGGCCATCGGCACACAAATCCAGCCGCGCGTCGCAACGCACATTCAACAGCACCTGTTTCAACAGGTCGCGCGACCAGGGATCAGCCTCGGCAATCAGCACACGCGGTACGGCGGGCAAAACCACAGCGGTCATTCGCACACTCCATTGGCAATGCGTGAACCTTAGACAATGCTGGCCATTCGATACAGCGCATTTATCCCTGATGTGTTTCAAGGACATAAAAAAAACCCGCCGAAGCGGGTTTTTTGTCGATCGGGTCACACTCGGCGATCAGAGCTCGGAGAAGCACTCTTCGATGATTGCCAGGCCTTTGTCCAGTTGCTCGTCCGGCGAAGTCAGCGGCACCAGCACGCGCAGAACGTTGCCGTAAGTACCGCACGACAGCAGGATCAGGCCCTTGTCACGTGCCTTGGCGACTACCGAAGCGACCGCCGCAGCGTTCGGCTTGTGGCTGTCGCCATCAACGAACAGCTCGACCGCGATCATCGCGCCCAGCGCACGGACTTCGCCGATCACCGGGTATTTCGCCTGAATGCCTTTGAGGCCAGTCACCAGACGCTCGCCGACTGCCTTGCAGCGATCCAGCAGGTGTTCTTCTTCGAACACTTCCATCACGGCCAGGGCCGCGGCGCATGCGATCGGGCTACCGGCGTAGGTGCCGCCGAGGCCGCCCGGCGCGATGGCGTCCATGTATTCGGCTTTGCCGCAAACACCGGCCAACGGGAAACCGCCAGCGATGGATTTGGCGAACGTGGTCAGGTCGGCGGAAACGCCCATCTGTTCCATGGCGAAGAAAGTGCCGGTACGGCCAGCGCCGGTTTGCACTTCGTCAGCGATCAACAGGATGCCGTGCTGGTCGCACAATGCACGCAGACGCTTCATGAACTCTTTCGGCGCGACGTAGAAACCACCTTCGCCCTGAACCGGCTCGATGATGATCGCAGCGATATCACGCGGCTCGGCGTCGTTCTTGAAGATGCGTTCGATGCTGGCGATCGAGTCGTCGACGCTCACGCCGTGCAGCTCGTTCGGGTACAGCGCGCGGAACACGCCGCCCGGCATCAGGCCCATGCCGGCCGAGTACGGCACGACTTTGCCGGTCAGGCCCAGGGTCATCATGGTGCGACCGTGGTAAGCGCCGGTGAACGCGATCACGCCGGCACGGCCAGTGGCCGCACGGGCGATTTTCACGGCGTTTTCGACGGCTTCGGAACCGGTGGTGACCAGCAGGGTTTTCTTGTCGAAATCACCAGGGACCTTGGCGTTGATTTTTTCACACAGCTCAACGTATGGCTCGTACGCCAATACCTGGAAGCAGGTGTGGGTCAGCTTGTTCAGTTGCGCAGTCACGGCAGCAATGATTTTCGGGTGCACGTGACCGGTGTTCAGCACGGCGATACCGCCGGCGAAGTCGATGAACTCGCGACCTTCAACGTCGGTCACGGTGGCGTTCTTCGCGGACTCGGCGAAGATCGGGTGAATCTGGCCAACACCGCGTGGTACAGCGGCTTCGCGGCGTTTCATCAAAGAAGCGTTAGTCTTGCTCATAAAGTCCTCATTCGCCGCTCATCGGGCGGCGTTGCTCAAGGAAAATGCGGCGGGGAGGCAACCGCGGCAGCATGCGATGATCGACTGCCACAGCGTTCCCGGCCACAGAGAAAATACCGGTTGAAACGCAGAAAGGGTCAGCGCTCTCGTGCCCTTTCTGCTTATTGCATTCCCATCTGCCAGGCTTAGATGCCCAGGCAGAGGTATTTGATTTCCAGGTAATCTTCGATGCCGTACTTGGAGCCTTCACGGCCCAGGCCCGACGCCTTGATGCCGCCGAACGGCGCGACTTCGTTGGAGATCAGCCCGGTGTTGACGCCGACCATGCCGTATTCCAGCGCTTCAGCGACACGGAACACACGGCCCAGGTCACGAGCATAGAAGTAGGAAGCGAGGCCGAATTCGGTGTCGTTGGACATCGCGATCACTTCGGCTTCGTCTTTGAAGCGGAACAGCGGCGCCAATGGACCGAAGGTTTCTTCCTTGGCCACGGCAGCGTTTTTCGGCACGTTAGTGAGGATGGTCGGCTCGAAGAAGTTGCCTTCCATGACCTTGCCACCCGCCAGCACGGTCGCGCCTTTGCTCACGGCGTCAGCGATGTGTTCCTGAACCTTGGCCACGGCTTTTTCGTCGATCAGCGGGCCAGTGGTGGTGCCGTCTTCCAGACCGTTGCCGATCTTGAGTTTGGCCACGGCCACTTTGAGCTTCTCGGCGAACGCGTCGTACACCGAATCCTGAATGTACAGACGGTTGGCGCAGACGCAGGTCTGGCCGTTGTTGCGGTATTTGGAGATGATCGCGCCTTCGACGGCCTTATCCAGGTCCGCGTCGTCGAACACGATGAACGGCGCGTTGCCGCCCAATTCCAGGGACACTTTCTTGATGTCCTTGGCGCATTCAGCCATCAACTGACGACCGATTTCGGTCGAGCCAGTGAACGACAATTTACGCACGATCGGGTTGCTGGTCAGCTCGCTGCCAATGTCGCCGGCGCTGCCGGACACCACGCTGAACACACCGTTCGGGATGCCGGCACGCTGGGCCAGTTCAGCCAGGGCAAATGCGGAGAAAGGAGTTTGCGAAGCCGGCTTGAGCACCATGGTGCAACCGGCGGCCAGCGCTGGACCCGCCTTGCGGGTGATCATCGCGGCCGGGAAGTTCCACGGGGTGATTGCAGCGGTCACGCCGATTGGCTGCTTGATCACGATCAGGCGCTTGTCTGGCTGGTGGCCCGGAATCACATCACCGTAGACGCGCTTGGCTTCTTCGGCGAACCACTCGATAAAGGAAGCGGCGTAAACGATTTCGCCCTTGGCCTCGGCCAGTGGCTTGCCCTGCTCGAGGGTCATCAGGCGCGCGAGGTCGTCCTGGTTTTCGATGATCAGTTCGAACCAGCGACGCAGCTTGTTCGCGCGGTCCTTGGCGGTCAGTGCACGCCAGGCCGGCAGCGCCTTGTCAGCGGCTTCGATGGCACGGCGGGTTTCGGCAGCGCCCATTTTCGGCACAGTGCCCAGAATTTCGCCGGTTGCCGGGTTGTTGACCTTGATCGTCTGACCGTTGTCCGCATCAACCCAAGCGCCATCAATAAAGGCTTGCTGGCGGAACAACTGGCTGTCTTTAAGCTGCATGTCGGCTTTCCTTAACAGCACCGCGACCAGCGCGGAGCAAATTATGATTGTAGAAAGGCGCCTCGTAGGCTGCCGTCAGGGAAATCATTCACCGGGCTGAAGCACATAAATAGCGCACTGATCGAATCTCGTGCGGTTCAGCACCCAGGCAAGAGCGTTTGAAATCTCGAACGAATCCTAGGATCAATGCCGATAAAGGACAATAGGCCGTTCGAAAAAAAGAACGAAAACGGCGCATTTGCCGTTTTTTTCTGATCAACGTAGCAAACGGGTGTTACAGGTTAAAAAAACACAGGCTATTCAGCAGCATGGACGCCCGCAGTGCATATGAGTATCATGGCGCCCGCTTGCACCAGTAGCTCAGCTGGATAGAGTACTGCCCTCCGAAGGCAGTGGTCGTGGGTTCGAATCCCGCCTGGTGCACCATATAGCAGTCTAGACCTGTCTCAGACAGTCTACTAAACACCCCAAGAAGCCCGCCCTGTGCGGGCTTTCTTGTTTCTGGTTATCCATCCCTGTCTACCCCTATAACTTCACGCCGTGTATGCCCACGTGTATGCTTTGAGATTCATTGAACTGGAGGCATACACGCAGTGAAGCGTACTGAAATCAAACGCCGCCCACTGGCCGACACTACTCTTGCAGGCTTGGAGCCAGAGAGTGCGACGTATCGGGAGCAAGACGGCAATGGCTTGTATTTTCGGGTCAAGGCAAATGGGCAGAAGTCGTGGGAGTTGCGCTACAAAAAGCCAGACGGGAAATGGTCCTGGCTGGGCCTAGGTGGTTACCCCGAAATCAGTGGCTCGCTAGCCAGGCAGAAGGCCGCTCAACTGCGGGATGATGCATCTACAGGTAAAAATCCTTTAGTCAGTAAGCAGGCTCGTAAGATTGCTGACCGAGTGGCCGCCAACAATACTTTCGAAGCATTAGGGCGCGAATGGTTTGAGGCTAGGCGCTCAAGCTGGGAAGCGGGCACGTCCCGTCGAGTTCTTGGTGCCCTGGAGCTTCACGTGTTCCCCGTTTTCGGTAAACGCATCTACACAGAAATACTTCCTCTTGAATGGATGGAGTTTCTGCGCGGCATGGAGCAGAAAGGGATCATTGAGCAAATGGGCAGAGTTCGGGCCTTCTGCAAAGAGATCTACGACTTGGCACGCGTGACAGGCCGAGCGATCCACAACCCCCTTGAAGGACTCAATAAATTTCTACAGACACGCAGTGCTGAAAATTATGCACACGTATCAATAGAAGAGCTGCCTGCATTACTTCGTGCCATCAACTCTTACCCTCACGCGAAGGATGTCCGTCTAGGCCTCCGATTGCTGGCCTTATTAGCGGCACGCCCGAGTGAGATTCGAGAAGCACGATGGTCAGAGATCGACCTCAACAAAAAGCTCTGGACGATTCCAGCCGAGAGAATGAAGCGTCGGCGCGAGCATGTAGTGCCTCTATCTCGGCAGGCCATTGAATCGATAACGGAGCTGCGCACGCTGACAGGCGCATACCCACTTCTCTTCCCTGGGAGAAAAGATCGAACCATCCCGCGTAGCAATACCGTCTTTCTGATGGCGCTGCGCAGGCTGGGATATGCGGGCCGGCAAACTGGCCATGGTTTCCGTCACATTGCTAGCACGATCCTTAATGAACAGGGATTCGACGAAAACCACATTGAGGCTCAGCTCTCTCATGTAAAAGAGGGAATAGCAGGTGTGTACAACAAGGCGGTGTACTTACCTCAGCGCAAAGTCATGATGCAGTGGTATGCAGACCACCTTGATGAATTGGAGCACGCCAACATTGTTCAGGGTCAATTTGGCAAGGCGGTATGAATGTGCAATCCCAGCAGCCATGAAAATTGGTGTTACGGGTGTTACGGGTGTTACATAACCGCCAAACCATTGAATTTATTGGCTAATTTTCGCGTAACACGCCGCACATCCTATCCATCCACCCGGTGTTACGCGGCAAAGAGGTGTAACGCCTTAAATCCTCCTCAGCTTCCTGCTGGCTGCTCCGTTACGTGTAATCCGGCGGAATTCGCGTCGCTGCTCCTGATTACGGATCAGGGGCCCGGGGCTACCGTTCGTCGGATGGTACGCAGCCGCCATCTCTGACTTTTCATTTTTAAACTGTATGAAAAACCAGTAGGACATGGTTGGACATTTATAGTGAACATTAAAACTGTGCTGCGAACGTGCACGACTCACCCCCAAAAAAAGCGCAGGAGAAGGGTAAAGCCACAGAAAATCGAACTTCCAATAAATGCAAAAGCGTTTATATAGCTTGGGCCTGTAAGAACTACTACAGGAAACGCGCTATGACGCTTCTCAACGCTTCAGTTACATCTGATACCACGATCACATCTGAACTACTGACCACCGATCAAGTTGCCACTGCACTTGGCTTGTCCAGCCGAACGCTTGCCGCTTGGCGCAGTTCTCGCACCAACTCTCTCCCTTACCTAAAGACCGGATCTCGAGTGCGTTACCGCCCTCAAGATGTCGCCACCTGGCTCGAAAGTCGTGTGTGCTCCGCTACCCCCAAGTTAGCGCGAGGACATGCGTAATGGTTGAAACCAAGCAGAAATGCACCGTTACGGCGCTTGCACTTTCAGTAACCAATGCCGATTCGACTCGAGAATTTGTGCCGCCTACGACCTCACCAATGAGAGTTAGCGATTCAGAGTTAGGACGCTTCGATCCCGCCGCCACACTCATCCGAATCCACCTGGTAATGGCCATCACAGGTATCGGTCGCGCTACCGTTTACAAACTCATGAGTCAGCCCGAAAGCGGATTCCCGCAGTCCGTAAAGCTCACTGACAGCAATGCCCGTGGTGCTCCAGTCGCCTGGGTTTTGTCTGAGGTTTTGAGTTGGACCCGAGCGCGTATCGCCGCTCGCAACGAGGCAGCAGCATGAGAAGACACATTGCTCATAAGGCGGTATTGAAGCCGTTTTCAGTCCTTCGCGAGATCGGTCTATCGGCATCGTACATGCAACGACTCGAGCGCTACCGAACCAAACACGAACGCCTTAATCGCGTAGTGGGAGTGTTGAAGTGGCCTGATGGAACCTGGTGCGCCCTAGCGATGCATACCGAGAAATTCAGCGCTGTAATTGTCGACGAAGGCCAGCAAGTAGCAGCCTACGAAAATGCTCGCTCAATGATTGACGGTGACTTCCTGCCCCTGCTTTCTCTGCACTGGGAAGTTCACACCTGAAATGAAAACGCCCCCGGGAGCGATCCGGAGGCGTTGAGGTAAATCTACATGCCCGCACAATTTATGACGCATCGAAAAAATGCGCAAGGTTTCCGCACGGTTGCACTTTCGAAAATGGGACGTTACTCTCTGGCGGTCGCTGCAAATTCAGTGACCGGGCTTGGCGGCCCAGACAGATATAGGCGCAACAGCGCCCCCATTACGATTGCAGGCGCTTTTTTTGTGCCCGCATTCCCGTGTTATGGCGGGTTGCGCAGGGACTCCTTCGGGAGTGCCGGGTTCCTATATCCCCGGTCCGCCAACCTTGTGCAATCCGTCACCCTTTCCTGCTTGGCGGCAGGAGGTGACGGCTCCCAATTTAGATATAGGAGCTTCACCCATGAACGGCCTCAATCCGTCCAAAAATCTCGCCGCGGCCCATCGTGCAATGGCTCTCGCCGCTTTACACGCCAACTCCAGCCTTGCTACACGCCTCACTCGCTACAATGCCCATATGGCCAAAGCCCGCGCTCTCGAAGCCGCAGGCGGTGCCCAATGAACCAAGCCTTGAGTTTCTCCTTACCCGAAGATCTGCTCGACGTCTGCAAAGATGCTGAGGCCGGCATTCCGATTGACGCTATCACCTGTGCCATTAACCGCGCCGACTCGGTACTGATCCTGCTCGAGGACCACTTCGAAAGCGCCAGCGACAGACCGCGTCTGGCCAATCACATCTTGGCGGCCGTTATTTGGGACGTGCGCGGCACCCTGGGCCTGATCAAAACCCTGACTCTGCACGGTGATGCGACGTCGACACCTCGGGTTAAAACCGGGGGTGCGCAATGAGCCCTCAGACCAACGTCACCACCCCAGGCGCGACCACGTTCGCGCAGTGCGGGCAGCCCCATCAGACGCTGTTTCGGCTCAGTGCCGGCGTCCCGGTATCCGACGCGCTTGAATACGCTTCCGACCTGCTGAACTGCGCGAATCGCATGACGCTCCTGGCCACCCACGGCGACAACACGGAACAGTGCGCGATGGCCGCTCATTACCTCAGTGAAATGGGTAAGGCAGTGATCGACGATGTGACCAGCGCCCTCCTGCGAATGGAGGCTGGCCATGACTAATAAGGCGCAACGCCCCAGCTTCGCCGACGTGAAAGCGGCTTCTCTGAAAGAGATCGACCGGGTACTTTCCCATTGGCTGCCCAACGGTAAACGCGTCGACGGCGGCAAGGAATACACCGCACCGAATCCAACCCGCACAGACAAGCGCGCCGGCTCGCTGAAGGTCAACTTGAGCAAAGGCACCTGGGCGGATTTTGCCACTGGAGACAAAGGCGGCGACCTGATCGATCTGGTGCACTATCTCGGCGGCGGCACCGACGTCGAGGCCTGCAACAAGTTGGCGGATCTGCTGCGCGTTACCGCTGGCGCGCCTCAATCGAAACCGAGCCCTAGCAAAAGCAAAATACCGGAATGGCTCGCCATACAGCCGATCCCTGCCGAGGCCATGAGCAAGTGCCCAGCCAAACACCGGCAACACGGTACGCCATCTAAAGTCTGGATTTACCGCGACGCTCAGGGCCAGCCAGTCATGGTGCTCTATCGCTTCGACTTGGGCCCGGATGAAGACGGCAAACCGCGTAAGGTGTTTGCCCCCTTGACCTGGTGCCAACGTGCCGATGGTCAAACGCAGCAATGGCGTTGGCAAGGCTTGCCTGAACCGCGTCCTTTGTTGCGCCTGGATGAACTGGAGCAACGCGCAGAGGTTCCGGTCATCCTGTGCGAAGGCGAAAAGGCCGCCGACGCCGCAGCGGAGCTGCTGCCCAGCTACGTGGCCACGAGCTGGCCGAATGGTTCGAACTCCTGGCACAAAGCCGACCTCACACCGCTCAAAGGTCGGACGGTGGTGTTGTGGCCAGACAACGACGCCAGCGGCAAAAGCTGCATGTGCGCCGTCGCGATGCATCTGCAAAAGATCGGCGCCGCGTCGGTGCGCATGATCGCCCTCGACGTCTTCAAACGTAAGGCCACATTCAAGAATGACCAACCAACCTTCGCCAAGGGTGGTCAATGGGATGACGGTGACGACGCGGCCGATGCGCAGGCCAAAGGCTGGACGGCGGCGCACTTCGCCGAGCTGGACCGCAGCGGTGAGTTGTTTGGCGTCGAGCCGGAGAAAGCACCAACCGAGCCATCCGAAGCCAAGACCAAGCCAACGACCAAACGTACCGCGAAACCCAAAAACGATCTGTTGCCCGGCGGCTTTCGCCTGACGCCCGAAGGCGTGTTTTATTCCGGTGACGATGGCGAGGCACGCCCGGTGTGTTCGCCGCTGGAGATCCTGGCGCGCACCCGAGATGCGCAGGGGCATAACTGGGGTTTGCTGGTCGAGTTCGACGATCCCGACGGGGCAAAAAAGCGCTGGAATATTCCGGCACGGACCATGACCGGCGACTTCGGCAAGGACGTGCTGGGTCCACTGGTGGACATGGGTTTGCGTCTGGCCGGCAGTCGCTCCGGCCGCAATGCCCGCAACGACCTGCAGAGTTACCTCGGCGGCTTCGACAGCGCCCAGCGCGCACGCTTGGTCACCCGTTTGGGCTGGCATGACAGCGCCTTCTTGCTGCCCGAACAACAGGTCGGCTTGCACACCGAACACCTGCACTTCTATGAGGCCGGCGCGCAGCTTCCGCCCATCAGCGAAGCCGGCACCCTGGAACAGTGGCAAGAGCAGATCGGCGCCTTGTGCATCGGCAATCACCGCTTGGCGTTTGTGGCCAGCGTGGCGTTTGCCGGTCCGCTGTTGCACATGCTCGGCCATGAGTCGGGCGGCTTTCATCTCTACGGAGACAGCTCGGGCGGCAAGACCACGCACCTGCAAGTGGCCGCCTCGATCTATGGTGGGCCGCGTCTGGTGCGCTCCTGGCGCTCGACCGATAACGCCTTGGAATCCATCGCCGCCGCGCACTCAGACGGGCTCCTGGTGCTGGATGAAATCGGCATGTGTGACCCGCGCATCATTGGCGAAACGGTGTACATGCTCGGCAACGGCACCGGTAAGGCTCGCGCCAATGATCGCGGCCAAGCCGCCCGCCAGGTGCAGGAGTGGCGTTTGCTGTTTCTCTCGACTGGCGAGAAGACCTTGGCGCAGCACATGGCGGAAGCCAACAAGGAACTGAAAGCCGGTATGGAAGTGCGCATGCTTGCCGTACCAGCGGATGCCAGCAAGGGCCTGGGCATGTTCGACGTACTGAACGGCTTTGATGACGCCGCCGCCCTCTCCGATGCACTCAAGGCACGGGTGGCCAAGTACTACGGCACACCGCTCACAGCCTTCCTGTCGGCCCTCTGTGAGCCCGGCAAGCGACATGGTTGGTCGGCGATCCTGCGCCACACCTTGGAGGGGTTCATCGCCAAGGCGCTACCTGCCTCGGCCAGCGGTCAGGCGCATCGTGCGGCGGCCCGTTTCGGTCTGGCCGCAGCAGCCGGCGAACTGGCCACCGCGATGGGAATTACCGGCTGGCCCGATGGCACCGCCACCACCGCAGCCCGGGTGTGCCTCAGTGCCTGGATGAATGAGCGCGGCGGTGCTGGCAACTTGGAAGGGGACGCGATCTTGGCGCGGTTGCGTCAGGTCATCGAGCGCTTCGGTGAAAGCCGTTTCACCCGCTGGGAGTCGGCCGCCGCGAAGATTGATGAGCACGGTCCACGCACCATTGACCGGCTGGGTTTTCGCAAGACGCTGGAGCATGGCCTCGGTGACGCGTTGCACACCACCAACACCTACTACGTGTTGCCGGAGGCTTGGCGCTCCGAGGTGTTCAAGGGCATGAACATCAACGCCGTGAACAAGGAGCTGATACGCCGAGGTGTTCTTGAGCCCGGGCCGGACGGCAAAGCCTCCTGCGCCGTCCGATTGCCCGGTCTGGGCACTCAGCGTTGCTATGTGGTGAAGACGATACCGGGGACGGATGAAAGCGAGGCACAGGCCGCCTGACGGTGAACCTGCTGACTGAGGTAGAGCCGGCTTAATCGGCCTCGCCAGCCACTGCGAACCCCAATTAAATCATCAGGACAAAACTCATGAACCGAATTGAACAACTGAAAGACGCACGCGCCAATAAAGTCATCGAAATGGAGGCGCTCAAAAAGGAAATACCACCTTTTGAGTCAGCGCTTCACAGCGAGGACGTTATTAACAACGGCCGAGAGAGCGCCGTCAGGCATGAAATCAGCAGTCGCCAAATCAAGATCGATTCGATCGATCATCAGATCTTCCAACTCGACCAAACGCTGGACCGCCTGGAGAAGCTGGCCAACCGAGAAAGCCTGATGGAAGGCTACATTACCGACATGGCGAACTGGATGGCGGATGAGCTGGAGCTTAACGATAAACGGAAAAGCCTGAGCACTCGCCTGGAGGAAATTCGTCAGCAAGCACAGGAAGAGATTACCAACGCACGGCATGCTGAAACTCAGGCGGCTACCGCTTACGCACAGGCCGTCGCGTGGGGCGACGTCGAGGGCGAAAAAGCAGCTAGCACCGACGCTCAGAAAGCCGCGAAAAACCTTACTACCGCCACTGAACAACATCGCCGCCAGCTCCTGATCATCACCGCCTTGGAGCAAGAGCTGGCCATCGTAGACCGACACATCAGCGAGGCTCAGGTAGAACACCAAAAAATTGAGGACACAGCCTTGCGGCTGGCCCACAACGCCCTGGAGGAAGCATGGAATGAAGCCGCCCAAGCGCTGCTAGATGTGGGAGGCAAGCTGTACGCCGCAGCTCGGCTGATAGGCCGCGACCCGGTATCCTTAATAAAGCTCGACATCCCCGAGCAGGGTGAAAACTTCGGCAGTTGGAGGTGGAGCGAACGTATCCGCTCCATGAACCCCACATTCCAAGCGGATAGCTGACGGCTGATGCTGTCCTCCCGATTTCCATCAGGAGTCCATCACCATGATGCGTCCCAATGCCAGCGTTGAAAAAGTGTACCTCTACCCAAAGCCGGTAGATTTTCGAAAGTCCATTGATGGCCTAGCTGCGCTAGTCGAACTGGATATCAAGGTCGCGGTGTTTGACCCCGTGCTCTTTGTTTTTCTGAATCGCCACCGTAATCGGGTCAAAGTGTTGTACTGGGAGCGTAACGGCTTCTGCCTTTGGCTCAAGCGCCTGGAGTCCGAGCGTTTTAAGACTTCACCCGAAGAGGTGGACGAGGCTATCGTGCTGACCGTCCAAGAACTGAACTGGCTACTGGATGGATTTGATCTCTGGCGCAACCGTCCACACAAGGTTTTAACGCCAAGATTCGTCGCCTGACGGGTATAATCCGGGCATGAATTTGATGCCCGAAGACCTCCCTGACGACCCTGTTCTGCTCAAGCAAATGTTGCTTGAGGCACTCAGTCGTCAGCAGGTAACGGCTGAGGCATACCAGACTCATATCGTCGATCTGAAAGAACAGATCAAGCTGCTGCGCGACCGTTTGTTCGGTCGCAAATCCGAGCAGACCGTTGAACCCAATACCCCTCAACTGGCGTTGTTCAACGAGCCCGAAAGCGAGCCGATGCCTTCAATCGGCGACGCTGACGAAGAAGTTGTTGCTCCGACTTCACGTCGTGGCAAGCGCAAGCCTCTGTCTGCTGATCTGCCGCGCATCGAAGTCATCCACGAACTTCCCGAGCACGAACTGACGTGTGCCTGTGGTTGCCGCAAGCATGTCGTCAGCGAAGAAACTAGCGAGCAGCTGGATATCGTGCCGATGCAAATCCGCGTGATCAAACACATCCGCAAAGTCTACGGGTGTCGTGGTTGTGAAGCGGCGCCGGTCACTGCTGACAAACCGGCTCAGTTGATCGAAAAGAGCATGGCCAGTCCGAGTGTCTTGGCGATGTTGTTGACCACTAAATACGTCGACGGCCTGCCGCTCCACCGATTTGAAACCGTACTTGCCCGTCATGGTGTGGACATCCCTCGCCAAACGTTGGCGCGCTGGGTCATCCAGTGCGGCGAGCACTTGCAACCGTTATTAAATCTGATGCGGGATCGGTTGCTGGAAAGCCCTGTCGTCCACTGTGATGAAACCCGCGTCCAGGTACTTAAAGAACCGGATCGAGACCCAACCAGCCAATCCTGGATGTGGGTGCAAGCCAGCGGGCCGCCGGCTCGAAAAGTCGTGCTGTTTGACTACACCTCCAGCCGTGCGCAGGAAGTGCCGTTGCGCCTGTTGGAAAGTTATCGTGGCTACGTCATGACCGATGATTACGCGGGTTACAACGCCTTGGCATTACAGCCCGGAGTGGAACGTCTGGCGTGCATGGCCCATGTGCGGCGCAAGTTTGTCGATGCTCAAAAGGTACAGCCCAAGGGCAAGGCGGGACGTGCCGATATCGCCCTGACGATGATCAACAAGCTGTACGGCATCGAGCGTGAACTAAAGGGCGTCAGTGACGAGCAACGATTTATCGGCAGACAGGAAAAGAGCCTGCCGATCCTAGCCCAGTTGAAAAGCTGGCTGGATAAAACTCAGTCCCAAGTGACGCCGCAAAGTGTGCTGGGCAAGGCGGTTAACTATCTTGCCAACAATTGGAGCCGGCTGGAGCGTTACGTGGAGGCCGGGTTTTTACCGATCGACAACAATGCGGCGGAACGCGCGATAAAGCCGTTTGTTATCGGTCGCAAGGCGTGGCTGTTCAGCGACACGGCCAAAGGCGCTACTGCCAGTGCTCAGATCTACAGCCTAGTGGAGACCGCCAAGGTCAACGGCCAAGAGCCTTATACGTGGCTACGCCACGTACTGGAGCAGTTACCACATGCGCAGTCGGTGGCAGACTATGAGGCACTGTTGCCGTGGAACTGCTCGCCAGAGATATCACGTTAAACCTGAACCCTAAACGTGGGGTGAGTGGATCGAATCGTATGCTAGGGAAGCCTCGACATCCTTTGGTGTACCGCCAAATCCACCCAGCACGTAATAGACTCGGTACGTTTTTTGGGCCTCCAAAGCCCTGTAAAAATATAAAATCCTACCCCCGGTACAAAAATAATCCTACCCCCGGTACAGGTCCAAAATGGCTCACATGAGCACAGATAGGGCGTGCTTCTGCATTTCCGTGGCATTGAAATGGCATTTAAATACCACAGAAATAGCGCGCATCTTTTGTGCCACCTGAAATACCTGGTCTTGGCATTTTTGTGCCATTGAAATAACCAAACTTTGACATTTTTGTGCCACCAAAATAGCTAAACATTGGCATTTTTATGCCAGCAAAATGGTAGGTGAGCTATTTATGTGCCACAGGTATAGAAATATGGCGCACCGCGTCTGGGATCAGGTGGTGACTTTGAGTGTGGGGTTCATGGAGCGTTTACGAGCGAACTGGCGGACCGTGGCCGCCAGCATCGCACGCGCGATCTGCTCTCGATGTAACTGCTGATTACCCCGAAACAGCCTGCAATCGCGGGCTGTTTAATTCACTCCAAGGATCGAAGCCATGAACGCAACGACACAAAACAGCTCATCCATATCCGAAGCGCTTAAAGCGAGAAAAGCCTACCTAACCGCCCTGGTCAAGCTCGTGGATACCCAAACCGGCAAAATCACAACTACGCAAAAGCTCACCATCACTGCAATGAGGGCAGAAATTGGACTAATCGAGCATAAGCTGAAAAAACGGTGATGAGGATAAACGGAAGCTCGCGAAGCTTCCGTTGCATTAAAGTTTGGCTGGCAGCTTCCAGGTAAGACCAGACGCTCCCCTACTGAGCCGCTCGCCAACTAGTGAGTGGGACAACTCTTAAATAACTGAACAGACAAACAGTACTTAGCGTTCGTCATAGTCATCAATCAGGCCCTTCGGCAGATCGTTGTCGCCCGCCGAGCTATAGTGAGCAACAATGTAAGGCTTATAATTTGAAACAAAGAACTCAGGCACGTCATTATCGACCAATATTATCTGGCAGTTTATGCCCTTCTTTTCTGCACGCCCTGCCAGCTCAAACATATATTCGTACATATTTTTGTATTTATCCGGATCTGAAATTCCTTCATCTGCGTCAGCTGCAGTATCAGTATCATCCTGATGCTTTGCTTTGGAGGTCTTTCCGAGGTATTTCCCTACAGTGTCAATAAGCAGAATTGCAGGATAATTAACTTCATTATCAATGGCGTACTCTAGAATCGCTAGGAATAGCCCAATTGAAGATATAGTGCGTAGGCCACCGGAAGTAATTGTCATGTATTCGCGATCACGGATTACCGGCAAGAAATTCTTTGAACTTACAGATATTCCTCGCCGATTTTTAATATTAACCTTCTTGAGAAATTTATTGAGATTATCAGAAAGATCAGACAGTACATTCACTAAGCTTGGCGCTGACTTCTTCAGTTCCTCTAGCCGCTCTTCCAAACTAACAACCACAGCATTACATTGCTCGTACTGATCATGAATGCTTTTTTGAGAATTTCTTATTTTAAGATTAACAACCAGTTGACTTCTAGACTGCCGCCTTGCCGATAACTCTTTAACCAGTGCATCTCTTTGGGTTAGGTAAGGAGTGATCATGCTTTCACTTTCAGTATCTAACAACTCACGAGCCTTGTTAAGATCCTCATGAACAGCAAAGTAGGCAGCGTTCGCCTCGCGTTGCTTTTCGGAAAGCTCAGAAATAAGCGATTGGATGCCCTTTCTTTTCTTCTTTAGCGAGTCAAACTCGTTCAAAAGCGGAGAAATTCCGCTGGAAACAAAGGGTTTAATTTCAGCAATGTCTTCAATTGGAGTATCGCATATAGGGCATGGCTGTGAAACCTTTGTAATTTCCCCTATCTTCTGATTTGCGGAGAGAGCTGCCTCAACTTTTCCTATATCGTTGTCGTAATCATTTTTTAAACGTACATAGCGATCTAGCTGAGCTCTTAAATTTGTTAACTCTTGAGACAGCCCTTTTTCATTGAGCGAAAGCATGTTGAAAGCGGCTTTATAAGACTCGTACTGACTAGAACTGGAAACCATTCTTGTATTAGTCTCGCCCAACTCCCTTTCTAGCTCAATAATAGTTTCATCAAGAGATGTTAGAGAATCATCGATTGAGGACTGACTCTCATAATCAGTCTCTCGCAAAAATTCAGAGACCGACTCATACTTATTTTTATAACGACGGGCCTCTTGAGATTGCTTAGAGATCTCCTGCTCTAACTCTGAAATACTGCTATCTAGAACATTGAAAATATATTTAAATACTTCTTTATTGGTCGAAAAGAGATTCCAGTTCGCCGAGTCCAGCAAATTTTTGCTGCCAACCTCATCTTGGTCAAGATATGAAAATTTATATAGATCTCGAAAGCTCAACCGCTTCAAATTTGAGTCAGCTTTAGAGGGTGATACTTTAACACTGATTTTTGGAAGTCCTAATGCCCCCATAAAAAAATCAGAGAGATATCCGTCTGGACCCTCCGTAGAACCAAATTTAGGTGCGTATTTTTTAGGATAGTTATTCGCGCACTCTGAAAAAATACAGCGATAAACCTCTACTAACGCAGTCGGCTTAAATACATCTCTCTTTATCGTGTATTCGATGCCATTTAGCCTGACTTCTAGCGCGGCGTATGTGATGGAGGATGATATTTCATCTGCCATTACAATGGATGAGGCACCAAGAAGATAGTTAACAAATTCCAGGATACTAGACTTTCCTGTATCAGAATCCCCATAGATTATATTGACACCTGGGGAAAATTGGATGCTGTAGTTTTTGCGGTGCCCGACCAAATGCAAAAAATCAATGTTCAGATAAGGATGCATAATCAATTCCCTTTGAGTAGCGTGTTCAACCAAGCATTGAGTTTTGTAGTGGGCTGAGATTGTAAAGGCCCTAGCTTGGATATAATTTCAATTAAAGAGCAAAAATAATTCTTGTTTGCCGCTTCGCCAGAGAGCGAGCAAGCAAAGTTATTTCCCATATCGGACAACGCATATCTAATGCTGTTGCTCTTGGCATCTCCCTCACACCTTAGAAATCCTAGAGCAGCAAGACGCTTTATCAGCAACTTGGCCTTGCGTCGATCAAAAAGTATATCTACATTACTAGACAGGCTCTCTATCGTGTAGGTTAGTCTTTTATCTAGAGGAGTACCTGGCTTGTCAGCAAGTCGCAATATTTTGCTGATTTTTGATGGATTTTTTATCAAATAAAGGAAAATTTGTATCTTTTCAAAGTCCAGAACTAAATTACCACGACCATTCTGAGCCATATTCAACAAAAGCAGGGCTAAAATTGCGGTGTTTAGATCAAACTCCTCATCAATTGGCAGATATGGAAGGCTACTGATCATGGTGATTTACCTTTTCCACCGCCTCTGTATGCAAATTTTTTAATGCTTCCAGGGTAGTAGCCTCGGACCAAACGACTCTTGTATCCGACTTGTTGGCCAACTGGTGAATCATTCCCATTTTGTGGCTGTCATTCAATTGGGAAAGAGTTGTTTTAAGATATCCATCTTGCGCGTCAAATATCTTCTTATGCACAGACTGCACTAGCTGAGTGGTGCTAGTGCCATTAGCTATGTGATATTCGTACTCGAGTCTATAAAGAGTTCTGATGTCCTCATAGAGTTTCTGAAGTAACTCACGATCATGATCACTAGAAAATATTTTTCTCGCCTCTTCGGCATTGAAAAAATACTCCTTGGCGCTGCCGGTCAATACCTCGGCCACCTCCGCGAGCATTAATTTAAGTACAAAGAACTGATCATCATACTGCTGATTGTCAATAAACTCTTTTTTCTCTAACTGCCCCGAGTGTTTTATCGCGAGTTCTTCGATAAAATTTACTACAGCGGTATAAACAGTCTGCTCGCTGTCTTTGGGTTTGCATATCCCAACATGATCTTCATTCACTGCCACCGCGTTCGCTTTTAGGGTGTCCGTAGGAATGGCGCTATTTTTTTCAACGATTATATCGTGCGCTCCGTAGATATACTTGACCTCCGGAGTAACGGTCGACTGACTCCACGACCGGTTTAACTTATCAATAGCTTCACCTAGAACTTTAAGATCACCGACATGAGCATTACTAGAAATCAAACTTGCAATACTTGCTGCTTTGGCTCCTTGGTGAGGAACAGCCAGGGATATAAAACCAGTAACAGGAGTCCGTCCGTCGTGTTCAATCTGTTGGAGAATGCAATACTTGGAGATCAACCCACCCATACTGTGGGCAATTATTATAATTTTCTTATATTTAGAAAAATTTACTGAGAACTCTGTCTTAAGAAGCTCTCCGATTTCTTCAATCGGAAGATTTTTCCTAAAAGATTTAAGCGATCCGAACAATCGCCCCATAATCGACTTGGACGTGCCATATATATTCGTGAATGTGGTGAAATAGTTAAAACACGCGATGTCAAAGCCATCGATACGTGGATCTACTAACAAAAGGGAAGGGAAGGAAACGTGCTCGTCATATGCCCATGTGCCCATTCCTCCTGTCAGGCCATGTACAAAAACCACAAGGCTTTTATTCTTGTCGCGACGTATCCACTCTACCATGCTCATTTGCGGTCTTTCCCTGTACTCCGGCTGGTTTGCTTGATGCTAGCACGACAGCATCTGGCCGAAAGACATCGGCCCGCTCAACGTTCAACGAATCTCGATTTCTTCCACTCCAGCGTCGGTCAGTAGCTGATACAGCTCGGAAACCCGATCACGTCTACCTCTGCCCGAGCAGAAAAGGAAGATTGCTCGCTGCTTAGCTCTCGACAGCGCAACGAAGAATGTAGCTATGCCTTCCGGGTTGCGCGGCGTATGACTCCACCATGATTGATCGTCAAGGCCGACGAAGAATACGGTGTCGTACTCGAGCCCCTTGCTCTTGTGAACGGTCATCATCGAGATGTCGTGCGTACCTAAAAACCGATCAATACAGGCTGACCAGGTCGTAGCCTCATAGGCTGATTGCTGCAGGTGCAGTGAAAACGCTTCAGTCATAATTTCGAGTAGATCGTTTCGTGTGTATGCAGCATAAGCAGCCGCCATGGCATTAACGTCCAAGAAAGTAAAAATCCGTCGTGCTATTTCAGCTGCAAACTCAGCCGTGGGCATTTGAACACGGACCTCTTGCCCGAGTGCGGCCAAGAAGCCCTGAATGTCCTGGTCAGTTCGATACCGTTGTATCTCGTCATCTTCGTCGACTCCGCGAACAGCATAAAGGGCCGAGGACAAGGTCGACCAAGCTGCAGCGCTACGCTCTCCGCTGGCTAATCGTAACGCTGCCAAAGCTATTGTAGCGGCCTCATCGACCATTAAATCCTGAACATTGGTTCGGCCAATCGCTTTGTTCTCGTTACGGATATTCAACCCAGCGGCTGTAAATATTGGCTGCAGTTCTTCCTCAAACTGATCAGCGCGCTGACGCACTAGGAGTACATAGTCTCTTGGTTGCTTCTGGCGGGTAACCAAATCCGCTGCTATCCACCGGGCAAGCTGTCGCCCTTCAACCACCGTTGAGCGAGAACTCCACACCTGAACCACATCCCTATCCAACTGGCCCACAGCTTGAGACTGGATTTGTGGCGACTGCGGATCCAGGGCCTGCGCCACGAAATGCTGAACACGCACTAGCTCCGGTGATGATCTGAAGTTGAAAAGCAGGTTGACCCGTTGCGCCCCAAAATCCGCCTCAAATTGTTCAAAGGCATCCTGACGTGCGCCGGCCCAGCCCATGATTCGCTGCTTATGATCTCCTACCGCAGTCACGACGGTCCCTGCTTGGCCAAAAGTGGAGAGTAGGAAATCGTATTGAGCGAACGATGTATCTTGGAACTCGTCCACAAACACGTAGGGGTAGGTCATACGCAGCGCACGCGCAATCTTAGGATTCGCTCGAATAATCAACTCAGCCAACCGATTCAACGTCACGAACGAGAGTCTGGACACATTAGTGCCGTACAACTGTTGTCGCAGCCACTGATAGGCAGCTAGCTGCTCGGCTGTGGTCGGCTGCAGGAGTGCGTCCACTGTCAGACGACTGCCACCTATCGCTTCTGCCTCAAATCGCTCAGCAGAAAGCTGCGCAATTCTGGGTTGCCATTCCGCTGGAGCCGTAAATCGAATGCGGTTCAACTCTTCTTGCACTATTCGCCGAGAGGGGAAACCTATTTCATAGGGGCGTGTAGGACGCCAATGCTCCGGAATCGCAGCTTGGAAACGATCGACAAGACTTTTGGTGAACGCATCAAACGTAAGGGAGATGAAGCGCCCGGCCAGCTCAGGAGGACAGCGCTTGCGAACACGAGCAGCGAGATTGGCTGCCGCATCCGTCTTGAACGAGATAGCAAGAATCTGCTGCGGTGCTTTGCACAGCCCCGTCTCCAATAGGTAAGCCGCGCGCTGCGCTAAAAATTCCGACTTTCCAGCGCCAGGACCTGCGACCACAGAGGTGGACTCCGTGCGGCGCAGGGCGATCCAAGCATTGGGTTCCAGGTTGGGTATACCGCGAGGTAGCCATACTTCAGGCGTCAGGGGTCTCCAGCTCATTGCTGCTCAGCCTGATCTAAGGCTGCGCGAACCCTCGCCAACAATCGCTGTAAAGGCTCGGGTACCGCAGCCACCAAATCAGCGGGTGTGACTTGGCTCAAAACCCTCACATGAGTGCTGGGTTTTCCACGCCCCAAGAAGAGATACCGATACCACCGCAGATCATTGTCTTCTTCAGCACCGTAGAACGCTGGAGAGCCTTCTGCGCCTAGGACCGCCTCTCGAGGCTCCCCTGCCCCAGCCGGCCCACGCATCCCAGGCTCGAGAGCCCGATACGCTATTGGATAGGCTTTGAGCATGGTGTAATCCAAGTCGAGCGGGTCTGAAAAAAATACGTGAAAGCGTTCTAGCCACTGTGTCCATCGGCGTAGGGCGCCAATATCAGAAGCCTCAGTAGCGGAAATCTCTGCCAGATTTTGTTCTGGGCCTCCCTCTCGTAGAATTTCTGCAAAGACCTGCTGTGGCGAATACCCGATGTTCAGTAACTGCTCGCAAGCAGTCCTAATACGTCCAAAACCTCCACCGCTTCGTCCCCAATCCAGATCCAGTAAAGTCGCGTAGGGTACTTGGAGGTTACCAAGTAATTTCCATAGGTGATTCACGTGGCGCCCACCCAAGGGCACCACAGCAACGAATGATCTATCGATGGGGAAGTCCATCGCTTTAGCCAAAAGGGGTATCACTACTTCTTCAGTGGCACCCTCGCCAAGTATCACGTAGCGCGCAAAGTACAATTCAGGGTAGGCCCGCACAGCCTCTCGAACGAACTTAGAAGCCTCTTCGTCCCCGATTGGCATACTTATCTGGCGAACTTCGGTGCAGCGGCTTCCCTGGTTCAACTGGAAGTGCCGCACACTAGATGGCTCCACCCGAGCGAGGATGCTGGGCGAGTGGCTGGAGACTATCGCTTGGGCATTCAACCCTGCGGCTACTTCTTCCACCTGTTTGATGATGCGAGATAGATAAAACGGAGCCAGATTATTCTCCGGCTCCTCAAGGGCAACGATAGTCAGCGCTGGCAACGCTACACCGGCACCAGCGAAGCCCGGCGGTGCATTGTCACCCGCAAGCCGCGCCTCAATATCCAGCGTGGCTGAAACCATGGCCATATGGAACAACGAGCGCTGACCGTCGCTGAGATCCTCAAGTGCCCGGTCTTGCCCATCTTCGGCGGGATGGAACACCACCTCAACCCGACGAATAAATTCCTGCCAACGGGTGTCGACGGGGCGGAAGAACGGCGTGGTATCGGTGCCAGCAGAATGAAGCTGTCGCCATCGCCGAGTCACTGCGGAACAGATACTGTCTACGGCCGCCTCAGCTGAGAACGCCTGATTCACGGCAGTGCCTGCATCGGTTAATGAGTCCTTAACCTGCGGCGACCAACTGATTGCGCGCCAGAGTCGACCGCGGATAAAGGAGGTTACCTGAGAGGCACCGTCCCGCGTCGCTGGAATGTAGATGAGTTGGATACGCGAACGATCAGAGCCACGAAGTTGATGAAGGTCACTGTCTTCGAAGTTACCGAACGTCTGTACAGCGCAATAGGACTCTTCGATCGCACCGTCCAGGGTTCCATCATCTGTCCATGTTGCCTGCAGTCTCAGACGGACCTTGAGATTGCCATTTTCCTCGGCAGCCATGTTCTTGAAGAACGCTGGCACTGCAGCGTTATCCGCATCGCCATCTAATTCGGGGAATGCAACGATGGCTTCAATCACAAGCGTGCGAGCCAAAGCCCGTTCATCCTCATTGCGGGGGATGTGGAAGTCTTGCTTGCGCAACCGCCGCTGCTCTGACGTCACGCCAAACATCCGCTGTAAGGCCTGCATCACCGCAGTCTTGCCAGTACCGTTATCGCCGACAAACGCTACGAGGCTAGGTCCTAGGACAACGTGGACTTGCTGAGGGCCGAAACAACGAAAGTTCTCCAGACCTAGACGTTCGATGTGCATGCGATCTTCCTGATAGCCTTTCATGAAAGCCGCCTCCATTGGCGATCAATGAGAGGCAGCCATGCTTCCACGCAGCTGACAGCGTAGCACTCAAAAACGATCCTGGTAGCGACCGGCCCTGAACTTGATAGACACATTCGAAATGACTGCTTTTTGGCCCAGATTGCGGTCTATGGTTGACCCAAATTTGTAAACACTGCCGTAACACCTAATGGGTTTGTAACACCCAATGCACGTGATAAATGAACAGCGTGTAACACCAAATAAATCCAATAAAATCAATATGTTAATGTCATGTGCAACACCTGTAACACCTGTAACACGCCTTTTCGAGCCCCACACCCCATTGGTGACTGAGCCGCCAGCGAAAACAATACTGGCTTCGTATCGACTAATGCAGAATTCGAGCGCTGAGTCACCGAAGGCCAGGACGCTTGCGAGCATGCTGTCTCCCAACAACGAACGGGAGATACATCGACCGGGGCACCGACATCGCCTGGGACCCTGGGGATGTTTGGTGGGTACGGGGTCGGAAACCCGCCGGACTTTGTTAGCGGACAGGTGCCCAGCTTAGTGAACAGGTGAACCGGGTGAACGCACAGTTCACCAGTGCAATTGCACAAGATGTTGGACGGTCGCCGGGGACCCTGAGCATTTCTGAATGACACGGGGCAAAGAACCCGCGCGATCTTGGTAGTGGCTGATTTTTCTACATTGGTTTACAGGTTGACTCGGTTGACAGCTCGGCGTGTGCGTAATCAGCAACACAAAGGGTCATCATTACCGATGCGGTAATGATGACCCTTTTTCAACCGAATTCTTTCAATTTCAATGACTGAAATTTCAGTAACTTTGGAAGTCTCCCACTAACTCAGTCACGCGGGTTTCATGCCCCGTGTAACAGTAAATACCTCAGGGTCCCCGGCGACTTTCGGAAGCTGGAGGAGGTGCTTTTTCAATCAGGGTCGCTGGAGCCTGCGTACCCAGGTGTCCCAAGACTCAACTCGAATCGGGGGCACCATCTCACGTTCATAAGCGTACCTCTTATCGCTCTCCAAACGATCATCGACAGTCCTACCACCTATGAGGACTGTTCGAATGTTGATTTCTTTCTGAGGATCGACCTGAAGCCTTCCGTAAGGCCCAACAAATGCGCCGTGGACCTGCTCGCCCCTCTCAGCCTGCGCCCTAAGAGAATGGACATGGTCCCTAAAAGAACAGCCGCTTTTGTAGATATGGCTGATTCGGTCCCTGACCTGAGCCGCAGCTTGGTTTACTTTGTGATTGAATGCCTTGTAGTGATCAGCATTTAGCAGATTGAAATTCGCACCCTTCACTTCTATCAGGATCACCTCCATACGAGATCGACCCGTAAAAACAACGAAGTCCACGTGCCCATCACCGACTGGAAACTCTGCGAAGCAAATGTACTCATCATCGGGTTTGGCATATGCCTCACCAAAAATAGAGAGGTCTCGCTTTAGAAGACGTTGGATTTCTCGCTCTCCCGCCCCGGTTTCAATTAGCTCTTCAATCTCCGCCTTGGAAACCATCGCCTCTGCTATTTCGAGGCGTCGCTTGATGACCGACTGACTTTGCTGCCAGGGAGAATCTTTGAACGGATCACGTGAAAAGCGCAGTTGGTCCGCTCGATAAATTATCCGATAGTTCTGCTCGCTTCGTTCGTTTAGCTCCTCCGGTGTGCATCCCAACAGTTCCAAAACTTCTGGTCTACTTATGGGCTTCCACCGCGCGCCCCGTAGGGAGCTAAGGCTCACAACTTCAAACCTATCATCAAGGGGGTCTTTACGTTCAGAGTGGTCAATGTAAATCGCGTCCCCCAAGACAATGCCCAAGTTTTGAAGAGACGGGATGATCCGCTCGACCGCATTGCTGACTGACATGCCGTCGTTTTTTCGATCCAGTTCGGTAAGCAGTACGATAGTGCCCGAGCCTGTCACGAAAGACCTCACTCGACAAAGACCGCAATCTAACCCACCGAATCCATCTGGATAATTGTGAACAATATCAATAACTTTCATTTGGGCTCCTTGCTAATCCCCAGCTCCATAAAAAACGTGGGTTGAAATGATGACTTGCTTGGCAGAAGAGGATAACCGTCTTGGCAAGGTAGTAAAGCAACGCTCTGGCGACTGAGGGGAGCAGTTTTTTGCGGAACGCACGCTAGCCCCCTCATACCGATTTTTTGTCTACATACACCTAGACTCACAATCGCAAAAAAAGACTCAAAACATATCAGTCGAATGACTCTGCACCTGGAGAACGCTCATGGAAGATACCTCGCTACTCGCATCACTGCTAAAGCGCATGAATGAGAACCAGCTGGCATTAGGGGCTGCTATTGAGGAGCTGTCGAACTGGGTTGAGCAGCGGGGATCTACAGAAGTAGCCCAGAACATTCGAGGGGCACTGGACACCCTGGATGAAAATTCAGGGTTCATTACCCTGGCCCTCGCATCACTGGCGGCAGAAGGTCGAACAAAAAAATGAATATACGCACTTGATCACAGCCTAGCGCCAACCATCCGGTGGCGCTTTACTAGGTGCCGATACAAAGAAAATACTCCCCAGAAGCGTTCGGCGTGTATGCCCACGTGTATGCCTAACCGGTACCCAACCACAAAAGCCCAGCAAACGCAGCACTCTGGCCCGCCAGTTCAAACGACGCCTGGGCACCATATAGAAGAAACGAGAAAGCCTCAGGCCGTTAGGGACTGGGGCTTTTTTGTGGGTGCTCGTTAATAAGCAATTCGTAACACAGTGCAGCGCCGAGAGCCGCATTCGGTGTGGCTTTATTCAGTTAACATCGCCGGCTATTACTTGCTCGAGGAACGAGCTTGCCAGCATTCCACGTGGACTCCATCCAACATTGGAAACCTTTCGGCCATGACGGGATATCGTATGACTTGGGCCATTTAGACAGCCACGAAGTCACTTTCCGGAAGGATGAAGCCAGGGAAGCAATCCGCTTCGTCGTCACCTATGGCTTGCACTGTTTCACTAAAGACAACACCGAGCACAATATTCCACTGATGTACGCAGACGGCCGTGAAAGTCAGTTTATTTGCCTTGAGCGCTACGAAGCCTCTAAGAAACTGCGGGGTTTTCTGGAAAAACTCGCCAGCGCTACGGTCTATCTGACGCAAGGCGAAAGTTTTTTCACACTGGATGTGATGAACAACGCCAGCGGCGAGATTGAGCCGTTCAAGATCTGCATGGCCATCTTCCGGGAAAACCGCGTATTGCGAATCCATGTGACCAGCGCGTTCTTTGTACGATTGGGGGAAGGTTCGCCTGGAGTGCGGGTCAAAAAGAAGGGATTCAGCATTTTCAAGGTGGCTGCAGACACTCAAGCAAAGCCGAAGGGCCAGTGTCCGAAAGAAGTCCGGAACCGGCATGCAAAATAAAAAACCGACAGCCCAGAAACGGCGAATCCCTCTCGAGGAGGGATTCTCAGCCGTCGAAAACACATGGATTTCGACGGGGCAGGTCGTTCTCGCGTCGCGCTCGGCGAACTGGTTTCCCAGTAACGGGGTGCGATCCTTTCGGATCCCTGTAACCACCCTGCGGTACACGACTAAGTCGCCGGCCAATGGTAGAGAAACCACAGTGACTATGTCAACCAAGCGGAATAGTCGGCCGAAGTCGTTGACCGAATCCCTTTCCGGAAAGCGACGCAACGATGCTCAAAAAGCCCTGACTTGCCAACCGTGGATTCCCCGAACCTGATAAAAAACCGCCTAAGCGGTTTTTTTATCATTCAGTCGTCCAATCAAACTCGTCATATTCCTCATCGTCCTCGTCCCCCTCCTCCAACACCTCTTCCTCAACGGCCTCTTCCTCGGGAACGCTTCCTTCCTGCTTATTCAGCAGAAACTCCTTGCGACTCTCAATTATCCCCCGCCTCAACTCTTCCCCTTTCTTCGGGCAGTTGAGCATTTGGGCGATGCGATCGATTTTTTTCGCCACGGCTTCCTCCAACGCATCGGCTATGCCCCGATAGTGCGCGCTTTCGGGGCTTGATGCCAAATGGCTGGAGGGGCCGGGCCTCAGTTTTTCTTCAGGGCTTTGAGTTTGGCGGTGAGGTTTTCGTCCGGGAAACGCTGGTGCAATGTCTTCAACAGCTCATCGGCAGCCTGGGTTTGACCCGCGTTTTGCAGGCGAATCACTTCACGGAGTTGCTCGTCGAGCGGCTTCAGCGGCGCAGTCGCACGTTTGCTGACTTTGGCCTCGTCAGCCATGGGCGCACTGAGCGATTCACTTTGCGCAGGCGCGGCGAGTTCGGCCATTGGCGCAGCGGGGGCCGGCGCGGCGAGGGAGCGTGCGACGGGCGCTGGAGCCTCTTTCCTGGCCGAAAACGACGAGGTTTTCGGTGCGGGAGCGGCGTCGTACTGCAGTTCTTGCTCCGGCGTGCGCTGCACCAATGTGACCATCAACGCCACGCCGACGAGGCTGGCAAACGCCACTTGCCAACGGGGTTTCTGGCAGGCCTGGACCCAGCGTTGCCACAGACTTTGCTTCTGTGGCGGGACTTCGCGATGGGCGGTAGCAAGGATGAAGGCATCCAGATGTGCCGGCGGTTCACCAGTCGTTTGTTGGCGAAAATGCTCGATCACGGGATCATCTTTAGGGGAGCGGGCGTCAGTCATGTCAGTACCTCCTCGGCCAGCAGCCGACGCAGTTTTTGCTGGGCGTAGCGCAAGCGGCTTTTGACGGTTTCCAGCGGTGTTTCGGTGAGGGTGGCGATTTGCGGCAGGTCGAGGTCGCCATGGGCGCGCAGCAGGAACACTTCGCGCTGGTCGGCGGGCAGGGTTTGCAGGGCGGTTTCGAGGCGCTGTGTGTCGCGGCTCAGGCTCAGCAGTTGTTCGGGGTCGGTGGCGGTGTCGATCACGGCGTGGGCCTGTTCGTCGTAGCTGTCGTGCAAAGGGTTGTGGATGCCATGTTTGCGCCAGTGATCGATCAGTCGATTGCGGGCAATCTGGTAAAGCCATGTACGAAAGTTCGCCCGGCCTTGTGGCTGACTGGTGCTGCGGATCAAGCTCAGCCAAGTGTCCTGGTAAACCTCTTCGGCCAGTTCGGCTTTGCCGCTGAGGCCGAGGAGGAATCGATAGAGCCCTTGGCGATGGCGGGCGTACAAGGTTTCGAACGCCGGGCCGTCACCGCCGCGATAACGCGCCAGCAGCGATTCGTCGCTGCTGGCGGAAGTGCTCAATTCAGGAGCGGTCATTTCGCTGAGGTTCCTTTCACTCGATGCGGTTGGCGTTGGCATTGGCATTGGCGGATGCAGCCGACGCCGTGGACGTGCGCAGGCTCCGCGCCAACTCGACCAATTGCACAAACTCGGCGCGCAGGCCAAAGCGATCATCGCCACGAGCGCCACGGGCCAGGGCCTCGGTGTCTTTAAGGCTGAAATCGCCGGTGTAGCGGCCGTCCTTCAGTTGCTGGGAAAACGCCGCCACGGCCGCCGCGAATCGCAGGTCATCACTGGCGGGCGCTGAGCTAGAGGTAATCGGCCGCTCGATCAAGCGACTTTTCCCACCTTCTGGCAATTGATATCGCACGCGCAACATGGCCATTTCCTCGGGTTTCCCGGCAACAGCGGCTACAGAATTGCCATAACGCAGCGGCTCCAACCACCCTTTCTCGCCCGCAGGAACAATTTCATACAACGCCGTCACCGTATGCCCTGCACCAATTTCACCGGCATCGACCTTGTCGTTACTAAAATCCTCACGCTTCAACGCGCGGTTTTCATAGCCCAACAGGCGATATTCGCTGACCTGCGCCGGGTTGAACTCGACTTGCAGCTTGACGTTTTTTGCCACCACGTCGAGGGTCGAACCAAGCTGGTCCACCAGCACTTTGCGCGCTTCACGCAGGTTGTCGATGTAGGCGTAATTGCCGTCGCCGGCATCGGCCAGTTGTTCCATCAGGTGTTCATTGTAGTTATCCACACCAAAACCCAGGGTGGTCAGGGAAACACCAGTTTTGCGTTTATCCACAGCCATTTGCTTGAGGCTGTCGAAGTCGCTGATGCCGACGTTGAAGTCGCCGTCAGTGGCCAGCAGGATGCGGTTGATGCCTTTGGGGATAAAGGCCTGTTGCGCCATCTGATACGCGAGCTCGATGCCTGACGCGCCAGCGGTTGAGCCACCGGCGGTTAATTGGTCGATGGCTGTACGAATTTTCGCTTTGTCGCGTCCGGAAGTCGGTTCGAGGACAACGCGCGATTCGCCGGCATATACCACTAGCGACACCCGATCTTGTTCGCGCAGTTGATCGACGAGCAATTTCAGCGTGCTTTTGACCATCGGCAAACCTTCGCGGCGGTCCATCGAACCGGACACATCGACCAGAAACACCAGGTTGGCCGGCGCCAGTTCGGCGACCGCGCGGTCCGAAGCCTTGATGCCGATGCGCAGCAAACGCGTGTGCGGGTTCCACGGCGACGGCGCCAGTTCGGTGGTCACCCCGAACGGCGAGCCATCGGTGGGCAGGGCGTAATCGTAGGGAAAGTAATTGACCATTTCCTCCAGGCGCACCGCGCCGTCGGGCGGCAGGCGTCCCTGATTGAGCAAGCGGCGCACGTTGGCGTAGGCGCCGGTATCGACGTCGGCGCTGAAGGTCGACACCGGGGTTTCGGCGACGCTGTGAATCGGGTTGTCGGCCAGCGCTTGATATTGCTCGCGTTGCTCATCGCGATAGCCCGGCGCAGCAGGCTCGGGCGCATACATCGCCATCGGCGCCGCGCGCACGCTGCGTTTGGCCACGCTGGCATCCGCCATCACCGCCTCATGCTGCACCGCCGGTTGAGTTTTCGACTCAGCCTGCGCCGGTGACGGTGACGGCGGCGCAACGACCGCCGAATCAGGTTTGGAAGAAACACCGCAACCGGCAACGGCCAGCAGCAAACCGATGGCGAAACCGTGGGTGGCCGGGCGCAGGAAGTGCAGAGGGAGGGACATGGTGGGCTGACCTCAGGAGGAAATTGATCCATTCATCCTCTGAGACGGAGCGCCCGACCGGTTCGGGTTAAAGCGCTGAAAAAGAATTTCAGCGCCGGCCACAGGCGACGCGAGCTAAAACAGCGTGAACGGCACATTCGCCACCAGGCGAAACTCGTCATAGCTGCCGTCAATCTGCCCGCCACTCTCTCGATGGTTGTAAACGATGCTGCGCAGCACCGCGTTTTTCAGCGCGCCGGATTGCACCACGTAAGCCAGCATCAGACCGTTTTCGTTGTGTTTGGCGCCGTCCAGCCCGCGCACGTTGTAGCCGGTGTTGCGGCCGTCGCGGTCGCCGTTGTAATGGCTGCCGTCGATGCCCCAGCCCTTGGCGTGCCAGAGGCTGGCGGTCAGTCCCGGGATGCCATACGCGGCGAAGTCGAGGTCGTAGCGCAGTTGCCAGGATTTTTCGTTCGGGCCGTTGTAGTCGGAGTACAGCGAGTTGGCCATGTAATTGCCGGTGGATTCCCAGACATAGTCGAAGTATTCGTCGCCGAACACCTGCTGCCACGCGGCGGTCAAGCCATGCGCGCCGTGGGACGCAGTGACGGCGAGGCTGTAGGCGTCGTTGTCGATGAAACCCAGGTGCTGTTCGCCCTGATCGCGGGTGCGGTAATAGTTGAGGCTGGTCTTCAGCGCCAAGTGCGCGCGGTCGCCTGCCAGGTGAGTCGCGCCCAGATAATATTGCTGCCACATGTCTTCGAATCGCGAGCCGTACGCGCTCACTGTCAGGCCGTAGGGTGACTTCGCGGTGGCGCCCAAATAACTGATGCGCGAGCCGCTGTAGGCGCGGTTGCCGAACGTGGTGGTCAGCCGTTCGCTGCCGGTGCCGGTGCGCGGGATGACGCGCTCGAAGCTGCCTGCCTGCAGCGCCAGCCAGTCGAGTTCGTTGCTGTTCAGCGCGATGCCCTGAAACGTCGAGGGCAAGGCGCGGTTGTCTTTGTAGCGCAGGACCGGATTCTCGGTGAGCATCCGCCCGGCCTTCAATTCGGTGCTCGACACCCGCAACCGCAGATCGCCGACGCCCAAGCGGCTCCAGCTCGGCACGGCGTCGCCATCGCTGTCGACCAGCACGCGGTCCCCGCCGTTGGCCACCGCGCCGTGGCCGCGCTCGAGGGTCACGGCGCTGAACAGCGAGGCATCGACGCCAAATCCGACCAGGCCTTGGGTGTAACCGGAGCTGTAATTGAGCATGCCGGTTTGCACCCACGTGTCGCGTTCGCGTGTCGGTTGGGCGACGCCGTGTTTTTTGATCACCAGATGCGTGCTGCGCTGCGTGTGCTGATTGGAATAATAGTGACGCAGGTTCAGGCCCAGATGGCTGCCGTCGATAAAGCCCGGCGCCTGATCCTGAGGTGCCACCGGTTCAGCGGCCCAGCCGGGCTGAACGACGGCCAGCAGCAGGGGCAACGTGCGAAAGAAATGTGCGTGCATGAAAAAACGCCTGTAAAGAAATCCCGCGCCGCTCACGCACCTGGCGTTCGAGCGGTCGCGATTCAGAAGGGATCAGCTTGTGAGGAATCAGCCAAGCAGCGATCAGCGGGACGGCGCGGTCGGCCAGTGCTTGATCGGCCCGCGCCAGTCTTCGTAAGCCTTGGCGCATTGCAGCAACCATTGATCGGCGAAGCGCGGCGCGATCATTTGCAGGCCGATCGGCATGCCTTGGTCGGTGAATCCGCAATTGATCGACAACGCTGGTTGCTCGCCCATGTTCCACGGCAAGGTGAACACGATGTGTTCGAACGGCTGACGCGGATCGTTGCTCGGCGACGGCCAGTGCGCGGGGAAGCTGCTGACCTGATTGGTCGGTGACAGCACCAGGTCCAGATCGCCGAACAACCGTGCGCAGCGGCGGCGGATTTCGAAGGTTTGGTTGAAGCCTTCGACCGCTTGCACCGCGCTCATCGTCGCTGCCGGCGCCGCCCAGTCTTCGATGTACGGCAAGACCCGTTCCCGTTGCGCCGCGCTCAGGGTTTGCAGTTGTGACAACTGCCGAGCGCGCCAGAAATCGTCGAGACCGTCGAGCAGTTGACGATCCATCAACGGCCCGATCAAACGCACCTCGGCGCCGTTTTCCGCGAACAACTGCGCGGCGTTGCGCACGGCGTCGCACACCTGCGCTTCGGGCTGAAGGCCGCAGCCGGGGTCGAGCATCAAGCCGATTTTCAAGCCTTTGAACGATGGCGTTGCCAGGCTCCAGTCCAGTGCCTGCGGCGGCAGGCTGGTGGCGTCGCGCGAATCGGCCTGCGCCAGATAACGCATCATCAACGCGCAATCTTCGACGGTGCGGGTCATCGGCCCGGCGCAGCGGCCGGTGTAATACGGGTCGATGGGGATTCGCCCAAGGCTCGGTTTGAATCCGACCAAACCGCACCAGCCTGCCGGCAGTCGGACCGAACCGCCGATGTCCGTGCCGACGTGCAGCGGACCGTAACCGGCGGCTGCGGCGGCGGCTGCACCGGCACTCGAACCGCCGGGGTTTTGCTCAAGATCCCAAGGATTGCGGGTAATCCCGTGAAAACTCGAAAGCCCTGACGACAGCATGCCGAAGTCCGGCACTGTGGTTTTGCCGAGGATAATCGCCCCGGCCTCACGCAAGCGCGCGGCGGGCGGCGCATCTGCGGTTGCCGCGACCAGCGCGGTGGCGGCGCTGCCCTGAGGAATGCAATCGCCAGCGGTGGCGATCAATTCCTTGAGTGTCACCGGCACGCCGTCCAGCGCTCCGTTTGGCGCGCCTTTGCTCCAGCGCTCGCTGGATGCGCGCGCCTGCTCAAGTACGCGCTGCGGATCAAACGCATAAAGCGCCGCGATACTCGGCTCCCAACGCTCAATGTGCGCCAGCAAGTGGTCGAAATATTCCAGCGGCGACAACGTGCGGCTGGCATACATCGCCAACAGTTGCGCGGCGGACAAATCCTGTAAATCGCTCATCGAATAGCCATCCTTGCCAAACTTTTTTTGCGCTTCTGCGACGTACTTGCCTTAGCGCTCCGCCAGCAACGCCTGGCCGTTATCGGCAGATTGCCGTCCGCCAAAGAACCCGGCGCACGCGACGCCGACCGCGCCCATCACCATGCAATACGCCACGCACACCCACGGGCTCCACGGCATCAGCGCGATCAACAGCAACGGCGTGGTGCTCGCCCACAGCGCGTAGGCAATATTGTAGGTAAAGGAAATGCCCGACACGCGGATGTGCGCCGGAAACAGGCTGACCATCACCGACGGCACCGCGCCGACCACCCCGCAGCTCAAGCCGGCCAGCGCATACGCCAGGCCCAGCCACGCACCGCCGCTGATCAGGCAGGCATAAAGCAGGGCGATGCCGATCGGCAACAGCACGCTGTAGAGCATGACCGTGCGCCAGGCGCCGATACGGTCGACGATCAGCCCGGCCAGCACGCAGCCGATGTTGAGGAAAACGATGCCCAGGCTGCTCAGCGCGAAGGTATGGCTGGGGCTCATGCCGAAGCTTTTTTGCATGACCGTCGGGGTGATCACCACCAGCACCACCACCGCAGACGTCAGCACGCAAGTGAGGATCATCGCCGGCAGCAGCATGTGCCGGTGCTCGCGCAACACCGTGCGCAACGGCAACTCGGCGTCCGCCTCGCGACGAGCCTGCAGGGCCATGAACACCGGTGTTTCACTGAGCCAGCGGCGCAACCAGACGCCGATCACGCCAAACACGCCGCCCAGCAGAAACGGCAGGCGCCAGGCGTAATCGAGGATCTCGGCGGCGGTGAACACTTGCGCCAACAGGGTCGCGGTCAACGCGCCGAGCAGATAACCAAACGTCAGCCCGGCCTGCAAAAACCCCAGCGCATAACCACGGTGGCCGGCAGGCGCGTGCTCGGCGACGAACACCCACGCGCTCGGCACTTCGCCGCCGACCGCCGCGCCTTGCAGCACCCGCAGCAACAGCAGCAGCAACGGTGCGAAATAACCGATCTGTTCGTAGGTCGGCATGATGCCGATCAACAGGCACGGCAGCGCCATCATCAGAATGCTCAGGCTGAACACGCGTTTGCGGCCCAACTGATCGGCGAAGTGCGCCATCAGGATGCCGCCCAGCGGACGCGCCAGGTAACCGGTGACGAAGATGCCGAAGCTTTGCAGCAAGCGCAGCCATTCGGGCATTTCCGGCGGGAAAAACAGTTGGCTGAGGGTCAGCGCAAAAAACACGAAAATGATGAAGTCGTAGATTTCCAGCGCGCCGCCGAGGGCCGCAAGCCCTAGGGTCTTGTAGTCAGCCTTGGAAAACTGATGGGCTCGCGAATCAGTAAGGGCAGTCATGGGCAAACTCTGAACAGTCTATAGAGGACGACGCCCGGCAATTTCAGCAATCGCTCAAGCCGGTTCACGGGTGCGTCGTCGGATCAATTTCAGCAGCGCGATATGGTCTACACAAAAGCCTGTGCGGACAACCGGCCTGTGCCTCTGTGTTGCTTTTTAGCTGGAATCTGTACATTGAGTTTTCCTCGGTTTAAACAATAATCAGGGCCTCCCAACTCCCTGAATATTTGGCCAATCATGGAAGAAATAGCACGTAACTTCGCCGATTTTGATCATCCTGATACAGAATCCATCGCCATCATCCGGGGCCGCGTCCTACAGGCTTTGCAGCATTATTTGCTGGATCGTGACTTCAAACAGCTGATGCCGATTCTGATGTCGCCGATCACTGATCCGCTGAACCACGCGGTGTATCCCGCCGAGATCCAGTACGAAGAGCGGCGCCTGAAACTGACCGCGAGCATGATCTTCCATAAACAGTTGGCACTGACCGCCAAGGGCCACGACAAGATCTTCATCGTCGCGCCGAACATTCGCCTGGAAAAGGCCGAAATCAAGGACTCCGAGAACCACTTGCTGGAGTTCTCGCAGTTCGATTTCGAGATTCGCGACGGCGACATGCATCAGGTCATGGCGCTGATCGAAGGCCTGATCAAGCACGTGTTCAGCGAGGTCAATCAGCATTGCGCCGCCGAGCTCGCGCAGCTCAACCGCCAACTGCCGCACTTCACCAGCGCGTTCCCGATCTACAGCTCCGACGAGTTGCGCGCCGAACACGGCGACGACTTCGAAAAGATCATGTCGGCCAGCGCGCAAACGCCGTTTTTCGTCACCAACTACCGTCGCGAATTCTATGACCGGGAAACCCCGGGCAAGCGCGGCGCGTACAACAACTATGACCTGATTTACCCGGATGGCTACGGCGAGGCGCTGTCCGGTGCGGAGCGCGAGTTCGAATACGAGCAGATCGTCTACCGCATGAACGAGCTGTCGATGGACCTGCAACCGTTCGCCAATTACCTGGAAGTCGCGCGGCGCGGCTTGCTGCACCCGAGCGCCGGCGGCGGTCTGGGGATCGAACGCCTGCTCAAGTTCATCTGCGGCAAGCGACGCATCCGCGACGTCGCGCTGTTCGATCGCACCGTTGGCACCAGCTTCCTGTTCTGACCAAGGACCTGTCTCGCAACGCCTGCCCCGCTGGTCGCGGCGGCTGGCGTTGCCATGGAGAAACACAATGCCTGCACTGCGTATTCACTGGTGTTCGCCGCTCGACAGCGGCCAGCAAAAGGCTTCGGAAAAATACGACACCGGCGCGCTCGATTTTGCCGGCATCGTCGATTTTGCCCAAGAGGCCGACGAGCTGGGAATCGACTCGTTGCTGATGGGGATCAGCTACCACATGCCCGATCCGCTGCCGATGATCGGCGCGCTGGTTCGCGAGACCGAACGGGTCAAGTTCATCCTCGCGTACCGTCCCGGCCTGGTGCCGCCGACCCTGTTCACGCAAATCGTCAACACCGTGTCGTGGATGTCCGACAAGCGCATTTCACTGAATCTGGTGGCCGGGATTTCACCGGACGAACAGGCGTATTACGGCGACTTCGTGGCGCACGACGGGCGCTACGAGCGCACCGGCGAATTCCTCGACATCCTGCATCGGTTCTGGAGCGGTGAATCACCGCTGACCTACCACGGCAAGCATTACCGCATCGAAAAAGCCCAGCTCGGCTTGCCTTTCAAGGACGCCGAGCGCCCGCGCATCTACCTCAGCGGCGCGTCCGACATCGCCCAACAAATTGCGATGAAACACAGCGATTGCTGGCTGCGGTATGGCGACACCCCGCAAGGCATCGCCGAGGCCAGCCGCACCGTGCTGGAATCGGGCTGCTCAGTGGGGATTCGCATGCACGTGCTCGCCCGCGAAACCCGCGCCGAAGCCTTGGCCGCCGTCGAAAGCATGATGGAAAACCCGGACGAACAGCACCGCGAATGGGTTCGCCAATTCGTCGGGCGTTGCGACTCGGAAGCGGTGAAAACTTCGTTCCGCCTGGCCGACAAGGCTGAACACGACTGGCTGTCGCCGATGCTCTGGTCCGGCGCTGTGGCGTACCGTGGCGGTCCGGCGTTGTGCGTGGTCGGCAGCTATCAGGAAGTCGCCGAATACCTGTTCGAGTACAAAAAAGTCGGCGTCAGCGAATTCATTTTCTCCGGTTGGCCGACCCGCGACGAGATGCGCCGCTTCTGCACGTACGTGCTGCCTTACCTGCGCGAACTGGAAACCGTGTGGGATCGCGATCATGCGTGAAACCGGCCTCGACGCACGACACAGCGCCGTCCGCTGGTTCGGCGCCGGGCTGCTGTGCGCGCTGCTGGCCGAGCAAACGGTGCTGTTCGCCGTGCCGCTGATGATCTATCAACTGACCGGCAACGTGCGCTACTCCGGCGTCGCGTTTGCGCTGGAGTGGCTGCCGGCGCTGATCGCTTATCCGTTTGCCGGGCTGCTGGCTGATCGCTTCGGCGGTCGCCTGCTGTTTCGCAGCGCCAACACCGCGCGCGCCTTGAGCCTGGCGCTGACGTTGGGGGTTTGCTGGTATCAGCCGCAATGGATGGTCTGGGCGCTGATCGGCAATGGCATTGTCCTGTCGGTGCTGATGGCGCCGGTGCGCATGGCGGTTGAGAAAAGCGTGCCGCTGATCGCCGGACCGCAGCGTCTGGCGCACTGCCAGTCGCTGGTGCAAAACATGGAGCTGCTGGCCATGGCACTCGGTCCCGCGCTGGCCGCCGGGTTGGCCATGTACGCCGACAAACGCTGGTTGCTCGGTCTGGCGGCGGTGGCGTTGTTCGCCGCATCGATGTTCTGGAAAGGCTTGCCGACCGCGCGAACCGCCAACCACCCGACCAGCATTTTCAAGGATCTGGCCCTCGGCTGGCGCCTGCTGCTCGGCAACCCACCGGTGGTTTCCCTGGCCGCGCTCAACTTCACCATCAACCTCGCGTTTGCCGCGGTGCTCAGCGCCAACGCGTTTGTCATCAGCGGTGTTTTCAGCGCTGCCGACGGCGTGTTCGGGCTGATGAATGCCGGCGCTGGCGCCCTAGGTCTGCTGAATTTTGTGCTGGTACCAAGGCTGCTGGCGCGGATGTCGATCTATCGCCTCGGCGCACTGGGTTTTGCCCTGTTGTGCCTGGGTTTGATCTGCATGGGCGTGGCCGGTGGCGTGCTGCTGTATGCCTTGAGTTTTCTCCTGGCGATGGGCGGTTGCGCATTGTTCAACGTGTTCAACCGCACGCAGCGAATCAAGGCAATCGGCACTGCGCATTTGGGCAAAGTCATGGGCCCGTTCTATCTGGTCAACCTGCTTTCGTACCCGCTCGGCGGCCTGCTCACCGCCACTGTCGGCCACGTCTACGGCGTGCAAGTGCTGATTCTGGTGCTCGCGCTGGTGCTGACGGTGCCCGGCACGCTGCTGTTCATTCTTACCACTCGGCGTTTTCGTCTTGCCCTGGATGGTCCGTCACTCGCCATGGAGGCTTCCCAATGAAAACCTTGCCGCACTGCCTGATCGCCACCGTCGAATCCGACTCGCACATGTGGAACCTGGTGTACCTGCAACTGTGGCTGGCCGAACACGGTTTCAGCGTGAAAAACCTCGGCAGTTGCACGCCGGTAGACGCCGTGCTGGCCGCGCTGCAACAGCGGCGCACGCAATTGCTGGTGGTCAGCAGCGTCAATGGCCACGGCTATTCCCAGGGGCTGGAACTGATCCGCCAGGTGCGCCGATTGCACCCGCACCTGCCCTGCGTGATCGGCGGCAAATTGACCACCTCCGAGGACGAAACCCTCGCGGTCCGGCAACCCCTGATCGACGCCGGTTACCAGCAAGTATTCGTCGGCGCCGATGCCATTCAAGCGTTCAGCGCTTACCTGGGCACGTTGCACAGCCAGCACGACGCCGAACACGCGCCTGCCAACAGCGTGCCGTCCTGGGGCTGAGCCCGGCCACGCCTGTTTCTCTCATTCAAAGGATCACTACGATGCACATCGTTATCGTCAACCGCTGGCCGCGCTTTCGTGACGAGCGCCGCTGGGACAATGAACTGACGCGCTACGAAGATTTCTTCGACCATCAGCAGCACCAGATCAGCTACGTGGTCGATGCGCCGGGTGCCGAAGGCGTGCTTGCCCCGGCGCAGCAAATTGCCCATCAAGTGCAGGTCGGCGACGTCAATCAATACGAGCAATTGCTCGCGGCGGTGGAAGAAGTCATCGCGCGGGTCGGCCCGGTCGATCAACTGATCGCGCTGTCGGAATTCACCCTGGAAATCGCCGCCCGCGTGCGCCAGACCCTGAACATTCCGGGGCACGGCCCGGACGAAGTGGCGGTGTACCGCGACAAGGCGCGCATGAAGGAAATCCTCCAGGCCAAAGGCCTGCGCGTGCCGCCCTTTGCCCGTTGCCAGTCCGTCGAGCAGGCTCTGCACTTCGCTCGCGAGATCGGTTTTCCGCTGATCGTCAAACCCGTGGACGGCGCCGCCAGCATGGGCGTCGAGAAGGTTGAGGACGAGCCGGCGCTGCGCAATCTGTTGAATAACATCGAGCTGTCGCGCTATGAAATCGAAGGTTTCATGCACGGCCAGACGTATCACATCGACGGTTTTGCCGACGTCGACGGCAGCGTGCCGTTCCAGGTGGTTTCGCGTTACATCAACAGCTGCCTGGACTTCGCCAAGGCCCAGCCGCTGGGCTCGGTGATTGTGCAGAAATCGGCGCTGCGCACGCGCATCGAAGCGTTCAGCAAACAGATCCTGCAAGCGCTGAACCTGCGCTGCACCGCGTTTCATCTGGAGATATTCGTCGAGCCGGACGACTCGCTGGTGTTCCTCGAAATCGGCGCGCGGGTCGGTGGCAGCGAAGTGCCTCACCTGATCAACAAAGTCTTCGGCGTCAACTTGTACGAGCACTGGCTGCGACGTCTGGCCGGCGAGCAAGTGCCGTTGCCGGCTGTCAGCCACGACCCGAGCGGCGGCTGGCTGGTGATTCCGAAACCGGCGCGCTTGCCGTGCCGGGTGCTGCGCGCCGATTCATTGCGCGCCGAGTTACCCAACCTCTGGCGCGAATTGTTGCCCGAGCCGGGGCAGATTCTTGAGGCCGGCGGCAGCTATGACGCGCTGCACAGCGGCCGCTTCATTTTTGTCGGCGGCAGCGAAGTTGCCACTGAAAACGATATCCGCCACGCCACCCAGACCTTCCAATTCCAGGCCGAAACGCTATGAACTCCACCACGCCGCAGCCCTTCAACGACGAGTCGTTGCTCGGTCAGCTCAATCGCTATTTCTGCGCCGATGAACGCCGCGCAGTCGCCACGCTGGGTGAGCGGCTGACCGACGCCGCCGGTGGCCTCGACGGGCTGACCCGCTACAAATTGATGGTCGCTTACGGCGGCGGCAAAGACAGTTCCTACACCGTCGCCATGCTCCGCGCCGCGCAATTGCATTTGTCGGTGCTGCATGGCCGCACGTTCCAGTTGCGCATCGCCAACATGCGCCATGCCGGCGTGCCGGATGCGGTGATGGCCAACATTGACCGGGTCTACCGCGCGCTGCATCTGTTCGACGATCCACGGGTGGAAATGCTCGTGGTCGATCACCGGCAGATCCGCCCGTTCGAGCGGCATTTGCCGTTCCCGGACGACGTCCAGACCATGAACCGCTTCGACGTTTTGATGAACGGCCACCGCACCGCTGGCGATGGCCGGCCGACCTTCTGCAACAGCTGCAACCTCGCGGTGGCGGATTTCTACGGCCGGGCCGCGTGGTGGCAGGGCGGCGTCAACGCGGTGGTCACGGGCGATTCGCGCAAGGAACAAAAGCACTATTTCACCTGGATCATGCGTTTGGCCCAGCGTTTGGGGCTGAACGTCGATGAATGCCGGCGTCAGGGTTTTCGCGGTTTGCTGCAAGCGCTGGATGGCGTGGCGCAGGTGTATTTCGTCGAACTATTCGGCGAAGGTTTTGACTACCAGCGTGACGAGCGCCGTGTGGCTTGCGGTGATGACCAGGCGGATCCGGCGTTTATCAGCATCTACGATCTGGTCAGCTACAAGGTTGAGGATCATTGGGAACTGATCACCGAATTCCTCGATTTCCGCTTCGAAGAACTGGCGTTCAGCTTCACCGAATCGGACTGCGCCAACCCGATGTTGATGGCGCACTTTCGCGGCCTCAAGGCGCAATACGTGCAGGGTCGCAGCTACAACCAGGGCATCGCTGAATACCTGGAACTGGCGCAAGCGCTGATGCGCAAGAAAGAAATGCCGCAGCGCCTGATCGACTTGGCGATGGCCGCGTACGCCGATGCCGAGGGCATGCAGGCACGGCGCACGCTCGCGACGACTTTTGCCGAGCAGGCCTTCGGGCTCGATGAAGCACAACTGGTGTGCATGCAATTCGCACCATTCGTTGACAGCGGTCGCGAGCTCTCAAGTTTCCTCGGGCTCTGCCACCCGCAGCGTTTGCCTGAACTCGACGCCTTGCATCAGTTGCTCGGCGGTGAGCGCGAGGACGCGGCGCTGAGCCAGTGGCTGACTCAAGTCAGCGGCCTGCCGTTGCCGGCGTTGCGCAGTTTGTACGCGCACCAGCGCATCGATTTCGACAGCGACGCGACGTTGATCGCACGGGTTCGCGCCGGTGATCCGCACAAGGGCCGCATCAGCCGTTATGACCCGGCGACCGGCGAAACTGTGGTCGAACTGGTTTCGGGACGCTGAAGGCATGAGTGCTTTCCAGGGCGGCCATTTTCAACAATTCATCGAGCGCGCCCGCGCCCGCGACGAACTGGTGGTGCAACCGCGCATGGGTTTCGGCGCGCTGACGCAAATGCGCGCAGGGCTGGAGCGGGTTGCCGCCCTGCCCTGCGCGGCCATCGGCACCATCACCCTCGACAGCTACACGCGCGTCGGCGACTACCAAAGCGCGCTGCAATGCCTCAACAGTTCGAGCCCGATGAACGGCTTTCCGATCATCAGCCACCCGATCGAAGCCGTGCGCGGCATGCTTGATGGCGTGTACGGCGCGCAGTTTCCGATTCAGATCCGCCACGGTACGGCCAAACCGCGGAACGTCTTTCAGCGCTTGGCGGCGTTGGGTCTGGACGCAACGGAAGGCGGGCCGGTGTCGTATTGCATGCCTTACAGCCGTTTGCCGCTGGCCGAGGCGGTCAGTGCCTGGGCGCAGAGTTGCCAGGTGCTGGCCGCCGCCACCGAGCACCCGCATATCGAGAGTTTCGGCGGCTGCCTGTTGGGGCAGTTGTGCCCGCCGTCGATGCTGATCGCCATGACCTTGCTCGAAGCGCTGTTTTTCCGTCAGCACGGCGTGCGCGGGGTGTCGCTGAGCTACGCCCAAGGCACCTCGATGGCCCAGGATTTCGGCGCGCTGCAAGCGTTGCGCGAATTGGCTGGGGAGTATCTCGCCGGCGCTCACTGGCATGTCGTGGTGTATTCCTACATGGGCGTATTCCCGACCACGGCGCACGGCGCTCGTCGGCTGATTTGCGACAGTGCGCGCCTGACCCGCGCCGCCGGTTGCGAGCGGCTGATCGTCAAGACCGTCGCCGAATCACGGCAAATTCCTTCGGTTGACGACAACCTCGATGCCTTGCGCATGACCGCCGACGTCGCCGCCGGTGAGCTCACGCCGATTGATCCGGCGAGCGCCATGTATTACGAGGAAATCGTCTTCGAAGCCCGGCGCCTGATCGAAACCGTGCTCAACCTGCACGCCGACATCGGCGTCGCGCTGATCCAGGCGTTCGCCCGTGGCTTGCTGGACATTCCCTACTGCCTGCACCCCGACAACCCTGGCCGCGCCACCACGCGCATCGACGAAAAAGGGGCGTTGCGCTGGGGCAATATCGGCGGCCTGCCGCTGCCGCGCGCCAGCGGTTGGTCGGCGAATGGCCCGGGCATAAGCTCCTCCGAACTGTTTCAGATGTTGCATTACACGGTGAACCGTTATGACCAACCCTTGCATTGATAACAGCGACGCACCGTTGATTCTGGTGGACGCCTATTCGACCGGCGCCCTGCTCGCTCACTCGCTCGCCGGGCAGCGCCGTTTGTTGCACGTGCGCTCGCGCGCGGACATGCCCGCCGCGTTCGCCGCCAGTTGCCCGAAAAACCTGTTTGCCGAGGATTACAGCGTCGCCGAAGAAGGCCTCGAACCGTTGCTGCGAAAACTCGCCGCGCAGCACCCGGCGGCGGTGTTGACCGGCAGTGAATTCGGCGTCGAACTGGCGGATTTGCTCGCCGCGCGCCTGGGTTTGCCGGGCAACGACCCCGCCACCTCCGCCGCGCGCCGCGACAAGTCGTTGATGGCCGAACGCGTCGCCGAGGCTGGCCTGCCGGTCGCCGCGCAACTGCGCACGCACTCGATGGCACGGGCGCTGGCGTGGTTCAAGGCACGGGGCGGCGCCAGCGTGGTGGCCAAACCACTGGACAGCGCCGGCTCCGACAACGTGTTCATTTGCCACGATGCGCTCCAGTTGCAGAACGCCATCGAGTCGATCCTCGGCGCGACCAACCTGATGATGCTCAACAACGAATCGGTGCTGTTGCAGGAATACCTGACCGGCGCCGAATACGTGATCAACAGCGTCAGCCACGGCGGCCAGCACTGGATCACCGACGTCTGGAAGTGCTCCAAGACCTTCACCGCCGACGGCCGCAAAATCTACGACCGCGAAGACCTGCTGCCGGCAGAGGCGCGCGAGTTGCCCGAGCTGATTGAATACGTGCAAGGCGTGCTCGATGCGCTGGGGATCGTCCACGGCCCGGCGCACACCGAGCTGATCCTCACCGCCAACGGCCCGCGCCTGCTCGAAACCGGCGCGCGCCTGTCCGGGCTGGCCTGCCCACCGGCGCTGCACGCGGCCACCGGCAACGATCAGGTGGCGCTGACCTGCCTCAGTTATCTCGACCCGGCGCGCCTGGCCGACTGGCCCAAACGCTACCGATTGCTGCAACACGCGCGCGGTCTGAACCTGATTGCGCACCAGCCTGGCTTGTTTGCGCAGGGCCACGTGCGCCGTCGCCTCGAAGCGTTGCCGAGTTTTCATAACGTGCGTTTTCGCTGCGCGGAAGGGGCAAGGATTGCGCCGACCATCGACCTCAACAGCTCACCGGGCGCGGTGTTTCTGCTGCACCCGCAGAGCGCCCGCATCGACGCCGACTATCACGCCTGGCGTGACTGGGAAAAGGATTGGTTGTAATCGTTGGTTGCAATCGTCGGCGGAAACCACTGGTGGAAACCTCGGTTGCAACTGCACACAGCCCCGCCAACGGGGCGTAACAAGGAAGAGCGCCATGAGCCTGCATACCCGAACCAAACGACTGACCGTTCCCCAATTGGTCGCTATGAAGGGGCAACAGAAAATCGTTTCCCTGACCGCGTATACCAGCTCTATCGCGAAACTGATGGACCCCTTTGTCGACTTCATACTGGTCGGCGATTCAACCGCGATGGTCGGCTACGGCCGGTCGTCGACACTCGACATGAGCCTGGACGAAATCATCGCGCATACCCGCGCCGTGGTCAGCAGCACGCGCCAGGCCTGCGTGATTGCCGACATGCCGTTCGGCAGTTATCAGGAGTCGCCGCAGCAGGCCTACCGCAACTGCGCGCAAGTGCTGGCGCGTACCGGTTGCGATGCGATCAAACTTGAGGGCGGCGCGGTCCTCGCCGAGACCGTCGAGTTTCTGGTCCAGCGCGGCATCCCGGTGATGGCGCATATCGGCCTGATGCCGCAATACGTCAACGCCATGGGCGGTTTCAAGGCCCAAGGCATGAACGACGCCACGGCCCGGGCCATCGAGGCCGACGCCCGCGCGCACCTGCAGGCCGGCGCATTCAGCTTACTGCTCGAAGGCGTGGCCGAAGGGGTGGCGCGCAAAGTGACGGAATTTTCGCCGATGCCCACCATTGGCATCGGCGCTTCGCTGGCGTGCGACGGCCAAGTGCTGGTGACCGAAGACATGCTCGGGCTCGGCGGCGATCACGTGCCGCGCTTCGTCAAGCAATACGCCGATGTCGGCGCGCTGATCAGCCAGGCGTGCGAAGAGTTCGCGGCCCAGGTGCGCGACGGCACGTTCCCCGAGCCCAAGCACTGTTACGGCGTCAACTGAGCGCCGGGCTCAACTTTCATCCTGAATAGCCTGGGTGAGCATCTTCAGGGCGTGGACGATGTCCTTGCTCCAGTCGATGGTGTAGCTCAGGCGCAAATGATGCTGCCACGCGCCTTGCTGACTGAAGATCTCGCCGGGCGCGATGACGATGCGTTTGGCCAACAGGCGCTCGAAGACGCGGCGCATGTTCACCGGGCGCGTGGACTCGATCCAGAACGCCGCGCCGCCCTGTGGCGCCACCACGCGCAATTGGCCTTCGGTGTGCTCGTGCAACAGCGCTTTCATTCGCTGCATGCGGTCGATCAACATGCTGCGCAGCATCTGCGTGTGCTGGTCGATACGGCGCGTGGTGAATAGCTTGGCAATCGCCTTTTGCCGAATCGGCGACAGACGAAAAGCGCGGTCGAGGAACAAGCGGTGCAGCTCCGGTCCTTGAAAACGGCTCAGCACATAGCCGTAAGGCGCTTCCGAACCGATGATCTTGTCGAACGTGGAAAACACCAGCAAACGCTCCGGGTCGGCGAAGTCGCGATAGCGCGTGGCGCTGGGCTCGAAGCTGAATTCGCCGTAGCTGTCATTCTCGAACAGCCAGATGCGCCGTTCCGCCAACCAGCGGCAAATGGTCTGTTTGTCCTCCGCCGGCATCAGGCTGCCGTGCGGAATATTGACCGTCGACGACAACACCGCGAGGCTGATCGGCTCACGCTGCAATAACGCCTGGACGTGCGCCAGATCGAAGCGTCCGTCGTCGCCCAGCGGCACTTCGATCACGCGGATTTTCGCCGCGTGCAGTTGCCGCAAAATCGCCCACGAACACGGCGATTCCACCAGTGCCACGGTGCCGATCAGGTTCAGCGCTTCGAGGGACAATTCCAGCACGCTACGCAGGTCCGAGCCGATGTACACGTGCTCGGCGCGCCAATAACAGCGGGTTGAGCGCGTGTAACGATCGGCCAGAACGCTGCGCAATTCAGTCTCGCCAAAAGGCTGGTAAAGCGGTGCATGCGAGCGCGGGTATTGGCGCGCCAATTCGCGTTCGGTCATCAGCAACGGGTTTTCCAGCGACAGCAACATCGCTGGCGCATCGCTGCTGAGGGCGAGCATGCCCGGCTGCCGGGCATTGGCGAACACATTGTCGAGCAGGTTCGGCGAACCTTCGTTGAGCAGCGCGGCGGGCATTGCCTTGGTGTAATAACCGAGTTTGGGCCGGGCGTAGATTCGGCCCTGATCTTCGAGCAATGAATAGGCGTATTTGGTGGTCGACACGGACACGTTCAAGCGCTGCGCCAACTGACGCAGCGACGGCAGTTTTTGCTCGCCCTCGGGGTTTGCAGCTTCGATCAGTTCGACGAGGTAGCGGTAGACGGCCTGGTAGGCAAAAGTCGAATCTTTAGTTGGGTTCATGCTCAATCGCTTCAATCCTGGTGCGTTGGGTACTGCGTTTGCCCAGCGAGGTGATGCCTCTTGGTAAACGCCTGCACTCGGCCATCCCTGCCGACACTCGGGCTCGAACTGATGCCGGTCGGTCAAAAAGCGTAATTAGCGGTGAACATGGTGGGTCGTCAAGCAAGGACGGCGCTGCCTCGGCACTCGTCGTGCCGTCGGCCGATCAGAAAGTGGCACGATAGTGCTCGATTTCAGGGAATGACGCCAATCGCAACCGCGCGTTTCGGACGAAACGCGCGGGCTCAACACCTGCGATCAGCGGTGATAACGGCGCACCACGCTGCTGTTTTTCAGTACATGACCTTTGATTTTTTCCAGTAACTGCGTGCGCGTCAAACCGGCGGGCAACGCCTCTGGGGCGAGGTCCAGCGCGTACAACTGAATGATGTAATGGTGCGCGCTGTCGCCGACCGGTGGGCAAGGGCCGACGTAGTGGGTCGAGCCTTTGCTGTTGGTGCCGCCGACGCCTTCGAGCGCGGATTTGGCGCCAACCCCGGCCGGGATCTGATGCGTGGTCGGCTTGATGCCGTAATGCACCCAATGGTCGACGCCCTGACCTTTGCCGCCGTCCGGGTCGTGCATGACGATCGCGTAACTCAGCGTACCGGCAGGGCCGGCGTTCCAGTTCAGCGCGGGCGACTGGTTATGTCCGCCGCAACCGGAAGCGTCGCTGGCGGCAGCCGAAGTGAACAAACGGTCGTCGGTGACGCCGGGGATATTCAGGGTGAAACGTTCCTGGGCCTGCACCGGCATTTGCACGCAGAGGGCGACTGCAACGGCCGCCAGCCAAGGGTTCAGAGAGGTCAATCGGGTCATACCGGAGCACCTTGTGCGGGTTGGGCCGTCGTCGGCTCGCGAACTATAGCCGGACCGTTCGCGCGGTGGCAGTGGCAATTGGGCTGAACCTCGGGATACACCGCAAACTCCATAAAGACACACCTGTTGGAAGAAGCATCTGCCTGGAGCACGCTCATGACCCTGCACCGCGTCGCCCGTTTCGCTGATGTGCCGGAAAACCGCGGCTTGGAAGTGCGCATTGGCGAGACCAAAATTGTCCTGCTGCAGGTCGGCGAGCAATTGCGCGCCTTCCAGGGTGAATGCCCGCACGCCGGGGCGCCGCTGGCCGAAGGTGCGCTGTGTAACGGCCGGCTGATTTGTCCGTGGCACAAAGCGGCTTTTCGTATCGAGGACGGCGCGTTGTGCGAACCGCCGGCGCTGGACAGCCTCAAGCGTTATCCACTGGAAATTCGCGAGGACGAGGTCTGGGTCGACGATCAGCCGCTGATCGACGCGCACACGCCGCCGGCCGACGATGAGCGAGTATTCGTGATCATTGGCGCGGGCGCCGCCGGCACTGCAGCGGCGTGTGCCTTGCGCGAGAAAGGCTTCGGCGGGCGGATTCAGCTGATCGACCGCGAGCCTGACGCCGGTTACGACCGCACGGTGTTGAGCAAGTTTGTGCTTGCCGGGGAAATGCCGCCCGACCAGGTCCCGCCGTTGCGCGAAGAGGATTTCTATCTTGAACAACGCATCGAGCGTGTTCGCGGCGAAGTCGCCAGCCTCGACGCGCAGAACAAAACCGTGCATTTGGTGGATGGGCAAACCCTGAACTACGACGCCGCGTTGCTCGCCACTGGCGGCATTCCGAAACCGCTGGACGTGCCCGGCGCCGACCTGCCGCAGGTGTTCTTGTTGCGCTCGAAAGATCAGGCGCAGCGGATTGTCCAATCAGCCAAACCCGGGCAGCGCGCGGTGGTGATTGGCGACAGTTTTATCGCCATGGAATCGGCGGGCGCCCTGCGCCAATACGGGCTGGAAGTGACGGTGCTGGCGCGTCACGCGATCCCGTTCGCCAAGCAATTCGGCGACACCGTCGGCAAGGCAATTCGCGCCCGCCACGTGGCCAACGGCGTGGTGTTTCACACCGATGGCGAGGCGGCCTCGATTGCCGGAACGGACAAGGTTGAAGCGGTGCTGCTCGATAATGGCCAGCGTCTGCCGGCGGATCTGGTGCTGGTCGGGATAGGCGTCAGCCCGGCGACGCAGGTGTTTGCCGATTTGCCGAAAGAGCAGGACCAATCACTGAAAGTCGACGGTGGCATGCGCGTCAGCGAGGATTTGTGGGCGGTCGGCGACATCGCGACGTTCCCGCTCAACGGCCAGCCGCAGCGCATCGAGCATTGGCGATTGGCCCAGCAACAGGCGCGGATCGCTGCGGCGAACATGCTCGGCGGCGATGAGCATTATCTGGATGTGCCTTTTTTCTGGACCTGGCATTTCGGCAAGAATTACCACTACCTCGGGCATGCCGAAAGTTGGGACGAAGTCGAGTTCAAGGGTGATCCCTGCCATCCGCCGTTTATCGGGCTGTTTGGCAAGCACGGCGTGGTGGTGGCGGCAGTGGCGTGCGAAGAGGATCGCGCGATGGCGATGCTGGCGGAGCGGATGAAACAGCCGTTGCCGATGGACGAGGCCTGGACGCTGCTGCGCGACTTGCCTTGACCCTGTGGGAGCACGGCTTGCCCGCGATGGCGATCTCACGGGCGCCTTCGCGGGCAAGCCTTGCTCCCACAACAGCGGATCGCGCGGGCACTGATGTTGACCTCGACTTTGATCCTGTGGGAGCACGGCTTGCCCGCGATAGCGATCTCACGGGCGCCTTCGCGGGCAAGCCTTGCTCCCACAACAGCGGATCGCGCGGGCACTGATGTTGACCTCGACTTTGATCCTGTGGGAGCACGGCTTGCCCGCGATAGCGATCTCTCGGGTGCCATCGCGGGCAAGCCTTGCTCCCACAACAGCGGATCGCGCGGGCCTTGATGTTGATCTCGACTTTGATCCTGTGGGAGCACGGCTTGCCGGCGATGGCGATCTCACGGGTGCCTTCGCGGGCAAGCCTTGCTCCCACAACAGCGGATCGCGCGGGCCTTGATGTTGATCTCGACTTTGACCCTGTGGGAGCACGGCTTGCCGGCGATGGCGATCTCACGGACGCCATCGCGGGCAAGCCTTGTTCCCACACAAGCCTTGCTCCCACAACAGCGGATCGCGCTAACGATGAATCAGCGGCGCCCGCTCACGTCATCTTCGGCCGGCAATCGAATCACCAACGGTCGCTGCAGCGGCGCATTCAGCGGCAAATAATGCGGGACCACATGGCTGACGTCGCCGTCCTGATTGTTGTGAATCGTCATCGAACCCGGTGCGCGCAATTGCGCCAGACCATCGCCGGTGATCTTGAAGCTCTTGCTCAAACCGTGGTCATCGACCACCGGCGCGGCGAGTCGGCGCTGGGCGTAACTCCTGCTTTTGCGATGCTGATAACGCGCCCAGGTCACCAGGATCAGCGCGTTGACCACCGCCACCCACAAATAAATCTGCAAGGTGCCCAGCGCGTCAAACGCCGACGGCTCGATCAAGGCGCCGCCGCGAGTATCAATCAACGGCCACAATCCGCGGATCAGCATATACAGCAGGCCGACCCACGCGAGCACGGTGAACAATGCGTCGATAACCAGCAGGATCGGGCGCTGTCGGGTTCTGATGATTTTCATTTGATGACCTCTTCTTCCTCATCAACCAGCGGTTTGATGCCCCGGTCCGGACTGACCCAGCGCGCACGTTTTTGATGCTGACCAAACAGCACCTTGGGGAAACTCACCAGCGTCGTCAGCAGGCTGACGAACCAGAAGACCAGCGGATACCAGATGACCCAGAACATCGTCTTGCCCAGGCCTTTCTCATAACGCCGGTCGATCAGGATGCTCACCGCAAATTGCATCAGGCACACCAGCGCCAGCAGCAACCCGGTGAAGGCTGGCGGCAACAGGTTATGCACGGCGATGGCTTCCGGCATTTCGACGTATTTGCCGACCACCCAGAACACCACCGACAGCAGAAACGTGAAGGCCCAACCGGTGGACAGGCAGTATTCGAACAGCAGCGGCCACAGGTAACGGTGGCGGTATTGCCAGATGCCCCGGATGTTCTTGAACAACACTTCGGCGCCGCCCTGAGCCCAGCGCAGACGCTGCTTCCACAGGCCGCCGAGGGTTTCCGGCATCAGAATCCAGCACAACGCGCGCGGCTCGTAAAAGATGCTCCAGTGGTCCAGTTGCAGCTTCCAGCTGATGTCGATGTCTTCGGTGATCATGTCGGTGCTCCAGTAACCGACACGGTGCAGCGCCGAACGGCGGAACGCGACGATCACCCCGGACACGGTAAAGATCCGCCCGAACACCCGTTGCGTGCGCTTGATCAAACCGATGATCGAGGAGAATTCGCCGACCTGCACCCGCCCGATCAAGGTTGAACGCGTACGAATGCGCGGGTTGCCGGTCACGGCGCCGAGGCGCGCGTTGTCGAGCATTGGCGCGACCAGATACGCCGCGGTGTTCGGCGCCAGCAGCGCGTCACCGTCGATGCACACCAGGTATTCGCTGCGCGCGGCGATGGCACCCATGCGCAGGGCCACGGCTTTGCCCTGGTTTTCCGCAAGGTGCAGCACGCGCAAACGCGGGTCTTGTTCGGCCAAGGCGTCGAGCACGGCGGCGGTGTTGTCCTTGGAACCGTCGTTGATCGCGATCACTTCGATGTTCGGGTAATGCTGGGCCAGCGCCGCGTGGATGGTGTCGGCGGCGTTGTCACCTTCGTTGTAGCAAGGGATCAGGATCGAGATCAGCGGCTCGCCGGCCAATGGCGGCGGCAGCGTGTCGTCCTTCCATGGCCAGTGACGCTCCCAGTGCAGCCAGAAATACAGGCCACCGGCGATCCACAGCGCCGACATGAACAGTGGATAAAAGAACACGAAGTCCATCAGGAATTGGCCGGTGACCAGGAAGATCAGCCCCAGGGGTATCCCGAGGACGATCGCCAGTACCAGCAGGGCCAGCAGTCTGTCCAGCATGTTATGGATTCCACTTGTTGGAGAGCGCGGGCCGCACGGCTTTCAGGTCCGGCTGGTTCTCGAGGAAATTGTCCGGGTAGTAACCAAAACTGACGGCGCCCTGACGCTTGAGGCGGCCCATCCAGTCGGCGAGTTGCGCGCCTTTGATGTCGGAATCGGTTTGTTTGGTCCAGTCTTTGGCCTGCAACTCGAACACCGTGCGATCGAGCGCTCCGGGACGTGCCTTGACCGTCGCCACCAGCGCTTCGAGCCAAGGCCCGGATTGCGCGTAGGTCTGTTTTTCCATCAGCGGCATGGCCATCGGCGCCGTCCAGTCGTAGGTGCCGAGGAAGTCGTCGAGGTTCTGCGCGAACCACGCTTCGCTCTCGGGATTGAGCATCGGTTCGGCAAAGATATTGCGCGCGGTTTGCACCTGCGGGCCGCGAATGGCACGGACCTTGGCCGTCAGTTCGTTAGTGAAATCGATCAGGTAACGGCTCTTGAAACGCGTCCAGCGTTGCAGCGTCGCAGGGTCATCGCGCAGCTCGGCAATCGAGCCCGGCAAGCCGTTGGCGGCGTAGACCTTGAGCGCGTCGGGGCCGGCGTCTTCGAAGTCCGACATCACCGCATCGTCGTGGTAAAGAATGCCGTCGACCGACGTCAGGCGGGCCACGTCTTCGTAGATTTCACCGATAATCCGGCGCACGTTCGGGTCGTACGGCGACAGGCGTTTGTACTGGTCCGGGTCGACCGAAGTGGCGCCGGTTTTCGGGTCCCAGCGGGTCACGCGCGGCAGCTTCGCATCGAGGCCGAAACTCAGCACCGGCATCCACGCATAGACTTTGACGTGAGCGCGAGTGCGCAACTGCCAGGCGACCCGATCAAAGATGTCGGCGCGCACCGGCAAGTGGCGGTTGGGGAAGTACAACGCGTGCACCAGGCCATCGCCCTTCGGGTCGGCGAAGGCTTGCAGGAACACGGTGTTGGCGCCCATGTCGGACATGCGCTGGATCAGTTTGCCGAGGTTGACTTCCTGTTGCGCCGGGTCCGGGTCGTAGACGTTATCCAGGTCGACGTGCACCACGCGCATCGGCGACGTCGATTGCACACCGACGACGCTGTTGGCGAAGCGTTCGCTGTCCGGGTCCGAGGCCACCAGAAAACGTGGGCCGCTCATCAGGTTGTCGAGGGAATCGAGACCGTCGTCGAGCGTCAGGGCCATTTGGTAGCCTTGCTCGTTGACCACTTGCAGCGTGCTGCCGTCCGCCGCGCCGTACGGCCAGACCCAGACACGCGGTTTGTAACCGGTGACCTTGCGGATTTTCTCGGTGATGGCAGCGACGTCGGCACGCATCCGCGCCTGGAACTCGGCTTCGCTTTCGTAGCGACCTTTCGCCGGATCGTAGCCACGGGTCGCAGCGGCCGGTTGCAAGTTGCCTTGCGGGTTGGCCAACACGCCTTTGTGGCTGGCGTCGGTGTGCGCGGCGATTTCCACCAGACCGGATTGGGAGATCTCGCGCACCTGATCCCAGGTGAGGAAGTCCGAGCGCTGGCGCGGGGTGCCGGCGAAATCTACCGGTTGGTTCAGCGGCGTGTCGATCCAGGACCCGACCGGCGCCAGCAACGCGTGCCAGTTATAGGCGCGCAGCACCGGCATGACGCGGGTGTAGAAACTCGAATAACCGTCGTCGAAACTCAACAGGATGGCTTTCGGCGGCAGTTCCGGGCCACCGTTGCGCGCGGCCATGATCTGGTCGACGGTGACCGGTTTGTAGTTGTTTTCGCGCAGCCACGCCAGTTGCTCGATCATTCGCTCGGTGCGCACCGCGACCACCGCTTGATCGGGGTCACGGTCTTCGACGTCGTGGTAGGCGATGCCGAGCACGTGGTTTTTCGGCCACGGCTTTTCGTTGACCGGCACCGGGCGTTCGGAGGGCGGCGTGAACGCCGGGGCTTGCTGGGCGCAGGCGCTGATCAGCAACGCTCCCAGCAAAAGGATGAAACGCGAGATAAAAGGCATTTTCAAACTCTTCTAGAAGCGGAAAGTGAAGTCGACGAGCAGGCGCAGATCGGTTTCGCGATCGCCGTCATAAGGCCGGTTGATGACCGTCACCAGACCGCCCACCTCGAATACGTCATTCCAGCTGTAGCGCTGGCCGTAGCCCACCAGGCCGACGCCGGCGGTGCCGTGATCGCGTTGGCTGTAAGTGCCCGCACCGGCCTGGAACTGCTGGCTCCAGGAGGTTTCGTAACGGCGATACAGCACGTGGTTGACGTTGACCGTCGGCAGCACGCTGAAGTCCGATTTCGGGTTGAAGTACGGCACGTCTTCGGACGCCGAGTTGTGGCTGGTGCCGACTTCGAGGCCGACGTCGACTTGCATCTTCGGCGTGGTGTAGACGCCTTCGCGTCCGGTCAGCAAGGCTTCAACGCGGTTGTTGCCATCGCTGAAATGCGAAGGGCTGACGGCGAGTCGCCATTCGCGGCTTTCATTGGCGCGCCAGCGCAGGAACGCGCTGCCACCGTTGGCGCTGATGTCGCTGTTGAGCGCGCGCAACGGTGTGTCGGCCGAGAGGTACGCGAGGCTGCCGCCGTACTGCCAGTGATCGTTGATGTCGCGGGCAATCGCCAGGCGCGCGCCCTGTTTGTTGCCGTAGCCGTAATTGTGATTGGACACTTCCGCTTCGAGGGTCATGTCGCGGGTGCGTCGCTCGACGCCGAGGCGTTGCGTGCGATCGCGCCCGGTGCCTTCCTGGAAATCGCCAGTGGCGTAACCGGCACCGGCGAACACGCGCCAGTCTTCGTCGATCGGCGGGCTGTACAGCACGCTTTCGATCCCGAAATCCTTGCTCCCGGTGACCGCGCCGGCGTTGCTGTCGCTGCCGCCATAACTCTTGCCGCCGTAGCTCTGCACGCGCAGTTCGGCCATGTCATGCACTTCACGCTGACGCTGCAAACGCTGGACCTGACGGTTGTCCGGGTAACGCGCGGCAACGTCGTCGGTGAGCACGTCCATCTGCCGCCATTCCTGCAATTCCATTGCGGTGTGCGCCTGCGCCACTTCGAGGCCAACGTCGCGCGGCACCATGCTCTCGGTTTCCTTGAGCTGCAGTTCGGCGCGGCGCGGCAACCCGCGCGCCAGCGATAAGTCAGCCTGCGCCAGACGCAAACCGGTATTGCCCGGCGCCTGATCGACCAAGGTCTGCAAGCGCTGCTCACCGGTCGGCAGGTCGGCGCCGTAGGTCCCGGCTTGCGCGGCGAGTTGCTGCGCGTCCATCCATTCATCGTTGGGGTTACCGGCCGGCAAACCCTTGAGTTCGACGCGCGGTTTCTGCGATTTCGCCAGGTTCTCGGCGACGCTGCGTGCCTCGTCAGCGTTGTCGCTTTCGAGCAACGCGTAATACAGCGCGGTGCTGTCTTCGAGGCGATTGCCGACGTCGGCATCCGGCGCTACCAGCACTTGGCGATAGAGGTCGGTGGCGATTTCCGGCTGACGCTGGTCGAGGTAGGACGAAGCCACCCAACGCAAGGCGTAAGTCGGAATCTTCACGCCTTCGGCCTGCAGTTTTTGATATTCGCTGATGACTTCAGCGCTGCGCGCGCGGGCCTTGAGCGCGCCCATGCGGTCGATGCGCCAGCGCGTGACGTCCTCGCGGGCGCTTGGGTCCGGGCTCCACGTGGCGAGCAATTTGTCGTAATCGGCGAGCGCGCGATCAGCGATCACGTAACGGTCTTTTTCGTTGCGCGTCGCCAGTTCGGCCAGACGCACGCGCTCGGCGGCCAGATCACCTTCGAGGCGACGCGTCTGCACCGGATCGATCAGCCCCGGCCGTTGCTTGGCTAGACGCAGCGCCGGTTCCGGCAGGCGCGCACGTTGCAGCGCGGTGAGGTATTCACGGGCGACTTCAGGTTTGCTGCCGGCGCGGATGAACGCCTGATCGTATTCGAACAGCGCGTCGTAATTATTGCCGGCGCGGGTCAAGGCATACGCCAACGCCATGCGTCGGGTGGCGTCGTCCGGTTTCGCTGCCACCAGGGCTTTGGCGCGAGTGACCGAGGCGTCGGGTTTGCCGGCATCAGCCTGGGTCAGGGCCAAGCCAAGTTGCAGGTCGGTGTTCTGCGGTTCCAGCGCCAACGCCTTGTTGTAGACGTCGGTCGCGGCGTCCCAGCGCTTGAGGTTGCGATACGCGCGCGCGGTCGCGGTCAACGCCTGAACCGGCAGCGCAAGGTTGCGCCCCTGGGTTTCATAGACCTGCACCACTTCGGCGTCGAGCCCGGCCCAACTGGCGATCTGCAAGTGATCGCTGACCTGGCCGGCGGTCGCCTGGCTCGGCGGCACCTGACGCAGCAGCGTCAGCGCGGGCGCGTAATTGCCCGCGCGCGCATCGCGCACCGACTGATCGTAAGGCGTGTCGGCGAACGCCAGCGCAGGCCAGAGCAATTGGCTGCACAGCGCAACGCGCAACAACGGGCGTAAGCCACGATGAATAAAGGGACCTGCAAAACGCGGCATTCGTCAGCATCCTTACATGGCCAGCCGGGTCGCAATGCCCCTTTGCCCATTCGTGATGGAAAGCTGGGTCGGGAGGACCCAGCCAGCGTATCGGGGCGCAGTCTTGCATGCGAAAGCGGTCAGCTATTCAGAACACAATATTTGTTCAGATTCGTGACATTCGGCTCCTCGTGATCAGCGGATTCTCAAACCCCGGACAGCAAAACGCCCGGCACTTCAGGCCGGGCGTTTGCGTTGAAACCCTTGGGTTTACTGGATTTGCCCAGCGCCGCCGAGTTTGCTCATGACGAAGCTGACGAACTGCTCAACGGTCATTTTCTGGCCGTTGAAATCTACCTGATTGTTCGCGTAATGCAGTTTGGTCACCACGTTGGTGCCGTCAATCGTCGCCAGTTGCGTGCCCACCGCCATGCTGCTGAACATGTCGCTGGTGGCAGTGGCCTGATCGACGATCAGCTTGGCGTCGGTCTGGCCATCCGCTTGGGCCTGCAGGCTCAGCAGGTCAACCAGCATTGGCTTGGACACCTGCACGTTGAGGTCCAGCAGCGCGAGCAACTGGCGCACCAGTTGATCTGGCGGCAGGTCCATCGAGGCTGGTTTGGTCAGGTCGACCACCAGGTTGGCGCGGCTCTCGCCGTTTTCGCTTTTGAACGACAGATTTTCCAGCGCGAACTGCGGGCCACCGGCCAGAAGTTTTTCCAGGCCAGCCTTGACCTGGGCTTCTTCGGCCGGAGTCAGGTTCAGCTCTGGCGCCGGCAGACCGGCGGCAGCGGCTTCAGCGGCAGCCTTTTCGTATGGCTGCAATTTGTCCTGGTAGATTTCCATCAACGACATGGTCGCCGGGATATCAAGGTTCTTCAGGCTCATGGCCATTTGCGCGGAACCGACGGTTTTGCCGTTGAACGTGATTTCGCCAACCTTGTAATCGGCACGCCCGGAAGCGCTGGTGCCGGATTCTTCAGTCTGGTTTTTCATCTCGAACTTGTTCACGCCGACCACCGATTGCTTGGCGCCGAACGTGGTTTTGCTGCTGGTCAGCTCGATGGTGTTTTCGCCGGTGTAATAACCGTAGGTGCTCTTGGCCAGATTGCTCGCCAGGGTCAGGCCGTTCAGCTCGACCAGCACCGGTGCCTGATCTTCCGACACGGTGGTCAGCTTCAGGCTGTCCATGTAGCCGTTGGCCTTGACCTTCTTGGCCTCGGCGCTGGCATCGACGTCCATGTTCAGGCCGGAAAACTTCAGGCTCGACTTGTCATCCAGGGCCACTTCCAGCGGCAGCAATTCGAAATTGCCGTTGGTGGACTTGTCGTAACCGATATTGACCACGCCTTTGACCGGCGACTGGCCGTTGGCGGCCGCAAACCATTTTTCGGTGGTCGGGGTTTTTTCCAGTTCGAAGTGGTTGGTCGCCATCACCGGCAGCCATTTCAGCGAAACCAGGCGCGAGAACGGCAGCGGGCCGTGTTCGACGCGATCGACGAAGAGCAATTCGACCGGCGCCGGGCCGAACATTTCGCCTTCGCCCTTGAGGCGGTAATGCGCGGTGCTGCTGAATACGCCACGTTCCACGGACACCAGTTCCAGCGACGCGTTGCCGTTGGAGCCTACCAGCGCGGTTTGCAGCTCCTTGTTGGCGTCCGCCACGGAGGAAGTCAGAACGCCTTCCAGTTTAGTGCCGGTGTACCACGCCCCGCCGGCGCTGATGGCACCGATGGCGACGACAATTCCAAGAAGCACGCCTGCTGATTTATTCATGAATTACCCGATCAATGTCCGTTGTTGAAATGTGGTCGTCTTCCCTGAACCCATGTCGGGTTGTGGTCGCGACTGTGCTGAAAGTGCGGTGGAGATTAGCATTTGCGCGGCGCGAAGGCCCAATGTTTAAAGGTGAAAGAGTGTCTATGGACCCTGTACCGGGGTTGAGAGTTTCGGCGCTCATGAAAACGCCTTCGCGGGCAAGCCTCGCTCCTACAAGGAGAATGCGATCCCCTGTAGGAGCGAGGCTTGCCCGCGAAGGCGTCAGACCTGCGAACACAGAATCAGGAATACTGCACTTCAATCTCATCCAGCTGATGATCAAAGCTCTTCAGCCGCGCCGTCCACGTATAGACCAGCACTTCGAAATCGCGATTGATCACCGCCCCGCCCATGACTTCCGCGCGCGGGTCGCAGAAGTCCAGTTGATAGCGCTCGCGGGCCATGGCGTTGGCGACATCGCAGAGCTCACGGGCATTGTTCAGCCAGTGCCAGCCTTCTTCGGTGACTTGCTTGTCGAGCGCCAGGCATTGGGTTTTCAAGGCTTCGAGGCTTTTTTCCAGCGGCGTGCCGGTGAGTTCGCCCATGACTTCCTGGAACGTGCGCCCCGGCTGCCAGTAACTGCCCCAGAAATAGCGGTCGAACACCGTTTCGACCCGGCGCAGCGCAACCTTGGTGTCCCAGATCAGCACGCGGGTCTTGCCTTGTTCGAGGTGTCGTTTCTTGATGCGTGCGCCCTGCACCGAGGACCAGGCAACCACGACGATGGACATCACCGCAATCAGCGCCGCTGCGCTGTCGAGGAACACCAGCGCCTTGTCGATCTGATGGGCGAGCATGATGCCGTAGAAATAGGTGGCCGACAGCAGCACCAACGCCGCAATAGCGCACCAGAAGCCGGGAGCATAAGGGTTTTTCATTATTAGAGTCCCCATGACCAACGCGAGCCTTGCTTGATGAAATCGTCGCGCGATCTCATCAAGTCAAAGCATAGCAACGGCCTCAGGGTTTGCCGGGTTGTGACGCTTGCGTTCGTCCGCTTTCCCAACCGCCGCCGAGGGCGAGGAACAAATCGATCTGGCTCATCGCAACCTGGGTGTTGGCGGCGGCCAGTTGCGCGGTGACGTCGGTGTAGGTGCGGGTCGCTTGCAGGTCGGCGAGGAATGACGCGCGGCCAGCCTGGAAGAAGCGGTGTGTCTGGTCCGCCGCCAGTTGCGCGGATTGCTCGGCGTCGGCCAGCGCATCGCGGCGTTGCAGCAGCGCGGTGTACTGCGCGAGCCCGGTTTGCGTTTCACGAATCGCGTTGAGCACCACGCCGTCAAAGTGCGCCAGCGCGCCCTGGGTTGAAGCTTCGGCTTGGCGGATTCGCGCGCGCGAGCCGTTGGACGGCACGGTCCAGTTCAGCAACGGGCCGAAACCCCAGCGATTGGCCGCAGGTTTGCCGAGGTTTTCCAGCAGACCAACGGTGCCGACGGACGCGCCGATGCTGATGTCCGGGTACAACTCGCCAGTGGCGATGCCGATGCCGGCGGTCGCGGCGGCCAAGCGACGTTCCGCTTGTCGCACATCCGGGCGGCGCTTGAGCAAGGTTGCGCCGTCACCGACCGGCAACAATTGCGCAATCTTCGGCAGCTCGGCGCAGCTGTCAGTGCCGGCCGGCAGTTGATTCAGCGGTTTGGCCAGCAACATCGACAGACGGAACAGGCCCGCCTGACGCAGCGCTTCATAACGCGGCATGTCGGCGCGCAACGATTTGAATTGGGTTTGCGAGCGCGTGACCTGGGTTTCATCGCCACGCCCGGCGTCGCGCAGGCGTTGGGTCAGAGTGGTGCTTTGCGCTTGCAGGTCGAGGGAATGCTGGGCGATTTCGCGTTCTTCGTTGGCCGCGCAGACTTGCGTGTAGGCCCGAACCACGTCGGCGACCAAGGTGACGCGCGCCGTGTCCGCCGCCGCTTGCGTGGCATCGGCATTGGCCTGAGCCGCTTCGATCCCGCGCTGCAAAGTGCCGAACAAATCGAACTGATAAGAAGTGGTAATGCCAATGTCACCAACGTTGGCCACCGGCACTTTGTCGGCCAGCAAAAACGCCTCACCGGATTCCTGCAATCGCTGCGCGCCGAGCTTGACGCCGCCGCTCCAGCCGCCCGCCGCTTGCGCCTCGTCAACCTGCGCCCGCGCCCGTGACAGGTTGGCCGCTGCGACGCGTAAATCGGTGTTGGATGCCATGGCTTGCTGGACCAGTTGATCCAGGCGCGGGTCCTGATACAAGCGCCACCAATCGCCCGGCACTGGCGCCGACACCACGTCGTTGTCGTTGGCCGCGAGGTTGCCTTGCAGGTCTTCACGATGAACGGCAGCGTCGTCGGGTAACTGGTAATCCGGGCCGACCACCTGGCACGCCGACAGCAACAGGCCTAAACCGGCCACCGCCAAAGCCGAGGCTTTGCTCATTTCGCCGGCTCCTCGGTGGTGTCGTCAATGATCGAAACGGTCGCAGTGCGCCCGGCGATCATGCGGAAGTCCGCCGGCACTTCGTCGAAAGCGATGCGCACCGGAATCCGCTGCGCCAGCCGCACCCAACTGAACGCCGGGTTGACGTTCGGCAACAGGTTGCTGCCGCTGCTGCGGTCGCGGTCCTCGATGCCGGCGACGATGCTTTCGACGTGGCCGCGCAGGCGCGCGCGGTCGCCGATCACGCGAATATCGACGCCCATGCCGACGTGAATACCGTCGAGTTTGGTCTCTTCGAAATAGCCATCGATGTGGAAGGAATTGCTGTCGACCACCGACAACACTGGCCGCCCGGCGGTGACGAATTCCTGCGCGCGCGGCGCCCGGTCGTTGATGTAGCCGTCGACCGGGCTGCGAATGGTCGAGCGATCGAGGTTGAGCTGAGCGCTGTCCACCGCCACTTGCGCTTCCATCAGCGCAACTTCGGCGCGGGCAACGCGCGACTGGCTTTCTTCCAGTTGCTCGCCCGGCACCAGATTGCCGAGGCCACGGTTACGCTTGGCTTCGCGTTGCGCCTGGGCCAGGGTTTCCTGACGGTCGGCGACTGCCGCTTTCGCTTGGCGCAGGGCCAGTTTGAAACGATCCTGGTCGATGCTGAACAGCACTTGGCCGCGTTGCACCAGTTGGTTGTCGCGCACTTGCACCTGCTGGATCAGCCCGGAAACGTCCGGGGCGATCTGCACGATGTCGGCGCGAATGTGCCCGTCACGGGTCCACGGCGCGAACATGTAATACATCACCATGCGCCAGACCACGACAACGGCGAAGGTCACGATCAGCAGCGTCAACACCACGCGGCCAAGGGTCAAAAAAGGTTTTTTCATGTCATCAGGTATCGACTGAGTGAGTCCACGGCGCCGAGCAGCAAAGCGTAGAGAGCCACGTTGAACAATGCCCGGTGCCAGACCAGACGGTAAAAGTGCAGGCGCGTGAGCAACCCGTGCACCAGCAGGTAAATCACATACGTAATGCCCATCAGCACCAGCAGCGTGGGCAGGAACACCCCGCTGATATCCAGATCACCGATCATAAAGGCGCTCCATCGATGCCATGCGGAAGCGGTTCTTCGAGTGCGCTGGAGCCGACGAATTCAACCCCTGGCAGCAGCGCCAGACGCAGCCCGCTCAAGGCGTGCAGCAAATGCAGGCGCGCGCCTTCATCGCATTCGGTATTCAACGCGCGGCGGGTGCGATCAAGGGTCATCAGCAGCGGACTCGGCGCCGGCAAACGCTCGCCAGCCTTGAGGCACGCCTTGAAGTACCCGCCAACCTCGGCCACCACTTGGTGCAGCAACACCTGCGGCGCGCCGACCACGCGTGGCGTGTAAGCGAGCAGGTCGAGCAGGTTCAGCGCCACCCGCACTTCACGCAGCGCGACACCGGTGTCCTGGCCGATCAGGCCCAGACGCGGCAAGTGCTGCATCAAGCGGTCGAGCATCTGCACGCCCAACTTGCGATGTTCGGACAACGTCGCCGGTTCGGTCAGGCTGACGATGTCGCGCCAGCTGAAACGCGTCAGGCGCTTGGCCGCCAGTTCCGCGCCGAATGGCCGCGCGATCAGCGTCCAGACAAACGCGAACAACAAACCGATCGGCCCGGCCAGGTTGGAGTTGGCAAAGCTGAGGAAGTCCGCGTCGTAGGCGCCCTGAATGCTGATGAACGACGAGGTGTTGACCAGCGTCAGCAGCATGCCGAGGTAAAACTGCGGTTTGACCGTGAGCGTGCCGATGCAGATAAATGGCACGGAAAACGCCAGCACCAGCATCGGAAAATCGTGCAGGTTCGGCAGCACCAAAAACAGGTAAAGACTGGCGAACAACACCGACATTGCGGTCCAGAAAAAGAAGCGAAAAATCTGCGGCGCCGGGTCGTCCATCGAGGCGAAAAAACTGCACGCCACCGCCGCCAGAATCACCGCGCTGCCGCCGTCGGTCCAGCCGAGCAGAATCCACAGAACCGAGGCGACAATGATCGCGCTGACCGTGGACATCGCCGAGTAGAACATCAGCCCACGATCCAGAAACGGTGTCAGGCGACCGAGTCGCCAGTGCCGATACACCGCGCGCCAACTGTCCTGGCTTTCACACTGAATGGCGAATTGCAGGCTGCGGCAGTCTTGCCACAAATCGACCCATTCGCCGAGGCGATACAGCGCATTGGAGAACAGCAATTGCTTGCGATCATCCAACGCTTCGGCGCTCGGCTGCAGCGCTTCGATCTGATTTTTCAAGGCCTGCCAGCGAGCGAGATCGGCGTCCTTGTGCTCTAGCCATTCGGAGGTCGCGGCCAGCAGCGGCGCGAACTTGTCGACCAGCTCCGGGGTGCGCCGCTCCAACGCATACAGCGCGTCGTCGAGGGCATCGATCACCGGCAATAAATGGATCATCCGCCCGCGCAGTTCCTTGGTGTTGCGCACGGTTTGCGGCCGCGCGCCTTCGTGCGGCAACTGGCCGATCATCAGTTCGAGGCTGTTGAACGTGGCAACCATCGCCGAGCGCAAGGCGCTGACTTCCTCCGGTTGCACGTTGCGGCTGAGGAACCGTTGGCTGTAGGTCGAGGCATCGGCGAACCATTTGTTCACCGAATCGTTGAACACCGGCGCCAGCCGTCGCGGCCAGAACATCGCGCCCACCACGGCGGCGACGGCGATGCCGAGGAAGATTTCTTCGGTCCGCGCCTCGGCGATGTCCCACACCGCCAACGGGTTATCCAGCACCGGCAAAGCGATCAGCGGCAAGGTGTAACCGGCGAGCATCAGCGCGTAACTGTTGGCGGTGCGCAGGTGCAGGGACAGAAACAGCAGCGTCCCGGTCCACAGCGCAATAATCACCACCAGCACGTACGGGCTCTGCACAAACATCGGCACAAAAAACACCGCCGCCGCCGCGCCCATGAAGGTGCCGATGGCGCGGTACAACGCCTTGGAACTGGTCGGCCCGACAAACGGGCTGGAGACGATATACACCGTGGCCATCGCCCAATAAGGACGCGGCATCTGCATGAGCATGGCGATGTACAACGCGATCATCGACGCGGCAAACGTGCGCACGCCATAAAACCAGTCTCGCGCCGAGGGAACGCCGGTAAAAAAACCGTTCAAGACTGAATCACCGACGGATGGTTGGCGCCTTCGAACGCCCGCAGCACCCGCAGCGCAGCCTCGAGATCACTCTGGTCGATGCCTTCCAGCACCTCATGACGCAACCGCACCAGCTCGACTTCAACGGCTTGCACCAATTCACGACCGGTGTCGGTCAGGCTCAGGCACTTGGCCCGGCGATCCTGCGCATCTTCAGTGCGGCGCACATAACCGGAATGACACAACTGATCGAGCAACCGCACCAGCGAAGGACTTTCCATCCCCGCCGCCTGCGCCACCGTGACCTGACGCACACCCTCCCCCAACCGCCCGATCATCAACAACGGCACGGCACAGGCTTCGGAAATTCCATAATTGACCAGCGTGGTCTGGCAGATCTTGCGCCAATGCCTGGCGGCGACCACCATCGAACTGCTGATATTCATCTGGAGAGCATCGAGGTTTTGAGACACGGGAAGACACACTGTTAGTTTGCTAACTATCAATATCTCATTGCCGGGGAAACTTGGTCAAGTTTTGAAACATATTCGCTCGACGAGTGGGAACCGGTTTTACCTATTGCTCGAACAGCGGATGGTCGTTCTGGTCAGCCAAGCGATTTCCTTCAGAAGGTTTCAAGCATCCCGCCCCTTGCGCAACAACACATTCAACTGATCCACCACCTCCGCCCAATCCGCGTCTTCGAGAATCTCATCGCGTAAAAACTGTGCCTGGCTCTTGCTCCAGAAAAACGCGTCTGCCAGATGCAATTCAGGTTTGAGCGGTGAATGGGTGGCGATGAATTGGTCGATGCTGATCGGATCGCTGGCCAGGCCGAGTTGTTTGAACAGGGACGGCAGGCTGTGGGTTGGGGATTGCATGGGGCGCTCCTGGGTGATTGGGAAATCATTCGCGGGCAAGCCTCGCTTCTACAGGGTATACGCGGTCCACTGCGGGAGCGAGGCGTGTGCGCGAAGGCGCCATCGCTGACGCCGTAAAATCGCCCACCCAGCGCTCGATTAAATGTGGATATCCAGCAAGTGCTCGATTGCCGGGGACAAGACTTCGACGATTGTTTTTCCGCTGCCGATTGAACTGCTGAAAGGGATGGCGGATTTGTCTTCGAAGTCTTGAGGCAATTTTGGGAGTGTGGTCAGGCGGGGTTGTGTTGGATTGACTGTTGCTATCGCGAGCAGGCTCACTCCTACAGGGTTATGGGACGTGCACGAAATTTTGGGTTCACTGCAGATCAATTGTAGGAGCGAGCCTGCTCGCGATGGCGTCGTCACTGTCGACAGAAAACCCGCCGCCCAGCGCCTCGTAAGGCCCGCGCGCCCAGCGCTCCACGCTTTCGCGCAGCTGTGGCGAGGCCTCGCGCCGTTTACTTTGGCTATCGCCGACAAATACTTCGGTCGGCTGTTTCGCGTGCCGCCCGACCGCTGCAAACACCTGCTCGCGCTGAACCGCATCCAACGCAAAAAACTCGGCCAATCGGCCCGCCATCGCTCCAGGTAATTCGCGGTAATTCACCGCCAACCCTTCATAGTCCCGGCAATGCGCGGCCGCCATTTCCAGCAATCGCCCCAGCCGTCGCGCGATGTAGGCCTCGCGGCCATCAAACGGCAATCCATCATCCAGCCCGCTGGCGCCAATCATCCCCGGCACCATGTGCATGCCCGGACGGCGCGCATGCGAAACGGCGATTTCCAGCGGATCGCGGGACAAAAACATCCACGGCGTTTGCGCAAAACATTCACGCAACAGCGGCAGCTCGGCGATGTTCCAGGCGTCCAGTTTGATCACCAGCCGCTGCTCCACGCCGCGCCGACGCTGGCCGTACGCCGACAATAAACCTGCAATCGCGCTGCGATGCTCAGCCGCCGGCAAGTCACTGCGCAGCAGCGTGTCCAGCGGCGGCGGTTCGCTGATGACAATGTGATTGTCGAGTTGGGCGAGCATTTGGCTGATCAGCGTCGAGCCACAACGCGACGCGTGAAAGATAAACGCACTCGGCGCCAATCCAGGGCTGATCGCCCGCCACTCACCGAGCACGGCTAACGGCGTCTGCCGCCGAAATGCCTGGTTGAACGGCAGGCGCAGCGCAGCGTCCACCGCTTCGCGAAAGAACGGCTGATGCAGCGGCGTATCACCAAACCAGCACCAATCAACCAGCCATTCGCCGGCCTGCTGCCAGATCCGAATCGGCAGCCAGCCTTGCAGGTTCAAGCGTTCCATTGTTCATTCCATTGCCGACGTCCGTTGCGCATTGCCGCGCGCAATTCTTCGCGGGAAAACACCAAGCCGCGTTCGGCGGCCAGCGCCAGCGTGCGGGCTATGAACACTTCGCTGTCGGTCAAACCCTGTAACGCTTGCGACAGTTGCAAATCACCCGCCACCAGCTGCTGAAACGCCAGCAAATCCCCCGGCCGAGTATCCGGCGCAGGCGTCGTCGCCAAACCCTCGCTAATCGCCTGCTGCAACCACGCGCCGGGCCGGCAATCGAGGACCAGATGCACGCGGGCCGAGCAGTCGCGATTGTCCACGCGATGCGGCCGCGCCAGGTCGAGAAACCAGCATTCCCCCGCCGCCATCGGCATGCGCTGGCCATCAAGGAAAAAGTCCACGTGCGCCGGGCTCAACAGCGGAATATGCAAACGCAGATCCGCATCCGGTTCAGCGAGATCATAGTCGCGATGTTCATGAATTTGCCCGCCCGGACCTAGCCGCAACAGACGCGCCGAGACGATTTCCAACGGCAAATCGCGCAAGCCCTGCGGCCAGCGCCCATCACGCTGCCACGGTGCGCGCAGCAGCGGCTGGCCAAGGCCCGGCGATAACTCGGTCAGCGCATCAGCCGCGGAAATCAGCGCCACGCCGCTCCAGTCGCCGGCGTAGAAAGCACTGTTGAAATGACCGCGCCATTCTTCCTCGCCAATCGCCGCCAACGCCTGCAACAGCAACGGCAAATCCACCGTCACCGGCAAGCGCGAAAACGCCGCGCGACTCATGGTGCTGGCAGCACCGCGCAGTCGCCCAGCCAAGTCAGCAAGCGCTGCAGACAGGCCTCGACCGATTGTCCGCCGGTGTCGAGCACCAGCGCGGCCGAGAGTGGCGACTGGTACGGCGCGGAAACGCCGGTGAACCCCGCCAGATCGCCGCGACGAGCGCGAGCGTAATGACCTTTCGGGTCGCGCTGCTCGCACACCACAAGCGAGGCGCTGCACCAGACTTCGTGGTAATCCGCGCCGAGGCGCTGGGCGAAGATTTCGCGCAATTCGAGCAACGGCGCGATCATCGCCAGAATCACAATCTGCCCGTTCTCGACCAGCAACGCCGCCAGTTCACTGGCACGACGGATGTTTTCCTGACGGTCGCTGTCAGCAAATCCCAAATCGCGATTGAGTCCGACGCGCAACCCGTCGCCATCGAGTACCACGCTTTGCACGCCGCGCTCGAACAACGCGGCGTGCAACGCCTGGGCCAGGGTCGATTTGCCCGCCGCGGGCAACCCGGTGAGCAAAATCGCCGTGCCGCGATGGCCGTTGCGCGCCTCGCGTTGTGCACGGCTGATGCTGGCGGTCGGCGCCAGCAGGTTATTCGGCCGGGACACTGGCCACCGGCACGGCAATGTTGCCCGACGCCCACGCGGCTTCGCGACTGGCCAACGCATTGGCGATCGACTGCACTTCGGTGGATTGCACTTCATCCGGCATCGGATCGAGCCCGGCGCTGGCGAAGATCTGCCCGTACGCGTTGCGCAAATCGGCGTACGACAAGTCGCGTCGCAGGTCCGCTTGCAAGGTGTTCAATTCACCTTGAATCAGGTCCAGTTCACCGAGGCCGGCAGCCTGATGGCGGTTGCGCAACTGACCGAGAATCTGCCCGTCGATGCTCGACAGCTCCTGGTTGGTCTGGAACTGATGCAGCGCTTCCTGATAATTCGCGTTGGCCACGTAGAGCTGCGCCAGCACCGCAATCGACATCGCCTGACGCCGTGCCTTGGCGACTTCTTCACCAGCCTTGGCGACGTTGATTGCCGCCGGCGCGGAGATCACGTTAAACAGGTTCCAGGTCAGTTTGACGCCGTAGTCCGCCCACTTGTCGTTGACCAGAAACGAGTTGCTGTCGTAGTGCCCGCCAGCGGAAAACTCCAGCCCCGGCAACAGGCGCAACATGGCTTTGCGGGTTTCGGCGGTGCTGATGCGCGTCTGGTAATCCTGCTCGCGCAGCTCTGGACGGCTGGCCAGCGCTTCGTGTTCGAGGCTGGTCATGGCGACTTTCAATTGCGGAATCGTGTAGTCGTCCGGCGTGGCCAATTTCAGGTCAGTGCCCATCGGCAGGTTGATCAGGGTCGACAGCTCGGTTTTCGCCAGCGATAACGCGCGGCGCTGCTCTTGCAACTGACGCGTCGCCTCGATCAGCGAACGCTGATAACCCAGCGCAACCACTGGGTCGCCGATGCGCTGATCGCTCATGCTCTGACTGTTTTTGCGCGCGGTATCGACCCGCGCCGCGAGGCTGTCAATCTGCGTCAGCAGACGTTCGGCAGCCACCGCACGCCAATACGCCGAGCGTACGTCCTGCACGATGGTGTTGATGACTTTGCGCCGACGTTCCTGGACGATCAGGCGTTGGTCGCCCTGCTGCTTGGCGCTGATGTAGCTGACGCCGAAATCGAGGACGTTCCACACCATGGTCAGGTCGGCGACGCGGCGGTCGCGGTCCTGCGAGGTCGACGGTTCCAGCGACTGAGTGCCGGTCAGCACGCTTTGGCTGCTCGATGCGCCCTGGTTGCTGCGCCCGGCGTAACCAGCGTCGAGCGCCATGCGCGGCAGCATGTCGAAACTGGCGAGGTCGAGTTGGCGTTTGGCCAGGGCCTCTTCCATGATTTTCAGCCGGCCTTCGAGGTTGTACTTCACCGCGCGAGCCATCGCCTGGTGCAAGGTCAACGGGCCGCTGAGCGGCTCCTGACCGGTGAACATGTTCTGCATATCGCTTCTGGCACGTTGCTCACTGACGCTGCGCTCAATCGGATCGCTCTTCACTGCACAACCGCTGATTGCCAGCGCCAGCAGGCTGGCGCCGAATAGCTTATGACTTCTTTTCATCCCTGGATCGCCCCTAGGTGCCGCACTGAATTATGGTGTGGTTCAAGCCTGCATTTCGCTGATGCCGACGTGGTGCAAAGCTGCGGCCAGGCTATCGACCTGCCGTTGCTCGGTGTCTTTGATTTCCTGTAATTGCTGAGTCAGCGACGGCGCGCCGAACACCCCGCGCAGCCCTTGGGAAACATCGCCGCTGCTGATCGAACGGCTGCCGAAAACGTTCAACGAATCGCGCCCGTTGTCGCTGTCCTGATGGAACAGGCTCGACAGCGTGCTGCTGCCAAACACCCCGCCATCGCCGCCGCCAAACCCGAGAAAGCCGTGGCCGGAACCGTCGCCCGCACTGTCGCTGCTGCCGAACACTTGCGCCAGGTAGCTCGGCGCCAATGCGCCGCGATTGATGAAAATATCCCCGAGCGGGCGAATGCCGTCGCCCAAGACCCGATCTTCGAACAACGGCGCAAAGGTCAGCGGCGAAGCGAGCGTGCCGGTCGGCGCGGCGAAGATCATCGGTTGCAGCGGCATACGCGGTTGATCAATCACCACCACCGGTTGCGAGACCCGGAACTCCGGATCCGGCGGGACCACCACAACCGTGGTCGACGGCGCGGTCACGGTGTTGATCGCATATCCGTTGGATTGAGTGGTGCCGCTGCCGGCGTTGCCGGAACCATCGGTGACGCCGGCGAGGTTCAAACTGATCGCGTTGTTGGCGTTGCTCAAGTTACCGATCGGGGTCAGCGTCGCGGTCCAGGTTTTGCCGCCGTCACTGCTGGCCAGATCGGACAAAGCGCCGTTGGCCACGCTGACGTCGGAGAGGTCAAAATCGCTTACCGCTTCGTTGAAGGTGAAGGTCACTAGCGAGGTCTGGCCGAGGCCCAGGTTCGGGTTGGCGACCACCACCGTGGCGCTCGGCTGCTCGCCGTCGATCACGTAGTTGTTGGACACCGCAACGGCCGCGCCGCTGTTGCCGGAGAGGTCGGCAACGTTGCTGGTGTCGAGCGCGATGAAGTTGCTCGGGTCGCTGATATTCGCGGTCGGCGTGAAGGTCGCGGTCCAGGTTTTACCGCCGTCGCTGCTGGCCAGATTGGTCAGCTCGCCGTTGGTCACGCTGAGGTCCGAGAGATCAAAATCACTGACGGTTTCAGTGAAAGTGATGGTCACCAAAGAGCTCTGGCCGATGCCCAGGTTCGGGTTGGCGACGACGATGGTTGCGGTCGGGCGCGTCGCGTCCAGCGTGTAGTTGTTGGAGATGGCGATCCCCGCGCCAGCATTGCCTGCGGCGTCGACCACGTTGCTGCTGTCGAGCAGGATCAGGTTGCTGGTGTCGCTGATATTGGCGGTCGGCGTCAGCGTCGCGATCCAGGTCTTGCCGCCGTCGTTGCTGAGCAAATTGCTCAGCGTGCCGTTGGCGACGCTGAGGTCCGAGAGGTCGAAACCGGCAACGGCCTCGGTGAACGTGATCGTCACCGTGGTGGTCTGGCCAATGCCCAAACGGTTATCCGCGACGGCGATGGTCGCGGTTGGCCGCGCGGTGTCGATCGCATAGTTGTTGGAATCGGAGCTGCCCACACCGCTGTTGCCCGATGCGTTGATCACGCCGCTGTTGTCGAGGCTGATCAGGTTGCTCGTATCGGTGATGTTTTCGGTGGGCGTGAACGTCGCGATCCAAGTGATGCCGCCGTCGCTCGACAACACATTGCTCAACGTGCCATTGGCGATGCTCAGGTCGGCGTTGCTGAAACCGCTGACCGCTTCGCTGAAGGTGATGGTCACCACCGACGTTTCGCCAGCCTTGAGGGCGTTATCGGCGACGACGATGGTCGCGGTCGGCACTTGGGTTTCGACCACGTAATTGGCGGAATCGGTGGTGCCGGCGCCGGTGTTGCCGGCCAGATCGGCGATGCCGCTGTTGTTCAGGCTGATCAGGTTGCTGGCGTCGGTGATGCCGGCGGTCGGGGTGAACGTGGCGGTCCAGGTGATCCCGCCGTCGCTGCTGCTGACCGCGCTCAGTGTGCCGTTGGCGACGCTTAAATCGGCGTTGTCAAAACCGCTCACGGCTTCACTGAAAGTGATGGTCACCAGCGAAGTTTCGCCGGGTTTCAGCGTGGTGTCGCTCAACACAATGGTCGCGGTTGGAGGCGCGCTGTCGATCACATAGTTGTTGGAATCGGTCAGGCCCGCCCCAGCGTTACCGGCCAGATCGATGACGCCGGCATTGTTCAGTGTGATGACGTTGCTAGCGTCGTTGATGCCGGTAATCGGGGTGAACGTGGCGGTCCAGGTCACGCCGCCGTCGCTGCTGCTGACCGCGCTCAACGTGCCATTGGCAACGTTCAGATCGGCGTTGGTGAAACCGCTCACGGCTTCGCTGAAGGTGATGGTCACCAGCGAAGTCTGGCCCAGCGCCAATGCATCGTTGGCAACAACGATGGTTGCGCTTGGGCGCGCGGTGTCGATTGCGTAGTTGTTCGAGTCGGTGGTGCCGACGCCAGCGTTACCCGAGGCATTTTGCACGCCGCTGTTGTCGAGGGTGATCAGGTTTGTGGTGTCGGTTATCGCATCGGTCGGCGTGAAAGTAGCGGTCCAGGTAATCCCGCCATCGCTGCTGCTGACCGCGCTGAGTGTGCCGTTGGCAACGGTCAAATCGGCGTTGCTGAATCCGCTGACCGCTTCGCTGAAAGTGATGGTTACCAGCGACGTTTCACCCACGCTCAGTGCGTTGTCAGCAACCACAACGGAGGCGGTCGGCAGCACGGTGTCGATGGTGAAGTTGGCCGAGTTGCTGACGCCAACGCCCGCGTTACCGGCAATGTCGGTCACGCCGGCATTGTTCAGGGTGATCAGGTTAGTGGTGTCTTTGACGCCGACTGTCGGGGTGAACGTGGCGGTCCAGGTAATGCCGCCATCGCTACTGCTGACCGCGCTCAGCGTGCCGTTCGGGACGCTCAAATCGCTGTTGTCGAAACCGCTGACCGCCTCGCTGAAAGTGATGGTCACCAGCGAGGTTTCGCCGGCGCTCAAAGTCGGGTCGGCAAGAACGATAGTGGCGGTCGGACGCAGGAAGTCGATCACGTAGTTGTTGGAATCGGTGTTGCCGCTGCCGGCATTACCCGCCGCATCTGCGATCCCGGTGTTGTCCAGAGTGATGACGTTGCTGGTGTCGTTGATGCCGGTGATCGGAGTAAACGTCGCGGTCCAGGTCACGCCACCGTCGCTGCTGCTGACCGCGCTCAACGTGCCATTGGCAACGTTCAGATCGGCGTTGGTGAAACCGCTCACGGCTTCGCTGAAGGTGATGGTCACCAGCGAAGTCTGGCCCAGCGCCAATGCGTCGTTGGCGACAACGATGGTCGCGGTTGGGCGCATGGTGTCGATGGCGTAGTTGTTCGAATCGGTGGAGCCGACGCCAGCATTGCCGGACGCATTGACCACGCCGCTGTTGTCCAGGGTGATCAGGTTGCTGGTGTCGGTAATTGCGTTGGTCGGCGTAAAAGTGGCCGTCCAGGTAATCCCGCCATCACTGCTGCTGACCGCGCTGAGCGTGCCATTGGCAATCGTCAAATCGGCGTTGCTGAAACCGCTGACCGCTTCCGAGAACGTGACGGTCACCAGCGAGGTTTCACCGATGTTCAGTGCGGTGTCGGCGACCACAATGGTGGCGGTCGGCAGCACGGTGTCGATCGTGAAGTTGGCCGAGTTGGTGATGCCGATACCCGCGTTGCCGGCGAGATCGGCCACGCCGCCGTTGTTCAGACTGATCAGGTTAGTGGTGTCACGCACGCCAACCGTTGGCGTGAGGGTCGCGGTCCAGGTAATGCCGCCATCGCTACTGCTGACCGCGCTCAGCGTGCCGTTGGGAACGCTCAAATCACTGTTGTCGAAACCGCTGACCGCCTCGCTGAAAGTGATGGTCACCAAGGAGGTTTCGCCGGCACTCAGGGTTGGGTCGGCAACGACGATGGTGGCGGTTGGACGCAGGCTGTCGATCACGTAGTTGTTGGAATCGGTGGTGCCCGACCCGGCGTTGCCGGCCACGTCCGCGACCCCGGTGTTGTTCAGGGTGATGATATTGGTCGCGTCGTTGACGCTGGCGCTCGGCGTGAGGGTCGCGGTGTAGGTGATGTTGTCGCTGGTGGTCAGGCCGCTCAGGGTGCCGTTTTGTACGGTGAAGTCGGCAAGGGTCAGGCCGGTTACCGCTTCGTTGAAGGTGATGGTCACCACCGAAGTCTGGCCGAGGGCCAGGGTCGGGTCGGCGACGACCACGGTCGCGGTAGGACGCTGGGTGTCGATGGCGTAGTTGTTCGAGTCGGTGCTGCCGACGCCGACGTTGCCAGAGACAGCGGCTTGTACGCCGGTGTTGTTCAGGGTGATCAGGTTGCTCACATCAGTGATGGCGTTAGTCGGGGAGAAGGTCGCCGTCCAAGTGATGCCGCCATCGCCGCTGCTGACCGCCGTCAACGTGCCGTTGGCGATGGTCAAGTCGGCGTTGGTGAATCCGGTCACGGCTTCGGAGAAGGTGATGGTCACCAGCGAGGTTTCGCCGATGTTCAGCGCATTGTCGGCGACTACGATTGTCGCGGTCGGCGCCACGGTGTCGATGGTGTAGTTGCCGGAGTTGGTGGTGCCTGTGCCCGCATTGCCAGCCAGGTCAGCGATGCCGGTGTTGGCCAGGGTAATAATGTTGGTCGTGTCTTTGACGCCAGCGGTCGGGGTGAAAATCGCGGTCCAGGTGATGCCGCCGTCGCCGCTGCTGACGGCAGTCAATGTGCCGTTGGCAATCGCCAGGTCGGCGTTGGTGAAACCGCTTACCGCTTCGCTGAAGGTGATGGTCACCAGCGAAGTCTCGCCGACGCTAAGGGCCGGGTCCGCGAGGACGATGGTCGCTGTCGGGCGCAGGGTGTCGATCGCGTAATTATTGGAATCGGTGGTGCCGCTGCCGGCGTTGCCCGCCAAGTCGGCTACGCCGGTGTTGTCGAGGGTGATCAGGTTGGTCGCGTCGGTGATGCTGGTGGTCGGCGTGAACGTTGCGGTCCAGGTAATCCCGCCATCGGCGCTGCTCACCGCCGTCAATGTGCCGTTGGCAATGGTCAAATCGGCGTTGGTGAAACCGCTCACGGCTTCACTGAAGGTGATGGTCACTAGCGACGTGTCGCCGATTTTCAGCGCGGTGTCGGCCAACACAATGGTCGCCGTCGGGCGCACGGTGTCGACGGAGTAGTTGCCGGAGTTGGTGACGCCCGTGCCGACGTTGCCGGAACTGGCGGCCTGAATGCCGGTGTTGTCCAGGGTGATGATGTTAGTCGCGTCGGTGATGCTGGCGGTCGGGGTGAACGTCGCCGTCCAGGTAATCCCGCCATCGCTGCTGCTCACGGCGCTGAGCGTGCCGTTGGCGATGGTCAGATCAGCGTTGGTGAAACCGGTAACCGCTTGGCTGAACGTGATGGTCACCGGCGAGGTGTCGCCGATTTTCAGCGCGGTGTCGGCCAAGACGATGGTCGCGGTCGGGCGCACGGTGTCGACGATGTAATTGCCGGAGTTGCTGGTGCCGCTGCCGGTGTTACCCGCCAGGTCAGCCACGCCAGTGTTGGCCAGGGTGATGATGTTGGTTGTGTCAGTGATACCGGCAGTCGGGGTGAATGTTGCAGTCCAGGTGATGCCGCCATCGCTGCTGCTCACCGCGCTCAGTGTGCCGTTGGCGATGCTCAGGTCAGCGTTGGTAAACCCGCTGACCGCTTCGCTGAAGGTGATAGTCACCAGCGAGGTTTCACCGGCGCTCAGGTTGCTGTCGGCGAGCACGATGGTCGCGGTCGGGCGCTGGGTGTCGACCGTATAGTTGGCGGAATCGGTGGTGCCCGTGCCGGCGTTGCCTGCCAGATCGCTGACCCCGGTATTGTTCAGGGTGATCACGTTGCTCGTGTCGGTGATGCTCGCGCTCGGGGTAAAGGTGCCCGTCCAGGTGATGCCGCCGTCGCTGCTGCTGACCGCCGTCATGCTGCCATTGACGAGGGTCAGATCAGCGTTGGTGAAACCGCTTACGGCTTCGCTGAAGGTGATGGTCACCAGCGAGGTATCGCCGATTCTCAGCGCGGTGTCCGCCATCACGATCGTCGCGGTTGGGCGCTGGGTGTCGATCGCGTAATTGTTCGAGTTGATGACGCCAAGCCCGGCGTTGCCGGACAGGTCTTGCACGCCGGTCTTGTCCAGCGTGATGAGGTTGGTGCTATCGGTCACGCCGGCGGTTGGGGTGAAGGTTGCCGTCCAGGTGATGCCGCCGTCGCTGCTGCTCACCGCGCTGAGCGTGCCGTTGGCGATGGTCAGGTCGGCGTTGGTGAAACCGGTCACGGCCTCACTGAAGGTGATAGTCACCAGCGAGGTTTCGCTGCTGTTCAGGGCGTTGTCGGCGACGACGATGCTCGCAGTCGGCGCCACGGTGTCGCTGATCACGTAGTTGTTGGAGGTGCCGGTGCCGGTGCCGATGTTGCCGGCCAGATCCTGGACACCCGGGGTGTTGAGGGTGATGGCGTTGGTCGGCGCGTTGATATTGCCCGCCGCCGTCAACGTCGCAGTCCAGGTAATGCCGCCGTCGCTGCTGCTCACCGCGCTCAGCGTGCCGTTGGCGACGGTCAGGTCGGCGTTGGTGAAACCGTTCACCGCTTCACTGAAGGTGATGGTCACCAATGAGGTGCCGCCGGAATTCAGGTTGGTGTTGGCGACGATGATGCTGGACACGGTCGGTGGCGTGACATCCGGCAAGTAGTTGGTATCGACCACGCCGCCGTCGTTGAAGATGTTGTTCACCGCCGCCGGGACGCTGCCCGTACTGCCGCCGCCCGCCGCCAGGCCACCCGCGCCGCTGCCGCCGGCGTTACCGGCCAGGGCGCCAAAGTTGGCCGCCGTCATCAGCAGCGTGCCTTTGTTCCAGATCGCGCCGACGCCTTTGCCGGCCGCGCCACCGTTGTCAGAGGAGCCGCCCAGGCCACCGCCACCGCCACCGCCGCCACCCGCCGCGACGTTATTGGAGATGACGGACGTACCGACAACCGTCAGGGTGCCGGTCGAGGCGTTGTAGATACCGCCGGATGCCGACGAGCCGGCCCGGCCGGGACGGTCCCAACCAGAGCCACCGCCACCGCCGCCGATGGACACGGTGCCGTTGCTCGCCGTGCCGCCAGCGCCGCCGCTGCTGTAATTGGACGCGCCAATGCCGCCGGCGCCGCCGACGGTGGTCCCGCCTCTGCCGCCCATGTAATCGGAGTTGTAGGTGCCGCCATTACCGCCACTGCCCGCCCCGCCGGCCGTACCGGCATAAACGCCAGTGCCGAAACCGGCGGCGCCACCACGACCACCGGTTTGGCCACCGAGCGAGCCGCCGCCACCACCGCCACCGCCGACCGCACCGCCGCCATAAGGCGCAGTGACGCCACCGCCACCGCCGCCGCCCGAGGCCGCGTTTTCGGTGACGGTGACGTTTCTGAGGGTCAGGTTGCCGGAGTTGAGAATCCCGCCGCCCATCGCCCCGGCACCGTCCGTGCCCGCCGCCGCGCCTACACCGGCGACCATGCCTTTGGTGATCACCAAGCCGTCAAGGGTAGCGGTGACGCCGGAATTGACCTGCAACACGCGGGTTTTGTACTGGCCGTCGAGGGTGACTTCGGCCACGCCGTCGTTATTCAGGTCACCGTCGATGATGACGTTTTTGGTCAGGGTCAGTTGCGAGTTCAGCGCGACGGTCATGCCGGTGCTGAAGGTCACGGTATCGCCGGCCACCGCACTGGACAGGGCAGTACGCAACGAACCGACGCCGCTGTCGGCGTTGTTGACCACGGTCAGCGTCGCCAGGCTGTACTGATAACCGGCCAGCGATGCCGAGGACAGCACGCTGCGGCTTTCAATCGTGCCGGTGGCGATTTCCAGATCCCAGTCGCCGCCCACGCCGGTGCGGTTGGTCGACGCAGCGATGTCGCGCCCGGTGAGCTGCGCCAGCGAGTCGACAAAACTCACGCCACGCTCGCCGGCGCCGGTGTTGCAGGCGTAAATCAGGATGTCGCCACCGACGTTGAGGTCTTTGCCGATTTCGGCCAGCACGGCGCTGCGTTCGTTGACGTTGTCGGCCGACAAGTAACTGTTGCCCAACCACAGATCGCCGGCATTGCCGTGGGCGATGATTTGCACCGAGCTCACGCCCTGATGCGTGTCCAGATAAGCGGCGATTTGCTGCAAGCCATCCTTGCTCGCGTCCAGCGTGACCACTTCCGTGCCGGGCGCCACACCCTTGAGCAGGCTATCGGTGTCCTTGATGCGTGAATCGACAAACACCACGCTTTGCCCCGGAACGGCGGTCAGCGAAGCGGCAGCCGGGGTCGCGGCCGAGGTGTTGTCGGCCTGGCCATGTGTGTCTTTGCTCGCCGTCGGGTGATCGGCGGTGGGTGCCTTGGCCGCGTCGGCGGTGGCTTGGCTATCGGCCTGCGCCGCGTCGGCGACTGTCGCCGCGACCGCGCCGTCGAACAGCATGCGCGGTTCCAAGGACATGATCATCGGCGAAGCCAGTACGCGTGCGCCTTGGGCCTTTTGCGATTTGCCGTTTTTCCACCACATGCTGCTCACCCGAACTCGAACTTTTACTGCCGCCATAAAAAACCGCGATCAATTGATCGCGGCATCGGATTTCATACGAATGACATTGGCGGCGCTGGATGACCCATCGTGCCAAAAGGACAGCTCTGCATATTTGTCGAACAAGTCCGGCGGCAAAATCGTGCGCCTCGACTCCAGCGCCACTTTGCGTTTGACCCGATGCAACCCCGCCACGCCCAGCGCCTGATCGAACTCGGGCGCGTCGTACACGAGGTTGTTGAAGTCATGCTCGAACCACGGCTCGCCGATGAATTCGTAGACCAGCCGCAGCACGCGCTCCGGCGCCTGGCTGAGCAGGTCGTAATCAACGATCAGCAGCGATTCGGCGTTTTCGCCGTAATAGGCTTCCTTGAGCGCGGTCCAGGCAAACCCGACCAGGCGATTGCGCTGGGCCAGGGTTTCGCAGCGGCTGTAGACGGTATTGCGCTCGGTTTCGTCGTTGAACAGCTTGGTGTTCTCGAACGGGTTGGCGCGGTACAGGCGTTCAAGGCTGTCCATCACCCAGGCAACGTTGCGCACGCAGGCAATGGTTTTGGCTTGGGGAAACAGGTCTTGCAGCGCCGGCAAGCGCGCGCACCACTGCCGGTTGGTGTCGAAAACCACCGGTTTGTCGGCCTGATCGGCGTAGTAGGAATCGAACAATCCGCGCAACAGGCGCCGACGCAAAGGGGTGTCGATCACCGCGCCGAACTCGCTGCCGGCGCTGCATTGTTCAAGAACACTGGTGAATAGCGTGCCGACCGGGCTACTCATCCCGGCGTGAAAACGCGGGTTTTGCAAAAGAATGGCGGAGAGCAGGGTCGACCCTGAGCGAGGCAGCCCCGAGATAAAGTGAAACTGCTGCATCCCTTCACCCTGATGTGTGAAAAATCCCTTTGGAGGATGAGCGTAATACATCAGATGCCGGATCGGATAGTGGTGTTTTGATATCAATTAGAAGCTAAAAAACCCCCGTTCCTTCACAAATATCGACCTAGACGCTTCGGCGTTTTTTCGCAGTCTGAAAAAAACCTTAACCGCACGCCCCATCGCCGATCCGCCGCCGATCCCTTGTAGGAGCTGAGCTTGCTCGCGAAAGCGCTCTGACAGTCGAAACACTGCCGCTAAACCACCACCCTCGCGAGCAACCCCGGACCGCAATCCCCCGTCCTCAACCAACTCCTCGCCAATTGCGTGCGACTTTTGCAACAGCGTCTACGCTGAGCACTGGCTCGGGCGGTAGCTTCGTGCCAGTACGTCTCTCCTTCCAAAAAACTCATGGATAAAACGACTATGGACGTGTTTCTCGGAACGATTCTTCCCTTCGGTTTCCCTTTTGCGCCAAGTGGCTGGATGCAAGCCAACGGGCAGACGCTACCGCTCAACCAGTACCAGGCGCTCTACGCGTTGCTGGGCGTCACCTACGGTGGCAATGGCTCGACCACTTTCATGCTGCCAAACCTGTGCGGGCGTTTGCCGATGCACCAGGGCCAAGGCGTCAACCTTACCAATCGGGTGATCGGCCAAGTGATTGGCACCGAAAACACCAACGTTCTCGTAGCTAACCTGCCGCCGCACGCGCCTGTCATCACCGCCACCGCCACATCGGCGCTGACCACCACTACCACGGTCAACCTCGCCAGCGTTCCCAGCACGGCGACCACCACACCGTCGAACGACAACGCCTACATTGGCGCTTCGGCGGCGGCAGGGCCAAGCTCTGCGGCGATTTTCTCGACCGCACTCGGCGCCAATCCGGTCGCGCTCAAAGGTGTCGACAGCACCATCGGCGGCACCGTGAATGTCACCGCCACCGCGCAACCAATCGGCAGCGGCACACCGCTGGGCATCGTCAACCCGGTACTGGTGCTGAACTTCTGCGTCGCCCTGCAAGGTCTTTTCCCTTCGCGCAACTGACTCTGGCATCGGGGCCAATGGCCCCGACCCAGTTTTTTTGTTCAGAGGATTTTTCAGTGATTTTCAGGGAGCAGATTGATGCTTGATCAGATTACCGGCGAGCACTTCCGCGAGTTGCTCGGCACCTCCAAAGCGCTTTATCTCAGCGATGGCAGCCAGATTCCCGTGACGATCGTGTCGGTGGTCGACAAGCCCAATGCGCGCATGTCGGCCACTGGGCGAATGCCGTTCGGGGTGGAACTGAGCAGCCCGGCGCAAACCTCTTTCATCGACGGCCCTTGCGCCATCGAACTGCCGGAGCTGGGCCTGATTGAAGGCATTGTCGTTTCGCGCACCCCGGAGCTTGGGCGCGCCGCCGGGCACATTTACTTCGACATCACCGTTAACTGAGCAGCCCGTTTTGAGCTGACTGCGGCTGGCCCGGATACCAGACCAGCCGCTCGGCCGCGACGTTGCTTTCCTCGACCTGAAACCCCAGCGCCAGATAATGCCGGCGCGCATGCGGGTTATTCGCCCAGACCACCGTCGCCACCGGGCAGCGCACCTGTTCGGCGGCTTTCTGCACACCTTGCAACACCGTGCGCCCATGACCTTTGCCGCGCGCGGCGGGAATGAACGCCAGGTACAACACACGAATTTCGTTGGTGCCGAAATCGGCGGTCAACGCACCAATCGGCGTGCCGAGTTTTTCAACGACAAAGTGCATCGCGTTCGGGTAAGACTCGCCGGTGCCTTGTTCCTGCACGCGCATTTGTTGAGCGACCACTTCCTCGACCAACTCCTGCTCGCCATCGATCCATTGCAGATCGGGGCGCGCGGCGCGGTACAAACTGTGCAAAAACGGCCCGTCGCTGGCCGCCGATGGGCGCACCACCAGATCACCGACGTCTTTGGAATTATTGTTCAGCATTGCCAAGTCTCCCTGCGCTAGAAACCACTCTCCCTCACCCCCAACGCCGCCAACCGGCGCCAGGCAGTCCCCAACAACGATTCACTGCGACCTTGCATCACCACCACGCCGCGCAGCGGCTGGGTCGGCGCGGCAATGTTGTCCAGCGGCGTCATGCGCACCGCGTATTGCGCCTGCACCGGCTCGGGGCGCTGGCTCTGATCTCGGCGTACGGCAATCGGCCCGTGGTGATCGGAGGTCAACGCTTCCTGCTCGATAAACCGCGCGCCGTTGGCGTCGATTTCGCTCAATTGCACGGCGACAGCCGGGTGCATCGGGTCTTCGGCGATAAATCGGCCATCGGCGCCGGGCGCGATTCGCCACAACTCGGCTTCGGCCAGATAACCGCGCAATCGCGCACCGGGTTCGACGATGCGAGCCAGCGGTTCCTTGGGCGATAACCAGCGCCCGGCATTCAATTGCGGCAACACGTCGCGCACTTTGCCGGCCTGCGGTGCCCGAATCAGCAAGCGCTCGCGTTGCGCGGCCAACCCGCGATACTCGGCCACCGCTTCGGCCAGACGCTGCTCGACGATCCCGGCATCGGCCACGGTTTCACTGCGGCTGGCCTGACGGCGCATCTGCAATTGCTGAATCTGGATTTCGCGGCGGACGATGGCTTGGCGAGAATCGAGATCCGGCGATTCCAGTTCAATCAACACCTCGCCCTGCGCGACCATTTGCCCGTCGCGCACATTGACTTGCTTGACCCGTGAAGCGACCGGCGCATGCAAGGTGCTGACGCGCCCGGCCTCCAGCATCGACGGCAATTCCACGGCGCTGCGCCACGGCACCGCCAACAGCAAAACAATCGCCAGCAACCCCAACGCGCTGAGCAACACGCGCGGCGCATGCGCCTGATCGCGGCGCGTCCACCATTCGCGCCACTCCCGAACGATCGGCAAAAAAATGAACCAGATCAATTCGACGAACATCAGGAAAATGCCCAGCACCTTGAAAAACAAGTGATAGACCGCCAGCGCAATTCCGAAAAACAACACCGCGCGCCACAGCCACGCGCCGTAACCCCAAATCAGCAAACGCCGTTGCATCGACGGCGACCACGGTTCCGGTGCCGGCGCGCCGTAGCCAAACAGCGCCTCGCGCAAACGCCATCGGCACAGGGCAAACGCGCGGCCCTGGAGGTTGTCGACCTCCCAGAAATCGCTGAGCAAAAAATAACCGTCAAACCGCATGAACGGGTTGAGGTTGATCACCAACGTGGTGATCCACGTCGCGCTCGCCAGCATGAACGCCGCCGTGCGCGCCGGGCCATCGGGCAGCAGCGACCAGGCGAGCAATGCGAGGCAGGCCAGAAGCAATTCGGCAAACACCCCGCCGGCGCCGATAAACAATCGCGCGCGCCGGTCGTTGACCCGCCAGGCATCACTGACGTCGGTGTAGAACATCGGCAGCATCACCATGAACGCCACGCCCATGCTTTGCACCCGACAACCGGCGCGCTTGGCCATGAACGCGTGGCCGAACTCGTGGCACAGCTTGGCGAAAAACAGCGCCACACCGAACGCCAGCGCACCGCCGAGGCTGAACAGGTGCGGGAACGTGCCGATAAAGCGCTGCCAGTCGCGCGACACCAGAAACACCCCGAGCGCCAGCGTCGCCGGCAAACCGATGCGCAACGCATAGGGGCCGAAGCGCTGCAGCCACGGCCAGGCACGATTGAGAAACACGTCCGGGCGCCACAATGGAATGCGGAAAAACAGGTACTGATGCAAAAGGATCTGCCACAGCGTCTGGCGCTGCGCGGCGGTTTTCAGGCTGTAGCTCGCCCGTTGTTGCGGGTCGAGGGCGCTGATCAAATCATGCCCGCGCAGGAAATTCAGTAACTGCTCAAGCTCGGCGCCGTCGAGCGGCAGACCCGGTTCGCGATTGGCCGCGCGCAGCACTTGCTCGGGATCGCCCAGCGACCAGTGCCGGAGCAAACGCATGGCCGCTGCGCCGAGTTTGAAATAACGCCCGCGCACCGGATCGGCCAGGGTCCAGCGCGGCGAACCGTCGAGGGCCGGGGCCGCCGCTTGCAATTGCAGGTCGGCGCGCAGGCTCGGCAGGCTCATTTACAGGCCCACGCTTTGGCGCAAACCGGCCAGCGGCCGCCGCAGCAAATACAACGCCAGCGGCGCGCGGTCGCCGAAAATTTTCGCGGTGCCACGCAGGCCGATGCGGGGTGGCACTGCGTCGAAACTGGCGTCCAGCCGATAAGCCAATTGTCCGCCCGCCGTCGGCTGCGCTTCATAAGCCGAGCGTTCGAGTCGAGCCCGATGTCGCTGCAACGGATCGCTGTCGAGGAACAGCGAAACCTGCGCGCCCGGCTCCAGCGCAATGGCGTCACCCACCGCCAATTCGATGCGCAATTCGGCCTGATTCGGGTCGGCGATCTCCATCAAGCGCTCGCCGGTTTGCACCGGTTTGCCGGTCCAGCGTTCGGCGTCGGCAAACACCGCGATGCCGTCGCGTTCGGCGCGCACTTCGCTGCGTTTGAGCAACTCGCGGGCGTAATCGCGTTCGGCGCGTTTCTGCTCGACCCGCGCCGCCAACAAATCTATTTTCGAACTCGATTCCGCGTCGGCGAACGAACGCTGCGAATTGGCCCTGAGTTCTGCTTCAGCCACACCGAGTGCCCGTTCCGCGACATCAGCCTGAGCCTTGAGCGTGGTGCTTTCGAAGCGCAGCAGCAGGTCGCCGGTTTTCACCGCTTGATTGGGTTTGATCAGGAATTCGGCAATCACCCCGTCCAGCGGCGCGGCGACCACGCGGCCACCCAGCGGCACCACTTCGGCCGGCGCCAGCACCGATTGGCGCACCGGGATCAGCAGACACAGCAGCGCCGCCGCCACCAGCGCGATCTGACGTTTGCGCGTCCAGCGCAGCCGCCACGGTTTGCGCGGTTGCAGCGCCAGCCAGGCGTGGCTGTAGGTGTCGCCCAATTGCGACAGCAGCACTTGTTCGGAAGGATTCCAGGGATTATCGCGGGCCAGCCATAAACCGCCGAACACCGCGCCGGAGTGATCGACCAGCGGCAACCAGAACACCTGGGCGGCCGACAAGCTTTGCCAGTCGGCGCGGATTGATTCGCTGAGAGCATCGTGCGGGATCACCCGTGCCTGTTTCAGCACGTCGCGCTTGAACAGCTGCGCCACCGCTTGCTCGACGAACGCCACAAACGGCGCGTTCGGGTCCACCGCACTGACGCCGGTCACCGCTTGCACCTTGCCGGCAATCAACAGCGCCGCGTGGCGAAAACCAAACAGCGCCTGGCCGTCGTTCACCAGGCTGTAGGCCAACTGCGCCGAGGTGCGCGCGGCGCGGGTCTGGCGCTCAAGATCAAGAAACCGGGCGAAGACCTGTTCTGCCCCGCCGCTCAGCGGCGCGTTCACTTAAGCTCCGCGAAACGCGCCGTACCGCTCATGCCGGCCAATAATCCGTTGGCATTGGGCAACGTCGCTACCAGCAGCAAGGTTTGACTGCCTTCATCGATGCGCGCGCCGAGGCGCTTGACCGTGGCGTCCAGCGGTTGACCGGTTTCATCGGGAACAAAACTGAAGGTCTGGCCGGGCTTGAGCTTGCCCATCCAGCGCGAAGGAATCAGCAGATGGATTTCCAGCGTGCGATTGTCGACCACGTCCAGCAACGGCGCGCCCGCCGCCACGCTTTCATAACGCTGGACCTTGCGCTCGACCACCTGCCCGTCAAACGGCGCCAACACGCTGCAGCGCCGCACCTGAACCTGATAGACCTGCGACTGCGCCTGAGTCTCGCTGACCTTGGCTTCGGCCCGGGCCACTTCAAAGCGCCCGACCGAATTCAACGCCGCCAACTGCCGGTTATGCGCCAACTCTTCACTGGCGCCACGGCTGGCCGCTTGCGCCGCGTTGAGCTGCGCCTGAAAACCCGAACAGTCGAACTTCGCCAGCGTGTCGCCCTTCTTGAACGACTCGCCCTCGCTGAACGGCAACTCGACCACCCGCCCCGGCAACTCACTCGCCAACACCGCCTGATCGCGAGCGCGCAACACACCCCGCGCTTCACTGCTGGCCGGCGCCGCACCGGCACTGGCAACCGCCGAGCTATCCAGCAGCGGATCGTCTGCCGCAGGCGTTTGCGCCTGTACCGCGCACGTTACAAAGGTCAATCCCAGAACCCAACTACAAAAACGTGGCATCGCCGTTACTCCCTGACGGATTGCCGGAGTCTACGACAGCGGCGGGTAGCGTCAAGCGAATAGCCATCATCGGGGGGAAATGTGTTGTTACCTCGCCCCGATGCGGCTGAGCGAGTTGCTTCAAGTGACCAGTAGATTGATGAATTCGAGGCGTCAATGACGGCCTCTTCGCGGGCAAGCCTCGCTCCTACTAGGGGAGCGGGCAGCGTTCAAGGGAGCAATCCATGCGCGCAGAAGCAGGCATTACCGTCAGCGCTGCGCAGTCTCCAACACCGGATAAACCGATTCCCAGCCCCCACCCAACGCTTTGTACAACCCCACCATCGCCAACGACACCCCGGTCGAGCTCTCGACCCATTGCTGCTGCGTCGCGAGCAATTCGCCCTGGACAGTTAGGACGTTGACGAAATCGACCACGCCTTCGACGTATTGCTGTTGCGCGGTGCGCAGGGCGATCTGGTTTTGGCGCACGGCTTCGGCGAGGCTGTCGCGGCGCAGTTGGCTGGCGTTGTAGGCGCTCAGTTGGTCGTCGATTTCATGCCAGGCGCGCAGCACGGTTTGTTGATAAGCCAACGCCGCTTCCTGTTGTTGTGCTTCGCGCAGGTTGAGCATGCCGCGCAGGCGACCGCCGTCGAACAGCGGCAGGCTGAATTGCGGGCCGATGCCGAACGCACGCGAGCCCCAGGAACCGAAATCGCTGAGTTGCATGGCTTGCGAACCGAGGTTGCCGGACAGGGTGATTCGCGGATAGAAATCGCCTTTGGCCACGCCGATGCTGGCGGTCGCGGCATGCAGACGCGCTTCGGCCTGGCGGATGTCCGGGCGGCGTTCGGCCAGTTGCGACGGCAGGCCGATGGCGACCTGGCGCGGCGTCTGCGGCACCGGTCCGTCGGTGGATAACTCGGCGAGCAACGCTTGCGGCGGCGCGCCCATCAGCAGGCTCAGGGCGTTGATCAGTTGCGACTGACGCTGCTCCAGCGCCGGCAGGCGCGACTCGATGGCCGCCACTTGCGCCGCAGCTTCGGCAACGTCGAGGTCAGTGGCAACGCCGTCGGCCAGGCGCAATTGCGAGAGCTTCAAACTGTGGCGCGCGACGTCGAGGTTCTCCTCAGTGACCGCGCGGGTGCTCTGCACGCCGCGCAGTTGAATGTAGTCCTGAGCGGTTTCGGCCAACACCGACAACAGCACGCCGCGACGATCATTTTCGGCGACTTCGAGGGTCGCGTCGGCCGCCTCGGTTTCGCGGCGCACGCGACCCCAGAAATCCAGTTCCCACGATGCCGAAAAGCCTGCGTCCCACAGGTTGAAAGCCGATTTGCCCTCGTTGCCGGACGGATCGTTCAGGCCTTCGGCGCTGTTGCGTTTGCGCCCATAACTGCCGGTGGCGGCGGTGTTCGGGTAGCGTTCGGCAGTGATCACCTGGCGGGCGGCGCGGCTTTGTTGCAGGCGACTGCTGGCGAGTTTGAGGTCGAGGTTATCGGTGAGCGCGCGCTGGCTCAGCGCTGAAAGTTTGGCGTCATGGAAAACCTCCCACCAACGTTCGTCCATGGTTTGCGCGACGGCCTGGCTTTCGGCGACTTTGGTGGGTCGTGCCCATTCGGCGATTTTCTGCGGTTCGGGTTTGAGGAAATCCGGGCCGACGGTGCAGGCGGTCAGAGCTAACAGGCTCAAAACCATCGTCACTGACTGCATGCGCTCCTTGTGGCGAGGGGGCTTGCCCCCGTTCGAGTGCGTAGCGCTCGCAGATTTTGGGTCCGCTCCGCGGCCCAACGGGGGCAAGCCCCCTCGCCACAGGGATGAAAATCTACGGAAACTTTTCATCGTTCGGCCACCTCACGTCGTGCAGTCGCGGTGTCGATCCGCGCCTCCACCGACATCCCCACCCGCAGCCGCTCGGCCAACGGCTGGTCGGCATCCAGCACAATTTTCACCGGGATCCGCTGCACAACCTTGGTGAAATTCCCGGTGGCGTTGTCCGGTTTGATCGAGGCAAACGTCACGCCAGTTGCCGGCGCAATGCTCTCGACGCGGCCGCGCAAAACCTCACCGCCGAGGCTGTCGACGCTGACCTGCACCGCTTGCCCCGGCTGCACATCCGTCAGCTGGGTTTCCTGAAAATTGGCCACCACATACGCCTGAGCCAACGGCACCACGGCGAGAATCTTGCTGCCCGGCGTGACATACGCGCCGACCCGCGCCGCGCGCTCGCCGACCATGCCGTCCTGCGGCGCGGTGATGCGCGTGTAAGACAGCTCAAAACTGGCAATCTCCAGCGCCGCTTGCGAGCGCTTCAGCCCACCTTCGGCCGCGTCACGTTGCGCGGTCAGAATCTCCACTTGCTTGCGCTCCGCCGCCAACACCGCAGTGGCGTTGGCCAGCCGCGCGCTGGCCTGATCAATGCGCGTGCGCGCCTGTTGCGCGTTCTGCACGGTGCCGGCGCCAACGCCAGCCAGGTGGTTGTAGCGATTCAATTCATGCTCGGCGAAGGCCATTTCAGCCTTGGCCGAGACCACCGTCGCTTGCGCCTGAGCGATCACCGAGGTCTGCCGCTCAAGGGTCGCCCGGGCGTTTTGCAGCTGCGCGCGAGCGACCAGGGTTTCAGCGTCGGCCGCCTGGGCGGCGGCGCGCAGGTCGCGGTCATCGATCAATGCGAGCAACTGCCCAGCCTTGACCCGCTGGTTGTCCTCCACCAGCACCTCTTTGATAAACCCGGCCACACGCGGCACCACCAACGTGAAGTCCGCCGAGACAAAGGCGTCGTTGGTGCTCTGCTGCGTGCGTTTGCCGAACAGCCCCGGCGCGATCAAATAGATCAACACCCCGACCGCGATCGCTGCGGCAACGCCGACAGCCAATTTATTTCTCGAATAAGTCGTCATAAAAACCTTCAGTTTCAGTCAAGCGTTCAGGTCGGTGCGCGCGGCGGATACATCCGCGTCGGCAGCCAGAAAATCAGCAGGATCAGCGCCACCGCGACGCCGGTCATGCACAGATAAAGGTCCGACGCCGTGAGCACCACGGCTTGCTCGTGCAAGCGATGCGCGAGGCCGGCGCTGTCGGCATCGACCAGCGGCGAGTTGCCGAGACGGTCGACCAGCATCGTCGAGTGAAAATGCAGGCGCGAGGTGGTCAGCGCCTCGATAACGCCGGTGGCGATCACCGCCGAGAGGCCTTTGACGGTGTTGAACCACGCCGAGGCGAACGGCCCTTCCATCGGCGTGATGCTGCCGGTGGCAAGCATCAGCAACGGCAACACCGCCATCGGCTGCCCGAAGATTTGCAGCAGTTGCAGCACGTAGAAATCGTCGCGGATCCACGCCGAGGTCAGTTGCGATCCGCCAATGCAGGAGAGCGCGAGCATGCCCAGGCCAATCCCCAGCACCCAGCGGCAATCGACCCAGCGAAAATTGCACAACGCCGCCACCAGCGGCAGCGCGATCAATTGCGGCAGCGCCGCGATGAGCATGATCGGCGCGGTCTGGATCGGCCGATAACCCTGGACCTGCGCCAAGTAACTCGACGGAATAAGCACCACCGCCAGCAGCACCACCAGCACGCCGGCCAACGTCATCAAGGCAAACGCGAGGTTACGAATCCCGAGCATCTGCAACTTGAAAAACGGCACCGGTTGCGACCATTCGTTGATCAGAAACAGCACCAGCAACAGCAAGCCGCCGCCGAGCAAAAAGTTGATCAGGCTCGACTCGAACCAGTCCAGCCGATTGCCCTGGAGGATGCCGATCACCAGCATGCAGATCGCTGGAAAACCCAAGAGAAAGCCGCGCCAGTTGAACTGCCTCAAGCGTTCGAGCCGCGGCGGATCCTGCGGTAATCCGTAAGCCACCGCCGCCATCGCAACCAGGCACGGCGCGATGATTTGCCAGAAGGTCCACTGCCACCCGGCATATTCGGTCCACAATCCGGCCAGCGGCGTACCGAGGCCGGGGCCGAACGTCGCGGTCAGCGCATAGCCGGCCAAGCCGTACAGCTTTACGTTGGCCGGCAGGAACCGCAGCGCCACGGTCATCAACATCGGCGGCAACGCCCCGCCCGCCAAACCCTGGACGATGCGCATCAGCAACAGGCTTTCGTAGTTCGGCGCGAACGGGCAGAGCACGCCGAGCAACGTGAACAGGCCGATGGCGCAGAGGGTGAAGCGGCGCAGCGAGAACGTCACCGCGCACCACGGCGCGAACGCCATCGCGGCCACCGAGGTCGCGGTGTAACTGGCGACCAGCCAGGTGCCTTCGTCGTAACCGATGGCCAGCGCGCCGCGAATATCGGCGAGCGCGACTTTGGTCACCATTTCGTTCAGGCCGGACACTAATACCGCCAGCAACACGCCAACCAGGCCAATGATGATGCGCAGGCCGAAGATCGGTGGTGTGACAGCGGCGGGACTGGCCGCGGCAAGAGGTGCCGGGGCCGTGAGGGAAGTCATTTACTGCAGCTCCGGGAGGTAAGACCGGGGCATTTTAGGGTGGGTGAGGCGTTACGAAAATTGACTTATGGGCAGCTTATAAGTGCGCCAGACGCAGTAATCAAACACCTGAATAAAGAACCCTGTAGGAGTGAGCCTGCTCGCGATAGCGGTGGGTCAGTCGACGCTTAAGTTGGATGTGACGGCCTCTTCGCGGGCAAGCCTCGCTCCTACAGGGGGTTTGTGTCGGGTTGGTTCAGGTTGGCTGCGCGGCCAGCCAGGTTTCGTCGCAGCAGGTTTTGAGGGTTTCGCGCATCCAGCGGTGCGCCGGGTCTTTGTCGAATCGCGGGTGCCAGGCCTGGGTCAGCATGAGCGTCGGCAAGGGGATCGGCAGGGTGAACGACCGCAGCTTCAAACCGAGGCGCCGCACGCTCAGCAGCGCTTCCTTGGGCACCGGTAGAATCAGGTCGGAGTCGGGCAGCGCGAACATCGCCGCGTGGAAACTCGGCGCGATCACCGCGACCCGCCGCGTCAGGCCCAACGCTTCCAGCGCCGTATCAATCGGTCCTCGGGCAATCCCGCGACGCGACATGCTGATGTGGGCAAAACCGGCATAACGCTCGGCGGTGATTTCCTGATCAAACAGCGGATGATCCTCGCGCGCCAATCCCACAAAGTGCGTGGAAAACAGGTTCTGGATTTTCACTTCCGGCATCAACGGGCGGTTATTGCTGATGTTCAGGTCGATCCGCCCTTCGCGCAGCGCCTCGTCGTCGCCATCGCCCTCCGGGACGAATCGCAATTCACAGTGCGGCGCCTGGCGCTCGAGGGTATCGAACAGTTTGCCGCCGTAGACGCCGATGAAAAAGTCGTTGGCGCGAATGCTGAAGCGCCGCCGCAACGTGGCCAATTCCACCGCGTCCGCCGAGCGAAACAGCAACGCCGCTTGCTCGACCACATCGCGCACCTGTTCGCGCAATGCCAAGGCCTTGGGGGTCGGCACCAGTCCGCGACCGGCGCGCACCAGGATCGGGTCGCCGATGGCTTCGCGGATTCGCGTCAAGGTGCGGCTCATGGCCGCCGGGCTGAGGTTCATCCGCCGCGCAGCGCCGACCACGCTGCCCTCGTCGAGCAACGCGTCGAGGGCCACCAACAAGTTCATGTCCGGGAGTTGCATGCTAAGCACTCATGGCTGATCAGGAATGATTCAGACGCAATGCTAGCAAACATCCCTGGTGTTGGTGTTGGCAGGGTTGGTGTAAGCGGGGCTGGCCCCATCGCGAGCAGGCTCACTCCCACATTGGATCTGCGTCATGCACAAATCCCCTGTGGGAGCCGAGCTTGCTCGCGATGAGGCCATCAGCCCCGGCGAAGATCTACCGCTCGTGCAACGCCTCGGCGCGTGCGCATGGGAATGATCGACAGGGCAGCAATGGGTGTGTTGAGTTCGAGGCCGCCATCGCGAGCAAGCTCGCTCCCACATTGGATCTGCGTCATGCACAAATCCCCTGTGGGAGCCGAGCTTGCTCGCGATGAGGCCATCAGCCCCGGCGAAGACCTACCGCTCGTGCAACGCCTCGGCGCGTGCGCGGATGATCGGCTTGAGCAGGTAGCTGAGCACGGTTTTCTTGCCGGTGATGATGTCCACCGAAGCGACCATCCCGGGGATGATCAGCAGCGGCTTCTCATCGGTGCCGAGGTGGCTGCGGTCGGTGCGCAGCTTGATGATGTAGTAAGTGGTTTTCTTGTCTTCATCGGTAATGGTGTCGGCGCCGATCTGCTCGAGCTTGGCTTTGAGCCCACCATAAATGGTGTAGTCGTACGCGGTGAATTTCACCGTCGCCTCTTGCCCTGGATGCAGGAACGCAATGTCCTGCGGGCGAACCTTGGCCTCGACCAGCAAGGTGTCGTCCAGCGGCACGATTTCCACCAGGTCGCTGCCCGGCTGAATCACGCCGCCAATGGTGTTCACCAACAGCTTATTGACGATGCCGCGAACCGGCGATGTCACCAGCGTCCGGCTGACCCGATCTTCCAGCGCTTTGCCGGTGGCTTGGGCCTTGTTCAGGTCAGTGCGCGCCTCGTTGAGTTGGGTCAGCGCTTCGCTGCGGAATTTGCCGCGCGTTTCATCGATCTTGCGCTGCACTTCCTTGATCGCCGATTCGGCGCGCGGAATCGCCAACGTCGTCGCGTCGAGTTGCCCACGGGTTTCGACTTCGGCACGTTTGAGTCGCAACACTTCCACCGGCGACACCGCGCCCTGCGCTACCAGCGGCTCGGACATGTTGATTTCCTGACGTTGCAACGCCAGGCCATTGCGGTACTGCGATTGCTTCGAGGAGAACTCGCGCAGCTCTTGCTGACGCTGAATCAACTGCTCCTGCAAACCACCGATTTCATCGTGCAGTTGCTGGCGACGGCTGGTGTACAGCGATTCCTCGCTGGCGGCCTGGCCGGGAACGGCTTTGAGCACGTCGGCCGGAAAGGCCAGCGGACGGTCATCGACCTCGGCGCTCAAGCGCTCGACGCGCAACAGCATCGACAGGCGATCAGCCTCGGTTTCGCCAACGTTGGAAGCGAATCGCGTGTCATCAAGACGAATCAGCGGCGCGCCGGCCTCGACGATCTGGCCTTCCTTGACGAACAGTTCGGAAATGATCCCGCCCTCAAGGTTCTGGATTTTCTGGATCTTCGACGATGGAATCGCCTTGCCGTCGCCCTTGGTCACTTCGTCGATAACCGCGAAGTTGGCCCAGAGCATGAGGAACACGAAGAAACCGATGATCGCCCAGATCGTCAGGCGCACCACGCGTGGCGCATCTTCGATCAACGCCTTGTTCACTTCCGGCAACGGCTGGCCTTGCAGCGACGCCGAGCCTTTGAAGTAGCGGCGGACAGAGTCCTTGAAACCCGACTTAAGCAACACTGATCTGCCCCTTCTTCAACGCTTCCATCACAGCCGCTTTCGGGCCGTCCGCCAGGATCTGGCCACGGTCAATCACTAGCAAACGGTCGACCAGCGACAACAACGAAGCCCGGTGCGTTACCAGCACCACGGTTTTGTTTTCAATCACCGCTGCGAGGCGTTGCTTGAGGCGTTCTTCGCCGGTGTTGTCCATGGCGCTGGTCGGTTCGTCGAGCAGCAGGATCGGCGGATTGAGCAGCAGCGCGCGAGCCAGCGCGACGTTCTGGCGCTGACCACCGGAGAGGTTCTGCCCACGCTCGCCGACTTGCAGTTCATAACCTTGCGGGTGCAAACGGGCGAATTCGTGGACGCCGGCCAGTTCGGCGGCTTGCAGCACCAACTCGTCTTCTACATAACGCGCGCCCGAGACCAAATTGTCGCGCAGCGTACCGGCGAGCAACTGGATGTCCTGCGGCACGTAGCCAATGTTGTGGCGCAACTCGCTGACGTCGATCTGGCGGATATCAACCCCGTCCACCAGCAACGCGCCGTCATCCGGCTGATAGAGCCCGACCAGCAGTTTGGCCAGCGAGCTTTTGCCCGAGCCGCTGCGGCCGATGATGCCGATTTTTTCGCCGGGCTTGATGATCAGGTTGATGTTGTTCAGCGCGGCGTTTTGCTGATTCGGGTAGGTGAAGTTCAACTGGCGGCATTCGATGGCGCCTTGCAAAACTTTGCGGCTCAACGGGCGCTCGTCGAAATTGCGCTCCTGTGGCAGCTCCATCATCTGGTCCACCGACACCATGGTCACCCGCGCTTGCTGGTAACGCGTCAATAAACCCGACAGCGACGCCAGCGGGCTCAACGCACGGCCGCTGAGCATGTAGCAGGCGATCAAACCGCCCATGCTCAGGTTACCGTCAATAATTTGGTAGACGCCGAAGACGATCATGATCACCCCGGCCAGTTGCTGGATCAGCAGCGTAATGTTCATCGCCAGACCGGAGAGCATTTTCACCCGCAGTTCGAGGCGGCTGAGGGTGCCGATGGTCTGTTCCCACTGGTATTGGCGTTCGCTTTCGGCGTTGTTGACCTTCACCGCGTCGAGCCCGGCGAGGGTTTCGATCAGGCTCGATTGACGCTCGGCGGCGAGGGCCATGGTGCGCTCCATGGTCGCTACCAGCGGTTTTTGCAGCGCGTAGCCGATCAGCAAAGCAATCGGGAACGCGAGCACCGGAATCCACACCAGATGCCCGCCGAGGATCGCGATGACGAGGAAGATCAGCAGGGTAAACGGCAAGTCGATCAGGCTGGTCAGGGTCAGCGAGGCGAGGAAATCACGCAGGCTCTGAAACTCGTGGATGTTCTGGGCGAAGCTGCCAACCCGCGCCGGACGATATTTCATGGCCATGCCGACGATGCGCTCGAACAGCGTCGCGGAGATGATCAGGTCGGTTTTCTTGCCGGCCAGATCCAGGCACAGACTGCGCAGGCTCTTGAGGATCAGGTCGAACAGGTAAGCGCCGGTGATGCCGATCGCCAATACCCACAACGTGGATTCAGCCTGGTTCGGCACAACGCGGTCGTAGACGTTCATCACGAACAGCGGCGCGGCCATTGCGATGATGTTGATCAGGAAACTCGCCGCGATGGCGTCGGCGTAGAGCCAGCGCGAGCGCTTGAGTGTGTCGCGGAACCACGAGCGGGCGCGCGGAATCAGCGTGCCGTGGTTAACGTCAAATTTATGTTGTGGCTGGGCGAAGAACACTTTGCCGATGTAATCGTCGGCGAGCAGTTCGCGGCTGACGACACTTTCGCCGCCATCGCTTTCGCTGAGCAGCACGCGGGCCTGGTCTTCACCCTGCCAGCCGAGCAGCACTGCGCTACGACCGTCCTTGAGCAGCAACAACGCTGGCATGGCGATCGCCGGAATTTCTTCCAGTTTGCGTTGCAGCACCCGGCCCTGCAGGCCCGCGCGAGCAGCGGCGCGGGGCAGCAATTCGACGCTCAGGCGTTGTTTGGGCAACGGCAGGCCGGTGGTCAGCATCGCCGCGCTGGCCGGTTTCTGATGCAAAGTGCACAGGGCCAACAAACCATCCAGTAACGGATCGTCGTGCAGCGCGCGTGGATCATGAATGAGATGAACTCGGCTAACTTCTGATTCCACGCTGGGCACTCTTGGCTAACAAATGAACAATTAAGGTTCTGCTCAATTCATCCCGGGCAGTTGGACCTTTGGCTTCACGTCGTTCTGCACAACGGATGCCAACGGCGCGACCACACCCTGGCTTTTGAGCAACTCGCCCATGGTCGCCTTGATTCGGTATTGAGTAAATAACTGAATGTTCTTGATGTCTTCCAGACGACGCGACGCGGTGAACAGTTCGTTTTCACTGTCGAGCAGGTCGAGCAAGGTCCGCTGACCGAGGCTGAATTGCTTCTGGTACGCGGTGCGTACGGCCATGCTGCGGTCGACATATTGCTGGGCGATCGGCACTTGGGCGTTGGCGTTGTTCAAGGCGTTGAACGCCAGGCCCAGCTCTTCATTCAATACGCGCAAGGCGTTATTGCGCACGTCGAGCGCCTGGCTGGCCAGGTACGATTTGGACTCCAGATCATTCTTGTTACTGCCGCCGGCGAACAGGTTGAAACGCATGCGCAGCATGGCTTGCCACTCGCTGCTGTGGCCGTTCTGGCCGTCGATGTCATTGTCGGCGGAACGCCCCAACTCGGCATCGAAGCGCGGGTAGAACGTCGACTTCGCCGCTTCATACTGTCGCTCCGCGGCCGAGATATCGGATTCGGCAGAACGCAGCACCGGGCTGTTTTCGAGCATCTGCGTGCGCGCCTCATTGAGGTTGGCCGGCAGCAGCGCCATGAATTGCGCAGGTCGCTCAAGCTGATCCGGCATCTCGCCGACGGCGCTGAGAAAGTTGGTCTGGGCGTCGGCGAGGTTGGTCTGTTCGGTGATCAGGTTGTTGCGCGCCTGAGCCATACGGGCCTCGGCCTGGTCCATGTCAGCGCCGCTGCCGACACCGCGCGAGGTGCGCAATTGAATCTGGTCAAAAATCCGTTCGTGGCTCTTGAGGTTTTCCTCGGCCAGACGCACGAATTCACGGCGGGTCAATACATCGAGATACACCTGAGCCACGGTCAGCGCGGTGCGCTCGGAAGTGCCCAACAATGAATAAGCGCGGGCATTAACGGTGGCTTGTTGACGCCCGACTTCGCTGGACGTCGCAAAACCGTCAAAAACCATCTGCGAGAGACGCAAACTTGACTCGCTGCGGTTCAGGGTTTCCCAGTGATTGCTGCCGGTGTCGGCGCGGGTAGTGACGTTGTCCGTGCCTTCGCGACCATAACCGCCGAGCAGATCGACCCGTGGCAGGTATCCCCCTTTGGCAGCCTTTAACTGATAATCCGCGGCCATTCTGGCGTTAACGGCAGCCTGGATTTCCGGATGGATATCCAGCGCCTGTTGCATGGCTTCCGGCAGGGTTTGTGCTTGTACAAAACTGGCGGCAACGGCGAAGGGTAAAGCCTTGAACAGGAACGAACGCATCTTGGAAATATCCCAGAACTACTTGTCTTGAATCACAGCAAACAGCGGCGCTGCGCAGGATGATGGCAACCGGAATGACCGTATGTCGGAAAGTACAAAAGAGGGAGTGAATGACACGCTTTTGGACAGGTCGCCGCATGAATATCAATGTGACATTACTGGGGCGATTGTTTAGGATGGCACCCATAAGGTCAATAGTTTGGCATAAACTAAATAGCCAAAAGCTATAGCCAAATATTTGACGAAATATAGCGTCAAACTAATGAACTAATCTACATAAGTACGTCCAGACTGCTTTGACGAAATCGTCATCAGGTCCATGGAAGTCAACTGAACGTGACACCCGGAGAGTCTTCAATGAGCAGTGTTGTTGCCATCGTCAAAAGCATTGTTGGTCAGGTTTTCGTGGTGTCCCCAGAGGGCGTCCGGCGCGTACTCGTTGAAGGCGACCGACTGTTTGTTGGCGATCAGGTAGACACTGGTGTTGCGGGCGCCGTCTCGCTCGAATTGGCTGATGGCCGTACCCTCGATCTGGGCCGCGATACTCAGTGGAGCGGCACCGATCCGGATTCCAGCACCGATCTGGCGGAAGCCACCGCGCAAGCCGCGCCATCGGTTGAAGAATTGCAGCAGGCGATCGTTGCCGGCGCCGACCCGACTCAAGACCTCGAAGCCACCGCAGCTGGCCCGACCGCCGCAGGTAATGGCGGCGCGGCCGGCGGTGGCCACAGTTTTGTCATGCTCGACGCCACCGCTGGCCGGGTCGACCCGACTATTGGTTTCCCGACGGCGGGCATTGACTCGGCAGCAGCGATCACCCAGGAAGATGTCGCTGGCCAAACCGACAACAACGTTAATGCCAACAACACTGGCAACGACAACGCCATCGTCGATCAGCCATCGACCCTGACCCTGACCGCCACGCCGACCATCTCCGAGGCCGGCGGCGTTCTGGTTTACACCGCGAACCTGACCCAGGCGCCGACCACCGCCCTGACCATCACTTTGTCCAATGGCTCAGTGATCGTCATTCCGGCCGGCCAGACCACCGGCACCGTCAACGTGCCACTGGCGCCGAACGACACTGTTTATAACGACGCAACTCAAATCGACGTCAGCGTGGTCGGCACTACCGGCGGCGACGGCATCGTTGTCACGCCGCCGACCGTGCCGGCGACGACTCAAGTTACCGACACTATCGACACCACTACCGTTACTTTGACGGCGGGCGGCACTGTCACTGAAGGCGGGCAGATTACCTACACCGCCACGTTGACTAATCCGGCGCAGACGCCGGTAACGGTCACGCTGTCGAACGGTTCGACGATTGTTATTGATGCTGGCAAGACTACGGGGACTGTTGATGTCCCTACCGCTGGCAACGATGTTTACAACAATGGCAGCACTGTCAGCACCACGATTACTGGCACTACCGGTGGCAACTTTGAAAACCTGGTGCCGAACCCGACGCCAGCGGTTACGACGATTACTGATTCGGTTGATACCACTACCGTTACTTTGACGGCGGGTGGGACCGTCACTGAAGGCGGGCAGATTACTTATACCGCTACGCTGACTAATCCGGCGCAGACACCGGTAACGGTCACGCTGTCGAATGGTTCGACGATTGTTATTGATGCTGGCAAGACTACGGGGACTGTTGATGTTCCTACCGCTGGCAACGACGTTTACAACAATGGCAGCACTGTCAGCACCACGATCACTGGCACTACTGGCGGCAACTTTGAAAACCTGGTGCCGAATCCGGTACCAGCGGTTACGACTATTACTGATTCGGTTGATACCACTACCGTTACTTTGACGGCGGGCGGCACTGTCACTGAAGGCGGGCAGATTACTTACACCGCTACGTTGACTAATCCGGCGCAGACGCCTGTAACGGTCACGCTGTCGAATGGTTCGACGATTGTTATTGATGCTGGCAAGACTACGGGGACTGTTGATGTTCCTACCGCTGCGAATGATGTCTATCAGAACGGCAGCACTGTCAGTACTACGATCACTGGCACTACTGGTGGCAACTTTGAAAACCTGGTGCCGAACCCGACGCCAGCGGTAACCACTATTACCGATTCGGTCGACACCACTACCGTTACTTTGACGGCAGGTTCGACAGTCACCGAAGGCGGCCAGATCACCTACACCGCCACGCTGACCAACGCAGCGCAAACGCCGGTTACCGTGACTCTGTCCAACGGTTCGACCATCACCATCGACGCTGGTAAAACCACTGGCACCGTTGATGTTCCAACCGCCGCCAATGATGTCTATCAAAACGGCAGCACCGTCAGCACCACGATTACCGGCACTACCGGTGGCAACTTCGAAAACCTGGTGCCGAACCCGACGCCAGCGGTAACCACTATTACCGATTCGGTCGACAACACCACCGTCACTTTGACGGCAGGTTCGACAGTCACCGAAGGCGGCCAGATCACCTACACCGCCACGCTGACCAACGCAGCGCAGACGCCGGTTACCGTGACTCTGTCCAACGGTTCGACCATCACCATCGACGCCGGTAAAACCACCGGCACTGTAGATGTTCCGACGGCGGCCAATGATGTTTATCAGAACGGCAGCACGGTCAGCACCACGATCACTGGCACTACCGGTGGCAACTTCGAAAACCTGGTGCCGAACCCAACGCCAGCGGTAACCACTATTACCGATTCGGTCGACACCACCACCGTCACTTTGACGGCAGGTTCGACAGTCACCGAAGGCGGCCAGATCACCTACACCGCCACGCTGACCAACGCAGCGCAAACGCCGGTTACCGTGACTCTGTCCAACGGTTCGACCATCACCATCGACGCCGGCAAAACCACCGGCACCGTTGATGTTCCAACCGCCGCCAATGATGTCTATCAGAACGGCAGCACCGTCAGCACCACGATCACTGGCACCACCGGTGGCAACTTTGAAAACCTGGTGCCGAACCCGACACCAGCCGTCACGACCATTACCGATTCGGTCGACAACACCGGCCTGAGCCTCACCGCCACCGGAACTGTCGTCGAAGGCGGCCAGATCACGTACACCGCAACATTGACCAACCCGGCCGGCACGCCGATGACCGTGACCTTGAGCAATGGCTCGGTCATCACCATCGACGCCGGCAACACCACCGGCAGCGTCATCGTCAACACTGCGCAAAACGACGTCTACAACAATGGCAGCACCGTCAGCACGACGATAACCGGCACCACTGGCGGTAATTTCGAGCAACTGACCCCGAGTACCGAGCCGGCGCTGACCACCATCACCGACTCGATCGACAACACCGGCCTGAGCCTCTCGGCGTCCACCGATGTGGCCGAGGGCGGTTCGATTGTCTACACCGCCAACCTGACCAACGCTGCCGGCACGCCAGTCACCGTCACCCTGAGCAACGGCGCGGTGATCACCATCGCGGCCGGCGCCACCAGCGGCTTGGTGACCGTCGCGGCCCCGGCCGATGACGTCTATAAAGACGCCGGCAAAGTCGAAGCGACCATCACCGACGCCAGTGGCGGCAACTTCGAAAATCTAATCACCAACCCGGCTGCGGCCGTGACCAACGTCGCCGACACCATCGACACCAGCACCGTTTCGCTGACCGCCACTCCGAGCGTCGCCGAGGGCGGCACCGTCGTCTACACCGCGTCCGTAACCGCGCCGGTCACCGGCGCGCCCGTCGTCGTGACCTTGTCGAACGGCCAGACCATCACCATCCCGGTTGGCGCCAGTTCCGGCACCGTGGACTTCGTTGCCCCGAACGATGCATTGGCCGGTGGCAGCTCGCTGAGCGTCAAGATTGATGACGCGCAGGGCGGCAATTACGAGAAGCTGGATATCGACGGCAAACCGGCTGACACCGCGGTTACCGATACCCAGGACACGACCAACCTGAGCCTGAGCGCGACTGACTCGGTGGCTGAAGGTGGCTCGATTGTTTACACGGCGACACTGACTAACGCCGCTGGTTCGCCAGTGACAGTAACTCTGTCGAACGGCGCGGTGATCACCATCGATGCGGGTAAAACCGTTGGTACCGCGACCGTTGCGGCACCGAGCGATGACGTCTACAAAGATGCGGGTTCTGTCCAGGCAACCATCACTGGCGCGACTGGCGGCAGCTTTGAGAACCTGGTGCCAAGCACCGTTCCGGCCGTTACCGAAGTGACCGATACCATCGACACCTCGACGGTCAAACTGACCGCTACCGATAGCGTCGCTGAAGGCGGCACCGTGGTTTACACCGCGACCGTCGGCCAGCCAGTCACTGGCAGCCCGGTTACTGTGTCGTTGGCCAACGGCCAGACGATCACCATCGAAGTCGGCAACACCACCGGTACTGTCAACTTCGCCGCACCGAACGATGCATTGGTCGGTCAAGCGGCGCTGAACAATTCGATCACTGGTGTGACTGGCGGCAACTACGAGAACCTCGTAGCCGACGCCACTCCGGTCACCACCACGGTCACTGATACCGCCGACACCACCAATCTGTCGCTCAGCGCTACCGGTTCGGTCGCTGAAGGTGGCTCGATTGTTTACACCGCGACGTTGACCAATGCGGCTGGCTCGCCAGTTACCGTAACTCTGTCGAACGGCGCGGTGATCACCATCGACGCCGGCAAAACCTTCGGCACCGCGACTGTTGCTGCACCGACCGATGACGTCTACAAAGACGCCGGCTCGGTTCAGGCAACCATCACTGGCGCGACTGGTGGCGACTTCGAGAATTTGGTGCCGAGCACGGTTCCAGCAATTACCGAAGTGACCGATACCATCGATACTTCCACGGTCAAACTGACCGCGACTGATTCCGTTGCTGAAGGCGGCACCTTGGTTTACACCGCGACCGTCGGCCAGCCAGTAACCGGCAGCCCGGTGACTGTGTCGTTGGCGAATGGCCAAACCATCACCATCGAAGTCGGCAACACCACCGGTACTGTCAACTTCGTTGCACCGAATGACGCACTGGTCGGCCAGGCAGCTCTCAACAACTCGATCACCGGCGTAACCGGCGGCAACTACGAGAACCTCGTAGCCGATAACACCCCAGTCACCACCACCGTGACCGATACCGCCGACACCACGACCCTCAGCCTGAGCGCGACCAACTCCGTCGCCGAGGGCGGGTCGATCGTCTACACCGCCACCCTGACCAACGCCGCTGGTTCGCCAGTGACAGTAACTCTGTCGAACGGCGCGGTAATCACCATCGACGCCGGCAAAACCTTTGGCACCGCGACCGTTGCAGCACCGACCGATGACGTCTACAAAGATGCCGGCTCGGTTCAGGCAACGATCACTGGCGCGACTGGCGGCAACTTCGAGAACCTGGTGCCAAGCACCGCCCCAGCAGTTACCGAAGTGACCGATACCATCGACACTTCGACGGTCAAACTGACCGCTACCGATAGCGTGAGTGAAGGCGGAACGGTTGTTTACACCGCGACCGTCGGCCAGCCAGTCACTGGCAGCCCGGTTACTGTGTCGTTGGCGAATGGCCAAACCATCACCATCGAAGTCGGCAACACCACCGGCACCGTCAACTTCGTCGCACCAAACGATGCGTTGGTCGGTCAGGCCGCTCTGAACAACTCGATCACCGGCGTAACCGGCGGCAACTACGAAAACCTCGTCGCCGATAACACCCCAGTCACCACCACCGTGACCGACACTACCGACACCACTAACTTGTCGCTGAGCGCGACCGGTTCGGTCGCTGAAGGTGGTTCGATTGTTTACACCGCGACGTTGACTAACGCCGCTGGTTCGCCGGTTACCGTTACCTTGTCGAACGGTGCGGTAATCACCATCGATGCGGGTAAAACCTTTGGCACCGCGACCGTTGCTGCACCGACCGATGACGTCTACAAAGATGCCGGCTCGGTTCAGGCAACGATCACTGGCGCAACTGGCGGCAACTTCGAGAACCTGGTACCGAGCACCGTTCCGGCCGTTACCGAAGTCACCGATACCATCGACACTTCGACGGTCAAACTGACCGCTACCGATAGCGTTGCTGAAGGCGGCACAGTGGTTTACACCGCCACCGTCGGCCAGCCAGTGACTGGCAGCCCGGTGACCGTGTCGTTGGCCAACGGCCAAACCATCACCATCGAAGTCGGCAACACCACCGGCACCGTGAACTTCGTCGCACCGAACGATGCATTGGTCGGTCAAGCGGCGCTGAACAATTCGATCACTGGTGTGACTGGCGGCAACTACGAGAACCTCGTAGCCGACGCCACTCCGGTCACCACCACGGTCACTGATACCGCCGACACCACCAATCTGTCGCTCAGCGCTACCGGTTCGGTCGCTGAAGGTGGCTCGATTGTTTACACCGCGACGTTGACCAATGCGGCTGGCTCGCCAGTTACCGTAACTCTGTCGAACGGCGCGGTGATCACCATCGACGCCGGCAAAACCTTCGGCACCGCGACTGTTGCTGCACCGACCGATGACGTCTACAAAGACGCCGGCTCGGTTCAGGCAACCATCACTGGCGCGACTGGCGGCAACTTCGAGAACCTGGTGCCAAGCACTGTTCCAGCAGTCACCGAAGTCACGGACACCATCGACACCTCGACGGTCAAGCTGACCGCGACTGATTCCGTCGCTGAAGGCGGCACAGTGGTTTACACCGCAACCGTCGGCCAGCCAGTGACTGGCAGCCCGGTGACCGTGTCGTTGGCGAATGGCCAAACCATCACCATCGAAGTCGGCAACACCACCGGCACCGTCAACTTCGTCGCACCAAACGATGCGTTGGTCGGTCAGGCCGCTCTGAACAACTCGATCACCGGCGTAACCGGCGGCAACTACGAAAACCTCGTAGCCGACGCCACTCCGGTCACCACCACCGTGACCGACACCGCCGACACCACGACCCTCAGCCTGAGCGCGACAAACTCCGTCGCCGAGGGCGGGTCGATTGTCTACACCGCGACCCTGACCAATGCCGCTGGTTCGCCAGTGACAGTAACTCTGTCGAACGGCGCGGTGATCACCATCGACGCCGGCAAAACCTCCGGTACCGCGACTGTTGCTGCACCGACCGATGACGTCTACAAAGATGCCGGTTCGGTTCAGGCAACGATCACTGGCGCAACTGGCGGCAACTTCGAGAACCTGGTGCCAAGCACTGTTCCAGCAGTCACCGAAGTCACGGACACCATCGACACCTCGACGGTCAAGCTGACCGCGACTGATTCCGTCGCTGAAGGCGGCACAGTGGTTTACACCGCAACCGTCGGCCAGCCAGTGACTGGCAGCCCGGTGACCGTGTCGTTGGCCAACGGCCAAACCATCACCATCGAAGTCGGCAACACCACCGGTACTGTCAACTTCGTTGCACCGAATGACGCGTTGGTCGGCCAAGCGGCGCTGAACAACTCGATCACCGGCGTAACCGGCGGCAACTACGAGAACCTCGTAGCCGATAACACCCCGGTCACCACTGCGGTCACTGATACCGCCGACACCACCAATCTGTCGCTCAGCGCGACCGGTTCGGTCGCTGAAGGCGGTTCGATTGTTTATACCGCCACGCTGACAAATGCGGCTGGCTCTCCGGTCACCGTGACCTTGTCGAACGGCGCAGTGATCACCATCGATGCCGGCAAAACCTTTGGCACCGCGACCGTTGCTGCACCGACCGATGACGTCTACAAAGACGCCGGCTCTGTCCAGGCGACCATCACTTCGGCGACCGGCGGCAACTTCGAGAACCTGGTGCCGAGCACCGCCCCAGCAGTTACCGAAGTGACCGATACCATCGACACTTCGACGGTCAAACTGACCGCAACTGATTCCGTCGGTGAAGGTGGCACCGTGGTTTACACCGCGACCGTGGGCCAGCCAGTAACCGGCAGCCCGGTGACTGTGTCGTTGGCGAATGGCCAAACCATCACCATCGAAGTTGGCAACACCACTGGCAGCGTCAACTTCGTTGCGCCAAACGATGCGTTGGTCGGCCAAGCCGCTCTGAACAACTCGATCACCGGCGTAACCGGCGGCAACTACGAAAACCTCGTAGCCGATAACACCCCGGTCACCACCACCGTGACCGACACCGTCGACACCACCAATCTGTCGCTGAGCGCTACCGGTTCCGTCGCTGAAGGCGGCTCGATTGTTTACACCGCGACGTTGACTAACGCCGCTGGTTCGCCAGTGACAGTAACTCTGTCGAACGGCGCTGTAATCACCATTGATGCTGGCAAAACCTTCGGCACCGCGACTGTTGCTGCACCGACCGATGACGTCTACAAAGATGCCGGTTCGGTTCAGGCAACGATCACCGGCGCAACTGGCGGAAACTTCGAGAACCTAGTGCCTAGCACTGTTCCAGCAGTCACCGAAGTCACGGACACCATCGACACCTCGACGGTCAAACTGACCGCCACTGACAGCGTCGCTGAAGGCGGCACGGTGGTTTACACCGCAACCGTCGGCCAGCCAGTGACTGGCAGCCCGGTCACCGTGTCGTTGGCCAACGGCCAAACCATCACCATCGAAGTTGGCAACACCACTGGCACCGTCAACTTAGTAGCACCGAACGATGCGTTGGTAGGCCAAGCGGCGCTGAACAACTCGATCACCGGCGTAACCGGCGGCAACTACGAAAACCTAGTAGCCGATAACACCCCAGTCACCACAACGGTCACTGATACCGCCGACACCACCAATCTGTCGCTGAGCGCTACCGGTTCCGTCGCTGAAGGTGGTTCGATTGTCTACACCGCGACCCTGACCAATGCGGCTGGCTCTCCGGTCACCGTGACCCTGTCGAACGGTGCTGTGATCACCATCGACGCCGGAAAAACCTTCGGCACCGCGACCGTTGCTGCACCGACCGACGACGTCTACAAGGACGCCGGCTCCGTTCAGGCAACGATCACTGGCGCAACTGGCGGCAACTTCGAAAACCTGGTACCGAGCACCGCCCCAGCAGTCACCGAAGTTACCGATACCATCGACACCTCGACGGTCAAACTGACCGCGACTGATTCCGTCGCTGAGGGCGGCACCGTTACCTACACCGCAACCGTTGGCCAGCCAGTCACTGGCAGCCCTGTTACCGTGTCGTTGGCGAATGGTCAGACGATCACCATCGAAGTCGGCAACACCACCGGCACCGTCAACTTCGTCGCACCGAATGACGCATTGGTAGGCCAAGCGGCGCTGAACAACTCGATCACCGGCGTGACTGGCGGCAACTACGAGAACCTCGTAGCCGACGCCACTCCGGTCACCACCACGGTCACTGATACCGCCGACACCACTAATCTGTCGCTCAGCGCGACCGGTTCGGTCGCTGAAGGTGGTTCGATTGTTTACACCGCCACGTTGACCAACGCCGCTGGTTCGCCAGTGACAGTAACTCTGTCGAACGGCGCGGTGATCACCATCGACGCCGGCAAAACCTCCGGCACCGCGACCGTTGCAGCACCGACCGATGACGTCTACAAAGATGCCGGCTCCGTTCAGGCAACGATCACTGGCGCGACTGGCGGCAACTTTGAGAACTTGGTACCGAGCACCGTTCCAGCAGTCACCGAAGTCACGGACACCATCGACACCTCGACCGTCAAACTGACCGCCACTGATTCCGTCGCTGAAGGTGGCACCGTCACCTACACCGCTACCGTTGGCCAGCCAGTGACTGGCAGCCCGGTCACCGTGTCGTTGGCGAATGGTCAGACGATCACCATCGAAGTCGGCAACACCACCGGCACCGTCAACTTCGTCGCACCGAACGATGCGTTGGTCGGCCAAGCCGCTCTGAACAACTCGATCACCGGCGTAACCGGCGGCAACTACGAAAACCTCGTCGCCGATAACACCCCGGTCACCACCACCGTGACCGACACCGCCGACACCACGACCCTAAGCCTGAGCGCGACCAACTCCGTCGCCGAGGGCGGCTCGATCGTCTACACCGCCAACCTGACCAATGCCACCGGCACACCGATGACGGTGACGCTGAGCAACGGCGCGATCATCCTTATCGCAGCCGGCGCCACCAGCGGTTCCGTAGCCTTCGCCGCTCCGGCCGATGACGTCTACAAAGACGCCGGTAAAGTCGAAGCCACGATCAAGGAATCAACCGGCGGTAACTTCGAAAACCTGGTCACCAGCCCAGTAGCTGCAGTCACAACTGTGACGGATACCATCGACACGTCGACCGTCAGCCTCACCGCGACATCGAGCGTCGCTGAAGGCGGCACCGTCGTTTACACCGCTTCCGTTTCGGCGCCAGTGACCGATTCGCCAGTGGTCGTCACGCTGTCCAACGGCCAGACGATCACTATCCCGGTCGGCGCGAGCAGCGGCTTCGTCAACTTCGTTGCACCGAACGACGCCTTGGCGGGCGGCGCTTCGTTGAGCGTGAAAATCGACGACGCGACGGGCGGCAACTACGAGAAGCTGGAAGTTGACGGCAAACCGGCGGATACGACGGTTACCGATACCACGGACACCACGAACCTCAGCCTGTCGGCTACAGATTCGGTGGCTGAAGGTGGCTCGATTGTTTACACCGCCACTCTGACCAACGCCGCTGGCACACCAGTGACCGTTACGCTGAGCAACGGTGCAGTGATCACCATCGACGCCGGCAAAACCTCCGGCACCGCGACCGTGCCAGCGCCGTCTGACGACGTCTACAAAGACGCCGGCTCTGTTCAGGCAACGATCAAAACCGCAACCGGTGGCAACTTCGAGAACTTGGTCCCAAGCACCGCGCCAGCAATCACCAACGTCACCGACACGATCGACACTTCGACGGTCAAACTGACCGCCACCGGCACCGCCGCTGAAGGTGGCACCGTCACCTACACCGCCACCGTCGGCCAACCAGTCACCGGCAGCCCGGTCACCGTATCGCTCGCCAACGGCCAAACGATCACGATTGAACTCGGCAAAACCGTCGGCACCGTCACCACCCTCGCGCCAAACGACGCGTTGGCCGGTCACGCGCCGCTGACCAACTCGATCACCAACGTGACGGGCGGCAACTACGAGAACTTGGTTGCCGACAAAACCCCGGTTTCGACCACGATCACTGACACCGTCGACACCACCAACCTGTCGCTGAGCGCAACCAACTCGGTCGCTGAAGGTGGCTCGATTGTTTACACCGCCACTCTGACCAACGCCGCTGGTTCGCCAGTCACCGTTACGTTGAGCAACGGTGCTGTGATCACCATCGACGCCGGCAAAACCTCCGGCACCGCGACCGTGCCAGCGCCGTCCGACGACGTCTACAAAGATGCGGGTTCCGTTCAGGCAACCATCACCGGCGCGACTGGTGGCAACTTCGAGAACCTGGTCCCAAGCACCGCGCCAGCAATCACCAACGTCACCGACACGATCGACACCTCGACCGTCAAACTGACTGCAACCGGCACCGCTGCTGAAGGTGGAACCGTCACCTACACCGCGACCGTCGGCCAGCCAGTGACTGGCAGCCCGGTCACCGTGTCGCTCGCCAACGGCCAGTCGATCACCATCGAGATCGGCAAAACCGTCGGCACCGTCACCACTATCGCGCCAAACGACGCGTTGGCCGGTCACGCGCCGCTGACCAATTCGATCACCAACGTGACGGGCGGCAACTACGAAAACTTGGTTGCCGACAAAACGCCGGTTTCGACCACGATCACTGACACCGTCGACACCACCAATCTGTCGCTCAGCGCTACCGGTTCCGTGGCTGAAGGTGGCTCGATTGTTTACACCGCAACCCTGACCAACGCTGCTGGCACACCAGTGACCGTTACGCTGAGCAACGGTGCAGTGATCACCATCGACGCCGGCAAAACCTCCGGCACCGCGACCGTGCCAGCGCCGTCTGACGACGTCTACAAAGATGCGGGTTCCGTTCAGGCAACCATCACTGGCGCAACTGGCGGAAACTTCGAGAACCTGGTGCCGAGCACTGTTCCTGCCGTTACCAGCGTCACTGACACGATCGACACTTCGACCGTCAAACTGACTGCAACCGGCACTGCGGCTGAGGGCGGCACTGTCACTTACACCGCGACCGTCGGCCAGCCAGTTACCGGCAGCCCGGTCACCGTATCGTTGGCTAATGGTCAGACGATCACGATTGAACTTGGCAAAACCGTCGGCACCGTTACTACCCTCGCGCCAAACGACGCGCTGGCCGGTCACGCACCGCTGACCAACTCGATCACCAACGTGACGGGCGGCAACTACGAAAACCTGGTCGCCGACAAAACGCCGGTCAGCACCACCGTGACCGACGTGGTCGACACCACCAATCTGTCGCTGAGCGCCACCAACTCGGTAGCCGAAGGTGGCCAGATCACCTACACCGCGACCCTGACCAATGCTGCTGGCACGCCAGTGACCGTGACGCTGAGCAACGGCGCAGTGATCACCATCGAGGCCGGCAAAACTTCCGGCACGGTCAACGTTGCAGCACCTGCCGATGACGTTTACAAGGATGCCGGTTCGGTTCAAGCGACCATCACCAGCGCCACCGGTGGCAACTTCGAGAACCTGGTGAAAAGCAGTGTGCCGGCCGTGACCGCCGTCACCGACACCATCGACCGGGCTGAAGTCAGCATCACCGGCAGCAGCTCGGTGACCGAAGGTCAGACCGCCAGCTACACCGTCAGCCTGACGCACCCGGCGCAGACCGAAGTGACGCTGAAAATCGTCTACAGCGGCACCGCCGCCGACGGTTCGGACTTCACCGGTGTGTACACCGTGAAAATCCCGGCGGGCGCCAGCAGCGCCAATTTCAACGTGGCGACGATCGACGACAAGATCACCGAAGGCACTGAAAACTTCGTGGTCAAAATCGATTCGGCGGTCGGTGGCAACTTCGAAAACCTGGCGATCAGCGCTTCCAACGGCAGCGTCAGCACCTCGATCATCGACAACGACGCACCGCCGGTCATCGATCTGGACGCGAACAATTCCAGCGGCGCCACCGGGGCCAACTACAACGTGACCTTCACCGAAGGCACCACCGGCCAAGGCGTGTCGATTGCTGACACCGATCTAAAAATCACCGACCCGGACAGCACCATGCTGACCGGTGCGACCATCGTGCTGACCAACCGTCAGGACGGCGATTCGCTGAACCTGGGCAACAACGTCAACGGCATCAGCATCAATGCCAACAGCACCAACGGCACCGTGACGCTGACCTTGTCGGGCACCGCGTCGCTGGCCGATTACATGCAGCAGATCAAGAACATCAGCTTCACCAACAACAGTGAAAACCCGAGCACCGTACCGCGCACTATCACAGTGACCGTGACCGATGGCGGCAACTACTCCAACGTCGCCACGACCACCGTTAACGTGGTCGCCGTCAACGACGCGCCGACCGCTGCACCGGTCAACGTCACCGGCACCGAAGACACCCCGCTGGTAATCGGCTGGTCGACTTTCGGCGTCAGCGATGTCGACAGCCCGGCCGCGAGCCTCGGTGTGAAAATCACCGGCCTGCCGGTCGAAGGCAAGTTGCAGTACCTGAACGGCTCGACCTGGACCGACGTCAGCAACAACCAGACCATCAGCAAGGCTGACATCGACGCCGGCAAGTTGCGTTTCACCCCGGACACCAACGAGTCCGGCACCAACGGCTACGGCGGCACCGGCCTGGGCAACAATCAGGCGGATTACGCGCAGATCAAGTTCCAGCCAACCGACGGCCAATTGTTGGGCAACACCGGCACCATCAAGATCGACATCACGCCAGTGGCCGATGCACCGACCCTGACCGTCGCCGATAACGCCGTGCGATCCACCGGCCTGATCAAGGAAGTCTGGACCGGCCTGTCGGGCCTCGGCACCGACGGCAGCGGCGCACCTTCGGCGACACTCAAAGCAGTGATCGACGCGGCGGGCACCCCGAACTCCAGCACCACCGTGACCAACGTTCAGTCCGACGGCAGCGTCAACGCCGGCACGGCCTCGAAAACGTCCGGCCTGATCTACCTCGAAGCCGGCAAGACCTACAGCTTCAGCGGCACCGGCGATGACAGTTTGCTGGTGACCATTGGCGGCAAAAACGTCGCATCGGCCCTGTGGGGCGCGGGCGGCACTTTGAGTGGCTCGTACACGCCGACCGCCAGCGGTTACTACACCCTGGACATCTACCACCACAACCAGAGCGGCCCGGGCAGCTACGACGTCAACCTGTCGGTGAATGGCGCCGCGGCGGTCGATCTGAGCAGCGCTGGCGTGCCGCTCTACACCGGCATCGCCGACCTCGCCGCTTCCGGCGTGACCGTTTCCGATCTGCACGGCAGCAACGGTGAGGGTTACTACGACGGCTACAAACTCAACACCGGCGCCGAAGGCACCAGCGTGCATTTGTCTGCGGTGAAAACTGCGCTGACCGACACCGACGGCTCCGAAAGCCTGAGCGTGAAAATCAGCGGCATCCCGGCAGGTTCGGTGCTGACCGACGGCGCGGGCCACACCTTCACCGCCAGCGCGACATCCGGAGAAGCCAACGTCACTGGCTGGAACCTCGGCACACTGACCGTGACACCGCCGCCGTACTACAACGGCCAGTTCAACCTGACCGTGACCTCGACCTCGACCGAGGCACTGGGTGGTTCGGCGGTATCCACGGCGCAGATTCCGGTCACCGTGTTCCCAGCCAATTACACCGCGATCACAGGCACCGCCGGCAGCGACACGGTGACGGGCACTGACGGCAACGACATTATTGTCGGCGACATCGGTGGCCTGACCGTGGTGCCGGGCACCAACTACAACATCGCGTTCATGGTCGACAGTTCGGGCAGCATGAGCAGCGCCTCGATCACCGCCGCGAAGAACTCGCTGACCACCGTGTTCAACACGCTCAAGCAAAGCATGGGCGGCAACTCGGGCACCGTGAACGTGTTCCTGGCGGACTTCGACACCCAGGTCAACAAGTCGGTGTCGGTCAACCTCAACGACCCGAACGCGCTGATCCTGCTCAAAGCAGTTCTGGATTCGATGGCGTCCGGCGGCGGCACCAACTACGAGGACGTGTTCAAAACCACGGCCAACTGGTTCCTCAGCGCCGACGCGCTGGCCAACAGCGGGGCGACCAACCTCACGTACTTCATCACCGACGGCAAGCCGACCTATTACCAGAGCGGCGAGCAAACCAACCCGACTTTGTTCGGCAACGTGAAGCTCGATGACGTCATCACCACCACCAACTACAAGTTGGGCCAGAACTACTCCGGTTATCTGGACAGCACGCACTACCTGAGCATCGACACCGCCGGCACAGTGACGCTGCAAACCTGGAAAACGTCGTGGGGCGGTTACTGGAGCAGCGCCGAGTTGGGCACTTTGCATGCCGAAGGTAATGGCACGTATGAGCTGTCCTACCGCGATGGCAACGGCAGCAGCACGGGCACCGCGGCGATCGACAACTCCGGTGTCGGTTTCGCGTTGCTGGACAAGGTTTCGACGGTTGAAGCCATCGGCCTCAACAAAGACGTGACCTTGGCCGACCTGAAACCTTACGACTCGGACAAGACGCCGCAAACCAACATCGATCCGAAAGACCTGGCCAACTCGATCATCGGTCACACCGAAGCGACGCTGCCAGGTTCCGACACGGTCAATGGCGGTGACGGCAACGACATCCTGTTCGGCGATCTGGTGAGCTTCAACGGCATTGCCGGCGAGGGTTATCAGGCGATGCAGGCGTTCGTCGCGCAGCAAACCGGCGTCGAAGTCAGCAAAGTCACGACCAGCAACGTGCACCAGTTCATCACCGAGAATTACAGCGTGTTCGACGTGTCCGGCGCCCATGACGGCAACGACACACTGCTGGGCGGCGCGGGCAATGACATCCTGTTCGGCTCGGGCGGCAACGACCTGCTCGATGGCGGCAAGGGCAATGACATCCTGCTCGGCGGCACCGGCAACGACACGCTGATCGGCGGGTCGGGCAACGACATTCTGATCGGTGGTTCGGGCGCCGACACCTTTGTGTGGAAGTCGGGCGACACCGGCACGGACGTGATCAAGGACTTCAAGGCCAGCGAAGGTGACCGCATCGACCTGCGCGATTTGTTGCAGGGCGAGACCGGCAGCACCATCGACAACTTCCTGAAGATTTCCACGGTCGATGGCGTGTCGTCGTTGCAGGTCAGCTCGGCCGGCAAGTTCAATTCGGGCGACGCTGCCGCTGCTTCGCCGGACGTGACGATCAAACTGGAAGGCAACAACTGGTCTTCGGCCAACTTGCACAGCTTGATTGCCGGTAGCGATCCGACCATCAAAGTCGACCACAACAACAGCTGATCCAGCGTAAAACGGCCGCCCTTAATCGGGCGGCCGTCACGTTTGCCGACAGCGCACCGGTGACGATTTCGTCGCCGCACCGCATACTCGCCAACAGTTGGCCTATGCTGCTGACAGCATGACGCTGGTTCACTTCTGAGGGATGCTCAATGTTTTACGTGCAACGCGATGCGCAAGGCCAATTAGTGCGCGTGGAAGCCGCGGCCTATGCCGAGGCCACGGAAACACTGCCGGCCGACAATCACGAGATCCAGGCGTGGTACGCCAACGAGGTGATGGAATCGAGCCTCAAGCAACTCAAGCAGAGCGACCTGGAAATGATCCGGGTACTCGACGACTTGATCCAGGTGCTGACCAGCAAAGGCGTGATCCGCGTCACCGACCTGCCGGCCGCCGCCCAAGCCAAACTGATGGACCGGACCCAGGCCCGGGAAGCGTTGGGCGGGTTGAGTCATTTGATTGATGTTGATGAGACGGGGTTGATCTAGGGATCAGGTGGTTCGCGGCGAGGGGCTTGCGCCCTCTTCGCAATGGTTCTTTGCTTGAACTTAAATCTCCCTCGGCCTGAAGAGCCACCCCTCACCCCAGCCCTCTCCCCAGAGGGGAGAGGGGAAAGGGAGCAGATCTCCATGCCTTTCAGGACCTGAGTTCGACTCGATATTTCAGGTCGATGTCACTCTAAGAACACCACGGTCGGTCCCCTCGCCCCTCTGGGGAGAGGGGAAAGGGAGCAGATCTTCATGCTTTTCAGGACCTGAGTTCGACTCGATATTTCAAGTCGATGTAACTCCAAGAACAACACGGTCAGTCCCCTCGCCCCTCTGGGGAGAGGGTTAGGGTGAGGGGTGAATCTCAATGACTCACTGCCAAGGCTTGGGCTCACCCAACAACTCTCTGGGTAAAGGGGAAAGGGGAAAGGGAGCAGATCTTCGTGCTGTTCATCACCTGAGTTCGACTCGATATTTCAAGTCGATGCAACTCGAAGAACAACACGGTCAGTCCCCTCGCCCCTCCGGGGAGAGGGTTAGGGTGAGGGGTGGATCTCAATGACTCACTGCCAAGGCTCGGGCTCACCTCTCTAGGGAATGGGGAAAGGGAGCAGATCTTCGTGCTGTTCATCACCTGAGTTCGACTCGATATTTCAGGTCAATGTAACTCTAAGAACAACACGGTCAGTCCCCTCGCCCCTCTGGGGAGAGGGTTAGGGTGAGGGGTGGATCTCAATGACTCACTGCCAAGGCTCGGGCTCACCTCTCTAGGGAATGGGGAAAGGGAGCAGATCTTCGTGCTGTTCATCACCTGAGTTCGACTCGATATTTCAGGTCGATGTAACTCCAAGAACAACACGGTCAGTCCCCTCGCCCCTCTGGGGAGAGGGTTAGGGTGAGGGGTGGATCTCAATGACTCACTGCCAAGGCTCGGGCTCATCTCTCTAGGGAATGGGGAAAGGGAGCAGATCTTCGTGCTGTTCATCACCTGAGTTCGACTCGATATTTCAAGTCGATGTAACTCCAAGAACAGCACGGTCAGTCCCCTCGCCCCTCTGGGGAGAGGGTTAGGGTGAGGGGTGGATCTCAATGACTCACTGCCAAGGCTCGGGCTCACCCAACAACTCTCTGGGTAAAGGGGAGAGGGGAAAGGGAGCAGATCTTCGTGCTGTTCATCACCTGAGTTCGACTCGATATTTCAAGTCGATGTAACTCCAAGAACAACACGGTCAGTCCCCTCGCCCCTCCGGGGAGAGGGTTAGGGTGAGGGGTGGATCTCAATGACTCACTGCCAAGGCTTGGGCTCGCCGAACAACTGCCCCTGAACCCCATACAATCCCATCTCGCGAATCACCGACAATTCCCCTTCAGTCTCGACCCGCTCGGCAATCAGCGGCAAATCGATGCTGTGCGCCGCGCGCTGGATCGCTTCGATGAACAGACGTTTGTCGCTCTCCTGATCAATCGCCCGGATGTAGCTGCCATCGATCTTCAGGTACGCCAAGCCTAGCCGCGCCAGGTTGCCGATCATGCTGAAACGGCCGCCAAAGCGCTGCAGGCTCAGGGAGAAACCCAGTTCGCGCAAACGCCGGGTCAATTGCTCCAGCACGGCTTGCTCGGGCAATTGCTCTTCACCGATTTCCAGGGTCAGGCGCGGTCCGAGATTGGAATGCTGACGCAAAATCTCGAAGACTTTATTCAGCGCCTGCGGATCTGCCAGCGTCGCCGACGACAGGTTCAGCGCCAGCGATTCTTCATGCCCGGCCATTTGCCCGAGCACCGTTTCCAACATCAAGCGATCAAGCCGCGCGGTCCAGCCAAAACGCTCCAGCCACGGCAGGAAACGCCCGGCGGGAATGGTCTGGCCCTGATCATCGACCAGCCGCGACAGCACTTTGTAATGCAGCACCAGCGTCGCGTCCTGACTGGCCACGACCGGTTGGAAATACAATTGGAAGCGCCGCTGCGTCAGCGCCTGATCCAGCAGTGTGTGCCACGCATGATGGTCATCGCCGACACTCGCTACCGCGCTGTGGTCCAGACATGCCCAGCTCTGTTCACCCTGACCTTCAGCCTGTGCCAATGCCTCATCGCCCAGGCTGATCACCGCTTGCGGCGAGTCGCCATGGGCGAACGGCGCCAGCCCGATAGACGCCACCGACGCCACGTCCGTCGCGCCTGTCGCGTGCAAACTGGCCAACGCGCTCTCAAGGTTCTGCGCCAGTTGCAGGGCTTCTTCACGCACCAGCCCCGGCGCGAGCACGGCGAATTCACCGCCGCGAATCCGCGTCACCAGGTTCTGCGTTTCCGGGTACTTCGCGCATTCGCGAGACAACTGCTGACCGACCGCTTTGAGCAGTTCATCAGTGCGCTGCCCGCCCAGGCGCTGGTTCAAACCGGCCAGATCCTTCACCCGCAACAACAGCAGATAACCGGAACTGGCCTGCTCCGGGTTGCTCACCCGCGCGTTCAATTGCATCTCGAAATAGCGCCGATTGGCCAGGCCCGTAAGGTTGTCCTGATAAGACTCGACGCGCAGCTTTTCACTGCGCTCGGCCTGCTCCTGAAACAACGCTTTGAGCTTCTCGACCATCTGGTTCATCGCTTGCACCACACGACGCAATTCCGGGGTGCGCGGCAGTTGCGGCAGGCTGAGGAATTCGCGGCGGGCGATGGCGTGGGATTGCTGGACCATGTAGTCCAGCGGCTTCAATTGACGACGCAACAACAGCGCGCCCAACACCGCACTCACGGCGCCGCAGATCAGCAGCCAACCGAGGCTGCCCAACGCGCTCTGCCACAGTTTGGCGACGGCGAACATCGGGTGGCTGACCACCTCGACACGCGCCGCTTGCTCCCAGCCACGGCTGACCAGGGCATCACCGCCGGCCGGTTCGAGGCCGATCATTTTGACGAACCAGTCCGGCACGTTATTCACCGCTGGCGTGCCGGTGCGCTCGACGATGGTCTGGTCGGTCTTGAGGTCAACCACGCGGATGCTCGCGTAGTAGCCGCTGTCGAAAATCGAGCTGACCAGCAACTCGACCATCGCCGGGTCGTCGATATTCGGCGTCAGGGACAGCGCCAGCGCCGTGGCGGCGTCTTGCGCGTGGGAACGCAACTGGTTGACGTACTGGGTGCGCGAGCTCTCCAGGCTGACCACGAAGCTGCCAGTGAAGGCGACCACAAGGAACAGACAGATAGCGATCAACAGCTGTTTGAACAAGGACATCTGAGCGCGTGCTCCTAGTTAGTCGTCTCGACCGGAAAACCTTCGGCCTGCATTTTCTTCAACACATCCTGCCAACGCGACAGGCGCTTGGTGTCACCGACTTTTTTGTTGCCCTTGGCGCCGGGGATGTACAAACCTTCAGCGTTGAAAGAGTAGACCGGCAGCAAATCGGTTCGTTGACTGGCCGGTTTGATCTCGTTGATCAGGCTGTCGAGCACCAGCGGCATGGCCTCGGGCGTCGAATAATAGGTCAAGACCATGTGCGCGCGATTCTGCCGCAAAGCCTTGACGTAGGTGATGCGCAGCTTGTCACTGGAAACGCCGAGGTGGCGCAGGCTGAAATACTTGGCGATCGCGTAGTCTTCGCAGTCGCCGGCGCCCTTCCACAGACCCTGGATCGGGGTTTCCCAATAATCGACTTCGCGCCACAGGTCGATGTCTTCTTCGTAGCGCATCTGTTTATTGAAAAACTGGTTCACCACGTTGAGCTTTTCCGCCTCACCGACCTGCTTTTGTGTGGCGAGCAAACGCTGCCACGCGTCGATGCGTTGCTGGCCGTCGCCCAACGGTCCGTAGAGCGCTTCGGCGCGGCGACTGATCAGGGAAAAATCCCAATCGGCATGCAACCCGCCCAGCATGACGCCGGCCAGGAGCAGCGCGCAGCACAGCCAGCGCAATGTCCGAGGGATCGCGAAACGAGCCGCCAAAGTGAGGCATCCAGAATAGGCAGGTTAAAGTCGGTTGATGGTGAAGGTTAGCCTGATAAAAGACAATGGCACGGTGCAATCACCGTTCGCGCGCTAGACTTTGTCTGATCAGCGTCGTTAAAAATAACAGCACATTTGTTTGACCAACCCTTTACATGGTTTGACATCTTGTACAGCAATCACTAGTGTCCTTTGGATCCAAAAAACAACTTTAGTCAAGCAGGGTGCGTTGTAGTGACACAGAAGCCCAATCCTCTGAACAGTATCAAGCTCGACGGGCCGATCCCCGCCCACCTGGCGCGCTCGGTTATTGAAGAAACCCTGCGCTCGGCGATTCTTGACGGACGCATCCCGTGCGGCTCGGCATTGCGCCAGCAGGATCTGGCGGATTTGTTTGGCGTCAGCCGCATGCCCGTGCGCGAAGCCTTGCGCCAACTGGAAGCGCAAGCGTTGCTCAATGTCATTGCGCATAAAGGCGCGGTAGTCGCGCCACTTGTTTCGGGCGACGCAGCAGAAACTTACGAATTGCGCATCCTGTTGGAATCGGAAGCGTTGCGCCGTTCGATTCCTCTGCTGACCAACGCCGATATCGAGCTTGCCGCAGGTTATATCGAGGAAATGGAAACCCAGCACGACTACAGCGAAATGGGTCGGCTCAATCGTCTGTTCCACATGACTTTGTACAATAAAGCGCCTAACCGGCGGCTATTACGCTTGATCGAAGACGGTTTGAATGAAGAGGAGCGCTTCTTGCGTTTCAACCTGGAGAAGATGGGCCTGGGCAAGTTGTCCCAGGAAGACCATCGTGAATTGTTGAGGGCGGTTGAAGACCGCGACATTGAGCGCTCGGTCAAACTGCTTACGCGACATCTGAACCGTGGTGTCGAGGTCATTGCAGGTTTTCTCGAAAGCCCTGCCGCCGCCAATAGTAAAAAAATCTAGCAAAACCTCTCTATTCGTCCGCCGAGCACAGCAAATAGGCTCGGCGGCGCTTGCCTCGACACCTCTCGCCGGGTTTTCTGACAACTCTTCTTACAAATCCCCGGTTCGCCGTTTTCCGAACGAATTTACCGCGCCATTCCTGCCCGTCTAAGGCTTTTCCTCAACTTCCCTTCGTGCCCCGCGTCGTGGCCAAATAATGGCGCGGCAGCCGTAGCGGCGACCGCCATTTAGCCTCACTCTTGCGATAGCCAACCCACTAATGACGGGCGATGCCTCGCAAACTCGGGGCCGTCATCGCAACAAGAACCTACGGAAGGAGTCTTGCCACGGGAACGGAAGCAAACGGCATATTCGCGCCCAACTTCCATTCCTCTAGATCACACCAACGAACGCCAGTTAGAAAGTTGCTACGAGTGAGGCATTCACTCTCTTTTCGATTCTGACTTTTATAAGCCGGAAGGAGCAACTTCACCCAAATAAAACATCAACTTAAAGTTTTATTGAAACTTGTCGCGCCCGAAAAAGTGCAACTTTCAAATAAAATAAAAATGACTTGCCTGGAACTTTACTGATGTATTAGTTTTTCTCCGCCAACATTGGATCCAGTTTTATAACCCTGATCCAGTGCGGCTTGCAGAACCCCAATACTTTTAAAACTTATCAATTCGATTGAGGCCGGCGCTCGCCCATAGAACCGATCAACCTGGTTTCCCTTATTCATCCAACACTCCTAGTTACATCCCTCACTGACAGGCTCGCTTATGAAACTGACTAAAGACCATCTCGCCCAAAAGAAAGCACAACTGAGTGCGCACCCGATCTTTGGCGAAATACATTCGTTGCCAATACTTCAACGATTTATGGAAACCCATGTATTTGCGGTGTGGGATTTCATGTCGCTGACCAAGCGGCTGCAACAGGAGCTGACCTGCGTGCATTTGCCTTGGCTGCCGCCGCGAGATCCGCAGGCTGCGCGGCTGATCAATGAAATTGTGCTCGGCGAAGAATCCGATGATCGGCCCGGTCACGGTCACTACAGCCATTTCGAGTTGTACCTGGATGCAATGCGCGAAGTCGGCGCCAGCACCGCTGCCGTCGAGCGCTTCGTTGCGCTGCAACAGGAAGGCGTAAGTTATGACGTCGCGCTGCAAAGCATCGACATCGACCCGGCTGCCGCACAGTTCGTCCGCCACACCTTGCACACTGCGCTGAGTGCGCCTGGCCACAGCGTCGCGGCGGCATTCCTGCATGGCCGCGAAAGTGTCATCCCGCAGATGTTCCAGCGCATTCTCGACGATTGGGGCATTGGCATCGAGCAAGCGCCGACCTTCCGTTATTACCTGGAGCGACACATCGAAGTCGACTCCGAGGACCACGGCCCCGCCGCCGAAAAACTCCTCGCTCGACTGGTCGATGGCGACCCGCAACGCCAGGAGGACGTTTACGCCAGCGCTATCGCAGCGGTGGATAGCCGCATTGCCTTGTGGGATGGCTTGCGCCTGAGCATGCGCGAAACCGTCGCCGAGGTGAGCGCATGAACGCCGCCGACTACCAATCGTTCGCCGACGCCTGGGAGAGCCGCGCGACCATTCGCACACGGCCGCGTCGGGTGCTGGAGAACGACGACAAATTGATTTATCCGCTGAGCCGCCAACCGTTGGTGCTGAGCGAAACCTTCCTGCGCGAATGCCCGGAACAACGCGACTTTGCGCTGGTGCAGACGCTCTACAAATTCATCAACGACGTGGTGATTTTCGAAACCGAAATCGTCGACAAAACCGCCCGCAGCATCGCCAAGAATCGCTTCGCGGTCGAGTTCCCGTTTGCCTGCCGCTACGACGCGATGACCGTGGTGGTGGACGAGGACTATCACGCCTTGGTGGCGATGGATTTCATGCAGCAAACCGTGGCCATGACCGGCATCACGCCAATCGAATTGCCCGATGAGATCGAACTGAGCCGGGCGATTCCCGCCGCTGTGGCGTTGGCGCCGGAGCACCTGCGCAGCGCCGTGGAATTGATCTGCGTGGCCATCGCCGAGAACACCGTGACCGGCGATGTCGCGGCGTTCGCCAAGGATGAAACGGTCAAGCAATCGATCAAGGGCTTGATGGCCGACCACTTGCTGGACGAGGGCCGTCACTCGAGTTTCTGGGCGCGGCTGGTGCGCATTTATTGGCACACCGCGAGCGCGGACGACCGAGCGTGCATCGCGCAGATCCTGCCGGTGTTCATCGGCCATTACCTGACCAACGACATCCAGAAATCCTTCGATTTTCGCCTGATCGAATCATTGCAGATCAGCGACGCCGCACGCCGCGCGCTCAAGAGCGAAGTCTCGGGGCTGGCCTTCCCGATCAATCGCCATCACCCACTGGTCGCCAACATCGTGCGGTTTTTCCGCAGCAGTTCGCTGCTCGATTCGCCGTGCGTCCAGCGCGCCCTGAGCGACTACCTGGTTTAACGAGGAGAACATCATGAGACGTCTCGACATTGTGCTTGGAGGGCAGAGCCAGGCCCTCAACGACCTGGCGCTGGAGCTGGAACAACACGGACATTCACTGGTGCGCCTGACCGACGTCAACGCGCTGGAGTTGGACAACGTCGACTTGCTGATCGACGACGCGAGCCTGGTCTTTGCCGAGCTCGGCGACGTGCCGCGATTGACCCTGCAACTGGGCGTCAGCGCAATTGATGGTGAAGCTAATAACCTGCCGCGCCTGGACCTGCTGTGCCGTTATGGCCCGACGCTTTTCAGCCGTGTGCCGATTGCCGACGAGGCATCCGGGAACGGCCAGGCGTTGCGCCTGCGCGCGGTGGCGGAACTGGTCGATCACGTGGCATTGCTGGTCAGTCGTTTTTCCCGGGATGACGATTATTTTCGGCTGTCCGAACCGACGCCGCCCATGCCCTTCGAGCGTGTAGAAAACCTGCTGTTTCTCGAGCAGCTTGGTTTCATCCATCGACTGAATGACACGGCGCATCCGCAGCTGCTGCGACTGGGCCAGATGCCGATGATCGAGCGTCTGCAACAGCGCTTCATCGAATGCGCCGAGCGCCCGGCGCTGAACGTTGCCGGCACGGCGCTCAGCTATCGGCAATTGCACACACACAGCCGCGCCATCCAGCAACGCTTGCAGCCGTTGCTCGACCAGCATCAAGGCCCGCTGGTGATCGGCATTTGCCTGCCGAAATGCAGTGCGCTGTACGCGGGGATTCTGGCGATTCTGGGCAGCGGCGCGGTGTATTTGCCGCTGGAGCCGAGCCATCCGCTACAGCGTCAGCAATACATTCTGCAGAACGCCGGGGCGGTGCTGTTGCTGCATGACGGCGAGCATCCGTTGGCCGATCAAATGCCGTCGCTGGACATCCGCTGTATCGACGCGGATGACGCAGACCTCGGCCAACCATTGATGCGGCAGCGCCCCCCGATCGACGCGCCGTGCATGGCGCTCTACACCTCGGGCACCACCGGGCATCCGAAAGGTGTGCTGCTCAGCCAGGCCAACCTCGCGCACTTCACCGCGTGGTACGCCGACTATGTGCAACTGACCGAGCAGAGTCGCGTGCTGCAGTTTTCCTCGCTGAGTTTCGACTCGTCGCTGATCGATATTTTCCCGACGTTGCTGCAGGGCGCCGAACTGATTGTGCCCAGCGACGACCAGCGTCGTGACCCGCTGCAACTGGTCGAGCTGATCCGTCAGCAGCAGCTCAGCCACGCCTTTCTGCCACCAGCGCTGTTGAGCATTTTGCCGCTGGATCAGTTGCAAGTGCTCGACCACGTGATGACCGGCGGCGACGTCTGCGAGCCTTACGTCATCGAGCAACTGACGCGTCAGGGCAACCTCTACAACCTCTACGGGCCGACCGAAGCGACGGTGCTGATCACCGCGCGACAACTGCGGCCCGGCGACAACAACCGCACGCTCGGCGGCCCGATTGCCAACAGCCAGGTGCTGATTCTTGATGAAGACTTGCAACCGGTCGCCGAGCAAACCGTCGGCGAGTTGTACATCGTCGGGCCGGGCGTGTGCCTGGGCTATCTGAACAATCCGCAGCAGACCGCCGAACGTTATTTGCACCTCAACCTGCCGAACGGCGAGCAGCTGCGCGCTTATCGCACCGGGGATATGGCGAAGTGGACCGGCGACGGCATCGAGCTGTGCGGCCGGCGCGACAATCAAGTGAAGATCCGTGGTTTTCGGGTCGAACCGGAAGAGATCGAGCGTTGCCTGCGCGACAGTCAGTTGTACCGTCAGGTGGCGGTGGTCATCGACAGTCAGCGGCGGATTCTGGCGTTTCTCGCGCAGCCGCAGGAGGACCAGCCGGGCGCCGCTCGCGAAGCACTGAAGGCACACGCCGTGCAGTTTTTGCCGGACTACATGCAACCTGGTGCATGGACCGAACTGGCGAGTATGCCGTTTGCCAGTAACGGCAAAATCGATCGCAAAGCGCTGCTGGCGTTGCCGGTCAACGTCCTGGAAAACACCGCGCGCCGCTTGCCGACCAGCGCCGATGAAGCGCTGCTGCTGGAGATCTGGGCCGAGTTGCTGGAGCTGCCGGCGAGCGACATTTCCACTGACGAAAGTTTCTTCAATCTCGGCGGTCACTCGATTCTGCTGTCGCGCATGTTGCTGCGATTGCGCGAGGAATTCGGGCGCAGCATCTCGATCAACCGCTTCATCGAACTGCCGACGATTTCAAAACTGGCAACGTTGGTGCGTGGCTCGGGCACTGAAGAAGTGTTGAGCGAGCAAGCGATGGCCGATGCCTTCCGCGAACTGGATGTGCAGCCGCTGCCGGTCAGCCGCATGGGTGATGTGCATAAGGTGATTGTTACCGGGGCCAACAGTTTTGTCGGCGTGCACATTGTCGAGGCGCTGCTCGGCTGGGGCGCCACGGAAGTTGCGTGTCTGGTGCGCGACGGTGGCGGGCAATCGGCGGCGGAGCGTTTTGCCGACGCCTTGCGCGAGAACCGTCTGGAGCATCTGGACTTGAGCCGGGTGCGGGTCTACGCGGCGGACATCACGCGGCCGTTGCTGGGGCTTGCGCAGGAGGTTTACGAGCGGCTGGATCGCGAGTTCGGCGCGCTGGTGCATAACGCTGCGAACGTCAATCATGTGCTCGATTACGAGTCGCTGGCACGAGACAACGTCGAGCCGATTTTCGAGTGTCTGCGGTTGTGCGAAGGGCGCAGCAAAAAGATCTTCAACTTCGTCTCGACGCTCTCGGCGTCGAGCACGATTACCGACGACGGCCGGGTGCTGGAATTGCCCGCCGCGCAGACCCCGCCGATCTACATCAAGAACGGCTACAACCTGTCGAAATGGGTCGCCGAACGGATCCTCGAACGCGCCCGGGAACGCGGTGTGCGGGTCAATCTGTATCGCCCCGGCAACATCAGTTTCAACAGCCTCAGCGGCGTCTGCCAGCCCCACAAAAATCGCTTGATGCTGATGCTCAAGGGCTCGATCCAGCTCGGTCAGGTGCCGGAGTTTTCACTGAATTTCGACCTGATGCCGGTGGACTTCCTTGCGCGTTTCATCGGCTTCCATGCCAGCCGTTATCAGCCGGAACACGCGGTGTTCAATCTGCACAATCCGGAGCCGCTGAGTTGGGACGATTACGTCGCTTCGTTTCGCCAGGCCGGGCGCGAATTCTCGATGGTCAGCGTTGCCGACTGGCAGCAGCAACTGGGCCGCGTCGACAGCGATAACGCGCTGTTCGGCGTACTCGGTTTCTACCTCAATGGCTTCGAAGAAGACATCGGCGACATCTCGATGATCGGCCACGACAACGCGCAGGCCGGCGTCCGGCAGATGGGCGCGCACTACCCGCAAAAATCCCCGGCGCTGCTGCGTCGCGGCTGCGATTACCTGAAAGAAATCAACTTCATCTGAGTCACCCAACTGGAGCAAAACCATGAAAACCCTGCAACCCGATACCCTGATCCAAAACCCTCACGGCTGCCACGTAGTGTCTTCGGTGGACGTGCCGGCGGACGCCTCGAAAGTCTGGGAGGTGGTCGGCAACTTTGCTGGTTACGATGCGTTCATCCCGGCGCTGTCGCACATCGAAATGACGGGTGAAGGCGTGTCGTCCTTGCGCAAGAAAGTGTTCAAGGACGGCAATGTGGTGGTCGAGCAACTGAACTCGCGGGACGACCAGGCGCGGAGCATGACCTGGACGACGATTTACAACACGTTGGGCGTAGCAAACTTGTGGGCGGCGATGAACGTGGAGCCGCTGGGCGCGGGCAAGTCGCGGGCGACCTGGACCATTATTGCGCAGCCCGCTGCGGGCGGTGCGGAGGCGTTGCCAGGGTTCAAGGACTTTGTGCAGGGGTTTGCCGATGATGCGATGAATAATGTGTTGAAGCTGTTTGCGTAGAACACATTTTTGTCGGTGATGCGCAAGTCCCTTTCGCGGGCAAGCCTCGCTCCTACAGGTTACTCGATAGCCTGTAGGAGCGAGGCTTGCCCGCGAACAGCGATAACGCGATCCGACAAACCTGAATCAGATTTTGAAGCTGTCGACCAACTGCTTCAGCCGATTGGCCTGCAGCGACAACGCATCACAATCCTTCAATGTTTCATTGAGGTTGGCGACGCTCTGCTGGTTCAGCAGGTTGATCTGGTTGACGTCGACGTTGAGCGTTTCCACCACGGCGGTCTGCTCTTCGGTCGCCGCAGCCACCGATTGGTTCATGCCGTCGATTTCGCCGATGCGCTTGGTCACACTGACCAGACGCAAACCGGCCTGATTCGCCACTTCAACCGTCTCTTCACTGGAGACCTGGCTGGCGTTCATGGTGGTCACCGCTTCGCGCGAACCGATCTGCAACGAAGTGATCATTTTATGGATCTCTTCAGCCGACTCCTGGGTGCGATGCGCAAGGTTACGCACCTCGTCCGCTACCACCGCAAAACCACGACCGGCTTCACCGGCGCGCGCCGCTTCGATGGCCGCGTTGAGTGCGAGCAAGTTGGTCTGCTGGGAGATGCCTTTGATCACGTCGAGAATGTGCCCGATGTTGTCGGTGCTGGCATTCAGAGTTTCGATCTGGGTGCAGGACAAGCTGATTTTTTGCGACAGCTCGGTCATCGCCAGAATGGTTTTTTCCACCACTTGGCGACCGTCGTCCGCCTGCTCGCTCGCGCCACTGGCGTGCTGCGAAGCGTCGGCGGCGTTACGTGCAATTTCCTGAGTTGCGGCACCCAGTTCGTTGATCGCTGCGGCCACGCTGTTGGTGCGCGCGCTCTGCTCGTCGGAGCCGATGATCGAGGCGTTGGACGAGGCCATAACGCGTTGTGACAGGTCGTGAACCTGGCGAGTCGCCGAAGACACTTCGGAAATCGATGCGTGAATACGTTCGACGAACTGGTTGAACGCGCCGCCCAATTCGCCGAATTCGTCTTTGCTTTCTACCGACAGACGACGGGTGAGGTCGCCTTCGCCCTGGGCAATGTCTTTCATCGCGCGGCCCATGGTGGTCAGCGGACGCATCAGCACAGCGATCAGCAGGCTCAGCAGCACTGCAATGGCGCTCACGGCGATAAACATCGCGATGAGGGCCGAGGTGCGGAATTGGCTCAACGGGGCGTAGGCTTTGTCCTTATCGATCGACAGACCGATGTACCACTCGGCATTCGGCAAACCGCTGACCGGGGTGAACGAGAGGATGCGATCTTCGTTGTTGAGGGTGACTTCCTGATTGCCCTTCTCGATGCGCACGCCGGAGTTCGGGTAAACATCTTTGAGGTTCTTCATCACCTGATCTTTGTCCGGGCTGACGATCACTTGGCCATCACCGCTGACCAGGAATGCGTGACCGATGCCACCGAAGTCGACCGAGTTGATGATTTTCACCAAGGTCTCGAGGCTCAGGTCACCACCGACAACGCCAAGCAGTTCGCCGTTCTTTTTCACCGGCATGGCGATCGTTACGACCAGACCACCGACGGCCGCCATGTATGGCGGGGTCAGCATGGTTTTGTCGGCCGTCACGGCTTGTTTGTACCAGGGGCGCTGACGTGGATCGTAGCCATCGGGCATTTTCGCGTCAGGGCGCTGGGTGAATACACCGTTGGCCTGGCCGACGTAAGTGAACTGGAAGTTCGAGGTGAAGGCCGGTTGATCCACCAGCCCTGGCAGATCGGCATTGGCGCCTTGGTGGGCGACGTTCTGCGCGAGGTTTTCCAGAACCAACACGCGGCCACTCATCCAGTTCTGCACGCTGCTGGCGGTCAAGTCGCCTGCTTGCTGAACGGAGGATTCGAGGTTTTGGCGAATGGTGTTTCGCTGCAGATAGTCGTTGTACAAAGTGAACAATGCGAAGGCCAGCACCACGACGCCAGAAGCGGCCAGCAGGATTTTATGGCTGAACTTTAAATTCATTTCATGGGGCTTCTATGCAAAAGATGGGGATGCGTTCCGGGTTGCAACATTCCATGTAACAGCGCTGGCGGCTTTCTGAGGTCGCTCAACTTGGTGCACGCATGTCTCACCAGTCTTTCGGCACGAGTAGGAGAAATCTTAGGGGCTTGCATGAAATGACTGTAATTACCGACGGATTCCGGCTGAACGGTGTACCAGAGCGGCTGCTTATGATTTAGATCGGATTGGTGCGGGGAGATTTTTGGTGGCCTTGAAACGACAAAACCCCTGTCTGCTTTCGCAGAAAGGGGTTTCGGAATTCAATCTTGACGATGACCTACTCTCACATGGGGAAACCCCACACTACCATCGGCGATGCATCGTTTCACTGCTGAGTTCGGGATGGGATCAGGTGGTTCCAATGCTCTATGGTCGTCAAGAAATTCTGTGACCAGCCCGTTACCGAAGTAACGTGCCAGCAAAAAATGGTGACTTCTACTAAAACAAAACCCCTACCTGCATACGCAGATAGGGGTTTCGGAATTTAATCTTGACGATGACCTACTCTCACATGGGGAAACCCCACACTACCATCGGCGATGCATCGTTTCACTACTGAGTTCGGGATGGGATCAGGTGGTTCCAAGGCTCTATGGTCGTCAAGAAATTCGGGTACCAAATCGTGGCCAGAGGGCCGCGCTTCAGCAAATTGGGTATGTGACAGCTGTCGGTATTTGCGTGTGGCTTTGTGCACAGTCGAACTTTCGGTTCATTGCGTCTTCACACACCGCAATCTGATGCTCTTTCGAGTAGTCAAATTGCTTGGGTGTTATATGGTCAAGCCTCACGGGCAATTAGTATTGGTTAGCTCAACGCCTCACAGCGCTTACACACCCAACCTATCAACGTCGTAGTCTTCGACGGCCCTTCAGGGGACTCAAGGTCCCAGTGAGATCTCATCTTGAGGCTAGTTTCCCGCTTAGATGCTTTCAGCGGTTATCTATTCCGAACATAGCTACCCGGCAATGCCACTGGCGTGACAACCGGAACACCAGAGGTTCGTCCACTCCGGTCCTCTCGTACTAGGAGCAGCCCCTCTCAAATCTCAAACGTCCACGGCAGATAGGGACCGAACTGTCTCACGACGTTCTAAACCCAGCTCGCGTACCACTTTAAATGGCGAACAGCCATACCCTTGGGACCGGCTTCAGCCCCAGGATGTGATGAGCCGACATCGAGGTGCCAAACACCGCCGTCGATATGAACTCTTGGGCGGTATCAGCCTGTTATCCCCGGAGTACCTTTTATCCGTTGAGCGATGGCCCTTCCATACAGAACCACCGGATCACTAAGACCTACTTTCGTACCTGCTCGACGTGTCTGTCTCGCAGTCAAGCGCGCTTTTGCCTTTATACTCTACGACCGATTTCCGACCGGTCTGAGCGCACCTTCGTACTCCTCCGTTACTCTTTAGGAGGAGACCGCCCCAGTCAAACTACCCACCATACACTGTCCTCGATCCGGATAACGGACCTGAGTTAGAACCTCAAAGTTGCCAGGGTGGTATTTCAAGGTTGGCTCCACGCGAACTGGCGTCCACGCTTCAAAGCCTCCCACCTATCCTACACAAGCAAATTCAAAGTCCAGTGCAAAGCTATAGTAAAGGTTCACGGGGTCTTTCCGTCTAGCCGCGGATACACTGCATCTTCACAGCGATTTCAATTTCACTGAGTCTCGGGTGGAGACAGCGCCGCCATCGTTACGCCATTCGTGCAGGTCGGAACTTACCCGACAAGGAATTTCGCTACCTTAGGACCGTTATAGTTACGGCCGCCGTTTACCGGGGCTTCGATCAAGAGCTTCGCGTTAGCTAACCCCATCAATTAACCTTCCGGCACCGGGCAGGCGTCACACCCTATACGTCCACTTTCGTGTTTGCAGAGTGCTGTGTTTTTAATAAACAGTCGCAGCGGCCTGGTATCTTCGACCGGCATGAGCTTACGGAGCAAGTCCTTCACCCTCACCGGCGCACCTTCTCCCGAAGTTACGGTGCCATTTTGCCTAGTTCCTTCACCCGAGTTCTCTCAAGCGCCTTGGTATTCTCTACCCAACCACCTGTGTCGGTTTGGGGTACGGTTCCTGGTTACCTGAAGCTTAGAAGCTTTTCTTGGAAGCATGGCATCAACCACTTCGTGTTCTAAAAGAACACTCGTCATCAGCTCTCGGCCTTAGAATCCCGGATTTACCTAAGATTCCAGCCTACC